>NZ_CP191862.1:0-40867 GCF_050952975.1 Streptomyces sp. CA-251247 | reverse complement strand
CGGGGAACATCGACGTCTTTCGAGACGATGGGGCACGGACGTCGTGTCTCCGCTCGCCATTCACGAAGTGACGCTTCGAGTGCCATCGCGCTTCAGTTGCGCGACCAGAGCCATCGAGCGGCACGGGTTCGGTGACCGGCTGGAAGAAGGTCACACCGCCGGACTAGCAGTTCGGTCCGCGCGTCCGCTCCTGCTGTGCGGGGCGTGCGGTGTATGCCGGGAAAGTGAGGATTGATCCCCCGGTGGTGCCGATGGCCGCGCAGGCCCTCGCCCGGTTGCCCGCGCCCGGTGCCGTGCCCGGCGGCATGGTGTTCGAGCCCAAGTACGACGGCTATCGGCTACTGGTCTTCGCCCATGGGGGCGATGTCTTCTTGCAGTCCCGGAACCTGCGGGATCTCACCGGCGCGTTCCCCGAGATCGCGGACGCGGCCGCGGCCCTGGGTGAGGACGTCGTCCTGGACGGCGAGGTCGTCATCCACACCTGCGGGCGCCTCGACTTCTCCGCGCTGCAGCACCGACTGAACCGGCGCCCAGCGACCACTGCTCGGCTGGCCGTTGAGCAGCCGGCGCACTTCATCGCCTTCGACCTGCTGGAGCATGCGGGGGTCGACATGCTCACCTGGCCCTACGTCGAACGCCGGGCCGCGTTGGAGTCCCTGTTCCAGGGCCACGATCTGCATGCGCCGTGGCAGCTGACGCCCACGACGGAGGACCGGGCCTTGGCGGAGCAGTGGCTGACGGAGTGGGGCGGTCTCGGGGTGGAAGGCGTGGTGGCGAAGGGCGCCCAGCAGCCGTACCTGGCGGGGCGGCGTGGATGGTTCAAGATCCGCTCCCGGGACACCGCGGAGGCGGTCGTGGGTGCGGTCACCGGACCGGTCACTCGCCCGAACGCGCTTCTCCTCGGCCGCTACACCCGCGGCGGCCGGCTGCGGCTCGTCGCCCGCAGCGCGCCACTGCCGCTCGCACTGCGGGACGAGATCGGCCCCCTCCTCACGCCTGCTGGCCCGGGACATCCCTGGTGGGGGATGCGGCTGACCGTCACCTGGGGCAGCCGCGAGCCCTTGTCCTTCACCTGCGTCGCTCCGGAGCTTGTCGTCGAGTTCCTCGGGGACACCGCCGTCGACTCCGGCCGCTGGCGCCATTCCGTGCGAGCGCAGCGGACGCGCACCGACCTCACTCCGGAGGACATCTCCACCCTCGACTGATCCGCGTGCCGCTCGCCCCGCAAATCGAACACGTGTTGTAATTCAGGTATGGCGCGAACCGTGTTTCCCGACGACCTGGTGCAGGCCCAGAAGGACTGGGACCGCACGTATGCGGCGCTCGCCGCCCCGCGGCAGCGGAGCACCACGGTGCTGCGCCGCCGACTGCTGCGGCTCTCCGCGCGCCTGGTCTGTCATCCGTTCTGGTCGACGGCGGCGGGCCGGTCGCCGGCCGCCCGGGTGGAACTGCACCAGGTCGCCCGCGACCGTGAGCACGGAGAGGAGACATCGCCGTGATGGATCACCTGAGCGCACGGCAGGAGCGGATCCTCGGCTGCATCCGCGCGCGGATCGCCGAGACCGGCGAGGGCCCGAGCATCCGGCAGATCGGGCAGCTGGTCGGACTGTCGTCCACCTCGTCCGTGGCCTACCAGCTCGGACGGCTCGAAGAGGGCGGGCTGATCAGTCGAAGCACCAGCAGCTGGCGCTCGGTCCGCCTCGGAACCTGACCTCGCTCAGGAGCACCAGCGTGTCCGAACCACTCCCTCCCCCGCCGCCCTCACCGCTGGAGCTGCTCTACTTCCTGCGCCGCGTCCAGGTCCAGCAACTCGCGACGACCGACCGGTGGATCAAAGACGCCGAGGCGCGCCAAGCCGCGCTCGCCGCCCGCCGGCCGCCACCCCCGCCGCCGGACTGGGTGCTGGAACACAGCGGCAAGGACAAGACACCCATGTACGTCCACGCCGGCCCCTGCAACACCCGACTCCGCACCCGCCAGGTGATCACCGCCCAAGAGGCTCGACGCTTGATCACCGATGGCGTCCGCGCTTGCGTGCTGTGCCGCCCCGACACCGAACTCGGCATCGTTGGCTAACCAGCCGCCGTCGCCAGTGCCCACCGCCGATCCACTTCACCGCTCGGCCTGGGCGCTGCTTCTACGGCACTATCCACAGCACTGTCGAATTCTCGCCGGCGGTGGCGAGGAGACGCCCGTCGGGCGAGAACGTCACCGCAAGAGCCGTGCCGGTGTGGCCGGTGAGGGGGTCGCCGACAGGCTGCCGCGTAACCGGATCCCACAGCCGCACCACTCCGTGGTCGCCGGCGGTGGCGAGGAGGTGCCCGTCGGGCGAGAACGCCATCGCCCAGACCGCGTCGTCGGGGCCGGTGAGGGGGTCGCCGACAGGCTGCCGGGTGGCCAAGTCCCACAGCCGCACCATTCCCTCGTCGTTGGCGGTGGCGAGGAGGTGCCCGTCGGGCGAGAACGCCACCGCAAGAACCGCGCCGGTGTGGCCGGTGAGGGGGTCGCCGACAGGCTGCCGCGTAACCGGATCCCACAACCGCACCACTCCCTCACCGCCAGCAGTGGCCAGGAGATGCCCGTCGGGCGAGAACGCCACCACGTTGACCGTGCCGGTGTGCCCGGAGAGGGGGTCGCCGACAGGCTGCCGCGTAACCGGATCCCACAGCCACACCCTTCCGTCCTTGCCATCAGCGGCGAGGAGACGCCCGTCGGGCGAGAACGCCACCGCAAGAATCGTGTCGTCGTGACCGTGGCCGGTGAGGGGGTCGCCGACAGGCTGCCGGGTAGCCGGGTCCCACAGCCGCACCACTCCGTGGTCGCCGGCGGTGGCGAGGAGACGCCCGTCGGGCGAGAACGCCACCGCCCAAACCGTGCCGGTGTGGCCGGAGAGGGAGTCGCCGACAGGCTGCCGCGTAACCGGATCCCACAGCCGCACCACTCCCTCGTCGTTGGCGGTGGCCAGGAGACGCCCATCGGCCGAAAAGGCGACAGCGGTACCCCCGTTCGGGAGCGCAGGCAGCGGGATCGCATGACCTTGGTCCAAAGCTGATAGGAGAGCTCTGGTCCCAACCAGGCCTAACTTGTCGTTCAGTGCATTCAGCGGCCCTCGCGCGCTGTACAGCGTCACCGCTCCGTCCTTGCCAGCAGTGGCGAGAAGGTGCCCGTCGGGCGAGAACCCGATGCCGATGGTTCCGCCGGTGTGGCCGGTGAGGGGGTCGCCGACGGGCCGCCGGGTCGCCGCGTCCCACAACCGCACCGTTCCGTCGATGCCAGCGGTGGCGAGGAGGCCCCCATCGGGCGAGAACGCCACCGCGTAGACCGCGCCGGTGTGGCCGGTGAGGGGGTTGCCGACGGGCCGCCGGGTGGCCGGGTCCCACAACCGCACCGTTCCGTCCTGGCCGACGGCGGCAAGGAGACGCCCGTCGGGCGAGAACACCAACGCAAGAACCGCGCCGGTGTGGCCGGTGAGGGGGTCGCCGACGGGCCGCCGGGTCGCCACGTCCCACAACCGCACCGTTCCGTCGATGCCAGCGGTGGCGAGGAGACGCCCGTCGGGCGAGAACGCCACCGCGTAGACCGTGCCGGTGTGGCCGGTGAGGGGGTCGCCGACAGGCCGCCGGGTCGCCGGGTCCCACAACCGCACCGTTCCCTCCTCGCCGACGGCGGCGAGGAGACGCCCGTCGGGCGAGAACGCCACCGCGTAGACCGTGCCGTCGGGGTTGGTGAGGGGGTCGCCGACGGGCCGCCGGGTCGCCGGGTCCCACAGCCACACTGTTCCTTCGCCGCCATCAGCGGCGAGGAGACGCCCGTCGGGCGAGAACACCAACGTCCAGACATCATCGTCGGGGCCGGTGAGAGGGTCGCCGACGGGCCGCCGGGTCGCCGGGTCCCACAACCGCACCATCCCGTCCTCGCCAGCGGCGGCAAGGAGACGACCATCGGGCGAGAACGCCACCGCGTAGACCGTGCCGGTGTGCGCAACGAAACGACTGGTAACAGTGAAGGGGTCTGCTTGCAGCAGGCCCGACCGGTGGGCCTCGTCGATGGGTGGGGACTCAAGGACCGGCCCTGAGACGAGAGGTAGGGAGGAGGTCAGGCTTTCCGCTTCCGCAGCAACAGCTGAACTGTCGGCTAGGCGACGGGAGTCGAGTCGCGGAGCAGTGGTGGCACCGTTCGAGGAGCGTTGTGCCTCAAGCCTTTTCCACCTGCTTTGCCAGGCGTCCACCACAGGTGTGCCATAAGGGGGAACCGCCTTCCCATCGAACTGGCCGTATACGTCGTGTGCGAGCAGGATGCGGACCAGCGCCATGAGAAAGTCCAGGCGGGGCAGCCGCTTGCCCTTGAAGATGTCACTCTGCGTCCCCAAAGGCAGAGCCCGCATGCCTTGGGTCTGATCCGCGCGGCTGGCGATGTCCCTCAGTGCTGGATTTCCGCGCTCCAGGCGGAGCTGGCGCAACTGTTCGGCGAACTCCGCCAACTGTTGCTCATAGGCCGCGTCCTGCTGCGGCCCATCGCTTCCGATGTTCGTGGCGTAGTCCATGTGCGTCCCCCGGCGTGCTGCGCGAGCGACCAGGCTAGAGCCAGAGGTATGGAACAGTACGGAACTTGCAGGAACAGGACGGAACACTCTCGGAATGATCGGATACGTTCCGCCCGTCTCGGCCTTTGTACGGCCCCGTTTCGACGCGATCTATCTCTCATGGGTGCGTTCTGTTTGTGCAGGTCAGAGCCCTTGCGGTGGTCGAGTAGATGGCATGACGACGAACTCGCAGAACTCGACCCCCGACCCGTCCGCTTCCCACAGCGCCGTCTCAGACTCCGGCCAGCCGTTCATGACGATGCACACCGTGGTCGTTCTCCTGACCGCGATGTTCATTGGCGCCATCGCCGGAGGACTCACCTACCTCACAGCGGTCCCTGTAGCGGGTGCCGTCCTCGCCGGCCTGACCGCCGCCGGAGCCAGCGTTCCTGTACTGCGTTCCCTCATCCACTGAACCGCCGCGTTCCACCCCGTGCCGGTTGTCCCCCAGGCTGTTCTCGAAGGACAACCGGCAGCTGCCTTCCGCACGGCACCGTCGATCGGGCCTCGGGATCGAACGGCACCCCTCCAAGGCAGTGCTGCCGCGATTGGCGTGCCGTCCAGAAAACGATCGATTGTTGGACAATGGCGCCCGGACATCGACACGCCCCGCCAGAGTCGACTTCTGGTGTCCAATAAGGGTGTTCAACAACTAAGGGCGTCCAGAAACGCGGCAGAGCCCTTTTCTGTACGGTGCCGTGCATGACGAATACCGCTGAGTGGGCGGACGCTGACAGCCCGCTAGAAGCCTTCCCCACCAACTTGTCCGGGGCCCGGGTCGGGTACGGCCGGGTCTCCACGAAAGGCCAACTGCTCGATCGGCAGATCTCGGCACTGACAGCGGCCGGCTGCACGCGGGTCTTCACCGACAAGAAGTCCGGCAAGAACGCGGAGCGCGAGGAACTGTGGAAGTGCCTCGACTATCTCCGGCCCGGTGACACGCTCGTAGTGCCCTCGCTCGATCGCTTGGGTCGCTCGATCCAAGACCTGATCTCCATCGTGGCCGGACTCCGCAAGCGCGGGATCGGCTTCCAGTCCCTACACGAGTCCCTCGACACCACCACGCCCGGCGGGCGCCTCGTCTTCCACGTCTTTGCCGCGCTCGCCGAGTTCATCCGCGAACTCATCGTGCAGGGCACCCACGAGGGCCTGGCTGCGGCACGGGCCCGGGGCGAGCGGATCGGCCGGCCGCCCGCCATGAGAGAGGAACAGGTGCGGCACGCCCGTGCCCTGCTCGCGCAGCCAGACAACACGATCACCTCGATCGCGAAGCTTCTCGGTGTCTCCCGTACGACGCTGTACAAGTACGTGCCCGAACTGAGGGTGGGCCGTGACGCACTCGTGCCAGGCGACCGGGGCCCGGCCCTACCAGGACCCCGGTGACCGCAGCTGCGACCGATGCCCTCGGCTCACCGGACACGTGTGAGGGCCCGGAGCGATGCTCCGGGCCCTCACACGGCGGGACCACAGGGGAGGGGGACGAGGGGCACAACCCCGTCTGCTCCCCTCCGCCATCCGTCATTCGCCTCCTATGGCGGGGACGGCGAACCTTCGGACTACTTGAACCGTGGTGACGCTAAGTCAGCTGCAGTCCCTAGGGCGGGAGTAGGGATACCTCCCGTCCCGCCTTCAACATCAGCTGCTCTGCTTCAACGATAGACGGATCAGCCGGAGAAGCGCCAGCCTCTTCTTCACCTATCGACCAGGTAACCCCCCACCTTTGTGCCCTGGGTGACAGGTTCTTACCCAGTTCAGGGGGTACCTTCGTAGCGGGTAGCAGGTACCTTAGAACCCGGCACTACGTAACTAAGAATTACTTATGGCTACTAACTCTACGAAGGGCGACCGGGTGCAAGCGAAAAGTGGGTCTGTCCAGACGAAGCGCTCCCCGTCGAACGAGGCACTGCGAGCGGCGGGGAACGCTGCCAACTACGGGCGGAACAAGGCTCAGTTGCGCTACAGCTTCGTCCAACGCGTCCACCCTGACGATCCGCCCCCTCCGCTGGCTCGGATGCTTCGGGGCGGCCGGGGAGGCCAGGTTCGGCTGAAGCTGTTCCTGAGCTACCTATGGATGCAGAAGGAAGACTCGGCCCAGGGCCTCACCTTCACGAACCGGGCCTGGGCCACCTTGCTTGACCTTCGTGACCCGGCAACGGCTGGCGCCCGGCGGATCAGTGACGCACAGGCATGGCTGGTGGAGAACCAGTTCATCGAGATCGTGTCTCAGTTGGGGCGCCCCAACCAGGTCGTGGTCCTGGATGAGAGCGGTGACGGCAAGCCCTACGTGGCGCCTGGGGCTGCAGCCCGCAAGGAGGCGACCGAGAGCGCATTTGGGGCCGTCCTCCACCGCTATGTCCAGATCCCACGGGCTTTCTGGATTAACGGGTACCTCACCGTGCTCTCCGGGGCGGGCGTCGCGATGTTCCTCGCACTGCTGTGTGAACGCGGTCCTGCGGCGAACGACGAGGCACTGTGGTTCAGCCCCAAGGATGCAGAACGCCGCTTCGCACTCAGCGAGGACACACGCAGCAAAGGCCTCCGAGAACTTGCGGAGGCCGGACTCGTCCGCACAAAGCGGCGCCCCATCAACCCTGCCGATTTCGAGGTGGTCCACGTCCGCAACGTCCACTACCTCGATCTCGACCGCCTCAATGAGACGGCCGTGATCAAACCGGTCCAGCGCCGCGTGGTGCGCGTACCAAAAAAACGCGCGGCAGCTGATTGAGGTGTGCTGCTGGCACGGTGCCGGCCAGCGTTGGCTGGCGGCGCTGGCCACGTCCACGCGGTGTACGCCGCGGAGCATCGCCGTGAGCATGGGGAACCGGAGCCGACGACGAGCCTGGCAGGTGTCCCGACGGCTCTGGGGGCGCCGTTCCCTGCGGGAGCCGGCTGGCCATCAGGACGAGCTGCTGACCAGTCGGAGGGCTGGCCGGTCTTCCTCAAAACCGAACATGCGCCGCACCTGGGCTGCACTCCAAGCCAACTCGTGAGCCAGTTCAGTAATTGTCAGCCCGTGGTCGCAGGCGAGGGCGAAGGCCTGGGACAGCAGCGAGGGCTGTTCGCCGGGATAGCCAGCCAGGGGTTCCGGAGCGAAACCGGGTTGCCCCTGCAGGCCGTGCAGCCGCTGGTAGGCGCGGCTGGCCGAGGAGTCCGACAGGAGGCCGAGTTCTCGGCAGCGGTACAACAGGGAGTGCACCGAGACGCCCCAACCGTCGCGGAGCTGCGAGAGCTTGTGCAGGTCCGCCCGTGCGGGCAGTTCGGGCAGGATCGATTCGCGGGGGGTGAGGAACTCGGCTGCGAAGGTGTCGGCCTCGCGTTCCTGGGTGATGTCACCGGGATTGGTGTCGCCGTGCAGGATCAGGTGGCCCAGCTCGTGGGCGGCGCTGAAGCGGTGCCGGTAGACGTCGTCGGTCCGGTTGGGCGTCAGTACGATCAACGGGCGCGGGAGGCGCGAGGTGGAGAAGGCGTCGACGGAGCGCAGGTCCTCGTCGCGCTGCGGGGTGACCACCACGATGCCGTGCGCTTCCAGGCGCCGGACCAGGTGAGCGATAGGCCCGGTGCCCAGCCCCCACGCGACTCGCAGGGCTCGGGCGGCGGAGGCAGGTTCGCTGGGCAGATCGGTGCCCGGGTGCACCTCGCCGCCGGCGAAGCCGGGGAGGTCGACCACGGGGAGCTGGACACGCTTCTCGAGTGCGTAGGTCAGCTCCCAGACCTGTTCGGTGAACGCGACGGCTTTGGCGCGCTGGTAGGCCCGGGTGCCGCGCAGACTGCGGAAGTGCGCGGCCGAGGGGTCCAGCCGCGCGTGGGGCCGCCCCGCCAGGAAGTACGTCAGCGGTACATCCAAAATCTTGGCCAGGCGCGGCAGCAGGTCGGGGCGCGGCCGGTTGGTGCCCATCTCGTACTGGCTCACCGCAGCAGGGGTCACCCCCAGCTCGTCGGCCAGCCGCCTCTTCGTCATCCCGATGAGGCTGCGGGCTTGGGCCAGCCGGGCGGGGTCGAAGAGCTCGTGCACGGCAGCCGGGGACGGTTGACCCCGGTCGGCGCGGCCCTTACCGGAGCCGCCGCGGCTGCCGGGGGCGGTGAACAGCGGTGGTTGGGTGTTCTTACTCATCGCCGTCTTCTATGTCGGAAATGGTTGGTTCCTGTTCGGCGGACGGACGCTTGGCGACCTCGAAGCGGTGCGTGACGCCCAGAACAGGCAGGTCTCCCCCGGTGAAGCCCTTTTCGCGGGGGACAGTGATACCCGCATCGCGCAGGTCATCGCGGGAGTCGCTGGAATCCTGCTCGGCGGTGGCGATGCTCATGTCGATCGGCTCCGGGGTCCACACCATGGCGCCGTCGTCCTCCAGCGACGTCGGCGTACCCCACCAGGCGGCCAGGACCTTGTCGCTGTCGGCGTTGGCAGCGTACGCGACGTAGATCACCGTCAGTTGCTCCGCCTCGGCCGCCGCGGCGGCCTCGGCCACCGAGGGGTCCGCCGCCGGCTCGGTGGTCTCGGAATCGCTGTCGAACAGCGTCGGTGGAGGTTGCGCAGGGCCTACCCCGTTGTCGCGGGAGACCTGGTGGGGAAGCTTCGTGCTCAGCTTTGCGCGGGAGATCGGTTCCTTCAGCGAGTCGGCATGCCGAAAGGGGATCAGCACTCGCCCGTTGACGACCGCCAGGCTGTACGACGCCCCTTTGGGCTTGCGGGCCTCATAGCCGGTGAGTTCGGCCAGCTCGAACTGCTTGACGACCTGTCCGTAGCGCGTGGCCCACATGCTGCCGTAGGCGCGCTTGTCCTCGGCCCCCGCCTTCTGGGCCGCCACCTGTACCTCGTAGGCGGTTTGTTGACCACGTGCCAGACCCTTAACCACATGCCGTATCACCTCCGCGGCGTGATCACCGAACTGCTCAACGGCCCACTGCGACGGCGTGATTTCACCAGCCACGATCCCCCCAGGGAACTAGTCACTTACCGAATCGACATCAACGTAGCACCCTGACTTAATTTATAGCCACGGTTTGCCCGATCGGTCTGGCGGCGGGCGCGGCTTGGTTCCAGGAGCGGCAGGCAGGTCGACCTGCCGTCGCGCCGTGCAATCCAAGATGGGCTGGCGCAACGGCCGTCCGATCGCTAAGCGGAATGCTCGCAACCGTGAATGGCTGTACCGATGTTCCCCACGGCCGATCACGCACGCGGGTCGGGGTCCGGGGCTTGGTCACCCCTGCTATCGCTGGTGAACCACAGGATCCGAACCATGTCCGCCGCTGCCCTTCGTCGGGCTGGCTTCTTCCCGTAAACCGCTGTGAGCGACAGCAGGACGATCAGGAGCAGGTAGAGCAGCGCGACCGCGAGCAGAGCCCATACCAACAGCGGAACTCGGGCGAGGAACGGCAGAAGCGCCGACACAGCGACCCCCATCAAAGTGCAGCAATCTCCGCACTGACGGGGCGGCTTACCGCAGCACAGGTAGCCGACCGCGATTGTCGGTCAGCTCCTACGGAACCGCCGCGTTTGTCGGTCGGTCCCCGCCCCTCATGAAGCAGTGAAGAGGCATGCTGCGTACTCTCCGGCGGTCATGATCCACCAGCCGAGCGGTCTCGGTCGAGAGCTATCCCAAGGATCCCACACCACGAGCACGGCTCCTCAGGGGCCGCGTCACGGTTATCGGCATAACTGTGACATCGAGGCGACCCTATCGGGCCCTCAGCAGCTGGTGCTGAAGGTGCGTCAGTGGCGGACGCCGGACGCCGGACATCGGTGCCCGATCCGGGGTTCAGGAGCGGAGCACCGACGCGAGGTAGCGCGCTACGAAATCTAATTTCGGCTTCGAGGGGGATGACACCCACCTTCTTACATATAGGGGTGCACTAAGACCTCACAGTACGAGATGGGATTTTGCCTGTGTCCTCCATAGCCACCTCCGCGCTCACCGCGCCCGCGTTCGCTACCTCGCCGCGCCTCCCCGCAGAAGAACGGGCCGCCGCACAGCGGGCCGCAGACCGGGTGTTGTACGAGCAACTGCAGATGGATGGGTTCGAGGGCCCCCGCTTCGACATGTTCAAGGATCGTCTTTGGATGTACGGGTGGAAGGTGCTGCGCGCCTGGATGCGGGACGGGACAATCATCGAGCGGTGCCGTGAGCGCAAGATCTACTTCCCCGCGCCATACACCGAGGTCGAGGAGATGATGCGCCGGGACGATATACGGCAGGACATCGCCATCGACTGCTTGGGCCGGGCCGTCCCCGTCTTCCTGGCCGACTCCTTGCAAGAGTGGAAGCCTGAAGGCGGACGGAGCCTGAACAGCTTCTTCCTGCACCTCGCCCTGTACTTCTACCGGGACGCTTACCGCCAGTGGGCTGGCAGCCACCGGCAGCGGATGCGCGAGATCCTCGGGCCTGATGCGATTTCGGTGTACGACTCCGAATGCGAGGAGTGGTTACGGGTCCCCGTGCCCAGCCCCGAGGAACAGACCGTTCTGCAGGAGACTCTGGACACCATCCTGGCCCAGGCATCGATGGAGGAGCGGGCGGTGTGCAAGGCGATACTCACCACCGGAGCCACCCAGGAGGAGATCGCGAAGCAGCTCGGGACCACGCGGAAGTCGGTCGAGCGGCGCCTGAGCAAGGTCCGGCAGCGTGCCCGGAAGCTCGCGGCGGAAGGTGTCATCATGACCCCCTCGATCAGCTCGGCGGTGACCCGGTGACCGGTCCCCTCGATCTGCGGGTTCTCGTCCTTCTCCTAGTCGGGGCCGTCACGGCATACATCGCGTACACGCACCCTGACGTCGGGGTCGCCCTGCTCGTCGCCGCCGGAGTAGTGACCCCGGTGTACCTGATGCTGGGTTCTGACCAGAATGGAGGCCCTCCAGCGCGTTGACGCAAGCTGGGCCGCTGGACTTCGTCCAGACTGTTACCAGTCAGGCAGCGGTTCCTCATTAACGCGGCCGCCGGCGCCCAGGCTCCGCCGTGAGCTCGGGGGCGTCGCCTCACGCATCCCGAGCACTCCGCGAGCGCGCATCTCTTCCAGGTCGGGGAGGTTCACCCCGGGCAGGGAGTCGAGAAGGTCAGCCTGGGAGGCGCGGATGCTCTGCGCGGCCTGAGGGCCGGGGCCAAGGTTGCGGCGGGAGGTCACGTGATCATCGTACGGGCGGGCCCGGAAGATACCTCGTGTCCTGTTCGGTGCCGCGTCGTTGAGCTGGACACCCCCGAACACGGAGCCTCCGGTGATGTAGCCCCGGAGGCTCCGTGCTGTGCGCCGGACGGGTGGCGACTCCCTGGGCGGTACCGTTCTGACGAAGCGACAGAGAGCGCCCGGGGACTCCTGTCTCCGCGGCCACACGGACAGAGGGGGAGGCGCGGATGAGCCTTAAGGGAAAGTTCTACCTGTTGCTCGCGCTCATCGTGGTCGGTGTGCTGATCGGCTTGGGCAACCCGCCGACTTCCTGAACTGCGCTATTTACGGGCCCTGTCGCCGCGGTTGTCCTGGCGGGGTACATCGGAGCGCGTGGGCCGGCTGGCGTGGGCGCTCATGCCCCCAGCCGCCGATGACGTCTGCTTCGCTGGCTGGCTCTGGCTCGGGCGGGAGACGGAGTCTCGCTCTGCATGGGTGCTGATGCCCTGCCGCATCGTGGCAACGGGTCGGGTGACGAGGGCTGCCGACTGCTTGCTGGCCGGGTCGTAGCTGTCGCGGCGGGCGGCCACGATGTCGTCGCCCATGCCCGGGATCATCCGGAACAGCATGGCGCTGGCGAAGATGGCGATCACGATGATGGCCAGTCCACTGATGATCGCGGCCGCCGGTTTGGTGTTCGGCTCACCGCCGGAGAGCGCGGAGGCGAGCATCAGCACGATGACGATGATCGGCTTCACCAGAATGATGGCCACCATCATCCCGACCCATCGACGGACACGGCCCCACAGGTCCCGGTCCACCAATCCCGCGTAAACGACGGTGCCCAGCACAGCGCCGACATAGAGCAGGGCGCTTCGCACCACCAGCTCCAGCCACACGACTCCGGCGGCCAGGATCGATACCCCCGCGAGGATGATGCGGACGATCGGTCCGCCACTGCCCTCGCCGCTGTCTTCCTTGCGGAGGGCGGCAGAGAACGCCTCGAAGAACTTCGCTCCGGCCTCTCCGCCGGCGAGCGCATCGGTGATGCTGTCGACCGCCGTCACCACGGTGTAGAGCACCAGGGGAGTGAAGGCGGATGCAACGACGGTCAGCCACAGCAGACCGATCGCGTCGCCCAGGGCCCGGGTCAGCGGCACGCCACGTACGGCGCGCTTAGCGATGGCCCACAGCCACAGAAGGATCGTCAGGAACGCGGACGCGGCAAACACGATCGCGTAGGTCTTCACGAAGCTGCCGTTGGTGAAGTCGACGTCACCGGTCACCTTGACCGCAGCTGACAGCTGATCCACTGTCCATGCGGCACCCTTGGCGAATCCGTCCGCCAGAGCTTGCAGGGGGTCGAGCGCGTCGGTGGGGTCATCGAGCGCGGGCCCTCCTCCCCCGCCTCCGCCCCCTTCGCCGTCTTCGCAGTACTCCCGAGCCAGCCCCTTGATCAGATCGCACTTGTCTTCTGTGGGCGAGGGAGAAGGCGTCGGGGCGGCGAGGGCGCTCGATGCTGTGATCAGCATCATGGCGGCACCAGCAACGGCAGAGACACAAGCGCGGGCCGCAGTACGTGCGGACACATCAACTCCCAGGCGATGGAACGGAATACGAGGGTCGCACGCAGTACCGGCGCCTGGCACCCACCTGCCCAGATAAACAGATAGTCCAGCTATCGTTCGCCCTGCCAGAGATCATGCGGGAGGGGCGCAACGGATGGACGCGAGCGACGGATACACCTGGATCGAGCGGCGGCTACATCCGCCCAGGTCTTCTCCGCCTCGGTCATCTCGCCCTCGCCGTGCCCTCATGGCCGCTGCCGGAATCGTCGTCGTCTTGCTCGGCGCTCTCGCCCTGGCCGGCCGCGGCGGTAGCAAAGGAGCAGAGCAGACTCCTGCTGCGGTCCCTGACCGCGCCGCGTCTGCCGTGGCGGTGCGCAATGAGCGGGGGGCGGCGGGGGCGGCCGCGCGGTATGCGGCGACTCTCGGGGGTGAGTCGATGTTCACCCCGGACGCCCGGCACGCGATCGTGGATTCGATCGCGGCGCCGGCGGCGCGGGGCGAGCTGCAGGCGGCGCTCGATGCCGACTACACCGCGGCGTTCAACGAACGGATCGGCCTGGATGCCGCAGGACGGCCGCCGCTGGGCAGCACGTTCGTCAGCCGGACGATGCCAGCCGGGACGACAGTGCAGGCGCACCAGGACGACACGGCGACCGTGGCGGTCTGGTGCTCGGGGCTCTTCGGAGTGACGGGTCAGGGCTCGAAAGCTCCGGTGACCACCAGCTGGTTCACCATGACCATCACGCTGGCGTGGTCCGCAGACGGCTGGAAGCTCGCCAAGTTCACGCAGGAAGACGGGCCGGAACCATCACGCGGGCAGTTCGGGCAGGCGCCTCCGCTGTAGGGGGTCAGCTGTGGCGCCGGCCGCGCTTCTCTGCTCGTGCCCTGGCTACGGCGGCGGCGTGGATCGCGTCGTTCGTGGTCCCTGGCGGCAGCGGCATCCGGCGCTCCTCGGGCGACTTTCCTTCGCGGTCGCTCTCCGGCTCCCAGCGTCCTAGGTTCCAGCGTTCGGCCTTCTCTCGGCGTTCAGCCTCGGCGCGGGCGAACGCTGCATCACGGCGGCTGGCCTCGTCACGGCGGGGTCGTTCCTCGAGCATCCGCGAACTGGCCTCGCCCCTGAGGATCCGTGCTCGACGGGCAACTGCGGTCTCGATGTCGTCCCATGCGCTGACGTGCTTGGCCTGCGCTACCTGGCGCCGACGGGCGTCGAGCCTGCCGAATCCGGCGGCGTCGCGGTCGCGGATGAGGCGCCAGAGCCGCCACCCGGCCAGGCGTCCCAGGTCGTCGGCACGGAAAGTCTCGTGGCCCCATTGGTCGTAGCGGATCAGGTTCTGCGTCAGTAGCTCGACCAGCTCCGACTCGGTCGAGCGGCGCAGTGCGATCGTGATGGTGTGATGCAGGTCGGACCATGGATCGCCCGTGTGTGACCGCCTCTGCTCCGCTCGGGTCGGGGAAGGCAAAAACACGTGTGACCTGCCCAGTTGGGCCCTCCACGAGTGCCACACGCGGCGCTGAACCCTGCTGGCGACGGCGCTGAAGTCCTCCCCGTACGCCTGGCCGGACCTCTTTCCAGGCGCCGCCGAAGGCGTCGTTTTTGGTAGTTCGATGTGATCCGGCCTCAGGTCCCTACTACCGGTAGATCTAAAACCAACTAGTTGTGAGAACCCCTTCGCGTATAGAGGGGACGCTTTGCCATTACCCATCACCAGCATCAGCCGGTGCACCCTGGCGCTCATCGCGGCGGCCCGGTCTGGGGCTGCGACGGCGGCGCAGTGCAGGTTCGGGCTACCGGCCGCGCCAAGGGCTTTGGCTGCCTCGCGGATCTGCTCCGCGATCCGGGCGGCCTTCGAGTGGGCGGGGTGCTCCCATCGCGGAGAGGCGGCCAGCTGCTCCGCCTCGCGCTCGCCGCACTGCACCACCAGTGGCTCGATGGAGACAGGACGACTGGCGAGACGGCCGTAGTCGGCGTCCTCATAGGGGTCTTCGGCATCCGGGAAGTCCCAGACCTTCAGCTGACGCATCAGGTCCTGGGGCAGGTCACCGGGGATGGTGTCCGTCCTCAGGCAGAGCGCATAGACGGCTCGCCGGCCGGGCGCAGGCTTCACGGCCTGGTATGCGAGGCCGTGTCGGTAGAGCCCCTTCAGGTCATCCCAGAAACGGTCTTCGCCCACGCCGTGCACCGCGGCGTACCGCCCTGCGAGCGCCAGCCCTCCATCAACTTGCCCTGTCCCCCATCGGCCGACGACATGACCGGTCAACGGGTCGAGAGATTGACGGCTTAGGAACTGGGCCAGGCGGAACTTCCGAACGGGCAGCAGGCCGCGTCGGTGCGCCAGCTCCGCCACCCGATACCACGTGGTCAGGTTGACCTGCGGAAAGCGAAGTACGGCGACACCGTCTGGATCCGATCTGGGTGCCGGGACATGCGAAGTTTCCCGGTGTTCGGACACACCGGAAGCAGGGCGCACTGTGCCGTCACCGCAGCCATCGGCTACGATGAGAAAGCCTCCTTGAGGTGATGTGAACGCGTGAGCCGCGCCGCCGGGCTGGTTACCCGGGACGCCTCACGTGCGAGATGTGGGATTGGGACTCAGCAGGTGCTTGGGAGCGAGGTAGCTGAGATCCCGCCGGACGGATGGTGCCCTGG
Source organism: Streptomyces sp. CA-251247 (assembly GCF_050952975.1). Taxonomy (NCBI): domain Bacteria; kingdom Bacillati; phylum Actinomycetota; class Actinomycetes; order Kitasatosporales; family Streptomycetaceae; genus Streptomyces; species Streptomyces sp. CA-251247. Next base: position 24,975 of record NZ_CP191862.1, on the reverse strand, counting down.
CTGGTTAGGCCGGGGCTTTTTCGCGTCCGGACGTTGTTGTCATCCGGCCTTTGGCAGCTCCTCTTGGGTCTGAAGTTCGTCGGCCCACACCGGGCGCCCTGCCTCGTCGACCTCCATGCGCTGGACCAACTGGCCCACTAGGCCGGCGAAGGAGAGACCTGACTGCTCCGCTGCGGTGATCGCCTTAACGGCTTCATCGGGGAGCAGGACTACACCGGTGCGCCAAGGCTTCCCGGTGGACGGGTCATACGACGCACGCCGATGGGCCTGCCGCTCTCCGCGGAGTGGTCCACCTCGATATGTCATGGGAGCGATCTTTTCACAACTGCAGGCGCGTTCACTACGCGTTGGCCTCGTGTCGTGGATTTTTCCCGGCATACGGAGCGTCGGGGAGTTGACGTCTCGTCATGCGGGGCCGCGTTCCGGGGCCTCGTCTCGCGTCACGGCGTCGCAGGGTGCTGCGGCAGTGGTCGCGGTCTGCACCGCCAAGCTTGTGGATAGGGTGCTGCCTCGCCCGGAGAAACTTGAGTGCGTGTCAGTTCAGATGCGGCGTTCATCGCTGGCGAAGAAGAACCCGAAGGCTGCACTGGCCAGCGCGACGATGGGAGTGAAGACCAGGCTGACCTCGCGGTAGTCGTCGCTCTTGAAATGCAGCCAATGGCCGAAAATCAGGGCAACAGTGGGGAGGCTGGCCAGCGCCCCGACTAGCCACAAGAGGCCCATCGCCAACTTGCGCCGGGTCTCGTACATGTGGCGCTCGGTGTCATGGGCGCCGAGGAGTTCCGCGTCGCCGAGCGTGGAGTTCGGCTGTACGTGCTCTACGAACTCGTCGCTGGGCTCCGCCTCGTCGACAACGATCAGGCCTTGGTCGTCTTCAGCCGGAGGTTCGTCCTCGACGAACTCGGAACCTTCTGTGGTCACGGGCGTCAGCGCTCCGTCTCAGAACCGCGCTGCAGGGGTATCTCCTGGCCCAATGGTGGCCAGGGGGTCGGGGGGCCAAGCGTGTAGAAGGGCACCCCAGTCTGGGGCTGCTCGTCCTCCTCCCATAAGTGCTGGTCCCTCGACGGCGGCTCCGGCTTCTCGTTCATGCGTGAACGCACCCCCTGGGCCCGGGGATGCAGTCACGAAGCGGCTCAGGCGGCCCGATCTTCCACGTCGCGATGTCGGGCAGAGGTATCTCTTCTTCTCGCAGCACCACTTCACCGTTCAGACAGGGATCAGGGTCGTTGGTCGGGATGAACTCTCCTACACAGAGGGGGAGTTCGGGGGCCCGTTGCGGCGCGTCAATGTTGTGCCACTCGTGAAAGGGGGTCAGGTAACCCACCTTTGTCCGGACGCAGATCCGCACGGCACCAGTCCGGGGCCTCTTGGGCTCCTCGTACACCGAGATCTGGTTGTCCATGCGTGGTGTCCCCTCTGAGGTTCCGCCAGACAGGCGAAGGGATGGCGGTGCGACGCAGATACCCCCCAAGCGCGGCTTGGGGGGAAGAATATCACACGGCATGTGATCATTTTCAACACTGGATACACATCCAATGCACATCGATGACACATCCAGAGTGTATCTGAACCTCATCTGGTGAGGATTTACTTGACATCACGTCCTCAGGAGAGCAACATAAGGGGGCGCGTTCCGTCCGGTGCGGCCGAAGGGGATGGTCTGATGGGTCATTTACTTGTCCTGTGAGTCCGATGGCTGGCCGGCGCGGGCGCTGGTGTCGTCAGTGGTTGGGGGGAATCACGCGCGAGTGAGGCAAAGGGGTTGCTTCGCTCTTCTGTGCGACACAGGTACCGACTCGTGTGCGCGAATCCGTTCGGGGAATCGCAGGTTGCAGCCTGGATGTGGGGACCCGAGCGCTGTCGTGTCCGGGTCCGCCCTGACATTTTCGAATTGGGAGCGTTGGCATGCCTGAGAACTCGACTGAGACGCCGCGTACAGTGGCGCCGCCGACTGAAGTCACTCGACTGAGCGTCAACATCAATGCCGAGACGGCCGCCAAGCTTCGCTGGTACAAGGAGCACAAGGGCATCTCGATCACCGAGACCGTCCGTCGAGCGGTAGCTCTGCTGGAGCTGGTGGAAAAGGAGACGGCCCGCGGGAACGAGGTTCTCCTCAAGTCCCACGATGGCAAGTCGGTCCGCCAGCTGTGGATGGTCTGAGCCCTGGCATCGGTCCGCCACAGACTTGCGCAAACGGAGAGCTGCAGCCCCGGCGAGCAGACTGCTTCCGTGCACATGCTTCGTTAGGGGCTGTGGCGCTCTCACCGTGCACCCGCTCGTCGCTCAGCGAGCTTGGCCGGCAGTCCTGGGCCTGGCAGAGCAATGACTCCGAAGTCCTCGTGGCTGACCTGCTCGATGTGCTCGTAAAGGCAGGTAGACAGGCTGGCACTGAACTCTGCTGGTGGGGGGCCGCCATCGTTGTAGTGGCGGACGAAGTCGGCGCCACCTAGCCGTTCGTAGCAGTGCACTGCCTCGTCCGCGCGGTCCAGCAAGAGGCCGTCCAGGAACAGGCAGTAGGCGGCAGTTGTGCTTCCAGCGCCAGCCGCGAAGTGCCACCAGAAGCGGGCGTTCGTCACGTAGCCGCACAACTGGAGCAAGCAGGCAAAGACCAGGGCGCCCTGGCTTTCGCCTGGAACCTCCACGAAGGACAGCAGTAGCTGTTCGATGTCCGGCCGCTGCACAACGAGCTGGCATAGAGCCTGGAGATCTTCGGAGGCTCTTTCGCGCGCCATCTGCGGCAGTTGCGCTGACCTGCCCGGATCCGCGCCCTGGAGCAGCAGACCGGTGAACTCTGGCGATGCCGGCACCAGCCAGCTGTGAACCCGCAGATTGTGAGCCACTTCGCGTTGCAGAACCGCGGCGGCAATCAGCATATGGAGCTGTCGTTCGTCTTCCTCCTGCTGCGCTTGCGTATAGGTGGGCACAGCGATCTGAAGTCCCTGCAAGACATCCGCGAACGTCATCAGGACGCCTTCCTCGGAGCCGGAACGTCCCGGCCGTGGTCGAGCTGAAGCAGGCTCGCTAGCTGCCTGGTGGCCTGCTGTATGTGGGTCCGTACTGTGGAAGCGCTAACTCCGGTGAGCTCTGCGATTTCAACCGCCTTGTAGCCCAGGACGTGCCGAAGCCAGAAGCACTGCCGCTGCCGCTCGGGAAGGGCATCGAGCGCACGGTAGAGATCAATCCTGATGAGCAGCGCTTCGATGGGATCGTCGTCCCCAGCCCAGATCGGTGTACTGAGGGGCTGAAATGCCATGTCGACTGGCGCTGGCCGGCGGTCGCGACGCCGCAGGGAGTCAACTACATGGTCGTGCAGCATCTTCCATGCGAACGCTGTGATGTTGGCACTACGCAACGCTTCCTGCCATCGAAGAAACAACTTCACAAAGAAGTCATTCACCGCCTCGCGCGCGTCGCTCTGCGAGGCAAGCTTGCTGAAGGCGTAGCGGTAGTAGGCGTCTCGGTGCTGGCTCGTGAAGGCCGCATACGGCACCGGGAGCCTGACTGGCAGCTCGGCTCGAAGCTGCCGGGTCACAACGTCCCCGTTCAACTGCACTCCCTCACGCGTCAGCACCACACGCTGAGCTGCGCGCGATGGAGGATCGACGACCCTCACAGGGGAAGCCGCGCGAACCACGTCAAACGTCTAAGCGAAAAGAAGAAAAACTTACGCAAGGCTATGCCTTGATCACTACAAGTAACTCCTGGGTAACTTCTGTTCGCATTTATGTGCTTCGCGGATAGGAAGCTCTACGGCTTGAGGAGCCTGCCAATTCGCCCTGCCACAGCCGAAGCTGCGGGCTGGACGTTCCCTCGTTGGGCGGCAGGCGAAGCCCTACCGCGGGCGTTGTCGGGGTGCCAGGCTCGCGCTTGCGCGACCGCGAAGCGGCTCGGCCTAGCGGTCCGGCGGCGGCTGTGGTGCCCTCCGGGTGCCGTGCGGTGAGGGGGCAGAACCGCAACCCGTCACCGTCACCACCCAACCGCCCGCATCCCAGGATCCGCGGCCCCGACCCCCTCAGCAGGGTGGCCCGCCGGAGGCACCTTTCCTCACGTCATCGCCGCATCTGCCGCACCCGCCCCACCAGCATCACGCCGGGTGATCGCCCTCTGACCGACTGTCAGTGCGCGCTGCTTTGATGGGTCGTTCGGGGATCAGACCATGAGGGGGAGGACAGCTGTGCCGTGGGTCAGGGAGCACGTGAAGGCTGATGGGACCAAGGTCCGGGGGTACTCACGATGGGCGCCGGGAGCACGTCACGAGATGGCGATATTAGCCGTGGCCACGGTGGCGATTCTCGGCGTAGGCAACGGCAACATCAGCACCGGGACGGGGAACGGCCAGGCTCCGCGTCCTCAGAAGACAGCAACGTATCCGATCACGTTCGCGGACAACGGCCGGGCGGTGAAGCCTCGTCCGCAGAAGTCGGTGACGTACCCGATCCGTTTCCCCAAGGTGGAGCGGAAGCCAGCACCGCGGCGGTCCGTGTCGTACCCGATCCGCTTCGAGACCAGCGGGAGCGGGCGATGAACCGCCGGCGGCCGCCCGCGCGGCGGCGCCCGGCGCGCAAGACCAAGCGCCAGCAGCAATTGGAAGCGCAAGCGATCGGCTACGGCGTCGTTGCTGTCGCAGCCATCGCGGCAGCCGTCGCGGTGGTCACCTGGGTCAGCGAGCATCCTTGGGTGCTGATGGTGGCCCTCGTCCTGGGCGTGGCCGTGTTCTACGCCTGGCTGTACCAGCGACACCAGCGGTTGCAGTGGGAGCGGGTCCGGTCTCGCGGCCTGCGGTACGCGATCAGCCAGCTCGACGCTCTGCATCACCGGGAGTTCGAGCACGCGATACGGGATCTGATGAAGCGGGACGGCTGCACTGATGCCGTGCAGGTCGGCGGAGCAGGCGACAACGGGGCGGACGTGAAGGCCACGGACCCCTTCGGGCGCCGCTGGGTCATCCAGTGCAAGCACCGCCGGAACGGGCGCGCCGGCTCCCCTGTCGGGACCCCGGACCTGCACGTCCTGAACGGCACCGCCCGCCAGCTCCACGGTGCGGACGTCGTGGTCCTCGTGACGAACGGACGCTTCACCTCTGGCTGCCTGCCGCTGGCCCGATCACAGAAGCTCCACCTGGTCGACCGCAACGTGCTCGGGGAATGGGCCGCGAGCGGGCGGCCCCTATGGGAACTCCTGCGGGCCGTTCCCCCTCCGCGAAAGCCGAGCTCGTTGTCGTGAGGAAGACCGAAGGGGCCCGCCATGTGAGTCGGCGGGCCCCTTCGGTGTTGTCAGGTACGAGCGCGGTGGGCGATGCGGCCGCCGTACCGGGCGATCTCATGGAGAAGCTGCTCCGCCTCGCCTGGGTCAGCGACACGGGCCGCCTTGCCGGTGCCGTCCCCAAGGTTGTCGTACGCCTTCTGCAGAAGAGCGAGCGTCTGGCGGAGTGACGCGATTGCGTCCTGACGGACCTCCGAAGCTTCGGAGGTCCCTGACGATACGTCACTAACCTCCGAAGCTTCGGAGGTCTCTCCCGCGATCCGCTTCCTGGCGTCCCGGAGTGTCTTCTCAGTGACCCTGCCAGTTTCCTGCGCGTCGGCCCACATCTTCCGGGCGACCTCGGGACCGTGTGCCCGGATGGCTGGAGCCAGTGCTCGGACGTGCCCAGTGTTGAGCGGGACCTCCTGCTGCTCCGAGCTTCCGGCCACACCGAGCGCGGCGCGGACCATGACGGAATCCATCAGGGTGTAGACGTGGCTTTCGCTGTATCCCCAGACCTCCAGCGCGTACTGCTCGAATGTGCGCTCCGGGTGGTTGACGCGGTAGAGCTCCCGATCCCGGATCTGCATCATCGCGGGTCCGGCTTCGTCCACGAACTTGGCTGCGGCTGCGTTGCGAGCGGCGCGGATCGTCTCGTCGCGCTTCGCTGCGGCCGTGGAGATGACGTTCTCCAGAACCGTGAGCGCTTCGGCCGGGGACAGGCTCGGGTCCAGGTTGGGTCCGCGCAGTATGCGGCCGGCGCGAGCCTGACGGACCTTCTCCTGCTCGGCCGGGGCAAGCTGACCGACAGAGTTGAGCTCGGCTGTGGTGGAGAAAGGCTCCATGGAGGGGGCGGGTACAGCAACCTCGGTTGTGCTCGACGCTCCCATCCGGACGGGCTTAACCATCAGCTCGCCTCCGCAGCCATCATCTCGTCCAGAACGGCCGCATATTCGTCTAGGTTCGTCGGCACTTTGCCGATGGCCCGCTCATACTCGACCAGTAGGGATACCTCGGCGTCCAGCACCGGGAAGGGGCTGGATCCGCTGGTGAGCCGCTCGCGGGCGTCTCGGGCGGAGCGTGTCGATTGGCTGCACTTGGCCAGCAGGACGTAGGCGGCGAAACCTTCGGGACGCACGTGAGAGAGGGCGGCAGCCTTCGCGGTCCGAAAGGTAGGTTCCAGGCGGCGGGTGTCGAACTCGGAGGGCGCAACCGGCACTAGTAGACGGTCGGTGACCTTCAGGGCTTCGGTGAAGAGAGCGGCGTTGCCGCCCCCGATGTCAGCAAAGACGGCGTAGCCGGCGGCGCGGAGCTCTGCCAGGCGGTCGCCGATGTCTTCGAAGGGGTACCGCTCGACCTCGAAGGGGTAGTCGATGCCCTTTGCCTTGGCATCCTTGGCCCAGTCGAACGTGGTCTGGGAGATGGTGTCGGCGTCGACCACCATGACCTTCTTGCGCTTCTTCATGACTGCTTGAACGAAGCCCAGGTAGTTGGCAGTTGTCGTCTTTGCCGATCCACCCTTCAGGCAGCCGATCACGGTAACGTCGCCACTATCGTCGGCCACGGTTCCTCCTTGGATCTAGGTGTGCAGTGGCCGTACGGACGCGCCTGCCGGATCTGCCCCAAGCTGACCGGCGGGCGCGTGACACTGGTCGACAGATCTGACCGGTGCCCCACACTGCAGGAACCGTATCGAGCCTGAGGGCTGAGTCACGGCTTCCCCCACCACTTCTGCGGCAACTACGGCCGGAGAGACCGTGCAGGAGCATCCCCGTCCGTCGCTCCTAGTCCTCCCAGGCGGTGCCTTCGAGCCCGCGGCGTATCTCTGCTCGGTACGCGTGGAGGGCACGAAGCTTGTCTGCCCAGGAGATGTCCGAAAGGTCGGGGACAGTAAAGCTTGGGCTGTTGATGGGGATTGGCTCTTCGGTTGGCTGGTCTGTCGTCGGGTTCAGCAGTCGGAGAGCTTCCTCTTGGTCCGCTCGGACCAAGGCGCCCGCCTCGAGCCGTGCCTCGGCGAGTGTCTGCTTGGCCAGGCGTTCGTCAGCCAGAGCCCGGTTACGCAGCTCCAAGGCTTCCTCTCGGAGTTCGCTTGCTTCCTCTCGGAGTTCCCTTGCTGACTCCTGCAGCTCCATCGACCTGACCCGGCGGACCTCTGCACTGATGCGGGTCCTCTCCGCTTCTTCCAGGGCGACCTGCTTGATGCGGTCGGCTTGCTTCATAGCCTCGTCCACCAGCACGGCGGCAGCCGCAACATGCGATGTTGCCCACCGCATGGCTTCGCGACGGACCTCATCCAGTCGCTCCCCGGTATCGGAGCTATCCACGCCGGCAGCAGCGCTCGGAGGAGGGACGAGAAGATGCGGAGCGGGGGCTAACACGCCAGCTGTGGCAGCGCTGGCAGCCTTGACCCGCTTCCTCGCCATGGCCGCCTTCTTCTGCGCACTCTTCGTCTTGATCCACTTCTCATGCCACCTGCGACCGGCGACATCATCATTCGCCGTGAGACGACGTACCAGCTCAAGGACGAAATCTAGGGAGGGTAGCCGTTTCCCGTTGAGGGCCTCAGAGATGGCCGCTGCCGAGATCGTCCGCCTGCCTTCACGCTTCTCGATCTGCCGAAGGGACGGGGCGCCGGATTCGATGTGCAACCGTTCGAGGCCTTCAGCAAAGGACTTCAAGGCCTCGTCCGCCGCAGCAACAAGGTCTTCGTCTGAAGTCTCGATCTTTTCCACGGCCATCCGGATCCGCCCCCTGACTGTGCGTGAGGAAAGCTTAGGGCTCAGTCGCCGAACGTTCGCGGTCTTTGCCGAACAGCACCGAACGAAGGGTATGTACGGCCGTGAGGCTCCCTCGTACGGCGTTGACCTGCGGTGTATGAGCTTCAGCGGGCCCGTTCGGAATGCTGGCTTCGTCTTCCCCGCTGCCCGCACCATCGGTTCATCGCCGCATGCGCTACCCGGTTAGTACCGGGACTTACTGGCATGCATGGAGAAGGGGACAACAGGTGGTTAAGAGGAAGGACGATCGTCAGTGGGGCCTCACGCTTGCCCGGGGTGGCCTGCAGGTGGAGGCGGGGCGGCATCTGCGGGTATCCATGTCCCTGACGCTGCTGTTTTGGTTGGTCAGTGTCAGCGGGGCGGTGAGCTCAAGTCCGTACTGGGCTCACCTACTGGCTTAAGACCTGAGAAGGACCCAGAGGGCTCCCCGTGCTGACGCGGGGAGCCCTCTCCGTTTGAACCGTAAGGATCAGTTCAGCTCCGCGTGCGCAGCCTTTAACAGCGCCTGCACGTCCAGCTCTTGGCCCGGCTCCAGCCTCCGCTGTTGGCGGACCTCGGCGGCCGCCACGATTGCCTGCACCCTGGCCTGCTCCTGGCGGTACTCCCACTGGGCGGTCGCCACCGTGGCGCTTGCCTCGATGGCGGCCACTCTGGCGGTGTTGATGCCCTTGGTCTCCTCCATGGTCAGCTCGTGCGCCTGGTTGCGGGCCTCGCGACGGTCGGTCCGCCACAAGGGCGCGCACACGGCGTACACCGCGGCGGTGCACCCGGCCCACAGCAGGCTGGCCAGCTGCCAGTCCGGCGTCCACGCGGTCACTCCGGCGAACGCGAGCACGGCGGCCCCGCCGAAGGACAGGCGGACAGTGTCGTTGTCGCCGTGCTGCTTCGACGCGGCGACGCATCCTGCGCACCCCGCGAGCGCGGCAAGGCTGCCTGTGATCCACAGCGGGGCGGTGGAGCCGGTCGGGATGTTCTGGCCCCAGCTCCACGCGAGCGCGGACATCGTGGTGGTGGCCAGGCCCGGAGCCAGGCGCCCGAAGTGGTCCCACAGCCAGCGGCCGGCGGACCGCTTCGGAGGCAGCTGCGGGGCGGGGCGGAACGTCGGGGGCACGGGCGGGCGGTGGGCCTGCTCGATCAGGTAGAGCGCCGGATCGAACGGTGCGGGGCTCTGGTCGCTCACAGCGTCATCTCCTGTCCTTCTCGGGTCAGTTCCTGCTGGCGGGTCTGCTGGGCTCGATATCCGGCGTCGCGGCGCTGACGGTCGGCCTCCTCCTGCTGCTGGCGCTCGCGGGCGCCGGGCCCGTTCTTGCCCCAGACGGTGACTTCTCCGCGTCCGGACAGCCCCGGTGTGCTTATGGATGCCACCTCGGTATCGCGGTACATCACGGTTCCGTCCGGACGGACCTCGAACCCGTGCGGGTCGGTGCCTTTGGACGGGTCGTCGTGGACGATGCGGCGCCCGTCGATCGATACGCCCCGGTGGTCGAGGGAGACCTGGTGGCCGTGTCGCTCGATCGTGAGTCGGGCCTGCCCGCTCCGGGCGTCGTCGCGGTCCCACTTCCAGGGGTTGAACTCCTCTCCTTCGCTCACCGGTCCGCCTCTTGGTCGGCGAGTTCGGCGAGCACGCGGGCGTGACAGGGGGCGTTGTCGGCACACCAGCAGCCGAGCCGCCGGCCGCGCAGCTTGGGCAGCTCGCGGGCGACCAGCTCCGGCCGTGCGGCCAGCCAAGCCCGGTACTTCTCGACCACCGCGGCGGCGTCGCCGTGGCGGCCGACCTTGAAGGGGTTCGCGAGGATGTGGCCGTGGAGCTTCCATCCGCCCTGGAACATTGGGCGGCCCACGTACACGACGTCCGCGTACTCCGGGTCGTCCTGGTGACCGTGGAGGTCCACCACGGTGGTGGAGTCGCCAATTGGCGTCTGGGGATCGGCCTCGGTCGTTGCCGGATCCACGGTGGTGGCGGGCTTCGGCTCGGCCTCGACGGAGAACATGGGCAGCTGCACGCCACCCTTCATCGGCAGGCCCTGGCGAGCGCGCATCAGCTGATCACCTCCGCCACGGCCTTGCCCATGCCGAACAGAAGAAGGGCGATCACGACGGCGACGGCCAGCACGGTTTTACTGGCCTTCCAGATCTTCCGGAGCCCTACGGACAGGGCGAGCGCTGCCAGCACCACGGTGACGCCGTACGCGGTCAGGGCGGACAGGGCGGCATCGATGACTGTGCGCCCGATCTCCACGGAGGTGGCCAGCACCAGTACGGAGATGACGAGGGCGGCAAGCGCGATGAGGCGTTCGCGGGCGATGGTCACTCGGACGCACCCCCCTGCGGGGCGACCACGACGAACGCGCCGCCGGTCAGGTCGTAGTGGACGTGGGCGGTCGGGTACTCGCCGGCGCGGTACTCCCCGGCCAGCCACTCGGCGCGGCTGTCGGCGCGCAGGTCGCTGTCGGAGATCCGTTCCAGCACAACGGTGGTGGTGCAGTGCGACATGGGTGTGCCTCTCCATCAAGGCGAGAAAGAGAGGCGGGCCGCCCGCGATCGGGGCGGCCCGCCGGGGCCCTATCGGGCGGGGTGCGGCCGCGCGGGCTGCTGCTGCGACTGGCGTCCGTCGCGCTGGTGCGGCTCCGGCCGGATCGGCAGGGGCGGGCGGGTGTCGCTCATCGGCCCGAACCTCCGCTGCTGCGGCGGTTGGCCTCGGCGAGCTTGCGCGACATTTCCTCGCGCTCGGCGTCGGTCATCGGGCCACCGCCAGCAGGCACGTGCAGCGGACGGTGGTGGCCTGGCCGTTGCGACGGATCACGACGGTGTCGAATCCGGCGCAGTCCGCGCACTGGGCGCTGAACGCCGGGCCCTTCTTGCCGACCAGCACGAGGCGGGAAGGGTTCGCGGGGGCCGGGATGGAGATGCCGGTGGTCCGGCTGGCAGACTTCTGCACGGAGATCCCTCTCTTCGCGGATTAGGGGTGTCCCAGCTCGGAGGGCGCGTCAACGCCGTTCCGGGCGGAGAGGGCCGGGGCTGCAACCCCGGTCCTCTCGCATTTCCATTAACCTCCCCCACACCTAGCTTGTCAACAATCTAGATTGATGACTTTCTAGCTGATCTGCTGTACCGTCCTAATCGAGCGTCAGAAGGGAGGCGATCTAAGGTGCTCCAGACACTGGAACCACCCATGAGGAGAGGCCACGTGCCCGAACAGCGGGACCAGGCGGCCGGCGGCGCGGCGGACGAGGAACGAGTGCTGATCTCGGGACGCGTGCGGGCTTCCGTGCGCAAGCGGCTGCGCGTGTACGCCGCGGCCAACGACGAGAACTTGCAGGACTTGCTCGACAAGGCGATCGACGAATACCTGACGAGCCGCGGCGGCTGACGCGCAAAAAGGCGAGCCCCGGCGGTGAGGCAACACCACCGAGGCTCAGACGCTGAGATTGGAGACCTACATGCGTCACGACCAGGGTACGGCCGCTGATCCATCCGGATCTGCATCTGCCCCTGAGAAGTTGGTTCCGCGGCTTACCCGCACCCATCGGGTGCTGATCGGCCTCGTCACCATTGGTGCCGTCGTCATTGCGGCTATCGGCTTCGCTGGCTCGTACGGCGCGGTGCGCGAACTCGCCGTGCAGAAGGGGTTCGGCGACTTCGCCGTCGTCTTCCCCATCGGCATCGACGCGGGTATCTGTGTGCTGCTCGCGCTCGATCTGCTGCTGACCTGGCTGCGCATCCCCTTCCCGATGCTCCGCCAGACCGCGTGGCTGCTCACCGTGGCCACCATCGCGTTCAACGGCGCGGCCGCTTGGCCGGATCCGCTGGGCGTCGGCATGCACGCGGTGATCCCCGTGCTGTTCGTCGTATCCGTGGAGGCGGCACGGCACGCGGTGGGCCGGATCGCGGACATCACGGCCGACAAGCACATGGAGGGCGTGCGCCTCACCCGCTGGCTGCTCTCTCCCCTTCCCACGTTCAAGCTGTGGCGCCGCATGAAGCTCTGGGAGGTCCGCAGCTACGAGGTGGCAGTGGAGATGGAGCAGGCCCGGTTGATCTACCAGGCCCGGCTGCAGGCCCGTTACGGGCGTTCCTGGCGGCGAAAGGCGCCGGTGGAAGCAATGATGCCGCTGCGGCTGGCCAAGTACGGCGTACCACTCACGCAGACGGCGCCGGCGGGCCTCGCGGCGGCGGGGATTCCCCTGCCCGTGGAGCTGAAGCGGGTGGACGAGGTCCCACCGGAACTCCCTGCCGTGGAGCGGACAACCACTCCCGCGCCGGTCGTGGCGGACGTGCAGGATCACGACACGCAGCACGAGGTCGAGCCGGACGACGTCACGGAGGACCGCGACCCGTTGCCAGCTGCAGAAACGACGCCGCACATGGAGCCGTACGCGTTCCGCCCCCATGCACAGCTAGCGGGCGCTGCTGGCCCGGTGGCGGCTCACAACGGCAAGCGACCGCAGATGGTGCAGGCCCGGATCGACAGCAACGGCACTGACTGGTTCCAGAAGGACCCGGCTCCGGTTGCTGAGCCCGCGTCGCCAAGCAGTGCGGAGCCGCAGCCTGAGGCGTCGGTGCCCGCACCGGCCACGGAACCCGAGGCGGTGGAACTGACCGGGGTGGACCTTCTGGAACACCTCTATCTGCAGCTCACTGCCGAGGAGCGCGCGCAATCAGCCAGCGCTCTGGCTCGACGCCTGTGCGCGGACGTCGGGTTCACCGAAGGCACGGCCCGGAAGTACCTGCGGCCGATCATCGAGAAACACAGCTGAGGCAGCGCGGCACACTGCGGCACGCGTCAGAGAGGTCCGGTCAGGAAATATCGATCGGCTCTGTCAGTCCTGGGCCGTACGGTGACGATGGGTCACCGGTTCCCACCCGTAAACACGCGCCCCCGGCAGGCGCTTGCACCGCCTTACCGGGGACTTCGCGACCAGAGGAGAGAGACCTCGTGTCACGCAAGGAAGAGAGTACGACCAACCAGACCATCGACCTGACCGTGGGTTCGGCAGAGAACAGGGCCGCTCGCCGGTCCTCCTATGCGGCGGCGGGACTGCCTGCTGTCGCGATGGCGGCCGGTGCCGACGAGGGCGGCTTGCCTGAGCCGTCTCCCGGCGGGGTCCTCGACGTCATCAACGCGGTGGGCTCGAACTTCCCGCTCGGTGGCTGGCCGGGCTTCGCCCTCACCATCGCCGCCGGCGGGGGCCTCGGCTACTACCAGCTGAAGCAGCGGTGGGACCTGGGCAAGTCCGGGCCCACGTCCAGCGGGAAGGACTCCGCGCGGGTCGGCTTCGCCATTCCCCCCGAGCTGAGGAAGTGGCTGTCCGACGCGGGCCTGCGTGCTCGCGCGAACACGCTTCGCCCGTCCGTGGAAGGGGTCAAGGGCCGCTCGATCAACCCGCACGATGTCGGGCTCCACATCGGCACAGACCTGCTCTACAAGCGGGCCTTGTTCATCGCCTGCGAGGACATCGTGCTGATGTACGCCCCGCCGCGTACCGGAAAGAGCGCCCAGTACGGCAACGCGATCATCGATGCAGCGGGAGCCTGCGTGGTGACGTCGACTCGTGGTGACCTCTACGAGCACACCCACCAGCTGCGGCGCGAGCACAACCGGCCGGTGCTGGTCTTCAACGCGGGTGTCTCCGGCGTGGAGAACACGCTGCGCTGGAATCTCGTGGAGGGCTGCGAGGACCCGGTGGTGGCACTGCGGCGGGCGGGCTACATCCTGGCGGCCTCGGCCAGCGGCGAGAGCATGGAAAACGCCTCCTTCTGGCAGGGGCACAGCTTCATGGTGCTCTCGTGCTACCTGATGGCGGCCGCCTTCAAGGGCGGGGACCTGACGACGGTCCGCGGCTGGGTGTCCAACTCGACGGAGCGGGAACCACTGGACATCCTGCAGGCTCACGCAGGCCGCGTGCCGGACGGCTGGGCCATGGGCCTCGGCCAGCTCCGGCAGGCGCCGGAGAAGACGCGGGACTCCGTGTACCTGACCCTGATCCGCTCGTTCGAGTTCATGTCACTGCCGCAGGTCCTGGACATCGTGTCCCCCCGGCCCGGCCAGCAGAAGTTCGACATCGACGACTTCCTCCGCTCACGCGGCACCCTGTACCTGGTCGGCCGTGACCAGCAATACGGCAGCGTCGCACCCCTGTTCAACGCTCTGGTGGGCGAGATCTACGAGACTGCGTACCTGCAGGCGGACGCCAGTCCCGGCGGGCGGCTCGACCCGTACCTGCGGATGGTCCTGGACGAGGCGGCCGTGATCTGCCCCCTTCCGCTGCACCGCTGGTCGGCGGATGCCGGCGGCCGCAACATCCAACTCCTCATCAGCGTCCAGTCCCCGTCCCAGCTGCGGGAGCGGTGGGGCCACAACGGTGCCCAGACCATCATGAACAACTCCGTGCGCGTCGTCCTCGGCGGCCTGTCCATCCCGCAGGACCTCGAAGAGGTATCGCAGCTGTGCGGGGAGAAGGACGAGGAAGTGGCCTCCTCGTCCTCCACGGACGAGGACAAGCAGAGCCGCAGCATCTCGACGCGGCGGGTCCGGATCATGCCGCAGGACGCCATCCGGCAGATGAAGGAGGGCACGGGCCTGGTCTTCTACAGGCATCTGCCGCCGATCCGGTACCAGTTCACCCCCGTGTGGCAGCGCAAAGACGTCAAGGAACTGGCCAAGCGGGCAAAGGCACAGGCCAAGCTGGCGGCGAAGCTGAAGAAGAAGGGCGTACAGGTCGCGGGCCCGGTCCTTCCGCCACAGATGCCTGCCACGGCTCCCGAGGCCCCGCAGCAGCTGCCGGCGTCGGCCCCGGGCAGCATTCCCGGGCAGGCACCGACCGCTGACCAGAGCATGTGGGGGAAGACCGGATGAACGACCAGCCCAAGGAGATCACAGCGGTCTGGGCTCGCACTCGTGACCTGAGCCGAAAGCTCGATGAGACGAACCAACGGCTGGACACCCTGGAAGGGCAACGGCTCGCGGACACGGTGGAAGAGCTGTCCCTCGTGGTCAGCAAACTGGCAGACAAGCCGGAAGCTACAAGGTTCGCGGTCTGGAACTGGGCGGTCATGAATCCGCAGCAGCAGGCACAGGCGTGGGAGATCCTGCTCGACTGGATGGAGAAGACGTTCCGCGTCCGGTGGCCTCGTTCGTACCGGGAGATGCTCGGATACGCGGAGGCTCCCACCTCGTGCTGGTACAGGCACCCGGACATGGTGGAGACCTTGACGGGCCTGATGGCGTCCCACTACTGGGCGTTCACCGACCCGGAATCGGGACCACTGCGGGTTGCTGAGTGGCTGGACCGCTGGCTGCCCGGCGCCGTGCGCCAGGGGCAGTTCATCCTGAAGGAATGCGGCGGCGGGTACGGGGAGACGAAGCACAAGGACCCGTGGGAGAACAAGAATCTCCAGGTGGACCTGGACGCGGTGAGGTCCCACATTCACCTGCTGAGATCGGGCGAACTGCCCGACTGAGCCACCCAACGACAGAGGCCCGGACCAACATGGTCCGGGCCTCATCGTGTGCGCTCATCAGGCGGCGGGCACCGGGCGCTCCTCGTCTGGCCAGATCGCCCAGCCCACGGTGTACCGGACGCCGGCGGCATAGTCCGCGTCCACGTCGGGCCAGTCGTTGCCTTCGATGCAGTCGCGCGCGTGCGTCCGTTCCAGCCCTACCTGGCGCTCCGTGTACGGGTATTCGTACCGCTCGCCGCTCAGCGGCGCGTAGAGCACTTCCCCGAGTAGCCAGGACGCCACGGCCCACACACCCTCGGCGGCCGCCGCTGGACGGCGCACGTCAATCTCGCGGTGCAGCTGGGCGTCGGCGCCGGTGTGGAACTGGCGGGCTGCATCGTCTCGGAGCGATTCCAGCTCTGCCCGGCTCCTGCGCACGTTCCCTGGAAGGCCCGGTGTGCTCGGGTCCTTCGCTGGAACCAAGGTGGACCCGTACTCGTGGCCCGGCCACTTGGGCGTCGTCCCGGGCAACGGCGTCGACTTCGGGGTGTCCAGGTCGAGCGGGGCGTGAAGGCGCCGCGGCTTGTTCCCAGTCCACGGGGCGCTGCTGCTGGCCATGGCACGACGGTAGCGCCGGCCACTGACACGCTGCCAGGCATCACAGGTTGCGCGAACGTTGTTTCGGAGGCTGCTGAGGCTCTTAGGGTCTGACTATGAGCGACGTCGCAACGAGGAACCGGGTCTGTGGGGCGATTCTTAGATGGGTCGACGCGATGGGCGATCATCCGAGGCGCGACCTGGAGACCTTCCTGGCCTCAGATAAGGCTGCCGCAGCCGACGGCATCGACACCGAAGTGGCAAAGCACGCGGTTGCGTACATGGAGGCGCGTGGACTGCTCACAGTGCTGAGGGCGTGGACTGAGAATCCGGTTCGGTTGACTCTGACAGTGGAGGGTCGAGACTGCATCTACCGGGGTGCGGATGTGGAGGCGTACGTGCGGGACCGTGAGCCGGGGACTCGGATGGAGTTCAACGTGAACGGGGGCCAAGGGCACCAGTTCGGAAACGTTGGAGATTCGATCACACAGACAAACGTGGTGCAGCAAGGAATGGCGGTCGAGCAGTTCGCCCAGTTGGTGGTGCTTCTTCGGCAGTACGCAGACGATCCGCGGGTGAACGAGCAACAAGCGGAGGAACTCCGGGACGTTGCGCATGACCTGGAAGATGAGATTCAGGATGGCGAGGTTGAGCCGAGTACGGCTCGACGTCGTCTGGCAGCAGTCAGACGGGCAGCTGCTCGGTTGGCGCCAGCACTATCGCTGGAGCTGACCGCCGCAGCAGATCAGGCGGCTCAACTGCTGGGGTAGTGCGGCCTCGATCATGTGGCCCGCGCCAGCGCATGGCTTGACGGTCAGAGGCGCCTGCCAGTGCCTACATCTCGACTTCGTGGCCCTGGATCTGCTGAGCCTGGATCTGGGGCTCGATGACTACCTGGGGTTCGTCCCGGCGGGTCCGCTCGGCCTCCGCCATCTGCTGTGTCTGCTCGCGGTCGTTCAGGATCTCGGTTGCGCGAGCGGCGGTGCGCACGGCTTCCTCCAGGTCCTCGCCCGTAATGGTGCGGCCGGACTCGTGGGCCCGCTCGCGCGACTGCTGCAGCTGCTCGGGGTCGGCGTGCTGCTGTTCCAGGTCCGATTCCACCTCGGCCTGCACGTCCTCCGGCAGTTCCAGGGTCTGCCGTTCCGGTGCGCGGAGTTCCAGCTGGCGCTGTGCCTCCTGCGCCTGCTCGCGTGTGGGCTCGGTGTGCTCGTGCCACGCGGCACGCGCCCCGTGGACCTGTTCCAGCTTCTCGACGTCCTCGGACAGCGTGGCGGTCAGGGCCTCGTACCCCTCGGCGGTCTGCTGCAGCTCCTCGCGCTGCTCGTCCGCCTCGGCCTCCATCGCCTGGATGTACGTCTGCAGAGACTCGCGCTCGGCCTCGGCCAGGGACTCGCTCGCCTCGCGCAGCTGGTCGGCAACGTGGGGCGGTGCCCATCCGGTCTCGCGGGTGTAGCGCTCGACCATGCGTCGCAGGGAGGCGTCCGACGCTCCGACCAGGTCCATCCGGTCGTCGGGCTCGCCCAGCGCGCGGTAGGCCCGGTCCCAGTCCTGGCGGACGTCGACCGCACCGCGGCCCGGCCGCTGGCCGATCGCGTCCCGCTCGTGCTCGTGCTCGTGGGCCTCGCGGTAGGCCAGGACGGTGCCGGCGCGCTCGATCCAGCGCTCGCGCCACACATCGTTCTCCGGCACGGGCCCGAACGCGCGCTCTGCCCAATGCGGCAGCTCCTCGGCCCCGGCCAGCTGCCGTCCCAGTTCCAGCCGCTTCTCCTCGGCAATCTCGGCGACCGCGCGGGCGTACTCGCCTTCCGGGCCCGCGATTCCAGCGGCCCGGTTCCGCCAGTCGGCCCGCTCCTCAGCAGCCGCTCGCCGCTCCTCCACGATGGCGGCCCGCACCTGCGGCTCCTGCGCACCGTGCAGGACACCGGCCTGCAGCTGCATCTGCTCCGTCTGCTGCGCAAGAGCGTGCGCAATGCCCTGCGCATCATCGACCAGCTGCGCATCGGACATGACCTGGGTGGCGGTCTGCTCCTGCTCCTCGACTGCCTCGCGTACGCGGCGCTCGTCCGCGTGGACCTGGAGGCGGTCGGCGGTCTCGATTCCCTGTTCCAGTCGCCAGTGCAGCACCGCACCAAGGTGCTTGGCGTCGGACAGGTCCCGCTCGGTGGCCTCGTGTAGCAACGCGTGCGCGTCGTGGCCGGCGGCCTCGGCGCTGCGGCCAAGGCGGACGAGGGAGCCGTACTCCTCGCTGTCCCGCAGTTCGCGGTAGCGCTCGGGTCCCAGCGCATCGTGCAGCACACGCCCGAACCGGGTCTCCGCGTCGCGGGTCGAGAGGTCTTCCAGCTCGTAGGTGTGCTTCGCGAGCGACGTGGACCATTCCAGCTCGTCCTGCTGCGTCTTGGTGGCCGACTTCTCCACGCTGGAATTTTCCAGCGTCTGCTTGTAGAGGGTCATTCCGTCGGGGCGCTCGCCCTCGGGGGCGCCGGGGACGTCGGTCGACATGTACGCGGTGTTCCGCTCGCGGCCGCGGGTCATGGCGACGTAGAACGCGTCCCGCGAGCCGGTGCCGTCCCAGTACGAGTGGGCGGTGCCCACGGTCCGCCCCTGGGTGGAATGGATCGTGCCTGCGTACGCCAGGTCCACGTGCTTCTGCACGTAGGAGGGCGGGAGCTGGAGGGTGTCTCCGTCGTCGTAGGCGACGGTCACTGAGCCGTCCTCCGACAGTCCGAGCACCTTCACCACGTCGCGGTTGGTGGCGAATCGGTCGCCGGAGGTGCTTGTCAGGCGGCGGTTGTTGTCCCGCAGCTGGATCATGTCGCCCTTGCCCACGGTCAGACCGCGGTCCAGCAGTTCGATGCCGTCCTCTTCGACCAGCTCCAGCCGTACGAGGTCCGCGCGAGCGCGGGCGGCCAGCTCATCGGCCTGCGTCGTCGTCGGCGCGATCAGCACGGCGTCCTGTCCACCCACGTGGTCGGCAAGCCACGACTGGTACGCGGCGGCCTTCATCTCCTCACCCGTGCCGCTGCGCAGACGTCCACGCGCCTCGTAGTCCGCGAGCACTCCCACATCGCCCGTACGGAGCTTCAAGGACGCGTCCTTCTCCCACTGGTGGGAGAACCGCATCACCTGGTCCAACTTGTGCACGTTGGGCAGGCCTTCGGTCAGCTGGGAGAACACCCCGCCGCTGCCCACGCTGCCCAGCTGGGCGTTGTCACCCACGTACAGGACCTTCGCTCCCGCCTGGTCGGCGTACCGGCGGATCTCGTCCAGCTGGCCGGTCTCGGCCATGGATGCCTCGTCCACCATGACCAGCTGGCCGGGCTGCAGCTGGTGGGCCTGCCGGTCCGATTCCAGCACCCGGCCGCCCGATTCCAGACGGCGGTTGGTGTCCAGGAACTTGGCGATGTTCGCGGCGTTCTCCACGCCTTCGTCGGACAGCACGCGGGCGGCTCGCTGGCTGACGGTCAGCCCGATGACGGGGCCGACTTCCTGCGTCCAGACGTCGTGGATCGCGCCCGCAAGGCGGCTCTTCCCGGTTCCAGCGGGGGCGGCGACCACTTCCATGCGGCGGCCGCTGGATAGGATCGAGCGGAAAGCCTGCTCCTGGCCCTCGTTGAGTTCGCCGGCGGCCACGGCCTGCTCGATCGCCTCGCGCCCGACTGCGGGGGCGCCTACCTCGGTCGCCTTGGCGATGATGCGGCCTTCGCGCTCGAGGTGGGCCTCCGTGGCGTACTTGCGGGCGCCGTGGCGGGCGTAGACGGACAGTCCGTCCTTGCGCTGCAGCTCGGGCGGCAGGGGGACGAGGTCGCGGGCGGTCAGCCGGACCACGCCCGTGTCCGTGCCGGGGTGCAGCGCGGTGTCGGCCAGCTCGTTGACGAGGGCGCGCACCTGGTGGCGTTCCAGTCCGCCCAGGCAGTCGGGCAGTCCCTTGGTGATCTCGACTACGAGGTCCGATCGGCGCCACGTGCTCTTCTGGTCCTGGGCGTTCTCGACGGCCTCGCGGACGACCTTCTGCGGGTCGAATTCCAGCTCCGATTCCAACGGGCGCTCGCGTTCCAGTTCGACGCTCGCGCGTTCCACCTGCGCTGGAATTCCCGTCAGGGACTCGCGGGTGTCGGCCACCATGTCCGCCTCCCAGCGGGCCAGCAGCTCCTCGCGCGGAACGGCGTCGGTCTTGTTCTTCCGCTCGTTGAGGTTCGCCCACTGCGCCATGCGTGCCAGCTCGTGCGCGGACGGCGGCCGACCGTTCTGGGCCTCCCAGGCGCCTGCCAGATCAGCCGTCTTCTTCGTGATGGTTCGCCGGCGGCTGCTGTACTTGTCGCGCGTCTCCTCGGCGATGCCGACGATCTCGCGGGCCATGCCGTCCGGGCGCATCGCCGTGCGGACGCCCAGCTTGCGGTACAGCGCCTCGTCCATGGACTTCTCGAAAACGTGCCCGGCGGCCTTGGTGTGCCGGTAGATCTCCTGCCCGTCGATCGCGAGCCACTTGGAACGGCTCTCGCCGGTCACCGGGTCGGTGGACGTGGCCTGGACGCGGTTCCAGATGGCGTTGTGGACGTGCATCTGCGGGTCGTTGTCCCGGCTCGTGTGCTGCCGGAAGCTGGCCACGGTCCAGCGGTGCGCGTCGACCTGGCGGCCGGTCGGAGTCCCGTCCGCATCCTTGGCGCCATGCCGTCCGTCGCGGGCGTATCCGGCCTCGTCCTGCAGGAATTCCAGCCCAGCCTGCACGCCTTCCATGACGGACTCCCAGACCTGGTCCGCCTTCCCGGCGGCCGCGGCCGCGCCTTCCAGGTCACCGGCGTCACGCAGCCGCGCGGCCTCGATCTGGAATCCGGCGTGCAGCAGGCTGTACGACTTCGGCACGGAGAACGTCACGTCGTAGTACGAGCGGGCCGCCGGGGCGTTCTGGCGCACCTTCAGCTCCGCCTCGCGGCGCTGCTCGGGCGTCGAATCCGGGCCCAGCTCCTCCAGCGCGGCGGCCACCTTCTCCTCGGTCGACTTCGTGTAGTCCATCGGCCGGCGGCCCACGCGTGCCTCGTCGTAGATGGCCGCTACCTCGGCCCTGTACTCATCTGACCCGGGCTCGGCCGTGATAGCAGACAGTGACGCCCGAACCTCCGCGTGGAGGCCCGGGTGCGTGAACTTGCTGTACATGTCGCTCATCAGCTCATGGTCGACAACACCCGTCAGACCAAGATCATTCGCACCGTTCCCAAGCCAGATCCCAGCCGGTTCACCAGCCTGCTCGATGGCCTTCAGGTAGTAGTGCTCCCCGCCCTTGCCTACCTGATTGATCAGGTATCCCGGGTCAGATCCCGGGCTCACAGTGGCGGTCATGGTCACGACGGTACGAGCCATCGGATAGTAATGCAAGGGTGTGTTGATTCAAGTAGGTCGGTGCAGATAGATCATGACAGGTGGTTAGAGGGGTTGCCGTGGCGGTGAGTTGGGAGAGTTGAGGATCGGATAGGCGGGAAGTGGAGAACGTGGTTCATGGGGTCGGGGGTAAGGTCGCGTTCCATACCTGGTGATGCTCCCTGCGTGCGCGTACCGGCGCGAGCGGTAGCGGGTCCACTGCCGTGAGCCACGGCAGTGGGAAGAGCGACCACCGGCCTGCTGGCAGGCGTCGACTGTTACCAAAAGTGATTTTCGGCGGCGTGGCCGTGCTCGGCCTCGGGCGTCACCAGAGGGTGTCTTGGCGCTCCCCGGAGGGGTGGCCAGCCGCGAGAGCGGCCACGATCGCGGCTGCTTGGGCGCCTGCCTCGGCGGTCAGGATGGCGTCCCGCACGGCGACCGCGCGGCCGGCGGCTCCGCGCACGTCTCCCAGAGCGTGTCCGGACAGTCCGCGTCGGGCCTGGAAGTCCGCGATGTTCTGCAGCCGCTCCCCGATGAGGAGGTGGGTCGGGTTCTGGCAGCTGGTTTCGTCACAGGCGTGTCGGACGACGGCGCTCGGCCCGAGCGCGGCCGCGCCGTGGTGGATCGCCCAGCCGAGAACGTGGGCTGTCACCACGCGGGAGGTGCCCGCTGTGCGGCTGCCCGCGCGGAATTTGCCGTGCCCGCTGTCGCTGATGGCCCCGAGCCACCAATGGCAGGCGTCGGGGCCCCCTCCGCGGTACACCTTGGTGTGGTACCTGGCCGCGGTCACCGGGTCGGCGGCCAGGCGGTCCCACGGAACGGCTGAGGTGGGCTGCTGCTGACCCATGGGGCACCCTCCCTGATCCGGTTCGCTGTCGTGGAGGACAGGCTACGGACAAGCCTCTGCCCGACTGCCTCCGGCCAGTTCTGTTGCTGGAGACGGCGCTGACTGGCGGGATGCCTGCGCGAGCGGGTATCTCTACGGGACACACGCTGGGCGGACGGTGGGGAGTTGAGCCTGGTGGGCACGCTGCGGATGCTGCTTCGGTCACCTGCCTTCCGACGCCTTGCCCCTCCTCCTTTCTGGTGGAGGCGTCCGCCGGTGCCCGGGTCGCGGCGCTCGCAGCGGCAGCGCGCGGTTTCGGAGTTGCGGGCCCAGGGCCGGTACGGGCCGACGCTCCGTGACGTGCTTCCCGGCTTCGTCGGGCTCGGGCTCGCCATCGTCGTGCCAGTGGGCTTCCTCGGCTGGGTATACGTGCGCTTCGGCGTGCTCGTCCTGGTGCTGAGCGTCGTCCTGCTCGCTGGGGTGGTGATGCTGCTCGATCGCTGGCGCCGCACCTCTGCTCGCCGGCGGGGCGGCCACTACACCGCAGCGGAGCTGTCCCGGCTTGATGACGAGGGGTTGACCGTGGCGGCCGCGCGGATGCTGCGCAGGGATGGCTGGCAGGTGGTCGATGTGGGCGAGCCTGGTCGTCCGCGCCTGTACGCCAAGGATCGCCGGGGTCGTGAACTGGACGTGGCATTCCGCCCGGTGACCTCGGCGGACGAGGGCGCGAGCGGGCCCGCTCCACTTCGCGAGGCGGGCCGCCCGGGTGTCGACAACCTGCTTCGGGTCGTGGTCCATCGCGGCGACTTCAGCCGCGCGGACGTGCTCTGGGCTTCGCGCCAAGGCGGCGTCCACCTTCTCGACGGCCAGCAGTTGGGGCGGTGGGCGATGGGCTCGCGGCTGGAAGAGCTGGGCCTGTGACTGCGATCGGTGAGAAAAGCTCGTGCAGTTACTGACGAGCGGCGGCGAGCAGACGCTCATCGGCCCGTCGGCTGACGCCGTGCCCGGCCGCATCACTCGCCAGTCGCCAGGAGGTGGGCCACGACGGCGCGGACGGCTCCAGAGACGACGCCTCCGATCGCGGCCACGGTGGCCTTCTTCGTGAGATCCGCTCTCGGGTCGGGGGCCTGCTGCGGTGCCGGTACCTGCGGCGGCTGCTGCTGACCGCGCTGTTCAGTGCTCACTTGCTCCTCCAAGGATCTCGGGAAAGTCCTCTCGTCCCGGACAGGCCGGGGCCGGTCCGAACGATGGGGGAGCGATGGGTAAGGCACGCAAGCCCCGCTCCGAAGACAGGTCAGTCCCCAGTTGGGTGCGATGAAGAAGCCGGGGCCCCCCATCCGCCCAACGGGCGGGGAGGTCCCGTCAGCGGGTATCTGTACGGACACGTGCGGACGGTGGGGGTAAGGAATTGACGCTGGTCTGGCGGCGGCTGCCGAACGGATGCTGCGCCGCGACGGCTGGCGTGTCATCCGTTCGGCGACCGCCGGCTGCCCTCTGGGAGCGGGCTGCCGCATTGGCTGCACTTCCGGACGCAACGGTGGCGCGCTGAGCGGAGCGCCCCCACGGGCCTCCGGCACATCGCGGCAGCAGCTGCTCCCCCTCAGCGACGGCCGGTGGTGCGCTCTCCTCACGCGCCCGTCATCCGTGACGGCGGGAGTACGGCGACCAGCCCAAGTGCCGCCCTGCGGACAACAAACCGGAGCCAGCCAGGCACCCTCCCCTCCCCGCCAGCCATAAGTACGCGCGCAACGACGAGAGCGGCCGGCGGCAGATCGCCCGCCATGTAAACCGCCCACAGATGCCGCCACAACCGGACCGTCGACTGTTACCGCCACCGCCCGCCCGCCTTAGCTGCGGGGTGGCACGAATCGAGCCTTGGCGGAGGGATCCCGTGCCGCGGCGAGGAAGTTGGACGAAGGCAGGCCCGGTCTCCCAGAGTCTGGCGCGGGTTGGCCGGGACGATGTCGCGCCCATCTGAAGAACGGTGGGCTGGCACGTCCTCCGCATGGACTTGGGGGTGGAAGACATTGCCCTCCGCCCCAAGTGCTCACTGCGCGGATCAGACCCGGTGAAGCTGCCCCTGGATGGTGAGGCCGAGTCCGGCCACCGCGATGAAGCTGCCGCCGGCGTACGCGACGGCGACGAGCGGCGGCCCCGCCAGCAGGAGGACGATCAGGGCTGCGGCGAGACCGCAGGCTCCCCCCACGAGTACGGCCATCGTGACGGACATCCACCGGATCGTGGACTCCGCGCGTTCAAGACGTTGTCGTACCTCTCGGGTACCGTCTGAATCAGTCATGGGGATCCCCCTGTCTCGTCGGATAGTGGCTACCCACGACAAAGGGCAAAGGGAGACCCGGGAAGCGGCTGAGCCTGGAAGCAAGACCGCAGCCCGGTGTCTCCCTTCGTCATGCCGAAGGGGCGCTGGGCACAACGCTAGGGCACAGCACCGACATCGCCGTGGAACTCACATCCGAGAGCTCCCTCACTGCTTTCGTTGACTCAGGCTGTACAGAGAGCACTCCGCCCGCGGCAATGAACGGCCCCGGACTACCTGCCAGGACTTATTCAGCAGATACCCCTTGCGCGGATCTCTTCGCCGATCTTGCCGCCGACGTGCAGGTTGGTCGTCAGGTACTTTGCGTCATCGGCAGCAGTCGGACGCTGCGGCTCCCAGAAGAAGTGCACGACGTGCCTCCCGTCAGTTCCCAGTGATGCGGGGCCAGATGTCCACGACACCAC
>NZ_CP191861.1:4800000-8179828 GCF_050952975.1 Streptomyces sp. CA-251247 | reverse complement strand
AGCCACTCGTGCTGGGCGGCGGTTTGGCCGCCGCCGCCCGGCAACGGGCCCCACCCAGACCACAACACCGGAGGAGCAGCCGTGCAGTTCTATCCCGACTTCCCCACGATGGAGCCGCGAGGCGGACGCACGCTTTACGCCGTGCTCGCCGTGCTGTCCAATCGGCAAGGAGATCGAGGTAGGCGAGTGGAACCGGTGGACGCCGACGCCGCCGGACGGGCCGCAGTGTCCGCGTACCTCCGTTACCACCGTACGGCGCGCGTGGAGGTCTGGGCGGATGGTGAGCAGTTCGCTTACGTGACGCACAACCCGCGCACCCACGAGAAGACCCCGGTTCTGTGTCAGCCCGGATTCTGCCCCGACCCCTTGTGTGGACAGATCCCGCCCGAGCAGTGCGACTACCCCCACTGACACCCGGCCGGCCTTTTGGCCGGAAGGCGGAATTGGCCCCGCCGTCCGGCCCCCTTTCCCAGCACCACCAACCCAGGAGGAACCACACCATGAGCAAGACCACCACCACGACCCAGCCCGCCGAGGCCAGCGAGCCCGCCGCCGAGCAGCCGACCGCGCTCGCCCAGCTTGGCCGACTGACCGAGTTCGACCCCCGCACGCTCGTGGTCGACCCGCGCAACGCCCGCAAGGAAGGCGCGAAGCCGGACGCCGCCCTGTTGGCGTCGGTGTCCCGGATCGGTGTTCAGGAGCCGATCAGCGTCCGGCCGCTCCCCGACGGCAGCTACGGGGTGTTCAAGGGTCAGCGTCGTTGGCTCGCCGCCGTCGATGCCGCCGAGAAGGCCGCCAAGAAGGGCAAGCCGATTCGGCCGGTTCCGGCATTCGTGCGGGACGACCTCACCGACGCCGACAGCGAAGCCCTTCTCCTGTCACTGGTCGAGAACACCCAGCGCCGCCGGATGACGGACCGCGACACGATCAGCGGAGCAGCGCAGCTCGAACTGCTCGGCACCAACGAAGTCGGCCGCCGCCGCGCCGCCGCAGTGCTGGGCATGAGCCGCGACGCGCTGAAGGCCGCGAAGCAGGCCGCCGAACTCAAGCCCGAGCAGCTGAAGGAGGGCACCGGATACGCGTTCGACCTGATGGAGCTTGCCGACCTTCAGTCGGTCGAAGACATCCCGCGCGCCGCCTACCGGCTGTACGCCGCGAAGAAGAACGACTCCCAGGACGCCAAGCAGCGTCGCGGGAACTGGCAGCACGAGCTCTCACAGCTTCGTGAGGAGCAGGCCGCGCAGCGCAGGCGCGAGGCCGCAACCAAGGCCCTCACCGAGGCGGGGGTGAAGGTTCTCCCCCACCGCTCGTACGACGACACAGACCGCCGTCTGTCCGACCTCAGCACCGGTCTGGGCAAGCGGATCACCGCGAAGGCCCACGCCACGTGCGGCGGTCACGCCGCGCGCGTCGACGACGACGGGGAACCGGTTTTCTACTGCACCGACCCCGAGCGCTACCGGCACAAGATTGACGGAGTGCCGGACGCCGCCGAGGCCGACGCCCAGGCGAAGAAGGAGCGCGCCCGGGTCATCGCGAACAACAAGGCCGCGCGCGCCGCTCGGACGGTGCGGAAGGAGTTCATCACCGGTCTGTGCCGCAAGGCTCTGTCGGAGGCGGCATGGGCCCTGGTGCTGGACGCGATCCTGCACAACGCCGACCCCGTCCGGCGGTTCCCCAACAAGTCCGACGACAACCGCAACCGCGACATTGCCGCATTCACGAAGGCTGCCGACCCGAAGGGGAAGGCCGAGCCGTTCGCCGAACTGATCAAGAAGACGGGCAAGGCCCGCCGCCCCAACCTCCTTCTCGCCTACGTCGCCGCCGCCTACGAGGCCGAGGTGAGCGACCGCGCATGGGAGAGCCGCGACGAGACCGCCCGCGCGTGGCTCACGTTCCTCGCGGGTGAGGGATACCAGCTGTCCGACCACGAGGCCGCGATCGTGGCCAAGGCCGAAGGCAAGCCGGTGACCGAGTTCGACGCCGAGGAGCCGACACAGCCCATCGAGGAGCCCGAGCCCGCCGACGAGCAGCCCCAGGACGAGCCCGAGGAGAACGAGGCGAGCGAGGAGGAGCAGGCCGAGGAGACCGCGCGGCCGGAGGCGGAGGTCGTAGAGCCTGAGGAGGAGCCGCAGGAGGCCCCGGAGGAGGCCGACAGCACCGAGGCGGAGCCCGAGTCCGACACGGTGCCGGACGAGCCGCAGGGGGCCGACCAGGAGCCCGCAGAGGCCCCGGAGGAGCCGCAGGCCGACCAGGTCGAGAACGCGGCCGAGGAGAGCGCGCAGGAGTAGCAGCCACACCCCGGGCGGGGGCCGGACATCCGGCCCCCGGCCCCCGCGCAGCCGAGCGCCCCCCGCCGGCCGAGGACCCACCGCCCCGGGATTGGCCCCCGAGCGGCACCCAGCCCACACCCCGCAGCCCCGACCCGAGGGAGCGAAAGCATGTCCGGACCCAGCCCCAAGGCGCAGTTCCGACTTCTTCTGTCCGCAGTGCTCGAAGCCGCCGAGCACGCCGCCGCCGCGCCCCGGCATCACCTTTTCGACGACGAAGCCGCCGAGGCACCCGCCCTCTGGTGGATTACCGATGACGGCAGTTACCTCATGAGCAACGGCGCATATCCCGAAGGAACGCCGAAGAAAGCGCCCGCCTGGACTCTCGTTTTCGCCCAAGGGTGGGACAGAGGTACCCACCCCGGATCGGTGCTGGGCAACGAGTGCGCCGAAGAGGCGTTCCCGCTGTGCGACCCCAACGCGACCGACGCCGAACCCGCGCTCTTGGACATGCTGCGCAAGTCCGTCCGTGACGGTCACGTGTGGCTGGTGCTGGAGGTCACCTCAGACGACGATCTGACGCTCTGCACCTTGCCCGACAGCCCGATCATCACCAGCAACACCGTGTTGCCGACCGGCCTCGAAATCCCGATGGACGTCACGGCCACAAGTGACCACGTCTATCCCGCCATGGTCGACGTCACGTCGCGCTGGAACGGCTTCCTGTCACCCAGCTTCACACTCGCCACCGTGCGCCAGCTCGCCGCCGACACCCAGACCATGGCCGACGAGTACGGCTACGGGGACATGGACACCGTGCACGTCATCGACGGAGGCACCAACGCCGAAGGCCAGCCCCGCGCCGTCGTCATCCACGTCCGGTGGTCAGTACCTCGGCGAGGGATCAGACACGGCCGCGAACATCGTCAAGCCGAACGCCAGCGGCCGGTACCCCATCGGGCGTTGGGAATGGACGTGGCAGGCCGTCGAGCCGCGCGAACAGCCCACCGCGCCGCCCACCAGCGACAGCCCGCAGGACTAGCAGCCACCCGGCGGGGCCGGTCACCGGCCCCGCCCGCCACCGGGCCCAGCCGGCGCCGGAGCGCCCGCCCCGACCCCGCAGCCGACCAGGGAGCGAAGCCATGTCCGCACCCAGCCCAGCCGACAGCGCGCACCGCCCCGCAGCCACTGAACCGGAGCCCACCCGCAGCCCGGCGGACACCCCCGCCGATTCCTGCCCATCCTGCCGAACCGCCATCCGGCGACCATCAGCCAGTGCGAGGGATGCCCCAATCCACTCGCGTCGTACGCCACCACCGACGACAACGGCTGCATCACCGTCCGCTGGAAGATGTGCCCGACCCACGACGCACTGTTCTAACCGGCCGGACCAAACCCGCCACCTGTGATCGCTCCGGGTGCGCGTGGCAAACGATGGGCGTACGCGGATCACCGCGTACGCCCATTTGCGTATGTGTGGCGGCCCGGTGGATGTCCGCCGAAGCGGACCGCTTGCGCGGTTGGCCTCACCCACCGGGCCTTTCCCAGACCACAACCCAGCGAGAACCCGGAGACCGGATCCGCGAAGGAGTTGTGACGAATTCCCAGCATAGCGGCCCCGCGGAACGCCTCTCACGGGACCGGAGAACTCCACCGATCGCGCCATTTCGAGGTAGAATTATTGACGTCAGTTAGCCCGGGTTGGCCCCGGATTCCCAGCTCACACCCTCGAGCGAGAGGCCCGAACGTGGAGAACACACCGCAGCAGGAGCAGGAGCGCGCAACATTGACCGCATACGGCATCACGGAAGACGACTTGGCCGAGGCACTCGCACCGGCCATGAACGGTTGGCCCTCATGGCACGGGACCAGGACCGCGACCCGGAGGAGTTCTTCACCTCCCTGCCCGACGCGTTCTTTGCTGCACTGACCCTGGATACCTGGACGCCCGCAACGCCGGGCGCACCGGAGCCGCTTTGCAGCGCGCGGCACAGATGAATACCGCCCGCGTGCTGGAGCGCGAGGGCCGCGCCGATCTGGTGCCGCTCGCCACCGCGCTCGGCCGCTACGACCAGTAGAGCACGGACAGGTCGGGCCCACGGCCCCGACCCTCCCCCTGCCCGCCGCACTCGCGCGGCCGGCCGACCCCCACTCCTCGCCGCCCGGAGGCCCGCCCATGCATGTCCGCATTCAGTCCCCCGCTCTGTTGGTTCTGCGCCTGTCGGTCACCGATGCTGCCGGGAACGCGCCGCCGTTCGTGGTCGATGCCCGCCGCGCCGTCCGGCTCGCCGCGCCTGGCAGCTGCCGACCGTCGCCGCCCACCTGATCCGGCTGCACCGCCGCCAGGCCGAGCCCAGCGTGGACGGATTCGCCGCGCATCTCGCCGAACTCTCCGGCGCGCCGATCCCCTTTCCCCAAGCCCTCTACGGCTACGACCCGTTGCACGACGGGCGGGTGTCCTGCCTCATTGATCTGCACACCGAGCCTGCCCAGGGGAACGAACGCTGGCCCCGCTGCTCCCTCATGGTGCTGGAGCAGGAAACCGGCCGCTGTGCGTGGAGCCGGATCATCCGCCGCCACGGCGCATACGCAGTCATCGCCCACACCCACACCGAAGTCACCGCCGAGACGCAGCGGTTGAGCGACCGGCGGCGCAGCGACCCGAGCGGACGCGCGGCCGCTCTGTGCGAGCTCGCCGAGGAAGTTCGCGTGTGGGCCCAGCGGATGCACCGGCAGGTGAAGGCCGAACAGGCACTCATCCGGGCCGGGCAGGAGCGCGACCGCCCGCAGCCGCAGACGCTCAGGTCACAGCGCGTTGTCCTGGGCTGACATCACTCCGGAATCGCGTCTTTAAGTGCTAGAATTATCCATGTCAGACGGTCCGGGTTGGCCCCGGGACCCATCCCAGCCACACCCCTGGAGGAACACCCATGCAGCGCGACACCAAGGATCTGCTGGCCCGCATCGATGAGGACTTGAGCGTCGGCCCGTGCGCCATGCGTTCGGTCCCCTTCGAGGGCACGGACAGCGCCCCCGCAGGCAGCGACGATCCGGCCACCCTGCGGCCTCTGGTGGCAGAGCGGCAGAGCCGCGCCGAGGGCATCGCGCGCGGTGCTCTCTTTCCCGTCCCGAAGGCATCGCCCGCGAAGCCGGGTTCATGTTCCCGGTCGCCGTCACGCGCGCCGCGTGGCTGGACTGCGTCGCGTGGACCGACGAGGACAGCACGCGCCAGACGCCGCAGGACCGGGAAGGCCGTCTGTGGACGTGCTGTACATGAGTGCCAGTGCCGCGCGCCGGGGCGGCAGCAGCCGAACCGAGGTCGAGCTCTACCGGGTCCCGCGCGACGGCAGACGCAGGCCGCCCGCCTGGTGCAGCTCGTGTGCGTCATGGGCCCCGGTGACAACGAGGACCTCCGGAGATCACCATCATGATCCCCGGCGAAGACTGACCGTCCCTCCCGCTGGTGCCGCGCCCGGTGCGCGGCACCAGCCCCCGATCCGTCCGGGTGGCCTCCCGGACGTAACCCAGAGCGCGGAGGACAAGACCCATGAATCAGATCGCCCAGCGCACCGCGACCCGCATCACCGTGGACGGAGCCCGCAACGCCAGCCTGAAAGACCTGGCGTCCATCCTGGAGTCCCAGCAGGAAAGGAAGCTGGACGTCATCGCACCCGCTTCCCGCCTGACTGTGCGGGACGGCAACCTGGTCATCCAGGGTGTTGAACCGCTCATCCAGTCGGAGGGAGTCGTCACCGTCGATGGCACCTACCGCCCCACCGACGTCGCAGACGACGGCATCGCCGACAAGCTGAAGATCCCCGGCCAGTACCTGCGCCGGATGCGCGCCGAACACCTCTCGCTGTTCGACCTGAACGTGAACGGGTGGCTGGAGCGCGAGCCCGAGCGCCGTTTCCTGGTGCGCGCCCTGCGCAGCGACGCGCACGGCGGCGGAGGCGAGGGGGTGGCCCGTGCGCTGCTGTCGGACAGCTACCGGCTGATCGACAATTTCGATCTTCTGCTCGCCGCTCTGGACGGCATCCGCCAGTCCGGCCATGCCGCGGAAGTCACCGGATGCGATCTGACCGACCGCCGCATGTACGTGCGGGTGGAGTCCGACGAAGTCGCCGTCAAGGCCCGCGAACTGCTCAAGGGCTACCGCTCCCCCTACACGGGGCAGAGGGGTGACGAGCTGCCGATGGTGTCGGCCGGATTCGTCATCCGCAACAGCGAGGTCGGGGCCGGAGCCTTCACCATCACCCCGCGCGCGGTCGTGCAGGTGTGCACCAACGGACTCACGATGACGGAAGACGTCATGCGGGAGGTACACCTCGGCGGGAAGCAGGAACAGGGTGTCGTCCAGTGGTCCGGCGCGACGCAGAGCAAGGTCCTGGAGCTGATCACCGCCAAGACCGCCGACGCAGTGCGCACGTTCCTCTCACGCGACTACGTGGAAGGCAAGCTGCGGAAGATCGAGGAGACCGCTGGCCGGCCGGTCGCCAACCCGACCCACGCTATCGAGCAGGTGACCCGCAAACTCAGCATCACCGGGCCGACGAAGGACCGGATCCTGGCCCACTTCATCCAGGGCGGACAGATCACCTCCGGAGGAGTGATGCAGGCCGTCACCGCCGCCGCGCAGCAGATCCCCAACGCGGACACCGCACACGACCTTGAAGCCCTGGCCCTGCCCGCCATGCACGCCGCCGCCGCACTCACCGCCTAACCCGCACCCCTGCCCGGAGCAACAGGGCCCGGACCCAGCGCCATGGGTCCGGGCCCCGCCTCCCCGCGCCGCGTAGCAGCAACCGGCCGCCCCCTGAGAGCGGGGCGCCCGGACAGCGGGCCCTAGCTGCATCCCAGACGTCACACGTCCAGGAGGACCACCCCGATGTTCGACCTGTCGACCGCGTCCGGAACCGTCCGCATCACCGCCGCCGGCCCCGACGAGACCGGCGCCATCGTCTACACCTGCACCGGCGCCGTACGCGGCACCCTGCACGCCGCCGCCACCCACCACCCCAACCAGTGGGACGACTTCAGCGCCGTACGCGTCAGCCTGGGATCGGCCAACGACATGGAAGAGTTCCCCGCCGAGCCCCTGCCCCGCCTCGGTCGCGGGACCCGCGCCTACCACGGCAGCATCGTGCGCCTGCTGAACGAGCCCGCCGAGTACGGCTGGAGGCTCACACCGTGCGGCATCCGGGACGCCGACGACCGCGACGCGCCCCCGCAGACCGCGCACACCCTCGAAACCCTCATGCGCGCCGTCGCCGCCGACTACGCCGCGCGCCCCGACCTCCCGCGCCTGTTCGCCGTCGCCCGCAAGCGCGAGACCCCGACGCTGCTCCGTTGGCTCGCTGCCATGACGCCGAGCGCCGAAGCCGACATGCGACGCAGCGAGCAGCAGGCCGCCCGCTACCGCGCCCAGGGCCGCGCGGTGCTCGCCGCCTGGTGGCACGCCGCCGGCGTCTTCGCCGCGCAGCCCAGCCCAGTGCTGGCCCTCGTGCTCGCACCGGCCCGCGAAGGACTCGCGCACCGCGCCGGGTACCTCCCGCACTGGGCGGAGATCCATGACGAGTCCGCGACGTTCTACCGCCGCAGGCTCCACCACTACCGCGCCGAGGCGGAAGGACTACGCCGCCCCCGCCGCAGCCGCACACCTGTCACGGCCGCCGCACACTGACCCACCCGCAGTTGACCTCCGGTCCGCATCCCCATGGGTGCGGGCCGGCCGCCCAGCCCACCACCGAGGGGACCCGGCCATGACCACGTCCGAGACCCCCGAATCTGAGCCGCTCACGGCCAGCCAACTCTGCGATCTGCTCTCGCGATTCCCCAGGGACTACATCGTCGTCATGTCCGCCGACGCCGACGGCACGAGCGGGTACGCCCCCGCGGCCGACGTCGTCGAAGGCATGTACGCGCTGGACGACCAGCTGCGCGGCACGGCCTACCCCACCCCGAAAGTCCTCGCGCGCGGCAAGTGGGCCCGCCGCACCTTCGGGGACCTCCCCGACGAGGCCGTCCCCGCCGTCGTTCTCTACCCCACCGACTAGCGCGCCCCGACCGGCCAGCGTCACCAAAAGCCCAGGTCATCACGGCCGTTGGGGAACATCGAACCCCATCGAACCGCCTATAGTGCTAGAATTATTTATGTCGGAACCTCCGGGTTGGCCCCCGGACTCCCAGGCCCCACCCCGCGAAGCCGGAGGACCCCCATGTCCCGCAGCAGCCGCATGCAGCCGCCCCCGCCGCAGTACCTCACCGCCACCGGCGGCACCGGCCACCAGGTCACCGACCGCTTGAACGGCTACACCCTCACCGAGTACGCCACCGCGCAGGAGGCCGAGGCCGCCGTCGAGTTGCTGAACACCGACCCGGTCGCCGCGCTGGCCGCCGTCCGCACGCTGGACGAGGCGCAGAGCGGACCGGCCGCGACGGCTCGGCGAATGCTGCGCCGCTACGGCTACAACTGGTGCCTTGAGCAGCGGTACGCCATCGACCTCCACTCGCACAGCGAACTGTCGGAGCTGATCACAGCGGGGCATCTCGCCATGGTGTGGAGCCACCGCGGCCTGCCGTTCTACACCACCCCCGAGCGCTACCGGGAGCTGAACATCGTCTTCCAGTACGACACGGGGGAGATGATCCCCACCGCCGTCGAGTCGACGCTCCAGCGGCGCCCGATCCGGCTGCACGCCATGCCGGACCACCTCCGCAACGCCCAGTGCGAGACCCACGCGTACTCGGTCGGCCGTTGCTGCCCGCCGATCGAGGAGTGGGAGTGCTCCTGGGGCTACTGCGGCTCGAACGCGGTGACGAAGATCGCCCGGCGCCGGGTGTGCGAGAGGTGCGCCAGCGTCGCAGCCTCCGTCGCCGGTATCCGGCTCGCGCTTCCCGCCTGACCGGCCCCCCGCCGCCCCGGTGCCGCGTGAACAGCGCGGCACCGGCCACCGGATCGCACCCGAGGGAGTGACGAGCCATGTTCCCACCGATCATCTGCGGCGCGTGCCACCACGGCCGCTACCAGCACACCGGCACCCACCTCTACACCTGTACCGACCACACCCTCACGCTCGCCGACCGCACCGGCACAGCCACCCGCACCAGTTCGACCGCTGCCAGCGGCCCAGGGGCCGCGCAGCTGCCCGGCCTCGATCAGGAACCGGGAGACGACGCAGGCCCGCTGTCGGCGACGGGTGCGGCCGTACTGGCGGGCGAGGTCTACGAATGGCTCGCCGCCCGTCCGCACTGCCACGACCAGAGGGGATGCGTCGGCCGGAGCAGTCGCCCCGGAATTCTGGTCCCGCCCGGGGAGGAACCGCCCCACGGAGTCACGCTCTCCGTCGCGGCTGCGGCCTGTCACCTCGCCGGCTACACGCTGCGCACCGGCAGCATCGAAGCCACGGCCCCGGACGGCGCATGCGTCTACGTCCCGCGCAAGGCAGCCGAGCTCCTCGGACTGAACGAGATGCAGGCGCTCGGGCTGCTCTTCACCCCGAGCACCACCACAGCTATGGGACGCCTCGCGCAGCTCGCCCGCCGCTGACCGGCACTCTTCCCGTCACAACCGGCCGCCACGGGTGCCGTGTTCGGAGTCGGCGCCGGAAAATGCACCCCATCAGACGGCATTAAAAGTGGTAGAATTATTGAAGTCGGGGCGGGGTTGGCCCCCCGCCCGGCACCCGGACCACGACATCAGGAGGACCTGTGCCCGAGACCATCGAGCAGCGCCACACCATTCGGTTCGACCACAACGGCGAGACGCTCGAAGCCGTCGCCACCGTCAAGAGCATCGAGCGTCGGGAGGAGAAGGTGTCGCCGCTTGTCGGCGGAGACCGGATCGGCTTGGAGGCGCACATGCTCGTCCTTCTCGGCGATGCCACCGAGCCGGTTTCCTATCACCTGTCGATGCTGGTGGAGGAGACGGACTGGACCATCGACGCCAAGTTCGGCCCCGGCAGCTATCCGCACTGGAGTCATGGATTCGGCGTCCGCTACCTGGCCACGAAGGGCCTTCCGGTCGAGTTCGACGACGTACTGAACGCCCTGGCCAAGGAGCGCGGCCTCGCTGAACAGATCGGCCGCGACACCCCTCTGATTCTCGCCCGCGCCTAGCAGCACCGCCGGGGCAGTTCAGCACCCCCTGGCGCACCACCGGTGATCGGGCGGCGGTTGGCCCCGCCGCCCGATCACCGCGCACCACTCCCAGACCCACCCCCGTGATGGAGGTTCACCGTGTCTTCTGTCAGCACCCCGATCAGCGAGCGGGCCGCTCGCACCGCTCTGGCCACGTTCCGCGCCCCGGCCGACGTCCACATGAGCATCGCCGCCGTCGGCGCGGTCGAGACGTGGCAGCGCCTCGCCGCCCAGCACACCAGCGGTCCGATCGCCGAGTACCAGCCCGAGGCGGAGCTCCGCACGGCGCAGCTCACCGCCGAGTTCGTCCTGCCGGGAGAGGACCACTGGCCCGGTGGGCTGGCAGCCCTCCAGGAGGACTGCCCGCTCGGACTGTGGGTGCGTGGAACCGGTGACCTGCGCCAACTGTCCGAGAACGCTGTCGCGGTGACCGGCGGACGCGCGGCGAGCCAGGTCGGCACCGCGTGCGCGGCCGACGTGGGGCGCGAACTCGTTGCTGCCGGGAGGACGGTGGTGTCCATGCTCTCGCACGGGATCGACACCGCCGTCCAGCAGGCAGCCCGCGCATCGGGCAGTCCCACCCTCGCCGTGCTGCCGTGCGGACTGGACACCTGCCATCCCCGCAGCCAGGCCGAGCTGATGATGGCCGTCCGGAACCGGGGCGGAGTCGCGGTCAGCGCCTACCGGCCCGGAACCCCGGCCGGCAGGAACAGCCTCGCCTACTCCGCGCAGCTGCTCGCCGCCCTGTCGGACGGCCTGGTCCTCGTCGAGCCCTCCGCCGACACCATGACCGTCCCGCTGGAGGCCGCATCAGCGGCGGCAGGCATCGGCTGCCCGGTGTTCCACATGACCGCCACCGGGCCCGGCTACGAGCTCTCCCGCCGCGGCAAGACCCGCAGGCTCCTCCGCGCGATCGGCGCGCGCCGAACCGAGAACGCCGCGGCACTGCTTGACGCCCTCGCCTGACCTGCATGCCCGGGGGGAGGGCACTGCGGCGCCCTCCCCTGGCAGTCAAGCGATCGAGTGCGCTCGGCGAGCCGCACTCGCCAACAACGACCTCTGCCAAAGGAGTTCGACCCATGTCCGCACCCCAGCAGCCCCACTCACCCGCTGACGTTTCCACGACGGCCGACCTTGTCGCTGCCCTGGCCAGAGGCGACGGCACCGTCCGCATCGTCTGCCATGACGGCAGCCGGTTCGTTCCGCTTGCCCACCAACCGCGCAACGGGAGCGACCCCAAGCCGTGGGCCGAGTACGACGGGGACACCGGAGTCGTCGTGCGCCGTCACGCCAGCACGGACGTCATCCAGATCCCGGTCACCGAAATAGCCGAAATCGTGGACGACCAGCGTGTCGACCGATCGGTCCTCAATCGGCTCCGGGCAGCCGGAATCGCGTGCACTCCCGTGCACGACCACGGCACCTACGCACACATCACCTTCCAGGACGGCGGATACGTCAACTGGTCGGGCACCACCCGCCACGGCATCGACGTGTCCAACCAGCACCCCATAGCCGACCACGGATCGCTGGGCTGCGACTACCACACCGAGAACGCCTCAGCGCTGCCCGAGGACCCTGATGCCGAGTTCGCCACCGGCGACTACGAAACCGACTCCGCAGCCCTCGTCGCCTACCTCACCGCACTCGCCGACCGGCACGGCCGCACCACGTGACGCCAACAACCGGGGCCGCGGGACAGTCCACGCCCGCGGCCCCGGCATATGGCTGAAGCTGGGCGCTCTGCGCCAGGACCGCATCCTCAATGAGGCGGCAAAATGCGCCGACCCGCTCCTGCTGATGCGCCGATTCGGCATTACCGAGCAGACCGCCATGCGCCATGTCGGCACCGGCCCGGAGCGCACCGCGAAGCTGCCCAGGTAGCGGGCCCGCTCCGAGCCCGATGCCGCAGCTGAAAGCCCGTGGCGGCGTAGCAGTGGGTCCGGCATCATCCCCATGTGATGGTGATGCAAACCGTTCTGGAGATTTCCGCTGCGACGACTTCGTGCTCTGGCCTGTTGGCGAGCACGAGCCATTTGGCTACTTCATGCTGACGGGAGCTGACTCCGGCGGACGTCGGCACAGCGGTCATGCGGATCGCCGACTGCAACGAGTTCGAGCCGGAGGAGGAGCACGGGCCGTGTACGACCGACCCGCTCGGCGCCTTCCTGCACGGGCTGCTCACCATGCCTGACCCGTTCGCCGCCGGAGGGCTCCGGGTAACCACACCGACACCGACACCGACACCGACTTCGTCGAGCCGGGCTGCTGCAACGGCCTGGAGACCTGGCGGGACTGGCTGGAGCTGCTCGACGGCACCGGCTACGCCTACCTCGGCCACGATCCGTCGTCGGTGGCCGAACGCGTCGGCAGCATCGTCCGGCTCACGCTCGACGCCCAGGCAACGGACGGCAGCCCGGTGATCGAGCTGTCGGTAGACCAGGTACGCACGCTCGTCACCGGCGCCCAGCAGGACTTGCAGGCCTTCCTCAGCCTTGCCGGAACCTGGGCTGAACAACACCTGCCGGCACACGCCGCCGCCGTCACTGCCGCCCTGGCACGGGCACTGGACCTGGCGCCCACACCATGACCAGCTTCCTGACCCACCGAGCGCACGTGCACGACGCCCGCCTTCCCCTCCACCGCCGGCACAGCGCGCTGCGGACCTGCCTCCCCCTCTTTGCGCCGTACGGCTTCCGGGCGACATATCACCACCTCACGCTCAGCGCCGCGATCCCCCGGCGGCTGGAGGCGGACCCGGACGCGCTGGTGCGGGCGGTGGAGGAACTGCATGAGGCGCGGGTGCTGTGGCTCGCGCGGGCGCAGGAGTATGCCGCGCAACGCCGGGCGGAGAAGCGGACCGGGCGGCGGGCTGTACCAAACCCGCGACCATGGTGGCTGCAGAGCAGGTGGGACGGCCCGGACCGCGTCTGGCACCAAAACCCAATTCGCCACCCGTCGCTGCGACTGCCCGAGTACGTCCGGCGGCAGAACGCGATTCTGGACGGTGCCGAGCCGCCCGGCTGCCCGGCTTGCGCGGATGAAGGACCGCGGGTGCTCAACTCGACCGGGCACGGCTGGGTCGAGCTGTGCCCTGGGTGCGCCTGGGAGCTGGTGCCATGTCCGTGCGAGCAGCGGCACCCGTGCGAGCCGGAGACCCCGTTCAACTGGAATCAGATCTGGCAGCGGGCGCACATGAACGATGACGGCACGCCGAACCCACACTGGCCTGCGCGCTAGCCAGTCGGATGGGGCACGGCGAAGGACGGTCTGGCCGCGTCCATCTAAGAGGATTAGGCAAGAGACGAAGAGGATCATTCTTTTCGCGGACGTGGCACAGCGGTCTCCTGGAAGGGACACACTCCCCCACGGATTCCGACGAATCCTCAGGCCCAGGAGGCACAACATGAAGGTAGCCGTCGTCACCGGCGCGAGCTCCGGCATCGGCCAGAGCTCCGCCCTGCAGATCGCCCGGCGCGGTACTGGCGTCATCCTGACCTACAGCTCCAACGAACGGGGCGCCGAGGACACCGTTGCGCGGATCGAACAACACGGCGGCACTGCCGTGGCGCTGCACCTGGATCTCGGCAACACGGCGGGATTCACCGTCTTCCGGGAGGCCGTTGCCGAGGTGCTGCGAGAGACTTTCCAGCGGCAATCCTTCGACCAGCTGGTCAACAACGCTGGATTCGCCGGCATGGCGATGATCGAGGACACCCGCGAGGAAGAATTCGACCGGCTCACGGACGGCCTGTTCAAGGGGCCCTTCTTCCTCACCCAGACTCTGCTGCCCCTCATCGCCGACGGCGGCGCCATCGTCAACCTGACCAGCAACTCCACGCTGCCCCAGGTGACCGCGCCGGGATACTCCGTCTACGCGGCTCTCAAGGGCGCCGTGGCGGTGCTCACCCGCTACATGGCCAAGGAGTTCGGCCCCCGCGGCATCCGCGTGAACTCGGTCGCACCGGGAGCCACCGTCACCCGCTTCGCCGACGACGCGTTCAGTAAGAACCCTGAGATCATCCCGGAACTGGCGAAGACCTTCACCCTCGGCCGCGTCGGCGAGCCCGACGACATCGGCATGGTCATCGCCATGCTGGTCTCCGAAGAAGGCCGGTGGATCACCGCCCAGGACATCGAAGTCTCCGGAGGCCAGAACCTCTGAACTGCTCGTGCTGTGAGCTGTCGCCAAGCCCCCTTCCGGACCACATACTCCCGCCCACGGCTCACTCCGCCACGGGCCGAGAGCCGCCCACGGGGTCTGGCCTCGTCGGACACCGGACATTTGCGGAATGATCAATGCCTGCCTAATCCTGCCCAGTCAACGCCTACATGTGGAGGTTCGTGCAAGAATGGATTCATGTCTGCACTGGACGAAATGCGTGAGCTTCTTAACCGGCATGCGCGGCCCGACATGAGCACGGCGATTGCCGGCATCCAGGTATGCAAATTCACCCCCAACGCTTCGGCGGCCGGGATGTCCGGGACTGTGCTCGCAGTCATCGCCCAGGGCGGCAAACGCCTCGCCCTGGGCGAACGCCTCTACGAGTACCGGCCCGGCGAATACCTGATCGCCTCTGCCGACCTCCCCGTCACCGGCCATGTCCTGGACACCGGGCAGCCCACCCTCGGCTTCGGCATGACTCTCGCTCCCTCAGCCCTTGCCGAACTCCTACTGGAAGCCGACCCCCGAGACCTGCCGACCACCCCACGCACCACATCACCCGGCATCGCCGTCTCCACAGCTTCGCCTTCACTGCTGGACGCCATCGTGCGCCTGCTGCGGCTGCTGGAGCAGCCCGCGGACCGCAAGATCCTCGCTCCCATGGTTAAGCGGGAAATCCTCTGGCATCTCCTGCGCGGGGAACAGGGAGCCGCTATCCGCCAGCTCGGTCTCGCCGACAGTGCGCTGGCCCACATCAACCGCGCCGTGCGTTACATCCGGGAGAACTACGCCACCGCCTTCCGCGTGGAGGACCTGGCGGAAATGGCCGGCGTGAGCGTTTCCGCGTTTCACCGCAACTTTCAGACCGTCACAGGGATGAGCCCCATCCAGTTCCAAAAGTGCATCCGCTTGCAAGAAGCCAGGCTCCTGCTCGCCAGCCGCCCCTCAGACATCACCGGTGTGGGCCTCAGCGTTGGCTACGACAGCCCCTCCCAGTTCAGCCGTGAATACCGCCGCATGTTCGGCACACCGCCCAGCAAGGACACCCAACTCCGCACTCCTCCAGCAGAACTCGTCACTGCGCTGCCCTGAGACCAGCTATGCGTTAGCTGCTCTACGGCCTGACGAGTTAGTGCGTGAAGCGGGTGCCGCATCATGCCAGGCAGGTGTCATGATCCGGCTGCGGCGGTCATGGTTAGTCGAACCTGACCGGGCAAGGATCACCGACGATCAAGAGGAACTGCTGGCGTTCTTCGACTCCCCGGCCGAGCACTGGATCCCTGCGCAGCACTCGAGCCGGTCACCCGCCCGATCCGCGACAACATCGACCTCGCCCTGCCCGGGCGGCGGTTCCGCGACGGGCGGGCCAACTGCACGAAGTTCACCCCCTACGGTGCCGAGACCCGCCGCAAGGTCACCCGGCCTCGAGCGCTTCCAGGGCGAGCCGTTCATCGCCACCCTGCGCAATCACTGCACTGTGCAGTCCCTAGACGAACCCATCGGGGCCATCACCGCCGAGGGCAACCACCACCTGCTCGTCAAGCCCCGCCGGAGCCTCACGGTCGACGACTGCGACGTCCAGATGATCAGCCCCAGGACCAAAGTCCGAGCCCAGCGCTTCCCCGACACCCACGTCTTCCAAGGCACCACGGCCGCCGACTTGACCAGGCAGGTCGGTAACGCGGTCCCGGTCAACGCCGCATCGTGGCTCGCCGAACGACTGCAACCCAGCCTGAACTGAAACACGCCCGTCAGGGGCCGCGGCGTCATCTCGCGGCCCCTGCAATGGCACCTGCCGCCAATAAACGTGCTACATTTGTTGGCGTCTTACCTTGATGCTCCGTCGTCACCTCATCCCGCACGCTGGTCCAGCCAGCCGCCAGATCGGAGAGCAATGATCCCCGCCGGCCGTACGCCTCTGAGCACGGCAGACATTGCCAAGCGCCAGGGTCGCAAGACTCTGCTTCGCGGAGCGGTTCAGCAGCTACCGGAGCCGATCAGCCGGCCGGGAGCTCGCACCCTCATTTGGGATGCCGAGCAGATCGACGCCCATCTCGAGGGCAAGCCCGTCCCTGAACTCCCTGCCGGTGAGTCTCCGGACGACCTGCTGGACCGCGAGGAGGCCCGCAATGTGCTGGTCGGTCTGGGCGTCGAGCTCAAACCCGAAGCATGGCGCGCTTACATCAACCACGGCTATGCCCCCGAGCCCGACAGGGAAATCTTTGGGGTCGGCCACTGGTACCGGCGCACCATCGTCGCGTGGCCCGATCAGCGTCCAGGTGAAGGTGCCGGCGGCGGCCGCCCGCATGGAAGCAAGGACTCGAAGCCCCGCGATCGAGCGACGAACCCGCGGTTGCGGGAAGCCGACGCCCGTAAGGCGCGAGTCCAGAAAGTGCTCGCTGACAGCAACGGTCAGGCGTCAGCGGCCGACATCGCTGCCGCGGAGGGGATTTCGGAACGACAGGCTTACCGCCTGCTGACACAGCTCCAGGGCCCTGCCGAGTAGAACCTCCGACGCGAGGCGACTGTGCTGATCGCAGCTTTCAACAAATGGCTTCGATCGGAGGTGGCCTTCCCGCCCTCGTTCACCAGGGCCGGCGGTCAGCTCCTCCGCATCCGCTTCCATGAACCCGTATGCCGACGCGACGAAGCAGAACTCGTCACAGATCCACTCCC
The DNA here is from genome assembly GCF_050952975.1 of Streptomyces sp. CA-251247. NCBI lineage: Bacteria > Bacillati > Actinomycetota > Actinomycetes > Kitasatosporales > Streptomycetaceae > Streptomyces > Streptomyces sp. CA-251247. The sequence goes on along the minus strand of NZ_CP191861.1, from coordinate 8,162,578 downwards.
GCGCAACCGTCTCAAACCCCTCCCGGCCGCCACGAACTCGCTCGTCTCCTGTGGTGCCGCTGAGGAGATGACCTCGCTCAACGCGTATCGAACCCCAGACGATTCGGAACATCGCCCATTGTGCAGAGCGCCGTGACCTGCTCGTCCAAACGGCTTAGGGCGTCCGAGAGGGAAAGTTGATCAATCCGCTCAAAATAGAGGGTGTGGACATCGGCGCCGAACTCTCCCAGGGGTCGTTCAAGGTCGACATCCACCATGGCTTCAACGATGCACCCGGCCGAGGTGATGGCCACACCCGCCGAGAACCGCAGCTCACTGACGTCCGAGTCGCCCTCCGCGAAGAAGCCGAAGCAGTGGCGGATCCTCAGTTCAGGTCCCGCAGCGTGTTTTTCGATCAAGATGGCAGGCGCCAGCCCAGACTCATCCCCGAAGTCGTACGCGATGTAGAGCTGAGTGGTGAAATCGCCCAGCTGCTTGTGCAGCCCATGCATCGTGGTCAGCAAGAGAGCTGCGCTTTCGGCATCGTCCCTGCCGGTGACGTTCAACATCGGTGCATCGTCGCTCATGCGCAGCACCGTTGGCACGTGGGTTTCGCTCACCATGCCGCCCCGTCCTCCTCCCCGTTCAACCCCAACCTCACGGTCCGTTTTGACGACACGGCCGAGGTCCATGTAGGGCACCCGCGCGGCCAGCAGGCCGCCCCCCTGCCGGCTCCTTCCATCAACGAGTCGGGGAAGCCTCGGGCGCAGCGGGAATGCTGGCCGGAGGGCGTCCTCGCCGGCTCGTCCGCGCACGGCAGCGCGGCGACGGCGAGGTCGAGACCGCATTCGCACGAGTCGACAAGCAGCCCATGGCGGAGCCGTCTCCACCGTACTGAAGCCAAGGACTGCGCAGGTGCCGCAACGGACCAGCCAAGAATTTCCATGGCGCATGGTGATCCGTACAGCCGCGCTGTGTAGCTGCGCACAGAAGCATGCCGGTGTCGACGGTGCTGTACTGCGCAGCCGGACACGCGCCCGTGCGCAGTCCACGTTGAGAGCCGGATGGCAGAAGCGTCGCGTGCGGTGAACTCGTCCTGCGCATGCTCCCGGCGGGCGGTGAGTTCCTGCTAGTGCTCTGACCACATTGGTTCGCCGGGTTGGTGGTCGGGGCGGTTGGATGTTGCGTGACATCCGATCCGAGTGCTGGGGGTGTGATGGCTGAGCCCGTCCGCGTGCGCAGGTTGACTGACCAGGAGGGGCAGAAGCTGCAGCAGATCGTGCGTCGGGGCAGTACCAGTTCGGTCCGCTTCCGACGCGCGATGATGCTGCTGGCGTCGGCCGGCGGGAACCTGGTCCGGGTGATCGCCCAGCTGGTGCAGGCCGACGAGGGCACCGTCCGGGAGGTGATCCACCGGTTCAACGAGATCGGCCTGGCCTGTCTGGACCCTCGGTGGGCGGGAGGCCGTCCCCGCCTGCTCAGTTCTGACGACGAGGACTTCGTCATCCAGACGGCCACCACCCGCCCCAGCAAGCTCGGTCAGCCCTTCACTCGCTGGTCCATCCGCAAACTGCTGGCCCACCTGCGTAAAGTCCATGGGCGGGTCATCCGCATCGGCCGCGAGGCGTTACGCCGTCTGCTCGCCCGCCGCGGCATCACCTTCCAGCGCACCAAGACGTGGAAGGAGTCCCCGGACCCCGACCGCGAGGCAAAGCTGGAGCGGATCGAGGAGGTCCTGGACCGCTTCCCGGACCGGGTCTTCGCGTTCGACGAGTTCGGCCCGCTCGGCATCCGCCCCACCGGCGGTGCGGGCTGGGCTCCGGCCAGTCACCCCGAGCGGCACCCGGCGACCTACCACCGCACGCATGGCGTCAGGTACTTCCATGGCTGCTATTCGGTCGGTGACGACACGCTCTGGGGCGTCAACCGCCGGAAGAAGGGCGCTGCGAACACGCTGGCCGCGCTCAGATCGGTCCGGGCTGCCCGACCGGACGGCGCCCCCATCTACGTCATCCTGGACAACCTGTCCGCCCACAAAGGCGAGACGATCCGCCGCTGGGCGAAGAAGAACCGCGTCGAGCTGTGCTTCACGCCGACATACGCGTCCTGGGCCAACCCGATCGAGGCGCACTTCGGGCCGCTGCGGCAGTTCACCATCGCCAACTCCAACCACCGCAACCACACCGTGCAGACCCGGGCCCTGCACGCCTATCTGCGCTGGCGCAACGCGAATGCCCGCCACCCCGACGTGCTGGCAGCCCAGCGCCGCGAGCGCGCTCGCATCCGCAGCGAGAAGGGCATCCGTTGGGGCGGACGTCCCCTCGCCGATGCCGCTTGACCAGCCCGGCGACCTTGCCCGGCCGGGTCCTAGCAGTAGCCGTCCACCCTGGCGCCGGCTGGAGCGAGGTTGGGCCAGGGATGTCCTGCTCTGTCGGAGGCAGCGGACCGTAGGAGGTCAAGAATCGTGCACCCCGGGTAGCCCCGAAAACTCGCGTAGGTGCTCCGGTAGTAGCAGCTCCAGTAGCTCACGACCCGCCGTTGAGTGCGCGCGAAGAAGGCAGGGTTGTCCACGAGGAACTGCCCGTAAGCGAGGTGGCCGCAGGTGCCGGGCGTGGCGAGATCACGGAGCTCATCGCAGATGACGACCAGGATCTCCAAGACGTACTCGCCAACCAGCTGCACGACGAAGGGGACGACCCATGGGTCCGTGGAACCAACGACCTTCTCCAGGTGGCGCTGCCTGACCATGCCGTCGCAGTGCCTTGAGTACAGGCAGTGCAGAAGCTGTTGTTGGCGCGACGAAAGCGACGCCACCCTGTGAGTTGGCGGCTCGTCGTTGTAGAGGCGCCCGGGGATCAAAACCTGCTGGCCCTCGACAGTGACCGAGAACGAGGCATGCGGCTGGAGCCGAGAATCAGGCATCACCGCCAGGACTGCCTCGGCATCGCTTGCAAGCTCGGCTGGGAACGCCGTGATCAACGGATTGCTGCGGTCGGAAAGCGGCTGCACGAGCCGAGCATATGCGGATGCCTCGGCCAGGTAGCTGGCATTAATGGCCCCGCACCCGCCCAACCCGGCGAAGGTATGCGGTCAGAGCACTAGGTCGGCCGCCTGGGGCGGTGAGTTCCCTTCCTGCGGGCGGTGAGTTTCCCCCCAGTGGGCCCGGACGTCTCTCGACTGCGACCGTGAGGCAGCCTTCTTCCTGCAAGTTCGCTCTGCAGACACATGTGACACCACCTGCCCCAGACCGGGAAAGGGGCCTGTGACCTGCCCCGGTGAGCGGAAACGGGAACTCACCGATCGTGCCGGAAACTCACCGCCTGCCTCGTTGCGGAACCGTGATTCTGGACCCCCACTTTCGGTGAGGTATTCGGTGAGGTGCGTCGGGTTCAGTTGGGGCAATCCCACGACCGCGCTTCCTCAGGAGCCCCAGCATGTCCCTGCGAACCTCGCGCCGCCCGCCTGCGGGAGAGTCATCCGCATCGTTGCGACCACAGCCAGAGACTGACGCCCTTCCTTCCACGCGCATTGCGCACCGCCGGCTGTCCGTTGCCCGGCTCGGTGTGTGGGCAGCACTCGTCTCCGGGCCAATTGGTCTGGCCGTGGCCTGCGCATCGCCCGCGGCCGTCACACCGACTGCGCAGCCCGCGCCACCGCCGTCCGCCGATCTGCGCATGGAGGATCCGAGCGGGGTGGCCGTCCTGTTCTGCGACCTGTGGCTGCGCAGTGACGCCGGTGCGGCCGACAGTTCCACTGCACAGGCCGTCCACCGGTTGGCGCCCGACGTCGAGTTGCCGAAGCGTCTGGGCACGGCCGCTCCTGCGGTGCCGCAGGACGCAGTGGCGATACGCAGCGCCCGGCTAGAGCGGGGGCGTTGGTCGGTTGTCGTCGCCGTCCGGCTTGCTGTCCGCGACGGCGCGTCCCCTCACCCGCCTGGGGCCGCTGGCACCCGGCCCCTGGTGCGGTACTACGCCGTCCCGGTCAGCTCCGAGGAGAGGGCGGGCGGCTCGGGTGCGTTCACGGTCACCGCCGCTCCTGCCCAGATCGCCGGACCCACCGGCGCGAAGACGTCGCCGTCGCCGTTCACGCAGACGCTTCCCGCCGAGGGCCCGCTGTCCAGCTCGCTCGCCGACTTCTTCCGCGCCTACCTCGCCGGCGTCGGCGACATCGAGCGCTACCTCTCTCCCGGAACCCGCCTCGATGCCGTACCCGCCACCGGATACGTCCGGATCGCAGTCGACGAGGTGAGCGCCACGTCCGAGACCGCGGCCGGCCCCGTGCCCGCTGACGGCACCACGAGCCGAGTCCGGGCCCGGGTCACGGCCACTGACTCCACGGGCGTCCGCTGGCCGCTTGCTTACGAGCTCACCGTCACCGCCCGCTCCGGCCGCTGGGACATCACCAGCCTCCACGCCGGTTCGACACACACCGCGGGACCGTCCCCCGCCCCGACTGCTGGAGGGACCGCGCGATGAACAGCACCGACCTCCAGGTCGCCGGGAAGGCGACGGACCTCGGCAACGCCTGGCTCAACACCCTTGGCACCTGGGGCGACAAGGCCCTGCAGGTCGCGCTGGTCGCGATCGTCGTCATCACCGTCGTGCGCAAGGTCAGTCTCAAAGCCGGGATCGGCGCGCTGATCGGCCTGGTCATCGCGCTCGGTATCTACAACTCCCGCGGTTCGCTGGCCAACATCTTCGAGGACGAGGTCAACAACCCCGCCACTGGACACGGCGCCATCAGCGTCGTCATCCCGCCCGATCCGAACGGTCCGGACGCCGGCGGTGCCCTGTGAACGCCTCGCCGGCAGATCGGCCGCGGGTCGCCCGGGTCTACACCGCCGCGCGCCGGCATCCGTGGGTGCTGGGCAAGTTGGGCGACTGGGTGATCTGGTTCGGCCCCTACACCCCCGCGCAGCTGGTCGTTCTCGGCGGCGGTGCGCTGCTGCTGATCAAGACGTTCGCCTGGTGGTCGTGGCTCGGTCCCGTTCCGGTGGTGCTGTGGCTGGTGTCCGTGTGGGCGGTCCGCGGCGCGAAGATCGGCGGCCGGACACCGTTCACTGCCTTCTTCGGCTGGCTCACGCTGCTGGCCCAGCACCCGGCCGGCCGGATCGGCGGCCGCACCGCCCGCGACCGGCGCCCGCACCTGCTGTCCGGCACGTTCATCCTCGAAGCCGCCCCCGCGGCAGGCGACACCGCGGCGGAGAAGCCGGCCCGCCGGAGGCGGCGTTCCGCCCGCCGCACCCCCGACCCCGCCCCCGCTGCGGCCGTCGTGCGGCCGCGGCCCGTGACCGGGCTGGCGCAGCTGCTGCGGGACGCCGAGAACGATCAGAGGACCAGGAGCCTGTGATGCGCATTCCCTTCCGACACATTGCCGGGCACCTGGTGTGGTCGACGTCGGGCGGCGTGTGGGCGATCTGGCGGGTGACTCCGGTCGGCGGCCGCTACGTCCCTGCCCGCGTCCGCGACGAACTGCTCAACCGGGTGACTGGCCTGGTGCGTTCTCTCGCAGGTGCGCCGCGGCTGTTCGGGCTGGCTGCACGGGTTGATCCGGGCGAAGTGGCGGATCAGATGGTCGACGGCGTCCCCTGGCAGCGTCTGCCCGCGTGGGCGGAGACGACTGCGGCCGGCCTGGATCTGCTGGCCGGGCAGGAGATGCACCGCCGCACCCTGTGGCTTGCCCTGCCGCTCTCGTCACCGCACGGCCGGTTCGACCTCGCCGCGACCGGTGCAGCGATGTGGACGGAACTATCCGCCGCTCTCGGTCTGCCGCCGGCGCCGGTATCGGCCGCGGAGGTGTCCGACTACACGGACCAGGCCGGACGGCTGCAGGCCGCGTTCGGCGGAGGCCTTGAACTGCGGCCCGCGTCGCCGGCCGAGATCGTGTGGATGGTCCAGCACGCGGTCCACCGCGGTCTGGAAGAGCCGCTCCTCGCCGACGCGGAGCAGTCCACGCTCTACGGCGGCCGGGTCCGCGGGGGTGTCCTGCGCTCGCCCACGTATGCCGACCTCGGGCAGGTCCGCCTCGCAGAAGGCGGCCGTCCCCTCGATGCACGCAGCGGCGACGACGCGTCGCTGAAGGCAGGGCGGAAGGCGAAAGCGCGTGCATCGCGGCAGGGTCAGCCATGGTGGCGCAAGGACGGCGTATCCCCGCTGCTGCGCAGGTGGCTGCAGGTCGAGAGCGAGACGGGTACCGGCTACCAGGCCCACCTCGCGCTCGCCGAACTGCCCGCCGCGCGTGCCATGGACTCGGCTGATCTGCTGGCCCAGCTCGAAGGCCTCGACTTCCCGGTTGACTTCACCGTCGACCTGCAGGTGGTCACCGCGGAGCGAGCCAAGGAGCAGGTACGGCGCAAGAAGAAGGAGCTGCTGGACCAGGCCGAGCAGTACGGGGCGCAGCCGACCGGGATGCCGCACTCGCTGCCCGAGGCAGCCGGCGACCTCGCGGAAGTCGATGCGCGTCTGTCGCGTACGAGTGTCGAGGTGGAGGTCCAGTCGGTGACGGTCCTCACCGTCTGGGGGCCGGACGCGGTCACGTGCGATGCGCGAGCACGGGCCTTGGCGGGACTGCTGTCCGGTGGTGATTACCGGGCGGTGCGCCCACACGGCATGCAGGAGGCCCTGTTCTCGCTGGGCCTGCCCGGTGCGGTGCGCCCGGCGGCGGTGCGGGAGTTCACCCAGCACCAACTGTCCGAGGACTGGGCCGCTACGGGCGCGTTCACGAACACCACGGTCGGGGACCCGACCGGCCTGATGGTCGGCATCGACCTCGACTGCGGCACGATCCGACCGGTCCTGCTGAACATCGCCGACGCCCCGCGGCGCAACGCCTCCGCATCGGTGGGCATCGTCGGCGACCTCGGCGCCGGCAAGAGCGTGCTGGAAAAGCTTCTGACGTCCGCGGTCGTCGACCGGGGCGGGCGGGCGATCGTCATCGACCGCACCCCGATCCGCGAATGGGCCACCTTCGCCAAATCCGCGGCCGGGAACCGCTGCCAGGTCATCGACGCCGCCAAGGCCGAGCTGTCGATCGACCCGCTGCGCGTGTTCGGCGGTCCGACCGGCGCCCACTACGCCCAGTCCTACCTCACCTTGCAGCTCGGCATCGGGCCGATGTCCGCATCCGGAGCCGTACTCCACCACGCCGTCGAGGAAGTCGCCGCCGGCGACGACCCGTCCATGGCCCGTGTCCTTGCGGTGCTGCAAACAATGGCCGGCAACGAGGCCGGTACCGCGACGAGGCGGGACGCGTCCGCGACCATGGCCGACCTTCTGCAGATCGTCTCCTCCAACCCCCTCGCAGCGATGGTGTTCCACCCGGACCTGCCGCCCGTGACGTTGGACGGTGACCTGGGTGCCGACATGGTCGTCGTCACCACGACAGGATTGACCCTGCCGCCGCGCGAGGCGTTCGCCAACGTCGACGTTCTGCGCCAGCAGCCCCTCGAAGCGCTCATCGGCCGCGCCGTCCTCTACCTGATCGCAGCGATCGCCCGGCAGGCCGCTTTCACGGACCCTTCCCGGTTCTGCGCGGTCGCGATGGACGAGTGCTACTGGCTCACTTCCAGCGCGGAGGGCAGCGCGCTGGTCCACGAGATCCTCCACGACGGGCGCAAGCACGGCGCCGGCTGCATCCTCGCCGCGCACGACTTCGACGAACTCGGTCCCGACGCAGGCCTGCTCGCCTACAAGATCGTCGCCCGCACCAGCGACCAGGCCCGCGCCCGCAAGGCCCTGTCGTTCCTCGGTCTCGACAGCGACGCCGAAGACCTGGTCCGGCTCGTCACCACCGGCCTGTCCCCCGTCGGACAGCCCGCAAGAGAGGGCGAGATGCTGCTGCGCGACCCGCGTATGCAGGTCGGCCGGATCAAGGTCCACGTCCCGCCGGTGCCGCGCATCCAGAACGCCATCTACACCACCCCCGGCGCCGGCCACCCGGCCGGGGACGCCGCGGACGCGGCCTTGGAGCACACTGCCGTCGGTGCGGACGGAAGTCCGTCATGACCTCCCCCACCTCCCGCCTGCGAGCAGTGCTGAGCATGGCGACGGGAGTGCTGCTGATGCTGTGCATCGCCACTGCCTGGATCCAACCCCGCCCTCAACAGTCTTCAGAGGGAGGCGGGTCGGCAGCGTCGCAAGCGCCGCGCGCGGTCAGTGACCGCTGCGACGCGGTTCTCGGACCAGCGCACCACTACTGCCTCACGAGCGAGCTCGCCGACACCGAACCCGTCGCCGCCCAGAGCGCTGTCCCTGAGCAGGGCGGGTGGCTGCTGCTGTTCTCCAGCGCGGCCATCAGCGGTGCGATCGGGCTGTCCCTCACCGCAGGCCGGGGTCGGCGGTGAAGCGGCCCGATCGCGGCACACTGCGCTCCGCCGGGTTCACGGTGCTGCTGACGGTGGTGTTCCTGACGGTGAACACAAGCGTCGCGCACGCCGCCGGCAGCAGCGGGGAGAACGGGAGCTTCCTCGACCCGCTGAACGTCAACAGCTCCGAGGGCGCCCCGATCAACGGCTACGAGCTGTCCGCCAGCGGCGGTTCGGTGTTCTCCTTCAAGTCGCAGATCCTCTCGTTCGTCCTCTCGGGCCTCTTCCAGGTCCTGCGGATCCTGGTGGGGCTGGCGTGCTGGGCGATCGACGTAGCGTTCCGCTTTCCGCTGCTGAAGCTGCTCGCCGACCCGGCGCAGCAGGTGTCCGACGCGTATGAGCACGCGGTCGTCGACCAGCTCGGCCTCAAAGGGCTGCTGCTGGGGTGGGCGTTCATCTTCGGCCTGGTGCTCATGGTCCGGGGCAAGGTCGGCAAAGGGCTCGGGGAGATCGTCCTCACCCTGCTCATCGCCGCGTTCGCCGCGAGCGCGTTCATCCGCCCCGACTACCTCCTCTCCGAGCAGGGCCCGCTGGTTACCTCGCAGCAGGCCGCGGGCGAGATCGCGCAGGAGACGGTCAACTCCTACGACTGGGGCGGGAAGATCTACAGCACCGGGCCGTGCCCCGGGATGGCCGGCCGGGACGAGACGAAGTGCCTTGAAGAGCAGGGGAAGAAGCCCGTCTCCGCCGAGCAGGTCGCCCGGCCGATCCAGGACTCGGTCACCAATGCCCTGGTGGTCAAGCCGTACATGCTGCTGCAGTACGGGCGCATCCTCGACCCCGGCAAGGCCTCGGACAAGAAGGCCTACGAAGCCCACCTGAAGTGGATCACCGGCGGCTACCGAGGCGGCAAGGGCGACGAGAAGAAGAACGATCCGTGCGAGCGGATCGTCGGAGCTGCCGGGGACTACTGCCGCTCCGACGGTGAAGAGGACCAGTGCCGTTACCTGTCCGACCATGCCGAGCGCTATTGCCGCAATGCAGACGGTCCGGCGGCGCTGCCGGGGCTGACCAAGGGCGACGCGCTGCTGGACACTCTGGAGCCGGTGCTGAGCGAGGAGGACCAGCAGTTCGCCGCCTTCCTCAAGGATCTGAAGGACGCCGGTCCGGTGGGCAAGGAGTGCGCCGAGTACGCCAAGACGCCGTCCTGGGAGCGGGTCGGCGGGGTGCTTCTGCTGCTGATCGCCGCTGTGCTGATCTGCGCGATGCTGCTGTCCGCCGCGATCGTCCTCCTGGGGACGCAGGCTGCGGATGCGGCCGCGGCCGCCGGCGGGGTGGTGGCGCTGGTGTGGGGCATGCTGCCCGGCCCGAACCGGCAGACCGTGTGGAAGTGGCTGGCCCTGTTCTGCATCTCCATGATGGCGATGTTCGGGATCTGCCTGTTCCTGCCGTTCTTCGGCATGGCGCTGGACGTGATCCTCACCGACGGGCCCGACCTGATGGTCGAACGGCTGCTGCTCCTCGATGTTCTGGCCCTGGTCGGTCTGGTCTTCCACCGCCGTCTGCTCGCCGGCATCACGACCTTCGGTCAGCGCATGGCCATGCGGATGCGGTACGCGAAGGTCGGCGGCACCCACCTGCCCGGCGACACCTCCGAACTCGGTGCGGCGCTCGCAATGCACGGCATCGGCGCCGGTGGCGGAATGGCGGCCGGGCTGTTGGGCGCGCATGGTCTGTCCGGCGCGCACCAGGCGTTCGGCGCGCGCCACGGTCTCCTCGGCTCGCTCGCCGCCCTCGGCGACGGAACCGGCTCGGTCCTCGATCCCAACCGGATGGCCGGGGAGGCCATGGCGGAGGCACGCCGCGGCCTGGCACCGCTGGCGCTCGGCGCCCACGGCGGCCGGCTCGCCCTGAAGGGCGCCTACGGTGCGCTGATCGGCAAGGCTCCGCCCAAGGAGGACGAGTCCCTCAAGTTGCTGCGCATCATCGCCAACGGAGGCGAAGACACCGGTACCGATGGTCCGGGCGGCGGGGTGCGGGTGAACCCGACGACGGGGGAGATCCTGCACGACCCGGACACCGACCGGCCGTTGCTGGGCTCGAGGATCCACCAGAAGGCGTCCCGCCTGCGCGGCTACCGCATCGCCTCCACCGCTGCCCGTGTCGGCTACGGCGCAACCCTCGCCCTGCCCCGCAACCTCCAGGCCGGCGGGCACCGGACGTCGCAGTACACACAGGATGCGAAGACGCAGCTGAAGGTGGCAGCGAACCAGGTCCGGCAAGACACCGGCCAGTGGGCACAGGCCGGACGGTCCGTCGGGCAGGCCGTCGATCACGCCTCCCAGCGCGCGGCCACCGCATGGCAGGTCCACGACCCCGCCACCCGGGCACGCATCGCCGCCCGGGATGCGTCCGCCGGAGCCGTCATCTACACCGCCACCCCGACCGCGGACCGCCCCAATGCCGATGGCGGCGGGGACCGTGCTGCATCGCGTCAGGAGGATCCCGCGATCGATGCACGGCGGCGGGTGTTCGACGCCCTGATGCGGGCCCAGCGCACCAGTTGGGACGAGGAACCCCGATGGGGCGGTGACCACGAATGAAGCCGGTCAAAGCGTGGCGGAAGTGGGGCTGCCTCACCGTCCTGCTGCTGGCGTGCGCGGTGTGCTGCGCCCCGGTGATCACAGTGATGTCCGCAGCCGGCGCGCTCGCTTCCCGCGACGCGAGCGTGCCGGTCGACGCTGTCGGCGGCGCCGCGGTCGGGATACCGGAGCGGATGCTGACCGCGTACAAGAACGCGGCCGCGAACATCCGCAATGTGGCGCCGAAGTGCCGCGGGATGCGATGGCCGGTCCTCGCCGGTATCGCGCGGATCGAATCGAACCACGCCGGCGGCCGCACCGTCACAGCGGCCGGGGACATCCATCCGCGCATCCTCGGCCCGGTCCTGAACGGCTCCGGCGTCGGCGGCAACGTGACCGCGTTCCCCGACACCGACGCAGGAGCATGGGACGGCGACACCCGCTACGAACGGGCGGTCGGTCCCTTCCAGTTCCTGCCCGCCACATTCCGCGCGAACGGCCGCGACGGCAACAAGGACAAGGCGGTCGACCCGCACAACGCAGACGACGCCGCCCTGTCCGCCGCCCTCTACCTGTGCGGAAACGGGCGCAACCTCGCCGACCGGGCCCAGCTGAAGAGGGCCGTCTTCCAGTACAACCACTCCGACGCCTACGTGGGCGACGTCCTGTCCTGGATCGACCGGTACGAAGCCGCCGCAAAAACCGTCGACCTCAGCGGCGTCACCGGCACCGTCGCCACCGTCCTCAAAGCCGCCATCGCGCAGAAGGGCGTGCCCTACTCGTGGGGCGGCGGCAGCCCCAAGGGGCCCTCGAGCGGGATCTGCTGCTCGCCCGGCGGGCAGAACGGCACCTTCATCGTCGGCTTCGACTGCTCGGGCCTGGCCCTGTATGCGTTCGCGCAGGCCGGGGTGACACTGCCTCGCACCGCTGCCGCGCAGGCCGCGGCCGGGGCCCGGATCCCCGCCTCCGCCGGCATCGCCGCACTCAAGCCCGGCGACCTCGTCTTCTTCGCCTACCCCCCCGGCCAGGACAGCACGATCTACCACGTCGGAATCGCCCTCGGGAACGGAGAAATGATCAACGCCGCCCGGCCCGGAACCACCGTGCGCGTCGACCCGGTCAGCGCCATGTCCGGCTTCGCCGGAGGAGCCAGGATCCTATGACCACCAGCTCGCCCATCCGAACCAGAACTCTGCTGCTGGCAGCGCCCCTGCTCGCAGCCTCGGGCTGCCTCCTGATCGCTATCGCACTCCCGGGTGCCCCGCCGCCGGACCGAGCCGTCCCTCTCCCTTCGGCGGCCGCCGAGTCGCAGCCGGATACCGAAGCGACGGGCACCAGCACACCGTCGAAGCCCGCCTCCGTTGGCGCGACGCCGGCGGCAGGTGCCCTGCCGCCGCCCGGGTCGGGGCCCGCAGCTGACCCGCTCGTGCAGCAGGTGCTGGAGCAAGCAGTGCCGCCCGACCTGCCCGCTGGCCTGAGCATCCGGCTCGCGACGCTGGGCCGGGCGATGTGGAGCGCCGAAGTGACCGGCGTCGGCCGCCAGAAGTGGCCGCGCTACTTCACCCAGCCCGCCACCGCCACGTACACGCGGGTGCGGATCCAGGCCGCCGTCGCCCGCCGCGCCCCCGACCACCCCGGCACCAACACGGCGGTGGTGCACCTGGTGTGGGCCGGAGCCGACCCGTCCGGCACCTACCTCGACGGCCGACCCGCAACAGTCCGCCTCACCCGCGAAGGAGCCACATGGAACCCCGTCCGCTAACGCTCGCGTCCGCTCCGGAGTTGGCGTGGGACACACTGTTCGGCCTGCTCGAGTGGTGCTGGCAGTCCGGGAACTGGGTCTACGACAACGCCTGGTGGATCGGCATCCTGGCCGCGGCCGTGTTCACCGGCTGGGTCGTGCTGGAGCGCTACCTGTCCGCGCGGGCACTGCGCCACCGCACCTATGTCGAGCTCGTTCCCTCACGGACATTTGAGACCGGTGAGGAAGAAGTCCTCCGTTTCGGCGCCCAGCTGATCCGCGCGGCTTCCGCCGGCAAGTGGTGGGCACCGCGCAACGCGCGCACCGTCCGCATCCGGCTGGTCGCCGACGGCTCCAAGCCCCTGACCTACCGGGTGGAAGGCCCGGCTTCAGCGGAGCAACTCCTGCGGCAGACCCCCTACGCCCGCCTGCGCAGCGAACCTGCTCCCCCACCGAGGAGAAAGCGGAGCAAGCACACGGTGCGCGCGGTGTTCGCCCTGCACGGCGCCCCCGGTGCACGGCTGCGGGAGGTTCCGCTGGAACCGGACCCGCTGCAGCCGCTGATCGACGCCGTCGCCGATCTGCGCAACGACCTGGGCGACCTGGCGGAGGTGTGCCTGGACCTGTCCCCCGCGGCACGGTGGCGGCTACGGGCCCGGCGCTGGCAGGTCGTCGACGGCGCCCGGCAGGCCGCCCGGCGCCAGTCCCGCCGCGAAGCGCAGTGGATGACGCAGGACGCCGCCACGATGGAAGACGCCCTGTCATGGCAGCTCACGAAGCTGACCGTGCCGCAGCAGCAGCGCGGAGGGGAAGGGCGGCGGCTGCTGATGACGCCGCGGCCGCCGCGCGTGGACCGGGAGAAGGTGCTGGGCAAGCTCGCCGAGGACACCGGCCTGGTGCGCGTGCAGCTGATGGTGCGCTGCTCGTCCGACGTGGTGGGGCGGGCCGAGCGCCGACTGCGGCACATCGAGGCGGCGCTGGACGTGTACGCCGCACGCACCCGCCTGTCGTCACTGGGGTTCTCGCTCGGGCCGTGGCGGTTCGGGGCCGACCGGTGGCCGTGGCGCCCGCGGTTCGACGAACGGTGGAACACCGGGCTGATCGCACCGGCCCGGAACTCGTGGGCGCGGATCGAGGAACTCGCCGGGCTGTTGAAGCCACCGACGACGCACACCCGGCTACCGGTTCTCGCCACCGACATCCCGACCTACCATCCGGGCTCGTCGCTGCTGCCGCAGGGCTTCTACCGCACTCCGGACGGCACCCAGCGTCTGATCGCCACCCGCGAGGAGGACACCCTCTTCGAAGTCCAGGTCGGCAAAGCCGGCTGGGGCAAGACGATGCGGGCCCTCGTTCAGGCGACCGCATCCGCGCACGCCGGCCGCGGGCTCGCGTTCGTCGACCCGCACCGCGACTCGTGGGACACCGTCGCCCCCTACCTCGCCCACGACGAGATCATGAACCGGGCCTGGCTGTTCGACCTGACCATCCGCCGCCCACAGGACAGGCTGGGGTGCTGGAACCCGCTGAGCCTGACCGGCGGCAAGACCCCTCACGAGGTCGTCGCGGCGACCGTGGACGCCTTCGCCACCAGCCTGGGCTGGGGCGATGCGAACGCTCCACGCGCCATCACCATCCTCACCAAGGCCATCGAAGCGCTCGTCGCCGTCAACGCCCAAGCCGTCGCATCCAAGAAGGCGGACAAGCAGACGACCATCTTCCACATCAGCCCTCTCCTGACCGACCCCGGCTTCCGCGCCCTGGTCATCCACCAGCTCGAGGCCGACGCACAGCGCTGGTGGACGACGTCGTTCACCGAAATCCCCAAAGACGCACTGCCGACCGTCCTCAACCCCCTCGCCCGACTCGCCGCTTCCCCCGTCATCAAGGCCTTCCTCGGCTCCCCCGTCGGCAACTACGACATCCGACGCGCCATGGACGACTCCCACGTGGTCTGGATCTGCCCACCCGGCACCGGCCCCACCGACCGGCTCCTGGTCTCCCTCCTCGTGCGCGACATGCTCCGCGCCGGGCTCTCCCGCCGCGACATGCGAGAAGCGGACCGGATCCCGTTCCGCCTCTACCTCGACGAACTGATCTCCCTCGACGGCGCCGCATCCTCCACCCTCGCCGAGATCACCGAACAGCTACGCAAGTTCAAGGTCCGGATGCACGGCATGACGCAGCTGCTGCACCGGCTCAGCCCCGAAGTGCGCACCGCGCTCCTGCAGAACGCCTCGTGCCTGTCCACCACCGCCGGCGCCGTCGACGCGATCCGGCACATCACCGGCGAGTGGGGAGAGCAGGTCGACCCCGCCGAGGCCGCCGAACTCGACCGCTACCACCACTGGGCTTCCTTCACCGTCCGCGGCAAGCGCATCGGACCACTCCTCATCCGCGGGCCGGAGCTGCACGAGGTATTCGCCTCTCTCGCCCTCTCTGGCCAGCGCAACGCCCTGCAAGGCAAGGCACTCGACAACACGCGCGCTGAAACGCTCGAAAAGCTCACCTCAGCGGCCGCTGGACAGGAGCAGATCGTCCGTGAATGGCTCACCGTCCAAACCGGCCTCGCCCATGCCCCCTCCGGGGCCGGAAGCGCCGAAGACACCAGCAGGAAGGGACAGTTCCAGTGACGACCCCGCTTGAAGACGCGCAGGCCACGGCTCGATCCGGTGACCCCACTGGTAAAGCGCAGCCGAGCTCGGAGGAGACAGCAGTCCACCGTGCGATGGCACTGCTCGCGCAGCACAGGCTGGTCACCACGCTGCAGATGCAGCAACTGCTGAGCCCTGGAAGCACGCGGCAGTTCACATCAGGCGTGCTGAACACCCTGCGGGAAGCCCAACTGGTCTCGTATGCCGAGCTCCCCGTCGGCCGGACCCGTGCCTGGTTCCTCACCCTGCGCGGCGTACGGGCCACCAGTAGCTGGCCCGAGTTCCGCGGGCGACGGGTCCCTGCTCTGGGAAGCCCCACGGAGGCCTCCCTGAGAGCTGCGCACACGCTGACCGTCGTCCGCAGCCATCTCGCATTCCTCCACGACGCCCGCCGCCGCGGTGACGAGTACGGCTCGCTGGACTGGGTGCCCGAGATCGGTCACCGGCTCCCCGACACCGGAGGCGAGGACAAACTCATCGCCGACGCCGTCATGCACTACACCGCCATCGAGCCAGACCGGCTGCAGTACCGGGCGTTCGTCGAGGTCGACCGGGGCACCATGTCCTCCGAGCGCCTGGCAGCAAAACTGATCTCCTACGCCCGCTTCCACGACTACACCCCACAGCCAGTCGGACGGCGCGGCACCGTCGCCGACCAGGCCGCCATGCTCGCCTGGCAGCGCTTCTACCCCCGCTTCCCCCGCCTCCTGTTCATCCTCACCGGAGCCTCCCGCCAAGCCCTGCGCCGCAGGATCAACGACCTGCAGGCCATGGCATCCGGGCACCCCCTCGTCGCGCAGATGGCACGTCAGATCGAACTGGGAGCGGCAACCCTCGAGGACCTGGAGGAGCACGGCCCCACCGCGCCAGTCTGGACACCACTCGCCGGGGAAACCGACCGGCGGTCCTGGATGGAGTTGTAGGGCACGGTCCGTCCACGAGTATTCAGCCTGTGAGCACGCATCCCGGTAGTCCTGTCTGCCGAGGTGGCCGGCAACGCTGAAAACGCTCAAGGTGTCGATTTCTTCGTGATCAAGGAACTCCTCGGCCACGCCGACATCGGCGTCTACGCCCACGTCCGGCTCCGCCTCCAACGCCAAGCCATCGAACATCCTGAGCGGCGTCCTGAGGAAACCCTTGACGAGCCGCACGCCGCAACGCTCGTCCGCTGACGTTGCCGTCAAAGCGGTTGTGCCCACGACATGAGCACTCGCTGATGCCGTGGGCATGTGATCGGCTGCGTTCCTCCACGTAGCCGATCGAGCACCGATCACTCAAGCAGCGATCGCATTCTCGCGGCAATCTCGGCCGCCGCCGCCTTGACTTGTTCCTCGTTCAGCGTGCCGGAGGGCGCTTCTCCCTCGCCCGCCCAGTAGTCGTCTGCGATGACGAACAGATCCGACGCCGCCTCATAGTGCTGCTCCGAAGTGTACTGAGAGGGGTAGTACTTATAAAGAGGCAGACATAGTGCGGAGAATTCATAGGCCGTCAGCCTGCCTTCGGCCACCGCCTCCGCGAGGATGAGGAGCGCCTCAAACTTGCGCACTACTTCAACCTTCCCTGCATCATGAGCCTCCAGAACTGCTGATCGCTTCGGTCATTCTTCCAGGCGGCCAAAAGCTTCCCTGAGCCCATGTCCACGGATATATGCTGCCCCGTTTTCATATTTACGTAATGAATGGCGGGGGTGCCGCGATAATCTCCAGATATTCGGACGTTTCCTGGATTGTTGACGAACCGCTCCAGGGCTGCAGTGAACGGGCGGACGGGCCGGAACGCCGTTCTGCACGGAGTTGCCAATGGACGGCACTGCCGTGCTGGTCGGCTCCGGGTTCGCGAGAGTCCTGCCGAAAACGTAACAGTGGCTAGGTTTCACGGGACAAGCCTAAGGCCACGACGCAACGCTCTGACCGTCTTTGCCTGGGCCCATAGCCGTTATGGCCGCAGCGCAAGTCGCCTACGGGCCCACTCAACAAAGGAAGCAGGCGTGCCGCTTTCCTCGGCTGACACCAACAATTGGGAAACCTGTTCTTCTGGGTAATCGTCGATAATCAGGACGATTTCCTGCATTATTGGGCTCATACGGAGCACTGTCGGAGCGCTCGGGTTTTTCATTTCCTCAAGAAGTGCGCTCCTATTAAGAAGGTGACGCGCTAGAGGAAATACAGAACGCTCTAGCTCTTGAGCGAGAAGCTCGCCACAGGCGTCTATTCCCTCATCGAGGAATGCCCATCGCGAGGGAAAGAACCCTTCAGGGTCAGGATCCCACGCCACACCCTTGGGCGGCATGACTGCACGACTGGCCAGCGCCCCCCTACCGTCAGGAGCAAGTCCCGCGTCGGCATGCTGCCGGTTGAGCCATTCCCAGTAGGACACGGGTGCGATATGGAGCGTCACATCGAAGACTGTCTTATCTGGATCCACGAAATGCTGCGTGAATTCA
Source organism: Streptomyces sp. CA-251247 (assembly GCF_050952975.1). Classification (NCBI taxonomy): domain Bacteria; kingdom Bacillati; phylum Actinomycetota; class Actinomycetes; order Kitasatosporales; family Streptomycetaceae; genus Streptomyces; species Streptomyces sp. CA-251247. The sequence continues at coordinate 8,144,877 of NZ_CP191861.1, read as the reverse complement.
ATGAACGCGCGATCGCCACTGGATGCCGAGACTCGAACAGTTCGTTTCGCGATATTCGCATTTTCACCCTTTACGACGGGTTTTACGTATTGTCGAATAAGCGCATCCAGTGGCTTCACGCCTGCCCCTTGATCATCGGTAGAGAGGAGGTTGCTACGCGGCTAGGTCGAAGAACGCGGCCGCCGTGCCGACCGTAACGGCCGCCCCAGCACCTGGTCCGGCTGCAGCGGCTCCGGCGGCTACCCCGAGTCCGCCAATCACGATCATGGGAACCACGAGGGGCGAGAAGCCGTTGTGAGCAGTCGACTGGGGAATTGTACCTAGGCCGGGCTGATCAATGGTTCCAGGATAGCGTCCGGGACCGGGACCGGGACCGGCCGACGGCTGCGGCTGTGCCGTGGAGCCCTGCACAACAGCAGCAGGGCTTGGCGTCAAAACCTTTTTGAAGCTTCTATTGGACGGCCTTCCGTAAATAACTGCTCCAGGCTCTGGCCCGATCACCTTGTCACCGTTTCCTACAACATACGGTCCGCCTACTGTCCAACCCAGTACAGCTTTATCCCCTCGCTCCTGCATTCGATTGACATACCATTCCGCTTCCGGGACGGCGGTTTTTGCTTTACCGGCCGACTTTACTTCCCACACGTAAAAGACTTGATGATTGGGATCGTATCCGAGGATATCAGGCACGCCGTACGTGCAATCTAGCGCACCCTTCTTTGAATTGGCTCGCATGCAACGCTTATTCGCGCCAATCACCTTTTCGTTGAGCAGGATTTGGAATCCCTTTATTTTCATCCTGTGAACTTGTTTCATTATTTCGACGACTGCCCTGTCGCGAGCTTGGTTGTGGCGCGACGTCTTGTCTCCACTTTTTCCCGGCAGGGGTGGCGGAGCAGCCTGCCAGTTGGAGTCTGCGGGAAGAGGAGTTTCGTTCTGGCAGCTTGTACAGGGGCGTGAAGGACAGTCGAGCTCAGCGCACATGCCTGTTGGGTCTGCGTTGGTAACAGGGTTGTTGCCGCCGTAGCTGTAGCCGTTGAGGCTCTGCGCTTGATCAGTGGCCAGGACGGGGTCAACGCTGACGAATTGGCCGATGTCTGAGTCGTACTCACGAGCTCCAATGTGGATGAGGCCGGTCGACTTGTCTGCGGGCTTGCCCAGGAAACTCTTGTCGTCTGGCCAAGTCGTAGGCAGATCGCCGCGAGTGGCCCCGAACGCAGTGGTGTAGCGCTTGTTGGGTGCCAAGGTCGTGGCGTCGAGGCTCAGACTGGCGGTGCCCTGATGGTCGCCAGCCAAATAGTTCAGTTTCGTTCCGGTCGCCCCTGCTGTGGCAGTTCGTACGGCGATCGTCTGACCTGCTGCGGTGTAGTAACGCGTTCCAGACAGAGTTCTGGTGGCCCCTGCGGTTGCCAGGCGGACCTCTGTGGCTCCGAGATAGAGAACTGTGTCACCGTCTGCCGTTGTGGGGCGTTTGATGAGCAGTTCCCCGCCGGCGTCGTACAGGTAAGCGGTACCAAGTGCCGGCTTGCTGCCTGACGTGGGTTCCGCTGTAGCGGCGAGTTTGCCTTCTGTGTTCCAGGTCAGAGTCTGCTGAGCTTGTGTGCCAGGGCGACTAGTGGTGTTGCCTGCAGTGTCGTAGCCATATGTGGCGGGCTTCGCGCCGGTGGTCTTAGTCAGCGGATGAGGCTGGCTTGCCGGCGTCCCGTAAGTGTAGTCAGTGCTCTTGTCGCCCGAAGAGGTGTGCTGAGTTTCGGACTTGCGTTGGCCTGAGGCATTGTAGTTATAGCTGATCCAGTATGGAGCTGCGCCGTCAAGGTTGGCGGTGGTCCGGCCAGCTGTCGCACAGTTTGCGGTCTTGGGCGTCCAGCTCTCGACGAGGCGGCGATAGCCGTCGTAGGTGAAACACTGGTAGTCGGCCTTCGCGGTGCCACCCTGAGTGGTGGCATCGAAAATCGAGGTGACGTTTCCTGCCGTGTCCTGGGCGTACTTCAGCTCCTGTGGCATGTAGCTGTGGACAGTGTCAGTGACGTAGGAGCGAGTGAGGCGGCGGGTGCCTTGCTCGTAGTCGAAGTTGAGGTAAGCCTTCTGGCTAGTACCGCTCATGCCCAGGGCCAGTTGGCGGATGTCACCGAGCTCGGAGTATAGAGCTGCTTGAAGGTACTGGCTGGTGCCGCGTACGGTGAGCTGCTGTCGCATGGCGTTGTAGGTGTTGGAAACGGTCTCGGACGGCAAGCCCGCAACAGCGGGATTGCCCGATTGAGTCACGTTGCCGTCCGTGTTGTAGACAGTGGAAAACGACAGCGTCTGCGGAACCCCAGCGGTGACCAACGGGTCGCTGGTGGGCAGGATCAATTTGCTGCCGGTGACCTGGTAGAGCTGGTCGTAGCTGCTGACCTGCTGGGTGTATGCCCTGCTGACGGCCTGGCCGATGCCGTTCTCGTAGCGGGTGGCAGTGTCCTGTTGACCCTTCTTGAGTGTGTCGAAGGTCCAAGCTGCGAGCTTCGTGGCGTCCGTCTTGGTGCCGTCCCACATGCCCGTCGTGCGTCCAAGGACGTCGTACTCAAATACGAGCCTTTTACCAGGGCGGGAATCAGCGCTGCTGACGGTCCGGTCGAGGGTGTCGTACTGCTTGGTGGATGTGCCCTTGTCGGGGTCAGTCGCGCTCACCTGTCGGCCGAGCAGGTCGTAGGCGTAAGTCCATCGTGAGTTGTCTGGGCCCCTAATCGTGGCTTGCTGTCCGGCCGGGTGGTACGTGTAGTTGGTGGTGGTGTAGTCGCTGCCCGTCGGCTGAGTGCCGCCGTATTCGCGGCGCTGGGTCGTCTGTTCGAGGGCGTTGGTGATCACCGCGGTTGCCTGGCCGCCGGTCGGGGCCGAGGTCGTCACGGTGTCGCCGGTGTAGATCGTTTCGATCGTCGAGAACGGGACGTTCTTAACTTTGGTGCTCGCCTTGATAGCGCGTCCTGCGCCGTCGTAGGTCGTGTCGACCTGCATCGGGGCCTGGCCGCCGTCTGTCGCGACAAGGGTTCCGACGGGGGCACTCTTTTCGTCCCACACGTCGCCCAGGGCGGATACGGCGAGACCGCGGTGATCGTAGAGGGTTTCGGAGACTATCCGGCCACCGGTCGGCGAGGGTGCCTGCGTCTGGCGGGAGCGCAGCAGGGAGTCGTAAATCTCGTAGGTGGTGTTGTAACCACTGGCGTCACCCTTGAGGGAGCTGGTGCTGGCCCATGAGGGAGCGGAAGCGGTGACGCCGTAAGCGTAGACGTAGTTGGGGGTCTTGCCGAGGGATTGGAGGCGGTTAGGCAGCCAGACCTTGGTGATGCGACCGAGGCTGTCGTATTCGCTTTGGGTGATCTTGTCGTTGGGGTCGGTCACTGTGAGAACTGCACCGGTGGCGAAGTCGAGCAGTGAGGTGGTGCTGTGGTTCTTAGCGTTGGTGACAGTGTTGCCGGTGAGTGGCCCTGTGGCGGCGGGGGTGTAGGTGGTAGTGAGGTTGGTGGTGTCGTTGGTGTCCTTGACGGTCAGCGTGCGGCCGAGCGGGTCATACGTAACGGTGGAGACCTTTTGCCACGTGGGCTCGTCGTTCGAACCGTAGCCAGTGGCTCGGCCGGTCCACCGGGCTTCGCCCTTGGTCGGCTTCTGGGTCGCGGTCCATTCCGTAGCGGCGTCGTAGGTCGTTGCCGTGTCGGAGATGACGTCACCCGCGGACTCTGAGTTGGCGGGGAGGTTCAGATCTGCGTCGCTGACACTGCAGGGTTTGGCTGTGGTTCGGTTGCGGGAGACGAGGCTGTTGATGCCGGGGTTGCCGACGCCGGCGTCGTTGCGTGCGTACCAGGTGCGGCTGCACTTCTCGTCGCCGGTGACGGCGTTGTCGCCCTTGTCCTCGACGGTTGAAGCCATGCCGTAACCGTCGTAGGTGGCGACGGTGGAGCGGATTCGATCGGCCGGGGTACCGCTGGTGGTGATGTTCGTACGGGCATGGCTGGCGCCGGTGCGGACGTAGTAGGCCTCGGTGTCGGCGTAGGACTTGTGCTGGGTTGCGGTCTTCTTGGACCAGGGGTCGTTAACGGTGCCGCCAACCTCTTGGGCTCCGTTATAGGTGACGCTTTCGCGGGTGAAGCCGGCGTACTGGTCCGTGTCGGTGATCGTCGGTGCCTTGATGCCGACGACGCTGGCGGTCCTGCGGGCGTTCTCGTCCAGCTTGCCGTCGGCACCCAGCACACGGTCGCCGTGCATGCCCTGCATGTAGACGGTGACAGTCTTGGACTGGGTCTTGGTGGGCAGCCCGGTGAGGTGCGTGACCTTTTCGAAGCCGCGCCAAATCGACCAGGTGCGTTCCTTCTCCTTGACCAGCGGGTCTTCGTTGTAGTGCCAGGCTGCACCGCTGTAGCTGTAGGTGTGCTGTACCGCTTCCGAGCCACCGTGGGGGTCAGTCGTGGAAACAGTCCAAACGGGATACTTCTGGAACCAGTCGAGGATCGGCTCCTCCTCGCCGTTGGGTGACCAGTAGACCGGGTAGCAGCGGCGCGTGTTGGTGTCGATCTTGGGCTTGGCCTGGCTAGCGATGCAGTCTTCCGCCATGTAGGTCACGACAGTCTCGGCGCCGGTTTCCGATGTGATCTTGCGGAGCCGGGGCTTTTCGAGAGAGATGATGTCGTCGCTGGCGCCGTCGACGCGATTCGGCCGGAACTCGTGGATGAATTTCACCGGGTCCAGGGCGAGGTCGGTGCCGCGCTTGCCGATGTGCTGAATCTCGGAGAGCCACAGGGCCTGGTCGTGGGAGTCGCCTGTGTCGCCCGGGTCGAGGTAGGTCTGCTTGAGTGCCCAGGAGTCGACGGACTCGTAGGTCGGGGTGGTTGCGGCGGTGTTCCATGCCTGGGTGGAGATGCCGGTCATGCGCTTGCGGGTGTAGAAGCTAGGGGCGACACTGCCGGTGCATTTCAGGTTCGCTTTGCATTCGGCGTCGAAGGGCACGTCGGGCCAGTTGTTGCGGGTGGCGTCGGTGAGGGATCCGCAGTCGCCGATGATGCAGCGCTCGGCGTGAGCGAACGCGACCTTGTTCGATGCGGCGGGGGTGGCGAACAGGGCGCCTGCGCGTTGGCCGTAGCGGATCTCGTTCAGGTATCCGCCGCGGGTGTAGGCGGTTCCGTTGTTGTCGTCGCCGAGCATGTCGTAGTGGTTCGTCTCGGCGGTGTACCAGTACGACATGGCGTTGTTGTGGGTGTCCTCGACGTAGTCGAGGTTCCAGCGCCAGGCCTGCTGCTTGTGTCGGCCGGCGAACGTGGTGCCGTCGGCGTAGCCGGGCTCGCCCGCGTCGTCGCCGAAGACCGGAACCGTCCAAACGGAGTTGGTGCGGTCTGCTGCGGCTGCGCCGGCGAGCTTGTTGAGGCCGAAGACGTACTTGGTGCCGTCGCCGGTGATGACGGTCCAGTGTTCGCCGTTGTCGTCGCCGTTGTCCGCGCCGGTGTCCACGGTCACGGTGGAGGCGTCGTCGTTCTTCAGCCGCCAGGTGCCGGCGGTGTCGTCCTTGACGAGTTCGGTGGCCTTGCCGTTCAGAACGAGCGAGGCGTTGTCGTACTTCCAGCACTGGTCGAACTTGTCGGTCTGGCCGTCGTCGTCGCACGAGCCGTACTTGCGCTCGACGTAGGAGGAGGTGAGGTCGAAGCCCTCGCCGATCACCGTGCTCTGGTTGTTCGTGGAGGCGGTACGCCCGTCCACGCTGCCCGAATCGTAGGAGATGGTCAGGTCAGGCTTTGGTCCGGCCGCGGACGGCGGGACGCGCAGGGGGTAGGACCAGGTGAAGGTGCCCGAAGAGCTGCCCGCCTCCCAGGTGGAGGAGGAGGCCAGCGGGGTGGCCTTGTAGTCACCGCTGCCAGATTTGGTACCGGCGGCAAGCGCGAGGACCATGGTCTGGGCGGTGGCGCGGGAGGGGGTGGACCGCGCCGCGGTGCTGGGCGATGTGGCGAAGTCCAGTTCGGTGGTGAGGTTCTGCTTCTTGCGTTGGTTGGTGAACTCGGCGGGTGTGCGGGTGCGGCACTTCGCGGCTGCGGGACTGGTGAGCGCGCAGTCGGGCAGACGTACGACCTGCAGGCGACCGGCCCAGTCACCGCCGTAGGCAGAGGCGAAGGAGGCGTAGTTGATGCTGAGCGCTGCCTGCCCGCCCGTCGTGGGCCCCGTCACGGTCAGGACGACGCCCCTGACGCCTAGGGCGGCTGCCTTGCTCTGGTCCAGGACCTTCACGGTGACCGCATCAGCGATCTGGGGCCGCTTCTTTCCCTTGTCCGGCTTCGGCGGAGTGAGGGTGACGGGAAGAGATCCTGGGGCTGCCTTGGCCACTCCCGTGGCCGGGACGGTCAGTGTCGCTGATCCGGGCTTGGGCCACGCGACTGTCTTGTTCTGATCTGCCTTGGCGCGGGCGGTGTCCGCACGCCGGTCCGCCTCGGCTTTGGCGGTGATGGCTGCGGCCTTCTTGTTCACTCTGGCCGTGAAGGGGGAAACATCGGCCGACTCGGGTGCCTCGAGCTTCGGTCTGCCTAGGGGATCCACATCCGCGGCGAATGCCATCGGGGAAAGAAGGCCCGGTATGAACGTGAGCGCGGCGATCGTGCCCAGGGAGCGCACGGGCCATCTGCGACGGCCGCCGCCGGCCAGCGCTGAGAACCGGTTCATGATGTTTCCGCTTTCGCTGAGGCCGCACTGCTGCGGCATGCACTGACGCGCCCACCCCGCGGGCGGCTGAGTTGTGTAGTTCATACGGGTGGCAGCAGCTCGGGAATGTGCTGCCACCCCATGTGCTGAGGGCTAGTCAGCGCCGAGTGCGCCCACGACCTGGGAGGCGATCTGATCTGCAGTCATTGCACCTGCCCAGACACGCATCTGAGTGATGATGCCGGGCAGGTAGTGACCTGTCGTGGCTGCTGACGAGCCCCTGCCTACGGCGATGTTGCCGCTGCCCTGCTGCGCTGCGGTGAAGGCTGCTGCCGGTTCCTGCGGGGTCGAGCCCAGATACAGGTACGCCATACCGTTGCCATCTCCGGTGTCTTCGGTGGCGTCAAATACACCCGTCACCTGTACTGGAGTGCCAAGTGAGGCACTGTCCGCGGATTCCGTGGAGCCGGTGGTAACCACCTGCCCGGCCGAGTCGATCGCGGTGCGGCTGAAGTGCCAGAGGTAGCCCTGTGGGCTTCGCTTTTCCACCCATAGGGCCCATGACGACTCCTTGCCGCCCGGAGCGGGTTGGCCAAATACGTATGCCTTCGTGCCGACTGGCATGGCCTGGAACTTCTGCTCGTCCAGGGAGACGTTGACCGACACAGTGAACGAGCCAGTCTCGTCGATCACCGGGCCGGGAGCCCACAGGTAGCCTGAGCCGCCGTTGAGGTTGAGACGGACCTCGCCCTGCTCCGGATCTGTCTCGGCGCCGGTGGGCGAGATGCTCAAGTCCGGCACATAGGGCCCCAAATCGGGAATCTTTCCGTTGGTGGTCCGAGCGGCATTCCAATCGGCCACCAATTCGGCCGCCGGTATTCCGTTGGTGTCTTGGAGCTCGTTCTCCGTGGGCACATCGTCTGCGGTCAGAGCCCTCTGCCACACCGCGAGCTCGTCGATGCCGCCGGTGAGGTATTCGCCGGCCTTGGAGGAGCCGATCGTCATTCCGGTTGTCGACGTCCACGGCGTGTAGGCAGCGTTCTCCTTAAGCAGCGTGACCGCGTCGCCCTGCGGGCGGCCATTGACCCAAAGCTGGATGGTGTCGTTGCTCTTGTCCGTGTCGTTCTTCGTATCGAAGACGCCCGTCAGGTGTGTCCATACGTTCAGCGGCGGATCGGTGGCGTCAGCGAAGGCACCGACGTAGGCAGGTGCCGAGGAGTCGGCAACCGCCCGGTTGAACACCCACTTCCTCGACGAGAGGGAGTAGAAAAGGTTGAATGCTGCGGACTTGTCGCTTCCCGGTGCGGAGGCGACCACGCTCGTCTTCGTCCGATCTGTCAGACGAACCCACGCGGACACGCTGAACGAGATTTTCGTATTGATCGGCGGCGTGGCGGTGGAGGCGTGGCCGATGCGCTGGGCCGGGTCGGCCACATGCTCGTTCAGTTGCAGCGAGTCATCATTGTCTCCGCGGCGGCCGTGCTGGAACCATGTGGCCGCAGTGTCAGAGAGCGTGATCTTGTGCCCTCCGTTGGCTGCCGCGCCACTGTCGGCTGCCACCTTTCCGGTGCCCTCGCCGAAGTGCCATCGGCTCTCCGCAGTGGTACCCGGCTCTACCTTGAAGTGGAATTCTCCGCGGGTGCCCGTGGCGTCCCGGACATCGATGGCTTCTACCAGCAGGACCTGAGCGCCGGTGGTGGTCGGGACCGGTGAGATGGTTACGGAGCCGTCGGGGCCGAGGGTGGTCTCGCGGTGTGTGGCGTTGGCCGGTTCGGTCAGCAGCCTCCAGCGGTAGGCCGTGATGTCCGTGTCTGCAGGATTGGGCTTGATCGTGAAAGAGCCTGCAACGCCTGGGCCACCCTTGCCGACGCACACGGTGGCTGTGCATTCGGTGTAGGGGCCGTTGGACGTAATCTGCGGCTCTTTGGGCCGTGTGGTGTCGATCTTGTAGTAGCACCAGACGGTGGGTGTCGAGCTGATCCCGTTCAGCTGGCCTTCGTATGTCCAGAAGGACTTCGTCCAGAACTTCACCCGATACACCGAGCCGTCCGCACCAGCGTTCATCTGTCGCTTCGAGAGGTAGTTGTCGACCTGGTAGCCAGTCGGCGGGTCCTCCGCTGTCCAGGCGGTGGCCCAGGTGCCGTTGGTCTGCTTCTTCTCCGCGTGGTGGTACACCCGCAGCGATCCATGTTCGTCTGACGCAGCCGGGGCCAACAGGGTCTGCGCCCTCGCCTGCAGCATCGGGGTGGGAACCGTGGCAACCTCTGCGGTTGCCTCTGTCGTGCCACAGCCTTGAACGGTGCCATTGCCGGGGATGACGCCCATATTGGTCGGAACACCTGGCTTCATGGCGTAGACGACCTTGAGCTCCGCGTTCTGGTTGAACCGCTTCCAGGCGTCCGGGTTGTTCTCGTCCTTGGCCCGCAGCATGAGGGTCAGGCGGGAGAAGTTGCCGTCCGCGAAGGACCGGACCGTCTTGGTCAGGTTCTCGTCCGTCTCGCTGGCGGTGTCGTTGAAGTCGATCCAGGAGTCGGGCTGGTCGGGCGTGCAGTCTCCGCGGCCGGCTGAGACCTGGCGGTCGACCAGGAGGTCCAGCTGTGAGGGCCCGGGCCACCGGGTGGCACTGGAGATGTTGTTGGTGCGGTAGAGGTCCACCCACTGGGCCGCGCAGGAGAACGACCAGGTTTCGTAGGCGCGGAAGGTCGCGTCGATGACATACTTGCCGGCCAGCTTGGTCGGCGCGAACTCGAAGTACATGCGGTTGGTGTAGTCGGTGCCGCAGTACCAGGGGCCGAGGCGGTTGCAGTTGCCGACCCCCAGGTCACCGGTAAAGTTCCAGAACGTGTCTCCGTCCGAGGACAACACGGTCCGCTCAGAGACACCGAGTCCCATCGAAGGGTCGATGTAGACGGGGTAGACCGTGTCCTCGCCGCGGAGCACTGTCGTGTCGGGCGTCACGGCCACTGCACTGTCACTGACCTGAACGGGCATGACGGCAGTCGCGTCACCCTTGTCCGGAGCCACCGCCTCCGGCGCATCGCCCTCGGCGGGCTCGTCTGCGGTCGCTGCCGAGCTGCGTACCATCTGCGGCTGGACGCCGGCGCTACCGGCCGAGTCCCACATCAAGCCGGCCGGGCCGTTGAAGACCGTGTTGCCGTTCCCGTCAACAGCGCTCAACCCTCCCCCTGCACCAGGGGTGATCGTCAGGCCGTCGCTGGCGGTGGTGAGTTCCACCTTGTTAAGTTCGGGGTTCGCCGCAGCCTCGGCGGTCTTCACGACCAGCACCTCGCGATACCCCTCGGCCGTCGCCGTCAGCTGCAGGTCGACGCCCGCCAGGACTTCCGGATACGTGGCCGTCGCGCCCTTGAGAGTGGGTACGGGCAGCTGATCCGGCCAGCCCAGGGTCACCGAGCCCTGAGGCGCGGCCATGTGGATCATGTTCTTGCCGCTGCCGCCTCCGGAGAACGACAGGTCGACAACCGCCGCCTTCGGCCCGACCGAACCGTCCGACCGGCGTTCCAGCGTCACATCCACGTCGCGCCAGGAGCCGTCAGAGTCCTTGACTCGCTGCGGCGTCGTCGACTGCGTCAGCGTGAACGTGCCATCAGGGTTGGCCTCCGTGGTGGTGTACGCCGAACGCTCCGCGACCACTTCCACCGGCTCACCCGACTCAGCCGCCAGAGCAGAGGCGGACTTGCTGCCCCCCACGGCAGCTTGAGCCGGTTGTTCCGGCGCGGCCGCGAACGCCTGCGCAGGCGACACGCCTGCCAGCAGTGCGCACGCCACCGCAATGATCGCCGAGCGTCTGACCCTCAGAGCACGCACAGACACACTTCTCCCCACCCCGAGGGCCTCCCCAGACCCATCACGAAAGCGCCGAACCTGTGAAGATCAGATCAGCCTCGGCAGCGTAAGCCCATCTGCGTGTCCCCGACAATCAAAAACGGCCACGAGTTTCTACATGGCCAGTTCTGCCTTCGCGCAGGCCAGCATCATCATTCCGACGCTGCACGCCACTTCGCGACCGGTGGACGCAGTAGTATGGAGCGCCGTGGCGGACGAAGTTCGTGGGAGCGTGCCCTAGCGGTCAATGCCGGGTTCGGCAGCGCGATGGATCCTGCGTCGTCCCCGGCCGTCTCCTGGGTACTGCAGGTGTGGCTTTCAGGTCCGTCGACAACCGCGCCCAGTCAGCCCTCACCCCGCGACTGTGCAGGTATGCAGGTTGCTGTGCCTTCGCCTGTGCAGGTTTGCAATACCGCGATGCACGTCGCGTCCCTACGGTGATCACATCGACCAGGCCGCGCCCTGAGCTGCCCCTGGCTCAGTGAGCCAAGGGGAGTGCCGGCTCGGCACACGCCCTTGGGGAGGCACTGTGTCACCAACAGTCCAGCACGTCCGGCACGCAACGCCGCGTGGTCGACACCGCGTGAGGGGCACGGCTGTTGGGCTGGGCGTGCTCCTGGTTGTGTCGGGGTGCAGCGGTGACGGCGCCGCTGCACCCGGCGCCTCGGGCGCGCAGTCTTCGTCCGCTTCGCCGTCTCTGTCGCTGATGTCGGAGCCGAACGTCGATCCGCAGATGCCGCAGAAGGTGATGGTGCGCAAGACGTACGAGGCCATGTGGGCCGAGCAGATGAAGGCCTACCGCAAGGCGAACCCCGCAGGCACCCAGTTGAAGAAGTACGCGGTGCTGAATGCGCTGAGCCTTTTCGAGGCCGACCTGGCGCACATGCGCAAGCACGGCACCGTCATCCGCGGCACCCTCAGCCACGAGCCGACAGTGACCGCCCTGAACATGGCGGCGAAGCCGCCGAGCGCCACGGTGTCCGACTGCGCCGATCTGTCGAAGTGGACCACGATCAAGGTCAAGACCGGCGCGGTCATACCGCTGCCGAAGGGGCAGCCGCTGCGCTACCGCGCGACCGCCACGGCAGAGCGGTGGGACGGCCGTTGGGTCATCACGACCTATAAAACGCACGGGGAGCAGGCGTGCTGAGGCGGTCGGCCGCTGTCGCGGTTCTGGTCACCGGTTTGCTGACGCAGACAGCTCTCGCCGACGACGGCGGTCCCACGGTGGGCAACGACGGCACCTGCGAGGGCTCGATGGTGTCGGTGACGTTGTGCGCACAGGACCCGGGATCTCCCGGAGGCGGGGGCGGGAACCGGCCGGGCCCGGTCGGCGGCATTGGAACGGGTTCGTCGTCGGGACCGAAGTGCACCTACGAGAAGGCGGATCCGCAGCCGCCCCCGGAGAATCTGGCGTGGCCCGGGCGCAATCCCGGTGACGGCGCGATCTACCGAGTGGTGTGCGACGACCTACGCATCGGCGTGGTGTGGCTGCCGAACGGCGCCGCCACGCCCGCTGCCGCGGTCGACCCCGAGGTTCTGGCGCAGCGGGCGGTGGACGCGATGAAGCTGAAAGGCCCCGGAGTGGCCAGTCCTCGCCCGGCCAGCCGGTACACGGTGGGGGTGCCGGTGTGGATGTGGGTCAACCAGGAGCCCCCCACCAGGTACGGGCCGGTGAGCGAGAGTGTCACCGCTGGTTCGGTGACCGTGTCGGCGACCGCGCGCGTGACGTCGATCCAGTGGTCGATGGGCGACGGGACGACGGTCACCTGCCACGGGCCGGGCACGGCCTACACGTCGGGGATGGGCATGAAGGAATCCCCGGACTGCGGCCACGTATACGCCCGCACCTCCGCCAACCGGGCCAGGGAGCGGTTCACCGTCTCGGCCACCTCCACCTGGCGCATCGACTGGACCGTGAACGGCAGGGCCGGAGGCCAGTTGACCGAGACCCGGTCCACTCAGATACAGGTCCCCGTCCGCGAGCTGCAGGCCGTCGGCCGATAGATCAGGAAGGCCCACCACTGTGAGCAAGACGGCCCCCGCCTCCCCCACCGTGTCCCCGGCCCAGCAGCAACGTGAGCCCGGTACGCCCACCCACCACACAGCTGCTGGTGTCGTTCCGTGCGTGTCGGCGCCGTCCCGGGATGGCTGTGCTGGCCGCCGCCCTCATTGCGGCAGGCGGCGCCGGCGGGTTCCTCACCTGGCAGAAGACCGGCGAGCGCACGCCCGTTCTCGCCGTCGCACAGAGCGTGAACGCGGGCGACATCGTCAAGGAGTCGGACCTCACCGACACCTCCGTGTCCCTCGATCCGGCCCTCAAGCCGTTCCCCGCCGGTGAGCGGAACTAGTGCAGGTGTGCGAACGCGCGCTCCACGACCCAGCGTTTGGCGCCCAGCCCGGACCGTGCCCGGTGCCGCGGCGAGCGATCAGCGGTTACCGATGCCCCAGCCAATCATTGCGGATCATTCGAGCTTCAAAAGCGCATCCCCAGAGCGCTCCTCGAAGAAATTCCACAGAACAACTTTCCCATCAGCTTCCCCTACCCAAAATTTCGTATAGCAGCCGTTATTGAAATTCAGATAGACCTCAGTTGCACTACCCGAATCGACTGCCTTCCATGTCCCACTTCCACTCTTGTCATTTACGCCAGCCTCTCCCGAAGGGCAATCATAATAGGTTGAATTTAGAGCGACAGTGTCAAATTTTGAATCACTTCCCAAACTTAGCGTGGCCGACCCCGCCACCCACTCCCGAACTAGTGAGGTCTTTTCAACTGTCCGATCTTCGGGAAATCTGTCGGGAGTATCCTCAAGAGCGGCGCAACCCAACATGCCACTTGCCAGAGCTATCGCAGCCGCACTTACGGTACACCGGAAAACAATCTGGCCAATTACAGGGCACCCAATGACCATAGGTATTTCCTCCTGGCACCGAAGAAGTCGGCAGTTCGTTTGACCATGCGCGGCGCCGCCAAAAGCGCAACCGGGTCGATCCGGATCCGTGGAATGATCGCCGAGCGTCTGACCCTCAGAGCACGCACAGGCACACCCTCCCCAACCCGAGGGCCTCCCCAGACCCATCAGGAAAGCGCCGAACCTGTGAAGATCAGATCGGCCTCGGCAGCGTAAGCCCATCTGCGTGTCCCCGACAATCAAAATCGGCCACGAGTTTCTACGTGGCCAGTTCTGCATTCGTGCAAGCCAGCATCGTCCTTCCGACGCTGCACGCACTTCGCGACCGGTGAGTGGAGCACCGCCACCGATTCCGCTCGCGGGCGCGTGTCCTGGCGGTCATCGCTTCGGTCGGTAACACTCTGGACCCATCGGCGCCCCGCCCCGCGACTGTGCAGGTATGCAGGTTGCTGTGCCTTCTCCTGTGCAGGTTTGCAATACCGCGATGCACGTCGCGTCCCTACGGTGATCACATCGACCAGGCCGCGCCTTGGGCTGCCCCTGGCTCAGTGAGCCAAGGGGAGTGCCGGCTCGGCACACGCCCTTGGGGAGGCACTGTGTCACCAACAGTCCAGCGAGAGCGACATGCAGCGCTGCGTGGACGACACCGCGTGGGGGGCGCGCCTGTTGGGCTGGGCGTGCTCCTGGTCGTGTCGGGGTGCAGTGGTGACGGCGCCGCTGCACCCGACGCGTCGGGTTCGCAGTCTTCGTCCGCTTCGCCTTCTCTGTCGCTGATGTCGGAGCCGACCGTGGATCCGCAGATGCCGCAGAAGGTGATGGTGCGCAAGACGTACGAGGCCATGTGGGCCGAGCAGATGAAGGCCTATCGCAAGGCGAACCCCGCAGGCACGCAGTCGAAGAAGTACGCGGTGCTGAATGCGCTGAGCCTTTTCGAGGCCGACCTGGCGCACATGCGCAAGCACGGCACCGTCATCCGCGGCACCCTCGGTCACGAGCCGACCGTGAGGCCCGAGCACGGCCTACCGAACGGGGACGCGGCCGGCTCCGGACTGCGGTCACGTCTACGCCCGCACTTCCGCCAACCGGGTCCGGGAGCGGTTCACCGTCTCCGCCACCTCTACCTGGCGCATCGACTGGACCGTGAACGGCGGGGCCGGGGGCCAGTTGACCGAGACCCGGTCCACGCAGATGCAGGTCCCGGTCCGCGAGCTGCAGGCCGTCGGCCGCTAGATCAGGAAGGACCATCGCTGTGAGCAAGACGGCCCCCGCCTCCCCCACCGTGTCCCCGGCCCAGCAGCAGGGCGAGCCCGGCACGCCCGCCCCCCGCCAAGGGGCAACGGCAGCGGTGTCTTTCCGTGCGCGTCGGCGCCGGCCGGGGATGGCTGTGCTGGCCGCGGCCCTGATTGCGGCGGGCGGCGCGGGCGGGTTCCTGGCCTGGCAGAAGACCGGCGAACGCACGCCCGTTCTCGCCGTCACGCAGAGCGTGGCCGCGGGTGACGTCATCAAGGAGTCGGACCTCACCGACGCATCGGTGTCCCTCGATCCGGCCCTCAAGCCGTTCCCCGCCGGCGAGCGGAACACGGTGGTGGGGAAACGGGCTGCGGTCGCCCTGGTGCCCGGCGCCCTGCTGTCCCGCGGCCAGGTCACCGACCGGTCGTTGGTGCAGGACGGGGAGCAGCTGGTCGGTATCGGGCTGAAGCCCGACCGGCTGCCGTCGACACGGCTGTCGGCGGGAGACCGGGTGCTCGTGGTGTACACACCGGCCGACGGCTCCGCAGACCAGGGACCGGATACCGGTGGCGGCGCCGCGGCGATGGAGCCGACCGCGGTAACGGCCCGGGTGGTGCGCGTCGGGGAGCCGCAGCAGGCGACCGGGGATCTGGTGGTCGATGTGGCGGTCCCCCAGGCGCAGGGTCCCGGGCTGGCGGCGCAGGCCGCAACGGGACGCATCGCGCTGGTGGTTGAGCCGGGAGGGACGTCCTGATGGCGGTCATCGCACTGGCCGGAGTGCCCGGCTCCCCCGGCGTGACCGCCACGGCGCTGGCACTGCTGCGGACCTGGCCGCTGGAGGAAGGATGGCGGATCCTGCTGGCGGAGTGCGACCCCGACGGCGGAGCCGTCTTGTCGGGGGCACTGGAGGGCCGGGTGCCGGCAGACCGTGGCCTGCGGAATCTTGCCGTCTCCTCCCGGCGGCAGGGGCAGGAGCTCGTGGCCTGCTTCTGGACCCAGCTGATCGCCGTGGACAGCCGGCCGGGGGCGGAGCGGAACCGGCTGCTGCTGCCGGGACTGACCGACCCTCGCCAGGCATCCAGCCTCTCCCCCGTCTGGGGGCAGTTGGCCGACCTGTTCACGGGTATCGAACAGCACCGGCACGATGTCCTCATCGACCTCGGCCGCAGCGGCGCCTCCGGTGCCAGCGGAGTGCTGGCCGCGCGCGCCGAAGCCGTCCTGATGGTCGTCCGCGGCACCCTGCGCGGCGTGCACGCGGCGAAAGCCCGTGTCAGCATGCTCCGCACCGCTCTCGACAGCTCCAGCGGGGCCGGCTCCGGTGTGAAAGGCCTGGCCGCGCTGTTGATCACCGAAGGACCGTACGGGCAGCAGGAGGTTTCGGCAGAGCTGAGTATCCCGGTCATCGCGACCCTGCCGTACCGGCCGAAGGAAGCTGCGGTTCTCTCGGACGGAGCACCCGAGGATCGCCGGTTCGCAGGCTGTGAGTTGATGCGCGCCGCGCGGACCGCGGTGGACGGAATCCAGCGGCATGTCGCCGAACAGCGGGTACGTATCGCCGCGCCTCTCCATGACCGGCGGGGGGTGAGCGGGCATGCACGCTGAACCGGTATTTCCACAGCCACAGAAGCCGCAGGGACCCCAGCACCGAGGACGAGGGCCGCACCCGAGGTCGGGGGCGACGGGTGGTCCGCAGGCGAACTCCCCTCTGCAGGCGCAGTCGATGCCGCAGGTTCAGGTCAACACACGGGCCGCGGCCGCGATCAAGCGGCGGGTGGGCGAGCAGCTGCTTGCGGAACGCAGGACGACACCGGCGCTGGCCGACGTAGCGGCGCGGGAGCAGCGGGCCCGCGCTCTGATCAACGAGGCGGTGTCGGTGTGGGCGGATGCCACGCAGGCCGGCAGGCTGGTGCCGCGCGGCGAGGAGCAGGCGCTTGCAGGCTTGGTGTTCGACATGCTGTTCCGGGCCGGCCGGTTGCAGCGCCACTTGGACGACGACCGGGTGGAGAACATCCTCATCAACGGGCACGACCAGGTGTTCCTCGACTTCGGCGACGAGCGCCTGGTGCAGGCCCCTGCGGTCGCGGACTCGGATGAGGAGCTCAAGGAGCTGGTGCGTGATCTGGCGCGCAACAGCGGCCAGGGCGAGCGGACCCTGTCCACCGGCAGCCCCATGGTCGCGTTGCGGCTGGCGGACGGGTCGCGTCTGCAGGCCCTGTGCGAGGTGACCGGAGAACGCACGTATGTGACGATCCGCCGCCACCGGATCAAGGACGCGGACCTTGCCCAGATGGAGCGTCTGGGCACGGTCACCCCCGCGGTGCGGGAGTTCCTGTCGGCGTGCGTACGGGCCGAGCGGAATGTCATGGTCGTCGGCGAGCAGAACTCCGGCAAGACGTCCCTGCTGCGGGCACTGCTGAAAGAGATCCCCGCCGCCGAGCGGTTCGGCACGCTGGAGACCGAGTTCGAGCTGTGGGCGCACAAGAACGGCTTCCACCAGCAGGTGGTGCCGATGGAGGCGCGGGAGTCCAACGGTGAACGCGTCGATGGCCGCGCCGCCGGCGAGATCACGCTGCTGGAGCTGCTGCAGCGGGCGCTGCGGATGTCGCTGACCCGCATCGTGGTCGGCGAGGTCCGCGGTCCGGAGATCACCGCCCTGATGGGGGCGTTGACCAACGGCCGTGGCGGGAACCTGTGCACGATGCACGCCTCGCAGCCGCGGGTCGTGTTCGACCGGATCGCCGAGCTGTACCTGCTGGCGCAGGGCAACTTCAGCGAACAGCTCGCCTACCGGCAGATCGCGAACGGTCTGCACGTCATCGTGTTCCTGTCCGTCCATGAAAGCCGCGGGCGGAAGCAGCGCTATGTGTCCCACGTGTGGGAGATCACCGGTGTCGGCGAGGGCGGCCGCCCGGCCTATAACGAAGTCTTCGGCCCCGCTTCGGCATGGGGTGCGACGCACGCTGTTCCGCGCACCCCGCCCTCCCCCGCGATGCTGGCCCGCCTGGAGCGGGCCGGGTTCGATGCGAACCTGCTGCATTGGGCGGGCACATGGCGTCAGGCGCCCGCATGATGGGCGGCCTGTGGTGGAGCGCCTGCGCCGCCATGCTGGTCGCCGGCGCATTCATGCTCGTGGCGGCTCTGGCCGGCACCACCACGCCGAAGCAGTCGACTGCGGTCGCCCGCTGGCGGGCCCGCTGGTCCGGCGGCCCGGCCGGGCGTGAACGGGCAGCACACCGCCGCCTCCTGATGGTGGGCGCGGTCGTCGTGGCGGCCGGGGTGTGGGCGGTCACCGGGGTGTTCGTCGCTGCGCTGCTGCTGGGTGCCGCCTTGGCGGGTGTTCCGTGGCTGCTGACGCCGACCGCGTCGGCCTCGGTCCGCATTGCCAAGCTGGAGGCCTTGAGCGAATGGACCGGACGGCTCTCTGACGTGCTGCGGCTCGGGTTCGGTCTGCAACAGGCCTTGATCTCCTCGCGGAAGAATCCGCCCGGTGCGCTGCGCGAGGAGGTCATCGAGCTCGCGGAGAAGCTGCAGGCCGGCTGGCATCCGCGCGAGGCACTCGAAGACTTCGCCGGCCGCCTCGACGACGTGACCGGCGACAAGGTGTGCGCCGCGCTCGCGCTGTGTGCGGTCGACGCAGGCCCCGGTCTCGCGCAGGCCCTCGACGACCTCGCCGCATCGGTACGCGAGGAGGTCGCCAAGCGGCGGCAGATCGAAGCCGACCGGGCCAAGCCCCGCACCGCGGTCCGCTGGATGACGCTCATCAGCCTCGGCATCGTGCTCGCCGGCTTCGCTGTCCCCGACTACACCGCCCCCTACGGCACCCTGATCGGCCAGCTGACGCTGGCGCTCCTCGCCGCGGCGTTCACCGCAGTCCTGGTGTGGATGCGGTCCCTGGCCGGCCACAAACCCGTGCCCCGGTTCCTGGTCAACGACCCCCGCAGCCGGGTGAAGCAGCCCGCTCCAATCGAAGGAGGGTCATCGTGAGTGCCGCGACGATGCTGGTGGTGTGCGGCAGCGCTGTCGGTGCCGGACTGTCCTTGCTGGTGCGGGAGATGGCTCCGGCGGCGCCGAAACTCGGGCCCGCACTGCGCCGGCTGAACCCTCCGGCGACGGAACCAGGCCATGGCGACGGGACGAGCGCATCCGGGCGGGAATCCGTATGGGGAGGCTGGCTCGTTGACCGGGCCCCAGGACGCATCCCGCGCACCGACCTACGGCTCATCGGACAGAGCCCGGAACAGTTCCTGCTCACCAAGACTGGCCTCGCCCTGGCAGGCCTCCTCCTGCCGGTCGTCGTGTCGAGCGCATGGGCGCTCATGGGCCTGGGAGTGTCCCTCCTCGTCCCGGCTGTCGCCGGCCTCGCGGCAGCTGCCGGGCTGTGGTTCGTGCCCGACTGGCAGGTCCGCGACCAAGCCACCCGTGCCCGGGCAGAGTTCGCGCACGCCGCTGCCGCCTACCTGGAACTGGTCGCCCTGCGGATGGCGTCCAACGTCGGCGCCTCCCAGGCCCTCGAAGAGGCGGCCCGCATCGGACGCGGCTGGTCGTTCACCCGTATCCAGGAGGCACTGCTGCGGGCCAGGACGGACAAGTCGTCGCCGTGGGATGCCCTCGACGACCTCGGGCGGCAGCTCAACCTGCCGATCCTGTGCGACGTCGCCGACATCATGCGTCTGTCCTCGAAGGACGGAGCCGCCGTCTACGACACTCTGCGCGCCCGCGCGAAGAGCCTGAACAGCGAACTCCTCGCCATTCAAGCCGCCGAAGCGAACACCGACAGCGAAAAGATGAGCGCCCCGGGCGCGCTGCTCGCCGCGATCGTCATGTTCGCCATCGCCTTCCCCGCCGTCCTGAACATGTTGATCCTCTGACCCGCCCTTCCCAGGGTGCGGTCTGCGAACGGGAGACCCCGCAGTGAAGACCATCCGCGACGCCACCACGAAAGCCGCCGTCAGCCTCGCCATCGTCACCAGGGCCGCCCGCGAGCGTCTGGATGTCATCCGGCAGGAAGCCGACGAGGCCTGTGACCGCGGTGATGGGCCGATCTCCACCGTCATCATCATCATGGCGTCGATTGCCGGCGCCCTCGTCATCGCCGGCGCCCTGGCGGTGCTGTACGGCAAGTACGCCGGGAAAATCACCGGCGAATGAGACACCCGCTGCAGGCGCAGCCCGGGCGCCGGTTCGGCGACCGAGGAGACGCCGCGATCCAGGCCGCAATCGTCTACCCGCTGCTGCTGCTCGTCGTCATCGGCCTGGTGCAGGCCGCCCTGTGGGGCTACGCCCGCAGCATCGCGCAGACCGCCGCACGCGAGGGCGTGCAGGCAGGCCGCGCCTACGGGTCCACCCCTGAGGACGGTGCACGGCAGGCACGCAGCGCCCTGGAACGTCTCGCCGGCGACAACCTCACCAACCGGCACGTGTCGACGACGGGCAGCACCGCGGAGCAGGTCCGTCTCCGGGTGTCGGGGACCGCATTGTCACTGATCCCCGGGGTGGAGAACTGGCACGTTTCGGCCGACGCGTCCGGCGCCGTCGAGCGGTGGGTCCCGCCGCAGGGAGGGTGACCGGCATGGCAGCGTGGCGATGGCCGGCACGGGACAGGGGCGGCGACCGGGGGAACTCGCCCATCGAGGTGGTCATCGTGGTGCCGCTGCTCCTCAGCCTGGCCCTGCTGTTCCTCGCGGCGGCCCGGATCGCCCTGGCCGGACAGAGCGCCGACTCGGCCGCCGAACACGCCGCCCGCGCCGCCTCTCTGGAACGCACCGCGGGCACTGCGCAGGCCGCGGCGCAGTCGGCGGCCGCCGACTCCCTGACAGGTCAGGGGCAGCCGTGCACGGCAACAAGCGTGCGAGCGGACACGGCAGGCGTCGCCGCTCCGGTGGGGCAGGTCGCCAGCGTCACCGTGACCGTCTCGTGCACCGTGCCCCTCGGTGACCTGTTCTTCCTGGGACACGTCGGCCCTGGCACGCGCACCGTGACATCCAGCTTCACCTCGGTCGTCGATGCCTACCGCGAGAGGAGCTGACCTGATGAACCACTCCCCTTTCGACGGTCGGGTCCGCTACCGGCGCTGGTCGGCGCGGGACCGGGGCGGCATCTCGGTGTTCGCGGCGATCGTCACCGTCCAGCTGCTGGCCCTCGGCGGGCTCCTCGTCGTCGACGGCACCGGCAAACTCCGCGCCTCAGAACGCGCCGACACCGTGGCGATGGAAGCCGCCCGCGCCGGCGCGCAGGCCATCGACCCGCAGCAGGCGATTCCCGGAAACAAGGTCACCGTCGACCCCGCGGCCGCGGCCAGTGCCGTTCGCGCCTACCTCGCTCGCGCCGGGGTGAGCGGATCAGTCCGTGTCACCGATGGCGGCACCCGGCTCCAGGTCGACGTCCAGGACAGCTACGACACCAAGTTCCTCACCCTGGTCGGCGTCTCGACCCTCCCTGTGACCGGGCACGGCCAGGCCGCTGTGCTTGCCGGCATCACCACTCCCGAGGAAGGCCCGTAAATGCGCCCGCCCGCCTCGCACTCCCCCGCCCACCGCACCGGGCCCCTCGCCGGCATATCGCGGGCCCTGGGCTCCCTGCTGCTGCTCCTCGGGCTGCTGGGCGGCATGCCGTGGCTGCTGTGGGAAGCCACCGGGGCCGCCCTGCCCGCAGGCCTCGACGATCTGACCCACCTCTTCTCCCAGCAGGACACCACGGGCGCGTTCATCCTCGCGCTCACGGCGGTGGGCTGGATCAACTGGGCCAGCTTCACTCTCTCCCTCCTGGTCGAGATCCCCGCCCAGCTCCGCGGCCGCACCGCCCCGCGCCTCCCCGGCCTACAACTGGGACAGCGGGCCGCCACCACTCTGGTCGGCGGGATCCTCCTCCTGCTGCCCACCGGAACCGCGATAGCCACCCCAGCGACACCCCCGGCCGCCCCAACCCTCGAGCACCTGGCCGATACCCACCACACCCCAGGACCAGGCGGCTCACAGAACACGGCCCGGGACCACAAGGTGCCCAAAGCGACGGCCACGAACCTGCGCGAGTACGTCGTGAAGGACACCCGCCCGGCACAGAGTCTGTGGCAGATCGCCGAGGAACAGCTCGGTGACGGCGCGCTATTCACGAAAATCGTCGCCCTCAACGAAGGCCGCACCATGACCGACGGACGGGTCTTCACCGCCGGCTCCCCCATCCAGCCCGGCTGGACCCTGCACCTGCCCGCCGATCCCCGCACGGCCGAGGCTCCCCCTCAGCCGACCACTCAAGGCACTGCCGAGCATCAGAACAGCGGCACCTACGTCGTTGAAGACGGCGACTACCTGTCCACGATCGCCCAGGAGGAACTCGGGGACGGCGACCGATGGCCCGAGCTCTACCAGGCCAACCGCGACGCGATCACCGACCCCGACGTCATCCACCCCGGCCAGCGTCTCGATCTGCCCCCAGCCGACGCCACCGGCCCGGCCACTCCGCCCGAACCCGCCAGCCCGCCCGTCAAGCCCGCCGACCCAACGCCCGATCATGAGGACGCTCCAGCCGCTCCAGCCCCGACCGGTGCGCCGACGAGCCCGCCGCCGCCAACACCGCAGCCGACCCAGCCGAATGCCCCTGCTCCCAGCCGGGCCAGAACGCCGTCAGCACAACCCGGAACGTCGCCCTCGGTCCCCCAGCGCACCAAGCCGCCCTCGCCCAGCAGCGCCCCGGCGGGCGAGCTCGACGGGACCGCAGAAGCCGGCACACCCCGCCATGTCGCACTCATCGCCGGTATCGGCGCCCTGCTGGCTGCATCCCTGGCCGGCGCCCTCGCCGTGAAGCGGATCCTTCAGCAGCGCCGCCGCAGGGCAGGCGAAACGATCGCCATCGACGAGGACCCGACCGAAGCGGAGCAGCTTCTCACCGCCACCGGGGAACCGGCATCGATCGACCGGCTGGACATCGTGCTGCGGACCCTCGCCCACCGTGCTGCCGCCATCGGACGAGAACTGCCCGCCGTCCGAGGCGCCCGCGTCGGTCACACCAGCGTGCACCTGATCGTGGACGACCCGGGTCTCGAACCGCTGGCACCCTTCACCCTCGGGACACAGGCGGGCATGTGGCGCCTCGATCCAGACAGCCCGCTCCTCGAACGCGACACCGCGCGGGCCGAACCGGCCCCCTACCCGGGCCTGGTCACCCTCGGCTCCACCGAGACCGGTGAGCTGCTCCTCACCAACCTGCTCCACCAGCGCACCATCCTCCTCGACGGTGACACGGACGATGTCGTCGCCGTCGCCCGCGCGCTGACGCTGGAGGCCGGCACCAGCATCTGGAGCGACCAGACCGAAATCCTCACAGTCGGCCTCGGCACCCGCCTGGCAACCCTGCTGCCCAAGGGTCGCATCCGCGCCATGCCGCATCTGCCCGCGGTCACCGCGGACCTGGGCGAGATCCTCGTCGAGGTCCACCAGAACAAGGACCGGGACGGAGCACTGCCGCCGTTGCCCTGGATCCTCCTCTGCGCCGGCGACATCGAGCCTGAGCAGGTCTGGCAGTTCGCCGACGCGATCGCTACCCCCCGGGACCTCTCTGTGGCGGTCGTTCTTCCCTCCGGCCCCGCAACGCTGCAGGCTTTCCCCGACGCCGAACTCATCGACGTACGCCCCGATGCGCAGGTACGGCTTGCGCAACTCGATGAACACCCGGTGCAGGTGCAGCGGCTCACCGACGAGCACTACCGGCAGTACCTCCACGCCCTGGAAGTCGCGGACGAGCCGGCCGCCCCCGCAACCGGGGCATGGCAGCTGGCTGAAGAACACGACACCGCAGAACAAGGCCGGCCCTCCCCGCTGATCCTCAAAAGCCACGACTCGGATGAGGACGACAGCACGCCGTATCCCACGTTCCTCGCATCCCTCGGCCCCTCCCAGATCAACCTGGTCAAGAGCCCGGCCACCGATAGTGATGAGGCGCAGCCGGCGGGCGCACCCGAGCCTGCATCGGGGACCGACCCAGTTGTTCTGGATGCCGTCCCCGGAAGCCGGGACGACAAGTGGGAACAGGAACCGGCAACTGCCCAGATCAACATCCTGGGTCCGCTGACGGTCACAGGATCCACGGGCTCCGGGCACGGACCGAAAGTCGCGGCCCTGGCCGCACTCATCCACCTGCGACCGGGACGAACCCCACAGGCCCTCTGCGCGGCCATGGACCCCGTCACCCCCTGGTCGATACCAACCCTGCGCAATCGCCTCTCGGAGATCCGATCACGATTCGGTACAGCGCCAGACGGATCGCCCTGCCTGCCCCGGCCCAAGCCCGGATACACCTTCCACCCCGCAGTGCGCTCGGACTGGGACCACTTCCAGCACCTGGCCACCCGCGGACTCGCAGCCGGCCCGGCCGCCGGCATCCCTCTCCTGGAAGACGCACTCGCCCTGATACGCAGTAAACCCTTCGACGGCGAGGACCTCCCCTGGGCCGGTCCCGTGCAACAGGAGATCGTCTCCCGCATCGTCGACGTCACCCATACCCTCGCCACCTGGCACACGCACCGGCCGAACCCGGACCTCGACGCGGCACGACACGTCGTCCTACGCGGCCTCGACATCGACGAAACAGCCGAGGTTCTGTACCGCGACTGGATACACATCGAACAGACAGCAGGCAACACCGCCGGCGCCCTCAAAGCCGCCGCCACGGTCCAAGAGATCACGCAGTCGTACGACATATCCATGGAACCGCGCACCGAGCAGACCATTGCGCAGGCCCTGACCAGCCCGTCCGCAGAAGCACACACGGGCCAGCGCTAGGTATCACCAGTGCGCCCCGCATCCGCGCGAAGCAGGTCGGACCTGCCCAGAAGACGCGCCACCAGACGCGCCTCACTGCACGCCCGCCGACTTCTCGTACGGGCCGAGCCGGCACCACCGCCAAGCCGCCAGAAGCACTCGCGTCCAGTAGCTGGGACCGTCATCCGCCCGAGGACGACACCTTACTGTCGGCCACTGCTATACGCCGAAGCATCACAGCGTAAGTCGGGGAGTCCGGGAAGGGCTGTCGCTCGCCGACCTTCTGGTACTGCCATGACTCGTAGAGCGACTGCACCCGAGGGTGATCAGTGTCCACCAAGAGAACGGCCAGGGCTTCGTCCCGGCTGCCGAGCAGGGCTCTGTGCAGCTGGTCTGACACCCCGGTCTTGCGCCATGGCCGCCGCACCATCAGTTCCGAGAGAGAGAACGTGGAGGGGTCCTCAGGCTCGTTGCTGACGTGCTCTCGCCACCACTCCCTCCCCGGGGGAGAAGGAGCACCGTAGGCGAAGCCAGCGGCTTCGTTGCCGTCCCAGGCGATGATGCAGGCGAACCCGCTGTTGCCTCCCCAGTGATCCACGAACCAAGGGAACCGCTGGTGGAACGGATCGTGCATCTGATCGGCGTAGGCCTCGGCGTGCACGTCGATGAGCGTCTGGCGGATCTCGCTCAAGTCCTCATGGCCGTACGTGCGTAGGTCGACAGTCATCGTCGGCTCCAGTGATCGCGGTATCGGTCGCCCCACTCTCGTGCAACTGCAGCATCTGGCGCGAGGGTGAGAAGGTCGCGGTAGAAGTCGCCGATCAGCGACCTCATCCGGCCGGGCAGGGGCGCATCCGCCATGAGATCGAACACCTCTGCCGCTGTACTGCAGGCCTGCTCAGCATCGCCCTGGTGCAGCTGTGCCAGGGCGAGCCGCGTGGTGGCGAGCGCCCTGTTGCGGCGGAACTGGTCGGGCAGCGCGGCCAAGGCCCGGTAGGAAGCTGCTTCCGCCTCTGCTGCATAGCCGAGGCGATCGCGGACGATCGCGCCCAGCGCGTACAGCTCAGCCGGGCCGTAGAACGCGATCCAAGACGGCCTGACCGCGTGCGGGTCTGCCTTGCTGAGCAGGTCCTCCGCGAAGCCGAGAGATTTCAGCGCGGGCTGTCGATCTCCTCGGTTGGCGTGCCCGACCGCTGTGCGGGCGTGGGCGAGGGAGGCGAAAAGCCGGTCGCGTCGGGTGACGCTGGTGGCCTGTGCCGCGTAGCCGGCGTCGATTGCCTGGCCATGTTCCTTCCGCTGGTGGGCGAGCATGGCGAGCGAGTTCCACA
Organism: Streptomyces sp. CA-251247; assembly: GCF_050952975.1. Taxonomy (NCBI): domain Bacteria; kingdom Bacillati; phylum Actinomycetota; class Actinomycetes; order Kitasatosporales; family Streptomycetaceae; genus Streptomyces; species Streptomyces sp. CA-251247. Next base: position 8,119,161 of record NZ_CP191861.1, on the reverse strand, counting down.
CCCGCATTTCTGTAGCGCTGTCGTTGGCCATCCGCGCCAGATAGAGCGCTTCCTTGAGCTGCCCATGGGCGCGGTCGAGTTGACGCACATCGACGTTTGACCATGCGGCCGTTGCTGTGAAGTCGGAGGCAAGGCCGAGCAGCCGTTGCCGGATCCGCTGCGAGCTGGCGCGGTCCTGCATGCCCAGGCAGTCGGCGGCACCGGCCAAGGCTGCACGCTCAAGTTCTGCATGCCCGCCGCGCTTGTCGTCGAGTCCGGTCAGGCTCTCCAAGCTGGCGCGCAAGCCAGCAACGTCGCCCGTCCCGATACGGCCGGTACTGCGGGTTGTCGACTGCGAAAGTGAGGCCCCGGCCATCGTGGTGGAGGCGAGGAACGTGCGGCGAAGCAAGCTGCCCTCCGGAGGAACAAAGCCAAGTTCAAAGGCTGGACACCCGAATACTGCCTCCAGCGCGTCCCGCTGTCGCTGTTGAGGCCACGCAGATTTTCCGGTCAGCCAATAGCGCACCGTTCGGTCGCTGACCGTCCCACAGTGGCCAGCAGCGATCAGCGACTGGTTCAGCGCCTCGACTAACTCGGCCTGCGTGTAACCCGCCTGGACCATCGCATCCTTGAGCCGAAAATTCTGCTCCATGCACTCACGGTAGCCGCCGAACCATGCCTGGGGTTACCCGGTTGGGACGCTCGCTGCTCCAAGTTTTTCCGGTCGCCTGCGACCAAGAGCGCCGCCCTTTTTCCTGCCTCCGCCAGAGCGTCAGGAGTTGTATAAGCGTCAGTCAGCCCGCCAGGGTCGACGGCTTCCGACGGACCGGCTACCGGGGTGAGTCGTGCAATCGAGAACCGCATCGCCTGAGACAGTGCGCAGCCCACACGCTGCCGCGGCCGTTACGTTCGACTGGTCTCGGAAGTTCGAGGCGCAGCCCAACGCGCCGCAGCTGGCTCGATTACATGGCCGGACGCGGCTGACCATGGCGCGCTGGCGCGGCAACCAGGAGGCGGCTGTCGTGGTGGCCGGCCTGCTGACGGCCAACGCTGTGGTGCACGCGAACCCCGGCCCTCTGGGCGACCGCAGGTGCATCGGTCTGCGGCTTGCCGTCACGGAAGCCGACGAGTTGCTGATTGATGTCTCCGACCCGTTGCCCCAGTTCCCCGACTTCGCGGCGGCTGCCGCCGGTGAATGTGGCCGTGGATTGTGGCAGGTGGCCCGGCTCGGCTGTGATCTTTCGTGGTTCCTCACCGACGACGGGGACGGGAAAGTCGTCCGCGCACGCATGACGGTCGGCCCGGTGCCGGCATGAGCACCCCTACCCTTGATCCGTGCCGCACGTTCGACGCAGGCACCGCCACCATGCAGCGTGTCCTCGACTCGCTGCGCCTCTCCCTCGTCAACGAGAACGTGTATGACGACCTTGAAGACGTTCTCAGCCCGTACTCGGACCTCGACGAAACCCGCATGGCCGATCTCACTGCCCGGCTGCGGCGCGCCCTCGCCGATCTGCTGCCCGCCGTCCGCCGCACCCACGGCCAACAGCCGACGTTCGCACGGGCCATCGAACTGCGGGACGCACAGCCGCCCGAGGATTCGCACGACGCCCTCGTGCACCTGCGCCACGTCGCCCTGACCACCCTCGGCCTGCTCGACCTCCTTGCAGCCTGACCCCCGGAATTGGCCGTGCCCCGCGCCGCGCCCACACCGGCGCCCGGCACGGCCCACCAGCCGCCCTGCACCCAGGCCCGCCGCTCCCACCCCCGCGAGCGACCGGCACTGGGTGCAGGGCCCCAAATCTGACCTGAGGAATCGTCCATGTGCAATCACCAGCCCGAAGGTCCACCGCGGGTCCCCCGATTGGGAGGACGCGCATCTCGTCAAAGGCGACCCGCAGTCGGCTGCCTGATGAGGGGCGGGGAGTCGCGGGATGAGTGAGACCTCAACCAGACTCGTGCCGTACATCACCGCCCGGGAAGGCGAAGAGGGCGAGCTCCAGTCCGCTCTGCGAGCCTCGTTCACCGAACGCGGCCGATCGAGGCTCGGCTACTGGAACGAGACCCCGCAGGACCGCGGCACACGCGGTGAACTGTGGGGCCGCTGCTCCCAGCACATCGGCCCCGACCGCATGCCGGTGGGCCGGCCGAAGTGGCGCATGGTCCACCCCTCCAGGCAGCGCGAGACCATGATGAAACTGCGCTGCCAGGCGTGCGTCGGCCCGGCCAAGGTCGCCGACGCGCACCTGTTTCTGGAAAGTCCGCAGCCGACGCCGAATGAGCCGATCCTGACCGCGCAGCCGCCGTTCTGTGTGCAGCACGCGGTCCTCGCGGTCGCGCAGTGCCCGCACCTTCGCAACGGCCACCTGGCGCTCCTCGTGGAGCGTGCACCGTTGTACGGCGTCATCGGCACCCCGTACCAGTGGAGCAGCAACGGCATTCGGGCACTCGCCGCCGATGACACGCCCCTACCGTTCTCCTCGCCCATGCTGCCCTGGCTCCTAGCCTCACAACTCGTACGCGAGATCCGTGACTACTCCGTCGTCGACCTGCACGACCTGGTCAAGGCCCCCTGAACTCCCGGCTCCGGCATCCAGAACGGCGCGTGATCTCCGGCAGGACCGTCGCGCCGGGCCGGAGCCGGGCCCCGCAAGAAGTCGCTCGATGCTCCACCTTCAACCATCCGAGCACGACCACGCGACCGCGCATGCAGCAGCCGCTCCACGCTGCAGCGGAATGGCAGTTGGGCCCGGACAGGAAACACGTGCTACTCACACGCCGCTCACTAGGAGGACGAGATGTTCTTTCCCTATCCCGTGATCGAACAGCTCGACGACACCCAGGTGGCCACCTGGGAGAAGCACTTCGCCAGCGCCGGACACGAACGGCCCCGGGCAATCGAGGAGGGTATTTGGCGCCGGACGCAGGACCCGGCAAATGCCGTCCAGTCCGGCTGGTCCGAAAACGAGCAGGGCCGCCGCCGCGTCGTGCACTACCGCTACCGGTATGACCTCGACTACACGTTCCCAGTACCGCGGCTCGTTCTCGCGGACTTATACCTGTACACGTCGGTCCTCGCGCCGAAAGTTGAGATCGGCGAGTACCGCGACAACATCGCTTCCTGGCTTGCCGCGGGCGGCTGGCGGCAGGTCGACGGCACCATGTGGTCGAAGGGCGACCTGCGGGTCACCATCACGCCGTACGACACGCACCCACAGGACGAGCGAGCCTCGCGGTTGACGCCGGCCGGGCTCTGCTCGCTCGACGTCGTGTTCGTCTCTGAGGACTTCGCGGTGACACGGAACGTGCGACAGATGCCGTGGAACGTCCTGGCGGGCGGCATCCGCATCCGGGACGAGCGCGGCAACCCGACCTATGCCGACGACCTGAGCGCGTTGGCCAAGCACCTTCCGTTCCAGGTCGAGATCGGCTGCGGCACGAGCGTCGAGGCCGGTGTTCCGCCGCTGCACTTCCTGCACCAGGCGTATCGGGTCACCGAGCGGACCGACAACGTCATGAAGCAAACGCACCCATTCGTGCTGAGCCCGCAGAAGGACACGCTCGTGCGGGAGATGCTGCTCGACGCCACGGTGAAGGCGGAGGAGCTGGTCACGATGTTTCGCGTCAGCTTCCTCGCCGAACCGACGGCCGCGCACCACGCGCTCAAGGCCCTGCACGACGCCGGTCACTTCGTCGGCCCCGTGCTCCAGCACAACTTTGACCTGCTCGCCGCGCGGGCTGGACTCGAAGAGTGCTTTGTGCGCCGCTACGACCAGAAGATCCCTCCCGTGCCCTTCCACCCCGAAGCGAAGGCTCTGCTGGTCGTCGGCCTGCACGCCGACCGGCGGTCGGTAGAGAAGCGGGCCCGCGAGCGCGGGATGAGGGTCTTCTTCATTGACACCGAGGGTCTGGAGGAGTTCGGCGAGTACATGCCCTACCCGCTGGAAGGTCCGCAGGACGGTGACGTGATCGTGAAGGCCGAAGCAATCCCCACGCTCATGGAACTGTGCCGCCAGCTCGGCGTGAACACCCCTGTCGCCCAGGCGGCCGCCTGAACGGCACGGTTCCCCGGACCGCGCACGAGCGCCGTGCGCGGCCCCCTCCCCGGTGAACACACCCGAGAAAAGGACTCCCCGGAGTGGATTCATACGTGCAGAACCGTGAGCGGCTGCTGACATCGTCCAGACCTTTGCCGGACTTCGAGGTTGTGGGAACACAGGGCCCATGGCTCCACCTTGAGGGCGGAACCCGGATCTTCGATGGCTCGAGCGGCCTGCTGTGCGCCAACGTGGGGCAGAGCAGCACCAAGGTCCAAGCCCGGATCGAGAAGCAGTTCTGCCGCTACTCCTTCGGCGGCGCCGCCGTCGTCCAGCCCCACACTCAGATGGAACTGATGGAGCGTCTATGCCGCGCCGTCGGCCGCCCCCACGACTCCGTAGCGCTGACCACCTGCGGGACGCTCGGCGTCGAAGTGGCAGTGGGCCTGGCGCGGAACATCACCAGGGTGCGCAACGGGAAGCAGCGCCGGGACATCCTGACCTCGACGCTGAGCTACCACGGGATGTCGGCACTGACCCTGGCCCTGGCCGGCAACCACGCCCGAAGGCCACGACCACAGGACGCGCTCGGCCTCGGCCCCGGATTCCCCGCACCCTACCCGCCGACGCACCCCCACAAGGACCGCGACTGCAACGCCTCGTGCGCCGACGAGATCGCGAAGGAGATCGACCGCCGCGGTATCGAGAACGTCGCCGCAGTGCTGATCGAGCCCATCAACGGGACCACGGGCGGTGCCTTCGTGCCGCCCGACGGCTACCTTCGGCGGGTCTCGGAAATCTGCCAGGAGCGGGACGTCCTCGTAATCCACGACGAGGTGCTCACCGGCATGTGGCGCACCGGAACCCCGCTCGCCAGCCGCCACTGGGACGGCTGCGAGCCCGACATCGTGATCCTCTCCAAAGGGCTTGGCGCCGGATACACGAGCGTCGGCGCGGTGCTGGTGTCACCCGCCGTGGCACGGTGGATCCGGCACGAGGACGCCGACCCGCTGCCCGCCATGGGCACCATGGCCACCCATCCCCTCATGGCGGCCGCGTGCCTGGGCGTCCTCGACGAGCTGGAGGCAATGGATTTTCCCGCCTTCGCAGGACGCGGCGAACGCCTCGGGGAGGCCATGACGTCACTGAATGGCGTCGGACCGGTGCAAGACGTCCGCGGGCGGGGCTTCCTCTACGGGGTCGAGGTCGCCCCGGGGAAGCTCTGGCCCGTGATGAAGGCCGCGGAGGCACGAGGCATCTTCTTCTATCCGTTTACCGGCGCCGGGGAGCCCACGAGCGAAGGACTCGTCGTCGCGCCCCCGCTGACGTCGACGGACGACGACATCGAGTTCCTGATCACGGGCCTGACCAGCGCGCTGGAATCCGCCGTCTGACCCATCTGCCGTGCGCCCGTCCGGTCACCCGACCGAACTCATACCTGCGACTTGAGCGTGCCAACGCCCCTTACGACCCGCCCGACTTGGGCCCTCCTCGCCAAGCGAAAGCGCCCAGAGGCACACCAAAGTCGTGTAGCTCCCGACCAGACAAGGACGACCTGCAATGCGTGTTTCCGTGATCGGCTGCGGTCACCTCGGCATCCCGCACGCTGCGGCTATGGCCGAGCTCGGCCACGACGTCATCGGCGTGGACGTCGACCAGGCCAAGGTCGATCGACTCAACGCCGGTGAATGCCCCATCTACGAGATCGGTCTGCCGGAACTGCTCGCCCGCCACACCCAGAGCGGACGTCTGCGCTTCACCACCGACATCCGCGAGGCCGCCGACTTTGCAGAGCTCCACTTCATCGCTGTCGGCACCCCCATCGACGCTGACGGCTGTTCCTACGACACCGCACAGGTCTTCGGCGCAATCCGTCAGCTCGCCCCCCACCTCGACCGCGCCTGCACCATCGTCGGGAAGTCCACCGTCACCGTCGGCACCACCACCCAGATCACCGCCCTCGCGCAGCGTCTGGCTCCCGCGGGCGACCAGGTCGACATCGTATGGAACCCAGAGTTCTTACGCGAAGGCCACGCCGTCGAGGACACCCTCCGCCCGGACCGGCTCATCGCCGGCGTCTCCACCACAGAGGGCGAGAAAGCGATCCGCGCGGTATACGCGGGCATCGTCGACGCGGGCGTGCCGATCTATGTCACCGACCCGCAGACCGCCGAGCTGGCCAAAGGCGCCGCGAATACCTTTCTCGGTTTGAAGATCAGCTACATCAACGCCGTCGCCGACATGTGCGAAGCCGCGGACGGCGACATCTCCCAGATCGTGGACATCCTCGGCATCGACCCCCGGATCGGCGCCGAGGGCATGAGGCCCGGCATCGGCTACGGCGGCGGCTGCCTCCCCAAAGACGTCCGCGCCTTCACCGCATCCGCCCGGCAGCTCGGCGCCGCACAGGCCGCGACCCTCCTGCGCGCCGCCGAGGAGATCAACGAGAACCGCACGGCCGTCGCCTGCGCACTCATCACACGCGCCCTTGGCAAGCGCCCCATCAAAGGCGCCCGGATCACCGTGTGGGGTGCCGCGTTCAAGCCCGGTACCAACGACGTCCGCGAGTCCCCGGCCCTCGCCCTGTCCCAGGCCCTCCAGCAGGCCGGAGCTGCCGTCATCGTCCACGACCCGCAGGCCGTGCCCACGGCAATGGTCCGCAACCCGGAGCTGGACTACTCCGACGACCTGGCTGCCTCCCTCGACGGCGCGGACCTCATCGTCCTGGCCACCGAGTGGCCCGAGTACCGGCAGGCCGACCCCCACGCCCTGGTGGACCGCCCGGCCACGGCCCTGCTCGTCGACTGCCGCACCACCCTCGATCCCGACCCTTGGCGCTCCGCCGGCTGGACCGTCCACCAGCTCGGCCGTCCGGGCAAGTAGAAGCGGCTTACGCCATGACCACCGACGAGCTTGTTCTCCGCCGTGCCCGCGACGCCGACGCACGCGCCGCAGCCGATGTGTGGCTGCGCTCCTACGCCTCTGCACTGCCGACTGTGCGCTGCGCCCACGACGAACCCGACGTACGGGACTGGTTCGCCCGCGTGCTCGTGCCGCAGTACGAGACCTGGGTTGCCGTTACCGGGCACAGGGTGGTGGGGCTCCTGGTCCTGAAGGGTGAGGAGTTGAAGCAGCTCTACCTCGAACCGGAATGGCGGGGACGGGGCCTCGGCGACCGGTTCATGTCCCTGGCCAAGCAGCAGCAGCCGGACGGCCTGTCGCTGTGGACGTTCCAGGTCAACGGACCGGCCCGGCGCTTCTACCAGCGACACGGCTTCACCGAGGCCGGGCGTACCGACGGTCAGGGCAACGATGAGCGCGAGCCCGACGTCCGCTACGTCTGGCAACCGCACACATAGTCGATAGCCGCCCGCCCGGGCATCATCGGCGGTCACCGAACAACAGCGGGTGACCGCCGCCGTCGTGCGACCCACGCGGTTACGGTTACGCGCATGACCATTCTGATCGTTGGCGGATCCGGCTTCCTGGGGTCCGAACTGGTCCGGCAAGCGAGAACGGCGGGGCACACGACAGTCGCGACGTACACGACCAAGCCGAGTGACGCTGCCCCGGCCACGTGGTGTCATCTCGATCTGCGCGACCTGGGAAGTCTGGACACGGTCATGTCCGAAGTGAACCCGAGCGTCGTCATCAACGCATCGAGCGGCGGGGCTAAGTGGGCGGTCACAGCACTAGGCCCGCTCCAACTCGCTCTAGCAGCCGCCAAGCATGGAACGCGCCTGGTTCACGTGTCCACCGACGCAGTGTTCTCCGGAGCCGGCAAAGTCCACTACAACGAGTCGTGCCTCCCGGACCCCATCACCCCGTACGGAGCAGCCAAAGCCGCCGCGGAGACCGGCGTTCTCGCCGTGCACCCGAAGGCCGCCGTCGTCCGCACATCGCTCATCATCGGTCACGGGCGTTCTGTACACGAGCGGCTGGTCCACCAACTCGCCGCGGGCACATTCCACGGATCCCTGTTCACCGACGACATCCGGTGCCCAGTACACGTCTCCGACTTGGCCGCCGCCCTGCTGGAGTTGGCGCTGAGCGACACGGCGGGAATTCATCACGCCGCGGGATCCGATGCCCTGAGCCGACACGAACTCGGAGTCCTCATCGCACGGCGCGATGGTCTCGACGCTTCCACTCTCCCCAAGGGCCTGCGAGCCGAAAGCAAGGTTCTCGGCCCCCTCGACGTGCGCCTCGACAGTCAGGCGACCCAACGATCCTTGCGGACCTCCTTGCGCGGCGCTCGGGAGTTCCTGCGTCTCCCATGAGGATGCAGCGCAGGACAGTTGAGAGTCTCAACGCTTGACTTGTTGACTGTGTCCGCAGAGCTGGGCCAAGTGAAGACAGTCGGGTCGCAATCTGATGGATCGCCGCCAAGGGAATCACCCGGCACTCGGCCAGGTGGCAGCCAGACCTGGGCTCCAGCCCTCATACGTAGTGGCACGCGCTCTTCGTCGTCCATCGCGACCGCGGCCTATGTCGAGTTCGACCTGGAAGCCATATTCGACGGCGAGCTGGAGGGGACGGCTTTGGGGTGCTGGCTAGAGAAGTGGAGTGCGGAGGCCGTCACTTCGGGGGCGCGGGCGCTGGATCACTGCGTATGGGGGTGCAGAACGCGCTGACCGTCCGAGTCGGCGGTGCATCATGATCCAGCCGATACTTCGCTCTACCACCCACCGCTTCGGCGGCGGCTCGAACCCTTTGGTTGCGGCCTTAACCACCTCGACATCGATGCCCAACCGGGCGCCGTGGTTGAAGATACTGTTCTGGTATCCGCCGTCGGCCCAGACCTTGGTGACGCTGGGATGCTTCGCGGTGAGGTCGTCGAGCGGACATCCTGCACCGTCGGGCCAGGCTCCTGCTGGAGCAGGGCGTGAACCTGGTCGTAATCAAGGAATTGCTCGGCCACGCCCCATCGGCGTCACTGCCTCGGTGTACGCCCACGTCCGCCTCCAACGAGACGCCATCGACCTCCTCGGCAACGCCCTCCGCGACCCCGCCCAGCCCACAGTCCGACGACAGCGACGAACCACCACTCTGTGCAGCATCCGTCCGCTGACGTTTCCGTCGACTACTGCCGCCAAACATCCGGCAGTCCCGCGGAACCGAATCCGGGGGGACTGCCGGGTTTAGCGCTCGTATTGAACAGAAGCGCCAGAGAGTCGAGGTTCAAGACTCATTGCATAGCATCAATTGCCCGGGATTCACTCCTCGAAGGCCGAACGCCAAGACATGCAACAACCTTTTCCGGATTAGGAGTCAAAAATATCTGGAAATAGAAGCCACCCCCAGGTCGATTATCGACATAGCCGATAGCGAGTTTCACCTCCACGCACGCCCTCAAGTCTCGCGCGTCGACCGCTCCCTCCCCACGGCCATCATTGATCACTCACTACCTTTCGTCACCGGAGTCCTCGGCGAGATGTCCGTGGTGGCCGGTACACCATTTCGTCGGGGTGGCGGGTCACCCGGGCCAGCCGCCAGGCCGCGTCGTAGGACATGCGGCCGCTTTCCTGAGCACGAAGCCGCAGGGCCAGGAGGCTGGTTGCCGGGTCAAGCAGCCAGCGCAGGGCGGATAGCTTCATCGGACTGTGCCCGCCTCGGAGACGGGGCGCGGCTCTGCGCCATCATCGCGGACACTCTCGGACGCATCAGCCGCTGACGGCTCGCCGGGCGCCGGCCAGGCGAGCGCGCCGTTCCATCCCATCTGGTCCAGGACGGTGCGGACGGTGGTGGTGAAACGGGCGTGTTGTCCTGGGTCGCTGCCCAGTTTCTCCCAGACGTACAGGAGGGTGTGGGCTATGCGTTCGGCCTTGGACTGGATGTCGTCGGCCGCTCCGACGAGGGGGAGGATCTTCTCCTTGAAGAGGTCCCAGTCGAGGGATTCCAGGTCGTCCAAGTGGCGGTCGAGCCACCAGATACGCGTGGCGTCCGGGCTGTTGAACACCGCTTGTCTGAACCGTTCTCGGCGTTCGTGTTCCTGCGCGAGCTGGAGTGTCACCTCTCGTATGGCGTCTTGGTATCTCTGGGCCCGGTCCGCGTCTTGCTCGGTGAGCAGCAGGGTGATGTGTGCTTTCAGCCAGAGGCCTGGGGTGTCCTTGGGGGTGTGCCAGTGCGCCGCGGCGAGTGTGAGGTCTTCTTGTGCGGTGGTGAGCTGTTCGGGCATGTGGTTCTGGGTGATGCCGCGGCCGAGTTCGTCCAGGGCGAGTCGTGCGGCGGCTCGGGCGGTGGCTGTTCCGGCGGCCTTGATGTTGGCGTGTGTCCGGTAGGTGAGGGTGCCGCGGGCGCAGAAGCGGATGCCGGGCAGGCGTGTGGGCCACTGGGCCCGGATCCGACTGCGCCGGCGGTTCCACCACGGGCCGGGTCCGTCGGTCGTCAAGGGGTCGATGCCTCCTTGGACGCTTGGTAGCGGTTGGCGGCCAGCACCAGGACCTCGCGCCAGAAGGGGTGGATGGCTGCTTCCTCCGTGACCATGAGCCGGTCGAGACCGGGGCGGAGGCTGGGCGGGGCAAAGATGTCTGCGAGGACGTCCACCACGGCTTCCCGGCGGTCGGGGTCCTCTTGGAATCGCTCATGCCGTCGCGACAGTTGCGTGACGACCGCGTCCACGGCGTCGTCGGTGGACAGCAGCTTCTGCCAAGCGTGGATGATGCGCGGCCGGGCTTCGGTGTCTCGTGTGTTGTGCAGGATCAGGTCTGTTCCCTCGTCGCTGGAGACGAGGGCGAGGAAGGATCCGAGAGTCTGGCGGCGCAGGGGCTCGTCGGCGGGCCGGCTTTCAACGTCGGTGAGCCATTGGTCGACGGCCTTGCGCACATCGTCTGGTCGTTGCAGCGCGAGTTGTTGGAAGGCGTTGATGACGGTTGCGGAGCCGAATGGCTTGTGGCCTGCGGCTTTGCCCAGCCGTGTCAGTGCGAGGGCCGGTTGTTGGATTCCCCAGCTGCCTGCGCAGATCTCGATGACGAGGTCAACCTTGTCGTCCGAGGGGAGGGGTTCTTGGCGTCCATCCACTGGCGCAGGCGGTCCCTGACGTAGCGGCCGAACTCGGCATCCCCGGCTGCGTTGGTGAGTGCTTCCACGGCCAGGACCCTCCGGGGTCCCTTGAGGTCACTCGCCAGTCCGTCGAGGATGGCCCGGTCGTGGCGGTGCGCCGCCAGTTTCCACAGTGCGGTGGTGATCAGTCGGGCGTCCTCTTCCGGGACGGTCCGGTCTGCGGCGATGCCGATGGCCCACCTGCGCAGGAGCTCGTGCTGGGTGGGGAACTCGTCCCACAGGTGACGCAGGATGGCGGCGGGCAGGCCTTCTTTCTGCGTGTCGTGAAAGGCCCGGTCTCCGTCGCGAGTGATCTTCGCGGCGTCCAGTCGGCTCGATGTGGTGGCGTCGGTCAGAACGTTGACAGGGTTGCGTTCGAGGCCGAGTCGGGTCAGGAGGTCATCGGCTGCCTTGATGACCGACCTGCGTTGTCCTCCGTGCAGCAAGGCGCCGGACCAGACTGTGACCCGGGTGGACAGCAGCTGCGCGTCGCCCCCCGTTGCCCGATTCCTGTTGAGGAGTTTCTCGACTTCCGTGTGCCAGTCGCCGAACTCATTGACGATCGCCTGGATCTGCTCCGGGCCGGAGGCCCGGAGCAGACGGTCGGCCAGGCGCCACGCGGCGCGCGGACGGGTTGGCCTTCCAGATCGGCGGAGCATCCCCGGATGCGCGGGGTCGACGTCCTGGTCGTTGCTGGCGGAGTCGCGTGCGTCGGAGCATCCCCCGCATGCGCGGGGTCGACTCACGCCCCGAGGGGGTGAAATGCACGTTCACGGGAGCATCCCCGCATGCGCGGGGTCGACCGAAAAGGACTGCCCGTTCGTCCCCGCGTCCTACGGAGCACCCCCGCATGCGCGGGGTCGACCGCACGAACTGGATCGGGACCTGGAGCATGAACGGAGCATCCCCGCATGCGCGGGGTCGACTCGTGCAGCTCGACGCCCTCACGGCCGACTGTCGGAGCATCCCCGCATACGCGGGGTCGACTGATGGGTACGCTGGTCGCTCATAGACCTGCTCGGGGCATCCCCGCATACGCGGGGTCGACTCGTCGTCCTGGCGGTCGAGGTACTCGAGGACCGGAGCATCCCCGCATACGCGGGGTCGACTTCGTAGAGTCCCTCCAGAACTCATACGTCCGCGGAGCATCCCCGCATGCGCGGGGTCGACCGCGCCGCAGACGTGGGGCTGTTCTACGACAGCGGAGCATCCCCGCATGCGCGGGTCGACGCCATGGTGATCAGCTCGGTACGGAGCCCGGCCGGAGCATCCCCGCATGCGCGGGGTCGACGACACCGTGGGGTCGTAGGTCGGGCCCGTGTACGGAGCATCCCCGCATGCGCGGGGTCGACGAAGTGGACTCGCCGCCGGTCGTGGCGGTGTCCGGAGCATCCCCGCATGCGCGGGGTCGACTAGCCCTCGATGGTGGAGAGGCCGCCGCCGGACGGAGCATCCCCGCATGCGCGGGGTCGACGAGGTGCCGCATCGCTTCGATCCACAGGTCCCAGGAGCATCCCCGCATGCGCGGGGTCGACGCGGCCTGCGTCGCCCCGTACTCCTTCTTGCCCGGAGCATCCCCGCATGCGCGGGGTCGACGAGTCGGTGGCGAGCAAGCCGGCGCGTGAGCGGGGAGCATCCCCGCATGCGCGGGGTCGACTCCGCCTCGATCTGCAGGTCGGCGTAGCCCGGCGGAGCATCCCCGCATGCGCGGGGTCGACAACGCAACGCAGGCCGCCGACCCGCACCTCATCGGGGCATCCCCGCATGCGCGGGGTCGACAACGCAACGCAGGCCGCCGACCCGCACCTCATCGGGGCATCCCCGCATGCGCGGGGTCGACCCGCAGTTCGGCCCCCGCGGCGGACTCCGGCAGGGAGCATCCCCGCATGCGCGGGGTCGACGTGAGGGTCTCGGTGGAGAACTCGGTGAAGTCCGGAGCATCCCCGCATGCGCGGACGCGACCTCGGACGGGTTCCAGCGGCCAACGCCGGGGAATGACCAACATCAACTGACCGACCGGGGGGTCACTTTTCAACCGCCGAAACTGGCTCACAATTCAAGCGTCGCCGACACATCCCCGCATGCGCGGGGTCGACGGCGAACGACAACGGGACCACCGTCAACTTCACGGAGCATCCCCGCATGCGCGGGGTCGACTTGCCCATCTCCCGCAGCACGAGGTGAGGCCCGGAGCATCCCCGCATGCGCGAGGTCGACCCTTCACGTCATCACCGACCGGCACAGGTCCAGGGAGCATCCCCGCATGCGCGAGGTCGACCCGCCGTCCGCGGCCATCGGCGTCGGCAGCAGGGGAGCATCCCCGCATGCGCGGGGTCGACGATGCCGATGCCCTCCAACATCGACATGAACGCGGAGCATCCCCGCATGCGCGGGGTCGACGTGTGGCGCGGCCACAGCACGTACCCCGGGGGCGGAGCATCCCCGCATGCGCGGGGTCGACGTCGACGGATCCCCCATCGGCCACACCCGCCCGGGAGCATCCCCGCATGCGCGGGGTCGACGCAGCTGTCGGAGGGATCAGATCATCGGGGTGCGGAGCATCCCCGCATGCGCGGGGTCGACACGTCCATCGACTGGGAGGCGGGCACGTCGCCCGGAGCATCCCCGCATGCGCGGGGTCGACATCTCGGGGCCGAGGGGGAAGTCGTCGTCGGCCGGAGCATCCCCGCATGCGCGGGGTCGACGCCGAACAATTCCACGACGTCGCCGAGGACTCCGGAGCATCCCCGCATGCGCGGGGTCGACGTCGACGAAGTCACCCTGGTGCCGCAGGTGTTCGGAGCATCCCCGCATGCGCGGGGTCGACGTGAGCCGCGCCGCTGATGCCCTGGGACTCACCGGAGCATCCCCGCATGCGCGGGGTCGACGACGCGGATGATGCGTGAGTCGTCTGCGACGGCGGAGCATCCCCGCATGCGCGGGGTCGACGCCCGGATGACACCGGGGACGCGGTCATGGTTCGGAGCATCCCCGCATGCGCGGGGTCGACATGTGGGGGGGTGACGTCGCGGCCGGGCAGGACCGGAGCATCCCCGCATGCGCGGGGTCGACGCCCGGATGACACCGGGGACGCGGTCATGGTTCGGAGCATCCCCGCATGCGCGGGGTCGACGGGTCGGGACCGGTGGATACCGACCGTGCCGCCGGAGCATCCCCGCATGCGCGGGGTCGACACGGTGCCGAGGCCGTTTCCGTGGCCGCCCCACGGAGCATCCCCGCATGCGCGGGGTCGACTCCTCCGCATGCATGCCGCTCTCGGCCGATGTCGGAGCATCCCCGCATGCGCGGGGTCGACTGACGTACGGGTGACGTACGGGACTCCTCGGGCGGAGCATCCCCGCATGCGCGGGGTCGACCCGTGCGGCGGCGTGTACGAAGGGCACGTCAACGGAGCCTCCCCGCATGCGCGGGGTCGACGCGTACGCGAGCCGGAACCAGACCAGCGTCCGCGGAGCATCCCCGCATGCGCGGGGTCGACGGGCTGTTGATCGACTCGTACACCTTGATGCTCGGAGCATCCCCGCTTCTCTGAACCAGTAACTACGGTCCGTTGAGGCAGTCGGCAAACCTGTGGCACATGAGTACCGTCCTGGGCCAGGATGCGGCTATGCGTGATGTCCAGAGCGATCCCGAGTTGCAGGATCTGGTTCGGCGGTTCGTCACGCCTGATCGGCGATACCTTCGGTTGGGCGGGAGCGTTTTCCGGTTGAGCCCGGTCGAGCGCTCCGCGTTTGTGCGGGATCTGGCTCAGGCTGCGTACGAAATCACTCCGGCGGAGCTCGGCGTCCTCTTCGAGGGTGGATGGCGCGAGCGCAAGACTGCCGCCTGGCTGGTTGCTGTGGCCCACAGGTCCGAGTTCCGCGAGCTCATAGGCCGGCTCCTGCTGGCCAGCGAGGGGCCGTATGCGGGCGCGGCATACTGCGTCGCCCTTGCGAAGTTCGGTACTGCAGCGGATGCCGAACTGCTCAGCGCATACCTTGATCACTACTTGTCGCGTCCCGACCTCGACTACGACCAGGCAGTCGTCCTTGGGACGCTTCTGTACCTCGATGAGATTCTCGGCTCCGAGTACACGACACGGTTCCTTGCCCCGGCCGGTCCCTGGGACCGATGGCTCGAAGTCCGGGCCGTGGCGGCTCTCGACCCGCATGACTGTCGGCAGGCCGTGCAGCAACTGTGCGCTTTCGTCGACGAGACCGCTGAGGTCTTCGCCTCGCTGGCCTGCGGGAGCTGATCATGACCGAGCGGGACATCATCCTCAACGAACTCGCCCAAGGACTGCGCCCGATGTCACAGGGCATCGAGTGGTTCGACACCCATAGCCCGGAGGAGCAGGCCGAGATACTCCTGTTCCTGCGCCACCACTGCGTGCAGGCGCGCGCCGTCACCGAAGACGGACCGGAGAGCATCCGACGTGCCGGGCTGCGCCCGACGCACACCCCGGCGGTCTTGATCACCTGCGGCCCGATCGACCAGCAACTGGGGAAGATCGCCGGCCTCACCCCTGTCGACGAACGACGCAAGGCGTTCCGGCTACTGGTCGAGGTCCTCGCGGTCGCAGACGAACGGCGCCGCGAACGCTTCTGCTCCGGCGGATGCGGTCACTGGTGGCACAACCTGCCCGTCGCCGACGGGTGAGGACGAGTCCCCCGCCGCTGGCCTCCACCCCTGGACTCCATGTGCGGCAAGACGGACTGACGGCAGTGTTCATGCGCTCGTGTCGTCGGCGGCGGAGCCGATCACCGCGCTCAGGGCCTGCAAGGCGTCATCGTATTGGTGGCGGTCGAACTGGAACGGACCGAATGCCACGTAGTCGCGGGTTTTGCGGTGGGGTTGCTCGAAGGCGTCCCAGGTTACGAGATCCGCTGTCGCGGTGATGCGGGCCATGAGCGGCCAGCACCCCCACTCACCGCATTCACAACCGAGGACGGGGGTCTTCGGCCCCATCGCGCTAGTGGACAGTCCGAGGAAGTGGTCCTGCATCGGGCCGAACCGGAAGAACTCCGGAATCAGACCACCGTAGGCATCACCTGCAGGCTGCATCCCGGCCGCGATCTCGTACTCATCGATCAGCTCGGTGAGTGGTGCTCCGTCGATGTGAGGGACGACCACGAGCAGACCCCTGTCGCCACGGTGCTGGCAATCGAACCGGATCTCATTGCTGATCATCCCGCGATTGTCTCAGCGACCCTGCTTCCTCCTTCTGGGCGGGGTGAGCCGGGGCCTTGCGCGACATGCCGAGGTTGATCGCCACGCTGCCGGGCGCGGAGTCGGTCTGGTCGATTCTGGATTCGGCGCCGGCGAGGCTGACGCGCAGGCCCTCGATTTCGCCGAGCCAGCCCTCTTTCTCGGCTTCGGCGATCCGGTCGAGGAGGTTGTCGCGGATCTCCACCAGGCGGCCGCGCTGGGCGGGGTCGGGGCGCAGGAGGGAGCAGCGGACAGAGTCAGGAGCGCCCGTGCTCGCGGTTGAGCTCGTGGTAGCCGCGGAAGTCGAAGAACCGCAGGCCGTCGATCACCGCTCCAGACAGGATTTCCGGCAGGGTCCATGGGTGGGTGGTGTAGTCGTCTGTTGCCACGCCTCCCTGCTCAAGTAGCAGAGCGATCATTCGGTGAACCTCTGCGGTGCCGTCGATCCGCCCGGAGATGTCGATCTGCACCGCCCAAGTGGGGTGATGTCCGACGGCCGCTTCGAGGATCGCCACATCCTCGGGATCCCAATCGGAGAAGAGGTAGCCGGTCTGCTCATCGTCGATGTCGATGTAGAGGTTGCCGTCCAGAGTCCATGGATGGCGCTGCTCGGGCAGATGCCGATTGAGCGAGGCGACGGTCGCAGCTCGCTCACCTGCGGGAAACACGAAGACAGTTCGCATGGGTTGGAGCGTAGGCAGTTCAGCTTCGTGGCGACCATGGATTTCAGGGGCAGCTTTGGTCCGTCGACGTAGTGCTGGTGCGGATAGCGACGTCGGCGAAGGTCGGCATGCCGAGATCGACTGTGGAGGGTCGGCGGGCTGCTTCGGCATCGAGCTGGTCCAGCTTGCCTTGCGCGCCGGTGAGGCTGACCTGGAGGCCCTCGACTTCGCCCAGCCATCCTTCCCGCTCCGCCTCAGCGATCCGGGCGATCAGGTTGTCACGGATGTCAGTTAGCCGTGACCGTTGGGCTGGATCAGGCCGGAGGAGCGAGCATCTGACACAAGCGTGCTCATGGATGCAAGGGGATCCGAAGGCGCGTGCGCATGTACCGATGGACACCTTCCGCTTCTCGAAGTGGGAGAGGAAGGCGTCCCACTCCTCCTCTGTCGGGATGCGGTACTCCTCCCCGGGGCGTGAGGCTCGTCGGCGGGCGATGAAGGCTCGGTGGGCCTCGATCGTCTCGGCAGGGTAGACCGCCTTGTATCCGATTGTGGTGTCGATGTTCTTGTGACCGCAGATGACCTGGGCAATGTGCGGGGGCAGTCCGTTCATGATGGCGTCAGTGACGAAGATCCTCCGGAAGTCGTGGGGAGAGAAGAACAGTCCCTCACCGTCGGCGTTGGTCAGCCCGGTCGCGGCCAGCGCATTGATCAGCAGTTTGCGGATCGCGGTCGGTGTGAAAGCGCGGTGCTCGGAGCCGACGCCACGCTGGAACAGCAGTGGCATCGGCGGGTTCCAGACTTTCTCACGGACGTCGTAGGCGGCCACCAGCGGAACCATCCCGCTGGGGCCACGCAGCCGACTGATGATGGCGCTGAGGACGTCGGCGAGTTCCGGGCTGACCAGCAGGAGTCGCTCGGTGTCGGTCTTGGACGGAGCGATCTGCAGCAGCGGGACGACCTCGCCGGTGGTCGGGAGCCGGTACTGGGTGACGCTGTGGTGTGTGAGTTCCAGAAGCTCCTCGTTGCAAACACCGGTCAGACGCAGGACTTCGATCACGGCGAACGCCCAGAAGGCCTCCTCTTCTTCGTAGGAGAGATTCCGCCGACGCCCGCTGGAGCTCTCCTCGGCCCAGGTGAGGTGGCCCGCAGCCTTCGGGGCAATGGTTCTGCGCAGGGCGCCGTCCGTGCCTGGGATCAGCTCTCCGGGCTCGGTGTCTCGCGCCGCCTGGAGCAGGCCGGCGGCTTCGCGGCGCCGCCGGTCGGTGGCGCTGACCAGGATGGGGAGGACGGGAAGCCGCTCGCGGGTGCGCTGGTCCATCCGGGCTTTGCGTCTCTTGCGTTCCTTTGCCTTGTGAATCTCGTCGTCGCTGATCGGGCAGGGCACGGCCCATGGCCCCCAGCGGGCCGGTTCCTCGGCCGCCCATTGCGCGATGTCGAGGTAGAACGCTCGGACGCGCATGAGTTCGTCTTTGGCGTTGAGCCGCGGGCTGGTGACTTCAATGCTCTTGCCGTCGGGGCCGACGACGTTGCGCCTTTTGACCTTCAGGTCGTCTTTCCAGGCGCGAGCCACCGCCGGGGACAGTCGCAGAGAGTCGATTCCTGGTGCCAGATCTTCGATGCGGGCCCAGAACAGGCCCGCGAGCGTACGGGAGATCGCGTCCAGGCTGGTGAAGTCCAGCGACGGCTGGCGTTCGCGCAGATAGTCCACGATCACGTCGCGTACCGGTTGGCAGCGGATCTGGTAGCGGTCCACCAGCTCTTCGATGCTCGACTGGCCCAGGGCGAGCCCGAAGGCGCTGGGTATCGATGAGCTCCACGCAGTCGCCGACAGTGATGTCGTCGATCCGCCCGCCCTTGCAGGCCAGCAGGATGGCGATCCGCGTCGCGGCGGTCTGCGCATCCTGGCGCGCGCTCGCCGGCCCGGCGGCGGCCAGCTGGCGCAGGCGCGCGAATCCATGCGGGTCCCGGGTCTCGGCCATCACAGAAGCGAGATATCGGTGCGAGCGGGTGAGCATCCACGGCAGAGCCGGACGAATGACGTCTCCGCAGATCAGCATGAGCAGCCCAGAGGCCAGGTCCTCCCGGTCATGCGACGGTGAGGGCCCATGCTCGCTCAGCCACCGCTTGGGGATCTCCACCCAGGACGCTCCGGACAACTCCTCGGCTCCCGTGGCCATCCAGCGCTGCTGCCAGGTATCCCCGGGCCGGCTCGACAGCCAGCGCAGCAACTTGATCACCCCGCGGCGGCGTCCCGCTCGGGTGCCGTTCGCCACCGGGAGGAACGGCGCCATCGTCAGGTGTCGCAGCGTCTCCTCAGACGACTGCGCGGTCTGGGGCCACCACCGTTGTGACGCCCGAGCCGGGAACTGCTCCCGCAGTCGGCTGTTTCGCGCCTTGGCCTGCTCCGCGCTCGGGTTCGTGATCTCCAACGGCTTGCGCGTCGTGTGCTTGACGACGGCCGTCATGACGAGCGCCCGAACAAGACCTCCAGCGACGCCGGATCGTAGCCTGGT
Source organism: Streptomyces sp. CA-251247 (assembly GCF_050952975.1). Taxonomy (NCBI): domain Bacteria; kingdom Bacillati; phylum Actinomycetota; class Actinomycetes; order Kitasatosporales; family Streptomycetaceae; genus Streptomyces; species Streptomyces sp. CA-251247. The sequence continues at coordinate 8,099,718 of NZ_CP191861.1, read as the reverse complement.
GCTGGCGGCGGTGGCACCGGCTGGATGCTCGTGCGGGCCTGGCGTGCGTGATGCGCCAGCACGCCGGCCACGACCTCGTCCTTGTGCGGCGTCAGATAGACCTCCGTGGCGGACAGGTGAGCGTGTCCGAGCACCCACTGCACGTCGGACAGCGTCAGCTTCGGGTCGCGCACCATGCGGGCGGCCGCGCTGTGCCGCAGGTCATGAAGGGTCCAGTCGGCGCCGAGCGAGGCGTTGACACGCTCGAACATCCGGTGGGCGCCGTGGTAGGTCAAGGGTCGGATCGGATCTCGCCGTGTCCACCACACCGGCTGGGTGCGTCCTCGCACAACCTGGCCTTGTACCTCCTGCTGGTAGAGGCGCAGCCATACGAAAGCGTCCGCAGATGCCGGCACCTGCTGGACCGCCCGCGAGCCCTTGCGCACCACGCTGATCAACTGCTGGCCAGGGTCGACATCGCGCTGACGCATGCCGATCAGTTCCGAAGCCCGCACCCCGGTGGAGATCCAGAAGGCGACCAAGGCCCGGTCGCGGTTGGAGGGCAGCGCCGCGAACAGTTTGTTGAACCATGCTTCCGGAATCGAACGCGGGATGCGCCGCGGCAGGCTCGGCCGGTACCGGCCCACGCGCTCAAGCTTCCAGCCGGCCATCGGATTGTGGTGCGCGTGAGCCCGTCCAGAGCGGCGGGCAAGATCCAGCGGGAACGGGTTGAGCAGCGGGCCGGTCCCCGCATCGCGGTGCACGTCGTAGAACCGGCGCAGGACCGTCTCGCTGTGCACGACGGTGGCCGGAGCGTACCCGGATTCCGGTCGACGGCTTCCCGGTCACCGGGTTCGCGGCACCGGCTTCCCCTACCGCCCGCGGCCCCTGGGCCTTGACCTTCCTGGGTTTGACGGTCTGCTGGATCCAGCAGCTGAAATCCCGGGCTTCCCGGCGGGTCGCCCGATCCCAGGGAACATCCACGGCCTGCAGGAACCGCCACCACCGCAACAGATCCATCCCGTAGGAGCGAACCGTTGACCGCGCTTTCCCTGCCGCCAGCAACTCCTGGAAGTAGACGGCGACCGGCTCGACGGCCGCTCCGTCGGGATCGATCAGCCGGTACGGCTCGTACCGGTTGCCGGTCTCCATCAGCCGACCCCACTGGGGAACCGCAGGGCTGCCAAATCTCGTCGGGGAGCATCCTTCATCACGACCGGTGAACGTAGTGCCCAATGACTCCGTCCGCCCACTGAACTGGGCAATCTCCAGGCTTCGTTCAGTCAACGGGGCATGCGCGGGGTCGACGCGAACGTCGGAGGCTCGATCGCGGGAAGTGCCGGAGCATCCCCGCATGCGCGGGGTCGACCTGCCAACCGCCGCTCATGTCAGGGCTCCTCGCGGAGCATCCCCGCATGCGCGGGGTCGACTTCGGTGCGGATCTCGTTCACTGGCCGGTCACCGGAGCATCCCCGCATGCGCGGGGTCGACACGGGCACGGGCTCTTGGTTGGGCGCTCTGAACGGAGCATCCCCGCATGCGCGGGGTCGACTGCTGGCCATCAGTCGACCTCCCGCAGATCAGCGGAGCATCCCCGCATGCGCGGGGTCGACGGATCACAATGCGACCTGGCACTGATCCGCCTCGGAGCATCCCCGCATGCGCGGGGTCGACCTGCTGGGTTCCGCTTCCATCGGTGTAGTCCAGGGAGCATCCCCGCATGCGCGGGGTCGACTGGTGGTGAGTCCCGGTGAGGCGCCCCCGCACCGGAGCATCCCCGCATGCGCGGGGTCGACCCACCCGTCCCCTTCGAGATGGTGCAATTCAGCGGAGCATCCCCGCACGCGCGGAGTCGACTACCCGTCGGTCGTGTGGACGCGCTGCTTGGGCGGAGCATCCCCGCATGCGCGGGGTCGACGAAGTGGGCTCGGAACTGGGCCTGCCGGTTGTCGGGCCCCGGAGCATCCCCGCATGCGCGGGGTCGACTCGTCGGGATAGGCGCTGTTGTGGTCCTTCCGCGGAGCATCCCCGCATGCGCGGGGTCGACCTCTTCCAGCATGAGGAGGTCGAGGACGGGGACCGGAGCATCCCCGCATGCGCGGGGTCGACGCCGGGACCGCAGCCCCGAGCATCAGGCCGATCGGAGCATCCCCGCATGCGCGGGGTCGACGACAGGCAGCGGCAGACGGACCGCCGCCTCATCGGAGCATCCCCGCATGCGCGGGGTCGACGGCTACGCAGTCCTGCGGGGCGGCGGCGACAGCGGAGCATCCCCGCATGCGCGGGGTCGACCGAGTTGGCGCTCACTGGACGGGACCGAGGGTCGGAGCATCCCCGCATGCGCGGGGTCGACCTTGGCTCGGCAGTCACAGCGTGCCCGTTGACCGGAGCATCCCCGCATGCGCGGGGTCGACCTGAGCCTCGCCTGCTCGACAGCGGCAACGAGCGGAGCATCCCCGCATGCGCGGGGTCGACTTGGTCACCGTCGACCACTGCTGCAGCACCCGGGGAGCATCCCCGCATGCGCGGGGTCGACTTCCGGATCGATCGCCAAGGCGGCACTCAGCCAGGAGCATCCCCGCATGCGCGGGGTCGACCTGATGTTCCGCCACATGGGCAGCACGCTCGGCGGAGCATCCCCGCATGCGCGGGGTCGACACTTCTTGAGCTGGTGGTTTAGCGAGCGGTGGGGCTGTTTTCGTTTAGTTGCTTCCTGGGGCGGGCCGAAAGGATCAGTCCGTCGAAGTCGACGGGCTGCCAGCGGTCGCGGCCTGCTGTGCGGACGGCCCATCCCTGTTCGTTGGCGGCGGGTTCGATGAGGATGGCCTGGCCATCGCCGATGCGGGAGGCCAAGAGTTCCCAGAGGCGGTCGCGGATGCGGCGGTTGGGATTGCCTACGAAGACACCGGCGCTGGCCTCGACCATCCAACGTGTGAGGTGCCCCCGCAGGCCTTCGGGGGCCGCGATGAGGATGATGACGGTCATTGTGTGGATTGGGTTTCGTCGATTTCGGGGCCGATGATCGCGATGTGGTTGTCCGTCATTCCCTGCACCGAAAGATCAGCGTTGCTGGCGTAGTTCGTGCCGCCCGGTACGGTGCCGAGGTGCTCGTCCCACAGGAGGTTGGCTTCGGAGTCCTCGAAGGCTGTTCCTTCGGGTGTGAGCAGGTTCTTGACGTCGGTGACGATGCGGCTGAGGAGTTTGTCGCGGGCTATCAGGTCGCGGAGCCCGAGGCGTGCGTCACGTTCCGCTGTGAGGCCTTGGGCTGCGAGGTCGAAGGCGAGCGGGATGGTGTATTCAGCCTTGTAGAGGTCGGCGATGTCCAAGACGAAGGATGTGGCCTTGCCCGTATGGACGAAGCCGAGTCCTGGGCTCGCGCCGAGTCCGATGACGACGGCGTGGCAGATGCCGTAGAGGGCGGCGTTGGCCGCGGACAGGAGACGGTTGAGGTCGTCACCCGCTGCAAAGGCGTCGCCGGCCTTGTAGACACGTCCGTTCCAGGTCACGCCGGTGCGATCTGCCTGAGCGCGGTAATACTTGCGGATGCGTGTGCCTTCGCGGCCGCGGAGCTGCTGCAGGGTGAGGGCGGAGACGTCTTCGCCGGGGAAACGCATGCTGTACATGGCGCGGGCCACAGCGAGGCGTTCTTGGGGGCGAGTGACGAGCCAGGCCTGGCGATGAAGGAGTCCGGCTCCCCGGCTCGGGCCGAGGCCGGCTGCGTACATACGAACCCCTTGTTCGCCGACCCAGCACACAGTGGTGCCGGAGTCGGCGAGCAGGCGGACGGCGCCGTGGGTGACGCGCGTGCCGGGGCCGAGGAGCATGACGGCCACCATGGCTGCGGGGACCCGGACGGTTTGCTGCTTGTTGATGATGACGACGGCGTTCTCGTCGCGGTCTAGGTGGCTTCGCTCGACGTAGACGCTGGACACTCGGTCGACGAGGCGGTGCAGGTCCTGGGGGTCCGCCTTCCACCAGATGTCGGGCACGGGTGTTCACTCGCTTTCGGGAAGTGGGGCGAGGGTGAGCAGTCCGCAGCCGTAAGCCTTGGAGGGGCCGATGCCGGCAAGGAGGCGTTCGGTGAGGAGTGCGGCGTCGGTGATGTGCAGGCGTCCCTCGAAGGTCACGGAGTTCATGACGACGTGGGCTTCTTTCGCGGTGACGAGGCCCTTGCCGAAGGAACGGCGTTGGCGCGTGGTGATTCGGATGTCGCGGGGTGTGTCGTCGTGCGGGTCCTGGGTTCCGTCAGGGTGGGGGGCGGTGGGGACGTCGAAGCCCCACCGTTTGGTGCGGCTGAGGAACCAGTTGAGCTGGGCTGTGGCGGTGCGGTGACCGAGTCGGAAGCCGCGCCGCCGTTCGCCGGCTTCGATGCGTGTTTGCTGGAGGGCGGTGGGTTTGTCGGGGCGGCTGGTGTTCTGGACGGGGTTCGCGGTGAGGCGGAAGGCGAAGCTGCGGCCAGGAGCGAGTTGCTGAAGGAGCGGAGCGTAGTCGCGTATGGCGTAGTGCTCGCCGTCGGCGTCGGGCCATCCTGCCTGTTCGACAAGGTGTGTCCAGTCCGGCTTGTCCGTGGTGAGCACGAACAGCTGGGGACGGTGGGGGTTGTCGGGGTCGAGACGCCACAGGGTGCGTGCCTGTTCGGGTGGGCCGGGAACGCCTCCTTGGACCGCGGCGTGCATCTCTCGCGGGCTGGCGAGGAGTTTGCGGCTCTCGGCGCGCAGGGGATTGATTCGGATGCGGGACAGGTACGGCATATCGGTCACCAGCCCAGGAGGGCGAAGGGGTCGTGGCCGCCAGCCGTCTGCGGCCGTGCGGGGTCGGGTGTGAGGCCGGTGGGAGCTTCCAGGTAGGTGTGGCGGGTGCGGCGGGTGGTGAAGGTTCGGCTCGTGGGGGCGAAGGACAGGGGGACGTCGTCGCGGACTTCGTCTCCTGCCGGGTCGTCGAGGGTGGCGGGAAGGTCGACGTGGGCGGCGTTACCGTTCTCGCGCCCCCACCGCTTGCGCACTTCGGCGGATGCCTGCCAGGGCTCCGCGCGCAACACATCTTCGAGCGCGCCGGTGCGCTGTCCCAGGACAAGGGGCTGTGCTGGGGCGCAGGATCGGCGGCCCAAGGCGAGGGGGAAGGCGGGGTGGCGTACCGCCTGGTCGAGGGTGGTGATGAGCTCGTGGGGGCCTTCCACGGCCGCCAGGAAGATGGCGTCCTGGAGGTAGAAGCGTTGGGTGATGTGAGTGCGTTTGGCGGGCGAAGTGGGTTTCTGCAGCCCCTTGGCGGTCACGGCGGCGGAGAGGAGCGGCTGGCCGCGGTAGTCGCCGACAGTGTGGTAGTCGCGCAGGATGCTGCCGGGCTGGTCGATGCGGATGCCGAGTCCGAGCCCGGCGAGGTCGTCCAGAGCGGCGTAGCGGGAGCGCCCGGCGGCAGCGGCGAGAAGTCCGACGACTCCGGACTTGGTGGGTTCGGGCCGGGTTTCACGGCGGTTGAACGTGCTGCGGTCGCCCCAGGACTGGAGTGGGGCGGCGAGCCGCAGAACGAGGACGGAGGTGCTGTGGGGAGAAGTCACGCCTGTTCCCCCCGGGCGGTGGTGATGCGGGCGCGCAGGGTAGTGCGCAAGTCGGCGAAGGTGACGGGTTCGCCGAAGGCTTGGGTGAGAGTTTCGGCGGTGTCCTTGGTGCGCGGTTCGCGGGTGGTGAAGGTGTGGCTGGCCGCACCGTAGAGGGGGGTGTCGCCCCAGACCTGCGTGGCGGTGATGTGCTCTTCGGCCAGGCGGCGGGCCGAGTTCGCCTGGATGCCGGCTTCCGCCGGGACAGGCTCTTCGAAGGCGGAGACCAGGTTGACGGGCTGGTCAGTGCGCACGACGACTGCCACGAGGCTGGGCCGGGTGCGGTGGGCGAAGGCGTTCTGATAGCCGGTGGGGGTGGAGAGGGCGAAGCTGTCGACGAACCGGTCGAGGGCGTCGAGGGCGGCTTCGGTGTCGCCACCGAGGTTGTCGGTGAGCTGGGCGAACCCGACGGTGGCGTAGCGGTAGAGGGTGGCGGAGTTGAAGCCGATGGTGCCGATCATTCCGGCGCCGGTCTCGTCCTGTTCGTTCTGGTCGTCGACCGCGGTGAAGTAGTCGAATTCGAGCTGTGTCTCGTGGGTGGAGAGAGCGTGGGCCACCTGTACGGCGGCGTCGACGTTGAGCTTGGGGATGTCGGCGACCATACGGCCGAACAGGGCGACGCCCACGGGGTGTCCGGCCCTGAAACTTTCCGCGACGGGCAGGTCCTTGACTGCTTCGGCCAGAGCCTTTTCGTCCAGCTCCACGAGGTCGGCGGCGCGGTCGGTGACGAGGTCGGCCACGGCGTCGAGCTGGGCGTTGCCGTAGAAGAGGAGGTAGGCGGTGTCGCCGGCCTTCTTGCCCTGGCTCAGGCCGAGCTGAGCAAGCAGGGCGGCGGCGATCCGGCCGGCGTTCTCGCGGTCCAGGCTGGTGTTCCGTGAGATCCGGGTGATGAGCTCGTTGGTGACGCGCTTGGTGCGGGTGGCACGATCGGGCTCGGGAGCCTGGGCGTCGAAGTGCTGTCGGGAAGCACGCTTCCACGCCTGGGAGGAGACGCGGGAGCGGCGTACGCCACCGTAGATGGCTTCCTTGGGGTTGCCTTGGTCGTCACGGTTGAGGTTGGCGGGCGGGACGGTCTGGACGACGTGCAGGTCGATGTAGAGGCGCTGGGTCATCGGATTGCTCCAAGTCGTAGTCAAGCGGGAATCGGTCGTCTGCGGCCGTTGCTCATGCGGGCGCGCCGTCACATGTGCGCTCTGCGGCAGAGGCGACGGGCAGGCTGTTGGTCAGCGGCCCGATCGTGGAGCCGTCGTCCTCTGGGTCCAGCCGTAGTAGTCCAGGCCCCAGCGGCGGCGCACGCGGGAGCGGGTGTCGGGCCGGCCCCATTGGTGGACGTCGGAGACCAGGCGGTCGTAGTCGAGGGGCTGCTTGATGCCCTTGAGCTGGGTGATCAGGCCGCGTAGCCGCAGTTGGAGGCCTGCCGTCGCCGCTGCAGAGAACGCCTGCTGGAAGCGCGCATCCACTGCCTCGTCGCTGGTGCGGTCGTGGCGCCTGAGTTCGAGCATGGCCCGACCGAGACCGACGCCGTCCCGGTGCATCGGCGCGTTCTGGCTCTGCTGGTGAAGCCCGTAGAGGGCGAGCGCGATGTGCTCGGCCTCCTGCTCGGCCGAGACCTCTCCACGGCGGGCGGCGAAGTCGTCGACCGGGCAGGTGTAGAAGGGGAACATCTCCAGCACGGTTCCGGCGGGGCGGCCCAGCCCTCGGCGCAGCACCGCGAGGTCCTCGCCGCGTGGGCGTTGCTCCGCCGCGTTGCCGCTCTTGCGTCGCCAGGTGCCGTCCGCGGCGGTGTAGCGGTGCCAGATTCTCTGCTTCGTGAAGTCTTCTTCGGTCATGACCGTGTCCAGACGTGATGAGGGACGCTGTGCCGTGAAGGCATGTTGGGGCGCCCCGGAGGTGATGGCCGGATTGGCTCGGCGAGGGCATGGCGGGTGAAGGGCACCTTGCAGTGCGCCTGGTCAGCTACTCGCTGTCCGGGGTGGGGCCGTTTCTCCGCGCGGCGGCTGCCCGGTGCAGGATCTCCGCACGGCGCTTGAGGAAGGACGCCTCGGCCAGAGAGACGCGGTGCGTGCGCTCGGGCTTTCCCTCCTGGGAGACGCTTCTGCCCACGAATGCTCCGATGGGTACCGCCTGCAGGAGGCGATCGGCGACTTCCCAGCTCCGGCGCCAGGCAAGCTGCTCCCAGGCGAGCTGGCCGGCCTCGATCCGCTCCAGCTCTGCCACGCCTCTGATCCCGATGAGCAGTCGCCGCACCAAGGGGTCCAAGGCATGCAGGACGAGTTCGCCGGGACGCTGTCCCTTGTCCCAGGGGATCGGTTCGGTGCCCAGGGCGCGCCGCAGATCACCTGAGAGGTGATTGACGGCTGTGGCCAACTGCTCAGCCTGTTCTGCTACTTCGAGGAGGGCGGAGCGGACGTCGCTGTCGGCGTCGAGCGCCGCGAGTGGGAGGGGCAACGCGTCGAACATCACGTCGTCAATGACGGCGGACTGGTTGCCGTACGACACACCGGAGAGCTCTACGCGCAGGGGGTACGCTTCGCCGAGGTCAGGTGACAGGGCGCCAGCCTGGTCGAGGAGCTTACTCGTGGCGAAGCCGCTCGTCTTTTCCCCGGCATCCCGGGACTGACGCTCGGGTGCCAGGAGTGCATCCAGCCCGCGCCATGCAGCCTTCCCAGGCTGGAGACGTAGAGGACGGCGCGGCGTCGAGGCTTCGGCTCTACTTCTCCCTGGGCTCCGACCACCGGTCGGTTCCACACGCCACATGGTGTGCGGCTCGGTTTCAGGTGTGTGGGGCATCCGGTCACCCGCGGCAACCATGACGCGGGTCACTCGCACGCCCTCATCGGTCTTTTCCGGGAAGAGTCGGATCCGGCGGGACTGCCACGTCCACAGGTCCAAGAGCCCTTCGGGCGACCGCTCCTGCCACTGGGAAGTGCCTGCCGAACACGGATCTGCCGGCTCGCGCCTCCTCCACTGCGGCAGGTCTGCAGATGTCGGCGCCGCCCCGACCGGGATGTTCAGCAGGAGTGTCTCGAACAACGTCCTGCCGACGAGCAGCGTGACGCCCATCTGGCCGAGCGGCCCGGTCGGATTCCCGGTGGTCTTGCCCGCCTTCGCCTTGGGATCGCCCACGGCGCCTGTCTTGATCGCTGCAGTGTCCCAGCACTGGGTGTGCACCAGCCAGTGCGCCGCCTGCGACGGCGTCAACGAGAAGGAATCGCCCTCCGTACGCGAAGCGAACAGCGGCACGTTGTTGCCGGTGGCAGCAGTCGCGACGATCAGTCCGGCATTCTTAGTCTCCCCCTTCGTATTGCGCAGCCCGGCGACCTGCCCGAAGGGCTGAACCGGGCTGAAGAGGTCGAACAGGTCGCGGTGCGCGTCCAGATAATCCGTGAGCTTGAGACGTTGCTCAGGCGTCCAGCGCCCTGCGGAGAACCAACGCATCCACTCGCGCTCGTCGGCCGGACGCCCCAGGGCGTCGAGGAGCGTGGGTAGCAGCACCTGCCGGAAGACGGCCGGCCTCTGGGTGGGCAACTCCACCACCAGGTCGCCGAACTCGTGGGCCTCCAGTAACGCAGTGCCCAGCGAGCGTTCCTGTACCGGTCCGCCCTCTGCTGCTGGCAGGAGCAGCCAGGGATTATCCGTCAGGAAAAAGCCATGCGCCATCATTCCCCCTTGAGGCAAGCTTCTTTGTTTAACGCTAGCAGTGGCACTCGTCCACCACATGCCTTCTTGGCAACCAGGTGGAAGAATCCCGGCGTTGACCCTGCACCACCGGATTTGTATCGCCGGACTGCGGGGATGATCCCCTTCTCTGTTTGCACAGCGGATCAGGAAACACATCGACCCCGCGTCACGCGGGGCGGTGAGCCGCCGGGCCGGCGCCCGGCGGCTCACCCACACCCTTGAGCCATGTGCCGCTGCGCGACCGGTACGCGCCCCTAAACCTGCCGGAGCCCGAACTCGTCGTCGTACGACACCATGAGGTCGCCCAGTCGGACCCTGCGTGAAGCGTCCAACACCAGAGCGCGGCTCCGGCCCAACCACGGATGTCCATGCCAGCCGGGCAACGGCCCCAACGCCAGAGCCGATTGTGTGAACTTCGATGGCAAGCGCACCATCGAGCCCAGAACCTCATCCAGTACGTCCGGCGCCACATCGCCATTGACACTCAGGGCGCGCCCCGCGAGTGTCCGGAAGACCGCGTCCCTCTCATCCCGGACCACCAGGAACACTTCGACAGACTCGTCGCCGTCTCGGACCGCCGCCTGCAACGAACTCTCATCGCTGCCCGCGGTCGCCCCGCCATAGTGCAGGCCCGCCAGCGTCCGCCTCTCGTGCTCGCCATGCGGCGTCAGCAAGAACTGCCGAGCATTCTCGGCACGGGCCCGGTCCTGGTCCTCCTGCTCCCGGCAGGCAACGTCACCAGCCTCTCGCCACGTCTCGGGCAGTAGCGACGCCTCCGCCTCGTACACCTGCTCCACCAGCCTGGGCACGTCTCCGGGAACCGACCACGCCTCGCCCGCACCGGGCAGCACAGCAGCGGTCCGCAGCAGCAGATGACGCCCGTAGATCATCTCGCTGGCGAACGGGAACGCCGGCTCGCCACTCTCCCGGGGCGCGAGCCCGGTGACGAACACTCGTGGCATGCGCAGCCTGTCCGGACGCAACGTGCCCTCGTGCCGATGCAACCGCCCTACCCGCTGCAACAGAAGATCGACGGGAGCCAGATCCGTGACCAGCACATCGGCATCAATGTCGAAGGACTGCTCAGCGAGCTGAGTTGCAACGAGGATCAACCGGCCGCCTCGGGGCCGCGGCGCCTGCGGACCCAGCAGCCGCAGGCTCTCCTCCGTCAGATCGGCACGCCGGGCGACTGTGAAGCGGGCATGCAGAAGGCGTACTTCGTCCTCACCGAACCGTCCGCGCAATTCCTCGTAGAGACTCTGCGCCCGCGCGACGGAGTTGCGGATAACGAGCGCGGTACCCCCGTCGGCCAGTTCACTCGCCAACAGGTCACCTACACCCGCATCCGCCTCGCCCTGCAGCCGCACCCGTTCCTCACGCGAAGACCGCGCACCGGGTACCGCCTCAGGTACCACCCGGACCATCACGCTGAGGTCCTCACGCCAGCTTTCCGTACCGTCCAGGTGGAACTCCGGGTTCCCCGAAGGCGACAGCCATGCCGCCGTGACACTCGGGTATCCGAACGGCCCCGGAACCTCGACCGGCAATTCCTCGCGTGACGCAGCACCCGCGAGGTACGCCTCAACCAGAGCCTTCCGCTGAGCCGGAGCAAGCGTCGCCGACAGGACAATCACCGGAACCCCGGCCTGCCCCAGCCAGCGCAGCGCCTCACCCAGAAACTGGCTCATGTACACATCACACGCGTGCACTTCGTCCAGAATCACGACCTTGCCGGCCAAGCCCGCCATCCGCAGCATCACGTGCCGCGTACGGGTAGCCGCATAGAGAAGCTGGTCTACCGTGCCGACCACGAACGGGGCCAGCAGTCCACGCTTCGACCCCAGAAACCACTCGGCTGGGCCCTGCCGTTCCGGCACGCCGCGCACCCCAGGTTCGACGCCGTACGGATCGTCATCCAGTCCGAACTCGTCCACCCCGCAGAATGCCTCGTCCACGTACTCCCCTGCGCCTTCCAGGAGAGCTTGCCACTCCCGGTTGAACGCCCTCTTGCCGTGCAGGAGCACCACCCGGGAAGCAAGTCGCCCATCGATCGCCTCCAGCCAGCGACGTGTGCGGGTGAACATGGGGTCGCTGGTCGCCTGGGTCGGCATCCCTACGAACACACCATCGGCGCCGAACCGGGCCGCCAAGACTTCCGCCGCAGCTTGCGCGGCCTCCGTCTTGCCCTCGCCCATCGGCGCCTCAACCACCACAAGCCCAGGCCCGCCCATCCGACGAGCCGCCTCGACCACCGTTGCTTGTGAGGGCCGCGGCACGTACCCGAACCGGTCTCGGAACGTCTGGGGGCATGGCGTCTCCAGAGCCTCCCAGCCGCCCTGCAGCCCCAGAGCCTTCCACGCCGACGCCGCCCGCTCACGGGAAGCATCCAGACTCACAAGCAGCAGATCATCCATGCCCACGAAGAAGCGCTGGTCACTCGCGATCCAGTCCGCCATGACCACCAGGCCACTGAGCTGCAACTGGAGTGCCCTGGACGGAACCACTACCGGTTCCGCCTCGTCGAGCGCCCCGAACCCTAGCTCCTCGGTGAACACCTCGAGTACGGCCTGCTGAACCCGACGCCACTCGCCCCTCCCACGCAGCTGCCCCTTGGCCGACCGAGGCTCCTGCACATCCCGAAGCGAAGGAAACGCACCATGATGCCCAGCCACCAGCGGCCACACCCAGTCCAGCTGCTCCGCGTCCCACCCGGCCCCAGCCAGCAACTCGCGCACCATCAGCCCACCGGCCCAGTCGTGACGCCACCGCCGCTGCTGCTTCGCCCCTGCCACAGCGGCCGTCTCCACCCACGCCAACCCCGACCGACGCACCGCCTCCGCGCCCTCGGGCCACAGACGCTGATGCGCCGGCGTCGCCTTCCCACAATCGTGAACCCCGCATAACCACGCAAAGAACCGCCGCCCCTGCCTCGGCCCACCCGCCACCTCATCCAGCGCTGACTGCATCGAGAGCGCAAGGAAGCAGTCCCACAACAGCTCTGCAACCGCCGCCGTATCCAGAAGGTGCGCCATCAAAAGGCTCGTGCGACCCCCGGCCCGCTCCCGCGACTTCCCCCATAACGTCTCCAGCGCCCGCAGCACAGAAGGCTCATAACGCTCACTCAACCTCTGAATATCCACCGAGCCCCCACTACCGTCACGGAACCGACCAGAGCGTAGAGGCAACCACTGACAACATGGCTTGAAGTGCGGATATACCGAAATGCCAGCACCTGCGGCGGCACCACTGCTTTCCGCAGGTACGGAGCTAACGGGACGTCCGGACAGGGATCAGGGTCGACGTCGCTACGGCGCACTGTCGCAGCGACGGGCGGGAGCAACCCTGCGGGTGCGGGGTCGACCTGATGGTTCAGGGGTCCGCGTCCGCAAGTCCGGAGCATCCCCGCGCGGCACACGCTACCGGAAACTTCTCCGAGTCCGGCATCAGCGGCTCGCCCGTCTGGACGAAGCCCTTGCCCTTGACCCACCCCGGCGGCCAATGCTGTCCGTGACCGTTGACCAAGTCGCGGAAGCGTTTCGCCGCCCCTTCGTCATCGAAGGTCTCGCGGCACCGGTCCCCTGTTCGGGACCCCCCGGCCCGCCAGACGATGGTGTACGAGGGGTCTCCGGAGAGCCAGGAATTGGTCTTGATCGAAGCCATGGAGAAATCGTACGGGGCTTCGGTGTGGCGTTTGTGTGGCGAACGCGACGCCTGCGCTAGCGCGAAACCTGCGTTTTCGCAGGTCCCGACGTCTCTCCTCTGGTGGGGCGGGTGGGACTCGAGAACCCACGGCCGACGGATTATGAGTCCTTCGAGGATCTTGGCGGCCCTTGAGTTTCTACGCTAATCTGTGACGTTCTTGCAGGTCAGAGTGGGTGAACTGTGCCGACGTTCCCCTACCTTTCCTTCGGCTTACCCGCGCAAGCCCCGCCACTTCGTATGCGGCCAGGCTCTGTTCGGTGTAGGCGGTCACGCGCAGATCCCAGGCGCTGCTCCATTCCGGGCGTGCCAGGAGTTCGTGGAGCAGGGAGATGGATCCGCCTTCGATGACCAGCGCCCGGGTGCCGTCCTCCAGGCCCTGCCGCAGGCGGAGGAGCAGCCGGTCGATGCCGGGGACTGCGGCGATCGGACCGTGCGGGGAGAGCGGCCCGTCGTCGAGGTAAAGGCGGGTGGTTCCGCGCAATGTGTCGCTGGTGGGCCGGGCGGATCCGATGGCGAGTTCGGGGTAGCACTGGATGCGGTCGAGCACGAGGACCGGGCAGCCGCCGTAGACGCGGGCGAGCGCGACGGACAGGCGGGTCTTGCCCAAGCCGGTGGCGCCGAGGACCAGGTGCAGTATCGGCTTGCTCATGCCTCCTCCCCCAGCGTTGCAGGTCCGGGGAGGGGCTCGAGGACGAACTTGCCGGAATACGGCGGCCGCCGCACGAACGCCTCGGGCGAGCTGTCTCTTCCGTAGAGGGAGCGCAGCGTGCGCTGTGCTTCCTCGTAGGTGATGGTGTCGGTGTCGAGGACGAGTTTCATGCCCGCCCCCAGCCGGCCGGGAGGGTGTCGAGCGCGGCCGAGAAGACGGCGAGTTCGGCCGGTCCGTTCGGGGCCATGATGCGGATGCCGCAGGCGCCGTTCACGGCGCCGTCGAACATCCGGACCGCGATGCCATGCGCCGCGAGGTGCTCGACAACCGGCCGCGGGTCGGCGAGGTGAACAAAGCGGTAGTGAATGCCGGCCGGCACCACCAGCTCGTCGAACCGGTCGGCCAGGACCTGCTGCAGCCGGCGGGCATCGTCCTGGATGACGGCACGCACCGTGGTCAGCCAGGCGGTGTCTTCCAGTGCAGCAACGCCAAGCGTGATGTCCAGCAAAGAGAGCGGCCATTGGATCAACTGCGCTGCGACCAGGTCACGGACATGCTGGTTGCGGGTCCAGAGCATCCCCGCGCGGGAGCCCGTCATCCCGTAGGTCTTGCCCGTGCTCTGCAGGACCACCAGATTGTCGGCGTCCGCGCCGGCGAGGCTGAGATCCTCGCCCTGGAACTCGATGTACTCCTCGTCGACCACGAGCACTGCGCCGGGATTCTCCCGGGCCGCCTGGAGCAGGTCGCCGCTTGGGATGAAGTGCCCGAGCGGGTTCGACGGGTTCGAGAGGATCACCACGTCGTCGGTCCGCAGGGCCATCCGCACGCGTTCCAGGCGCAGTTCGACGGTGTCCCGGGCGGTGTCGGGCGGGGAGACGAAGGTGGCCCAGGGGAAGAGCCGCATCGTCTCGGTGTAGTCGGGCGCGATGACCGCGACGTGTTCCTCGCGCAGGACGCGGGACAGGATGGTGAGGAACTCGGTGACGCCGCGGGCGGGCAGCATGTCGCCGACGTCCGTGCCGAGCCGGTCCGCGAACGCCTGTAGATAGCGCTTCTCCGCCACGTACGGGGGCTGGGCTCGTTCGTACGGCGGAGGCACCAGGTCGCCGGGCCGCTCGCTGAGGAGCCGGCGTACAGCGGCGATCGCATGCGGGGGCGGGCCGAGCCGGTTGGTGCAGGTGGACAGGTCGACGGTGATCTGCCCGGACCGGTAGGCGGTGAGGTCACCGCCTTGGATCGCCGCCGGATTCTCGGGCAGCACCAGTGACGCGGATGCTGGGGTGGTGGGCATCAGGCGATTCCTCACATCTCATCGGGTCGGAACGGCAGAGTGCGGCGGACCGCGGTGACGGTGGCCGACCAGATGGGTGCGTACTGCTGCTTGTAGGCGACCTGACCCGGTGCGCAGGTGGTACGACCGAGATCGAGGGAAACGAACCCGGCGGCCGTGAGGTCGTCGGTGAGGTGACGCAGCAGGGCGTGCCCCGGCGCGAGGTCCTCGTGGTCGAGGTCCATGGCGGGCAGCATCGAGTAGGCGTGGCGGTCGCGATACAGGCACAGCTGGGCGGCCACGGGCTTGCCGTCGAGACTGAGGGTGGCGATGAACGCCGACTCCGGGCAGCGTTCGAGGACGGTGCGCAGGCGTCCGTCGGCGGCAGTGACCCGGTGCTCCGGGCCGCTGGCGCGCCAGCGGCGGCGATGCAAGTGGGCCAGTGCGGCGTAGGCGTCGGAGAGTTCGGCGGCGCTCTGGGTACGGTGGTAGTCGATCGTGTGGCCGCGGGTGGCGAGGGCTGCCCAGTCGCGCCGGCGGCGCCGGTGGTCGCGGCGGGTGGAGCGCGACATGGCCGCGTACGGGACGGGCAAGGTGATTCGGGCACAGCGGGTGAGGCCGTGCCGCCACGAGGAGATGTAGCGGCCGAGAGCGCTGGTGGCAGGGACGTCGGGGAGCATGACATCGGCGTCGAGACGGGTGAGGGCCTCGGCCAAGGAGGCCGCCACAGCGGGGTCTTCGGCGTCCGGGCCGACGATCCGAACGTACTCGGCCATGGGCGTCGACAGCGGGGTGACCTCCAGCCAGCCGCCGGCCGTGCGGTCGCGGACGACGGCGAGCGCGGCCCGTGGGCCGGTGTCGTTCTCGGCGACCAGGATCATCAGAGTGGCGGTCAACGGGAGCTGGTCGGCGTGCGCGGAGAGCCAGCCCGGCGCCTGGTAGGGCGTGGCGAGCGAGTCCTGCTGAAACAGGCCGGCCCACCGTGTGGTGAGGAAGGTGTGGGCGAGCGGGCCCTCGATCACCCGGACCTGTGCTGGTGCGGCAGAGGGAAGGACGCTGAGGCTGCCGGTAGTTGTTGTCGGTCCCCCGGTTTCGAAATGACGCATCGTTCAGCTCCCTTGGAAGGCACCATCGCGCCGTACCGGCCGGCCTGTGCCGGATGGTTCGGGCACCTGGTGCGGAGAGTGGGGTGCCTCGGCGGAAGTTCCGGGCGCCGGTTTCGGCCTGGTCAGGGTCGCCAGCGGCGCGCAGAGCAGGGCGCCGGTGAGTCCGCAGGCCAGGATTGTGGCGCCGGCGAGCCGGCCGCCGCCGGTGTTCAGTGCCCAGGCAGCGAGGAGCGGCGAGACGATGACCGCGACCGCGAGCGTGGTGCCCCAGATCCCGGCGTACAGTCCTCGGGCGTCGGCGGGTGAGATGCGGTTGAGGATGTCGCTGGCCGCGATGAACAAGACGATCTCCCCCGGCACGGCGAGCGTGACGGTGACCGCGTAGCCGGGGGTGGTGGAGGCAAGTCCGGCCGTTCCCATGCCGATCCCCAACAGCAGCGAACTGGCAGCGAACAGACCGGTCATCGGAGCCCCGGCGGCGGCGCGGTGCGTGATCCACGGCGTGATGATCGGCGAGAGGGCGATGACGACGATCGCGGCGACGACCTGCGTCAGTCCGTAGGAGCTCGCGGCAAGTCCGTCGGCGTACATCAGCATCGGCAGCGCGGTGAACATCGCAGCACAGCAGGTCAGCGCCGCGAAGCTGGCCAGCCACAACAGCCACAGCCGGCCATCGCGCAGCGCCTGACCGCAGCCACCCGCTGCTGCCCCGAGTGCTGGAGCCCCGGAGCGCGGGCGGTGGTCGGAGGGCATGACAGCGAGGGCTGCGATGCCGAAAACGCCGCACACGGCGCCGTTGCCGAGGAACAAGGTGTCGGTGCCGGCCCGGCCGGCGAGCAGTCCACCGGTAGCGCCGGTGAGCCCGGCGCCGACATTGACGGCGAAGTGACGGGCCGCGTTGACCCGGGTCCGCGCGGACTCCGACGGGAAGACGTCCGCGATGACCGCGGAAGTGATGGGGCGGGGCGCGTCGTAGACGACGCCGGCGACCAGAGCAGCGGCGAACACCGCGGCCGCGGACTGCGTCCACGCCAGAGCAGGCATCGCCACCGCCGCCACAGCCATGGCGCAGACCAGCGTGGTGCGGCGACCGTACCGGTCGGCTCCCCATCCGCACAGGAGTTGGCCCACCAGCCACCCCGCGCCGAACGCGGCCAGGACATACCCAACGATGGCCGTGGACAGAGACAGCTCAGCCAGCCGGAAGGAGAGGAACGGATACACGAAGCCAGCGCTGCGCACGGCGAAAGTGCCCAGCAACAGGACCCAGATGACCGGTGGCCAGCGGGTGCCGGAAGCGGACGAGCGGACGGGAGGCGGATAAGCGGGGGTTCGGGGCACGGGTACTCCAGGGCGGAGTCATGCGGCATCCGCAGGCGCAGGGGCCCGCGGTCGAAGGTGTGGGGGCGCCGCCAGGGGGACCAGCGGCACCCCCACGGGAGGCCACAGTGCGCCGCAGAGGGATGGATCAAACGGCGGCCATGGCCGGTCTGGGAGAGGGCAGTGCGTCAGGTGACCCCGCGGCTATACGGCACGGGTGCCGGCCAGGTCGTAGCGGATGTAGCCCTTGCCGTCGTCGGCGATGTCCGCGTACAGCGCCCCGTCGGCGGTAAAGGTGCGCTTGGTACCCCAGTACTTGGCGGCGCCGTAGAAGGCTCCGCGCCAACCGGCTTCGGAGCCATTGATGTAGTCGTCGACCCGCTCGGTAGTTGACTTCATGGCCCGGTCCTTGTGCTCGGCGCGTACCTGGACGTAGGCGTCGTTCAGGCGCTTCCCACCGATGACGAAGCCGGTCCCGTCCCACGACACCTTGCGCACGTACGCCTCGTAGCCGCGGTAGCTGCCGGCAGATCCGGTAAAGGCGAGGCAGATGTCGACCGTCACGGCGACGTCCGGCTTGTTCGGCAGCGACAGCATCTTCTTGGTCGCCTTGCACTGCCAGTCGGGCGCCGCGCTCGCGGGCACAGCGGTGGCGAGGAGGCTGCCGGTGGCTGCGACAGCAGCGAGGAGAGCGGTCGCGGTCTTGCGGCGGTTGAGAGGCATGCGGACAGAACCCTTCAGGAATGAATGCCACATTTAGGGCATCAATGGGTGTGGTGAGGCGCGCCCGGCTCTCGGGCGTGAGAGATGAATCCGGTGCCATGCCGGCGACCTGCGGGCACAGGGCGGGCAGGACGCGGCAGTCAGTTGGCAGCAGGCCAGGCGTCGACAGGGCCGTCGCCTGCCGGACCGGCGTGGGGAAGCCGCCAGAGGGCAATACGGATTGCGCCGGTGACGGGATGATGGCGCCGGCAGGAGCTGTGCTGGGGGGCTGTGCAGTTCCCGTCGGCGCCGCCGCGCGATGGGAGTGTCAGCTCCCGAGCGGTCGGCCCCTTCGGCTAGCTAGACGCCGGGGCCGATGGCTGACCGTCCGGCGAGTCAATGCCGGCGGTCGCGTGGATGTGGAGCCGGCCCGTGCTGTTCGCGTTCGAGCTCGGCGCACGCTCGCCCGAGGGCGGCGGTACGGCCGCGGTGCGGCCGGGTCGAGATGTCATGGATTTCCCTCTGCCTGATCCAGAGGGCTCGGCGCACAGGATGTGACCGGGCGGGGGGACGAAGACTCGTCCGGCCTGTCCCGACAAGGGACAGCTGGTCTATCCTGGCGGCGCTGACGTGCTCCAACACGGCAGCGAGCCCCGGCGGATCTATTGGTCTGCTGGTGGTTGACTCGGCGCGAGTCAGGGTTGCCGGCCTTCGGGCCGGCACCCGTGCGCACCCGGGAGGATGCGACAGGTCAAACGGATTGGCCCCCTTCTCCACGGCGAGTGCTGTCACAGCCGCAGATATCCCAGGTCGGATCCCGGAGCGGATACTGAGTTCCCGCAGCGGATGTGTGGCGCGAAGGGGTCGAAATTCCTGCAGGCATTGTGTGGGCTTCACCAGGTCGGAGAGTGGACAGCTCGGGAGACCGGCATTGCTGAACCGTGCTCGCAGGGAAGGTTGGCGTATTCGCTGTGGGGGCACGAATTCGGTGATGATGTTGGGTCCGGACTGGACTGAGGGTTGGGGCCGATCGCGTTCAGAAAGTTGATTCCGTGGTCGGCCGCGGCTTGCTTCAGGATGCTCGCGACGCGGGCCGTGGTCTCCCAGAGGTTCAGCGACACGGACCCGATCGGCAGATTCGGAAGAACGTAGGGGACGACAGCGCTGTGCAGGATGGCTGCATTACGCACGGCCGTAATGGTGGCCTTTGCCGTGGTCAGCAGCTCCACCCACTCGGAACCGACGGCCGCGAATTCGGCGAGAACAGCCGCTTCCTGGCCGGTGCGGCCGTCGGGCAGGAGCCAGGTGCGTACCTCGGCGCCTGACGCCCACAGCTCGGCGGTGATCGGAGCAGCGTCCTGCACCGATCCGATGGTCGCGGCACGACCGAATGACATGGATAACCCCAGGAATCGAGAGGCGTTGTTCCTTACGGGCATCACGCTAGGCGCATGACAATGAATGCGGTATGGGAAAAGTGCACAGCCGAGGCGTTCTCCGTATCAACACCTGCACAGGCTCAGGGCAATGACATACAGGCGTGCTGCTATACACGGCGTGCCGGGCATTTCGGGGCAGCCGTGTACAGCGGAACTTCTGGACGGACGTGACGCCAAGTCTCATGTCTTGGCCGCTGGTTGGAGGTGGCATATCTCCTATATCGCGGCGATTCGAGCAATGGTAGGCAGGGCCGTCCCGGCGAACACGCTCAGCGCGATAGTGATGTCCCGCAAGCCGATGCGACTGGTGAGGCGGCTACCGGACAGCTGCTCGATCGTCTTGAGGTGGCTCCGCACGGTCGCATCAGCGATCTCCAGTACGCCGGCGGCCTTCTCGACGCTCTCGTCGTGGTCCAACCAGGCGGTGAGCGTGCGGACCAGGTCGCGCCGGTCGGCACGGACCGGGTCGATGAGCGCTTCCGCCCACGCACTAACCCGGTCCGTACTCAGCAGTTCCTCAAGGCCCACGACGCTCATGGCCCGTGCGGGTGTGCCAACGGAGTGGTCGGGGAGGGCCGCGAGGTCGATGGCGAGACCGACGATCACCTTGTTGTAGGTGCGGGTCAGATCCAGCTGCAGCAGCTCGGAAGCCCGGGCCACCCTGGCCGCGACGGTGTTGCGGTGCACGTTGAGGGCGTGTGCGGCCTGCGTGTGCGGCCGGCTGAACGCAATCGGCAGTGTCTCTTCGATCTGTGCGGCCTTCTCCTCAGGAAGCGCGCTTCGGATGGGGGCGACCAGGCGCCTGCCCCATCCCCGGGCCGGCCCAAGGTCGAGCTGATCGACGAGGTTCGACTGCACGGGTGCCAGCACATAAGGCTCACGTCGGCGATCGCAGGCCTTCAAGGCCGTCACAGCCTCCTGCAGCGCGGCTGGCGCCAAGGACAGCGGGCGCGGGTTGCTGCCCCCCAAGCGCAGTGCACCCCCACGGTTCACGACCAATTTCTGCAAGCCCGAGGCGATGCTGCTGGCTGCCTGATCAGTGACGTCCACGGGCTCGACCACCACAACCCGCTCGCGGTTCTGGGGGCAGCAGACGAGGAGTGCACGCCCTCTTGCCATCTCCTCGCAGCGGACCAATGCGATCTCTCTCTGCTCGGCCGAGCCGCAGTCAATCACGAAGACCCGGACATCGGCGTGAGCCCGAATTCCGAGACCTTGCAGAAACTGCCTTGCTCGGTCAGGTTCGGGTCCCATTATTAGTTCGTAGGTGAAGGCTCGTGCTTCGCGAGCTGTTCGGGCAAGGTGAGCGGAGTCGCGTTGGGCCTGCTCCACCAAGTCCAGCATGCGTGCCGCCTGCTTGATGAGCCGAGTGTCAGCTTCATCGAAGGGGCGGTTCCCGGCGACGACCAAGAAGGCGTCGCTGACGCCAGTCGGGCTGAGAGCGAGTACGCGGGTGTGCGAGCCAGGCTGATCCGGCAAGACGGCTCCGGCCAGTGAGGTGCCCCTGTGCCCGGGCAGCGCCTGGGCCAGACGACGAGCGGATGAGGGTACCGCTGCCACTACCTCCCCATCCGATCCGCTGACGAGGACGTCCCCTCCGACTGCCTCTTCAAGCCAGGCAGCGACCCGGTGCATTGCAGTAATGTCAGCCAACCGCGGCGGGAGTTGTTGCATGAGCTGACCCAGGTGTTCGACCTGACGTTCGGCGTACTGGGCACGGTAGTGCTGGATGCCCTCATTGAGATTTGCCCAGGCTGCGGGTGCTGCTGTGGTGGTCAGTAGCGGAATTCGCAGACGGCGGGCGACTTGGCGGGTTGATTGCCGAAACGCCGTCGACCTGTGCTCGTCTGCGGTGATCACGAGTCCCGCGAAGCGCTGCTTGCGCATCACAGTGAGTAGGCGATCGACGGCGGCCGCGAACGTGCGCTGCTGAACACTGTCGAGAAGGAGGAGGATCAGAGCGCCGGGTGGGTGGGAGAACTCCCACCTGCTGTGACGAAGATCGTCTTCAGCCAGGACAACCAGCACGGTGACCATGGTGCCGGCGTAGGCCTCCGTAGCACCTTGGCCCTGGCAGAAGCGCAACTGAAGCTCGGGTCGTTCATCGACTAGGTAGCCGAGTGTCGTCATGCTTTTCCTCACCTCATCTCAGCTGCACGGCATCCAGTACCGCGTAGCGACGTTCTGCGGCCCCGGGAAGATAGGTCGACTGCTCATGCGACCGCCTGAATGCAGTCGATCGGGAGGGTGGCCGTTGATGCGGTGGGCCTCAGCCCGGCTAGGAAGACCGCGGCTGCTGCGATCGGGGCATCCCATGCGTCTGTGTGCCGACAAGTGTTGTTCCGGCTAAGCGGGTTGAATGTGACCGGCGTGATCACATTGACGGTCTATAGTCGGCGGTCCACTTCCCCCAACAGGGCCCTCGCCTTGGAGCCACTGAAGGGAGCCCGTGCTCCCGAAGCCCAAGTCGCGCCCGATCTCCGGCAACCGCCACCGTCACGACGGAGAAGTCCACACCGCTCATGAAGGTGGCACCGCACAAGGTGAACAAGATGAGCCAGCCTCGGACGCTGACGTCCGCGACCTCCTCGCCGCGACGCGCATTTTGAGTGTCGGTTACCACCATGGGTTGCCTCTTCACGGGGAGTTGATCGCTGGACACACAGGTCGAGCCGGCCTGCGCCACACTACGAAGCGAGCTGAGTACCGACGGGTGCCGAGACCGCCACCGGGAAACGGAGCGCGCACTTTGACAAGTCGTCGAAGTGGCGCTCTCCGTCCTTGCGGCCAGCTCACTTGCCACCAGCCTGTGTCCTGCGGCCGACTGAACCCAGCCCTCTGTCAGAGGTACCCCCGCCATGCATACCTGTGACAGGTGCAGGACCAGACGCACTGTTTCAGGTACGGGCGGCTCACTGCGTCACCTTGCGGGGACACACCCCTCACATCTCTTCCATTCTCCTGGCCAGCACCACCCGGGCTGACGCGTCTCCTGCCCGTCACCGGCTCAAAGAGGGCCGAGCAACCGGCAGCCGCCCACGCGCACGCGTGCAATGACCGGCCGGCCGCGCTGGCGAAGGCGGCCGCGGAGCCCGGCTGGTCTTCGCCGGGGACGGCGCGGGCGGCTGCATCCTGCCCGGCACAGGGCGCCCTTCGACGGTGCGGCGGCCCTGGTCGACCATCTCGCAGAATCCTCCGACTCGCTGAGCAGCCTCGGGGCACGCATCCCGCAGAACCGGGTTCTTCAGAGGGAAGTCGCCACCCCGTGGTCCGTGAAGGGCGTGGTGATGCGGCACATCGCCGAGTCGGACGGAGAGCACGTCCTGGACACCACCGCAGACGGCCTGCGCATCATCGAACCGGACGGCAGCTGGGCCCTGGCACTGCCCGATCCGGCGCAGGCGGTGACCCGGGTGTGGGCCGACGGCACGAGCCAGGAGGTCTCACAGCGGCTCCTCGAGAAGTGGACCGACCGCGTGCTGAGCGCAGCGGGATGACCCTGCATCTGACAGGGTCAGGCACGTGACGACGACGAAGGGCATCCTGGTGGGCATGGAGAGGCGATCCGAACTCGGTGAATTCCTGCGGACCAGGAGGGCCCGGCTGCGCCCGGAGGACGTCGGCCTGCCGGACTACGGGGGCCGGCGGCGGGTCCCGGGTCTGCGCCGGGAGGAGTTGGCCCAGCTCGCAGGCGTCAGCGCCGGCTACTACACGCGGCTCGAGCAGGGGCAGAGCCCCAACGCCTCGGACGCCGTGCTGGACGCGGTGGCACGGGTCCTGCAGCTCGACGAGGCGGAACGCGCCCACGTGCACAGCCTCGCCCGGCCCAAGCCCACCTCACGCCGCCGTCCGCGGCCCGAGCAGCTGCGGCCAGGTGCGCAAATACTGATCGACTCGTTCGGCAGCGTGCCGGCGCTCGTCCTCGGCCGCTACAGCGACGTGTTGACCTGGAACCGGGCGGCGCACGCGCTGATCGCAGGGCACCTACCGTTCGACGCCCCGTCGCAGCCGCGGCAGCGGCCGAACATCTGCCGGCTGGTGTTCCTCGACGAGCACACCCGAGAGCTGTACGCCGACTGGCGCGCCAAGGCCCGTGACACGGTGGCCGATCTGCGACTGACCGCGGGCCGGTACCCCGATGACCCGGTACTCACCGAGCTGATCGGCGAACTGACCGTCAAGAGCCCCGAGTTCGCATCACTGTGGGCCGCCCACCCCGTTCACCCGTGCGTACCGAAGCACACCCGCGACTTCCGCCATCCGCTGGTGGGTTCCATGACTCTGTACAACGAACTCCTGGAGCTGTCGCTCGCCGACGGCCAGCGGCTGGCGGTGTTCACCGCTGAGCCCGGATCCGCATCGGCCGCGGCCCTGCAACTGCTGGCAGACCTCGGTGCCGAGCAGGAGACGCCGGTGCGCCAGAACACGTTCTCTTCCCTCAAAAGGCAGCAGTGATCTGCGCCTTCCCTCCCACGTCCGCGCCCTGAGCGCGGACTTCCCGGCCCGGCAGTGCCTCCCCCGTCACTGCCGGGCCGGTCCTGTGAGGTGGTGTCACCCGGAGCCCACCGAGAGGGTGTGTCCGTGCGCCGTGCCCTCCACCGCCTCCACGTACAGCTCTGCGACCCGGGCGGCCGGAGTGCCGTCGGCCGTGTCGAGGCCCATGGCCTCGAGGCTCTCGCGCACCCACCCGGGGCTGACGACATTCAGACGAAGACCTCGCGGCATTTCGATCGCGGCGGAATGCACAAAGGCCTCCAGCCCTGCGTTCACCAGGAAACCGAGTGAACTCCCGGGCACGGGCCCAGGGAAGCGGCCGCTGGTGAGGGTGACGGAGCCGCCGTCGCGCACATGACGGATCGCCCGCCGGGTGAGATCGACCTGCCCGATCAGCTTCGCGTCGAGCCCGTCCCAGAACACGTCGTCCTCCTGCGCGTCGAGAGGCGCCATCCCCCCGCTGGCCGCACAGGACACGACGGCGTCGACCTCTTCGGCCCCGGCGAAGAGGTCATCGAGGGACGCCACATCCCTGAGGTCGGCCCGCAGAGGGCCGGAACGCGAGACGGCCAGCACGTCGTGACGCGCTCTCAGGGCGTCGGCCACCGCACTGCCGATGGTTCCTGTCGCACCGATGACCATGATCCTCACAGCGTCTTCCGTTCTGTTCCTCGGGCCGTGGTGCCCGGAACAAGACTGCTCCGAGGAGTGACCGACACCCAGTCCTCTGCTGGGAGTACCCCTGCGGTGACCACCCCCACGGGCGAATGAAACGCACGCTCGGTAACCACCGAGGGGCATCAACTGTCCACCGACACCCCTCGCCCTTGGGGTTGTTCGCGGGCGGCGGCACGGAAGCGTGTATCGCGGTTGACGTGGAGAGGCGGGCGATGCGGCGGCGGCAGAGGGCTGGTGGGCGGGCCGCAGAGCCCGCGCCCGCGTTACTCTTCGCGGTCCTGGAGGTAGTGCCGAAAAGCACTGGTAGCCTGGCGCGCTGATATCGAGAGCAGGGGGAAATCGTGCGCGGATTCATCCGTATTGCAGCGGTAACGGCCATCGGATCGCTGGCCCTTGTCGCCTGCAGCTTCACTGCAGGGTCGTCCGCTGACACCGTGGGGACGAAGGAGCTGGAGAAGCAGGTTGACGATGCGCTGACGAAGCAGGTCGGCCAATCCCCCAAAACGGTCGATTGCCCCAAAGGGCTGAAGGCGGAGGAGGGCGCGCAGACCCGGTGCACCCTTACTGCCGACGACGGCACCCGCTTCGGACTCACAGTCACCACCAAGCGCGTCAACAGCGACAACAAGGTCGACTTCGACATCAAGGTCGACGACAAGCCGATGTGAGGCACACCGGGACGCCCAGAGTCCTAGGTTCGGCCAGCGGCGCGCTTGCATGAAGGAGCGCGGGCACTCCTACGGCACACCAGTGGAGGCAGGGGACGACTTCGAGCGCGCCCCGTAGGGTGGTCTGATGTTCGATCGTTTGGAGATCAGTGTGTTGCCGCTGGGTCCCCGGTTCGCCGCCAACGGCGAGGACATGATCGCGGGGGCGTTCTACGACGGCGGCGGCCGTGGGCCGTTCGCGGCTGATGTCCTGCCTGTCGCGGGCCCAGCCTGCTGCGGGCCACAGCGAGGCGCGCCGTCTGGAGCTGGGCGAACCTGAGTGCACCGGCGGTTGCTGCGGCATCCTGTCCGTCGTCGTGCAGCGGTTCGGGGGCATCGTGCGGTGGTCGGACTGGGAGGTTCCGTGCGAAATTCCGCACACTCCCGTGCCCCCGCCGCCGGAGTTCCGCTTTGACGCCGGCCAGTACGACGCGGAAGTGGCTCGCGCTGAGGCAGATCGGCGGTGGCAGGTCCCCGGGTGACACAGCGCAGCGCGAACCTCCCCAGCCGGAGAGTACCGGGCCTTCTTCCACGGGCTCGGTCCAGCTCAGGCTCTACGGGGAGTTCATTCTTTGCCAACTCGGCCCGGCGGCGGCCCGAAGGAGCCGAAGGTAGCTCTGTACCTGATCTTGTGACAGGCGGGGAACGCTCGAGCGGGCCTGGGGAGCGGTGTGTCAGATGCGCCAGCTGCGGATGTGGTCGGCTGCCTGGTAGACGTTCGTCTTGCCGGCCTGGATGTCGCGGACCAGGTCGGTCATCGCGCCGTAGGGGGGAT
The DNA here is from genome assembly GCF_050952975.1 of Streptomyces sp. CA-251247. Classification (NCBI taxonomy): domain Bacteria; kingdom Bacillati; phylum Actinomycetota; class Actinomycetes; order Kitasatosporales; family Streptomycetaceae; genus Streptomyces; species Streptomyces sp. CA-251247. The sequence continues at coordinate 8,073,623 of NZ_CP191861.1, read as the reverse complement.
CGGTGCCCTCGCCGGAAGCGTGCATGTAGGCGGCGGCGACCTGGCAGGCGTAGAGGCTGTTGCGGTAGGGCAGTGGCTGGAGGCGGACGAGGGTGTGCAGCAGGGCTGCGGCGCGCCAGGCGGTGTCGGGGTCGGCAGTGGCGGGGCGGGGGATGCGGGTCCTGTGGCGGGCGACAGCGGCGACGAAGGCGGAGTAGTCGGCGACACTCACATCTTCAGGAACGGCTTGCTCCTGGACGTCCAGGAGCCAGGGAACGTCGATGTAGAGGACCATCAGGCGGCGTCCGCCCCCTGCGGGCGGGAGGAGGGGGGAATCTCGTCGGGGAAGGCGTCGTCGAACTCGTCACGACGGGTCTCGCCCCAGGAGACGGCATAGCGGACGAACTGCAGGCGCTGCTGTTCACGCAGGGGCAGGTCGTGGACGAACTGCTTGAGAGACTTGCCTTCGGCGGCCGCGGCGGCACGAACCGCTTCGAGCTCCTCGTCGGTGAAAGTGATGTTCAGGGACGGCATAGAAACCATGGTACCTGTTAGGTACCAACCGTGGCCATAGCTCTCGACGGCAGTGGGCTCGTCCCGGAAGAGTCGGCGTCCCGCCGCGAGCAGCCGGGCTTCAGCCGGGGACGGATTCCGACCGAACCTCCTCGATCACTGACCGTCATACTGATCACTCCTGGGCTGCACCCCCGGGCGCTCCCCAACGCTGCAGACAGTGGCCATCTCCTACGCCAGGCACGCCCGACGAGGACGTCCCTACCCGGCTGCTCGGGGATCGTGAGGTCGCGAGTGGGCACACAGGGTGCCGTCCACAGGCTCAGCTGCCACTCAGCGGTGAGCCCCGCGAGGGGTAATGCCACGTCTGCTCATCAGTCGAGCGAGCAGATACTTTGCCGTGTCGGGAGCGCAGGCAGTCGATGCCGTAGTCGCCGACCACATTGCGGTAGACAACGACTCCCGGGCCGTCTGCGGCGCAGACCCGGAACAGGCCACCATTCGGGATCCATGAGGAGCTCGGACAGCGCATCGATATCCGCGCCGTCATCCCCGGATCACTCCGGAACAGAACGGTCAACGCCCGTTCTGGCCTGGCCTTCCAGGGACCGAGTTCCGGTGAGTCGTCGGTCCCCGGGATCGTGGCGTTCAGTCCTCGGTGTGGGGCTGGACGGGTGGACAGCAGCCTGGGGCGGTGGGCGACGGGGCACGATCGAGGGTCATTCACCCGGCCAGGTGCTGACGATCACCGTCCGGGGAAGACATGATGTGTCGACCCTGGACCTCCTGATCGGACGGCTGCGTGTGAGCACCACCTCATCTGAACTTCCCACCGGCCGTAGGCCGGGACGTACCTGGACGGTGCGGCTGACCGGACACGCCGACCGTACGGCCACCGTCTCCTGCTCGACGAAGGCTTGCACGATGCCGGCCAGGTCGCGGGACGTGGCCGGGCTGCGCAGGTTCGCAGCCCTGCACGCCGCCTCGCACGCCAAGGCAGCGCGGGTGAGGGAAAGGGCCTCCTGCCAGTGCTGGGCGCAGAGTTGTGCGGCGCACGAGGGCATGCGGGTGCACTGCGCAGGCACCACCGTGCTGGTGCTGCGGCACGATCCGGCAGTCGGCCGCGTGTGGCATCTCGCCGAGGTGTGCGCGGCGTGCGCCAAGCTGATGACCCATACGCGCGTCGTCGGCACGCCCGCACCCTCCGACCGCCCGGCAGGTACGGCGCCGAAGGTGCGGACAGACCCCAACGAGGGCGCCGGGCAAGGGGTGCCGGAGCAGGCGGCGCCTGTTGGGGTGGCGGTGGGGTTCTCCTCCCCCACTCCTGCCGGCGGGGACGAGACACCGCGCCGTGCGCCCCGGCAGGCTCGGCGCGGTCAGCGGGGCGCTCCGGGCGGCGGCCGGCGCCGCTGAGTCCCGAAGGCCTCGGCGACTGCGACAGCGCCCTGCGGAGGGCTCGCACAGGCAACTTCATCGAGGAATTCCGCTACTTGCGGCTCCGCCGGCTCCCGGCGGGCCGCATGCACGCGGCCCCGTGCGCCGCATTCCCGATGGCGGCCGGCAGTGCACTCCGCGCCCCGCAGCTGGAGCAGGGCGGACGAGCCGCGTGCCGCGCCGCGGCCAGATCAGTAACTGAGCGTTTCAGAACCATGTTCAGAGCCGAGGACCGCGGCGGGCTGTGACGTGAGGGGTACTTGAGGTCCCGTCAGGTACCTTCGGCTTCTTCCTGGGGAGTGACGAGACAGAAGGGGTGGCCGACGGGATCGGCGTACACCCGGTATCCGATCGGCTTGTCCGACCCGTCGAGCAGGGTGGCGCCCAGTGCCAGTACCTGTGACTCAGCCACATCGAGATCCGCGACCATCACGTCAAGGTGCATCTGCTGAGGATGGTCAGGGACGGACCATTGCGGCCGACGGAAGTCGTCGACCTTTTGGAACGCCACGACTTCCTTACCCGGCGTGCTGCCGATCACGACGAACTCAGGACCGTCCTCCAGCCGTGAGAGCGACAGCAGTTTCTCGTAGAAGAGTGCGAGCTCGGACGGGTCGGGGCAGTCGATGACGGTGGTGCAGAGGTGGCCGATCATCTCGCCGATTATGCCGCGTGATGCCGAGGAGCGACCACGTCCGCCGTCCGTACAGCCGCCCCGCGCATCCACGTCCCGTACCCTTCGGTGATCATGAGCCGTTCGCGGCAGAGTGCTGTACTGACCTGCTGCTTTGTGTCCCTCTCGGGATCGTGTCCGCCCCTGTCGATAGCCTGGGAGTCTGATTCAGGGAGGAAGCCGGCGTCGTGATCGAGCTCCGTGAGCACCAGGTGGAAGCGAAGCGGCGGATTGTCCGAGCCTGCGTGGTGTCTGCGCGTACCGCGCCGGCTGGGCGCGGCGCTCGGGCGACCGTTGTGTCGGCGACGGGTTCCGGGAAGACGTACACCGCTGCCTCCGCCGCGCTGGACCTCTATCGGCATGGCCGGATCCTGGTGATGGTGCCGACGCTGGAACTGCTGGTACAGACGGCCGAGTCGTGGCGTCGGGTCGGGCACACGGCGTCGATTGTGGCGGTGTGCTCGATCGAGAAGGACGAGGTCCTTGACCGGCTTGGGGTACGGACGACGACGAACCCGATCCAGCTCGCTCTGTGGGCCGGGACCGGGCCGGTCGTCGTGCTTGCCACGTACGCCTCCCTCGTCGACCGGGAAGACCCGAGCGAGCCGTCGGGCCGGGTCCGTGGGCCGCTGGAGACGGCGCTCGCCGGCGGACCGGCGATGTACGGGCAACACCTCGCCCCGTTCGACCTCGTCGTCATCGATGAGGCTCACGGAACCGCGGGTGACCTGGGAAAGCCGTGGGCAGCCATCCACGACAACGCACGCATCCCGGCCGATTTCCGCCTCTATCTGACCGCCACACCGCGGATCCTGGCACCGGCCCGGCCGGCACGTGGGCGGGACGGCGAGGAGGTGGCGCTGGCCACGATGGCTTCGGATCCCGACGGCGTCTACGGCGAACGCATCTACGAGCTCGGCCTGTCGGAGGCAGTGGAGCGCGGCGTCCTCGCCCCCTTCGAGATCGACGTGCTGGAGATCGAAGACCCGGACTTCTCCGTCGGCCTGTCCGAGGAGGCCATGCGAGGGCGGCGTCTCGCGCTGCTCCAGGCAGCCCTCCTGGAGCATGCCGCACTGCTCAACCTGCGCACGGTGCTCACCTTCCACCAGCAGGTCGAGGAGGCGAAGGCGTTCGCCGCGAACCTGCCCGACACCGCATCCGACCTCCACGACACCCAGGTGTCCGAGCGGGCGCTGGCCGAAGCCGATGCCCGGCCCGCATCCTCGATCCGCGCCGAACCCGCCGGGCTGGAGGACCTGGAGGCGGGGCGGCATGTGCCGGCGGACCGGGTGTGGGCCGACTGGCTGTGCGGTGACCACCCCATCGCCCACCGCCGCGAGGTCCTGCGCCAGTTCGCGAACGGCATCGACGCCGCCGGCCATCGCGTGCACCGCGCATTCCTCGCCTCGGTGAAAGTGCTCGGCGAAGGGGTCGACATCGTCGGCGAGCGGGGCGTGGAGGCCGTGTGCATCGTCGGCGCCCGCGGGTCGATGGTGCAGATCGTGCAGAACATCGGCCGGGGCCTGCGCCCCAACCCGGACGGGACGGCCAAGACCTGCCGCATCATCGTGCCCGTCTTCCTCACCCCCGGCGAGGACCCCACGAACATGGTCGCCTCCGCCAGCTTCCAGCCCCTCGTCGACATCCTCCAAGGCCTGCGCTCGCACGACGAACGCATCGTCGAACAGCTCGCCTCTCGTGCCCTGACCAGCCGGCCCCGGGAGAAGAAGCACCACGTCACCAGCACCGGCGCATCCGGCGGCGAGGACGAGACCGCGGAGCCCGGACCGGTGAGCGTGATGATGAACTTCGCGTCCCCCCGCGACCCGTCCACCATCGCTGCGTTCGTGCGCACCCGCGTCATCCGGCCCGACGCCACCGTCTGGCTGGAAGGCTGGCAGGCTCTGCGCACCTGGCGCGCGGCACAGGGGATCACCGACCGCCATGCCGTGCCCTACGAGACGACCGTGACCGTCAACGGCAGTGCGTTCAATCTCGGGTCGTGGATCCACGAGCAGCGCCGCAGCTACAGGACCGGTCTCCTCGACGAGCACCGCCGCGAGCTGTTGGACGAGGCCGGCATGGTGTGGGAACCGGGTGATGAGGCCTGGGAAAAGAAGCTGTCCGCGCTGCGCTCCTTCCACCGGGCCCACGGACACCTCGCGCCCCGGCAGGACGCCGTATGGAAAGACACCGAGAGCGGCGAGAGTGAACTGGTGCCGGTCGGACAGCACATGGCCAACCTCCGCCGCACAGGCGGCCTCGGCAAATCCACCGACCGCGCCGAGCAGCGCGCGGCACAGCTCGCATCGATCGACCCCGAATGGAACTGTCCCTGGCCGCTGGACTGGCAGCGTCACTACAAAGTGCTTGCCGACCTCGTCGACGCCGATGGCATGCTGCCGGTCATCGAGCCCGGTGTCCTCTTCGAGGGCGACGATCTCGGCACGTGGATCGCCCGGCAGTCCCGCGACTGGGCCCTCCTCTCCGAAGAACAGCAGCGGCGCGTGGAACGGCTGGGCATCGAGCCGGCCCCGAAGCCCTCCCCCACGCCGGCTGCCAGGGCTGCAACGAAGCGGCCGGTGACGGCGGCCTTCCAGCGCGGTCTGTCCGCCCTCGCGCAGTACATCGCACGCGAGGGCACCACAACGGTTCGGCGGCCCCACCGCGAGACGATCGTCATCGACGGCCGGGAGCACGAACTCGCCCTGGGCATCTGGTTCGCCAACCAGAAGCAACGACGGGACAAGCTGACCGAACCGCAGCGGGACGCGCTTGCGGAGCTGGGTGTGGAATGGGCGTGATCCACCGTCCGGACGGCTGGTGAACGAGGGGGATACACGAGAGCGCCGGAGTTCACGCCACTCCGCAGCCGGCCGGCCGCTGTAACGCGGCATGGTGGCCCGGTGAGGAAGATGGGACACCGGAGGGCTCGGGGTGGATCTCCTGGCGGGGAAGGCGATGACGCCCGTGTTGTCGGGGCGGCACGCTACCCTCCGTCGGGTGACGAGCGTCGGCACACGTGATACCCAACTGAACCGGCTGTGGGGAGCGGTGTGCGCCTTCGCCGGGATCTTCTTCCTGCTGTGGGCACTGTCCTGGCTCCATGCGAGCGTGCTCCATGAGGACCTGCAGAATCACTGCGCCGATCTGCACACGGCCCGCTTCCCCTTCGAAAAGTCGTGCACGCATGAGGACGGCACCGTTGAGGGCGCGAACAGCGTGCTCTTCGACGTGATCTTCTTCGGCTCGATGACTGCCGGAGTCGTATGCCTGGGAGCCGCGTTCACGGTCGAGGCCGGCCGGAGGACGTAGTCCAGAGACCGCCCAGGGCACGACTGCTGTCGTGCGAGTCCGCTGGTCACCCATCAGAGCGGTGACGGCCGTACGCGCTGCCTGACCGCGCTACCAAGTGCCCGCAGCCGGCGCCGGCATGGCTGCGTACGTGGACAGTGATGTGGACGCTCGGGACGTCTCCACGTCATCACTGCGGTGACGGACCTGTCTGTCTCCGCAAGGCGTTGACACATACCGAAACCGAGGGCTCCAGGACTGCCGGGAAGGGGCTCTACGCGGCCTCGGCGTGCCGCCGGCCGTGGTGCGGCCGAGCTTTACGCTCCCTGGTCCGCCCGTCTCCTGGCAGACGCTCACCTGCCCGTCCACGCCCTCGCCGAAAGGCCTTTGACCTGGCATTTTCTTCCTATCCAACTAGGCTGACAGCGCTGCCGAGCTTCGCCGAAGGGGGCCTCATGAGTGACACCGCCGACAGGTACGACGCCACCCACATCCAGGTGCTGGAAGGGTTGGAAGCCATGCGGAAGCGCCCCGGGATGTACATCGGCTCGACCGGCGAACGCGGGCTGTATCAGATGGTGTTCGAGGTCGCGGACCGGGCCGTGAACGAGGCCCTGGCCGGCCGCGCCAACTCCGTTGAGATTACCCTCACACCCGACGGCCGCGTGTGTGTCGCCGACGACGGACCGGGCCTCCCCATGGAGCCCACCGCGGACGACGGCGACCTCATCCTCGAAGCCCTGCTGACCCAGATGCACGCCAGAGAGGAACCCGGGGGCCGCCACGTGGTGAACGTGACCCGCTTCGGCATCGGGCCCTGTGTCGCCAATGCCCTGTCGAGCCGCCTGACAGCCGAGGTACGGCGGGACGGAGTGCGGTGGATCCAGGAGTACGCTCACGGCGTCGCGATCGCCCCACCCGGCGCCACGGGACCGGCTACCGGAAGCCGAACCGCCATCTCCTTCCTTCCCGACCCAGCCATCTTCGGAACGGCGGAATGCTCGTTCACCGTGCTGGCGGCCCGGTTCAGGGAACTGGCTTTCCTGAACCGGGGCCTGGACATCTCGCTGACCGACGAACGCCCCCGTGAAGCATCCCGGTCCGAGCGGTTCCGGTTTCCGTCTGGGGCGCGGGACTTCGTCACCTTCCTCGACGCGCAGGCCGGCGATCCCGTTCATCAGGACGTCATCGGCTTCGAGCGGGAGGTCCCGCATATGGCGGGGACTGTAGAGATAGCCCTGCGGTGGTGCGACTCCCGCACGGAGCGGGTCCGGACCTTCGCCAACAGCCGTCCCACCCCCGAGGGCGGAACGCACGCGGTGGGCTTTCGCGACGGGCTGGCGGCCGCGGTCAACGCGTACGCACGGGAGCGGGGGCTCCTGACGGCGGCCGACCCTGACCTCGGCACCGACCGGATCGGCGAGGGCCTGACGGCGGTCGTATCGGTGAAGCTGGACCGTCCCGAGTTCCACGGTGCCACGCACGGGGCGCTGAGCGGCACCACGGTTCGCGCCTGCGTCGCGGAGGCCGTCCGGGAACACCTCGGCGGCTGGATGAAGGGGCACCCGGAGCAGGCCGCAGCCGTCGTCGGCCGGATAATACGGAGCACTCGCCAGGCCTGAGCAGCACTGAGCTTCCGGCGCTGAGCCGCGGAAGGCCAGTCTCATCGGATGAATCGGCGGAAGCAGATGAGGGCGCTGGCAATGCCGACGAAGGCTAGGAAGTGCTCAGCCTTGCGCTCACAGAGGCGGTGCATGCGACGAAGCCGTATCGTCCGCTCGACCACCCAGCGGTGCCGGCCGAGGCGGCCGGAGGCTTCGATGCCTCGGCGGGCGATGCGGCACGATCTGCCGACGCCGCAGCTATCCGCGTAGGTGGTGGAAGTCGTATCCCCTGTCCGCATGGAGCCTGGCCGGGCGGCGGCGCCGGGGCCCGAAGCGGGAGCGGATCGTCGGGATACCGCGCATCAGCGGGATCAGCGCCTGGCTGTCGTGGAGGTTGCACCCGAAATGCCCACCGAGATCGGCACAGGCCGTTGCGGTCACAGATGACGTGCACCTTCGACCCGAGCTTGCCGCGATCGGTCGGGTTCGGTCCGGTCAGGGCCCCCTTTTGATCGCCCGGCCGCTGACCGAGGCGATCGCGCAGCGCGACCAGTCCAAGCCGCCGTCGGCGCGGAGCCGGTCCAGCATCACCCGCTGCAGCTCGGCCCACACCCGGACCGCGGACCAGTCGGTGAGACGCCGGTGCACCATCTGCCAGGAGGCGCCAAAGACCGGCGGCAGCTGCCGCCAGGTGCAGCCCGAAGTGGCGACGAAGATGACCGCGGCTAACACCGCACAGTCATCACACCGCCTTGGGCTCGTACCGGCGGCTCCGGCACCAGGCTCTGAACTACGCCCATGCCAGGAGCAACGACCCAGCGCCAATCGAGACACCGTCCTATTCGAGCCTCCCGGACACAGGCGGTCGGTGATCGCCACGATGAAATCCTCCAACACATCCACGCGACGACCGGCACGCGCTCGAATCCTGAACGTCCGCATAGCGTGAATGCACTGCCTGAAGCCTGAACGACTGCACGGTGCCGATGTCCGCGTGCACTTCAGCCACGGCCAATCCGCCGTGCCGCGGCCACCGCCAGGGCGAAGTAGCTCTGTGGACCGCGACAGCTGGCCAGGGTGACGAACCAGTTGGCGACGATGCCCTGGCTGCTTCGCTCCCCGGCGCCAGGCTCTCGCCGACGGGAGTTTGCGCCTGTGGCTGCGGGTCACTCACAGGTAACGGCGCTGTGCCGTGGTACGGTCCGAGCGCCGGTCTGCGAAGGACTGGACCGTGTGGAAGAGCTGTCCCGGACGCTCTATGACACCGACAGAGGGTGTTGGGCACCCACTTCGCGCTCGAATGTCATCCCTGACACGCATCGCGTGGTGATCCAGTCGGCCGGGCGACGACGAAGGACTCACCGTGCCCTCCTCACCCCGCCGCCAGGCCGCACATCTCCGTGCCTCCTACACCCGGGAGACTGTGGCACTCGCCGCCCCCGGGATCGCTCGTCGTGACAGGAACAGCCTTGCGCGCCAAAGCGGTCTGGGCCTCGATGTCTGCACAGCGCCGCAGCGGCGACTGCGTGCACTGCTGGCCCTTGGCATGTTCAACCACGGCCCCACCAGTCGGTGGCCGCGCCCCGTCAGTCTCGCCGATGTGACCCGCTACACCGTTGTCATCTCCCCTCGCTACAACGATCTGGTGATCACCACCCGATCCCCCTACAACGTGACCTGCTGGCTGGTCGGCCGCGACACATTCCCTCAGATCGGGCTGCCGGGCCTGCGCGTGGAGAGCTGTTACGACGAAGGATGGCGCCTGCGTCACCTGTCTACCGGCGCCACCATGACCGTGACCAATGACCGCCAGGGCCGCTTGCAAGGCCCACCGGACAAAGAAAGCAACCACGCCCGCCTATGGACCACCGACACCCCCGTCAGCGACGAAGAGTTCGCCGTACTGAACGAACTCCCGCACCTCAGCCCCGACACCGAAACCCTGCTCGCCGCGCTGACCGTACGCCTCTGCTCCCACGCCCCGGACGGCAACTGGGACATCGGCATGTGGTTCTGCGACCTCACTGACCGGCCCGACCGCGGACACGCGCATCACCGCCGGCTGTCCGTCGAAGGCGACCGATGCACCCTCCACTGGGATTCCGACCCACACCCCGAAGACCTCCGCGCCGCCCTCACCGACCCAATCGTCGGACTAGCCGACGCCAGCACCTATCCGACACACGATGGATGTCTCCTCCACTACGGACGGGCTTGCCTCACCACTCATCCCGTGGCATTCATGTTCTGAAGGCGGCAGGGATCTCCAGTCTCCCCACATGCTGCTGCAACGATGCAGCCCGTGGCTCAGCTGCGCGGTCGCTTCGTCTGCTGCCTGATATCGACCACGAGGAAGCCGGGCTCACTGACGTGCACAACGTCGATGTCGTCCATGTCAACGAGCCCATGGGCAGATCGGTTTCGGCGGCATCAGTTGGGATGCGTTCGGTCCCGCCCCTTCCCGTCCTCAGCGGGCCGCCGCGGCACTGATCCGCCGACGTGATCAGTCGAGAATGGTGCAGGCGCTGCACTGGCCATGGCCGGTCGGGTCGGCTCGCCGCGGGGTTGGCCCGGTACACGAGCGGCAGGCCGGCCAGTCCAGGCACAGTGGGCACAGGCTGCTGCCGGCCACCGTGCCCGGACGACCACAGCTACCGCACTCCACCAACACGCGAGAGACAGTAGGAGACGCCGAGTCGCCAGCCGGCAGCGAGCCGGAACCGTTGGCCCGGCGCGGGGAGACGGACGATTCAGCCGGGGTGTCGCAGGCAGCGTCAGCGCATCCCGCGCCGGGGTAGGCGGCGTCGGGGCCGGGTGGTATGCCTAGGGCACGGACCCGGGCCGCGATCACGGCCGCCACGCTGGTCCGCACCGGTCGGGGCAACGGCCGTGCAGCGATGGCATGTTCCACCCGCTGCACGCTCCAGCCCTGCTGCAGCAGACCTTCCACCAAGGCCCCTATTGCATGAAGATCCGTCCCGGTCAGACGTAGCGGCGGGTTAGCGGCACCGATCCGCTCCAGCAGCTGCACCCCAGGCGACAATGCGGCGGGCGCTGGCTCGGCGGAGGACGGTGCGGTGTCGTGGAGGCGGGCCGTCGGCGCGGGGTTGCCGTGACCGGTCGCCCATTCTGGTCGAGCGGGGCCGGGGGGGAAGGGGGGCCTTCTTCTCTTCCTCGTTTTCGTCTTCTGGTCACTGATGTTCTTACCCCCCGTGCCGGCCAACGCTGGATCAGCCAACGTCGGATAATCCGACACAGGAGAATCCTGGACGGGCGCATCCAGCACAGGCCGACCCGGCAACTCCCCCGGCTGATCCGGCACGAGCAACTCGGACGACAGTGACAGCGCCGCAGGACGTAAAGACGCGGACGCCGCGGTCACAGCCGAAGACTCGAGCGAGAGCGCAGATGAAGCCTGAGGCGCGTCTGCGGGTGCAGGGTTGGGTTTGTGGTCGCCGGGCAGGGATGCAGACCACGGCTGGGGCAAGGCAGGAGGCGGTAGCGTCGGGGAAGCCGCGCTCCCGACACCGCCGGGTTGGTCCGTGATCACGTACACCACTGGCCCCAGCGTGCCATCCCTCCGTCGCACCCGCTCACGACGCAGATACCCGAAGTGCTCCAACTCCCCCAACCCGGCCCGCACCGCATCCCGGCCCTCGCTGCCGCAACCGGCCAACGCGGCAACCGAAACCCGCCACCCTGACCTGTGCGACGCGATCAACCCGAACAAGCCTTTCGCCTTGAAACTGATCCGCCCATCCCGGAACAACGCATTCGACACCTGCGTAAACGGAACCGACCCGAGTACCCCACGCTGCACCCCCACACTCGAACTCACCACACCACACCCCATACAAAGATCACGAACATCAACACCTCCCACCCCCGAACCCCAACCGGCACGCGAATAGGGGCAAAGAAGACTACCGAGGGACGCGCCAGTAGCAGAGTCGAGGACGTCGTCCTTCGCGAACTGCACTCTGTCCGCGGGACTATGACTCACCGGTAGCGCCCGGCACCATGGCAAACATGCACACCCGTCGCCCAGTGGATATGCACACATGCACAACCAACGCTTGCGGCCGACTGCAGGTACAGCAGGGAGCCTCCCGATTGAGAGGATGCTCGCAGCGTCTCCTTCATGGGTTGATCAGTTGACCGGAGGCAGCTAGTCAGTGATCACTAATGCGATGGGCGCTGGTTCAAGCCGTTGATGCCGCCTCAGCTGGCCCGTGGGCGACGGTCTGGAGCTCCAGGCGCGGACGCCGCCCGACGGCGACGTCGGCGCCAGGGCTTCCACTGCCACCGCGACACAGAGAGCCGGACACCTGCGCAGGAGCAGCAGGTCGACCACGCTGTTGCCGCCGGGGTCAAGTGTCGTCGGTCCGGGCATCAATCAGACGCCTCAGGCCCGTGGATATTGTCGCCGAAGACGACGTAGTGCGCAGTTCAGGAAAGCATCGAGTTAGGGTCTGGGTACCCGTCTGCTGAGAGTGCGGCCCGCATTGACGCCTCAGGCTTTGAAAGTGCGTAGCACTTCCCATTGTGTCAGCCTGGCTATGAACGTTCGTTTCCATCGGGCATGCAAGGAGCGCTATGAGCAGGAATGCCCCAATGCCGGACGAGTCGGGCCGGAGCCGTCAGGACAAGGCTCAGGACGCGGATGAAAGGCAAAAGCACCGGAGCGAGCCCAAGGGCAAGAAGCAGCCGTCCAAGCGGCCCCCGGACCCACGTCCGACGGCAGGCCTCGAACTCGACACGGGTGAAGACAACGATCGGGAAGGCATCCCCCAAGAGCGGGAAGTCTAGACAGCCACCTCGGTGCGGGTCACATCCGTGTGATCCTGAGCGCACCGGTCGAACTCTCAGGGGGGGCGTCCCCCCTGGGCCCCAACTGGGTTCGGCGGCGAGGACCTATTCGGCAGCGGCACGATCAGAGCCTCAGCGCACCACCGAGGAGGCGGCTATGGGGCAACACGGCGGACACGTGGTCATCTTTCCGAGCTGGGTTCCCCAAAAGACCATCATCGACATCATGTGGGACGATGGCAAACTCTCGACTCCCCGACCAAGAGACAGGTGGGATGGAGAACTCGCCTTGCTCGCAGGAACGTTCAGCACCAGGGGAGAATGGGAGTGGGACGCAGCAGGGCAGAAACTGGGCTTGTGGGTGCCCGTCCCAGGCGGCGATGGCCACCGGCGTTTGGTCGCAACACTCGACCAATTCACGTTCCCGCCCAGAGGGATGACGGGAACGGGCAACCTGATGCCTGGTCTTGCACCGGTTGCCGGCGACCTAGCTATGGCTTGGCAAGGTGACCCACCCTAGTAGAGGAATGTCGGCACACTCACGTGATCGCCGCGCGAGCGTTTGAGCCCGCCAACGCCGGCAGCGGCTGCGGAAAGAGTCAGAGGCTTCCCAAGCATGGGGACCATCAGCGGCGAATCAAGCGGACCTCACCACATCCCGTGTTCCAGTTCCTCCAGCGACAGATTCCATTGCGATTCCTCGTCAGCGAACGGAATGGGGTCGAAGGCGCCCACGACCTGCTTGAAGCGTGCCGCCAGTTCCTCGGGGTCAGCATCATTGTCGTGCTCGACTTCAAGCTTGCGGAATTCGATGAGCGCGTACACCAAGGACTCAACGTCCCGGTGGAGTTCGACATAGCCGGAGCTCCCTTCCGGGAAGGCATACACCTTTGCCGACTTCGGGTCCACAGCCACGAGAGAAGTGAACAGGTAGCCGAGCATCCACCAAGAACGGCTCTCCCGAGGACAGGTCATGCCGTAATGGTCGAAACGGCTCCCCAACGTGATCGCATCCAGATCTGTGGGGTAAGGGTCCGCAACGTCTTCTCGGGAGGTGAAAGCCTCCGAATGCGGAAGTCCCACAGTGCTCAGAAAGTTGGCCGAACGCTCATCGAAATCGACTACCGCACTCTGCGGAAAGTACACGATGTTCTGGAGTCCATAGGCCTGCATCAACTGTATGGGAGTCACAGAGAAGTTCACGCGGGTCATCCTACCTTACTGTGCCGCTACTTACCGTGAAGCGTCTTCAAGTGGTCGACATATTTGCCATGTTCAACGTTCGTCGTCTTACCGTCCGCCTTATAGTAGTCGGCGACGTGGGTCACCTTCACGTCGTCCCCGAAATAGTAGTCCAGCCAGCGTGCACACTCGGGAGACTTCCTGCAGGGCTCCCGCTCGGTGAAGACCTCGGTCAGCCCATCCTGTTTCCCATTGTGCAGGAGCGGCCGTCCGATCATGCGCTCCGAGTGCCCGTTCTTGTTGCTGTATCCGACGAGAATGGACTCTTCTCCGTCAGGGGCAACATAGCGGCCCGCAGCATAGTTGGTCCCCTTGTAGTCGTCCCGCGCGATCCTGGCCGACTGCGTCGCCCGGACGAGATCGTCGTTACTGTCGAAGTCGATCTTCGTCGAATCAGCCCTGCCCGGATGTTTCGCATCGGCGTAGAACTCACTCTTTTCTTTCGGAGTGCCGGGGATCCACGCCTTACCGTCGTTCAGCACAACACCGTTGAGCCGGGTCTTGTCAGCGTCGTCGAGTGTTTCCGTCCGCCCGTCTTCATACAGGCGTTGCACCGATCCGTCAGCATTGAGTAGGTAGGTGCGAACATCGCCGCCGTCGACGTCCTCGCAGCCGTCAATATCCTTCTTCTTTTGGCCGTCGGTACCCTTGTGGTCCTTCTTGCTCTTGTCGATCTTGCCGCCGTGGTCTTCGAGGGTCTTGACCATCTCGTCGGCCTTCTTGTCGACGGCGTCCTCGGCCTTGTCCATGACGGTGGACAACTTGTGGAACCGGCTGTCCTTCTTCACCGACGTCTTACGCCCGGCGCCGCCGGCCTTGAACTCGCCCTTCTTCTTGTCGAAGTTGGTGGCGGTCTCCTGGTAGCCGCCGGCCGCCTTCTCGAACTCGTCGAACTCGATGACGAGGTCCTGTGCCATGTCCGCGCTACCCGTGGGCATGACGTCATACGTGCTGCCGCCGCCGAGCTTGTCGGAGAACAACTTTTCGATCTCCGCAAGGACCTTGGCTTCGATCTTGTCGGTCACGATCGACGTGATCTGCTCGATGGCGTAGTCGATGGCTTCCTGAATGACGAGCCGCCCGGCGGCGATGGCGGCCGCAGAGAGCAGACCGCTGAGGCCCACGGTGAAGAACATGCCCACGACGCCGGCTGTGGCAGTGGCAGCCGTTGCAGTCAGCTTGCCGATGATCGCGACCTTGCAGGTGACGATGAGGCCTGCGCATTCGTCGAGGGCGCCGGCCAAGTCGTCGCAGCCCTTGGCGAAGGTCGCCAGATCTCTCGTGGTGAGCTTGCCCCAGCGTCGGTCGATAGCCTTGACCGTCTCGCCCTTGCTCTTGCCGGCGACGATGTGAGAGCAGGCGTTGTTGCCTTCCTTGACCGCGTCGCGGATGCCTTCGGCAAGGTGCCGGTAGTCCTTCGCCGAGGCTCTGACTTCGTCCTCGTCGATCTGTGGCCAGTCGATGCCGATGAGGTCCATCACCTCTACCAGGTCATCGGGCAGCGTCATCCCCATGCAGTACCC
Source organism: Streptomyces sp. CA-251247 (assembly GCF_050952975.1). Lineage (NCBI taxonomy): Bacteria > Bacillati > Actinomycetota > Actinomycetes > Kitasatosporales > Streptomycetaceae > Streptomyces > Streptomyces sp. CA-251247. Next base: position 8,058,552 of record NZ_CP191861.1, on the reverse strand, counting down.
CCCGTTGGATCAACGCCTCTACTTTTACGGCCGATTGAGTGCCCGTCAACTTGTCGCAGGTGAGAGCGCTGTGAATCAGTCGGCCGCCCAGTCAGACCGTCGAGGGATCGCTGCCTGTGGACGCCTGCCGTGGGATGAGACAGGTCAAGGCCTCATCCATCCCTATGAAGACCCGACCGTCCCTGTCGAGGGCTACGGCCCGGACGGGGGGTCCAGGTCGGAGCGTTTGCTGCGTACCGGTCTCCCACTGGATCCACTGCACCACGCCGTCGTCCCAAGCCACCACGAGGGAAGGTCCGCTGGCCGTGAGCGCGGCATCGAGGCACACCACGGGGCAGGACCGCTGCACGACGGGAGCGGACATGGGGGCGTGGCCAGCGCCCCATGCCCGCACGACGCCGTCCGCACCCCCGCTGTACACGACAGGCATCGATGCTTCGCTGTCAGCGGGGACGCTGAGGACGGCCAGAGCGGTCACTGGCCCGCGGTGCAACGGCTCCGACCCGGCAACGTCTCCGATAGTTCGCACCGTGCCGGTGCTGTCGCCGACTGCCACGATCCCGAGGTCGGGTCCCGCCGCAGAAGCAAGCGCCGTGCCTGCGCACTCCTGCACGGCCGACAGCAGACGCTGCACATCCGTGGGACCGTCGTCGAGCAGCCTCGCGATACCTGACCCCGCCGGCCGGACGGCCCAACTGCTCTCGGCGTGGACGTGACCGGACTCGTCGAGCAGCAGCACTGTGCCGTCAGCCATGACCGTCATGTCCACCGGTTCACGGCGGCCGTGCGGCAAGCGTCCACAAGAGGAAGCGTCCGCCACGCTCAAGGCCTTCACGAGGCCGCCCGGACCCGTCATCAACAGGCGGCCTGCGAGGGGCCCCGCACCCCGGGCCAGGGAGGTGACAGCACCGGGCCACGGAGGGGCCATGTCCCCGCGGACGCGACTCCATTCCACGCTCCAATCCGCTTCCGCCGCGACCTGGGCCAGCGCCGGCGCAAGCCTCGGGTCGGCAGAATCGCCCAGCACGCACAGAAGGCTCACAGCGCGGGACGCGGATGACTGTTCCCTGCACAGGGACTGCCCTGCTCTCAACCAGGCAGCGCGAAGCCCTCCATGGTCAGAGTCGCTGTCGCCCTCGTACGCGGCGGTGACCTGCCACGGATCGGCTGCACAGACTGCCACCGGATCGGAAAGGTCCACCACCGGGTCCGCACCCCTTGGCACCGTGCTGCCTTCGGCTTCGGGCAGGGACGTCTGCCACTGCTCGAAGCGCGCCTGGTCCCTCCACACCTCCAGGTCCAAGTCCAACTCCGCGCACCCGCTGAGGGCCAGACGCCGATGTGCGAGGCTACCGGATCGGGATTCGACGATAATCCGGAGGTGCGGCAGGCGCGCCAGGTCGAGCACCAACTGGGCGCTTTCCCCCTCATGGAGGTCGGGCAGAACGATCACTGTGCGGCGCTGGTCACGACTCAGCATGGCCACGAGATCTTCCGGATCACGTGCCACGACGCCGAGCTGTTCGGCCAGCGACCAGACCGTGCCGCGCAGGCTCCGCCCCGCGCCGGGCGTGACGGCGTGGACGGCGCGTTCAGCCGCAGTCTCGCGCTGGCTGCCGTGGTGCACCAGCCAGGCGAGCAGCCCCGATTTCCCCGATCCCTCGGATCCGGACACGAGGCACAGGCGAGGGGCCTGTGGGTCGGCAAGCCAGCCCAGGAGAGCAGCAGCCGCCGGTTCACGGCCGGCAGCAGGACGTTCCCACCGCATCAGCCACGCCTCGCCCGCTCAGCGGCGTGCGTGATCAGCTCTTTGAGTCCATGTTCGCGGGACTCAGCTGTCGCCCCGTAGTCGAAGCTGTGCGTGAACTGCGCCTGCGGAAAAGTCTCGTGCAACCACACGGCACAGTAGTGGCCGGGCATGAGACATGGCTCGAGCTCACAGTAGATACGACGCACCTGGCCCGGCTGCACGCCCTCCCCGGAAAGACGGCGCCAGATCAGCTCTTCCGGATGCGGCCGACCCGACCCCGTCGCCTCGGTGACCACCTGCTTGGCACCGGCGGCATCGACATACTCGAACGCCGCAGAGAACGGGAAGTTCAAGGTGTGCCGGATGTCATCCAGAACACGAGGCCACCACGACTCCCTCTCCTCGAAAGCAGCCGCATCAATCCGCCGCAGCTCCCTGGACAGATCACGGAAAACGGCCGCAGCCTCCTCCAGCCTTGAGCCCGCTGCCGCAATGAGCGGCTGCGCGCGGTCCAGCGCGAGGAGTGAAGCACTCAGAGTCGAAGCATCCGTGTTGACGAACATGTCATCCGCGACCTCTTCGAGCAGGACTGCCTGAACCGCCCCGTCGGGCCGCACACACAGGTGAGCTAGACCGTCGGACCCAATGCGCGGCCAACTCTCCATCTCCGGATGCGGGCGCGGCCCCGACGAACGGGCAGCAACGGCGCCTAGAGCTACAGCGTCATCAGCCAGCGGAGCGTGGAAGTAGGGAGCAACAGCCACCGGTACGCCGCTGACTTCGAGGAAGACAGTCGCGGCCTCAGGCATGCGGGCACCCGACACGCTCGCCCGCCCAAATCGCCGCAGTCCCTCACGGCCGAAGTGCTGAACCAGCTCGTCGTGGCTCTCCGGAACGGGGGATGGCATTGGGGGGACCTCGCAATACGGGCAGGCGGCCGGTGGTCAGGCACGACTTTAGCCGGGGGCATGGACGGAGGTGTCCTGCGGCCTCGCGCCTCCAGCGACCTTCCTTTCACCCTCAGACGGCCCAGCCCACAGGCCGAGACGCCAGGTCCGGGGCAATGCACCCGGGCAGCCCGTATCGAGACCAACCAGAAGCCGACCCCGTAGTCGATCAACGGTCCAGGCCGTGTCGGATGTAGTCCGGCTGGGCCGGGGCGGTCTCGATACGGTTCGTGTGGACCAGCCCCTCTTCCTCGAGGACCCGCACCGCGGAGCGAGCCGTCATGTCGGCGACCTGGTGATAGTCACGTAGGAAGCGCATTGAGGGAATCTGCTCGCCCGGCTTGAACTGCCCGGAGCGGATCTGCTCGCGCAGGTCGTCCGCGATCAGCTGGTAGAGGCATCTCCGGCGGCCGCCCCTCGCGACCAGATGGGGCAGGGATCCCCCGGATGTGGGGGTCACGGCTGCTGCCCCCCTTCAACATCGGTGGTGGCGCGGATGGGTGGCCGCTTGATCCGATCGGCGACCTGAGTGATCTCCTTGTCACCGTAGGCGGTGCGCACGCTCGAGAACTTGTATCCCGAAGCCTGGGCCAACTCCTCAAGCTTGTAGCGGCGCGGAGGGTAGAACTCCCTCGCGTAGGCCAGGTATTGGCGGATCCGTGCATCCGCCTGCTGCTTCTTCCCCCGCTCCTCCCGCAGGGCCAGGATGAGCGGATCCTCCTCCATGCCGTGACTGGCGGCTTCGAGGTCTTCGGCGTACTCCCGGCGATCCCGCTCGATCTGGTCGCAGATCTCGACGAAGTGATCGTCATCGTCATCCGGGTGGGGGAGGACGCTCTCGTCCGGCTGGCACGAGTCGTGGATGTGCTGGTTGGCGTCTTCCGCGTCGCCTTCCGGGCCGCCCTGCTGGCGGGTCGCGACCGGACCGGTCACAGGAGCGGGCACGGGCAACGGGTGCGCAATGGCAGCGAGTTCACTCAGCTGATGCATATTGCGATGGTCGCAATGAATTGCGAAATTCGCAAGAGTTGGGTGCGGTCGAACTGCCCCCCAGCCCCCGGGGTTGATCCCGCAGCCGAGGGCCGAGGCGACGTCCGGGCCGGGCCGGACCGGTGGCTCTAGTTGAGGTCCTGGATGTCGCCGGCGGGCGGCGTCACGTCGACTGGCTGGTTGTGCGCGGAGATCTCGCTCCAGTTGGGTTTGTCGCTCCGGGTCATTTTGAGGATGTAGGGGGCGCCCTTCGCGGCGATGTACCAGGTGTTGGTCCAGTCCTTCTGCGGGACAGACAGCGTCACGACCTCTTGGCCGCCCAGCACCGTCGGCTGTCCGGTGAGGGCCAAGGGGCTGCTGGTCAAAGCGGCGAGGAGGGCGTTCATGTTGCAAAAGCCCTCCATGCCCGTGGCGCTGGGATCGTTCCTCTTGAGCTGGTTCCACCGACCGGCCATCCGGGCGACGATGGCATCGGCCTGCCCGGTAGGCCGGCCCTTGGCCCACGTACTCCGCACGAAGGCCGCGTCGGGCCTGAAGAACATGGTGTCGGTGGTCCGGATGAACGTGACAGTTTCGCCATCCAGGTCCATGGAACCCCGGCACTGCCCTCTCCGGTCCACAGAAATGTCGATCTCGACACCGTTCTCGACCTCGTGGACGCGCCACCGCAGCGAGCTGGTGGCGTGCATCGCGGCCAGCGCCTTGTCCTGCAACTCCGGACCGCCCAACTCCGACAGCGGGATCACTGGTGTCGTCCGCTGCGGCGGAGCCGTCGCCCCTGCGGCCTTCCCGTCCGCCGATTTGTCTCCTGTCGGCCCGCATGCCGCAAGGATGCTGCCCATCGCAAGGACGACAGCGGCCGAAGCCAAAGTAGTGGTACGTGTGGAACCCACGAAGCCCCCCCGGGCGTTGACGTGCAAGTCCGCTGAGACTAGCTGCCTGCTCGGACAGTGATCACCACGGATACCCGCCGCCGGGGAACACGCACCCCGTCCATTCGCTACGCCGGGCCCCCGGGGCTTCGTCACCGGGGGCTCCACACACGGGGGTATCCCGTTCAACGACGCCGCCCGCACGACGTCACGGCCCGACGGATATCCCTGTACGCCCTCGCCAAGGACCGCTGACCGGCGGCCGCCAGCCGAGGTCACCGCGGGGCCGCGCAACCCGGCGCGGCCCCGCCACTCCCCCCGTCACCAAGGAGCGCTATGCACAGGCCGGAGCCCGAAGCAGTCAACGCCCGAGCCTGGTCCACGTACGGGAATCACCATCTCCAAGGCGGCACCAAGGTCCCGGAAGTGGAGCGCATCTCCTGGGGTTCTGGCCGACTGGCCCCGGCGCCGACGTGCTCGGCGACCTGACCGGCCTGCGTGTCCTGGACCTGGCTTCCGGCCTGGGCAAGCACGCCGCCCACCTGGTGCGTGAGCACGGCGCCACGGTCGACGCGGTGGAGGCATCCGCCAGCCAGCACGCACGGGCCACCGCCCGGTACGACGACCTGCCGGGCCTCACCCTCATCCACGCCGACGCCGTCGAATATCTGCAGCGCGCGGAACCCTACGACGTCATCTACTCCATCCACGGCTTCGGCTACATCAACCCCCACCGCCTGCTACCCGCCGTCCGCCAGGGCCTCAAGGCCGGCGGACTCCTCGCCTTCTCCGTGCTGCACACCAACTCCCACGGCCGTGGCCCCTCATCGAGCGTAGCCCCGCACACGGAGATCCTCCCCCTCGCCGACGGAGAGGACCAGACCGTCGAGATGTGGCTGCTCACGCCGAAACTATGGGAAGACCTCTGCGTCGACAACGGCCTGCTCCTCGACGGGATCGACGAACTCGACGCGCCCGAAGACGACAACCCGGTCTCCGTCCGCCTCTACCGTGCACACAGTCGCACCTCCTCCAGCAGCCGGCCGCGCACCACACGCGCGCCGGAGCCCAACACGGCCCTCGGCGTCGGCCAATCGACGCCCACATCACCGAACTCCTCACCCAGCTCGCCCGCTGAGCCGCCACATCCCCACCGCAGTTGCCTCACCCCTAGGAAGAACTCATGTCCTCCGCTCCTGCCGCCTCAGTTCTCTTCGTCTGTGTCCACAACGCGGGCCGCTCCCAGATGGCGGCAGGGTTCCTGCGCCACCTCGCCGGCGACCGGTCGAGGTCCGATCCGCCGGCTCCCTGCCCGGGGACCAGGTCAACCCCGCTGCCGTCGCCGCCATGGCCGAACTGGGCATCGACATCTCCAACCATAAGCCGAAGGTGCTGACCACCGAGGCCGTCCAGGCATCCGACTACGTCATCACCATGGGCTGCGGCGACGCCTGCCCCTACTTCCGGCAAAAGGTACCTGGACTGGGTCCTGGAGGACCCGGCCGGCCAAGGCGTCGAAGCCGTCCGCCCCATCCCGGACGAGATCAAGGGACTCATCGAGAACCTCATCGCCGAAATCGACGCGCAGCCGGAAGAGTGACCCAGCGACCGACACGACCGCCGCCTCCGGCGACGACATCCGCAACGTCATCGTCAGAGAGGACCTTCGAGCGCTCTGTGTGGACGCGCCGTCTGGGAGCGGGATCTACATCGTCGATCCGGCACGGCGACAATCCGCGGTCTCGCCGACCTCCCGCAGACCGGGGCCGTCCTGGCAGGTCTGGGTGAGCAGCCGTGATGGCCGGCTCCTGAGGCATGAAGGTGTCTAGAGCCGATGGCGTGAGTGGGGGCGATGGGGAACGTACCCGTGCTGGGCTAGGTGGTTCGGGCCCAGAGTGACAAGTTGGTGCACTTCACTGGCAAAAGACGGAGCTCCCGAGCGGCGATGCCCGGCGTAATCCAGCGCCCGACAGCTTCATCAACGCCTATGTCTTCGGCCAGGGTTCGACCAGGACCGTGGCCACCGACCACGCCGCCAACCGCGCGGCCGCCCCGGCCAGTTACCTCGGCCGTCCTCGGCCCCCGTCATCGTGCTCCAGGGCGACATCGACCACATCATCTCGCTCAGCCAGTCACTGATCCTGCTCGACGCCCTCAGGGCAAAGCGGGTGGAGGGTACGCGCTACGTCGTCAAGGGCCCGACCACGGGGACCTGGCCTTCCTCGACGACCCCGAGTCCGGCAAGAAATGGACCACCCGCACGGTGATGCGCACGATCACAGGATTCCTGGACAAGAAGCTCCGCTGACGGACGCCCCCAGCGGCGCTCGTTCGGGCAAGCGCATGTTCGACCTCGCGAGCAGTCATGACCGGAGGAGGCGCCCTTCCCCACCCCGGTCTTCTTCCAAGGTGCACTGGAGCGACTCCTCGTCCCCGCTGTCCTGCACGGCCTTCCAGAAACACAACAGCAGATGCTCGCCCTCGCCTTCCTGCACGACCACGCCCACCAGCAGATCGCCACCCACACCGGCACGCCCTTGGACACCGTCAAAACCCACATTCGGCGCGGCATCACGACCCTCCGCACTCATATTTCCACCGAGAGCCCCTGACCATTTGGCTTTGGAGTGCTCCCCGACAGGGCCGATCGCGGCCCGGGCGTCAGGTGCCCTCGGAGAGGGTGCCCTGGTGGAAATAGCGGCGCCAGCCGGCCGGTGTGCGACGCCACAGCGAACTCCGGAGGGCACAACCGTCGTTGCTGCCGGACCGGTACGTCACATGGACAAGTCCCGGCGCGAGCAGAGCCGCAGCCATGTCCGACACGGTCAGCGTCTCATCAAGCGGGACGGCGCCGCGATATGCGGCGACAACCGACGCCTGGTCGCACCGCTTCCCCGACGTGTCGAACTCGACGAACTCGGCATCCAGCAGTTCGCCCACCGTCTCCGCCGACGCCCGCACCGGCACACCGAGCAGCCGCAGCTCGCCTTCAAGCACCGCCCGCACCGCCTGCTCGTCCACGTCGTACATACCGCCAGGATAGGCAGCAAGGCCCGTGCAACAAAGACCGCTTCGGACCGATCACCACATCAGCGTTCGGAGCAGCAGCGCCGCAGGCAACGGGCTCCCGCGGCGCGTTCGCTCCTACGACGCCTTCGGATCCCGTTCGTCCACGCCAGGCTGTCTGCGCCTGCTCGCACGCCCGGAGCCGATGTCGCCGGCCACTCCGGACGGGCCGTAGCAGGGGGCTGCGACTGAGGCCGCTGGAGAGGGTCACGGGGCGCGGCCGACGCTATGGACGCAAGCCAGCCACTGCCTCATGGGCCATCACGCTCCCGCCACGCGGATCCGGCGGAGGCTGGCCCAGATGGCTGCGCTGATCGGCGGGGTCGTCGCGGTGCGACCGAACTGGGGCGACAAGCACAAGGCTCCACTCCCTCGCGACGAAAGAGTACTGCTGTGATCGTCAGGAAGCTGCACGACTCCGGATCCCTTCCGAACACGCCTACGCGGCCGGATTCATCTCCATCGGCATGACCGTCGTCTCCTGGAGCGCGTCGGGGTGCTTAAGTTGGGCCGCGACCAGCTGCGCCAGCTACGTCTGAGCTGGGCGGGCAGAGACGGTCAGCAAGCCGGCGTGCCAGGTGGACTGCGTTGATGGCGACCGTGTGCGTCGTCTCCTTCACGCTTTCGGGACTCATGTCCAAATCCTGGTAGTCGGTGCCTTGCTGGGCCTCGCGGACCCGGCTGGTGACATAGGCAGTGCCGCGGAGCAACACGACGTGGTTCGTGTTCGTTCCGGTCAGCAGGCCCGCGTGTACCGTGCCCTTGAACGGGTCGACCACGGTGGTTGTGCCGGATCCCTCCTTCAACACCCACCCTGCCGCTCTATCCGCTGTTCGGCGGCTCTGAGCACCGGTACGTTCCCCACCCCCTCACCGAGGTCTGCGCCTTCGTAGGGGAGGACGACACCGGCTTCAACGAGGATGACATCCTCGCCGGCGGCTGCGCGCCCTACACCGGCCCCGGCGCGTACACCATCAGCGGCGAAGGCGGATTCGCGACCGTCACCGTGTACAACTTCGGCCAACGACCAGCGCATCGATGGCGTGTAGCGCCCCGGGAGACGCGTCCCTCGCCAAAGAAGCCTCCCCGCCATGAGGCCAACTCTACGACTTCGGACAGGCACCCTCGGCGGATGCTCCAAAGCTGCGCAACGCCACGCAGTTCTTGCGGGTTGACTGCTTTGCGTTCCCTTGACCTGCGCTTCAGGCCAGAACACCCCACGTCAGGGCCTGTCAACTAGCGGGCCACGGATACCTGGTCGCCACTAATGTGCGCAGTCGGGCGTCGCTCCATCACGCCCACAGAAGCCGATTCGGCCGGGCGGAGAGCAAAACTGCCACCAGAAACAGTAGGTGAGCCTTGCCTCACTTTCAAGACTTGACGCCCGCCCGATCGCGCATTCCCCCTCAACCCCCCACCGGGGCCGGAGAAACTGGGAGAACTCAAGGTGACCACGGTCCACGACTCGCTCCTCGCCGAGGAGTCCGGAGCCGACGTCGTCGGTACGGCGACGGCCCTGCTCGATGCCTATCGACCCGACACGGACCGCTTTTTCGCCTCGCCAACCCGAACGCTCCTCGCCCGCGGAGACGGTCTTCCCGTACCTCACGACGCGCGGCCGCTCACCGAGCGGGTCGAGGACGTCCTCGCACAGGCCTGTGCCGACGGACTGCCCGAGCCCGTGGTGATGGGAGCGATCCCCTTCGACCCCTCCGCGCCGGCCGCCCTCGCCGTCCTTGGCCAGGTACGACGAGGGCCGGCACTCGGCCGGGACCCCCTGATCGCGTTACCGGCCCCCGCGCCGGAGGACATCACCTGGGACATAAGGCCCGTGCCGGGGCCGGACGCGTACGCGACAGCGGTTGCCGCCGCCGTACGCCGTATGACGGCAGGCGAGTTCAGGAAGGTCGTCCTCGCCCGCGCGCTGGATCTGCACGGCGACAGTGCTCCCGACGTGCCGGGCATGCTGCAGCGGCTCGCCCGGCGCGACCCGCGCGGCTACACCTTCGCAGTACCGACGGGCGCAGGCCGCACCCTCCTGGGGGCCAGCCCCGAACTGCTCGTCTCCCGGCGTGGCCACAGCCTGCTCGCGAATCCGCTGGCCGGCTCGGCACCCCGGAGCAGCGACCTCGCCGAAGATGTGCGCAGGGCTGCCGCGCTGCTCGAGTCGCCCAAGGACCTGCTTGAGCACGCGGTCGTCGTCAGCGCCATCGGTGAGGCGCTCGCCCCCTACTGCGTGGATCTCGTCGTCCCCGACCGACCCACGCTGGTGAAGACGGCCGCCATGTGGCATCTGTCGACAACCATCACCGGCACGCTCGGCCCCGAGCCGGCCTCGGCACTCGAACTCGCCTGCGCGCTGCACCCCACACCCGCCGTCTGCGGCGACCCGACCGACCTGGCCCGCGACGTCATCAGCGAACTGGAGCCCTTCGACCGGGGCCTGTACTCGGGTGTCGTCGGCTGGGGCGATGCCGCGGGTGACGGCGAGTGGGTGGTGACCATCCGCTGTGCGGAGGCGGGCGCCGACAGTCTGCGCCTGTTCGCCGGCGCGGGCGTGGTGGCGTCGTCGGACCCGGTGGCCGAGACCGCCGAGACGACCGCCAAGTTCCGCACCTTCCTCGAAGCGGTCGGGGCCCGGCTGTGAGCGCCGACGCGCCGACCTGGCCGGCCGCCTTCGCCGAGCGCTACCGTGCCGCAGGCTACTGGCAGGGGGAGACCTTCGGGCAGATGCTGGCCGCCAGGGCACAGGAGTTCCCCGATCGTGTCGCCGTCGTCGACCCCGCCGGTGAAGGGCGACGGTGGACGTACGGCGAACTCGACCGCCGCGCCGACCGGCTCGCCGCCGGGTTCCTCGCCGCCGGGATCGGCCGCGGCGACCGGGTGGTGGTGCAGCTCCCGAACATCGCCGAGTTCTTCGAGGTCGTCTTCGCGTTGTTCCGGATCGGTGCGCTGCCCGTGTTCGCGCTGCCCGCCCACAGGGAGACGGAGATCCGGTACTTCTGCGAGTTCTCCGAGGCCGTGGCCTATGTGATCGCGGACCGGCACGAGGGCTTCGACCACCGTGAGCTCGCCGCGCGTGTCAAGGCGCAGGCCCGCGCGCTGCGTCATGTGTTCGTGGTGGGAGACCCGGGTGGACACACCGCACTCGCATCGGTTCCGCGGGAACCCGACCGGCCCTACTCCCACAGCGGCCCGCAGGCCTCGGACGTGGCCTTCCTCCAGTTGTCCGGCGGCAGCACCGGCGTGCCGAAGCTGATTCCCCGCACCCACGACGACTATCTGTACTCGGTGCGCGGATCGAACGAGATATGCGCGGTCGACGAGAACAGCGTCCATCTCGTCGTCCTGCCCGCTGCGCACAACTTCCCGCTCAGCTCCCCCGGTTCGCTAGGGGCTCTGTGTGCCGGCGCACGCGTCGTCCTGTGCCCCGCCCCCTCTCCCGACACCGCCTTCCAGCTCATCGAGCGCGAAGGTGTCACCATCACCGGGCTCGTCCCCCCGCTCGCCCTGCTGTGGATGGAGGCCGCTCCGCACACCAGCCATGACCTCGGCAGTCTCGAGGTTCTGCTGGTGGGAGGCGCCAAACTGAGCGAGGAGGCGGCCCGGCGAATACGGCCCGCGCTCGGCTGCGCCCTCCAGCAGGTCTTCGGGATGGCCGAAGGTCTCGTCAACTACACCCGGCTCGACGACGACGAGGAAACCGTTGTCACCACCCAGGGCCGGCCGATATCGCCCGACGACGAAGTCCGCATCGTCGACGAGGAGGACCGGGACGTTCCGCCCGGCGAGGCCGGCCATCTGCTCACTCGCGGCCCCTATACCATCCGCGGTTACTGGAGGGCGCCCGAGCACAACGCCCGCTCCTTCACACCGGACGGGTTCTACCGCACCGGCGACATCGCCCGGGCGACACCGAGCGGACACCTCGTCGTGGAGGGGCGCGCAAAGGACCAGATCAACCGCGGCGGGGAGAAGATCGCCGCGGAAGAGGTCGAGAACGTCATCCTCGGACATCCCGCCGTCCACGACGTATCCGTCGTCTCCGTCCCCGACGACTACCTCGGCGAGCGTTCCTGCGCCTACGTCATCCTCCGCCCCGGCGCCGAGCTGCGCCCCGCCGCCCTCCGGCGGTTCGTCAGAGACCGCGGGCTGGCTGCCTACAAGGTCCCCGACCGGGTGGAGTTCGTCGAAGCGTTCCCCTCCACCGCCATCGGCAAGGTCAGCAAGACGGACCTGCGCACCACTTCAGCCCGCCCTCCTCGCTGAAAGGCACTGTTCCATGGCGCTGCCCGTCATCGCCCCGTACCCCATGCCCGACGCCACCGCCCTGCCCGAGAACCGAGCCAACTGGGCGGTTGACCCAGCCCGGGCGGTTCTACTCGTCCACGACCTGCAGAACCACTTCTTATCGGCCTTCGGGAACCACACCTCGCCGGTGAGTGAACTCCTCGGCAACACCGCCCGGTTGACACACCACGCCAGGAACCGGGGCATCCCCGTTGTCTACTCCGCCCAGCCCGGCGGCCAGAGCCCTCAGGAGCGTGGACTCCAGCAGGACTTCTGGGGCCCCGGCCTGCCCGACGACCCACAAACCTCGGCCATTGCGGACGCCGTGGCGCCGGAGGCCGGCGACACGGTCCTCACCAAATGGAAGTACAGCGCCTTCGTGCGCTCATCCCTCGCAGCTCTCCTCGAACGCCACGACCGCGACCAACTGGTGATCACGGGCGTGTACGCCCACATCGGTGTGATCGCGACGGCGTGCGACGCCTGGATGCGCGACATCGAGGCATTCGTCGTCGCCGACGCCGTCGCCGACTTCGGCGAACGGGAGCACCACTCGGCGCTGCGCTGGGCCGCGGGCCGGTGCGCCGTCGTCACCACCACCGACTCGATCCTCACCCAGGGGAAATGAACCATGGCGCTCACCGTGCAGAAAATACGTCAGGACGTCGCGGACGTCCTCGGCGAGGACCCCGCCGACATCCCTGACGACGAGAACCTCGGCGACCACGGACTCGACTCGGTCCGGCTGATGAGTCTGGTCGAGCGGTGGCGGCGGGAACACGCGGCCGAAATCTCGTTCGTGGACCTCGCCGATCGCCCGGCCATCGAAGCGTGGGCCACCCTGCTGGGAGCTCACGAGTGACGGCCGCGCGCACCACCGAACCCTCCCCCGTGCACCCGGCACGGGCAGCCATGCCCGGTCTACCGCTCACGGCCGCGCAACAGGGCATGTGGTTCGCTCAGGCGATCGACCCCCGCAGCCCGGCACTCAACACGGCCGAGTACGTGGTCCTCGACGGGGATCTGCGACCCGAGCTCCTGGTGCAGGCACTGCGGCAGACCGCGGCCGAGGCGGAGACCCTCAGCGTGCGGATCGTGGAAACCCCCGACGGGCCACGGCAGTTCCCCATCGATCCGGCCGCATCCGGTACCGGATTCCCCCTGCACTCGGCCGATCTGCGCACGGAAGCCGACGCACAGGCAGCGGCCCGTGCCTGGATGGACCATGACGTTGCCCGGCCCTTCGACCTTGCCGCGGGCCCACCCTTCCGCCACGGCCTGCTCAGGGTCGGGGACCGTCAGTGGCTCTGGTACCAGTGTGTGCACCACATGGTGCTGGACGGCTTCGGCTACTCACTGCTCGCCCGCCGCGTTGCGGAGGTGTACGCGGCCTTGGCTGCCGGGACGGAGCCGGCGGAGCGCACCTTCGGCCGACTCACCGACCTGATCGAGGACGATGTCGCCTACCGCGCCTCCGACCGGTTCACCGCCGACCGGAAGCACTGGACCGAGACACTCGCGGACCGCCCGCAGGCGCCCGTGCTTGCCGGACGCAGCATGCTCGCCTCCCACACATTCCTGCGGCGCGGCACGACGGTGCCCTCGACCCTCACTGCCCGATTGCGCGAGCTCGCCGAGGACTTGCGGGCGACCTGGCCCGAGGTACTGATCGCGGTCAAAGCCCTGTACGTCTCCCGGGTCACCGGCACGCCGGATGTGGTGCTGGGGATGCCGATGATGGGGCGCCTCGGCTCGGTCGCCCTGCGGATCCCCGGCATGGTGATGAATGTGCTGCCGCTGCGGCTGACGGTCACCCCGGACACGACCCTGGCCGGGCTGACCCGCCAGGCCGTGCTCGCCGTCCGCAGCGCGCGCCGCCACCAGCGCTACCGCATCGAGGACATCAGACGTGACCACGGCCTGCTCGGCGAGGGACGCGCGCCGGTCGGCCCGCTGATCAACATCATGCCCTTCGACCATCCGCTGTCCTTCGGGGACGTCACCGCCACCTCGTACAACCTCTCCGCCGGCCCCGTCGACGACCTCACACTGAACGTCTACGACCGCGGCGACGGGCGGGGCCTGCGGATCGACCACGACGCCAACCCAGCCCTCTACACGACCGACGCGCTCGCGTCGCATCAGGAACGCTTCCTGGACCTCCTGGCCCGTGCCCTCGAAACCGACCCGGCGGCGCCCCTCGCGGCGCTGGGTATCGCGACAGCCGAGGAACGCCGGCGGGTGCTCGTCGACTTCAACGACACAGAGCGCCTCCTGCCCACCACGACCCTTGCCGCACCGATCGAGGAGCAGGCGCGCCGTACCCCGACGACACCGGCTCTCATCTTCGCCGAACGGACTCTGACCTACGCCCAACTCGACGCGCAGGCCGGCCAACTCGCCTCCCGGCTGGTCTCCAGGGGAGTCCGGCCCGGGGCACTGGTGGCGGTCGCCCTGCCGCGCTCCGCCGAACTCGTCGTCGCCCTCCTCGCGGTGCTCAAGGCCGGCGGTGCCTACCTGCCACTCGACCCGGGTCATCCCCCGGGGCGGATCGGCGCGATGCTCGAAGATGCGGCGCCCGTCTGTATCCTCACCGATGCGGCGACCCTCCCGCACCTGCCCGGCACCAATGCCGCGACCCTCGTCGTCGATCACACGGACGACCCGGCGCCCCCACCGTCGGACACACCCCCTGGGTTGACACCACGGCATCCCGCCTACGTCATCTACACCTCGGGCTCGACCGGCCGTCCTAAGGGCGTGGTGGTGTCCCACGCGGCCATCGACAACCGATTGCGATGGATGCAGCACACCTACCCGCTCGCCCCGGGCGACCGTGTTCTGCAGAAGACGCCGTCCGGTTTCGACGTCTCCGTCTGGGAGTTCTTCTGGGCGCTGCGCGAGGGTGCCACGCTCGTCGTCGCCGCACCCGACGGACACAGGGACCCGCTGTACCTGGCCCGCACAGTCCAGGAACGGGGAGTCACCGTCTGCCACTTCGTACCGTCCATGCTCCAGCTATTCCTCGCCGAACCGGAAGCCGCACGCTGCACGTCACTGCGGGACGTCTTCGCCAGCGGCGAAGCTCTGCCCCAGGACGTCGTGCGCGAGTTCCACCGCACGATGCCCACAGCGCGGCTGCACAACCTGTACGGCCCGACCGAAGCCGCGGTGGACGTCACCCACCACACCTGCGAGCTCGGGCGAAGCGGACCAATCCCCATCGGCCGGCCCGTGTGGAACACCCGGCTCTACGTCCTGGACGCCGCGCGACAGCTCTGCCCGCCCGGCGTCACCGGAGAGCTCCACCTTGCCGGCGCGCAGCTCGCCGACGGGTACCTCAACCGCCCGGAACTGACGGCAGAGCGCTTCGTCGACGACCCATACGGACCCGCCGGCTCCCGCATGTACCGCACGGGCGACCTGGCGCAATGGAGGACCGACGGGGAGGTTGTCTACCTCGGACGCACCGACCATCAGGTCAAACTGCGCGGGCAGCGCCTCGAACCCGGCGAGATCGAGGCGCACCTGGCGGCGGTGGACGGCGTGACGGGCGCGTGCGTCATCGTCCGCGAGGACCGGCCCGGTGATCAGCGTCTTGTCGCCTATGTCACCGGGAGGGCCGCGCCCGACCAGGAGAGCATTCGGGCACATCTGGGCACCGTCCTCCCCGACTACATGGTTCCCTCGGCCGTCGTCCCGCTCGACGCCTTCCCCCTCACCCCGAACGGCAAGCTCGACCGCAAGGCGCTGCCCGCGCCGGTCACCGACACCACCGTCGGCCGTGCTCCCCGCAATCCGACCGAGGAGACACTCACGCGCCTCTTCGCCGAAGTGCTCGGTGTCGAAAAGGTCGGCACGGACACCGCGTTCTTCGACCTCGGGGGCACCTCGCTGCTCGCCGCACGCCTCATGTCCCGCATCCGCGACACCCTCGGTCACCGGGCGCCGATCGGCACCCTCTTCCGTGCTCCGACACCGGCTGCACTGGCCGAACGACTCACCGGCAACGACGGCACCGACACCGCACTGGAAGTCCTGCTTCCCTTGCGGGCAAGCGGAGAGCGTGTCCCTCTGTTCGTGTTCCACCCCGCGGGTGGGCTCAGCTGGTGCTATTCGGGACTGCTGCCGCGCCTCGGCGCCGGGCAGCCCGTACACGGACTGCAGGCCCGCGGACTGAAGCACGACGAACCACTGCCCGCGACGATGGACGAGATGGCCGCCGACTACGCGGCGCAGATCCGCACCGTCCAGGCGCACGGACCCTACCGGCTGCTCGGCTGGTCCGTCGGAGGAGTCATTGCCCACACCGTGGCCTGCCATCTGCAGCGGGCCGGCGAACAGGTCGACCTCCTCGCCCTCATGGACGCCTACCCCTCCGACCAGTGGCGCGACCTCGCCGGCCCCACCGAGGCCGACGCACTCAACGCCCTGCTGCGCATGGCCGGCTACGAGGGCGTCGCAGGAACCCTCACCCGGGACGGAGTCCTGGCCACCCTCCGCAACGAGGGCAGCGCCCTGGCCGCGCTACCCGAACGGGTACTCACCGCCGTCCTCGGAGTGGTGACCAACAACGCCCGACTGATGCGCACCCATCGACACCAGATCTTCGACGGGGACCTGCTGTTCTTCACGGCGGCCGCACCCCGGGTCGAGGAGTGGCTCACCCCCCTCGCCTGGCTGCCCTATCTGACCGGGCGGCTGACCGAGCACCCGCTGAACTGTCTACACCCCGAGATGACACAGCCGCCGCAGCTGGACACAGTCGCAGACGTTCTCACATCCCGGCTCATCGCACTCGGGACCTGACGTGCCGGATGTACCCGGCCCCACCCCCCACCCTCAACACTCCTACAGGAGGCACCTGCCATGTCCCCCACCCGCTCTCTCATCCGGCGCCGCGTCCTGCTCGCCGCTGCCGTCTCCGCGACCTGCGCGCTCGGCCCGTTCAACACGGCAACGGCCGCACCTCTGGCCTCTGCCCACACCCGCCAGGCGCATCACATGGTGGACTCGGCAGAACTGGCCCAGGGGCTCTACCAGTCCGCCTACTCGACGCGGAACAACACTTTGTGGGTCACCAGTTCGGTGGGATTCCCGCCCGTGACCCAGTCACAGCTCCTCAAGGTGGATCCCAGCAGCCTGAACGTGACCGCAGCCTTCACCCCTCCCGTCACGGACGCGGCCACCGGTGCGCGCGAAGCCATTTACGGAGTGGCCGTGGACGACGAGCACAACACCGTGTGGACCACCAACACGGTGGACAACTCCCTCGCCGTCTACAGCCAGCGCACCGGCCGTCACCTCGCCACGCTACCGGGGGTGAAGCACCCGCGGGACGTCGTCGTCGACGCCCGTCGCAACCTGGCTTGGACAGCCGGGCTGGAGGACGGCAGCCTCGTCGGCTTCGACACTCGCACCTACCAGGAAAAGGAGCGCATCGCTGTCCCCGGTGCCACCCCCGCGGGCCTGGCCGTCGACACACGGACGGGCACCGTCGTCGCCGCCGACCTGACGAACAGCCGCCTGATCGTCGTCCGGCCCGCGTCGGGAACGCCCACGTTCATCACCGTCGGCCAGGGCGCCATAGACGTGGCGCTGTCCACCGACGGCGCCATCGCCTACACCGCCAACCAGGGTGCCGGATCGATGTCCGTGGTCGACCTGCGAGCGGGCGTCGTCCGAAAGGAGATCCCGACAGGCGCGGGGAGTCTCGCGGTCGCGACCGACGATCGGACCGGCCACGTGTACGTGGCCAACCGGGGATCCGGCACAACCACCGTGGTCGACCCGTGCAAGAGCACGGTACTCGCGGACCTGCCGACCGGAACGAACACCAACCACGTCGTGCTGCACCGCGGCACCGCCTACGTCGTGGACAAGGCCGCCGCCGGAGCGGCCGCTCTGGACAGCGTCCACCGCGTCCGCACGACCGGCTGACGAATCGGCCGCACCGCCAGGCGGACCTGGACCGAAGGGCCGAATAGGCGGCGGTGGGCGCAGACACGCCGAGTCCGAGCTGGAAAGTCAAAGAACAGGGCCGGTGAGTGCCTGCTGACCTCGCACAATGCAGACCCACGAAACGTGCATTACCGCGAGTCAGCGCAACGGCAGTCGCAACTATACGTAAGGGCAACCGCAACCCTTGCCTGACGGCCGCAAGGCTGCCGGGAGAGCCGCAAGTCCAAGCGGTCTCAGGCGGCGTTCGTCGGGTGCGCCGTTTCGGTGGTGCGGCGGTGTTCGGCGTTGATGCGTTGGGCTTCTTCGAGTTGGTCTTCGAGGATGATGATGCGGCAGGCGGCCTCGATGGGCGTGCCCTGGTCGACGAGTTCACCCACGCGGGAGGCGATGCGCAGCTGGTAGCGGTAGTAGCGGCGGTGGCCACCCTCGGAGCGCAGCGGGGTGATGAGGCGGGCTTCGCCGATCGCGCGGAGGAAGGACTGGGTTGTCCCGATCATCTCGGCGGCCCGGCCCATGGTGTAAGCGGGGTAGTCGTCGATCCCCTTCAGGCATGTCCGCGTCAACAAGGCGCAGCAAGAGTGCCACTACCCTGCCCAGGGCCCGCAAGAAGCCCGCCTCATCACAATTGAGGGGAGGTCAGCCGCGGCAGGTGGTGCGGCGGTCGGGAGCATGCGGATACGTCCACACACTCGTTCCTACGCTATCCGCGTTGCTGGTAGCGTCGCCACTCGCGTCCGGCGTCGCGAGAGATCCACAGACCCTCGCCCTTCACCAGGTCGTATGTCGCCGTCGTCGCATCCGCGATGCCGTAGATCGTGGTGCCGTCGACGGTGAGCGACGTGAATTTCGCCGGCGTCTTCAGCTCGTAGAAGCGGCTGTTGGTGCGGTCGTCGGCGACCCAGTACCGGCCGCCCTCCTCGCCGACGAGCAGCCGTCCGTCCGTAAACACCTGCATGACGAGCCATTCCGGGCCACGCTTCAGGGCGCTGAAGGGGATTCCACCGTCGAGAACTGTCTTCCAGTGCCCGCCGCCGTCCGTCGTCACCAACAGGCCGCGCGTGCTGTGGCCCTGAGTGAGGGACAACGCTGCAGTGCCACCCCGCGCAGTGAGGGCGCCTCCCCTGTACGGCTTCGGCACGACCGTGCGGCCGAGCGTACGACCACCGCGCTGCCATACGACGCTGAAGGGTTCTTCGGCGACGGGCTGGCCCAGGCTCCAGACCGTGCCCCGCTCGTCGGCGGCGAGCCGGATGGCGTTTTCCCAGACTCCGGCCGGTGGCGCCACGGTGCGCGTGGCGGGGCGGTAAATGAGGATCGGCTCCGGCGCGACGAGCAGGATGTCGCCGGGGCGGGTCCGCAACGCGGCTTCCGTGACGACGACCTTGCGCCGCTTGCCGTGTACGTCGAGGACTGATCCTTCACCCGCTCCCGCCCCGGGCGGCACCTGTAGGAAGCCACCGCGTATTCCCTTGAACGCGGCCTGCCCCGCCTCCGCGTCCGTGTGTTCCGCGTGCTCGGCGACCGTGCGGCCGTCGGAGTCCACGATGCGCCAGGCGGAGGCGGCCGGTCCTTCGTCGTCCTCGACGTTGCTGATGTAGTACGTCAGGAGCAGCGAGCCGTCGTCTGCGCGGACCACGCCACTGGGTGCGCCGGCCGCCTCAATGACGTCGGCCGGACCCGGGTGAGGGTCCTCGACGACGCGTTTATACTCCGCCTCGCGACTGCCGGAGCGCTCATCGTCGGAGCCGTTGCAGGCGGTCAGTGCAAGCGCCACACTTGCCGCCGCCACGAGCCTGACCGGCCGCCTCCCGCATTCCCTCAGCCACGTCATGATCACATCATCACATGGAGTGACTGCCGTACCTCAGCGCCGAGCTGCTCGACCTGAGCGAGGACGAGATCATCGAGGGCCTGATCGCCGCCAACGGCTACACCGCCGGCTCCCTCGACACCCCGAACGCCGACAGCGACGACGCGCCCACCGGCACCGGCGGCCGCGCCATCGCCCACACGCTCGGCGACATCGACCCCGCGATGGAACCGACGGAGAACCTGCACGCCCTCGCGCCGCTGCTCGCACAGCTCGACGACCGCGAGCGCCGCATCCTGCAGATGCGCTTCGGCCAGGAAATGACGCAGGCCGACATCGGCGAGGAGCTCGGCATCTCCCAGATGCACGTGTCCCGCCTCCTCAACCGCACCCTCGGCAAACTCCGGGCCGGCATGCTCACCGACCACTGACCCCGGACCAAACGGCAGTCGCAGTCTCAGAGCCCCCCTCACTGCACCGAAACGCTGCCGGCCCACGGAAGGTGCGGCGCCGAACGTTGCCGTTGGCATTCGGCAGCCGGTCGTCGCCGATCGTCTGCTGTTCACGTCCAAGTGGCCAGCCGGGGAGTCTGGGGTTCGGCGGGCGCGATGCGGCTATGAGTACGGAACCGAGGCGTCGCGCCTGCTGCAGGACGCAGGACTACGGTCACAGGGCCTGCGAACGTGTAGCCCTGTTCAGCGGCATGCCGGCGCACCTGGTTCACCAGATGCAGCTCGAGTGGACTTGCGCTGACCGCGAGTTGGCGGTGGATCTCGGGTAACAGTTCGACGATGTAGGCGTTGGGTGCCAGGATGCGCTGCCGCCCAAGGATCAATGCATTGTCGTCGCACTGCCGGTGAAGTATGGCCACGACCTCCAACTGCTGCCGTTTCGTCGGAAACTGCAGCCGCCACACGTTCGTCGTCCACCGCTCCAGGGCGCGTTCAGTGGTTCCAAAGAATCCCATCACCTGCACATGCCCCCCTCCCCACACGGCAGGCTCACCCTTACGAGTGTCGTAGCCGTCCACCGGCTGATTCGCGCACGCATCACTGGCGGTTCAAACGAGAAGCCTCCGGTCAGTACTTGCACAGTCGCGCGACACGCGGCCCACGGTCACCAGTCCAACTCCGGTCTGACCTCAGACTGGACCGTGTTAACTCCTAAGCGCTCCCACTTCGGAGTGGCTGGGCCAAGCCCTGGACGGCCGTCACATCTGTCCAGGGCTTCGTCTTTGCCTCAAGACCACTCGAAGATCCGAAGTCCGCCCCGCGGCACAGCTTGATCAGGGATTGTCAGGGCGCCCCCCACTGATCGCGACGGGCGTTCACACTGCGCAGGCCCGAGTGTCGGTCCCGGGCGGACACACAAATGGGGCGGCGTGCCGATGGCACGCCGCCCTGGAGTGGCCCGCGGTCAGGTGCGGGCTGCCGCGTCAGCGGCGGTGGTGGTGGCGGCCCCAGGACTCGGTGTCGACAGTACGGCCGCGGTCGTCACGCAGGGTGGCGGTGTCGGAGTGGTTGTCCCAGACGTAGTGGCGGCGGTCCTGGAAGAGGTCGGTGCGGGTGTCGCGGCCGACGCCGGTGTGGATGCGGACGCTTGAGCGGCCCCGGAGTCGGACGTCATCGAAGCGGTAGCGGTTGCCGTCGCGGTCGCGCAGCGTCCAGCCGTCCAGGTTCACCGCACGCCGGGTGTGGTTGGTGATCTCGACCCACTCGGCATTCAGCGACCGGTTGGAGCCGTTGTCACGGCCGGGGCTGTCGGCCTGCACGCGGCTGATCTCGACCCGCGGCTGACGATGACGGTCACGATCGCCGTCGTGGGCGGAGGCCGGCAAGGCAACAGCCGAGACGAGGGCGCCGGCGGTCAGAACGGTCGCGGCAACGCGGCGGGCGGTCGACGAAGCAGACATGATGTCCCCTCAAGAACACTGCCCCACCAGCAGACACAGCCGGTGGCGGCAGTTGCGGTCCCCGACCCCTATCGGCCGAGGACCCCACTCTGCAGCGCCGACACCACCTGCGGCGGCACGACCGGACCTCGTTTCCATTTGCGGACATACCGGTAACTGTCGCCTGCACGGGACACGGAAGCGCGTCTAGCGTGGCCCTGACATTCACTGACCGCTACAACCACCCCGTAGAACCCTCAACGAAAGGCCCTGCGAGCTCCGGCGCACCACCGGCCGCGCCACCCGGCACATCACCCGGCCGGCCGCGCCGACGGCGGTAACAGCCGTTCGCCACATTTCTTCGCACACCCGCGCGAACTCAGCCCAGTCATGCGGGAACCACCCGGACACGCGCGCCGTCACCTTCCAACAGCGATGCACTGATACAGATGACCGGGCGTCCCGAGCAATGACTGGCCGCATGGGCCAGCCTTAGGAAGAGCAGATGAACGAAGTCAGCCACAAAGGGTTCCGGCGACGAGCAGGGCCGAGGAAGCCCAGCCGGAGCACTCACCCGGGCCAGCCGGAAGGACGCCCGCCTGCCTGGTCGTCACTGACAGCGATGCCGCCGTGCGATGTCGTGGTCACTCAGTAGGTGCGTGCGGCTGCGAGGGTCAGGCCCGGACGGAGTTGCCCACAGGTCTCGTTGGGGTTCGTCTTGTACTGGCTCAGCAGCTTCGACACTTCTCGGGCAGCCCATGACCTGGTGGCGGCGAGCTTCTGTGGGTCAGATACAGCGTCTGCTCGCACCCAGTCGCCGCCGGTGCCCTCGGGATAGAGGCGGATGTAGCCCGCGGCCTTCAGCCGCGGAACCGTCAGGCCGGGAGTGGTGACCCAGACGCCGTGGGCGTGGATGAAGGTGGGCTGGAGGGTTTTGAGGACGTGGCGCCGCAGGGCGGGCATGTCTCGTTGGGCGTAGGCGTCTGCGATGGTGGGCTCGGTCAGACCCGCGAGGTCGCTGACGGCGAGGTTGCTCGTGAGGAGTGTGCCACCGAGGTCCGGGGCGAGGAGAGTGGCGTTGGTCAGTTTCAGGCGCTGCGCGTACTCGTTGAATACGGCGCCGTAGCGGTAGGCCACGTGGCATACGGGCAGGGTGGGGTGGGCTTGGAACGAGGCGGCGCGTTCCCGCTGGCCACCCCATGCCACGAGCATCGCTGTGCAGACGGTGATCCCGACCACGGTCTTGACGCGCAGCGATCCTCGTTCCACCTGGGCCGTCAGAGCGATGCCGATGGTGAGGGATGCCAGCGCCCACACCGGCGTCGCGAACCGGAACATGCGCATCCAGTCCGGGTTGAGCACACCGAAGGCAGCGAGCGTGAGGGCAAGGGGCACGAGGACACCTGGCAGTGCCGTCCGCACAGGTCCAGAGCGCCCCAGGGCCGCTCCCGTCACCAGAGCGCCGACCAGCACAGCCGTCCACCCCGCGAACGACAGGAGTGAGCCCGTCCCGGAGAACGACTCCCAGGTCGGCGTGTCCTGGGCCTTTGCCAGCGCGGTGTTCGGTACGAGGCGGGCGAAGACGGCATAGCGCAATCCGAGGAAAGCGGCATACGGAACGGCGAAGGCAGCGACGGCACAAGCCGCTGCTCGCGCGGATGCGCACAGCGTCACACGCTGTACCCGCAGCAGCGCCACCACAGGGTAGGCGGCTGCCAGGACCGCCCCGTCCGGACGGGTCACGGCCGCCATCAATGCCAGTAGACCCGTCACCACAGCGGGCCCTGTCGCGGTGAGCTGGTTTTCCAGCAGAGCACGTGCGAGAACGGCGGCGATCAGCGTGGCCAGCAGGGCGTACAGAGGATTCTCCAGACCGGAGAACATCCAGGCCACAAACGACATGTTGCCGGCCAGGATCACGCCGCAGAACAGCACCACGACCCAGGAGTTGGTGACCGACCGCCGCGCTACGCGGGAAATGGCGATCAGGATCCCCAGCGTGCACAGGACACCGAGGCCCTTCGGGTACAGGACCTGATCCGGCACACCGAAATAGGTACGGTGATCGAACAGACTCAAACGCCTGCCCAGAACAAGCAGAGCGAGCCAAGCCGGGTTGGAGTAGCCCTCGACCGGAGGCGACCCGGCCTGCTGCACTGGCCCGAGACCCTCGTCAATGCTGCGGGCGTACGCAAAAGTGATCGCGGCATCGTCGACCACCCAGCGGCCGAGCTGCGAGCCACGCATCGCGATCAGGGCCGTACCCAGCAGGGCGGCTGCCATATCGTAAAACGAGCGGTGCAGGAAGCCGGTGCCTCTCGCAGACCACGACCACGCGACCTTCTGCTCGGCAGGATGGACTGTGCGGACACTGAACTGAGGCACGGCACACCCATCGCTCAATCCGGGCATATGGGAGAACAACGGCCGACCGCGCCTGTCGGTTACGCCGGGCACCGCATTAGGGCGAGCCGAGCCAATGCGAGAACTCGGTCACCTCACCACAACACCAGAACCTGGGGCGCGTGCGGATGACGACGAACACCTACCGATCGAGACCGCCACAGCCGCCTATCGCCCACAAGCGGGAAACGCGCAGCGCACCACGTCACCCAGGGCGGCGACTGCGCGTACTGCATCGGCATCGACCGCTCAATGGCCGGCCTCAGCAAACGCCACCGCGGCTCGCGGTGGCTGGACGGCGCGTAGAGCGGGCGGCGCGGCGGTGTCGGGCTCTCGCTCATGCCATGAGTAGCGGCGGGTCGCGACCGAAGTTGCTGCGCGGCAGTGCGTCCGCGCCATGGCCTTCAGGCCGACGGCGTGCATCCGTCCTGACATTGAGGTCCGCACGAGCACGCCCTTCCACCTCGAGCTGAGCGAGCTCGTTCAACCGCGCCATCTTGGTGTCCATCGAATCCGGGCGAAATCGATCGGGTCGGTGAGGAATACGAACTGCTCCTTGGGCGGTGAGGCCGGCCGGACGGCCGAGGGAGCATGAGCCGGGCAGGGGGCCAGCCGGGCAAGCAGGCTGCATCGCGTCGTGAGCCCAGGTCCTGTTACCGGCCGGGGATGCGCGGGGCAGTGGCCGCCCGAGTGTCGAGGCGGGCAAGGAAACGGGCCAAATGAGGGGCGAGCGCCTGGTCCAGCGCCGTAGATCCCGGCCCTCCATCACGCTGCCCCGGAGAGACGCCCAGGGCGCGCCGTCTCCAGCGCCGCGCGCAGCAACGCGTCGACGGCGCCGAGCACCTGCTCCGCGCCGCCCTCCGCGGTGTTGCCGAACGGTCCGACGTCCACCGAGTCCGGATCCGCGCGCTGCACGACCCAGCGCGCCGCCACGGTGTGCGGTGGCGGCTCGTCCAGATCGAACGGCTCCGTCGTGAATTCCACGCTCCGTCGCACCGTGCCTCCGTGTCAGGGCCTGCCCGTTGGGCCTCGACCCGCTCCCCCTCCACCGGCGCTGGCCGAGAACACGCATCGCGGCGCGACGGACCGGCGGCGGTCCCGCGTAGAGCAGACGACGACAGCCACGCCGGCCCCGATTGCGTCCGGACCGGCGCCACAGGGAGGGGTCTGCATGATGACAGGACGCGTAGGCAGAGGTGTCAGGGCGACGGCGGCCGCCGCCACGGCGGTCGCGGCGCTCACCACCTCGCAAGGGCCCGGTACCGCCGTCCCGGCCGGGCAGCGGCAGCCGCTGCCTACGGGAGGGACCGTCTCCGGCGACAGCGCATACCGCACCGAGCTGCCGCCGCTGCGTACACCCGGGTCAGCGGACGTCCGGACGCCGGGGGTCCTTGCCGCCCCGGCGGCCGGGGCGCTCCCGGCGACGGTCTTCGCCGCCTACCGGGCCGCCGAGGCCTCGCTCGCGCGCAGCGCTCCGGGCTGCGGCCTGCGGCTGCAACTGCTCGCCGCGATCGGCCAGGTGGAGTCCGGGCAGGCGCGCGGCGGACGTGTCTTTCCCGACGGCACTGGGCTCTCGCCGATCCTCGGCCCGCGGCTGGACGGGAACGGCTTCGCGCTCATCAAGGACAGCGACGGCGGGGCGTACGACGGGGACTCGGTGTACGACCGTGCCGTTGGGCCCATGCAGTTCATCCCCTCCACCTGGGCGCACTGGGGCGTCGACGGCAACGGCGACGGCCGTGCCGACCCGGGGAACATCTTCGACGCGGCGCTCGCGGCCGGGCGGTACCTGTGTGCCGGAGGGCGGGACCTGTCGGAGCGGGCGGGCCTGGAGCGCGCCGTCCTCGGCTACAACCACTCCGTTGCGTACCTGCGGACGGTGCTGGCCTGGTACACGTACTACCTCGGCGGCCACCGGGTGGTGCCGGACGACCGCGGCCCGTCCGCCGGGCCCGCCCGGCCCGTCCCGGCCGCTCCGGAGCCGCGGCGCACCGGCGGGCCGCGCCCTGCGGCGGCCCCGTCGCCCACCAAGGCACCAGCCGCCACCCGCCCGACCGCCCCTTCCGCGCGCCCGCGCGCCACCGCACCGGCCGACGGTCATGAACCGGCGCAGCCGTTGCTGCCGCTCCCGGACGTGCTGCCGCCCGGCGACGGGCTGCTGCCGGGCGGGTCCAGCGGATTGGCCAGCAACGGAACAAACTCGATGGCCGCAGGCCCCTCCACAATTCCGGATACCGGGCGGTAATGTCGCCTCCCGCCGGGCCGGGACGCGACCGGCGGTGTGAGCGAAGGGGCCCTCATGGCTACAGACGTGCAGCCTGCCCAGCCCGACGGACCGGGCCGGGAGTCCGACGAACGCTGGCAGCGTGCCTGGAGCCACCGTGAGGACCTGCTCAAAGTTGCCCGCCGCCGGTCGATGAGCGCCGAGGACGCCGAGGACGCCGTGCACGAGGCGATGCTGCGTGCCGCGGAGCACCCGGACCTCGACGACGAACGGCTGGGCGCCTGGCTGACGACGGTGACCATGCGGCTGTGCGTGGACCGCCACCGCCAAATCCACCGAGAGGCGCAGGTACACAACAGCCCGAGGCTGCACGCCCCGGGCCCGGTCCCCGTCGAGGAAGCGGTCTGCGACCGGGCGGAGGCGAACTGGCTCGCGGTACGCAGCTCGGAACTGCCGGCCCGGCAGGCCGAGGCCCTGTGGCTGAAGGCGGAGGACCTGGACGTCGGGCAGGTCGCCACGAAGATGGGCCTGAGCTACCGCACCGTCGAGTCCCTGCTGGCACGCGCCCGCCGCACCCTGCGCCACTCCTTGGCGGCGACGCTCGGGCTGGTGCTGTGGTTGTGCGGCCGGGGCAGGCCCGCCAGTGGGGGCAACGCCCAGGCGGTGGCGCTCGCCTCGACGGCGGTGACGCTCGCGGTCGCCGCCCTGGTCCTGCCGTACGTCCATGACGGCGACGCCCCCCGGCCGAGCCCCGTGCGGCCGGCGGTGACGGAGGCGGCCGGGTCCGGGGCGCCGGAACCCGGCCGTACGGCTGCGCCGGGGAATGCCGCCTCGTCGGCCGCCCCGACCCAGGGGGCAACGGGCAGTGCCCGCCCGGCGGGCGAGCGGGGACTGCCGCTGCCGGAAGTGCCCGGCGTGCCGCTGCCGGCGCTGCCCCTGTCGTCGCCGGTGTCGGGGCTGCCGGTGCTGGAGTCGGCGGAGGATCTGGCGTCTTCGCTGCCACCGGTTCCTAGGGTGCCGGTGGTAGCGAAGACGCTGCCGGTTCCGACCGTGCCGATCCCCTCGGCGTCGGTCCCGACCGTGCCGTCCCCGCCGGCGGTGCCGCCTCTCCCGACGCATCCGTAACCACTGCGCGGGCGCCTCCCCTACCCGCCCCTCCGACACGGCGGCAGTGGGGGGACCCACTTGCCGAACCGGTTCCGCCACCGCCGAAACCCCCACGAAACTCCGCCGAAAAAACTTCGCCTCGCCGCGACGGACGCCCCTCCCCTCCCCGTAGAGCAGTTGTCGGACCGCTTACGGCTGAAGGGTGTACGGGATGGGTGTCGAGATCTGCGTGGAAGGGCTCACCAAGTCCTTCGGGCGCCAGGTCATCTGGCAGGACGTCTCCCTGACGCTGCCCGCCGGGGAGGTCTCCGTCATGCTGGGGCCCTCCGGGACCGGCAAGTCCGTGTTCCTGAAGACGCTCGTGGGACTGCTGCGGCCGGAGCGCGGGTCGATCCGAATCGCCGGGCAGGACATCACCACGCTGCGCGAGCACGAGCTCTACGAGGTCCGCAAGCTGTTCGGTGTGCTGTTCCAGGACGGCGCGCTGTTCGGTTCGATGAACCTCTACGACAACATCGCCTTCCCGCTGCGCGAGCACACCCGCAAGCCGGAGGGCGAGATCCGCCGGATCGTTCTCGAGAAGATGGACATGGTCGGTCTGATCGGCGCCGAGGACAAACTGCCCGGCGAGATATCCGGCGGCATGCGCAAGCGGGCGGGACTGGCACGGGCCCTGGTGCTCGACCCGGAGATCATCCTGTTCGACGAGCCAGACTCGGGCCTCGATCCGGTGCGCGTGGCATATCTCAACCAGCTGATCGTCGATCTCAACGCGCAGATCGACGCCACGTTCCTCATCGTCACCCACGACATCGCCTCCGCCCGCCAGGTCCCGGACAACATCGGGCTGCTGTTCCGCCGCGAGCTGGTGATGTTCGGCCCCCGGGAGCGGCTGCTGACCAGCGAGGAGCCCGTGGTACGGCAGTTCCTCAACGGGCGGATGCAGGGGCCGATCGGCATGGCGGAGGAGAAGGACGCCGCCCAGGTCGAGCAGGAACTCGCGCAGCTCGGTGAGGCCGCTGACGCCGCCGTGCCGGGCGTACTCGAGCTGACGCCGCGGCTGCTGCCGACCGAAGGCATCGAACGGCCGCCCCGCTGGACGGAGATCGCGGACCGTGAGGCACTGCGGCAGGTGCGGGCGTCGGTGCGCG
The DNA here is from genome assembly GCF_050952975.1 of Streptomyces sp. CA-251247. Lineage (NCBI taxonomy): Bacteria > Bacillati > Actinomycetota > Actinomycetes > Kitasatosporales > Streptomycetaceae > Streptomyces > Streptomyces sp. CA-251247. Next base: position 8,030,090 of record NZ_CP191861.1, on the reverse strand, counting down.
GAGGGGTGGGTGACGCATGAGTCTGTCACCCGTCGGGGCGCTGCGGCAGTCGGGCAGCCTGTTCGCCATGGGGCTGGACGTGCTGCGCACGATCCCCAAGCGGCCGTTCCAGGTCAGGGAGTTCATCCAGCAGGCGTGGTTCGTCGCCAGTGTGACGATCCTGCCGACTGCGCTGGTGTCGATCCCGTTCGGAGCGGTGATCGCGTTGCAGATCGGCTCTCTGACGAGGCAACTGGGCGCGCAGTCGTTCTCCGGTGCGGCGTCGGTCCTCGCCGTGCTGCGAGAGGCGTCGCCGATCGTGACCGCGCTGCTGATCGCGGGCGCGGGCGGCACGGCGATCTGCGCGGATCTCGGCGCGCGGAAGATCCGCGAGGAGATCGATGCGATGCAGGTGCTGGGCATCGACCCCATCCACCGGCTGGTCGTGCCGCGGGTGCTGGCCACGATGCTGGTAGCAGTGCTGCTCAACGGCCTCGTCTCGGTGGTCGGGGTGGCCGGCGGCTACTTCTTCAACGTGGTGCTGCAGAACGGCACCCCGGGCGCCTATCTCGCCTCGTTCACCACGCTCGCCCAGCTCTCCGACCTGTGGGCGGCCGAACTCAAGGCCCTGGTGTTCGGGGCGATCGCGGCGATCGTCGCCTCGTACAAGGGGCTGACCGCGAAGGGAGGCCCGAAGGGGGTCGGCGACGCGGTGAACCAGTCGGTGGTCATCACCTTCATGTTGCTGTTCGTGACGAACTTCGTGATGACCGCCGTGTACTTCCAGATCGTTCCGCAGAGGGGCTGAGCGATGCCGCTGATGAATCGTCTGCTGCCGCCGCAGCTCGAGGAGCTGGGCAGGCAGTTGGTCTTCTACGGCCGTTCGCTGGCCTGGACCGGCCGGACGCTGCGCCGCTACAAGAAGGAGACCCTGCGGCTGCTCGCGGAGGTGAGCTTCGGGCGCGGCGCGCTCGCCGTCGTCGGCGGGACCGTCGGGGTGATCGCGTTCCTGTCGTTCTTCACCGGTACCGAGGTCGGCCTCCAGGGCTACGCGGCGCTCAACCAGCTCGGCACGTCGAACTTCGTGGCGTTCCTGTCCGCGTACTTCAACACCCGGGAGATCGCGCCGCTGGTGGCGGGTCTGGCGCTGTCCGCGACGGTCGGCGCCGGGTTCACCGCGCAGCTGGGCGCGATGCGGATCAGCGAGGAGACCGACGCGCTGGAGGTCATGGGCGTCCCGTCGCTGCCGTTCCTGGTGACGACACGGATGATCGCCGGCTTCGTCGCGGTGATCCCGCTGTACGTGGTGGGGCTGCTGTCCTCGTACTTCGCGGCCCGCACGATCACCACCGGCTACTACGGGCAGTCGGCCGGCACCTACGACCACTACTTCCAGCAGTACCTGCCGCCGGTCGACGTCCTGTGGTCGTTCGGCAAGGTGATCGTCTTCGCCGTCGTGATCATCCTGGTGCACTGCTACTACGGCTACTACGCGAGCGGCGGCCCGGCCGGCGTCGGGGTCGCCGTGGGCCGCGCGGTGCGCACCTCGATCGTGGCGATCAACATTCTCGACTTCTTCCTCAGCCTGGCGATCTGGGGCGCCAACACGACCGTACGGATAGCGGGGTAGGGGCCGATGAACACGAAGGGAAGCGCCGCGGCGAACACCAGCCGGCTGCGGCTGTACGGGCTGGTGTTCCTCGCCGTCATCGCGCTGCTGCTGTCGTTGTCGGTGACCGTGTACCAGCAGGTGTTCACCTCGGTCGTACGCGTCACGCTCGAGGCGGACACCCTGGGCAACCAACTCGACCCGCGGGCCGACGTCAAACTGCGCGGACTGCTCGTCGGCGAGGTGCGCGAGGTGCGGGCCGACGGGGAGAAGGCCACGCTCGACATCGCGCTGAAGCCGGAGCATGTGTCGCGCATCCCGGCCGATGTGCACGCCCGGCTGCTGCCGAAGACGCTGTTCGGCGAGAAGTTCGTCGACCTCGTGGTACCCGGCGGCTCCTCGGGCCGGCACATCCGGGCCGGGGACGTCATCACCCAGGACCGCACCCGGGCAGGCATCGAGGTGCAGCATCTGATGAACGACCTGCTGCCGCTGCTGCGCACGGTGCGGCCCGCCGATCTCAACGCCACGCTGCACGCGTTCTCCACCGCGCTGGAGGGCCGTGGCGACCGCATCGGCGGCAACCTCGTACGGCTGGAGCGCTATCTGCGTGAGCTCAACCCCCATATGCCCTCCCTTCAGGAGGACATCTCCCGCTTCGCCGATGTCGCAGAGGTCTACGGCGACGCGGCACCGGACCTGATGAACATCCTGCACGACTCGGTCACCACGAGCCGCACCATCGTGGAAAAGCGCGAGCAGCTGGCCGCTGGCCTGACGGGAACGGCGAAGGCCGCCGGCACGGCGGAGAGGTTCTTCGACGACAACGGCGAGCGGCTGATCACCCTGGGCCGTGTCTCCCGCCCGACCCTCGACCTGTTCACCCGCTACTCGCCCGAGTACCCGTGTCTGCTGGAAGGCCTCGAGCGCCAGAGCAGGGAGTCCGAGAAGGCGTTCGCGGGCGGCGAGATGCGCATCACCCTCGAATTCGTCCACCCGCGACCCGCGTACCGACCCGGTGAGGAACCGCGCTATGCCGAGCGCTCCGGCCCGAACTGCAGAGGCATCCCCGGCCCTTCCGTACCGGCGGGACACACCAAGCTCGACGACGGTACGAAGGACGTCGTTGCCGGCGGCCCGCCCGGAGCCGGCCCGGTCTCTGCGACGGCGGCCGAGCAGCGGGCCGTGGGGTCGCTGGTCGCGCCGGTCCTCGGGGTGCCCGCCGACCGGGTTCCCGCGGTGGCGACGCTGCTGTTCGGGCCCATGGCACGCGGGACGGCGGTGAGTGTGGCATGAAGGCATCAGGGGCCACCGCGACCGCGGCACCGCTGGTGAAGTTCCTTCTCTTCGCCGTGGTGACGATCCTGGCGACGACGCTGCTCGCGGCGACGATCGTCAACATCTCCTTCGCCCCGGAGCACACCTACCGAGCGGTGTTCAGCGATGTCACGAGCCTGGAGGAGGGTGACGACATCCGCGTCGCGGGAGTGCGCGTCGGCGAGGTCGAAGCCATCCGTATCAAGGACCGCACGCTGGCCGAGGTGACGTTCACCGTCACCCGCGACCGGCCGCTGCTGACCAGCACCGGAGCGGTCATCCGCTACCGGAGCCTGGTCGGCCAGCGCTACGTGGCGCTGACCGAGGGCGCGGGCGACGGGACGCGGCTGAAGCCCGGCGCCACGATCCCGCTGGCCCTGACCCAGCCGGCGCTCGACCTGAACGCCCTGCTCGGCGGCTTCAAGCCGCTGTTCGCCGCCCTCAGCCCGAAGGACGTCAACCAGCTCGCCACCGAGATCGTCAAGACGCTGCAGGGCGAGGGCGGAACGGTCAACAGCCTGCTCGCACACACCGCGTCCCTGACCACGACCCTCGCCGACCGGGACGAGCTGATCGGGTCGGTGATCGACAACCTCAACACCACGCTGCAGACCCTCGACAAGCGCGGCGCCCGGTTCTCCGGGCTGCTCAAACAGCTCCAGCGGCTGATCTCCGGCCTGTCGGCCGACCGCAAGCCGATCGGCTCCTCGCTGGAGAACATCGGCGCGCTGACCGAGGCGACTTCCGGTCTGCTCGAGGACGCCCGGCCGCCCCTGAAGGGCGACATCGCGGAGCTGAGGGACCTGACCAGGACTCTGAACGACAACGAGAAGACCGTGGAGGGCGTGCTGAAGCGGCTGCCGAACAAGCTCGACAAGCTGACGGGGACCGCCTCGTACGGTTCCTGGTTCAACTTCTATCTCTGTGACTTCGACGGCCGGATCGTGCTGCCGAAGACCCGAGAGGTGATCACTCCGGAGCTGCACGTGGCACGGGCGAGGTGCGGCGGATGAAGATGCGTCTCCTTCCCCGCACACCCTTCCGTGACCGCAACCCTGTGGTGATCGGCGCTGTCGGCATCACCACGCTCGCGCTGCTGACGACCGCCGCGTTCAACGCGGACAGCCTGCCGGTGATCGGCAACGGCGAGACCTACAGCGCGGCGTTCTCCGAGGCCGGCGGGCTCAAACCGGGCGACGAGGTGCGCATCGCAGGGGTCAAGGTCGGCAAGGTCGACGAGGTCGACCTCGACGGCGACCATGTGAAGGTCACCTTCAAGATCAAGGGCGAGCCGAAGTTCGGCACCAGGACCGGCGCGGCCATCCGGATCAAGACGATCCTGGGCGCGAAGTACCTGGCCCTGCAGCCGAAGGGGTCCGGACAGCTGCGGCCCGGCAGCGAGATCCCGCTGGAGCGCACCACCCCGGCGTACGACGTCGTCCAGGCCTTCAGCGATCTGACGACCACCAGCGAAAAGGTCGACACGGAGCAGTTGGCGAAGGCACTGGACACCCTCTCGGCGACCTTCGAGGACTCGCCGGAGGAGGTACGCGCCTCGATCAAGGGCCTGTCGAAGATCTCGAAGACGGTGGCCTCGCGTGACGAGGACCTTAGGGAGCTGCTGAAGCACGCCAACTCCGTCACCAGGATCCTCTCCGAGCGCTCCGGCGAGTTCACCACCCTGGTCAAGGACGGCGACGCGCTGTTCAAGGAGATCACGCGGCGCCGGGCGGCGATCCACGCGCTGCTCAAGAGCTCGGCCGCACTGGGCATCCAGCTCTCCGGCCTGGTCGAGGACAACGAGCAGGAGATCGGCCCGGCACTGAGAGGGCTGAACCAGGTGGTGCGAATGCTGGAGCGCAACCAGGCGAGCCTCGACCGCAGCGTCGCGCTGCTCGCCCCCTATGTGCGCGTCTTCACCAACACCCTCGGCAACGGCCGCTGGTTCGACAGCTACATCCAGAACCTGGTCGCCGCTCCGGTGGTCCCCCGAAAAGGAGACTCGCGATGAAAGGCCGCATCCGCTTCGATCCAAAGGGCCGTACGGCCCGGCTGACAGCCGCCGCCGTGGTCACGGCGCTGCTGGTCTGCGTCGCGGTCGTGCTGTGGCCGCGCGAGCAACCGGTCCGCGTCACCGCGTACTTCCCGCGCACCGTGGGCATCTACCCGGGCTCCGACGTGCGGGTGCTCGGCGTACGCGTCGGCGAGGTCACGGGGATCGTCCCGGAGGGCGGCCGGGTGCGTGTGGAGCTCGAGTACGAGCCCGGGCGCAAGATCCCCGCCGACGCCCAGGCCGCCATCATCAACTCCTCGGTGGTCAGCGACCGTTACGTACAGATGCTGCCGGTGTACCGGGGCGGGGCCGTGATGCGCGACGGTGCGGTGATCCCTCAAAGCCGCACGGCCGTGCCGGTGGAGCTGGACCGGGTCTTCGACAGTCTGCACACGACGGCCGAGGCGCTCGGTCCGAAGGGCGCCAACAAGGACGGCTCCCTCGCGCGGCTGCTGGGGGTGAGCGCCGCCAACCTCGACGGCCAGGGCGAACAGATGCACCGGACGGTGGAGGACCTGTCCCTCGCGGTCACCACGCTGTCCGACGGCCGGGACGACCTGTTCGGCACCGTGCGCAATCTTCAGGTGTTCAACGCGGCGCTCGCCGCCGACGACAAGAGCGTGCGGTCGTTCAACGACAGTCTCGCCGCGGTCGCCGGCCAACTCGCCGGGGAGCGCAAAGACCTCGCGGCGGCGCTCAAGCATCTGGGGGTGGCGCTCGGCGACGTCTCGAGGTTCGTGAAGAACAACAAGAAGGCGCTGACCGAGGACGTGGAGGGACTCAGCAAGGTCACCCAGGTGCTGGCCACCCAGCGAGCGGCGCTGGCGGAGCTGCTGGAGGTCGCACCCACTGGCCTCTCCAACCTCCAGAACGCCTACAACCCCTCGTCCGGCACCCTCGACACCCGCAACAACCCCGACCAACCGCAGGACCCGGCGGCACTGCTGTGCTCGCTGCTGAGGACCACCGGTGACGCGGGGGGCGAGAACCCCGACTGCACGGAGCTGGAGAAGCTTTTCGACTCGCTGCCCGAGGTCCCGCACGCCGGCGCGGTGCCGGGCACCGGCCAGGTCGACCGGACCCTCGGCGGAATACTGGAGGCACGCGCATGAGCGCACCCCGCAGGCACCGGGCCGTGGCCCTGGCCACCGCCATGGGCTCCGTGCTGCTCACCGGCTGCGACTTCAACGGCCTGTACGACATGGACCTGCCCGGCGGCGCGGCCCCCGACGGCAACGCCTACCACGTGACGGCCGACTTCAGGGACGTTCTCGACCTGGTCCCGCAGTCGGCGGTGAAGGTCAACAACGTCACCGTGGGCGCGGTCGAGAAGGTGGAGCTGGTCGGCTGGCACGCCCGGGTACGCCTGCGCATCGCGGACGACGTGAAGTTGCCCGGCAACGCCATGGCTGAGCTGCGGCAGACCAGCATGCTCGGTGAGAAGTATGTGGCCCTTTCCCCGCCGGTCGGCATCGGGGCCAGTGGGCGGCTCACCGACGGCGCGCGCATCCCGTTGTCGCGCACCGGACGCAACCCGGAGATCGAAGAGGTGCTCTCCGCCCTTTCCGCGCTGCTGAACGGCGGCGGTGTGGCGCAGCTCAAGACGATCACCGTGGAGCTGAACAAGGCGCTGGAGGGCCGGGAGAACCGGGTCAAGGACCTGCTGGGCGAGCTCGACACGTTCATCGGCGGGCTCGACAAGCAGCGCAAGGAGATCGTCCGGGCGCTCAAGGGCATCGACCGGCTGGCGAAGCGGCTGGCCGCGGAGAAGAAGACGATCGCGCAGGCCGTGGACACGGTGCCCGGCGCGCTGAAGGTCCTGGCCGACCAGCGCAGCGATCTGACGGCGATGCTGACCTCGCTCTCCGAGCTAGGGAAGACGGGCACCAAGGTGATCAACACCTCCCGCGCGGACACGGTGGCCAACCTCAAGAGCCTGCAGCCGATCCTGCAACAGCTGAACAAGGCCGGCAGCGATCTCCCCAACTCGCTGGAGATTCTGACGACCTATCCGTTCCCCCGGAACGTGACCGGCGCCATCAAGGGTGACTACGTCAACCTCAAGATCACCGCGGACCTGGACCTCGCGAGCGTCTACGGCAACCTCGCGGAGGAACCGCCCGGGCCTGGTCCTGAGAAGCCCGAGCTGCCGGAGGTTCCCCGCACGCCCGACCTGCCCGACCTGCCGAAGGTGCCTCTGCCGACCGCGCCCCCGGAGATTCCCGGCGCACCGACGCCGGGCGCTCCCCCGCCCCCCGGAAGCGACGGGTTGCTGTGTCCGCCGGTGTGCACCGGCAGCCAGGTGGCTCACAGGGACGGCGACGGACGCCGGCTGCCCGCGGGGATCGACCTGGCACTGGCCGAACTGATGCTGAAGGGGATGCAGCCGTGATCACTCGTACGGTCAGGGCCCAGTTGATCGCCTTCGCCGCCGTCACCGCGGTGGGGTGCTCGTACGTCGGCGCCCGCTACACCGGCCTGATGGACATCCTGCTGGACCGCGGATACACCGTGCGGGCCGACTTCGCCGACTCCGGCGGCATCTTCCAGGGCGCCGAGGTCACCTACCGGGGCGTTCCCGTGGGCCGGGTCGCGGAGCTGCGGCTCGCCGGCACGGACGGCGTCTCCGTCGCGCTGGACATCGAGGACGGGACCCGGATACCGGCGGACACGCTGGCCGTGGTGGCGAACCGTTCCGCGGTCGGCGAGCAGTACGTCGACCTCCAGCCGCGCCGCCCCGGCGGCCCGTTCCTGGACGAGGGCAGCGAGATCCCGCGCGCCGACACCAGGGTTCCACTGCCCACGACGGCGCTCGTCCTCAGCCTGGACCAGCTGGTCAACTCGGTCGCCAAGGACGATCTGCGGGTCACGGTCGACGAACTCGGCAAGGCGTTCGCCGGCACCGGGCCGCATCTGAGCAGGCTGGTGGACTCCGGAAACCTGCTGGTCGAGTCGGCCTCGAAGAACCTGCCGGAGACGACCTCGCTCATCGAGGACTCGCGGGTGGTGCTGAAGACCCAGAGCGACAAGGGGTCGGCGATCAAGTCCTTCTCCCGCGACCTGGCCGCGCTGACCGCAGAGCTGAAGGCACGCGACGGCGATCTGAGGCGGCTGGTCGGCAACACCGCCCCGGCGGCGCAGGAGGTCGACTCGCTGCTCAAGTCCAACGAGACCCATCTGCCGGTGCTGCTGTCCAACCTGATCAGCGGCGGCCAGGTCACCGTGGCGCGCCTGCCCGGTGTGGAACAGGCGCTGGTGACGTTCCCGGTGATCGTCGCCGGCAGCTACACCGTGATCCCCGGCGACGGCACCACCCACTTCGGCATGGTCGTGAACGCCGACGACCCGCCGCCGTGCCGCCAGGGCTACGGCACCCAGCGGCGCGACCCGGCGGACACCTCGCAGCGGCCCGCCAACCGTGAGGCGCGCTGCACCGAACCGCGTGGCAGCGGTACCTCCGTGCGCGGCGCCCAGAACGCGCTGGGCCCCTCGACGTCCGGCGGCGCGCGGCAGGCGGCACACGTCACCCCATACGACCCGGAGACCGGCACCCTCGCCGGGCCGGGAGGCACGCTCCTCGAGATCGGCTCGACGGGCGGAGAACAGAGCACGTTCGGAAAGGACTCGTGGCAATGGCTGCTCGTGGGACGAATGGCATGAGCGCGGGCGGTGTCCTCTCGCGGCGGGTGACTTCGCTGCGGCGGCTCGGCGGCAGGCTCGCCACCGCGGCGGGGCGCGGCAGGGCGACGGCGGTGACGCTGGCCGTGGCGACCATCGCCGTGACGGCGCTCGGCAGCTGGCTGTATCTCCAGGTGTACGACCAGCGGGCGGAGGTCCGCCGGCACCAGGACATCCTGGCCGCCGCCCGCCAGTCCGCACTGAACTTCACATCGCTGGACTACCGGCACTACGACCGGGACAGCGCCAACGTGATGAAGGGCGCGACCGGCGACTTCAAGGAACAGTTCGCCGCGCAGACCGGCGAGTTGACGAAGTTGGTCGCCGCCAACAGGTCCGTCTCGGAGGGCCAGGTGCTCGAGGCGGGGATAGCGCGGGCCGACAAGCGCTCGGCACGGGTGCTGGTCGTCGCCGACAGCAAGGTGACGAACAAGGCCGCGCCGGAAGGGCAGTCCCGTACCTACCGGCTGCAACTCGACCTCGTGCTGGAGAAGGGCCGCTGGCTGACGTCCGATGTCGAGTTCGTCGGCTGACCCGGCGGGCGGCACACCCGAGCGCACACCCGTACCAGCAACAGTGAGGAGCAAGACCGTGGCGAACCCGACCGCCCGGGGCCGTGGCTCCACCTCCCCCGGCCGTCGCGCCATCTCAGCGGCAGCGCGTGCGGCCGCCAAGCGATCGGACCGCGTCCGGCCGAGCACAGGCAGTACCACCGTGGTCGACACCCCGCGCACCCCGGTTCCCCTGCGGCTCGAGGCCCCCGACGACGCGTCGCAGGCCCGGCGGGACGAGACCCAGCATGTGGGGCCGGTCGTACTGGCGGAGGAGGCCGCGGCGCTCCGTCCGGCGCGCCGCCGCCGGCCGGTGCGGCTCTGCGCCCTGCTGTCCGTCCTGGTGGCCCTCGGACTGACCGCGGTGGGCGTGCTGGGGTGGGAGTACGCCGAGGGGCGGCGTACCAACGCGGCCCGGACCGAGGCGGTCGCGGCGGCGCGGGAGGCTGCGCCGGTGGTGCTGTCGTACGACCACCGCAGGCTGGAGGCGGACTTCGCCGCGGCGCGCGCCCATCTGACCGGCGCCTTCACGGAGGAGTACGGCAGGACCACGAGCAAGGTCGTGGGGCCCACGGCGCAAAAGTACCGCGGGGTCGTCAAGGCGAGCGTGGTCGCGCCCCCGGACGGCGGCGCGCCCGCCGCCTCCGTGGTGTCCGTGTCCCCCGACCGGGCCGTGGTGCTGCTGTTCGTCAACCAGGTCACCACCAGTACGCAGGTCACCGGTTCACGGGTCGATCTGAACCGGGTCCGGATGACGATGACCCATACGTCCGGCGGCTGGAAGGTGAGTGCCGTCGACGCGCTCTGAGGACCACCCCGACGCGGGGCGCCCCCGACCTCCTGCACGCCTCCCGAGCAGGGACAGAAGAAGGCCCCACCCGCCTATCGACGGCCCGCTCGGGAAGGGCTTCGCGGGGGTCGTGTTCACGGTCGTGATCGCTGCGGCGATCGTCCTGATGCACATAGCCCCGCCCGGGACGGCCTCACCGTGGACTCGGCGCAGTGCAGTGCTGTCCAGACGGCACTGGCCTCTGCTCCCTGCTGCTGCGCTTCGAGCCGCCGGACAGCTGGTGCAGCAGCGCACCACGCCTCCGACATCGAGGTCCGCGGCGTCACCGTCCCAGTGAGGGTTTGGTTCTTGCTTGTCCGTTTCATGCGGTTTAACTGTCACGCCAGTTCGGGGTGGACTCATGGGTGAGGCGGCGGGTCATGAGGTTGATGGCGGCGAGTTGGATCATTGCGGTTGAGCGGTGGGGGTGGGTTTCGTAGTCGCGGGCCAGGCGGCGGCGGTGCATGAGCCAGCCGAGGGTGCGTTCGATGACCCAGCGGCGGGGCTGGCCTTGGAAGCCGCGGGTTGTGGGGTCGCGCTGGACTATCTGGAGGTCGATGCCGCGCTGGGCCACGGTTTTGGTCTTGTAGCCGTTGTCGGCCCAGGCTTTGATGACGGTGGGGTGGTGCTCGGCGACTTTGGTGAGGAGTTGGGTGCCGGCGGCGGAGTCGTGGAAGCCGGCGACGGCGACGGCGACGGCGAGCATCGAGTGTGTCAGTGACGATGTGTCGTTTGCAGCCGATGAACTTCTTGGCTGGGTCGATGCCTTGGCTGGTCAGGGGGACGGCGGCGGAGGTTTCGGTGCTCTGGCTGTCGATCAGGCAGGCGCTTGGCTCGCTGGTGCGGCCTTCGGCCTGGCGGACTTTGCGGCGTAGGAGCCCGGTGAGTTGGCCGAAGATGCCGTCGGCTTCCCAGCGGGCGAAGTAGCTGTAGACGGTCTGGTGGGGCGGGAGGTCGTGAGGACGCGACCATCCTTCCTCTATGTCGACCGCACCGGTATCCCTGGCGCTACTTGCGGCTACGAGGGATTTCTCTGGCCAGGGCTTTTCGACCGCTGGCTCTACTGACCTCGGCCGGCAGATCCAGGGCCCTCGGCTCCCTCCGCACTTTCGGGCCCAAAGACGAAAGGGCAGACATACTCGCCGCTCTGGGCAGCAGCTGCGCTATCGCCACATGTTGAGTCGGATCCGGTCGAAGAGGGTTTCCCACTCGCCCTCATCGTCTACGAAGGGTGTCGTGTCAACGGTGGCGATTTCCTGCGTCATGCGGTCTACGATGTGTGCGCGCTGCTCGTCGTCCGGTCCCAGCTTCAAGTATTCCGTCCGCCCCCTGTTCACGACGATGAGCGCGTTCACGAAGCTCGAAATGTCCTTGTGCATGGCCTGGTAGTCGCTCTCCCCTTCGGGAAAAGCGTAGATCTGCCCGTCCCGCGGGTTGAGCGCGACGGTGGCGTAGACGAAGTCGCCGAGTTTCTCCCATGTCTCCGCTTCTGGCGGCAGTTCGGATCCCGCGCGCTCTAAGGACGCCTTCAAGCTCGAGCCGAATTGCAGTCTGCGGGCACTGTCGTCCTCCAGGTCCATCCGGTGGCCGAAAAGCTTGCTCTCCGGGAGTCCGACAGATGCCAGGAAGGTGGCCGTCGATCCATGCAGGCGCCCAAACGCTACCTGCGGAAAGTGTGATAGAGGCGAGACCGAATTCCTCGACCACAACTTCTGGAGTGATGTAGGTAAGAACTTTAGACCTGCCTTTATAGGTAACCCTCAACTCTGGTGATGCTTTGTCAAGTCCCTCAGGCAGTCCCTGTGTTCTCGCACTCGGTTAGAATCTGTTGATGAACCGTGCGGGGCGACTGCGGTTCGAACGGCATCCCGAGGATGGGTGATCGCGTCGGTGGCGGCGCATAGAGACAGGGCACTTTGGTAGCTCGGTAGCTGTCGAAGGCAAACCGAGGTGCAGGAGGCCCTGTTGCCGTTGTTGTACGCGGAACCGGCGGTGGAGTCCAACTCCTTTGCGCGCTCGTTTGACTGTCTCGCGCACCGTTCGGCAATGCCGCCGACCATCCGGTGCGGGTGCGCCGGTATCCGTCGGATCTGACGGACGCCGAGTGGGCGGTGGTGCGCACGGCTCTGCCGGTGCCGGCCTGTCTGGAAGGCCGCGGTGGCCGCCCGGAAGGGTACTGCCACCGGGAGATGCTGGATGCGGTGTTCTATCTGGTCGACAACGGCATCAAGTGGCGGGCGATGCCCGCAGATTTCCCGGCGTGGGACCAGGTGTATGCCTTCTTCCGCCGTTGGCGCGACGGCGCGTTGGTCACCGAGCTGCACCACCGGCTGCGCGGCCGGGTCCGCGAACGGGCCGGGCGGAACCGCCGGAGCCGCGGCAGTCCCAGACGCAGCCCTTCGCAGCGATGACCGTGCCGTTCGCCGGGCATTGTCACAGGCGCGAGCTAGTGTGCTGCGGGACACACACGTAGCCCCGACCTGGGATAAGGCTCGCATGGCCAAGTTGATCTACATGTTCAATGTGTCTCTGGACGGCTACATCGCCGACGCGGACGGCAATTTCGACTGGGCGGTACCGGACGAGAAGTACTACTCCTTCATCAACGACGTGCTGCGGCCGGTCGGGACCTACCTGTACGGGCGCCAGCTGTACGACATGATGGCTGTCTGGGAGACCGACCCGTCCGTCGCGGGCCAGTCGCCCGGGGCGCGGGAGTTCGCGGAGATCTGGCAGGCGGCCGAGAAGGTCGTGTACTCCAGGACGCTGGAGTCGGCCTGCACCACCCGGACCCGGATCGAACGGGACTTCGACCTCGAGGCGGTTCGGCGGCTGAAGGCATCTTCCGAACGTGACCTCACCGTCGGCGGGGCCGCCCTCGGCGCCCACGCGATCGCCGCAGGGCTGGTGGACGAGTACCACCTCTTCGTCGGCCCCGCCGTGCTGGGCGGCGGCAAGCCCTTCCTCCCCGAAGGGGCCCGGCTCCGCTTCGAGCTCCTGGACGAACGCCGGCTCACCAGCGGCGTGGTCTACCTCCGCTACCACACCCAGCCGTGAGACCCGGTGCCGCCGGGCCGGGGCAGATCGGGTGCGCCGGGGTGCTCAGCCGGTCTGCCCCTGGAGGACCTGGCGGGTGATTCTCAGCTGCCTGTCCCGCAGCGCGGTGCGGTCCTTGAGCACGTCGGGGTGATCGTCGAGCCAGCGCTGCTGCATCACGGCGAGTCTGGCGTAGGCGGTGCGCAGGTATCCGGTGTCCTGCTTGCAGTGGACGTCCGCCTTGGTTGCGGGGTGGGTGCGGATGTCCGCGTCGGGCGGCAAGGCTCTGATCAGGTCGAGGGGGTCTTTGGCCTGGACGCGGTTGGTGAGCATGCACTGCCGCCAGCTCTCGTTCGCCTTGCGGAAGAGGGAGTCGTGCTTGAGCCACTTGAACGCTGTCTGCTCCCCTTCGTTGAGCTGCATCCGCAGTTCCGTCCACCGCACCCGGCCGTCGCCCAGCATGTGCTTCTCCGCCTCGGCCTGGCAGCCGCTCGCCGGCATGGTCACCTTGAGCAGCTTGCCCTTGACGGAGATCTCGTTTCCGGGTTTGCCGTAGAGGGCGCGGTTGAAGGCCTCTTCTTGCGGCTGCTCCGTTGGCGCTTGCGTCTGGCTGTCCGCCCCGATTTCTTCGAGGCTCTCGAGACCGAACGGAGTCGGGCGGGACACCGCCGCGTCACCCGCCTTCGCCACGGGAGCGGGCTTGAGGGTGAATCCGCGCTCGGCCATGCAGGCGACGAGGACCTGTTGCTGGGCGGTCGCGATCTGTTCGCCGCTCTGGGTCCAGGCGTAGAGCTGGGTGTAGATCGGCGGACGCAAGCCTTGTTCGGCCAGTGCGGCCGGGGACAGCGGACGATGGGGCCGGGGTTCGGGGTTTTGTGCCCTCGCGTCGGCCAACGCCCAGATCGTTGCGCCCACAGTGGCGGTCAGGACGCAGGCGGCGATGTGCCGGCGAGTGCCGTGGAAGCTCAGTGCCATGTGAATCCTGTCGAGGTCCGGAACGTGCGGGCCCGGATTGCGCCGGGCCCGCGGTTCACCGAGGTCAGAAGCAGTCGGTCGACGTCCGGCCCGGGAGCGTCAGCCGGCTGGCCCGGTCCCGGAGGCCGGAGGGCAGCGGATCGCCGCTCTGCGTGCCCGCCTGGTCGACGGTGGAGGCGGAGTTGACGTAGTGACCGGGGTTCAGGCAGAACAGGAAGCCCGTTCCGTTGGTGTTGTCCCAGTAGTGGCTCTCGTAGTTCCCGGTGCTTGAATTGCTGGCCGAGTAGACGTTGTTGTTGACCGGGCTGTTGTAACCGGTCCCGCTCACGTTGTATTCGTCGAAGGTGTCGTTGGAGAAGTCCGGATCGGAGTTGAAGAAGGACTGCCGTGCGGAGCTGATGTCGGTGTAGAAGACGCAGTGGTAGCCGGAGGCGCAGTTGGGGCCGGCTGCCGAGGGGGACGCGCCGACCAGTCCGAGCGTGGCGGTCATGGCAGCCACTCCTGCGACTGCCGCGAGCCTTGTACGCATGTGCTGTCCTGCCTTCCCAGTGGTCCGCTGATGGGTGTTCTGATCGCTTCCCGAGCTGAACCCGAGCTTCACGCTGTGTCCTTTCGCGTTCTCTACGACTCCGACGTCATCTCCACGGCGGGGGGTGCCTGTTGGACTGGTCGGCGTCGTTCTGGATGGGCGCACCCGTTCCTTCCTTGATCGGAGGGCCCAGGAGCCGGTGGGCCCGGTACGGGAAGCGATCGTTGTGAGACGCGGTATAGGACCCGTATAAGTCCTGATGGGGATGCGTGCGGCAGGTGATCGGGCGTGGCTTCGGCCGGCTGCGCATCGCGGATCTTTGGGGTATGCGGCCAGGGGGTGCCGGTGCGGGAGGCCGCACCAGGCGGCAGTCCGCTGATCCACGTCAGTGCGGCGTCATGCGTGGGTCGGGCGGGCCAGCGCGGGTCTGCGTCGGAGGGCTGGTGTACCTTCGGGCCGCCAGCGTTGATCCGTGCAGCCTTGGGGGGGCGGCCGAGTGGAGTTGGGGATTCTGGGGGATCTGGCGGTCCGTCGCGGGGGCTTGCCGGTCGACATCGGATCGCCCAAGGTGCGTCTGCTGCTCGCGGTCCTGCTGAGCAGGCCCGACCGGCCCGTGCCTTCGGAGCTCCTGATGACCGCACTGTGGGGCGAGCGACCGCCGCGCTCGGCGCGTAAGAATCTGCAGCTGTACGTCCATCTACTGCGCAAGGCCCTGGGCCCGGAGCGCATCGAACGGCAGGGCGACGGCTATCGCGTGGTGGCGGGTGATGCGCTGGACGCCACGCGGTTCGAACGGCTGGCTCTCCAGGCGGAGGAGGCCCTGCGACAGGGTGAGACAGCGGGCGCGCAGGAGTTGCACGGTGAGGCGCTGCGGTGCTGGAACGGGCCTGCGTTCGCGGAGTTCCTGGATACCGAAGCCGTCGCGACCCGGGCGGCCCGACTGGAGGAGCTGCGTCTTGCCGTGCATGAGCGGTGGGCCGATTGCGGTCTGGCCCTCGGCAGGCATGCCGAGGTGGTCGTGGAGCTGACGGAGCTGCTGCCCCGGCATCCCTTTCGGGAGTCGCTCCGCGGCCAGCTCATGACGGCCCTGTATCGCTCGGGCAGGCAGGCCGAGGCGTTCGAGCTCTACCGGCGGACCCATGCGCTGTACGGGACCGAACTGGGCGTCGAGCCCGGCCCGGGTCTGCAGCGCCTGCACCAGGCGATGCTCCGCGGCGATGAGGGCCTCATGCCCTCTCCGGTCCCCGTCGCGGCACTGGTGCCGGTCGGGGCCAACCCCTACCGGGGCCTGCCGGCGTTCACCTCCTCGGATCACGACCGGTTCTTCGGCCGCGACCGGCTGTGCGGGCTGCTGTGGGAGCGCGTGGAACGCTTCCCCGTGGTCGTCGTGTTCGGCGCGTCGGGATCGGGGAAGACCTCGCTGCTGGCGGCGGGCCTACTGGGCCGGATCCGGCGGGATACGACCGCTCGGTGGCGGCCGGTCATGATGACGCCGACCGACCAGCCGGTGAAACAGCTCGCGGCCGCGCTCGCCGAGCACGACCGGCCCGCCGGTCAGGTGCTGCTGGTGGTCGATCAGTTCGAGGAATTGTTCACCCTGTGCTCCGATCCCACGCTACGGGAGGAATTCGTCGCCGGGCTGTTAGCGGCGTCCCATGCCGGAACGAAGATCGTGCTCAGTGTCCGTGCGGACTTCTTCGTCCAGATGACCGGGCTGAGCGAGCTGGCGCCGGCGCTGATGAGCGAGGCGCAGCTGCTGGTCGGTCCGCCGTCGGCCGCGGAACTGCGAGAGCTGATCGTCCGGCCGGCGGATCTTGAGGGCTGCTCGGTCGACGCCGATCTGCTGGCCACCGTGGTGGCGGAGGCCTCCGGCGCTGCCGCCGCACTCCCGTTGGTGTCCCACGCGCTGCGGGAGACCTGGCGCAACCGGGCCGGCCGCACCCTGACTCTCGCGGCGTACCAGGCAGGGGGCGGGATGCACGGTGCGATCGCCCAGACCGCCGAGCACGTCTACGCCGAGCTCGAACCCGCCGAGCAGGACCTGGTGCGCCGGCTCATGCAGCGGGTGATCAGCCTGGACGAGGACGGGGTGCGGGACAGTCGGCGGCGGGTCCCGCAAACCGAACTCGACGGGATGGGCCCGGTCGCGGCGGTCGCGGATGTGGTCGACGAGCTGGTGGCGGCACGCCTGGTGGTCGTGGACGAGGATCGGGTGGAGATCGCCCATGAGGCGCTCATCGTGGCGTGGCCCAGGCTGCGGGCCTGGCTGAGCGAGGACCGCCGGCGCCTGGTCGTACGGCAGCGGCTCACCGCCGCGGCCCGAGTCTGGCAGCAGTCGGGGCGGGACGCCGGAGGGCTCTATCGGGGCTCCGGGCTGGCCGAGGCGCGCCCGCACCGCTCGGAGCTGAACCTTCTGGAGCGTGAGTTCCTCGACGCCAGCGAGGAACTGGCCGAGTCCGAACTCGCTGCGGCGCGGCGCCGGGTCCGCCGGCTGAGGGTCCTGGCGATGGTGCTGGCGGTGCTGCTGGCGGCGACCGTGACCGGGGGCGGTGCCGCCTGGCAGCAGCGGCAGGTGGCACAGCGCGAGCACCTGACCGTCCTGGCCCATCAGGCCGCGCTCACGTCGCGCTCGCTGGTCGCCACCGACCCGGACGTCGCCCGGTCCCTCGCCCTGGCCGCCTATCGGCTGCATCCCGACGCCGACACCCTGGGCGCGGTGATCAGTACGTCGGCGTCCGCGCAGCCCAGCGTCGTACTCAACACGAACGGGCCCGCGTCGTTCGGCCTGGCCCTGTCCCCTCACGGCTCGTTGGTGGCCGCGGCCACCAGCGACGGCACCGTGGAGCTGTGGGATCCGAACCGACGCAGGAGGCTGGCCTCCTTCACCGAGCATGTCGTCAAGCCGCTCCCCCAGGGGTTCTTCGCGCTGAGGGTGGCCTTCAACGCTGACGGTACCCGGCTGGCGTCCCTGGCCCGGTTCAACAATCCGAAGCAGCCGACCGGAGGCTCGGTCGTCGTGCGGGAGGTCCGGTCGAGGAAGGTGCTGTTCAAGCAGGTCGTGTCCGGCGACCTCAGCAACGGTCTGGCCTTCAGCGCCGACGGCACGGTCGTGGCCTACGGCACGGGCGAGGGCACACGGGTGTCCACGCTGGGCATTGGCAAGGCCGTGTTCCTGCCCACCGGAATGCCCGCGGCACTCAGCCTGGCCGGCGATCAGCGCTCGCTCGCCGTCACCCGTACCGATGGGACGGTGGCTGTCTGGGACATCGAAACCGGTCGCCGTCGCTTCGAGCTGAACACAGAAGGCGCCCAGGTGGCCCGGTTCGGCTCCACATCCGATGTCCTGGCCACGGCCTCCGAAGAACATGGCATCAGGTTCTGGCGGCTGACCGGCCGCTCGGCCCGCCAGTTCGCCGACCTCCCGGTGCAGACGGCCTTCCCCTGGATGATCTCCGCGCCGGTCGGTGATCGGATCGCGATCGCCGACGAAGAGGGCATGATCTCGATCTGGGACTACCGGCGCCGCGAGCAGATCGCCCGCCACGCCGACCGCTACCGCTCGGAGACCATGGCTCTGGACCTGGCACCGGATGCGAGCACGGTGGTCTCGGGCGGCCTGGGACGCACCATCGTGGTGCGCCGGACGGCCCTTCCCTTCAGCGGTCACGGCGGCGCCGTGAACGACGTGGACGTCAGCCCCGACGGCCGGCTCGTCGCCTCCGCCGGCGACGACAGGTCCGTACGGATCTGGAATGCCTCCGGTGCTGCCGAACGGCTGCTGGGCGGACACTCCGACCATGTCAAGGCAGTCGCGTTCAACCCGGACGCCACGGTGCTGGCGGCCGTGACGCGCGACCACACCCTGACTCTGTGGAACCCGTCGACCGGGCGGCGCTACACCACCATCGCCTTCACCGGCATAGGCACCGGCACGGACGTCGCCTTCAGCCCGGACGGCAGCACGGTCACCGTGATGTCCCTGGGAGGAACGCTCCGCTGGAGGGTCAGCGACCCGGCACACCCCCGTCCACTGCCGGCGCCGGCCGGCCCGCGCACCTCGACCGCCATGGCCTACCCCGCTCGGGGCGGCCTCCTCGTCGCGAGCACACCGGCCGGCGGCATCGCCGTGTGGAGCACCGCCGACGACCGACTGGTGAAGGCCTTCCCGGCCACGCAGGGGTCCACGCAGGACATCGCGGCCACTCCGGCGGGCGATCTGATCGCCACCGCCGGCTCGGACCACACGGTGCGCCTGTGGTCGACCCAGACATGGAAAAGCCGGGGCACCCTGACCGGCCACACCGCAGCGGTCGGCACGCTCGCCTTCAGCAGGGACGGACGCCTCCTCGCCTCGGCAGGTGAGGATCACACCATCGTCGTCTGGGATGTACGAACCCACCGGCGCATCGCCACCCTCACCGGCCACTCGGCAGACGTGCAGGGCTTGGCGTTCACCCCAGACGGAACCCTGCTGTCCGCGGGAGCCGACCAGCGCATCATCCACTGGCCGCTGACCGCGACCGAAGCCATCCGGCGCATCTGCCGAGCCACCGCCCCAACGCCGAACGCGGCGCAACTCGACCGCCACCTCCCCGGCCAGGACACCGGCGCGCTCTGCCCGCAGCCCTGACCCGGGCACGCCACCGGCGCGGCGTGCTCCCCTGTAAGCGGTCCGTGCCTGGCACCACCGCCCAGGGCGGCCGGGTGACCTTCGGAAATACCCGGGCTATACCGACGCAGGGCACGCTCAGCGCACCGGTCGCTCCCCCGCCGGCGAGCTCACGACGAGGGCCGTACATGGCTGCCCCCACCTCGGCCCTCATCGCGACCGCCATGAGGGCGACACACCGCGACCGAACGCGGCCGTCCCGCAGCGCCCAGCCACATCGGAAGGGCACCTGCCGTCCCATCGCCGCCCGCACACCCCGCCCCAGACACGCATGAACTTGGCGCCAAAGAAGGAGACACGTTGCTATCCCTCATCCGCACGCTCAGCCCAGGGCTGCTCGGCAGACTACTCGTGGCTGTTGCCGCCCTCGTCGTCCTGCCCTGGCAGGCCGCGGCGCCGGCCGCCGCGGCGGCCCCGCCCATCGCCTTCCAACTGCCCTTCACCTGCGGCCAGCAGTGGCGACTCGACAGCTGGGCACACGCACCCGCGCTCGACATGGTCCGCGAGCCCAACCAGGTCGGCACCGAAGGAGCACCGCTGCTGGCTCCGGCCTCCGGCACGGTCCGGCAGTCCTTCTACCACTCCAACGCCGGCAACGTGATCCAGATCAACCACGGGCAGCGCTACTTCACCACATACCTGCACCTGCAGAGCCGCGATGTCAGCGTCGGCCAGACGGTGCAGCGCGGCCAGCTGATCGGCCGGGTCGGCAGGACGGGGCCTACCTCGAACAACCACCCGCACCTGCACTTCGAGCTCGCCTACGACGCCGACAACAACGGATCCGCCACCTGGGGCAACGCCACCTCCGAACGGATCCGCCCCTGGTTCAACGGCGTCGAGTACGGCCAGGCCAACGGCCAGACCTGGCGGAACGTCACCAGCAACAACTGCGGCGGCACACCAGCGCCCACCTGCAGCGGCGTCAACCTCGACTTCACTGCGTACCCACTCATCCAGCAGGGATCCACCGGCAGTCTGGTCAAGGCGGCGCAATGCCGGCTGATCGCTGCCGGACACAATCCGGGAGAACCGGACGGCGACTTCGGGCCCAACACCGAAACGGCGACGAAGGCCTTCCAGTCCGCCCGGGACCTCACGGCCGACGGTGAGATCGGCCCCAGGACCTGGACGGCCCTGCTGTCGCACGGCTCGACACCGGCGCTGCAGAACGGGTCGACCGGCGCGGACGTCAGCCGACTGCAGCAAGCACTGACCGCGGCACTCGGCCGCACCGTCGGCATCGACGGTGACTTCGGCCCCAACACCGAACAAGCCGTGCGCGACTACCAGACCACCCGCAGCCTCGGCGTCGACGGCGACGTCGGCCCGCAGACCTGGGCAGCCTTGCAGGCCGGACGATAACCACCCTCGTGGGCGGGGAAGCACGGCAACTCCGCCCACGACCGGCGTCGGATCGGCCGCGAGGACATCCGGTGCTTGAGAGAATCGAGGCCAGCGTCGCGGTGGTCCTGGAGGGGATCTTGCACGAGGCCATGCCGCAGAACCAAAGCCGGGGCGATCGTGCGGGCGCCGCGTCGCGCGGGGACGGTGGTCGGGACCTGCCGCATATCGGAGTGCGGTGGCAGGACCGGGCGCATCTCGCATGCCGTCATTCCATTCGGTGTCTCCGGCATGAAGATGAGAACGACGATGAAGGCCACCGTCGTCGCCGACGGGCAACGCCGCACGTTGTGGACCGATGCCCTGTGGCCCGGACAGATGCACGACACCACGGCCGCCCGCGACGAAGGCATCGCCATCTGCTTCCAGCACTTCCTCGACGTCGAGGTACTCCTAGCTTGACGTTTAACGTCGCAGGTCACTCGACCTGCTGATCTGCGGTTCTTCCCGGGACAGCGGAGACGGCCGTTCTCCACCCTTCGAGATGTTGAGTCACGAAGTACAAGAGAACGGCCGCTGCGTATGAGGCTGTCTGCCGATTCGCCCGCAGGCGAGGCGTTGGACGTGTTGTCCCGCTTTCGGGTTGAGTTCTATGAATGCCTCTACGCCCGCCAGGACGCGCTCTTCGAACGCACGGACGCGGTGTTGTGCGCGGACGGGCCGGTGAAGACCCTGGTCGAGCTGTCGCTGGCGGTCGAGCACCGGCGCGGGCACGGCGCGCGATGATGTCTTCGATGCGGTACTCATCAAGACGCCGACGCTGCCGCGCGCTTGTGGGTTCACGTGCTGACCAACGGACTGCGGGCCCTCGTCTGCTGCGAGCCGAGCTGAACGAAGGCAGTGACGCACGGATCTGCCAGGATCTTGCAGATGACGTTCTCTGACGCCGTGTACGCCGCTTTGGGCGCAGGTGCTCTGGCTGCGGCCATGCTGCCGCGGCTGGTCTTCCGCCGTCCTTTGTCGATGCCAATGGTGTTCCTGGCCGTCGGCGTGGCCGTAGCCCTCCTGCCACTGCCGCTTCCCGTGGTGGATCCGGTGCAAGACCGTCTGTGGGTGGAGCACGCGACGGAAGTCTGCGTGATTGTTTCGCTCATGGGCGCCGGCCTGGCACTCAACCGTCCTTTCGGCCTGCGCCGGTGGGCGGGGCCGTGGCGTCTGCTGGGCCTGGCGATGCCGCTCACGATCGCCACGACCGGGCTGCTCGCCGTCGTCTTCCTGGACTGGCCCCCGGCTGCCGCGCTGCTGGTTGCGGCCGTGCTCGCTCCCACCGACCCGGTCCTCGCCGCGGAGGTACGTGTCGGGGAACCCGCTGATTCCGAGCGCGACGACGATGAAGTGCGCTTCACCCTGACCGCAGAGGCGGGGCTCAACGACGGCCTGGCGTTCCCCTTCGTCCTGGCCGCCATCGCCCTCGCCGCTGCATCCGGCGGGGCCTGGTCCGCCGGATGGATCGGCCCGTGGGTCCTGGGCGACCTGCTCGCCAAGACCGCTATCGGCATCGGCACCGGCCTGGTGACCGGCCGTCTGCTGGGATTGATGTTCTTTCGCGCCAAGCCTTCCGCCGTCCGGCTCTCCGAACACCTGGAAGGATTCGTGGCACTGGGAGCAACCTTCCTCTCCTACGGGATCGCCGAAATCGCGCACGGGTACGGCTTCTTGGCAGTGTTCGTCACCGCCTGCACCGTACGGGCCGTCGAACGAAACCACGGCTACCACAAAGTCCTGCACGAGTTCACCGAGCAGATCGAGCGGCTGCTCACCGCCTTCTTCCTCTTCCTGCTGGGCGCCTACCTCGCCAAGACAGGCTTCGACACCCTCACGTGGCCCGCCGCCCTCCTCGGCCTTCTCCTGGTGGTGGCCGTCCGTCCGGTCACCGCATGGGTGTCACAGATCGGCATGTCGACCGGGCCGCGGGAGAAGATCGTCACCTCGGCGTTCGGCATCCGCGGCATCGGTTCGCTGTTCTACCTCGCCTACGCCCTGGGACACAACGACTTCAGCGGCCTCGCCAAACAGATGTGGTCGCTCATCGCCTTCACCGTCCTCGTGTCGGTCATCCTGCACGGAATCACAGCGACGCCTGTCATCACCCACCTTGACCGGCTGCGCCGCACGTCGAGAAGGGCACCTTGAGGTGGTCTGGCTAACACCCCGACCGCCTCAGCGGCTTCCTTCACCGCAGCCTTGCGAGACCGGCAACTGTCGGACGACAAGTGGGTGATCGTCCACGAGAACGCCGCCCGGGTTTGGGCCAGGTTCGACTGGATCGAGACCGCCGTCGTCCCCGGCAAGGTCGACATGGACGAGAAGCTCGCCCGCCTGCTGTAAGGCGAGGAGCCGTGACCCGCGCGTCACAGCGGCGGGGAGACGCCGTCCGGCGGCCCGCGCACACCATCCGCTTGCAGTTCGGAGCGCGTCCGGCTGGCCTGGAGTTCCACCAACTCCCCCGGGCCGGCGACCTGTCACCCAGCCAGGTCCGCTCGCGGCTCGCCGCGCTGAAGGACGAGGCGGCCTCCAGGGGCTGACCGCCGCTGATCTGGACCAGGGCGAACGGCTACCTGCTCGGCGCCGAACGGGCCGCGCTGGAGGCATACGAACGGGCTGTGGTCTTACAAGAAGCTGACCGAGCTCCGCCGGTTCATCAGCGGGCACCGTCGCCCCGCAAGCCGCCGCCCACTCGAGAAGTGGGCATGGCACATCGTCGGCCAGATCCGCGACGACCTCGCCGGACGAATCCGTCGCGCGATAGGCAAAGGCCCTCGGGCGCTCGCGACCATCGTCGACTCTGAGTCCGTGAACGGGGTTGAGGCTGCGCAAGCACGGCTCGGCGTGCGCAGCCTCAACGACGACAAGCAGGGAGTGGATACGGGGGCACGCACGGAACGTGAGCTTGCTGTTGAACTGCCAGCCTCATCCCAGGCTACGTAGTCGGGCATTTGCACAGAGATAGAAGAGTTCGGGATCGCCTTCGTCCAGTCCGTGGAGCAGGCCGACCGGGCTCCAGCCCTGCGCTGCAGCAGGTGCTGCATGGGCTGGTTGGACACATTGGTCGAGGTGAACAGCTTCGAGGTAGTGGACGCGGCCTGGGTGGCCTTGAGGAGATGTGTGCCCACGCCTCGTCGGCGGGCGGTGGGCGCGCAGTCTGCCGACAGTGCTGTCATCGATCTGCTGCTGGCGCTGCAGAAAGAAGCGACGCTGGTCGTCGCAGCGCCCTCCCGGCCACTGCAGAATCTTCTCGCCACAGCCCCCAGTCCGGTGCTCTCTTCCCTGTCCCTCGGTGAAGCGCTGGACCTCGTCGGCACCTGACGGCAACCGGTCAGGACGTGCGCAAGTTCAGCCTCCGACCCGTGCGTGCTGGCTCGTCGGGCACTATCCCTGCTCCGCTAGGAGGGACAGCCTGCGGACGCAGACCGGCTCCCCTCTCATGGAGCATCTGCCACGGCCCCGCTTCAGCCTTCAATCCCCGTGGAGTGGTGCGGGGCACCGACCGGCTTGGACTCGGGCGATCCCCGCTGGCGGAGGTAGACCGACAGGATCGCCATCGATGCGACAGCGAGCAGCTCGGACTGCCAGTTCTGCAGGCTGCGGCTCCAGAAATCCGCGGAGACCAGGTACTCGCTCCAGGAGACCGGCGCCTGTAGCTGCCGCAGACGCTGCCCGTTGTAGGCCGCTGTGCCAGCGATGGACTGCGCCAGCCACGACAGCAGGAATATCGAGGCCATCACCAGACCGAGGGACCGTGAGTACAAGGTGCGTCGCCAGCCCTCGGCCGCCGCCCAGCGGGGTGACTGTTCGGTGGCGTGCTCCCCCACCCGCTGTTCCTGATCGGACTCGATTCCGGCCTTGTCCAGCTCCTTCGACTCCGGCGACCCGCGCTGGAGCAGGTACACGGTGCCGAAGATGTAGAGGAAGAACTGCAGATACTCCGACTGCCAGTTCTCCGTGACGTCGACGGCGAAGTCGGACGTCGTCAGGTACGGGACGAAGCCGATCTGCTGCAAGCCATCGACGGCGAGCTGCTGGTTGAACTCGGCGCGTCCGGCGATCGCTTGACCGGCGAGTGTCAGAACAAACGCGAGGCCGAAGGCGAGGCCCAGGCTGTTGTCACGTAGCCAGCGGCGCACGGCCTACCTCCCTCCCCGCGGGCGGGCAGTCTTTTTGCCGAACCGGATCATCGCTGCATCAGCCCCACCGCAATGAAATAGGCCAGGCCGCCATAGACCACAGCGAGACAGAGCACGAACATGACGCGCAACGCCACTCACCCGCCCTTGACCGCGCACTGATACGGCTGTCCGGGCTCGGGCCGACAGCCGGCCGCAACGACCTTCCACCCGCCGGTGAACCGCGACAGGAACAACGTGTCCCCCGCCGCGACCACCCGGGCCTCCTGGCCGTAGACATCCATCCCGTCGACAGCACCAGCCGGCGGCAACCCCAAACCGGCGGCTGCCTCGGCGCACGGCTGATGCTCCGAATCCTCCAGCTCACTGCGCGTACCCGGCGCCAATGCCGCACAGAGCGAGGCACCATCTTTCGCGGCCACCGCGGCGTCGAACCGCTCCACTGCAGATCTGATCGCCGCCTCGCGCTCATCGACCGCGCCGCACCCCGTCAGCACCCCGAATAGGGCAACGGCGCACACCCCGCCACACAGACGGACCCGGCTCGGCCGTCCGGCCTTCCTCGCTTCAGGCCGCGGTGAATCGATCATGCAATTCTGCTGCCCGCTGCACGTCGACATCAAGCCCTCTGCCCTCGGGCGTGAGGCGAACGCAGCAGCCCGCGGGGGCGAGACCTGATGGGGCCGGGAGCCGCGCGGTCAGTCCTCGCCCAGCACGATCGTGGTGCTCTCAGAGTCTGTATCTGGTTGCTCCGGTACGGCAGGGACGTCCTCGGCCAGGAGCGCCGGCTCGCAGGTGCGGACGGGGTCCCCACTCAGTTGCTGACTGGATATCAGGCCGCTGTCTGTAGTTGACCCGTTCACGGTCCAACGCCTTCTTCCGTCATCTCACCGGCACTCCGAAGTACCGGCCCCACCCCTTGCGGGTACCCCGCACGGCTCACCTCAGCCAGCGCAGAGCGGACCCGGACGCCCCTCCCGGGCTTCCCTCCCCCGGACGGCTTCCTCCAAGGCGATACGGAGCCCGAGATGCAGCTCACCGCTCTCGGCCCAAGCCGTGAGGAGTTGAGCAACCAGGTGCAGCTTGCTGTTGGTGCGCTGCGTGACTTCGCGCAGCACGTTCCATGCCTCGTCCGCAGGCAGACGGCCCAGGGCCATCACGATGCCCATCGCCTGATCGATCACCGCCCCACGGGAGGCGAGCGCCTGCCGCAACTGGTCCACTTCCTCCCGCAGCGCCGCCGCCTCAGCAGCATCAACGGGGGAATCGCCTGCAGGGGGCGGGTCCTCGAGCCAGATCTCGGTATTGGCTGCGGGCCGTGGGGTGGCAGCTGCATGCCGGTTAGATCGCACGGTCAGCGGGTTGCCCATCGCACCGTTCCTCTCATGCACTGGGGTCGCCAGCGTTGACGCTGACCAACCCCCGACTCGCAACGCGATTACCCCCGCCCACGCCACCCACCCGTACAGGCTGGCTGGCGAGTAACTCCGGGCTGGGCAAGAAGCCGTCCCAGTCCCCCGCCGGTGGTGGCGGATGTCGGGCCGCAGTGTCCTCCCCTGGGCCCGAAGTGGCCACTAGCCGGGGAGAAGGCCGGTGCGGAGCTTTGTCAGGGCGCGTGCCAGAAGGCGGGAGACGTGCATCTGGGAGATGCCGAGTTCCTCGCCGATGCGGACCTGGGTCAGGTCCTGCCAGAAGCGCATTTCGATGATCTTCCGCTCGCGGTCGTCCAGCTCGTGCAGCAGGGGCGCCAGGGTGTGCACGTTCTCGAACAGCTCCATCGCGGGGTCCGGTTCACCGGCGGTGTCCGCGTGACTGCGCCCTGTCTCCCGGGGGCCCTCGTCGTCTCCAGGGGCGGGCATGTCGAGAGGGTCGGCGATATAGGCGTTGGCGGCGACCAGGCCCTCCTCGACTTCCTGTTCGGAAAGATTGAGGTGGGCGGCGAGCTCCCTGATGTTCGGGTCGCGATCCAGCTCGTTGGACAGGTGCTCCTTCGCTTTGGCCAGCTCGGTCCGCAGCTCCTGCAGGCGCCGGGGGACGTGGACAGCCCAGGTGGAGTCGCGGAAGTAGCGCTTGATCTCGCCCTCGATGCAGGGAATCGCATAGGAGGAGAAGACGACTCCGCGGGTCAGGTCGAACCGGTCGATGGCCTTGATCAGACCGATCATGCCGACCTGGGTGATGTCCTCCCTCTCGCCGTCGCCGCGGTTGCGGAACCGGCGGACTACGAAATCCACCAGCGACAGGTTCATCTCGATAAGGGTGCTGCGGACGTACTGATACTCGCCGGTGCCCTCCTCGAGGGCCTGGAGACGGTCGAAGAAGACCATGGACAGATCGCGTGCGTCGAGCGGCGCGATCTTGCCCGCGTCCTCCACGCGCGGCAGCGCTCCTCCTGCTTCCGTCGCACGCGCAGAATCCGCCGGGTCAGCAGAAGGAGATCCGGTCAGCTGCAGGGCGGTCATCGCGGTTCACCTCGCCGTCGGTGGACTTATGCCTACCAGGGCCCCTGCCCGGCTCCCGGCGCCGCACACCGATCGAAGCCGCCGCGGTGGGGCTTTCCAGCATGCGACGGCCCATGGCGTGGCGCATCATCGAAGTGTCTTCGGCAAACTCTCCCGAGGCCGCCGGAGCCGTGGGGTAGCGCCCGGGATGCGGCCGGTCACCGTGTCCTGGGCCTCGCCACGTCGGAGGGCACCGGAGGTCTGCACCAGGCAACGGCCCCTGGAATTCGCCCACACGGCAGGTTAGCGATCAACGCCTCTCCCGCTGCGGAGGCACGGCTGGGGCTCGCTCGGCTGCATCCACCCGCCTGGCGCGTAACGCGCAGGAGGAAGCCCGCGTTAGAGAGCACGCCGGAGCGGCCCACCTACCCGGGTACGCCGCTCCGGCTCCACACACTGCGCTGGGAGTCGTGCCGCCCAGCTTTTGGCCGCACGCGCTGCGCTGCCGTCGGGACGGTGCCAGGGCGTATGTCCGCCTCCGGAGCCGATGAACGTATGTCTACTTCCGAAGCGGACGGCTGCCAGTGGTCAGCCAGCGGCCACCAGGGAATCGTCCTCGGGACGTGCCCCGGGCAGCCGGTGACGGGCGGCGATCAGAGCCGCATCCACATCCCGAGTGCCGGTAGAGACGCACAGGGTGTACGCGACGTCTTCCATCCGCTGCCGCACCGCGGGACTGCCCTTTTCGGCGTGCAGCGCACGCAACGTCTCGTACTGCTCCACCAGATCCTTCAACACCGCAGGGTGAGCAAGAAGCACGATCTGCCTCCATCCGCGCGAGCCGATACCGCGAAGCGAATACCCCCAACAGCATCGCCCATTCACCCGCCCGCCGCTTCTTGCGCGGAGGGCCGAGAGCCTGCCGCGGCCAGCAGTTTTCACTTCTCGTCGCAGGGGCCACTCGCCTCAATATTCGAACAGGTGTTGTAATTGATCCAGTGAGCCCCGCAGGCGGAGAGGAGAGGCATCGTGATGGATCACCTGAGCGCCCGGCAGGAGCGGATCCTCGGCTGCATCCGCGAGCGGATCGCCGAGACCGGCGAAGGACCGAGCATCCGCCAGATCGGGCAGCTTGTCGGCCTGTCGTCCACGTCGTCCGTGGCCTACCAGCTCGGAAGGCTCGAAGAGGGCGGGCTGATCAGCCGCAGCACCAGCAGCTGGCGCTCGGTACGCCTCGGCACCTGACCCAACTCAGAAGGCCAGCGTGTCCGAACCACTTCCGCCCCCGCCGCCCTCGCCGCTGGAACTGCTCTACTTCCTGCGCCGCGTCCAGGTCCAGCAGCTCGCCACGACCGATCGGTGGATCAAAGAAGCCGAGAAGCGGCAGGCTGCCCTCGCCGCCCGCCGGCCTCCACCCCCGCCGCCGGACTGGGTGCTCAAACACAGCGGCAAGGACAAGACTCCGATGTACGTCCACGCCGGGCCGTGCAACACCCGTATGCGCACCCGCCAGGTCATCACCGCCCAGGAAGCCCGGCGTTTGATCACCGACGGCGTCCGCGCCTGCGTCCTGTGCCGCCCCGACACCGAACTCGGCATCATCGGCTAGCGGCCAGAATGCAGAGATGGTCGGTCAGGCTGCGTCCCAGTGATGTGCCCGGCCGCCCCGCCACTCCACCCAGCGCGGATCGTCCAGCACCTGCTCCGGATCCATGACACCAGCCGCTTCCAGGAAGACGACCAGGTCGTGATCGGAGTGGGCGAGACCGAGAATCTCATCCCGCCCGTGCCGGTGTACCGTCACCCGCCGGCCGCCACCCGCCGACAGCGGATGCACAACGATCGGCGCGCTGCTCATCCCTTCTATCCCCATGGTGCTCAGGCTCGCTTCCGGGGCCGGGCCGCCGTCTTCTTCGCCGACGCCTGCTTCTTTGCCGCGGTCTTCTTCGCTGCGGTCTTCTTGGCAGCCGCTGTCTTCTTCGCGGCACGCTTCTTCGGCATGTCATGCACGGTCGCGTGCTCACCGCCCTCGCTGGCCTCGCCGCGGGATTCCTTGGCGGCCTGCACCGAGGCGTTGAGCGCGGCCATGAGGTCGACGACTTCCCCGGCCGGCGGCGCCTTCTCACCGGCCGGTTGCGGCTGCTTGCCCGCAGCTTTCGCGGCAATGACTTCCTCGAGGGCCTCGCGGTAGTGATCGGTGTAGCCGGAGATGTCGTCCTGCCCCATGGACTCCATCAGCGTGATCGCACCCTCGACCTCGGAGTCGTCAATCTCGACGGGCTTCGGAACGAGACTCTCCGGTGAGCGGATCTCATCCGGCCACCGCATCGCATGCAGCACCAGCGCGTCGTCCTTCACCCGCAGCAGCCCGAGCCGCTCCCGGCCGTGCCACGCGAACTTCGCCACCGCCACCTTGCTGGAGCGCCCGAGCGCCTGGCGCAGCAGCTTGTAGGGCTTGGCGGACACCTGCCCGTCGGCGGACAGGTAGTAGCCGCTGGAGATCCGGATCGGGTCGATCGACTCGGACGGCACGAACGCGACGATCTCGATCGCCTTCGCCGTCGGCAACGGCATGTTCGCCAGGTCCTCGTCAGTGATCTCGATCAGCGTGTCCTTCGAGACCTCGTAGCCCTTGCCGATCTCGTCGTCCCGCAACTGCTTGCCGTCCAGCTCGCAGACCTTCCGGTAGCGGATCCGCCCCATGTCTTCGAGGTGGTACTGGTGGAAGCTGATGTTGTGGCTCTCGGTCGCCGCCAGCACCTTGATGGGGATGGTGACCAGGCCGAACGAGATCGCGCCGGACCAGACGGGGCGGGGCATGACGAACCTCCGTATACAGCCCCGAGACCGCCAGCGTACGACCGTCATTCCGTCGCGGCGCGCTGTCCTGCGCCAGATTCCCCAGGTCACGTACCGCGCGCCGCAGCCCGCAGCAACCCGCACCCACCGCGACACAGGTGCTGCGGGAGGCGCATGCTGGGAGGGAAGGGCTTGCCCTGGCCACTGGGCGGCAAGCCCGCCGGGTGTGGGCCAGTTCTGAGCGGTCCTGGCCCACACCCGGGACACATCCTTCAGTCACCAGCGTCGGTCATGTAGCACCGGGCGTTGCCCCCCTCGGTCACCCGTCAGTCAGCGCCCCGTGACCGATGCCCGCGCCGCTGATCAGTCACCGATCAGGCCGGGCTTGCCCAGGCTCCCCTTACGCTTGCCCCACCCAGCGCGGACGCGGCAACGAGCGCTCATGGGCGGCCTGACAGGAGATGCCGAGAGCAGCCCCGTTCTGGGCCCAGGTGTCACCAGCACTGCGGTACAACGGTGAGCGCCGCCCGAGGATGAAAGCCAGATCCTCGAGGGCCGTCAGGAGGTGCGCGAGGTGTTCTGTAGCGGGGCCAGCAGCGGCGGCCCGACAGTGCCGTAGGGGTGAGGTCTACCGACGCGGGGTGGAGCAGCTCGGTAGCTCGCTGGGCTCATAACCCAGAGGTCGCAGGTTCAAATCCTGTCCCCGCCACTGCCCAAAAGGGCCCGGATCCCTGGCGGATCCGGGCCCTTCTGTCATGCAGTCATGTTGTGGCGGAGTGCCGCCAGTCCCGAACCGTCGCCCCGCACGCCGCCGCCCGTGACGTCGACCTCGTGCGCGTACGCTTCCCGCGCGATCGCCTCGACCTGGTCGAGGGTGAGATCAGGCATACACATGACCCTACGCGCAGGTCGCCGGACGGCCCATTGTCGGCACCGAGTGGGAAACTCATTCCGGGAGTTACTCCCTCGAGGAGGTAGAACGCTTGGCCATCGAGTGGGACCGCATAGGTCAGCCGAAGTTCGACCGGATCATCGAGGCACTCATCCAGCGCCTCTACGACGCCACTGCCGAAGTGGTCCCGGTCAACGGCCGCGGCGGGGACCGCGGGAAAGACATCGAGGTCCGCCAGCGCGGTCGGCTGCGGATCTACCAGCTGAAGTACTACCCCGACGGGCTGACGGGCCGGGGCCGCAGAACATCAGTCAAGAAGTCATTCAATCGTGCCATGGCCCACGACCCGTACGAGTGGGTCCTGGTAGTGCCCTGACCGCTCCGGAGCTCGAATTCGTCCACAGACTCGCCGCGGGGCGCGACGTGAAAGTGCGCATCATGCACCGGGCTGACCTGGACGGCAGTTTCGCGGCACACCGGGACTTGGAGATCTCCTTCATCGACAGGGACGTGCTGGAGGACCGGGCGCGGGTCTTCCGGGCGGAGCAGGCCATTGTCATGGGCAGCCTCACGGACGTGACCGCCCGCGTCAGAGGGCTCGCGCAGACGATGGACGACCGCCTGGACCCTGACTGGACCATGGACTTCACCCGTCGGGGCAACACGGTGGTCCACACGCTGCGGGCCAAGCACCCCCGGGCGCACGAGATCAGTCCCATCACCATCAGGCTCACCGGCCGGGGCACTGCGATGAGCCCCGACCTCGCGGCCGCGGTCCGGCGCTCCATAGGGTTCGGCATCCGGGAAGAGGTCGTGCTGTCGCCTGAAATGGTGGAGCGGCTCACGGTGGACGGTCCGGCCTGGCTGGCACAGGACCTCACCGACGTCACTGTCAGCTGGCATCCCGTAGGTCCCGCGCTGCTCGGCGACGTCACCGCTGTCGAGGGCAGCGAGGGACAAAGCAGCCCTCCCCGTGCCCAGGTGCCAAGGGCTCGTATCGCAAGTGAGTGCCTCACGGCACCTGCCAGCGAACTAAGGAACGAGCGCGTCCGGTTCAGCCACCTGGACGCGGGTTACCCCGGCCGTCCGGTACTCCGCCAACTCAGCGCGCACATACCGGCCTTGGCCATGACGGCGCTCGTCGGACCGAATGGCAGCGGGAAGTCCACGCTGCTCGGCGTACTCGCCGGCGTGCTCGATGCCACATCCGGGCATCTCCAGTACGCAGAAGGCCGCCCACCGGCCTTCGTCCCGCAGCGCGGCGCCGTCGGGGACACACTCCCCCTCACAGCGCGGCAGACCGTGGAGTTGGGTCGCTGGGACGACGGGGGCTATGGCGGCGGCTGACCCGACAGGACCGGACCGTGGTCGACTCCGCCATGGAACGACTGGGCGTCGCCGGCCTCGGCGCCCGCCAGCTCGGCGAATTGTCCGGTGGGCAACGTCAGCGCGTCCTGATCGCCCAGGGCCTCGCCCAGGAGACCGACCTTCTGCTCCTGGACGAGCCGACCACCGGGCTCGACCCCGAAGCCAGGGAGCGAATCACGACCCTGCTGACGGATCTGGTCGCCGACGGCACGACCGTCGTCCAGGCGACGCACGACCCGGAGGCCGCCCGCTCGGCCGACGCCTGCCTGCTCCTCAGCGACGGACGGCTGGTCGGGCTGGGCACGCCCGAGCAGGCACTCAGTCCGACCGCCCTGTCCCGGATCTGGCAGCCGGCGTGAACGCCGGACCGACCGGTGTCGCCCGGCGCGCTTGCCCCACCACCGTGTGTGCCGTGGCACGTCGGCGGGATTCACGTGCCGCTGCTGGCGGTCGTAGGCGGCCCGTATCCATGCGGTGAGTTCACCCCGAAGAGGCGGGTGTTCCGCGCAATTAGTCGCTGGCGGACCGGGCGAACCAAGGCCGCGTGCGACCGCGACATCCGCATCGCCGGCGGCGCCGAGACGATCCAGGAGTACCTGGACAGAGTCCTGATCGACGAGTTCTCGATCACCCTCGCACCCATGCTGCTCGGCACCGGCATCCGCCTGTCCGACCGCGTGGACCCGGCCCGCCTCGGGCGCCTCGACCCCCTGTCGGCAAACGATCGTTTGACGACAGGCCGGAGGTGCTAGGTTGCGGCGCTCTGCATGCCGAGGGCGACGAGTACCACTGATGTGGTCCTGGCGGTCGTGCGCTTGAATCGGGGTTTCTGCAGGGTGCGTGAAGCGCGCCGGATGAGGAGGGTCCAGGCGGCGAGCCAGAGCGTGATCAGCAGCGCGTGGGCGGTGGCCAGTGTCAGGATCTGGCCACCGAAGGACTGGTGGGGTGCGATGAACTGGGGGACTAGGGTCAGGTAGATAGCGGCCGCTTTCGGGTTGAGGACGTTGGCGAGGAAGGCTTGGGTGTAGACGGAGTCAGCGCGCTTCGGTAGGCGTTGCCGGTGGAGGGTGGGTGTCGCGTTCGGTGTGGCGGAACGCCATGTCCATACGCCCAGGCCGATGAGGTAGACGGCACCGATGAGCTTGACGGCGGTGAAGGCCAGGCTGGAGCGCATGACCAGGGCTGACAGGCCCGCTATGGCGAGAGCGGCGTGGATGTACAGGCCGGTGATCGTGCCGAGGATGACGGGAAGGGCCTGACGGCGGCCGCTGTCGGTGACGTGTCGGACCAGCAGTGCCAGGCTGGCTCCGGGGGTGGCGATCAGAGGGAGGAGCGCCACCAGGAACCCGGCGACTGCGTAGGGATGGACCACGAGGCCTCCGGATCGTGCGAGCGGGGGATCAGAGCACGACGCGGTAGTGGGTGGTCAGGCGCCGGTCGTCGGACAGGACGTGGAACGCGAGCCCGGGTGGCTGGTCGCGGTCTGCGGCCTTGTCGCCCTCCCAGGGCATGCGCAGGGTCCAGGTGATGGCCGGTCCGACGATCAGTGGACGCGCGGCGAAGGTCGAGGCGGCCGCGGTGTGGGCGTGGCCCGTGAGGACGGCGGCGACCTGTGGGTGCGCGTCGAGCAAGTCGGCCAGTTGTCCGGGCTCTTCGAGCATGCCGGAGTCGGGCAGGGGGTGATGGAGTTCGACCGGCGGCTGGTGGAAGGCGATCAGTGCCGCGGTGTCCTGCGGCAGCGCGGCGAGGGTGGTGTCGATCCAGGCGAGCGTTTGGGCGTCGAGGCGTCCCTCGTCGCGGCCCGGGATGGTGGAGTCGCACATCAGGATGGTGGTGCCGGCGATGTGGTGGGCCTGATTGATGGGGCTGTGGTCGGGCGCCCTTCCGAGCAGGGCCTTGCGGTAGGCGGGTCGTACGTCGTGGTTGCCGGGGCAGGTGAGCACGGGGAAGGGGGCGGCCAGGATCCGAGCTGCTTCCTCGTACTCGGCCTCCTCGCCGTGATCGGCGATGTCCCCGGTGACCAAGAGCGCGTCAACCGGGTGGGGCAGGGCTCGCAAGTAGTCCATGACGCGGGTAGCTCGTCGGGTTGCCCTCTCGCTGCCGTCCAGGTGCAGGTCGCTGATCTGTGCAAGCAGCGTCATTTCGCAGTCTCCTTCGCCGGCGGGCCCAGCCGTCGTTCTATGCCAGGGCAGGTGTCCCCACCCACCCCACCTAACGGAAGATTTCGTTTTTCCGTTAGGATCATAAGGTGTGTGCAGGGATGTGATCAAGTGGTTGGCGACCGGGCACCGAGAGGGAAGGGCATGTCTTGTGGAGCGCTGGCTGGCATTGGAACTGGTGAGCACGATTCGTCACGACGGGGACGGCGGCGTCGCCGATGGCCTCGCTACGGTCCCGGGAACAGCGCACTGGATCCAAGAGCAGGGAGATCTGCTGGCCGGCCACATTCCGGTGGGGGAACTCGCCGTGGATGAAGACCTCAGGCTCGCGATCGTCGAGCTTCGGCAGGCAGTCCGCACCCTGTTCGCCCGAGTGGTCAGACCCGCTCCCCCGAGCCCGGCGGACGCTCATCGTCTGATGACTGTCGACCAGGCAACGGCCCACCTCAATGCGGCTGCCGCGCGGGAACTGGTCGCCCCTCAAATCGAATGGACCGTCGAAGGAGTTCCTACCGCCCGATTGCTGTCTGCGGAGAACGAGCCGTACGTTCGGCTGGTCGCGGCCCTGGCCCGAGCAGCCATCGACTTTCTCAGCGGCCCACAGCGCACGCAGTTGCGATCCTGTTCCGCGCCCCGCTGCGTGCGCTACTTCGTCAAGAGCCACGGACGGCAGGAGTGGTGCAAGCCGTCGTGCGGAAACCGTGCGCGCGCAGCACGCCACTACAGGCGTCAGCGCATGGCAACCGATGGCGGTTCCGCTCCGCCGTAACCGCCCCGAGGTCACCAGGGTGACCTCGGGGCTGTGCAGGCACCGGCCCGTCGGCACGGGGGGTGGTCATCGCCTCGCCGCTCGCTCCGGCTGCGCCCGGCACCAGGCGGCTCGGCCGAGGCCGGCGGCGCTCAGGGGCTCACCTCGGCGATACCCGTGGGAGGCTGCGGGTCGCGTCTGGGTTGATCCCGGACAAGCTCACCGAACCAGCCGGTGAAGGAAGCGATCTGGAGTTTGGGCACGCCCTCGTCCGCCGTGCGGGCCTTGTGCATGCACATTGGGCCGTGCAGCTCTACGCGTCCTGCCGTGCGGATGCGGGCGCAGGTGCGGCGGCCTGGGACTTGGGGGCGGCGGGTTCGGGCAGGGCGTGGAAGAGGAGCCAACTCAGGGCGGGCATGGCGATCAGTGGGGTGAGGGCTGTCGTCAGGGAGGTGGAATCGGCCAGGTGACCCAGCAGGGGGCTGACGAGGCCGCCGATGCTGACGGTGAGGCCGAGGGTGACGCCGCTGGCTGTGCCGATACGGGAAGGCAGGTAGTCCTGGCCGAGGGTGACCTGGAGGGAGAAGGGGACGTACAGGCCGGCGGAGGTGAGGGCCACGAAGAGGAACATGGCCGGTCCGGGTGCGTAGATCACTCCGGTGACGGCGGCGACGGAGAGCAGGTAGGACCAGCGGGAGACACGGACGCGGTCGTAGCGGTTGGCCAGGAACCCTCCCAGCACCGAGCCGACCGCGCCGCCCAGGAACAGCAGGAACAGGGCGATGGTGCCCGCGGTGGTGCTGTCTTGCATGCGCTGCTGGGCGTAGAGGGAAATGAAGGTGCTCAGGCCGGTGAAGACGATGGAGCGGAAGACGACCGCCAGGGACAGCTTCACGAACGAGGCCACGTCATCGGCGCCCCGCGGCGCCTCCGTCTTGGACGCGCCGCCCTCGGGCCGGGCGAGCATCCGGAGCACAGGCACACACAGGGCGGTGCCGGCGAGGGCGGGCAGGACCAGGACAGGCGTCCAGCGCAGGGAGCCGTGTCCGATCGCGGCCGACACCATGAGCGGGGCGAGCGCGAAGCCGATGTTGCCGCCCAGGGAGAACCAGCCCATCGCGCTATGACTGCCTTGGCTGGCGAGCCGGGCCACGCGGGCGGATTCCGGGTGGTAGGCGGCCACGCCGAGGCCGGAGACGGCGACGAAGAACAGGGTGAGTCCGTAGGAGCCGCTCAGACCGCTGAGCGCGATCCCCACCCCGCCCAGCAGGGTGCTGACAGGCAGCAGCCAAGGCATCGCCCACCGGTCGGTGAGTGCGCCGAACACCGGCTGGGCCACCGAGGACAGCATGGACGCGGCCAGCACAATGCCGGAGGCGATCGCGTAGGTGTAGTCCCGTTCGGCCACGAAGAACGGGATCAGCGCCGCGACGGCGCCCTGGTAGATGTCGACGCAGGCGTGTCCCACGGCCAGCAGGGAGATCGATGTATTCCTTCGCACCCCTCTCATGCTGGGAGAAGCACTCGGTGTCGCGCTTTCGCTAGATTGACAGATGATGCAGAAAATCCGCCACGAATCCGTTGCGCCGACCCGGACCCAGCGTCTGGAGTCCGGCGGCGAGATCGATGCGCACCGCCATGACGATCACCAGATCGTCTACGCCGGCCGGGGCACCATCGCGGTGACCACCGACGCCGGTTCCTGGATCGCCCCCGCCACCCGCGCGCTCTGGATCCCCGCAGGCACCGTTCACCAGCATCAGGCCCACGGCGAACTCGACCTCCACCTCGTCGGCCTGCCCACCACCGAGAACCCCCTCGGCCTCGACGAACCGGCCGTCCTTACCATCAGCCCCCTTCTGCGCGAACTCATCGTCGCCTACACCCACGCCCCCGACAACGACAGCCCACCCCACCTGCGCCTGCGCGCGGTCATGCTCGACCAGCTCGCCCTCTCCCCCGAACAGCCCCTGCACCTGCCGGTCCCCACCGACCCCCTGCTCCGCGAACTGCACGGCATCCTGCGCGCCGACGCGGCCGAAAACCGCTCCCTCGACGACCTCGGACGCCAGATCGGCGCCAGCGCCCGCACCCTCTCCCGCCGCCTCCGCGGCGACCTCGGCCTCACCTATCCCCAGTGGCGCACCCAGATCAGGCTCCACCACGCCCTGATCCTCCTGGCCGACGGCATCCCCGTCACCACGGTCGCCCACCGCTGCGGCTGGTCCTCCGCCAGCACCTTCATCGACGTCTTCCGCCGCACCTTCGGACACACCCCCGGCACCCGCCCCGTCACCTGACACACGCCCCGGCCTCCTAGTCCTGCACGCCTCCGTCATCGTCCTCGCCCAGCTCTGGCACGTCCGGGTCGCACAGCGGGCGCAGGGCGCCGGCGGCTGGGACGCTGGCGGTGAAGCTGTAGCGGCCGAGCAGGTTCAGGTTGCGGTGCTTGAGCGGAGAGAGCCGGGCACGAGCCGGTCTGGATCGCGTGCCGCCGCAGCCGACTTTTGGGCGGCACGCCGGGAACCGTCGGCGCGGGCGGTCCCGGCGGGCGGGGCGGTGAAGGCGGCGACTGACGCAGACCGCTGGGGAGGGAGGTGGCGTTCACCACCTCCTGGACGGCCAGTTCGATCCGCTCGCGGAACGCCGCGGCCAAAGTGATCAAAGTTCCGGTCGTCGGGGGTGTGGATGGTCCGGGTGACGGGCCGAGATCCGGTTTCGCCGGTGGTGGGGTCCGTGGCGGTGACGAGGTCGCCGTTCTTGACCTGCTCGATGGGACGGCTGATGCCGTCGGCCATGAGGACCTGAGTGCCGGCGGGAAGCTGGGCCCAGTGGCTCCGGTCAGGCAGGCGACGCCTCGGCCGCTTGACGAAGGAGATAGGGCCCCCGCTCCACCATCCCCCCCTTAGGGCTTCCCCGGCGTGGGCATGATTCAAGCTGTGGACATTGGCGACACACGGGGGCGGCTCATGTTCGACGGCGTCAGAATCAAGCGCAGACTGAGAGAAATCACCCAGGTCTGGTTCTGGGAAGACATGTTCGACGCGGTGTCCGACTACATACGGTCCCGCTCAGTGTGGGTGGTAGTGGGCAACGCGGCCACATTCCTCAGCGCCATCGCCGGGTTGGCGTACTACTGGTCGCGCCCGTTCTCGTTCACGGGCTATGCCGTCGTCCAACTCGCCTGCCTGGCCTGCCAGGCGGTCGCCCTGATCCCGGTCGTATGGCCGGGAGGGGCGGCGACGCATCGAGACGCCTGCGACTTTTCCGATCTCCACCAATCCCTGACGGTGGCTACCGTCTGCGGTTCGTGGGTCTTCGGCGCGTACCCGGCCGCGGCCCTGCTCGTCTTCTTCGACGTGGACGCGAACAGCCCGCCGTGGGCCGCCGTGTTCTTCTCAGCCACAGCCCTCACCATCGCCTGTGTAGCAAGCCTGATCACCGCGACGGCCGTCTCCGACAAGGTGAACCAACACCACGGCGAAGCATCCGGGCTGCCGAGCGTGTCCGACCGGGTGGACGAGGAAGACAGCGCCGTCACAGACACAGGCGGCTTCGACAGCGACTGAGACACCGCGCCGTGCGCCGCGGCAGGCTCGGCGCGGTCAGCGGGGCGCGCCGCGAGGCGACCGACGCCGTTGAGTCCCGAGGCTTCGGCGACTCCGACAGGGCCGGCCCTGTGATGGGCTCGCACGGGCAACTTCATCGAGGAATTCCCTGGCTTGCGGCCCCGCCGAATTACACCGCTGCCTCCGCCGCGCTGGACCTCTATCGGCATGGCCGGATCCTGGTGATGGTGCCGACGCTGGAGCTGCTGATGCAGACGGCCGAGTGGTGACGTCGGGGTCAGGCACACGGCGTCGATGTGGCGGTGTGCTCGATCGAGAGCGACGAGATCCTCGACGCTCTGGGGGTGCGGCCGACGAGGAACCCGATCCAGCTCGCCCTGTGGGCCGGGACCGGACCGGTCGTCGTGATTGCCACCTACGCCCTCCCTCGTCGGAGTCGCCCCAGCCTGACCGTCGCGTATCTTGACCGCGTGAACGAAGAGCCGGTGGTCATCAAACTGACGCACGATCAAGCGTTCGTGCTTTCTGACTGGCTCTACGAAGTGATGATGCAGTCCGACAAGCTCGATGCGATTATCCCGGATCGCGCCGTCTGGTCAGCGGTCTACGCGATCTCCGGCACCCTGGAGAAGTCGCTGGTTGAGATCTTCATGCCGGACTACGCCGGTCGCCTGGAGCAGGCGCGACAGCGTTTGCTCGACGCCATGGGCGACGAGGACGAGACAGCAGAGGCGAGCCGGGACGAGTCAAGCGTGCCGCCTGTCGATGACATCAGCGGCTGACACCAACGCGGCCAATCGTAGGCAAATCCCGTTGGACTCACGCGGCAGGTGGGCGCGGCAGGGGCCGCATTGACCATGGTGCGCGGCGCCCATGGACCGACGTGACACGGATGACGCCGACGACAGAACACGTGTCGTCCAGGCGCTCCAAGCCAGGGCCGGCACCCTTTCGACGCGCTACGGCTACTTTCGCTCCAGGCCGTAGGTAGTACGGGAGTCGGGGTCGCCGAAGAAGAAGTACAACATCAACTGCTTCTTGTCGTCGCGCTGCAACTCGAAGGTCCACCTGTAGGTCTCAGGTGCTGGCCCACGCTCTGACGACGGGTCGAGACGCTCAGCGGGATCCTGAGTGCGCGTGGCCGATGACATGCGCGAGGTGAGAGTCAGCTGGCCGCGGTCGACGACCGCGGACGTCAGAAGCTGCTCGGGGAAGGAACGGGGTGATGAGCTCGGCGGCGTCGGTGTGGATGGCGCGTCTGTGCCATGTCCAACTTGCGCCAAGATTCATGATGGCTGACGACGAGTCGAGGTAAGAGGATGCTCCGGTACCTGACTTTTCATAAAACGGAGAAGATTCAGATTGCCTTTTATATCCTCTCATAGAGCGAGGCTGGCGGCGCTCGGCGTCACAGTGCTCATGCTGCCCATCTCGGCCACGACATCTGCAGGTGCGCAGCCCACGCCGCCGGTCGGAAGCAAGGCGTCGACCAGTGTGTTCAGCCCGGCTGGCGAGGCAGCGGCGCAGTCCGGCCCCCGTACCGTCACCCTGATCACCGGTGACAAGGCTGTGGTCACCCCCGCCGCCGGAGGCGCCGGCACCGTGTCGGTGTCCGGCCCGCATGGTGAGCCGATCGCGGCGAAGACCGCCAGAGTCGGCGAAGACGTGTACGTGTATCCCGAGTCAGCCGCTCCGTATGTCTCCGCCGGGCTCCTCGACAAGGAGCTTTTCAACGTTACCCAGTTGGTGACCGACGGATACGACGACGCTCGGGTGGACCGGCTGCCGCTCATCGTCACCTACGCCAGCGCTGTTGCTGCCCGCAAGCAGGGCGCGCCGAAGGGATCGACGAGGATTCGCTCCCTTTCCAGCATCGACGGTGCCGCCATCGCCGAGGACCGCGACAAGGCGACCGAATTCTGGTCGGCGATCACCTCTGGCGTGAAGGTATCCGCGCTGCCCCCCGGTGGCAGCCGCCTCGTCTCCCCCGCACCCGAGCCCACCCTGGCCGGCGGTATCTCCAAGATCTGGCTGGACGGCAAGGTCGAGGCGACCCTCGCCGACTCGACCGCGCAGATCGGTGCACCCGAGGCATGGGCCGGCGGTAACACCGGCAAGGGCGTGGACGTCGCCGTGCTGGACAGCGGTATCGACGACGGTCACCCCGACCTGGTCGGCCAGGTCGCCGAGGCGACCAGCTTCGTACAGGACCCAGACCCCGGCGGCGGTGATGGTCCCCAGGGACAGGCGACCGCCGAAACGGATGCCGTGGATCGCCAAGGACACGGCACCCACGTGGCTTCCACCATTGCAAGTACCGGCGCGGCCTCCGGCGGCAAGGAGAAGGGTGTCGCCCCTGGCGTTCGGCTGCACGTGGGCAAGGTTCTCAACGACCAAGGCCAGGGATACCAATCGTGGATCCTGGCCGGCATGGAGTGGGCCGCCCGGGACGCGGGCGCCAAGGTCATCAGCATGAGTCTGGGTGGGGGCGCATCCGACGGGTCCGACCCGCTGAGCCAGGCCGTCAACCAGCTCAGCGCCGAGACCGGCGCGCTGTTCACCATCGCCGCGGGCAACTCGGGCCCGGA
Source organism: Streptomyces sp. CA-251247 (assembly GCF_050952975.1). NCBI lineage: Bacteria > Bacillati > Actinomycetota > Actinomycetes > Kitasatosporales > Streptomycetaceae > Streptomyces > Streptomyces sp. CA-251247. The sequence goes on along the minus strand of NZ_CP191861.1, from coordinate 7,988,773 downwards.
GGCGAAGACGGTCGCTACGCCCGGCGCCGCGGACGCGGCGCTGACCGTCGGTGCCGTGGACGGCGACGACAAGCTGGCCGGCTTCTCCAGCCGCGGCCCGCGCTGGGGTGACAGCGCGGTCAAGCCCGAGATCACCGCTCCCGGTGTCGGCATTCTCGCCGCCCTCTCGCGGCACGCCGGCGGAGGCGGTGACTATATGAAGATGAGCGGCACCTCGATGGCGACTCCGCATGTCGCTGGAGCTGCCGCGCTGCTGGCCGCCGAACACCCCGAGTGGACCGGGCAGCAGCTGAAGGACGCCCTGGTCAGCACCTCCAAGCCGACCCCGGACTACACCGTCTTCCAGGCAGGGGCCGGCCGGGTCGACGTCGCGGCGGCAACCAAGGCCGCGCTGTTCGCCACTGGCACAGTCTCTCTGGGCGAGCACGCCTGGCCCGCCGAGCCCGGCGCGAAAGTCAACAAGACGGTGACGTACACCAACACCGGCAATGCCCCGGTGGCATTGGACCTCGCGGTCTCGTCGTTGAAGGCCCCGGCCGGCCTGTTCACCCTGTCGCAGGACAAGGTCACCGTCCCGGCGCACGGCACCAGCACGGTGACCGTGACCGCGAACGTCGACAAGTCAGCCGCCGGAAAGGGTTACGACGCACGTATCGACGCCTCGGCGGCGGGCACCCGCCTCGCCCACACTGCCGTCGGCTTCGCCACCGCCAACCAGACCTTCAAGCTCACGGTCGTACCCAAGGACCGGGCGGGCGAGATCTACAAGAACGTCGGAACCCTGACCGGGGTCTCCGACCAGGAATCCCACCCCTACCTGAGCAATTGGAATATCGACTTCGAGGACTGGAACAACCCCGGCGTCTTCACCCTTGAACTGCCGTCCGGCACCTGGTCGCTGGCCTACTGGATGCAGGTCCAGGGCGCTCAGGGTCCGCAGTCCCGCGGACGCGCCCTGCTCACGGCGCCGCAGATCGAACTCGACCGTGACATGACCGTCGAGTTCGATGCCACCAAGGCTCGCCAGATCAAGCTGTTGACGCCCCGGGAGTCCGAGACGACCGCGCTCAGGGTCGACTACAAGCGGACCTTCTCCGGCGTGAGCGAACAGTACTGGTCCTTCCTCCCGTCGCGCACGGAGAACAGCATCTGGGCGGTGCCGACGCCGAAGGTGACCGATGGAACCTTCGAAGTCCGCACCCGTTGGCGCAATGAGCAGCCCGCGCTGAAGGTCTCCGCGGGTGGCGAGACCTACCGCGACCTGCTGGTGCGGCGCGGGACGAAGCCCCTGTCCAAGGGGTCGCACCGAATGGCAGCCGTGCACGTGGGACAGGGCGCCGAAGCGGACTATGAGGGGCGTGACGTCCGTGGCAAGGCCGTCGTGGTCGACCGCAACGACACGGTTCCGCTGTCCTCCCAGGCCGCGACCGCAGCTGCAGCCGGTGCCGGGCTGCTGCTCGTCGTCAACGACGGCCCCGGCCGCGTGGAGCCGCTGACCTTCGACAGTGTCGCGCCGCTGACCATCGCGACGCTGAACTACGAGGAAGGCCGCCGCCTGATCTCCCAGGTCGCCAAGGCCGGGAAGTCACTGCAGGTGTATTCCAACCCGACCACCGAGTACCTGTACGACGTGGTAGGGAAGTACCACAACAAGATCCCGACGGATCTCGCCTACCGCCCGCGTACCAGTGACCTCGCCCAGGTCGACATGTCCTTCCGCAACTACCGCCCAGCCCAGGCGACGGGCTTCCGCTACGACGTGTGGGCGGAAAACGACTGGTGGGCCGTCGGGTGGCCGGAGCTTCCGGGGCAGGGCCAAGGCAATCGCACCGACTACGTGTCCCCCGATGTGCAGTACCGGGAGAGCGCGACGGTCATCGGCGAGACCCGGGTCGTCGCCGCGGACAAGCACTACAGTGCGGGAAGCCGCACAGCGCAGAACTGGTTCTCCCCGGTCCAGCGGCCGCGCATCTCATACGGCAGCTCGATGCTCGGCCGCTTCAGCAACTTCATGACTGCGTGGGTCAGCGCCGGATGGGGCGACGCGGGCGCCGACCGCGAGGGATACACGAACCACCCGGGCGTCCGAGCGAGCACCTCGATCTACCAGGGCGACACCCTGCTCGAGCAGGCGCCCACCTATTGGGCCACTGCGGTGGGATTGAAGCCCCAGCGACTTCCGTACCGGATCGTCTCGGAACAGTCCCGGGGCGCCTGGGCAAGCCCCTACTCCACCAGCACCCGGACGGTCTGGGACTTCACCTCGGCGGCGGGTGCGCCGCACGACATGGAGCCCCTGCCGCTGGTCCAGCTGGACTACGACGTCGACACGGACCTCTCGGGCCAGGCGCACCGCGGTGCAAGGCTCACCGTCAAGCCTGCCATGCCGGGCCAGTGGCCGACCGCGTACACGGAGCTGTCCCCGGTCGCCTTCCAGAACGTGACCCTGCAGTTGTCCTACGACGACGGCGCCACTTGGCATCAAACGTCCTTGAAGCGGACCTCCGACGGCCGCGGCTGGCGGACGGAGCTGGACGCCCCAAAGGGCGCCAAGTTTGTCACCCTGAAGGCAGGCGCTCGTGACTCCGACGGCAATGCCGTGGAGCAAACCATCACCCGGGCCTTCGGCCTGAAGTAACGTCAGCGCACCTCCGCTGAGAGCGGAACGAAGTCGGGGTCGGGATCATGCCACGGTCCCGCCCCCGTTCGATGGGCCGGCACGACCGGCTGCCATGGTGTCGCTCCCGGGACTGGGCGACGATGATGGCGAGCGACCAGGTCACGGTGCCGACGCAGGACCGTGTCCGGCCGATGTCATAGACCTTTCATCCGCCAGTTTCGGGTCGCCGAGGGCACGTACCCCAGGTCGAACAGGTAGCCGACACCGCGTGATCCCAGCGGTTGTCGTCGGCATCGACGCCGGCCGTCGGGCGCTGAAGGGACGCGGAGTCAGGAGACGCGGCAGAGGCGGTGCCCCCCGAGCCGAGAACGACCGCGACCACCATGGAGGAGGCGACACCTGGTTCGCGTTGAACGCCGACGACTGGAAGGCCAAGCGGCCGCGGCGGGAACATCCGGTACGGCCGGCACGGTTACATCGATCGAGGGACGGTGCCGCACGGCCGGGGAACACGGAGACCGCGAGGTCGTCGGCCCCACCAGGTTCTGGCCCCAGGATCGCGGTCCGCCCGCCGCGGCACGATCCGGCGGCGGTCGCCTTGATGCGCCGTCGAGAACTCGAGATGAGCTGTGACGTCCTGAAGGTCAGCTATCTGGAGATGCTGGATTATGCCGACTCCGGGATGACAGGCTGGCCGAGCAACGACGCCCCCGGATCCTTCTGGCAGACCCCCGTGCAGGAAGGCGCGGCCCGACTCGCAAAACTCATGCAGCACTACCGACCTGCCAACCGCGTAGTAACACTCTCCGCATCCACCAACAGGCGTTTCACACGCGTCAGTCTCCCCTCGCGCAATGTTTGTCCACCGCTTTACCACCACTCGCCGTGAACGCGAGCCGACGCGAATCGGACCAGAGCAGTCACCCAAGTCCTTGGCGAAAATCGCTCAGCCTTCGGTCAGTCAGATCACTTGAACACGCCCCTGCCTTTCGTCACCCGCAGCGCCACATTTCGTCGGTTCCCCCAACGTGGGACCGTCCCCGCCCCTGAGGGGAGCAGACGGCATCGGTCTTCTTCTTCCGCTCGCTCAGAGACCGTCCCCGTGCGTGCGAGGACCAGACCACGATGGCGTACGTCTTCACGAAACTGCGGCGGAGCAACTCGGCCGCCCCACTGTCGACCGGCACGGGCTGACTGTCCCTTCGGGCCGTCGATCTGCCCGTGGTCGGCGGTACGGGCCTCGGGTCCGGGCTCACCCTTTCGTGGCGCTCGATGACAAGGAACGCGGGCTTCTTCCCGCCGATCGGCACATGAGCCGTGGGACAGCCTGGGAGCAGGCGGTCGTGCCGAGGTGTTCTCGTCGATGGCTGCGTGTGAGTACTGCCCCGTCGAACTCTCCACCGGCCGTACGCCGGGCCGTACCTGGACCGTGCGCCTGAGACGGGCATGCGAACCGACGGGTGCTGTCGACGTCCCCGTATCGGCGCTCACGGCCCGACTGGTGTGACGGGCACGCGGGTTCGGCTCAGGGGGAGACAGGAGTCGGGGACAGGGCGGTGCGCAGCGCGAAGGCGCCGAGCAGGCCGCCTGCCGTGAACCGCTGGGCGGTCATGGCGCGGGGCCGGGCGGTCAGAAACCCCGACACCCGTGCTGCGCCCAGCATGATCACAGCGTTCACGGAGATCCCCACGATGATCTGCACACCACCGAGTTGGAGCAGTTGTCCCCAGGCCGCGCCTGCCTGCGGGTCCAGGAACTGGGGCAGTAGGGCGGCATACATCAGAGCGATCTTGGGGTTGAGCAGGTTGGTCAGCAACCCCATCGAGAACAGGCGGGCGTCGGAGACCGGAGGGAAATCCTGGGCCGGGGCGAAGGGCGAGCGGCCGCCGGGCTTGAGCATGTCCCAGGCGAGGTAGGCCAGGTAGGCGGCGCCGGCGAGCTTGACCACCGTGAAGGCCAGCGGCACGGCGGCGAACAGCGCGGACAGGCCCGCGGCCGCGGCGAAGAGGTAGCACACGAATCCCACGGCGGTCCCGCTCAGGCTGACCAGGCCCGCCCTGCGGCCTTGGGTGATCGCGCGGGAGACGAGGTGGATCATGTTCGGTCCCGGGGTCAGGGCCATGCCCAGTTCGACCAGGGCCACTCCTACCACGGCGGTCAGAGTGATCACCGGTCAACCTCCTGGTCGTTCATCGGGCACCTGATACGGCATTGGGGTCGCCCAGTTGCGACGGACGGCTGCGACGCGCCAGCCGCGCCTGTCTCGCCGTGTGCAGAATACGGCCTTGCCGTTCGGTGTCTTCATGGGCCCTCGCCCGGTTCGTAGCCCGCTGACGACATCAACGACCGCCGACAACTCCGTCTCGTTTCAATCTACTTCAGCGACGTGCCGGAGAAGAGGTGCTGAGCCCGCGTCCGAAGCGACGCCGGGGTCTGGGTGCCGGCGACGCCGCCTGAGGCGGCCGAACAGAGCCGCAACGCCCAGGGCCAACTCCCGCCGGAGAGCGCGGCTGGCGAGCACCTGTGCTTTCCTGCGTGCCCGACGGAGCGGCCGGCCCGGATCGGGCACAACGGGGAGTCTCAGTGAGCGTCCCGAGAACGCGGAGGTCAGCGCCTGCCCTGCATCAGGCCGGGTACGCGTACGCGATCGTTCGAACCAGTGCTCCGGTACTCCGACGGCGCTTGACTCGGTCATTCAGGTCAGCCGTAAGGTCAGCACGTGCCATACGAGCGTGAAGACACGGGCTCTTCTGACTGGGCCTACAACTGGGCGGATGGCACAGGCCTGCTCGGGATGGACCAGCCGGAGGCAATAGACGCGGCTTTTGAGCGCCAGGAGGCTCTTGTCGGAGTGGCAGTGATCGGCCTTGCCCTCCATCACTCCGACCCCGGGGTCATCCTTCCCCGGATCGCCCGCGCCCTGCGCTCCGACTCGGAAGAGCTGCGCCGGCAGGGCACGATCGCGCTCGCGCACGTCGCACGTCTTCACCACACGGTCGATGCCGAGTGCCTGGCCCTTTTGCGGACCCGGCCCAGGGGGAACGAAGCCGACGACGACCTTTGGTCATTCGTCCCGCACCGGCGCTTGCCTCTCTGGCTCTGGTGCCATCACCTGCCGCAGCACGCGACATGGTTGCTCTGGCACCGCTGGCGGACGTGACAGACCCGTGATTGGCGGCCCCGCTGCACAGCAGCGGGGCCGCAACCGCAGTGACCGCAGTCGACCAACAACGCCTGTACAGAGCCGAACGGCCGGCGCTCAGCAGACCAACGCGACCGCCACGCCCATAGATTGCTTCGAGAGACGCCGTCGACGGGTGCCAGGTGACCAGCAGCGGCGCTCGAACGTAGGCACCCTCCAGCGGTGGGGCTCGTTGAGTCAGGCCGGAAGGAGTGGTGAGCGGCGTGGAGGACTGGGCGGAGATCCGCGGCTGCCTCGGGCCGAGGGGGATGCCAATGCGGGCGATCGCGAGGAAGCGGGGAATCGCGAGGAACCACCGTCCGCAGAGCGATCGCGGAATGAGGCCCCGCCGAAGTACCAGGGGGCTGCGACGGGTCGATCGTCGATGCGGTGGAGCCGCGGGACCGGTCTCACCACCCGCAGTCGATGTCGGCCGATCCGCCACGGACGACCGGATCGGTGCTCGTACCGCTGATCCGCAGATATCCGCTGCCCCGCCCCCAGTCCAACGCGTACGTGCCTGCCTCGACGGGTCGGTAGCCATCGTCCACCGTCCAGGACGCCGACTCGCCCAGGGCCAGGCCGATGCGCCCCACCGCGTACGCCTCGCCGTTGCCGATCACGAGAAAGGATGTCTCCCGCACCACGGCCGTGCAGCCCTCCGGCCCCGCAGGTCGCAGAACGTGGTACTCCGCGTTCGAGACCAGGTCGGCCATCGCACCCCATGCGATACCCAGCACCGCCGTGACGATCAGCAGCCTGCACGCCCGCCGTGCCGACGAGGCTCGCTTCCGCGGGAGGCTCGAAGCATCCGCCGGGCGGTCCACCCGGGTAAGGGCCCACCGCAGAGCGAGCGCCAAGACAAGGAGAACCGTGCTCACTCCCCAGCCGGGCACCACCCGCCCCTGCACGACCAGCAGGAGGCTGCTCCAGCTCGCCACTGCGGCCAGGGCCAGACTCCCGATCCCGGCTGCTGTGGAGACGGCGGGCGACAACATCACCCTGTGCTGCGTACGTGTTTCGATCACGGCGAGTACGACACTCTGAACACGCCGACCGTTGCCCTCAAAGGCCGAAACACTCCGAAAACCCCGGGCCCAATAGCGACCCGCAGATCCCAGGCTCTCGTAAGACCGGGGCAGGGCAGCCTCCCTCCTCCAGCACCTGGGCCTCGGCGGAGATCCTGGCGACCCGCGTTCTTACAGCTCGCAGCGCCGGCCGCGACCGTCTGAATGGCCGTCATGGGCACTGCTGGACCAACATCGCGTAGACAGATCAGCTCCCGGCCGCGGCACTCCCCCGCTGATGCACCGTCCGCCTCAGCACGTGAGACAGAGATCCACCACTGGCAGCAGAGTTCCGGCGGCATCCCGGCCTCCGATCGTGATCCGCTTCGCCGGACAACTGATGTGCCGGGCACGGCATCACGTACCGGCCCCGGCACGGGTGGCTCGCCGGCCGGACCGTGCGGGATGGCTGTCGCGGCCCGGAAGGCCGACAGCCACGAGGGCGCCGGCCAGCGCCAGGGCGGCAAGGGCCACGAGAGTGGGACCCATGGCCTCAACGAAGGTGACACCGGTCCGGCCGGCCCCGGCGGCCCCGGGCGTCGCGAGCCCCATCAGCATCGTCGTCGCCGCGACACCCAGCGCCGGACCGATGTTCATCGCGGTCTGCTGGAGCCCTCCGGACACCCCCGCCGTGTCCACGGACGCCTGATGCACGATCACGGCGGTCGCGGTGACCATCACCGGGGCGAATCCCGCGCCCATGACGAGAAAGCACAGACTGACCGGCGCGAAGCCGGAGGCTCCGTCGAGCCTGGACGCCAGCAGGATGCCGAGGGTGAGGAGCAGCATCCCCGCCGCGGTCGTCGTGCGGTGTCCCAACCGCCGCTGCAGTACGGCGGAGGCGGGGGCGCCCAGCACCATCATCACGGCCATGGGCAGCATGCGCAGGGCGCTCGCGAACGGGTCGAGACCGAGGACGTCCTGGAGCAGGTAGGTGCCGAGGAACAGGACCCCGAACAGTGATGCCGACGCCGACACCAGGACGGTCAGCGCCGAGGTGACGGGCACCGAGCGCAGCACGGCGGGCGGGATGAGCGGGCTCGCGGTGCGCCGCTCGTGCAGGACGAAGGCGCTGCCGGCCGTCACGGCGGCGGCGGCCACGAGACCCGACACCTGCGTCCAGCCGGTGTCCGGCAGTCCCACCAGGGCGTGGACCAGGCACCCGAGGGTCATGGCGAGAAGGCATGCGCCCGGCAGGTCGAGTCCCCGGCGCCCCTGGTCCGCACGCCGGGGCTCGGGTATCGGCATGCACAGGGCCAGTACACCCACGGCGATTGCAGGCACCACGCTGAGGAAGAAGACCGACCGCCAGCCCATGTGCGCGGCGAGCGCGCCACCGAGGACTGGGCCCGCCGCGACCGCGATACCGATGGCACTGGTGCGCAGCGCGATGGGCATCGCGAGCCGGCCGGGCGGGTAGGCGGCGCGCAGCATCCCGAGGGTGGCCGGCTGGAGCAGTGCTCCGAAGACTCCCTGGGCGATGCGCAGTCCGATCACCGTGCCGATGCTCTGCGCCAGGCCGATGGCCGCTGACGTGGTGGCGAACCCCAGTACGCCGGTGGCGAAGATCCGCTTGTGGCCGTAGCGGTCGCCCAGCCGTCCGGCGAACACGAGGAGGCTCGCCACCGCGATCAGATAGCCGGTGCTGGTCCATTGGACCTGGGTGATCGAGGCATGCAGTTCACGCTGCAGGACGGGCTGTACGACGGTGAGCACGGAGCCGTCCAGGGCGACGACCACGGCGCCGGTGATGCTGCCGGCGAGCGTGAGGCGCTGGCGGCGTACGGGGTTCATCGGGCCTGCGGGCCGAGGTGGGCGTCCATGACTGCGCGCAGCAGAGGTTCGACGTCGTCGACGCCCGCCGCGATCTGGAGGCTGCCCCACCCCCACAGTTGGGCAATGCCGTGCAGATTCGCCCACAACGCGGCCGCGACGACCGCGGGTTCTGCACCCGACCGGGACCGTGCCCGGGTGACCAGGTCGACCAGTGCGGCGAACAGCGGCAGACTCGTCTCGCGCAGGCCCAGCTCGTTGCTCTGCAACAGGTCATGACGGAACATCAGCTCGTACATGCCGCGGTCGGTACGCGCGAAGTCGAGGTAGACCCGCCCGAACACCATGAGCTGGGCCCGTGCGTCCGCGTCCGGCCGGCCGGCGGCGACGGCCTCTCTCGCCCGCGCCGCCAGATCCTCGAAGCCGTGGCGCGCGATCGCGGAGAGCAGGGCCAGATGCGTCGGAAAGTAACGGCGCGGCGCGCCGTGCGAGACACCCGCCCGACGGGCGATCTCCCGCAGGGACAGGGCCTGCAAGCCCTCCCTGGTCACGAGGCCGACGCCGACATCGACCAGGCGGGCACGCAGACTCACTTCCGGTTCACTCATAGACACTGTCTACACGACATGGGTAGACAGTGTCTACGCCGGGCGGCCTGTGCCGGGCGGCAGGTCCACGGCGGCACCGCTGAGCGTTCTTCCTGTCCGAGTGCGCGGACAGGAAGAACAGGCTCATCCACCCCGCTCTGCTGATCACTCGACAGGGGCGAGCGGTCGTCAGACTCGCGGAGGGTCAGCCCCTTTGAGGCCGAACCGGGTGCCCTCGATCGCGTGGATCCACGTCGTCCCGGAGAAGGGGACCGGCGCATGCCCGGCCCGGGTCCGGTCCGGCGGGGCGGATCGTCCCGGCTGCGCCATCGCTATCGCCGGGCGTACTGCCACAGCACTCCATCACTGCTCTGGAAGTGGAAGCCGTACCGCTCCAGCAGCTGGTCAGCCGTCTTCATGGGAAAGAGCCGGAACCGGAGGCGCTGATGAGCGAGCACCGTCTCCTGGCGGCTGATGTAGTAGTCCTTGGTGTACCGGCCCTCCGAGTCGACATCGACGTGCTGCGTGTAGACCAGGCCTCCCGGCAGGGGCCGTTCGTGAGGCCGGTGCGGCCCCTGGACACAGAGCAGCAGCGAGCCACCGGGACGGACGGCGGCGGCGAGGTTCGCCAGAGCGGCCGCGTTGTCCTCCTCCTCCATGAGGTGACTGCTCAGCCAGGACTCTTCCCCATCCTGGACGATGTACCAGACACCACCGACCGAGTACGCGACGTCGAAGGCCGACGGAAAGGACATGTCCAGCACGTCTTCGCGCAGCAGCCGCGCACGGCCGCCCAGCCTGCCGCGGGCCTGGACCAGCATGCTGTCCGTGTGATCAATGCCGGTGAGCCGCAGATCCGCCGGCCCCAGGGCCAGCAGCCGGTCACAGACCAGCCCGGTGCCCACGCCCAGCTCTAGCAGGCCCCTCCCCGTACCGATACGGTCCAACAACGCCTGCGCATAGGCGTCGTAGTCGTAATAGCCCGAGGTCATCACCAGGTCGTAGAAGCGCGACAGGTCAGCATAGGAGTCAGGCATCCGCCGGACGGTAGCGGCGCGCATCGCACAGCGACAAGAGCGCCGTTTCGGACCGCGCACCCGCCCGTCACCCTCACAAGCCCGTACGGCAACCGCCCGTGCGGCGCGCCGGCGCCTGCCCGCACTCCCCCTGCCCGGCCGGGATGCCGGTCAGCACCGCCTGTTGTCAGACCTGGGTGGGAGAGTCGGGCCACGGCTCAGAACCAGAAGGCCATGGAGGCTGTCATGAATGTATCGCTGCGAGAGGTGCAGGACGGCGACCTCAGCGCCTTCTACGCACACTCGAACGATCCGCACGGAATCCGGATGGCGGCGTTCACCCCTGACGACCCGTCGGACCGCGCACGCTTCGACGCCCACTGGGCCCGGATACGCCAGGACCCGGCCATCGTTGTCCGCACCATCACGGAGAGAAGCAGCGAAACAGTCGGACACGTGTCCGTGTTCGGCCCACCCGGGAAACGCGAAGTCACCTACTGGATCGGGCAGAAGCACTGGGGCCGAGGCGTGGCCACCGATGCGCTGCGGCAACTCCTCGAGGCCGTACCGGAGCGACCGCTCCATGCACGTGCCGCCACGGACAACCTCGCGTCGATCCGCGTACTGGAAAAGTGCGGATTCGTCGTGACCGGCCACGAACGCGGATACGCCAACGCACGCGGCAAGGAAATTGATGAAGTCGTCCTCACCCTCCCCCACTGACCCACACCGAGGCCGCCGACGCACGTGAACCCCGCTCGCTGCCAGCTCCGACAGCCGGCGCACGCCGGCGCAGACGGCGACCTGCTCACGCTCAGGACCGGGCTTTGCTTACGGGCCAGTGGCTTGCGGGGCAAAGGAGCGCGTTCCCGTGAGGCAGCAGCTCGCCTCGGACTCCTGCGGCGGTCGCGGACAACCAGGCGCCGCCCAGGCCGGCCGAACAGCGACTACAGGCGGCAGACCCGCACCGGCTCGGGCCGCCCGATACGAACCGCGTCGCCAACAGGCGCGGCACACCATCGCCATCGAGCAGCCCGGCGCAGAGCAGCGGGTGGCGTTCGTCGAGGAACCACAGGCACGGCGCAGGCCGCCCGCGCGCCGGCCACCAGCCACCAGCCACCAGCCACCAGCCACCAGGACGGTGAACTACCGACACACGGAATGGTCATCGACCATCACAAGGCCGAAAAACCCATCCCGCGCCACCCAGCCGAGCAGTTCACGGACGGGGGTTGAGGGGGTCACGCTCATGGCGCATCGCCTCCCGCAGGTGCGCCTGCCCAAGCCGCCAGGGCGGCGGTCCGCTCTGAGCTGCGGATGTCAGCATCGGTGGCACGGGTGCACCAGGCGATGTGCCCGTCGGGGCGAACGAGCACTTCGGTCACGCCGTGGAGGACCGCACGCTCGTCGTACTTCGTGACGGCATGAGCAGTGACCCGTGAGTGCCATCCGGGCGCGAGGGCCCGCGGCGGATGCGCATCCCCCGTAAGGTCGAGGAGGACGAAGCAGCCCCGCGGCAGCAGTTCGTAAAGGCGCATCGCCTCCGAACCCACGGCGGCCAGACCGATGTCGGGCATCCGCTGTCCCACCAGCGGGTCCGTGTCAGCGGTCGCAGGCGGGTAAGAGGTGCTCAGCGCGGAAATCCGTCCCGCGAGCAGACGGTTGACGTCCTTCAGCGACAGGAGTTCGTCGAGGAGCCTGCGCAGGGCGGCTGCGGGCAGCTGGTACTGCGGCAGGAGGGGCAACTCGGCGAGCAGGGTCTGGACTTCGGTGTTCTCGGTGACCGCCCGTCCCACGGGGCGGCGTTCGGCGTCGTACGTGTCGAGGAGCCCGGGAGGAGCCCAGCCGTTGACCGTCGCAGCGAGCTTCCAGCCCAGATTCATGGCGTCCTGCAGGCCTGTGTTCAGTCCCTGGCCGGCTGCGGGGAAGTGAATGTGAGCGGCGTCCCCGGCGAGCAGGATGCGGCCGGACCGATAGGAGGCGGCGAGGCGGGTGGCATTGCCGAAGCGCGAAAGCCAGCGCGGCTGCGCGACCCCGCAGTCGGAGCCACAGATCCGCGTCAGCGAGGTACGGAACTCCTCCAGAGTCACCGGCTGCCCCGACGGAACCCGCATCCGCTCCGGATCGATGCAGACGAACCGGGTGAGCCCACCCTCCAGCGGCACGGCCAGCACGCCGCGGGCCCGTAGAGCAGCAAGAACCGCAGGATCTGCGTCGACCTCCGCGAAGTCCCCGAGCATGCCGGTCAGTGTCTCGTCGGTGCCCGGGAAGGCGATGCCGGCAGCCTCCCGCACCAGACTGCGCCCGCCGTCGCAGCCGACCGCGTACTGCGCCCGTACGGTGTCGACGGCCCCGTCAGGCCCGCACACCTCCAGTTCGACGCCGGCGGCGTCCTGGCGCAGCCCGGTGGTCTCGTGTCCACGGCTGATGCGGACGCCCAGCTCTCCCGCCCGCTCCTCCAGCAACGCCTCGGTACGGGCCTGGGCCAGGAAGAGGGTGTAGCCGTGGCGGGAGTCGAGCGCGGCGAAGTCCAGCCGGGTGTCCAGAGCGGCGAAGTGCCAGCCCGGCACTGGGTTTCCGAGCGCGAGGAAGCGGGGCGCGAGGCCCCTCATGTCCATCAGTTCCACACTGCGCGGATGCAGGGTCAGCGCCCGTGAATCACGCTGCGGCGCGGTACGCCGCTCCACGATCCGGGTCCGTACACCCGCCAGCGCCAGCTCGCAGGCAAGCGCCAATCCGGTGGGGCCAGCGCCCACGACCAGCACGTCGGTGTCCGTCAATGTGACCTCCACTATTTAGTGAACATCGTTCACGTGAACGATGTTCACTATAGTGGCGACCATGAGCAACCCGTCAACCCGCACACGCGGGCGCCCCCCACGGCTGGACCAGGCGCGCACCGTCGAAACAGCCCTGGATCTGCTGGACGAAGCCGGGCTCGACGCGCTGACCATGCGCCGCCTGGCTGATGCCATGGGCGTCCAAGCCGGCGCGCTGTACCGCTACTTCGCCACCAAGCAGGAACTGCTGACCGCCATGGCGGAGCGGATACTGTCCGACGTCGGCGCATCCGCGATTCCGGCCGGCGAAGAGTGGAGCGAGCGGCTCAGCGGCCTGGCCAGAGCGTTGCGCACTGCGCTGCTCGCCCACCGCGACGGCGCCCGCGTCTTCGCCGGCACCCACTCGACCGGGACGCACACCCTGCACTTCGCCGACACCGTGATCGGCGTTCTGCGCGAGGCCGGCTTCGACGATGCCGACGCGGCGCGCGCCCTGATGGCGGTGGCCAACTTCACCGTCGGCCACACCCTGGAAGAGCAAGCCGCCGCTCGGGAACCGGGCACAGAAGCCCCCGCAGACCCGGGCCGCCTGGCTGACGCCGTAACAGCCGGGTCGTACCCCCACCTCACGGCCACCCTGCCCGTGCTCAGCAGCACAGACTTCACCGCCCACTTCGAGTTCGGCCTGCGCCTGCTCATCAACGGGCTGCGCACCCTGCCACCACAGCACTGACGAAGTCCCCCCTACTCGACGAGGAAGACGGCCATACGACTCTCCGTACCGGCAACAGGCCGAGACCGCGGCCGCCACGAAGCAGCAACTTCGGCGTACGTGGGAGCACGCGGGATGACGTTCTCAACCAGGCCGACCCTTCGGAACCACGATTGGCCGCGACGTGGCACCAGTGTCGGCCGGTCGGAGACGTGCGGCTTGCCGCCTGCGCCCATTTGAGTTGGACGGAACCCTCCAGCGCAGGCTGAGCAGGGCTCGGTTCCGCTGAACGGCAGGGCTCAACGGGTGTCAGCCCGCGCCACCGTGTGAGGAGAAGAGGTCGGAGGAAACGTACGATCAGCGGGATCCCGATCTGCGAGGAGTTTCGCCCGGTGACCGCCGTCGTTCCGCCCGCCCGTACAGTCGTCGCCCTGCTGCCCGTTCAGCGGCTGACTCGATTCGAGGACGGCCGGGAACTCCACGCCGTGCTGTGGCGAGCAGGTCAGGGGTGGCGGATGATCAGCAGCGCGGTCCTCGGCGGGGGCATCGGGGAGCGGAACTGGATCCTCAACGCCCAGGTCGCGCACGGCTATCAGCGGACAGATCCGGACCGACACCTCGCCGACCTTGCCCGTGCCGCAGGACTGCAGGGCACGGGTGTCGGGCTGATGACCGCCGCAGACGTCTCCCGTCCGGGCCTCGCACGGGACGGTGGCGTCGAGGCCGTTGCGACCTCCGGCATCTCGGTGCGGGGCTGGGCCGCCTCGCCGGACGACGGCGCGAGGACACCGGCGGGGCCGGGGACGATCAACATCGTCACCGTCCTACCCGTGGCGCTGTCCGACGCAGCGCTGGTCAATGCCGTGGCCACCGCAACCGAGGCAAAGGTGCAGGCGTTGCTCGACCTGGGCCACGACTGTTCCGGCACCCCGACGGACGCTGTGTGCGTCGCCGCCCGGGCCCCGCAGCCCGGCGACGAGGTCCACGCCTTCGCCGGGCCGCGTTCCCCGTGGGGAGCCCGCCTGGCCCGCGCCGTCCACACAGCCGTACGGGAAGCCACCCCCGCGCCTTGAAAGAGCTTCTCTGATCCGTAGCGCGAGCCGGGTTCGGTCAGGAACGTCGTACAGGCTGCTAAGAGGGTCCTGCGGGCCGGAGTTGACTCTGACGGTTGCCGGTGTTGCTGTACTGGCGAGTGACGGCGTGGATCGGTACGGCGAGGTCCAGGTACGGCAGCCGTCGCGTGAGTGTGGTGATGGCGGTCTGCACCGTTCCCGCGGGAATGCGATTGCCGACAGCCCCCGGGCTGCGCTGTAGTGCGAGCATGAGCAGAATCGCGCAGGTCATCGTGTTGGCTCCGTACGCGGACGAAGTGATGGACCCACTGACCCGACCGGATCCCTCACGCACCTGGCAGGGCCACTTCACGCCGCTCGACACATTCGTGGGGGGATGGATGATCGAATTCGACCGGATGCGCCCACGGGAAGGGCTGCTTCGGCACCTGGAGACCCTGGCCTGGCCGAACCCGGGAAGCGTGCAGGTGCTGATCCACGACGAGGAGGACGACTGCTTCGGACTGTGGATGATGCAGGCCGGCGTTCTGAGCGAGGTCCCGCTCCCCGGCCACAGACGCCTGCACCCTCCGGAACCTGCTACCCATGAATACCCGCCCGACCCGGGACTGTTGTGGCGCGCGGAGTCGACCATCCCAACCAACTACTCGGCCGAACGCACCGACCCCCGCCCCGCCTGGTAACACCCACACGAATGCCGCAGGCTGCACAGCAGCACTGCAACCCGCCGCCCGGACGGAGACAACCGCGGAACCATGACACGCCTACCCTGCGGCCGTCGGGACGGCGCCAGCAGCGCCGTCTACCAGGAGATCGGCCTCGCCAAGGAGGCGCCCGAGGCCATTAGCGGCGTCCACCTGGTGTCGGTCCTGCAGGGCAGCGGGGGCGCACAGCGCAACGAACCCTCCGCATCGCGCTGGAAGACGTCCGACGGCCACCAGGGGTCGCGCAGACCGGCCGCGAAGAGGACGAAGTCAGCCGGCCGGCTGCGGGCGCAGGCCCGCGAAGACCGTGCGGGCCACGGCCGTTGCGAACTCGTCGAGGGGACGGACCGGCTCGCTGCCCGGGAACGCCTTGAGAAACGCGCGCTGCAGACAGGCGCCCATCAGCAGCGCCGCAGCCGCGTCGGTGTCCGAGCCCGGCGCGATCCGGCCGGCCTCACGCTCCGCGCGCAGATAGCGGGAGAGCGCGTCGATCGGGTGGTGCGGACCACTGCCCAGCGCGTGTACGCCCTCGGCATGGCGGCGCAGCAGCGCGGGCTCGGCGAAGAGGGAGGCGCCGATCGCGAAGGTGGACTCGTAGAAGCTGGCGGCCTGCCGGACGACCGTGACGAGGTTCTCCTCGACGACGTGGCCGGCGGGTTCGTCGGTCAGCTCGACAAGCAGCGGACCGAGCTTCGGGAGGCGTTCCTGGAGGACGTGGAGGAACAGGTCCTCCTTGCTCGCGAAGTGCTTGTAGAGCGCGGCCTCGGAGCAGCCGGCTTCCCGGGCGATCTCCTTGGTTGTGGCACGGGCGAGCCCGATGGTGCGCATGAGCTGGTCTGCGGCGTCGAGGATGCGGGCCCGTGCAGGTTTCACGTGTGCGCTCCGGAAGGGCTTGACGAAGGGGTGGGTGAACACTCACCATAGCGGTAAGTGAATACTCACCCACCAAGGGGGCGTAGCAATGAAGCTGACCGTTTTCGGAGCGACCGGGGGCGTCGGGCACGAGATCGTCCGGCAAGCGCTGGCATCGGGCCATCAAGTGACCGCAGTGGTCCGCGACCCCGCTCGACTCACCGTCGACGACCCGGCCCTGCAGGTCGTCACCGCCGGGCTGAAGGACCCGGAGGCCCTGCGGCCGGCCGTGGCGGGCCGCGACGCGGTGCTCTCAGGCGTGGGCGCGCGCGCCATCAAACACGCAGGCGTCGCCACCACATGCACCCGGACGATCCTGCGGGCACTGGAGGCAGAGGGGGTGCGCCGCTTCCTGGCGGTGAGCGCGGCTCCCATCGGCCCGGTGCCGCCCGACGAAACGCTCCTGCTGCGCGCGGTGACCCCTCTGATCTCGCGCGTGTACCGCGACGTGTACGCGGACCTGACGGCGATGGAAGACGAAATCCGCCGCAGCACCACCGAGTGGACGGTCGTACGGCCGCCCAAGCTCACCAACAAGCCCATGACCGGCCGCTACCGGACCGCGCTCGGCGCCAACCTCCGCGGCGGCAACGCGATCGGCCGGGCGGACGTGGCCCACGCGATGCTGCGCATGACGGACGACGCCTCGACCCTCAAGCAGGCAGTGGGCGTCGCGTACTAGCCGCCGGGCTGGGGACGGCCCTCACCCTTGCCAACCTCCTCCAGGCAGTGGGCAAGGCCGGCACAGCACATTCACCGAGAAACGCGAACACTCACCAGCCGCCACGTGAAACAGGCGCCAAACGGCTGCCGTCTTCATCCTCGACAGCAGTCGATGTCCCCACGGCGACAAACGCTCACGTCACCTCTGACTGACGTATGAGGCGGCTCAGTCTGTTTCGATAAGTGCCCCGCCAACTAGACCAGCGGTAGGCACGAGATCAAGTCGCCCACGGCCCAGATCTGTTCCGCAGATCGTCCGTAGAGGCGAAGACCATGGTCGGGTTCACGCCGCGCAGTAGGCGCGGAATCGGATGGACACGGCTCGGTGCTACGCCGACCGCCCGAGGCGGTCTGACGCGCCGATCTCGGCCCCGTCCCCAACGACGAACTGTCGGTGTACGCAACGGGCGGACGTGGGAACTCAAGACACACGCCTCGTGCTGCGCCAGCTGCCGACCCTTCGCGGTCCCGACCGCTTCCTCCTCGCAGCGCTCGCGTCGGCACGGGGCCGGACCTACCGGCATGGGCGGTGGTCGTGGTCTCGGCCGCCGCCCCGGCGCCCTGAGCCAGTCTTCAGACACCACCGCAAGCGGGCTTGCCCGGGGCGGGCCTCGTGGGGTGTCCCTCGCAGCCGGCGCTGAACTCGAGGAGGCCGCCGTCCTGTGGGCCGGTGGTGCCTCGAGCAAGAGGACCAGGGCGAGGGATCAGAACGGGGATACTCCATCCCAACGAGAGCACCAGGTGACAGGCTCGCTCCATGGCAGATGACATCGTGGGGAGTCAGGTAGCTGACCTTCGGGCCGAGTGCGAAGAACAAGCCCGGAAGAACCGCTTCCGTCGGCAGTTCTGGCGGTCCACCCACGCCGCGCTTGGACTGCCGGCTGCCGTGTTGGCGGGTATCTCGGGCGCAGCTGGGCTCTCTTCAGCAGATGCCCGTATCCCTGCTGCCGTACTGGCGCTCGTCAGCGCAGGGCTTGGAGCTGCTATCGCCTTCCTGAAGCCGGAAGTGCATCAGCAAGCAGCTCACGCCCGCCGCAGGGCCTACCTGGCCTTGGAGGTCGATGCCCGCTTCGCGCTGACGCAGGCGGCATCCAGTGGCGAGCCCGTACCTCTGATCGCCTACAGGAATTTGCTGGAGCGCCGAAGGATGATCATCGCAGGTCAGCTAGACGAAGTGGTGCAGCGGATTGCTGTCGAGGGCACACCTACCGGGGCCGGCGAATGATCGGCGGGAGCGAGGCGGCAACCCTGAATCCGACGGGGAAACGCTTCGGGCACCGGTTTTCTGCGACTCCGAGCAGACTCCGTGGAGCGCGGCCCGCCGCGAAGCCTATGCGAACGACCAGTACAGCCCGGACACACTGATCGCGGGGTCACGGCTGCCTCCAATCGCTCCGATGGGTGTACGCAAGAACGATTCGTCTTACGGCACACGGGTCACATCCGGCACTCCTCACGCAACGAGCCGCGACAGTTGGACGAGCCCAACTCCGCACAACCTTCCGGGAGTCTTCTGATGCGTCTTCGTCACACGGCCGTGGCTGCCATCGGCGCCCTCGCGCTCACCCTCACGCTGTCCACCTCCGCATACGCGGCCGTCGGCGACTTCGTGTACTCCTACACGGGCCCGGACGGCAGCATCCAAACCTCCAGGCTGGTCGATCCGGCCAGCCAGGTCTGCCACACCCTGCCCGAAGCCGCCGACGAAGACACCTCGACCCCCGCTCACTCACCAAGCAACCTGACCGACGCCACCGTCACCGTCTTCACCGGAGCCGAGTGCGACGGCGAATCCTTCACCCTCCAGCCCGGAGCACAAGCATCCGAACGCCTGAAGCTCCGCTCAGCATTCTTCTCCTGACACTGCTAACACCCTGACACCAGGCCCCGGCGACCAGGCTCGAGAGCGGCGACGGCCAACCTCACCCCCGACCGACACACTGCCCTCACCGACCTCGGCAACGACGGCGCGTGACGATTCGTTCAGGGGATCGTTGGACCAGCCCGCCCCGGGTGCGCAGCTTCCCCGGCCGCTTGCCCTTCCTGCGGCCGGCTAGGCGGAGCCGAAAGGGACGTTGCGGGTGGGCTGCCCGACTGGTCCCAGGTGCCTCCCACATCGACGAGGTCTCACCCGCACCGAGACGCCCCCTCACCGGCTACCGGCACTACATCCCCGACGGCCCCTCCGGCCCCGTTTCCCCGTCATCCTGACCAGCACGTAGCACCCGGGCACCCGAATGGCGAGGCCATGGCCGCCCGCCCGGGTCTGTCAAATGAGCGGTGTAACTGGGTTAGTTGAGGTTACTGACGGGCTGCGGAGAGGCGGCCGTCGAAGGTGATGTCGAAGGCGTTCAGCGCGGTCTTCCAGCGCATGGTCCAGCGGGCCTGGCCCTTGCCGGTGGGATCGAGAGACATGATCGCCATGTAGACGCACTTCAGCGCGGCCTGCTCGTTCGGGAAGTGGCCGCGGGCCTTGACCGCTCGGCGGATGCGGGCGTTGACCGACTCGATCGCATTGGTCGTGCAGACGATGCGACGGATCTCGGTGTCGAACCGTAGGAACGGGGTGAACTCCTCCCAGGCGTTTTCCCACAGTTTCACGATCGCCGGATACTTCCTGCCCCAGGCGTCGGCGAACTCGGCGAACCGGTCCAGGGCGGCCTCCTCGGTCGGTGCGGTATAGACGGGCTTGAGGAGACGCGCGATCTTGTCCCAGTCCTGGCGGGCGGCATAGCGGAAGGAGTTCCGCAGCAGGTGCACCACACAGGTCTGCACGATCGTGCGGGGCCAGACCGTCTCGACCGCCTCGGGCAGGCCCTTGAGCCCGATGCCCCTATGGATGTCAAGCCGCGAGGCTGTCGGGAACAGGTAGGGGAGCGGAGGCGATAACTCGGTGGATCTCGCGGGCGATGTACCGCTTCAGGCAGCGGATGACCTCCCGCTTCGTCTTGCCCTCTGCAGTGCGCCGCAGGAGGTAGGCGCGGGAGCGTTCCTCCCAGCGCAGACGGGAGAGCGCGATGCGGTAGAGGGCGGCGTTGGCCTGACGGTTCCCGCCGCGGTTGAGCCGTCGGCGTTGGCTCTTGCCGGAGGAGCGTTCGACCGGGCTGACACCGCACAGAGCGGCGAAGGACGCCTCATCGCGGAGGCGGTCGTGGTTGTCGCCGGCGGCTATGAGCAGGATGGCCGCGCTGTCCGGGCCGACACCGGTGAGTTCGAGCAACTGCGGGTTGTGGGCCTGGATGATCGCCGCGATCCGACGGGTGAGCGAGGTGGCCTCGGCGGAGAGCTGCTTGATGCGGTGGGCCAGCAGGCTCAGGGCCTGGTTCACTGCGCTCGTCTGCGGGTCCAGGGCAGCGCACGCCTTGAACAGCGCCGGGTTCGAAAGCCCGGTGAGGGACTCGCGCAGCTGGGCCGGTGCGCTGACCAGGAGGGCTTTGAGCTGGTTTATGGCTTGGGTGCGGTTGCGGACTGCGGAGTCTTTGACGACCTTCAGGACGCGCAGTTCCTCCACCGGGCCGTCTTTGCTCTTCGGAGCCCCGGTGGCCCGTCCGCCCAGCACGGCCCGGGCGGCGGCCTCGGCATCGACCGCGTCGGTCTTGCCCGAGCGGCGCCGGGCCGCCCGGTCGGGCCGGTTGACCTCGGTGACTTCAATGCCTTCGGCGGCCAGGTGCCGGGCCAGTCCGGCGCCGTAGGAGCCGGTTCCTTCCACGCCAGCCTTCTCGACGACTCCCAACGAACGTGCCCATTCGACGAGTTGCTTGTATCCGGATGCCGTGGCGGGGAATGACTGGGTGCCTAGCAGGGCACCGAGAACGCTCACGACAGCGGCGACGTGCACGTCCTTGTGAGTGTCCACGCCGAGCACAGCGGTGGCGGAGTCGGCGGGCGGCTGCTGCGGCGTGTCGCTGTGGTGAGGCATGCTGAGGATGGTCATGTGCCTGTCTCGATTGGTTCGCGGGCGGATGGCCGCCACCGGACCGGTCGGGCGGTCAGGACTGTGAGGGTGCCTGTCGCGAGGCCCCTATCGGGACACGCCCACCGGGCCGGCGGCAGCAAGCCCCGCACGGGACCGGGCCGACAGATCGGCGCTCAGGACACCTTGGTCAGTCGCAGACCGAGTCAAGCCGCGACCCCGTGCGGAGCACGATCATCCTCACAGTCGCAGACCAACATCAGCACGTCGTTGACGCCACGGTTCTTGATCTCGGTGAGGATGTGCAGCCAGTGCTTGGCACCCTCACCGCCGTCCCCGGCCCACAGGCCCAGGATCTCCCGCCGGCCCTCGACAGTGACCGCCAGGGCCACGTAGATGGGCCGGTTGGCGACCGCACCGTCACGGATCTTCACGTGGATGGCGTCGATGAAGACCACCGGATAGACGACGTCGAGAGGGCGGTTCTGCCACTCAGCCATGCCCTCGAGGACCTTGTCGGTGATGGTGGAGATGGTCTGCCGGGACACCTCGGCCCCGTAGACCTCCGCCAGGTGGGCCTGGACTTCGCCTGTCGTCAGGCCCTTCGCGGACAGCGAGATGACCATCTCGTCGACGCCGGTCAGGCGCTTCTGCCGCTTCTTGACGATCTTCGGTTCGAAGGAGCCGTCCCGGTCACGAGGCACGGTTATCTCCACCGGTCCCACGTCGGTCAACACGGTCTTGGAACGTTTGCCGTTGCGGGAGTTGCCGCCGTCCTTGCCCGCCGGATCGTGCTTGTCATAGCCGAGGTGATCGGTGATTTCACCCTCAAGGGCGGACTCCAGCAACCGCTTCGTCAACTGCTGCAGCAGCCCGCCCTCACCCGTCAGCTGCAGGCCCTCGGCCTGGGCACGGCTCACCAACTCGTCGATCAACCGGTCGTCCACGGCCTTCGCCGACACAGCCGCAGCCGACTCGACAGCCTCGTGCTCGGTCACGTTCTCACTGGTCATCGATGCATCTTCCATGATCGGGAGTTACACCGAACGATTTACAGTCCCGCCCGCCCCAACTCCGGACCAGGTTCGCGGCATGCCAGGTGCCGGGATCACAACGGCGGCCTCAGTACAGCTCGGATGCCGAGGGTGTGGTGGGCTGCTGCCGGTCCGGTGTGGTGTAGGCGAGGTTGAGAACCGTGCGGCGTACCCCCGGGTGTTTCAGTGGGGATTCCTGGGCGATGACGTGGCCGCCCAGCGTGGTCATGTGACGGGGTGAATCGTCCATGCACTCCATGGCGAAGTCCCGCCGCACAGCGAGTTTCTCCAGCCTGCGGACTTCGCCATCGAGGACCTGCAACGCGTCGGGCGGCACCAGGCCGGGCAGCGGCAGGTAGCCGTCGACCGTAAAACGGTCGCGCAGGACAGGGGTGAAGTCGGGCAAGGAGAGCATGTGCAGGCCATACCCGACCGCTAGCAGGACCAAGCGACGCAAACGGGCGACCCCATATCCCCACCCGGAGCACCCCCGCCGGCCGCCGCGGTCACGAGAGCCGACGACAGGCCAGCCCTCCATCCAGGACGCATCTGGTACGAGGGCAGGGAAGATGCCCGGGAAACCGTCACCAGCCTTCCAACAAGGACTGCAAGCCTCACCCAGCACATGGCACGGGGGGCCGCAGCCGTGCGGCGACCGCACCGCGAGACGACCGTTGCAGACAGCGAAGAACACGAACTCGCCCTGAGTGTCTGGTCGACAACCAGAAGCAACGACTGGACAACCTCACCGAGCCGCAGCGTGGACGGCCTCTCGGAGCTGGGACTCGACTGGGCGTAACAATGCCCCCGGCGGATCGTTGAACAGAGCGGTCAACGAAGTGCACACAGGCCCCGGGCCCCACGGCCCGGGGTCTCGCGCTGTCTTCCCACGGCAGGTCGGCCTGAGACACTACCTGAGCCAACGGACTCGCCGCGGCGCAGACCTACACGAAGCCGATGCTCAGCTGCTCGCGGCATCGAGCGCGAAACTCGGCGCCAGCAATTCGTCCGTCCGTAGACCGGCACCCGGGTGACACAGGGAACCCAGGCAGGCAAGACGAAAGTGCGTCATCAACGCCGCAGTGCCCGCGCCCACCCGCCGCTGCCGCGCCCCCGCCAGCCACCCATCCACATCCCGAGGCCCCACACCGCGCACCTCGCAAACGCCAGCAACTCCCACAGCCATACGTCCTGCTGAGCCACCCACCGATCCGTCGCCCCCGCGCCGCCAACGCCAGCACAAACTCATCCACCCACGCCTCAGGCACCCACCCACACTGGCCCCGCTCCGTCAGCAATCCCGAATGAGTTCAAACAGGCTGAACACTTAATCACCCCGACTACCACGAGCCCACCACGCGCGAACAGCAACGACCCCACACCCACCGAATCTGACCTTTCAGTCAAGCCCGGGGACGCATGCGCTGACCTGCGGCCCCACTGCCCGCCTGCGCGCCTGACCTCAAAGATCGCAGCGCCTGCCGCCGGGCCATCCGGGCCACGGCTCAGTGGGTGAGGAGCATGTAGGTGTTCTCCAATTCGTCCTGCACGACGTGGGCATCTCCCGCAACAGTCCGCACGACAAGGTCGTCTTGGGGGGTATGAACCCGATACTGCCAGCCTTGCGGGAGTCGCAGCCGCTGGCCGAGCGTGGCCAGGGAGGCCATCGTCTGGCTGTCGTCCACGGTGTAGGAGTACGCCTGCAGGACATATGTGCGGTCGCCCGGGGCGAGCAGCGCGTGCACCGGTTTGCCGCTGGACAGGACGTACTCGGTGTCCCGTTTCACCGTGGAGTCGACGTAGAACTTCTTGGCCGTCGCCCCGGTGAGGTCGATCTCGGCGGGGATGTGGACTTCGGCCACCCAGCGGGCCTCCAGGCCGTCGAACATCGCGGTGTCCCCCCACTCGAATGCCGTGACCTCGTCGATCGTCCAGAAGCGGGGTCCGTTCAGGAACACCATCGGCACCTTGAACTGCTCGGCCAGCGCACGGGGATCGAGCGCGTTCCATCGTTCCGGCGGACAGTCGTTGAGACCGAAGGTGGTGTAGACGGCTGCCTTGAGACGACCGTCCTCGCTCGGCGAGATGAGAAGGACCTCGCCGTAGCGAGCGTTCCGCAGGCCGCTCAGGTGCCTTGCCGATTTCGTCGTGTCGGACATGGCTCCTCCTTGTCACAGCCCGCCTTCGCTCATGCGCGAGACCGCCTGTGGGGAAAGGCCCGCTAAGGGGCGGGCACAGGTAGTACCTCGGGTTGTCCACTCCATCAAGCGCATCACAAGCGTGGTGAAGCCGCACGTCGTCCCCGGTGGCGTCGAGCGGCAGGCCGAGCGGGGTTGCGTGCCGGGTCTCGGAGTCCCGCACCACAGCCGCCTCGCCCACGCCGGGACGGCCCGCGCCCGCCCGTCGCCGCCGGCACATGCACCTCCCCCGAGCCGCGGGCCGGGCCTCCGGCTAGGGCTTGACGTTTGCCGCTGTGGGTCGGACGTCGACGGGCGTCGCGTCCTCCTTCGCAGGACGCTGGGAACGTGGAGTTTCCCGTGCCGTGGCCCCTGCCCAGCTGCAGTCCGCCGCCGGCGCGGGTGCCAACGCGGCAGCTACGGCGGCCTCTGCCGCTGACGCTGGGCGCTGGGCCGACGAAGCCGGGTCCAAGAGCAGGAGGCGCAGGCAACTGCGGCGCGTGCCAAGCGGCTCGCCGATCAGGCCACGCGTGCGGCAGGGCGCGGCACAGACCAACGCTCACCAGGCCGCCACAGCCGCCCGGCGATCGCGCAATCACGCCAATGACGCCGCCGCCCTCGACAGCCGGGCCGCCGGCCTTTCCTGACCTCATGCTGCTGGGCATCCCACACACCCGAAGACGGTGCGCTCCAGGAGCAGCCGAAACGGCGGTGGGCAGGCGGCTGCGCTCAACCCCATGGGCACGCTCCCCCTTTCCCTGCCGGGCAGGACTGCGCCGGTCGCGGCGGGCGCCACCTGCAGAGCGGCCACGCCACTGGCCAGTCTCGCCCCGGCGACGCCCATGATCTCGTCGATACCCAAGGGTGATGGCCTCGCCTGCCGCCCAATGACTCCAGCACGTACGACTCCGAGGGCGCTTGGCTGTCTCTGGCCGCTGGCACTAGGGTCCCTCTTCACAGATCATCAGGTTGGTGGATCATGGTCGGGTGATACGCCGTCATGAACTCACCGACCTGGAGTGCGAGTTACCCGCTCCGCTCCTACCGCGTGCGGCAACGGGGCGACCGCGAGTGCTGGACCGACAGGTCATCAACGGGATGGTCTACAAGATCCGGACCGGAGTCTGGTGCCCCAACTTCCTAGGCGCCCGACGGGTGACGTCCATCCGAACGGACTACAGCCGAGGTGTTCCTCCTTCGGGGTAGGCCCCGGCGGAGTGGCCGGCGAAACTCACCTACTGCATCGCGAGCTCGGTCGACGTCGGGCGGTCTCAACCACGACCGTGGCTATGCCCCGCCACGTGATCTGCCGGTTCCTCTTCATGCCAGGTTCGCCGCTGCAGGGCATCACTGGAAGGCCAAGCGGCCACAGCGGGAACATCCGGTACGGCCGGCACGGTTGCATCGATCGAGGGACCGGCTCCGTACGGGCGGGGAACACGGAGACCACAAGGTCGTCCGCCCCCCAGGATCCGGGCCCAGGGTCGCGGTCCGCCCGCCGCGTACTCGGACCAAGTCGTACTTCTGCAGGAGGACCTTTTCATGACTGACCGGCCCTTGACGCTCATGGCAGTACACGCTCACCCCGACGACGAGGCCACTGGAACCGGAGGGGTCCTCGCTCGATACGCGGCGGAAGGCATCCGCACCGTTCTCGTGACCTGTACCGACGGCGGTTGTGGTGACGGACCGGGGGGCGTCAAGCCGGGCGATCCCGGGCACGATCCGGCGGCGGTCGCCTTGATGCGCCGTCAAGAACTCGAGATGAGCTGTGACGTCCTGAAGATCAGCGATCTGGAGATGCTGGATTATGCCGACTCCGGGATGACGGGCTGGCCGAGCAACGACGCCCCCGGATCCTTCTGGCAGACCCCCGTGCAGGAAGGTGCGGCCCGACTCGCAAAACTCATGCAGCACTACCGACCTGATGTGGTCGTCACCTACGACGAGAACGGCTTCTACGGACACCCCGACCACATCCAGGCCCACCGCATCACCATGGCGGCGCTGGAGATGACCGCGCTGACACCGAAGGTGTACTGGACCACCATGCCCCGTTCGATGATGCAGCGCTTCGGCGAGATCATGCGCGAGTTTCATGAGGACATGCCGGAGCCGGATCCCGCCGAAGCCGCCGCGATGGCCGAGATCGGCCTCCCCGACGATGAGATCACCACGTGGGTGGATGCCACCGCGTTCAGCGGTCAGAAGTTCGACGCGTTGGCCGCGCACGCCAGTCAGGGCGAGAACATCTTCTTCCTCAAGATGGGCAAGGAGAGGTTCGGCGAGTTGATGGGCATGGAGACCTTCGTACGTGTCCAGGACGCCACCGGCGCGGCCGTACCCGAGAACGATCTCTTCGCCGGACTGCGCTGACCCGCCCATCCGACCCGGCCGGGGGAAAAGCGTCGACCGCACGGCGGGATCGAGCGGGTCACACAGCCAGAGGCTTGTCCACGCGAATTCCGCTCCGGCAGAGAGACCTCACGCTGGGCCGCCCGCCTTAGATGTCGTCAACCCAACTGATGGCTTCCGACTCTAGGTGGGCCGCCTTCGACGCCGCTCCTGGCATCCTGCACATCCCGACGGACGCCAGAGCGAGTTCATGGCCACCAGCGGCCCTCGCGAAACGGCTGCTCAGGAATCGGCCCCGCCCCGTTCGGCCAGGCCGCGTGTCGCCCTACTGCGCAGCGATGGCCAACCCGCCCCCACCGGTGTCCACACTGCCGCGCGGCTTGGGCGCGGCGAAGGGAGGCGCGTCCTGGCGGCACATTGCTCCGGTCGGCGGAAGGGCGCCGTCGATGAGGTAGCGGCTTGCATAAGCGTTGACGCAGCTGCTGGGGTTGAACAGTGCCGTGTGCCCGACTGCATCGTGGGTCAGCAGGCGGGCGTTGGCCAGCTCCTTCGCCATGGCCTGCGCAGCCGACAGGGGCGTGGAGGGGTCGTAGGTGTTCCCGACCACCAGGATGGGGTTCGCCGTTGCCTTGTTCCACGGGCCGCGGTAGCGGTCCT
Organism: Streptomyces sp. CA-251247; assembly: GCF_050952975.1. NCBI lineage: Bacteria > Bacillati > Actinomycetota > Actinomycetes > Kitasatosporales > Streptomycetaceae > Streptomyces > Streptomyces sp. CA-251247. The sequence continues at coordinate 7,961,489 of NZ_CP191861.1, read as the reverse complement.
CGGCGACCGCCGGCCACGAGGCACAGCCCGCGGAGGCCCAAATCCAGTAGCGTCCGGCGTCCCCCGCACGGGCGGCCGCGGCCTCAGCGAGGGTGCCGTACACACCAGGGTCCCGCGGGTTGGGGCTATCGCCGCAGAAGACCGCGGTGCTCTGTTCCTCGCCCAGGTACGGGTTCGGGTTGGGGACCGGTGGCGGGGGCGGGAGGGGGGACGGCTCCGGGACGCGGCCCTGCCACAGGTCCTGCAGCCTGCCGGCGAGTTCCGTCCCCCCGAGCTGGACGTCGTAGAGGCTGTGCACCACGTCAGCCACTGTGCCGGCGTAGGTCCACGGGCCCACGGGTTCCTTTCGGAGCCGCTGCAGCAGCTGGTCGTACTTGTCCTGGGTCGCCTTCGGGTTGCCGGCGGAGAACGCGCAGCGGGCGGTCGTCGTGGATCCGCACAACGCGAGGAACCGGTTCACGGTCTCCGCGGCGCTGCGGCCGGAGCCCAGGCGCTGGAACGACGTGGTCTGGGCGGCCTCGTCGGAGGCGTTGTTCGTCCAGGCCCGCGGGTCCCAGTTGGCGTCGAAGACCATGGCGCGGACCCTGCCGGGGAAGAGGTTCGCGTAGGTCGCGCCCAGGTACGTGCCGTAAGAGATCCCGTAGTAGGTGAGCTGCTGCTCACCCACCGCCTTGCGAAGCTGGTCGAGGTCGCGAGCGTTCTCAGCGGTCGACACATGGCGCAGGAGTTCGGGGTCACGCTGCTCACAGCGCCGGCCCAGTTCCGCGTACGCGGCGGCGAAGGCCGCCCGCTCCTTCTCTCCCACCGGAAAGCCTGCCGCTTTGCTCGCAGCCCAGTCTGCGGCTTCCTCGGGACTCGCGAAGCAGTTCACCGCGGTGCTGTTGCCGATGCCGCGGGGGTCCCAGCTGACGATGTCGAACCGCTCCCGCACCTCGCGCGGGAAGGACTCGTAGTTCTGTGGCATCTGGACTGTTCCGGGGCCGCCGGGGCCGCCGGGATTGAAGAACAAGGTGCCGATGCGCTGTCCGGAACCGGTGGCCTTCCGTTTGACGACGGCGAGTTCGATGGTGCGGCCACCTGCGTCGTCGTAGTCGAGCGGAACCTTCGCGGTCGCGCAGTCGAACGGACTGCCCTGGACGCAGGGTTTCCAGTCCAGCTGCGGGGCGGGCACGGAAGGGGACGGCGCGCCCCCGGCCGGAGCGTGAACCGGTCCGGTAAATGCCGTCGAGCAGATCACCACCGCGGCGAGGGCCGCGGCATGACACCGACGGCTCGCTATCGGTCGAGATATGTGCATGTCATGTCCTTCCCCGGTTGAGGGCCCGACGCCGTACATGCGCTGGACCTCGGCACGCATGCGGTCAACAACACCTCGGTCCGGCGAGGCGCGCGAGCGAACCGGGGCCGAATGGCGCAGCTACTGCCCACACCGTCGTGGCCGGTATTGCGCCGCGACGTACCTGGTCCGGGCTCGAAACTGCTGGCGCCGTGTCGCGTCGGGTGGCGTGAGCACGGGCTCCAGCGAGTAGGGCCGGCCGCCTTGCGGCGAGGAGGCCGGTGCGGAGCTTCGGCAGAACGGGGCACTCCCCCGCGACAGCCGAGGGGCCAATGGCTGCACCATTCCGCGGCACCGACAGATGCTCGTGCTCGCGATACAGGCCGTCCCGGCGGTATCCAGACCATCGGCTCCTGCGGCTGAGGCAGGTGCGAAGGTCAACTGCGCGGGGCGACGGTCGTTTGGGGAGAGATCCGCAGGCGCAGCAGAGGGGGTCAGTCCCAGACCAGGTTGAGGGAGCGTTCGAAGTTGACGTATCCGGCACGGTCGAAGGCTTTTGCCATGGGGACGTTGCCGAGGTCCGTGGATGCCCTGATCCGGTCGACGCCCTCGGCGGCCAGGATGCGGGTGCCCTCGGCAAGGATCTCGTCGATGTAGCCGTTGCCGCGGTGTGCGGGCAGGACGCCGATGTACGCGATGATCGGGTGGTAGCTGTGGGGGCGGACCGCCATGGCGATGCGTTCGACGACGTCCACCATGGCGGCCTCCCTTCTACCGACGCGCGCGACCCTGCGCCCCGAACCCGGCTGACCGGTGCTCAGCCCCTCGCGCCTTCGTCAGGAGCGCGCGAGCCGGGCCGCGAGATAGGGGGCGGTGGCGCTGCGGCGGGCCCTCGCCACCTTGGCCGGCGGGCCCACCGCGACAACCCGCCCGCCCGCGTCGCCACCGCCCGGCCCGAGGTCGATGACCCAGTCTGCGGTGGTGATCGTGTCCAGGTCGTGCTCGACGAGGACGACCGTGTTGCCGGCGTCGACGAGCCGGTGCAGCTGTCTCAGCAGCAGCGCGATGTCCGAGGGGTGCAGCCCCGCCGTCGGCTCGTCGAGCAGGTAGAGCGCGTGCCCGCGGCGGGCTCGCTGCAGTTCGGTGGCCAGTTTGATGCGTTGCGCCTCACCACCGCTGAGTTCCGTCGCGGGCTGGCCCAGCCGCAGGTACCCCAGTCCCACCTCGCGCAACGTCTCCAGACTGCGGGAGGCGGCCGGGACGGCGGACAGGAACTTGGCGGCGGCGTCGACGGACAGCGCCAGCACTTCCGCGATGTTCTTGCCGCGGTAGGTGACTTCCAGCGTCTCGGCGTTGTACCGGGCGCCCTGGCAGGTCGGGCACGGCGCGTAGGTGCCGGGAAGGAACAGCAGTTCCACCGCGACGAATCCTTCGCCCTGGCAGGTCTCGCACCGCCCTTCGGGCACGTTGAAGGAGAACCGCCCGGCCGAGTAGCCGCGCGCCCTGGCCTCGTCCGTCGCCGCGTACAGCTTGCGCACCGCATCGAACATCCCCGTGTACGTGGCCAGGTTGGACCGGGGAGTCCGGCCGATGGGCCGTTGGTCGACCCGGACCAGCCGGTCGAACGACTCGACCCCCGACGCGTCCTGGACGTCGACCTCCAGCTGCGCCTCGTCGGGATCCTCGGGTACGAGTCCGAGGTGGCCGCGGACGACCTCGGCGAGCACCTGCGTCACCAGCGTCGACTTTCCTGAACCGGAAACTCCCGTCACCGCCGTCAGTACGCAGAGCGGTACGTCGACGGACACGTCGTGCAGATTGTGGCGGGAGACGCCGCGCAGGTGCAGCCAGCCGTGCGGTGTGCGCGGGCGGTGATCGAGCGGCTGGGCGCGCCCGAACAGGTACTGGCTCGTGGCCGACTCCCCGACCCGCTCAAGACCGGAGACCGGGCCGCTGTACAGCACGCGTCCGCCGCCCTCGCCCGCGCCGGGGCCGATGTCGACCACCCAGTCCGCCCGCCGTACGACGTCCATGTCGTGCTCCACGACGAACAGCGAGTTGCCCGCCGCCTTGAGACGGTCCAGCACGTCCAGCAGCGGTTCCGCGTCAGCCGGGTGCAGGCCCGCAGAGGGTTCGTCGAGGACGTAGACGACGCCGAACAGCCCCGAGCGCAGCTGGGTGGCGATCCGCAGGCGCTGCGCCTCGCCCGGCGACAGGGTCGTCGAGCGGCGCCCGAGGCTGAGATATCCGAGGCCCAGGTCGAGCAGTACGTCGACCCGCGCGACCAGATCACCGCAGATCCGGACCGCGACCTCGGTCGTCTCCCCGGACCGGGCGGTCGACGTGGTGGCGTCGGCCTTGGACCGCCCCGCGACGGGCCGCAGCAGCGCCACGACCTCGGTGAGCGGCATCGCGTTGATCTCGGCGATGGAACGTCCGGCGAAGGTCACGGCGAGCGCCTCGGGCCGCAGTCCGCTGCCGTGACACTCGGGGCAGGGCACACTCCTGACGAACCGGAGCGCCCGTTCGCGCATCTTCTCGCTCTTGGAGTCGGCGAGGACGTGCCTGACGTGCTTGCGGGCGCTCCAGAACTTGCCCTGGTAGCCGTAGTCGACGCGGTCCTCCTCCGGCTCGATGTACACGGAGGGCTGCTCGTCCGTGTACAGCAGCCAGTCCCGGTCCTTCTTCCTGAGCCTGCGCCACGGTCGGTCGATGTCGATCCCCAGGCCGCTCACGACACTGCGCAGGTTGGCGCCCTGCCAGGCGCCCGGCCAGGCGGCGATCGCCCCCTCGCGGATGCTCAGCGAGGGGTCCGGGACGAGCAGGTCCTCGGCAACGTCGTGCACGACGCCCAGTCCGTGGCACTCCGGGCAGGCGCCGGCCGCGGTGTTGGGTGAGAACGACTCGGCTTCCAGCCGTGCTGCCCGGGGCGGATAGGTGCCGGCGCGGGAGTACAGGATGCGCAGCAGATTGGACAGCGTGGTGATGGTGCCGACCGTCGAGCGTGAGCTGGGCGACCCGCGTCGCTGCTGCAGGGCCACGGCGGGTGGCAGTCCGGTGATTTCCTGCACGTGCGGTGCGCCGACCTGTTGCAACAGCCTTCGGGCGTACGGTGCTACGGACTCGAAGTAGCGCCGCTGGGCCTCCGCGTAGAGCGTGCCGAACGCGAGCGAGGACTTGCCCGAACCGGAGACGCCGGTGAAGGCGACCATCGCGTCCCGCGGAACGTCGACATCGATGTTCCGCAGGTTGTTCTCACTGGCACCCCGGACATGCACGAAGGGGTCGCTCGCGTCCTTGTTCACCGTTCCTGATTACCTGATCGCGCGGGGACCCGCGCGACAGGCGCCATCCCCGGGCCCCGCTCACACGAGCATCCGAAGAGTCCCGGTATGAGCTGCTCCCAGGGAACATTCGAGGGTGCTTCACGGTTGATCCGTATGTGGGCGTGAAGGGAACTGTGTCCCCGGGCCTCACCCTTTGCCCATGAGGACGATCGTTCGGCTGAAGCCTTATGGAGCCCCCGCCGCGAGGCGACCGCCCTTGGCGCCCACTCTCGATCGGCCCCGGCTGGGGATCCCCCGAACCAGTCGGGGCCTTCGTCTGCCCCCTGCCGACGCCCTTCGGCCAACGCGGTGGTCAGCCTCCCGGTGGCGCACTCGCCCAGGCAGCTCAGCCCCAGGTCGCGAGCATGGGCCCCATGGCGGCCGACCGAGGGCTCGACCCGGTCGCAGACCCACGTGCCGCGCCGCTCGGAGGTGAGCAGCCCGTTGCTCAGAGATCGCACGGACAAGTCCTCACGCTTCATGGCAACGACCCCGACACGACTGGTGTCGGGGTCGCAGGGGCACAGGCATGAAAGGAGCGCCGCCAGGCACTCGCGCAGTGTTTTTGCAGCCGTCCGTGCAAGGAAGCGAGGCCCGTCCGTGTCGCAGGTAGATCGGGCGCACAAGTCCTAGCGCCACTGGACGATCTGTCACCAGGGACCGGGTAAGCAGGGACCGGGTAAGGGTGCACCCCACCCTTTTCGGCGCTGTCACCGGTTCCCGGCCTGCCTGCCGTCCAGCAGTCCGTGCAGGTGCGCGGTGGCGTTTTGGATGTCCGCGTATTTCTGCTGTCCGGCGCGTACCTCGGCAGCGAGCACACCGCAGCGGTGGACGCGCTCGAAGTCGCCGTAGGGGAACTTGTACCGGCCCTTGGTCTCCTCTCCCATCTCGTCGTCGATGCCCAAGTACCACCGGGCGTACTCGTTGAATCCGTGCTCCTCGAGGTAGGCATTCTCGTCCGCTGCCGAAGGCCGGTGCTCGCTCCACTCGTCCCGGTCGTCCAGGACGATCCGGCCCTCTTCGGTCAGCTTCTTTGCGTGGTCGAAACGCCATCGCGTTCAGTTTCACTGTCATGCCGTTTACCGCCGCCTCGACTGTCGTGTTCAGATGTCGGCTGCTGCCGCCCGGATGTCCTGCCGCGCCTGCCCCATCAGCTCGTCCAAGTCGCCGACCTCAGGGGTGAGTTCCTGCGCGCGCGGCGCGATCTGCTGCAGCCATGCCGCAGTGGCCATGGCCAGTTCGACGGCCTCCTCGGTTCGCTCCTCACCGAGCAGTTTCTCGACCTTGAAAGCAATGCTCGCGAGTGTGGCGTCATCGGTGGCAGGCACCAAGTAGGGCTTCAGGCCCGGCGGATACGGAGTCCGCTCCCGGTACTCACGCATCGCGGTCACGACCGCGGGCGCCGCACTGTACCAGTCGAGGAGGCCCATGAAGACGTACAGGCGTGCCACCAGCCGTGGCCGACCAGGGTGCCGATCCAACCAGGCCATCAGCTCACGCTGATCACCGAAGTGGTCCATGATCTGCGACATCGCTTCCGCGACCCGGGTGGGCCAGGTCCAGTGGAAGGGCAGCAGCCGCGCCACCTGATGGGCGAGCGCCGCCTCGGCCTCCGCGTCCAGCGTGCCGACCACGAATTCGGCGACCTGCCTGTGGTCCAGGCCGTAGTCGGCCGGCGCCGCCCGGTCCTGTGAGCTGTGTGACGAGTCGTGACGCAAACGCAACAGCTGTGTGCCGATCTTGCTCAGTGTTCGGTTCCGCATTGTTCCTCCCAGCTCGCGAGGTGTTCTTGGTCGTCCGGAACGGCCGAACGACCAGCTCCTGCTCAGATCCATGCGACCGCCCCACCGCCCGCAGTTCGCCGGACCGCAGCGAACGCGGCCGACGAAGAATCCATACGGTGCCGAGGCCGATGACGATCCGCCAGTGGAACCGGGACCACCGCAGCCGGTCGAGGCGGGCCGGGGACCTTCGTGGTGATGGCACGGAGTCCGGAGGTGGTGGTCATGCTGCCGTCCCTTCCGCCTCGGGACACGGCCGATCCGCCGTACGGGCGAGGGACCGGGCTCGCTTGCCGTATCCGGCGTAACGTCTCACCCTGTGCCGCGCTGCCGTCTTGTCGGACACCGGTTCCGCTTCCAGAGCGAGGGCGCCACCGTGCGCCGGCGCTGCGAGTGCGGTTGCGGTTGCGGTTGCGGTTGCGGTTGCGGGGCGCACGGCAAAAGCGGTATCCGAGCGCCGAGGACGCGGAGCGTTATGCGCGGGCGTTCGACCACGAGGACGCCGAGGACCTCGGGCGACGGGCACCGTTGGTGGGGCTCTTCCCTGTGCGCCTGTTGCGTGCCGTGCGGCTGGCACGAGCCAGGAGGGCAAGTGCGGCACCCGATGACAGTCCCTGTCACCTAGAGGCGTTGCCCTGTGCAACGGCATTCATGGCCTCATCTCGAGCTCTGGTCAAACGTGCACGGGGTGACGGCACATACCATTTTACGGCCTTTTTGTGCAGCTCAGTGGATATTCCGCCGCCTACATCTCCCTTCGTCCGTCCAGTACCAGAGGCGGAGTCGCCATTTGATCCGGCAGGCGGAAGCGCCCGGACGAAATGCTCGACATCGTGAACACACAACACAACACGCTTCCGCTGCTTCCGGCACGTCGTCGGCACGTGACGGCGAGCGGTGCGTGCCCTGACGCACGGACCAACCGCCGACGACCGAAGGAATGCGCACGGGACCCGAGCCGCGCCACGGCACTCGGCGCCTTTCTGGACAGTGGCGGTCGCGTCCACGGAGGTGGTGTACGCCTTCGACCTGACCCGGGGGGTTGACGGAGATCCGGTACTTCTGCGAGTTCTGCGAGGCCGTGGCCTGGTGAGACTGGCCTGTGGCGGATCAGGACCGACACGTACGGATCCCCACGCAGAGGGCTCCACCTGGGGGTGTCGGCGCAACCCGTCCAGCCGCTTCATCGTCCGTATGGCTGCAGAAGAACGCCCAACTGGCCACGGCGGGGCGCGAGGTGCAACGTCATGGCTCTGCGCTCTACGTCTCCCCCGGCTGCCCTTCCTGCACCTTCTTCTTCTCTCGCAGGTTCTGCCACCGCTGGCGCTGACGCTCGCCGTAGGCGGCGTTGCGGACAGTGCCGTCGTCTTCGAGTCCGGATCCGAACGCACCCCCGACCATGCCCATGGAGCTGACGAACCAGGCGAGCACGGCGTAGTCGTGCATTGTTGCGTCTTGCTCTACAACCTTGCCCAAGACCGCAAGGTTCAGGATGAGCATGGTGACACCGAAGAGGACGAGGAACAGGACCAGATACAGGGAGAGCACACCGAGGGTGATAGTCACGCAGGTGACTGTGTTGTAGAGGCGGGAGAAGGGACGGGAGAGTGAATCGTGAGGGCGTTCCCAGAGCTCGTGATCGATGATGATCCATGCCGTGAGGGCGAGGAACGACGCAACAGCGACCCCGATCAGGCGTCCCACGTCCATGCCCGAGGAGATGATCCAGGCCGAGGTGTTGACCAGGCCGAAGGCGGCGGTGGCGAAGACACCGGCCAGTGCCCGGGAGAGGGTGGCAAAGAGCCGCCAGGGCCGATTGGCCCGCACCATGCCGGTGACGAGACGCAGATGGCCGCGCAGGCCGGGCACGATGAAGCGTTCCAGGCCATCCTCGCTGGTCCCCGAAGCTTTGAGCCGGCCGGCTTCCTCCGGCGCCGGAGCGAGATCGGCCCGCTCCCGGGTGAGCCTGCCGACGGCATCCGCGACGACATGCCTGGCGCGCCGTCGCATCCGCCAGGAGCCGAGCGCGGGCAGGGACACCAGAGCGATCCGGTCCGCCGGGCTCACCTCGACGCTGACCGGGCTCAGGCCGGCTCGTCGAGGCAGATCGGTGAGGAAGACTACGGCGTCCCAGTCTCCCTCAGGGAGAAAGGGACGTACGACGTCGACCGCGGAGGAGACGTCCAGTTGCTCGTCCGCGACCAGGGGCGCCGTGCGCGCCGTCACCCGCCAATCGATGTCCGCGCGGACCCGCCGCCTCAGCAGCCGCGGCAGCTTATCGGCCAGTTCCTGGGCGACCTCCGCCGCCACTCCGGGGTCGGCGACCAGCACGATCCGCACCGCGTGCGCCGCAGTGGCAGGCAGGAGATCTGTCACGGTCTCAATCCGGTTGGGGTAGGCTTGAGGGCTTTTCGGCCCGAGGTTCCGTTGTAACGCCCTACCATGTGGCGGTCGAGCGCGACTGGCACATCGACGCCAGACGTCCCCCGTTCAGCCCGGCACCGGGTAAGCAGGTCGTCAGAGGGAGGAAAGCGGCGACGGTAGCTGTTGTTGACCGCGCTCAACAACCTGCGACGATCAGATGCTGACGGATGTCAGGGGCGGAGTGGAGGGCCGGCGTCGCCGTCTACGCGTTCAGCCCGGCCTCATGTCCGCCGACGTGCCCGACGAGCCACGACTGGTACGCGGCAGCCTCTCCGTGTCCTGCCACTGCGCAGGCGCCCTCACACCCCGTAGGACTGGTCTCACGGCGACAAGCCGCCTCTGGACCAAGAACCCGAGGATCCGGAACGCGGCCTGGTTCAGTGGGCGCGGGCTGGTCCAAAGGACCGCCGCGTGTCGCCCGGACTCCCGGCCTGCGGCCAGCGGCTATGCCAACGCACCGCGTCCGGGAACCAATTGCGCAAGTCGGTTCATTGCGAGGGTTCTTCGCTGTAGCCGTTTTGGAGCATGGTGCGACGTTCCTGTTCGCGCTTCGAGTAGGCCGCTGCCCGGATCGCTTCGTCGCTCTCCAAGCCAGATCCCAGCGCACCGCCCACTGTGGCAATCGAAGCGACGAACCATGACAGCGTCAGGTATTCCGTGGCGTGCAGCGGGGTTCGTGTCGTGGCAGCGAACACTTGGTCGTTCAGGATGAACAGTGCCCACAGCAAGTTGATGACGATCAAGCCCCCGTAGCAGACGAGCACTCCGATACCCACGGTCATGACCGTAGAGGCGTTGTAGAGCCTTGCCCTCTGCCTGGCCTCCCGCGAGAGCTCTGTTGATCGGTGCCACAGCTCCCCGTCTACGATCAGCCACCCGATCATGATCCCGAGTGACCCGACCATGGCGATCACGAGGCGCGGCGCGCTCAGGGCCCCGGCCAGACTCCAGACGGTGGAGTCCAGGGTGGCGATGGCCCCCGTGGCAAGTGCGGCCGCCAGGGCTTTCGACAGGCCTGGCACCAAACGCCACGGACGGTTGGCGCGGACCATGCCGAAGAGCACTCTCAGGTAACCGCGCAGCCCGCTGACGACATATCGCAGATCGGCGGTCTCCTCCTCACCGACCGGGCTCGGGTGGATTGGCGTGAGACGACCGGCAAAGGGTGCCAGAAGCGGCGGACTTGGCGCAGGTCCTTCAGCCTGTGTGGCCTGCGGACCTACCAAGCCCAGCACGGCTGCCTCCACGACCCGCCCAGCTCTCGTCTGCAACCTCAAGCCCCCAGCGGAGGCAGAGACAGCAGCGCCAGGCCGTGTTCGTGACTCAGGTCCACAACGAGCTTGCGCCCGTGTGAGAGCAGCGGAAGGTCGGTGAGGGCGATGACGATGTCCCAATTCTCTGCACGTCCGCGATCCATGATCCGGCGCATCAAGGTGGGCAGGTCCTCGGCCCCAGAGGTGAATGGCTCGCTGACCACCTCGACATCGAACCGTCGCCCCTGGCCCGACTTGTCGGCGAGCCGGGCAGGAAGTATCCGGGCAATGCGTTGCGCGATGTCCGTGGGCGCATCGGGATCCGCCAGGAGAGCTACGACCGTGACGCCCTGAGATGACACCCGCATGTTGGACCCTTCACTCCGGCCACCCCCACGATCGCAAGTGCCCACAGGATGCCCCGGAGGTAACGTCGGCGCGGCGTGACACGCTGGCCCCCGCCAGCAGGTGGGTAGGAGAACACCCAGCCCTCAGGGCGCTCGCCGCTCATCCTGCGCCAGGCACTGTCCCGTCGCCCGAAGCGTGTCGTGGCAGTCGCCCCTCTGGTCGCGCCGACCGGCATGCGAAACGGGGTGGGGTCGCACACTGGAGCAACCAAGCAAAGAATGGCTCTATACGGCCCCATCGGTCGCGAGCGGCGAACCCGGGCGTTCCCGCGGGGGCCTCAGGGCGCGGTCAGGAGGAGGTGTCATGCTCCGCTGCCAGATACTCGGGCATCGCTTCCGCTTCTACGGCGAGGGCGAGACGATGCGCTGGCGCTGCGTGCGGGGCTGCGGCGCGGAAGGCGCCAAGCGGTATCCGTCCGAGGCGGACGCCCAGCGCTACGCTCGCGCTTTCGACCGGGAGGACCTGGAAGACCTGGGCCGTCGTGCCCCGCTCGTCGGTCTGTTTCCGTTGCGCCTGCTGCGGGCCCTGCGACGGCGGGGACGGAAGTCGGCGGGGACCCGGACGACCTGAGTCGGGCGCCGGCGCACCGGCCTGGGACCTGCCCCTCACCAAGGGCCTGCAGGAGAGCAACCACCCCTTCCGGAAGATCGACCGTTCTCGAGAGGCTCGCCACTCACCCGCCTCTGGACCGCGAACCCGACGAGGAGACCGAGGCAGCATGTCCGGAGACATCGGTGGTCTCAACCTGGTCCTCACTCACACGTTCAAGATCGTCTGTCCCCACCCTCAAAAACTCGCAGAGTCACCACTGGGAGCAGGTCCGGTCCGTTTTCGATCTCCTGCTCGGAGTCAGGCCACCAGTGACCAGCGGCTGGCGAGGCCGCCCGCACCCACGCCGCGCCGTCGGACACCAGTCTCGGCCCGCTAGCGGCAAACAGAACTCCTACGGCAGGACTCCGGCCAGCGATCCGGGGAGGCTGGATTTGATGTCCTCCCACTCACCCGGGCTGATGTGGTTCTTGAGCGTGCCCAGGACCGTGTGCACCAGCCGGCCCGTGCCACCGTCAATGGCATAAGGGAAGTCACCCTGTACGCGCTCGAGGAACTCCTCGGTGCCCAGCTTCACGGGCGTCTTCGAAGGCTTCCAGCCGTCGTAGTAGACACCGCGTACCAGGGTAGGGAGCTGTGCACCGAACTGCACGGCCTCGTCGACCGGCAAGCGGTCCCGCAGGGCATGCAGGACGGCGCGCAAGGCGGCGTACGACTGGTTCCGGCGTTCCTTGGGCCATCCGAAGGCTTCCTCGATCTCCTTCAGAAGACGGTTGGCCTTGTCCACCATGGTGTTGAACGGGGTGAATCCTGTCTCAACCATCTCGCATTCCTTCCTCCGTCGGTGGCGGCCCCGGGCCTGGGGCCCGGGGCCGCCACCGACGGGCTGTGCAGGGCTCATTCGGTGCGCTCTGTGATCTCGACGTGACGGGGCTTCGCCACGTCTGCCTTGGGAACGGTGACCGTGAGGACGCCCTCCGACATGTCGGCCTTGACACCTTCGGTGTTCACTTCGGACGGAAGCACGACCCGGTACTCGAAGCGGCCCGTGCGGCGAGCGTTCCGGCGCAAGACGCCTTTGCGCTCGCGGTCCTTGATCTCGCCGGTGACGATCAGGTCCTGACCGCTGACCTCGACGTCGATGTCCTTGCTCTTGACCCCAGGGAGTTCGATTTCGACGTAGTACGCGTCGTCCGCCTCCGTCACGTCCGCGGACGGCGTCCATGGGGCCATGCCGGCCGCCTGCGGCGTTCCGACGGTGGACTCCAGCAACCCGCCCATCTGGCTGATCAGCTCGTCGAACTCGGCCAGGGGGTTGCGGGTCCAACCGAGCGGGCGCTCCATCGCTCCCGGGCTCCGGTGTCGTCGAACGGGAGTGGCCATCATCCATCACCTCTCTGGTGTCGGTCGTTGTCGGACTGCCTGCGCTCACTGCCCGGTTCGGCAGGCCGGTCGGGCGCAGCGAAGGCGTCGTCGGGCAGGCTCTTCGCGCGCGACTCACGTACCGCTTGCCGCAGAGCCCTGTCGAAGCGGCCGGGGCCCCACGTGCGCCCGCCGACGGCCCTTTCGAGTTCGTTGCGGCGGGTCGGGCCGCGCGTGGCCAGTGCTTGGGACATCTGCTCGATCTCGTCGTCGAGGGCGTGGTCGGCCGCAGCTGCGTACCTGCTCGCCGTGGACGCGGTGCCGACCATGCCGGGCGAGGGAAACGCACTGCCGGAGCCGGGGCCGGGCCGGTACCTGCGCGCTCCGGCGCGGTCGTGTTCCCTGCGCCGGGCACTGCGGTCGGCGATCCGCTGCTCCCGCTCCCGTACGGCTCGGCGGACTTCCGGTGACCGGGCGCGGTCGCGTATCGCTTGTGGCGAGGGCTCGTTGCGCCAGTCCGCCTCCGCCTCCTCCGCGGTGAGGGGCCTGGCGATGTTCTCGAGCGACTGCTGCTCGGCGCGGACACCGAAGGCGATCTCGGCGAGGCCGCCGAGAAGCATCGCGCCGGCCCCGATGAAGAACCCCAGGGCCACCAGGTCGGCGTTGCCGCTGTGGATGAACTGCCCGAACAGCATGGGCCCGGTGATTCCGCCCACGGCCGTGCCGACGGCGAAGAAGAGCGAGATGGACAGTGCGCGGGTCTCCATGGGGAAGACCTCGCTGACCGTGAGATAGGCCGAGCTCGCTCCCGCAGAGGCGATGAAGAACGTCACGGAAACCAGCAGGAAGAACCACCAGGCCGTGAGTGAGCCGCTCAGCAGCAGCCCGGCGAGGAGGGCGGCGACGATCGCCGAACCGACGTAGGTGGCCGTGATCATCGGTTTCCTGCCGACAGTGTCGAAGAGCCGGCCCAGAAGAAGTGGACCGAGGAAGTTCGCGGCGGCGAACACGGCCATGAAGTACGGGACCTCGCCCGATTCGATCCCGAAGAAGCCGTTCAGAAGCGTCCCGAGATCGAAGACGATCGCGTTGTACAGGAAAGCCTGGCCGACGAAGAGCGCCAGCCCGAGGACCGCCCGGCGCGGATAGCGATGCAGCGCCACCCTGGCGATCTCGGTGAAGGGGATATCGTCACGCTGCCGGATGGTGATGGCCTCGCCCGGTTCAGGCAGCTCTTGGCCCGTCTCCTCCCGGACTTCGGCCTCGATACGGTCGACGATGCGTTCCGCCTCCTCCTCGCGCCCGTGAATGAACAGCCAGCGTGGACTCTCCGGGACGGACCGGCGCACCAGCATGATCGCGAAACCGAGGACGCCGCCAATGGCGAACGCCAGCCGCCAGCCGAGATCGGCCTCGAAGAGCGTCGTGCTGAGGAAGGCCAGTGCGGCCAGGCTGCCGATCGCGGCGCCAACCCAGTAGCTACCGTTGATGGCAAGGTCCACCTGGCCGCGGTTTCGGGCGGGAATCAGTTCGTCGATGGCCGAGTTGATGGCCGCGTATTCGCCGCCGATGCCCATGCCTGTGATGAAGCGTGCGAGGAAGAAGTACCAGGCGTCCATGGAGAACGCCGTCGCGACGGTGGCGAGAATGTAAATGCCCAGGGTGACCATGAACAGCTTCTTGCGCCCGAACCGGTCCGTGAGACGCCCGAAGAGCAGAGCGCCGAGACAGGCCCCCGCCACGTAGATCGCAGCGCCGGTCCCGATGTCGGCGCTGGTGACGTCGATCCCACTGCCCGGCTCGGTCATCCTGGAGGCGACGGCCCCGACGATGGTCACTTCGAGGCCGTCCAGGACCCATACCGTCCCGAGGCCGATCACGATGCGCCAGTGGAAGCGGGACCACGGCAGCCGGTCGAGCCTGGCGGGCACGCGCGTGGTCACCGTACCCGGTTCGGAGCCTGCCACGGTTGTCATTGCGTTTCACCCCAGGTGGCTCGGGGGACGAAGTCCCGGCCGTGTCCGGACGTTCGGTGGCCGCACTCCGCTGCGATGGTGCTTCCACCCTGGCAAGAGGGCGGGCGACGCACCTGCTCCTGCGGGGACGAAAGCCCCTGCTGCCAGTGGCCCTCCGAGCGCAGTCGCGGGGTCGACGCCGAGCACATGCGTGCGGTACGGGGACCCGCATCTCATCTGGATTCCGCCCAGTCCTGCGATCATCGAGCCAGGGGTCCCCCGTCCCGGCCGCCCCGGAACCCTGCGTTCCCGTCACCCCGGGCGCTTCAAGTCCAGCCCTGGCCCCTCACCGCGTACCGGCAGTGGTCGTATGGCCGAGGTGTTCGTGGACGAGTTGGACGGCCATCGCCCCCTCCCCCACCGCTGAGGCCACGCGTTTCACCGAGCCGCTGCGGATGTCGCCCGCTGCGAAGACGCCCGGCAAGCTGGTCTCCAGGAGCAGGCAGTTTCCGGCCGCGGCTCTCCCAGACGGCGGGGGCTGTATCGGCCTGCGCCGAAGCACCCGTCGGACCGGTTCCTTCGAATACCGGCTGCGGCTGCCCGGAGAGATCCAACGAGTGGCCCAAGGAACGTCGGAAGCAGTCGTACGCCGCGCTGCGTGCCGTCCTGCACGGGCTTCGGGACCGGCTCCCCGTCGAGGGGACGGCACACTTCGGCGCGCAGCTTCCCATCCTGATCCGAGGCGTCTACTACGACGGATGGAAACCGTCCACGCCGGTGAAACTCAGCGTCGAGGAGTTTTTCCAAAGGGTGCGGGATGACTTTCCCTACGCGGTCGACGGCGGCATCGAACGCGTCGTGCACACCGTTCTGGAAGCTCTTGAAGGCCACATCAGCGAAGGCGAGTGGAACCACCTCAAGTCCGGACTGCCGAACTCGCTGGCCTCCGTACTGCCGTAACCAATGGGACTCGGAGGCCGCCGTGGCCCACGGGTCAGCGGTGGAGGCGATAATCGGCGTCCGCGGCGCCTTCAGTACCGTCGCTGTCGGGCCGTTGCTGTCGGGTGGATGTCATTGGCTTGACGGGCCCGCGCCCGGCTGCTGCCCGGGGACGAGCCGGTATTCGACGCCGGACACCGTGCGGACCAGGTTGCCCTCCTGGGCCTGGTGCTCGTGCACCAGTCTGACCGCGATCGCCCCTTCGCCGGCCGCCGACGCCACCCTCTTCACCGAGCCGCTGCGGACGTCACCCACCGCGAAGACTCCGGGCCGCGTCGTCTCGAGCAACATCGGCGCTCGGCCGAGCGGCGCCCACTCGCCTGCCTCGGCGCGGGCCTGGGCATCCGGGCCGGTGAGGACGAAGCCCTCGTCGTCGAGGGCGATCACGTCCTTGACCCAATCAGTGGGCGGCGCCGCCCCGATGAAGACGAACAGCGCGCGCCCTTGGATCTCGTGGACCTCGCCGGACACGTTGTTCCGCACCACCAGCGTCTCCAGGACTCCGTCGCCACGGGTCTCCATCACCTCGCTGTTCACCAGGACAGTGATCTTCGGATTGCGCTCCACCTGATCGACCAGGTAGCGCGACATGTCCTGATTGAGGTCCCCGCCGCGGACGATCAGGTGGGTGTGCGGCGCGTACCGGGAGAGGAACAGCACGCCCTGTCCGGCAGAATTGCCGCCGCCGACCACGGCGATCGGGTCCGTCCGGCACATGTGGGCCTCGTGCAGCGTGGCCGCGTAGTAGACGCTGGACCCTTCGAAGCGTTCGATGCCCGGGACGCGCAGCTGACGGAAGCGCGCACCCAACGCCAGCACGACCGTGCTGGTCTCGATCGTGGTGCCGTCGGCAAAGGCGACGACGTAGTGGCCGTCGCACGCCTCCAGGCCGGTAGCCTCGGCGGGGATCGTGAGCCGCGCGCCGAACTTGTGCGCCTGGAGGACCGAGCGTTCGATGAGCTCGGCGCCGGAGATGCCGGAGGGGAAGCCGAGATAGTTCTCAATGCGCGACGAGGTCCCGGCCTGGCCGCCGGCGGCGACGCCGTCCACGGTGACAGTCACCAGGCCGTCGGAGGCGCCGTAGACGGAGGTGGCCAGTCCGGCCGGTCCAGCGCCGATCACCAGCACGTCGCACTGGGTGACCTCGGGCGAGGGCGCGGGGAGGCCAATGACCCGTGCGAGTTCGGCGTTGCCGGGGTTGCGCAGCACCTCGCCCTTCCATATGACGACCGGAGTCTCCTCGGGGCGGACACCGAAGCGGCGCAGCAGTTCTTCGGCGTCCTTGTCCCGCTCCAAGTCGATCCACCGGTGCGGAAGCCGGTTCCGGGCGGCGAACTCGCGCAGTCGCCGAGTATCCGGCGAGTAGCAGGAGCCGAGGATCCGGAAGCCGGCGCCGAGGCCGATGAGCAGCGCGCGCCGGCCGAGGTAGGCACGAAGGATCAGGTCACCGACGACCGGATCACCCGCCACGATGGCGCGCAGCCGGTCCACGGGAACGGCGAGCACTTCGCCCGGCTCACGGACGATGGCCGAGTAGAACGCGGCCTGCCCCTCCAACAGGCCCAGTTCGCCGAGGAAACGTCCCGGTCCGTGCACGGCGACGGTACGTTCGTCGGGGCCCTCGTGGTCGTGGACGACCTCGACCAGTCCGGCGAGCACGACGAGGAACTCGCCGAAGGGCTCACCCTCCCGGAACAGCACCGCGCCCTCGCTCGTGGGCCGTTTCCTGCCGTGCGGTTTCAGAACCTCGATCTGCTCGGGCGTCAGCTTGGGATACGCCCCGAACTGATCGGGGGTCTCGGTCAGCAGCCCATCCCGGCTTTCTGCGGCGGCGTTCATCAGACCATCGCTTCGTCTACGTAGCACCAGCGCCAGTCCTCGCCCGGTTCGAATGACTGGACGATGGGGTGACCGTCAGATGCGGCGTGCTGGCGGGCGTGCTTGAGCGGCGAGGAGTCGCAGCACCCGACGTGCCCGCAGGTCAGGCACAGTCGGAGGTGCACCCAGGGGGAGCCGAGAGCTAGGCAGTCCTCACAGCCTCGTGGCGTGCGTGGGGTGACGGGGCGCACGAGTGCCAAGTGGGGATCGTTGGCCAACATGGCGGGTCCTCTTCCGTTGGGGTCTGCTTCGATCGATGGCGGTACGCCCCCGGCCGTCAGCGGCGGCCGGCGATGGTTTCCTCGACCCATGTGCGCAGGGTCGCGGCGGGCGCTGCGCCCGCTTGGCGGGCGATCACCTCTCCGTTGTCGAGCAGGAGCAGGGTCGGTACGGCTTGGACCTGGAACCGCTGGGCGATGCGGGGGGCCTGGTCGACGTCAACTTTGACGAGTTTGATCCGGCCGGCGAGTTCGTGGGCGATCTGCTCCAGAGCGGGGCTGACCATGCGGCAGGGGCCGCACCAGGTGGCCCACAGGTCCACGAGTACGAAGGGCGTGGCCTTCTCCGCGATGTCCGCGAAGTCGTCGTCGCCGGCGTCGGTGATCCACGGGAGCGGCGAGCGGCAGTTGCCGCAGCGGGGGTTTCCCTGCGCCGCTGCCGGCAGCCGGTTCTTGTGGCCGCATTCGGTGCAGTTGACCGTCACGGTCCTGGTCGCGGTCCCTTGGCCGGCCATCGGAGTCACGCGGCCTTCTGCACGTCGGCCGGGTCGGACGCGCCGTAGGTGACGATCAGTTCGCCGTTCTGGGCGTCGACCCGGATCACCGATCCGTCCTGCACGTCACCGCGGATCAGGGCCCGGCCGATGAGCGTCTCGACCTCGTGGGAGATGTACCGGCGCAGCGGCCGGGCTCCGTAGACGGGGTCGAAGCCCTGTTGGGCGATGAGTTCGCGGGCTGGCTCGGTCAGTTCGACGGTGATCTGCCGCTCGGCCAGGCGCCGGCGCAGATCCTCGAACTGGAGCTCCACGATGTGCTTGATCTGGTCCATGCCCAGGGGCTTGAACAGCACGACGTCGTCGATGCGGTTGAGGAACTCGGGGCGGAAGTGGCTCTGCAGTTCGCCCATCACCAGGGCGCGTGCTTCGGGTTTGATCTCGCCGTCGGCGCTCACCCCGTCCAGCAGATGGGTCGATCCGAGGTTGGACGTCATGATGACGACCGTGTTGCGGAAGTCGACGGTGCGGCCCTGGGCGTCGGTGATGCGGCCGTCGTCGAGTACCTGGAGCAGGGTGTTGAACACATCGGCGTGCGCCTTCTCCACCTCGTCGAACAGGACCACGGAGTACGGCTTGCGGCGCACCGCTTCGGTGAGCTGGCCGCCTTCCTCGTAGCCGACGTATCCGGGCGGCGCTCCGACCAGCCGGCTCACGGTGTGCCGTTCCTGGTACTCGCTCATGTCGAGGCGGATCAGGCTCTCCTCGCTGTCGAACAGGGCGGCGGCGAGTGTTTTGGCCAGCTCGGTCTTCCCGACGCCGGTGGGGCCGAGGAAGACGAACGAGCCGATGGGCCGCCGCGGGTCGCGGATGCCGGCGCGGGCCCGGATGATGGCGTCGGTGACGAGCTTGACCGCCTCGTCCTGGCCCACCACCCGCTCGCCGAGGATCTCGTCCAGTCGCAGCAGCTTCTCGCGCTCGCCCTCCTGGAGGCGGGTGACGGGGATACCGGTCCAGGCGGCGACGATCTCGGCGATCTCGTCCTCGGTGACGACCTCGCGCAGCAGCCGGCTCTCGCCCTGCTTGGCCGCGAGTGCCTCCTCCTCGGCCGCCAGCCGCCGTTCCAGTTCGGTGAGCTGGCCGTAGCGCAGCTCGGCCGCGCGGTTGAGGTCGTAGGTCCGTTCGGCCTCCTCGGCGTCCTGGCGGACCTGTTCCAGTTCCTGCCGCAGTTCCTGCACACGCCGGATGGCCTGGCGTTCGGCCTCCCACTGGGCGTGCATCGCGTCGGACTCGGAGCGCAGGTCGGACAGTTCACGGCGCAGTTCGTCCAGGCGCTTGGCGCTCGCGGCATCGCTCTCCTTCTCCAGCGCCGCCGCCTCGATCTCCAGCCGGGTCACCCGGCGGGTGATCCCGTCGAGTTCGGCCGGCATGGAGTCGATCTCGGTCCGCAGCCGGGCGCAGGCCTCGTCGACCAGGTCGATGGCCTTGTCCGGCAGGAAGCGGTCGGAGATGTAGCGGTGGCTGAGCATCGCCGCGGCGACCAGCGCGGTGTCCTGGATCTTCACGCCGTGGAAGACCTCCAGGCGTTCCCGCAGTCCGCGCAGGATGGAGACGGTGTCCTCGACGCTCGGCTCGTCCACCACAACCTGCTGGAAGCGGCGTTCGAGCGCCGCGTCGGACTCCACGTACTTGCGGTACTCCTCCAGGGTGGTGGCGCCGATCATGTGCAGCTCACCGCGGGCCAGCATGGGCTTGAGCATGTTGCCCGCGTCCATGGCACCCTCGGCGCCGCCTCCCGCACCGACGACGGTGTGGAGTTCGTCGATGAACAGCAGGATCCGCCCCTCGCCGCCCTTGACCTCGCCAAGCACCGCCTGGAGGCGTTCCTCGAACTCACCGCGATACTTCGCGCCGGCCACCAGCGAACTCATGTCGAGAGCGAAAATCGTCCTGTCACGCAGCCCGTCGGGCACATCACCACGGACGATCCGCTGCGCCAGGCCCTCGACGATCGCCGTCTTGCCCACCCCCGGATCACCGATCAGGACAGGGTTGTTCTTCGTCTTACGGCTGAGGATCTGGATCACACGCCGGATCTCCTCGTCACGGCCGATCACCGGATCCATCCGGCCCGTCCGCGCCTCCGCGACGAGATCACGACCGTACTTCTCCAACGCCTCGTAAGACCCCTCGGGCGTCGCCGACGTGACGCGCTGGTTACCGCGGATACGGGTCAGGGCGGACAGGAACCCGTCCTTCGTCACACCGTTCTCGGCGAGCAGACGTCCCGCAGCCGTCGCGGACCCCTCATCCCCCAGCGCCAGGACGAGGTGTTCGACCGACACATACTCATCCTTCAGCCGCTTCGCCTCCTCCCCGGCCGCGTCCAGCAGCTTCGCCAGCCGCTGGGTGATGAACACCTGCCCCGGCGTGGCGCCGGGGCCGGTCACCTTCGGCCGGCGCGCCAACTCCGCGGACAGGGCTGAGCGCAACGCCTCGGTATCCGCGCCCGCCTGGTCGAACAGTCGCGGAATCAGCCCGTCCGGCTGGTCGAGAAGGGCAAGCAGCAGATGCTCACCATCGACCTCGGTCTGATTCAACCGGCCGGCGATCGTCTGCGCCTCCTGCAAAGCCTCCTGCGACTTCTGCGTGAGCCGGTTCATATCCACGATTCATCCCTCCTCGAACTGGTGTTACTGCGCCGCAACGCGTCCTCCAGTTCGGTAATCCGGTCGAGCAGATCCAGAACCAGGCCGATGGACGCGTAGTTGAGGGGAAGCCCGGCCCGCAACCGCTGGATACGGGCCAGGGTCGCCGGAGCGGTCGGCGGGAACCGGAGCTCTCCGCGGTCGTCACGGGTCGCCTCGACGAGGCCGAGGCTGACGAACCGCCGTACGAGGTCGGGGTGGAGACCCGAGCGCCGGGCGACGGTGTCCAGGCTGAGCCGGCGCACCGGCACCATCGCGTAGCTGCGGACCCGCACATCGAGGTGCTGTCGCGGGGCTGCCTCCGTGCGGCTCGCTCCCCCGGGTCCCGGGGCGGCTGCGGATCGCGGATCGTTGCTCATCCTGGCTTCCTCGGGTCGAAGGTGGACACGGCCGCCAGCTTCTCGAAGAGCTCGCGCTCCTCGCCGTCGAGCTCAGGCGGCACCATGATGCGGATCTCCGCGTAGAGGTCTCCGTCGGGGCCGCGCGGATTGGGCATGCCCTCACCCCGCAGCCGCAGCCGCCGACCGCTGGAGGAACCGGCGGGCACCGCGACCCTGGCCGATCCGGTGGGGGTAGGGACCGGCACCGTCGCGCCCAGCGCCGCCTCCCAGGGGGTCACCGGTACCGCGACGTGGATGTCCCGGCCCTCCAGCCGGAACTGCGAGTCCGGCTTGATCCGGACCCGCAGGAGCAGGTCGCCCGCCGGTCCGTCCCCACTCCCCCGCCCGCCTTCCCCGGCCAGCCGGATGCGCTGACCGTCGACCACTCCGCGCGGGATGTTCACGTCATAGGTCCGCTGCCCGTCCGGACCGGCCAGGGTGATACTCCGGTGACCGCCCCGGTACGCCTCCACCACGCCGAGCTCGATCTCCGCCTCCTGATCCGCCCCCGGGACCGGCCCAAAGCCCCCACCGCCGGCACCGCGCCCGAACATCCCGCCGAACAGGTCCTCGAAGTTGATGCCCGCGTCGTCGAACCCCTGCCCGCCGCCGGTGCTGTAGCGGACCCGGCCGCCTCCACCCGGCCGGCCGTAGGGGCCGCCACGCGCGCCCGCGCCCGCCGCCACCCGCTCGTCGTAATCCTCCGGAATCTGCCGGAAGTTCTCACCGAAACGGTCGTAGCGCTGCCGCATCTTGGGATCGGAGAGCACGCTGTACGCCTCGTTGATCTCCTTGAAGCGCTCCTCGGACTGCGGGTCCTTGCTGATGTCGGGGTGATGCTTGCGCGCCAGTTTGCGGAACGCCTGCTGGATCTCCTCGGAGTCCGCGTCGCGCCGCACCCCGAGCACGTCGTAGAAGTCCCGTGCCATGGGGTGTCACTCCTGACGCTTGCTGACCACGACGGATGCCGGCCTGAGCTGCCTTTCGTCCTCTCCGTAGCCGGGGCGCACTACCTGCACGACGGTGTTCGGCTCTGCAGCGGGGTCCTCGACGACGCCGACGACCTCGTGCTCGGCCGGGTCGAACGGCACTCCGGTGTCCTCGTAGCGGGCGTATCCGAGGCTGCGGAGTACCTCCACGGCCTGATCGCGTACGGCTTTGACACCCTCCAGCACAGGGGTCGGGTCGGACACCGCGTGGGCGAGGGCCAGTTCCAGATTGTCGAGAACGGGCAGCCAGGCCGCCGCGGTGCGGGCGCGCTCGGTGCCGCGTTCGCGTTCCAGCTCCTTGGCGTGACGCTTCCGGAGATTGTCCAGATCGGCGAGGGCCCGGTGCCAGCGGTCCCGGACTTCCTCGAGCTCCGCAGCGTGCTCGTCCACAGTGCTCTGCTCCGGAGCCCCCTGGTCCTGCGGCGCCCCAGTCTGAGGCCCCTGGTCGTGAGGCCCCTCCTCCCGGGGCGAAGTCCCGGGAGGCTCTTCCTCGGTACTCACAGGATCCGGTTCGGTGGACATGGCCGTACCTCAGCCCTTGTCGAATTCGGCGTCGATGACGTCGTCGTCCCCTCCGCCGGTGCCGGCGGTGGCGCCTGCCGTCTCGGTTCCAGGGGCCGGTCCCTCCCCGGCCGCGCCCGCCGGCTGCGACGCCAGCGAGGCGTAGATCTGCTGGAGTTCGGAGGTCAGCGGCCTGACCTTGTCCACCGGCGCTGCCTGCTGCACGGCCTCGCGGGCCTCGGTGACGAGCATCTCGGCCCGTGCCTTCTCGTGGGCCGGTGCGGCGTCGCCCATCTCACCGAGGCGTCGTTCGACCTGGTACGCCACGGCGTCCAGCTCGTTGCGGGCGTCCACGGCCTCGCGCAGCGCCTGGTCCTCCCCGCGGTGCCGCTCGGCCTCCTGGATCATCCGCTCGACCTCGCTCTGGTCGAGGTTGGAGGCCTCGCTGATGGTGATGCTCTGTTCCCTGCCGGTGTCCTTGTCGCGCGCGGTGACGTTCAGGATGCCGTTGGCATCGACGTCGAAGATGACCTCGATCTGCGGCTCACCGCGCGGCGCGGGGCGGATGTCGGTGAGCTGGAAACGGCCCAGGACCCGGTTCTCCGAGGCGAGTTCGCGCTCGCCCTGCAGGACGACGATGTCGACCGCGGCCTGATTGTCCTCCGCGGTGGAAAAGGTCTCCGTGCGGCGGACGGGGATCGTGGTGTTCCGCTCGATGATCTTGGTCATGACGCCGCCGCGGGTCTCCACACCCAAAGACAGCGGGATGACGTCGAGCAGCAGGACGTCCTGGACCTCGCCCTTGAGCACACCGGCCTGGATCGCGGCACCGAGAGCCACGACCTCGTCCGGGTTGACGCTCATGTTCGGGTCCTTGCCGCCGGTGAGGCGGCGGACCAGCTTCTGCACCGCCGGGATACGCGTCGATCCGCCGACCAGGATGACCTCGTCGATGTCGTTCTCACCGATCTTGGCGTCGGCCATCGCCTGCTTGACGGGTTCCAGGGTCCGCTCGACCAGGTCCGCCGTGATCTGCTCGAACGTCGAGCGCATGACCGTCTCGGTGAGGTGCTTGGGGCCCTCGGCGTCCGCCGTGATGAACGGCAGGTTGACCTGGGTCTGGGTCACCGAGCTCAGTTCCGTCTTGGCCTTCTCCGCGGCCTCGAAGAGCCGCTGGAGCGCCTGCGGGTCCTTGCGCAGGTCGATGCCGTTCTCGTTCTGGAACTTGTCCGCGAGGTCGTCCACCAGACGCCGGTCGAAGTCGTCGCCGCCCAGGTGGCTGTCGCCCGCGGTGGAGCGCACTTCCACCACACCGTCACCGACATCCAGGATGCTCACGTCGAAGGTACCGCCGCCGAGGTCGAAGACCAGCACGGTCTCATGCCCCTTCTTGTCCATCCCGTAGGCGAGGGCGGCCGCGGTCGGCTCGTTGATGATCCTCAGCACTTCCAGGCCGGCGATCTTTCCAGCGTCCTTCGTAGCCTGCCGCTGCGCGTCGTTGAAGTAGGCGGGCACGGTGATGACGGCCTCCGTCACCCGCTCCCCCAACTGCTTGCCGGCGTCGTCGGCGAGTTTGCGCAGCACCAAGGCGCTGATCTCCTCCGGCGCGTACAACTTGTCGCGCACCTTGAAACGCGCGTTGCCGTGTTCATCGGGGACGACGTCGAAGCCGACTGCCTTGGCCTCGTCGGAGATCTCGTCGTGGCGGCGGCCGATGAACCGCTTGGCCGAGTAGATCGTGCCCTTGGGATTGAGAATCGCCTGACGGCGGGCCAGCTGGCCGACGAGTCGTTCACCGGTGTCGGTGAACGCGACGACCGAGGGGGTCGTGCGGCTGCCCTCGGAGTTGGGTATGACCGTCGCCTCTCCGCCCTCCCACGCGGCGATCACCGAGTTGGTGGTCCCGAGGTCGATTCCGACTGCCTTAGCCATGAGGTGTTACTCCTTGTAGAAGCTCGAGGAGGGGTGCGCGTCGCCTGCCCGGAGCCGTCACCCCTCGGTCGCGGTGCCGGCAGCCGGGCTTCCCAGCCGTTCCAGCAGCGCGGTAGCCCGCTGTGCCACGTCGGCGTCGGCCACCACCTCGTATCGGGTGGGCCGCATGCTCTGGACAGAGCTGAAGTCGCGGCGGCCGCGCTGCATGGCGTACATGATCAATCCGATGACCGCGCCGACCACGGCGCCGAACACGAGCCCGTAGAGGGCCAGGAGCAGGGCCGACAGCACCGGGTCGAGCCAGTTCAGAAGCCCGAAGAGCCAACCGATCAGAGCGCCCGGGAGCGCTCCCGAAGCAGCTCCGCTCAGCGCGGCCCTGCCGTAGGTGAGGCGGCCGACCACTTGCTCGACGAGTTGCAGGTCCTGCCCGATGATGGCCACCCGTTCGACAGGGAAACCCTGGTCCGACAGGTAGTCGACCGCGCGTTCCGCCTCGGAGTAGGTGCGGTACGAAGCGATGCTTCGACGGTGCTCGTCCATGGTCGCCCTCTCCGGACGGCACGCAGCACCGTCCGTTTCACGATGACGACTCCAGGGTCACGGCGCAGAGGAGCAGCAGCCTGCTCCTGAGGTGACCAAATCAGGATGGACTCTCGCCCTGGTAGTGCAAAAGATTCAAATCATTACCAATAGATCTTGCCGAATTGCTTGGATCACCCGTTTTGTGATGATGTAGAGGGGTCCTCGCCAGAGATGGGGCCCGTTTGCCATGACCGCGGCAGCAGACTGGACCCATCAGATCCGCCCCGAAGCCTGGAGCAGGGAGCACGTGGCGAATCTGTTCAGCCTGTTCGTTCTCTCCATGATCATGAACGACGGGCGGGACGAGGCCGACATCCTGCACCTGGCACTGACCTCCGTTGCGCCGCTCGGGCCCTGCCGTCCGGAGGCCGGCTACCTGCCCTCGAGCGACGGATTGGTCCGCACCCCGGCGCAGACCGCACCGGACACGCCTGGGCTCGGCGGCCGGCTCCCCTACCTGCGCGGCACCGAGGGACCGGTCCCGGTGCCCGACCGCGCATGGGGCTGGGCCTACCCACTCAACACCGGCGCCGGAGTCGGCTACCTCGTCGTGGGCGCACCGTCGCGGCCTGCCAGAGACGAGCATTTCCTTCTGCAGGTACTCGCCCAGGAGACCTCTGTCGCCCTCGCCAACGCGGCGGCTCGCCGCAGGGCTCGGGAGCACGCCGGAGAGCTGCGGCGACTCAACCAGGACCGGGAGGCCGCGAATGCCCGCCTGACAACGTCCGTCGCCGCACTCGAGCACCAGCGGACCGTTCATGAGGTGCTCAGCGAAGCCGTGGCCAGCGACGGCGGCGTTCCAGGCATCGCCAGGGCCGTCCACGGGCTCACGGGCTCCTCCGTCGCCGTCGAGGACCGATTCGGCAATCTGCTCGCCTGGACGGGGCCGGGACAGCCCGACCCGTACCCCAAGCCGGATGCGGCGCGACACGAGCAGTTCTTGCAGGACGTAGCCCGGCGGCTGAGTCCTGTGCACGCCGGTGGCCGCCTCGTCGCGCTGGCCCAGCACCGCGGCGAAGTCCTCGGTTCCATGGCCCTGATCGCCGGTGACGGGCACACCGCCGAGGAGGTGAATTTCGTCCTCGACCACGCATGCAGCGCCCTCGCCCTTGAGCTCGCCCATCTGAGGAACCTCGCTGAAGTCGAGCTGCGGCTCCGCCGTGAGCTGGTGGACGACCTGATCGACGGCACCGACGACGAGAGCGCATACGCCCGTGCGGCCGCCGTCGGACACGACCTGCACGGGCCTCATCGCATGGCCGTCGTGCAGTGGGAGGGCAGGGCGGACGACACCTTCATCCAGGCGGTCGGCCGAGCAGCCGCGGGCCTGCGGATACGGTCTCTGCTCGCCAGACGTTCGGGTATGGCCGTCCTCGTCCTGGAGGGCCAGCCGCGTTCCGATGCACTGCACCTGGCGGTGGCCCGCGAGCTCGGCTCGGGCATTGGATCCATCGGGCTCGGCGGTCGCTGCGACGCCCCCGCGAAGATCCCGAGGTCGTACAAGGAGGCGCTCCGGGCCCTGGAAGTCCGCCGGCTCTCCCGTGAACCGTACGGCGCTACCAGCTACGAGGAACTCGGGCTGTTCCGCATGCTCGGGGCGGGGGGCGACTACGAGGAGGTGGAGATATTCGTTCACGAATGGCTCGGTCCTCTCATCGACTACGACGCCGCCCACCGTTCAGATCTGGTCCAGACCCTGTTCCAGTATTTCGAGTGCGGTGGCAACTACGACGGCACGGCCGCTGCACTCTCCATCCACCGCAGCACACTGCGGTACCGCCTGCAGCGCATCCGTGAGGTCAGCGACAACGACCTCAAGGACGTCGACAGCCGGCTGAACCTGCACGTCGCCACCCGGGCCTGGAAGATCCTGGGCGGCCCACCCCGATGAACGGAAAGCCGATGTACGACCGGAGCGCGGAATCCCGCCCACCCGTCACCTCGGTGGGGGGCATGTCACTTGCCCCGGGCGATCACATCTGCGCCCTGTACCGGGGACAGGAAGAACGCGACCAGCTCATCACGCCGTTCTTCGCGGACGGTCTGCACGAGGGCCAGGCCTGCGTCTTCCTGGCGCCCGAAAGAGAGGGAATGGCCTTCCGCGACCGGCTCGCCATGTCGATGCCCGAAGCCCGTCTCGCGTGTGCGGAACTTCAGGTCAAGCCCCCGGAGGAGAGCTACCTGCAGAATGGCACTTTCGACGGCGACAGCATGCTGGATCTGTTGTACAGCTGGTCCCACGGCACATTCGCCGAGGGCAACAGCAACCTCGCCCGGCTGGCCGCCGACATGAGCTGGGCGCAGTCCCTGGTCCGTCCGGCCTTCACGGACGAGCTGATCCGGTACGAGGCGAGGGCGACGCGGTGGCTGCGGGCCTATCCACAGATCGGCATATGCATGTACGACCTGGACAAGTTCGGCGGCGACGTGATTATCCCGCTGGTCAAGGCACATCCCCGGGTCTGGCTCAACGGCATGGTGGTGGAGAACCCCTACTACATGGGGCCGGACGAGGTGGCCTGAGTACTCGGCCGGTGGGCCGCCCACATGCATCGCACGGCGGAGAAGGAGACCGCGATGAGCCCCGCCAGGGTCAACGATCCTTCCCGGCGGAGCGTCCTGGTTCTCGACGCAGGATCCTCCAGCCTGCACATCACACTCTTTTCGGCCGACGGCGCCCGGATCGCGGCCAGGCACTCGGCGCAACCGCCCGGTCCCGAGTCCGCCGCGGATCTGCGGGACTTCCTGACCACCGTCCCCCGGCCCACCGCCGTGGGACACCGCCTCGTTCACGGCGGGCCGCGCCTGACCCACCACATGGTGATCGACGGACGTGTCCGCAAACTGCTGGACGAGGTCAGGAACCTGGCCCCGCTGCACCTTCCGCCCGCTCTCGCCGTGGTGGACACGGCTGGGGAGCTGCTGCCGGACGTACCCCACGTGGGGTGTTTCGACACCGTCTTCCATCGTGATCTGCCGGCCGCCGCCCGTGAGTACGCCGTGCCTGAGCAGTGGCGTACCGAGCACGGGATGCGGCGCTACGGCTTCCACGGACTGTCCTACGCATGGTGCCTGGAACGGACCGCCGAAGTGCTGGAACGGCCTGCCGACGATCTCCAGGCCGTGCTCGTCCATCTGGGCGGCGGCTGCTCTGCGTGCGCAGTTCGCGATGGCCGCAGCGTGGACACGACGATGGGCCTTACCCCGCTGGAGGGACTCGTGATGAGCCGCCGCAGCGGCAGTATCGATCCCGGAGCCCTGTTGTGGTTGCAGCGCTGCCACGGCCTGACCACTCACGAGTTGGAGGAGGAACTCCACCGTCGGTCCGGTCTGCTCGGCCTCTCCGGCACCTCCGGGGACACCCGGGACCTGGTGCGCGCTCGCGATCGGGGAGACACCGCCGCCGAAACGGCGCTGGCCGTGTTCGTGCACAGCTGCCGACACGGCATCGCCGCCATGTCGGCCTCGCTCGATCGTCTCGACGCGCTCGTCTTCACCGGCGAGATCGGCGAGGACCAGCCCGAGGTACGCGAGGAGGTGTGCGCGGGGCTCCGAATCCTCGGCGTGCGGAACGGTCTGGCCGTTCCCCCGCTGGAGGAGCTGTACCAAGAGGGCGTACGCAGGATCGACGGGCCGGGCTCAAGGGTACCCGTGGCCGTCGTCGCAACCGGTGAGACGCAGCAGATCGCGGTCGAGACCCGGGGCGTCCTCATGGCGTCTGACGCTTAGTCAGACGGCACCGCACGGCTGGGCAGTTTGTGAGAGGCCCCGTCCTGAGGTGTCCGTCAAGGAGTAACCTGGCCAGGCGGACACGGCGTGCGTGCCGCCGGCTGACGCCCTCCCCACCGTCGCCTCGGTGTTCTTCCAGTTCTCCCAGGACGCCCGGTCTCTCTGGCTCGCTGTCCACCACTGGCGGCACCGGCGGGGAGCGGCGCATCGCCCCGTCCCGTATCCCTCCGCCGGCTACGGAGGGAAGATTTCCATGACTACCGGCAGTTCTGTCCTGGCAGGTCACATACCCCACACCTCATTCGTCCTGACATGCGCAGGCGGACCATGGCGCACTCTGCGAGTCTTGATCGCCTCACCACCCGTCGACGAGGAGGGCGAGAGGCATGACCGTCATCGGGGTGTCCACATTCGAACGATTCTTCCGCGCGGCCGCGAGCCTCGACGTGGACAAGGACGACCTGAAGCGTTACAGCGAATTCGTGGACGACAAGCTCTACGATCTCCTGACCGTCGCGCAGGCCGTGGCCAAGGCGAACGGCCGGGACACCGTCGAACCGTGGGACCTGCCGATCACCAAAGGGCTCCAGGAGAGCATCCACCGGTTCCGGCGGCTGGACCAGGAAGTCGAACTCAAGCCCATCCTCGAGCAGCTGGCCAAGCATCCGCCGCTCGACCGGCCCCCGACCGAGCAGACCGAGGAGCGGTACCCGGAAATCCTCGGCGGGTTGTCTGTGGCTTTGGCCGAGACGTTCAAGGTTGTCTTCCCGGAGCTCAAGAATCCTCAGACGAAGCACTGGGAGACCGTGACGAAGGTCTTCGATCTGCTGCTGTAGCCAGGCAATCCGTCCGGTGCGCGAAGGACATCGCCAACGCCGAGTTCTCCCCGCTCGGCGGTTTCGATCCGCACCAGTCCCGGACCCTCTCCCGACGTCGCCGACCGGCTCGTCACCTCCGGCGAGCAGCTGGCGTCGACCCGGCGCGTCAATACCAGTGGCAGCAGCACGACCCCGCCTTGCTCGCGGCCCGGTTCGGGCGGCATTGCCTGTGAACGCCGCCAACTGTGCACCCAGCAGGCGTACTGCCGGATCTGCGGCCGGCACGGTCCTCGCCGAACTCCCGCAGCAGCTGTCCGCGAATCGGCCCCGGACCAGGGAGTCCATCTTGTCACGGATGGGGCGTACAGCTTAGATTCGTCAACTCACGGGATCGTCGAGCTTCCTGCCAAGATGACGCTCGCCGGGGAAGACAGGGCAGATGTCACCGCAGCCCATGCTGATGCAGACGCCCGACTCGCCTACAGCGTCGACTGTGAGATCTTCAGCGTCTTGGCCGAGATGCCGATGCTGACCTCGGCCATGGCCTCGACGGCGGCCGGGTTCACAGCGGCGCCGGCGTCGGAGCCGGTCGAGCCGACTTCGACGCCGCCGCACCGACGCAGCCGCCGAGCTCAGGTCGGGCCTTCAGCGGGCCCACTGCGCGTACTACGCGTCATGGCTTGAGCGGAAAGCGCCTCTCTCAGCCGGGAAGACCGATGCGAAATACGTACATGCGTCCCGTTCCACCCCAATCCGCCTGTAGATCCATGCATATGGCCGCTACCACTGGCCCCGGTAGATGATGATGTACACCATGATCCATCGCACCGGTCCGCAGGAGCAGGAGGTTGCGGCATGCAGCAGTCGTCTCTCCGGAGTCAAGATCCACTGAAGTTCCGGACTACGGACGTGGACGAGGCCCGGCAGGTCATCGGAGAACGGTTCTACTCCAACTTCATCGACGTACTCGGTGCAAACACGGAGTTCACGGCCCAGTACGGTATCGCCGCATTCGGTCCGCTCACCTTGGGCCGGCTCGATTTCGGCGCGGATGTGCGTATACGGTTCGGCGAACTGGGCTCGTATCACGTGGACATCCCGCTGGGCGGCCACATGGCGTGGCGCCAGGGCCCGCACACCGAGTCCGTGGCGACGCCCGCACGTGCAGCCGTCTTTCAGCCCTCTGGCCATACGACTCTCGACCGCGTGAGCGGCGACTGTCCGCTGGTGGCTGTGAAAGTGGACTCCAAGGCTCTTCATGGCCAGTTGGAGCAGTTGCTCGGCCGAACTGTGCGCGCCCCCGTGGTCCTCGCACCCGAGTTGGACATCGCGCAGGGCACCGGCCTGAGCTGGGTACGAATGATCAGCACGGTGTCTGACGAGATGCAGGCCGGCGGGCTGCCCGCCCGGCCGATCGTGGCCCGCCCGCTCCAGGAGGCCCTGCTCACCGGCCTACTTCTCACGGCCGGACACCGCTACCGCGACGAACTCGACCGCCCCGTCCCCGCCCTGCGGCCAGGCCCCGTCAAACGAGCGCTCGAAGCCATGCACAGCATGCCGCAACACCCCTTCACCACTGCAGAGTTGGCGGTCGTCGCCAGGGTGAGCGTGCGGCGCCTGCAAGAGGCATTCCAGCAATACGTCGGCATGGCCCCGCTCGCCTATCTCACCGACGTCCGACTCACCTGCATCCACGACGAGTTGCGCCGCGGTGCGCCGGGCGAGGTGAGCGTGAGCGAGGCGGCACATCGCTGGGGGTTCACCCACCTGGGCCGGTTCTCGGCCCGATATCGGGCGCGCTTCGGCGAGCTGCCCTCGCAGACACTGCGTTCCGGGTGAGCTCAGCCCGCGCCACCGTCCCGCGCTGCGCGGACAATGCCCGCGCAAGATGGATCGTGCACCGCGGCCACCGCGTTCTAGTGTCCTGATGTTCGCGCGAGAGCCCGTCGACGCGCGAACACCGGCCGGCCCGGCACCACCCAGCCGGGCCGGTCACCGCCCGCAGGCGCCCAGTAGAACTCGCGGGCGGACAGCAGCACGTATGCGGTCTGGACACGGCCGTGATGTGCTGCTTTCGCGGGAGAGGGTCCGGGCCGGAGTCGGTGCCGGCCCGGACCTTGACCGCGCCGAAGACCGTCCGCCAGAGGGAGGGCACCCCGTGCCCGCTCACTACCAACTGACGGGCACCCAGGTGGGCTTCGGCATCACAGCGCACACTCGAACCGGCGCACGCTCGCCCGCGACGTGCATGCCGGACTCCTGCGCGAATTCCGGCCCTGCCCGGCGCCGGGACCTACTCCCTTCATCAGCAAACGATCGACATTGGCTACTTTTACGCCGCATGCCCTATGACCTTCTTCGACGACCTGGGCCTGTACCGGCTGCTCGGGCCGCGGAACGGCTCTGAGGAGGTCGAGGCGTTCGCCCGCGAATGGCTCGTGCCGCTCCGTGACTGCAACGCTCGGCACCGCACTGACCTGGTCGAAACCCTGTCCCGCTCCTTCGAGTGCGGCGGAAACTATGACACGACCCCCCGCGGTACTCGCCATCCACCGCAGCACACTCGCTACCGGCTCCAGCGGATCCGCAAGATCGGCGGCGTGGACCGCGCGGACGTGGACAGCAGGCTCAACCTGCATGTCGCGACACGAGCGTGGAAGGTCCTCAACGGCGCGATGGAGGCCTGAGAAGCCCGCCTTGCGCACGGCTGCCACCCGACCGGCCGATCATTGCGGCCCTCTCCCGGCGGCGCGGCCATAGATTGCTGTGTGAGCCGCCCCTTCTCGCAGATTCGAGGAACACGCTGTGCAGCGTCTCCTGCAGACGGTTGAGGACGCCATCCATCTCATCGTCGCGGTGCTCCTGGTCTTGCTCGCCGGACTGCTGACCATCGGGGTGGTCGATGATGTCGTGGACGCGATCCAGGGGCCGTACCACGAGGAGACGATCGTGCTGTCCGCGCTGGACAACAGCCTGGTGCTGTTCATCGTGGCCGAGCTTCTCCACACCGTCCGTCTCACCATCAGGAACCAAACACTTGACGCAGAGCCGTTCCTGGTAGTGGGGCTGATCGCTGGAATTCGCAAGGTACTCATTGTGACTGCCGAGGCGGACAAGTCCTTCCGGTGGAGCGTGCAGGGGATCGAGTTGCTCGTGTTGATGGGGCTGATCCTCGTGATGGCAACTTCCGTCTATGTGTGGCGGCGCTCGACACATCCAGACAACTTTCTCCCCGTGCAGAGCTCACGGACCGCCTGATCGAGGGCAATGGCGGGGACCCCAGTGGCCGAGGGACCGCGGACCTCCCAGCCAGCTGCGCCGGCATCCGCTCGCCCACTGAGCAGCCCGAGACAATTGCAGGGCGCGGGCATAGTGGGTGGGTTGCGTGCACCGGAGCGCTCACGAACACCGACGGCGAACAGATCTTCGGCACATGCGGCCTGGACGACCGAGGCGGCGCGATGGCGCCTCTTTGCGTGGCATGGCGACAGTTCGCCCCTTAGCGTGATCATCATGTCCGAGAAAATGAGTGAAGAGGCGTGGAGGGCTTTCATCCTGGAAGGCACCCGCACCGGAAAATTGGCCACCGTGGGGGAGGACGGCAGCCCGCACATCGCACCCATGTGGTTTCTTCTGGAGGGCGATGATCTGGTCTTCACGACAGAGAAGGAGACGGTGAAGGGGCACAACCTCCTGCGGGACGAACGGGCCGTGCTGTGTGTCGATGACGAGCGGCCGCCGTATTCCTTCGCGACGCTGCGGGGACGGGTCGAGATCTCGGAAGATCCGAGCCTATTGCTCCATTGGGCAACCAGGATCGCCGCGCGGTACATGGGCGAAGACCGCGCGCGGGAGTTCGGGGAGCGCAACAGCGTTCCGGGCATGTTGCTGGTGCGGATGCGAATCGAGCACGTCACAGCGCGTGCGGACATTGCTTGATTGCCCTAGGCAGTAGCGGCGCAATCGTGCCCCGCGTGGTGGAGGACCAGCGCCCCGCAACCAGCGTCAGCCGACCGGGGCGTGTGCGGATACCTTCTCGCACCCCATCCCGTGCGACGGCACAGACAGCCGCTGCGCACAGCATGCCGAACGACAGGCATCTGGGCTAGGACCTGATGCCCTTTCCCAAGCCCGAGTGCGGCCGTCATCGAGTGACCTCACGGCTCGTCGGGCGCCCTTACGCTGGCGCCACGGACTACAGCTCCAGCCGCGCGCGCCCGGCCTAGCCAACGCCTTTCACTTCGTTCCAGCCGGAAGGGACAGCCCCTGCCAGGGCTGTCCGGCTGAACAACCGTGACCCGGCCCAGGTGGGCTTCGTTGTTCGGGCGACGCGTGCTCATCCGCCCCTCGCGGAAGCGCGCTGAGGGCCCCTGCCCCGCCCGGCCAGGGGCCCTCATCCCATGAAAGGCGGGTGCGGAGCGTCAGGCGCAGGGGCGCCCGTCGGCGCAGACCAGCCGCTGCGCACCCCGTAGCGGATCTGATTCGCAAGGCTGCGGGCCTGCGCCAACGACCCAATGCCGGCAAGTGCGGGGCGACCAGGGTGCTCTCGGTGGCGCTTCCTGCAAGATCTTCATTGATGGCCAGCGCCTGATCCCTGCCGCTTGCCCTGCGCGACGAGATCAGCCCGCTGCTGACTCCGGCCGGGGCCGCAGTACCCGTGGTGGAACATGCGCCTGACCGTCACCTGGGGCACCCGCGAACCCCGCAGACGATCGAGATCCTGAAATGCGACGGCCTTCTTCGTGAAGGAGAACGACCGATGAGCGAGCTGCATGCTGGTCGGACTGCTACAGGCGCGCCGTCCGGCGGCGGCTCACCCCTTCGTCCGCGATACGTCCGCGGAGCACTCGCATCACTGCTCCCCTGTGGCAGGGGGCGTGCGCAGTGCGATCATGGCGACGTCGTCGTCATTGTCGCTGGGGCGGACCTGATTCAGCAGTGAGTCGCAGAAGGAGTCCAGAGGGCGGTGGGCCAGGGACGCCGCGTGTCGGCGCAGCCGGTCCAGCCCATGATCGATGGAGTGGTGCGGGGATTCGACCAGTCCGTCGGTGTAGAGCACAAGCGTGGCCCGAGGTGGAAGGACAGTGACGGCGTCGGGGCGAGGTCTGGTGACTCCCGTGCCGAGCAGCATGCCGTGAGCCTCGTCGAGGTAGCGGGCCTGACCGTCATGGGTGATGAGCAGGGGCGGCGGGTGGCCGGCGGTCGTCCAGCTGAGGCGCCACAGTGCGTCATCGCCGAGTGTGAGCATGGCGAGGATCATGGTCGCCATGGGTACCTCGGCTATGTGCATCACAGCCTCGTCGAGCCGTGTGACGACGGCGCTGGGCGCGGCGTCGGGGTGGGACCAGGCGAAGGCACGCAGCATGTTGCGGACCTGCGCCATGCCGGCTGCGGCGTCGAGATCATGCCCGACGACATCGCCGATGACGAGTGCGTGAGTATGGGCGGCCAGAGCGAATGCGTCGTACCAGTCACCGCCGACGGCGGAGGCGTCCGGAGAGGGTACGTACCGCGCGGTCATCTCCAGCCCGGGCAGGACGGGCAACTGAGGCAACAGGTGGCGTTGCATGGTCTCCGCGACCTTGCGCTGACGCTGGTACAGACGCGCATTGTCCAGCGCCAGGCCCGCCCGGCGGGTGAGGTCCTCCAGCAGCGGCAGGTCGGCGGGGGTGAAAGCGTCATGACGCTGTGCGCGGCCCAGGGTCAGGGCGCCGAGTACGTCGCGCAGACCGCGAATAGGGGCAATGACAGCGGAGTGCATGCCCGTCTCAGTGAACAAGCGCTGCTGCTCGACCGCGATGCCCGAATCCGGCGGGCCCTGGTAGGTGGCGGGACCGGCGAGAGAGGAGGCGGCACCGCGCAGAGCCCGCGACAGGGGCATCGGCGACTCCGTCGGCACGGGAGGCATCGGACCTTGGAGGTCTTCCCGTTCGACGAGATTGCCGTCTTTGTGTTCCATCACGAGAACGCGTCGTACTTCATCACGTTCAGTGAGCACGTCGAACACAGCCCAGTCCGCCAGCCGGGGCACGGTCAGGGCAGCCAGTCGGTGCAGTGCCTCGTCCACGTCCAGAGTGGACGTGAGTTGCGTGGTCGTCTCCGCGAGCAGGGCCAGGCGGTCCAGTTCCGTCAGCGGCGCGGAGGGCCCGGCGTCGCTGTGGTGCGAGTCCTCCTGCTTCGACTCGTACAGCAACACCAGCGCACCTATCCCGCCCGGGCCGGGTTTGCAGGGCGTGACCAGCCAGGACAACTGGACGAGAGTGCCGTCCCCACGGGCGAACCACTCGGCATCGCCATGCCGGGTGTCCCCCGTGAGAAGCGCCTTCCGCATCCGGCAGCGAGTGCGCGGCATCAAGTGCCCGTATCCGTCCCGGTGCAGCAAATCGTGGAAGTCCTGGCCAACGAGTTCCCAGGCGGCCCAGCCCAGCAAACTCAAGGCAGCGTTGTTGGCCGCGACGATGAGACCATCGTCATCGACCGCGATGGCAGCCGCCTGCAGGTTCCCCAGCTTGCCGTCGACCACGGCGCCAGACCGCGTCTGATGCCCGTACATGGGAACACCTTCCCTGCCAATAGCGCCGACGTCGTCCACGTCCCTCCTCCATTCAGACACGAAAGCGTCCGGTTACCCAGTCCCGGACCCTGCATGCAACAAGGCACACGTTCCGACTCAGCTCGCCGGGGACGGCGGCGTGCGGGGCCGTTGATGGTGCAGCCCAAACAGCTTCAGGCACTCGCCGGGCTGCTCAGCCTCGAGCGAACCACCGACGTGACGAAGACGACGTGAGCCGCCAACGCTGCGGACCCCCGCTCTCTGCCCTGTTTGCGCATCGGGGCAGGGCGACGTCAACGACGTCAGTCGTCAACCCTGGGTTGTCCTCAACAGTCCGTAGGGGGGCCGCCGGCGGAGATGCGGACCCGCCCGTACGCGGGCCGCTGAAGCCTTCCGGGCAACGTCCACGACGGCCGGCGACACGGCTGCCGGGAAACCCGCCGGGTCGAGCCGTGTCAGGCGGTGGCTGTTGGATTCGATGGTTCGGCGGCGCGGCGGTGTTCGGCGTTGATGCGTTGGGCTTCTTCGAGCTGGTCTTCGAGGATGATGATGCGGCAGGCGGCCTCGATGGGCGTGCCCTGGTCGACGAGTTCCCGGGCGCGGGCGGCGACGCGCAGCTGGTAGCGGGAGTAGCGGCGGTGGCCACCCGGGGAGCGCAGCGGGGTGATGAGGCGGGCGTCGCCGATGGCGCGGAGGAACGACTGGGTGGTACCGATCATCTCGGCGGCCCGGCCCATGGTGTAGGCGGGGTAGTCGTCGTCATCGAGACGGCCGTACGAGTCGTCTGCTGTCATTGCACCTCTCTGTGGAACGCGTGGAGGGGCCCTGGTGCCATTGGCACCAGGGCCCCGAAGGAACTGCTACACCATCTGCCGGCCCTGGTACTGCGCCGGCCCTGTGTGTCCGCACGTCCACCCGGGAGAGGGCGGCAAATGCGGGGATCGCGGTTGCTCGACCGGAGACCACCTCACTATCGATGTCCTGCGGTACCCGGACTCAACACTCTGCCCGGGCGATCCTGATGGCGCCTGGCTCCTCCGTTCTTCCCTCGGTGACCACTTACCTACTACGGGTACTGCTCTACTGCGTACTGCTGGTGATGCGAACTACTAGTGGCCTGCCATAGCGCCACCTTCGGCAGCCAGCCCCGTCGCCCGTCCTGCATCTGCTCTGGCTTAGAACCCCACTGCCGAACCTCCCGGTGCGCGCGCCCGCAGCCGACGCCTTCACCGAGGTACTGCTCACTGACTTCACTGCTGGGTACTGCGAACTGCACCTACAGGTACTGCCACTGCGCTACTGCTGACGGCGGCCCCTGATCACTGCGGGCCACCCGGTCCGGCCGTCAGTCCCGTCGCCACCTGCAACCGCTCCGGCTTCGGAACTCCACCACCGCACCGTCCTGCAACTACGTACCACTGCCCGGCAGTTCGTGTCTGCCGGGCCCTGCTGTCCTTCTGGCTACGAGAGAAACCATAACCACGCCACGGCCCAATGTCTACTCCAGCCGAAACAGATTTCCGCGTGTTCGGCGGTGAGGTAATCGAGCCCTGCCGGGTTAGGGAGTCGCAAGGCGGGGCACAACCGGCGGGTAGATCCGCTCCCCGACCACCGTCGCCGACGCGCGCGAGCCCACCCAGGCCTCCCTGGAAGCCCTCTGACAGAGGGCCGTCGACCTGAACCGGCCGACACCGCAGTCCTGGCCATGGTCAATCGCCTCAGCCGCGGCAGCAGCGGCGCAAGCGGCCGGGTTGCCTCCCCCTTCGGCGCTGGATCAGCCTCTCCCCCGGCACCCGCTACGCCTTCCGCGCGGACGTCCAGCCCTGGCGGCGGAGACCTTCGAAGCCGTCCAGGAGGAGGTCCAGGGCGAATTCGAACTCGAACTGGTCGTCGCAGCCGCCACCGACCGAGGAGCCCCCGTCATGTGCGGCTGTCGCAGCCATTTCCGCGATGTGTGGGTAGCGCGCCGTCAGCCCGGGGTCCGGCGGGCCGGAGGGGCCCGAGGTGTCGAACAGTTCCTGGCTGAAGCCGAGCAGGCGGCTGCCCGTCGCATGCATGACGTGGTGCGTGAGGTCAGCGGAGAGGCCGCCGTTCCGGAAGGCCCCGGCCATCGAGTCCAGGTACGCCAGCACGGCCGGGGTGGGGCCGGTCCGCGACTCGATGACCCGAGCCGCCCAGGGGTGGCGCAGCAGGGCCCGCCGGGCCGAGAGGATCCGCCCGCGGACCACGCGCTGCCAGTCGGGGCCCGCGGCAGGCGGGTCGATCTCGCCGACGACGGCGTCGACCATGCCGTCGAGCAGCTCCTCCTTGTTGGCCACGTGCTTGTAGAGGGCCATGGGTACGACGTCCAGTTCTTGCGCGAGCCTGCGCATGCTGAGTGCGTCGATGCCGATGGTGTCGGCGAGCGCGACGGCGGCGCGCAGGACGCGGTCCTTGTTCAGGGGGCTCCGTTGCGTGTGCGTCGCTTCCTGTGGGGTCATTCCGGCTCCGTCCCCTCTCTGCTCGACAGTCCTCCCTTGACGAGTGTACGCCGTACACCTATGGTCCGTTCAGGTGTACGACGTACACCACCATCGACCGAGGGGTACCAACAGATGAGTCCGGACCGGAGAACCGCGGTGGCAGCCGGGGCGCTGTTCCTGCTGACCGAGGCAGCCGCTATAGCCGGGGCGGTTCTGTACCGCCCCTTGCTGGGCACGGCGGACGGTCGGCTCGCGCAGGGCGCCGACACGCGGGCGCTGCTCGGAGTGCTCTGCGAAGTGGTGCTGGTGGCGGCGGTGGCCGGTACCGGGGCGACACTGTTCCCTGTCCTGCGGCGCCACGGCGAGGGGCTCGCGCTCGGTTACGCCTTCGGGCGGCTACTGGAGGCGGCCATCATCGCCCTCGGGATCGTCGCCGTCCTGGCGCTCATCACCCTGCGGCGGGACGCCGGCGCGGCGGACGGCGCCGACGTCGCGCTGGCGGCCTTCCACGACTGGGCGTTCCTGCTCGGGCCCAACATCGCCCTCGGCCTGAACACCGTCCTGCTTGCGTACCTGGCCTATCACGCACGGCTCGTGCCGCGCTTCATCGCCGTGCTCGGGCTGGTCGGCGGGCCGTTGATCTGCGCCTCGGCCGTCGCCGTGATGTTCGGGGCTTACGCACAGCTCTCCGTGCCTGGGTCGGCCGCCGCGCTCCCCGTGTTCGCCTGGGAGCTGGGACTGGCCGGGTGGCTGATCGTCAGGGGCTTGGGGCCCGGCTCAGGCGCCGCGCCCCGGGCAGACCGAGAAGTGGCTGATCCCGCCGACGTCCGCCCCTGAGGCCGCCCCGCGCCGACTGCGCGGACTGCGCGGACTGACGATCACCGCCCCAGACGCCGGCGCCGGTCCCGTAGGGGAAATCGCCGGCGACCTGGACTACGACACGGCCCCTCGCCTGCGTCAGGCCGTTGAAGGCCTCACCCTCGAAGCCGGCGCGTTGCTCGTGCTGGACCTGGTGCGGCTGGGGTTCTGCGACTCCAGTGGCATCACCGCCTTCATCGTGGCCCGCAATCGAGCGATTGCTGCCGAGACAGAAGTGGCCTGGCCGCGGTCCCGGCCCACACGGCGCGGATCCTGCGCATCGTCTGCCTCGACCAGATTCTCCCCCTGCACTCCGACGCAGATTCCGCCGCCCTGCCGTCTGCGGTTCAGCCCCACCTACTACAAACACCCGCTAGCGCTCAGGCCGTTCGGTGTGATGAGAACACCCTTGCCGGGGCACCACGCCCGGCTCACCTCAGCAAGGCCGGTTCAGTCAGCCCGAACCGCCTGAGGTCGCTGCCAGAGTGTTTCTCGAGCGTCTCAACTCCTCGGCCGTTCGGACGTCGTCGGTGCGTTGCGGAGTTCGTCGGTGTGGCGCGTGACGCTGTCGACGCGGCCGGCCAGGTCGGGGTGGCCGGCGGTCAGGTGGGTGTGGGTGTCGGCCAGGGGTGCGATGAGGTTGGCAGCGTCGTTGTCCGCGAGGGCGTCGGCGAGCCTGGCCAGGGGAGCGCCGGCCCGGGCCGGGAGATCCGTGAGGGCGGTGATCTGGCCGGCGAGCCGGCGCAGATCGGCAGCGTTGCCGCGGGCCCAGGCGGTGACGGTGCGGCCCGCGGCGCGGCGGTCGCGGGTGGCCTGTACACGCTCTTCGCCGGTGCTGCCGGGGGTCCCGGGGCGTACGCGCAGGTAGCGGCGTTCGGCGGCCTGGCGGCTGGCGACGCCGAGGGGGTGGGCGAGGTCGGCCCAGCTGGCACCGGCCGCGCGGGCGGCTTCGATCAGTCCGGGTTCCCATCCCGCGAGTTGGTCCCGCAGTTCGCGCAGCAGGAGCAGGGTGGCCAGCGCCTGTTCGGGGCCGGCGGCCGGTGCGGGTTCGGGGTGCTGTCCGGTCTGCGGGGCAGCCTGGGCGGTGCGTACGGCCTCGTCGATGGCGCTCAGCGCCGCAGCGGCGGCGGGCAGGGATGTGGGGTCTTTTGCCTGGCCAGCAGTGGTCATGGGGGCCCTTTCCGTCCGTGTCACCCTTCTGACGACATCGCGCTTGTCATCGTTTCGATGACATGTTACAACGGTGTCAGGTGAAGCGCATTGGCAGTTACTGCCTGAACCAACTGGAGGTGTTTCGCGATGTTGATGCGCACCGATCCGTTCCGCGAGCTCGACCGGCTCACCCAGCAGCTCCTGGGCACACCCGGCACTTGGTCCCGGCCCTCGACCGTGCCGATGGACGCCTACCGCGAAGGCGATGAGTATGTGATCGCCCTCGACCTCCCCGGTGTCAGGAAGGACGCGATCGACATCGACGTCGAGCGCAACATGCTGACCGTCAGGGCCGAGCGCCGGCCGGTCGCCAAGGCCGACGATGTGCAGATGGAGCTCTCCGAGCGGCCTCTCGGTGTCTTCTCCCGCCAGCTCGTGCTGGCCGACACCCTCGACACCGAGCGCATCACGGCCGACTACGACGCGGGCGTCCTGACGCTGCGGATCCCGATCGCCGAGCGCGCAAAGCCCCGCAAGATCACCATCGGCGAGGAATCGCCCCGGCAGATCAGCGGCTGAGCCGCCGTCCCACCCCACGAGCCGCGGAGGACGGGAACCCGATCTCCCCCTTCCCTCCCGTCCTCCGCGCGCCGTGAAGAACAACCGGCTCATGGCAGAGGGGGCAGTGTCATGCGATGGGAAGCATTCCTCGAAAAGGTTCAGGACCGAGGTGAATACGGTACTCGCGAGGAAGCCGAACGAGCGGCCCGCACAGTTCTCGCGCTGTTGGGGGCACACCTCGTCGGTGAGGTCCGGGCCGAGCTGGCCTCCCGGCTACCGGAGACCTTCGCCCTGATCCTGCTCAATCCACTGCAAGCCGCCGAACCGCTTCCACCGGACCGGTTCGTACGAGCCACCTCGGCCTGGATCGAGGGAGCCACCGAACAGACAGCGACCTGGGACGTCAGCGCGGTGCTGAGTGTGACCGCAGATGCCGCCGGCGAGGACCTCACGCGCCGCGTCCTGCTCCAGCTCCCCCCGGGATACGACCTGCTCTTCGGCCGCCCCGAGCCCACATAACCGCACCTCACTCAGGATCAGAAAGGCAGCAATTCCGATGTTCGTCCAGCCTGCACCGGCCTCCCGCTCCCTGGACATGACGTTCGACCAGATGCTCGAAAGGATCCGTTACGCAGGCGCGTACCCGACACGCGAGCGAGCCGCGGAAGCCGTACACGCCGTGATGACCGGCCTCGGCCGACAGCTCACCGGCGACGAACGGGTCGAACTCGCCGCCCGCCTCCCCATCGAGGCCGCGATCACCTTCACCGCCCAGATTCCCGACGCCGAACCCCTTACCGGCTTCGGCTTCGTCAAGGAGATCGCCGCCCGCACCGGCGGAACCCCCGCAACCGCACGCTGGGACACCGGCGCCGTCCTCGACACCGTCGCCGACCTGGCCGGCCCCGACCTCCTCGACCGCATCCTCGCCCAACTCGCCCCGGGCTACGCCCTCCTGTTCGGCCGCGCCGAACTCACCCAGGCCGCCTGACGGATGTGTCAGCCGGCGGAACACCGTGGCCCCGGCCGCCGGTGATCGACGGGCACGAACTGGACGGCGTGGTCATCCTGGCCGACGCACCCGAGCGCTGTCTCGACCCGATCATCGGCGGTCGAGCAGCTGCTGCTGGACGCCGGGCAGGGACAGCGACTCGGCGTCGCAGCCCTCACCGCTGGTGCCGCGGCCGAAGAGTGCGGCACGGTCACCGAGGGCCGCGATGACGATGTCGGCGCCCCGGGCGAGTTCGGCGGCCACCGCGAACCCGGTGGTGTCCGTACCATCCACGCTCGCGCCCGGAGCAACGACAATCTCGCTGTCGGGAAACTCCGCCGCCAACGCCTGGCTCGATGGTCTTGGGGCTGACGAACGCCTGCCGCCTGGGCGCCCCCTCTCGGTCACTGATCATGCGCGCCACCGTGGCATTCAGGGATGGGACGAGCCGCCGTCCACCGCGATGACCTGGCCGGTGATGTAGGACGATTGCGCCGAGCCGAGGAAGGCGACCACCGCGGCGATCTCCGCGGGTTGCGCGAGTCGGCGCAGCGGGATCTGTTCGAGCCAGCCGTTCACCACCTCTTCGGGCACGGCGGCGAGCATGGGTGTGTCCACGGGGCCGGGTGCGACGGCGTTCGCTCGGACGTCGTGACGGGCCTGTTCGAGGGCGATGGTGCGGGTGAGGCCGACCACGCCCGCCTTCGCCGCACTGTAGTTGGCCTGCCCGAACGAGCCGTGGCGTCCCTCGGAGGAGAGGTTCACGATCGCGCCGCCCGACTCGCGCAGGAGCGGCAGGGCCGCCTGACAGCCCAGCCACGTGCCGGTGAGATGCACGTCGATGACCTGGTGCCAGTCCGCGTCCGTGAGTTTCTCGACCGTCCGGTCCCGGGTGATGCCGGCGTTGTTGACGAGGAGGTCGAGCCGGGCCTCCCGGTCGCGGATGTCCTGGACGGCTCTGCCGCAGTCGTCGCGCCGAGACACGTCGAGCGCCAGTGGACGGGAGGCGGTCTCGGGGTCCCCCGCACTCGCGCTCGCGGCCTCGGCGGCGGTCACGTCCCGGTCGGCGAAGAGGACGGTCCACCCGTCCGACACGAGCCGTTGGGCGATGGCCAGGCCGATGCCCGATCCCGCGCCCGTCACGAGGGCCACTCGCCCCTGGGTCTGCGTCGTCATCGCGTTTCGACCTGCTGCGCATGTTCGGACCCGAGGGGCACCCGACTCCGCTGGGTGCGGTGTTCGCGGACCACACTAGCCACCCTGCGCTCCTACCGGCGCGCCACCGGCCACCTCGCACCCCGGCAGAACGCCCTCTGGGACGACCACGCAGTCGAAAGCGGCAGCGCGTCAGTTCCGGTCGGGCAACTCATGGCCAACCTCCGCCGAACAGGCGGCCTCGGCAAACAGCCACAGCAACGGCCCGGTTGGGACGGACGGGGTCGATCAAGGGCCGCGGAAGCGGTCCGGACGCGGGTGAGCCCGTCGCGGAGCCGACGGCCGGCGTCCGAGTCGTCGTTGGAACGTCTCACGACGGCGCCGGCTCTTGACGTAGGTCATCCGCCCGCGCGTCCTCGGCCACCCAGCGCAGCAGGTCGCCCGGCTGGCACTCGAGCACCTCGCAGAGCGCGGCGAGTGTCGCGAAGCGCACCGCCTTGGCGCGGCCGTTCTTGAGTACCGCCAGGTTGGCCGGCGTGATCCCGACGCGGTCCGCGAGCTCGCCCACGGACATCTTCCGCTTGGCCAGCATCACGTCGATGTCGACGGCGATCGGCATCAGATCACCTCGTCCAACTCTGCCTGCATCTGCGACGCTTCGACGTCGCGCGCGACGGCCTGCGCGAGGAGCATCCGCAGTACGAGCACGAA
This sequence comes from Streptomyces sp. CA-251247, assembly GCF_050952975.1. Classification (NCBI taxonomy): domain Bacteria; kingdom Bacillati; phylum Actinomycetota; class Actinomycetes; order Kitasatosporales; family Streptomycetaceae; genus Streptomyces; species Streptomyces sp. CA-251247. The sequence continues at coordinate 7,917,484 of NZ_CP191861.1, read as the reverse complement.
GAGCGCGACCCCCAGGATGGCCACGCCAATCCCGCCCATGATGGCGGTGACGCCCGGGTCGTCCCGCTGGCCCGGCGCGTTGAGGGCCGTGACCGCGAACCACACGAGGGCAGCCGCCACGATCGCGCCGATCACGATGTCCACGTACCGGAAGGCCGCGTGGGAGAACACCGTTCCGCGTCGGACCATCGTCACCAGCTGCCATACGCAGACCAGGGCGACCTGGGCCGACACCATGCCCAGGATGGTGATCACGCGCAGCGGGGTCAGCGGGAGCGACCCGTCTTCCGGGTCGTTGGCCAACGCCCACACCATCGATGCCTGCACGAACACGGTGCCGGCGAGCACCACCACGAGCACGGCGTGCAGCGCACTCACCATCAGCTTTCCCATGACCCAACCCTCCATCGACTCGCGATGGAAATCTATCGAATGTCGATGGATGCAGCAACAGCTGATGCGGAGGATGGGCGCCGGATTCGCACCCTGTCGGGACGCCGCCGCCCCTCCCATGCTCCCTCTCCGCGGACCGTCACCTCATGAGGGCTAGGCGGGCAGCCACAGTTTGCGGGTCGGCGAAGGGCATGAGGGGCGGCCAGGACCTGGGAGCCACGGCCATCCGAACGAACCGGGCCCGATGCCTTCCGCTCTGCGCATGATTTGGCAGACTGGCTCGACGCACACCCGGTCGCCCAGCGAGCGGCAGCTGCGGAATGGTCCCGTACGGCGGACGGACGTTCAACTGGGTACTCATGAGCCTCGCTGTGCGCCATGCCCCTGCCGTCGCGCGACGCCGGAGTCGCCGCCGCGGGCACCGTGACCGCCATCGCCCCACGACCTGTTCCGGGCGTCACCCGGGTCGCCGGAGTTGCCCGTGCTATCGGGGTTGCCGGAGTCGGTCCAGGCACGCTACTTGCTGTCGTAGTGCTTCCAGCCGTGGGGCCGCCCCGACTGCCGCCGACTGGCCCCGACCGTGCGGGAGGCGTCTCATCGAAGGGTGACCCCACCGCGTATCGATGTGCACGCTCACCTGTGGACTACCGGGTACCTGGACCGTCTCGAACGGCTGGGGAAGACCGATACCGGCACCCAGCGCGGGATCGGGGCCGACGCGACCGAGGCCGATCTGGACCGGCGTTTCGCACTGATGGACCGGGCAGGTATCGACCTTCAGGTGCTCTCCGTGGCACCGCAGTCCCCACACCTGATGCGGGAGCCCGACGCCGTGGCCCTGGCGCGCGCGGCGAACGAGTCGTACGCGGAGTTGGTGGCCCGATTCCCCGCTCGCTTCCGGGCCTTCGCAGCCCTGCCCCTCCCCCATGTCGACGCGGCCCTGCATGAGGTTGCCCACGCCCTGGACGACCTCGGTGCCGTCGGTGTCGGCGTAACCACGACCGTACTGGGCCGCACACTCGCCGATCCGCCTTTCGCCCCCCTCTACGAGGAACTCGATCGGCGCGGCACCGTCCTGTACATCCACCCGGCCGGCGAAGGGGCCGCCAGCCCACTGATCACGGAACATGACATGACGTGGATGGTCGGGGCGCCGGTCGAGGACACGGTGGCAATCATGCACCTGATCCTCGCGGGCATTCCCGCGCGCTATCCGCGGATGCGCATCCTGGCCTCACACCTGGGCGGGGCACTGCCATTGCTGCCGCGCCGACTCGACGACCACCTGGCCTTCGAGTCCCCACAGACGTCCGAGCTGCCTTCGGTGGCCGTCGGCCGCCTCTGGTACGACACGGTCAGCCACGTGCATGCGCCGGCACTGGTCGCCGCCGCGGCGTCATTCGGAGCGGACCGCCTCGTACTCGGCACCGACTTTCCCTACGAGGACGGAGAGGTCTTCCTGCGAGCCGTGGACTACATCGCCGACTCGGGCCTCCCCCCGGAGGACGTCACGATGATCCTCGACACCAATGCGGCAGACCTACTCGGCCTGTCCGGGCCATGACCCTCCACCCACCACATGGCGAGCGGTGATTCAGCCCGGTTACCGGCTTCACCTGTCGACGCGGGACCAACGCACCGCGTGGCCCGGCGCGCGGTCAGACGACCATACGGCGGTGGCAGACGAGGGCCGAGCCCAACCGGCCTGCGCCTACGGCGCCGCGGCGGACGTATGCGCTGGTGACAGTACGTGCGATGTCGAGCAATCCCGCCTGTGCGTACCTTTCCGCCCACCGGCTCAGGGCTTGCGCAGCGGCTCACCGAGTCTCCTCGTCGGGGCCTCCCGGCGACCTTGAGGACGGTGGGCGGCACGATGTCCTCTGTAGAAGGGCGCGCCACAGCGTCGCGCCGAGCCTCTGCGCCGCGGCTAGTTGCAGGTCCCCGGCTACGGGCATGGCCGTCATACGAAGCAACTGCTTGCGCACCTCCGGACCCGTAGCCTGCCCGCGGGGCAGAGCAGGAGGACCACGTCAGCAACGGCGGGCGTGTCATCCCAATGGGGCGATGTGCGGCACGGTGGATCAGGCAAGACTCTCGTGAAGCCCAACTTCGCCCCGGAGGTTCCATGTCGAAAAGCGGCGCGCCTCGCATCGACGTTCCGCGTGAGGCTCCGGCGCGGGCGTCGCTCGTTCTGGCGTCCCTGATCATCGTTGCCGCGGTGGCCAACTTGAACCTGTCGGTGGCCAACGTGGCGCTGCCCGCGATCGGGAAGGCCTACGACTCCTCCCAGACCGCGCTGAACCTGATCGCCGTGGGCTACTCCCTCGGCCTGGCCGCATCGGTGCTCTATCTGGGTGCGGTCGGGGACCGCCACGGGCGCAAGCTGCTGCTGCTCCTCGGCATCGCTCTGTCCATCCCCGCCTGCCTGCTCGCCGCGTACGCGCCGAACGACACCGTCCTCGTGCTGGCCCGGATCCTCGGCGGGCTCTCGGCCGGCATGGCCTACCCGACCACCCTGGCGCTGATCACCGCCCTGTGGGCGGGGCCGGGGCGGACGAAGGCGATCGCGTTGTGGTCGGCCCTGGGCGGCGGCATCTCCATGCTCGGGCCGGTGATCGCGGGCGCGCTGCTCGAACGCTTCTACTGGGGGTCGGTGTTCCTGGTCACCCTGCCCCTCGCCGTGGTCGCGCTGGTCATGGCCCTGCTGTTCGTCCCCGCGCACGCCAACGAGTCGGCCGAACCGGTGGACGACCTCGGCGGCATCCTGTCCGTCCTCCTGGTCGCAGGACTGGTGCTGGCGATCAATTTCGCCGCCGTCCCCGACCAGGGCGCACTGGTCGTCGGCCTCGTCGTGATCGCCCTGGCTGCCGGAGCGGCGTTCTTCTGGCGTCAGCGCCGGGCGCCCAACCCGTTGTACGACCTCCACATCGCCGGCCGGCGCACGTTCTGGGTCGCCGCATGCGCGGGCATCATCGTATGGGGCTCCATGATGGGGTCGGCGTTCATCAGCCAGCAGTACCTGCAGAACGTGCTCGAGTACAACCCCGTCGAAGCCGGCGCCGCCATCCTCCCCCTCGCCGTGATGATGGTGCTCGTGGCACCACGGTCCGCGAAGCTGGTCGAGACACGCGGCGCCCGTACGACCCTGCTGATCGGTTACGCGTTCCTCTTCCTCGCCTTCGCCTGGATGCTGCTGTTCTGGGGCGAGGACAGCAGCTACTGGCAGATCGGCCTGGCCTACGTGCTCATCGGTATCGGCGCCGGCTTGGCCGGGACGCCCTCATCCCACTCACTGACCGGATCGGTGCCCGTGCGACGGGCCGGCATGGCCTCAGGCACCGCCGACCTGCAACGGGACCTCGGCGGGGCCATCATGCAGTCCGTCATGGGCGTTCTCCTCACCGCCGGCTATGCCTCGGCCTTCAGCGCGGCGATCGCCGATTCCCCCGAGAGCAAGGACGTGTCGAGTCAGGTCCAGAGCGAGCTGACGAAGTCGTTCGCCTCCGCCGGGCAGGTCGCCCAGCAACACCCCCACTACGCCGACCAGATCGTCGCGGCAGCACGCCACTCGTTCCTTCACGGCGACGACTGGGCGTACACCGTCAGCCTGGCCGCGATCGCGCTGGGTGCGCTGCTGATCTTCTTCATGTTCCCGCACCGGGACGCCGAGCGGGAACTCCTACGGCGCTACTACACCGAGGACTCCGCCTCCACGGCCACCGAGGGACCGAACGGACCGGGAGCCTGAGAGGTCGGCCGGTCAGCCGGTCGCCAACCGTGTCGTGCGCGGCCTTGCTCCATGGCCGTCGAAAGCAGAACTGAGGACCGGATTGACGCGGGCGAGGATGCGGGAGTGGCCTGCTTGACCAGCCGCGCCGCCACATGCGCTCAACATCCCCGACAACACCACCAGCTCCTGCGCGGCCGTCGACTACGACGGCCGCCACACCGACCGGTTCACCGTCACCGAACGCGGCCCCCGGAACCTGTGGGACGAGATCAGCACCGCCCACGCCCACTGGGAGCAACTCGGCCGCCCACGGTTGTGAGGCGTCGCCTGCGTACTCAATCGATGAATCGCACCTCCGGGTGGGCGGAGGAAGAGCCGTTCAACAAGTCCTGGGGCCGGTCACGCAGGTGCTGTTCGAAGAACGCAGTAATGAAGGCGCGCTGGGCGGCGGTACTGCGCTCGGGGTCCACCGTGCCGATGTACTGCTCGCGAAGGTGCGCCGGGACGTCCAGGCGCTCGTCCAGGGCTGGCACAAACGACTGAGCATCGGTGTAACTGAAGTGACTGCCCTGTTCCAGACTCAGATCGCGCTTCCATCCCGTTGAGCGGTCCCAGAAGGACCGCCAGGACGAGCTGTTGAGGTGCGTCTGACTTGCCTTGCCCATGAGCATGAACGGACGGTCCAGGCCCTTTTGGGCCACGGGAAGGTATTCGCTGTCGTTGAACTGAAGCGTGCCGTCCATGTTGATACCCGCATCGATACGGCGGTCCACGCGCATGGTCTCAGCCGCAGTGGCGCCCCCACCTGAATGCCCGTACATCCCGACCCGCTCCAGGTCCAGTGCCTGCCCCAGCCCTTTCGGCAGTCGGCGCCCCTCTGCGTCCGGGTTCCGGCCGCGATGCAGCGCGGCGAGCTGATCGAGAACAAAGCGTGTGTCGCGCACCCGGGTGTCCACGGCCTTCTTCAATCCTTCGGTTCCGGACATCGGTTTCTGCAGCTCGACCCGGCCCCGGGGAAACTCCACCGCAGGGGCCTCATACGTGTGGTCCACGGTCACGACGACATAGCCATGGCTCGCCAGCTCCACCGCTGTCGAGGTGCCGAGCGTCCGCGAGACCTGCAAGCCCGGTGAGTACAGCACCACAGGCCGGACCTCACGGTCGTCGACCGGGGCGACCGCGGCCGCCTCCGTGCGGACGCCGGCCCAGTCCACCTGGCCGGGCCCGGCAAGATTGAAGGAGCCGGATTCGTCCACGGAACGCGCGACGCCGGCAGGCATGTACGGCTGACGCGGATACCCCTTCGCCCGACGGGCCGGGTACCAGATGCTGACCATCAACTCCCGGGCCCTGTCGGTAGCCCAAGGGTCTCGCCGAGCACTGTCGACGAGATGGAGCTCGGTGCTCCCGACCGGCTGCCGTCCCGTCGACACCGGCAACTCGAACCGCACACCCGCTTCAGCAAGGGGCGGAGACGGAGCAGCGGGCGCGGCAGAGGCGGCAGCCCCCGCCGCGATGACCAGGCAAAGGACGAGAGGCACGCTGGTGTTCACGACCGATTGAATTCTCATGGCGCCCAATCTGCGTTCGGGCAGGTGCTCAGGGCATCCGTCGCCCGACGGACGCGCCCCTGACATCTCCCGAGGAGACTTCTCATCAACTCGTCAGGGTCGGCCCTGCGTCGGGAATCGTGAGGCAACCACGATTCCCAGCGCCCGGTGGCCCGCATCGGCACCAGCCGGGCCCGGTCCTCAGGTCACCCACTTCTTCGCACAGCGATCACGCAAAGACACTTCCTGCGGCGTCGGTGCACTCAGGCAGAGTCCGAGATGTCGATCAGGAGCTCGCCGAACTTGGTGACGGCGAGCCGGAGATCGACGCTGCTTCTGTCGAGGTCACCACTGAGAGGGCTCCTGTTCCGGTTCGGGTGCTCCGGGCAGGCCAGGCGGGACGGCGGCAGCGACGAGGTGCTCCCAGGTCTCGTAGCGGTCGGCCATGGCAATGAGGAGCTGGGCGGTCGCGTAGGCGTCGAAAGTAGCGCGGTGGCGTTGTGCGGGGGCCTCACGCAGGTCCGGGGCTACGTGCTCGATCAGGGCGTCCAGGCTGTGCTTGGGCAGATCGGGATAGGTGGCCTTGGCCAGCCGGAGCGTGTCAATGACTCCGGCCGGCTGCCACTTGGGGAGGTGTGCGGACAGGACTCGGTAGTCCACGTGGGCGTTGTGGGCTGCGATCCACGCCGTGCCGAGCATGGTGTGGACCTCGTCCCGGATCTCCTCCCAGCCCGGTTTGCCTTCGAGGACTTGGTTGGTCAGGCCGTGCACCCGAGCGGCGAAGGGCGTGACGGGGCGGTTCGGCTTGGTCCGCCATGCGCCGGCCGTAGTCTTGTCGGCTTGTCCGTCGCGTACGGGGAACACCGCGACCTCGACCAGGTCGGGCGGGTTGTTGCCGTTGCCCTCGATATCGGCAACGAGCAGCGTGGGCCAGGAGGAGAAGTTCATGCGGCTGGTGTTCCGTCCTCCGCCAGGCAGCCGATGTCAGCTCGACCCTGCTGGCGGTAGTGCTGGGGGCTTTGCTCGGTCGTGGCACTGGTAGCCAAAGCCGTGCTGGAGGGAGTGGCGCAACGGTTCGTCCAGTCCCTTAACGACGATGCACGGTCATTGACCTCGATCGGGCCACTCGCGCCGAGTCCCAAGCCACCCGATACTCGGGGGTGACCCAGACCTGCTCAGTGGATCTCCCCACCAATCCGGCGCCTGACCTGCGGCTGGAGGCAGTCATCGGTGACTCATCGACGCAGGATCCTGGCGGCAACACCGCATATGACTTGCTCGCCCGGATGGCGGCGCAGGTAGGCGGTGACCGCGCCGTGGAAGCGTGGTTCGGGAAGGACCACGCCGCGCTTCGGTCCATCTCCCGGACGCGAGAGCCATGTTCCGTGGCACGTGGTGTACCACGGAGCATGAGCATTGCCGGTAGCGTGATCGCCTGCCGCATGGAATGTCCATGTGTCCGGCCGGCCCGTGCGAGGGATTCCGGTGGCGAGCGATGGGACCGTGATGAGCGAACCGACGAAGCCCAGAATCGAGGTTCCCGAGGGTGATGCGCCCACCGAACTGACGATCCGGGACCTCGTGGTCGGGGACGGACCCGAGGCGCGGCCGGGCAGGGTCGTCCAGGTTCACTATGTAGGGGTCACGTTCGCATCCGGAAGGGAGTTCGACTCCTCCTGGGAGCGGGACCGACCGTTCAAGTTCGCCGTGGGTGGTGGCAGGGTCATCAAGGGCTGGGACCGGGGAGTGAGGGGAATGAAGGTCGGCGGCCGGCGCCAGATCATCGTTCCGCCGCGTCTGGGTTACGGCAGGCAGTCACCCTCTCCATTGATCCCGCCGGACTCAACACTGATCTTCGTCGTGGACCTGCTCACAGTCGTAGGCGGCCTCCCGGAGCGAGCCCCGGCTTGACCGGCTCGGCCTGATGAGCGACCTGCAACCATCGGGACCCACATCGGCATCGGGCTATTGAGGGCAGGGCCAGAGAATGTCCGACTCGCAGCCAGCGCATGGGTCCCGATCTCTCGCCCACGGCAACTCCCGCCCACAGCCATTCCGCCGAGTGCGAGTCAAGGCGTGGAAATGGGGTGACAGCCGTGACCGCTCTCCCCATGTGCCCATTCTGCGAACAGGACTGGGGCCATTGGTACTGCTTCATGAGCACAGACCCAGGTTCTCACTGTGCACTGAGTGCGATTCTTTCTGGTGGCCGGATGCTCTCCTGGATCGTGCCCACTCTCTGTTCCTGGGTCATGCAGGAGCCGAGAGACTCGGGGAAGAGGGGAATCGCTTACGCGGAGCCGACTGGCTTGCCTTTTCGCCGGCCAGGCGGAGATCGACGCGTACGCCGGTGGTACACAGGCGCCCGCCGTAGCGCAGTCGACCATCCAAGCGCCTTGATTGACGCCTTGTCAGAGCGGGTTTCTCGTGGCGTACTTGAAACAGCGAACCGGTGGGCCGCCCATCCCATAGCCGGGGAAATTGGTTAAGGGCGGTATCCGCCGGTTCTTCCTTTGTGCATCTACGAGGGAACTCCGAAACCCGGTCGGTACGGTTCAGCCGTCTGCCCCCTGTGAGGGTCTTCCGCGAAGGTCGGCCCGGTGGTCCCCGGTTCCGCTGCGTCCTCTGTCCCTGTCCCGTCAGCGAGGAGTTCTCCATGCCTATCTCTCCGAACCAGGGATCGACCGGCGGTGGCACGTTGGTGACCATCACCGGTACGAACCTGTCCGGCACCACCGCCGTGAAGTTCGGCACCAAGCCGGCCACCAGCGTCACCAACGTCTCTCCGACCCAGGTCACGGCCGTGTCGCCCTCGGGCACCGGCAGCGTGGGGGTGACCGTGACCACCGGGGGTGGCACGAGCAACCCGATACCGTTCTTCTACGTAGGAGCCCCGTTCAAGTCCTCGCTCGATCCGACCTCCGGCCCCCTGGCGGGCGCCAACACGGTCACGATCAACGGTGTTGGGCTGGCAACTGCCACCACTGTGTCTTTCGGCGCCAACACCGCCACGCCCACGGTCGTCTCCGACACCCAGCTCACCGTCACCGTGCCTGCGGGCGCAGGGGCGGGCCCCGTCGGAGTGAGCGTGACCACGGCAGGCGGGACGAACAACGGTCTGTCCTACACCTACGTGGACGTCCCCACGGTGACCACCGTTACGCCGACCTCCGGGCCGACGTCCGGCGGTACCGGTGTGACCATCATCGGCACCAACCTCGGCACCACCGATTCGGTCACCTTCGACGGCAACCCGGCTCCGTTCTCCGTGGTGAACTCCACCACGGTCTCGGCGGTCACCCCGCCCGGCACCGCCGGCGCGGTTGACGTGGAGGTGACCAACCCGGCCGGCTCCGACACGGCCGTCGGCGCGTTCACCTACGTCACGCCTCCCGGCATCTGACCGTCTCAACCACGCTGCCGCCCGGTCTCCACCGGGCGGCAGCTTGCCTTGACTACCGCTTCCCGAGCGGTAGTTCTCGCCATACCCGCCGACGCCGCCGACACGGCGGTTCTCCCCTGCCCGGAGCGGCATCCACGTCACCCCGGGCCTCGCCCAGGCTGCCATAGGAGCACCTCATGCCGCCCACGATCAGTACCATCAATCCCTCGCAAGGGCCCACCACCGGGGGTACTACCGTCACCCTCACCGGCACCGGGATGACGGGATCCACCGCCGTACGGTTCGGCACCACCAACGCCACTTCCTTCACCGTAGTGTCGGCGACGCAGATATCAGCTGTGAGCCCGCCCCGCGCCGCTGGGGCGGCGGCGGTGATCGTCGTCCATCCGACCGGCAACAGCAACTCGGTGACGTTCACCTATGTCGTGGCGCAGGTGCCGGTGGTCACCGGTGTGGCGCCCAGCAACGGTCCGGCATCCGGCGGCACCAGTGTCACCCTCACGGGAACCGGGTTCACCGGGGCAACAACGGTCACCTTCGCCGGGGTGCCGGCGACGTCATTCACGGTGAACTCGGCCACCCAGATCACCGCCGTAACACCCGCCGGAAGTGCCGGGGCCGCCGTGGTGACCGTCACGACACCGGGGGGCGTCAGCACCCCGGACGCCTTCTTCTTCTACGCCGCGCCTCCCGTCCTCAACAGTGCCAGCCCCGTCCTTGGCCCGACGGCCGGAGGCGTGGTGGTCACGCTGACCGGGAGTAGCCTGCTCAACGCCAGTGCCGTACGGTTCGGCAGCACCAACGCCACCTCCTTCACCGTGGTGTCGGCGACGCAGATCACGGCCACCGCCCCCCGGGGACGGGCAGTTCACCGATCACGGTGATCACCCCGGGCGGCACGAGCAACCCCGTCGCCTTCACCTATGTCGCCGCACCCACCCTGACGGCGCTGGTGCCCAGTAGCGGTCCGACGTCCGCCGGCACCGTGGTCACTATCACCGGCACGAACCTGGCCACCGCCACGGCCGTTACCTTCGGGGGTACTGCTGTCTCGTTCACCGTCGTGTCGGACACACAGATCACGGCGGTAGCGGCCGCGGGCCCCGCAGGTCCGGTCACGGTGATTGTCACCACGGCGGGCGGCACCAGCCCGGGGCTGACTTACACCAGGGTTGCCGCGCCCGGAATCTGACCCACGGGCGTCGGGGAGAGGAGCCGCCGCACACACTTCCTACACAGCACCTTGTGCCGCTCCGCCACTTGACTGCCCGACGACCGGTGCAGGCTGATGATCCAACCAGGTTACTTTTGGGCGCCGCCTCCCTGGAAGGCAACTGAGATCGCCATAGCGTGAAGCTGCACGGCGCCCGCAATCAGCGGGCCCGGCGCCGGAACAAGGAGCCGAACTGGTGAGGATCACACCGCGCAGAGGGAGACTGGTCGTCGCGACAGCCCTGGCAGCCGTGCTGGGGTTGGCCTCGCCCGCCTGGGCCGTACCCTCCGACACAACGGTGGTGGCGGCTCCTCAGTCCGCCGAAGTGGGCACTCAGGTGCAACTGACAGCCACGGTCGACTGTCCCGCCACCGCCACTGGCGGGCTCGGCGTGACGTTCTTCGACGGCGACGTCCTCCTCGACACCGTGCCGGTGAATGCCAACGGCCAGGCCAGCCACACCGTCACGTTCACCACCGCCGGCTCGCACGAAATCACTGCCGCGTACAACGGCACCGCTGAGTGCGACGCCTCCAACGACACCACGATCGTCCAGGTCACGTCCGCCCCGACACCGCCCGGCCCGCCCCCCGGCTTCTGTCTCCTCGCCTGCGGCGGACTGATCAACTTCTCCGTCGGTGACATCAATAACACCGTCACCATCTCCAAGGACAAGTAGAGGACAGGGAATCCGCGGTACCTGCGCCAGGCAGGTTGTTCAGGAACCTTGTTGGCAGTTGCCGGCTTCTTCCCACAGGCGAGGACCTCCGGTGCGGTGGACGCCTAAGGCTTCACCACACCGGAGGTCTTCGTGTCCCATCGCAATGCCGACTGATCATCCGTGGCCGGCATCCGCTGGCCGATGGTGTGCATGGCGGTCGGCGGCACCTGCACCCGGCTCGCCGCTTCCCTCGGTATCGCCACGTCTTCCGCTACGTCCGCGAGGCTGTGAACCTGTTGGCCGCGCTGGCTCCCACCCTCCGGCCGGCCAGCCGTCGAGCGCGCGACGACCAAGGCGTTCGTCATCCTGGACGGCACCCTGCTGCCCATCGACCGGATTGCCGCCGACCGGCCCTTCCAACTCTCGCCCCCACCCGAAGATGCGGCGGTCCCGCGCGCGGAAATGGCACTGCGGTGTCCCGTCCGCCAGGTGAGCCTGCCATGAGCAACCGTCGCCCGCCCGGGGCATGGTTGCCGTGCGCGGTGTTCGTCGCGTCAGGCGCGACGAACGTCACTTCTCGGCATGCGGGTGAAGCGGTGCGTCATCGACGCCGACGTGGGGAGTCTCGGCATGTGTCCGCCGGAATCGAGCCGACCCGGCGGTGCTGAACTGGCATTCATCGGTCGTACGGCTCCTCGGAGTGAACGTGCCCCTGCCCAACCGCCCAGCCGATGCCTGGAAGATGGCACCGGCTGGGGGATCCACTCCCTCTCAGGAAGTGCCCATCGCGACATCAAGCTGGACGCTGGGCTGCCCCGCGCGCAAGACAGACAGCGGCCATACCGGAGGCCGCGCTCCCCCGGAGAGGGATGGGCTGCCCACCGGTTGGATACTTACAGTGACGCAGGTCGTGGAATATGCCGCAAGGGGATGCGATCTTTCGTCACCCGATCGGCGGGGCGCACGAGGGGGCGTATGCCTGGACGAGCCCGTGGGAAATGGCCGGAACGCTCGCATGCCCCCTGCTCGGCGGGGGTACGCCTGCCTCTCAGCCGCTCGCCTCGCGGCTCTCGGACCCAGCGAGAAGGCGATGCAACGATCAGGCCGCCGCTGTTCACCATGCGTGTTTCAGCCACAGTTGACTGGAGCGACGGCCCGGTCCGGCTGCGGTGCGCAGAAGGTTCCGTGGCGGAGATCTCGTAATTCACCTGGTTGGCGCGTTTGAATGGCCGCCACGACCGGCGCGGGCTTCCCTGTATCTGGACCGCAATAGCGTTCGAGTGGGAGGTGGCCGATGTACAACATGTGCGCCGAACACGTAGCGACAGAGACCGGCACCGGCCTGCTGTGGCATGCAGTCGACGGCCATGCCTCGTGCGCCCGAAGTACGCCGGGTGTAGGGGGCGACCCCCATGGTTGCTGACACCTCCCCCCAGTTGAACCGGCAGCGGCCGCGGCTGGTCGCCCGATGGCGCGAATCGGCAACTCAGCACCTCACCCCCACGAAGCGGTCGCTGATCGTGACGTGGATCGCGTTCGGCGTCACTTGGGGGACCGTGCGAACCATCACCCATGGCATCCGCGGCGGATGGCTTCCCTGGGGGAACATCTCCGCCGGCGGCCAGCACCTGCACCACTACAACATCGGCATCGGCACCCTGGCCGGCGTCGGCATCATCGCCGTACGCGGCGATGAACGCGCCGTCGGTCACCCCGCCGTCGCCGCCGCCTACGGCGCAGGAACCGCACTCATCGCCGACGAATTCGCCCTGCTCCTCGACCTGCAAGACGTCTACTGGACCCAGCAAGGACGCCTCAGCGTGGACGTCTCCCTCGGCATCCTGTCCGCACTCGGCGCATACCTGACGGCCCAACCGTTCTGGCACGAGTGCGCCCGAGTGACCAGCCACCACATAGCCTCCGCGACCAAGCGAAACCTGATACCCACCGGCTAACGCGTACGCGCTCCTGCGGCGCGGGACGAAGCCGGCGCCTCCCCTTCTCCACATCGCAGCAGGGCTGAACCACGCCACACACCAGCGCACAGCCGGCGTCGAGCAGACGGCACTCTTCGTTGCCTTCGACCTGCTGGAGCATCAGGGCGCCGGCACCAACCTCGACCGCCACCACGACGACATCGACTCCGGGCATCGCCCTTCCGCTGTGCCGAGCACAGAACGCCTTCGTCACGTGGCGTTGAGGGGCGCGGATGCGGCGGGGGTGATCCATGCCTGGCATGGACGAGGACTCGGACGGCTCCTGCCGACCGATTCGCCAGGAACCGCATCGCCGACGTCGAAGTCCAACCGCTCAGACCTCGGAGTACATAGAGGATCGCTCGCCCCGATATGATGCATTTTGTGATCACGCCCGGGCGGCTGCGGCGCCGTCGTCCTACCGACAGCGGCCGGTGGGAAGCTGCCCTGCTGTCACCGGTGATCCTTACCGTCCTCATCGTCGGCCTGGCGTTCTCCACACCGAGGGAGATCGCCTTCAGCCGCCTCCTGCCCGCCGCACCCGCCCTCGCCGCCGCGATGTGGCCAGTGCTCCCCACGCTCCTGCTGGGCGCGTTCTGCCTGCTGGTCATGATCGGACTCAGCTTCGTCTACACCGACCTCGGGACGCCGTACACGGTGGCTGCGATCGTCGCGGTCACCTTGGCGGCCGCGTACGCGAGCCATGTCCGACTCCAGCGGGAGGAGACCCTCTTCCACGTCCGACTCGTCGCCGACGCAGCCCAGAGGGTGCTGCTACGCCCCCTGCCGCGCCTTGTCGCGGACATGGAGATCGAATCGCTGTACCTGGCGGCCCAGGAGCAGGCCCGGATCGGCGGGGACTTTTACGAGGTGGCCGACACACCGTACGGGGTCCGGCTGCTCATCGGCGATGTACGGGGCAAGGGCCTGCCCGCGGTCGGAGCGGCCGCGGCGGTGGTCAGCAGCTTCAGGGAGGCCGCGTACGACGAGGCAGACCTGAGGGGCCTCATCCATCGCCTGGAGACCAGCATCACCCGCCACAGCGCCACGTTCCCCACCCAGGACCTGCCGGAGCGCTTTGCCACCGCCCTTCTCGTCGAGATCCCCCACGGCAGCGGCCACGTCAGAGTCCTCAACTGCGGACACCCCCCGCCGCTGCTCGTGCACAGCGGGGAGATCCGCGTCGTGGAGCCCACCGCCGCCTCACCGCCCCTCAACCTCGCGACGCTCATCGGAGACCGCTACTACGTCGACACCGTCGCCTTCGCCCCGGGCGACCAGCTCCTGCTCTACACCGATGGCGTCACGGAGACCCGGGACGGCACCGGCGAGTTCTTCCCCCTGCCGGACTGGATGCGGCGGCAGGGCCCGCTGCCGCCTCGTGAACTGCTCGACCGACTTCATCGGGACCTGCTCCACTACAGCGGCGGAAGGCTCGACGACGACATCGCGGCCCTCGCCGTGCGAAGCCCGGACACCGGGGCCCAGGAGCACCCCGCGTAGGTGGCCCATTTCCGGGCTGGTGGGGCACTTGTGGATCCCAGGCATCACCGCATGGCGTGGCGTACGGGGCAGGCGTAGCGTCGATGGGGGGGCGAGATGGGGGGCACGCAGGCTCCTGCGTGCACCGACCGACTTGCCGGGAGGTTGCGGCATGGTACGGGGTATCCGCAACACTGTTGGGCTGATCTTGGCAGTCATCGGCGCTGCCGCGGCGCTCTGGGCGCCATTTCGCAGTTGGTACAACGGCCGTCTCGGCCACGACTTCCGGGTCTGGGAACTCTTCACGGGAGCCGGCGTGACGAACTCGGGCGCGGGGCTGTTCGCGTCCATGTTCCTGCCCCTCCTCGTCGGCGCGATCGTCACTCTCCTCGGCGTGGTGTTTCGATCTCGACTGCTGGTCCTCGTCGCCGGAATCATCACCCTCGGGTTCGCCATCCTGTGGATGGTCCGCCAGGGGCAGGCACAGGGCAGTCTGACGGTCACGGGAGACAGCAACGGGCTTGGCAGCGGAGTGGCCCTCGCCCTGCTCGGCGGTCTCCTCATGCTGATCGGGTCGGCCATCATGGGTGGACGCGAGCGCCGGGCCGTGCGCGACGCCCGCCTCGAGCAGCAACAGCAGGAGCGGGACGCGGTCCACGCCGAGGACCAGGATCGCCTCGGCGCTGAGACCGGCCGTCCGTATGGCATGGCCGCCCGAGACCAGGACACAGGGGACGCGGCCGGCCGAAACAGCGCCGCGCAGGTGCGGCCCGCGGCAGGCACCGGTTCTGCCCGAGAAACCGCACCGGGAGGCGGCACGACGCAACGGTTTGCACGGCAGCCACAGCCGGCATCGCCACCGCGTGGCCAGCCGGTCCCTGCCAGGGAGACGGACAGCCCCGACCGCGGGCGCGGCGAAGCCGACCGTACGCAATACGAGCAGAACGACGAGGCCGGCGACTCCCACGCGTCGGACGAAGACCGCTCGGGCCGCGGCAGGCACCGCCGTGAGCGTCCCTGAGCAGTGCCGTCCAGGACGAAAGACCAGTGGCTCTCCGAAGAACTGACCGGAGTCACATTCCCTCTGCAGTCTCACTGGCGCCCCGCCCCAGGGTCAGGTTCGTCCGGTAACCCCTTCCGCAACGCGCTTCAGGCAGTCGGCTCCGTGCTGAACTCGGCGTGCAGGAGGCGAAGGTGATCCACTTCCCGTACAGGGCCGGTGAGCGTGACCCGTGAGGTGAGCCGTGGCTCCGTACTCGACGCGCCGAACCTCAGCTCCAGCTCCCCCGGTTCCACGATGCGGAGCCCGTCCCTTCCGCTGAAGGCGGCCAGGTCCGCAGGGACCGTCGCGTGAACGCGTACGCTCTGGCCCGGGGTGAGTTCCAGCCGGACGTAGCCGATGAGGCGCTGAACGGGCTGGACCACGGAGGCGACCGGGTCGTGCAGATACAGCTGCACCAGCTCGGTGCCCTCGCGCATGCCCGTGTTGCGGACGGTGAACGCCATCCCGAACGCGCCGTCCGTGGCTGCCTCGTCGCGCTCCACAGTCAGGTCCGTCCACGCGAAAGTGGTGTACGTCAGGCCGTGCCCGAAGCCGAAGGCCGGTGTCGGGTCGATGTTGGAGACCTCGCTGGAGTGGCCGAGGCGTGCCGCCAGATAGGTGGAGGGCTGGGCCCCCGGGTGACGCGGGACGCTGACCGGGAGCCGGCCGGCCGGAGCGGTCCGCCCGCCGATGACCGAGGCGATCGCTCGTGTGCCCTCCTCACCGGGGAAGAAGGACTGAACGACGGCGGCCGATTCGGTCGCCGCCCGGCCCAGCGCGTAAGGCCGGCCGGCCACCAGTGTCACCACGACCGGGGCCCCGGTGTCGAGAAGCGTGTCGAGCAGCTGCTGCTGGACGCCGGGCAGGGCCAGCGACTCGGCGTCGCAGCCCTCACCGCTGGTGCCGCGGCCGAAGAGTCCGGCACGGTCACCGAGGGCCGCGATGACGATGTCGGCGCCCCGGGCGAGTTCGGCGGCCACCGCGAACCCGGTGGTGTCGGTACCGTCCACGTTCGCGCCCGGAGCAACCACAATCTCGCTGTCGGGAAACTCCGCCGCCAACGCCTCGTGCAGCGTGGGCAGTTCAATGCCGACCGGGACCTCGGGGTACTGGACACCGACGTGGACCGGGAAGGCGTAGCAGCCCAGCACGGCCGTCGGCGCCTCTGCGTTGGGGCCGATGAGCGCGATCCTGGCCGGCGGTGCACTCCGCTCCGGTGCGTGGGCGGGGGACAACGGCAGGGTGCCGTCATTGCGGAGGAGTACGACGGCCTGTTCGGCGACCCGGCGGGCGAGGGCCCGGTTGTCGTCGGAGTCCAGGCGCACCGAGCCGCGTTCGGTCCCGGCGTCCGGGTCGGCACCGTTCATCGGGTCCGCTCCGGCGAGTGCCGGCGGCACAGCGCTCCAGTCCCGGTCGAGCAGACCGAGTTCGGCCTTCTGCACGAGGACGCGGCGCACGGCGCGGTCCACCAGCGTCTCGGGAACGCGTCCCTCGGCGACCGCTTCCAGCAGGGGTTCGCCGAACGTCTTGACCGTGGGCAGCTCCACGTCGACGCCCGCGGCGAGTGCAGCGCCGGCCGCCTCGCCGAAGGTCCCGGCGACTCCGTGCAGGGTCTTGAGGAACGCGATGCCGAAGTAGTCGGCCACGACGGTCCCGGTGAAGCCCCAGGTGTCCCGGAGCAACCCGGTCAGCAGCCGCTCGTCGGCGGCGGAGGGGATGCCGTCGGTGTCGGTGTAGGCGTGCATGACCGACCGCACGCCGCCCTCCCTCACAGCCATCTCGAACGGCGGCAGGATCACGTCGGCGCGCTCGCGGGCTCCCATGCCGACCGGAGCCAGATTGCGCCCGGCCCGGGAAGCGGAGTATCCGGCGAAGTGCTTGAGCGTGGCGACGATGCCGGCCGACTCCAGGCCCTGTACATAGGCGGTGGCGACGGTGCCCACGAGATAGGGGTCCTCGCCGATGGTCTCCTCGACCCGGCCCCAGCGTGCGTCGCGCACGACATCGAGGACCGGGGCGAGGCCTTGGTGGATGCCGACGGAGCGCATGTCGCGGCCGATGGCGACGGCCATCTCACGGATCAGCCCGGGGTTGAAAGTGGCGCCCCACGACAGTGGCACGGGGTAGGCGGTGGCGCCCCAGGTGGCAAAGCCCGCGAGGCACTCCTCATGAGCCAGCGCCGGGATGCCGAAGCGGTTCGCGCGGGCGATCCGCCGCTGGGTGCGGGCCAACGAGAGCGCGCCGGCCGCCGGGTCGACCGGTGCCGTGCCGAACGGCCGGGTCAGCTGGCCGAGACCGTACGGCAGCAGCTCGTCGAGGTCGACCGCCTCTTCCATGTCGTGCTGGTGGGGGGCGACTTCGCCGCCCTCGTCGGATGCCCCGACCCAGACCCCGTAGAGCTGGGCGATCTTCTCCTGGAGGGTCATCTCGGCGATCAGGGCGTCGGCGCGGCTGCCGGCGTCGAGGGAAGGATCGCTCCACAGGGGGGCGCTGGAGTCGGTCTTCACGGCCACGTTGTCCTCTACAGCCACGATGTTCTCTGCAGCCACGTTGTCGGTCACTTTCCTCCGACCCCCATCAGCCCTTGGACCAGGGCACGACGGGCGAACAGGTACACCAGCAGGATGGGAAGCATGGACAGGACCACGGCGGCGAGCAGGCCGGGGATGTCGACCCCGTGTTCCGTCTGGAAGTCGTACAGCCCCATGGTGATCACCTTGGTCTCGGCGGACTGGGTGAGCACCAGCGGGAAGAGGAAGCCGTTCCACGCCTGGAGGGCGGAGAAGACCACGATCGTCGACAGGCCGCTCCTGGAGAGGGGGACGACGAGTTGGAAGAAGGTCCGCCAGGGCGATGCGCCGTCCACGGTCATCGCCTCGTACAGCTCCGGGGTGATGTCACGCATCACCCCGGTGAGGATGAGCGCACACACCGGCATCGCGAAAGCCGCGGTCGGCAGGATGACGCCGATGAGGTTGTCATAGAGACCGGCCTTGCTGATGAGGTAGAACACCGGGACGATCACGGCCTGTGAGGGGATGGCGAGGCCGAGGAGGAAAAGCCTGAAGACTGCCCCGGTGGTCCGGCCCTGGCTGCGGACGATCGCGTACGCCAGCGGCGGTACGAGCAGCAGGACAATACCCACGACTGCCACGGTGACGATCACCGTGTTGAGGAAGTACTGCGCAAAGCCGTCGTTGAGATCGTTGATGTAGTTGTCGAGCGTGAAGTTGTCGGGGAAGGCGAGCGGGCCGTTCGCCGCGTAGTCCGCCCGGCTCTGGAACGTCGCGATCAGCATGACGTACAGCGGCAGACCGACCAGGAAGAGCCACACGAGCGAGCCGAACCCCGCGAGGTAGTTGGGACGGCCCTTCATCACACGCCCTCCTGGGTGCTGCGCATCTTGTCGTAGCCCGACAGGCGGACCATGATCAGCGAGATGACCGTGGCGACGACCACGAGGAGCAGCGCGATGGCTGCGCCCGTGCCGAAGTCGAAGCTCTTGAATGCCTTTTGGTACATGTAGTAGGCACTGATCGTGGTGTCGGTGCCGGGGCCGCCCTGGGTGAGGATCAGCACGGTGTCGAAGGTCGTGAGACCGCCGACGACCATGAGGATCACCGAGGTGATGATGCTGTTGCGCAACTGCGGCAGCGTGATGTGGATGAACTGCCGGACCCGGCCGGCCCCGTCGATCTGGGCGGCCTGATAGAGGACTTGAGGGACCGCGCGGGCGGCGCCCTGGTAGATGAGCGTGTGCAGGGGCGTGAACTGCCAGGTGGCGACGAAGACCAGGACGCCGATCGCGGTCGCCTGCTTGCCGAGCAGATTGCCGTCCCCGAAGAGCCACTCGGCCTGCGAGGGCACACCGAAGTTGGGGTCGAGCACGGCGCGCCACAGTACGGAGACGGCCGTGATGGAGAGCAGCAGCGGGACGAAGTAGATGGCGGCCAGGACCGCCCGGTTCCGCTGGCGGCCCGCGGCCCAGACACCCAGCAGGATGCTGACCGGAGTCTGGACGACGACGCCGAGGAGGGTGAGCAGGACGCTCAGCCAGAGACTCTCCAGCATGACGGGGTCGTCGAGGAGCTTCGACCAGTTGTCGAGACCGGCGAACTCCGGTTCGCCGAGGCCGTTCCAGCTCGCGAAGGACAGCACGACGAGCATGCCGAGCGGGACGATGGCGAAGAGCCCGAAGAACACGGCGGCAGGGGCTGCCCAGGCGAAGCCCGGGCGGCCCACTCCGGTGCCGGCCCGTCCGGGGGTCCGGCCGGCCCGTGCGGGGGTCCGGCCGGTCCGTGCGGGGGTCCGGCCGGTCCGTTCGGACTGCTCACTGTCCACGGCGGATGCGGTTGCGAAGGTCATGTCACCTGATCCGGATCAGAGGTGGGGGTCAGGCGGCCGGCAGGGACTGCATCTGCTTGATGAAGGCATCCGCATCGATCTGGCCGTTGAAGAACTGCTGGACAGCCGCGTGGATCGTGGTCGTCGCCGCGGGCGGGTACGCCTGGTCCCAGGAGAGCTGGAATGCCGGGGCCTTCGCCACCAGGTCGTACTGGAACTTCGAGTACTCCGGGCTCGCCGAGGTGTCGAGAAAGTCGGGCGTGTTCGTCGTGGTGGGCAGATTGCCGATGGACAGCTGCGCCTTCACGAACTCGTCCGAGTACATGAGCTTGAGGAAGTCGGCGACCGCTTCGGGGTGCTTGGTCTTCTTCAGCACCGAGTAGTAGTTGTTGGTGTTGCCCGCGAGATTGCTCGGGTCGCCCTTGCCGCCGGATATGGTCGGGAAGGTTCCGTAGCCGAGGTCGCTCTTGGCGAAGTCCGGGTGGGCGTCCTGCAGGGTCGAGTACTCCCAGGAGCCCATCAGTTCGAAGGCGGCCTTGCCCGTGGCGAGCAGGGCCGGGGAACCGCCGTCGGTGAACTTCACCGAGTCGAAGTTCGTGCCGAAGGCGCCCGCGTCGACCAGCTCCTTGATCATGGAGAGGGCCTTCTTGCTCTCGGCGCTTTCCCAGGCGCTCTTGTCGCCCGTCATGGCCTTCTGGAACAGCTCGGGCCCGGCGACGCGGTCGTACACGTACTGGTACCACATCTGCGTCGGCCACTTGTCGCCGCCGCCGAGCGCGATCGGGGTGACGCCCTTGCCCTTCAGGGTCTTGACCGCCGCGAGCAGCTCGTCCCAGGTCTTCGGCGGGGTGATACCGGCGTCGGCGAGGACCTTCTTGTTGTGGAACATCATGACGGGCTGGGTGCCGCGCATGGGCACGCCGTACGGCTTGCCGTCGACCACCGCGGTGTTGAACACCGAGGGCAGGAACTTGTCCTTGAGGCTCTGGTCCTTGGCGATGAAGTCGTCGAGCGGCATCAGCAGGCCGGCGTCGACGAAAGGCTTGATGGAGCCGCCGCCCCAGTTGAAGAAGACGTCCGGAGCCTGCTTGCCGCTGATGATCGTCTGCAGCTTGGCCTGGTAGTCGGCGCCCGGAATGGTGTCCAGGACGGCCTTCACCTCGGAGGTCTTGTTGAAGGTGTCGACCAGCTGCTTCTCGACCTTGTTGGCCGCATCACCGTAGACCAGGACGTGAATCTCGTTGGCCCCGCCCGCCGAGCCGTCGGAGTCCCCGCCGCAAGCGGACAGTGAGAGCGTCATGGCCAGCGCCACCCCGCCGATGACGGCGGCCCGGGAGAACCGTACGCGTTGCTTCATCGCCTCGCCTCTCGAAACTATTTCGGTACGACTACCGAAAGTTCACGAGAGGGGACGGTAGGCTTCCCCATCTGGAGGGTCAACCCTGGAACAATGCGTTACCAAAGCGTTATGCTGTTGCGGCGCCTGCACGTGCCTTATGCTCCCTGCCATGCGCGATGACGAGGAGATGGGCCGCATCACCCTGGCCCAGGTGGCCCAGAAGGCCGGCGTCTCCATTTCGACAGTTTCGAAAGTCCTCAACGGCCGACAGGACGTGGCCGCTCCCACGAGGACAAAAGTGGAACGCATCCTGGAGACCCACGCCTACCGGCGCACGACGAGGTCGTCCCAGGAGGCACCACTCATCGAGATCGTCTTCCACGAGCTGGACAGCATCTGGGCGCTCGAGCTGATCCGCGGCGTGGAGAACATCGCGAAAGCCAACCAAGCCAGCGTGGTGCTGACCGAGAGCGGCACCCGCCACTCACCGGATCCCGACTGGATCGAGGGGGTCCTGCAGCGCAGGCCCATCGGCGTCGTACTGGTCTTCTCCGCCCTCCCCCAAGCGGTAAAGCAGCAACTCAGAGCCCGTTCCATACCGTTCGTCATCATCGACCCGGCCGGCGACCCCGACCCCGACGTGCCGTCCGTGGGATCCGCCAACTGGGCCGGCGGACTCGCCGCCACACGGCATCTGATCGAGCTCGGACACCGGCGGATCGGCATCATCACCGGCCCCGAGGACATGCTCTGCTCCCTGGCCCGCCTCGACGGCTACCGTTCGGCAATGAGCATGGCCGGACTGGCAACCCCACCCGAACTCATCCAGTTCGGCGACTTCCACGTGGAAGGCGGTTACGACCGGGCGATGGAGATGCTGGGCCTGCCGGAGCGGCCGACCGCCGTCTTCGCCGGCAGCGACCTGCAGGCCCTCGGCGTCCTGGAGGCGGCACGCGTCAACGGGCTGCGCGTCCCGCACGACCTCTCCGTGGTCGGCTACGACGACGTCCAGGTCGCCCGCTGGTCCAGCCCGGCACTGACCACGGTCCACCAGCCCTTGCGCCAGATGGCCGAGGAAGCGGCCCAGATGCTGCTGCGGCTGCGCACGGAGGAACCGTCGTCGACGAGGCTGGAACTGGCGACGAGCCTGGTGGTGAGAAAAAGCACCGCGCCGCCGCAGACGGACTGACCCGGGCGATCGCTTGGCGGCTCGCGGCCCCGAGGCAGTCTGAGCTGCAGCGGCCGACCGGCCGGGTGGAGCGCGGCGATGGCCGTTGCCGAAGGCGGCGAGGCCGGCGCTGCGGCGCACGAAACGCTCCGCCTCCAGACAGCGCCGGTGGCGCTTGCCTCAGCGGTCATCTACGAACGACGGGAAGATCAACACGCCACGCCGTCAGACGCCTGCCCAGTTACGGCAGATCAGTCCGTCGCTTCGCGGACGTCCTTTCCCTGCTCGGCGAACGCCTTGAAGTCCTGCATGTGCTGGTGCGACTGCTTGCGGAAGGCGCCGGGCATCAGAAGTCCCACCAGCTTCATCAGAAAACCGCTGAACCGGTATTCGTTCTCGCACTCCCAGAGCCCTGGCCCGTCGGGCTACTCGTCGTCGACCGCGTCCTTCTCGCGCGGCGGCCGCAGGCCACCGGGCAACCAGAGGCCGGCGCGGGACCGGGTCACCCCCGCAAGCCGTAGCGCCGGCGCGCCTCGGCCGCCGTCTTGGGCGGGACCTCACCGCGACGAGCCAGTTGGTCGAGGGCGGCCACCACAATCGACTCGGCGTCGACCTGGTAGTAGCGGCGTACCGCGTCCCGGGTGTCCGACAGACCGAAGCCGTCCGTGCCCAGCGACGAGTAGTCCTGCTGGACCCACTGGCTGATCTGGTCGGGCACCTGCCGCATCCAGTCGCTGACCGCGAGGACCGGACCCTGCGCCTCCAACAGTGCGCTGGCCACATACGGCGTACGCTCCTCACCGCGCAGCCGCGCGGCGTCCGCCTCCAGCGCGTCGCGGCGCAACTCCGTCCAGGACGTCACCGACCAGACATCGGCGTGCACGTCCCAGTCCGAGGCGAGGAGTTCCTGGGCCTTCAGCGCCCAGTGGATGGCCGTGCCCGAGGACAGCAGTTGGAGACGCGGGCCGGTTACAGCCGAATCCCCCCGGCGGAACCGGTAGATGCCGCGGACAATACCGTCCTCCACCGACGGATCGGTCGGCATGGGCGGCTGCAGCTTGGGCTCGTTGTACACCGTCAGGTAGTAGAAGACGTTCTCCGGCTGCTCGCCGAACATGCGGCGCAGCCCTTCACGGACGATCACCGCGATCTCGTAGGCGAAGGCAGGGTCGTAGCTGATCGCCGCGGGATTCGTGGCGGCCAACAGGTGGGAGTGCCCGTCTGCGTGCTGCAGACCCTCACCGGTCATCGTGGTGCGCCCGGCCGTCGCCCCGACGGCGAACCCGCGGCCCATCTGGTCGGCGAGCGCCCAGAACTGGTCTCCGGTGCGCTGGAACCCGAACATGGCGTAGAAGATGTAGAACGGGATCATCGGCTCGCCGTGTGTGGCATACGCGGTCGCCGCGGCGGTGAACTCGGCCATGGAGCCGGCCTCGGTGATGCCCTCGTCGATCAACTGGCCGTCGCGTGCCTCCTTGTAGTACAGCAACTGGTCAGCGTCGACGGGGTCGTAGGTCTGGCCGTCGGGTGAGTAGATGCCGGCCGACGGGAACAGCGACTCCATACCGAAGGTGCGGGCCTCGTCGGGAATGATCGGCACCCACCGGGCGCCGGTCTCCTGGCCGCGCATCAGGTCCTTCACCAGGCGCACGAGAGCCATCGTGGTGGCCACCTCCTGGTTGCCGAAGCCCTTCTTCAAGGATTCGAAGGGCCGTTCCGCAGGCCGCGGCAGGGGTTTGGCCACCACCCGGCGCACCGGAGCGGGCCCGCCCAGAGCGGCACGCCGATCGCGCAGATAGCGCACCTCCGGCGAGTTCTCGCCGGGATGCCAGTAGGGCACCAGGTCGCCGCTGAGCGCGCTGTCGGGGATGGAAAGTTCCAGTCGGTCTCTCATCTGCCGGAACTGCTCCATCGTCAGCTTCTTCATCTGGTGGTTCGCGTTCCGCGCCTCGAACGCCGGGCCGAGTGTGTGTCCCTTGACCGTCTGCGCGAGAATCACCGTCGGCGCGCCCTTGTGCTCCACTGCGGCCCTGTAGGCGGCGTGGACCTTGAGCGGTTCGTGCCCGCCACGCGAGGTACCGAACATCTCCATCAGCTGCGCGTCGCCGAGTCCGGCAGCCACACCGGACAGAGCGTCCCCGGTGAAGAAGTTCTTACGGATGTACGCCGCGTCTCTCGTGGCGTAGGTCTGCATCTGCGCATCGGGTACCTCGCCCAGGCGGCGTACCAGGGCACCTGTGGCCTCCTGCTGGAGCACCGGGTCCCAGGTTTCGCCCCACAAGGACTTGATGACGTTCCAGCCCGCGCCGCGGAACCGGGCCTCCAGCTCCTGGACGATCTTGGAGTTGGAGCGGACCGGGCCGTCCAGCCGCTGGAGGTTGCAGTTGACGACGAAAGTGAGGTTGTCCAGCCGTTCGCGTGCGGCGAGAGCGAGCGCCGCCATCGACTCGGGCTCGTCCATCTCCCCGTCGCCGAGAAGGGCCCAGACCCGAGACCCGGAGGTGTCCTTGATACCCCTGGCCTGAAGGTAGCGGTTGAATCGCGCCTGGTAGACCGCGCCCAGCGGGCCCAGGCCCATGGACACCGTCGGAAACTCCCACAACCACGGCAGTCGCCGGGGGTGGGGGTAGGACGGCAACCCGTGGCCGTCCGCCTCGCGCCGAAAGGCGTCCAACTGCTTCTCGCTCAGGCGCCCTTCCAGAAACAGGCGGGCGTAGATACCCGGCGCGGCATGCCCCTGCAGAAACAGCTGGTCGCCGGAACCGTCGGTGTCCTTGCCCCTGAAGAAGTGGTTGAACCCGATCTCGTAGAGCCAGGCCGCCGAGGCATACGTCGAGATGTGGCCGCCCAGTCCCAGACGGGAGCCGCGGGAGACCATCGCGGCGGCGTTCCACCGGTTCACGGCGGTGATCCGGGACTCCATCGCAAGATCGCCGGGAAAGTCCGGCTGCGCCGCCACAGGGATGGTGTTGATGTAGTCCGACGACACCAGCCCCGGCAGAACAATCCCGGACCTGGTTGCGTGCTCGTACACCCGCCGCATCAGGTACGCGGCGCGCTCCGGCCCCGCGTTTCCCAGGACGGCGTCGAGGGAGGCCTGCCACTCGGCGGTCTCCTCGGAGTCGCGGTCGGGAAGCTGGTCAAGCTGACTGATGGCGGACGGGTCGGTGGGCTGGGGGGCCGGATCACTCATAACAGCCTTCTCACAGCATGGGGGCCGGTGCGGCACCGGGGCGGGTCGGCGGCCGCACTACCAACGGCCGATCTGTGATGGTGAGGCAGCGAAGACAACGCCGACTCACCACACGTAGGACAGGCCCCGTGCTGTGGTTGTGACACCGCGCGACGAGATGGGATCCACGTCACATACCGAGTGGCCGGACGGGCGGGTGTCCCGTCCGTGGGGCGGCACTCGGAGCGGAGACGCCCTTCCGAACCGGGCGTGTGACCGCCTGTTGGGCGGGGGTGCCGCAGGCGACGTGGGCTACGTCACCGATTATTCAGCGTTCAATAAATGGCACCATGTGTCTTCGGTTCCGCTGTGTACAGTGCACGTGCCGACCCGGCCGGGTCTTCAAGGCCCCAGGCCCTCGTCACACACTCCGCGGCATCAGGCAACCGAGGTCGAGCGTCAAGCAGCGCTGTGCGGCACAGGGCACGTGGGAGACAAGCGATGAAGACAGTTGAACTGGGCAGTCAGGGACTGACCGTGTCCGGTCAGGGATTCGGCGCCATGAGCATGAGCGGGGTGTACGGCGCCAGTCATGACGAAGCGCAATCCATCGCCACGCTCAATCACGCCGTGGACCTCGGAATCACCCTCTTCGACACAGCAGAGTCCTACGGCCCGTTCGAGAACGAACGACTCCTGCGCCGCGCACTCGGCCATCGCCGCGACGAAATCGTCCTGGCGACGAAGTTCGGCCTCGACTTCACCGACGAGGGTGAACCCGGACCGCTGGACGGCCGGCCCGAACACATCCGCCGCGCCGTGGAACGGTCGCTCCGCCACCTGGGCACCGACACGATCGACCTCTACTACATGCACCGGCTGGACCCCGACACCCCCGTCGAGGAGACCATGGGTGGCATGGCAGAACTCGTCGCGGCCGGCAAGGTGCGTTACATCGGCCTGTCGGAAGTGTCCGCCGCGACGATCCGGCGCGCCCACGCCGTGCACCCGCTGACTGCCGTGCAGTCGGAGATGTCACTCTTCAGCCGCGACCTGCTGGACAACGGGACCAAAGCCGTCCTGGACGAACTCGGCATCGGGACCGTCGCGTACTCGCCCATCGGCCGCGGATTCCTGTCCGGTTCCATCCGCAGCGTGGACGACCTGGCCCCCGACGACTCGCGCCGAGGACTCCCCCGCTTCTCGCCGGAGAACATCGCGGCCAACCTCGCGCTGGTCGACCACGTACGCGCCATCGCCGAGCGACGGGGTGCCACGTCGGCCCAGGTAGCGCTGGCCTGGGTGAGCGCACAGGGTGCGGTGGCGATCCCAGGAACCAAGCGCCGCAGCTTCCTCGAGGAGAACGCCGCTGCCCAGGACATCGAACTGAACGCCGAGGAACTGGCCTCCTTGAACGAAGCCGTCCGACCGGACACCGTCAGCGGCGCGCGGTACACCCCGCAGCAGCTCGCCTCCACCGACCGCTGACCTCCCGGACCGGGCCGTTCTCAGGCTGCTACCGACACGGGCACCGTGCGGTGAGGGCCCGCCTCGGTGCAGGGGCCGCCTCGGTGCAGGGCCCGCCTCGGTGCAGGGGCCGCCTTGGTGCAGGGGCCGGGAGGGACCAGCCCGGCGTCTTCGTCAGGGCCGCCACGTCAGACGACTCTGGTGGTGGGGATCGGCGTGCGCTTGCTGAACCACCAGCGCGCCGGCCCCCCGGACCAGCATGCCTCCAGATCAATCGCGGGTCAGCCCGTTAGTCTCCTGGCATGACCGACCCCTCCCTGCGTGCCGTCACCGTCGATCGGATCGGTTCCGGAAGCTTCCAGGCCACCAACGCCCGCGGTGGCACGATCGTCTTCGGCGGCAGCGCCCTCGAAGACGGCACCGAGTTCACACCGGTCGAGCTGCTGCTGGCTGCGCTCGGCGGCTGCACGGCCGTCGACGTCGACGTCGCCACCGCCCGGCACAGCGAGCCCACCGGATTCACCGTCACCGTGGCCGGCCACAAAGTCAGCGACGAACTGGGCAACCGGATGACCGATCTCGAGCTCGTCTTCGCTGTCACCTTCCCCGACGGCGAAGCCGGAGACCGGGCCCGCGCCATCCTCCCGCGAGCGGTCAAGGTCTCCCACGACAAGCTCTGCACCGTCAGCCGCACCGTGGAGATCGGCACCCCCGTTGCGGCGAAGGTCACGTAGAACCAACCGACAGCAATGCCTGTTAGGGGCGGCTCAATCCCCACGTCTGCAGGACAAAGGGCCGCCCCTTCTCCTCACCCGTGATGAGCGGCACGTCGAGCAGTCCGAAGCCCGCCTTGGTGGCCACAGCGACGCTGGCGGCATTCTCGGCCTCCAGCTCCAGGATCACCTGCTCCTCGCCCAGTTGCTCGAAGGCGTACGTGGCCATCAACCGCACCGCCCGCGCTGCGAGCCCCTGGCCGCGGTGCGCCGGGCCGACCGCATAGCCGAGCTCCGTGCCCTCGGGGACCCGCCGCAGCATCACTTCGCCGAGCGGTGCGCCGCCGTCGACAGTGATGGCAAGCAGGATGGTCGTGCCCTCTTCCCGCATCTTCCGGTCTCGGGCCAGCCGTGCACGGGCGGCCGCTTCGTCGAAGGGAGAGACGATCGGTGTCCAGTACGCGATGTCGGGGTGGTCAAACAGCTCCGGCATCGCGGACAGGTCCGCTTCCGACCAGTCGCGGAGAACAAGTCCCTCCCCCGAAAGCTCGATCCGCTCGGGCAAGGACGACGTAGTGCTACTCATGATGGGACCTCCCGGGCCTGTTCAAGACGAGGCAGAATAACCAGGTCAGGCGTAGGCCCACGCGTATTTTCCGGGGATTCATCGGAGCCCGGCCGGTTGGTATCTGCCAGAGCCTTCGGCGGATCCCCGCAAGTACCTGCAGCAGGATTGGCGCGATTGCTCCCTCGGGGCGCCGGGACCGGAGTATGGCGGCGCTTGCTGAAGCGCAGCGACTGAGCCGGGGCGACAGTTCGCTGCCCTTACTGATCGTGGACTCGCACATCCGACGTGATCGGTCGTATGGCGTCGGTGAGGGGGACTGGCCGAGTGACACACGCCGGTACACGAGTCAGCATCAGCGGTCCTGGGTGGCTGGCTGCGCACGTACAAGTCTCCGCAGTACGACCGGACCGAAGACTCGACCAACGGCGGGCGGCGGCTTGCGCCGTTGGCTGCGGCCGACGGCGGGGACATGTGTCGGCGTACCTGAACGCTCTTGGACGCCCTGTCTACGCCGATGGGCCGGCTGCGCGTGCGGGCGGCAGCCAGGTGGAGCCATCGACGGCCCTGCGTCCCTCTACTGCGCGCCGAGTCCCATCCGTTGCTCCGGCTTCTCGAGTGAGGTGAAGCCCGCCTTGGCGTAGATCGCATGTGTGTCCGCAGTGCCCAACAGGAGCCTGCTCACAGGTCAGGACACCAGGTAGCCCAAGCTCTGACCGGTCACGGACGCAGCGATGAGATTTCCCGGCCCGGGTAGTCTCACCCCCGATATCGCCCCATCACACAGGAGGAACGTGTGGCTCAATTACTGAGAGTCCAGAACTTCACCGTCTCAAGTGACGGAATCGCTGCCGGTGAGGACCAGACCCTCGAAAGGCCGTTCGGCCATGTCGAGCCCGAGAGGATGTTCGCCTGGGCCGGAGCCACTGCGAGCTGGCCCAACCGTACCGACCCCGGCGGCAGCCGGGGCCTGGACGACTACTTCACGCGGGACTTCGCGCACAACATCGGCGCCGAGATCATGGGCCGCAACAAGTTCGGGCCCCAGCGGGGGCCCTGGCAGGACCACGAGTGGCAGGGCTGGTGGGGTGACGAACCACCGTTCCGCACTCCGGTGTTCGTCATGACCCACCACAAGCGTCCTTCGTTCACGCTTTCCGACACCACATTCCACTTCGTCGACGGCGATCCGGCCGCTGTCCTTGAGCAGGCCCGGGAAGCGGCACAGGGCAAGGACGTCCGACTCGGCGGCGGGGTGACCACCATCCGGCAGTATCTCGACGCGGACCTCGTCGACACCATGCACGTGGCGGTCTCGCCGGTGAAACTCGGGTCCGGACTACGGCTCTGGGAGTCCCCCGATGAACTGCTCGACCGGTTCCACCTGGAGGTCGTTCCCAGCCCGAGCGGGGTGACGCACCACCTGTTCTGGCGGAAGTGACTGGTCCTCAGGGCAGCCCGGGCAGCTGTTTGCCTCCCGGGGCTGCCTCCCACGCGCCGACAACAGCCGCCGTGCCTCCCACCCTCAGCAACATCACCCGACCGCGGTTGTCAGCGCCTCTCAAACCCGTCGATTTTGCGCAGCCGCTCACCGGTCCCGGCCAAGCGCGAGCGCCCCCGCCCGGCACAGCGTCCCGAGCCCGCCCACGGCCGCCGCCGTCTCCCCCAGCGCCGGATGCTCGTGGACCCCTGCTGGTCGCCGCCTGCGGCGTGGCATTCACCGGCGTAAGCACGTACTACGCCACACAGGTAGCCGTCGACCAGCTGGAGCAGTCCCGAGAAGACACGGGGGCGCAGCAGCGTCGACAGGCGTCGATGGTCACCGCCCGGTCCGAGCGGCAGAAGAACGGCGGGTTCAGCGGCGTGCCGGCAAACCGGTCACCGCGAGCAAGGTCAGCAGTTCCGGCTCGTCGTTCAGCGCTCTCCACGCCATCAGCCGCTCACCTTCGACGTCCAGCACCACGCAGTGGTGACGCGTCTGACCGATCTCGGTCCCCGCCCGGATCCGGGCCATCTGTTCCTCCAGCCGGTCGGCATGCGCTGTTGCTCCGGACGACCTCGCAGCGTGGTCCTCCTCAGCGATGCAACCGCAGGGGCCCGCAGCTCCTCCTCAGCGGCCGGGTCGTCGTGAGACGCCGGCCGGCAAGGTGAGGGGAACCCTCGAGTGCAACCACCGAAAGCCCTACCCCGCCTCTCTGGATGTCCAAGACCTGACGACTGGCCTCGATCGAACCGATCAGCAACGGAGAGCCCACCGACACGTCCAACGCCTTTGCCTGGACCTCTTAGCCCGTTCGCTCACACCTTGCCGTCCCGCTCGACGCGATGTACCCACTGCGGCGACCTGCGGAAACGCCGAGAAGGGGCGCAGTTCTGAGTCTGACTGAGTGACAGATGCGTCGGCATGTCGCATTGCAGTGATCACGGACTGTCGGTTGGCTCGTGCACGCAGCACACCACAGGCGCCGCGCAGTCAGCCCGGACGCTGCTCACCTGGAGGAACCATGCGCATCGCACGTGTCGGTCTCAAGGCCGCTCTGGTCGTCGGCGCCCTCGCACTGTCCGTGCCGACCGCCGCAGCGGCCGGGGAAAGCGACGGGGACGTCCGTATCAGCCCGGAGAAGGCATCACCGGGCACCACGGTCACCGTCAGCACCACCGCCTGCGGCAAGGAGGTCTACGGCAAGGGCGAGTCGGAGGCGGGCGGGAAGTTCCACCTCCTCGAGGGCGACCGCAAGGGCGTCCTGGTGGGTGAGTTCCAGATTCCCGAGGACGCCGAATCCGGCACCGACACCGTCACGCTCAAGTGCCCGCCACGGACCAAGGCCACTGCCGACTACAGCATCGCCGGCCGCCCCAGCGGTGCGCTCGACGCCGGCTTCGGCGGCACCGACAAGGGTAGCCAGCTCGCCGTCGGTGGCCTGCTGCTCTCCGGGGCGGTCGCCGGAGCGGTGATCAGGGCGCGCCGCCACCCTTCCGGGGCCCGGACCTGACGCTACGTTCGTCCCACGGGCCCCGGCACCGCATTGGTGCGGGGGCCCGCAGGGATTCCCGCCCCATTGCTGCCCCCGCTCCGCTGCCCAGCAAAGGCCGTACCGATGGACAACTGCCCGAGGGCGAGCGGCGCCGACGCACCGTCGCCCGGCGTCCCCTCGTTCAAGCTGCTCGCCTGCGCCGCGATCATCGGGGCCTTGCTGGTGGGCAATGCGATGCGCGACGACCGCCCCCCGCAGCCTTCGTCCGCCCACGCCCGGCCCTCGTCCACACAGCCCGCACTTCGCCACGCGCCCGAGCGTTCTGCCGTACGGCCGCTGCCTCCGTCGGACCCTGTACGGCTCCTCATTCCCGACATCGGCGTGGACGCGCCCATGATGCCTCTGGAGTTGGACAGCGAAGGGACGCTGGAGACGCCGCCTGCCGACGACCCGGGCATGGCCGGCTGGTACGCCGACGGAACGGCCCCCGGCGCGGTGGGGACGGCCGTGACGGCCGGGCACGTGGACACGCCGCTCGGGCCCGGCGTCTTCTACCAGCTCGGTGCTCTTGAGCAGGGCGACACCATCGAGGTCGTACGGGAGGACCGGCGCACCGCCGTCTTCACCGTCGACGCGGTGGAGGTCCACGACAAGGCGGACTTCCCCGACGAGAAGGTCTACGGGAACTCCGGCCGCCCGGAACTGCGGGTCATCACCTGTGGTGGCGACTACTCCAAGGGCACCGGATATCAGGGCAACATCGTCGTCTACGCGACGCTCGACCCAGAGAACTGAACGCTCGGTCCGGAGAACCAGAGGCTCCCTCCCGGTGCATCCATGACGTTGGTGGGCTCGAGAAGCAGATCACGCAGAGGGTCGGCGGGAGCGTAGTGCGGCATGGAGCCCCCATCACCACCTGCATCGGCCTCTGCCGAGCCCGCCTCAGAGACTCGCTGCTCCTGTCAATTCGCCTGTCCGCGTACCCGTCTGATTCAGGATCGGAGTCACGGCCGGGCTATCACAGGCCACGGTCACCCGGCTGACCAAGCAGTGGGGCGACGACGACGCCTTCCAGGGGCGGAACCTGTCCCAGGCCGACTACGTGTACCTACGGGCCTGCAAGCCATCGCCACGGAGCGGGACACACCGACTTCGTTCATTGCCCGCGCCCGCGTTGGATTCAGCAACCGGCAGAGACAGCAGCACGGTTGCGCAACCATGCTGCCTCCGTGGCTGTCAGATGCGGGTCGGCCAGTTTGATGGTGAGCGCCTCCTGGAGCCGCGGCGTGGGATCAGTTCCGCAACCGCCCTGGACAGCCCGCAGAAGCAGGCCCCGCCCCAGACGTGCGACGACGCCGGGGACATCAGCGCTGCCGACAGTCACCATGGTCATAGCGACATCGGCAGCGGGATCACCAGCGCCCGCATTACTCCAGTCGATCACCACAGGGCCGTGCGCTGTCAGAACGACGTTGCCCGGATGCAGGTCCAAGTGCAGCACCCGGTCATTACCTGCGGTCCCGAACCGTTTGGGCAGCCATGCCGGTGCCGGCAACGCATGGAGCCGATCGTGGAGGCCGCCCAGGGCGCGGCCGAGGGAACGTACCTGCCACGGGCGTTGCGCCAATGCCTCCAGCATCGTCGGTCCGGTCAGCCGCTCAAGAACCATGTCGGTACCGGTGACCTCGTACACCTTCGGTACCGGATACCCATTCGCCGCCAGATGCGTCATCAAGCGCGACTCAAGGTAGGTCGACCGCTCCTCATGCCGGTACCGTCGCAGCACCCTGGACTCGTCCAGGGCGAACACATCAGCGTCCCGCCCCCGCGCGATCAACTCCATGGCCGGCATTCTCTCCGAGCGACACATCGCCTGCCAACAGGATGAACGCTGCCTGATGCGGCACTAGTCGCCGGTCGTGCCGTCGAGCATCTCGCGCAGGATGTCCAGGTGGCCGTTGTGGCGGGCTGTCTCCTCCGTGAGGTGAAGGAGGATCCAGCGCAGATCGACATGGAGGCCGTCGCGGACAGCTCGCTTGGTCTTGGTGTCCAGGCTGTTCCCGGCGACCAGCTCGCGGTACTGGGCGCTCTGTTCGGCGTATTCGTCGAGCAACTGCGGAAGCGGGAAGTCGACGGCGATACGCATCTCGCGGTCGGGGTCCTCCTCGGTCCAGGGACCCTGGTCCTCCTCGCCGAGGAAGACCACCTGGAACCAGTAGTACTCGACCCAGCGCAGGTGGTTGATCACTCCGCTCATGGTCATCAGCGGCGAGCCCGGCAGGAGCGTCTTGCGGGCGTTCTCCGCAGAGACGCCCTCGCACTTGGCGCGGGCGGTGTCACGTGCGTAGTCGAGAAACGTGGTGAGCTGCGTGCGCTCGTCCCACGCGGGCGGCGTGTCATCGATTCTGGTCATCGCGCGAAGCGTCCCCGATCACCGCGACCTGTGTCGAGGCATTTTTCGCTGGGCCCAACCTGCTCCGCCCCGCGCCTTGTCGCCGCCTCGCCCACTGTGAGCCGACGCTGACCGTGGTTCGCCGGCCTGGGTGGTGCGGAGGTGTGCGTGCATGAGCTGAGCCATGAGCTGAGCGCGCCATGAGGTGCAACCCTGGCAGACGTGCGCAGGGCTGTGTGACCGGTCCGGAAGACGCCGTTCGGATCACCTGACGCGGCCCTTCAGGTGATGGTCGAGGCCCTCATGAGCCGAACAGCCGATGCGGGGGTACGACGTCTCAGCAGAATTCAGACCCTGACGCCCAGGAGGAGCTCGGTGATGTACGCAGCAGTCCGGCGGTACGAAGGAGTGACTGATCCGGCTGAGGCGGGACGCCGCGTGAACGAGGGGTTCCTACCGCTCATGCGCCAGGTTTCAGGCTTCGTGGCCTACTACTGGGTCGATGCCGGGGACGGGGTAATGGTCTCGACCAGCGTCTTCCAGGACCGGGCCGGTGCCGCGGAATCGGTCTCGAAGGCGGCGGACTTCGTGCGAGACAACCTTGCATCACTGCTCCCCAACCCTCCCCAGGTCATGGCCGGGGAAGTCTTGGCTTCCTCGTGAAAGCGGTCGAAGCAGTCGAAGGAGAGGCCGCTGAGCACGCGTGAGGCGACCATGCCGAACAGCTGTGGAGCCGGGCTGCTCCTCCTGACCGTGGGTTCGACGGCCAGCACGGCCCAGACAGCACAAAGCCCCCGGGCCACTGCCCTGGGGCTTTCGCGTGGAGCGCCTGAGCGAGCTCAACTCGCGCTCCGAGCTTGGGAATCACCGCCCTCTGAGGCCACGGCTGCGGACTGGCCGGCGGGCATCAGGCGACACCGGTCCTCTTGCTCGGCGGGGACCCCGGGCGCGCCCTCAATCCGCCTCCGGATCCTCCTCCACCGGGGGCATGAACGCCCGTAGCCACCGTTCCGTCTGGGCAACGTGAGCCTGAGCCGCGCCCGCGGCGGCGACCGGGTCGTGGTCGGCGATGGCCGTTGCGAGGATCCGGTGGTCCTCGTCGCTCTTGCGGCGCAGTTCCGGCCCCTCGGGGAGGGTGAAGACTTGGTACTTGCGCGAGCGGGCACGGAAGACCGACAGCAGGGACGCGAGCGTCGGGTTGCCGCCGATCCGGGCGATCTCCGCGTGGAAGCGGTGGTCGAGCTCGGATGCCTCGGTGGGGTCGTCGGTGGCATCCATCGTCTCGATGAGCGCGAAGAGGGCGCGCACCGTCTCGGGTGTGGACCGTGCCGCGGCCTGGGCGGCGACATGGGCCTCCAGGACCCGCCGGATCTCGTAGACCTCCAAGAGCCCGGTCAGCGGCAGCAGTTCGAGGGTCAGGGAGAGGCTGCCGATGATGTCCTCCGGCCTGAGCTGGGAGACGTAGGTGCCGGAGCCGTGCCGGGCTTCGATGACACCCAGGGCGGCAAGCATCCGCACGGCTTCACGCAACGAGCCTCGCGAGACGCCCAGTTCCTCGCAGAGATCGCCCTCGGGCGGGAGGCGCTCACCCGCGCCGAGGCGCCCGGTGCCGATCATGTGCCGTAGGCCGTGAAAAGCCCTGTCTACTGCGGACATCGGTCTCCTCCCCCGCCGGGCCGGCTCCGTGGCCGTGCCCCCGGTGCACTGTACCGAGGCAAGACATCACATGACTTCTGCGCATGCGACGAACTCATCAGATGACTCTTCTTGCATCACCCCTTGAAGGCCTGATTCCGCCATGCCAGGATGCCGAGTCATCATACGTCTCTCGGACGGCGTCTGATGTCCCAGGCCCGTCCACGTCCGGCAAAAGTGGGGTCAAGTGAGCGAGACCGAGGTCACCACCGCGCCCAGCCCTCTCATGCTGGCCGACGGCCGACCCGCTGCCCAGGCGTGGTCGCTGGACCCCGCGCTGCGGCATCTGAACCACGGTTCGTTCGGAGCGGTCCCCCTGGTGGCGCAGGAGCGACAGCACCGGCTGCGTGCGGAGATGGAACGCTCGCCCGTGGTGTGGTTCCCGGCGCTCCCCCAGCGGCTCGCCACCTCGCGCGTCGACATCGCGGCCTTCCTCGGCACCGCCCCCGACCGCCTCGCCCTGGTGCCCAACGCGAGCGCCGGCGTGAGCGTCGTCTACGCCTCCCTGATGCACCGCCCCCGCGGCGAGATCGTCGTCACCGATCACGGGTACGGAGCCGTCACCATGGGAGCGCAACGGCTCGCGCGGCGCTGGGGCGGCCGGGTCCGTACCGCCCGGGTGCCACTGGACGCCGACGAGCAGCAGGCGCACCAGGCCGTTGCGGCAGAGTTGAGCGAGGACACCGCCCTGGTCGTGGTGGACCAGATCACCTCGCCAACGGCCCGCAGAATGCCGGTGGACCTGATCGGCGCTGAGGCGCACAGGCGCGGCATCCCGTTCCTCGTCGACGCCGCGCACGCACCTGGTCTGATCGCCGCCCCGCTCGCCGGCGTCCAGGCCGACTTCTGGGTCGGCAACCTCCACAAGTGGGGCTGCGCCCCCCGCGGCACCGCGGCACTGGTCGCCCAGGGCCCGTTGAGTGAGCATCTCCACCCTCTGATCGACTCCTGGGGCGCGGCCGATCCCTATCCCGACCGCTTCGACCAGCAGGGCACGGTGGACGCCACGGCCTATCTCGCGGCGCACACGGCACTCGACTTCATCGAGCGGACCTGGGGCTGGGGCACAGCACGCCGCTACATGGGCGACCTGGCGTCCTACGCCGAGCAGATCCTCACTGCCGCCTTTGCCGAGGTGACCGGATCGGACGAGCCCGTGGACGTCGGTATGCCCGTGCCGGGCATGCGGCTGGTGCGGCTGCCCGCCGCCCTGGGCGCGAGCCGCGTCGAGGCCGACTCGCTGCGCGACCGGGTCGCCGAAGAACTGGGCGTAGAGGCGGCCTTCACCAGTTTCGACGGCGTCGGCTACCTGCGCCTGTCCGCCCACGTCTACAACACCGCCGCCGACTACGAGTACTTCGCCGAGGCTTGTGTGCCCATTCTCGGCGAGTGGGCACGGGCAGCCCGCGAAACACACGCCGCGCCGTAGCGGCGCCCCCACGCCCCTTTCCCCTCCCCGAAAGAGGTCGCACGATGAGAAAGACGACGACAGTCCTCGCCTTCGGCACCGCCGCCGCGATGATCCTGACAGGCTGTTCCACGATGAGTCCCACGGCAGGCGGGACCGTCACACTCAACATGGTCGAGAGCCTGACCAACCCCGCCCGAACCGCCCTGCTCAAGGACCTCATAGCCGACTTCGAGCAGAAGAACCCCAAGATCAAGGTCAACCTGGTCTCGCCGCCCACCGAGCAGGCCGACCAGAAGATCCAGCAGATGCTCCAGTCCGGCAGCGGTGTGGACACCCTCGAGGTGCGCGACATCACCGTCGGACCCTGGTCGAACAACGGCTGGCTGTACGACATGAAGAAGGATCTGAACGGCTGGAAGGGCTGGCAGGCCATGACGGAGAACACCGTCAAGGCCTCCCAAGACGCCAAGGGCAGGACCTACTTCGTCCCCTACGGCTTCTACGGCCTGAGCCTCTTCTACCGCACCGACCTGGTCAAGAAGGCCGGCTTCGACAAGCCACCGGCCACCTGGGAGGACCTGCTGAAGCAGGCCTCCGCCCTCCACGACCCGTCCGAGCGCCGATACGGCTACGCCTTCCGGGGCGGCTCGAACGCCAATGGCAACGCCTCCGCGATCATCGAGGCGTACGTCGCCGACGACGTCGACCCCGCGAACGGCTACCGGCTGAAGAACGGCGACACGATCTTCTCCGCGCCCGGCGCACTCGACGCCATGGAGACCTACCTCGAGCTCTTCCGGAGCGCTTCGCCGAAGTCGTCCGTCTCCTGGGGCTACCCGGAGATGGTCCAGGGCTTCTCCAACGGCTCCACGGCATTCCTGCTCCAGGACCCCGAAGTGATCGCCACTGTCTCGGAGTCCAAGTCGATCTCGAAGGACCAGTGGAGCACCACGCCCCTGGTGGCAGGCCCGAGCGGTAAGACCGTCCAGCCGCTGGCCACCGCCGGATGGGGTATCGCCAAGGGCAGCAAGCACAAGGCCGAGGCGGTCAAACTGGTCGAATTCCTGTCCCAGAGCGAGGCGTCGACGAAGTTCACCAAGGCGAACAGCCTGGTGCCGATCCTGAAGTCGGCGACCGAGGACCCCTTCTACAAGACCGGCCCCTGGGCCAGCTACGTCACCATGACGGAGAATCCGGACAAGTACCTGGTGGTCACTCAGCCGCGCGGCGTGGCCTGGTGGACCGAGTGGCAGCAGAGGGCCGACACCGACATCCAGAAGATGGTCCTCGGCAAGCTGACACCCCAGAAGCTCCTGGCCGGCTGGGACACCTACTGGACCGAGAAGTGGAAGCAGCAGTGACCACCGCCTCCACGACGAAGACGAAGCCGGGGCGCTCCTCCCGCAAAGGTGGCGCCGTGCCCCCCGCGGCGCCCCGCCGCGGACGCAGAACGGAGTTCACCACCCGGCGCGGACTGCTCATCGCCGCGTTCATGGCCCCGGCCGCCATCTTCGTCGCCGTCTTCACCTACTACCCGGTGCTCGCGGGCGGCCAGATGGCCTTCCGCAACTGGAAGCTGACGGACCTCACCGACACCTCCTGGGTGGGCCTGAAGAACGTACGGGACGTCTTCGCCGACCCCGCCTGGGGCACCGTGCTCGGCAACACAGCTCTGTGGGTGGGCGGTTCGATCGTGCCCCAGCTGGTGATCGGCTTCGCGCTCGCCCTGTGGCTGCGCCGCCACTTCCGGTTCCGCGGCCTCTACCAGGCTCTGATCTTCTTTCCCTGGGCGATCTCCGGGTTCCTTATCGGCATCCTCTTCCGCTGGATGTTCAACAGCGAGTTCGGCGTCGTCAACGACCTGCTCCAGAAGACGGGGCTGATCGACGAACCGATCGCCTGGCTGTCCGATCCCGACACGGCGATGACCGCCGTACTCATCGCCAATGTCTGGTACGGCGTCACCTTCTTCGCGATCATGATCCTGGCCGCGTTGCAGTCGATCCCCGACGAGCTCTACGAAGCGGCGGCCCTGGACGGCGCCGGCAAGGCGCGCACCCTGTTCCAGATCACGATTCCCTACATCAGGACCACGCTGGCGCTCACCGTCCTGCTGCGGATCATCTGGATCTTCAACTTCCCGGACCTGATCTTCGGTATGACAGGCGGCGGCCCCAACGACGAGACGCACATCGTGACCACCTGGATGATCAAGATCACGCAGCAGGGCGACTACGGCAAGGCCTCCGCGCTGGGTCTGATCGTGGTGGCCGGGCTGCTGCTGTTCGCGACGTTCTACCTGCTGGCCACGCGTGAGAAGCGAGAGGTGAAGCCATGATCGGCAAGGAGACCCCGGCCGGCCGGGCCGTCAAGGTCGCCTTCCTGGGAGTGTGGCTGCTGTTCACCGTGTTCCCTCTGTACTGGATCACGGTCACCTCGCTCAAAGCACCGGGCGACATCTTCGCGTTTCCGA
This sequence comes from Streptomyces sp. CA-251247, assembly GCF_050952975.1. Taxonomy (NCBI): domain Bacteria; kingdom Bacillati; phylum Actinomycetota; class Actinomycetes; order Kitasatosporales; family Streptomycetaceae; genus Streptomyces; species Streptomyces sp. CA-251247. The sequence continues at coordinate 7,878,320 of NZ_CP191861.1, read as the reverse complement.
TCGCCTACTGGCCCGAGCACTTCTCGCTGCAGAACTACAGCGAGCTGTTCGGCACGGCCGACTTCGGCACCTACCTCACCAACAGCCTCGTGGTCGCCACCGTCGCCGGCGTGGTGGCCACCGTGATCTCGATGCTGTCCGCGTACGTTCTGGCGCGCTTCGAGTTCCGCACGAAGACCGCCCTGCTGATGGCCGCGCTCGTCACCCAGATGATCCCCTCCTTCATCGCACTCGGGCCGCTGTACCTGCTCATGACGGACCTCAAGCTGGTGGACAACCGACTCGGGCTCGCCCTCGTGTACATCGCCGTATGCATCCCGTTCTGCACGGTGATGCTCCGGGGGTTCTTCGAGAACATCCCGGACGCGCTCGAGGAAGCCGCCATGATCGATGGACTGTCCCGGTTCGGGGCGCTGTTCCGGGTACTGCTGCCGGTGATGCGTCCGGGAATCGTCGCCGCGTTCATCTTCAACTTCGTCAACTGCTGGAACGAGTTGTTCCTGTCGGTGACTCTCATGAACAGCGATGCCAACAAAACCGTCCCGACCGCGCTGAACGGATTCATCTCCAGCTTCAACATCGACTGGGGATCGATGTCAGCGGCCGCCGTACTCACCATCCTGCCCACGATGGTCCTGTTCGCCTTCGCCAGCCGCCACATCGTCCAGGGGCTCACGTCCGGCGCCGTCAAAGGATGACCGGACGAAAGTAGACGAGCAGGCCGACCACCGCCGGCCCGCGCCAACCCGAACCCGGAACCGTGGGTGGTGCCGCTGCCGCCGACCGCTACGAGCCAGGAGCTGTCCGGGCGATCACCGACATCCACCAGGCCTTCCTCACCCACGGCTGCGCAGTCATCTGCTGGCGGCGCCTCAAAAGGCAGTGCTGATCTGAGCCCTCAGCCCGAACCGGCGACCAGTGCCTCGCCGAGCGGGGTGCGCCGGTAGAGCACCGACCGTCCGGACCGGGCGCGGACGAGCAGCCCCGCGCCTCGCAGGATGGCGAGGTGGTCTCCAACCGCGCCGGGTGCCATGGCGAGGCTTCGGGCGAGGTGGCTGGTACTGGCCGGGGCGTCCAGTGCCAACAGCAGCCGGGCTCGGGCCCGGCCGACCAGAGCGGTCAGCGTGTCCGGTTGGGGGACGGTCGCCTGTTCGCCCCACAGGGCGGCGGTGCCGCGGGCGGGATAGACCAAGGTCCTGGGCCAGGGGTCTTCCAGGTGGGCGGCGATATTCCCGACGAAGACCGAAGGGATCAGCAGTAGCCCGTCGCCGGCGAGGCGGACGTTTCCGACTGGGGGGAAGAAGCCGATCTCGATACCGCCGGCGCGCCAGTCGATGCTCGGGTGCAGGCTCTCGATGGTCGTGGCCCATCCGTGTTCGCCGATCACACCCACCCGGTGCACGACATCGCGCTCACAGATCGCGCGCAGTTGCGGCCAGTCCGTGGCGAGCAACTCGTGCCACGCCTGGTCCATCGCCTCGGCGATCCTGGAGACCGCGTCCGTGGAGTCCAGCACTGCGCGTACGCGGGGATCATGGGCGTACGGGCCGGTCGCGGTGGTGGCGAACTCGTGGCGGGCCGCTTCCAGCGGTGTGGCCCGGATCATGGCCAGGTCGTCTGCCCAGGTCTGGTTCAGGCCGCGTGGGGGCGGGGCGACGAAGTTCGGTCCGGATTGCGGGGTGTGCAGGGCGAGGGCGGCGTCCAGTTCGGTCTCGCGGCGAAGCCGTTCAAAGGCCGGCAGGAGCCGGGTGGCCCAGGCTCGCGGCAGCGGCCGGTTCTGGCCGGCGAGCGAGCGTAGTAGCAAGCAGAGGTCCATCGCGGGCGACAGTGCGAAGCGGCTGCGCAGCAGGTCCTCGACCAAGACTTCGAAGCGGAGCACCCTGTGATGCTACCGCCGGACGTCTGTTCCGATTCGTCCAGCGACGAATCATTGGTGAGGGGCGTGGGCACACGGCGAGGCTGGGCGTCATGATCCCAACCGCCGAACCCGCGCAGGGCAACCACCGTGCCACCTACCGGGAGGTGCTGGCCGAGCCGCGATTCCGGCTGCTCTTCTCGACCCGCGCCGTCGCGATCACTGCGGGCTCGCTGCGGATCACCACGTTCTCGGTGCTGGTCTTCGCGGCCACCGGCTCCGCGCTGTTGAGCGCACTGGCCTTCGGCATCGGCTTTCTCCCGCAGTTGTTCGGCTCGCTGCTGCTGGGCTCACTGGCCGACCAACTGCCGCCCCGCGCGCTCATCGCCGGTGGCTACGCCGTGGAGGCCGCCGCCGCCCTGCTGCTCGCCCTGGTGCGGATGCCGATCGCGGCAAGCCTCGGTGTCGTGGCGCTGGCCGCCCTCGCCACACCGGTGTTCGGCGGCGCGTCGAGTCGGCTCGTCGCGCAGTGGCTGAAGGGCGACGCCTATGTACTGGGCCGTTCACTGAACAACATCGCCTCCTCTGGCGCGCAATTGTTCGGTCTGGCGCTGGGAGGTGCGGTCGTCGCGGTACTCGGCCCGCACCGGGCGCTCGCGGTGAGCGCCGCCCTCTACCTCGGCTGCGCGGTCGCCATCCGCGTCCGGCTACCCCGGCTGGAGCTGGGAGAGTTCGGCGGCACACCCGGCAGCGCTCGGGGCGACGGCGGGGCCGTCCGGGCAAGCCTGCACGGTGCCGGCCTGCTGCTGCGCGGACACACGGTACGACGACTGATGCTGGCCCAGTGGCTGCCGCCCGCGTTCGTAGCGGGCGCGGAAGGTCTGATCGTCGCCTACGCGGGAGGACGCCACTTCGCGCCCGGCTGGTACGCGGTGCTGATGGGCTGTCTGCCGGTCGGCATGCTTGTCGGTGACCTGCTGGTGGGTCGGCTGCTTCGGCCACCCACCCGGGAGCGCCTGGTAGTCCCGTTGATTGCGCTGACGGGACTGCCGCTGGTCGGATTCGCTACCGAGCCCGGAGTGGGCGTCTCGTCCTGTCTGCTGCTGCTCTGCGGCTTCGGATTGGCCTACGGTCTCGGCCTGCAACGGCCGTTCCTGGACGCCCTGCCGCAGGATGGCCAGGGCCAGGCCTTCGGTCTGCTCGGCTCCGGCAGCATGACGCTGCAGGGCGTCGGGCCGGCCTGCTTCGGCTCGGTGGCCGCAGGCATCGGAACAGGCGGCGCAATCGCCCTGGCAGGCGGCGCGGCGGTGCTTACCGCCGGCTGGATTCTCACCTGGCACCCGCCCGCCTCCCCGGTCCCCGTCCCGAACCACTCGACGGGATCACAGAACGGCGCCGAACAGCATGCGTGTAGTTCTCCTGCTCAGTAACCGTCGCAGGTCGGGTCGGCCGCGAGCCGTCACGCACCCCACCCCCACCCCCACCCCCACCCCCACGTCACTCTGACAGACAGTCATTCCCGGTAGTTCATTGTGTGAGGAGTCCTCAGCCTCGGCTCTGCCGGCCGTTGCGGACTACGTACGGGATCTTGAGACCACGAACAACCCATGGAAGGTTCAGGCCACATGATCGACAAATTCGCGAAGGACAACCTGCACGGGAGACTGCGGCGGGACCGCAAGGCGCTCCTCTGGAAGCTCGACGGCTTGTCCGAATACGACGCCCGCCGACCTTTGACAGCGACCGGGACCAACCTCCTCGGCCTGGTCAAACACGTCGCCACCGTCGAGGCCAGGTACTTCGGCGAGGTCTTCGACCGCCCTTCCCCGGAACCGCTGCCCCGGTGGCAGGACCACGACGGCAGTGATCAGTGGGCGACCGAGGACGAGACCCGCGATCAGATCATCGGGTTCTACCGGCGCACATGGGAACACTCGGACGCGACGATCAACGAGCTTCCCCTCGACGCCCCCGGCCACGTGCCGTGGTGGGCGGAGCCTTATCCCAACACGAACCTGTTCGCCATCATGGTCCATGTCCTCGGCGAGTCCATCCGGCATGCCGGGCACGCCGACATCCTGCGCGAGGGCCTCGACGGCCGGACCGGGGTGCGCGCCGAAAACGAGATGCCGATCGACGAGGAAGCCCGTGCAGCCTACTGCGCGAAGATCGAGCAGGCCGCCAGGTCGGCACCATCAATCAAGGCTTAGTCGGACGTATCAGGGAGCCTGACATCAGCTCCCCTACCGGCGCTCCCGCCCCAGGCTCGCAACAACGCCCAGGCACGGGGCAGTCACATGATCGCCCGGACAGCTCCTATCGAACGAGGAGGTCACCACAGAAGCAGCCAGAGCTGGAGGCATCGCCGCAACGGGCGCCGTTGCTAAGAACGGCGGGCGCCTCCTGGGAAGAAGGGCACCCTGGGGGCAGCATCAGCAACGGCGCGCAGGACGCCCGTGCCGGTGAGCATCAGCACAGACAGCGGCTGACCCGCCCATCGCGTCAGACCCTTTTGCAGGTCCGGGTCGAGTTCGATCGTCACGCTGACATATCTCGTGCGCAGCATGGTGACCTTCGAGGGCCGAGCAGCGCTTTCCCTTCCGCGATCCAGTGCCGCACGGTACCTGTCCCTGCGCTCCTTCATACCGCTTCCTGACGCTTGATGAGTTCCTCGGCGAGGTCCATGTACGCCGAGCCCTTTGCTCGGACCGGGCTCCCGAACGACTGGGCGTACAGGTCGAGTCGTGCGATCTGGGTGTCCAGCACCACGAAGCCCCACTCGGTGAGCGCCTCGCGAGCATCGGCATCGGGGCCCGTACGCGTGGCATCGGCACGATTGGTGCGATTCAGCACGACCACGGCCCGGGCCGGCTCGGCGCGCAGGGACTGCACCTCGTCCATCTCGGAACGGATCGGTGCCATCCGGTCCAGCTCGATAGGCGCGGGGGTAACGGGGACAATCCACTCGTTCGCATACCTCATGATGCTGCGGGCGATGCGCGGATGGTCCTCCAACTGCGGCGCGTCGAGCACCACTGCCCGCCTGTCGCCCAGGAAGTCGTTCACACGGCGGTGCACGTCTCCGACCGGCAGGGCGATGACCGGAAATGGAAAACCCTCCGCCAGCTCACTCCAGCGCAGAGCGGAGGAGGCTGGATCGCCGTCGACCAGGAGCGGCGAGTAGCCCGACTCGTGAAGGGCATGTGCCAGCCACACAGCACTGGTCGTCTTGCCGACTCCGGGCTTAAGGTTCACAAAGGCGCAGCTCAACGACACACGAGGAACCTAACGGGCGTGATCTCCTGCTGGAGTTCTCCGCGGGTGCGACGCTCTGCGGTTCACCCGTACGCAGTCAGGAACGACAGGCTGGGGTGGCACGCTCCACCTTCGGCAGGTGGAAGGTCGGCAAGGACGCTGTCGACAGAGACTTCGGCGGCGCGAGAGCAATGGGAGTACGAACTCCTCGGAGAGAGCCTGCCGTGGAGGGTCGGCTGGTACGAGCACGACGAGGAGGAGATACGCGCCGAACTGGTCGCCTGGCTCCTCGGCCACGCCGCGGCGCGGCTCCGCGCGTCCGGCGCATCGGCGGATCTGCAGCACCGGATACGGCTGCTCGGACTCACCGGCGAGGACCGCTGGACGGATCCGCATTGGCCCGGCCACGGCTACTGACCGAGAAGCTCTGCCTTCTGAAGACGCCGAACGTGGAGCTGGAGCCGGATCTCCTGCACCGAGCCAGGCAGGCCACCGACTCGACAGGCACCTGCGCCATCTCGTCCACAGGAATCCACTCGCTGCGCGAGACCGCCGCTTCTAGTCTGCATCGGGTGATGACAGCCGATGACGTGTTGCTCGTCCTCGCCCTGTTGCGGCGAGCGGAGGTGGATGTCTGGATCGGTGGAGGATGGGGGATCGACGCTCTGCTCGGCGAGCAGACCCGGGACCATCGCGACCTGGACCTGATGCACCGGCAGGACCAGGAGGCCGCCGTGATGTCGGCCCTCTCGGCGGAAGGTTTCGAGGAGACCCTTGACTGGAGGCCCGTCCGATTCGTCGTGACGGCTCCGGACGGGCGAGAGATTGACCTTCATCCTCTGGTCTTCTCCGACGAGGGCTCAGCAGTACAGGCATCGCCCGATCCCCACAGTTCTTTCTTCTACCCCTCCGCCTGCTTCGTGACGGGCACCGTCCTGGGGACGCCCGTCCCGTGCTTGTCCGCCGATCAGCAGGTCTACTTTCACCAGGGATACGAACCGTCGGAGCGCGATCGGCACGACATGGCGCAGCTCCGCCGCGTCTTCGGGATCGCCACGCACTTTTGAGCGGCACGCGGGCCGTCCCCTGGTCGGATGGTGGAACGGTTGGGCGCGTCATCCGGTGGGCCTTGGCTGGAGCTCGGTCAGGGTGTCCAGGCCGGAGGTCGCTTTTCGCAGAAGGCGAGGGCGCCTTCTGCGGCCGAGTTCGTGTCGAAGACGGGTGCGGTGTACGGGTCCTGAGCGGTGAACGCCGCATGGTCGTCGAGGCCGCGGGTGGCGGCGACGACCTGGCGGGTGATCCGGACCGCGTGGGGGGAGTTGGCGCTGATCCGCCCGGCGAGGGCGATCGCGGCGTCCAGGGCTTTGCCCTCGCCGGTGAGCTGGTTGACGAGCCCGTGCCGGGCGGCGTCCGCGGCCGGGAGCGGGGAGGCGGTCAGGAGCATTTCCATGGCCAGGTGGTGAGGGATGCGGCCGGGGAGACGAATGGCTCCGCCTTCTGAGGCGATGAGGCCGCGGGCCACTTCGGGCAGCGCGAAGAAGGCGGTGTCGGCGGCGGTGACCAGGTCGCACGCGAGGACGAATTCGAAGCCGCCGGCGACCGCTGCCCCTTCGACGGCGGCGATGAGCGGCTTCGACCGGAGGGCGCGGGTCAGTCCGGCCAGTCCTCGGTCCGCGACCCTCGGTACTCCTTCGTCGGGGAAGGCCTTGAGGTCCATGCCGGAGCAGAAGTGGCCGCCCGCGCCGGTGAGGACGCCGACCTCGAGGTGCGGATCGTCTTCCAGGGCTGTCAGGGCGGTGTCGACAGCGTCGGCCAGCCCTTGGTTGATCGCATTACGGACGCGGGGCCGGTTCAGGGTGATGACCAGGACGCCGTCGCGGCGATCGGTCAGCACTACGGGTTGCGTGGGTTGCGTGTTCATCATGTCCTTCCAGATCAGGAGGCGGTGCGGTCGGCGAAGGAGGGGTCAGCGTCGGACGAGGGGCAGGGCGGCGAGTCCGCGCATGACACGGGCCGGGCGCCAGGGCAATTCGTCCGCCGGCTTGGCCAACTCCACGGCGGCGAGCCGCTTCAGCAGCAGGGGGAAGGCCACGGCGCCTTCCAGACGTGCCAGGGCCGCGCCGATGCAGAAATGGAGCCCGTACCCGAAGGCGAGGTGATCGTTGGGTGTGCGACCCAGGTCCAGGAGGTCGGCATCCCGGAAGCGCTCCTCGTCACGGTTGGCGGACCCGATCAAGAGACTCACGATGTCGCCCGTGCCAATGGTCCGGTCGTGCAGGCCGATCGGAGCAGCGGCGCACCGGAATGTCGCGTCCCGGACAGGCGAGTCGTAGCGCAGGAGCTCCTCGACCGCGGTGGTGACAAGACGGGAACCGGCATCCTGCGCGGCGAGGCGGGCGGCCTCGGCAGGGTGGCGCAGCAGGGCGAGCATTCCGTTGCCGAGCAGGTTCATGGTGGTGTCGTGGCCGACCAGCAGCAAGAGGTAGGCGGTGGAGCGCAGTTCCTCCTCGCTGATCGTCCCGCTCTCGTCCCCGGCTCGCACGAGGGCGCCGAGCAGGTCCATGCCGCCGGGCCCCTCGCCGGACCGCTTGTCGACGATCAGCGCGTCCAGCAGCCTTCGCAGCTCCCGTTCGGCGCGGGCCGGGTCGGCGGAGGCCTCGGGGGCGATGGTGGCCATGAGAGTGTCTCTGGTTTCCGCTGTGTCGAGGTGTTCGGGGACGCCGAGGATGGCGCAGATCATCCGGAACGTCAGCGGCGCCGCGAAGTCGGCGATCAGATCGACGTGTGTGTGGTGCTCGACCCGGTCGAGCAGCCGGTGCGCGACCGCGTTGATGAAAGGTTCCAGCATGGCGATGCGGCGGGGCACGAACGCGGTGTTGACCAGGGTCCGCAGCCGGGTGTGGTCCGGCGGGTCGGCGTGGACCAGGTGCCGGTTGAAGCCGGCCGGCCCCGGCACGTATCCCGGAACCCGGTCCGGGTCCTTGCTCAGACGGGAATCGGTGAGCAGAGCGCGTACGTCCTCGTAGCGGGAGACCTGCCACACCGCGGGCCGTCCCGGCCGCCGCTCGACATGCGCAGGCGCATGGCGGCGGAGCCACGCAAAGTACGGGTACGGATCCCGCACCCGCGCGGCCACAAGGTCGGCCGGCGGGTGGGCGGCTTGAGCAGGCACGGCTTCTCCAGCGCAGTGTTGATCAACAGACACCACACCAACGAAGCCCCTCACCAGGGGATACGGCAGCACGCAACCGTGCAGGCGCACCCATTCCCGCCGGGAGGAACATCAGCAAGCCCAGCGCACTCGATCACACGCCCTCTTCAAAGCCGCGCTACCCTCCCCGCGTTGCCACCACCCCAGACCGGCCATCCAGGTTCCGTCCAGGATCGGACGAACGGATCAGCCGCAGTCACCTCGCTGCGCACCACCGTTGAAGCACTGCCCTGTCCCCCGGTCCCCGGTTCAGTCCGCTCCTGACAGTGATGCATGCCCCGCATGCGGGCACATAGAGCTCCTCATGCGGGCACGTAGAGGGGCCGCCGGCGTCTTCATTCTTTCGCTGGAACACCTGTCTTCCTTCAGCCGGGAATGCCGGGGGGTGCGGTTGAATGTGCGAGGTGACAGCTTCCCCAAGTCGGTCGTGGTGAGAGACTCCGGCGGCGAACCGTGGCATCGCCGGCCACGGCGACACCATGTGCCGGTGCTGGTGGTCCTGTTGCTGTTCCCCCTGGTGCTGCTGGTGGTGGACCTGCTCACCCCGCCCGACATCCGGCTCGGCCCCGTGATGGTGGCGGCACCGGTCTTCTCTGCCGCCTTCCTCGGGCCGGCCGGTGTGCTGCTGGTGATCCTGGTGACGACCCCGTGCGTGGTACTGGCCGCCGCCGCCAACCTCCAGTTGGGCGCGACCAACTTTCCCTTCCAGTTCGGAGCGTTTGTGCTCCTGAGCCTGGCCGCTCTGGCCGCGAGCGACGTCCGCCGACGGCGGGAGCGCGAATTGGCGAACTCCCGCTGGGTTGCCCAGGTGACCCAACGCATCCTGCTCCGCCCGCTGCCGCGCCGAGCGGGCACCTTCACCCTGGCATCGCTCTACCGCGCGGCGGACGAGGAGGCCGCGATCGGCGGTGACCTGTACGCCTCTGTCGAGCGCGGCGGCAGCATCCGGGTCCTGCTGGGGGACGCTCAGGGCAAAGGCCTGGCCGCTCTGGAGATGGCCAACTCCGTCCTGAACTCCTTCCGGCGAGCGGCACGGCACCACAGCCGGCTGGACGTCCTCGTCGCCGAACTCGAGGTCGAATTCGGCGAGGACATGCGCGACTGCGCCGCCGCACGTGCCGAAGAGGGCGACATCCGCGGCAAGCATCTGGACGAGAGCTTCGTCACCGCCGTCATCCTCGACGCCGCCGACTCCGGCAGCAGGATCTCCCTGATCAACCTCGGACACCCGCCGCCGCTGCTGGTGAACCGCGGCACGGTCACCACTCTCGAGCCCACCGACCCCATGCCACCGATCGGCCTGGCCCACCTCAACGGGCAGGATCTCCAGGTGCAGACGCTCGATTTCCCCTCAGGTGCCACCATCTTTCTCTACACCGACGGTGTGATCGAGGCCCGCGATGCCGCCGGCGTCTTCTACCCGCTCGCTGATCGAATGCGCTCGTGGACACACCTGACACCCGACGATCTGCTGGCGGCCGTCCACGACGACCTTCGGCGATACGTGGGCACCCGGTTCGCCGACGACGTGGCGATGGTGGCCATCCGTCGCACAGACCCGCCGGTCGCGACACGGCACGGGGAGGTCGGCACGGCCCATCGTTCGGACGCGTCGCCGCACAGTGCGCACTGCGTCGACACGGTCACGAGGGACGACGGCGGCGCGCACTCGGCTTCCTGACGGAATGATCTTCACGGCGGTCGGATCCTCGCGTGCGTGTCGGCCTTACTCGCCCCAACTAGCTGGAGAGGGTGTAACGGAACATGTGCAGGGTCCAGGATGGCTCGGCGGTCGGCTTCGTCGCATACTGCACGGCCCCCATGGCTGCGTAGAACGGAGCGGCGTTCGGATCCGAACCAACGATGAACTCAGACCGCCCGAGCTCGCGTGCAGTCTGGATCGCATGCTGCCAGAGAAGCTTTCCGTAACCCTTGCCGATCTCATCGGCGTCGACGAAGAGCTTGTCCAGGAGCAGGTCACCGTCCTCCTCGGTGAAACCGTAGAAGCCAAGCCTCTTGCCGTCCTCCTCCAGGACGAAGACCGGGTTGTTCCGCACATAGACATCCGGAATCGCCCGAGCCTCACCCGCCCAGTCGAAGAAGCCCGGTGGGTACCCCCAGTGTGTCGACGATCGATCCTGGAGCCCTTCGAGCTCGCCGGCCTCGTCGGGTTCGGCGCGTCGGATCCGCCAGGCACCGTTGGTTGACACGACATGGACCGCCCTTCTCGATCGCTGCCTGTACCCGTCGATCCGACTAGATCACGGTTCCACGCCGACGAGCCACACCACCCGGAGAAGAGGACCAGAGCCAGGCTGTGTTCATTTCACTGCCGCGTCGCAGGGCGGGTAAACAACCGGCACCCCTGCCTCCTGCGAGACGACGACGCCACAAGCTCACCGGACTCCGGCCGTGAAAATGCGATTGCCGACCACCGGGCACCCTGACACCCTTGTCGGCGTGATCACAGCTGAGACACCGGACTGCCTGATCGTGTCGGGGATGCCGGGGGCTGGGAAATCGACGGTGACCAGACTCGTCGCCGAGCGGCTGGCGCGCTCTGCCCGGCTCGACGGCGATGAGCTCAACAGGATGATTGTCAGCGGTTTCGTCTGGGCCCTGGGCGAGCCCGCGGACGAAGCGGCGCGGCAAGTGGAGCTGTTGCACCGCAATCTGTGCGCGCTGGCGAACAACTTCGCAGACGCCGGCTTCACTCCGCTGATCGATGCGGTGATCCCCTCTCGCGAGAAGTTGGACTTCTTCCTCGATCTCCTCCCGGCCCGGCAGGTCTTGTTCGTCGTTCTCGCGCCCGGCATCGAGGTGTGTCAGTACCGCAACACCATCCGTGATCCGCGGGAGCGGTTCGACTTTGACGGCTATGAAGAACTCGATGCCGACATGAAGCGCGAGCTCGGCGATGTCGGCTGGTGGTTCGACACCGCGGCCCTTGCTCCCGAGGAGACCGCCGATCGCGTCGTCCGGGAAGCTCGCCGACGCGCCCTGGTGAATTGAACAAGACATCCCAAGACCCGGCGCGGTCGCGGCAACTCGATCGGTAGGGGGCAGTGCACCGGAACCTGTAGGTGCTGGTGCTGCACCAGCACGGCGACGGCCCCTCGTTCACGTCGGGATATCGGCAGGCTTGCGGCCCTGGGACGCGCTGCCGACTGATGATCAGATTGGACAAGCCGTCGGTTTATGAACACGATGAGCGCGCAAGATCGCGGCTTCACGGGGGGCACATGGCTTGTGCCGCGAAACAGCCCTCCGTGCAGGTCGCTTCGTCCCCATTTCAGGCATGGAGAGACTTCGCCATGAGCTTCGGCGACCCCAACAACCCCTACAACCAGCAGCCCCCGCAGGGCCAGCCCGGCTATCCGCAGCAGGGACCGCAGGACGTGCCCCCGCAGTACGGCTACCCGCAGCAGGCACCGCAGGGGGTTCCGCCGCAGTACGGCTATCCCCAGCAGGCGCCGCAGCCGTACGGGGCGTACCCGCCCCCCGGAATGCCCGGCATGCCGGGAGCGGGGATGCCGCCACTGGCCCACTGGGGGCACCGCGTCGGCGCGTACCTGCTCGACGCACTGATCATCGTGGGCCCGATGTACGCCCTGGGGTTCATCGACCTCGCCTCCAGCGACGACCCGGCGAACGCCGGCCCCGGGCCGTTCTTCGCCGTCGGCCTCGTCTACGCCATCGGCATGGGCTTCTTCCAGCTCTTCAAGGAGGGCAAGACCGGTCAGACGATCGGCAAGAAGGCCCTCGGCATCAGCCTGCTCCGGGAGGCCGACGGAAGCACGCTCGGCTTCGGCATGGCGTTCGTGCGCAAGCTCGCGCACTTCCTGGACAGCATTGCCTGCTACCTCGGCTGGCTGTGGCCGCTGTGGGACGCCAAGAAGCAGACCTTCGCCGACAAGGTGTGCAACACGGTGGTCGTCAAGGTCCCCAAGGGCTGAGCCACCGACCGATCCCGGTCGGGACGGCCGCACCAGGCCGTCCCCACCGGCCGGCCCGGCGACCGCGATCCCCACGGGCCGCCGCCCCCACCCCATAGCCAGCTGTCGCCGTAGGCGCATCGGCGCCTGCCCGCAGGACGCCCTCCGGGACGAGCACTGCACTCCGCCCGCATGGACACGCAGTCGGGCGCGTCCGCGCACGTGAGCGCCTGGACCGCCGACCTGACCGAGGGGCGCTGGTCGGCGTCCGGGTCCGTCACTCCCCGAGGTGACGGCCCACGTCGAGTTCGGACGTTGCCGACGGCTACGTTGCGGCTGCGTGCACCGTGCTGAGAGCGCAGGCAGCCCGCGCGGTGGATGGGAGCATGCCGGCGGTCCCGGCCCGTACACAGCCGCTGAGCACCCGGCCCCTCCGAACAGCGTCGGATAGAATCTTCACGACATAACCGTCATAACGGTCGCGCAACGTATCCCAGGCAAACGACAGGATCGTGGCCCTCCCGAGGCGTTGCCCCCGGAGGCAGTAGAAGATCCAGAAGCGGTGCGATGAGGGATGATTCCGGCAGTCCTGTTTGCCCTCTTGTCTGCGGTCAGCAATGCCTTGGGCACCGTGCTCCAGCGGCGCGCGGTGCTGAACGTGCCCGAATCCCCGGCGAAGCGGTTCGGCCTGGTCCGGAGCCTGCTGCACAATCCGGCCTGGTTCGGCGGAATCCTCGGTGTGGTGTTCGCTGCGCTCTTTCAGGCGCTTGCCCTGGCGGCGGGGTCCCTGGCCGCCATCCAGCCGATCTTCATCCTCGAACTGCCGCTTGCCCTCCTGATCGGCAGCGCTGTGTTCCGTGTCCGAATCTCACGGACGGCATGGCTGTGCGTGGTGTTCATCTTCGCGGGACTGGCGCTCAGCCTCTTCTCCACGGCGCCCTCCGGCGGGCGTTCCCAAGTGCCCGGAGTCCTGTGGGTACCCGCTCTCGCCGCCACCGGCGGGATGGCGGCAGTCCTCGTCGTGACGGGGCTGCGGCGCCCTCATGGCCTGGCTCGTGCGGCGTGCCTGGCCGCCGCGGCCGCCATCGGCAACGCCGTCACAGCTGCGCTGGTCAAGTCGGCTATGACCATCCTGTCCGAAGAGGGGGCCACCGGCTTCTTCCTGGCGTGGCAGACCTACAGTTTCGCGGTCGTGGGCTCGGCGTCCGTCTTCCTGCTCGGATATGCACTGCAGGCAGGCCCGCTCATCGCTTCGCAGCCGGCCCTCACCCTGGGTGATGCGGTGGTGAGCTTCTGCCTGGGCGTAACGCTCTACGCCGAGTCGCTGCGTCAGGGGCTCTGGCTCGTGCCCGCTCTGTTCGGCGCCGCCCTGCTGTCCTACGGCGTCTTCACCCTGTCACGCACCCGGTGCCTCGAAGAATGCGTCACCCCGGGCGCCGAGCACCGCCAGGAGCAGCACTCCGCTGCCGCACCCATGTGACGGGACGAGGCAACAGCCCGCGCCATGCACGGCCCGATCTGTCCCGCATGACCTGGCCGAAGACACACACCCCCCATCGCGGCGCAGGCAGCTGGACCGAACAGACCGCCACCGAGGGCTGCTACCGGGATGCCCGCTACCACGGTGCGATCCGGCTGCCCGTCGAGCCGCAGGGCGGTGCACGACCGGCAAGTGGGTCGGCTTCGGCGGGGAGTTCGACGTCGTCCTCAGAATGTCCGGGTGCCCCGCCCGGTCCCGCCAGGCTCGATGAGTCCTTCCATGGCTGGTCGCTGTAGGTCGCGTGGACGTGGACTGCGACGGATTCCACGAACCCACGGCTACTCAAGAATATGACTATTCTTATCCGTGAGTAGGATGGCCCGAACAAGACGCAGGAAGCGAGAGAGCGGATGAAAGAGAGCGCGGGGGGAGTGCTTCGATGGCTCTGAGACATGCCGTGCTGGCAGCCCTGGTGTACGGCGAGTTCAGCGGGTACGAGCTGGCCAAGTCGTTCGACCTGGGCGTCGCGAACTTCTGGCACGCCCTTCCCCAGCAGCTCTACGCCGAGCTGGCCAAGCTGGAGAAGGACGGTTTGGTCACAGGCCGGCAAGTGGTGCAGGAAACCCGGCCCAACAAGCGGCTGTTCACAGTCACCGATGCCGGGCTCGCCGAGCTGGAGCATTTCGCGGCAGCGGCGTCGAAGCCCTCGTTCATCCGGGACGACCTGCTCGTCAAGGTCCAGGCCGTCGACCGCGTCGACGCCGGACCGGTGATCGAACAGCTGGAGGCGCGCGCGGCGGCCGCCGAGTCCAAGATCGAGCTGCTCCAGAAGCTGCTGAGCCGCATGCGCGGCGACGCGGACGAGACGGAGTTCCTGCTCCACGGCGAGCCCGTCGGCCCGTATCTGACCTGCCGGCGCGGCCTGGTCTTCGAGGAAGAGCACCGGAACTGGTGCCTGAGCACCGCCGCGGCTCTGCGGGAGAGGCAGGTGCCCCGTGCCGGACACTGAGCACCGCACGCACCCCGGACACCGCATATACGAGCGCTATGTGGCCCTCGGCGACAGTCAGACCGAAGGGGTCGGTGACGGTGACGACACCACCGGGCTGCGCGGCTGGGCCGACCGGCTCGCGGAACTGCTGGCGGCCGCCGACCCGGCGCTCCGGTACGCGAATCTCGCCGTACGCGGCCGTGTCGCCCGCCAGGTCCGCGCCGAACAGCTGGAGCCCGCGCTAGCCCTGCGCCCCGATCTGGTCACCGTCGTGGCCGGGGTCAACGACATACTGCGGCCGCGGTACGACGCCGCGGCGGTGGCACGGGAACTGGAGGCGATGTTCGCCGCGCTGACGGCGTCCGGGGCCCACGTGGTCACGCTCGCCTTCCCCGACCTCTCGAAGATCGCGCCCATGGCCCGCCCGCTCGCGCCCCGGTTGACCGATCTGAATGCCCGGGTGCAGGCTGCGGCGTCCCGGCACGGGGTCACGGTCGTCGAGACCGGCGGGTACGCGGTCACCACCGACCCGCGGCTGTGGACGGTGGACCGGCTGCACGCCGGTCCCCTCGGCCACGAGCGGATCGCCGCGGCCGTCGCCCACACCCTCTGTCTGCCCGGCAGTGACGACACCTGGACGCACCCACTGCCGCCCCTGTCGGCCCCGGGCACGGTGCAGGCGCTGACGGCCGAACTGCGCTGGGCCGCCGGTTTCCTGGGTCCCTGGATCGGCCGCCGCCTGCGCGGACGGTCCAGCGGCGACGGCCGTTCTGCGAAGCGTCCGCAGCTGTTGCCCGTCGGTCTGACCGGGCCTCAGACACCAGGCCCGTCCGCTGCTTCCGGGAGGTGAACCCCGCGAGGGATGTCGCCTGCCCGGAGGTGCCGGTGCAGAGGGTCAGCGTGCCGGACGTGTCACAGGTCGTAGGCGGCCCCCGCAGCGCCGTAGGTGCCGGTGAGCCCGTGAGATCGATCGGGTGTCGACGTCCGTCATGCAGTCGTTCGCCCGGGCTTCGACGGATGCTGACACGTTGCCGGCCGGGTCAACGGCAGTGCGGCTAGCGTGGCGTGGTGTCGTCGGGCTTGAACGGGCCGCCGTGGCCGGGCACGATCACGTCCGCGGCAGTCATCACCCGCAGCCGGGAGGCGCGCAGCATCTCGCGGTCGGGGGCCACCGGGTCGTCCGCGGGACCCTCCGAGTGCCACCACAGGTCACCGGCGAACGCCACCACGCCTGTGTCCGTGCCGGCCAGCAGGGTGATGTCCTCAAGGCTGTGTCCCGGTGTGCGGATCAGCCGCAGCGACGGGGTCAGTTCGTAGCCCTCCGCATCACGGTTCTTCCACTGGTCGCCCTGGTACTCCACCTTGTGGTCGTGCACTCTGGCCCGTTCGAACAGGCCCGCGTTCATGGTGTTGTCCGGGTGATGGTGGCTGAGTACGACATCGGTGATGTCGTCGGGGCCGAGCCCCAACTCGGCGAGCGGGCCGAGGATGTGGTCGCGGCTTGCCACCATGCCCGGGTCGAAGATCACATGCCGGCCGGCGTCGGATATGTAGGAGACGGTGGCGGCGACACCGGGGCCGGTGGAGCCGACGTATCCGGTGGTCAGGATCGTGTACACGGCGCTGCGGCCGATCGGTGCGTCTGTCATGGCTTCAATCCTTCCGGCCCGGCCGATCGCTCACCAGTGGCACAACTGCCGCTGATCGCAGGATTGGTGCCACACTGACGTGTGCCTCCCTTCACGACCGTCACCGCGTACGCCCCGCCCGGAGTCGGCATGCTCGCCGTCGGTATCGTCGCCGAGGTTTTCGGCCGGCACGGCGAGACACTGCCCGGCTTCGACTTCGCCCTGTGCACCGACCGGCCCGGGCCGGTCCCCACCGACCTCGGCGTGCCGCTCACCATCACGCACGGCCTGGACCGGCTCGCCACAGCCGATCTGGTGATCGCCCTGCCGTGGACCGGATTTCGCACACCACCCGCTCCCCCTGTGCTCGATGCGCTGTCGGCCGCACACGAGCACGGCTCACTGGTCGCGGCCCACTGTGTCGGCGCTTTCGCGCTCGCCGCCGCCGGACTGCTGGACGGCCGGCGGGCCACCACCCACTGGCGGTTCGCCGAACTCCTCGCCCGCCGCCACCCCGAAGTCATCGTCGAACCCGACGCCCTCTACATCGACGAAGGACGCATCATCACGGGCGCGGGAGCCGCCGCCGGCTTCGATCTCTGTCTGCACCTGCTGAGGCGGGAGCACGGAGCCGCCATGGCCAACGCTGTCGCCCGCGACGTGGTGCTGCCCTCCCACCGCGACGGCGGGCAGGCACAGTACCTGGCCGCTCCCGTCCCCGAAGACTGCGACGACGAGCGTCTGGCCGACGTACTCGCCTGGGCCCGCGAGAACCTCCACGAGCCGCTCCCCGTCGCGGAACTGGCCCGGCGTGCCGTGATGAGCAAACGCTCCTTCGCCCGTCGCTTCACCGCCGCGACCGGCACCACCCCCCACGCCTGGCTGCGGAGCCTGCGTCTGAGCAGTGCCGAGGAACTCCTGGAGACCACCGACCTGCCGGTCGAGGAAATCGCCCACCGCGTCGGATACGGAAGCGCGGCCGTGATGCGCGAACAGTTCGTGCGCCGCCGGGGCGTACCGCCCCGCTCCTACCGCCGCACCTTCACGAACACGCCGTAACCATACGCCGTGATCAATGCGCCGTAACCAATACGTGCCGCCGCCCGGATGAACCAGGCACTCCATGTGAGTTTGAGAATTGACACTACATCACATCATGAGAATTCTTGATTACGCCAACAATTCCCGTTCATCAGGCGAGGAAAAATGCTCTCCATTTCGAAATGGGGCGTGGCGGCAGCAACGGCCCTCTCGCTCGCAGCTCTCGCGGGTTCCGCATCTGCGTCCAACGACCCGAACGCCCTGGACCGAGACTGGAGCGTCAAGCGCACGGAGGTCATCGACCTGACTTCGAAGGGCACAGCGCCCACCATGGTGGACAACGGGGCACCCGGAGTCGGGATCGGCGACCAGATCATCATCACCGCGAACCTCTTTCGCGGTGGCGCCAGTTATGGCACCGAAGGTGCGGTGTGCACCCGAGTGGCAGCACAAACCAATCTCTGCACCGGCACTTTCAGCCTTCCCCGGGGGCAAGTGGCCTGGCAGCACCTGCAGACCACCTCTCCCGGTGCCCCACCCAGCGACTTCGACCTCGCCATCACCGGCGGCACCGGCGCGTACGCCACTGCCCGTGGCCATGGTCACGTCGCCCGCGTCTCGCAGTCAGGCGGAGCCCTCACCCTCCATCTCGTGCACTGATCCCCTCCCGGCCGCCGCATATCCAGGACCTTCCCCGCGCATGCGGCGAGCAGAAGCCTTGCGCGGGGATGGTCCAGCAGGCCGTCACCGCTGCGAGAGGATGGAAGAGGGCTCCCTGTTGCACGGTCGGCGTCTCGGTGGAAGCGGCGACGGATGCGCAGGATCCAGCCCAACCGCTGTTCCACCGTGCGGGCTCAGTCGATGCGCATCGACGTGACTTCGTAGCCGATGGCCGAACTCATCTTCGGTCCGCGGCAGGTCAGTTGGTGCGGAGGTGTGCGATAGGCCCGCACCTCGACGTCGAGTGCCGTGGGGTGAGGCGGGCGGCCGGTGAGGCGAATCCGCCAGCCGCCGCGATCGCGAGAAGTGTCGGCGACCGCCCAGTCATGGCGGCCGGCCGGGCCGAAGCGTCTGAGCGCGGCTGCGACCGCTGCCTGCTGCGGCGGGAAAAGGTCTGTGTACCCGCGCAGATATCCGGCGTGAATACGGCCGGAAAGGTGTTCTTCGACCGCGGTGACAGACGACTTGGCATCGAGGTCGCCGTAGTAGACACCGTCGGGTGCGACGACGACGTTGGCGGCGAACCGGTCGCCGCCCACGTGCGTGCATTCCCACACCAGATCCGGCCAGCGTTCGCTCAGGGCGCGGCCGACGGGCCGTCCTCGTACGGCGCAACAGGTGTCGTGCCGCCCGTGGGTGCAGACGAGGAGCACGGGCGGAAAGCCGAGTTCCCCGGGGGCACCGAGGGCTCCGACGATCTCCGCCAAGTCCTCGTCACATCGCCACGTGCCCCATTGCTGGCGGTAGGCGCCGGACCTCTCGTAGCGCAGCACCGCCCAGCGACCGGGCCCCTCGCGCGCGGGGCGTGCGTGCCGCCTGACCAGAAGTATCCGTGCGCGTGCCGCCTGGGCGGCGGTGAACACCAGCTCTTTGACCGTGGGTGCGAGGTCGAGGCCGTCGAAGCCGTTGGCCGGCCACGCGCCTCGGTACTCGATAAGGACCCAGACCAGTCCGTGCGGCGCTGTACCCACGATCGAGTCGCCGCGTATCCGGGCGGCATCGGAGCAAAAGAAGCGTTCTGACGCAGTCACCGCGGCGGCGTCACTGTCGGGCGGGCACCAGTACGCCCGCGCGCAGCAGTCTCTCGACGAGTTCGACGCCGAGATCACCGGCGGTGCTCACCTCGCCGTCGAGCAGGCGGGTCACCGACGGCAGATCGGATTCCGGAAAGTCGAGCCAGCCCACGCGTGTGCTCAGGCGCGGGCCTTCGAGTCGCGCTTCCAGCGATGCGCGGAGCCGCACCGGCGACTCGGGGCCAAGGCCGTCGACCGCCTTGAGTTGAGCCAGTGGTCCCAGCGCCGCCGGGCGTCCCTGGCCTCGGCGCGTGCGGTGGAACAGCGGGGCGGAATCGGCCTCCGTGACGGCAGCGACGAGGCGTTTGCGGACGAAGTCGATGTCCTCGGCCGGGGTGTCGACGCCCAGCGGCAGGGTGCGGCGCATCTGAATATCGTCGCGCAGCATCGCGAGCGCGGTCTGGACGAGGTGTTCGGCCAGGGTGTAGCGCGTCCAGTTGTGGATTCCGAGCGTCAGGTGGATCGATACGTTGCCCTGTGCCTGGGCGGCGTGCAGCCAGCCCCGCGGCAGGTAGAGGGCATCGCCCGGCTCGAGCACCGTGTCGATGTGGGCCTCGCCCTTCGCGGCCTCCGCGACCGCCGAGCGGCGATCGGTCCAGGGCTGATCGCGCAGCGGGTCGCAGTGGACGGGCTCGTGGACGAGCCAGCGCTTGGTGCCCTCGATCTGGAGGACGAAGACATCGTGGACGTCGTAGTGGTCGTCGAATCCGCGGTTCTGCGGCGGAGTGACGTAGCCATTGGCCTGCACCGGATGTCCGAGCTCCGTGCTCAGCCGGGCGCTGAGGTCCGCGACCGGCCCCCACGTGCGCTGCAGAGCCTGCAGAACGAGGGTGGCGCCGTCGGCGAACGCGCGCCACAGGGCAGTGTCGTCGAGTTGGTCGGAGATGGTGGCACCGACCCCGGCGGACGAAGTGAAGGACTGCTCGGGCAGTGTGGCGCCGTCCTTGGCCACGCGGAGGAAGGGCGTACGCAGTCCGCGGCGCGAGATCAGTTCATCTACGGCTTCGGCGGAGAACAGGTCCGAGAAGTCGCTCGCGCGACGTGTGAGCAACGCTGTCCGCGCCCAGACGTCACGGGCGAACTCCTCCTGACTCAGTCCGGTCAGCCGTGTTTCCAGAACCCCGGCGCCTGGTGTGGCGCCGGTGCTCTGAAGTTCGGTTCGGAGGGAACTCAAGAGCGGCTGCCGGACTCGCCGGCGCCGCCGTCGGCACCGCCGTCGTGCACACCGGGTGCACCGGCCGCACCACCGTCCGCGGGACCTTCCGCACCGCCGTCGGCACCACCGTCATGTACACCGGGCGTACCGGCCGCACCACCATCCGCGGGCCCCTCCGCACCACCATCAGCACCACCGTCGGCGCCGCCGTCATGCACACCGGGTGCACCGGCCGCACCACCATCCGCGGGACCTTCGGCGCCACCGTCGGCACCACCGTCATGCACACCGGGCGTACCGGCCGCACCACCATCCGCGGGCCCCTCCGCACCACCATCAGCACCGCCATCGGCACCGCCGTCATGCACACCAGGTGCACCCGCCGCACCACCATCCGCGGGACCCTCTTGCCGGTTCGGGTCCTGTCCGGGGTTAGCCATCATTCCTCCTGCGAATCCAACGGCCGGGACCGGGCTCCCCAACTGGCATCTGATCGTCTTACGGGCGATCCCGGATGGGCACTGTCCACAATCACCGTATCGCTCCAGAACGAAAGCCTCGATTCGGACAGGACGGCTGATGAGTCACGCCGCACGGCGGGCGGATCGAGTCGGCCCGGACCGGGCCCGGCCGGCCCTGTCCACTCCGTGGGGCTGTGACTCAAGCCATGCGATCAGTAACGTTGAGTGATCGGGCTGCCATCGAGCGCGCGGTCTACGGGCCGGCACGGCACCGCGAGACACCCGGCCCGGCGGAAGCACGGACGTCCTGGCCTCCCCCGCCTCGACGGTCGCGCTACAGCGTGCGGCCGGGCCGGGGCCGAGCTGGCTGTGCGTATGTCCGCGCGAACATCCGTGCCAGAATGCTCCCTTGATCGCGCGGGCAGGGGGCCTGTGCGCGATGAAAATCGGGGGACCCGTGCGCAAAGCAAGGTGGGCGGCCGCTGCCGCCGGTGTGGTGCTTCTGACGGGGGGATGCAGCGGTGCTCGGGACGACACGTCCGGGACGTCGCAAGCCGGCCCGTCCGCCGCCCCGGCAAAAGCAAGCGGGAGCCTGGACGCCGCCGCCACCACCAAGGAGATCGTGGACGCGGCCACGGCGGCAGGCTTCACCCAGGAGCCCTCTGAGGGTCTCCCGGCTTCCCTCAAGAACTGCGCGGTCACTTGGCTGGCGGACGTCGAGAAGGCCGGCGACCCACAGAAGTCCTACGACAGAACACTGGCGGCCCTGAAGAAGGCCGGCTGGAAGCACGCGCGGGAACTCACGCAGCAGGGCTCGGCCGTCACATCCCTGAAGAAGAGCGGCTGGACTTTGCGTGCGGGCTACTACGGCCGGCCCGAGACGTACCTGGCGATCCACTTCCAGGCGTGGGACACCAGCGCCGAGTGCGAGAAGGCGGCAAACGAGGAGCTGGCGAAGAAGCAGTCGTCGTAGGGCAGGCTGGGCACGCACACCACGGGAACCACCAAAGGAAAGCGGCGCGTTTCACCTTCCGGCCCAAGGCGGATGACATGGCAGCCCACGGATCGGGCCGGGTCAGAGGCGGGCGCCGCCCAGAGTGAGCCGGGACCGTGGCTCGACCGGCTCGTCGCGGGCTGCTGCCCACAGGGAACGGACATGCCCGAGGTGCCTGGCCATGCATGCCTCCGCGGCTGCGGCGTCCCCGGAGAGCATCAGGTCGAGCAGTTCGATGTGCTCCTCGGCCGAGGAGATCAGCCGGCCCTGCTCATCGAGCCCCTTGAGGCCGTAGAGCCGGGATCGCTTGCGCAGGTCCCCCACCGTCTCGACGAGCCGGTCGTTGCCGGCGAGGGAGAGCAGGCCGAGGTGGAAACGACGGTCGGCGTCCAGGTAGCCGATGAGGTCGTGGCCGCGGGCCTGCGCCACGATCTCCTCGGCCACCGGGCGCAGTTCCTCCAGCTGCCCGGCTGTCGCGCTGCGGGTGACCCGGCCGATGGTGGGCACCTCGATCAGCGCCCGCAGATCGGTGTACTGGTCCAGATCACGCTCACTGACCTCGGTGATCCTGAACCCCTTGTTCCGTACCGGCTCGACCAGGCCCTCCCGGGCGAGGTCGAGCATCGCCTCGCGCACGGGGGTTGCGGAGATGCCGAAGTCGGCCGCGAGAACAGGCGCCGAGTAGACGCTGCCGGGCCGGAGTTCGCCCGCCACGAGCGCAGCGCGCAGTGCGTGGGCGACCCGGTCGCGCAGGCGTTCCTGGGCCGGGATCAGGTCGTCCTGCTTCAGTTGGCCCATGGCGCTTCCTCCGGGGGTCCGCGGGAAGCGCCAGCGTACAATGTCACGTTGCGCTGTCCGCGGGGAACCGGGCACACACGTGGGTCGCCGGGCCGCCGCGCTCAGAGCAGAAACCCCCGGGGAATGGGTCGGACGGGTCGAGGAAGTACTGCGCCGTGCCCGTGATCCAGGCGCGGCCCGTGACGGTGGGGACCACGGCGCTCAAGCCTCCGACCGTGGTCTCCCCGACGAGCCGGCCGGTGAACTCCGTGCCGATGAACGACTCGTTGACGAAGTCGCGCTCCAGCGGGAGCAGACCGCGCGCGTGCAACTGGGCCATGCGCGCGCTGGTTCCGGTGCCGCAGGGCGAGCGGTCGAACCAGCCGGGGTGGATGGCCATGGCGTGCCGCGAGCGTCGGGCGTCGGAGTCGGGGGCCGCGAGATAGACATGCTTGAGGCCGCTGATGGCCGGGTCCTCGGGATGGACAGGAGGATCGGCGGCGTTCACGGCGTCCATGACCGCCAGTCCGGCGGCGAGCAGGTCGTCCTTGCGGGCCCGGTCGAAGGGCAGGCCGAGGGCGTCGAGATGGACGAAGGCGTAGAAGTTGCCGCCGTACGCGATGTCGTAGGTGACCGTGCCGTGGCCGGGCACGTCGACCTTGCGGTCCAGGGCGAGGCAGAAGGCGGGGACGTTGGTGAGGGTGACGGATCGGGCCGCACCGTCCTCGACCTGTACATCGACACTCACCAGCCCCGCCGGGGTGTCGAGGCGGACAGTGGTGACGGGTTCGGTGACGGGCACCATGCCGGTCTCGACGAGCACGGTGGCCACGCCGATGGTGCCGTGGCCGCACATGGGCAGCAGCCCGGACACCTCGATGTACAGGACGCCGTAGTCGGCATCGGGTCTGGTCGGCGGCTGGAGGATTGCGCCGCTCATCGCCGAGTGGCCGCGCGGCTCGTACATCAGCAGCGTACGGATGTGGTCGAGATGTTCGATGAAGTGCAGACGGCGCTCGGCCATGGTGGCCCCGGGGATCACGCCGACGCCGCCGGTGACGACGCGGGTCGGCATGCCTTCGGTGTGGGAGTCGACGGCGTGGAAGACGTGACGGGTGCGCATGGTTTCCCTCCTGGCCGGGTTGTGTGCCTGTTCGGGCGTTCGTGGGTCACCGGTGGCCTTCGGCCAGCACCTTCTCGGTGGCCGCTCGCACCACGGCGTCCTGCTCGGCTGTCAGCGGCGTACGCGGCGGGCGGGTGGGACCGCCGGGGTGGCCCGCCAGGTCCATGGAGCGCTTGATGGCCTGGACGAACTCGGTCCGCGAGTCCCAGCGCAGGAGGGGATGCAGTGCCCGGTAGAGGGGCAGCGCGGTGGCCAGGTCGTGGCTGACGGCAGCGCGGTAGAGGGTGACGCAGGAGCTGGGCAGCGCGTTGGGGTAGCCGGCGATCCAGCCGACGGCGCCGGCCAGGGCGAGTTCCAGAAGGACGTCGTCCGCGCCGATCAACAGATCGAGGGACGGCGCGAGTTCGGCGATCTCGTAGGCCCGGCGCACATCACCGCTGAACTCCTTGACGGCGACGATGCTGCCCTCGTGATGGAGCCGGGCGAGGAGGGCGGGGGTCAGGTCGACCTTGGTGTCGTAGGGGTTGTTGTAGGCGACCACGGGCACGCCCGCCCGTGCGACCTCGGCGTAGTGCGCGGATACGGCGTCGTCGTCCGCCCGGTAGGCGTTGGGCGGCAGGAGGAGTACCGATCCGGCCCCTGCCTCGGCGGCATGCTCGGCCCAGCGCCTGGCCTCGGCACTGCCGTACGCGGAGACGCCGGGCATCACACGATCGCCGTCTCCGGCGGCCTCCACGGCGGTGTGTACGACGCGGGAGCGCTCGTCGTCGGTGAGGGTCTGGTACTCGCCGAGTGAGCCGTTGGGGACCACGCCGTCACA
Organism: Streptomyces sp. CA-251247; assembly: GCF_050952975.1. Taxonomy (NCBI): domain Bacteria; kingdom Bacillati; phylum Actinomycetota; class Actinomycetes; order Kitasatosporales; family Streptomycetaceae; genus Streptomyces; species Streptomyces sp. CA-251247. Next base: position 7,853,800 of record NZ_CP191861.1, on the reverse strand, counting down.
GCCGTCGGCGATCAGCCGGGCAACGTGTGCGCCGTAGGCGTCCAGGTCGACGGAAAGGTCCTCGCGGAGGGGAAGAGCGGTGGCGACCATGAGGCCGTGCCAGGGTCGGGTACGGAGGGCGGGTGCGGATGCGAGTGTCATGGGCGCTCCTTCGGTGAGGTGTGACGGGTGCGGGGGCGTGGCCCGGTCCTGCGAGGTCCCGGTCCCCGGGATCATCCGGCGGGGTCCCCCCTTCCGGACGCGTCCGTGCCCGGCAGCCGAGCCAGGTTGCCCAGGAGGACCGGGCAGGACAGCGGACGGCTCTCGGGGGGTGGTTCGCGGCCCGCGAGCGCGGCCACCGCGGGGGCGCACATGCGGCCCTGGCACCAGCCCATTCCGGCCCGGGTCAGCAACTTGACGGTCCGTGAGTCGTCGGCGCCCAGCGTTTCGACGGCTTCGCGGACCTCGGCGACCGGGACCTCCTCGCACCGGCACACCACGGTTTCCGGGGTGAGCCAGTCGACCCAGCCGGGCCCCGGCCGGTGCGCGGCGGCCATCGTGTCGGCGAAGGCCCGCCGACGGGCGCGGCGGCGGACAAGACCCCGCGTTCGCGGCGGGAGTTGCGTTCCGTGTAGCTCGTGCGCGACGTCGTGACCCGCCAACTGGCCTTCCAAGAGAGCCAGTTCCACTCCGCCGATACCGCCGGCCTCACCGGCGGACCAGATTCCCGGCACCGAGGTGCGCTGCCGCGCGTCGAGCGCCAGAGCGACAGTTCCGTCCGCCGTCCGCCGTACGGCGCAGCCGAGAGCGGTGGCGAGCTCCAGCTGCGGTACGAGTCCGTGGCCGACCGCAAGCGCGTCGCAGGGGATGTGCCGCCCAGTGCCCGGCACCGGTCGCCAGGCGCTGTCGAGCCGTTGGACGGTCACTCCCGTCACCCGGTCGCTGCCGTGCACGGCGGTGACGGCGTGCCGGGACAGGAGCCGCACGGCGCGGCGTGCCAGACCGGCGCCGAGACGGGCGCCTTCCAGCGCCTTGCCCGGGTTGACGGCGAGGGTCCCGAGCCGGTCCGCATACGCCGTGTAGGCGGCCGCCTCGACGACCGCCGGCACGGTGGCACCCGCCGCCGCGAGCGAGGCCGCGACGGCCAGCAGCAGAGGGCCGCTCCCGGCCACGAGCACGCGGCGGCCCGGAAGCACCAGGCCCGACTTGAGCATGGCCTGCGCCCCTCCCGCCCCGACCACACCGGGCACCGTCCATCCGGGGAAGGGGAGTTGACGCTCGTACGCCCCGGTGGCCAGCAGCAGGGAACGAGCGCGGACGGTCACCGCCCGCTCCTCCTCCCGCGCGACCGCGTGGAGCACCCAGCCGCCCTCCTCTGCCTCCGGCAGCACCGTCCAGACGTGGTGGGCGGGGAGGTACCGGATGCGGCCGGCCGAACGGTGGTGGCGCAGCCGATGCTCCCATCGGGTCCAGGCACGCCGCTTGAGGTGCGGCACGCCCGGTGTGCGCGCGCCGAGCTCCGGCGCCGGGTGCCGGTGGTACTGCCCTCCCGGACGGTCCCCCGCGTCCAGGAGGGTCACGGGGACCCCGAGGTCCGCGGCGGTGACCGCGGCGGTGAGCCCGGCGGGTCCCGCCCCGACCACCGCGAGACCGGCGGGCTGTTCGCCCGTCGCGCGCCCGTGTTCGGACCGCCCGTGTTCAGACGGCGAGTTCGGCATGTCCGGTGCCCTCCTGGGTGGTGACGGTGTCGCCGGGGCGTGCCCGCAGGAGACAGGCCCGCCGGTTGGGGCGGCCGTTGACCGTGGCAAGGCAGTCGTAGCAGGACCCGATACCGCAGAAGGCGCCGCGCGGTGCGCCGATCTTGCGGGTGGTGCGCCAGGCGAGGATGCCCGCGGCCCAGAGCGCCGCGGCGATGCTCTGCCCGGGCAGCGCCCGTACGGGGCGTCCGTCGAAGGTGATCTCGAAGGGCGGGCCGGGCTCGGCCCGTACCGGATCTGCGGGTGACCGGGTCAACGGTCCGCTCCTGTCGGTCGGTGGGCAGGGTCATCGAAGCGTTCGGGGGCGAACGGCGCCGGGTCCAGCGGTGGCCGTTCACCGCACAGCGCGGCGGTGACCAACAGCCCCGTCGCGGGCGCGAGGCCGATGCCCGCACCCTCATGCCCGCAGGCGTGGAAGAGGCCGGGCACGCGCGGATCGGGGCCGATGGCGGGCAGATGGTCCGGCAGGTAGGGCCGGAAGCCGTGGTAGGCGCGCATGACCCGGACGTGTGCGAGCAACGGGAAGAGCGCCACCGCCTGGGCCGCGAGGCGGCGCAGCGCTTCGCCGGACAGGGCGCGGTCGAAACCGACGCGTTCGCGGGTGGCACCGACCAGGACGGGCCCTGCCGGTGTGCCCTCGACGACGGCCGAGGACTGCAGGGCTGCCGAACCGCTGGCGACGTCGGCGATGTAGTCGGCCGCGTAGACCTTGTGGCGTACGACCCGCGGCAGCGGTTCGGTGACCAGGACGAAGCCGCGACGGGGCAGCACCGGCAACGTCGTGCCGGCCAGCTCGGCCACGTGACCACCCCAGGTTCCGGCGGCGTTGACGACCGCCGGGGCGCTCAGCTCGCGACGAGCGGTGCGCACGCCGCGGACCGTGCCGTCCGCGCCGGTGAGGATCGCGACGGCCTCCTCGTCCAGGTACCGGTCGCAGGCGGATGTGTGCAGCAGATGCGCCGCTGCGCGCGCGGGCTGGACCTGGGCGTCCTGCGGGTAGTGGAAGCCGCCCGCGAGCCACGGGGCGAGATGGGGTTCGAGCTCGCCCAGTTCATCGGCCGCCACTTCACGGGCGTCCACCCCTGCCCCTCGCTGGCCCTCGGCGAAGCGACGCAGAGCGTCCAGGGCGGCCTCGTCGGGCGCGACGACCACACCGCCCTTGGGCTCGTACTCGACGGACGCCGGCAGGACCGCGGCCAGTTCACGCCAGAGCCGCACGGACAGCAGGGCGAGCTCGAGCTCCGGCCCGGCCGCCTTGTCGGAGACGAGCAGGTTGCCCTCGCCGGCGCCCGTGGTGCCGCCCGCGACCGGACCGCGGTCGACGACGGCCACGCGGAGTCCGGCGCGGCTCGCGTAGTAGGCGCAGGCGGCTCCGACGACGCCGGCACCGATGACGACGACGTCGTGGGTCTCTGTGCTGGACACCACCGAAATGTGTCACTCCTCCGCTCGGGCGGTGGGGAATCCGCTCAGGGACCGGGTGCAACCCCGGCCCCTGAGCGGTTGGTCAGCTGCGCAGCGGGCCCTCGCAGTGATAGGTCGAGGTGCCGGCGCTGCCGTCGCTCCAGGTGTCCACCTCCCCGAAGGAGCAGTTCATGTCGGCGAGGTTGTTGGAGGCGGCGCCGGCCCGGTCGAGAATGAAGTGGTCGACCGTCTCGGACATGTCCTTGAAGACGTGGTCCGGTGACCCGGCGTCGCTGAGCCGGGCGGTGACGCGCCCGGTGCAGGAGAAGCGGCGCATGCCCGCTCCACCGGCGTCGACGCACGTGGGTCCGGCAGCTGTCGCGTTCTGGAAGAGCAGTGCGACGGCGGCTGTCGAGGCGTCCCGCAGCTGCGCGTTGGGCGTGTACTGCGTGTCGGGCACGAACAGGTCGTCGACCTCGGCGATCCGCGCGTCCAGGAACGCGTCGTAGCCCCGCTGGATCGTGGGGTCGCCGCCGAGCCGGTCGCGCCAGGCGTCGAAGGCAGCCGGGTCGTCGGCCCTCAGATGCCGGTACATCTCCCGCAGGAGCGAGGGCCGTTCGGTCCACAGGAACTCGAAGAACGTGCCCGCGTAGTCGTAGAAGCGGAAGCCGTCCCCGTCGTACGTGGCGTGCAGCAGCCGGTCGACGCTCATCCTGGGGCCGCCGCCCGCCGTGTCGTCGATGACGCCCTGTACCAGGGACTTGCGCACGGCGATGCCGTCGTCGCGGGTGGCACCGTCGAAGAACTCCGCCGTTCCCTCGTCCATCGCGGTTGTGCGGTCTCCGCTGTACCAGGGGCCCTCTCCGAAGTAACCGGGCACGGCCCAGCGGCCGTTGAGGTAGTGGGTGTACTCGTGGCGGAACAGTTCCTCGAGGGTCAGCGAGGAGTCCTGCGGTACGCGGCGCTGGTACGTGTAGAAGGTGGCGCCGCGCTCGATGTAGACGCCGCCGTTCTCGGTGCCCATGCCGGTGAGGATGGGGTGGTAGACCTCGTAGTCGCCGCGGGAGGCGTACAGCACCACGTTGAGTGTGGTGTTGGTGTCGCCGGTCAGCGGCTCCAGGGTGCCGAGCACCCGGTGGAACTGTGCCTTGACCTGCTTGGCGGCGTAGTAGAGCTGGTCCACGGTCGGGCGGTCCAGGCCGGTGCGGACCTTGATCGCCCCGCCGTCGTAGGTGTAGGTGTGCGGGAAGATCCGGCGTTCGATGTCCTCCTTGCACACGCTGTAGGGCTTGCACGCCTCGTAGAAGTTGAGCCAGGTCACCAGCGAGGCCCAGGGCGCGGCCCCACGCCCGAAGGTGGCTTCGGTGACGGGCAGCAGGGCTCCGAGGTCGGGGACGATCCCCGCGGTCAGGACGGTGACCTGGCCGAAGCGGCCGTACTCGCCGAGGGCGTCACGGGCGACCCACGCGTTGACCGTGCCCTTGAGATGACCGTGGCCGGAGAAGGCGCGGAACGCCGCCCGGTAGGAGGGGTTCTGTGTCACCACATTGTGGAACGCGGTGTCCCGGTTGCCCGGGTAGATGCCCAGGTAGTTCACCGAGAGTGCGGCCAGCGCGGCGCCACCCCACGAGGCGTCGTCGTACTGCCCCTTGTGGTAGCGGTCCATGGTGGCCAGGACCTTCTTGATGAGCGCGAGCTGGCTGTGGCGCAGACCGGGCGCACTGCCGGCGTAGAGCGACTCGCGAAGAGTCTCGGCGTTGGTCCGGGTGACGTCGAAGGTGCGGGCGGCCGTGCCGAAGGCATGGACGGCGCGCCGCATGGCCTCGGTGGTCGGGGCGTCGGTGACGTCGATCTCGGTGTGCGAGAAGTCGTGGTAGGCGACGGCGTGGAGATAGGTGAACATCTCCAGCAGGTGGGTGGAGTTGCGGCCGTCGTGCGCCCCCGCGAGGGACGAGGCGCGGCGGCTGACGGCCTGGACGTGGTCGTCCGACATGACACGCGGGAGGCGCGGGTCCCAGGTCCATATGAGGCCGCCGAGGCAGCCGTCGGCGGTGACGGCCGGATCGGCGAGGAAGTCGGCGAACCCCTCGGGTGCGAGCGCCGTGACCGCGTCGAGGGTGCAGGGCACCGCGGTGGGAGTGGCCGCGTGCTGCGGAGCGGGGGTGCTGCGCCGGCCTGGTGTGCGTGCCTGCGGCAGACCCCCGGGAGCGGGGGCGGCGGTGGGCGTGGAGCGGGGCGCACGGGCGAGGCGTTCCACCTCGTCGCCCGTGCGGTCGGAGGGCAGCGCCTGCGACGGGGCGACAGTGGGTGGCGGGGGTTCGACGGCACCGGCCTGCCCGAGCGGGGCGAGCAGTAACGCGGCGACGGCGCCCGCGAGGAAGGACGCGCGCATCGGTCTGAGCTGGGACACCTGGACTCCTGTGTGGGAGGTGGGGGTGGTGCAACAGCGGACGAAGCGTCCCGAAGTGCCCGGGTGAAGACGGGAGTTGAAGACGGGCACGACGGTACGCACCCGGTAACATAGTAGTGTGCAATTTTACTGGCAAGAGGTGTGCGGAACTTGTCCCGCTCCACCCGCCATCGACACCACGGGGAACGTTGTCTGACTGCTCATCACCATGAGCCCGGCGGGAGGCCGCACGTCTGCCGCCGACTCTCCCGCCGGCTTGGGCACCCGTGCCGGGGCAGGTGGTCGACCGTCGCTCGGGCAGCCGCGAGGCCGTCATTGACCTGCGGAGAGACCGCGCTCGGCCACGAAGTCGTTCTCATCGCACAGTCGGACCGGCCTGCGTGACGCTCTTCGGTGGCTCCAGGGGCGGACTTGTACGTCGTCGGCTTCTTCCCCCTTCAGACAGTCCCGCCCGCTCGGTCCGCGCCTGCCTCGCCGTCCTCGGGCTCGGGCTCGGGCTCGGACGCCTGGCCCGTAGGCGTCACGGTGGTCACCGTCGGCTGCCCCTTGCGCCACGTGACCGTCACCTTGAGAGTGGCCTTTCCGCCCGCTTCTGTCAGGACGCTCACCAACTTGCCGCTCTTCGCGGCCACTTCGATGCCGAACTCGAGCGCCACCTCATCAGGCGCGGCGTTGCGCAGGCCGGCACGGACGGTGCGGGTCACCGTGTCCAGGGTGCCGGAGAGGTCATCGAGGCGGCGGCTGACCGTGTCGCCGAAGCCGGTGTCCCGTGGGCCTTCCTCGTCGTCCGCGACCCGCACCCACATCGCCGTGCCATCGGGCATCATCGCCTGGACAAGATCGGACACCTGAGCTCCTCGTACGTCGCAACTCCCAACAGAACAACAAGGATGCCCTGTTCTGCGGACGAACACCGGAAGTTCTCCCTACACTCGGCCGGGTCCGCAGCCAAGGGGGAGGCAGCTCATGAGTGACGCACGAGCCGAATTATCGCTGGAGAAGGTCTTTCTCTCGGACGTCGAGATCCACCGGCAGTCCCCCTTCGCCAAGGCCGCGGACCTACGGGCCCGGGTACTCTTCCACGTCCTGCTCTCCGACGTGCTGCTCATCGGGGACTCCCAATGCCTCAACACACCGCTGTTCCGCGCCCTGGTGGATCCACGCGAGGCCGAGGCCGCAGCGCGGAATGAAGCCGTACGGGCCGACCTGGGGACGCTTCTGGACGGCGGCCGTATCCGCGTGGCCCGCCGCGACGGCCAGAGCCTGGGCGCCGTCCGCGCCTCGCAGAAGCTGCGTGACGTGGAACATGTCCCGAGCGCCGGGTACGCCGAGGACATGGACCGCCGGACCGCCGCGCACCCCGTCTCCTATCAGCTCGACACCGTTGCCGCCGCCTTCAAAGCAGGGGTGCTCGCCCTGGTGGAGCAGGAGTTGCGCGACGCGGGCGGTGAGACGCGCAGGACGTTGGAGGCGGCCCACGCGTTCATGTCCGGCGAGAAGCCACTGTTCTTCAAGGCCATCAGGGACTGGGAAGACGCGTTCCGGGACGCTTCGGGCGGCCGGACACCCGAGGTGATTCTCGCGCTGGGCGCCGTCGACCGGGCGGCCGGGGAGGCGTACCGGCAGGCGCTGCCCACCGTGCTCGGCGCCTGCACCGCCGCACCCCGCGGCGCGCAGGCGGCCATCGGATCCTCCACCGCACGCGTCGTGCAGGAGCAGAACGCGCTGCCGGCCGGCATGCTCGACGAGTTCCTCCTCGGCCGGCTGCCCGTCGAGGTGTTCCTGGAAGCGACCGAGCAGCCGTCCCGCAACGCCATGGTCCATGAACTCGCTCTCCTGCGGCGGGGCGACGGTCCGGACCCGGCGCGACTCGGCGAAGCGGTCACCGAGTTCAGCGCCTGGATGCAGGAAGCCTTCATCCGTACGTTCCGTGACACGGACGAGCGTGCGCGAGAGGTCCTCGCCGGGAAGCAGAACCTGATGCGTTTCGCCGTCTCCGAGGACGAGACGACGGGCGCTCTCGGCGCGGGACTCGATGTGTGGTCGACGGACGGAACGAGGGAGGACTACCTCGACGTACAGGTCCTGGACCGCAGCGTCCCCGACGCGAACGGTGTCGCCGGCACGGAGCCGATGGACGAGCGGGGCATGAGGCGTCGTCTCGTCCAGGGATCCGCCGTCGGCGGTGCCAGGCCGTCCGCCGTGGCGTCAGCCGCCGTCTGACAAGCTGCCGGCGGCCAGCGCGAGCGCGAGGGCCGCCAGCGTCACCCCGCAGGTGACGCTGCCCTTCTGCAGCCAGGTCAGCACCTCCTCGCGACTGGCCCAGACCGGGTCCGTGACCGACTCCATCGCCTCCGGACGAGCGGTGGACGCCTCCGCGTCATGGACCTCCGCGGTGAACACGTGGACCCCCGTCTCGATGAGACCGGTGTCGGCATGGACCGTCCCGATTCGGCGCAGCAAGGAGGCGTCACAGGCGTAACCGGTCTCTTCGCGGAGCTCCCGGGCCGCGGCCCGGGCGGGCGCCTCGTCCGCGTCGCACCCTCCCCGGGGGAATTCCAGGGACACATCACCGATCGGGTAGCGGTACGTCGGGACGAACAGGTACCCGGCCGGCCCCGTGGGGACGACGACCACTCCGCTGTGGGACCACCGCCAGCGCAGGTACTGGCCCTCGACACCGGTGGGCGCCACCACCTCGTCGTTGAACAGCGTGCCGAACCGGTTGCCGAAGACCTCCACGGCCCTGCGGCGCCTGATCGGCTCGGGGACGGCCGGTGCATCCACTGCGTCATCCATCGGCGCGAGCGCTCCTGTCAGTCGGTGAGGCCGTCGAGCACGGCCTCCATCTCCCGCCAGGATGTACGTTCATCTGCGAATTCGTCGAGTTCGGCCGTGAGTTGCACCAGCACGGACAGCGCGGTCCGCTGCTGCTTGCGCAAGTGGGGCGACGCCTGCAGAGGCAGCACGGCCCTGCGCCGGACCGCCTCTTGCAGGACATCGTGCGCCTCGTGGAAACGGCCCGCCCTGATGAGCCACAGACCGTGCAACTGCAGGGTGTGAGGCAGTCGCGCCACATACTGTGCCGGCCGCCTCCTGGCCAGCTCCCGCAGCAGCGCGACCGCCTCGGCCGCCGTCACGAGAGCCTCATCCGTCAGCCCTGTCTTCATACGGCACTCGGCCAGCGTCTCCAGGCACTGGAGAAGTACATCCTGCCGCCGGGCACCGTCCGCGGCACTCTCGCACCGCAGAACACCCTCGGCGGCGTCCTCGGCCGCGCCGTTGACCTGCCCGTCCGCCAAGCGCAGCAACGCGAGCGTGCTCAGCGCCCAGGCGGTGTCCAGCAGCAGGTGCGGCCGCTGCGGGGCTTCCTCGTCCGCCAGGTTCCGATAGAGCGACACCGCCTCGACGTTCAACTCCAGGGCAGAGGCGGTGTCACCCGCCCTGTGGCGCAGCAAGCTCAGATTGTGCAGCGCGGCCGCGTGCGGCCGCTGGTGTCGCCCGGAACGCCGGACCAGATCACGAGCAAGGACGACCGCCTCATCGGCCACCCGCAATGCTTCAGAACCTCGTGCCGTCTCCTGCAGGCGCAGGCTGCGACTCATCAGACGGCGCAGCCGGACCAGCCTGTCCTCGTCGGTCGTCGTACCGTCCGGCGTCGTACGGTCGGGCACGGCGAGCAGCCGTTCCAGCACGAGGGCGGACACGCCGGACAGCCCGCCGGCGTAGCCGGGAAGCCGCGTCTCGACCTGCAGCAGCAGTGGGGTGTCGCATTGCTCCAGGGCGGGCCGGATCAACTCGGCCAGCGGTTCCGCATGGGGTACGCGCGCTCCCGTGACCGTCAACGCCGGTACCAGCAGCCGGGGGTTGATGCCCACAGCCTCACTCAGCGCCTCGTCGAGGATCGCGTGAGCCGGGTGGTCCATGACCCGCCCCACCGCGGTACAGCCGCGGGCGCGGGCCAGCACGTCGAGCGTCTCCAGAACCGTCTCGGCACGGGCGTCGTCGACACCAGGCACGTCCGCGCCGAGCACGGCCGCGAGATAGTCGGCGGCTTCGCCGCAGCTCTCCGGCTCCAGGAGCACCCGGCGCGCCAGGATCTCCCCCACGCGGTCCGGTTCCAGAACGGCCACCTGACTGCCCTGCGCCGGGTACAGCGCGCGCAGACACCCGTGGACGGCAGCCATGGAGGGGCTGCGGTCCGCGTCGGGAAAGGCGGCTTCATGGACACGCCGGAGCAGCGCGGTCAGCTCCCTCCGCTCGCGGCGACGCGCGAGTGTGGGGACGAGCAACAGCCCTTCCGCCATCAGTCGCCCGGTACGTCCCGCGAGGGGCCCGTCCGTACCCAGCCGGTCCTCCAACAAGGCGTGCCAGCCCTTGATCTCGTGCCAGCAGATGCGGGCCAGGGGATCCTCGTTCTCCGCCCAGGCTTCCCCCTGGCGCAGCGTGAGCACGGCGTCCAGAGCGGTGGCCAGTACCCCCAGCAGGGAGTCCTGCCGTCCGGCCGTACGTCCCAGACCGTCCGGCGCAGCGACCCACGCACAGTCCAGCTGCCTGGCGAACTCGCCGAACGCCTCCACGGCCAGCGACTCTGGCTCCCTGCCCTCGATGCTGTTCGGCAGCCTGTGCGCGCTCGCCTCACGCAACGCCCACTCCTCGATGTGCCGGGCCGCGAGCTCCTCCTGCAGCAGTTGCCGCAGCGGCGTCTCGGACCGGGCGAGGAGCAGGACGCGCAAAGTGGCGTCCTGCGGCCGGTGGCGGTGGATGTGCGCAAGGAGCTCGCAGACGTCGCTCACACGCGCCTGGGCGTAGTCGAAGACGACGAGTGCGGGGAAACCGGCCGCAAGCGCCGAGGTCATGTTCTCCAACCACCGCTCCTGGGCGAGCGGGTTGGTGAACACCTCGGCGAACCCGGCGACCCAGCCCTCCTCCCGCAGAAGCCCGCACAGCTGCGCCGACAGCCGGGTCTTGCCCGAGCCTCCCGGCGCGTAGAGCACGCGCAGCAGGTGATCGGGCGACTCGTGACACCACGAGACCAACTCCCCCAGCTCCGGCCTCTCCACGAACGGCATGGCACCACGCGACAGCATCTGCGCGGGCGTCGTGCCGCCGCCCTCGCTGCCGGGATCGGGTCCGAAGAGCTCCCTCTGCCTGCGCAGGCGCTCACCGACCGTGTCGAACCACGGTGTGCCGGGTCTGTGTGAGAGGCGGTTTCGCTCCAACAGCCCGGGAGAACACTGCTCCAGAGCGTCGATCGGGATGAGCCAGCCGCCGGACATCCCCTTCTCGTGCCGCGACGCCTTGAGCACCCCGCAGACACGTCCCGTGCCGGTGTCGAGCACCGGGCCACCGCTGAAGCCCTGCACCACTTGGTCCCACTGCAACCGTACGTACTGTCCGCTGCGGCCCGCGACCTGTAGGCGCAGGGTGTCGGGCTGGACACCCTGCTCCAGCGTGTGGCCGCTGAAGCCGTGGACCGATACCGAGGCCGACTGCAGGGGCTCGCTGTCGTCGAGCCACACCCCGCCCAGGTCGTGCGCCGGCTCGGCCAGCCGCAGTTCGGCCAGGTCCGGGAAGCCGTAGATGCTGCCCTCTCCCCGGGACTCGGGAACCATCCGCACCACGTCGACGGCGACACTCCGCCCCTCGACGAGGGCGACGAGACCCGCCGGATCACGGCCGGCGACAACATGGGCGCAGGTGATCACCGTGTCGGGGGTCACGACGAACCCCGAACCGCAGAAGGCACCGCCGGCCGTGATGCCGACCGTGTGCCGCTCGGTCAGAACCCGCAGCCGCTCCCGCGTTTCGTCACTCAGTCGCTCCGGCACCGTCATGAACACTCCCGTTGCACACCACTAACCGACTGGCTGATCCTCCCCCACCAGGGGCTGGGAAACGCCGTTGTTCGGGGGCGAGTTGACGCCTTAACCATCCCTCGCCCGCAGGCCGTTCAGCCGGCGAGGGAGGAGCAGCCCGCCGGGAGAAGACCTGGAGCCGAACGGGCCTTCGGTGAGTCGAAGCTGATCCTCCGTCAGAGCCGGGCGCTTCTGAAGCGCCTCTGCACATCCGACTCCGTTCGCCGCGCACCCGATGTGCGTTCATCGCTGTCGGGCCTCCCCTCAATCCGCCTTCACCCTCGTCCACTATTCACTCAGTACATATACGTGGTGCATACTGATCTGCATGACCACCCGTCACATTCTGCTGGGGCTCCTCTCCTCGGGGCCCAGCCATGGATACCACTTGAAGCGACGTCACGACGAGCGCTTCCCCGAGGCCCGTCCTCTGGCATACGGGCAGGTCTATACGACCCTGCAACGCCTGGTCCGGGACGGCCTCGCGGCGGTCGACGGCACCGCGTCGGACGGCGGTCCGGAGCGGACCGCGTACCGCACGACGGACGAGGGCACGCGCGAACTGGCCCGCTGGGCAGGTGAGATCGCACCCCCCGCACCCTTCGTGACGAACGAGATCTTCGCCAAGGTCGTCGTGTCGATCCTCACCGGCGGCGACGCGGGCGCTTATCTGCTGGCCCAGCGCGCTGCCCATATGGGGCGGATGCGGGAGCTCACGGCGGTCAAGACAGCCCCGGGTACGGACATGACGACCGTCCTCTCGGCCGACTACGCCCTCAATCACCTTGACGCCGACCTCCGTTGGATGACCACCACGGCGGCCCGGCTCACAACCCTGACCGCGGAGGTCTGCACAGCATGACGAACGGGACCACGAGACAGCCGCTGCTTGCGGCCCGCGACTTGGCGAAGGCCCATGGCAGGACCGAGGCCCTGCGCGGTGCCTGTGTCGAGCTGCGGGCCGGTGAGATCCTCGCCGTTACCGGGGCCAGCGGCAGCGGGAAGTCGACGCTGCTGCACTGCTTGGCCGGAATAGTCCGGCCGGACGCGGGCTCGGTGACGTACGACGGCGAGCGGCTGGACATGCTGCCGGAGAAGCGGCTGAGCGAGCTGCGCCGCACCGAATTCGGGGTGATCTTCCAGTTCGGGCAGCTGATCCCGGAGCTGACGGCCCTGGACAACGTGGCATTGCCACTGATGCTGGCCGGCACCGGCCGCACCGAGGCGCGGGCGCGCGCGGAGGCGCTTCTGGAGCGGTTCGGGGTGCGCGGACAGGAGGAACTCGGCCGGGCGAGATGAGCGGCGGGCAGGCGCAGCGGGCGGCGCTGGCCCGTGCGCTGGTCACCCGGCCGAGGGTGGTGTTCGCGGACGAGCCGACCGGGGCGCTGGACTCGCTGGCGAGCGAGCAGGTGATGACGGCGTTGGCTCACACGGCCCGGGAGTCGGGCACGGCGGTGCTGCTGGTCACGCACGACGCCCAAGTGGCGGCGTACGCGGATCGCGAGGTCCAGCTGCGGGACGGTGCCGTGTCGAAGCTGGAGGTGACGGCATGAGCGCGACGGCTTCGGACCTCCGCCTGGCTTGGCAGCTCGTACGCGGGTCCGACCGGCGGGAGTGGTGGAGGATCACACTGACGGCGGCGGGCGCAGCGCTCGCTACCGGTTTCGCGACGGTGGCCGCCACGCTCGCGTCCCTGCAGGGCAGTTACACCCTCTCCGTCTTCCACGGCCTCCTGGACCAACCCGGCACCCGTGCCGGGGTGATCAGCGGCCTGCTGCTGTTGTTGGTGCCGGTGCTGGGATTCCTCGGTCAGTGCGCCCGGATCGGCGCCGTGCACCGCGATCGCCGACTGGCCGGGCTGCGGCTGGCCGGGGCGACACTCTGGCAGGTGCGCCGGATCGCCGCCCTGGAGACCGGGCTCGCGTGTCTGCTGGGCTCGGCGCTCACCACCGCCTTCTCGGTGGTTCTCCTGCTGCGCCTGTGGAGCGGTCCGACGCCGTTGACCTGGGCGGGCCTCGCATTGGTCGCCGTCGGGGTACCGGTGCTGGGCGCGGCAGCGGGAGCGCTGGCACTGCGCCGGGTGGTGGCCTCGCCGCTGGGCCGGGTCCGCCGGGTGCACCCGAAGGCGGGCCGGGGACCAGGACTGTTGTCCCTGGGTGGTGGTCTGGTGATGGTGGCCGGGCTGGCGTCGCTCGCCATGTACGGCGGCCACATCTCCGGCAACCGGTTCGACTGGCGGACGCCGTTGACCATCCTGGGCCTCGTCGTCGCCCTCGGCGCCGGCGCGGTGTGGCTGTCCGGCGTCACGGCGCGACACACCGGGCGTCTGCTCGCCGCACGGGCCCGGACCGCGGCGCCGCTGATCGCGGGGGAACGGCTGCGCGACGATCCGTGGGCCGCGGCCCGGTCCCACGCCGCAGTGCTGCTGGTGACGCTCGTCGGGACGGTCTTCCTCTGCGTTCAGCACGCGATGCGCACGGAGCTGTCCAGTCGGGATCGTCTTGCCGCCGACATGGCGTACTACACCACCGGTCTCGACCTGACCGGGGCCGCCATCCTGGTCGCCCTCGCGATCACTCTCTCCGGGCTCGCGGTGGGCACCGCGGAGTCACTGGCCTCCCGCCGCCGGGGCCTGGCGGCCCAGGTGGCGGCCGGCGTGCAGCGCCCGGTCCTGAACTGCGCCCTCCTCCTGGAGACAGCCCTCCCCCTCGCCCCCGGCTTGCTCCTGGCGGGCGCCGGAGGCATGGCGATCGGCGTCTCGTACTCCACGGCCACCGGTGTCGGATCAGTGCCGTGGACCGCCCTGCTGGTCGCGCCCGTTATGTACGCGTCGTGCCTGCTGGCGGCGGCGACGGCGTTGCCCCTTCTCGGACGCTGGGCGGGGCCGGGGGAGCTGCGGTACACATGACAGCGCACCATCAGAGCGGACGGTGACGACCACTTGCCGACCTGGGTGGGGGCATGCCCGCCCGCTTGCTGAACTGCCCGACCCGACCGTCGTCGATCCGGACTCCTGTCGCTTCTGATCACTCAAGCATGTGCGTTGTCCCGACCGAACTCAGGCATCGCGCACGACTTCCGCGTCATTGGGGCCCTCTTCGGGCTGGTTTCCAGCATTGTTCCGCACAGCCCGGACCGATCGCTGGTCGATCAGTCTGGCGGCGAGCAACTCCCTTACGCGTTCGGCGTCCTGAGGCGAGCTCAAGCCTCGCTTGGGCAGCATCAGCACTCCGGCTCCCCACACGTCCGGGGTGAGCAGCACGAAGACCCTACGGCCCTCGGCCCAGCGTCCGTAGAACTCCCAACCGGTGTGGTTCGTATGGCGCGCGGACACGGTGCTGATCCCCGATGGGTCGACCGTGACGCGATGTTCGCCCAGGTGCCTGGCGTATCCGAGCAGGCCCAGAGCCATCAGCCAGCGGCAGGCGATGGCGATGACGACGACGGTCACCATCAACTGCAGCACCCCCAGGGCCGGGGAGTCGGTGCCCTTGACTGCAACGTTGATCGCGATCACCAGGCCGAGGAAAATGCCCACGCCCCACAGAACGCGAAAAGCCCACCGGCCGGCCGGGCTGTGCCGCATCTGAAGTTTCAACCCGTCAGATATCTCCCGCAGTGTCACCGTGTACGTCAACTGAACGGATACGTCGGCGGTCATACGCCCTCCCCAGAGCTGGTGGAAACGGATCGTACTGGTAGGCGATCAACCGCTCATCCCACCTCAGCCGGATCGCCCCTCTCAGCCAGGTTGTGGCCCCACACACTCGGCGCCACCGGGAACGCACTACTGACAGGTCCTCATAGGACCACACCCACGTCGGCAGCCGGCCCCGGAGAGCGCAGGGCCTACGGTGCTGACTCACCGCAGGCCCTGCTTCGGGGTACCGCACTCAACGAGCCAGCCCGGCAAAGGTCAGCCGGCCGGCTCCATCATCGCGCCGGTCACGGGACTTGGTTGCCGACCCCGTTGGCTGTCAGGGCGCCGGCCCAGATGCGCAATCGGTCCAGGGTGCCGGAGAGATAGTCGCCGTCGGCTGCGCGGCCCACGGTCACGTTGCCCGTTCCCTGCGTCTGCGAGGTGTGTCCGGCTTGGGGAGATGTCGCCTGGGCAGAGGTTCCGATGTAGAGCTTCAGTTTGCCGGACGTGTCCGACGGGTCATCGGCGATCGCAGCGGCGTCGTAGGTGCCGGTGAGATCGATCAGCGTGTCGAAGTCGGTCATCACGTCGTTCGCTTGGGCCTCGATACGACCTGTCACGTTGCCGGCCGCGTCAACCGCGGTACGGACAAAGCTCCATAGGGAGACGTCTGTGTCGAGTTTGGTCAGTACGAGCGCCCAGGACGAGGTGCCTGCGAGGTTCTGGGCAGCCACAATTCCGCGGTAGCCGACCGGCTTGGACGCCCAGTCCGTACCGTTCACACTCACCCGAGCCGACACGGTGAATGAGCCCGTTTCGTCCACGACCGGTCCGGAGGCGTCGGCGTAGCCCCGTATTCCGTCGAGGACCAGTCGGCCTTGTCCCATGCTGTCCGGCAGGAGTTGTGCTCCCTCGGGCGACAGGTTGAGGGCGGTTCGGCTGTAGCGGCTGTAGTCCTTGATGGTGTTGCCGGTGGTGGCCGGGCCGGCGTTCCAGTCCGCGACGAGCGTGGTGGCCGGCTCGGATTCGTTCTCGAGGTCTGAGACCAGACGTAGGTCCCTCGGTCGGAGTGCCCTTTGCCAGACTGCTGCTTCGTCGATGTAGCCGTGGAAGTACCGCTGGTGGTGGCCGTTGGCCTTGGTCCTGCCTATCTGCAGTCCTCTTGCCGACGTCCAGGGCCGGTAGGCCGAGGTCGCTGTGGAGAGGGTTACCGGCTGCCCCTGGGGCCGGCCGTTGACGAACAGCTGGATGGTGTCGTTCGTCGTGTCTGTGTCGCGTTTGGTGTCGAAGACTCCGGCCAGATGGGTCCATACGCGAGCGGGCGGTTGCGCCGCGTCGCCGTAGGAGACGACATCCGACGTGTGACGGCGGTCCTGGGCACCTCGGCCGAAGGCCCACTTCTTGTGCTGGGCGGAGTAGGACAGCTCGAAGGCGGCGTCGTGGGTCCCGGGTGCGGAGAGTACGACTTGGTCGGACGTCGTGTCGGCGAGATAGGCCCAGGTCGAGACGGTGAACGATTCGCCGGTGTTGATGGGCGGCCCGGCTGTTGTTGCGTACGCCTTTGGCTTGCGCAGGCCGGTGCTGTTCAGGTCGAGTGAATAGTCGTCCTCGCCGCGTCGGGCCCGGTCCGACCAGGTGGCGCCGCCTTTGAGTGCCGCGTCATGGCGCTCCGTGCCCTCGGTGGCGGTGTCCTTCGTCGTGGTCCCTGTTCCGTTTGAGGGACGGTCCGCGAACTGCCACTGTCCGACCGCGCCGGGCGCCTGCTTCACCATGAAGAGGAAGGACGTCGAAGGGCCCCAGCGTTCGCCCCAGTCCCTGGCCTGTACTTCCAGGACCTGAAGGCCCGCAACGGATGGCACTGCGGTGTACGGCGGCGGTTCAGCCCCGTTGACGACGACGGCTCCCATCTGGTCGATCAGGCGCACCCGGTAGCCGGTGACGTCGGTGCTTCCTGTGTCCGCGTCGACATCGGCCTCGTTCGGCCGGAAGGTGAACAGCCCGGGCAGCCCGGGCTCGCCGCGCCCGACACAGTCGTTCGCGGTGCACTCCGTGTACGGACCCTGGCTGGTGATCCGGGGTGGTCCTGGTACTGGATCGTCGGCTGCATCGCCCGTTGCTCCGAAGGCCGGCGATGTCAACAGCCCTGCCAGCAGTGTGGCGCCTGCGATCGCGGCCCACGCGGGCGTGCTTCTCCGTCTGTGTCCGGGCACGTTTGTCTTTCCCCTCCCATGGGCCTCCCCAGGCCCCTCGTGAACGGGCGACTGTACGAGGCCCGTCGGCGCACCCTAGCCCGGGGATGGGATCCGATTCGATCTTTTATGCGCTCAGGCATGAGGTGGGCAGGTGCCTGCTGTTGGGCGGCCCTGAAAGAGGTCAACGAGCCGTCGGATGAGCGGCGTGGCGGTTGCCCGGAGTCAGCCGGCGCGCTGTGTGGTCGTCTCGGCCTGGACGGGGATCTCGGGCAGGGGGACGGTGCAGGACGCGCAGCGTCGGGCGTGGGCCGGGACGGGGCTGAGGCATTCGGGGCAGTCGCGCTTGGGGGCCTGAACGTCTTGGTGGGGGGCGAGGCGCTCGTGGAGTTTGTTGATGGGCAGGACGACGAGGAAGTACAGGGCTGCGGCAAGGAGCAGGAAGCTGATGGCGGCGTTGATGAAGGCGCCGTAGGGGAACTGGGTCGCGCCGAGCGTGAAGTGCTTGCGGCTCATGTCGCCGGTGGCTCCCGTGGCCAGTCCGACGAGTGGGGTCAGGAATGCGCCGACGAAACCGTTCACGACAGCGGTGAATGCGGCGCCGATGACGATGCCGACGGCCAGGTCGACCACGTTGCCGCGCAGGATGAAGCTGCGGAAGCCTTTCATCTTTTGGTTCTCCTCTCCGGGGCCCGCGGTGTCACAGGTGGGGGCGTGTGGGCGCGGGACGGGGTGTGCCTGCCCTGTCCGGCTGCCCCGGGAGGCGGGAGTGAATGTGTACGGTCTCGTTTCCGGCCGCGGTCCGCGCGTGGACACCGGCGATGCCCTGGGCCCGTGGCTGCAGCTCCGTGGCGCTCGGCTACCTGCGGCGCACCGTCGCGCGCTCTCGATCGCGGGCCGGAACGCGCCGAAATCTCATAACGTACACCGCTTGGCTCCCGTCAGGTCACAGTTGTCCGCAATAGCCGCAGAAGTCTTTACAAGCCTGTGGGCTGCTGCGAGGGTCAACTCCCGCATGGGCGTTGCCGTGGGACGCGACGCCCTTTCCGTGGGGGGACAACAACATGATCCGTCGCTTTGCTCTGTCCGTCTTCCGCCGTCCGGTCCGGCTCAGATCGCGGGGTCTGATTCTGCTGGCGCTGACGGCGACGCTGGTGGCTCTGCTGCCGCTGTTCACTTCAGGTGGCCGGGCGAGTGCCGGGCCGGGGGCATTGCCGATGGCAGATCCGACGGCGCCGCCGCCGGCGCCGCATCACCAGGCCGCGCCTGCTTCCGCCATGGAGCCGGCTGCGCCGACGTTGCCGCGCGACGGGTGGACGGCGACGGCGAGTGATCACGAGACGGTGCGGGGAGATCACCGTCCTCTTCGGGTACTGGACGGCGATCCGAACACGATGTGGCACAGCCGGTGGTCGCCGACCGCTGCCGCGTTGCCGCACAGCATCACCATGGACATCAAGGAGACGGCGGTCCTCTCCGCGCTCGTCTACCGGCCCCGGGCAACCGGGACCAACGGCCGGATCGGGGAGTACGCGATCCACCTGAGCGCTGACGGTGTGGCCTGGGGTGCCGCTGTGGCGACGGGCACGCTGGCCGACGACGCCACGGTCAAGACGCTGAGCTTTGCGCCGAAGGGCGCCCGCTTCATCCGGCTGACCGCGACGACTGAGGCAGGTGGCCGCGGCCCCTTCTCGAGTGCCGGCGAGATCAACCTGCTGGGCGATCCGGGTACCGCCGCTTCTGTCGTCGATCTGCCGCGCGAAGGCTGGACGGCATCGGCAACCAGCTTCGAGACGGCACGGGGGGCGCACGCTCCCGCCGCTGCGCTGGACGGTGATCCGGACACCCTCTGGCACAGCAGGTGGTCACCGACCACAGCGCCGTTCCCGCACAGCATCACGATCGACATGAAGACGGCGCGGCCGGTGTCCGCGCTCTCGTACGAGCCGCGGCGCATCGGTATCAACGGCCGGATCGGCGCCTACACGGTCACCACCAGCCTCAATGGCACCACGTTCAGTACGCCGGTGGCGAGCGGCAGTTGGAAGGACGACGACACGCTGAAGGGCGCCACCTTCACCCGCGCGGTCACCGCCCGCTATGTGCGGCTGACCGCGACGAGCGAGGCCGGCGGCCGTGGACCGTGGTCGTCGGCGGGCGAGATCCGTGTCAGCGGACCCGCCGCGCCCGCCGCGCACGGCGTGTGGGGCAAGGTGACGGGCTTCCCGCTGGTGCCGGTCGCCACAGCGGTGCTGCCGAACAACAAGATGCTGGCATGGTCGGCGTACGGCATCGACCGTTTCGGCGGGAGCAACGGCTACACCCAGACCGCGATCATGGATCTGGCGACCGGCCGGGTCACGCAGCGACGCGTGGACAACACCGGGCACGACATGTTCTGTCCCGGCATAGCGGTCCTCAAGGACGGCCGCGTGCTGGTCACCGGCGGCTCCAACGCCGAGCGGGCAAGCATCTACGACCCCGCCACCGACGCGTGGGCCTCCACGTCGGACATGAACATCGCCCGCGGCTACCAGGCGATGACCCTGCTCTCCACCGGCGATGCCTTCGTTCTCGGCGGATCATGGAGCGGCGGCGGCAGTGCAAAGGGCGGAGAGGTCTGGTCATCGGCGAACGGCACATGGCGCAAGCTCAGCGGTGTACCGGTCACCACGACCATGACCGCCGATCCACGCGGCGCCTACCGCGCCGACAACCATCAGTGGCTGCACGCCACCTCGAACGGTCGGGTGCTGCACCTCGGCCCGAGCAAGCAGATCAACTGGATCTCCACGAGCGGCAACGGCACCATCACCGCGGCCGGCCGTCGCGCGGACTCCCCGGACGCGATGAACGGCAACGCGGTCGCGTACGACATCGGGAAGCTGCTCACACTGGGCGGTGCGACGGCGTACGAGAATGTGAAGGCGACGCGGCGGGCGTACACCGTCGATCTCAACGGGGGCGGCACACCGATCAGTTCGCGTACCGGGGACATGGCCTATGCCCGCGCCTTCGGCAACAGTGTGGTGATGCCGGACGGCAAGGTGGCCGTGTTCGGCGGGCAGTCGTTCCCCGTGCCGTTCAGTGACGCGACCTCGGCGATGACGCCGGAGATCTGGGACCCGGCGACGGGCAAGTTCACGCGGATGGCGTCGATGGCGGTGCCGCGGAATTATCACAGTGTCGCCAACCTGCTGCCCGACGGCCGCATCTTCACCGGCGGCGGCGGACTGTGCGGTGCGTGTGCCACGAACCATCCCGACGGGGCGATCTTCACGCCGCCCTATCTCCTCAACGCGGACGGCAGTGAGAAGACCCGTCCGGTGATCACCGGCGGTGTCCCGGCCCGAGCGGCGAACGGGACACAGCTGGCCGTGACGACCGACGCCGACGTCTCCTCGTTCGCACTGGTGAGAGCGGGGGCTGCGACGCATTCCACGGACAACGACCAGCGCCGCGTGCCGCTGACGTTCCGTCAAACAGGTGCGGGGGCGTACGACGTCACGGTTCCGGCCGATCCGGGGGTGGCGCTGCCGGGCACGTACTTCCTGTTCGCCCTGAACGCCGAAGGGGTGCCCAGCAAGGCAAGGATGCTCACCGTCGGCTGACAGCCGGCGTCTGCGGGCGCCCGGTGCCACCCGGTCTGCGGGTGGTGCCGGGCGCTCGGTCGTCCCACGAAGGGGTGAACCGAGCGGCCGGCCGGGGGGACCGGTCAGGTGCGGTCGTGCGGGTCACCGTGCCCTGATACGGGCCTGGCCGGCCGCAGCGTCATGCCGGGCTCCGGCACGGGGGCGATGGGTGCCAGGCGGCGGGACGGGGCGCGTCGCAGCCGCCGGATGGGCGTGACCGCGATCAGTGCCGCCGCGCAGCCGGCGCTGATCACGGCGGCGGCGAGCAGCAGTTCGTGGACCCCGACCAGGGAGCTCGCCGGTCCGGCGATCATCTGCCCCAGCGGGACGGCGAGGATCGATCCGGCGATCTCGTACGCGGAGACCCGGTTGAGCCGGTCCTCGGGGATCTGGGTCTGCACGGTGGTGGCCCACTGCACGCCCCAGAAGGCCCAGCCGATCCCGCTGACCGCGTAGCCGAGCAGGAGCAGCGGCAGCGCCGGGACCAGGGCGGCCGTGAGCGGCATCAGAGGGAAGAGAAACATGGCTACGGCACCGCCGAGCAGCGGCCGGGCGGGGCGGATACGGATGGCGAGGAGACCGCCGACGGCGCAGCCGGCGCCGAACGCGGCCTCGGCGTAGCCGAAGGCGGCGGTACCGTGCGCGCCGGTGACGGACGCGGCACCGAGCGGGGTCAGCGGGCCCCAGACGAAGACGCCGAGGACCCACCAGATGAGGATGACCGCCCACAGCCAGGAGCGGGAACGGAATTCGTGCCAGCCGGTGCGCAGGTTCTCCCATGTGGAGGTCGTGCGGTCGGCGGTGAACGGCGGCAGCCGCAGGGCCAGCAGGGACAGTCCGCTGGCGGCGAAGGTGGCAGCGGTCGCGGCGAACGCCCAGGCGGGTGCGGCGGCCGCGACGAGCAGTCCGGCGCCCGCGGGACCGGCCATGGTGGAGATCCCCTGGCCGACGCGGAGGACGGCGTTGGCCTTCTGCGCGTCTGCGGCGACCTGCGGCACCATGCCGTTGACCCCCGGCTGGAACATCGCCGTGGCCAGACCGCCCAGCGCGGTCGCGGTCACGATGAACCACAGCGGGGGCAGGCCGACCGCGACGTACCAGGCGAGGGATGCGATGAGCAGGAACCGCACCGCGTCGGCGGCGATCATCACCGGCCGGGGGTGGAACCGGTCCGCGAGAACCCCGCCGAACACCACGAACACCGCGAAGGCAGCCATCCACGCACCGAGGGCGAACCCGACCGCGCTCACCCCGTAGCCGAGGGTGAGCATCGCCACCGAGAGGGCGACCGGCAGCATTGCATCGCCCAGCATCGACGCGATGCGGGCGGTGAAGTAGAGCGTGAAGTTCCGTGTCCACAACGGAGGTTGCGCGCCTACGGAGTCGCT
Organism: Streptomyces sp. CA-251247; assembly: GCF_050952975.1. Classification (NCBI taxonomy): domain Bacteria; kingdom Bacillati; phylum Actinomycetota; class Actinomycetes; order Kitasatosporales; family Streptomycetaceae; genus Streptomyces; species Streptomyces sp. CA-251247. Next base: position 7,831,543 of record NZ_CP191861.1, on the reverse strand, counting down.
CATGCTGCTGGTTCCTCCCCCGAGCCCCGCGCAGCCGGCCGGCCTGCCCGTCCGCGCAGCACAGAATCGTAAGCGCGGCCGCACCGGACGGGACAGCGGTTTTTTTGCGCGTACGCCCGCCGCCGCACCCGGATGCAGCCTCCGTGGTCGGGTGGCGGATGGGGTGGGGGGACCTGCCGGTTCGCAGGTGGGGCGGACTGTCCAGCACAATGGCTCCGCAGTCCACACGCCTTTGACGAGAGGAAGCGCCGTCGTATGGCCGGCAACGCAGAAATGGTGGCCTTCATCGAAGCACGGCTCGCCGAGGAGGAGCGGGTCGCGCTGGATGCCGGGGGCGCGAGCTGGCGGTGTCCGGCGGATGTCCCCGGGGAGGTCCACGACCGGACGTCCGGGATCGCCTTCACGATCAGGGACGCCGGCTACGACCGGCACATCGCACTCCAGGACCCCGCCCGCACGGTGGCCCGCATCGAGACCAACCGGGTCCTGCTCAGCGAGTACGTCGAGATCGCGGAACGGGACACCGACCGCCCGGAGGAGGACTTCACGTCCGGTCGCGCCGTCGGCCTCGGCTTCGCGGTCCGGCAGCTGGCCGCCGAGTACGCCTCGCATCCCGACTACACCGCGAAATGGCTTCCCCGCTTCATCCGCTAGCCCTCACTGGGGCCGGGCCGGGCCGGGGATGCGCCGAGGGCCCCGGCGCCGGGCGGCGTGGGGCCCTCGGGGTGCGGATCGCGGTCAGGCGCCGGGCTCGTTGATGTTGACCATCCACCCGATGCCGAACTTGTCCGTGCACATGCCGAACACGTCGCCCCACATCTGCTTCTCCAGCGGGACCGCGACGGTGCCGCCGTCGGAGAGCTTGTCCCAGTAGCCGCGCAGTTCGCCCGGGTCGTCGCCGCTGAGGCTGACCGCGAAGTTCGTGCCGGGCGTGTAGTCCATGCCGGGAGGGGTGTCGGCTCCCATGAGGGTGAAGCCGGCGGGGGTTTCCAGCTGGCCGTGCATGATCTTGTCGGCGAAGCCGGGCGGCGCCTCGCCACCGAAGTCGCCGAAGGTGTGGGCCGTCAGGGTGCCGCCGAAGACGGCCTTGTAGAACTCCAGGGCTTGCTTGGCGTCACCGGTGAAACTGATGTACGGGTTGAGTCGAGAGGCCACAGCATGATCCTTTCGTGACGGTTTGTCAGGAATGCAGCGTAGCCCCGGCCGGCCCCGCGGGCAGGGTTCTGCGCTCCTCTCGTGGAACCGCGTCCTGGTGTGTGCCGAGGGCGGCGCCGCGGACGCTGCCGGCGTAGGCCGCGGCCGGGTCAGGAGGCGAGATCGCGCGCCCGGCCGGCGGCCGCCGCGACGGATCCCCGGTGCAGGGGGCCGTGGCCGGGGAGGAGGGTGTCGCCCGCCACGCCCTCGATGGTCCGCAGGGAGGCCAGAGCGCGCTCGCGGTCGGTGTCGAACATGGCGGGAAGCAGCTGCGGGCCCTTCAGCGGTGAGGTGGGATGGCCGCTGACGAGGGCGTCTCCCGAGATGAGGATCCCTGCCTGCGGCAGTACGTAGCAGCAGTGCCCTGCCGTGTGTCCCGGGGTGTGGAGGGGGACGGGACCCCCGGGCAGGTCGAGCGGGCCCGGGGCGGGAAACGCTCGCGGCGCCGTGACCCGCGTGTCGGTGGTACCGCCCGAGCGCAGGGCATGTACCGCCCACGGCAGGACACCGGGGCGCCACGCGTTGCGCAGCACGGTGGTGATGCCGACCTGGTGCAGGAACTCCCGGCGTGCGTGCGGCACTTCCGCCTCGTGCAGGAGAACGGGCGTTCCGAAGGAGCGGCTGAGATGTTCGGCGGATCCGATGTGATCGTTGTGCGCGTGCGTGACGAGGACGGCCCTGACCGACTCAGGTGCGTGACCGACCTCGGCCAGCGACGCGAGCAGAAGGTCACGGTCGCCGGGATAGCCGCAGTCGACGAGTGTGGCCTCGTCGCCTTCGCTGAGGATGACCCAGTTCGTGTTGCTGCCGTGGACCAGGTGGACCCCGTCGGCGACCTGGACGAGGGAATGTGGGCGCATGACCGGCCTGCTCTCCGGGAGGGGGGATGGCGGTAGGGCGGGGCTCTGCTCAGGCGGGCCGGCCTGCGAGATAGAACGCGAGGACCGGCGGGAGGTGCGTGGACCACTCCCGCACGCGTGCCTGCCGCTTCGCGCTCACCCGGCATTCGTAGAACGCCCCGTTCGCGTGCACGACACCCACCGTGAGGCACGTACCGCGCACGGTGTGGTGGACGGTGCGGATCTCCGGCCAGGCAAATGCGGCATGCCGGCCCTCCTGGTCGAAGCAGATCCCCTGGGGATCCACGAGGACCGCGTTCTTCGTGTCGGCCGCCGCGAACTCGGGCCCTGCGGCGGGCGCGTGCGCCGCCATGGGCGCAGGCGCGGGTGCGGGCGGTACGGGCGCAAGGGGTACGGGCGCAAGGGGTACGGGCGCAGCCGCGGGGGCCGGTCCGGGCGGCGGCGTGGGCTCGTACGGGGCGCCGAAAACACCGGTGGGCGGAGGAACCGTGCCGGGCGCGCCGACCATCGGCGGTGCTGCCGTGGCGAGCGGCGGGACGGGGGACGCGGGTGCGGTCGTCGGTGCGGGCGCAGGCGTCGGTGCCGGTGCCGGTGCCGGTGCCGGTGCCGGTGCCGGTGCCGGTGCCGGTGCCGGTGCCGGTGCCGGTGCCGGGACTGTCTCCCGGGGCCGGTCCAGATCCGCCCCCGGCATCAGCTTCGCCATCGTTCGGCGCAGCTCCTCCTCGGTGCGCGCCTCGTACAGCGGCAGCATCATGGGGCTGGAGCCGAACTGCCACACCGCGCCGGTGCGTTTGACGACGATGTCCGGGCCGTTGCCGTAGGTCATCGCGGACGTGACGCCGTCGTGGTACGCGTCGGGCTGGGTGTCGACCGACCAGGCGAACCCGAGGTCCCGGATCCGCCGGTCGGCATGGCGCGGCCCGTACCGCGCGCTCACCCATGCAGCCAGGTGTCGAGAAGTCAGCACGCCCCGACCCTATGCCGTGTCCCCGGCGGCCCCGCCCGCGCCCTGGGTGAACGCGGCGACGACACGGTCGGTCATGTCCTCGCGGGGGCTCAGCGGAGTGGGGGCGTAGGAGAGCACGAAACGCCGCTGGTGGTCGCGGGTGGAGAACATGCGGGTGCGACAGCCGTACCACTCCCCCGTCTTGCCCCAGAACGTCACACCGTTCACCGTGGCCTTCTGCAGTCCCATGGAGTAGCGGGCAGCGCTGCCGTCCAGCATGCGCACACTCGCCGGCGGCAGTGTGAACAGCTTCTCCGTCATGAAGCGCGGCAGCAGCAGTCCGCGAAACAGTGCCTCCAGGAAGCGGGACAGGTCGTCGACGCTGGAGACGAGTTCGCCCTCACCCCAGCTCGAGGAGGGGTTGTAGACGGTGATGTCGCGCAGAGAGGTGTCGCTCATGCGCAGATATCCGTGCACGTGGCTGCCGTGCAGCCGCGGGTCGTCCCCGGGCAGCAGGGTTCTCGTGAGGCCCAGCGGGCGAAGGAGGGCACGTCGGATCTCCTCTCCGTAGGGCCGGCCGCTCAGGCGCTCGATGAGAAGGGCGAGCAGGACATAGTTGATGCCCCGGTACTCCTGCACGGTGCCCGGCGGGAACTTGAGCGGTCCGTGGGTCACGGTCGCCACCAGCTGGTGCGGCGTCCACCGGTCGTGCCGGTGGTGCAGCACATCTTCCGGTGTGCGCAGGTCCGGCAGTCCCCGGTGGTCGGGCAGGCCGCTGGTGTGGTGCAGCAGCTGGGCGACGGTGATCCGGGCCTGCTCCCGCGGGAGCAGGCCCGGCAGGTAGCGTCCGATCGGGGCGTCGAGTTGCACTTGGCTACGACCTGCCATCTGCAGGACCACGGTCGCCACGAACACCTTGGTGACGCTGCCGGCGCGGAACGCGTCATCCGGCCGTACGGCACGGCCCGTTGAAATGTCGGCCACTCCCGCCGAGCCGTACCAGCAGCCCTTCGTGCCGGTGACGCGCAGCTGCGCGGCGGTCGCCGGCGGGCGGGTGAGGTCACCGATGGCGGCGCGCAGCACGTCCGGGCGCAGCGGAGGGATGCGTGCGGCGCCGGCAGCTTCGGCGGCTTGGTGCTGCGCACCGGTCCGGGTATCTGCCCGGGCGTGGGTGCTTCCGGCCGCGCCGAGGAGGGCTGCGGCCGCGGCGCCGCCGACGAGGGAGCGGCGCGAAAGGGGCTGGGATGTCATGGAGTTCATGGTGTCGGCGCGATGCCGGCGGGCCATCAGGGATGTCCCGCACGCCTCCCCCGACCGGACCAGGACCCCTCCCCCAGGCACCTCCGCCGAGCCCTGTCTCCCGTACCGCGGCTGCCGCGATGTCGTGGCCCGGGAGGAAGCGGCCGTGCGGAGAACGGCTCGGCCAGGACGAACGCGCCGTTTAATCGCGCCAGTTGGGGCAGACGTCAAGCATTAACGATCTTGGAAATGTGGGGGCAGCAACATGACGGTACCTGCGCGTCGGTCACGGTTGGTGCGGCGCCGGCCGGCATTCAGCCTGCGTCAGACGGCACTCGGTTTCGGCCTGGTGGCGTCGCTGGTCTGCGGCGGCGGGCTGATGCTCAAGACGCTGGTGAAGTCATCGGGCGCCCATGGACTGCTGGGCATTGCGCTGGCGGCCGGTGCGGTTGTCGTGGCGCTCGCCGCGGTCCGGCGGATGCGACACCGGCGCCGGCACCCGGCCGGGGGTGTCCGGGCGACAGCCTGCGCCGACGGGGGCCTACCGCAGCGACCGGGACCGGCAGCGCATGTCCTCGCGCCGGGGACACAGGAGGTCTGCGGCGAGGGCGACTCGGGAACGGTGGACGGGGCGGAGCAGGAAGCCTCGCTGCTGGGCTTGTTGGACCCGGCCGCCTTCGAGCAGGCCGTGGCGGCCCTGTGCGAACGCGACGGCTGCCGTGACATCGAGGTCGTCGGGGGTGCGGGCGACCTCGGGGCAGACGTGGTGGCAACAGCGCCGGACGGACGGCATGTCGTCATCCAGTGCAAGCGCTACGGCCCCGTGAACAAGGTGGGGTCGCAGGACGTCCAGCGGTTCGGCGGTACGTGTTTCGCCGTGCACGAGGCCCAGGTCGCGGCGGTGGTGACCACGGGTGGGTTCACCCTGCCGGCGACCGAGTACGCCGAGCAGTGCGGGATCGTCTGCTTCGACGCCGACGCCCTTGCCGCCTGGGAGGACGGCACCGGGCCGGCGCCGTGGGATGCGGAGATGGCCGCTGATCCGGACGTGGCCGGCGGCTGAGCGCAGCACCGGGCCGTCCGGGCAGTCGGACCACCTATACGGCTGCCGGCCGGCCCGTGGCGCCCGGCAGCCGCGTCAGACGGCCGACCGCGCTGTCCTACGGATCCGCGTCCGGGGTTTCGAGAGCTCGCAGCACCCTGGCCGCCGCCCAGCGAACGCCGCCCGAGGCATCCGACGTCAGCGCGGTGAGCACGCTGATCGCCTCGTCGCCGCCCGGCGGGAGGGCGCCGTGTTCCTCGGCGTACCGGCCGAGTCCGATCGCGGCCTGGTAGCGCACGTCGTCGTCCGGGTCGCTCAGATACGTCAGGAAGAGACGCCCGTCGGCCTCGTCGGTGTCGTCCAGCAGGGAGAGCGCCGTCGCCCGGACATCGGGTGCGGCCTCTTCCAGCAACCCCCGTACCCGCGGCAGGACTTCGGGATAGCTGCGCAGAGCGCTGCCGGTGTGCCAGAGCACCTGCGGATCGCTCACCAGGCAGTGCATCAGCGCCTCGACCGCCCTGCGGCGCTCCGCCGGGGGCAGTCGGTGGTGACCGAGGCCGCCCAGGCCGGTGAGAGCCCCGGAGCGGACCTGCCTGTCCTCGTCGTTCAGGAGCGGGAGCAGCAGGTCGAGGGCTTTGCGGTCGCCGAGTTCGCCGAGGGCCTTGGCCGCTGCCGCCTGGATCGCGGGGTGGCAGGGCCACTGGGTGAGGACGGACCTGATCTGGCGGACGGCGGTCGGGGTGCCGATGTCGGCCAGGACGTCCACGGCGACCGGGCCCACGTCGGGATGGTCGAGCCACGGCAGCGCTGCTGCCAGCAGCCGGCGCTCGCCCAGCCGTCCGAGGGCCCGCAACAGCCGGCGTGCGACATCCGGGTGCCGTTCGTCCTGAAGGACCGTCAGCAACAGTGCGGCCGTTCCTCGTTTCTTGAGGTCGACCAGTTTGCCCACCACCGCCTCCCGTACCTCGGGGGCAGGGTTGTGGAGGCCTTCACGCAGGGAGTCGCGCAGCCGGTGCGTATCGCGGGCGGGCAGCATCTCCAGCGCCCGCGCACGGGCCGCGCCGGGGCCCTGACGGGCGGTGTGCAGCACTTCGGCCCGCAGATCGTCGTCCATCTGCGTCGCCACCAGGCCCCGGGCGTGCCCCCAGATCCGCCAGTCGGGGTCGCCCAGCAGGAGCACCAGGGCCTTACCGTCACCGATGGCCTTCAGCCGGGTCAGTCCGGTCAGGGCGTTGAGCCGGACGTATCGGTCGGGGTCTCGCAGCAGGCGTCCGAAGGCGTCGGTGACGGCCGGGCCGGTCAGCTCCAGCAGGCGGGCGGCGACCGAGGCGCGGCGCCGGACCTGGGCATCGGCATCCCGCATCAGAGCGATCAGGACCTCGTCCGCCCCGGGTGCGCCGAGACGGCCGAGGCCGAGCGCGGCGGCCGCGCGCACCGCGGGATCGGTATCGCGGCCCGCGTGGATGAGCGCCATCACCTGCTCGGTCCGCCCGATCCGCCCCAGCCCCTTGGCGGCGGCGGCCCGCCGCCACGGCTCGGGCGCCGCGAGCTCCCGCAGGAAGAAGGCGATCTGATGGTCAGCCCCCATGGTGTTTCCCCCTTTGGGAGAAGAGACGTTCAGGGGGCGTGGGGGTTGCGCGGCCTCGGGCACTTTCCACAGCAGGGGCACGCGGTCAGTCGTTGCGCTCACCCGGTGGCTGCCGGCTCAGGAGGTGTTCGGCCGCCTCCACCGCCTGTCCCGTGAGTACGTCCCGGCCGACGCCCCAACTCTCCTGCCAGTCCTCCAGGTCGAGCGCGCACGCGACGAGGGGCTGAAGCTCTTCGGGCCAGTCGAGGTCATCGGCGATGTCGGCCCAGATCAGATGAGTGCCGACGGCGGGGTCGAGGGTTCCGTCCGCGATCCGGCCGGCCATCCCATAGGCGATCGCCCAGTTCGCGGCGCGAGGGTCGGCCGGCAGGTCGACGAACAGCCCCAGTTCCTCCAGCACCCGGTCGAAGTGCTCCGATGCTTCCGGTTCCTCCCGGCGTCGGAGACCGGCCAACGTGACCAGTGAGGGACTCTCGACACCGGCGACGAGGCCGTCCAGCCCCGCCTGGATGAGACGGTCGGATCCGACCTGCCTGCCGAGCGCTCTCTCCAGCGCGAAGATGCGGAATTGCTGAAGAGCGTCGTCGGGAGTCATGGGGGTCCTCATCGTCCTTCCTGACCCGTATTTCCCGGCCGCTGGACGGGGGCTTCGGTGCATCGGCGGTCTGGGCACCTTTCCACAGCCGTCATCGCTGCCGCCATCGAGTTCCCGCGCACCCCTGAATCGAGGTCGGCAGTCGCGCCCGGCCCGGCACGGGCCGCCCCGGCGGCGCCTTACGTGCTTCGATGAAAGGGTGACGGTCTTCGTCGGCACCTCGGGCTGGCAGTACAAGGACTGGCGGGATGTCCTGTACCCCGAGGGCGTGCCCCAGCGACTGTGGCTGGAGGAGTACGCATCCGGGTTCGCGACCGTGGAGAGCAACAACGCCTTCTACCGGCTGCCGTCCCGGGAGACCTTCGCCCAGTGGCGCCGGCGCACCCCCGAGGGCTTCGTCATGGCCGTGAAGGCCAGCCGCTATCTGACCCACATCAAACGGCTGCGGGAGCCGGAGGAGCCGGTCGCGCGGCTGATGGAACACGCCGCCGGGCTCGGTGACCGGCTGGGGCCGGTGCTCCTGCAACTGCCGCCGACCCTGAAGGCCGATGCCACCCTGCTCGACGACTGCCTGCGCTGTTTCCCGGCCGGTACACGCGTCGCGGTCGAGCCGCGCCACGACTCCTGGTGGGTTCAGGAGGTCCGTGCGGTCCTCGAGGCACGGGGCGCCGCCCTGTGCTGGGCGGATCTGCGCTCCCGGCCCGCAGGACCGCTGTGGCGGACCTGCGACTGGGGCTATCTGCGGCTGCACGCGGGCCGGGCCCAGCCCTGGCCGCGCTACGGAAGGCAGGCACTGGCGACCTGGGTACGCCGGCTGACCGACGCCTGGCCCGGCGCGTGCGATGTGTACGTGTACTTCAACAACGATCCGGGAGGGGCCGCTGTCCGTGACGCCGTGGCGTTCGCCCGGCTCGCCGACGCAGCCGGGGCACACGTCACCCGCACCCCACACGGGCTGGCATCCGGTGCCGGGGAAGAGGGCTGACCGGCACAGGATGCCAATATCGACCCCCCGGGCAGCACTGGCCCGTCACCTCTGGACAAATCACTTCTGGCCCGGTTTGTATGGATGCCACGTCGGAATGTCGAGCGGTCGTCCGACACAGGCCACGGCCTTGGGCGACGGCTGTCACGCGCCACACCACGGCGCACATGCGGGAGGCAGTCACATGGACATCACGACGACTGCCGGGCCGGGCCCGGGGCACGCCGTAATGAAACTGACCGGAGAGCTGGACATCTCCACCGTCGGAGACATCCGCGCGGCACTCGCCGCAGCAGTCACCGCATACCGCCAGGTCGTCATCGACCTCACAGACCTCGCGTTCTGCGACTGCTCCGGCATCGGCGCACTCGTCGCCGCGAAAAACTCCGCCGCCCGCCGCGGCACCCACCTCACCGTGCGCAACATCCCCGACCACCTGACCCGGCTCCTCCACATCACCGGCACCCCACTGACCGCCACACCCGACACAGGGCCGGCCATCGGCGGCGCCGCCCGCCACTTCCCCCAAGGCACCGCCGCCTGACCCGGCCGAGAACCCACCAGTCGGGCACCCGGACCCCCGGTTCCGTGACCCAGGCGCACCGATGCGCTCAGAGCACCCGGTCGGAGACCTTCGTCATCGCGACGAGCCAGGCCCGGATGCCCGCCGGATCCAGAGTGAACTCGATCGTCGCCGGTTCGAGGGAGTCGATCCGCAGCGTGTCGGCAAAAGCGGCAGTGATGTCGTGCCGCGTCAGCCGGTGCGGCCCGTGTGCTCCGGGACTCCCGGGTTCCCGGTCGCTGAAACACAACAGGAAGTAGCGGCCGCCGGGGCGCAGCGCGGCGTGAAGGCCCCGGGCGAAGGCGGCTCGGTCGTCCGGATCGAGCATGTGGAACAGGCCCGAGTCGAGAACGGTGTCGAACTGCTCCCCCAGGTCGTCCAGTCTCCGCGCGTCGTGGTGGAGGAAGCGGACGGTGGCGCCGCGTCGACGCGCCTTGTCCTCCGCGACCCGTAGCGCAGCGGCCGCCAGGTCCACGCCGGTGGCGTCGAGGCCGAGGTCGTGGCACATGAGGACGTGCTCCCCGGTTCCGCAGCCGATGTCGAGCACTCGCCCCCGGATGGCGCCTGATTGCGCAAGCGCGAGAAACGCCTGCTGCGGTCGTCCGATCTCCCACGGTGGCCGGACGGCGTACAGGTCGTCCAGCCACTGCCAAGTGTTCGTGGCACCCGCGTCGTCGTGCGATGGCGATCCGGCCATACTCGCGACCTTCCGTCACTGCCGTCGCCCGGATCCGCCCGAGGCTTCGTCACGGCAACGTTCCTGTCGACCGACCCTAGTGTCATCGTGCGGACGCCCGCGGTTCCTGGCCCGACGAGGGCCACCCCCGTCAGAAACAGCGGCTCAGTGGGACAGGAGTTGCTGGCCACCATCGATGTCGTACGTCGCGCCCGTGAGCGCTTCGTTGCACATGATGTGTACGGCCAGAGCGGCAACGTCCTCCGGGCCGACGACCCGGCGGATGGGAAGGGTGGCACGCAGTTCCTCGCGTCGTGCTTCGAGCTGGTCGCCCAGCAGCGAGGCAGACAGGGGCGTGTCGACGAATCCGGCGGCGATGAGGTTCACACGAATCGGAGCGAGCTCGAGCGCCAGGTTGGCGGTGAGAGCGGGAAGCGCCGCGGTCATCGCGGATGTGATGGTCATGCCGACGGCGGGACGGCGGCCGCCTGTGCCACCGATGAACAGCAGGGTGCCCCCGGGCCGGACCTTGTCGCGGCTGTGCAGGGCGATCCCGATCGTCATGGCGAGGCGATCGCCGAAGTGGCGGCGGGCCTCCGCAAGGTCCATATCGGCCAGGGGCATGTATGCGGGACCGCCGGCCGTGGAGAGCACGTGGTCGACCGTGCCGGGCAGGTCCTGGAAGAACTGCTGGAGCCTGTCGGTGTCGGCGGCGTCGAATGCCGCGGTACTCAGCGGCTCGATGTCGAGCGCGGCCTGCTCCAGCCGCTCGGGATTGCGTCCCACCATGACGACCTGGCCACCGGCTCCGCGCACACGCCGGGCCGTTTCGAGTCCCATACCCGCACTGGCGCCGATGACCACGACGGTCTGGCCGGCGAGACTGTCGGCGATCGGATCGCTGCGCGTCATGGGCCACCTCCGGTAGCGACGGGCTGTCTCGCGATGTCCCTGCCACCCGTGCTGCGCCCCGGGAGCCGGCGACCGGGGTGTTCACCGAGGACACCTGCGAGCGGGCCGGCGCGGGGCCGGGCCCTGCCCCTTGTCGAACGTATAGCGCGGGGGATTGCGTCACCACCCGAGGCGCCGCCCGGCCGCGTATCCGAGGAGCGGAATACCTGCTGCTTCACCGCGCGGGTCACGGGGAGACGGTGGCGGCGGGCGGGGTCCACCGACGGGCAGGCGGCACAGTGCCGGCGACGCCGTAGTCCTTCTTGAGGTGTTCGGGGATGGCGTAGTGCATGACGCGTCCCCGAGTGAGGGAGGACAGCTCGAGGATCGTGGTGACGTGGCCGAGGCGGTCCAGCGCCCACGCTCCGAGGGGTGAGCGGTCCTCGATGGTCTCCAGTACGCCGAGGAGGTGTGGCACCGCCTTGACCACGGTGTCCCACGGCGTGCGGGGCACATCGAGCCAGTCCGCGCAGGTGTCGCCGACGAGGTGGCGGATGAGTGCGGAGACGATCGGGTCGAAGAAGGTCCCGGGCACGACCTCCTCGTAGAGGTCGATGAGCTGACGGGTCAGGTGAGCGCCCTCCGCCGAGGGCCCCATGTGCCGGATCATGTACAGGTCGAGGAAGTGGCGGGCCTCGTCCAGGTTCTTGGGGACGGCGTCCTGGTCGACGCCGAGCATGGCACCGACCACACGCCAGGCGTAGTAGTACGCCTCCGCGCCTTCCGGCGACATGTGGATGCCGAGGCGGTGCAGGCTGTCGAGGACGAGCATGGAGAAGAACATCTGCCCGCCGATCATGTCCTCTTGGCAGATCGGCGTCCCGAGTGCGGCGGTGTCCCAGCGCTCTTCACGTTTCAGGTGGTGGCGGATGGAGGCGTGCAGGAGGCGGACCTTCTGGGCTGCGGGGATGAAGCGGCGGCCTGCCTCGAAGGCGTCGGGCTGCATCAGGTAGACCGTGAACTGGCCGGTCTCCGCCATCCGTTTGGAGGGGTACTTCAGCCCGTGGGTGGCCGACAGCAGCTTTGCCACGTGGGGGACGACGTAGCAGGCGGGCATGGCGGCGAAGGAGAGGGCGGTGGAGATGTGCACGTTGTTGTCGATGAAGAACAGCCGGGCCTTCTCCATCTCTCCCCAGTCCACCCAGGCGGGCGGGACGCTGGTGGCCTGGAGGTACTCCCGTGCGACGTCGGGCAGCCCGTCCGGCAAGGGGGCACCGGCGGTGGAGACATAGCGCATGAGGGTGTTGAACGTGCCCACCTCCCCCCGTTCGAAGAGAGTCGCGACGGTGGCGTCGGCGAGTTCGTCACCGGCTTGCCGCAGGGCATCCATGGAAGCCTCGGTGTACGTCATGGCAGAACTCCTCGTCATTCACGGGTCATTCACGACAGGCCGGGCCGCGGCCGGGGACGGACAACACGGGGTTGTGCACTTCGGTCGTGCGGTGATCAGGACAAGCGGACCGCCGCCGAATGCGCCAGCGCTGTCAGGGCAGCGGCTGCGTGCGCGGGTGCGTCCACCTCGTGCAGAGCGTCGAGAGCCTCCTCGACCCGCGCGCTGATCATGGCTTCGATACGGTCGGGAGTCTTCAGCCGACGCATCACCTCGCGCACCGTGTCCAGCCCCTCCGCGTCCAGATCGTGTCTGCCCAGGACCGCGCGCAGTTGTTCCCGCTCGTCGTCACCGGCGAGGCGCCAGGTCTCCGCCAGCAGGGCCGTGGGCCGGTGACCGCGCACATCGTCGGCGTCGTCCTTGCCGGTGCGTTCCGGGTCTCCGAAGAGGCCGAGCAGATCGTCCCGCAGCTGGAACGCCTCGCCCAGCGGCAGCCCGTAGGCGGAATAGCCCCGGCGCAGTCTCTCGGCGGCGCCGGCCAGGGCGCCTCCGATCAACAAGGGCTGCTCGACGGTGTATTTGGCCGTCTTGTACCGGATCACCTTCAGCGACGACGCCATGTCCGGATCGGCCCCGGTACGCAGGATCTCCAGGCACTCGCCCGCGATCAGCTCCAGGGCCAGCAACGACCACAGCGGGCGGGCCCGTGCCAGGTACGCGGCGGGCAGACCGCTGGTGGCGAACAACTGTCCGGCCAGCGACATCAGCAGGTCCCCCACCAGCATCGCCAGTGACCTGGCGGCATCGACATCATCCGGACGTCGGCCTACGGCACCGCGCAGCGCGATGTGTGCGGTGGGCCGGCCGTGCCGTAACGGACTGTCGTCGATGAGATCGTCATGCACCACCGCTGCGGCATGCACCAGCTCCATCGAGGCCGCCGCCCGAACCAGCGCATCGCTGTCCGGCTGTCCCACCGCGCGCCAGCCCCAGTAGCAGAATGCCGCCCGCAGCCGTTTGCCGTCCCTGACCGCGGCCTCCAACTGCTCCGCCACCGGACCGAGGACCTCGTCAATCGCCCACAGTTGCTCGGCCTCCTGGGCGACGAAGTGGTGCAGCACCTCGTCGACACGGGCCTTGAACGCGGCCGGCTCCCACCGGTCAGACATCATCGGCGGCCCGCCGCGCCAGGGCTTGCCGGGCGAGAATCTCCAGGTGGGCCGGGGGGACAGCCGCATACCGGTCCACCACCAGGCGCCCTCGCGCCACCAGATCGTGCTCGGCCTCCGCCGCCAGCTCCGCGGCGTCCGAACGGCGCAACAGCCCCCGGACCGTCCCCAGCGCCGTACCCACGGTGCTCACCGCCAGATCGGCCAGCCCGGCCGCCAGCAGCAACGCCTTCTCCTCAGGTCCCCCACGCCGTCCCCCTCCATGCGTCATCCCATCCCCCACCCGCAGCACGACGGTGCGGCGCCGGTCGTGCGCCGTCCTTCCCAGCGTCCCGTCACGCCGGACCGATGCGTGGAACAACTCACGATCGAGTGATCACATCGCTTGTCCGTACGGACCGGCCACGGCCGTCGCGGTCCGAGGCTCCCCCGTGCACTGCGAGGACGAGGTCTACGCGGCGCGGGTGCGCCCCTGCTCCTGACTCCAGACGCTGCCGGGAGCCGATCTCGAAAGTGGGGCACAAGGGTGTTGTCGATCACCGCAACTGGACGTGCGGCGGGCTTCGGGACCAGGGTGGGGTGATGGACAACGACGACAACGCACCGGAGACGCCGGACGACGGGCTCGACCTGGCCTCGCTCTACCTGGAATCGGTGAAGGCCCGGATGGATCCGGAACAGTTCGCCACGCTGGAGGAGGCCGTGGACGAACTCGCGCACATGCTGTCCGACGGTCAGCCGGGCACCTTCGAGGCCGGCGGCCGGGACACCTTCACGCCCGATGTCCAGCGCGAGTTCCTCGCCGTCATGGCGATCCTGACGACCGGCCGTATGGACCACCACGTCGTGGAACTGCCCGGCCCCGACGGCAGTACGGGCTACGCGGTCGTCACCGCCGAGGTCGCGAACGATCCGGAGAAGCTCGCGGAGTTCCGCGCCGATCTCCACCGCCAGATCACCGAGCAGCAGGCGGTCGACGAGGAACTGGACGGCATCGCCCGCGCCAGCGGCCTGGACACCGGCGACTGACTCACCCAGCGGATGGGGCAGCCCTCCCCAGTGCGTGGACCATCTGCGTGACGTCGTGACCACGCGCGCCGAGGAACTACGGGCGGTCGTTCAGCGGTTCTCGTCAGCGAGCTTGGTGAGCTGCTTGGAGACGACATCGGGCGGGACGACGGCATGGCCGTCGCGCTCGATGTTCGTCGACTGGAAGGTCGCCACGGTCGCGCCCACCCGGACCATGGTGACGGTGACCGGTACTTTCCGTGGTTCCTCATCACCCACGGCGACCAGCTGAATCAGCCGGAAGGACACGGACTCGCTGCCCAGCCCGGGATCCGGCAACGCAGTGACTTCCTCGTAGGGGAAGCCGTATGCCGGGGTGAAAGCCTTGCACGAGCTCAGTGCGATCAGCTGCTCGCGCGGCGGCCCGGCACGGCGAGCTCGAGGGTGAGCTCCAGGCTCTCGTCGGGTGGTGGGCGTCGAGTGGGTGAGCCCGCAGAAGGCGGCACCCCTCAGGAAGACGCTTCGTAGCAGGTGGCCATCACGGCGGCACGGTTGCGCAGCGAGGTGCGCAACCACTGGGGTGCCAGGGCTTCCGCGTGGGTAGCGAGCTGCCACAGCGCCCATTCGGCGTGCCTCTCGTCCTGGAAGGTCACCTCCAGCCGCAGCCGGCCGTCCGGGTCTGCTTCTTCGGCCAGTACGGCCAGTGCGGTGCCCACCAGGTCCTCCCGCCGCGCCGGATCCACCCGTACCAGCACAGTGACTTGGTCGCCGCCGGTCCGGAACTGCACGCTGCGCTCCTGCCAGGCCCGGTCGAGGTCGACCCGGTCTGCTCGCTGTGCGGGTTCGGGAAGCTCCTCGGCGGCCGACACCCGGGAGAGCCGGTAGGTGCGGTCCGCGCCGGACCTCGTGGCCAGCAGGTAGCCCTGGTCTCGTACGGTGACCAAGCCTATCGGGTCCACCGTGCGCCACTGTGGCGTCTGACCCGTGGCCGCGTAGCGGATGCGCAGTCGGTGTCCGGCGAGCACCGCGCGCCGGACCTCGCCCACGATGGTGTCGGGCACCTCCTCAGTGACCAAGCGGCGCGAGAGGAGGTCGGCCTCCGGGTCGATGAGCAATCGCTCGGCCACGCCGGCCGCAGTGTCCCGGTGGCTTTCGGGCAGGGCGTCCACCACCTTGAGCATGGCGGAAGCGAGCGCCGAGCCGAGGCCGAACACCTGCGCGCCGCGTCGTGATCCGGCGACCAGCAGGGCGAGCGCCTCGTCGTGATTCAGTCCGGTGAGCTGTGTCTGGAAGCCGGGCAACAACGCGAACCCGCCGTACCGGCCGCGTTCGGCGTAGACCGGGACGCCGGCCGTGGACAGTGCCTCGATGTCGCGCAGCACGGTGCGGGTGGATACCTCGAGCTCCCGAGCGAGCGTGGCCGCGGACAGCCGACCGCGCTGGCGCAGCAGCAACACCAGCGAGACCAACCGGTTGGCGCGCATACAAAAACTCTAGCGGAATACGTGACATGCGATGTCGTGATTCGTTGGGAGGCTTTCAACACGACGTCAGGGATGGGCGGCTGTCGAGCCGATGGACGACGTACTTCTGACGAATCGAATGGAGCTGACGTGGCTATGGAACGAACGGCGGTCAACCCGGTGACGTGGTCGGCGGAGTTGGGATTCAACCAGGGCGAGGTCGTCGCCGGGCACACGCGGACCCTGTACATCTCGGGACAGACCGCGATGAGCGACGACGGCAAGCCCCAGCACGACGGTGACATGGCGGCGCAGTTGGCGCTGAGCCTCGACAACCTGGAGGCCGTGCTCGGCGAAGCCGGCATGTCGCTCGCGAACCTCGTGCGGCTCAATGTCTATGCGACCGATGTCGATCTGCTTTTCCAGCACTACGGCGATCTGGCGGGGCGGTTGGGCGCCGCCAAGGTGGCGCCGGCCACCACGATGCTCGGGGTGACGCGGCTGGCGATCCCCACGCTGTTGGTCGAGCTCGAAGGCACCGCCGTCGCGTGATGCGGCCTCGCCGCCTCCGCTGCTCGCGCCGGTTGAATCCGGCGCGAGCACGGAGGCAGGGTGAGGCCTGGGGAGCCTCTACCGGGGCGCGATGGTCCTGCCGCCGGAAGCCCGACGCCGACGGGCCTCAGTCCCCGGCCCTGACTTCGAACTGGGTGGGCAGGACCTGCGAGTGGATGCGGTTCCCCGTGCGGTAGGTGACCCGGCAGCCCTCGGCCTCACCCGAGACGGGAGAGGTGACGACCTCGGCCCGCATCAGGTAGTAGATCGGGCTCTCCTCCCCGGGGGCGATACGTACGGGTTCCTTCGAGTAGACCCGGGCCAGGTCCGGGTCTTCGACGAAAGACGCGTCGTAGGCCGCCAGCGTCGTCCCGTGCGTGTCCGAGCGTCTGGCCGCCCTGAACTCGCCCGTCCTCCAGTGCGCTGGTGCGCCCAGCAGCTCCGCCTTCAGCACCTCGACCGGCAGGTCGGAGGTGTTCCTGAGCGGGGGGCAGGAGAACCAGTACCCCTTGCCGACCGTGGCGTGGTGGAAACCGACCATGCCTCCCCAGTCGCCCTCCAGCGCGTGCCCCCGTGCCGTGGCCGCGGACGCGCTCACTCCCAGACCCATGACCACCACCGCGGCCCCCGCCGCGATCAGCCGTACTCTCATCCCGCCCCCCTGTAAACGTGCGTACAAGCCGGTGCCCGTGACCGGAGTGGATCACACCATGACCCCCTGGTCGAGCCTGCTTGAGCAGAATCAGAGGTTGCCGGGGCGCGTCCGGCAGAGCGGCCCTCACCTGCCCTGTTGCGGCGAGTGGGCGGACCGGACGCCGGGCGACCGGTGAAGCCGGGCCCTGGCGTCGTTGTGAGCCCGCCGGGGAACCGTTCCCCCCGATCCTGCGTGACCTCTTGTGGTGTTGTCGAGGCGACCTGAGGGGACCTGATGAAGGCGCGGGCAGTGGTGAGCGTGGCGGTATCGGCATGTGTGGCGCTGGTGGCGTGCGCGTGCGGTCCGGAGAGTTCGAAGGAGGACCCCGCCGCGAAGCCTTCGCAGCCATCCGCGTCCACGCCGGGAAAAACGCCGTCCGCCACGCCGTCCGCGTCCGGCCGGACCGAGAAGCCATCGGCCACGCCGACCGGCGACCAGCCCGCGCCCAGGACGAAGGAGTCCGCGATCCGGCGGTACGAGCAGTACCTCCACGCCCTCGGCCGCGAGGACATCGACACGGTCTGCGAAGTGGCGGGGCCTGCCGCGAAGAAGGCAGAGGACGAAGGGCTCGGCCCGTGCACGTCGACCTACGCCAGCGTGTTCCAGATGATCTCGCCGACGCAGAAGAAGGCCCTGCAAACCGCGACAGTCGATCCGCAGCGCGTCGACGTGCGCACGCCCGACAAGATCGAGATGCCGGTCGAATCGGTCAAGTCTTCGGCCACCTTCTCCGAGAGCGACCTCGGCAGCTACACCTTGGAGTACCTCAAGAGCGGCTGGTACATCACCGACTGACTGATCGTTTCAGAACGATCTTCGGAGCAGGCGGAGGGCGTTCCCGGAGACAATCCGGGGCCCGCATCCGCTCCCGACGCGGAAGCGATTCCCTGTTCCCGAGCAGAGCGTGCCGGTCGGGCCCCTGAATGAGAGCCGATCAGGTTCTTTCGGCCCGACCAGGTAGCGGGCTCCCCTCACTCGTGGCAGTCCTGGTGCGTAGATCCCGGTGGCACGTCGGCACGCTCGCCGTGAGGGCCGCACGGGGGTGCATGCCTCGGCCACGAGTTGATGCGCGCGGCTCACGCAGAGAGGGATTCAGACATGTGCACGCGGATTCTGTGGAACACCAACAGCCACGCCGTTCTCGCCGGCCGGACGATGGACTGGCCCGAATCGACGGAACCCGTGCTGACCGTCTTCCCCCGAGGACTCAAGCGCAACGGTGGCACGCTGGGGAGCAACACCGTCGTCGATGACAACCCCCTCTTGTGGACGAGCACGTACGGCAGCCTCGTGACGACCCTCTACGGCGCCGGAACGGCCGACGGCCTCAACGAAGCCGGCCTCGCAGCGCACATGCTGTACCTGGACAGCACCGACCTCGGCCCCCGCGACCCCAGAAGGCCAGGACTTCAGATCGCCCTGTGGATCCAGTACCTGTTGGACTGCGCCCGCACGGTGAAGGAGGCCCTGGACCTGCTCGGCACCTGCCAGTTGGTGCCGGTCGAGATGCACGGCTTCTCGGCCACGGTGCACGTGGCTGTGGAGGACGCGTCGGGAGACTCCGCGATCATCGAGTACATCGCGGGCCAACGGCAGGTGCACCACGACCGCAGCTACACGATCATGACGAACGCGCCCGCCTACGACGAACAACTCCGCCTGTTGCAGGAGCAGGTGCACACCGTGCAGGGACTCGGCCACGACAAGCCCAGCAGCGAGATCCCGCTGCCGGGGAACGTCAACCCGGTCGACCGCTTCCAGCGTGCCGCCTACTTCAGCGCCCTGCTGCCCGAGCCGGCGGACGACCGGCAGGCAGTCGCCGGCATCCTGGCCGTCACCCGCAACGCCTCCGTGCCCTTCGGGGCGCCGTATCGCGAAGGCAGGTTCCGGACCTATAACACCGAGTACCGCACCGTCTGTGACCTCACCAGCAAGCGCTACTTCTTCGAACTGGCCACCAGTCCGAACCTCCTGTGGGCCGAGATCGAACGCTTCGACCTCTCGCCCGGCGCTCCCGTCATGACGCTGCATCCCGAGGGGATCGATCTCGTCGGAGACGTCTCGGACGGATTCACGCAATCGCCGGCGCCGTTCTGAGGGCCGGGAGGCGGCGAGGCGAGGCCATCGGCGGTACGTCGCGACAACGGGAGAACTGCACGGAACCGTACGCCGAGCGCCGTCGCCGGTACGCAGAAGCCGAACCGCGTTCAGGGCGGTGCGTCAGTCGTACGGGACCACGGCCACAGGGCACGGGGCGTGGTGCATGGCGGCGTGGGTGACCGGGCCGGTGTGTCCGAAGCGGCTGTCGCGGCGGCGACGGCCGAGGACGAGGAGTTCCGCTTCCTTGGCCGCCCGCAGAAGGCGTGGGGCAGGCCGCCCCTGGGACGCGGTCGCCGTGACGGTCAGGTCCGGGTATCTGTCATGCAGCTGCCGAGCTGCGGCGACCAGAGTCTTTTCGCGTTCGGCCTGCAACTCGCGACCACTGCGCTGCCCGGTGCCCACCGCGTGGAGACTGGGGGCGCTGTAGGCATGGATGAGGTGCAGGTCGGCGCCTCGCAACCGTGCCTCCTCAAAAGCGAACGCAACGACCTCGTCGCAGGGTCGGTCGAAGTCGATACCGACCACGACCTCGCGAGGGGATGCGGAAGCTGCGGAGCCCTCGCCCTTCGTGTCCTGATGCCCGGCGCGTACGAGGACAACGGGGCACTCGGCCCGGGCGATGACGTGCAAGGCCACCGAGCCCACCAGGTACCCGGCGAATCCGCTGATCCCCCGAGTGCCGAGAACCAGGAGCGCCGACTGCTCCGATGCGTCATGGAGGGCCCTGACCGGAGGCAGCGAAACCTGCTGGTCGACGATGGAGAGATCCGGGTGGAGAGCACGTACGTGGTCCACCGCCTCACGCAGGATCTGATGGGCCCAGTCGCGCTGACCGGTCTCGATCGGCACCGCGACCGTCGGATGCGGTGCCCACTCCCAGGCGTGGACGATGTGGAGTGGCGCATTGCGGAGCAGGGCCTCCTTCGCCGCCCATGTTGCGGCGGAGAGGCTCTCGGGGGATCCGTCGACTCCAGCAGTGACCGGTCGGAGCATGGTGTGCACCTCCTGTGCTGAGACACAGCCCGAAGGAGGCCCGCAGGACCGCTCGGGCGGGCCATCGTCTCGCCGCGGGTACCTGTGTCGAGGGCACCCACAGAAGGCGGACTGCCGCGTGTGGAGGGGTGGTTGCTGCGTTCGGCGCTTCGGCACACGGAGCAGCAACGGAGCGTGCGACCGCGCAGGTTGTCGCGCGTGGCCGCAGCCTGCGCATCGTACGGTGCCACCTCCACGGGCCACGACCACGACATGGGTCCCGTGCGGTCTCACCACCTCTCCCGACCAGGTTCTCAAAGCTCAGGCCGGGCGGCATCCCGACTCACGGATCGAACGTCGGGCCGGCCTCGCCCGGCCCCGCGATGACGAGGTCGCAGGCGGCTCCGTCCGTGGCAGGCAGGTCACAGGGCAGTCTGCGCCGGGCGCGCCCTCGCGAGGGTCAGCCAGATGTTCCCTCGAAGCGGCGGACAACACCGGCGCGCCGTGTCTCCAGTAGACGCAGCCATACTTCGCTGATGGTCGGGAAAGCCGGCACGGCATGCCAGAGGCGCTCCACGGGGACCTCACTCGTGATCGCGACTGTTGCCGAGAACAGCAGTTCCGCGACTCCGGCGCCGACGAAAGTCGCTCCCAGGACGTTGCCGCGATCCAGGTCCACGAGGAGGCGCGCCTTCCCTCGGTAACCGTCGGCGTATTGAACGGCTCCCGCCACATGCCCGATGTCGTAGTCCACCATCTCGAATCGGCGCCCCGCGCGTTCTGCCTCGCGCACCGTCATGCCGACGCTGGCCACCTCCGGATCCGTGAAAACGACCTGTGGCACGGCCGCGCTGTCGGCGGTCGAGGCGTGGGCGCCCCACCTCGCGTCGTCCAGCCTGCGGCCCGCGGCGCGGACACCGATGATGGCGCCGGCGATTCGTGCCTGGTACTTGCTCTGGTGGGTCATCAGAGCGCGGTGGTTCACATCGCCGGCAGCGTAGAGCCACCCGTCGGCGACAGCAGGCACCTGGAAGGTGTCATCCACCGCCAACCAGTCACCCGGCTTCAGTCCCACGGTCTCCATGCCGATGTCGCCCGTGCGGGGCGCACGGCCGATGGCGACCAGGATCTCGTCCGCGGCGAGATTCCCTCCGTCCGCCAGTTCGATGTGCACCTCACGGCCGGTGCGCGTGACGCGAGAGGCCGAAGTGTCCAGCCGAATGTCGACGCCCGCCTCCCGCAATCCGTCCGCGACCATCTCCCCGGCGAACGGTTCCATACGGGGCAGGAGCCCGCTGGTGCCTCGTACCAGCATGGTCACCTGTGAGCCGAGCGCTTGCCACGCAGCCGCCATTTCGACCGCCACCACTCCCCCGCCGATCACGGCGAGACGTTCCGGAACCTCCCGGGAGCTGGTCGCATTACGGCTGGTCCAGGGACGGGCGTCACTGAGCCCCGGCAGGTCGGGCAGAGCGGCGTCGGTGCCGGTGCACACGGCCACGGCATGTCGGGCGGCGAGCCGGACGGTCTCTCCCTCAGCAGTCTGCACCGTCACCTGCCGCGGGCCGTCCAGCCGGCCGAATCCACGGACCAGGTCGACAGACACGGAGTTCAGCCAGTCCACCTGATCGTCGTCCTGCCAGTAGTTCGCCAACTTGTCGCGGTGGGCCAGGGCAACCGCGACGTCCAAGGGACCGCTCACGGCCTCGCTCAGCGCTGGAACACGGCGGGCCTCGGCGCGGGCCGTCATCGGCCGGAGCAGGGCCTTGCTGGGTTCGCACGCCCAGAACGAGCATTCACCACCGAGGAGTTCACTCTCCACCACCACCGTGGTGAGCCCAGCGTCACTGGTGCGTTCCGCCAGATTCTCGCCGCACGGACCAGCGCCGAGAACGATCACGTCATATGTGCGCGGAGCTTCGCTCATCATTACCCCCATGACTCATCTGGTTCCGCATACGGCCGTGTCGGGGGGCTCGTGAGTCATGGGAAGGCCGCTCTCGGGCCGGCCGCGGGTTCGGGAGGGGCAGGCATCAGATCCTCTGCGGATCCGGGTGGGCGATTCCGAGCATCAGGCCATGAGGTCAGAAGCTTCACACCCGAAGCCCCACTCCCCCACTGTCCACCTTTTCGCACATGACCGCATGTTGCTCTGGCGGTGATCACCAGCGTCAGTGCCGATGAGTTCACCGGCCTCGAACGGTCTACCCAGCGACACGACCGTTCTCGACAGGAGTGCCCATGTCCACCATCCAGCCAGTGATCATCACTGCCGACCAGGACGTCTTGCTCGGCTTCTATACGAAACTGTTCGGCGCCGAGGAGATCTTCCGGGTACCGGCGGAAGGCCCGGCCTTCTACCGCGGCTTGCGCCTCGGCGACACCGACCTCGGACTGGTGGCGAAGACGGACCCGGGGACCGGGTCGGCACCGCGGATCCTGCTCAGCATCGGTGTCGACGACGTCGACGAAACGCTCGGCCGGGTGACGGCGCTGGGCGGCTCGGTCCACGGCGGCCCCAACGACATGCCCTGGGGACAGCGCGTCGCCCACATCCAGGACCCCGACGGCAACCCGGTGAACCTCACCCAACCGATCCCGGCCCCATGACGCTGTGCCGGGCATGTGCTGATCGTGGGCAGAACGGCCGGCAGAAGCCCATCGGGCACAGCCCCCATTTCGGTGGGGACGCACCGTGCAGGGGCGACTCTCCAGGGTGACTCCGGCTACTGGATGCTCCAGCGGTGCGGATGGCCGGGATCCTCAGGGCACATGAAGACGTTGAGTTCGCCGAAACGGCCCACGGTGACCTCGGTCGGGGTGGCGTGACGATACGTGGGCCGGCCCATGTCCTCCAGCGGCCTCCAACTGCCGGTGCCGCCGTCCCACTCCGAGCTGTCGATGGTCAGGAGCAGGCGCATCGGTGCCGCGCAGGTCAGGCAGTCCATCGGGTGAGGATCAGTCGCGTGCCAGGAGGCGAAGCCGCCCACACGCCATCCGGGTGGGATGGACAGGTCGTACTGGTAGGCGACGGGATAGGCCACGTTGCCGCCCGACAGCAGCTCGGCCGTCTCCTCAAGAGTTTCCTCCCAGGCGTCGATCTGTGCGCACAGGCCCTCGGGCAGGAGCCCCGCGAACGGGTACGTGACGACTTGCTCCGGGTGCAGCACACAAGGCTCGGGCAGGAAGCTGTCGGAGCCGACGACCAAAGGCTCCGGCGGCGTGGCACGTACCTCACCGACCTCGCCCGACTGACGCCACCGCAGGTGCACTTCCAGGTCCCACCGCCCCGGCCCGTGTGCGTTGAAGGGACACCAGAACACCTGGAGCAGGTCGCAGCCGTCCGGCCCCGTCGGCAGGTCGGGGGTGTCCCGCCGGTACAGCTGCGCGAGGCCGATCATCGGCAACGGGTCCGTCTCGGACACCCCGGGAATCCGGTGCTCCTGGCGCAACTCCTCCAGGAGTTGCCGTTCCTCGTCGGTAGGGCGTCCGGTCTCCTCACGAGCCGATACGGCAGCCAGAACGTGCCGCCACCGGTGAACATCGGCTGGTCGTCGGCCACGCCCCCGACCATGCGCCTCGCTGCACACCGGCCACGGCTCGTCCGCAGGCCACAGCATCGGACCACCAACGGAGCTGGCGGACAGATCTGGAGCGCCCGGCCGTGGGTGCAGCCGTGTCGTCGTGCCTCTGTGGGCGGCCAGTTCCGGGAAGAGCGCTTCGACATCGAGCGGTCTCGGGGGCGTGGTCCTCGTCATGGACGTGACCCTAAGGCTGCCTGCTGCGGACGCTGGCCACCGTGGTCGCCTTCCCTGCGGACTCGGCGAGGGTCGCCCCTGCCTTGGCCGTCAGGACGTGGCAGACGGCGTGGAGGGCGCGGGAGCGAGCGACGTGGCCGCCTCCCAAACGAAGCCGTCCGGGTCGGTGAAGGAGCCGGCGGTGCCACCGAGGACGATGCGGTGCGAGCCGGTGCCGTCGACGGCGACGCCCAGGTCCTTGGCCAGGCCGCGGCGCTTGTACAGCGCCAGCTTGACCGGGCTGGACTCGTCCGAGGCGAACTCGGTGTACTTGCCGCCGAAGCTCTTTGCCACGGTCAGGCCCTGGCCGACGTAGAACTGCTTGCTGGCCTTCATGTCCTCGACGCCGAGCAGGAGGACGAACTCGTCGATTTCGCGGGTGGCCGGGCCGTTGTCCTTCTTCTCCGAGGTCGCGACCTTCCAGGTCGTGCCGTCCGGCGCCTGAACAACGCCGCCGTAGCCCCACAGCGATTTCGCGGCGGGCTTGAGCACCGTGGCGCCGGCGTCCAGGGCGGCGCCGAGGAAGCTGTCGACTGTGGCCGGTCCGGACACCGTGAGCGCCAGGGTGAAGCCGCGGAATCCGGTCGAGTGCGCCTCGGACGCCCGCAGGCGTACGTGCGCATCCACTCCGAAGGCGGTGTGGAAGCGGTGGGCGGCCTCGAGGTCGGCCACCTCGAGGGTGACGGATGCGATGGACGTGGTCGCTGCGTTGTTTTCCATGTCCCTCACGCTATGGGCTGCTCGGCGGCCAGGGCTTCTCGATTCCTGACCGGTCTCGTCACGTGCTCCTCCCAGTGCGTCGGCACTCCTCCACCGTGACCGCGGGCTCCGCGTCACCGCCCGCTGCGCGGCGGCGGGCAGCGGTCCATACGGTCCCCTACCGTGGCCGCATGGACCAGCGCATCACCCTCGTCACCCTCGGCGTCCGCGACCTCGCCCGTGCCCGGCGCTTCTACGAGGCACTGGGCTGGCGCGGACAGGAGGTGGAGCACACGGTCTTCTTCCAGGCCGGCGGCCTCGCCCTGGTCCTGTGGGACCGCGACCTCCTGGCTGCGGACTGCGGTCTGCCGTCCGGACCGTCGACGCCGGACGGCCCGAGTGCCGGAGGGTTCGGGGGCATCGCCCTTGCCCACAACGTCCGTTCACGTGCCGAGGTGGACGAGTTGCTCGTCGCCGTGGAAGCGGCCGGCGGAACCGTCACCAAGCCCGCCGCCGTCAACGCCATCGGCTTCTACTCAAGCGCCTTCACCGACCCGGACGGGCACGCCTGGGAGGTCGCCCACAACCCGGGCTTCCACCTCGCCGCGGACGGATCGCTGACGCTGCCCGATTTCGGCGCCCACCCGGGCGGCGGGCCCCAGGAAGGAAGCGGGCCATGAGGTTCGTCGCGAGCGCGACGATCTGTCGCTGCTTGGCCCGGGCCGGAACCGGGGCACTCCCGTGTGACGTGGTGCGTGAACACACAGGGCTCACGCGTAGGGGCGACATGACGGCTCCGCGTCAGGACGGGGCGAGGACGCAGAATTCGTGGCCCGTCCGGGTCTGTCAGGCACGTCCACGGGACGTCGCCCTGGCCCACATCGGCGGGTGTCGCACCGAGAGCCCTCAGGCGGGCGACCAACTCCGCCTTATGGGTCGCAGAGTTGGTGGCGAGGTCAAGGTGCACACGGTTCTTGGTCGTGGTCTTGGCTTCCGGGACGGGAACGACGTCGAGACCCAGGACGACCGGGTCCGCCAGACGAATTCAGCGTCGGGTCCGACGTAGGTGGTCACGCCGGGCCGCAAGACACTCCAGCCCAGCGCCTCCGCCCAGAACCGGCCGACCGCCAACCCGTCAAGAGCCTTGATGTTCACCTGAACAGGTCGCAGTGCCATGCGGGCGATCCTATGCACCCGCTCTGCATCGACATCCGTACCGTCGCCGGCCGGCACCAGCCAGAGCGAGCCGGAAAGTGCCTCTGCGCTCCGACGACAGGACGTGCTGAGGTTCCTGTACGTGGTAGCGGCAGAGGCACTACTCCGTCTGGTCGGTCACGGCAGGATCTCGATGTACCCGTCCGTTCCGTGCACGCGAATCCGCTGTCCGTCCGCGATCAGCCGGGTGGCCTGCTCCACACCCACGACCGCCGGCAGGCCGTACTCACGGGCGATCACTGCGCCATGGGTCATCAGGCCGCCAACCTCCGTCACCAAGCCCGCGATTCCGACGAACAGCGGCGACCAGCTGGGGTCCGTGAAGGTCGTGACCAGGATGTCGCCCGCTTCGAGATCGGCGTCCGCCATGTCGAGGATGACGCGGGCCCTCCCTTCGATGGTCCCGGCGGAAACGGGCAGGCCGACCAGAGCACCGGCCGGTACGTCGTCGCGCCGGTACGCCCCGGTGAGGGCCTCGCCGTCCGAGGTGAGCACTCGGGGCGGTGTGAGCGCGTGGTACGAACGGAACGCCTCCTTGCGCTGCTCGATGAGCTGGTCATCCACCTGGTTCGAGCGCGCGACGTCGTGGAGTTCCTGGAATGTGAGGGAGAAGATGTCCTCCTTCTCAGGAAGAACGTCGGCCTGCACAAGGCGCTCGGCCTCCGCCAACAGGGCCTGCTTGTAGACGAAGTAGCGGCTGATGATGCCGTACTTCGGGTACTCCCGGTACCCGATGAAGGTTCTGACCCGGTCGATCATCCGCTTGGTCTCGTCGGCCTTCGCGTCCCCGTCCGGGAGGGCGCGCAGCCGCGACAGCACGTCCTGCTCCTTCTTCTGCGCCTTCTGCCGCCCTTGCTCGAAGCGCCGCTCGGCGGCGCCCGGCTCGAAGTTCCTCACGTTGTCGAGAATCACGGGCACGAGCGTGGTGGGGCGCTCGCGCCAGCGTGGCCTCGTGATGTCGATCTCGCCGACGCAGCGCATGCCGTACCGGTCGAGGTAGGCCTCGATGGCGTCGCGCGCTTCGGTACCGCCCGCGACCTTCGCCAGCTCGTCCAGGAACGCGTGGTCCTCGACGTACTCGACTCCCTGGAGGAACGCCACCACCTCCGGTGACGGGCGGATCACGTCCGCGACGTCGAGCAGCGCGAGTCCCATCTCCGACGTGACGTTGTCGGGGGCGGACAGCGTCAGCGTGTCAGCCGCGTTCTTCTCGCCCAGCCACTCCTGCAGCTTGTCGTTGAGCCACCACGTGGCCTCCATCCCCGCCATGATCACCTGAAGGCTCAGCGGATCGCCGAGGACCCGCTTGTGCTCCTCGAAGGCCTCGAGCAGGAAGTCGAACAGCGCCGGTCCGGACTTCGTCCGGATGTCGCGCTCCAGGGCGGCGATCGACTCCTGACTGCGCTCGATCAGCTCGGTGACGATGGCCGGATCGGTCTCGATCGGTGCGGGCACACCGCCGGCGGGCGCACCACCGACGGGCGGCCCGCCGGGATCCGCGTCCGGGAGCGACGGGACGAAATCGTCGCGGTCGAGGACGGTCTCCAGCGCGTCCCTGACCAGCGGATCACCCTTCCCCAGGACGTCCAGAAGGCCGGCGCGGCTCGCGGGCGAGGCCAGACGCCGGGTGACGTCGACGAACAGCCTCCCGCCGGCCTCGTGCATCGGCACCATGGCAGTCAGCTGCCACATGGAGTACCCCAGAGGCTTCATGGGGTCGGTCATCATCTGCCCGTGGCCGACGGAGACGTAGACGTGGTTCTCCTGATCGCCGGTCTCCGGGATGGGGTACAGCGTCGTGATCGGCCGGCTCTGAACGATCTGGAAGCCGTCGTCGACCAGGCACCATTCGATGTCCTGCGGGCGGCCGAAGTGCGCTTCGATCCGTCGCCCGAGCTGCACGAGCCGCACGACCTGCGCATCCGTCAGCGCCGGTTGCTCCTGCTGCTGCGAGTCGATCGACACTTCCTGCGTTCCGCCGGCCGGCAGTGCCTGAAGGGCACGCTGTTTGGCGGCGATCGCCTTGGCGACGACGTCGCCGTCTCGCACTGTGAAGACATCGGGGTTCACCAGTCCGGATACCAGGGCCTCGCCGAGGCCGAAGCCGGCGTCCACGGTGGCGACCTTCCGGTTGCCTGTGACGGGATCGGCCGTGAACAGAATGCCGGACGCGTGCGGAAAGGCCATCTGCTGCACGACCACGGCCATATGGACCGTACGGTCGTCGATGCCGTTCCGCCGGCGGTAGGTCACGGCACGCTCGGTGAACAGCGAGGCCCAGCACCGGCTGATGTGCTGAAGGATCGCCGTCGGCCCCATGACGTTCAGGTACGTGTCCTGCTGGCCGGCGAAGGAAGCCGTCGGCAGGTCCTCTGCCGTCGCGCTGGACCGGACGGCGTACGCGGCCTGCTCGCCGAGGTGGGCGAGAGCACGGGTGATCGCCGCCACCACATCGCCCGGGACGGCGATCCCTTCGATGGTCCGACGAATCTCCGCGCTGAGCGTGCGGATCGCCTCCCGGTCGTCCCGGCTCACGCGCGCCAACTGATCGAGCAGACCGCCGATCGACGGTGCATCCGCCATGACCCGCCGGAAGGCGTCCGTCGTCACGCAGAAGCCGCCGGGCACGCGGATGCCTTCGATACGCGAGAGCCCGCCCAGGTGCGCGCCCTTGCCGCCGACGAGCGCAACCTGTGTTTCGTCGACCTCGCGAAGATCCACGACGTACTGCTCCATCACTGCGATACCTCCGAGGCAGCCGTGCTCCGTTGTGCTGCGGTGGCCGGTCGAATCACCGGCGCCTCCCACTCTGTCGACCCTCTTGTCGTGCATGTCCTCATCCCTGCTTGCTTTCCCTCCGACGAGTCGGCAGCCGCTCTGCCCATGCGGGCGGCGAGCACCCCCGCACCCCGCGCGGAGCACCCGCAACTGCACCGCCGGTCCCACCGCTCGTTGAACGCCACCCCGTCCCTCATACGTCGCCGACAACCACCGCACGTCGTGCCCTCGTTTCCGCATGTTGTGGCATCGGCCGATGATTCTGCGCCGTGACCCGGGCCTTGTGGCAAGCCCCCCATTGCGCTATAAGTTGAGAGTGGCAAGGAGAGAGCTCTCCTTGCCTTTGTTCTTTTGCCGCCCCAAGGAACTGCCCAGCTCTTTGCGAAGAGCGACGGCGCGCCGTGCACGGGTACGCGTCGTCGGCTCAGCCGGATGTCGCATCGGCCTACAGATGCAGCCGCGGCTCCTGCGTGGGCGCCCGGGCACTCAGCACGCGGATCGCTGCCCACCCCGCCTCGAACTGAGGGAAATCGTCCCGCTGCCCCCCAGGGGCAACCACGGACAACGGCTTCTTACCCGTTGCTGCTGCACCCGCCCCGTGCCCGGCAGCCCTGCGTGTCGGATCCCCTGTCTAGTCTGTCCGCACCGATTCGATCAAGGAGCAGGGCAGTGCGGATAGAACGTCACCAGGTGGGCAGGGCCGCCGTTTTGGCAGCGCGCGAGGACTTCGCGAACCGGATCGGGGGGCAGGTGCGGTCCATGTCGCGCGCCGGCCGGATGGCCACCTACGAGTGGCAGTCCATCGCCGACGAGTTTCTCGACTACCTGGGCGCTCTCTCCGTCGAGACACCTGACCTCGACACGCCGGAAGCCCGGGCCGCACTCAAGGACGCCTCCGAGGCCGCGGCCGGCGCCGTCGCCTACGCGGCGTACCACCCGCACTGCACCTTCCAGATCTTTCTGGACTACGTGAACTTCGGTATGGGCTACGACCCGGGTGAGGACGCTCCCGCCGAGAGTGTCACCCCCGGGGAGTGGATCGACGCGCTCTGTCTGGCGACCCTCAGGGACAAGGCCAAGTGGCACGGTGAGGCCTTCCACTTCGCCCGGCAGAAGTTCGCCGAGCGGGAACAGGGGACACCCGCCGGCGAACTCATCACAGGATTGACGGCCATGATCCTCGATGACACCGGCGACGACGAGGAGTACCCGCCGAGCGCGCAAGCCAAGCTCGGCGCCGTCGACGCCGCCCTGGACCGCATCCGCGCCCGCACCGAGGAGACCGGCGAGACCCTGCTCGACCGGCCGGACAGCACGGCGCTACGAGCGCTGCGTGCCCTGGCTGCCGAGGACCGTGAAGCCTTCGACTCCGCGCTGGCCGACCTCCTGTTCGCGCACGCCGCCCTTCACGGCTCGACCGCCTCGCCGAGCAGTCTCCTGCCGCTCGTGCCGCTCGGCCTGGCGGCGTTCGCGTACCGGACGCTGGGCTGGATGCCCGCTCTTCAGACGCACTACCTCCCGCACGCCCTGGTCACCGGTTTCGAATCCAGCGGACCGAGGGTCGGCGGGTTCGGCCGTGACCGGCGTCCGGACGCGGCTGCCGCGCTGGCCGCAGGCCCCCTGGTGGTCGACCGGCCTGCACGCGACGGGGAGGTGAACCCGGAGAGTGAGGCCTTGTTCCACCGGTACACGCAGGAAGCCCTCACCCCGGAAGACGGCGAAGCCCTCGCCGCGTCGAAGCTCGAGAATGCCATGCGCTACCAGGAGCTCCTCTTCACATGGCGTGCCGGCAACTCCGCTGATGTCACGGACGCCCAGCTCGCGAACCTGCGGCTGGCCTCCCAGCTCGGGGCCGCCCTGTTCCGCATCGCTCTCGCGGAGCCCGGCACCGAGGCCGAGGTGACCGTCGCCGGCCGGGCCCTGCGCTACCCGGCGTCGCGGCGCGAGGCGAGCGCGGGCAGCTGGGAGAATGCCACTGTTTTCGCCTTGATCACCGGCGTTCGCCAGGACCTGGCCCCCCTTGTCCTCACCGGCCCCGCGTTTGCCGGCAAGGACGGATCCGCCTACACCGCGTACCGGGAAGCCCTCCACGCCTACCTGACGGGCGTGGATTCCGAGCAGGCGGTGGAGCGGGCGTTGCGGGAGGCCGAGAAGGCGAAGGACTGGGGCTTCTTTCCGCGACCGGCCGTGCTGCTGTCGCAGTTGGTGGAGGGCGACGAGGAGAGTTTCAACCTGGCTCTTGCCGATGCCCTCGAAGCACACCGCGATCACTACCAGGTAGCCGACCGTGCCGGCGACGCGGACGCCACGGTCGACCTCGAAGTCCTCGCCCTGGCTTGCCATGCCCGCCGCCGGGGCTGGGAGATCCGGGTCGAGTCCCCCTATCTGCCCCAGCGTCTCCTCCGGGCTGCCCAACCCTTCTGAGGCACGTGGTGGATCGCCGGGTCGGAACGACAACCGAAAGTCGGCACTGCTCGGGTCGGTGCAACGTGGGGCCCGGCGGGCTCTACGAGTTCGACGAGTTCGACGAACAGAGCTGCCGGTGAATGTGGCGCTGCGTCGAGCACCCGTTCCCTGGCTCCGAGCGGTTGCGTCCGAACTCCACCACCGCAGCCCTCCATGACTGTCACAACAACCCAAATCCCTTACGGCGCAGCCGTGTTGGAATCGACTCATGGCCACCACCACCGATGGATCCATGCGGCCCGCCCCTGCCGATTCCTCGCGTCGACTGCGCGGCGAGATCGAACGGCTGCGCGGCGAAGCCGAACAGCAGAAGGCTCTCGCGCATCGCCGAGCGGAGTTCTGGACCAAAGTCGACATCGCGCTGGGGTTCCCCGCGGCCCTGCTCGCGGGCATCGCCGGAGCCGCAGGGCTCGCCGCTGCGGACGCACGCGTGCCCGCCGCGTTGCTCGCCCTCACCTCCGCCGGTTGCGCGGCGGGCGCGGGCTTCCTGCGTGGCGACCGCAGACGGCTCGCCAACAAGCGTGCCCGGCGGGCCTGGGCCGCCACAGAAGGGATGGCCTGCGTGAAGCTGACGCAGGAACGTCTGGGCCCTGACGACCTCAGCGACCTTCTGGCAAGCCGTCAGGTGGCGTTGGGGGCCTACGACTCGGAGGATTCGCAGCCAGGGCCCTGACGGGCGGCGCCGGGCACGCCCTGGACGGATCAAGGATGCGTGCGGCGGCGGCGTCACGCTGGACGACCTCTGCGGCGGGCGGCAGAGCGTGCTCCGGCGGTGGCGCGTTGGGCTTCTGGGCCGTCATGGAGGAGCCTGCCCACAGGAGCGCTGTCGGTTGGCGTCGTGCGGATGCCGTTCCGCCGTCTATTCGCGATGCTCTAGTCATCAATGGTTTGATTGCTTTGTCAGAGTTGATCGGATATCTGCATTTTCGCGCTGAATGGCATGCCCTTCCCGTGAAGGACGGGCGATCAGGCGATCGATCATGAGTTCGACCACGCTGG
The DNA here is from genome assembly GCF_050952975.1 of Streptomyces sp. CA-251247. Taxonomy (NCBI): domain Bacteria; kingdom Bacillati; phylum Actinomycetota; class Actinomycetes; order Kitasatosporales; family Streptomycetaceae; genus Streptomyces; species Streptomyces sp. CA-251247. The sequence continues at coordinate 7,799,663 of NZ_CP191861.1, read as the reverse complement.
CGAAGGCGGCGGCGGGGCCCCTGGCACGGACGGCCCGGCTCCTTCCGATCTCGGATGTGCGCGCTCTCCGCGAAGGACCCGGAAGCCGTCGCGCCTCACGTGGCCGGTCTTCACAACGTCAGGACTCTCCATGGCACCGACAGGCAGCAGACGTACCGCAGACTCCGGCGCCGCGGCCGGGAGGCAGCAGGCCGTGACCACTCCCCCGGGCTCCGGCGGCGGCTACGGACAGGACCTGTTCGAACCGGAGCACCCCGAGGAAGCCGAACGCATCGACGCGGCCGCCCTGGTCTACGACCCCTTCACCACACGCCGCCTGCGCGCTCTGGGCGCGGGGCCGGACAGCCGCTGCCTGGATGTGGGGGCCGGGACCGGGACGCTGGTCCGCTGGCTGCTGGACGAGGCCGGCGCCGCGGAGGTGGTCGCCCTGGACCGGGACACCAGCGGCTTGGCCGCCTTGGCGGGCCCACGGGTACGGCTGGTCAATGCCGACCTCAGGGACGAGAGCCTGGACCTGGGCGGCTTCGACCTGATCCACTCACGCTTCGTCCTCATGCATCTGCCCGAGCGACGCCGTCTCGTCTCACGGCTTGCCGGGTGGCTGAACCCGGGCGGCTGGCTCGTACTCGGTGACGCCGTGGAGATGCCGAACCCACTGGACGCGTCCTCTGCCTACCGGCGGACCATGGACGCCATGTGGCAGGCGCTACGGTCGACCATCGGCACCGACACGTCCTGGGTCCCGGCATACCCGCACCTCCTGCGGGAGGAGGGCCTCGAGCACGTTGCGGCGGAACTCTTCTGCCCGCCGCTGGTCCCAGGAGGCCCGCTGGCGCGTTTCTGGTCCGAGACGTGGGACCGGATGCGGCTCGCACTGGAGGAGACCGGGCGGGTGGACTCCTCCGTGATCGACGACGCCCTCGCCTACCTGGCCTCACCCGAAGCCGCCGAACTCGGGCCCGGCATGGTGATGGCCTGGGGTCAGCGGCCCTGAGCCCCGGGGCGTGGCTGCCCTGCCGGACGGCGTCGCCAGCCGGCGGGGCTCACAGCGCACACGAAGCGCGGGATGCACCCGACATGAGGCGCTAGACCTACCGGCGACCGATGGCGCGTCCTCCCGGCATCCGATGAACCCCTCAGCTCCGCTTCCGGAGCGGCCCATCAGGTGCTCGGTGATGCCGGCCGGCACGGGGAACTGGCGTACGTCTCGGCGTAGTTGACCAGGGCTCACGACCTGACCCCTCTGGCCACCCCTCGCACACCTCCGCCCACCGGGCACCCCGCATCAGTTGCCGGCGCCGTACAGCCATCGGCCGAGATGCCAACCGGCACGACAGATACGACAGGCAGATAGGACTTACCGCATGTTTCCGGCATTGTGCTCCATGCTGGTCCTGCCGCATCTGGCCCCACCCGGGGCGCCGCCCCTTGCCCGGGCGGGATGCGTGCATGTACGACGACCGGAGGACCATGTACAGGCAGGATCACCCCCGTCCGACCTCTGCCACCCGGCGTGCCGTACTCGGCGCCGGGATCGCCGCAGCGGGATCCGCGCTGCTCACCGCTTGTTCAGGCAGCGGCGCGGACTCCACAGCCGGCGCCGGAAAGGGGGCCGCCGGTCCCCAGTCCTCCGTCACCTCGGACGGCAAGAAGGTCCGGCCCACATGGACGCCCAGCCCCGAAGGAAAGCTCCGCGGCCTCACCTTCACCGCCACACCGTCCACGGTCGAGATCGGCAACGGACGCACCGTCAGAACCTCGACCTACAACGGTGAACTGCCCGGCAAGGAGGTGCGGATCACCGCCGGCGACACCCTGCAGTTGACGCTCGCCAACCAGCTGCCCGAACCCACCACGGTCCACTGGCACGGCGTAGCCCTGCGCAACGAGATGGACGGCGTGCCCGACGTGACGCAGCCGCCCATCCAGCCGGGCAAAACGTTCACGTACCGCTTCCAAGCTCCGCACCCCGGCACCTACTGGTTCCACCCCCACCTGGGCCTGCAGGTCGACCGCGGAATGTATTCACCGCTGATCGTCGACGACCCCAACGAGCCCCTCTCCTACGACGTGGAATGGATCGTCCTGCTCGACGACTGGATCGACGGGGTCGGCGGCTCCAGCCCCGAGGACATCTTCGACCAGCTCCGCAAGGGCAAACCGGCGATGGGCCACGGGCAGCACGAGCCCGGCGCCCGGCCCTCCAAACCTTCCGGAGGCGTCGCGGCGGGATACGGCCCGCCCCGTGCCCACGCACCACAGCGCCACCACGCGCCGGCGCGCGACGACGCCCCGCCCTCACCGAGGCCGAGCAGAGGCCCCGGCCGACTGATGACCGCTGCCAGCAGCCCGCTGCTCGGCGGCCACGCCGGAGACGTCGCCTACCCGCACTACCTGATCAACGGACGCACACCCGACGACCCGACCCAGTTCCGGGCCAAAGCCGGCGACCGGATCCGGCTGCGCATCATCAACGCCGGCGCGGAGACCCCGTTCCGTGTGGCCCTCGGCGGACACCGGATGACAGTCACCCACAGCGACGGCTTCCCCGTGCGCCACCACCGGACCGACTCTCTACTCATCGGTATGGGCGAACGCTACGACGTACTCATCACCGCCAAGGACGGCGTCTTCCCGCTCACCGCACTCGCCGAAGGCAAGAACGGCGCCGCCATGGCCGTCCTGCGCACGGCAAGCGGTGCACTTCCCGGCCCCGGCACCCGGCCCGCCGAACTACGGCGCAGCGTCCTGCCGTCGGCACGCGAACTCAGGCCGCACGAATCCGTCGAACTCGACCGGCGCCGACCCGACCGGATCGTCAGAGTCACCCTCACCGGTGGTATGGAGAACTACGACTGGGGCATCGACCACCGCCCCTACTCACCCGACCGCGTCCACCGCGTCGAACGCGGCGAACGTGTACGGCTGGTCGTCGTCAACGCCACCGACATGTGGCACCCCGTCCATCTGCACGGCCACACCTATGCCCTCGCCGGCATCGACTCGCACGGCGCCCGCAAGGACACGGCCACCGTGCTGCCTCACAACAAACTCGTCCTCGACTTCGACGCCGACAACCCCGGCGACTGGATGCTCCACTGCCACAACATCTACCACTCGGAGTCCGGCATGATGACCACCGTCACGTACGACGCGTAGCCCAACACCTCAGCGGTGGAGATGAGTTGCATGACGAAGAACCCGGTCCCCGGCGGCAAGGACGATGGCTTCCTCGGAGAGATTCTCTGAGCCGCGGCCCGGCCGGGGACCACCCGTTCCCGGCCGGTGATCGCCCTGGCCACAACCGAGCCAGGTAGGTAGCTCTCCACCCGCTCCGGCGCACCGTGCGGCCCTCTCGGCCACGGATTCGCCGCATCACAGACGAACGCCCCTGTCGGAGCGGTGTGGCCGGTTGTCGCGTGCAGGGTCCGCCACCATCGCAGCGCCCACGTTCACGTCCGCCGGACTGCCGACCGTCCGATCAGGGGCCTCGACCCACGGCTACCTTGATCATGAGGCTCACAGCACGATGAAGATCACCGAGTTGTTGAAGTTCCTGTCGTACCGGTTGTCGTAGTAGTTGCAATTGTTCCCACGGTCGCCCCAGCCCCTCCCATCGGAGCATCCGTAGTTGCCGCCACTTGCGTCGCTCGAAGCGAACGCACCGGTTGCGGGTATGACTGCGAGCGCGAGGCCTGCAACTCCTGCGGAGACTGCGGCAATGATCTTTTGGCGCACCCTCATACACCTCCGACTATTATCGCTTATCGGGCGAAAGGGTATATTTCAGCCTCCTCTCCTATCGGTGCCATGTCAATGCCACTCCGATCCCACGGGGGACGATCCCACGGGGGCGTCTCCCTGACTCCCGCGCTCCAGCGGCACGATCAGTCGCTGACGGTGCGCTGGGTGTGCCGCATCTTCCACAGCTGTACGTAGCCTCCGCATCTCCCATCGGGACGGCGGCAACCGCCGGACGGAAGGGCGGCGACCGTCTCACTCGGTGTCGCGTTGCGCCGCGTCCAGCGCGGCGGCAGGGGCCGCCGGGGCGGGGGCGACGACGATCACCTCGTCGGCGTCATCCCAGCATCTGGCGTACGCCTTCGGCGGGTTGATGCGCACGCCGTGATGCGGGGGCTCCCCATCCCGTGCGGCCGAGCGGTACCCGATCGCGCACACGCCCCGTCGGGAAGCCGCCTCGGCCACGGTGGCGAACGAGGCCCGGTGGCCCGGCCGGACGAAGTCCCCGGCCGCAAGGAGGTGGATCGTGTTGCCGCCAGGTGCGAACAACTCCTCGAACACGGAGGCCAGTCGGGGGTTCTGCGAGATCTGTGTCATGAGCAGACCGATCAGCTTGCCGCTGACAACGAAGTCGGCGCCCGGAGCGACCGGGGCGATGAGCCGGTTGCGGTCATCGGTCAACTCCGTGACGACGGGCACCCGCACGCCGGTGTCGCGCTCCCGGGCCCGGAGATGGAGCAGGGTGACGAGGGTGCGGTCGTCGGGGTCGTCCTGCCCGGAGCGGCGGCGATCCGGTCCGAGGACGATCACTCCGTGGTAGTCGGCCAGGTCGAGTTCCTCAACGGTCTCTCGCAGGGTGGGGTCGCTCGGCCGGTGGACGACCGTGAGGGCGTCCCCGACCGCCCGGTCGGCAGCGCGCAGCCCTGCCACCGTCGCGGCCTTGCGCTCGGCCACGACGTCGAGGGACGAACCCGGCGGCGCGGACCGGGCGAGCTGGTCGACGATCCGGCGGGCCCTGCGGTTCCAGCCGAGGAGCAGCAGGCGCTCGGGTACCTGTACCCGCGGCGGGGGTTCGTCGGCGAGGACCGTCGGATCGTAGGGGGCGGCGACCGGTGCCAGGTGCGTGGATTCCCTGTCGCGTGCAATGACGACCAAGCCGTCGCCATCAGTCAGCGTGAGCGCGGCCGGCGGGTCGAGGCTGAGGCTGCCGTCCGCGTGGACGACGCCGACGGCGCTCGATACGGGGCAGGCCGCGGCCGCTTCCCTGAACGTCCGGCCGGTCAACGCCGGGCTCTGCACGGTGTGCAGCTCGTCGCCCGCGTAGTCCAGGAGTTCCTGGTGGACGAGGGAGAGGCCGGGGCGGCGGACGCACTGCACGAGCAGACGGGCGGAAACGTCGTCGATCTCCAGACGGTGGCTCCTGGTCCGCCGGCGAGGCGGGCCGCGGCGAGGTAGCGGTCGTCGCGTACGGCCGCAACGACCGGCAGGTCGCGCTCTTGGCCGACGACGGCACGCAGCGACAGAAGGGTCTTGACGATCTCGGCGTCCTCGGCGGGGTCGTCGCGCGGGAGGACCACCACGGCGTCGGCGGTCGCGGGACTGACCCGGGCCAGGGCGGCGGGGTCGGTGGGGCGTCCGCTGCGGATGACGAGCCGGGTACGGCCTGTGTCCCCGATGTCCGACCGGAGGATGTCCTCCATCTCGGCGGGGTCGCGGTCGGCGAGGACCACGACGATGCTTTGGCGGCGCCATGCGTTCGCGGCGACCAGTTCGGAGACGACCGTCTGCATCTGCTCCGACCAGCCGAGAACCACGGTGTGACCGCTCTCCAGCACCGTGGAGTGGCCGCGGCGCAGGGCGATCAGCCGGTCGGTCATGCCCGCGGTGATGAGGCTGACCAGGGTGGAGACGTAGAAGAGGGCGATGAGGGCCAGCAGCACCGACAGGGCGACCCGCAGCGGCGGCCCCACCTCGCCACCCAGCCGCATGGTCTGGCCCGTGCTGCGCCACACCGCGACGATCTTCGATCCCGTGGCCACCGGTGCGCGCTGGTCCGTCCAGACGAGGACCGCGCTGACGGGAACCACCACCGCCAGACAGGCGAGGGCGAGCCACCCGACGAGTGCGGAAGTGCCGCGGGCCAGCGTGGTGTCGAACCAGTAGCGGATGCGGGCCTCGACAGTGCCGACACGGTCGCCCGGTCCGCCGCGACGGGGGGCGGGGGGCCGTTGAGTGGGTCGCCGGTGACGTTCCGGCTCCGTGGTCCGCTGTCGGGGAACAGCCCTGTCTCCTTCTTTGTGCACATCGGCAGCGTGCCCGGCACCCGGAGGCGACGGGGTGCCCTCTGCACGTATTCATCCCTTCGTGATCGTCCCGGCCCGTCGTCGCTATCCGGGTGCACACCGCCCGGGCGTCGTCCGCGAGTACACAGCCGGGTCCGACCGGGTGAGCCGACGCGGGTGAGCGACAGGCGAAGGAACCCAGCGGGAAAGGACGGACGGCACCGGACAGCCGCAGCCCAGGGAGATGTGATGAGCGAACGATCCGGCCCGTTCTGGGATGGAGTGAACGGGCGCTCGCCGATGCCGCGTGCAGCGGCCACTCTGGGGTGGGAATTCATCGACGCGGACGTCGACAACGGCACGATTCGTCTGGCGTTCCACGCAACCGAGGACTTCACCAATCCAACTGGCAACGTCCTGGGGGCCTTTCTCGCGGCGATGCTCTACGACACGGTCGGCCCTGCTCTTCTCGCCACCCTCCAGCCCGACCAGTTCCAGTCAACTCTGGAGTTCAAGGGGTCCTTCCTCCGCCCGGTCCGCCCCGGACGGCTCTTCGGGAACGGCCGCGTGGTGCATCGCGTGGGCGACATCGCCCACCTCGAAGCTTCGCTCACCGACGCGGACGACATCGTGATCGCAACAGCCAGTGCCACGGCTCGCGTCGTCCCACTCAGCGGTGCGGAAACCGTGGCGTGAGACTGCTCAACGCGTGTACACGCCGGGCGGGGCGGCTTCGCTGATGCGGTCGGTGGACCTGACCCCGGTTTGCACCAAGAGCATACGATGTTGCCCATGACGCAAAGCGATGGTGAACTGGACAGCCTGGTACGCAAACGGATCCGGGCTCTGCGCGTGGCACAGGGCTGGTCCCTGGAGGAACTCGCCACCCGCGCGAGCGTCAGCCAGTCCACCCTCAGCCGTATCGAGAACGGTCAGCGCCGGCTCGCGCTCGATCAGCTGGTCATCCTCGCCCGCGCCCTGGACACCTCTCTGGACCAGCTGGTGGAGACCGCCTCCGACGATGTCGTCACCAACCCGATGATCGACAGTGCCCACCGGCTGATGCGCTGGCCCATCAAGGCGGAGCCCGGCATGAGCGTCATGCGTCAGCGTCTGACCGAGCCACCCCCCGACAACCCCTCGCGCATGCGCGCCCACCCCGGCCGCGAATGGCTCGTCGTCCTCTCCGGCACCGCGATTCTCATGCTGGGCCACCGCCGCTTCCGCATCGAGACCAACCAGGCCGCGGAGTTCCCCACGATGCTCCCCCACGCCATCGGCACCGAGGGCGGCCCGTGCGAGATCCTGGGCATCTTCGACCGTGACGCCCGACGCGGACACCAGCGCGACAGCGGCAGCAAGGGCACCGGCAGTGACTACGCATCGGACGGCTCCTGTACGTGACCTGCCCGCATGCCGTTGCGTGTGCGGCACGTCAGCCGACCATCCCCTTGCCAATACAGCAAGAGATCGTGCCATGCGCGCAATGGCGCTCTAGCGTGGAGGCATGAGCCACACAGAAGCACACACCCACCACCACGGTGCGCACCACGGCCATCAGCACGTCGCCGACTCCGGGGGGCAAGCAGAGATCCTCGACCTGGACGCGGAAGTCCTCGCCGAGCACATCGCCGCGATCACGGCATGGCTGCCCCTCGATGCCGCACCGCACGAGATCGTGGACCTGGGCTGTGGAACGGGAACCGGCACCTTCGCCCTGCTCGACCGCTTCCCCGAGGCACATATCACCGCCGTCGACTCCTCGGCCGACCACCTTCACCGCCTGAACGCGAGGGCGCGCACCGAGGGAGTGCAGGAACGCGTGCGCACCGTTCTGGCCGACCTCGACGCCACCGCCTGGCCCCGCCTCGGCACGCCCGATCTCGTGTGGGCCTCCGCCTCGATGCACCACATGGCCGACCCCGACAGCGCCCTGCGCCACGTCCATGACCTGCTGGCGCCCGGCGGTCTGTTCGCCGTCGTCGAACTGGCAGGCTTCCCCCGCTTCATGCCGGAAAGCGCACCCGAGGAGCGTCCCGGCCTGGAAGACCGCTGCCATGCCGCGACCGACCGCTTCCACGCCGAGCACGTACCCCACCGTGGTGCCGACTGGGGACCGATGCTGACCGAAGCCGGATTCACCGTCGCAGCCGAACGCACCATCGCGGTGAACATCGAGGACTCCCCCACCGAGGCGGTCGGCCGCTACGCCCTGGGCTCCCTGCAACGCATCCGCGGTGTCGCCGCTGAAGCGCTCGTGCCCGACGACCTCGCTGCTCTCGACCGACTCCTGGACACCGGCAGTCGCCACAGCATCCTGCGTCGCACCGACCTGGTGGTGCGCACCGAACGCACCGTCTGGGCCGCACGCCGCAAGAACTGAACCACGCGCACAGCGACGGCAAGGCGAGCAGTCCATCCACACAACCGCGCGCGAGGAGCCGCGGGTCACTGCCCGCGGCTCCTCGGACGCAAGGGTTTCGGCGGAGGCCGGAAAATCAGTCGTCGGGTGACGTCTCCTCGGGGGTCGCCGGACCGCCGAAACCGTGCGCGGACAGGTCGAACCAGTTGCCTTCCGGGTCCATGGCGCGGTACTCGGCGAACGGGCGGGTGGTGTGCCGTTCCGCGGGTTTGAGAGCACCTGCCGATTCCAGACGTTCCGACATCTCGGCCGTGTCCTCGACATGGAACCCGAAGTGGTTCATGCCCACAGGGGTATCGCCGTCAAGTTGATGACTGAGCAGTGCGAGCGAGAAGTAGCCATCGCTGAGGAAGCAACTGCCGTCCGGGTCCCGGTGGAAGACGGTCATGTCGAAAACGTCGGAGTAGAACGTGGCGAGCGCTTCGGGGTTGCGGACGACGATCGCCAGATGGCGTAGCGCGGGCTTGCCCATGAATGTGCCCTTCTTCGTGGGGGGTTGGTGGTGGGAGCGAGGACCTACGCCCTGGGTGTGTCGATGGTGGACAGTGGCACCATGTTGTGGAATGCCGTGATGCTCCACCGCTCTGCGCCGGCATCGAACTCCAGCACCGCAAGAGCGTGGGTCCTGGCCAGAACCGTCCCGTCGGGACCAGTGATTTCGGACTCGGCGTTCACGGCGGCGATGTCGTCGCGAAGGTAGCGGATGTCTCGGACGCGAGCGGTGAGAGTGGAGCCCCGGTAGACGGTGCGGAAGAGAGCTTCATGCCCTGCCGCTATACCGGCGCGACCTGATGGTTTGTCACCTCTGACCGTGGTGAAGTCGCAGTCCTGCGAGAAGTTGGCAGCGAATCGGACGGCATCACCCTGGGCCCAGTGCTCGGCCATGGCGACCCACAGCGTTCTGATGCGGTCGTCGTTCGTCGGAGCGGTCAAGCCGTTGCCTCCATCTCGCGAAACACGGTGCTTACCAGCAGGGGCAGTTCACGACAGCCGGACTCGGGTTGACCGAGCGGAGGCGGCGCCCAGGCGCCGAGCGCGTGGTACATCACCCCACCCCGGCGTTCGAGATAGCAGATGACGTTGAGTGGCCATGCCGTCGATGTGAAGACGTACTGATCCATCTCCGTGGGGTGCTCGCTGAGGACCACGGTGCGCTCGCGTGGGGGACCGATGCGGTGCCAGTCAGGATGCATGTGTATCGATCCCAACAGCTCCAGGCCGGCCGCTTCCGCTTCCTGTGAGGCGCGCAGAAGGTCGCGGGAGTCGACCCACCACCCCCGAGTCTCGTTCTCGTAGGCGGGCCCGTAGGTGGGCACGATCGACTCGGCGAACTCCCGACGTGCTGCCGGGTCACGAGTCCGCGCATTGGCGGCGAACACGACGTGCTGAGCATGTATCACGGACTCGTCCGCCGTGCCCACGAGGAGTGCGAAGCAGGGCAGGGGCGATTGGGGAGTGATGTGGTTGTACTGATCGACAGCGGCGATCAGGAACGCGGCGAGTGCCTGATCGTCGAACAGGACGGTGGGGGGCGCACATGCATGCTCGTCCGATAAGTGCATGACAAGGGATCTCCAGTGGGGGGTCGAACACGAGCGGGCAGGTGGTACTGCTGTCCGGCCTGCTCGTGAAGTTTCGGCATGCTATGCGAGAAGTTCTTGAGAGTTCAAGAGTTCGGCCCTGCGGGCACCGCTTCCTCGCCATCAGCGCCGTCCCGCCGACCTGCCGAAACTGCTGTTACCAACTCGCTTGCGTGTCAGCGCCGTTGACAAAGTGGCCACCTGGTAGAAACCTGTCACCCTGTCGCTGCAAAATTTTGACTGATTCACTCAAAAGTTCTAGAGAACCTCTCAACTGCCTCGCCTTCTGCATGTCAGGTACCTGGCGAGGCACGTGGTCGCCGTCCCCTCGGCGCACCGGTCCGTCATGCAAGTCGCCCTGCCCCAACGCCTCGAACGGCGCCACCTGCGGGCGCCGAGCCGCGCGCCCGGACACCGGATCACGAAACAAGAGGACACCATGAAACTGAGACACCAAGGCTGGCGAGTGATCGTCGGCATGGTGCTGGCGGGCCTGATAGCCGTCGGGCTGCTGCCCGCTCCCGCCTACGCCGCGGAAGGGCCCAATCTGGCCCTCGGCAAGTCCGCCCGTGCAGGCGGCAGTCACGGCAACTACCCGGCCGGCAACGTCACCGACGGAAGCCAGGCGTCGTACTGGGAAGGGCCCGCCGGCGCGCTGCCACAATGGGTGCAGGTCGACCTCGGCGCGAACGCGGAGATCACCCGGGTGGCGCTCAAGCTGCCGTCGACCTGGGAAGCCCGCAATCAGACCCTGAGCGTGTCGGGAAGCACCGACGGATCATCGTTCGCACCGCTGTCCGCTTCCGGCGCGCGTGCCTTCGATCCGGCCGGGGCGAACACCGTCAGCATCCCCGTCACGGCGACCACGGTCCGGTACGTGCGCGTGCAGGTGTCGGCCAACAGCGGCTGGAACGCCGCCCAGTTGTCCGAACTGGAGGTCTACGGCGAGGACGACGGGCCGGGCGAGCCGCCCGTCAACGGTTCCAACCTCGCCCGCAACAAGCCGATCGAGGCGTCGTCGTTCACCCAGACCTATGTCGCGTCCAATGCGAACGACGACAGCCCGGCGACCTACTGGGAGTCCTCCGGCTTCCCGTCGACCCTCACGGTGAAGCTCGGCGCCAACGCCGATGTCGAGGCGGTCGTCGTCAAACTCAACCCGGACCAGGCATGGGGCCCGCGGACCCAGGCCATCGAGGTGCTCGGGCGTGAACAGTCGGCTTCCGGCTTCACCTCACTGAAGGGGCGCGCCGACTACGCGTTCTCCCCGTCCTCCGGCGGCAACAGCGTCACCATCCCGGTGACCGGCCGCTACTCCGACGTACAGCTGAAAATCTTCTCCAACTCCAGTGGCTTCGGCGCACAGGTCGCCGAGTTCCAGGTGATCGGGGCCGCGGCTCCCAACCCGGACCTGACGATCACCGATCTGACCTGGGCCCCCGCCTCACCGTCCGAGACGGACGCCGTCGAGGTCAGCGCGACGGTCCGCAACGCCGGAAGCGCCGCGTCCCCCGCCACGTCGGTGAACGTGAGCCTCGAAGGCGCGGCAGCCGGTTCGGCGCAGGTGGGCACGCTCGCAGCGGGCGCCTCCGCGATCGTCAAGGTTCCCGTCGGCAAGCGCGCCATGGGCAGCTACACCGTGTCCGCCGTGGTCGACCCGGCGGGAACCGTCGTCGAGCAGGACGACACGAACAACAGCCGCACCGCGTCCTCGAAGCTGGTCGTCGGGCAGAGCCCCGGGCCGGACCTCACCGTCACCGCGATCACCCCCAACCCGGCCGCTCCGGCGGTGGGCGCGCAGGTCTCCTTCACCGTCACGGTGGACAACCGCGGCACAAGCGCTGTCGCGGCCGGGACCGTCACACGCCTCGCCGCCGGAAGCACCACCCTGAACGGAATGGCGGGAGCGATCGCCGCAGGGGCGAGCGTCACCGTACCGATCAACGGCACGTGGACCGCGGCGAGCGGTGGTGTCACCCTCATCGCGACGGCCGACGCGACGAACACCGTCGCGGAGACCAACGAGAACAACAACGTCCTCGCGCGCTCCCTTGTCGTCGGACGCGGTGCCGCGGTGCCCTACACCGAGTACGAAGCCGAAGCAGCCCGCTACCAGGGCACACTCCTCACCACCGACGCCAAGCGGACCTTCGGGCACACCAACTTCGCCACCGAGTCCTCCGGACGCCAGTCGGTGAGGCTCACCACCACGGGGCATTTCGTCGAGTTCACCTCGGCCAACGCCGCCAACTCGATTGTCGTGCGCAACTCGATCCCCGATGCGCCCTCGGGCGGCGGCGCGGAGGCGACGATCAGCCTCTACGTCAACGACACCTTCAGCCGCAAGCTCACCCTGTCCTCCAAGCACAGTTGGCTGTACGGAAGGACCGACGACCCTGAGGGCCTGACCAACACGCCTGGGACCGATGCCCGGCGCCTGTTCGACGAGTCCCACGCGCTGTTGTCGCAGAGCTATCCGGCCGGCACGACGTTCCGCCTCCAGCGCGACGCCGGTGACACGGCCTCGTTCTACATCATCGACCTGGTCGACCTCGAGCAGGTGGCGCCGCCGAGCGCCCAGCCGGCCGGCTGCACGTCGATCACGAACTACGGTGCCGTACCGAACGACGGCCTCGACGACACCGACGCCATCCAGCGCGCGGTGACCGCGGACCAGCAGGGTGACATCGGCTGCGTGTGGATCCCGGTGGGCCAGTGGCGCCAGGAGCAGAAGATCCTCACCGACGACCCGTTGAACCGGGGCACACACAACCAGGTGGGCATCCGGGACGTCACCATCCGCGGCGCGGGCATGTGGCACTCCCAGCTGTACACCCTGACCCCACCGCACCAGGCGGGCGGGATCAACCACCCGCACGAAGGCAACTTCGGCTTCGACATCGACCACAACACCAAGATCTCGGACATCGCCATCTTCGGTTCGGGCACCATCCGGGGCGGCGACGGCAACCACGAGGGCGGCGTCGGTCTCAACGGCCGGTTCGGCAAGGACACCAAGATCACCAACGTGTGGATCGAGCACGCCAACGTCGGTGTCTGGGCCGGCCGGGACTACTCCAACATCCCAGAACTGTGGGGGCCGGGCGACGGCGTCGAGTTCAGCGGTATGCGGATACGCAACACGTACGCCGACGGCATCAACTTCGCCAACGGCACCCGCAACTCGACCGTCTACAACTCGTCCTTCCGCAACAACGGTGACGACGCCCTCGCGGTGTGGGCCAGTAAATACGTCAAGGACACCTCGGTCGACATCGGACACGACAACCACTTCCGCAACAACACGATCCAGCTGCCCTGGCGCGCCAACGGCATCGCCGTCTACGGCGGATACGGCAACACCATCGAGAACAACATCATCGCCGACACCATGAACTACCCCGGCATCATGCTCGCCACCGACCACGACCCGCTGCCCTTCACCGGCCAGACCCTCATCGCCAACAACGCCCTGTACCGCACGGGCGGCGCGTTCTGGAACGAGGACCAGGAGTTCGGTGCGATCACCCTCTTCGCGCAGGGGCAGGGCATCCCAGGTGTCACCATCCGTGACACGGACATCCACGACTCCACCTACGACGGAATCCAGTTCAAGACGGGCGGCGGCGAGATGCCCAACGTCAAGATCACCAACGTGAGGATCGACAAGTCCAACAACGGCTCCGGCATCCTCGCGATGAGCGGTGCCCGGGGCAGTGCGACCCTGACGAACGTGACGATCACCAACTCGGCCGACGGCGACATTCTCGTCGAGCCCGGGTCGCAGTTCGTCATCAACAGAACGGGCTGACCGCACCGCCCCGCAGGGCATCGGAGCACGAAGGAGGGCCGCGCCGGACCATACCCGGCGCGGCCCTTCTTCGGCAGGAGCGCTCAGCCCCAGACGCTGGTGTAGTTGTACTGACCGTCGTATCGGGGTGTCCACAGACTCGGGTACGGCTCGGTGATGTTGCCGCACGCCCGGAGCTGGATCGCGCTGCGCCTACCGGTGTCGTGGAGGCACTTGCCACTGGCCGCCTCGACGATCTCCCAGTGGTCGCTGCCGCGGTCGACCCAGCGGAAGTGCTGGCCGGGCCCCTGACAGTGCCCCAGGACGATCGGTGTGTTGTCGGCGGTCGAGGCGTTCTGCGCGCCGATGCAGTACTTGCCGTACACCCCGATGAAGAAGAGGCCGGGAGTGCCCGACGGCATGAAGTAGAAACGCTGGTGCAGCCGGCCCTTGCAGTCGAAGCGCTGGATGACGGCGCCCGGGTTCTGCGACTCGCCCCGCACGTCCATGCACTGCCACGAGTACGAGGCCCGCATCTCGTAGATGGCGGCGTTGTTGATCCACGACGTGTAGCGGATCGGCGGATCGGCAGCACTCGCGCTGCCGGGGATCAGCAGAACAAGCAGTGATGCCAGGACCGCGAGTATCCCTCCGCGGTGCACACTTCGAGCCACTGTGACTCCTTCTTTGCCCGGATTGCGATGGGCGCCGCGACCCGACGTAGTGGTGTGATGGCTCGTCGTGTCCGGTGCCGGAACGCCCCGAAACCTAACGGTTCTCGTCGTCCGGCTGTACCGCCGGTTCAGGGGGGTTGCGTGCGCTGGGGAGGCATGCGGTGAGAGTGGGGTCGGGCCTCCAACGGGCCCAGACATTCATGGTTCTGGCCACCGGTCTGTACCGGGCCAGCCACTTGGCGGTCGGCGTACTCGCCGTCGTGCAGCATCACCGGGCGAGCCCCGTGGCATGGGCGGCGCTGACGCTTGCCCTCACCGTGAGCGTGCTGGTCTTCGCCACGGCCCGGTCCCGTGGCTGGTTCGGCACCTGGCCCCCGTTGGTCGACGTCCTCGTCGTGGGTTGCGTCCTGCCGTTCGTGGTGTACGCGGGCGGCACGCACCGCACGGAGGACGTCGCCTGGGTGATGCTGCTCGGCGGTTCGGCCAGCGCGATGGCGGCGGTTGCCTTTGTGCGCCCGGCCGCGGTGGCCGGCGCGGTCGGGGCGCTGGCGGTGACCCACGCCGCCGGGTACTGGGCGACCGGCGCGGACATCGCCGTGATCGCCGCACACCTCAACGCGATCGCCTCGTCGGCCGTCCTGGCCCGGGTCTTCTGGTGGTACCTGCGCCGACAGGGCCACGCCCTGGACGCGGCGACCGCCCAGGCCGTCGCCGCCGAGGCCGGCCGGGCGCGTTATGCCGAGCGGATCGCACACCACCGCGCCCTGCACGACACCGTGTTGGCGACGCTGACCGCGATCGCCCGCGGTCACGCCGACGCCGACGCACCGCCCGTACGGGAACGCTGCGCCCGGGAAGCCGCCTACCTCCGCCGGCTGATCCAGCAGCACGCCGAGGAGGAGAGAGCACCGAGTACGGCGGCGGCGATGGAACGGGCCGTACGGTCGTCGGAGAACCTGGGACTGCGGGTGAGCGCCCAGTACGACAACCTGCCCGAGATACCGGCGCACGCGGCCGAGGCTCTCGCGGACGCGACGACCGAGGCGTTGAACAACGTGCAGCGTCACGCGGGGACGGGGCAGGCCTGTGTCACCGTCGTCGGCGAGGGCGGTGGCGAACGGGTGGTGGTGACGGTCGTCGACCAAGGTGTCGGCTTCGAGCCGGACACCGTGGCCAGAGGGCTCGGACTGCGCTCCTCGGTGCACCTGCGGATGTCCGAGGCGGGCGGCGCAGCGGTCGTCGACAGCGCACCCGGCGAGGGCACCCGCATCGAACTGCGATGGCCCGCGTGATCACCGTCGCTGTGGTGGACGACGACCGGATGCTCCTCGACGGACTGCGGGTCTGGCTCGACGGAGTCGCGAACGTACGTCTGGCAGCGGCGGAGTGCACGGTCGACGGCCTCTTCGCCGGAACGCGGGCGGAGACGTTGCCCTACGACGTGGTGCTCCTGGACCTGGTGCTCGGCGACAACTCACAGCCTCCGGAGAACATCCGGCGGCTGCGGGCGGCGGACAGCCGTGTGCTGGTCATCAGCACCGTGGCGGACCGCCGGCGGATCATCGCCGCGATCGCCGCGGGCGCCGACGGCTATCTGACCAAGAACCACGATCTGCCGACGCTCGTCAAAGCGATCGAGCAGGTGGCGCGAGGCGAGACGGCGCACTCGGCGGAACTGGCCTTCGCCTGGGCGCACGACACCGGTCCCGACCGGCCCGGACTGTCGCCCAAGGAGCGCGAAGTGCTCCTCGGATACGCCTCGGGCCTCACGCTCAAGGCCACGGCCCGCCGCGCCGGTGTCAGCCCGCACACCGCCAAGTACTACCTGGACCGCGTGAAGGAAAAGTACCAGCAGGCCGGACGCCCCACCTACACCAAGATCGACCTCGCCGCGCGGGTGCGGGAGGACGGCTGGGCAGCGGAGGGATAGCGCTCCACTGGTCCGTCGGTGGCCGTGCACGCGCGCGGCACGGAGGAGTCCTGGACCGGCCCGGGCGCTCTGCTCGGCTGAACATGGACGAGCCGGCCCCGGGTACTCGGCGCCACATCACCCCCGAGCTGTGGAGATGTCATGACAGGAAGTACGGGCGACCGGCGTACCGAGCGATTCTGCAAGGCATGCGGCACACCCGCCGGGAACGGCACGCTGTGCGAGCACTGCGGGGCGACTCTCGACCTGCCCGACCCGGCCGGACTGGTCGAAGACGAAGGAGCCGCGGTACGACGCACCGTTGAGGGGCGGGACGACGGCCCGAAGCAGTAGCCCACCGACGGACGGGCATCCTTCATCGCGACAGCGGCGTGCCGGCGAGACGACCAGCGGCACGGGGCGAGGCCCCGGCTCTTGACCTCTGCCGGGGCCTCGCGACGTACCGGCTCTCCGGCCGGCGCGCACTCAGTGCTTGAAGGTGTCCTTCGACTTCTCCTTGGCCTCACGGGCCTTGCCGCGGGCCTCCAGCGCGCCGCCCTTGGCCGCGGTGGTCTCGTTGCCCAACGCGTGGGCCGCCTTCCGCACAGCCTTACCGACGCCCTGCTCAGCCTTGGCCTTGGCCTTTTCTCCGGCACTCATGTCGGTCCTTTCGTAGAGCCACTCAACGACCCGCCTGCCCCTCGCCCCGGACTTGAATCGGATTCGCTTCCCCGAACCTGCGGGACGCTCGTGGCGTTGTGCGCTTGCGGGCATGCGCTGAGTCACTCCGGTGGCCTCAGGCTGTTTCCAGAAGGGCTCTGAGAATTCGTGCGCCTCGGATGTCGAGAACGTCCGGCCGGTTCCGTCCCAGGGACACGAGCGGCCACCGACACGCGCTCGACAACCACGACGAAGGAACGATCACCATGCAGCCGACCGAGATCACCGAGATCCTGAACCGACCGATCAGCCAGGAGCTGCTGGCCCGCGACCTGACCCGCCTGGCCTACGTCGCCCAGGACGGCACACCGCGCAGTATCCCGATCGCGTTCACCTGGAACGGCTCGGAGGTCGTCCTGTGCACATCGAAGAACGCCCCGAAACTGCCCGCACTGCGCGAGAACCCGGCGGTTGCCCTGACCATCGACACCGAGGTCCACCCGCCGAAGATCCTTCTCATCCGCGGGCAGGCCGAGCTGGACGTCGTCGACGGCATCCCGGACGAGTATCTCCAGATGAACGGCAGCTACGAGATGACACCCGAGCAGCGCATCGAGTGGGAGGCCGAGGTCCGCTCGCTCTACGACGGCATGGTCCGGATCGTCGTCACCCCGACCTGGGCGAAGCTCATCGACTTCGAAACCACCTTGCCCACCGCGGTCGAAGAGCTGATCCGGCAGCGGGCCGAACGCCAGCGCGTTTGAGATCAATGCGGCCGGATTGGGCGCTACCGCGGACCGCACCACGTTTCTGAGGCTCCCGCCGGACCGGCCTCTTCGCACCGGCCGTGTCCGTGCCGGCGTCCGGGCTGCCGCCGACGTTCCCGTCCCGTCGCAGGATGAGGCCGTCCCCGTACCGCCGAAGAGGGGCCGTTCGGAGGACCGTCGGGAGTGGCGGGTGGGCCAGGGGTGGAGCCTGCTCCTACGTTCGGGCGCATGACGAACACACCCACAGACCGTGCGCAGGCACCCACCCGACGCGGCGCGCTCGCCGGGCTCGCCGCCGGGGCGGGGGCAGTCGTGCTGTCGGCGGCGTCGACCGCCTCGGCGAACTCGTCACCCGCGTCCGTCACGGGGCGTGGCGCCCACGCTTCCGCCCCGCCCCCGGGTCCTGACGCGTCACCGACGCCCGGTGCCATGCAGTTGTTCACGGACCCAGGGCTGAACTTCAACGCGCTGCTCGCGCTCGGCGGCGCCGGATTCGGTTCGTCCGAGGTCGGCGAGGTGCTCACCGCCGTCAACGCCATCAATGCCGCCGGGGCGAACGAGCAGACCTACACGGCCGAGTTCCGCCGCTGGGGCGAGCGGTTGACGGCTACCGCCTCGCGGCACCGGCAGACACGTCGTGCCCGCTCGCTGCGCGGCGCCCAGTACTTCGGCCAGGCGCTCTTCTTCGTACTCGGCTCGGACACCCCCGGTGACGAGAAGAAGCTCTACCTCGCGGGACGCCGGGCGTGGGACACCTTCGCCCGGCTGTGCACGCCCGCGGCGATCACCGACCACGTCCCGTACCGGGGCGGGGTCTCGATCCCCGTCTGGTTCTTCCGCCCCGACGACTCCGACAAGCCTCGGCCGACCGTCATCCTCACCAACGGCAGCGACGGTCCGAACGTCGACATGTGGACCTACGGGGTCTCCGCCGCGCTCGCCCGCGGCTGGAACGCCCTCGTCTACGACGGCCCGGGCCAGGGCCAGTTGCTCTTCATCGACCAGCAAGTCTTCAGCCCGCGCTGGGAGCAGGTGGTTTCGCCGCTCGTGGACTGGCTGGAGCGTCGCAAGGACGTCGACGCCCGCCGGATCGCGCTGACCGGCCTCTCCATGGGCGGCAACCTCGCGCCCCGCGCCGCGGCGTTCGAGCACCGGATCGCCGCACTGGCCGCATTGCCGGGCTGTCTCTCGCCGTGGCTGGGCTTCCCGGAGGAACTCCGGGCCATCGTGACTCCCGACAAGGAGGAGACCAACCGCATCTGGAACGAGGAGGTCGCTCCCCAACTGACGCCGTCCGAGCAGTTCGTGATCAAGAAGCGGATCGAGCCCTTCTCGATCCCCGCAATGCTCGCGGCCCGGCAGGGGCAGCTCTTCACCGACTTCTGGACCCCGGCGCAGCGGATCATGGCGCTCGACATCACCGGGGTCGTACGCCGTATCGAGTGCCCCACCCTGGTTCTCGACTACGAGGACGAGACCTTCTACCCGGGTCAGCCGCGCGCGTTCTTCGAGCTGCTGCGCTCCCGCAAGGAGTTCCGGCTGATGCGGGCGGCGACCGGCGCCCAGTTGCACTGCTCGCCGATGGCTCCCCAGCAGCACTGTGAGGTCGTCTTCGACTGGCTGGAGGACACCTTGGGCAGGAGTGACCGCCGGGAGTCGGTGGCCGCCGGGAGCTGACGTCAGGTCAGCCCATCGGCACCCCCGAAGGGGCTGGTTCCTCGGCAGCTTGCCGAGGAACCAGCCCCTTCCGCCGGGCGCTAGACCCCTAGCTTTTTCATTGAGGTCAGGTGCGCGAAGACGACGACGTTGGCCGAGTAGCCGCTCTTTGCATTGAAACGTCCACCGCACGTCATGAGTCTGAGTTCCGGACGAGCTGTGGACCCGTACACCTTGTCGTCCGGGAACTTGTCCTTCGTGTACGTCTTCACCTCGTCGACGGTGAAGACCGCGACGCGTCGGTCGGCCCGGTTGACCTTCACCTTGGCACCTTTGCGCAGCACGTTGAGGTTGAGGAAGATCGCCGGTCCCGTGCGGGTGTCGCGGTGCCCGACGAGCAGGGCAGTACCCGCGTCACCGGGCGAGGGACCGTTGCGGTACCAGCCCACCTGCATCGGCTTGTTCAGCGGCGGGGTGCCGAGCCGGCCCTTCTTGTCGAGGCCGAGACCGGTGATCGGGGCCTCGATGAAGATGGTGGGAATGGTGACTTTCACCGGCCGTGAGCCCACCAGAGGTTCCTGCGAGGGCTGTTGTGACGGTGGGGCACCGCCGCCCGCGGCATCATCGACGCGGACGGCGGTGACCGAGGAATCGTCAGACGAGTCCGAACACACCCATACGATGCCGGTCAGCAGCGCACAGGTCACGGACAGCGTCATCGTGAGACGGCATGCGCGACTCGGTCCCCGCCGTCGCGGCCGTCGGCTGTGGGCCCTATGCCTCGTTGCGGGCACGACGCCGTGCGGATCGGCGAACCATGACCAGCGCCGCGACTCCGGCCGCGCCGACGGTCAACGCGGCGGGCGTGGCGATGCTCGACTCGTTCTCGGTGCCGAGGTTCTCCATGTCCGGGACGCCACCGCCACCGGCAGGCACCGCTCCGGAGGGCTTGCGGTACTCCCCGCCCTTCTCACCGCTGTCCCCGTTCTCCCGGTTCTCCCCGCTCTCGCGGTTCGCACCGTTCGCGCCCGGGCCGATCTCCCCGGGGCGGTTGCCGTCGGCGCGCTGTGCGCAGTCGACCTTGAAGGTCCTCTGCTTCGGGCCCGACGGGACGGTCCACACCAGCTGGTACGTCCCCTCCGGGAGGAGGTATCTGTCGCTGCGCGCCGCGCCGTTCACGAGCGGCAGCGTGCTGGCCAGGGTGTCGCCCGGGGGAGTCGTCGGGGGCTGCGCGGTGATCGTCCACGGGACTGAGGGGTACGACTCGAAGTTGGTGCCGACGAGGTTGAACGCACAGACCTCGACTCCGTCTTCACCACGCGAATGCCAACCGGCAGAGGAGACACTGAGGTCACCACTGTCTCCGGGCGCAGCGTAGGCGGCGGGTGCGCCGATCAGAGTGACTCCAGCGGTGGCGACTGCGGCGGCCACCGTGGTGCCCGCACGAACGCCGCCGAGGCGGAGGGAAGCGGAAAGCTGCATGCTGAACTCCTTCGAGCCGGGATGATTGTCATACAGATCAGCCGTCGCCCATGAGATGCCATGAACCTTCGGAAGAAGGTGTCAAAACACCACAAAGCTCTTGCAATTACCCGACTGGCCGATAGCGGCACCGCAGTGGACGGGCGCCCGACCCGAGTGGGGCCGGCGCTGCCGCACCACATCAGGGACGTCGGCACCTCCGGCCGGTCGGGGCGTGTCCGGTCGCGCCGACACGGCGGCGACCAGGTCGGCTACCGCCAGGCGCAGGGCATGAACCACCACAGACGCCCCTGCCGAGAAGGCCGCGGGCCGAGGCGCGGCCGGTCCAGGCCCTGATGAGGTTTCGCCGGACACGCGGCGGTCGCCACGACCCGGCCCAGCAGGGGCCCGCAGCTCTCCGCGCCCATAGGACCCCTCGCCCATCCCGTGATACTAATACCGGTATAAGTATTGGGCAGCACGAACGGCAGGGAGCCACACCCATGGTGGAGATCAAGACCGACACGGCCCTGGAGGCGATGCGGGAAGCCGGGCGCGTCGTCGCGCACGCACTTGAGGCCGCCCGCGCGGCAGCAGCCGTAGGAGTTCGCCTGCGGGAACTCGACGAAGCCGCCCGCACCGTGCTCACCAAGGCCGGAGCGCATTCTCCGTTCCTGGGCTACCAGCCCTCCTTCGCCCCCGTCCCCTTCCCCGCCGTACTCTGCACGTCCGTCAACGACGCCGTCTCCCACGGCATCCCCGACGACTACCGCCTGCACGACGGCGACCTGGTCAGCCTCGACTGCGGAGCCGAACTCGACGGCTGGACCGGCGACGCCGCGATCAGCTTCACCGTGGGCACCCCTCGACCCGCCGACCGCGAACTCATCGCCGCCACCCAGCAGGCCCTGGACGCCGGCATCGCGGCCGCCACAGTCGGCCGGCGAATCGGGGACATCTCCCATGCCATCAGTACGGTCGCCCGCAAGGCCGACTGCGGCATGCCGTCCGACTTCGGCGGCCACGGCATCGGCCGCCAGATGCACGAAGACCCCCACGTCCCCAACCACGGACGACCCGGCCGCGGCTTCCCCCTGCGCCACGGCCTCACCCTCGCCATCGAACCCATGTTCATGGCCGGAGGACGCAATGAGTACTACACCGACCGCGACGGATGGACGCTGCGCACGATCGACGGCAGCCGAGCCGCCCACTTCGAACATTCCATCGCCATCACCGAGGACGGCCCTCGCATCCTCACCCTGCCCTGACCTCGGGTCTGTCCCTGTCCGGGGTCGGACGTCGCGGCCACGCCCGAGTACCGAACACCGAACACGGGGCGAACGGCGCCGCTTCGGCCAGCCGCTCGGGCCGGTTCAGCTGCGTACCCGTCAGGTCGGCGCGAGACCATCAACGGCAGTCAGCAGGCCTCGCCCGGCCCCTTCGCCATAGCCCTCAGCATGTCCCGCACGAGCTCGAAGTCGATCTTCTCCGGCTTGCGGAAACGCAGGCAGCCCTTGCCCATGTCATGGCCCGCCAGCCGGTCGGCAAAGGCCTCGCGGACATCGACTCGCAGCACATAGACAGAGATGTACTGCTTCTGGCTCGCAAAGGCGATCTCCGCTGTGCCGTCCCGCTCATAGGCAGGCATGCCGTATGCCATCACCTCAGTGAATCCCTGGAGCTCTCCACGACACAGCTCACGCAGCCGGGTCAAAGCTTCTGTGCGTTCCTCGGGAACCTCGGCGAGGTAGCCGTCCACGTCTTCAGCCTGGCTCTGCACCATGATCCGACCTTACTGGGCACGAGAGTGTGATCAACAGCCCGTACCGTCTCCCACGGCCCCCGGGTCTCTCAGCCGATCGGCAGTGCCTCGCGGCGTTGCAGCCACTCGGGCGGGACCTTGTCCACGCCCGTACGCGCCCCCACGATCCCGCCCGTGATCGCACAGGTCGTATCCACGTCGCCGAGGCCTTCGGCCGTGGACCACAGCGCCGCCGCCAGATCTTCCTGGTGGCGCGCGGCTGTCCAGACGGCGAAGGCGACCGTGTCGTCGGCGCGGATGCGCTGCCCGTTGCCGAGAAGGTCCGCCGCCTTCCACGGCGCGGTGGTGAAGGGGAGTCGGGCGGCTCGGAGGAGACCGTCACGGACCAGACCGGGCGGCGTGCGGTCGGCGACGGACCGGATGGTCAGTTCACCGCGGGTCGACAAGGCCGCGGCCGTGGCCACCGCCACCGCGCCGGCTACCCCTTCGGGATGCGCATGGGTCACCCGGGCCGACAACTCTGCCTGACGCGCGACCAGTTCGAGGTCGGTGGCGAACCAGGCGCCGAGCGGGGCAACGCGCATGGCGGCGCCGTTGCCGAGACTGCCGCCGTCGAAGAGTTCGGGCGCGTGCCGGCGCCAACTCGCCGGGTCATCCAGCAGTCTCGGCAGGAGGAGGTGCATGCCGTGGCCGTAGCCGCGGCCTTGATCCGCGTCGAAGGTGAGCGCGAAGCAGGCCGCAAGCCGGTCCTGGTCGACCTCGCCGAACCGGTCCAGCACTTGATGGACCGCGAGAGCCATCGCGGTGTCATCGGTCCAGTGCCAGTCGGGTTCATCGGGCGGGCGCCGGGCGCGGATCTCATCGACAGCCTGCTCCCGGTCACGGAAGAGAGGGAACCAGCGCTCCCCGAACGCGTCCCCGAGAGCGAGTCCTTCGAGGCTGCGGCGGGCGGCTTCGCGATCGGCTCGCGCAGGAGTGGCAGTCATGGTCACCATGCTGCCGGGCGGGCCGTGTCACGTACATCCGTTTTCGCGGGGAGGGGCTTTGACTTGCCCGGACGAACACCCTGCGCCCTCCTCTCATCGATCCGCACGGCGGTGTGAGCACTCCATCCGTCCGGCAGGGTCGAGGCGTCGAGGGACGCGCCCACGGGCCTGCGAGGTCGTGAACCGGGTGCGGCCGGCAACAGCCGCCGATGGGCCCGTCCCCATCGTCCGTTCGTCGTTCCACACAGGGACTTTCGGGGGACTCTGCGGCCGCGCCGGCACGGCGAGGATGGCGACGTCCCGGCAGACAGCGAACAGGAGCGAACTCGTGGACTTCTCGGACCTCCAGGCGCGGCAGCGTTTCCTCGTCCGGCAGCAACTGACCCTGTTGGGCAACCGGTACGTGGTCAAGGTGGCCGAACCGGACGGCTCGGAAGGTGAGGTCGTGGCCTTCGCCGAGCAGAAGAGGCTGGCGTTCAGGGAACGGGTCACGTTCTACACGGATGACTCCAGGCGGCAGGTCCTGTTCGCCTTCAAGGCACGTCAGGTCCTCGACGTGGGAGCCACCTACGACGTGACGGACGCGTCGGAGAACGTGATCGGCCTGTTCCGCAAGAACTTCGCCGCTTCCCTGCTGCGCTCGACCTGGCATCTGCAGCAGCCGGGCGCGGTCGAATCGGCCGGGAAGGAACGGAACATGTTCGTCGCCGTCCTGCGGCGGGTCTGGAACGTGATCCCTTTCACCGACTGGCTGCCCTTCGCCTGGCCGTACCATTTCGACTTCACGGCGGGCAACCGCGAAATCATGTCGGTGAACAAGAAGTTCGGGCTCCGGGACAGGTACGTGCTGGACATACTGTCTCCCGACGTCGACCGCAGACTCGCCATGGCCCAGGCTGTCGGCCTGGACGCCCTTCAGTCCCGCTGAGCCGCCAGACCTTGGTTCGTGCGGCACTGCCACGCCCTGTGCCCGGTGCCCCGCGGCCGTCACCGCCTGTCCGCCGCGCCGGCCCCCGAGCGTATTCCGTTGCTCCGGTGGCGCCGCGTCGTGCATACTCCGCTGGCCCCCCACGCATGGCTCCTCTCCGTCATACCGACTCGGTACCGGTGGAATGCGCCGCTCCAAGATCCATTCCAACGAACGGGACCGTGCGTGACTTCCGCCGACGTGTGTGTGGCCCTTGCCCTCGCAGGCACTGCTCTCAGCTTCGGGATGTTCCCTCTGCGCCCGCAGAGCCGTCTGCTCGCCGGGTCCGACCCCGCCCTCCTGCGAGCGATCGTGCTGGCCGGCGTCGGCATCTGGCGGCCCGCCGCGCGACTGATGGCGCAGACCGGGCAGGACTGGGAGCGCCGGGCTGTGTGCGCCGGCAGCCTGGGGCGTGCGGGAGGCCGGTGGTGGCCGGTGTGGATACGTGCATGGGAGCGGGCGCGGCCGGGTGACCCGGACGCGGCGCTGGTGCGGGCCCAGGCGCAGGTGCACCACGCGTGGCGGCTGCGTGGCGCGCGCTTCGCGAACGAAACTGCGGCGTCGCGGTTCCGGCGGTTCCACAGAGCCTTGTTCACGGCCCGCGAGAACCTCGACAACGCGGCACTGCTCAACCCGGACGACCCGACTCCGCACGCCATCGCGATCTGGCCGGCGCTCGGGCTCGGCTACACCGACGACATGATGCACGCGCTCTGGGACGACATCGTCAAGCGCGCACCGCACCATTTCGCAGCCCACTCCAGCGCACTCCAGTACTGGAGCAGCAAGTGGCGCGGATCGCACGAGAAGGCACGGGTGTTCGCGGAGCGAGCCGCGGCGGACGCCCCCGCGGGCACGTTGCTGGCCGCGCTGCCCCTGTTCGCCTGGTACGAGACGTACGTGGCCCGCGAGGAGCAGCACACCATCGTTTCCCCGCAGGTCCGGGCCATGGTCGACGCCGCGGTGGCCGACATGGAAGCAGCCGCCGGGCACCCCGCTCTGCCCCAGGTTCAGCACCTGGTCGCCTACTGCCTCACCAAGCAGGGACGCCACGGCGAGTCCCTGCGGCACTTCCGTGCCGTGGACGGCTGGGTCGAGGCGCTGCCCTGGCGCTACGAGAACCACCGGCGTCTCGTGTACCGCGGAGTCCGTACCGCTGCCGCCCGCGGGGCAGCGCTCGAAGCCGTTCGCCGTTGGCTGCGGCGCGGCTGACACCCGGCCCGCAGCTGGACGCAGCCCCGGGCTCCTCGGTCCTCCTACCGGCTGCCGTACGGCAGCAGTGCCATCTCGCGGGCGTTCTTGAGGGCGGCGTCGAGCTTTCGCTGCTGCTGTGCCGTGACCCGGGTGACGCGCCGGCCGCGGATCTTACGGGTTGCCTGACGGACCGCCCCCGGACCACACAGCCCGATCCGGTGACGACGACCGAGCCGGTCGGCAGAGGTAGGGTCGACGCTCTGTCCGACGGGAGGGCGGCGGCACATGCGCGTGACGATGGCGAGTGGTGCGGCGCGGGACGGCCGGGCGAACGAGGACTTCACCGGCGCCGTACCGACCGCCGCAGTACTGATCGACGGCGCCGGCATCCCCGGCAGCGAATCCATCTGCCGACACGGCGTGGCCTGGTACGCCGGCTGCCTCGGCGGCGGCCTGCTCGGCCTCCTGTCACTCAAGCGAGACCGTAGCCTTGCGGCCCTCCTCGCCGAGGCCATCGAGCAGGTGACGGACCATCACCGGGACTCCTGTGACGTCACCGACCCCATCAGCCCGTCGGCGGCCGTCGCCGTCCTGCGCCTGTCCGGCGGCATCGTCGAGCACCTCGTTCTCGGTGACGCGCTCCTCGTGCTCGACCGAGCACAGGGTGAGCCGCTCGTCGTGTCCGATCCCCGGGAGGTGCTCATCAGCCAGGAGTTCGAGCCCGCACTCGAGGCCGCCGCGGACAGCAACGAGTACCAGCGACTCCTGCGGGACCTTCGAGCCCATCGGAATCGGCCGGGCGGCTTCTGGGTGGCCAAGGACGACCCGCGCGCCGCCGACGAGGCGATCACCGGAAGCTGTCCGACCTCCGAGCTGACCGGGGCCGCCCTGCTCAGCAATGGGGCCGGCCGCATCGTGGACCGGTTCCGGCTCGCCGACTGGCCGGAGGTTCTGGCCCAGTTGGAGTCGTGCGGACCCGCCGACATCATCCGTCGTGTCCGGCAGCAGGAGGCGCGCCACTCGGTGGCCGCGGACGATGCGACGATCGCCTACTGCACGGAGCTCGGCGGGTCCGGTCGCCGGCCCGAAGACACCTGAGGCAGTCCCCGGGCCGCCGCAGCACCCCTCCCCCGCCCTGTCTGCCGGTCAGCGGCCGGTGCCGGGCGCGGTCAGTACCCACATGCGATGGTCCCGGCCGATGTCCGGGCAGCGGCGCACCGTCAGGCCCGCACGCCGTACACGTGCCGTGAGGTGGTCCTCGTCCCGTACGCCCGAGCCGAACGCGCACGTGAGCCGCGCGCGGTGGCCGAGTTCACCGAGCGCGAGAACCGGATGCGCGCTGGAATGGGCGGCCGGCCGATGTGCCCATGTCACCACCACCGACCGGGTGTTCTGACAAGCTCCAACCAGGTGCGCTGGACAGGACCGTGTCGTCCACTGCCTGTCCACCGCACCTGAGCCGACCTTCCCGCGCGGCACCCGCGCCAGCACCTCTCCGGAGCCATCGTGTACAGGTCACGAGAATGGATCCTCGACCGGATCCGCCAGGACCGCCGGAACAACCCCCAGTTACCCGTCCACGTACTCGCCGCGCGGAACCGGGTGTCGCAGGCCACCGTGGCCGCCGCCCTGTCGTTGCCCGAGCCGGCGCGCGTGAAGGAACGCCCCCGCAGCGTGCTGGATCCGGTGAAGGCACCGATCGACCTGATGCTGCTGGAAGAGCAGACCCGTCGTCCGGAACACCGGTACACCATCAAGGTGATTCTCGAACGGCTGAAGACGGAGCACGGATTCACCTGCGCCTCCTACTCCACCGTGCGCGACCATGTCCGCGCACGACGGATCCAACTCGCGCAGGGCAGAGCGCTCCAGACGAAGAACTGAGCTTCGTCGCGCCGGCAGCTCACCGCTGCCCGTTGTCAGTGGTGGTTCCTATCGTGGTGATCGTCGAGAAAATCGCACGTCACCACCACGGGGGATCCATGTCCACGAACGACTTCGTCGTGCCCGCGCACGCACTTCCTGCGTCCATCACGCACGAGGCGACCCGCCGCCGCCTCACCGGGACCGGACTGCCCGCGGAAGACAGGCTGATCCGCTTCGCACCGCTGGCCGAGTCCCGGGTGGTGTCCGTTCCCGCGCTGCTCGCCGAGGGGGCGGACACTGCCGAGCTCGATCCGTACATCGCGGACCTGCTGCTGATCGGACATCTTCGGAGCGAGGAGTACGACGCTCAGGAGGTCGTCCTCGACGGCGCCACCGGCCGGGTCTTCAGCATGGACCTCTTCGAGGACTCGCCCGGTCTGATCGACGTGATCCCTCTCGCCCCGTCCCTCGACGCCCTGGCACGGTTCCTCGAGCATGTGGACGACTTCCGGTCGATGCGGGGGAGGTTCGCCGCGCCGGCCGGCCGGACCGGACCCGAGGCGGTGGCAGAGGCATCACGTCTGCTGATGTCGGTCTTCACCGACGAGGACTGGGGCCAGGAAGGTTGGGGCACTGTGCACCCGCCGTCGGAATGGGACCATCCCCTTCCCGCCTTCTGGCGGATCGCTGCTGTCATCCGACCGCTGGCTCGGATCGCCGGACCGGGCCAGGGCCTTCGACTGGACCTGCCCTCGGGGTTGTTGGACGACGAGTTCGGCCCGGACGAGATGGTGCGCATCGAAGAGTCGGCCCTGCCGGCGGCGCTCGTCCACGAGCCCACCCGACGCTTCCTCACCGAGGTCGGCCTCCCCCGCGACGGGATCATGTTCGGCATGGACGGCGATGACACGCGCCTGCCGACTCTGCCGGAGGACCGTGCTTCCTCGCAGCGCAACCCTGCCCACCGGCATCTGTGGAACGGCACCGCCGAACTCCCGCCCGACGCGGAGCACATGGTCGTGCTCGGTGGGCTGATGCACGACTTCATCGTCCTGATCGACGGGCGCACGGGCGCGGTGCACTACGCGGAGTACGACGCCGACCGCGTGGTCCCGGTCAACGCCGACATATCGACGCTGGCGTTCACCGTGTGGATGCACAGCCGGGAGGGACACCTCGACGAGGAGCACCGCTTCACCCACGACTTCTACCACCAGCTCGCCGAGACGATGACCGAGGTCCTCTCGTCGGTGGACCCGATCGCCTGCCTGCCCGCGACAGACGAGGACGACTACCGCTACTGGCCGGAGGTGTTCCACGACGAGGCGGGAGGCGTGCTCTGAGCCCGGCGGCGCGCGCCTCGCTTCCGGTCGGCGGCATCACCGCCACCCGAGCTGTTGAAGGCCTCGTGTCCGACGCGATGGTTCAGGCGCTCGACCGCCCCGACCGGCTGCGGAAAATCACTTGCCCCTTCCGCACAGTCCTGGAACAGTGACCTGCGCTCTGCGACCTCGCAGACACACTCACGGTGAGGAACGAAGCCCATGGTTGCGGCGTCCACCAGCGGCCGCCGTCGGCGCTGAAGGTCTGCTCTTCAGCAGTCGCAGCCTGCCACGCCCACTCCGCGGCGGCCCCACGACGCGGTGCCCACGCACCGCCGCTCTCCCGTGCCCCTCGTACGCATCCGCGTACGCCGGGGCTTCACTTGAGACTCGTGAGGTCAACACCCACCATGGACAACCAGGTCCAGAGCTTTGCCGTAGCCAACCTCCGCCGTCGCCCCGTGGTCGTCGAGACCGGAGGTTTCGTTGCGGGTTTCAACCCCGACACCGACAGTCCCTACCTCAACTACGCGACCCCGCTGCCCGGAATCGAGCCGACCGGGCGTGACGTCGCGGCGCTGATCGGAGCCTTCCGGGAGCGCGGCCTGCTGCCCCGGCTGGAGTTCGCACCGCAGGCCGCGCCCCGCGTGGCCCCGGCCCTGCGGGCGGCGGGCTTCGACACCGAGGCGGTGCACGAGTACCTCCTCTGCAAACCGCGCACACTGACGATCCCGCCCTCCGCCGACTCTCCGCTTGTGGAGACCCCGACCACCGACGAGGAGTACAGCGAGCTCGATGCCGCGCTCGCCGAGGCCTTCGGAAACGTTTTCGCCCCCTCCTCGCAGGGTGCGGAACGACTGCGGCGTACTCAGCAGACCGGCGGTGCAGTCCGTTTCGTCCGCACACCGCAGGAGGGCTGCCTCGGCGGAGCATCCTGTTCCCCGCCGGCCGAGGACACGGCCGAGTTGGCCGGCGTCGGCACCCGGCCCGGATACCGCGGCCGTGGCATCGCCTCGGCCGTGACCGCCGCGCTGGCCGGGGTGATGTTCGCCCAGGGAGCCGGATCGGTCTGGCTGGAGTACTCCGGCGACGGCTCCCGCCGCGTCTACGAGCGCGTCGGCTTCCGGCCGCAAGGCACCCGCCTCTACCTCTCGCTGCCCGCGGAACAGCAGCCGTAGCGGCAGACGCACGCGTGAGGGCGGCCCTCGCCGCCCTCACGCTCCGTCAGCTGGTGGATCCGCTCCAGCCGGGAGGGCACGGCCCGCACGCTCCGCGGCATTCGGGTGGCCAACCCCCGCCGCGCATGTCCTTACCACTCTGTGACGTCAGATGGTCAGCGGTGTTGATGGGGCGTCTGCTCTGCCAGTGTGAGCCGCGGTCGGGAGCCCGTCACGACACAGGTCAGGGCGCCCTGGGGACGGCCGAGAACGCGCGGCGCTGCCTGCACCGCCCGAGAGGTGAGGACCACCATGCATCAGCGACACAAAGTGAAACGCAGCCGACGCAACGCCCTGTTGGCGGTTGCCGGACTGCTGCTGGGCGGCGGAGGACTGGTGGCGGTCAACGCCATCGCCAACGCCGGGACAGCCACCAGGCAGTCGGAAGCCGTCGCCTGCCCGTCCGTTGCCGAACGGCTGCCCCAGATACCCGGCCGGGCACGCGGCGAAGTGGACCGCGAACTCGCCCTGTTGAAGCAGCAGACGGAGCGCGCCAACGCGAAGATGTCCGGGACCCAGGGCGGCGACGGCGAGAGGATCCGTATCGTCCTCCAGCCCCTGGGAACGGAACGCGCGGCTGCCCTGGAGCGTATCGAGATCGCCATCGAGCGGGCGGGCGCCGAACGTCCCCAAGGGCTCCAGAGCCTGGCCCTCTGCACAGCCGGCGGTCAGGACGCGAACCGCGTCACGGCTGACGGAGGGTACACGGGCGGCAATGAGCAGGCGGGCCCGAACGCCGACGGCGATGCGCAGCCGGGCGACAACGGCCCCTCGGCCGAGGACTTCGTCGACATCGCGAGCGTCGCGCCCAACGTCCAGCGGATCGGCAAGGGCCGCAACGCCTCGACAGGAAGCTTCGTGTCGAGGTGCGGGGTGAACAAGAAGGGGCAGTTCAACTCGGACAACGTCATCGTGGCACCGGGCGTCGGCAACGGCGCTCACCACACGCATGACTACGTGGGCGCGCTCGGGGTCGACGCCTTCACGACGAACGAGTCCCTGGCTGCCGCCCGGACCACCTGCACCAACGGAGACCGGTCGACGTACTACTGGCCCGTCCTGCGGGACCGCGACGGCATCGAGCAGTCCGACGCCGACCGGCCCGGCGGTGGAGCCGAGGGCAACGTCGGAGAGATCCTGACACCGGCATCCGTCAGCCTCCAGTTCGTCGGAAGCCCCCGCACCAAAGTCACGGCCATGCCTCGGTTCCTGCGCATCATCACCGGAGACGCCAAGGCCAACGCCAACGGCGGAGCCAATGCCAATGCCCGCTGGAGCTGCACCGGATTCGAATCCCGGGTCGAGCTGAGGGACAAGTACCCGATCTGCCCGCAGGGCAGCAAGGTCGTACGGATCTCGAAGTTCCAGAGCTGCTGGGACGGTGCGAACACCGACAGCGCCAATCACCGGTCCCATGTCGCCTTCGCCGACGCCCGGGGCAACTGCCCCCAGGGCTTCCGCGCGATCCCCCAGCTCGTGCAGCGCGTCACCTACAACGGACTCGCCGGCAGCACCCGCTTCGCGGTCGACAGCTTCCCCGAGTCGTTCCACAAGCCGGTCACCGACCACGGCGACTTCATCAACGCCATGTCCGATCCGTTGATGAGGAAGGCCGTGGCCTGCATCAACACCGGCCGCCGCTGCGGCTGATCAGTCCGCCGGACATCCCGCGCGCCACGACCGCCGGCGGTCGTGGCGCGCGCTCCGCTCCGCCCGCACTGCACAGGCCGTTCTTCGGATCGAGTTGGCGCCGGCCGCCATCTCGCTGCGCTCACTTCCGGCTCCCGCCATGAGCCGACGGCTGGACGCCGGCGCGTACATGCGCTCGTACGCCTTGCAGGCCGAACAGGATGAGAAGCTCGACCACCCCGCCGTCCGCGCTGCCCAGCCAGTGCGGCATGGACGTGTCGAACTCGGCCGCCTCACCGGACGGCAACGTCAGGTCGCGCTCGCCGACCACCAGCCGCAGGCGGCCGTTGAGCACGTACAGCCACTCGAAGCCTTCGTGCGTCTGCAGGGTCGGTTCGAGGGGTTCCGACCGCGCAGGGATGATCATCTTGAACGCGTGCACTCCGCCCGGCCGCCGGGACAGCGGCACGAAGATCATCCCGAACCGTTCGATCGGCTTCAGATGGATCCGCGGATCGCCTGTGCGCGGCGCACCGACGAGGTCGTCCAACGGAACGTCGTAGGTACGGGCCAACGGCAGCAGCAACTCGAGAGTCGCCCGCCGCTGCCCGCTCTCCAGCCGGGACAGCGTGCTCTCCGACACCCCGGTCGTCGCAGCGAGGTCGGCGAGGGTGATGCCGCGGTCGCGACGCAGCGCACGCAGCCGCGGTCCCACGGCATCGAGTACGTCTTCCATTCCAGGGTCCACAAGACCATCTTGCCGGAACCGCAAGATTCCGTGCCGGATCACGGGGCACCGGCCAAGACTGAGGGCATCCGACACAAGGAGCCTCGATGAGTACCACCGATGCGGTCACGTTCTGGGAAGACGTCTACGCGGGCCGGCCGGCAGCCGCCGACCCGCGGCCGAACGCCCGTCTCACCGAGACGGTCACGGGCCTGCCGGCCGGCGACGCGCTGGACCTCGGATGCGGCGACGGGGGCGACGCACTGTGGCTCGCCCGCCAGGGGTGGCACGTCACCGCCGTCGACATCGCGGCCGTGGCGGTCGAGCGCCTCGCGGGTCTTGCCCGCTCACGCGGTCTGGGTGATCGGGTCGTCGTCGAGCGGCACGATCTCCAGGACTCGTTCCCCCAGGGTGCGTACGACCTGATCTGCGCGCACTACCTGCAAACCTCCTTCGCCCTGGACAGGGCGATCGTCCTGCGCACAGCCGCGCAGGCGCTGCGCCTGGGCGGGCACCTGCTGATCGTCGATCACGGCTCGACCGCGCCATGGTCGTGGAACCAGGATCCCGGCATCCGGTACCCGACCCCACAGGAGGTCGCCGCGGGTATGGACCTGGACCCGGCGACGTGGACGATCGAGCGAGCCGACACACCCCGTCGGATCGCCACCGGGCCGGGTGGGCAAACCGCCGAGGTCACCGACCACGTCCTGCTCATCCGCCGCATTGGCTGACCGCCGCACTCCCCCACCCGTACAAAGGTGACCGTCATGCCCACCGTCTCCCGCCGCAGCCGACGCGGCGACAGCCCTCCGCCTCGAACCGGCAGCAGCGAGTTCGAAACCCTGCGCGCCTTCCTCGACTACCTGCGGACCTCGATCGCCGCGAAGGTCGAGGGTGCGCCGGAGCCACAGGTCCGGACAGCCGGTGTGCCGTCGGGCACGAACCTGCTCGGCCTGCTCCATCACCTCACGTTCGTCGAACGCGCGACGTTTCTCGGGGACAGAGTCACCGACTGGCCGGGGACGTTCCAGGCCGAGCCCGCGGACAGCGTGGCCGATGTCGTCGCCCGCTACCGGGCGACGGTCGAGCGGGCGAACGACGTCCTCGACGGGTGCACCGACCTCGGCGCACCGGTCCCCCGCCCACGGCCGAACGGCCCCGCCCCCAGCGTCCGCTGGGCACTCACCCACATGATCGAGGAGACGGGTCGCCACGCCGGCCACGCGGACATCCTGCGTGAACTGATCGACGGAGCGACGGGCCGCTGACTCTGCCGCTTCGGGGCTCCTCGCGACCCGCCCGGGCACGGCGACCGCCGTGCCCGCGGTCGACCCCAGGGGCCGACGAGAGCGCCGGAATCCAGCGCATCGTCTTCCCCGCTTCGCGGGAGACCGGCGGGCCATGGCCGGCAGCTCTGGCATCTAATGCGTGAGGAGATACCGGGTCAGGCGGGAGCGAGCGGCTTGCGGGCTGATGCCGAGCGCGGTGGCGATCGTGTCGAAGGACAGCTCATCGGCCTGGACCGCGTGGGCGGCCTCCAGACCGACCGCGGCGGTAATGCGTTCCAGCGCGGCCGCTGCCCTCAGTGCGGCCACCGGTGCCTGTTCGGCGAGGGTGGTCAGCTGTTCGTCCAGCCGCTCGATCGCCTCGGCCACCTCGGCGGGCAGCGGTACCGTACGGCGGTCGACGGTGGCGATGTGCCCGCTCCAGTCACGGTACGGACCTGATGTATCCACGTCGTTCAGGCCGCCGTCCGGCAACTCGTCCCAGGCGATGGGGTAGTCGGGGCCGCGCCAGCCGCACGCGCATGCCGCTCGGACGGCTGCCGCCCTCGGCCGGTTCAGCTCCCCGTTGTAGGCCCACCACTCGCTGGTCTCGTGCACGGAACCGCTGCCACTGCCGAAGTCCAGGTAGACGGGCTTGGGTTCATGGCCGTCCGCGAGGACCGCCCCGGTAATGCCCTCGTGGGAATCCCCGAACTCCTCAGTGATCCACCCCATCACACTCTCCCTCTGTCCGGCCGGCGACCATCACCCGGCGGCCTGTTGCCCAGTTTCGCTCCGGCGACCCACCGTCGCACGCGAAACCGGGCAGGCCACTCCCCTGGACGGATGTACGGATGACGGTTCTGCTGACGGCCGCTCGGTCGTCCGGCCGCTTGCCGTCACGCAGCGGTTCGGACGACCGGTGG
This sequence comes from Streptomyces sp. CA-251247, assembly GCF_050952975.1. Taxonomy (NCBI): domain Bacteria; kingdom Bacillati; phylum Actinomycetota; class Actinomycetes; order Kitasatosporales; family Streptomycetaceae; genus Streptomyces; species Streptomyces sp. CA-251247. The sequence goes on along the minus strand of NZ_CP191861.1, from coordinate 7,764,854 downwards.
GCGACGTACCCGGCCCGGGCCGGACAGTTGATGACGCCTCTACGCACGAGGGCGGGTGACCACGTTGATGTTGAACGTGTGAGAACCCAGACCGCCCGCGATGCCCATGAAGAGCAGGGCGAAGTGCTCCTGTCCCCGTGCGGTGGCGATGCCGCCGATGTCCAGCTGGGACGAGAGAGGCCAACCGAGGTCGGTGAGCAGTCGGCCGGTGGTCCGTTTGGCTTCGGCGTCGTCACCGGAGAGGAAGACGGTGCTCGGGCCGTCCAGAGCGTCCGGGGCGGTCATGACGGTGGAGTCCATGGTGCACAGCGTCTTCACGACGGGCGTCAGCGGGAAGGCGTGCTGGATCTGTTCCGCCAGGCTGCTGTTGGGGTGCGAGAGCTCGGTGAAGTCGTCGGAGAGGCCGACCCCCACATCGATCAGCAGGCTGCCCGCCAGCGCCGGTGCCCCGATGGAGTGCAGCAGTTCCACGGAGACGGTTCCCGGGGTGGCATTGACGAGTACCTCCGCGTGGGCGGCTGTCTCGTTCAGGCCCGCTACGGGGAGCCCGAGGCCGGTCCGTTCCTCGGGCTGACGTGAACCGAGGAGCACGTCGTGCCCTGCGGCCTTCCAGCCGTGGGCCAGTGCTCGAGCGACGTTGCCGGTGCCAAGTAGTCCTAGACGCATGCTGGGACGCTAACGGTTGTCGGCGCGCGCCGAATCGGGCCTGAGGCCCAGGTGAACCGGCACCAAAGACTTAGGGCCATTTCGTTCGGATCCTGCCGGGCTTTCGGATCTTGCCGGGCACTGCTGTGTCCCGCTTTCCGGCCCGCCGCTCGCGGCCGAAGCCGAAACGGCAGCGCTTGCGCCGCGTCCTCTGTGCGCCACGTCTCATCCGAGGGTTGTCACACCGGTGGCGCGGCCGGTGTCTCCATGCCGAGTCCACAAGACAAGGGAGACACGATGAACGGGAACGTCGAGGTGGTCGTGGTCGGCGGCGGGTACGGAGGCGTGACAGCGGCCAACAGCCTGTCCCGGCACGATGGTGTGTCGGTGACGCTGGTCAATCCGCGTCCCGACTTCGTCGAGCGGATCCGCCTGCACCAGCGTGTGGCCGGCTCCGATGACGCGGTCGTGGGCTTCAGTGAGGTTCTGGGCGGGAACGTGCGTGTGGTGGTCGACGCCGCTACCCGGATCGACGCTGCCGAGCGCACGGTGTCGCTGGCGGGCGGCAGCGCGCTCACCTACGACTACCTCGTCTACGCGGTGGGCAGCGGCGCCTTCGATCCCGGCGTGCCCGGAGCAGCGGAGTTCGCCCATCGGGTGTCGGACCTCGAAGGGGCGGACCGGCTGCAGTCGGCCCTGGCCGCGACGCCCGCGTCGGATCCGGTGGTCGTGGTCGGGTCCGGCCCCACCGGCCTGGAGACCGCCGCCGAGCTGGCGGAAGTGGGCCGCAGGGTCACCCTGGTCTGCGGCAACGTGCTCGGCCCCTCCCTGCATGCCCGGGTCCGCCGCCCGGTCGCCCGTCGGCTCGCCAGGCTGGGTGTGACCGTCATCGAAGGTCCGCGCGCGCGGGTGAGGGAAGTGACCCGCGACGGCGTACAGCTCCACGACGGCCGCGAGCTGCCCAGCGCGGTGACGATCTGGACCGCGGGATTCCGCGTCCCGGACCTGGCTGCTCGCAGCGGGCTGCGCACCGACACCCAAGGCCGTCTGGTCACCGATGCGACGCTGACCAGCGTGGACGACGTGCGCATCGTCGCTACCGGGGATGCGGCGGGAATGACGGACCGGCCGTTCCGGATGAGCTGCCAGGCCGCCGTGCAGCTGGGCCCGGCAGCCGCCGCGACGATCCTGCGCCGGATCGCGGGGAGAACACCCGCTCCCGTGCGGATGTTCTTCGCGGGACAGTGCCTCAGTCTCGGCCGAAACGAGGGCGTCACCCAGTTCTCCTATCCGAACGACAGGGTGAACGCGCTCTACATCAGCGGGCGGCCCGGTGCCGGCGTCAAGGAGATCGCCTGCCGGTTCACCCTCAACAAGTTGGTCTCCGGGGCGCGCAGGGCCAGTTCCCGCGCATCCCAGGGTGCCGGAACCGACCGCCTGGATACGCCTCGGCCGGAACACCGCACGACGCCGTCCAACACCTGACGCGCGGCCCGGCCGCCACGTCTTCTTGGGCCGGACCGACCTCGGTCCGGCCCAAGAAGGACCGAGCCGGCGGGACAACACGCGACGCCGTGGCCTCGTACGGCCTGGCCGCGCCGAGTCGCCCCGCCCACCGGTGCCCCCACGTAGCCTGATCAGTGGGGAGAATCCTGCCGACGGCCCCGTCTTCAGGCCGGGCCGATTTTCCACCGCCTGCTTCCGGCACGTGGGCCCGACCCCCAGAGAGTGAAGCGCACGACATGAACGACCATGCCGCCGACCCCGCGACGGAGGCCTTCGTCGCCCACCGCGACCTGCTGTTCACCGTCGCCTACGAGATGCTCGGATCGGCGGCCGACGCCGAGGACGTCCTCCAGGAGGCCTGGCTGAGGTGGGTCAAGGTCGACCAGTCGCAGGTGCGGGACCAGCGCGCCTTCCTGGTACGCATCACGACCCGGCAAGCCCTCAACCGGCTGCGCACCCTCAAACGGCGCAGGGAGGCCTACGTCGGCCCCTGGCTGCCCGAGCCCCTGCTCACCGCGCCGGACGTGGCCGAGGACGTCGAACTGTCCGAGAACTTGTCGCTGGCGCTGATGTACATCCTCGAGACCCTCTCCCCGACCGAACGCGCCGTCTTCGTGCTGCGCGAGGTCTTCGATTTCGGCTACGAGGACATCGCGGCCGCGATCGACAAGAGCGCGGCCGCCGCACGCCAGATCGCCCACCGCGCCCGCCGGCACGTCGACGCGCGGCGGCCGCGGACACCGGCTTCCCCGGAAGAGGCCCGGGCGGCGTTGGAATCGTTCCGGTGCGCACTCGCGACCGGGGACCTGCAGGGACTGCTCGACGTCCTCGCCCCGGACGTTGTTTTCGTCAGCGACGGCGGCGGCCTCAGGCTGGCGGCCCTGCGGCCGGTCGTCGGCCCCGACAAGGTGCTGCGTTACATGGCCGGCAGTGTCGACAAGGCGGGCGGCGTGCTCACTGGTGAGTCCACCACGGTCAATGGCAACCCCGGGCTCGTCCTGCGCCTGGACGGCGTGATCGACGGCGTGCTGGCGTTCCGCGTGGAGAACGCTCGCGTCACGGGCCTGTACTACGTCCGCAACCCGGAGAAGCTCAGCCGCGTCGAGTCCGAAACCCCTCTCGCCTCCCGGTGAGCGTCCCCCGGCGCCCGGTGACGACCACGTGGTCTTCAGCGGGCGCACGGCGTAACGGAACAAGCCGACGGTCTCTCCGCACAGAAGCAGCGGGTCCGCCCTCTCGGCGAACGAGCACGGCTTCGGCGGGCACGGCTTCGCCGAACTCAAGAGCTCGCGCACCCGGGCACGCCCGCCCTCCGGCCAAGCCCTGCCTGCTGTCACACCGGCGGCAGGTCCTGCGGCCGGCGCAAAGGATCGATCACAGCGCCCGGGTTGAGAATGCCCGCCGGGTCGAGCGTCGCCTTGCCGGCCCGCAGAGCGGCGGCGAACAGGTCGGGACGTTGCCGGTCGTACCACGGCCGGTGGTCGCGGCCCACCGCGTGGTGATGCGTGATGGTGCCACCGGAGACGAGCAGTGCCTCGGAGACGGCCGCCTTGATCTCGTCCCACTGCTCCACGGTCCTGCCCCAGTCACCGGTGGCGTAGATCCCGAAGTACGGTGCGGGGCCGTCCGGGTAGACGTGCGTGAACCGGCACGTCACCACACCGGTGGCACCGACCTTGCGCATGGCGTCCTGGGCCGCGTCGTCGACGGCTGCGCGCAGGCTGTCGAACCGGTCCCATGTGCATGCGGTCTCGAAGGTCTCCACGATCATGCCCTGAGCCGCGAGCGCGTCCCGCTGGTAGGGCATCCGTACGAACGAGGACCGCCAGGTGTCGGCGGCTCCGCTGTGCGCGGACCGGTCGGCGGTGTCGCTGTAGCGCGCCGGCTCGGGCAGGGTGCCGCCGTGATCGCGGCAGAGTTGCACGGCGCGTTCCATCCAGGCGGTGACCGGGTGATCCGCGGATTCGAAGCCGAGCACCAGGACTGCCGTCGGGGAGCCTGCGTTGATGAACGCCTCCACGGGGTCCAGGAGGCGGCAGTTGGACGGGTGCAGGCCCGACTGGGACAGCGCGCGCACGGCGTTCACGCCCGCGTCGTAGTCCCTGAAGGCCACCGATGCGCCTGCCCGCCACCGGGGGCGGTCCTGGAGGCGGACCCATGCCTGGGTGATGACGCCGAGCGATCCCTCGGAACCGAGGAACATCCGGTCGGGGGAAGGGCCCGCACCCGAAGCAGGAAGCCGGCGGGATTCGACGACCCCTGCGGGGGTGACGACCCGGAGGGATTCGGTGAGGTCGTCGATGTGGGTGAGGACCGTCGCGAAATGGCCCCCGGCGCGGGTGGCCAGCCAGCCGCCGAGGGTGGAGAACTCGAAGGACTGGGGGAAGAACCGGAGCGTGTAGCCGTGGGGCCTCAGTTGGTCCTCGAGCTGCGGGCCGAGAGCCCCGGCCTGGACGAGCGCGGCCCGGCTGGTCCGGTCGACTTCGAGGACGCGGTTCATCGCGGTGAGGTCCAGGCTGACCGCCCCTGCGTAGTCGCCGCCGACGCGCGGCTCGACGCCGCCCACGACCGAGGAGCCGCCACCGAAGGGGACGACCGCGATGCCGGCGTCGCTGCACCAGTCGAGCACCTGGACGACCTCGGCCTCCGAGGTGGGGCGTACGACGAGGTCCGGCACGTGCGGCAGCTTCCCCAGCAATGCCCGGGCCACGTCGCGGAAGGCCTGACCGTGGCTGTGCGCCAGCCGGTCGCGTACGTCTTCGGAGACGATCGGCGCCAGAGCCTGCGGCGCCCGGACGCTGCTCGCGCCCACGCCGAACGACTCGATCGGCGGGGCCGTGTGTGCGGTCAGGTCCGCTCCCGGCAGCAGATCCGAGACCCTCCGGGTCAGCGCGTCACGCTCCGGGCCGACCACCGCGTCCTCGACATTGCCCCATCCCCACCACGAACGCGTTCTGCCTTGCACCGCCCGACACCACCGATCTTAATGATGGGTAAGTTACCGAGCGGTCAGATTGGCATAGGATGCCTCCATGAGCAAGCAGGACAAGACCACGCGCGGTGTGGGAACCAAAGGCATGCCCCGCAGGGACCGGGAACAACTGATCCTGGACGCGGCGGCGGAAGAGTTCGGCACCAAGGGCTACGTGCGCGGGTCGACTGCGGACATCGCGACGCGGGCAGGGATCACCAAGCCCATGATCTACGAGTACTTCGGGTCCAAGGACGGGCTCTACTCGGCCTGCCTGGACCGCGCCGGCTCCCGGCTCGCCGCGGCGATCGCATCGGCGCAGGACGGGTCACCGGACATCGCGCGAGCCGCGCGCACCATGGAGGCCGTCTTCCGGGCGCTCGAATCCCGCTTGTACGACTGGGAGCTCGTCTACGACACCACCGTGGCCGCCAACAGCGACCTCCATGCGAGGGCGACCGAGTACCGGCGCGCGTTCAACCGAATGGGAGCCGTCGGCGTGGCCGAGGTACTCAGTGCCTCACACGTGACCGAGCCGCTCGACGCCGACCTCGTCACGCACCTCTGGTACGGGACGGTGAGCTCTGCGGTCGGATGGTGGCGGCACCATCCCGAGCAGACCGCCGACGAGATGACCGCGCGATTCCAGCGGGTCCTGGCGGCCCTGTTCGCGCAGGACCGATCGAACCCCGAGCGATCGTGACGACACCACCGCTCCGGCAGGTCTTCGGCCACCTGTGCGCGATGCAGCGCGAGCCGCGCCGACTCACGACACAATGACCGCATGAAGCGTCTTCCCTCCCGGGCAGTCCGGGGTTCCACCCTCTCCTTGTGGTCGAAGGACTCCTTCCTGTCGATCGGCTCCGTGGGCTCCGTGCTGTCCATCGGTTCGGTGGGCAGCGCGCTCTCCATCGGGTCCATCGGCTCCTCGCTGTCCATCGGCTCGATCGGGTCCGGCATGTCGGTTCTGTCGTTCGGGTCCCTGCAGAGCGTCGGGAGCGCGCTGTCCGTCCAGACGCGATGGTCCCTGATGGCCGCCGGCTCGTACCGCCCGTTCGCCTCGCCCGGCACGCTCACCGCGGTCGGCGTGGGCGCCCTGGCCATGGCCGGCGCGCTCGCCCTGCGCACCCGCGGCGCCAGGCGCTGAAAAGGCCGGACCGAGCACGATCCGGAGGCCGGCGGTAGGCAGCCGCGCGCGCCGCTCACCCCCCACCGGACATCGGGCAGGACTCCTTTGTCAGTGCCAGATGAAAGGGTCGGTCCCATGACCAACTCTGCTGCCATCAGGTCCTATTGGGATGCCGCCGCCCCCGCCTTCGACGACGAGCCGGACCACGGCCTGCGCCAGGAGAAGACCCGCGAGGCGTGGTCGACGTGCCTTGCCTCCTGGCTGCCGACCGGCCCGGCGGACGTACTGGACGTGGGCTGCGGCACCGGGTCGCTGTCATTGCTGCTGGCCGAAGCCGGACACCGGGTCACCGGCGTCGACCTCGCACCGCGCATGGCCGAACAGGCCCGGGCCAAGCTCGTCGCCGCAGACCTGGAGGGCCGCTTCCTGGTGGGCGATGCCGCCGCTCCGCCCACCGGCGACGAGACTTTCGACGTCGTGCTCTCCCGACATCTGGTGTGGACCCTGCCCGACCCGCTGGTCGCGTTGCGCCATTGGGTCGCCCGGCTCCGGCCCGGCGGCACTCTCGTTCTGATCGAGGGACGTTGGCGAGAAGCCGGACAAAGCGGAGTTCCGTACGTGGCCGGCGCCGAAACCCTGCCGTGGCATCGCGGCATCAGCGCAGGCAAGCTCACTGCCGCCGTCAGTCCCTTCGTCACCCACCTGCGCGTCGAAGACCTCAGCCGCAAGGCCGACCTCTGGGGCGGCCCGGTGACCGACGAACGCTACGCCCTGATCGCCAGGAGCTGACGCTCCCGGGGGGGAGAGACACCCAAGCCCTGGACCGACCGTCGGTCGGTCCAGGGCTTGGGCGGTTACGTCAGCCGGCCCGACGCTCCTTGACCCCACTGGTCTCGAAGTCATAGATCGTCTGATTGATGCGGAGGCCGTCGACGGCCCCGATCCACAAGTTGTCGCGGCCCTTGCCCACCGCGGCCGTGTAGATGGTCGCTCCCTCGCCACCGTCGTTGAGCGAGGTCTTCAACTCCTCCAAGGTGCACTCGGCGGCAGCGTTGCAGGCCGTCTCGCTGCCCGTGAGGAACCAGTGGCCGGTCGAGGTGGCATCGAGGAAGGGACTCCAGCCGTTCGTCACGGGGGAGGCATCCGGCACCCACACGATCGTGGAGTAGTTGTCGGCCGGGAGCGCGGTCAGGTTCGGATCGATCTCGAACCGGATGTTCGGCAGGTTCTCGGTGCCGCCGTACGTGATGTTCTCCCCGGTCTGGAAGACGTGGAACCCGACCCTCCGAAGCCCTTGCACCGAGTCGCCGAAGAAGTCGACCTCGTTGCCGAAGTCGACCTTCTCGCTGGAGGGGCTCAGCGAGGTGGATGCGTCCGCCACCGCGATGCCGAGGCTGCCCCGGCCGTAGGGCGGCCTGGCGGCGGTGCCCGTCACGCCGAACGAGCCGTACGGGCCGTTCCTCAGATCGGCGACGGGAGAGCCGATCGTGTTGCGGGCGATCACGCCCCAGTGGTCCGCGCGTGCTTCGTTTCCGTCGTTTCCGTCGTTTCCGTCTGCGGCAGTCGACATCGATGCGGAGAGTGTCGAGGCGACGATCGCGGCAACTGCCGCGATGACGAGCGCCTTCCCCCGGGTCATGCCAAAGCGAGTGCTCACACTCAGTCCTTCCACGTAGCCGAAGGGCACCTTGCATGCGCGGGGTGCCCGACCGAAGCGACGCACCCGAATTCAAATGACTCACGGTGACGGCGCATTCACCATATGGGGGCACAAGCGGCCATCCCGCAACGGCTGATCCCGAGAGACCGCTACTCTCCGTGCTGAAACTGCAGCCTCCGCGCGGCGCTGGACGACGGTCTCGGAGCCGGGTCAGACAGACAGCCCCTGCCCCGCCGTTCGTGGCACCGATGCCCTTCCGCCCTCAGCCGGTCCGGTCATGACGGCGACTCCCTCCCGGGCCGGGTTGCCACCCCACCTCTCACGAGGAGGTACTTCCTCGCCCTTCATCAGGAAGGAGTCGGCCGCCAGGAACGCCCTGTCGCCCACGGTGGTGCCGTAGTGGACGAAAGCACCGACCCCGAGGGTCACACCGGCGCCGAGTGTCGCGTGGTCCGACTTGAAGGCCCCGTCCTCCTGGGAGTGGCACTGGATGACGGTTCCGGCGTTGAGGGTGCAACGGTCGCCGATGGTGACGAGGGCTCGTTCGATCAGTGAGCAGCCGTCGTCGAAGACCTGGCGGCCGATCCGGACGCCGAGCAGCCGCCAGACGACATTCTTGAACGGGGTGCCGTTGAAGAGCTGCATGTACCGGTGGGTCGTCAGTTTCCAGAAGCGTTCGTGGCGCCAGAAGGACAGGTCGTAGATCGAGCAGTACAGCGGCTTCAGCGGCCGCACGCGGGTGACGGTCCGTTCCACCAGCGCGTAGAAGAGGACGGTGAACACCAGGGTGACCAGGCTGGCCACGGCGATCGGTGTCACGCCGTGGACGTGGTACAGGTCGACGGCGGCCATCGCGATGAGGGCGACGACATAGAAGTGGAACCAGCGCATCAGCAGGTACAGGGTTGCGGTGAGCGCGTTGTGCCTGTTCTTGGCGGACAGGCCTCGGCGCAGTTCGTCGCCGGTCTCCAGATCGTTGAACCGGTTGTCGCGCATCACCGTGCGCGGAATCTCGAAGCTGGGGGAGCCCAGCAGCCCCACGCCCTCACGCACCGGACCGTCGATGGGCACCATGACCTTGGTCGCGAGCAGGCAGTTGTCGCCGACGCGGCCGCGTGAGGGATAGGCGATGTTGTTGCCGAGGAAGCTGCTCGCTCCGATCGAGGTCGGGGCGAAGCGGAAGGACGTGCTGGAGAAGTCGGCGTTGATGACCGACAGCCCGTCGGCGACCATCGTCCCGCTGCCGACCTGGCTCATGTACGGGCTGTCGTGCTTGACCAGGGAGCCGAAGTTCGAGCCGGTCTGCTCGACCCTGCACAGGTCGTAACCCAGACAGCGCAGGTAGTGGACGATGGCGGAGCTGTCCCCGAAGAGCAGGACGAAGAACCTGATGTTGGTCAGCCGCGTGAGGGCCCGCTGGAGACCGTGGTGGAAGCCGTACAGGGGGTAGATCTTGCCCGGCTTGATCACCGGGCGGAGCGTCCGCGGCACCGCGTTCACGGCTACGAGGCCCGCCAGCAGGCCACCGAAGAAGGCCACCAGGGAGGCAAGCAGGGCATCGATGTAGAACCCGGGGCTGGTGAAAGCCGGTTCGGGGTTCAGCAGCACATCCAGCTGCGGGAGTGCGGTGAGGACGAGGCTCAGACCGCCGAGCGTCAGCGGCAGATAGACGCCCAGCAGCAGCAGGAGTTGGGCAGCGGTGTAGAGGGTTTTGCGCAGTCCCCCGCACGGGATGGGCTCGACAGCCCGGAAGTCGGTGGTGGTGGGCTCGGCCGGGGAACCGTGCCACGCCTCCCCCGCGGGTACGCTCTGGCCGCTGTGGAGCGAGGAGACATGGCCCAGTTGAGCGTTGTCGCCCATCGCGGTGTCGATGTCGAGAACGGTCTGCTCGCTCACCGTCGCGTTCCGTCCGAGCGTGACGGGACCCGTCTCGATCACCCCGTCGTGCGCCCGGTAGCAGGAGAAGAACGCGTCCTTCCGGATGACGGTGCCGTCCTCGACCGTGAGCATGTCGGTGCACACCGGCACGTTGCGGGAGAAGATCGCGACATTGCGGCCGATCTTCGCGCCCAGCGCCCTGAGGTACAGCGCGTACAGGGGCGTTCCGACGAACAGGCGCATCGGGCTGGTGCGGATCAGTGTTTTCACACACCAGAAACGCAGATACCCAAGGCTCCACACCGGGATCCGGCGGGGCCGAAAGCGGCCGATGAGCAGCCACTTGACGAGTACCGAGAGGCAACAGGCGCCCACGAAGGCCGCGGTGACGAACAGCGTCGATCGCAGGTAGAGGTCGAGGGCTCCGGAACCGTCCTGGATCCACTCGTAACCCCGTACGGCGAAGAGCGCGGCGAGGAAGGACACGCCGAGGAAGAGGAGGAGTTGCAGCGTCCCGCAGAGGATGTACTGCCCGGTACGGACTCGCGAAGACACAACAGCGGCCGGCGCGTCGGTGCTTGCCGGGGAGGGCTCGACAGTCTTCACTCCCCCGGCTTGCGGAGCGACGTCGGGCGGGGCCGGTTCGCTCTCCGGCACCACCAGGCCGACGGCCAGACTCTTGACCGTGGGGGTGCGGTAGATGTCCTTCATCGAAACCGTCGGAAGGTCATCGCGCTTACGCACGCGCGCACAGAACTGCGCCATCACCAGCGAATCCGCCCCCAGATCGGCGAAGAAATCACCGTCCACCGGCACCCTTTCGGTATGCAGGACACCGGCGAGTATCTCGGCCAACTGGGCCTCCACGTCCTGTGACGGTGCATCAGTGACGGCATGGGAGTCCACTGCGGTCGGCTCGGTGGCAACGGCAGCGAATTCGGCGGCCAGCCCGTGGATCGTGGGCGTGCGGTAGATGTCCTTCATCGAAACCGTCGGAAGGTCATCGCGCTTCCGCACGCGGGCACAGAACTGCGCCATCACCAGCGAATCCGCACCCAGATCGGCGAAGAAATCACCGTCCACCGGCACCCTTTCGGTATGCAGGACACCGGCGAGTATCTCGGCCAACTGGGCCTCGGTGTCGGGCTGCCCATGGCGACTGGCAGAAGTGTCCACCAGGGCCGGGGAATCGGATGCAGCAGCATGTACCTCGGAGCTGTTGGCCTTCACAACTGTTCCTCCCGGGGCATACGCGAAGCCTCAGCCCGGGCAGCCTGCGTCCGGCGGATGCGAGCTCGGCCCAGAGCCGAGACAGACGATCCGCCTGCCACGAGGACATGATCTGTCGTCGATTCGTCGAACTGCGAGTACATGGTCGTTCACCTGCAGTCGGTGCGGTTCACGCCGAGCTGTCCCTCGGTCTCACGGGACCGCGCATAGAGGGGCTGGTAACAGATGTGGTAATCAAGGCAATTCCCCAGTGTAAACACTCCTCAACCCATCGGGTCCGGGCGGATGAGATATATCCGGCACAGGACTTCGGGACCCGAAAGGAATCCTGACAGGGCAGACGAATGCGGCTGCGAATCGCGGCCTCGCGCGAAGCGGACAACCCCGGTCGACAACGTGCGCAGTTCGGCCGGCGGACACGAGATACCCCCGCCGGTCGGCGGGGGTGCTCCGGTCACCTGCCGGATGGTTGAAGTCGTCAATTTCCCGGAGATTGGTGCCCAATGAGACGCGTCTCCGCTCCGGTCATGCCGTCCGCGACAGCCGCGGACGATGCACCCGGCCGCACCCCGTCAACGGGGAGGATGATCGGTCTCGATGTTGCGCGCGCCCTGGCGATCTTCGGGATGTTTGCCGCGCACATCGGCCCCGAGCCGTCGGTCGGCGGCCCGATGGGCTGGCTCATGGAGGTGGCGCGCGGCCGGTCGGCGGCCCTGTTCGCCCTCCTCGCCGGGTTCACGCTGATCCTGCTCATGGGCCGTCCGCAGCCGCGCACAGGGCGGAGTGGACGCCAGGCAGCGGGCCGTGTTCTGATCCGCGCCGCCGTTCTGATCGTCCTGGGCTACGCACTGGTCCTGCTCGACACCGATGTCGACGTCATCCTCGCCTTCTACGGACTGCTGTTCGTCCTCGCTCTCCCGCTGTACCGGCTGAAGGCGAGGACGCTGGCGATCATCGCGGCGTCGACCGCTCTCGTCCTGCCTCAGGTGCTGTACCTGCTGAGGGCGGCTGTCGACGGCGGAAGTTGGGCGGACACGCTGATCGACCTGGATCCGCTGGCCCGGATCACCGACTCCGACGGGGTTCTCGAACTGTTCGTGACCGGTGAGTATCCGGCGCTGACCTGGTTCTCCTTCATCGTCGCCGGCATGGCGCTGGCCAAGCTGGACCTCTCGCGCCGTGACACCCTCGTCAAGCTGGCCTGCACAGGCGCGTGCCTCGCCGTGATCGGCTACGGGGGATCGTGGCTCGCTCTGTATCTGGTCCCGGGAGCTCGGGCAGCCGTCAGCGCCGCGGCAGGCGGGGGACCTCCCGCTTCCGCGTGGTGGTCGGACGCCGTCGGTGAGGAGTTCGCCTCCGGGTATCCGGCCTGGCTGCTGGTGGCCGTCCCGCACAGCCAGACCACGTGGTCCATCGTGGGCAACACCGGTGTCGCGCTCGCCGTTCTGGCCGTCTGCTGCCTCACGGTTCAGCTCACCAAGGACCACCCTCGACTGCTGGCTCCGCTCGCCGCGGTGGGGTCGATCTCCTTGACCGCCTACGTCGCCCATATCGTGGTGATCCATTTCCTGGGCGCCGACAACCTGGAGGATCTGGACGGCTGGGCCCCACTGCCGGTGTTCCTCGCTTTCACTGTGGCGGCCATGCTGTTCGCCCTCCTCTGGACCCGCTACTTCCGGCGTGGACCGCTGGAGTACCTCCTCCGTGCCGCCACTGCTCCGGCACGCCGGATCAGGTGACGGACAGCGGAGGGTGCGTCCTGCCGGACGGAGCCTGTCGGTCGGAGAAGGCCGCCCGGTCAGCGGAGGGCCTGGATGGCGTCGGTGCGATGCACCACGACAGCGCACCGGAGGCACCCCCGCCGACCGGCCGGCGTCCCCCGCCACGTGGCCGCATTCGGCCTCCGCCACCCGCGCGGTGCCTCTCGGCATGGTACGAATCGGACAGTGGTCCGGTGGCGAATGGAGCACACGTGATCCGGGTAATGGTGGTCGACGACGAGGCCCTGATCCGTACGGGCTTCCAGCGCATCCTCGACGCGGCGGACGACATCACGGTCGTCGCCGCGGTTCCCGGCGGCCAGGCGGTCGAGGCGGTGAAGGAGCAACGCCCCGACGTCGTGCTGCTGGACATCCGTATGCCCGACGTGGACGGACTCACCGTCCTGGCCGCCCTCCGCCGACTGCCGGAGCCGCCCATCGTGGCCATGCTCACGACGTTCGACATGGATGAATACGTGGCGACCGCACTGCGCTCAGGCGCTGCCGGATTCCTGCTCAAGGACACCGACCCCGAGGAACTGCCGTTCCTGGTGCGCGACCTCGCGGGCGGCGACAAAGTCCTGTCCTCCAAGGTCACCCGGATGGTCGTCGACACCTATCTGGATGCCGGATCCCAGGAACTCGCCGCCCGCAGTGTGGCCCGGCTGACCGATCGCGAGCGCGACGTACTCGTCCTCGTCGCCGAGGGGCTGTCGAACACCGACATCGCCACACGGGTGCACCTGAGCACCGGCACGGTCAAAGACCATGTGAGTGCCATCCTCACCAAGCTCGAGGTGGCCAGCCGCGTGCAGGCCGCCCTCCTCGCCGAGAGGGCGGGCCTTCTCAGGCAGCCGCGGGACCAGGAGCAGGGATGACCGGCCGACGTCTCCCCGCAGGCCTCGTCGACGCCGCCCTCGTCGCAGTCGCGCTCCTCGATGTCTGGGTCCACCTCGACGCCGACGAGCCGCTGCGTCTGGCCTTTGCCGTGGGAGCCGCCTTCGCCCTTCTGTTGCGCCGTCGGCTGCCCCTGCTCACCTTCGTGCTCACCCTGCCGGCCATCCTGCTGTCCGCCGCGATCTTTGCCGGGGTGGTGGCGCTGTACTCGCTCGCCACACTGTCCCGGAACCGCGTCATGCTGGGCTTCTGCGTCCTGGCGTATGCGATCTGTGACATGTCGTCGTGGCCGTCACCGGAGATCGATCTGTCGGACACCTCGACCCTGATCACTCTGGGCTACACCACCGCGACGGCGGCGGCGGCCGTCTTCCTCGGCCAGCTCGTCCAGACCCGGCGGGACCTGTCGCTGCGGCTCGCCGAGATCTCCGAGGCACGTGACCACGAGCGGATGCTCACCGACCAGTCCGTGCTGGCCAAGGAGCGCGCGCAGCTCGCCCGGGAGATGCATGACGTGGTCTCCCACCAGGTCAGCCTGATCGCGGTGAGGGCCGGAGCACTCCAGGTCGGCAGCCCGGACGCCGAGGTCAAGGAAGCGGCGGCCACGATCCGGGGGCTGAGCGTGCAGACCCTCCAGGAACTGCGGCACATGGTCGACGTCCTGCGCGCCTCCGGGGGGCGCCCCACGGAGCTGACTCCGCAGCCGTCCCTGGCCGACCTCCGGCAACTCGTCGAGGGCAGCGGCATCGAAGCAGAGCTGCGGACGGACCTGCCCAACGGCCTCTCGCCGGCCGTCCAGCGCGCCATCTACCGCACCGTCCAGGAGGCGCTGACCAACGTACGCAAGCACGCGCCCGGCGCGGCCGCGACGGTGAGCATCCGCCACCAGGGCGGCACCGTGCGGGTCACCGTCACCAACAGCGCCCCGACGAGGCCCGCACTCCCGCTGCCCAGCGCGCGGTACGGTCTGGTCGGCCTGCATCAGCGTGCCGCGCTCCTCGGCGGGACCGTCACCTCGGGCCCGACGGCGGACGGCGGATACGAACTTCACCTGGAGCTGCCGGACGATGGCAGAGCGTGACCAGTCCGCTCGCCCAGCTCTCAAGACATCGTCGCCGGAAGGCGCTGCTCGGGCGCCGGACGCCGGTTTCGGCCGGGCGGTGCGGGTACGCCAGCCGATCGGCGGGGGCTGTTCCGGACATGTGCCGGATGGTTGCCCAGGGCCGTTTCACCAACGCTTGTGTCTATGACGCACATCGTGGCTTCGGTCGTAGCGTCCGCCCCGGCGGACGACTCACGATTTTGTGCGTCGTCGACAGGACGGCTGATCGGCCTCGACCTGGCATGCGGTCCGGCGATCCTCGGCATGTGCGCCGCCCACGTCGGTCCCGACCCGTCCGTGGGAGGCCGGCCGGGCCGGCTGCCGGAAACGGCGCGCGGCCGCTCGGCGACACTGTTCCGACGCGGCTCACTCGAATACCTGCTGCACACCGCCACCGAACCCGCCCGCCTGATCACCTGACTCGCGGGAACCGGCCCGTGTCATCTCGGCCGGAATAAGGAGGTCAATGCCATGACTGTCACACTGACATTCCTGTGTGCGACCGCTCCGGCCCCCCTCACTGACACCCGCCTCGGAGACGGTCCCCGAAGCGATCGCGCCGTGCGTGCGGCAGCTACGGCGATAGCAGCACTGCCTCGCCACTCACTGGCTGTGCGGGCGCCTTCGACCCGCTGCGCGCTGACCGCGTACAGCCTCGGGCTGAACACCACACCCGAACCGGGATTGCGCGACCTCGACTACGGCAGGTGGTACGGCAGTACGGTCGGCGATGTCGTGGCCGGTGACCCCTTCGGGCTCTCCGCCTGGCTCACAGACCCCGACGCCACACCCCACGGAGGCGAGTCGGTACGCGAGCTGTGTCGACGCACCGCGCAGTGGCTGAACAGCGTCCCGTCCGATGCCGGGCACGTACTGGCCGTCGCCGAACCGGCGGTCATCCGGGCCTCGCTCGTCCATGCCATGGCCGCACCGGCACGAGCGTTCTGGCACCTCGACGTGCCGTCGTCCGTGCTCTCCCTCACCTCGCGCGGCGGCCGCTGGAGCTGGAGCACCCGGCTCGGCTACATCGCTCCCGTACAGCGCTGGCCGTCGGACGTGGAGCGTTCGCCTGCCGGCGGAATCGACCGTGACGAGAGCCTCGTCCCTCTGTGATCGTGACGGTCGGCCCACGTGGGCTGGGGTGCGAGGCAGGCGTGGACGGCTGTCTGAGAGTGCGGCAAGGTGCCGGCCGACCGGCCTGCCGAAGGCCTCCGTCAAAATCGCTCGACGGGAGGGGTTCCTGCGTACTGTGATGGCCGCGACCGCCCGCCGTGCCGACGGGCCGAACGCAGGAGCCGCTCTTGACGGCCGAACGAACCTCGCACATCCGCCCGTTGGTCGATGCAGGCCTGGTCAGGCGCCTGGTCGACACGCAGTTCCCCCACTGGTCCGCACTGCCCCTGGAACTGCTCGACCCGGCCGGTTCGGACCACGTGATCTACCGGTTGGGCAAGGAACTGTCCGTCCGGCTCCCCCGCCATGCCGGAGCCATCGGGCAGGCCAGGAAGGAGTCCGAGTGGCTGCCTCGGCTCGCCCCGCATCTTTCTCTGGCCATCCCGGTGCCGCTGGCGGTGGGCCGGCCCGACTTCGGCTATCCGTGGCCGTGGGCGGTGTCCCACTGGCTGGACGGCGAGGTCGCGACGGTCGAGGCGCTGGCCGACTCCACCGTGGCCGCCGTGGAACTGGCGGAGTTTCTGGCCGGGCTTCAACGGTTCGAGGCCGGAGCCATCCCGGCCGAGGATGTCAGCGAGCACCTTTCCGGCGGGTCACTGGCCGACCGCGACCGGTCCACGCGGGCCGCCATCGCACAGGCCGACGGCGCGTTCGACGCCGTGGCGATGACCGCGCTGTGGGACGCGGCGCTCAGCGCACCCGAGTGGGACCGCCCGCCGGTCTGGTTCCACGGTGACTTCCACACCGGCAATCTGCTCATGGTCGACGGCAGCCTCAGCGCGGTCATCGATTTCGGCGGACTCGGCATCGGCGACCCGGCCTGCGATCTGATCATCGCCTTCACCCTGATGTCGGCAGGAAGCCGCGCCGCCTTCCGTGCCGCGCTCGATGTGGACGACGCCACCTGGACGCGGGGGCGCGGCTGGGCTCTTGCCACAGGTCTGAATGCCTACACGACGTACGCCGCTGTCGACCCCCGAGTGGCCGAGCAGACCACCCGCCAGATCACCCAGGCCCTCATCGGCCGGTGAGTTGCGCAACAAGACGGCGAACCCCCTCGACTGTGACGCGAAGAGCCCCGCGGATGCAGGAAGATGAGCGGACCGACGGACGACGACACGTCTCGTCACCGGCGGCTTTGCAGATTCCGGAACCGAGCAGCAGGCGGCAGCACGTTGACGACACATTGCATACCGGATGTACGACCCCTTCCTGATGCGGTGGGAGGCAGTCGGTGAACCGAGACCTCACGCCGCACGACTGGATCGTCGCGGGAATCTGGGTGGCCGTCGGGCTCGCGGCGGGCCTGCTGCTGCGTCTTCTCCTGCGCTGGCTGGGCAAGCACGCGACCCGTACGCGCTGGAGCGGCGACGACGTCCTCGTCAACGCACTGCGGGCGCTGGTGCCGGTCGCGGCGCTCACGGGCGGGGTCACGGCCGCCGCGGCGGCGCTGCCGCTGACCGACCGGGTCAACCACACCGTCAACCAGGTCCTTTCGGGGCTCCTCATCCTCGCCGCCACCATCACGGCGGCGCGCGTGATCACCGGCCTGGTGCAGGCTGTCACGCAGTCACGGTCCGGCGTGGCCGGATCGGCCACGATCTTCGTCAACATCACCCGCGTCGTCGTCCTGGCCATCGGATGCCTGGTCGTCCTCCAGACGCTGGGCATCTCCATAGCCCCGCTGCTCACCGCCCTCGGCGTCGGCGGCCTCGCGGTCGCGCTGGCTCTTCAGGACACCCTCGCCAACCTCTTCGCGGGCATCCACATCCTCGCCTCGAAGACGATCCAGCCCGGCGACTACATCCGCCTCACCAGCGGGGAGGAGGGGTACGTCGTCGACATCAACTGGCGCAACACCGTCGTACGCAACCTCTCCAACAACCTCGTCATCATCCCGAACGCCCAGCTGTCGAGCACGAACATGACCAACTACAGCCGCCCGGAACAGGAGATGACCCTGCTGGTGCAGGTCGGCGTCGCATACGACAGCGACCTGGACCACGTGGAGCGCGTCACCTCCGAGGTGGTCAGCGAGATCATGAAGGAGGTCGAGGGCGCGGTCCCCGACCACGAACCCGCCGTCCGCTTCCACACCTTCGGGGACTCGCGGATCGGTTTCACGGTGATCCTCGGCGTCGGGGAGTTCAGCGACCAGTACCGAATCAAGCACGAGTTCATCAAGCAGCTGCACAAGCGGTTCCGCCTGGAGGGCATCCGCATTCCCTCGCCGGCACGGGCCGTCACGCTCCAGCAGAACGGCGTGGCCATCCCTCCGCAGCGGGACGGGACGCTGCCGATGATTCCGTAGCCGTGTCCGCGGGTGCGTGAGCTTCACGGGATCCTGCGGGTCTTGGGTGAGTCGGCCCATGCAGTGAGCCGACGGCCGGCGTCCTTGTCAGGGGGCGCCGGCCGGGCGCGCCTCACTGCCGCGCGGCCTTCGCCTGACGGAGGGCCAGGCGAAGGTGCTCACTCCTGCGAGGCGCGGCTCCGGCTAACGGACCTCGACGAAGACCGGATTCGAGTAGAACCACAGATCGTCCCAGGGGCTCTCCAGCCCGTCCGCGAGGGGTTCGGCCTCGTCGGTGCAGGTGCCGCGGACCCGGGCATAGAGGTCTCCCTCCACATGGCGCAGGGTGTGCCGGATGACGTAGTCGTCACCCCGCTTGCGCCAGTCGCGCGGGCCGAAGCGCGCCACGACCTTGGTGGTCGGGTTGGTGTCGACGTCGAGTTGGGAACTCGGGCCGGTGATCTCACCGACGATCAGGTCCACGCGCCGGACCTCCGGGCGGTCACCGTTGGCGTTCTTGCCCTTCAAGGGCCGGAACGTGATCTCGATGTCGACGTCCGTGCGATTGCGGCTGCTCACGGTCAGGGTTTCACCCATGGCCGCTTCACGGTTGCGATTGCTCGCGGTGAGATCGAGGCTGGTGATCAGGTCACCCGTGCCGACCCAGATCCGACCGTTGCGGAGTCCGTCCATGATGTCGGCGTAGTCGTGGCGGGCAAGGACGTGGGTCTTGCTGTACTCGCCGGGCCAGAAGTCTGCGCCGCCGCGCGTCCAGTGCACATGTGAGTCCGAGGTCGCGGTGATCCACCAGCGACGCCCCTCGCCGAGCAGGGAGTCCCACAGTCCGCCGACACGGGCTGTCATCTGGTCGAAGCCGCCATGGGTCGGGTAGTTGCCGTACCCACCGCGCGGGCCACCGTTGAGCGGGCCCGCCTGGTGACCGGGAGCGCCCTCGAAGCCGACGTAGATGTCCGGCGCCGTGTTGTTGCCGTTGCGGAACTCCCGCGGGGTGTCCTGGCCGTACACGCCGAGGCCGGTGGCCGACCGGGACGCGTGATGCGCGATGACCAGTGGCTTGCGCGGCATGTCCTTGGCAGCCTTCAAGAACTCGATCATCTTGGCCTCGGTGTCGCGGCCGCTATCGGCGGGGAAGGCGTCGTGCTTGGCGAAGCGGCTTTCCAGCTCGAAGAGCTGCTGAGCCTCGTCACGGTGGTGGGGGATCATCAGGGTGTGGTGGTCCAGTGCCGGAGCGTCGAACTCCATGCCCCAGAACTGGAGGACTCCGGGGACGAGCACACGTGAGCGGAGCAGGTCGGGATAGGCCTGTTCGATGTTCACCTTGGAGTGCGTCGGTCCACCGTGGTCGGTGCACATCACCCAGCTGAGACCGAAGTGCTTGGCCATGATCGCGTTGGTGACGATGGGGTAGACGGCGTCGGCACCCTTGTGGAAGGTCGGCGGGTTCGTCGACGTGTCGAACTCACCGCTGTACTCCGAGTGCACGTGGTGGTCGCCGGCTCGCCACACCCGTCTGCGCGCGTCGCCGGGTCTGGAATCGTTTCGGTCCTCTTCGGCCGCCGACGCCGGTCCGGCGACGGCGAGCGGGCTCGCGGCCGCCAACGTCGCTCCGACCCCTGCGTACTTGACCAACCGACGGCGTGAGATCGCTGAAGCCTCAGGATCTTCGCTGTTCTTTGCCCTCACGGTGAAGCCTCTCGATCAGCAGCTGGGAGCGACTGGCCGAGTCTCGAAGAGGTAACCGAACAGAGGGTGAACGCGGAGCAGAAGGGTCACGAACAGCCGTACGCGCGGTATGCGACAGCAGTCCGCGCGCACCAAGTATCAGCTGCGGCAGAGGTGTTGCTGAACTGACAGATCTGCCGCGGCTCCGTCGTTCGCGAAGGACTACGGGCCGACGGGCAGCCGACGCTTGTGATCGGTGAGGCGGTAGCGGCTGACGATCGCCGCGAAGGTCCGCTCGTCCACCGGCTTGCCCTCCAGGAAGTCGTCGATGGCGTCGTACGAGACCCCGAGCGCGTCCTCGTCGGCCTTGCCCGGGTCGAGGGTCTCCAGGTCAGCGGTCGGGATCTTCCACACCAGTTCGGCGGGCGCGCCCAGCGCGTCGGCGACGGCACGCACCCGGCGCTTGGTCAGCCCGGTCAGCGGGACGAGGTCGGCGGCGCCGTCGCCGAACTTGGTGAAGAACCCGGAGACCGCCTCGGCGGCGTGGTCGGTGCCGACGACCAGGCCGTCGTGAGCGCCCGCCACCGCATACTGGGCGATCATGCGCTGCCGGGCCTTGATGTTGCCGTGCACGAAGTCCTGGTGGTGGTCGTCGCGGAAGCTCACGTCCGCGGCCAGCGAGGCCTGGAGCGCCGCATCACTCGCGGGCTTGATGTCCACGGTGAGCACCAGGTCGGCGCGGATGAAGGAGAGCGCGAGCTGGGCGTCGTGCTCGTCGGCCTGAACGCCGTAAGGCAGCCGCATCGCGTAGAACCGCGCTTCGTGCCCGGCTTCCCGGACCCGCTCGACGGCGAGCTGGCACAGCCTGCCGGTCGTGGTGGAGTCGACGCCACCGCTGATGCCGAGCACCAGGGAGCGCAGACCGGTGGTGGTCAGCTGCTCGGCGAGGAAGGCAACCCGGCGTTCGATCTCCCGCTCGGCCTCGAAGGTCTCGCCGACCATGAGTTCTCGGGCGATCTCCTGCTGGAGGGCGTTGGACGCCGGCTGGCTGCTCACTTCTGCTCCTTGTTGCGGTTCACGATGCGCTGTCGCCCGCCCACCCTACAGAGGGCCTTCCGGCAGGTCAGGGACGAGCCGGGCCTGCGCCACCGGCCCGGGCCGTGCGAGCAGATCCCCGCCGGGTCAGGAGCTCGTCCGCCATCCCCTGCCTCTCAGCGGTGGGCACGCCGCGCGTGGCGGATCTTCAACCGCCCGAACCCCATGGTCCCGGAGATCCGGATGGTCGGACCGCCAGGGCCGGAGCGCCGCGGGGGCTTGTAGAGCGCGTCCTTCCACACGGTGGTCAGACCCTCGACCTCGACGATCGCGTCGCGAGGCACCGTGATCCTGGCCCTGCCGGTGCCGAGTTGCAGCTCGATGTCGATCACCGGATCCTCGATGACCGCCCGGGACAGGTCCAGCTGCACCCTGCCGAACGCAGAGTGGACCTTGAGGATCCGAGGCACCCGCCAAGCCCCACGCCGCTTGATCCGTCCGCCTGCGGCACCGATGGTGGACGTGGTGGCCGGCTTCTGCGCCGGGAGTGAGCCCAGGGCTGTCACGAGCTCGCTGCCCGTCCTGGCCGTGAGCACCCGGCCGAGGCGCTCGTCCATCTCCTCGTGCGAGATGTGCCCTTCGGCGTACGCCTCTTGCAGGCGCTGCACGGCAGAGTCGCGGTCGTCGTCGACGATCAGTCGCGTCGGGTCTTCCGGTAGGGACGTCACCGTTCAAGCCTAAGGGCTGTCCCGTCATCCCCAGCGGGCGCAATCCGGCATGATCCCTACTGGGCCGGAGACACAACCGAGAGAGGCAACGCCCGTGAGTGAATGGCAGCTGACCGAGACATTCCGCAGCACCTCCGGCGACGTCCGCTGGGACCGCCTCGGACACCCCGGTCGGCCACCGGTGGTCCTCCTCCACGGCACACCCTTCTCCTCGTACGTATGGCGTGCCGTCGCCCGCTCCCTCGCACGCCGTCATCAGGTGTACGTCTGGGACATGCCCGGTTACGGGGCATCGGAGAAGTCCGCCGGCCAGGATGTCTCCCTGGCCGCCCAGGGCAGGGTCTTCACCGAACTCCTGGCGCACTGGGGACTGGAAGAACCGCTGGTGGTCGCCCACGACTTCGGCGGCGCGGTCTCCTTGCGGGCACATCTGCTGCACGGCGCCCGCTACCGCGCCCTCGCCCTGGTCGACCCGGTCGCACTGGGGCCGTGGGGCTCGCCGTTCTTCCGGCTCGTCGGCGAGCACTCCGAGGTCTTCGAGCAACTGCCGCCCGCTCTGCACCACGCCCTGGTGCGGGAGTACGTGACGTCGGCCAGCAGCCCCGGGCTGCACCCGGCAGTCCTCGACCGGCTCGTCGAGCCCTGGCTCGGCGAACTCGGCCAGCCGGCCTTCTACCGGCAGATCGCCCAGGCCGACCAGCTCTACACCGACGAAGTGCAGGACCGGTACGGCGAGATCGGCGTCCCGACGCTGGTGTGCTGGGGCCACGACGACACCTGGATTCCCGTGGCGAAGGGACAGGAGCTCGCCGCCCGCATCCCGGGCGCCCGGTTCGAGCCGATCGCCGGTGCGGGCCACCTCGTCCAGGAGGACGCGCCCGCCGAGCTCACCGCTGCTCTCCTCGACTTCCTCCCCCGGGGCTGACCGGTAGGTCTGCCCCGGGGCCCGGTGACCTGCGCGGTCACGGCACCCGTCCTACCTGATCACTGATCTTGCGGATCGAATGACCTGACGGCATTGCGAGGGAGCCCCACACCTCGGCCGAGCGCCGCCATCCATGGCCGGCACGCTCAAAGATGAGCCACGGTCTGGAAGCGACGGCGGTATTCGGTCGGGCTGGTGTCGAGCGTACGGCGAAACGCTCGGATCAGGGTGTCGATGGTGCCGAACCCGCACGCCGACGCGATGCGGTCCAGCGTGTCGTCCGTCGATTCGAGCTGGTGGCGGGCCAGTTCGACGCGGGCGGATTCGAGGTAGGCGGCGGGAGTCATCCCGAGCTCCGCCCGGAAGACGCGGGAGAGCTGCCGCTCCCCCAGATGCGCGGCCTCGGCGAGATCCGCCACACTGATCGGCTGTCGCAGGTTCTCGTTGATGTAGTGGCGGATCTCCTCGATCCGGCGGGTCGTGGAGACCGGTTCGAGGGGGACCGAGAACTGACTCTGCCCGCTGGGCCGCTTCAGGTACATCACCAGCTGCCGCGCGACACGCAGTGCGGTGCTCTCGCCGAAGTCCTCGGCCACCAGGGCGAGGGCGAGATCGAGGCAGGCGCTGATCCCGGCGCCGGTCCACACGTTCCCCTCGCGGATGAAGATGGGATCCGGGTCGACACGCACAGCAGGGTGATCGGCGGCGAGCTGCGGCGCGGTGGACCAGTGCGTGGTGGCGCGCTTGCCGTCCAGGAGTCCCGCAGCGGCCAGGAGGTGCGCCCCGACGCACACCGAGGTGATGCGACGGGACCGCGCGGCGAGGGCCTTCACCTGCGCGACCACGTCACGGTCGACGACGGCTCGGATGCGGCGGTTTCTGTCGATGGTGACGGACCCGGGCACCAGGACCGTGTCGATGGTCTGTGTGACGGCATCGCTGAACGTGATGTCGGGCATGATCCGTACGCCTGTGGAGGTGGTGACCGGATCGAGGGTCTCGGCGGCGAGCAGGACTCGATAGCCCGTCGCGTCGTCGGTTTCCCGCCGGACCAGGGCGAACACCTCTGGCGGGCCGGTGACGTCGAGAAGATCGACACCCTCGAAGAGAACGATCACGACGAGACGTTCGACAGTGCGCACGGTGTCCCCCTGGGCCGGCTTCGAGCATGTCCGATCCTGCAAGTTACATGACATTGCCGTCACTTGAGTGGGCGTCATAGCGTCAAGAGCGCAGCCTGCCGGACGGGGCGGGCTGCACTCCATCGCTCCATTGCAAGGGATAGCCCATGTCTGCAACCACGCTCCGGCAGCTCAACGGATTCGACGACACCCCCGCGAAGCTGGCCGACTCCACCCTGATCCTGGTGGACTACCAGAACACGTACACACAGGGCGTGATGGAGCTGGAGGGCTGGCAGACCGCCCTCGACGCCGCCGCCCTGCTCCTCGCCCGGGCCCGTGAAGCCGGAGCGACGGTCATCCACGTGGTCAACGACGGCGGCGAAGGCACCCCGTACGACATCCGAGCCGAGATCGGCAGGATCCACCCGTCCGTGGCGCCGGTCGGCGAGGAGCCGACCGTCGTCAAGACAACCCCCAACGCCTTCCACGAGACCGGCCTGGGCGAGCTGGTCGACGACGCCGGGAACAACGATCTCGTCATCGCCGGGTTCATGACGCACATGTGCGTGCAGTACACGGCGGCCGGGGCGTTCCTGCGCGGCAACCGCCCCACGGTCGTCGCCGACGCGTCGGCGACCCGCCCCCTCACCGCCGCGGGCAAGGGCGTCACCGCCGAACAGCTCCACAACGGAGCGCTGGCCACCATCGAGGACCTGTACGGCGTCGTCGTTCCCACTGCTGACGAACTGGGCTGATCACCATGACCGAGACCAGCACCCGGAACGCGAAGAAGCCCTCGGCAGCCCGCGTGGGCGTCGGACTTGTCGCTGCCGCAGCCGTCGGCGCCGCGGCCATGTTCGGCGGAGTCCAGCTCACGGAGGACGAGAAGGACACCGCACCTGCCGCGTCCGCCGAGGCGGCGGCGGGCACCGCCGTGGACCTGTCGGGGACGACGACGCTGCGCACGCTGAACAAGCTCCCGGCGAAGCCCGCCGCCCTCAAGGACTCGACCCTGATCCTGGTCGACTACCAGAACACGTACACCAAGGGGACGATGGAACTGGAGGGTTGGGAGCCCGCCCTCGACAAGGCCGCCGATCTGTTGAAGCGGACCCGCGCGGCCGGCGGGAAGGTCATCCACGTCCAGAACGACGGCGGAAAGGGCACTCCGTACGACGTCACCGCCGACATCGGCAAGATCCACCCCAAGGTCGCGCCGATCGACGGTGAGCCGGTCGTCACCAAGAAGGTCCCCAACGCCTTCGTCGGCACGAACCTCGGCGACCTGGTCGACAAGGCCGGGAACAAGAACGTCGTCATCGCCGGGTTCATGACCCACATGTGCGTCACCTTCACCGCCGAGGGCGCGTTCCTGCGAGGCAACGCCCCCACCGTCGTCTCCGACGCCTCGGCGACCCGGTCCCTGCCCACCCCCGGCGGCGGCGTGTCCGCCGCACAGGTCCACCAGGGCGCACTCGCGACCATCGGTGACCTCTTCGGGGTGGTCGTCGAGTCCGGCTCCGAACTGACCTGACCGCCCCCGACCAGCCACCGGCTCCGCCCTCCCCCCTTCTCCCCCCGCTGGGGCGGAGCCGGCATCTCCCCCCACAGCACGACCGTCTTCGTCCCCGCCCGGGGCCGAGGGCAAGCACATCCATAAGGGAGAAGAAGCACGTGGCTACGCGCAGAAGTTTCCTCGGTACGGCCTCGGCTGTCGGAGCGGCAACGCTCCTCACCCACGGCCAGGCTTTCGCCGCCGAGGACGCCACCGCTCTGGCAGCCGTCACCGAGCGGGAGGCGCGGGACTCGATTCTCGCGGTCAACGCGGGGATGCGTTCCCACTACGCGGCACTCAAAGCCGAGCTGATCAAGCAGCTCAGCCCGGTCATGGTCGTCCAGAACGACAACAAGGGTGGCAGGTTCACCCTGATCCACGGCGGCAAGCAAGAGGCCGTCCAGCCCGTCTCGGAGATATTCGAGATGGCCAAGTCCATAGCCCACGTTCCCCTGGGCATCTTCTCGGTCCTCGCCGCCTATCTGGGTGAGAAGGTGCCCAACGTCCCCAACGCTGCCCGGATCGATCCGCACGACCTGGCCATGGTGTCCATGAAGACCGGGACCGGATGGATCACCCCGCTGCTGGAGTACCAGAAGACCCTCGGGGTCGCGAAGGGCAACCTCAAGGACGCGGCCCTCCCGGCAGGGCTGACCAAGTCCTGCGACGAGCTGCTCAGCAAGGCGAACATCTTCATCGACGCGGCCGTCAAGACGAAGACGTTCGACATGAAGTCCTACCAGGACTTCGCGAAGGCCGCGTTCGCCAACGTGGGTATCAACATGGAACACGCCTCAGCCGCGCAGATCGCCGGAGTGCAGGCCCTGCTCAAGAAGTGGCGGGCGCAGATCGGCGAGGCCGCGTGGGCGGACCTGTACGTGGGCGTTCTCTCCCAGTGGACGACGTCCGTCCTGAACCAGAACACCATCATCATCAAGCCGCACATGAACGCCAAGAAGGTCGACACCCACCTGATCGACTTCCCGACCACGTCGCCGCCGGCCGACCCGGTGTTCACCGTCCTCGACAACATCGCCCGCATCGTCCAGGACAACATCGCCGCCGAGCTGGTGTTCGTCTCCGACACCGTGATCGCCGACGCCCTCAAGGGCAAGCAGGACCTGCTGTCCACGGAGATCCTCGAACAACTCGAGAAGCCGCTCTCCGCCGCGTCGGCGACGCCGGCCGCATTCGCCACGACCGGGGCGGCAGCGATGACCTGCCCGGTCACCGGGCGGACGGTCGCCCAGGTCTGATCCGCCGCCCTCTGCCACTCACCGCAGAGGATCAGCAGGGCTCCGGGGGGAGACCAACACGGCACCACCCGTGCCCACATACGACTTCGCCCGGCCCCCAACCCGATCGGTTGGGGGCCGGGCCGTTCTGCCGCACAGCACAACAACAGGGGGAACCACAGCATGTCCGCACACCAGCGAAGAATCCGAGCAGGCCGCCTCTGGATTCTCGCGGGGATCGTCCTTCTCTCCATCAACCTGCGTCCCGCGATCACCGGCACGGCCCCGGTCCTCGGCGAGCTGAGAGCCCGCTACGGACTGGACGACACCGGAGCCGCCGTCCTCACAACCCTGCCCGTCCTGTGCCTGGGAGTATTCGCGTCCCTCGCCCCGCCGCTCGCCCGCCGCGTCGGGACCGAACCCGCCATCGTCGCCGCCCTCAGCCTCATCACCGCCGGAATCGGTCTGCGCGGGCTGGCCTCGCCCGTCGCCCTCTACACGGGAACGGTCCTCGCCGGGACCGGCATCGCCATCGGCAACGTCCTCCTGCCGGCCATCATCAAGCACCGATTCCCCATCCGCACCGGCACACTGACCGGGATCGCCATGACGATCATGGCCGCCTCCGGTGCCGTGGCCGCCGGACTCGCCATCCCTCTCGACGAGACGATCGGGTGGCATCTCGCGTTCCTGGTCTGGGCACTGCCCTCCCTTGCAGCCGCGCTGCTGTGGGTACGCAACGCCCGCAAGGCACCGCGGTACCGACGCATCGCACCGGCCTCACGAGGGCGCCACGCCCGCCGCCCCGATCCGGTGCCCGCCGACGCAGAGCCCGCCGACGCAGAGCCCGCCGGACGACTGCTGCGCTCACGGCTGGCCTGGGCCGTCGCCGGGTTCCTCGGAGCTGTGTCGTGCACGTTCTACGTGCTGGTGTCCTGGCTCCCGATGATCCTCCAGGACTACGGCTACACAGGACCCGAGTCCGCGGCAATGCTGTCCGTGATGATGCTCGTCGGCATCCCCTTCGGCTTCGTCGTCCCTCTCACTGCCACGCGACTGACCGACCAGCGGCCCCTGCTCCTCGGAGTCCTGGCCGTCATGGCCGCGGGACTCGGCGGCCTGGTCCTCGCCCCCGGCCAGGCCTGGACGTGGGTCCTGGTCACCGGCGTCGCCACCGGCAGCGCCTTCCCTCTCGCGATCATCCTCCTCGCCCTCCGCTCACCCTCACCCCCGACCACGGCACGCCTGTCCGGCATGGCACAGACCGTCGGCTATCTCCTCGCCGCCCTCGGACCCCTCACGATGGGCCTTCTCCGCAGCGCCACCGGCAGCTGGCAGACACCGCTGCTCGTCCTTCTCGCGCTGCTCGTACCCAAGACCGTCCTCGGCCTCTACGCGGCCCGCCCGGGCCTCGTCCACTCCCGGCTCATCGCCACCGGAACCAGTCCTGACGCCGATAGCGCCCTTGCCCTCAGCAGCAGATGAAGGAGCGGCCCGCTCCGGTGTGTTGGTGGGCAGGTGTTGCCACGGCAGTGGTGGCGCCTGCCCACCGGCTGCGGTGCGAGCGCCCGCTTGGGCGAGGTCGACGTCGCCAACTCGCACACCCAGAGGCGTACTTGACAGGAGCATGGCCAGTACGCGGTGATGAGCACGTTCCGAATCCCCCGGGAGAGTTCGGCAACTGCCCACCCGGCTCCGTCCGTCAGCTGTCGCCGCCCCCTCCCGCACTCTCGGTTCCGCGTGGAGCCGAGCCCCCACGAGTGAAGGGACAGCAATGCCGCACTCCCTATGGTTGAAGGCCGCCGGCGCCGCCGCAGCGGTCACCCTGATCACCGCACCAACGGCGAACGCCACGTCCGCGCATGAGGCTGCCGAGTCGAAGAACTCGGCAGCGACAGTGACACTCCGCTACGACGACAGCCGTGCCGCCGGCTGGGAGGCGGCTATCGCCGCCGGAGTCGCCGCGTGGAACTCGAACGTCGACAACGTGAAGCTGGTCGAGGCCGCGCCGGGAACCCGGGCCGAGATCCAGATCGTGGCCACCAGCGGCTGGCCGCAGGCGACCCTCGGACCGGTCCGTCCGGGCGGTCAGGCCCGTGTCGAACTCGGCAGCCAGGCAGTCACCCAAGGCCACGACAAAATCCGGATCGCAGCCCACGAGATCGGCCACAACCTGGGCCTGCCCGACACCAAGCCCGGCCCGTGCTCCCAGTTGATGTCGGGTTCAAGCGCGGGCACCAGTTGCAGGAACGCGGTTCCGAACGCCGCTGAGCAGGCCCGCGTGGAATCCGCGTACGCCAACGGCGTCGTGCGCACCCCGACCGACGGACGCATCCTGGTGGACGCGCCGTAGTCGGCAGGACAACCACAAGGCGAGGTGCCTGACCCGGGTTGCGGGTCAGGCACCTCGTTCGCTTCTCAGGCAGACGACGTGCGCACCGGACGCAGGTACACCCCAGAGGGCGACCGGCCCGGACCGCGGCTCATCGCGTGGTCTCGCCGACCACGGGGACCTCACACGCACGAGAAGCCGCCGTGGTCAACACCCGGCAAGTTTCCACTCGTTGAGGACAAAGTATGGACGGTTCGAGGTGACCTTCGTACGCTGGGCGTCGATTTCGCACGGACGTCCGCGTGCCTCACGGCGGAACGCGCCGCAGCACCCGTACGTGGACGAACACCACTCCGCGTCCGAGGCCGGCCCTCGGACGTGCCGCCTCGCAGCGCCCAGCAGGAGGAAGAGTGACGCCACGCAAGGCCCCAACCCTCCGCACCATTCGCCGTAGACCACGCAGTATCACCGGACTGCTCCTCGCGGCCCTTCTGACCGGCGGCCTCGCGGCCCCCGTCGCCGACGCCGACGAGAAGCCCTCTCCGGGCGACAAGCCCTTCGCGGACTTACCGCCCCAGGAACCCGGTGTCACTCTCCGCGTCTTCGACGTCCAGTCCCCGCTGAGCAAGCTCTGCGATCTCAAACCGGCCCAGACCCCCAACGTCGACAAGCTGATCCCCACCGCCGACTGGTCCTCCACCGAGGGTTTCGGCTTCACCGACAACTTCGTGTCGCAGATCCTCGGCAACATCAACGTCCCCGCAGCCGGCACGTACGCCTTCCGCCTGATCAGCGACGACGGCTCCCGCCTGTTCATCGGCGACAAGAAGGTCATCGACCACGACGGGCTGCACGGTGCCGAGCCCAAGGACGGCGAGTCGGTTCTGACCCCCGGCTACCACGCCCTGCGTATCGACCACTTCGACCGCGGTGGCGACCAGCAGGTCACGCTGCAGTGGAAGCCGCCGGGCGCCGACGACTTCACCCTCGTCCCCAGCTCCGTACTCAGCACCGACGCCGACGTCGTCCGCGTCACCGCTCCCGGTCGCAAGGAGTGCGAGGGCACCTACGACACCCCCGGCGACGGCCTCCCGTTGACCTCGGTCAACCCCGGCTACACCCTCACCGATCTGCGCCCCAAGGGCTTCGAACCGCAGGTCTCGGCGATGGACTGGCTGCCGGACGGGCGGCTCGCCGTGACGACGTGGGGCGGCAGCACCAAGACGGAGGGAGAGGTGTACGTCCTCGACCAGGTCACGGGTGACACCGGCCCGGAGAAGGTCACCTTCCAGAAGATCGCCGGCGGCCTCAAGGAGCCGATGGGGATCAAGTACGTCGACGGGAAGCTGTACGTCTCGGAGAAGCACCAGCTCACCGAACTCTCCGACATCGAGGGCGACAACGCCGCGGACGAGATCCGCAAGGTCGCCGAGTGGCCGTACGGAGGGAACTTCCACGAGTTCGCCTTCGGCCTGCTCTACGAGAAGGGCGACTTCTATCTGAATCTCTCCGTCGCCATCAACTACGGCGGCGCGACCACCGATCCGCAGCCTGCCGCGAACCGCGGCACCACCATCAAGGTGAACAAGAAGACCGGCAAGGTGAGCTACCTGGCCGGCGGCCTCCGTACGCCGAACGGGATCGGACGGGGCCCGCAGGGCGAGCTGTTCGTCACCGACAACCAGGGCGGCTGGCTGCCCGCCTCCAAGCTGGTCCACGTCAAGCAGGACCGCTTCTTCAACCACTACACCAACCCGGACGGCCCGTTCGACGACCGGACGGTCAGCAAGCCGGTGCTCTGGCTGCCGCAGAACGAGATCGCCAACTCCCCCAGCACACCGATGCTGTTGAAGAAGGGGCCGTTCGCCGGGCAGATGCTCTTCGGCGACGTCACCTACGGCGGACTCCAGCGCGCCGACCTGGAGAAGGTGGACGGCGAGTACCAGGGCGCCGTGTTCCGGCACACCCAGGGCCTGGAGGCCGGCATCACCCGCATCAGCACCGGACCCGACGGTGCCATCTACGCCGGCGGCCTCGGCGCCGACGGGAACTGGGGCCAGGAAGGCAAACTCCGCTTCGGCCTGCAGAAGCTCACGCCGAACGGCAAGACCGCGTTCGACATCAAGACCATGCGCGCCACCCGCGACGGGTTCGATGTCACCTACACCAAGCCCCTGTCGGAGGAAACGGCCGCCAAGGTGACGAAGGGCGCCTACTCCGTCGAGCAGTGGCGGTACGTCCCCACGCCGGCGTACGGAGGCCCCAAGGTCGATGAAGAGGTCCTCCCCGTCGCAGCCGCCCGGCTCTCCGCCGACCGTCGAACCGTCCGGCTCACCATCCCCGGCCTCAAGACCGACCGAGTGGTGCACGTGCGCTCGCCGCGCCCCTTCGCCTCGGACACCGGTGAGCAACTCTGGTCCACCGAGGCCTGGTACACGCTGAACGCACGCCCCGGCGCCGAGCAGCCCACCACCTCGTACGACGCGGAATCGGCACGTCTGTCCGGCGGAGCCGACATCGACACCGAGCACGCCGGCTACACCGGCGGTGGCTTCGTCGACGGCTTCAGCACGCAGGGCGCCACCGCCACCTTCGAGGTCGAGGCACCCGCGAAGGGCAGCTACGACGTGGGACTGCGGTACGCCAACGGCCCGCACCCCTTCACCGGCACCAAGACCCTCGGTGTCAGCGTCAACGGCGGCCAGGCACAGCAGACCGCCCTGCCCTTCACGGGCGCCTGGAACCGCTGGTCGGCCAAGACCGAGCGGCTCGCTCTGCGCAAGGGCCGCAACACCATCACCTACACCTATCGGGCCGAGGACACCGGTCACGTCAACCTCGACATGATCGAGGTGCGCAGACCCGGCAGTCGTATCGACCTGTTCTCCGGCGGCAGCGTCGCGACCGCCTGGCAGCACACCGACGGCCGCAGCCCCGACTGGCCGCACACCACCGACAACTCCATCGAGGTCTGCTGCGGCGACATCCGCACCAAGCAGGCTTTCGGCGACTTCAGAATGCACGCCGAATTCCGGGTGCCGAAGCTGCCGGACGACGTCACCGGGCAGGACCGCGGCAACAGCGGCATCTACCTCCAGGAGCGGTACGAGATCCAGATCCTGGACTCGTTCGGCGTGGAGAAACTCGCCACGAACGAGGCCGCGTCCATCTACAACAAGAAGGCGGCCGACCTCAACGCCTCCACCGCACCCGAGACCTGGCAGACGTACGACATCGTCTTCCGCGCGGCCCGTTTCGACGCCGCGGGCAAGAAGACCGATGACGCCAGGATCACGGTGGTGTGGAACGGCAAGAAGGTGCACGACAACGTGGCAGTCGACGGCCCGACCGGTGCCGGCGACGCGGAATCGGCCGCGGCAGGCGCGATCAGGCTCCAGGACCACGGCAACAAGGTCCGCTTCAGGAACGTCTGGATCGAGCCGCTGGACTGACAGCCCTGGATCGTTCCCGGGCCGGCGAAGCCACCGTGCGTACGTACGGCTTCGTCGGCCCGGGACGTATCGGCTGCCAGGACGCCGGCAGCGCGTGCCCGTTCCTCGTCGCGGCGCGCAGGTGCGAGCGCGGCGGAAACGCCGGCTGACGCCGTTAGCATGCGTCGCATGCCGGACGCCCTGCCCCACCCCGAGCCGTTCACCCCGCAGGCCGACCCCGCGGTGCTCGAAGACCTTCGGGCGCGGCTGCGCGCGACACGCTGGCCGGACAGACCCGAGGACGCCGGGTGGTCCCTCGGGACCGACGTGGCCTACCTCCGTGAGCTCGTCGCCTACTGGGCGGACGGCTTCGACTGGCCGGCACAGGAGGCGGCGCTCGCCCGGCTCCCCCGTTTCCACGTGCCGCTCGGTGGTCTCGGGATCCACTTCGTCCACGCCCGGGCTGTCGCGTCGTCAGGTCCGGTGCTGCCGTTGGTCCTCAGTCACGGATGGCCGGATTCGTTCTGGCGGTACACAAAGGTCATCCCCCTGCTGACCGACCCCGGAGCGCACGGCGCCGATCCTGCGGACGCGTTCGATGTGGTCGTGCCCGACCTGCCGGGCTACGGGTACTCCGACGCTCCCACGGGTCCCCCTCTCGACTCCGTCGCCGTCGCCGGTCTGTGGGCCGAACTCATGGGCCTCCTCGGCTACCCGCGGTTCGGTGCATCCGGAGGGGACATCGGCAGTCATGTGAGCCGCTACCTCGCGCTCGATCACCCGGACCGGGTGGTGGCCGTCCACCGAACAGACGCCGGCGTTCCCGTGTTCACCGGCGACCGGTCGGACCTCGAACCCGAGGAACGCGCCTGGCTCGAGGACGTAGCGGCCTGGGGCGGTAGTGAGGGCGCCTACGCCGCCATGCACCGTACGAAGCCTCAGACCGCTGCCGTCGGTCTCCACGACTCGCCGGCCGGACTCGCCTCATGGATCGTCGAGAAGCTCCGAGCGTGGAGCGACTGCGACGGGGACATCGAGCGGAGCTTCACGAAGGACGAGATCCTCACCAATCTCACGCTCTACTGGCTCACCGGGACGATCGGCTCGTCGATGCGCATGTACCGCGCGAACGCGGCGATCCCGCCCGCGCAGCACGCCCGCCGGGTCGAGGTGCCGTCCGGATTCTCGCTCTTCCCCGGTGACGTCGTGCGGCCGCCGCGGGCGTGGCTCGAGCGCACGACGAACCTCGTGCGCGTGACCGAGCCCGCGCGCGGCGGGCACTTCGCGCCGTTCGAGGAGCCCGAGCTCTACGCCGAGGAACTACGCGAGTTCTTCCGCCCGTACCGCACAGCGGCAAAGGGCTGAACCGCTGCCGCGCCTTCATCCGGACGACCGCGCTTCCACCGAAGTCGAGGCATTCCCCGGCAGCGTCGTCAACGGCTGCGTGCCCCGCCCCGCCTAAGCTTTTGCGAGTCCCGGGGGACGCGCAGAGAAGGAAGCGGGTGGCATGCTTGCCGTCGCGGTCATTGCCGGAATTCTGTTCGTGTGGGCGCTTCTCGCCCACCGGCTGTCGCGATGGAGCATCACCGCACCCATCGCGATGATGTGCGCGGGAATCGCTCTGACCGGAGGCACGGATCCCCCGCTGCGGTTCGACCTCGACACCAATGTGTTCGAGCACGCGGTGGAAGTCGTTCTGGCCCTGCTGCTCTTCGTGGACGCCATCGAGGTTCCCGGGGGAATTCTCGGGCGGGAGAAGGGCCTCGTCCTCCGTCTGCTCGGCGGTGCACTGCCGCTCACCCTGGGCGGCGCGTTTCTGGCCGGGTATCTGATCTTCCCCGATCAGTCGGGCTGGCTGCTGGCGGTCCTCGCGACCATTGTCGTCCCGCTCGATCTGGCCCCCACGGCGGCCATCGTCCGGGACACCCGCATCCCGGCCCGGCTGCGCGAGGTGCTCAACGTCGAAGGAGGCCTCAACGACGGCATCACCTCGCCGATCTTTCTGCTCTGCGTCGCCGTTGCCGCCGAATCCCACGGCTCACATGCCGACTACGCGGACGCGCTGCTGCAAGCGGTCGAGGCGGCGGGCTGGGCGCTGGCCGCGGGCCTGGTCGTCGGCGGTGCGGCCGGGTGGCTGCTGCGTACGTCCTGGGCGCACCGGTGGACTCATCCGTCGGCGACGAGGTTGGGTGTGCTCGCCGTCCCGGTGGCTGCGTACAGCCTCTCCGCCGCCCTGGGAGGGAACGGCTTCGTCGCCTCCTTCGTGGCCGGTGTGTTCTTCGCCCCGGCGATGCGGCGGCTCCCGGAGAGTGCGGCGGCCATGACCGACGACCTCGTCGCGCTCATGACCCTCGCGCTCTGGTTCCTGTTCGGACAGATCGTCAACAACGCTTTCTGGGACGGCTTCCACGCCTCGGTGATCCTCTACGCGCTCCTCGTCATCACCCTCGTCCGCATGCTCCCCGTACTGCTCGTGCTCACCGGGAGCGGGCTGAAGCGGTCGGACAAACTGTTCCTCGGCTGGATGGGTCCGAGAGGCGTGACATCGATCGTGTTCGGGTCGCTCGCGGTCATCGATCTGCCCGGCGAACAGGCGGACTTCATCGTCCGCGTCATGGTGGTGACCGTGATGCTCAGCATCGTGCTGCACGGACTGAGCACCGAGCCGCTCGGCCGCTTCTACGCCCGGCGCTCCGGCGGAGCCCGGTCCGAGCAGCATGCGGAAGCACGGCCCGATCGCGGGCCGTGACCGGCGCGGGCAGACGGGCCGGTGGTCAGGTCCGGCGGTCCGGAAGAAGGCTGCGCACCGTCGCCGCGGCGATCGCGAGCACGATGACGGTGGCGAGGCACACGATCGCCCAGGCGAGCTGACGCCGGCCGTCGAAGGTCGCCTCGTCGAGCCAGTGCAGACCGTAGTTGGCCGAAGCCGAGACGGGAAAGGTGAAGTTCCAGAAATTCAGATTGAAGGGCAGATTGATGTATGCCCTGAACAGGGCGATCTGGATGAGCACCATCATGATGAAGACGCCGAAGAAGGCCAGCTGGAGGGGGCCGATCGGTCCGGGGTACGCGAAGAAGGTGGCGATCCCTCCGGTGGCCGGCGGGGCCAGTAGCACCGAGAGCGAGGGAATGACCGGCACGGGCAGAGGGCCGGCCGTGATGAGCCGAGCGGTGATGACGCCGCCGATGATGACCCAGAAGAAGATGCCGACCCCCAGAGCCGTCCTCGCGGCCGGAACGGCGTGAACGCTGGAAAGGCCGATACTGGCGATGAACGGCCCGGCCACCAGCGGGAGGAAATATCCGGGATGCAGTTGTTTGAAGGTCAGCTGCCCGGTCAGCCAGTGAGCGAACAGCTGAGCGGCCACGATCGCCAGTGCGGCGACGAGGATCCAGCAGACAGTTCTCGCTGCTTGCAGAGGCATGTACTGACCGAAGTGCGCAAGCAGCAGAATCCCGACCACGGGCAGGAATGCGGCCCCGGCTCCGGAGACCGCGCTTTCCCTGTCGTCCCGGAACTCTCGGGTGTTCCGCAGCCTCTCGCCGATGTAGACCGTGGAGAACAGCAGCCACAGGACAGCGCCGATCGCATAGAAGATGCCGT
Source organism: Streptomyces sp. CA-251247 (assembly GCF_050952975.1). Classification (NCBI taxonomy): domain Bacteria; kingdom Bacillati; phylum Actinomycetota; class Actinomycetes; order Kitasatosporales; family Streptomycetaceae; genus Streptomyces; species Streptomyces sp. CA-251247. Next base: position 7,728,961 of record NZ_CP191861.1, on the reverse strand, counting down.
CGATCCACTCGGGCGCGCCCAGCGTCACTGCCGCTACCGTCCATGCACCGCCAAGACCCGCAAATCCCAGCGGAATCGCAAAGTGCGGGAGACTGACCAGTCTTTTCGCGGAGGACTGCGCGGTCGAACTCATGGCACCTGGCCCTGCATTGACGGTGTGGATGCGGTGATGTGGATGCTGTCCGACACAGTGGACCAGAAGCGCACCCGGGCACGATTGCAGACCGACAACGTTACTCGGATGCGCATGGCCCCGCGCGGTGGGCCGAACCATCGGGCAGATGGCGGTGGGCGAGCAGCCGGCGGCCGGTTGCCGACACGGCGCTCCCCCGTCAAGCTGGAGAAGGTGCCGCACAGCCGGATCGCTGCCGCGTAGCGGGAGGCAGCAGACAGGGCTGTGCGAGGAGGTGCCGCCGATGGCACACGAGAGTTCGTTCACGCTGGACGACAGCGGACATGTCTCCAGCTGGCGTGACCCCACGGGCCGCTACCCTGCCCTCTCCGCCGACCCGGTGGGACAGCCCGCCGGCCGCCTTCTCTCCGACCTCCTGGACCACCTCGCAGCGGAGGTTGACGCTCCTGCGCCGGCCGCCCTGCTGCTCACCGTCGGCCGCGACGGCACCGAGACTGTTGTCGACATCCGCGGCACCGCTCGAAGCCTCCGGGCGGCGCACGTAGAGGCGGCCTTCGAGTACTCGGCTTTCGAGCAGTCCACCGCCGGGCTGGAGGTGTACGACACCGAGCTTCGTGTCCTGCGCAGCAACTCCGCGGCCCTGGCCATGCGCGGCCGCCCGGCCGGCGACGTACTGCAGCAGCGCGTGGCGGACCTCGGCTCGCGCCTCCCCCTTGCCGCGGTTCTCGGGCAGGTGCTGGACGGCAGCGAACCGGCCGTCCAGGACAAGGTCGACGGGCACGACGGTCATGATCACCCCCGTGTCTTCGCCGTCACCGCGTTTCCGCTCCAGGACGAGCAGCAGACCATCGGCGTCGGAGCCGTGATCCACGATGTCACCGAGCAGGACCGCGACCGGACGGCAGCGCACCTTCTCGCCCAGGCGCACGCGGAGATCGGCACCACACTCGATGCGATGCGGACAGCGCAGGAACTCGCCGGCGTCGCCACACGGGAATTCGCCGACGCCGTCTCGGTCGACCTCATCGACGCGGTCCTGCAGGGAGCCGAGGCGCCGGCGCCGCCGGTCGGCACCGATGTGCCCGTGCGCCGGGCCGCCTTCGAGGCGCCGGGCGAACTGCAACCCGTCTACGCCGTCGGCGAGATGAGTTACTTCGTGTCCCCGACCCCTTACACGCAGGTGATGGCCGACCTCACACCCCGCCTTCTGGACCCGCACACATCGCCGTCCGACTGGCTCATGCACGACGCAGCTCGGGCAGGCGCCCTGAGGGACGCAGGGATCCATTCGATGATCGTGCTGCCCCTCTCGTCCCGCGGGCGTCTCCTGGGGCTGGCCAGCTTCTATCGAGGACCGCGCCACCCCATCCCCTTCGACACCCTCGATGTGGGCCTCGCCGAGCAGGTGAGCGCCAAGGCATGCATTCACATCGAGAACGCGCGGTGCTACACCAGGGAGCACACCACCGCCGTCGCGCTCCAGCGGAGCCTGCTCCCGCGAACGTTCCCGGAGCTCTCGGGGGTGACGACGGCCCACTTCTACACACCCGGATCCCGGCAGACGGTCTGGTTCGATGTCATCGCGCTGTCCGGAGCCCGCGTCGGTGTGGCCATCGGACAGGTTCCGCAGCAGGGAGTCGACGCATCGGTGACCATGGGCCGATTCCGTACGGCCCTGGACACACTCGCCGGGCTCGACCTGCCGCCCCACGAGCTGCTGGCCCATCTCGACGATGCCACCGGTAACATCCTCCCCGCCGGCGCCCTTCCGCAGCCGGGGGTACTGCCCGCCACCGCGGATTCTCCCCGTTGTCTGTACGCCGTCTACGACCCCGTGACCGGGGAACTCGCGGTCGCCTCGGCCGGCTGGCCGGCCCCGCTGGTGACATCCGCCGACGGTGACGTGACGACCATGGACGTGCCGGTCGGGCCCCCACTCGGACAGGGTGCGAGCTACGACGTGAGCCGCAGGACCCTCGCTCCGGAGAGCATGCTGACCCTCTACTCACAGTCGCTCCTGGAGCCCAGCGCCCGCGCGGAGGAGCGCATGGCCCAGCTGCGTCAGGCCGCTCACCATGCGGCCCACGACCCCAGAGCGACCTGCGACAGCATTGTTCACAGCCTGCTGGGGCAACACCCGGGCGACGGGGCTGCCGTTCTGGCGGTCCTCACCCACCGCCTTCCCGCCGACTCCGTCGCCACCTGGACGGGCAGCCGGGAGCCCGCCGCAGTGGCCGAGTCCAGGGAGAAGGCCGGTCACCAGCTGGAGGACTGGGGGCTCGAAGCCCATGCGTTCACGACAGAGATGATCGTCAGTGAACTGGTGACCAATGTGATCCGCCACGCAAGCGGCAACCCGACGGTACGTCTCATACGCGACCGCTCGCTGACGATCGAAGTCTCGGACGAGGCCGCCACATCACCGCACCTGCGTCATGCCCGGGCCCAGGACGAGAACGGGCGGGGCCTGCTGATCATCGCAGCGCTCGCTCGACGATGGGGAACCCGCTACACACCCAACGGAAAGATCATCTGGGTCGAGGAGGCGCTCGACGAGGACGATGCGTAGCAGCCGTGTCGCGTCATGCGCGGGTCGGTCCGGGCTCCGGCGCCCCCGACAGGACCGCCGCGTCCATCGAGCCGACCACCACTATCCCGGCCCCGGCACCGGCGCGCGGTCGAGATACGGAGCCGACGGTGGGGAGACCCGTTCCAGCGAGGTCACGTCGAGTGCGAGTGCGGCGGTACGGGTGCCCAGCTCGCCCACCGGGTGCCAGGTGCCGGACACCTCGACCCAGGTGTCGGCGGGCGGCGCCTGCACTCCGTGCATTGTTACGGTCAACGACTGGGAGTCGGCCGCGCAGCAGGCGACCTGCAACCGGGTCAGATCCCACGCACCGTCCTTGCGGGGCGTGACGAAACCCGACAACAGGACGGTGCGCCCCTGGAGGCTCAGTCTGTCGTCCTGTTGGGCCCGGGCGATGAACTCGGTCAACGACAGCGGGGCTGCTCCCAGGGCGGGCAGCCGTTCGAACCGTTCGTAGTTCTCCACCACCTTCGGGCTGTTCCGGGCAGCGGTGTAGGAACCGAGCGCGGCAGGTGCGAAGAACAGCAGGGCGAGCGCCGGCGGGAGCAACAGCCAGGACGTGAGCGGGCCCCTCGCGTGATCGTGCCCGTCGGTCGGCGCGTCATCGCTCTGCTGCCCGGTCCCTGCGCGTTGCCGTGCGACGTACGGCAGTACGTCCCGCAGCACACCGAGCAGCCCGACGAGAACCAGGACGAAGCCGGTGATCACGAGATAGGGCCGCAGTTCTTCCTTCACGTAGCGCAGACACAGGTCGCTGAACAGGGAAGCCCGCAGGACCGCTGCGCCGGTGATGAGCAGCAGCAGGGACTGGGCTTTGCGGTTCACAGCAGCCACCAACCCGTCAGGGCGCTGAAGACGACTGCCGCCACCGCGGTCACCGCGGAGAACCGCAGCGCGAAGGCCCGGCCGAATGTGCCCGCCTGCAACGCGATCAGCTTGAGGTCGACCATGGGGCCGACCACCATGAACGCGAGCCGGGCCGTCGGGGAGAAGCCGGTCAGCGAGGCGGCCACGAAGGCATCGGCCTCGGAGCAGACCGCGAGGACGATCGCCAGCACGGCAAGGAAGAGGACGGACAGCCAGGGCGATTCGGCGAAGGTGTCCAGCACGGACCGCGGCACGGTGACGTTGAAGGCCGCGGCAGCCATGGCGCCGAGAACGAGGAACCCGCCGGCGTGCAGGAAGTCGTGCTGGAATCCCAGGCGGAACTCTTCCCATCTGCCGTGCCCCGGCTGGTGGCCGCTGTGCCGGGAGGGCATCCGCAGCCACTGCGCGCGGCCGAACCTCAGCCACAGCCAGCCCATCGCCGCCGACGTGGCCAGCGAAGCGATCAGACGGGCGGCGACCATGTCCGGGGCGCCCGGGAAGGCGACGGCGGTGGAGACCAGCACGATGGGGTTGACCGCCGGGGCCGACAGAAGAAAGGCGAAGGCGGCTGCCGGTGTGACCCCACGCCGGATGAGACTTCCCGCGACCGGTACGGAGGCGCATTCGCAGCCTGGCAGCATCGTCCCCGCCACGCTCGCCACGGGCACCGCGAGGGCGGGATTGCGCGGCAGCACGCGGCTGAACACGCTCGCCGGCACAAAGGCGTTGACGGCCCCGGAGATCAGCGTGCCGAGCAGGAGGAACGGCAAGGCCTGCACGGTGATCGCCACGAAGATGGTCGACCAGGCCTGGAAGCCCGGATGCGTCAGCCACTGCGTACCGCCCAGCGCCCATCCGAGTGCCATGAGCAAGGACATCGACAGTACGCCGACGGCGACCGAGACGACGATGTCGTACGCACGGTGCTCGGCGGCATCATCCGGGTCTGTTCGCGGCTGCTGGGACAGCTCCGTCTGTGGCACCTGCGCTCCGGTCTCCAGGACAAGGAGGTCAGGATAGCCAGCGGGTCGGGACCGTCTTCGGGGGCCTCCGCGCGCGTCCCGGGGGTGGTGACCGCCCCGGCCGGAGCCCGCCTTCGACGCACGCCGTGTCGGGCATCCGAGTGACGCCGACGTTCCCTCACGTACAACCGCCAGGCCATGGGATACGGATGTCCCTGCGCCCTCGGTGCCCTGCTGCTCCGGCGCGACGTCTCGGCTCCGGACCGGTCCCCCGGCCGTGTGGGCAGGACCGTGGGCGCTGTCACGACGTCGGCCGGAGGGCAGGAGCAACGGTGCACGCCTCGAACGATCCTGATGCACCGGATGCGGTGAGGAGCCGCGGCTCGCGCGCAGGCTCGCTCCCCTGGCGAATCGTGTGGTTCTGGCTGGTCGGGTTCACGCTCGTCCTGGCGTTGACGGGCCTTCTCCTCGGCAGGGAGACCAGGCTCGCTCCCTTCCTCATCGTTCTGCCGGCGTTGTTCGCCGGCAGGGGCACTGTCCGCCAGACTGTGGTCGCGGCCGTCTGGGTCAACCTCGTCGTCATCGCCTCACTCATCGACACGCCGCTCGACACGCTGGCGGCGGACGTGGGAGTGGTCGTCTTCGCGCTCGTGTTCACCGGCCTGAGTGTTGCCGGAGCGGCCCAGCGCGTCCGCAGGGAGGGAGAGATCGCCCGGCTGCGTTCAGCGGCGGCCGCTCTGCAGCGCCAGATCCTGCGCCCGTTTCCCCTGTTGACCGACGACTTGCTCGTCCAGGGCCTGTACGAGCCGGTGGAGGAGGACAGCCGGGTCGGGGGCGACATCTACGAGGTCGTGGACTCGCCGTACGGAAGCCGTGTGTTCATCGGCGACGTCCAGGGCAAGGGCCTGTCCGCGATCAGCGCGGCCTTCGCCGTGCTGACGGCCTTCCGGGAGGCCGCGGTGTCGGAGCCCACACTCACGGCAGTGGTGGACGCCCTGGAGAACTCGGTGCTGCGGCACAACTCTTTCGCCGCTCAGGCGGGAGAACGGGAACGCTTCGTCACGGCCCTCGTCCTCGGCATCGGTTCCGGGCCGGAAGCCCAGGCGATCAACTGCGGCCACGTCGAGCCCTACATTCTGCACGGCGATCAGGCAGGACCGGCACTGCGCCACGAGCCGTCGGTTCCGCTGGGTCTGGCGTCGCTGACTCCGGAGCCACGGACCGTGGAATGGTTCGACTTCCCGCCCGGCTCCACTCTGCTGCTCTGTACGGACGGTGTCACCGAAGCCCGCAACGCCGAGGGCGCGTTCTATCCGCTGGAGGAGCGGGTGACCCGCTGGGGCGAGGTGGCTCCCCGCGATATCGCGAGGACCGTGCACCGTGAGCTGCAACAGCACACCGGTGGCAGACCGACGGACGACACGGCCGTCCTGGTTCTCAGGAGACGAGCCGACACCGGTTCGGACTGATTCCTCGCAGGACCACGTGTAGAGCCCGTGGCTGCCGCGGCGAGGCGGCGGCCCGCACCGGTGCGGCGGCCGCCGCGGCCGACCTCAGGGTGGTGGTCACCCCTTGATCAGCTTCTCGCTCAGCTCCCAGAGCCGGCGCGCGGACTGCGGGTCGATGGCGTACGGCACGACGTCGGCAGGGGGCGCTTTCTCGGCGCCGGTGAGGGGTTGCGGGTCCGTGTCCAGTTCCGAGATGTCGTTGTCCTCGAGGTAGACGCCGCCGATCCCCTCCAGCAGAGGACTGGTGGCGGCGAATGCGGTGGTGCCCGCGCCCTGTTGGACGGTCTTGATTCCGCGCTCGAGGTCGACGACGGGCTGCCCGTGCTCGTCCATCAGGCCGGTGGCCTTCAACTGCTCCTCCCCCACGGAGCTGTTCAGGTTCGTGCCGGCGACGATGCCCGGATGCACGGCGTAACCGCGGATCCCGTCCTCGGCCCAGCGCCGGTCCAGAACCGCCTGATACAACTGTTCGACGAGGAGGCCGGGCGTATCGGCTCATCGTTCGCCATCCGTCAGCACGGCCAACTCCTCCTGCTGGACATGCTGCGCGCCTCCATCCACCAGGCGGAGATCCCCCCGGGCTGGCTGCGGGTGCTGGCCGACGAGCGGCTCCATCCTGCGGTGGTCCGCATGCACGAGGACCTGGGCAAGCCGTGGCGACTCGAGACCCTGGCACATGCGGCCACGATGTCGAGGACCTCCTTCGCGACGCTGTTCCGGGCGGCGGCCGGTATGCCGCCGCTCGCCTATCGCAGCCGTGTCCGCGGCCAGGCGGTCGCCGCGGGGGCCGATGAGCCGTTGTGGCACAGGCCGTAACGTTGGTCCATGCTCACGATGCCGTCACGGATTGAACTACGCCCGCTCGCCCTCTCCGACCAGGAGGAGTTCTGCACGCTCGTGCGGGCCAGCTCCGAGCTGCACCAGCCATGGATGCAACTGCCCTCGACCGCGGAGGACTTCCAGGTCTGGATGCGCCGCTTCGAGGACGGCACCAACCTGGGCTTTCTGATCCGTGTCCGGGAGACCGGAGCGGCCGCGGGCATGGTCAACATCAATTCGATCATCCGGGGCCGCTACCAGGGCGCGTCCCTCGGCTATGCGGCCTTCGCCCCGTCCGCAGGGCACGGGTACATGACCGAAGGGCTCACCGCCACTCTGCAGTACGCCTTCACCGACCTGCGGCTCCACCGGCTGGAGGCCAACATCCAGCCGGCGAACACAGCATCCCTCGCCGTGGTGCGGCGGCTGGGCTTCCGCTACGAAGGTCTTTCGCCCGACTACCTCTACATCGACGGGGGCTGGCGGGACCACGAGCGCTGGGCCATCACCGCACCGAGCCCCTGGACACCCGATCCCTCCCTTCCCGAGGTCTGACGTCCCGAGGTCCGAGTCGCACGGCGCCGCTGATGAAACACCTTCCAGGGCAGGGGAATTCGTTCGAGACATGGTTCGTGATCGTGACACCATGCACAGCATGACGACGAACCGAAAGGCCCATGCCGCGTAGCCGGCCGGCACACCTCCGGACCCTCAGGACCGGTGTGTCCCGCTCCGGGACACCGGCTGCACGGACGGTCATCGACGGCCTGTCCTCGCGTGCAGTGTCCGAGATCGCCTGTCTCGAGCGCACCCGCAACTATCTTCAGCCAGGAACGTCAGCGCGGCCGTGCGCTTGTGGAAGGACTACGTCCATCGGCCCGAGCGCGAGTTGTGGCACGACTACGAGTGGGGCAACGTGCACTGGTACTGCTGCCCCAATCCTCTCGAGGCCCGCGCGCTCCTCGACACCGTGATGCAGGCCCTGACACCTCGCAGCGCCCGCGAACTCCGCCGGATCATCGATCGGTTGGACGCCGTCTGGGAACTCGCAGGTACCGGCGTGTCCGGTGCCGCTCACTCGCGCCGGTAGGCGGCGAGGAGGAAGAGCCAGATCTCGCTGACCGTCGGGAAGCAGGCGATGGCGTGCCTCAGGCGCTTGAGCGGGACCTGGCCGGCGACCGCGACGGTGGCCGAGTGGAGGAGTTCACTCACTCCGGGGCCTGCGAACGTCACTCCGAGCAGAATCTCGCGGTCGAGGTCGACCACCATCCGGGCGCGTCCCTGGTAGTCGTCGGCGTAGAGGTTGGCGCCCTGGGCGGCGTTGAAGTCGACGTCGACGACCTTGATGCGGAAGCCGGCGCCGGCCGCCTGTTCGGCGGTCAGTCCCACGGCGGCTGCCTCGGGGTCGGTGAAGAAGACCTGGGGTACGGCGTGTTGGTCGGCGGTCGTGGCGTGGTCGCCCCACGCAGCGTCGTCCACCGGGTTGCCGGCCGCGCGGGCGCCGATGGCGTCGCCCGCGGTCCGGGCCTGGTACTTGCCCTGGTGGGTGAGGAGGGCGCGGTGGTTGACGTCGCCGAGGGCGTACAGCCAGCCGCCGGCGAGGCCGTTGACCAGACAGGTGGTGTCCACGTCCAGCCAGGAGCCGGGGGTGAGGCCGACTGTGTCGAGGCCGATGTCATGGGTGTTGGGGGCCCGACCGGTGGCGAACATGACCTCATCGGCCTCCACTTGGCTGCCGTCGTCCAGGGTGAGGGTGACCGGACCTGCGGGGTCCGGTCGGGTCAGTGAGGTCACCTGTCGGCCGATCCGCACGTCCGCGCCCGACCGGCTGAGGCTCTCGGCGAGCAGTTCGCCCACAAAGGGCTCCAGACGGGGCAGGAGGCTGCGGCGGGCAAGCAGGGTGACGTGCGAGCCGAGGCCCTGCCACAGGGTGGCCATCTCGGCGCCGACCCCTCCGCCGCCGACGATGGCGAGTCGGCCGGGCACGGTGCTGGAATCGGTGCCGTGGCGGTTGGTCCAGGGGTGGGCCTCCTGGATTCCCGGGATGTCGGGCAGCTGGGGTCGACTGCCGGTGGCAACGGCCACCGCGTGGCGGGCGGTGAGGGTACGGCGTGCGCCCTGGTCGCTGGTGACGATGACGCGGCGGGGGCCGTCGATCCGGCCGTGGCCACGGAACAGGTCGGCGCCGATGGACTTGACCCACTGGGCTTGTCCGCTGTCGTCCCAGTCGGTGACGTAGTGATCGCGGCGGGCGAAGACCCGCGCGGTGTCGAGCGCTCCGGTGACGGCCTGCCGGGCGCCGTCCACGCGGCGGGCGTCGGCCACCGCGATCACGGGCCGCAGGAGCGCCTTGCTCGGGACGCAGGCCCAGTAGGAGCATTCGCCGCCGACGAGTTCGCGCTCCACGACCGCTACCGTCAGGCCCGCCGTGCGGGCGCGGTCGGCCACGTTCTGCCCGACCGGACCGGCGCCCAGCACGACCACGTCGTAGGTGGAGCCGGCCTGGTCTTCATGTGTCTCGTTCATGGTTCCCTCGCATCACGATGGGGACTGAATCATCAGCAGTCATGGATGTGTCGGCCGACGGGTCGCGGGCGCGCTCGCCGTGCCGCGCCTGTGCCGGCGCCTGCGCTGCGCATGCGTCTGCGTCTGATCCGGTGTCGGGCCGACGGCCGGAGTGACGGCGACCGGATCGGCTGCGCGCGGGGCGGCAGGTGCGCCGGCCGTCCGCCAGCCGTCGCCCGCTTGCGCCGAGGAGCGTGTGTGCATGACGAAGGCCGTCCTCACATGTCCAGGACGATGTCGCTGTCGGGCTGGGCGCAGCAGATGAGCACCTCGCCGTCGGGTGGGAGCTCCAGCGGTTCCGGGGAGTAGGTGACGCCACCGGACAGGACACTGGTGGTGCACGTGTGGCAGACACCGGTGCGGCAGCTCCAGCGGGTGGGGACGTCACAGGCGTCGGCGAGTTCGAGGATGCTGCGCTTGCCGTCCGGGAACGGCGCGGAGATGCCGCTGCGGACGAAGGTGACCAGCGGGCCGGTGCCGGGAGGTCCCGGCGGCTGGTGGGGTGGCCGGGGGGCCTGCCCGGTGATGCCGGGGTTGATGGACGCCAGGGTCCCGAACAACTCGGTGTGGATGCGGGCCGGGGCGATACCGGCCTCGGTGAGTGCCTCCTGCATGTCCGCGGTGAAGGAGGTGGGGCCGCAGATGTAGGCGGTCGCGTCGGACGGAAGGGACAGCGCGACCAGTCTGTCCCTGGTCAAGCGACCGTCGACAGCGTGGACGTGGCCCCGTTCCTCGGGTGTTGCCGCGCTGTAGAACACGTGCTCGTGAGCGTGCGGCAGTGAGACGACCAGGGCATGTGCCTCCGCGGCCAGTGGATGTTCCTGCGGACCGCGGGCACCGTGGATCCACCAGACCTCGCGGCCGCTGTCGCGGTCGGCGAGTTCGTGCAGCATCGACAGCACCGGCGTGAGGCCGATCCCGGCGGAGACGAGGACGACCGGGCCGGTCCCCTCGGCGAGGACGAACTCGCCGCGGGGTGCCGCGACTTCGAGGACCGCACCCGGCCGCAGCCTCGTGGTCAGATAGCCGCTCGCGGTGCCGTGCGGCTCATGTTTGACGCTGAACCGGTAGTGACCGGTATCGGTGCTCGATGACAGTGAGTAGCTGCGGACGAGGGCCGGTTGGCCGGCGCCGGGGATCCGCAGCGTCAGGTACTGGCCCGCGCGGGCGGGCGGCAGCGGGGTCCCGTCCGGGGCGGCCAGGTGGATCGAGGAGACCGTCGTGTTCTCGGGGACCACCTCGGCCACTCGCAGCTCGCGGAAGCCGTCCCAGGCAGGTCCGGCGGAGGCGGGCGCGGCGGCGGTGTCGGGACGCTCTGCGGCATCGAGCAGTTCGCGGAACGAGCCCTGCCAGCCGGGGCTCAGGGCAGGGATCCGCAGCGCCAGGCGCAGCTCGGCCGGGTCCCGGCCGGGGAGGTAGAGCAGCGCGTCGGTGTCGGCCACGCTCAGCTTGCCGGGCCCGGTCGCGGTCTTCTCGATCCGGTCGCCGGCCTGGATGTGTCCCTCGCGGAGGACCCGCATGTAGAAGCCTGGGCGGTGGTGGCCGACCAGCAGCGCGGGCAGCTCGGGCCGGCCGAGGCGCAGGCCGACGCGGTAACAGGTGACGCGGGGCTGGGTGACTTGGAACTCGGCCTCGCCGATGCGGTACCGGTCGCCGATGCAGACCTCGTCGTCGGGCAGGCCGTCGACGGTGAGGTTCTCCCCGAACTGGCCGTACTCGAAGTCGTCGCGTCCGAAGTGCCGCTGCCAGTGGCGGTAGGAGTCGATCTGGTAGACCAGCACGGCCCGCTGCTCGCCGCCATGGCCGGCCGTGTCCCCCTGGCCGTCACCGTCGATGTTGAGCCGGCGGACCATGGCGGGGCCGTGGACCGGGTACTTCCACACACCGGTGTAGACGGTCCTGCCCTGCCAGGGCACGTCTTTCGGCATGCCGACGTTCACTGACAGCAGTGTGGGCATCGGTTGCTCCTTCCCCGGGCACCGTCGGCTCCTGCGGCTACGACGGCGCAGATCACGGCTGTCCGGCGGCCGTCGTTTCGTCGAGCGTGAGGTTGCGGTCGACGCCGTGCGAGACCACGTTCTGGCCCGGTTCCAGGCTCTGTCGTACGCCGTCGAGGTGCACCTCGACGATGTCCGGCTCGAAGGACACCTGGCCGGAGATACGCCGTACCTCGGCATAGGCGTCGTCGTACGACCACGCCGCGCGACGGGCGCCGGCGATGTCGTAGTAGCCGGCCAGACCCTTGTACGGGCAGAACGTCCGGCCTTCGACCGGGGTCAGCGCGGATGCGCCCACGTCCTCGCGCGGGACGTACCAGCGGGGCGCGAACCCGGACTCGTACAGGACGAGCGGGCGGGTGGTGTCGGCGACCACCCGGTCTCCGCTGCGGACGACCAGATGGCGGCTGGTCCGGCGGATGTCGATGCGGTGGTAGCTGTCGGCGGCGTGGCCGACGATCCGCTCGTCCTCCTCGTAGAAGGCGTCCATCGCGCGCCAGGCGAAAGCGACCCGTTCCTTCAGGTCGCCGGCGTGGCCGGGCAGGCCGGTGTGCTGCCAGGCCGCGCGCTGCTTGCTCTGCGTCCCCGCGCGGACGGTGTACCAGGACGTCGGCCCCAGGTCCCGGTGCCGGGTGGTGTGCTCGCTGTTCTCCAGGACTCCGGTGGTGATGTCGCCGAGTGGGAAGTACGCCACCGGGTAGCGGCTGGGCTCGTGCAGCAGGACGACGTCTTCGCTGTCGGCGATCCAGGTGTCGCCGAACCGGACGCGCATGCGTCGGCGCAGTGGTTCGGCGAACAGCATTCTGTCGGGCAGGGGCTCGGGAACGAGGAAACGGCCGACCGCGCCGGGGGCGAGCGGTCCTTGCTGCCAGGAGAGGCCCATTGTTCCGTTCCTTGTCGGTTCGGCCGGGCCGTGGCGGCCCGGGGGTGGTCAGGTGAGGGGCTCGCCGCCGTCGATGTGCAGCGTCGCGCCGGTCAGGAAGGTGCTGGTCATGGCGAACAGGACGGCATGGGCGATGTCGTCGGCGGTGCCGATGCGCCGTGCGGGGTTGCGGGCGCTGATGTCGGCGAAGTAGTCCGCCTTGCCCTGCTTCCCCAGGGCGTCCCATGCGCCGGTGTCGATCACGCCTGGGGAGATGGCGTTGACCCGGACCGGGGCCAGTTCCAGGGCGAGTGAGCGGGCCAGGATGTCGGCGGCGCCGTTGGTGATGGCCACGGCCAGGGTGCCGACCGCGATCTTCGCCGCGGCGACGCCGGAGAAGAGGGTGAAGGATCCGGTCTCGCTGATGCGGGGGGCGAGGTGTTTGGCCAGCAGGAGCGGGCCGATCACCTTGGTGTCGAACGACAGCCTGACCGCGTCCGCGTCCGGGTCCAGGTCGGCGAGTCGGCCACGCGCACGTGCGGAGGCCGTGGACACCGCGTGGTCGACGCTGCCGAGTCGTTTACCGAGGGCGGCGATGGCGGCCTCGTCGGTGAGGTCGACCGCCTCGGTGGTGATGCCGGGCTCTGCGGCGTAGACGTCGGCGAGCGCCTGCTGGTCGCGGCCCGCCGCGACGACGCGGGCACCGGCGTCCCGCGCGGCGATGACGATGGCGCGGGCGATCCCGCCGCCCCGCCCGATGACCAGCACGGTCTCGTCCCTCAGCGGCCCGGTCATGACAGCACCCTTTCGAGGAAGCCCCGGATGCAGCCCGCGGCGGCGTCGAGGTGGCTTTCGAGCAGGAAATGGCCACCGTCGAGCAGATAGATCTCGGCGCCCGGCGCGTCGTCGGCGAAGGCCAGCGCGCCTTCGGGGCGGAAGATCTCGTCGTTGCGGCCCCAGACGGCCAGCAGCGGGACGCGGCTGTCACGCAGATAGGCGTGCAACTTCGGATACAGCGGGAGGTTGCCGGCGTAGTCGGCGAACAGCCGCAGCTGCACCAGATCGTTCCCGGGCCGGGACAGCAGGGCGAAGTCGTGATACCAGGTGTCCGGGCTGACCAGGCTCTCGTCCGCCACGCCGTGCAGGTACTGCCACCGGGTGACCTCCAGAGTGAGCGCCTGGCGCAGCGCCGTCTCGGTCTGCGGGTTCCGGTCCTGCCAGTACGCGCGAACGGGCTCCCAGAACGCCTCCGCGAACCCCGCCTCGTAGGCGTTGCCGTTCTGGCTGATGATCGCCGTGACCGCGGCCGGATCCGCCAGGGCGAGCCGCCACCCCACGGGCGCCCCGTAGTCCTGGACGTACAGGGCGTACCGCGTGACGTCGAGTTGTACCAGCAGGTCCGCGGTCAGGTCGGCCAGCGCGTCGAAGGAGTACGCGAACTCGTCCACGGGCGGCGCGTCGGACAGGCCGAAGCCCAGGTGGTCCGGGGCGATCACGTGGTACCGGTCCGCCAGCAGGGGAATCAGATTGCGGAACATGAACGAACTGGTGGGAAAGCCGTGCAGCAGCACCACGGTGGGTGCCCCGGACGGTCCCGCTTCCCGGTAGAACAGCCGCTGTCCGCGGACGGTGGCGTAGCGGTGATGGATTGTCGTCATGGCTCGTCCCTTCACGACCGGACCCATGGCTTCAGCGTGCCGCCGGCCGGACAGCGGTCGCATCCGCCACTGGCCTGCCGTCGCCGCCAGTGCACCGGCCGAGGGCGATAGCGTGGTGCTGTGCATGCATCCGCGGATCTGCCGGGGTGGAGACGCGCTGCGGAGCTGACGGGCCGCCGCGCCGAGTGCGGAGCGCTCGACCGGCTCATCGGGGCCGTCCGCGCCGGGGAGAGCCGGGCCCTGGTGGTGCACGGCGAAGCGGGCGTGGGCAAGACCGCGCTGCTGGAGTACCTGGCGGTGCAGGCGCTGGGCTGCCGTGTGGCGCGCGCCGCCGGGGTCCAGTCGGAGATGGAGCTCGCGTATGCCGGGCTGCATCAGCTGTGCGCGCCGCTGCTCGACCGACTCGGGCATCTCCCGGCTCCGCAGCGCGATGCGCTGCGGACCGCGTTCGGTATGAGCACCGGACCGACGCCGGACCGGTTCCTGGTCGGTCTCGCCGTGCTCAGCCTGCTCTCCGAGGTTGCCGAGCAGCGACCGCTGATGTGCCTCATCGACGACCAGCAGTGGCTCGACCACGCCTCGGCGCAGGTCCTGGCGTTCGTCGCGCGCCGGCTGGGAGCGGAATCGGTCGGAGTGGTCTTCGCCGCCCGTGGCGTCGGCGGTGACCTGGCAGGCGTACCGGAACTGGCGGTCGAAGGGCTGCGCGAGGCCGATGCACGGGCGCTGCTGGACGCCGTGCTCCCCGGTCCGATCGATGCGCGCGTCCGGGACCAGATCGTCTTCGAGACACGGGGCAACCCGCTGGCCCTGTTGGAGCTGACACGGGGAGCGGCACCGTCGGAGCTGGCCGGCGGATTCGGACTCCCCGGCCTGGGGGCTCTCTCGGGCAGCATCGAAGAGAAGCTGCTGCGAGCGATCGCGGCCCTTCCGGAGCAGACCCGGTTGCTGTTGCAGGTCGCGGCAGCCGACCCGTCCGGCGACCCGGCCCTGGTGTGGCGGGCAGCCGCCCGGCTCGGGATCGGCGCCGACGCGGCGGCACCCGCGGCCGACGCCGACCTGGCCGAGTTCGGCACCCGGGTGCGGTTCCGGCATCCCCTGGCCCGCTCGGCGGCCTACCGGTCGGCGTCGGCCCGGGTCACACAGCAGGTGCACCGGGCCCTTGCCGAGGTGACCGATCAGGAACTCGACCCCGACCGGCGCGCCTGGCACCGGGCGCAGGCCGCGGTGATGCCGGACGAGGACGTCGCCGGCGAGCTCGAGGACTCGGCCGCCCGGGCGCAGGCGCGCGGCGGGCTGGCCGCGGCGGCCGCGTTCCTGGAGCGCGCGGCAACCCTCACGCTCGACCCGGCAGAGCGGGCGGGACGGGCCCTGGCCGCCGCACAGGCCAAGATCCAGGCGGGCGCCTTCGACGCGGCGCGGGACCTGCTGGCAATGGCCGCATCCGGGCCCCTCAGCGACTCCCAGCAGGCACAGGTCGATGTGATGCGGGCGCAGCTCGCCTTCATCACCAGCCGGGGCGGCGAGGCGCCGAAGCTGCTGCTGAAGGCGGCCCGGCGGCTCGAACCCATCGACGCGGACCTCTCGCGTGCGACCTACCTGGACGCGCTGGTTGCCGCGATCTTCGCCGGCCGTCTGGCCGCTCCCGGTGGCAACGTCCTGGAGGTGGCGCGCGCGGCCGCCGCGGCGCCTCCGCCGCGCCACGCGCCGAGCGCCCCCGTACTCCTCCTCGACGGGACGGCCGCAGGCCTCCATGAGGGATACGCGGCAGGGGTCCCGGCCCTGCGTACAGCGCTGAGCAACTTCGGCGACGGCATGTCCGCCGAGGAGGAGCTGCGCCGGATGTATCTGGCGTGCATCACGGCCATGCGCCTCTGGGACGACGATCACTGGGAACTGCTCTCCGCCCGGTACCTCCGGCTCGCCCGCGAGACCGGCGCGCTCAGCGAGCTGCCGCTGGCCCTCACCGCCCGCGCCCACATGCTGCTGTTCGCCGGTGACCTGACCGCCGCGGCCTCACTGACCGAGGAACTACAGGCGGTCACCCATGCGACCGGGGGCGTCCTCGCGCCTTACGGCGCCCTGGGTCTGGCAGCGTTGCGCGGCGACGAGGCCGGGGCGTCCGCCCTGGTCGACGCCACCCTGGAGGACGTGACCAGGCGCGGCGAGGGAGTCGGGATCACCTTCGCCGAGTGGGCGAACGCCACGCTCAACAACGGCCTCGGCCGCTACGACAAGGCCATGGCCGCGGGCCGGCGTGCCACCGCGTACGACGAGGACCTCGCCTCGATGTGCTGGTCCCTGGTCGAACTGATCGAAGCCGCCGCACGCTGCGGGAAGCCCGAGACCGCGACCTGGGCCCACGACCGGCTCGCCGAGATGGCCGGTGCCACCGGCACCGACTGGGCGCTGGGGGCCCAGGCACGGTCCCAGGCGCTGCTGAGCGAGGGAGACACGGCGGAGCGCCTGTACCTCGAGGCGATCGCCCACTTCGGAAAGACGCGGCTCCGCGTCGATCTGGCCCGCGCGCATCTGCTGTACGGGGAATGGCTGCGCCGGGAACGCCGCCGCACCGACGCACGCGAGCAACTGCGCACCGCCCACAGCATGCTGGACGTGATGGGCGTGGCCGGGTTCGCCGAGCGGGCCGCCCGCGAACTGCGGGCCACCGGCGGAACCGTCCACCAGCGGACCACCCCGGCCAGACACGAGGGCCTCACCGCCCAGGAGGCCCAGATCGCCCGCATGGCCCGCGACGGCCTGTCGAACCCGGAGATCGGCACTCGTCTGTTCATCAGCGCACGCACCGTCCAGTACCACCTGCGCAAGGTCTTCACCAAGCTCGGCATCACCTCGCGCAGCCAGCTGGACCGGGCCTTGCCCGGCGCGGGGGGCGCCCGGGAGGGCGTTCGGTGAGCGTCCGGACCACCGGGGTCGGTGCCGGGATCGAGGCCCGCGCCGGTGCCGAGGCCGGGCTCAGGGAAGATCGCGGTTGATGGCGCGGGCGGCGCCCTGGATGCCCGCGATCCCGTCCTTCATCGTGCGGTTGCCGTCGGAGAGCACCACGATCCCGTAATCGTGATCATGGCCGGTGAACACGCCGACGCTGTGCACCCGCCACCCCTTGGTCTCGCGCTCCAGCCACCCGTTCTTGAGATGGACGGTCGCCGAGCCGGAGGCCCCGGCCGGTACGCCCCACCGCTGGGCGGGGACGACGCGGTTCATCAGGCCGAGTGCGTAGCCACGGGCGTCCTGATCGAGGACGGTGTTGCCCGAGGTGAGCAGGCGGAGCAGCTTGAGCTGGTCACCGGCGGTGATCTGGGTGCGGCCCCAGTAGCCCTTCGGCCCCGGGACGGTCTCCCGCATCCCCGCCAGATCCAGGAAGCGCTGCACGCTCCTGGGCCCGAGCTGGCGCCACAGAGCTGACGTCGAGTCGTTGTCCGACTTGGTGATCATGGCCTTGGTCAGCGTCACCTCGCGCGGCGTGAGGTGACGGCCCTCCTCCATGACCTTGCGCAGAAGAGCCCCGAGGACGGTGACCTTGACCACGCTCGCCGAGTCGAACCGCGCGCCGGCCCGGAAGGTGCACGAGGTGTCCGTGGTGCGGTCGTAGACCGCGAGAGCGGAGGCGGACTGGCGGCCGCGCAGCGCGCCGGCGATGTCCTGGGACAGACGGCTCGCGAGCCCGGGCCGGTGAGATGTGCAGGTCACCTGTGAACCGCCGACCTTCGCGCTCGCCCGCGAACCGGTGCCGGCTGCGGACGCGCCGGTGGTCCCGAGCCCGGCCACCACGGTTCCGGTGGCCAGGACCGTGACGAGGCACCGTACTGCGCGGCGCGGTAGGTGCGTTCGGAGCATGGGGGTTCCGTCCTGCTGTGCTTCAGCGGTCGCTTCGGATCCGAGGGCTTCGGTCCGCGCTCGCGGTCGGACGCCGGGGGCCGGCGCTTTTGGGGCTGTGGGCCGGGGCGCCGAGCCTTGGAGGTGCTCGTCGCCCGACGGTCCTGCGAGCGATACGACCCCGGACGACGGCGACGCTAACAGGGCAGGGGTGGCGGAAGCGTGGCCGTTATGCCCGATATAAAGCTATTGATGGCGTTTCTTGGGTGTGTGACATTCGTCAACCCATTCGTCGACCTGTGCAGATGGTTGGCCCGGCCGGTCGTCGGGTCGGCCGGCGGTCGGGTCGGCAGGTTGTCGGCTCAGCCGGTCAGGCCGACCGGCCAGGCGAGGAGTCACCATGAGCGGAACGACACCAGGAGTTCTCCACCGACGTCAGCGACTTTCCGAGTGAGCCAGGGTGTGGCGGAGATGGGGCGTCGAGCGCCGTCTGATTCCTGATCTGTGAGGCATGGCCCTGAAGCGCACTGCGGAACTCAACGCAGTGGGCAGCCAGTTCGTGGCCGGACTGTTCTCAGCGCGATCCGCGGTCCACCATCATCGTGTGAACGGACAGGACCCGGCTCGGCGGGCAGCAATCGACCGGATCATCGACCCGCTGAAGACGAACATGGCCCAGGCCGGCGACTACAGCTTCGAGGCGATCCGCCAACTGGGAAATCCGGTCCCGCTGTTGGTGCAGAACGACGGCAAGGAGCAGTTACAGCTGTGGCTCGAGCCGTGCGGCCAGGACTACTGGCTGAATCCTGGCGAGGCTGTGCACGTCACGTCGTACGGGACGTGGAACGACCACCCGTTCGAGACGATCCACGAGGCCGACTGCCTCACCGTATGGGCCACGTCATGGTTCGCCACGGTCTCCGACCGCGACGGAAAGGAGTTCCCTCCGGGTCGCAGGACGGCCTGACCCGCCAGGCGGATCCGTGCGTCGCCCTGGGCGCGGCCCGCTGCCTGCGCGGAACGCCGCCGTCTACGGCTGGTAGACCGACCCGCTCACCTTGAGCCAGGCCCCCGGCCCGTACGCCTCGAGAACCGCGTCGGCCGCGCCCCTCTTGATGCTCCACACGATCAGAGCCCCACTGGCATGGATCTCGTACTCGTAGTGGTCCTCCTCGCCGTCGCGGCGCAAGACCTCGGTACCCACGGTCTCGGACATGCTCCCGCCCGGCCCGGGCAGCAACAGAGAAACAGTCATGCGCAGACGCTACGTGATCGGCGGGGCGGGGTGGTGGAGACACGTTGCGCAGGTGCCGGCCGCAGGTGCCGGTTGCCGGGCAGTAGCCCTCCGGTCACCGTGAGCGGCCACGAGATCGTGCCTCGATGGGTGAACCTCCGACGGCCCGGGCACGTCTCACACGCCGACGTCGGTTCCTCAGAGAGAGCCGGCCGCCAAAAAGGCAGCCACCGACCGTGGCCAGGACACCCACGACACCGATTCACTGTGCAGGCACTGTCAATGAGCTCCCCGGAGGACCTGGACCATGGCGACAGCCGATCCCCTCACCCGCCGACTCCGGCGGCTCTTCGCCGCGCTGGACACCGACGAAGAGCGGTACGTCACCTGGGAGAACTACCAGCGGATCGTGAACCGGTACGTCAACGGCTACGAGTTGGCGGAGAGTGACACCAAGATCAAGGCGCTGGAGCGGGCCTACTGGGCTCAGTGGCTGGGGCTCCTCGCGCAGGCGACACCGGGACGGGACCGGCTGTCCCAGGACGAGTTCGTCGCGGCTCACCGCGCCGCCGGCTACGGCGCGCAGGCATCCCAGGTGCTGGAGGACATCGCCCAGGCCATCTTCACCGTCCTGGACGTCGACGGTGACAAGCGGATCAACCGTGACGAGTTCGCCAGATACCTGGCCTTCTGCGAGATCTCCGACGGTGATGCGGCGGCGATCTTTCAGCGGCTCGATCTGGACCGCGATGCCTTCATCTCCCAGCGGGAGGTTGCCAGGTCGCTGCGCGCGTTCCACCTGTACAACGACGATCTCAACACGCCGGGCGGCATCTTCCTCGGGGTCTCCTGACCCGAGCCGTCGAGGACGCGCCGGCGCCTTGGCCTTCGTTCGTGAGGCGACGCGGGGACGAACCGACGCCGGACGCCGCCTCACCGATCCGCTGAACGGGCTGCTCCTGACGACCGTGTGCCGCTGATGGACGCTCCCCGTGTGCCGCGACGACCCGGCCCGCTTACGTTCGGTACTGCTCCGCCGCACTCGCGGCCGGGCTTCCGAGCGAGAGGGTTGCTGATGCGTCGTCACCAGAAGAACCACCGGTACGGACTGCCTGTCAGGTCGCTGGCGGTAGCTCTGACCTGCGCCCCGGTCCTGCTCTTCGGTGCTGGGGCCGCTCAGGCGTCCGCGCCTCGGGCCGCAGTCAAGGCCGGTGTCGACTGGGACGCCATCGCGGAGTGCGAGTCCTCCGGGAACTGGAAGGCCAACACGGGGAACGGCCACTACGGAGGTCTGCAGTTCACCCGGTCGAGCTGGGCGGCGGCCGGCGGCCTCAAGTACGCGCCACGCGCCGATCTGGCCACGAAGCGCGAGCAGATCGCCACGGCCAGGAGGCTCGCCGCCATGCAGGGCATGGGCGCCTGGTCCTGCGCACGGCACTGACGAGCCACGCGCGGGCGGCCCAGACCTGCCCGTCGCCCGAGACGATGCCCGAACCGCCCCCGCCTGCCGACGGGGGCGGTTCACAGACCCGCGCGGGTGAACGTCACATGGGTGACCCCGCTGGGCGTGGAGACACTCTCGACCTCGTAGTCCTTCTCGAGGCCCTCCAGCCCGTCCCAGAGCCGTACGCCTCGGCCGAGCAGGATCGGGACCACCACGATGTGCAGGTGGTCGATGAGCCCGGCAGCCAGGAAGTCGCGGACCATGGTGGGGCCACCGCCGATGCGTACGTCCTGGCCGCCCGCAGCCTCGCGGGCCGTCGCGAGCGCCTCGGCGGGCGAGGCGTCGATGAAGTGGTACGTCGTGCCGCCCTTCATCTCGATCGACGGGCGCGGGTGATGGGTGAGGACGAAGACCGGTGTGTGGAACGGCGGGTTGGAACCCCACGGGCCCTTCCAGTCCGGGTTCTCGTGCCAGCCGGGGTAGCCGAACTTCCCGGCGCCCATGATCTCGGCGCCGATCCCGGCGGGGAACAGCCGCAGAATGGCGTCGTCGACGCCGCCCGAGCCACCGGGCCGGCGAAGCATCGCGCGGCCCCACCGGGTGGCGAACATCCACTCGTGCAGCCGTTCGCCGGCGTGGCCGAACGGCGCTTCGAGGCTCTGGCCTTCGCCGGTCGCGAACCCGTCGAGCGAGACGGAAATGTGCTGGACGCGGGCAAGTGACATGGCTCGTCTTCCTTTCCTCCGGTTGGTCGAGCTTCGTCGGATCAGCCCGGCCACAAGGCGAAGGTAGCCCTCCCGATGGCATGACGTCCTATGCCAAATCCGCGCCGGTCCCATCAATAGACTTGATGAATGCTGAACCTGACCCACCTCACGGTGCTGGCGGCGGTCGCCCGGCACGGATCGGTGACCGAGGCCGCGAAGCAGCTGCACTACTCGCAGCCGTCGGTCAGCCACCACCTGGGGCGGCTGGAGGCCGCCACCGGAGCGAAGCTCGTCCAACGAGTGGGCCGCGGCATCCGGCTCACGCCCGAAGGAGAACTACTGGCACAGCGGGCGACCGAGATCCTGGGGCGACTGGATGCCGCGTCCGTCGAACTGGCCGCGCGCGTCGGACTTCGTGCCGGACGGGTACGGCTCGCCGGGTTCCAGACGGTCCTCAGCACCCTCGTACCGAGGGCAGCCGTCGAGCTGTCCCGGACGCACCCGGGAGTCGAGTTGAACCTCGTCGATGCCCACCCGGACGACGGGCTGAGGTTGCTGCGCGCCGGGCACGTCGACATCGCCCTGATTTTCCGGCACGCCGACACTCCGCTGGAGGAGGAAGGAATCCGGCTCACGCATCTGCTGGACGACCCGCTCTACCTCGTCAGTGACCAACCCCATCAGCGTCTCGAGGACCATCGCGACTCCGCCTGGGTCGGCGGCTGCGAACGCTGTCGAGCGGCCACGATCACCGCGTGCGAGCGGGCCGGCTTCTCACCGCGTATCGCCTACTCCTGTGACGACACGGTCGTCTCACAGTCGCTGGTGGCCGCCGGGATGGGTGTCGCGATCCTCAACGGGCTCGCGTTGCGTGCCCATCGGGCGCCGGGCGTCCACACCACACAGCTCACGGACAACGCCCGCCAGGTATACGCCGCCACGTACGGCGACCCGCCGGACCCACCGGCCACCGCGGCGCTGATCGAGATCCTGACATCCCTGCCACGAGACCCCGAGCACGCCCCTGGCCAGGCGGATCCTGCGTCCGGCAGGGCTTAGGGAGTGTCCGCGAAGTATCGTCGTCCGCCCGCAGGGCGGGGTTCGCGGTGTCCGGTGCGTGCGATCGCAAGGCGCCGGTGCGCCCTCGTAGCGGAGCTACTTGGGCGTATCGGCAACGCGGCGTGGGGGCACCTCCCGTGCCCGAAGGGCTACGGGGGAGCGTGCAGGGCGTCGCGAACCAGACGAGACTTTGCGGACACGACCTAGGGCCCCGCGTGCACCTGGCAGGCCCACAGGCTCGGCGTCCGTGGGTATGTGTCACGCAACGCGCGCACAGTGCCGTGCACCGCCTCCGCCGTCCGGTCGACGTCCAGCGTGCCGTCGTCTCTGATCAGGGCCTCGTACACACCCTGCGCGACACCGGCCCCGATCGTGTCGTCGACGTGCCACAGCGAGCCGACGACATGAGGGAAGCCCGCGATCTGGAGGGCGCTCACGATGTGGACGGCCTCGTCGGCGAGTTCGGGGCTGGTTCGCAGGGTGTCGCACGCGGAGAGGTAGGCGAGCCGGACCGACGGCAGCCGGAGCCGGGCGAGGTCACGGACCGTCAGCGGGCGGTCGCTGTGATCGTGCAGGGCGAGTCGGCCGGCGGACGGGCGCTCGAGATCTCCCACGGCGTGGCAGGCGAAGTGCGCGTACGCGTGCCGGGGCAGCGCGGAGACCACCGCGGAGTGGGTGGCAGCCTCGTCCGTGAGCAGGTGGGCCCCGGGCAGCAGCCCGGCGAGGTGTTCGGCCTCGCTGCGGGCGGCGGGCAAGGGTGAGAGGCCGGGGGCCTCGCCGACGCCGACGACGAGCGCGCCGGTGCCCGCCGGGCGGGCCGCGCGTTGCCTGGCGTGGTGCAGTGCCCGGAGCGTCGGCGTGTACGACGAGACAACCCGGTCCAGCGCTCCGGGCGCACCCTTGGGGGCCGCCGCGTGCAGCGGCAGGGTGCCCAGGACGCCACCGGGCGACCACCACACACGGGGCAACGGTCCTGCGGGCATCGCCGACATGCCCGTCTGGTCGAGGACCGGTCCGGTGACCGTCCGCCACAGCCAGTCGAGGGTGTCGCCGACGACGTGTTGCGAGCGCAGGGGGTCGGCGCCGGACGCTCCGGGCGTCTCGATACGCAGCAGCGCGTCCTGGAGGGCCTGCCGGCGGGCAGTTGTCGTCCGTGGGTCCAGTCCGGGGAGGGGTACGGCGTCGATGGCGCGTTCGGTGACGACCAGCGCGTCGCTGCCGTGCGGGGAGACGTTGACGAGGACCACGGGGCCCGCGGCGGCCGTGGCGCACAGTTCCCGTTCGTCCCACTCCCGTACCGGCCGCAGCAGGCCGAGTTCCGGATGTTCGGTGCGGATCCGCGCGGTCAACTCCCGCCATTCGGCGGCCAGTCGCTGCCGCTGGTCGGCCCGAGCGTCGGCTGCGCGTCCCTGGCCAGGGGGTCCTTCGTCGAGGAACCCCTGATCGCGGCTGTCGGTGGCCGTGTCGAGGGCGTCCCGGAGTTCTTCGAAGCGGTCGGCGAGGTCCGGGGCTGTTTCCCTGAGCCGGGTGAGATCGCTGTCCGCGTCGAAGGCGTGGGTGAGCAGCACACCTCTGGCCTGTTCGAGCAGTCCGACCGCCAGACCGGGCCGGCCGCAGCGCACCGCGCACGCGGCTGCCGCGGCGCCGAGCCCCACGGTCCGGCTCAGCAGGAACTCCTGGTCGTCGCGGACGAGATGGCGCGGCGCGACGGAGTGCAGCAGGTCGACCGCCGTCACATAGCCGTCCAGGGCGCCGGCCCAGTCACCGAGCTCCGCCCGGGCCTCGCCCCAAGCCTGTGCGGCGTCCAGGCGCTGGGAGGCGGCGCACTGCATCTCCAGCGCTGCCGCGCGGAACGCCTCGGCCGCTTCGACCAGATCGGCCCGACGGCGACGGCGCAGCGGCCCCCGGTCCCGCAGGATGGTGCCGAGGTTCGTCAGTCGCAGCGTCCGCCGAGGGTGGCCGGGCGGTGTGACTTCGACCGCCCTGCGGAGCAGTGCCACCGCCTCGCCCCGGGCTGCCGACGACCACAGGTTTCGCGGGCTCAGGAGCCGCGAGTTCGCGGCCACCGCCAGGGCGCCCGGCAGGGCGGGAGAGTCCGCGGGCAGCGACGCGATCACCGCGTCGGCCAGCTCACGCGCTTCGCGGGCGTCGCCGAGCCGCAGCGTGTGGGCGCAGCGGGCCACCAGGGCGACGGCGAGGTTGTGGCGTCGCCGGGCCGTCAGCGGGTCGCCCTCCGGGGTGAGGGCGAGCGCCTGTCTCAAGAGCCCTACTGCTTCGTCGAGTTGGGCGGCCAGGTCGGGAGCGCGCTGGAAGCCCGTCATCCGGCTGATCCCCGCCGAACCCAGCAGCGTCGCCTGATGCGCGCGGCCCGGACCGGGGAGTGCCGCGGCCCGGCGCGAGCACTCCTGGGCTTCCCGCAGGTCCTCGCCGTCCTCGGTCAGAAGGTGTCGCAGACCCAGCGTCGAGCCCAGGTTGAGCAGCCTCACTCCGAGCATTTCGTGTCCCTCGGGGGTGAGCGCCACTGCCTCCCGCTGTGCCTGCACCGCCTCGTTCAGCTCCTGCGCGTTGCCTGTGCGCTCGTAGCTGCTCTTCAGCACCTCGCCGAGATCGTTGAGCGCCACGGGCCGCTCCGGGTGGCTCGGCGGCATGAGTGCCACGGCCGGCCGCAGCAGCCGCAGAGCCTCGGCCAGGTCCGCCGCGTTCCGTTCCGTATCGCGCTCAAAGCGCGCGAACAGAGCCATGGCGGGGGCGAGTAGCTGCGGCGCGGTGCGAGGAGTTGTCTCTCCGGCTGCGGCGACCGTGTCGGAGAGGTGGGTGATGGCCGCGTCCAGATCGGCCGGATCACCGATCAGCGTGAAGAGGGCGCGGTGCGCGTTGCCCAGAACCCGGCGTATCGAGGCGCTCCGCTCCGGGTCCTGGGCCGCTTGGAGTGCTTCGGTCAGCACCCGGACCGCTTCGTGCAGGTCGTCCACCCGGCCGGTACGCTGGGCCCTCAGGATCAACGCCAGTCCCCGGTTGAGGCCCGCGACCGCCGGTCCCTTCGGATCGCCCGGCGCAGCCCTGCGGAACAGGTCCACCACCTCGTCGCACTCCTCCGGCGTACTGCCCTCCCGCTGCCGGAGCAGCAGAAGCGCGCTCGCCAGGGTGCTGAGGCAGTGGGGCAGATGCGGGCTCTCCGGCGGCAGTTGGGCCATTACGTCACGCGCGATGCCGACCGCCTCGTCCAGGTCTTCGGCGTCGTGCGACCGCCGGTAGCGTTCCAGGAACGCGATGCCCAGATCGCTCAGGGCGAGGAGCCGGTGTGGCGCATCGGCCGGGATGCCCTTGAGGGCACGGTGGGCCGCCCGCACGGGGTCGGCGCCCGGGTTCCCGAACGGGCCGGCCGTCCCGGCGAGGGCGACCGCGTGGGTCAGACCGTCGAGCCGGGCGGCATACGCGGGGTCGTCCTCCGGCGTCGCGAGCACGGCGAGGCTGCCGCATCCGATCGCGACGGCGAGCTGCATGTCACGCGACGGTGTCATGGCTCCGAAGCGCACGGCCAACTCGTAGAGCCGGCGGACGTCTTCGGCGGCGTCGGGCGGCGGATTGTGCTGCTGTCCCTCCGCGGCGATCATGCCTGCGGCGCACTCGCCCGCCCATTCGGCGGGACCGTCGGCATGCGCCGGGTCGGGCCGCACGGCGGGGTCGGTTCGCGCATACCCCTCCGCCAACTCCGGTGGTACGAGGCCCGGATCGACCACCCACACCGGGAAGAGCAGCGTTCCGGCCATGCACCCGTGGACGCGGCCGTGATCCCCCGGGTCGGCCGCCGAACGAGCGGCCAGGAGCCAGCCGGCCACGTGCCGGGCCTCCATGTCGGTCCTCGTGTCCACGGTCCGCAGCAGTGCCCGCAGTTCGGTGTCCGCCTCGTCGCCGAAGACGGAGTCCCTGTCCACACGCCGGTCCACGGTCGCCGACCGCATGACGCGATCACGGACGGCCCGCACGAGCCGGTCCCGATCGTCCCGCACGTTGCCGAACTCCCCCATGCCGACTCCACCCGCCGTCACCACAGCAATCATCCTCAACCGGGCTCATTCTGCGGCACACTTGGCGGATGACCGTACCGCCCGATCACGCCGAACTCGCCCAGAGGGCAGCGGCGTTGTGTGCTCTGCTCGGCTCGTCGGACCATGCGCGGCCGCCCGAGGTCCGGACGGCGGCCGAGCGCGTCCTGACCCTGCTGCGGTCGGGGGACGCGGACGACGCCGCGGTGGCGGGCGGCTACAACGACCTGGACCACGTGCTGCGCAGAGCCGGGTACGCGGGCGGGCTGCTGGGCGAGTCGCGGAGTTCCCGGGCACCCGGCGTGCTGGCCCACATCAAGGTGGCCGTCTGCCCGGGGCCGGCTCGCTGCTCCCGGCTCGAACGGGCCCGCGACCTGCTGCCCGCCCCGCACTGCGCCATCAACGACACGCGCATGCTCAAGTCTCGGCTGAGCCCGGCCCGGTGAGCACCCCCGGGCCCTCGGCCTCATGAATCCTCTCCTCGCCACCCTCGGCAGCAAGCTCACCGAACGCTGGCTCAATCTACTGGTGCTGCCCGGCGCTTTGTTCCTCGCCGTCGCGGCCGTCGGCACGACCCTGGGGCATCGTCACTGGCACGACCTCGACCGGCTGCGCGGCACCCTGGACGACCTCGCCACCCGCCCCGCCCTGGACCGGACCGGCACCGCCGCGCTCCTCGTGGCCGTCGTCCTGCTCACCGCGGCCGCGGCCTCGCTCGCGGCGCAGTTCCTCGGCGGTGCGATCGAGCAGTACTGGTTGCGACTCGGCCGGGACCCGCTCTCGCGGGCCCTCACCGCACGGCGTACACGTCGGTGGAAGGAAGGGGATACGAAGGTCGAGGACACCGTCGTGCACGCCGGCCCGGCCGGTGCGGGAACGGACGGTGTGGTGACGATCCCGAGAGACACCTGGGAGCGGATCCAGGCCCTCACCGCGGCCCGTGACCGCATCGCGCTGCGTGAACCGACCCGGCCCACCTGGTACGGCGACCGCATGCAGGCGACGGCGGACCGCGTCGAGGCCGCGTACGGCGTGGACCTCGCCGTCCTGTGGCCGCGTCTGTGGCTGATCCTCCCCGAACCCGCCGTGCAGCAGATCCGGGCGGGCCGGGACTCCTTCAGCGCGGCTGCCCGGCTGGCCTCCTGGGCGGTGGGCTATGCCCTGCTCGCCTGCTGGTGGTGGCCGGCCGCGCTGGTCGCCGTCGGCTGCGGGGCGGTCGCGCGTTCCCGCGCCCGGACCGCGCTGGACGCGTTCGCGAACCTGATCGAGGCGGCCGTCGACGTGCACGGCCGCGAACTCGCCACGCGGGTCGGGCTGATCGCGCCGGACGCGACGGGACTGCTGGCCCAGGAGACGGGCGACGGGATGTCGGAGGTGTTCAGGAAGGCGGACTGAGACAACCGCCTCATGGTCTCCTCGAACACCGAGCCTCCCGTCCCGACGCAGACCCTCAGGTTCTACGCCGGGACGGGCGGAGCAGCTCGCGACGTCAGCCTCCAGGCTCGTTGCTCAGCTTCCGACGTATGCCGCGAGGTGCTCCCCGGTGAGGGTGGAACCGTCGGCGACGAGGTCGGTCGGCGTGCCCTCGAAGACGATCTTGCCGCCGTCGTGGCCGGCGCCGGGGCCGAGGTCGATGATCCAGTCGGCGTGCGCCATGACCGCCTGGTGGTGCTCGATGACGATGACCGACTTGCCGGCGTCGACCAACCGGTCGAGCAGCCCGAGCAGTTGCTCGACATCGGCGAGGTGGAGGCCGGTGGTCGGTTCGTCCAGGACGTATACGCCGCCCTTGTCTCCCATGTGCGTGGCCAGCTTGAGGCGCTGCCGCTCGCCGCCGGACAGCGTGGTGAGCGGCTGGCCGATGGTCAGGTAGCCGAGCCCCACATCGCTGAGCCGCTGGAGGATCCGGTGCGCGGCCGGCGTGTGTGCCTCCCCCGCGCCGAAGAACTCCTCGGCCTCGGTCACCGGCATCGCGAGCACCTCGCTGATGTCACGCCCGCCGAGCCGGTACTCCAGCACCGAGGAGTCGAACCGCTTCCCGCCGCAGTCCTCACAGGTGGTGGCGACACCGGCCATGATCCCCAGGTCGCTGTAGATGACACCGGCGCCGTTGCACGTGGGGCAGGCACCCTCGGAGTTGGCGCTGAACAGCGCCGGCTTCACGTCGTTGGCCTTCGCGAACGCCTTGCGGATCGGGTCGAGCAGTCCGGTGTACGTCGCCGGGTTGCTGCGCCGCGAGCCACGGATCGGGCTC
Source organism: Streptomyces sp. CA-251247 (assembly GCF_050952975.1). Classification (NCBI taxonomy): domain Bacteria; kingdom Bacillati; phylum Actinomycetota; class Actinomycetes; order Kitasatosporales; family Streptomycetaceae; genus Streptomyces; species Streptomyces sp. CA-251247. Next base: position 7,700,425 of record NZ_CP191861.1, on the reverse strand, counting down.
TGGTCGATCGACACCACACCTTCATCGGTAGGGATCGACCCGTGCACGAGCGAGCTCTTGCCGGAGCCGGCGACGCCGGTGATGACGGTGAGCACCCCGAGCGGGATGTCGACATCGACGCCCTGAAGGTTGTTTGCCGTCGCGCCCCTGATCTCCAGCGCACCGGTGGGCTTGCGCACCTCCTCCTTGAGGGAGGCCCGGTCGTCCAGGTGCCGGCCGGTGATGGTGTCGCTGCTCTGAAGCCCCTCGACGGTGCCCTCGAAGCAGACGGTGCCGCCCTCCGTACCGGCGCCGGGGCCGAGGTCGACGACGTGGTCGGCGATCGCGATGACCTCCGGCTTGTGCTCCACGACGAGCACCGTGTTGCCCTTGTCCCGCAGCTGGAGCAGAAGACGGTTCATCCGCTGGATGTCGTGCGGGTGCAGGCCCGCCGTGGGCTCGTCGAACACGTAGGTGACATCGGTGAGCGAAGAGCCGAGGTGGCGGATCATCTTGACGCGCTGCGCCTCTCCGCCGGACAGCGTCCCCGACGCGCGGTCGAGCGAGAGATAGCCGAGACCGATCTCCACGAAGGAGTCGAGGGTCTGCTGGAGCGCGGTGAGCAGCGGCGCCACCGAGGGCTCCTCGAGGCCGCGGACCCACTCGGCCAGGTCCCTGATCTCCATCACGCAGGCGTCGGCGATGCTCTTCCGGTTGATCTTCGACGACCGGGCACCCTCGGCCAGCCTGGTGCCGTCGCACTCGGGGCAGGTGGTGAAGGTGACCGCCCGCTCCACGAACGCCCGGATGTGCGGCTGCATCGCCTCCTTGTCCTTGGACAGGAACGACTTCTGGATCTTGGGGATCAGGCCTTCGTAGGTGAGGTTGACGCCATTGACCTTCACTTTGGTCGGCTCGCGGTAGAGGAAGTCCTGCATCTCCTTCTTGGTGAACCTGCGGATCGGCTTGTTGGGGTCGAGGAAGCCGGACTCGGCGTAGATCCCCACGGTCCACACGTTGTCCGACTTCCAGCCGGGGATGGTGAACGCGCCCTCGGCGATCGACTTGGAGTCGTCGTAGAGCTGGGTGAGGTCGATGTCGGAGACCTTGCCCCGGCCCTCGCAGCGCGTGCACATGCCCCCGGTGCGCTCGAAGGTCGCCTTCACGGTCTTGGTCTTGGCGGCACCGCGGTCCACGGTGATCCCACCGCTCGCCCGGACCGAGGCGGTGTTGAAGGAGTACGCGCTGGGCGGGCCGATGTGGGGCTTGCCGAGCCGGCTGAAGAGGATGCGCAGCATCGCGTTGGCGTCGGTGGCGGTGCCGACCGTGGAGCGGGGGTCGCCGCCCATCCGCTGCTGGTCGACGGTGATCGCGGTCGTCAGCCCGTCGAGGACGTCGACCTCGGGCCGCGCCGTCGACGGCATGAAGCCCTGGAGGAACGCACTGTAGGTCTCGTTGATCAGCCGCTTCGACTCCGCGGCGATCGTGTCGAACACCAAGGAGCTCTTGCCCGAGCCGGAGACGCCGGTGAACACCGTCAGCCGGCGCTTCGGGATCTCGATGCTGACGTCCTTGAGGTTGTTCTCACGAGCGCCGTGCACGCGGATCATGTCGTGGCTGTCGGCATCGTGCAGCGCAGGCGACTGCGTGTCCGTCCGCGTGGCCTTGCTCATCGTGTCTCCATCTGTCGGGCGGGGACCGCGTCGGCGGTCTCCGTCGGCGTCGCCTGGCTGGATCTGCCCAGCTTCGAGCAGTATGCAGGGTTCTACGGTGTCCGAGGGGTGGTGGCAATGGTCCGCCGGCGCACGTGATCGGCGGTGGTGACGCGAAGCCCGCCCGGCCGGCGCCGGACGGGCTCGCACCACTCGACGCGATGATGACGCCATCCACGCCGTTTCGGTTGCCACCTCCCGGGACCGGCTGCGGGGCACAGCGCGGCCGGTGTGCCTGCGGGCGGCCGGGCGGCGGGGCCGGCAGCGTCCCGCCGTACCGGTCGAGGACGGACAGCACCGAGTATTACCAACCGGCTCGTACCGGCCCCCGGCCCGGACGGCCCTGTCTTTCGCCGCTGCCCGCCCCTTCACACCGCGGGCCGGAAAGCCCCGCGGCTCAGCTCAGCTCCGCTCCTGAATACGGAGCAGGTTGCCCGCCGGGTCACGGAAGGCGCAGTCGCGAACGCCGTACGGCTGCTTGGCCGGCTCCTGGACGACCTCCGCGTCGGTGGCCTGGAGCCGTGCGAAGGTGCCGTCGAGGTCGGGGGTCGACAGGACGATGCTCCCGAAGGTGCCCTTGGCCATCATCTCGGTGATGGTGCGGCGCTCGTCGTCGGTGATCCCGGGGTCCGCGGCCGGCGGATGCAGGACGATGGAGGTGCTGGGCTGGCCGACGGGGCCGACCGTGATCCAGCGCATCCCGTCGAATCCGACGTCGCCACGGACCTCGAAGCCGAGGGCGTCGCGGTAGAAGGCCAGAGCGGCGTCCGGGTCGTCCTGCGGAAGGAAGCTCGCGTGAATGGTGATGTCCATGGCCGTCACGCTAGTCCCGGCCCTCAGACCGCGCTTCTCGATTCCTGACCGGTCTGGTCACCTGTTTCGACACGCACGACGGCATTCCCGCCGTCGCGCTCGCCGCCTGCTCCCGGTAGGTGCTGGGCGGCATGCCGACGAGTTCGGTGAAACGCGTCGAGAAGGTGCCCAGCGACGAGCAGCCGACCTCGAAACAGACCTCGGTGACGCTGAGGTCGCCGCGCCGCAGCAGCGCCATCGCCCGTTCGATGCGCCGCGTCATGAGGTAGCTGTACGGCGACTCGCCGTAGGCCTGCCGGAACTGCCGGCTGAGGTGCCCGGCGGACATGTGCACGCCTCGGGCGAGTGCCTCGACGTCCAGCGGCTGCGCGTACTCCCGGTCCATCCGGTCACGGACGCGGCGCAGCCGCGCGAGATCGCGCAGGTTCGGCGCCGGGTCGGGTCTGCTGGTCACACAGAAGATCGTACGTCGTACCCGGGGCCGACATCTGTCGACTCGTACGGGCAGAACGACGTGAAGGGGAACACTCCGGGTAACTCGATCCCGGCCTCCGCGCGGACGGTGCGGGCCGCCGACCGTCCTGGCGCGGCCGGGCCCAACTTCGTCCCCTTGCCCGGCGGTTGAAGCGCATGACACTGTGCTGCACCGCGGGCAGCGACATCGCGACCGTGACCGCTCGACGCATCCGGACCGGAGAGGGCCCTGCACGCGTGACGTCGCCCCACGGACCGCCCGCCCACTGGACCGCGGACGAGCAGCGCATGTGGCAGCAGTACCGTCGCGGCGAGTGGTGCGATGTCGGCGAGGTCGGGGCGGACGCCGTCCGATCGCTGCTCCTCACCGCTCCTGAGCCGGAGAGCGGTCAGTCGCCGAGACTCCATCTGCGCGGGGCCCGGATCACGGGGGCGCTGGACCTGGCCGATGCCGACATCGGTGTGCCCGTGCGTATGCACCGATGCACCTTCGCGAGTCCCCTCCTCATGCGCGGCGCCCGTGTCAACGCTCTGGTACTCGTCGGCTGCGAGGTGCCGGGCATCGTGGCCACCGGCGCGGCGACCGCCCGCGAGGTGAAGATCGTCGACTGTGTCGTGGACGGCACGCTCGACCTGCGCTCCTTCAGGGTCGGCGCCTGGCTGAGCCTCGACGACTCCCGGATCGAGGGCCCGCCCGGGCGTCCGGCTCTGGACGCGCAATCGCTCAGTGTCGCGATGGGCATGTCCGCCGCCGGCCTGGTCTGCAGCGGCGCCGTGCTCCTCCACAGTGCGAACGTCCAGGAGTATCTCGGCTTCCGCGGTGCCCAGTTACTCGGCCCCGAAGCCCGTTTCCGCGCCCCCGAGCTCGTCGTCGGCGGGAGCCTCCACCTCGACCGGGGCTTCGTCAACGAGGGGCCGACCAACCTCTACCGGGCCTCCATCGGCGGCTCCCTCCACCTCGAGGAGGCGACGCTGACCGGACGCGGCATGGACCGCGGCCAGGCGGCACTGGGTCTGGTGTGCGCCACCGTCGAGGGCAACGTCCAGGCAGGCGACGGCCTGCGTGTGAGCGGCTGCACGGACCTGCGCGACACCCAGATCCGGGGCACGGTCAATCTGGACGGCGCCCGGGTGGAGAACCCCCTGGGCCCGGCGGTCAAGGCCTTCCGCGTCCAGGTCGGCGGGGACGTGCACGCCCGCGGCGGCTTCGTGGCGTTGGGGGCCCTGGAGCTGTCCGGGGCGAGGATCGGCGGTTCGCTGCAACTGGACGGCGCCGAGCTCACCGGCCATGAAGGCATCGCGATGCGGGCACGCAACCTCGTGGTCGGGTCCCGCATCGACTGCTCGGGCGGATTCACCGCACACGGCACCGTCTGGCTGAGCAGCGCTTCCGTCGGGAGCCGGATCTCCTTCGCGGGCGCGGCGATTTCCACGCCCGAGGGCGAGGACGCGCTGATCCTCCGGCGCGTCGGCACCCCCGAACTGTCGCTGGGACTGCGGGAAGCGCCGGCCGGCCGCATCGACCTGAGCTTCGCCGCACTCGGCGTCCTGCGTGACGATCCGGCCACCTGGCCGGCGGCCCTCGTGCTCGACGGACTCCACTACGACGCGCTGCCGGGCCCCGCCCGCGCCGCCGAGCGGCTGTCCTGGCTCATGCGGGACCCGGCGGGGTTCGTCCCCCAGCCGTACGAGCAACTCGCCACCCACTACCAACGCATCGGTCGCGACACCGACGCCCGATCGGTGCTGCTCGCCAAGCACCGGCGGCTGCGTTCCACGCTGCCGCTCCCCCAGCGGCTGTGGGGACTGCTCCAGGATCTGGTGATCGGCTACGGCTATCTGCCCAGCCGGGCCGTCTGGCTGCTCGTCCTGCTCCTGACGCTCGGGGCGACCGTGTTCTCCGTGCACCGTCCGAGCCCGGTCGGCGACGAGCCGTACCCCGCGTTCAACGCACCGCTCTACACCCTCGATCTGCTGATCCCGCTCACCGATCTCGGCCAGGACCGCTTCTACGCGGCGGACGGGCCTCTCCAGTGGATAGCGGTTCTGCTGATCTGCGCGGGCTGGCTCCTGGCGACGGTCGCAGCGACCTCCGCGAACCGCGTTCTGCGTCGCACCTGACACCTCCCTGGTCACGGCTGTGACCGCGGATGCATGGCACCACTTAGGCTAGGCTAACCTTCGTCTCGTGAAAGTTGATGAGGAAACTTCAGCGGCCACGAGGGTCTCCCTCCATGCCCTGTCGGCCACACGTGTGACCGTCGCTTACGACGGCGACGACGTCGTGCACGACGCGTCCGTGACCCTGCGGGCCGGCGAAGTGGCCGCCCTGGTGGGACCCAACGGCAGCGGGAAGTCGACCCTCCTGCGCACGCTGGCCCGCCTTCAGAAGCCGCGGACCGCCACGCTCACCATCGACGGCGACACCGACGGCTTCGCGCTGAACCCACGTGAGTTCTCGCGCCGCGTAGCCCTTCTGACCCAGGGCCGCCCCACTCCCAGCGGGCTCACCGTGCGCGACCTCGTCGAGTTCGGCCGCTACCCGCATCGCGGACGCTGGGGCGGTGCGGACCCCGGCGGACGTGCCGCCGTGGACCGGGCACTCGCCATGACCGGCGTCACCGAACTCGCCGACCGCGGCGCCGAGAACCTCTCCGGCGGGCAGTTGCAGCGGGTGTGGCTCGCCGGCTGCCTCGCGCAGGAGACGGGCGTGCTGCTCCTCGACGAGCCGACGACCTACCTCGACCTTCGCTACCAGGTCGAACTCCTCGACCTCATACGCGACCTCACGGACATTCACGGCATCGCCGTCGGCGTCGTCCTGCACGACCTCGACCAGGCCGCTGCCGTCGCCGACCGGATCATGCTCCTCGAAGCGGGCCGGATCATCGCCGACGGAAGCCCTGAAGACGTCCTGACCGCGGAGCGCCTGACGGACACGTACGGCATCCGCATCGAGATCTCCCACGACCCCCTGACGGGCCGGCTGCGCACCCGCGCGATCGGCCGACACCACACACGAAGTGAAAGGCCCGGCACCACCTCATGAGACGCATCCTCATCACTGCGGCAGCCGCCACCGCAGCGGCCCTCGCCCTGTCCGCCTGCGGAACGACCGAGCCCGCCGCGGACGCCGTGAAGAAGACCGCCGCCCCCATCACCCTCACCGACGCCTCCGGCGCCAAGGTGCAGCTCGACGGCCCCGCCAAGAAGGTCGTCGGCACCGAGTGGAACGTCGTCGAGCACCTGATATCCCTCGGGGTCGACCCCGTCGGCGTCGCGGACGTCAAGGGCTACAAGGCCTGGGACACCGTCGTTCCGCTGAAGAACGAGCCCAAGGACATCGGCCTGCGCGGCGAGCCGAGCATGGACTCCGTCGCCTCCCTGTCGCCCGACCTCATCGTCGCCACGCACGACCTGCCGGCGGCCGCCGTCAAGCAGCTGCGCAAGGTCGCGCCCGTGCTTCAGGTGCGTTCCGCCGAGGCGGCCGACCCGATCGGCCGGATGACGGCGAACCTCGACGTCATCGCGAAGGCCACCGGCACCACGGCGCGGGCCGAGAAGCTCAAGCAGGAGTTCGAGGCCAAGCTCACCGAGAGCAAGCAGGCGCTCGACAAGGCCGGCCTCGTCGGCACCCGGTTCGCCTTCGCGGACGGCTACGTCGCCTCCAACCAGGTCTCCATCCGGCCCTACACCAGCGGCTCGCTCCTCGGTGCCGTCAACGAGAAGGTCGGCCTGAAGAACGCCTGGAGCATCAAGGGCGACGAGAGCTACGGTCTGGCCACCACCGACGTCGAGGGACTCACCAAGCTCGGCGCCGTCCAGTTCGCCTACATCGCCAACAAGGACGACAAGTCCAGCACTCCGTTCACCGGCGCCCTGGCCAAGAACTCCGTGTGGACGTCGCTGCCGTTCGTGAAGTCCGGTGACGTGCACCGGCTGCCCGACGGCATCTGGATGTTCGGCGGCACCGAGTCGATGGAGGCTTACATCGACGCGGTCGTCCAGGCGCTCACGAAGAAGTAGCACCATGGCCGTCACCGCTACGAAATCCGCGGCTCGTTCGTCGCCGGCCCCGTCCCGGACGGGCCCGGCAGCGGTGACCGCCGCACTTCTCCTGACGGTCGCGGTTCTCGCGGCCATCGACATCACGCAGGGAACCGCCGCGACGGACGCCGACGCGGTGTTCAAGGCTCTCACCGGCCGGGCGGACGCGGGTGACGCATCCGTCGTCATCGCCTCCCGGCTGCCGAGGATGGTCGCCGGACTGCTCGTCGGAGCCGTGCTCGGAATCGCGGGCGCAGCCCTCCAGGCGGTCAGCCGCAACGTCCTCGCCTCACCCGACACGCTGGCCGTGAACGCGGGTTCCTACCTCGCGCTGAGCCTGCTGGCGGTCACCGGAATCAGCCTTCCCCTGTACGCCTCCACCGGCGTCGCGTTCGTCGGCGCCCTGGCGGCGGCGGGCATCGTCCTCGGGTTGTCCGGCCTCGGCGCGGGCACCGTCCGGCTCGTTCTCGCCGGCACCGCCCTCGCCCTCGGCCTCACCGCCATCACCGAGGGGCTCCTCCTGCTGTTCCCCCAGCAGACAGAGGGGCTCTACCAGTGGAACCAGGGCAGCATCAGCCAGAACGGGTTCGACGGCGTGCTGCAGATGGCACCCGTCGCCGCTGTCGGCCTCATCGGACTGCTGCTGATCGCCCGTCGGGTCGAGGCCCTGGCACTCGGCGACGACGCCGCACGCGGCCTCGGCGTCAGGGTCCAGTCGACACGCGTCACCGTGGTGGTGCTCGCATCGCTCCTCTCCGCGTCCGCGGTCACGCTCGCCGGGCCGATCGGCTTCGTCGGTCTGTGCGCGCCCGCATTCGTGCGTCCCCTGGCACGACGCTTCCGCGCGTTCGCCCGGGGCCGTGCGAGCATGCCGCTCGCGGGCCTGGCCGGGGCCGCGCTGGTGCTCGGATCGGATGTGCTGCTGCGGGCACTTGTGCCCGCGGACACGGCGGTCGCCGTCCCGACGGGCGTCATCACCAGCCTCGTCGGTGCCCTGTTCCTGGTCGTGATGGCGACACGGCTCCGGGACACCACCGCGGCGGCCGCACCCGACCGGCTGCGCATCAAGAGTCGGGCGACCTTCCTGACCACCACGGCCGTGCTGACGACGGTGCTCGTCGGTGTGACGATCGCCGCCGTGCTGCTCGGCGACAGCAAGCTGCTGCTGGGCGACGTCGTCAACTGGGTGCAGGGCAGAGCCGGTCAGAGCATCTCCTTCGTCCTCGACACCCGGACTCCCCGGGTCTACGCGGCACTTCTGGCGGGCGCGGCACTGGCCCTGTCGGGAACCCTGGTGCAGGCCGTGACCCGCAATCCGCTCGCGGAGCCCGGTGTCCTCGGCGTCTCGGGCGGGGCCGCCCTCGGCGCCGTGGCTCTGGTGACCACCGTGCCCATGGCCGGGTCGTGGAGCATCGCGGGGGCCGCGCTCGCCGGCGCGGCGATCACCGCCGCCGTCGTCTTCGGCCTCGCGGCACGCGGCGGTTTCCAGCAGAACCGTCTCGTCCTCGTGGGCATCGGCATGGCCACCGCGTCCGCCGCCGTGATCAGCCTGCTCATCGTTCTCACCGACCCGTTCAACGCGACGAAGGCCCTCACCTGGCTCTCGGGGTCCACCTACGGGCGGTCGGTGCCGGATGTGCTGCCTCTCGCGGCGGTACTCACCGTGGGCCTGGCGATCGCGGTCGTACGCCGCACGGAACTCGACCTCGTCTCGCTCGACGACCACACGCCGCGACTCCTCGGCATCGGTCTGCCCCGGGAGCGGCTGGGCTTCCTCGTCCTGAGTGTCCTCCTCAGCGCGACCGCGGTCTCCGCCGCGGGATGGATCGGATTCGTGGGGCTGGTGGCCCCGCACGCGGCCCGTGCCCTGGTGGGCAGGCGCCATGTCCGCGTGATCCCGGTCGCGGTGATCCTCGGCGCCACCCTGGTCTGCGTCGCGGACCTTCTGGGCCGCACGGTGATCGCCCCGTCCCAGCTGGGTGCCGGACTCATGACGGCGATGGTCGGTACGCCGTACTTCCTCCACCTGCTCGTGCGCAGCCGCCGATAGCGGTCGATGCCCGAGTCGAACCGCCGGGGGCGGCCTGCCGCGGCAGGCCGCCCCCGGCGGTTCACGGCGTCCGGGCGCCTGCCCGGGCGCGCCGGCCCATCACGACCTTGACCGGCAGCAGCACGGCCCAACTCCACATCGCCGCGCGCGGGGAGGCGAAGGCAATGCCCACCGACGCCCCGAAGACGACGATCGAGGTGATGAGGTCGGCGGCCATGGCACGGCCCACATGGTCGCTGATGGGCTCGTGCTGAAGCTGCGAACGCCTCCACACGATGACGAACAGTGCGAGATGCAGCAGGTCGGTGACGGCGATGGTGCCTGCGTACAGCGCCACGGAGACCGTACGGGCCGGATACTCCGCCAGCAGGGCCGTGGGAAAGGGCAGCAGCGCGATCGCCCCGAGACCGCACAGCGACACCCGCAGAACCGCGTCATCGACATGGCGCACCCACAGAAAGATCCTCCGGTGGTCCAGCCAGAAGGCCGCCAGGATGGTGAAGCTCAAGGCGTACGCCGCCACCTTGGGCCACAGATCGCGCAACGATTCCTGGAACTCGCGTACCTCGAGATCGTCCGGCACGGCCACATCGAGCACCAACAACGTCATCGCGATGGCGAAGATGCCGTCGGACAGGGCCAGCAGCCGGCCCGGGTCCCCCGCCAGGCCCGCTGTCTCAGGTTCGTCGATCCGCGCCACGCGGCCACGCTACGGACGTGGTGCCGTCGTTCGCGGTCACCGCTCCGGGCCCTCCCCCGATCGCTCTACACACCGGGTGGGATCCGCCGAACGGCCGGGCATCGTCCCCGGTACCCCGGACTCGGGGCGCCGTGCGCCGCGGACCTCGACGCGCGTCCCGGCGCACTCGCTCGTGGCGGGTGCCCGAGATGTGGTGCCACGACCGGGTAGAGGTCACAGCATCCGACCGACGAGGGAGCGTTCACGTGGACATCGAGGCACTGCGCCAGGACACCCCCGGATGCCTCAACCGAGTGCACCTCAACAACGCCGGAGCCGGGCTGCTGTCCCGGCGGACGCTGCACACGATGACGGCGCACCTGGAGCTGGAGGCCTCTATCGGTGGCTACGAGGCGGCGAAACAGGAACGGAGCCGGATCGACGCCACGTACGGGCACATCGCCGAGCTGATCGGCGGGCGGGCCGACGAGGTGGCCCTCTTCGACAACTCCACCCACGCCTGGAACGCCGCGTTCTACTCGCTCACCTTCCAGCCTGGCGACCGTATCCTCACCGGCCGCGCCGAGTACGGGAGCAATGTCCTGGCCTACCTCCAGACTGCCCAGCGCACCGGCGCAGAGATCGTCGTGGTCCCGGACGACGCGTCAGGACAGACCGACACCGCGGCCCTGGCAGACCTGATCGACGAGCGCACCCGGCTGATCGGCATCAGCCATGTCCCCACCAGCGGCGGCCTGGTCAACCCGGCCGAGGAGATCGGACGGATCGCCCGTGCGGCCGGGGTGCCGTTCCTCCTCGATGCGACGCAGTCCATCGGGCAGTTCCCCGTCGACGTCGAGGCTCTCGGCTGCGACATGGTCACCGCGACCGGCCGGAAATTCCTGCGGGGGCCGCGTGGCACCGGGTTCCTCTGGGTCAGGACGGAGATGCTCGAGCACCTCGACCCGTTCGTCAACGACATCGAAGCCGCCACCTGGGACGGCGCCAACGGCTTCATCTGGCACCAGGGCGCGCGGCGGTTCGCCTCCTGGGAGATGAGCTACGCCAATGTCCTGGGCCTGGACGCCGCCGTGGTCCAGGCCCTCGAACTGGGCATGGACCGGATCGGCCGCCGGAGCATCGCGCTCGGCACGCATTTGCGCGACCGACTCGACGCCCTGCCCGGCGTCACGACGTACGACCTCGGCCGTGACCGCTGCGCCATCGTGACCGCCAAGGTCGAAGGACTGGACACCCATGACCTCGCCGCCGTCCTCGCGCGCCACGACATCAACGTCTCGACCACGGTCGCCGAGCACACCCAGTTCGACACGCTGCACCGGGGAGTTCACCCGCTGGTGCGTCTGTCCCCGCACTACTACAACACCGAGGCCGAACTCGACCGGACCGTCGGGGTCGTCGCAGAAGCAGCACGCACGGCATGACCGGGCCGCACACGGCAGGACTCGGACCGCGGCTTGTCCCGGGCCGGGTGTAGCAGGACTCGGACCGCGGCTTGTCCGGGGCCGCCCCGACGGTCTACGGCAGCGCCGCTCCGCGGGCCGTGATCCACAGGTCGTACCACTCCTCGTGGCTGAGCCGCGGCTCCCCCGTCGCGGCATCCCGGCAGGCGTGGATGCGTTCGGGGCGGGCGGTGCCGATGACCGGTGCGATGCCGGCGGGGTGTCGTTGCAGCCACCACAGCAGGATCGTTTCGGGGCTCGTGTCCTTCTCCTTGGCCAACGCCTCGACGAGCCGCGCGGTCGCCTGCTCGTCGGGTGTCTCCTGACGGCCGGTGTAACGCCCTTGGGCGAGGGCGCCCCACGCCTGGACCTGCACTCCGTTGGCGCGGCAGTACTCGAGCGTGCCCAGGGGGAAACCGACAGCCGACGCCTGCGGTGTGTTCACCACGACGCCCGCCTCGACCCAGTCCCGCTGCTGAAGGCTCATCTCCAGTTGGTTGGCGACCAGCGGCAGCTCCAGGGCCGCCTGAAGATGCGCGATCTGCGCCGCGCTCATGTTGGAGACGCCGAAACGCCGCACGAGTCCCTGCCGGTGCAGTGACGTCAGCGCCTCGGCGACATCGTCGGGATCCGCCAGCGGGTCCGGCCGGTGCAGGAGCAGGACATCGAGGACGTCGGTGTGCAGCCGGGCGAGGCTCTCCTCCACGCGCTCCACGATGGTGGTGCCGCGCAGGTCGTAGATCCCCGGGTGGTCCCCGTCCGCGAGGCGGATGCCGCACTTGGTCTGCACGACGATACGGTCCCGCAGTTCCGGTGCTCGGCCGAGGATCTCGCCGAACACCGCTTCGGCCTTGCCGTTCCGGTAGATATCGGCGTGGTCGAAGGTGTTGATGCCACTGTCGAGGGCCGCCTCCACGGCAGCTTCCGCGACCGCGATGTCCTTCGAGGTGTAGGGCTCGTGGTCCCAACTGCCGCCGAGACCCATGCATCCATAGAGGAGCCGGCCGGGCTGTGTCTGTTCCGCCGTCGTCATCACGGCGCCACCCTACGACCGGACCCCGGTGAGGGACCACGCCGAATTCACGCGTTGCGCGTCCTGACCTGGGGACGGCCGGGGCCCGGCGCCGGGTGTGGCACGGCAGACCGGCTGGGGCACCTCGCCCCGTGACCGGCAGAAGCAACCCTTCAGGATGTGCGGCGGTCTTACCGGGCGTCGTGATGAGCGGCGTGCGCAGGGGTGCACCTGGGGCACCTCCGCCGACTCGTACGGGTGGGCCGCTCATAGGGGTGGCCCGACCGAAAGGACGTGGTCCATGGAGCTCGATCCCGGCCTGTGCCTGGACGTTCCGGAAGGTTTCGACGATTCGGATGCCGACAGCCAGGTGCATCCGATGGCCAGGAAGCTCTTTCCGGCCTCAACTGCCGCGGGAGCCTTCGGGAAGGCCCAGCAGTGGGTGGCGGAGCAGAAGGTCTTCCTGGTCGATGTGGCGTGGGACTACGCGTACGACGAGGACGAGCCCTACACGCTGAGCATCTATTTCACGTTCGAGCTCGATCCCGAAGACGACTGACCACGGCTGGGACCGCACGCACTCGACGACCCGTCAGGCGGGTGCCGACGCCCGACGGCAGAGACTGACCGCGGCATGCCACGGTCAGTTCATCTGCCGACGAACCTGCCGCACCTCGCGGTCGATGGCCCAGACGTCGGCGACCGGCCCGATGTGGCCGAGCTTGTCGGGATTGATCACCCCGCGGATGGTCTGAATCCGCCCGTCGAGCACGTCCAGGGCCAGGATGTGAAGCACCTTGCCGTCCCGGTCCCGGAAGACCGCTCCGGGCCGGCCGTTGATCTGATGCGGCTCGAACGACACATCGAGCCGGACCAGCCGGAGGATGAACGAGGCGAGCAACCGGGCCACCTTCTCCGCGCCCGTGACGGCCCTGGCCAGCTGCGGGGCCTTGCCTCCGCCGTCCCCGACCAGTTGCACATCGGCGGCCAGCAGATCCTGCAGTCCCTCCACATCGCCGTCCTTCAGCGCCTCGAAGAACCGCGTCGCCAGTTCTCGCTGTTCCTGCCCGTCCGCCGCGAACCGCGGCCGCCCGGCCTCCATGTGCCGCCGCGCCCGCACCACCAACTGCCGGCACGCCGCTTCCGAGCGCCCCACCGCCGCGGCGACATCGCCGAACCCGAAGGCGAACACCTCGCGCAGCACGAACACCGCCCGCTCCAGTGGGCTGAGCCGCTCCAGCAGCAGCAACGCGGCCATCGACACCGAGTCGGCCAGCTCCACCGCCCGCGCCGGATCCTCGTACGGATCGCTGAGCAACGGCTCGGGGAACCACGGGCCCACGTACTCCTCCCGCCGCACCCGCGCGGAGCGCAGCACGTCGATGGCGATCCGCGTCACCGCTGCCGACAGAAAGGCCTTGGTCGACGTGGGCCGGGTCGACGAGCCGTCGAACCTCAGCCATGTCTCCTGCACCGCGTCCTCGGCCTCACTCACACTGCCCAGAATCCGGTAGGCGATCGAGAACAGCAGCGGCCGCAGCTCCTCGAACTCCTCGACCTTGCTCACGCCGGCCCCTCCCTCACGTCAGGTGCTGATGTCGTTCAGTGGAACTGTCCGGGCTCGTAGCTGCCGGCCGGCTGCTGTGTGACGAGGTTCAGCCTGTTCACCATGTTCATGAAGGAAACCAGGATCACCAGGGCCGTGAGCTGCTCCTCGTCGTAGTGCTTGGCGGCGTACGCCCACACCTCGTCGCTGACCCCACCGGCGCCGTCGGCAACCCGGGTCCCCTGCTCGGCCAGCGCCAGCGCGGCCCGCTCGGCCTCGGTGAAGACGGTGGCCTCCCGCCACGCCGCGACCAGGTTCAGCCGCACCGCGGTCTCACCGGCCGCGGCGGCGTCCTTGGTGTGCATGTCGATGCAGACGGCACAGCCGTTGATCTGGCTCACGCGCAGGGCCACCAGCTCCTGCGTCGCGGCCGGAACCGGCCCTTCCTTGAGCGTCTTGCCCGCCGACATGACGTACCTGATGACCTTGCCGGCGGTCGGGCTGGCGAAGTAGTTCAGTCGCGCGTCCATGGTGGGCTCCTCTGCGGTCGTCAGTGGCTACACACCTGAGACGAGGTAGCGCGACGCCGTGTGACATGGCCGAATGTGACCTGCGTCTCCCGTACTCCCGGGCCTGTCGCCGCATCGTCAGCGACCGTAGACGTGGCCCCGTACCAGGGGGTCGTTCTCCAGGACGAAGTCGGAGACCTTCCAGAACTCGCTCAGCCGGGAGTGCTGCAAGGCAGCCGCGCGGTCGAGCTTGAGCCCGAAGAGCGGCCCATCGGGATGAGCCAGACCGGCGGTCACCAGCGTGGAGGCAGGCGAGCTCTGGCCCGCTACGGGACCGACACGGCAGGCGAAGGACACGTGATCGCTCCACTGCTCGGGTCCCTCGCCCCACGTTCCGAAGATGACGTCTATCCAGGCGTCGTGGTCCCGATCGGTGTGGTGGTAGCAGTTCGCGTAGTACACGGCATGGGGAGCACCGTCGGCATGGACGAAGTTCCAGGCACGCTCGATGGGGGCCTCGCAGCAGTCGCAGGTGAACTCGCGTGTCTGGCGGTCGGGACCGAGGGTGAGCAGCATGCCCGACATCATGCGGGACGTGACGATCGATGGATTCGGCGGGGTCGGCGTCTACTCAACGGTCCGTCAAGTCCGTTGCCGGCTTGCCCGGACAGCTCGCCGGCGCGCAGTCAGCAGCGACGGGTCTGGTACGGCACAGGAGTGAGTCCCTGCCCGGGCGGTGTCGGGCACCGGCGCAGGGTGACGAGGAAGGTCAGCACGATGCCGCCCGCGGCGGCGAAGAGCGCGGTTCTGATTCCCTCGGCGGTGGCGACGTGGAGCTCTTCACCGGAGAGGCCGTCCAGGCCCGCGGTCGCGACCAGCACCAGGATGGCGAGGCCGACAGCCGCGCCCGCTCCCGAGCCGGTGGATGCGATCCCGGAGGCGATGCCTTGTTGCCGGTCGGGGATTCCGGTGGCGGCGGCGATGAACATGCCGGTGAAGACCACTCCGTCGCCGATGCTGAGCGCCACGAGGCCGGGGATGAGGTCGACGTAGCCACCGTCCGGCGAGATCGCCAGGCCGAGGCCGACCGCGCCGAGCGCGCCGATGATGTGAGCCGCCGCCAGGGTGCGCCGGAGGCCGAACCGCGTCACGAGATGGCCGGCGAATGTCGAACCGGCCACGACCACAGCCGTGGGGATGAGGAAGCCGGCACCTGTCTGCAACGGGTCGTAGCCCAGGATCTCCTGGAAGTAGATGGACAGGAAGTAGAGCACGGAGCCAAAGGTCGCCATGAACATGAAGGCGATGAACACACCGGTGATGAGGTTGCGGTTGGACAGCAACTCGGTCGGCATCAGAGGGTCGTTGCTGCGCCGCTCGATGACGAAGAACGCTCCGAGCAGCAGAATGCCCGCCACGGCACTCAGCAGAATGCCCGGCGACAGCCACCCCAGTCCGGGGCCCTGAACGAGGGCGAAAACAATGAGCGTGACCCCGAAGGTGACGCTGAGCGCGCCCGGCAGGTCGAACTTGCGCCCCCTTTCGCGTTCTCCGTCCCGGGGAATGACGACGAAGGCGAGCACCAGCGCGGGCCCTGCCAGGGCGACGTTGACGAAGAAGACCGCCTCCCAGCCGAACGCCTGCGTCAGAATCCCGCCGAGCAGCACACCGATGACGAGCCCTGCCGCGCCCGACCCTCCCCAGATCCCCAACGCGCGGTTGCGGGCCCGGCCTTCGGCGAAGGTGGTGTTGATGAGCGCCAGGGTGGTGGGAAAGACCAGCGCCCCGCCGAGACCCTGAATGGCGCGGGCGGCGAGGAGCATCCCGGGCCCGGTGGCGAGTCCTCCCACGAGGGCGGCCCCGGCATAGAGCGCAAGGCCGGTGGCAAGGACTCGCCGCCGCCCGAGCAAGTCGGCGGCACGTCCGCCGAACAGAAGGAACCCGGCCGAGGCGACCGCGTAAGCGCTGATGACCGACTGGAGTGTCTGCGCGGAGTAGCCGAGGTCGCGGGCGATGTCGGGGAGTGCCACGACCACGATGTACTGGTCGAGCGAGACGATGAGCATGGCGAAGGACAGCAGCGCGAGCATCGCGGTCTCACGGCTACGGCCAAGACCGCCGGGCCCAGATGACGTCTCTCTGGATGGCATGGCAGCACTCCTGATGATCGACGTCGTGTCTGCGCTCACGGCCTGCCGCGGAGTCCCGTCGCATGCGGGGCGGGGCGGCCTTGCCGAGGAGGACGGTTGCCACGACCCTATACAGCGCGCCCTCAGCAACCCGGTCAACGACCCACGCGCGTCACACGGCGCTCAGGTTGCCCTCCCCCACCGGCCTCGGGTGCGCCACGGAAGCCTCGTCCCTCCTCCGCCTCGGCGCGATCCGACGGCCCCGACGCATGCTTGTCCGCCGCCGCGGCACCGCACTACCGTGCCGATGTGGATCTCTTCTCACGCTCGTGGACGGCATTGCGCGCGGCGGTCGCCGAACTCGCCGACGAGGACTTCGAGCAGCCGTCCGGCTGTGCAGGCTGGCTGGTGCGGGACCTGGTGTGCCATCTGGTCATCGATGCTCAGGACGTCCTGATCACCCTCGCGACCCCCGCCGACACGGAACCGACCCGCGACGCTTTGACCTATTGGGAGGTCACCGATACGCCGCCGACCGGCGACGATCCGCTCGACGCGCTGACGGTCCGGCTGGCCGCCGCGTACGGAGAACCGCGGCTGCTCCGATTCCACCTCGACGACGTCGGCTCCGCCGCCGGCCGCGCCGCCGAACTCGCCGACCCCGCACGTCGGGTCCGTACCCGCGACGAGGTCCTCACCGCGGGCGACTACCTCACCGCGTACGTCATGGAGTGGACGCTGCACCACCTCGACCTGGTGGCGCACCTGCCGAACGCGGCGGAACCACCTGCGGAAGGGCTCGCCCAGTCCCGCGCGATGCTGGAGAAGATCGCGGGGACTCCGTTCCCCGTCTCGTTCTCCGACAAGGACGCGCTGCTCGTCGGCACCGGACGGCGCGCCCCGACCGACGCGGAGAAGGCCGAACTGGGCGGACTCCCGCTCGTCCTCGGCTGATCCGCCGGCTGATCGAGACTATGCGCCAGGCCGTCGGTACTGAACCTCCTCGGCCTTGCGCAGGGCGTCGATCGTTTCGTCGACGGTCAGGAGAACTGTCGTTTCGAACGACCCGAGCGCGCCCCCTCCGGTGATCGCCAGTGCGACCGCGGCCATGGACACATTGTCGGGGGCCTCCCAGAGGGTGTAGCCGTCGTGCTCGCCGAAGGCGTACCAGAATCCGTGGAGCTTCCCGCCGACCGACTCGACGTACGCCTGAGCGGCTCTTCGACGGTCCGCCGGGTTGCCGATCATCCTGGCCCAGGTTTCCGGTGTGTAGCTGAACTTCGACAGATAGAGCGGCATGCGCGCTTCTCCCTCTTATGTGCCGATTTCGTACGGGTCGCCATCAAGGGTCGCACTCTCATCGGCAGAATCCTGAGGAAGACCGGAGCACCTGCGTGTTCAGCATCGCGACCGAGGCGCGGACCGGTGCGCGCGGAGTCCCTGGGCCGCACCCTCAGCCCCGCCGTACATACGCCCGGCTCAGCCGCGCACCCACCCAGTCGTGCGGACCGCTACCGCTACCGCTACCCGATGAGGGTCTCCTTCGGGCGGACCACACAGAATTCGTTCCCCTCCGGATCGGCCAGCACCGTCCACGACTCACTGCCGCTCTGCCCTACATCGGCCCGGCGGGCACCGAGTGCGAGGATGCGTTCGATCTCGGTCTCCCGGTCCTCCGCGGCGGACCCCAGGTCGAGGTGCAGGCGGTTCTTGACGACCTTTCGGTCCGTCACCGGCATGAAGCAGATCCCCACAGGTGCGGTCTCGTCCGGCCCGATGACCACCTCCCGCTCCCGCTCGGACAGGATCCGCCAGCGCAGCACCTCGGCCCAGAACCGGGCGAGGGCGGGCAGGTCGTGAGCGTCGATGACGATGTGATGCAGCGAGACAGGCATGTCGCCCAGTCTGCCCGGCGATCACCCGGACAGTGCCTCAAGGGCAGGGCCGGGGCCACCGGCCCTGCCCTTGAGGCAATGGCACAAGCGCTGTCCAACGGGGTCGAGTCCCTAGCGCACGTCCAGCTCACCGACTGTTTGACCCCCGCTGGTCTCACCCGTCAGCCGGAATCCGAGCCCGAGGTAGAAGCCCTCGGGGCCGCCCGCGCCCGGATGCCAGGTGGTGGTCAGGCGGGTTCCGCCGCGACGACGGATCTCAGCGGCGACCGACTCGACCGCGAAGCGGCCGCATCCCCGTCCCTGTTCACCGGCTGCGATGTTGAGCCGCCAGAGGCCGGAACGGATGTCCGTGCCGTCGCCGCTCCAGTCCAGGTCGAGGAAGGCCATGAGGAATCCGACGGGAACATCACCCTCAACGATCAGGCGGGGCCACGCAGTCGGCCCGTAGACATACGCCTCGGCCAGAGACTTCACGACCGGCGCGACCAAGTGCTCCTGATCCGGGCGGACCCGCAGACCGATCGCGGCATCGAAGTTGGCCGGGGTGATCTCCCGCAGGCCGAGCGTGGTCGTCATGCGGGAACCCTAAGACGTCGTTTCTTATGGCGTGATCGTTCGTTGAACCGTGCATGACGGATCTGGTTGAGCGCTTGGTGCCGGACGAGTTGTGGGTGTTGTTCCGGCGGGTGGTGCCGCCGACAGAGGTGATACGTCCGCAGGGTGGGGGCCGGCGTCGGGCGGGTGACCGCGAGGCTTTGGCCGCGATCGTCTTCGTGGCGACCTCGGGTTGCACGTGGAGGCAGCTTCCGCCGGTGTTCGGCCCGAGCTGGCAGACGGTCTACCGGCGCTTTGCCCAGTGGAGCCGGGCCCGGGTCTGGGCCCGGCTCCACCGTGTCATCCTCGACGAACTCGGTGCCCGCGGGGATCTGGACTGGTCGCGGTGTGCGATCGACTCGGTCAGCCTGCGGGCGGCAAAGGGGGCCACTGACGGGACCGAATCCGACCGACCGCGGCAAGTTGGGATCGAAGATTCACCTGATCACCGACCGGAACGGACTGCCTCTCTCGCTGGGCATCTCGGGCGCCAAATGCACGACAGCCTCGGCCTTGAGCCGCTCGTGCGCGGTATCCCGCCCATCCGATCCCGCCGAGGCCCCCGCCGACGACGACCGGCGAAACTGCACGCAGACAAGGGCTACGACTACGACCACCTGCGCCGATGGCTCCGCTCGCGAGGCATCCGACCCCGCATCGCCCGCAAGGGCATTGAATCCTCGCAGCGACTTGGACGTCACCGCTGGATGGTTGAAAGGACCGTGTCCTGGCTGGCCGGCTGCCGACGCCTGCACCGCCGCTACGAACGCAAGGCAGAACACTTCCTCGCCTTCATCGGTATATCCGCAGTCCTTATCTGCCACCGCCGCCTCAGCAAGACGGCAGTGCCTCAGCCACCGAGGTAGGGCACAAAGCTGTCCGGCTCCAGCACGGGGTCGGCCCAGGCCGCGTGTGCGAACACTGGACGCTGCGACATCCGGCCACCTGCGTCATCGACCAGCGTCGTCCGCACTCTAGGAGTGAGACGAATCCGATATCGCAGACCCTCTACCTCGACGACGCCGCAGTCACCAGCATCGGCGTCCAGCGCCGCGCCCGGAGTAACACTCACCGTCCACCCGGCCTTGGTGGCCAGATACATCCAGACCTCGAGAGCGCGCTCGCGATCTGCGAAGTTACCCACTCGGGCGATGATCTGCGCCGGATCAGCCCTGTCGTCAATGGCCATGTCGCCCCCCACCTCAGGGCGATCATGCCAGACCAGCCGCCAAGTCCCCCGCCGGGTTCCCGAGCTCGTCCGCTTCCATCCACCAAAGGAAACGACGTCTAAGTGGTGGCAAACGCGTCCCGGTAGCGGTCCCGCACCTCGAGCCGTTGCTGGAAGCCGGCCCTCTTGTACGTGGCGACGGCGGCGGCATTGGAGCTCGGGGTGCAGACGAGCGCGCTCGACGAACCCAGCTCCTGGAGTGCGGCCGCCGCAGCGAGGGTGATCGCATGGCCGTAGCCCTGGCGGCGGTGTGCCCGGTGCACGCCCATCGGTTCGAGCAATCCGGGTCTGCCCGGGCCGGCCGACCACACCGTCACCGTCGCCACCGCGTTGCGCCGCTCGTCGTAGGCGACCAGACACCGGGCATCGGCATACGGCAGTCCGGCAGCCATCGCGTGCCGGCGCTCCTCGGTGAACGTCGAACCGTCGAAGGCTCCCCGAACCACGGCGGCAAATTCGTGCGCCTGCTCCGGCCCGACCAGCTCGATCCGCACGTCAGGGTCCTTCACGGGCTCCGTGAGGTCGCGGCGCAAGGGCGTCCATGGCTCGTCGGCCTTCCAGCCACGCTCACACAGCAGATCCTGGACCAGCGCACCCACCGGCGCCTCGACGTTCACCCTCCCCGCAGGTAGTACACCGCGCTCCGACTCGGCCATGTCCTCGACCAACCGTTGCGCCAGTTCCTCGTCCCGCAGCACGTCCGGCGCCATCGTCAGCCGCAACAGCTCAGGACCGTCCAGCAGCCCGACAGCGAGGATCCGTCCGTCCCTGGTCCACGTCCTGACCGCCGCCGCGGTCGCTTCCGCGCCCAACCGCCAGAACCAGCCCAGGTCCCCCGGATGCAACTGCATCGGAGCCCCCTCGTACTGCCACTCCCGCAGCACGCCCACGACCTCGCCCAGCCCGTCGGCACCCGGCTTGCCCAACCTCATCACCATGCCCCCGAGCACACACCACTACACCGACCGACCGCACCTGGTTTCCGAGCGGCGCGATGCGGTTCAGGGGCTCGGGAAGACACCCGATGGCAGACCCTAGGAGCAGGTCGGGCACAGTCCGCGGTAGGTGACCTCGACCTGGGACACGGTGAAGCCGAACCGTTCTTCCGCCGGGAGGTCGGCGAGCAGATTGCCCGTCGGGTGGACGTCGCGGACGGTGCCGCACTGCGAGCACACCAAGTGCTGGTGCGGGTGATGCGCGTTCGGGTCGTAGCGCTTGGCGCGGCCGTCCGTGGAGACCTCTATGACCTCACCGAGCAGGACCAGTTCCCCCAGCGCGTTGTAGACGGTCGCCCGGGAGATCTCGGGCAGCCGTTGAACGGCGAGAGCGTGCACCTCGTCTGCCGTGAGATGCACGTGGTCACCGGCGAGGACCTCCGCAACGACACGCCGCTGGGAGGTCATGCGCCAGCCGCGCCCTCGTAGTCGCTCCAGCAGGTCACTCATATCGGTTCACCTATTCAGATGCGGCGGGATACCCGAAGGCTACCCGGCGGACGCCAGGGTTCCGATTGAATACGAGCTTGGCACACTTGTTGACCTGGACTCTGTCCATCGTAGGATCGGTTCCGGCAATAGCCAAGGGACAGGACTGTTCCCGACTGTTCCCGCAGGACAGGAGAGAAGACGTGACGCGACCACCGCCGAGCGGCTGTGCCGGGCCGGCGCGCAGGTGACGGCCGCCCGCGTGGCGCTCCCCGAGACCGGCGGAACGGCGACCGTCCTCCCACCGGGACGACTCCCTCCGGTCCCTCCGGGACGAGGGATCGCGTGAGCCGCATCGCGCCCCCGGCCCCGCGCTACGCCCTCCTCGTGCCTGTCGCGGCGGGACGCACCCGGGCCGGCCGGGTGCGCCGAACCGCCCCGCGGGGCCGGTTCGCGACCGCGCCTCGTGTCGTCGCCGGCAACGGCCGAGCGGCCCGCAGGACGGCCGGCCCGACCCCCGGCGACGACCACGGCCTCTCGGCTCACGAGGCCCGCGTGACCAACCGGGGCCTGCACCCCGACCGATCCACCGACTGCAGTTTCTGAGCACAGCGATCCGCCCCCTCCGGAAGGATTTCCATGTCCGAGAACCACGACGCAATCGTCACCGACGCGAAAACGGAGGGCACCGGCGGCGGCTGCCCGGTCGCACACGACCGCGCCGCGCACCCCACCCAGGGCGGTGGAAACCGCCAGTGGTGGCCGGAGCGGCTCAACCTGAAGATCCTTGCCAAGGACCCGGTCGTCGCCAACCCGCTGGGTGCGGAATTCGACTACGCCGAGGCGTTCCAGGCCCTCGACCTGACGGCCGTGAAGCGTGACATCGCCGAGGTGCTCACCACCTCGCAGGACTGGTGGCCCGCCGACTTCGGCAACTACGGCCCGCTGATGGTCCGTATGGCCTGGCACAGCGCCGGCACCTACCGCATCAGCGACGGCCGCGGTGGTGGCGGCCGTGGCCAGCAGCGCTTCGCCCCCCTCAACAGCTGGCCGGACAACGGCAACCTGGACAAGGCCCGCCGTCTGCTGTGGCCGGTCAAGAAGAAGTACGGCCAGTCCATCTCCTGGGCCGACCTCATGATCCTCACGGGCAATGTCGCGCTGGAGACGATGGGCTTCGAGACCTTCGGCTTCGCCGGCGGCCGTGCCGACGTCTGGGAGGCCGACGAGGACGTGTACTGGGGTCCCGAGACCACCTGGCTCGACGACCGGCGCTACACCGGCGACCGTGAGCTGGAGAACCCGCTCGGCGCCGTCCAGATGGGCCTCATCTACGTCAACCCCGAGGGCCCGAACGGCAACCCGGACCCGATCGCCGCGGCCCGCGACATCCGTGAGACGTTCCGCCGCATGGCGATGAACGACGAGGAGACCGTCGCCCTCATCGCCGGTGGTCACACCTTCGGCAAGACCCACGGCGCCGGCCCGGCCGACGCGGTCGGCAACGACCCCGAGGCCGCCTCCATGGAGGAGCAGGGCCTGGGCTGGAAGTCCACCCACGGCACCGGCAAGGCCGGCGACGCGATCACCTCCGGTCTCGAGGTCACCTGGACCACCAAGCCGACCCAGTGGAGCAACGACTTCTTCGACATCCTCTTCGGCTACGAGTGGGAGCTGACCCAGTCCCCGGCCGGCGCCAACCAGTGGGTGGCCAAGGACTCCGAGGAGATCATCCCCGACGCGCACGACGCGTCGAAGAAGCGTCGGCCCACGATGCTCACCACCGACCTCTCGCTGCGCTTCGACCCGATCTACGAGCCGATCTCGCGCCGCTTCCACGAGAACCCGGCCGAGTTCGCGGACGCTTTCGCCCGCGCCTGGTACAAGCTGACCCACCGCGACCTGGGCCCGAAGTCCCTGTACCTCGGCCCGGAGGTCCCGGCGGAGACGATGCTGTGGCAGGACCCGCTGCCGCAGGCCGAGGGCGCGGCCATCGACGCCGCGGACGCCGCGGCGCTCAAGGCCAAGCTCCTGCAGTCGGACCTGACCGTCTCGCAGCTGGTCTCCACCGCGTGGGCGTCGGCCTCGACGTTCCGCGGCAGCGACAAGCGCGGCGGTGCCAACGGCGCCCGTATCCGTCTGCAGCCGCAGAACGGCTGGGAGGTCAACAACCCCGACCAGCTCGCGCAGGTCCTGCGCGTCCTGGAGGGCGTCCGGTCGGAGTTCAACTCCGGTGCCAAGAAGGTCTCCCTGGCCGACCTGATCGTCCTCGGCGGTGCCGCCGCGGTCGAGAAGGCCGCCAAGGACGCCGGCTTCGACGTGGAGGTCCCCTTCAGCCCGGGTCGTGTGGACGCGACCGAGGAGCACACGGACAGCGAGTCGTTCGCCGCGCTGGAGCCGTCCTCCGACGGGTTCCGCAACTACGTGGGCAAGGGCAACCGCCTGCCTGCCGAGTACCTGCTGCTCGACCGGGCCAACCTGCTCACCCTGAGCGCGCCGCAGATGACCGCCCTCGTCGGTGGTCTGCGCGTCCTGGGTGCCAACCAGGGGCAGTCCTCGCACGGCGTGTTCACGGACACCCCGGGCGTGCTGACCAACGACTTCTTCGTCAACCTGCTCGACCTGGGCACGACGTGGAAGTCGACCTCCGGCGACCAGACGACCTTCGAGGGCCGTGACGCCTCGGGCGCCGTCAAGTGGACCGGCAGCCGTGCCGACCTCGTCTTCGGCTCGAACTCCGAGCTGCGCGCGCTCGCGGAGGTCTACGCGAGCGACGACGCGAAGGAGAAGTTCGTGAACGACTTCGTCGCGGCATGGGCCAAGGTCATGGACCTGGACCGGTTCGACCTCGCCTGACCGAAGGCGTCCGGGTCGGCTCGCGCTCGTACGAGAGCGGGCCGGCCCAGGACGACGGGAGGGGCTCACAGCCGGCCTGGCTGTGAGCCCCTCCCGTCGTTCACGCGAGCGCACCCTGTCCGAGCTGCGCTCAGGCCGCCGGTGACGGCCGGCGACCCCACCACCTCTCGTTCGGCGATCCACCACTTGCCACACCTATCGTTTCTCGATAGATTTCCATCGCTGCTCGATTGAAGGAGACGTGATGGGAAAGCTGACAGTCCTTGCACTGCGGGCTGTGCTCGTGGGCCTGCTCGCCGGTTCGGTGTTCGTCCAGGCCGTGATGGTGCCGCTGTTGGCCATCGACATGGAGAGTCTCGACGCGGACGTCGCGTACCTGCGTACCCCGTTCCTCGTGATCACGGTCCTCGGCATCGTGACGGTCCAGGTCGTCCTGGTCTGTGTGTGGCGGCTCGTGACGATGGTCCGACGCGGCACCGTCTTCTCCGAGGCCGCCTTCCGGTACGTCCACATCGTGATCGGCGCGATCGTGGCGGCAGCCCTCCTGCTGCTCGCGCTCGGTGTCGTCCTGGCACCGGGAGAAGCGGTCCCACCGGGCATCGTCCTCCTGATGGGCGGGGGCGTCATGGCGGCCCTGGGGGTCGCGCTCATCGTGCTGGTGCTGCGGATGCTGCTTGCGCGGGCCGTCGCGCGTGACGTCGAGGCGGCGCAGATGCGGGCCGAGCTGGCAGAGGTGATCTGATGCCGATCGCCGTCGACATCGACGTCATGCTGGCCAGGCGGAAGATGTCCGTGGGCGAGCTCGCGGACCGCGTCGGGATCACGCCGGCCAACCTGGCGGTACTCAAGAACGGCCGCGCCAAGGCGGTGCGCTTCGCGACACTCGCCGCGCTCTGCGAGGTGCTCGAGTGCCAGCCGGGCGACCTGCTGCGCTGGGAGTGCAAGGACACCGCGGACGTCTGACGCCCGGCATCAGCGGTCGGCGCGGCCGGCCGCCGATGACTGCGCCCTCGGAGCGACGATGCCCGGTACCGGCCCGGCCGGGGCGGGATAATCTGGCCGCATGCGGATCTCAGCCAGGGCGGACTACGCGGTACGCGCCGCGCTGCAACTCGCCGCGTACCGGGACTCCGGACCGCTGAAGGCGGAGGCCATCGCCGACGCCCAGAGCATTCCGCACAAGTTCCTCGAGGGCATCCTCAACGACATGCGCCGGGGCGGGCTCGTGGCCAGCCGGCGCGGCGGCGGTGGCGGTTACCGTCTGGCGCTGCCCGCGGAGTCGATCAGCATCGCCGACGTGATCCGCGCCGTGGACGGACCGCTCGTCTCGGTACGCGGCGTGCGGCCCCCGGAACTGTCCTACACCGGTCCCGCGGAGTCGCTGCTGCCGCTGTGGATCGCGCTCCGGGCGAACGTCCGCGAGATCCTCGAAGGCGTGACGCTGGCCGATGTCGCATCGGCCGAGCTGCCCACCAGGGTGTCCGCGCTCACCGAGGACGCCGCCGCCTGGACGAACCCCTGACGGCCCGACCGCCGCACCAACCGCTCGCCACACGCATCGACTTGTCCACCATCTGAACGTCCTCTTGGGCCCGGGCACGACCTCTGCGAGTATCCCTACTAATCCAGTAGGAATACTAGGAATCAGGGGACCGCGGGAGAACGCCGATCCTGTTGCCCGGCCGGGGAAGGACGCGTAGTGCCGAAGAAGTCCGCTGACGGGCAGTCGCTCCCACCGACACCGGTGGAGGAGACACCATGGCCGCGCATCGTCCGGGAACTCGCGGACGACCTCGCCACCGACGCGATCGCACGCGAACGCGCGGGCAAGTCCCCCACCGACGAGGTCTCGCGACTGCGCGAAGCCGGTCTCCTGGCTCTGCTGACCCCCACCCGCCCGGCAGGACGGGGCTCCGACTGGCGCACCGCCTGCGCCGTGGTCCGCGAGACCGCGGCGGCAGACAGCTCCATGGGCGAACTCCTGGCCCGCCACTACGCCCTGGCGTGGAGCACGCGCTTCTTCGGTTCCGCCGGCACCGCAGAACGTCATGAGGCGAGGTTCGCCGAGGAGCACTGGCTGCTGGGCGGCAGCATCGACGTCCCGGCCGGCTCACCGACCGATCTCACGCTCGCGCCGACCGGCACGGGGTACCTGCTGGGCGGCCGCAGGAGCTTCACCGCGGGGGTCACCGTCGCCGACCGGCTGATCCTGGGCGCTACCTGTACCAAGACGGGCGACTTACTGCTGGTGCTCGTGGACCCGGCGGATCCCGGCGTCCTGGTCGAGGCGGCGAACGAGCGCATCGGGCAGCGACTGGCGGGCGCGGGCAGCGTCGACTTCGACAACGTGCCGGTGAGCAGGGCGGATCATCTGCTCTGCGCCCTTCCCCGCGACGAGCACACCACGTCCCCCTTCACCGCCTTGGCGCCGCTCGCCCTGCGGCTCCTGCTCGCTCATGTCGCGCTCGGGCTCACCGAGGGGGCTCTCACGGAGGCGCGGGACATCAGCCGTACGGCACCGCCCGTCCCGACGGCCACCACGATGGGCGGTGCGTACGCGGAGCGGCCGAGCGACGATCCGTACCTCCTCCTTGCCTACGGAGAGCTGGCGATCGGATCCCACACCGCGGCCACGGTCGTCGAGCATGCGACCCAGGCACTGGCCGATGCGGTGGCGCTGGGACCGGAGCTGAGCGTCGACCATCACGCGGACGTCGCCGTGCTCGTCTCCGCCGCCGAGGCCGTCACCGGCGGAACCGCCGTGCACACCACGACGCGCCTGCTGGAACTCACCGCCGACGCGGACGACTTGGACGGCCGTACGGGGCTCGACAGGTTCTGGCGCAACGCGCGGGTACTGACGGCGCACACGCCCTCCTCCCACCGTCTGCGCGACATCGGCGACCACTTCCTCAACGGCGCTCGCACTCCCTTCACGACGCGCGCCTGACGAACGGCGATCGCCTCGTCGGTTCCGCCCCACCGGTCAGGCAGAACAACCCCTGGGACCGGGCCACTCCCGACGCGGCGCGCGGGCCTAGTGTGTGGTGTCATGACGCGCGCTTGGATTTCGCCGCTGCTGTTCGTGCTCTGCGGATCGGTCGTGGCGACCGGGCTGATCCTCGGAGGGAGCCCCGGCACGGCCGTAGCACTCCTCCTGCTGTTCGTGCTGATCGCAGCGGCGAACTCACCGCTGATCTTCCCGAGGTCCATCGGTGCGCTGGAGGCTCGACGCCTCAGCGCGGTCGACGGCCGGCCGATCGTCTTCTGGCGGCCGGGCTGCCCGTACTGCCTCCGCATGCGCATCCGGCTGGGCCGGCGCGCACGCCAGGTGCACTGGGTCGACATCTGGCGTGATCCGGCCGGCGCGGCAGAGGTGCGGGCGGTCAACGACGGCAATGAGACCGTGCCGACGGTCTTCGTGGCCGGCCGGCCGCACGTCAACCCCGACCCTGCCTGGGTGCGCGAACAGCTCGACGCTTCCGCGTGATGGGGAGCGGGGCAGCCCGCCGCGCCGATGTCCTCCCCGTCCCGCAGGTTCAGCGCTGTCCCGGCCGTGATTCGTCAACCGGGTGCGATCCGCCGCTCGCCCGCGACCGGATTCCGCGAGCCACTTCTGCCGGCACCAGGCGTACGTCGTCGATGTCGAGGACGCGCCCGTTCTCGTCCAGCATCGCCACCTGGACGTCGCCACCGCCGCGTTCCTGGATGTACGTGGCCGGGAGGCCAGGAGCGGGACGGTTCTCCTCGCCCCACTGCTGCAAGGCGGCGAGTACGACCTTGAGCTCCTGGCCTCGACGGGTCAGCCGGTACGCGTGCCGGATGCGCGATCCGGCCTCCTGGTAGGACTCGCGCTCGAAGATTCCCGCGTCCACCAGGGTGGAGAGGCGCGCGCTCAGCACGTCCGTCGGGATGCCCAGCTCCTTGCGGAAGTCGGAGAACCGGGTGGTGCCGCGCAGCGCGTTGCGGACGATCAGGAAGGCCCACTTCTGGCCCAGGATGTCCAGGCTGCGCTGGATGGAACACACCTCGCCGCGCGCGTCCGGCTCTTGCGCGTCCGCTGCCGTCGTCCTGTCCACGTGCATCGCCACGTATCCGAATCCCGTCTGTGCGCCCGGCGCGAGCGCGCCGTGTGCGAGCTGCGGCGAGACTACGCCGCGCCGTTCGTGAGCTGCTGGTAGACCTCGAACGCGTTGCGCTCGACGCGGTTCCACAGCAGCTTTCCGTCCTCGCGCACCGCCCACACCGCCGTGCCGGTCATCTCGATCGGCGCCCCGTCGGGGGTGGTTCGCAGGGCCCCGTTGTTGTTGCCGGTCAGGCGCCACATGGAGGCCACGCGTGAACCGTCGTGGTTCGCGAACGACTCGACGACCTCGAACTCCAGATTGTCGATGACCGTACCGAAGCCCCGTGCCCACTCCTTGAAGGCGGCCCGGGACTCGACGCGACTGCCGCCGGTGATGAGGACGAAGTCCTCGACCACAAGATCGTCGATGGCGTCGTAGTCCTGCGGGGACTGCCAGACATGCGCCCAGAAGTTGTGCACGGCGTCCACGGCGGAGAGCTTCGTCATGCTGGTCGATCCTTTCGCGATCGCGGGCCGGGGCCGGGAGCAGCCACCGCCCCGGGAGCCCGTCGCCGGCCACGCCTTACGGCGCAGGGCCTGCGCGTCCGTCGGCTGGGTTGGGAAAACAAAGGTAACACCTCTGGATTGGAAATCTGGACTCTGACCCGTCGCGACCGCTCCCGTGCCGCTCAGGGGGTCAGGACACCGCTGTCGAGCGACTGAGGGCCTCCCATGTGGTGACATCGGCCAGCAGCGACTCGTCGTGCTCACGCAGCGCGTCGACCGCGTCCCCGCCGAGCAGGAGGCGAAGCGGCGGGTTCTCGGCGTCCAGGACCTCGAGGATGGCCGCGGCGCCCTTGACCGGATCATTGGCTTCGGCGCCGACAATGCCCGTGACCAGCTGTCGAAGCCCGCCCGAGGTCGCCTCGTAGCCCGGGATCTCGGGGGTGAACTGCAGACTGCTGCTCATCCGGGTGCGGAACATGCCCGGCTCCACCAGCAGTACCCGGATGCCCAGGGGAGCCAGCTCGGTCGAGAGCGACGAGCTGAGCCCTTCGAGCGCGTGCTTCGTCGCGTGGTAGCCGCCCATGCCCGGGAAGGTGATCCGGCCGCCGAGGGAGCTCATCTGCACGATCGTCCCGGAGCCCTGCTCCCGCATCAGGGGAACGACCGCCTTCGTGAGTGCCGCGGCACCGAAGAAGTTGACCTCCATCATCGCCCGTAGCTGCTCCATCGAGGTTTCCTCCACCGCCCCGATCACGCTGTATCCGGCGTTGTTCACCAGGACGTCGATGCGGCCGAAGACAGCGAGCGCCGCATCCACCGCAGCCTGGACCGAGGCCGGATCCGTGACGTCCAGCGCTGCCGTGCTGATCCGGTCGCCCCCGGTCTCCGCCAGATCGGCGAGGGTCTCCGGTCGGCGTGCCGTGGTCATGACCCGGTCTCCGGCGGCCAGCGCGGCGAGTGCGATCTCCCGGCCGAACCCGACCGAGCAGCCCGTGATCAACCAGACGCGGTCCTGCGTGTTCATCGCCATCAGCCATGCCCTTCAACGTGGTGCTTGTCGAGGTCAATGGTTGTTCCGATGCTCCAGGAGCGTCCAACACCGGCTGCCTGTCGTCGCTGTAGGCTCTGCCTGTGACCCCTGATCTTCGGCAGCTGAGGTACTTCGTCGCCGTCGCCGAGGAGTCCAGCTACACACGCGCCGCCGAGCGGCTCATGATCAGCCAGCAGTCGCTGTCCCAGCAGATCAGCCTCTTGGAACGCATGCTGGCGGTGAGACTCTTCGACCGCGACAGCCGGGGCACCAGCCTGACCGCCGTCGGTGCGTTGTTCCTCCCGGAGGCCCGCGCGGTACTCGACCGGGCCGACAAGGCGATGGACGTCGTGGCACGAGCGGCACGCGGCGAGCTCGGCAGCCTCCGACTGGCCTTCCTCGCCACCACGACCAACTATCTGCTTCCCCCGGTGGTCCGGGCCGTGAGACAACGACTGCCGGGACTCGACGTGGCGACGGAGGAGACGACGATCGCCCCTCTGGTCGAGGGTCTGCGCAAAGGGCGCTACGACGTCGCGTTCACGCGGCCCCCGCTGGTGGACGGCCTGGAGACCAGAACGCTGGTCAGCGAACCGGTGTGCGCCGTCCTTCCCGAGGGCCACCCGCTAGCCGAGCGCGCGGAGCTGACCCTCGGTGAGCTGGCGGGCGAGCAGTGGGTGTTGACCCCGCGCAGCTCGTGGGAACCCTGGCACCGGGCATTCGACGACTCCTTCCGCGCGGCCGGCTTCACTCCTGACGTGGTGCGGCGCGACGCGAGCGTGCAGAGCCTGCTCGGCCTGGTCGCGGCCGGCGTCGGGGTGACGCGGCTGGCACAGTCGGCGAGCAATCTGCGCCGGACCGGTGTGGTGTTCGTGCCCCTGACCGGGGAGTCCGTCCCCACCGAGATGGTGTGGCTGTCCGGCAACGCCTCCCCCGCGTTGCACAGACTGCTCGATGTGGTCACCGAGATGGCCGCGGCCACGGACTTCACCCGGTCCGGCTGACAGCGGGTCCCCGCCCTCGCGCATCGGCGCAAGCAGAGCAACAGTCCCATCGCCGGCGGCCAACACCCGGCGCACCGACCGCTCTTACCCGCCGGGTACGGTGAAGTGGATCAGTTCAGGCATGAACACTTCACAAGGAGTTTCGGTGAGGAAGATTTACGGGGCCCGTGCCGCCGTCGCCGCGGTCGGTGCGATCACGCTTGTCGCCGCGGCGTCGGGCACAGCCGCCGCGGCCGACACCACACTGCGGTTGTCCCGCGGCGGTCACACCATCGGTACGATGACCCACCTCGACCCCGACCCGGACACGTTCCGTGTCTGCGACACGCGCGCCGACGGACACGGGGTCACCGGCAAGCTGTACGTCTACCTGGCGGGCTGGCAACTCAAAGAGACGAAGCAGGACGGCGGCGACTCCGCCTGCGGCTACTTCGACTACAACGTCATTCCCTACGGCGCGAAGTACCTGCTGAAGCTGTGCTGGAACGGACCCGGCGAGGTCTGTTCGCAGAAGGAGTTCACCGAGGACTGACCTGGCGACTGCCCGCCGCGCCCTGTACTCCCCCGGGCCGGAGCGGTCGGTCCGGTTCGTCGCCGGAACCGGCTCCGCTCGCAGGTCATGGGCCGGCGAGCAGGTCTCCGGACCGGTGCTTGGTCAGACCGGTGCTTCGTCAGACAGGTACTTCGTCGCGGTTCGGTGCATTCACCGTGTTCACCGGACCGCGACAGCCGCACACAACGGCTCGTGTCCGGGGTGACCGCCCGGCTCGGCTGCCGAGAGGCAGCGCAGTTTTCCCTCTTCCCCGTTCTCCCTTCTCCCCCACCCCCGAACGGATGTAGTTTCCCGCCATGACTGACGATCTTGCCTATGCGGGTGTCGCCGGACAGGCGGAGGCCGTCCGCGCCGGAGACGTGTCGGCTCGTGAACTCACCGAGCTGCTCCTCGCCCGTATCGAGCGGCACAACGGCAGCCTCACGGCGTTCACCGTGGTGATGGCCGAGGAGGCCCTCGCCGAGGCCGCCCGCCGGGACGAGA
This sequence comes from Streptomyces sp. CA-251247, assembly GCF_050952975.1. Classification (NCBI taxonomy): domain Bacteria; kingdom Bacillati; phylum Actinomycetota; class Actinomycetes; order Kitasatosporales; family Streptomycetaceae; genus Streptomyces; species Streptomyces sp. CA-251247. The sequence continues at coordinate 7,668,372 of NZ_CP191861.1, read as the reverse complement.
CCCCCCAGGCCGACCGTGGCCCGCTGCACGGGGTGCCGGTCGCGATCAAGGAGGAGAACGACGTCGAGGGCAGGGTGACGACGTTCGGAACGGCGGCCAACAGCCGGCCGGCCGCAGCCGACAGCGAGGTGGTGCGCAGGCTGCGCGCAGCCGGGGCCGTCGTCATCGGCAAGACGAACATGCCCGAGTTCGGCCTCTTCCCGTTCACCGAGTCGTCGGCGCACGGCGCCACGATCAACCCCTGGGCACCCGGGCATTCGCCCGGCGGTTCCAGCGGCGGCTCGGCCGCGGCCGTCGCGGCCGGCCTGGTCCCGGCCGCCATCGGTGGCGACGGCGGCGGCTCGATCCGGATTCCCTCCGCCAGCTGCGGCCTGTTCGGGCTGAAGCCGTCACGCGGGCGTGTCAGCACCTCACCGCATCCCCATCTCTGGTGGGGACTGGGCGTGCTCGGCCCCCTGACGCGTTCCGTGCTGGACTCCGCACTCGTCCACGACGCGATCCGGGGCTCGCTGCCCGGCGACATGTTCCGCGCCACCGACCCGGCCACCTCATTCGCCGTCGCGGCCGTCACTGAACCCCGGCAGCTGCGAATCGGCTGGTCGACCAAGTCGGCCTCCGTCGGTGTACGACCGGCGGCGGACGTCGTCCGGGCCGTCGAGGAAACGGCCACGCTGCTGGCGGAGTTGGGCCATCACGTCGAGGAGGTCGACCCGCGCTGCCCCGACCCGACGGCCGCGTTCGTGCCGCAGTGGTTCGCCGGTCTGCGGACCGAGGCCTTCGCGATGGACGACTACAGCCGTCTCGAGCGGCGGACCCGTGAGACGGTCCGCCTCGGCAGCTGGGTCCGGCCCCGTGTCACTCGATGGGCTCTCGCACAGGGTGAGCGGACCGCCACCAAGGCGAACAGAGTCTTCGAGCGGATCGATGTGCTGCTCACCCCGACGATGGCGGGCCTCCCGCCCGCGACCGGGCGACTCAGCGGCACGGGCACGGTGCGGGCCGCGCTGCGGGCGATGCCGATGATCGCGTACTGCGCGCTGTGGAACGTCACCGGCAACCCCGCGGCCTCGGTACCGGCCGGGTTCTCCGCCGACGGCCTGCCTCTCGCGGTGCAACTGGTCGGCCGTCGGGACGACGAGCCGACGCTGCTGTCGCTCTCCGCGCAACTGGAGACAGCTCGCCCCTGGGCCGGACGGACACCGCCCGGTTTCCCCGCCTGAGGGCTGTCCCGGTCCTCCTCCGGTGCTCCCGTCCCAACGAGCGTCGTCGACACTCACGGCAGTGGAGCCCCCGGTGGCCAGGAGTGGATGGACAACGCCCGTTCGGCCCCTGACACGGTCACGCTCCTCGCTTGAGCCCGGACGGCCGCGTAGAAGAGACAAGGGCCCTCACACCGGGTGCCCCGGAGCCGCCGCGTGCGCCGCGAGGTCGCTCCTCACGCCACGTCAGGGAGCAACCCGATGCAAGCCCTCGTCGCGCCCGACTACGTTCCGCCGGCCCATGTCGCTGTCACCGAGTACCCCACTCCCACGCCCGGACCGGACCAGGTCCTGGTGAAGGTCGAGGCCGCGGCGCTCAATCCGCTCGACCTGATGCTGATCACCGGCGCGGCGAAGGAGAACTTCCCGGCTGCCCATCCGCTGGTGGTCGGCATGGACGCCGCGGGGACCGTCGTCGAGGCCGGCGAGAACGTCACTCTCTACGCGGCGGGCGATCCGGTCCTCGTCTTCACCGGAGGCACCGCGGGCGCCGTCGCCGAGTACACGATGGCGTCGCCCGGGCCGTTGCTCGCCCGGCGTCCCGGAGGTCTCGACAGTCCGCACGCGGCGGCGATCCCCGAATCCGGTCTGACCGCGGCGAATCTGCTGCGGGCCGTCCGGCCGACGGCCGACGAGAGTGTGCTGGTGATCGGGGCGACCGGCGGCATCGGCATGTTCGCCGTGCAGCTCGTCCACGCGATCGGCGCCCGGGTGATCGCCACGTCGACGGCGGAGGACGTGGAGTATCTGCGTGGCCTCGGTGCCGACGACACCGTCGACTACCGGCGGACGGATGTGGTGGAGGAGGTGCTGCGTCTGGTGCCCGGCGGTGTCGACGTCGTCATCGACCTGGTGAACTCGGGTGACGGGCTGGCGAGTACGGCACGCGCTGCCCGCCCGGGCGGGCGGCTGGTGTCGCCGCTGTACGGGCCCGCCGACCTCGGGCGTGACGTCGAGTCCGTCTACATCGGCTCGTTCCAGGCGCAGCCCGGGGAGCTCGACGATCTCGCTGCACGCGCGGCGGACGGACGGCTCCAGGTGGAGATCGGCGCCCGCTACCCCTTCGCGAACGCCGCGCAGGCAGTCAACGACTTCGCCACCCAGCACATTCGGGGCAAGGTCGTCGTCACCTTCCCCTGACCCGCTCCCCCTCCACCCGGAGCGCCTGCATCCGGCTGCCACGGGCACAGCACGACATCCGCCATCGCGGTGGCACCCCCGCATTCGAGACAAGGAACAGCTCTGATGAAGCGCAGGATCCTCGGCGGCACAGGCATCTCGGTGAGCGAATACGCCCTCGGCGCCATGATGTTCGGCGCCTGGGGCAACCGGGACCACGACGAATCGGTGCGGATCATCCACCGCGCCCTGGACGCCGGGATCAACTTCGTCGACACCGCCGATGTCTACAGCCAGGGCGAGTCGGAGGAGATCGTGGGCAAGGCGCTCAAGGGGCGCCGGGACGCCGTCGTGCTGGCCACCAAGGGCCACAGCGCGATGGGCGAGGACCCCAACAGCAGGGGGAACTCGCGGCGTTGGCTCACCCGGGCCGTCGAGAACAGCCTGCGGCGGCTGAACACCGACTGGATCGACCTCTATCAGGTCCATCGGCCCGACCCGCACACGGACATCGACGAGACCCTGTCCGTCCTGTCCGATCTCGTCCGGGCGGGCAAGGTCCGCGCCGTCGGCCATTCGACCTTTCCGGCGGAACAGATCGTCGAGGCCCAGTGGACGGCCGAACGGCGGGGTCATGTGCGCTTTCGGACCGAGCAGCCGCCGTACTCGATTCTCGCCCGGGGCGCCGAAGGATCGGTGCTGCCGACGGCCCAGCGCTACGGGATGGGCGTGCTGACCTGGGGTCCGCTGAGCGCGGGCTGGCTCTCCGGAAAATACGGCAAGCCGTCGGACGTCGACCTCTCGGCGGGAAGCGGCCGCGCGGCGATGGAGCAGAACAAGTTCGACCCGTCGCGCCCGGGAAACGCGGCCAAACTGCAGGCCGTGGCCGAACTGACGGAGGTGGCCGACCAGTCGGGCCTTCAGCTGCGGCACATGGCCATCGCGTTCGTCCGCTCACACCCGGCCGTCACCTCCGTCATCATCGGCCCGCGGACGCCCGCGCACCTGGAGGACCTGCTGGACGGTGCCGACGTGGAGATCGGCGCGGACGTACTGGACCGGATCGACGAGATCGTGCCTCCGGGAACGGACCTGAACCGGGACGACTCGTACTACACACCGCCGGCGCTCTCCGACAGGGCGCTGCGGCGCCGCTGACGTACAGCACATCCATCGACCGACCGAGCCGTGCAGCGGCACAGTACAACGAACGTAGGGGCACACCGTGGACCTGTTTCCCGCACTTCCACTGTCGGAGTGGAAAGACTCCAAAGAGACACTGCACCGGTTCACCCAGATCGTCGGCAAGATCCGCTTGGCCGGCAGCGTACGGCGCAACCACTGGTGGAATGTTCCGTTCCATCTGACGGGACGGGGCATCACGACCCGCCCGATGGGCGGGGCCTACGGCACGTCGATCTTCACGATCGACTTCGACTTCGTCGACCACCGGTTGACGGCGCACTCGCTCGACGGCCTGACCGCTTCGTTCCCGCTCGCCAGGCAGTCCGTGGCGTCGTTCTACCGCGAGACGCTCGACGCTCTGCGCGCGGTGGGTGCGTCGGCGACCATCGCACACCCCTACCCCTTCGACCTGCCCGACGCCCACCGAGCGTTCGCCGACGACACGGAGCACGCCGCGTACGACCCGTATTGGGTCAACCGCTACTGGCAGGTGCTCAGCCAGGTCAACCTGGTGCTGGAGGAGTTCTCCTCCGGGTTCTCCGGGAAGGTCAGCCCGGTGCACCACTTCTGGCACACCTTCGACATCGCGGTCACCCGGTTCTCCGACCGTGTCATCGACCAGCCGGCGAGTGTCGACCCGGTGACCCGTGAGGCGTACTCGCGTGAAGTCATCAGCTCGGGCTTCTGGTTCGGCGACGACACGTTCCCCCGGCCGGCCTTCTACTCCTACGCGGCACCCGAGCCCGGCGGGCTCGGCGAGCGCCCTCTGCGTCCAAAGGCCGCGCAGTGGAGGGAACGAGGTGGCAGTCATCTGGCCACGCTGGACTACGAGGACGTCCGCAACAGCCCGAACCCGCGGGACACCGTTCTCGACTTCTTCGACTGCGTCTACCGCTCCGCCGCCGACCTCGCCGACTGGGACATCGACCGCCGTGCCTGCCCCGGAGGTGTCACCGATCCCGTGATGCACTCCTAGTGCCTGGTTCGGATCGTGCCCGGCTCGTGTGCCCTGACCGACCGTTGGCGGTGCTCCGAGGCCGCATCGTGATCGTGGCGATACCGCGCCGGGCTGGTTCCACGGACCCGCCGGTGTGATCGTTGCCGGCACTCTCCACCGATTTCGAGGTGCGCCATGTCCGGTCTGCCCTTCGTCGCCCCCGTGATGGTGCTGGTCTCCACGCTGTGGGCGATGCTGCCGCTCCTCTGTCCCCGGCGGCGACGGGCGGGCATCGTCATCGCCGTCTCGCATCTCATCGCCACACCGGCGATCACACGACCCTGGACGGAAGACTGGTACTGGCACGACGGGGCATGGCTGATCCTCGTCTTCGGGCAGGGCGCTCTCATTGCGCTGGGACGACTGGCCTTCGAACTCAGCCCGTTCGGCCTCCGTCGCCCCCGCGCGACGCGGCCCCCGGGCGACGACGAGCACGCGTTCCTGGAGGCGATGGAGCAGCGATCAACGCCGTGACGACCGCTTATCGGCTTGCCGTCGCCGATCCCGGTCGGATAGGAAACGTGCATGCTGAGCGGTAGCAAGGTCGGGCTCAGGGCCCGGCACGAGGACGACATCCCGGTCCTGCGGGCCGAGCTCTACGACGACGTGGTCAACGCCTCCCGGGCCGAGAGCAGGCCATGGCGGCCGATCACGCCCGACGCGAAGGACTCGCGGCTCGTCGTGGACGACAAGGAGGAGGGACACGTCCCGTTCTCGGTGGTGGAGTTGGACGGCGGCGCCCTGGTCGGCACCGCGACGCTGTGGGGCATCGACAACCACAACCGGACGGCGCACATCGGGTTGGGGCTGCTGCCGTCCTCCCGCGGCAAGGGCTACGGCACGGACGTTGTCGCGGTGCTGTGCCACTACGGGTTCGTCGTGCGCGGCCTGCACCGACTGCAGATCGAGACGCTGTCGGACAACGCCGCGATGCTGCGCTCCGCCGAGCGCAACGGCTTCGTCCGCGAGGGTGTGCTGCGCTCCTCGGCCTGGGTGATGGGCACGTTCCTGGACGAGGTGCTGCTCGGGCTCCTCGCGCAGGACTGGAAGCCGGAATGACGGGCTGATTCGCGGCCTGACGGCCAAGCACGGGCCGGCGAAGCCGGCGTGGCTCCGGACGGCGTCACTCCAGGCCGCGCCAGACGTTGTCGAAGGCTGCCTCTTCGATGTTCCTCCGTTGCCGTACGGCCTGGAGTTCCACCAGTGCGTCGTTGACCCCGGCGAGCACTGTCGCCACGGAGTCGTCCGCGACCTCTGGAGAATCGCTGCGCTGCTCGCCACGCACGCCGATGGATTCCGCGAGGGTGGTGAGGACGGGTTCACGGGATCCCCAGCGTGCCAGCGCCTCGGTGCGGGCGGGGGATTCGACCACGACCGGCGGCCCGCCCCGGAAGGGATGACTGCGGCTGCGTGGCCGGGTCACCAGTCCGTCTTCCTCGAGGGCGGCCGTATAGGCCACGGCGAGGCCCTTGCCCCTGCGCCACAACCAGTCGCCGACCGACTCATACGGCTCGTCCCGGACGAGCGAGTCGGCAGCCTCGGCCAGGAGACGATCGCCCGGTGCCGGCTCGGTGCCGGGAACGATCCGATCGTCGTCCAGCCCGATGGCCTGGGCATCCAGAAGGTCGATCAGCTCGGCTCCGGCGAGCGCCAGGGACAGGTCGCCCGCTTCCACAGGTCCGCTGGTGGCGCTGTCCATGGCGACGATCAGCAGGGTTCGCGGTGTGGTCATGGAGGGCCTCACGTCCAGTGCGTCGCCGGTGATGCCTCCTCTGAGCTTACGGAGCACGCCCGGCACCCGCATCCGTGCTGGGCGGGGCACACCGGCACCCCCATCCGTGCTGGGCCGGACGTACCGAGTTCACCCCACCGATCACCGCGGACGCTCTACCCCATCCGCGTTCGGCCCGCAAGTCGGCGCCGCCGCGCGGGACTCCAGGGACGGCCCTAGCCTGAACGTGACTGTCGCCATCGGATGGCAGGAGGCTCGCCGTGGTGAATTCACCCAAGTGTTGGCGCAAGGCGTGCGTAGCGGTGGCCGTGGGGGCGGCGCTGGTCATACCGGTAACGGCCGGAGGCGCGTACGGAGCGCCCACCCCGGACCCGTCCGGCTCGGTATCGCCCTCCCCGAGTTCCACCTCCCCGAGCTCCACCTTCCCGACCCTCGACGCGTCCATCTCCGCCCGCCTGGACACCGCCATACAGCAGGTGATGCGCGAAGCGGCGATACCTGGTGTGACGGTGGCCGTGTCGGCGCCCGACAAGGGGACCTACCTGCGGACCTTCGGTGTCGCGGACAAGAGCACCGGCGCCCCCATGAACGCCGACATGAACATGCGCATCGGCAGCGAGACCAAGACATTCACGGTGACCGCCCTGCTGCAACTGGTCGACCAGGGCAAGGTCGGGCTCGACGACACCATCGACAAGTACATCGACGGGGTCCCCAACGGCAACCGGATCACCCTGCGTCAACTGGCAGGCATGCGCAGCGGGTTGTTCAGCTACACGATGGACGACGGCTTCCTCAAAGCCTTCCTGACCAACCCCCGCCAGCCCTTCACCCCGCAGCAGTTGCTGGACTACGCCTTCAAGCACCCCGTGAACTTCCAGCCGGGCGCTCAGTTCGAGTACTGCAACACCAACCTGATCCTGCTGGGTCTCGTCGTGGAGAAGAAGGGCGGAATGCCGCTTCAGGACTTCATCTCGAAGAACATCACGCGGCCCACCAAGCTGCGCAACACGTTCCTCGCGACCGACGCCACGTTCCCGAACCCGCACGCCCAGGGCTACACGAACCAGACTCTCAGCGGCAAGGTCGAGAACTCCACCGACTGGGACCCCTCGTGGGGCTGGGCCGCGGGAGCGGCGATCTCCAACCTCCAGGACCTGCGCTCGTGGGCGCGGATCCTCGCCACCGGCAGCCTGCTCACGCCCGCGACCCAGGCCCAACGCCTCGACACGGCCCCGACGAACATCCCCGGCGCCTCCTACGGCCTCGGCATCTTCAACGTGCAGAGCTGGATCGGCCACAACGGCTCCCTGCCCGGGTACGAGTCCCTGACCATGTATCTGCCCGAGGCCGAAGCCACGCTGGTGGTGCTGCTCAACACGGACATCCTGCACAACGAGCAGGAGCCGAGCACCCTGCTCGGCCAGGCGATCACCCGCATCGTGACCCCGGACCACGTGTACAACCTCCCGGTGGTGCCGACCCGGCCGACGCCGACCGCGACGCCCTCCCCCTCACCATGACGACGTGATGGGCGGGCTGGTTCACGGAGATCGCGAGGGGATCAGCTCGCGCGTCAAGGAAATCTTGACAATCGTGATCACGTCAAGAGATCGTTGACATCATGAACCCGACGTCACGCTCCTCTCCTGCGGCTCTCCTGGCCGTCAACGGCCTCCTCGCCGCGGTAACCGTGCTGATTGCCCTGGTCATCGCCCTCGAAGACGATCTGGGTACCCCGGCCTTCCTCATCCTGATCACCGCTGATCTCCTGGCCGTCCTCGGCATGGGAGTCCTCATCGGAAAAGTGTCGAGGGACGCGGCTACGAGCGGCGAGGCCGCAGAGCTCCGACACGACCTGCGCACGCTCGATGCCCTGGAGCCGCTGCGGACCGAGGCGAACGACAGCAAGCAGCGATGAACGAGGCCGGATTGCTCACCCCGGAAGAGATCGTCCGCATCCGGGAAGGGATCGCCGCGGCGGTCCTCGGCGGCCCGGACGGGCTGACCGAATCACTGGAGCACGACCCCGACGGCTATCTCCGACTCGTCGCTGCCGCCCGCATCGGCGCGGAGGAGACGAGCCGGCTGCTCCGCGAATCGGTCCAGGGCGCGAGAGCCGCCGGGCAGAGCTGGGACACGGTGGGCAACGTTCTGGGCGTGAGCCGGCAGGCCGCGCAGCAGCGATTCGCCAGCAAGGGCCCCGGCCCTGATGTCTCCGGTACCGGGGAGCGCCGGGTCCTCACCCCGCTGACCGCGTTCAACGAGATGCAGGCGCTCGCGGAAGCAGGCCGGGACGGCTGGCACGTCGTCGACTACGGCCCGCTCTTCCATGTCGTGGAGAAGTCGGAACACCCCTGGGAACACCGGCGGGTGCCCTTCGCGGTCGGTGCCCGGCACCGTCGCATGGAACGCGATGGATGGACGCAGATCGGATCGGGGTCCTTCCCCTGGCGCTACTACAAACGCCCCGTCGCCGAGGGTTAGAGGCCGGTCGCGTCAGCCCGTACACGGAACTCGGGCGGGGCTCCGCGGTGCGCGGGCCCGTGTCCCTGGCGGATCCGGCCCGCTGCTCAGCGGCGGCATTCGGCGACAAAGTCGGCTACGACGACTGCGTGACACTCACATATCCGCATATGCTTGCCACTTGGCCTGCCCGTCCTGCTCAGGAGGTGTCGTGCCACGCAACACGAAGTTCTGCTACACCTGCGACTCCGACGAACCGCATCGTCCTCTGACCGGCCCGGAGAAGCTCTGGCTCAAGGAGCGCACGAGCCTGAGGAACGTCGGAGGGTTCTTCATGTGCACGGCACCGAACTGCCGGAACGTGCGCGCCGGCTTCAACAAGCGCCCCTTCGACCCCGTCATCCGCATTCCGCTGCCCGACTGACGGACTCACGCCGGTGCATGTTCCGCTGCGACGCACCCTCGTCACTCTCGTCGACGAACGGCGGCCTACGCGCCCGATCGTGCTCGGGGGCCCGTGAGCGCTGGCCGCCTCGGCCGGGTCGGGGGGCCCGTGAGCGCCCCGCCCCGTTCGCAAGTCGGCAACGACCCTTCAGCTACCTCAGAAGCGCCGCAGGAGCGCCACAACCTTGCCGAGGATCCGTGCCTGGTCGCCGCGCAGAGGCTGGTAGGCCGGGTTCGCGGGCATCAGCCAGACTTCGCCTGCTTCGCGGTGGAGGCGCTTCACGGTTGCTTCGCCGTCGAGGAGCGCCGCCACCGTGTCACCGTGGTCCGCTGTCTGCTGGCGGCGGACCGTGACGATGTCGCCGTCGCGGATCGCCGCGTCGATCATGCTGTCGCCGACCACGGTCAGTGCGAACAGCTCGCCCTCGCCGACCAGTTGCCTCGGCAGGGTCAGGACGTCCTCGACGGATTCGTCGGCGAGGATCGGAGGGCCGGCCGCGATGCGTCCCAGCAGCGGCACATCGGCCGTGTGCCCCTGCGTACGGGGCGGTGTGGACGCGAGGCCGGAGTCGGAGGTGAGGCGTCTGCGGACCCGGTAGGCGCGGGGGCGGTGCGGGTCGCGCTCGACGAAGCCCTTGCGTTCCAGCGTCATCAGCTGATGCGCGACCGACGAGGTCGACTTGAGGTCCACCGCTTCGCCGATCTCACGCATCGACGGCGGGTATCCCTTGCGGGCCACGGTCTGCTCGATGAAGTTCACGACGGCGGCCTGCCTGCTCGTCAAACCGTCCCCGTCCGTCTGCCCGCCCGGCGGGCGCCCCCGGCGCGCTGGTTCGTCCGCATGCATGTGTCCCACCCCTGCCCTTGATCTTTACGCAGGGACAGTATCCCGCCAAGTGACGCAAAGGGAACAGGAGGGGCCGTCGCCGGACGGTGAGCGCGTTCGAAGGGGGCGCGGTCCGGCCGACCGCGGTGGTCAACGGATGGCTGGATCATCCACCCGCGCCGCAGATCTCGAGCAAGCCCGCAGAGCGGCCTGAGGCCCCTCATGGCCGCTGATGTCCGGCGCGGCAGAGCGTGACCGTGAGCCACCTACTCGGCGTTCTGCCGGCGCACCATCTCGGTGATCCAGATCGGCGCGAACGGAGACGTGCAGCCCGGCGACGTCGGATAGTCCTTGAGCACCTCCAGGCGCTCACCGATGGCGAGAGCCCGGGTGCGGTACTCCGCGTGCTCGATGCCGATCTGCGCCAGGCAGTGGTTCATCGCCCACTGGAGACGATCCGGGGCGTCCTTCATCTCCGCCTCGATGACATCGAGGAGTCCCACGAGGTCGAGGCCCTCGGGCTTCTTCGCGACGCGTTCGGTGGTCAGCGCCCAGCCGGCGCTCGCGACCACGGGGTCCGGATCGGCTGACCACGCCTGACGCAGCTCTTCGGAGTGCGGGTTCTTCTTGACCACGTAGTTCACGAGCCAGTCGTGCACCTTGGGCGTGCGCGCCTCTCGCAGCATCGCGTCCAATGCGTCACGTCCGAACGCCTTCGGGCGGCAGATCAGGAGCGCCAGCAGTCTCGCCGCGGTGTCACCCGTCTCCCAGAGCCGGCACGCGAGTTCCTGCTGTGTCTTCAGCCGCTTCGCGACCGCGCGCAGCTTGCTGAGGTTCACGCCGTGATCGTCACCGTGCCGCTCGTTCACCGCGCGTGCTTTCGGGTCGTCGAGGGCGGCCAGCTCGGCCATCACCTCGGCCACCATCGTCTCGGTCGGCGTCGTCACGGCCATGTCAGCCTCCAGTCCCATCACGTGCGAGGTGCAGCCTACGACGGAGGCGGGCCTCCTGTCGTACATGCCCGTGCGGCGGCCGCCATCGACGCGAAGTCCGCCCCCGGTTCGCGTCAGTGCGGGCCGGAGGCGCTGTCCGGGTGCGGGATGCGGGGCGCGGAGCGGCGGCTTTCGGCCAGGGCGCTGACCGCGGTGATGAGGAGGGTGACAGTGACACCGCCGAGAATCGCGACCGAAGCGTTGCCCAGGTCCAGCACCGCAGCGGAGAGGGACGCGGCAAGGCTGTACCCCACGCCCCCGACCGCGTACATGACGGAGTACGCGGCAGCGTGAGCGGGCTGAGGGAGGCGTTCCCGGAGGCTGAGCGTGCGCGCGATCATGACCCCGGCCTGGAAGACGCCCGTCAGCAGCAGGCCGACGGCGATGCCCGTCACACCGGGCAGAACGGTGACCAGACCGAGGCACCCTGAGGTGACGACGAGGAACACCAGACTCTGGGTCCGTACCGAGCCCGGCCAGGTCCGCAGGCCGTAGCAGAACGCGCCCGCCGCGCCGGCCAGTGCGAAACCGGCGAGCAGCGGCCCCGCCCACCCCACCGCGATGCGCCGCTCCTCGAGGAGGGCCGGCAGCACCAGTTCCGCGGTGGCCAGCATCGACATGGAGGCCGCGCTCGTGAGGTAGACGGGCCAGCCGGTGAGCAGGGTCGCCGCCAGCCCGCTCGGCGGTCCGGCTGATGCGGGCTCCTGGGGTTCCGGGAGCCGGAGCAGCAGGACCGACGCGGTGGCGGCGAGCAGTGCGACCACCATCAGCGGGGCTCCGGGGTGGACCTGGAGAGCCAGCAGGACCACCAGGCCGGGCGCCGCGGCCCAGACGATCTGCGTCAGCATGGCCTCGGCACTGAGTGCGCGGGGCACCGCGTTGTCTGCCACCAGACGGGTCAGCATCGCTCGGATGCCTCCGGGGCAGGCTGCCGGAGCCACGCCGGCCACGAAGGCGAGACCGATCAGTACGGAGGGCGGGGCGGAGACCGCGAGCGGCAGCGCACCGAAGGCAACCGCACCCGCCATCAGCCCCAACGACAGTTGCCGCCGCATACGGCCCCGGCCCAGCCGAGTCCCGAGCAGAGGTGCCCCGGCCACCTCCCCCAGGACGTACACGGAGGCCAGGATCGCGCCGAAGGTGTAGCCGTACGGGCTCTCCCGGGACAGAAACACCAGGGCGAGCGGCGCCATGGCCACGGGGGTCTTGCTCGCCAGTGCGACCACGCCCCACAGCAGTGGCTCACGAGACATCAGGTCCCGGTAGCGGGTTTCGGATGCGGACAACTCCACCGACCTTTCGCACATCCGGCATGGGCTCGCCGTGACGCTTCACCAGCCCGCTCCCGCGAGGCAACTCACCACGCATTCGGACCTGTTGACGCATCCGGCGGACAACTCCTCACCGATTGTGAGCGGCAGCACCCGCGTTGGGGAAGCGGAACCACCGCGGCTCGCCACCGACCGACGCATCCTCGGCCGCGATCCAGATGACGGCCGAGGAGTGTGACGAGGCGATCCGTCACGTCGTGTCCGGCTGTCGACGAGCCGCGATCACCGCACGCACGGGCACCGCGACGAGAAGGGCGAGCGCGACGAGCAGTCCGCTTGCCCACAGCGGCCCCAGGTCCCCGACCGCGGTGCCGAGGGTGGCCGCGGCGATGAGTGGTCCGAGCGCGGCGCCGACGTTGAGCGCCGCCGTCGCGTAGGAGCCGGCCATGGTCGGGGCTCCTGCCGCCTCGTAGAGGACCCTTGTGATCAGCGTGCTGCCCAGCGCGAACGACAGGGCGCCCTGCACGAAGACCAGGACGAGCAGGGCGACCGGCTCGTCGGCCAGTACGGCCAGGGCGGGCCAGCCGATGAGCAGCAGCGGGCCACCGGCTGCGACGACCAGGCCGGGACGCTCGTCGGACAGCCGGCCGGCGGCGGTGACACCGACCAGGGATCCGACGCCGAAGAGCATCAGGACGACCGGGATCCACAGCTCGCCCAGTCCGGCGGTGTCGGTGACGACGGGCGCGAGAAAGGTGAAGCCTCCGAAGGTTGCCGCGTTCACCAGCGCACCGAGCCCCATGACCAGGATCAGTCGCGGACGCCTGAGCTGCGCGAGTTCCGATCGCAGGGCCGGACCGACTGGCTCGTCATGCTGCGCGGGACGGGCCGGGATTCCCTTGAGGATGCCGATGGCCGCGGGCAGACAGAGAAGAGCGACGGCCCAGAACGTGGCCCGCCATCCGAGCAGCGTGCCGAGTACGGATCCCCCGGGAACGCCGGCGATGGTGGCCAGCGTCGTGCCCGACAGCAGCACCGCGAGGGCCCGGCCCTTCTTGTCGGGAGGGACCAGCGAGCCGGCCGTCGTCAGCGCGACCGCGAGGAATCCGGCGTTGGCGAGCGCTGCGACCACCCGGGTGGCGACCAGTACGGCAAAGCTGGATGTGGAAGCGCCCACGACGTGGGCTGCCAGGAAGGCGAGGACGAACCCGAGAAGGCTGGACCGGACGGGCCAGGTGCGGGCGAGCGCGGCCATGAGCGGGGCACCGATGATCATTCCGACCGCGAAGGCCGAGGTGAGCAGGGCCGCTGTTCCGACGGTCACGTCGAGGTCCGAGGCGATGTCCGGCAGGAGACCGGCGAGCATGAATTCTGAGGTGCCCATGGCGAACACAGCCATGGCAAGGAGATACAGCGGGAGAGGCATCGAGTGGCTCCGAGGTGAGGAGAAGCACGAGAAGGGACGTCTCGTCACCGCGGTCAGCACCCAGGGGTGCACTCACACACCGCACAAGGGGCGGGTGGGGACCTGTGAACTCAGTGGTTCAGGGGGCTGACGGCGTGACCGAAAGCCCCCACCGTGGATGCCTCAGGGCTCGACATGGCCCGCACGCTACCCAACCCGTGCCGGACGCCGCACCCGGTTTTCTCGCCGCGCTCCGCCGGGAGCCGACCGTCACGCTCCGCAACTCGGATGGCGGCCTGGTGCTCAGCCGGTGACACTGAGTGCATCAGTGCCTGAGACAGGTGAGCCATGACTACCGTTGAAGAGACGATCGACGTCGGCGTACCGGTTCGTACCGCCTACAACCAGTGGACCCAGTTCAAGAGCTTCCCGCGGTTCATGTCCACGGTGAAGAGCGTCGAACAGGTCCGGCCCACCCTCACCCGCTGGGTCGTCGGGCTCGGTCCGGTGCGGCACGAGTTCGACGCGGAGATCGTGGAGCAACTGCCGGACTCCCACGTGGCGTGGCAGAGCCTCGGTCGGGGCTTCAGCCATCAGGGGGAGGTGTCGTTCCGCGCCACGGCACCGGGCCGCACCACGGTTGTCGTACGCATCCATGCGGAGCCGGAGAAGGCCGCTCGCCTCCATGCCCGCGCCTCCGGGTTCACCAGGCGTGTACTGCGATCCGAACTCGGTCACTTCAAGGAGTTCATCGAGGGCCTGGGCCAGGAGGGCGGGGCCTGGCGGGGAATCATCCGTAACGGACGCGTCGAACCCATGGAACCGGAGCCGCCCCGAAGCCGGGTTCCGCACTGGCCCGTCGGCTGATCCGTCTGCCGGCTGATCCCTCCGCTGGAGAGCGAGAGAGCGAGCTCCATGAAGAAGCCCCCCGGTGAAGAGCCGGACAAGCGACTGACCGTCACCCCTCCGAAGACATGGGCGGCGGGAGTGCCCGCCGTGACCCACGCCCTGGAGTACTCGCTCGACGAGACGTCGGTCAGACGTACCGGAGTGACGCTGCTGACCATGAATCAGGTGGACGGCATCGACTGCCCCGGCTGTGCCTGGGCGGATCCCACCCCCGGACACCGGCATCTCAACGAGTACTGCGAGAACGGCGCCAAGCACATCAACGACGAGGCGACGACACGGCGCATCACCGCCGACTTCTTCCGCAGGCACTCGGTCTCCGCACTGGGCCGGCGGTCCGACCTGTGGCTCAACCAGCAGGGCAGGCTCACCGAACCGATGGTGAAGCGGCCCGATTCGGACTACTACGAGCCGATCAGCTGGCACGACGCGCTCGGGCTGCTCGCCGATGAACTGAAGGCACTCGACTCGCCCGACGAGGCGGTCTTCTACACGTCCGGCCGGGTCAGCAACGAGGCCGCCTTCATCCTTCAGCTCTTCGCCAGGGTCTTCGGCACCAACAATCTGCCCGACTGCAGCAACATGTGCCACGAGTCCAGCGGCTTCGCCCTGCACGAGACCCTGGGCACCGGCAAGGGGACGGTGAGCCTGGAAGACCTCCATCACGCCGACCTGATCTTCCTGGTGGGGCAGAACCCCGGGACGAACCATCCACGGCAGCTCTCCGCGCTGGAGCAGGCCAAGGACAACGGCGCCCGCGTCATCGCGGTGAACACCCTTCCCGAAGCCGGACTGCTGGCGTTCAAGAACCCGCAGAAGGCCCGCGGTGTGATCGGGCGCGGTGTCCAGATCGCCGATCAGTTCCTGCACATCCGCAGCGGAGGCGACCTCGCACTGTTCCAGGGCCTGAACCGGCTCCTGCTGGAGGCGGAGGACGCACGGCCGGGGACGGTGCTCGACCAGGACTTCATCCGCTCCAGTACCAGCGGCTTCGAGGACTTCTCCCGCCACGCCAGAACCATCGCCTGGGACGACATCCTCACGGCGACCGGACTGACCCGGGAAGAGATCGACGACGTCCGGGACGCGGTCCTGAAGAGCGAACGCGTCATCGTCTGCTGGGCCATGGGGGTCACGCAGCAGACCCACGCCGTCCCCACCATCAGGGAGATCGTGAACTTCCTGATGCTGCGCGGCAACCTCGGCAAGGCCGGGGCGGGCGCCTGTCCCGTACGCGGACACAGCAACGTCCAGGGCGATCGCACGATGGGCATCTGGGAGCAGATGCCCGACTCCTTCCTCGACGCGCTGGAGCGGGAGTTCGGTTTCGAACCGCCGCGCGCCCACGGGCTGGACTCGGTGAACTCGATCAGAGCCATGCGCGAAGGCCGTATCAAGGTCTTCCTCGGCGTCGCGGGGAACTTCGTCCGGGCGGCTCCGGACAGTGACGTCACCGAGGACGCCATGCGGCAGTGCCGCCTGACCGCCCACATCTCCACGAAGCTCAACAGGTCGCATACGGTCTGCGGCGGGACCGCCCTCATCCTGCCGACCCTCGGCCGCACCGAGCAGGACATCCAGGCCACCGGCCATCAGTTCGTGACGGTGGAGAACTCGATGAGCGAGGTCCACACCTCGAAGGGGCGCCTGGAGCCGGCATCCCCGATCCTTCTCAGCGAAGTCGCCATCCTCTGCCGGCTGGCCATGCGGACCCTGGACGGCAAGGCCGGTGTTCCGTGGAACCAGTTCGAGGCCGACTACGGAACGATTCGCGACCGGATCTCCGCCGTCGTGCCGGGACTGCACGCCTTCAACCGCAGGGTCGCCCGCCCCGGAGGCATCAGGCTGCCGAATCCGGTCAACGAGGGTGTCTTCCCCACGACCGTCGGCAAGGCCCTGTTCACCTGCAACGACTGGGAGATGTCACAGGCACCCGAGGGGCATCTGCTGCTCCAGACCCTGCGCTCCCACGACCAGTGGAACACCATCCCCTACACCAACAACGATCGCTACCGGGGCATCCACGGAAGCCGCCGCGTGGTCCTGGTGAGCCCGCAGGACGTGTCCCAGCTCGGTCTGGCGCAGGGGCAGCACGTCGATCTGGTGAGCGTGTGGTCGGACAACGCGGAGCGGCGCGCGGAGGACTTCGTGGTCGTCCCCTACCCGACGACACCTGGCTGCGCCGCCGCGTACTACCCCGAGACCAATGTCCTGTTGCCGCTGGACAGCGTGGCCCGGACCAGCAACCAGCCGACCGCCAAGGGCATCGTGGTCCGTCTGGAGCCCACCGCGGTCCGAGTGGAGTGAGTGTCACCTGCTGGAAGCCGGGGCCGGTACGTGGTGTGTGCGGCCGTGACGGCACGCATCACGGCCGCCGGAATCAGCCGGTGACGATACCGGTCACGAGGTTGATGGTCGTCGCCAGGATGCTGGTTCCGAAAACGTACGACAGCAGTGAATGCCGCAGCACGACGGAACGGATCTTCGAACCCGATACGTCGGTGTCGGAGACCTGATACGTCATGCCGAGGTTGTAGCTGAAATACAGGAAGTCCCGGTATGCCGGTGGGCGTTCGGAGTTGAAGTCGATCCCGCCTGCGGGCCGCAGATAGTAGTGGCACGCATAGCGGGTGGCGTACATCAGATGGAGCGCCGCCCAGGCCATGAAAACGCCGGCGAGCGCGGTCGCGGCCGCGGCGTGGCCAGTGTCGGACTTACCCAGGAGGAGCAGCAGCACGATGGCGACCAGCCCGCACAGGGCGACCCCGACGACGACGATTTCATCGAGCGCAGGCTGAAAGTCCTCGCGTTGGGCGTTGGTCTGTGTGGCCGTGGCATTCATCGGCCACAGCACGATCCAGCCCGTCACCACGAAGACCGTCTCCGTGGCGGCGATTCCGGAAAGAATTCCCAGCAATGGTCCGGTCGAGAATCCAACGACCAGACCGGTCACCGCTCCGACAACCACCGCGCACGCAAGTCGTGGAACCGCGGAAAGCGGCAACCAGTTTCTCATGGGGCACCACGTTAGCCGTGCCGTGATCACTCGGCCTGACAACGCCCCTCGAATGCGCGCGTGAAGAATCCTGACCGAACAGGGAAGCCGCCCGTTCCGTCTAGAGCATGACGGGACGGCGGGTGTCGACACCCGTGCCGTGGACCGGGTCCCGCCCGGGGATGTGCACCTCGTGGCTCGTTGCACGGGCGTGGTAGAGGCGCAGGTCGGCGTCCCCGCTCAGTTCGTGCGGCCCGAAGGCCGTCGCACCCTTGCCGCCGCCTCGGCTGAACGCCTCGGCGCAGCGCCGGGGCAGTTCGGCGTCGTCGACCACCGAGGCGTGTGCGTCGATGTAGACAGCGCGTCCCTGGCCGACGGGTGCCGTCGAGTCGAAGATGACGAGTGCGACCGCCGGCCGTTCGGCGATGTTCGCGGAGTGGTGTGCCGTTGGCGATGACACCCAGTAGATGTCCCGGTAATCGGCGTGGGTGAAATAGACGGGCGATACCCGAGGACGTCCGTCGGGCTCGGCTGTCCCGAGGGTGAGATACCGGTGGGAGTCCATGACGTGGCGGGCCATCTCGATCAGATCGTCGCTTGGTGTCATGGGCCGCATGGTTGCACGGCACCGGCTCGCGGTGGTGCGGATCCGGTGGTCCGGGAGGTGCGAACACACCGTCCGAGGTGATCGGGCAACCAACCTGATCGCCGCGCGGGCCATCGGTGGTCGCGGACACCTCCGTCGACCGCGTGTCGACTCGTTCGGTGTCCGCTCGCGACTGCGCTTGCGTGGCCCCGGCACCTGTCCCATAGTCCGAGGTATGGACCCGCGCGAGACGGCGCTCCAACAGGCGTACGACCATGCTGTCCGCTGGTTGGCGAGCCTGTCCGACCGCCGGGTTCCCGCCCGTGCTTCGGTGGACGAGATCGTGAGCGCGCTCGGTGCCGAGCTGCCCGACGCTCCCGGTACGCCCGCCGACGTCGTCGACCTGCTGGCCACGGCCTGCGAACCGGGGCTCACCGCGTTTCCCAGCGGCCGCTTCTACGGCTTCGTGGTCGGTGGCAGCGAACCGGCGGCGCTGGCCGCGGACTGGCTGGTCAGCGCATGGGACCAGAACGCCGTGATGTCCGCCGTCTCCCCCGCGTACACGGCCGTCGAGGACATCGCGAGCGCCTGGTTGCTCGATCTGCTCGGCCTGCCCGGCGAGAGCGCCGTCGGCTTCACCACGGGCGCCACGATGGCGAACTTCACGTGCCTGGCCGCCGGGCGCGACGCGGTGTTGCGGCGCGCCGGCTGGGACGTTGCCCGGGACGGACTCGCGGGCGGGCCGGCCGTACGCGTCGTCGCCGGAGCGAACCGCCACATGGCCATCGACCTGGCGCTGCGGTACCTGGGCCTCGGACAGCCCGGACTGGTGGCGGCGGACGATCAGGGGCGTATCGAACCCGCGGCCCTGCGGAGCACCCTGGCGACCGGCGCGACACCTCCCACGATCGTGATCCTCCAGGCCGGAGACATCCACTCCGGCGCCTTCGATCCGTTCATCGATTCGATCCGTGCGGCACGCGAGGTGGGTGCATGGGTGCACATCGACGGCGCGTTCGGACTGTGGGCGGCCGTCTCCCCCGCGTACGCACATCTGACGACGGGCTGCGCGGAAGCGGATTCCTGGGCAACGGATGCCCACAAGACCCTGAACGTCCCCTACGACTGCGGGCTCGCCATCGTGCGCGACGCGTTCGCGCTCCGGGCGGCGATGGGCCTGCACGGCGACTACCTCATCCTGCACGAGCGCGGCGACCCCAGCGACAAGGTCCCCGAGCTCTCCCGGCGCGGCAGAGCCTTCACCGTGTGGGCTGCACTCAGGTCCCTCGGCCGGTCAGGGGTGGCCGACCTGGTCGAGCGGCTGTGCCGTCACGCCTCGGCGTTCGCCGCCGGTATCGCCGCGATGGACGGCGCAACGGTGCTCAACGACGTGGTGTTCACCCAGGTCTGCGCGGAGTTCGGCAGTGACGAACGTACGGACCGGGTGCTCGCCCGGCTGCTCGACGACGGCACGGCGTGGATCAGCGGCTCCACCTGGCGCGGCCGACGCGTCGTGCGTATCTCGGTGAGCAACTGGTCGACGACCGACGACGACGTGAGGCGCGCACTCGCCGCGATCCGGCGGGCAGTTGTCGACATCTGAGGCCCTCGCCTGGCCTGCTTGCGGCGGGTCGCCGGGGAGGGGTGCGTGAGCGGCGAAATCCGCCCTCGCTCCCTCGCCGACGACCCGGTGCGCGCCGTTCGACGCTGCCTCCTCGTCAGGCGCCGCCCGCCGTGCCCCGGCGCTTGAACCACCAGACACCGCCGGCCAGGGCAGCGATCACGACGACGCCGATGATGATGGGGAGAGCGGGCGACGAGCCGCTGTCCGACGTCTCCGCGGTCTCCTCGGCCGCCTTGCCGTCCTCCCTGGCCGGCGTGGACGGCGCGGCCGTGGTCGGAGCGGCAGTGGTGGGCTCGGTCGTGGGTGTGGGGCTCACCGGCTTGGCGCCCGGGGCCGCTGCCTTCAGTTCCAGGACGGGGGCCGGACTGCCGTGTCCGTGGCCGTGCCCGTCGCTGCTGGGCTTCTCCAGCTCGATCCAGCGGTGCACCTGGCCGTCGCTGTAGGTCTGAAGGGTCTTGAACGCCACGGACTTGGCGTCGGGGAGCTGCCGCACGACGACGGAGTACTCGACGTCCCCGCCGACGGCGGCCTTCGGACCCGACACCGCATAGCCGCGGGCCGTGGGGGTCAGCTTCCAGCCCGCCGGGCCCTTCTTGAAGGCGATGTCGGACGGCACGATTCCCTCGGGCAGGATCACTTCCAGCTTGGTGATCCCGGCCTTGTCGGACTCCGACTCGGCCGAGAAGTTCAGCGTGACGTTCTGCGCCAGGGCGGCAGCGCCTTCCGACTCGACTTCGACATGGGCCGAGGCGGGGGCGGCGAAGGCGATTGAGGCGGCGAGGGCGACGCCGGCCACGACGGAGAAGCGGCGCGCGGTGCGTGCGCGGGTGGTGCGGGACACGGGTGACTCCCATGGTGGGTTGAGGCTGGCGGGCGCGCAGGAAACACGCCCCGAGGTCAGACGGCGAGAGCGAACGCCGCCGGGGGGCCTCGGCGCACAACGGCGTGCGCCAGCACCAGGGATGTACGCGGCTGCGACGGTGCCCGCGTCCGTGCCGGCGGCACAGCGCGCGTTACGACGGGGAGGCCGGTGGCCGGTACCAGCCTCAGGACGATGCCGCCGAGCGCCTCGATCAGGAGTCGTCCCACGAGGCGGCTCGCGGTGTCCGCGCGGTGCAGGCACCAGGCCACCGACAGGGCGGCCACGACATGCGCGGTCGTCATCGCAGGATCGTGGTGAGTGGCCTGCCATGCCGCGCCGGGACCGTCGTGCGAGGCCATCGCATGTGCCCCGTGGCCCGGTTCGTGCCCGACGAAGCGGAGGAACCAGAAGTGCAGGACCAGCTGGGCTGCCCCGGTGGCCAGGAGCGCGGTCGGGAGCGAGCGCGCGGACCGTACCAGCGGCAGGGCCAGGACGAAGAGGAGCGCGCCGGCGAGCAGCACGGCCCGCCACGGCACCGGATGTCCCGAGACCAGATGATGTCCCGTGACCGCCAGAACCGTACCGATGCCGGCGAACACCCCCGCCCGGACGGCACACACCGGCGCGCCGCTGATCGGTTCCTGACCGATGCGGCGCGCGGCGCGAGTACGGCTGGTCCACGGCATGGCTGACCCATCATGGATCATCACCGCAGTTCCTGGCCCCGGGGTTCGGGAATCGCGTCCGGTAACGCATCCCACCCCGGGCGGTCAGAGGTTGAAGCCGCCCGACACGTCGATGTTCTGCGCGGTGATCCAACGGCTCTCGTCGGAGAGCAGGCCGGCGATCACCATGCCGACGTCGTCGGGCTCTCCCAGGCGGCCGAGCGCGGTCTTCGCGGCGAGTGCCGGAATCACCTCGGGGAATTTCTCGAAGGCGTTGCCGGAGATGCGGGTGCGGGTGGAGCCCGGCGACACGGCGTTGACGCGGATGCCCCGTGTGCTGAACTCCTTTGCCATGTAGCGGGTCAGCACGTTCAGCCCGCCCTTCATCGTCGCGTAGGCCGAGTAGCCGGGTTCCGCGACCGAGGTCGCCGAGTTGCTGGACGTGTTGACGATGGCACCCGCGTCGGCCATCAGCGGCAGCAGCGTCTGGGTCAGAAAGTACGGCCCCTTGAGCAGGACGCGCGTGAACCGGTCGAACAGTTCCTCGGTGGTGTCCTCGAACATCGCCATCTGCCCGAAGCCGGCGTTGTTGACGAGGTGGTCGAATGTGTCGCGCTGCCAGGTGTCGCGCAGCGCGTCGACCACGCAGGCGCGGAAGGCGGGGAAGCCGCCGGTGTCGCCGACGTCCAGCGGGAGCGCGACAGCGGTGCCGCCCTCCTTCTCGATCGCCGCCACGGTGTCGAGGGCTCCTTGCTGGTTGCCGCTGTAGGTGAGGATCACTCCGACGCCCCGCTCGGCGATCTGTATTGCCGCGCTCTGACCGATTCCGGAGCTTCCGCCGGTGACAATGGCGACCTTCATGGTGTGCCTCCTGGTGATGAATGGATTCGTTTTCCTCGGTGCGGGAATCCGACTCATTCATGGAAGCACTCGGAAAGGGATGGAGAGAATATTGATTCTCTCGCTTCGCTGCACAATCCTCTCGTGGTGAGGACTGAGCGTCCATCGTGGCCCGTCCCACGGGAGATTCAGGGCACGATGGCGGCGGGGCTCACGGAGCGGCGCAGGCGGGCGGCGTCCTGGCTGGGGGGTGCGCCGAACTGACGGCGGTATTCACGGCTGAACTGCGAGGGGTTGTCGTAGCCGACGCTCTGACCGACGCCGGTGATGTCGTGGGCGCGGGTGGCCAGCAGCAGTCGGGCTTCCTGCAAGCGGATCTGCTTCTGGAACTGGATGGGGCTCATCGCGGTCACCGCCTGGAAGTTGCGATAGAAGGCGGAGACGCTCATGCCGGCCAGCTGCGCGACGTCCTCGACCCGGAACGGCTGTGCGTAGTGTTCGCGGATCCACCGCACCGCCCGCGCGATGTAGCTGAGACTGCTGTCGGCCAGGCCGAGTTGGCGCACGATGCCTCCCTGTTCGCCGGTGATCAGCCGCCACAGGATCTCGCGCTTGACGAGCGGTGCGAGCACCGCTCGGTCGCGGGGCTCGTCGAGCAGGCGCAGAAGCCGGATCACCGCGTCGAGAAGCGCATCCGGAGCGTCGCTGACGGCGATGCCCGGCGACGCGCCGCCGCCGGCGCGGGGGATGTCTCCGGGTCCGGCCTGCAACAGCAGTTCAGCGACGGCGGAGGGCTCCAGAGTGAGCCCGAAGCCCAGTGCCGGGTGCTCCGGGGAGGCATCCACGAAGTGCCCGGTGACGGGCAGGTCGACCGAGGTGACGAGGTACTGACCGGCACGGTATTCGTACACCCGCTCCCCCAGCGCGAGGCGTTTGGCGCCCTGGGCGATGACCGCAAGCACCGTGCCGGACATCGACAGGGACGGCGGGTCCGACCGTTCGACTCGCGAGATGAGGACGCCGTCGATCGCGGTGGTCCAGTCGGGCCGCGCGTGCCGGACCAGCAAGCTGCGGAGCTCGTCGAGGTACATGTCTCCATTGCAGCACACAGCCGGTCGGGTGTTCCTGATCGGAGGAGGATTGTGCAAGGGAGCGCGAGGATCGATGTGTCGATTTTCCGGCCCCCACGGCTTGAATGGAACCAGTGAATTCCACGGAGCAGACGACCGGCTCCGTGTCCTGGACGAAAAGGCCACCTCTCTCTCGTGAAAAGGAAAGTCGCCGTGACAGCCGCCTATGGATTTCATGCCACCTTGACCGCCAGGCCCGGAATGAGCGACCAGCTGGTCGACCTGTTGCTGACGGGCCTGCATGAGGGCAGCCCCGGCGCGAGCGAGTACTGCGTCGTCTATCTGGTCTGCCGTTCGGCGTCCGAGCCCGACGTCGTCCACATCACCGAGGGCTGGACCAGCGAGGAGGACCACCACCGGCTCTTCGCCGGTGAGGCCGCTCAGAGCGTCGTGTCGCAGATCGAAGGGCTGTTGCTCAAGGAGCCCGAGTACACCGACCAGGTGCCGGTCCACGGCAAGGCCGCGTTCTGAGCGCGCTGATCGTCACATCGTTCGCCATCGACCTGCCGCCCCCGCCCCGCCCCCGCCTCGCACCAGTCCCGCTGAAAGGACCCGCCGTGACCCAGGCACGCCCCGACATCGACCCCGAACTCCGAGCGCTGCTGGCCGACATGGCACTCCCCTCCGAGCTCGGCCCGGAGGTGCTCGCGCAACTGCGGGACCTCCCTTCCACGCCGGTCGACACACTCCTCGAAGGCCGCGCGGTCGCGCGACGTGAGGCCACCGTTCCCAGCGGCGACGGCGCGCAGATCCCCCTGTCGATCTTCAGCCCCGCAGGGGCCCGTCGCCCGACGAAAGCTCCGTGCGTCTACTGGATGCACGGCGGCGGAATGGTCATGGGGGACCGCTTCTCGCAGATCGACATCCCGCTGGAGTGGCTCGCCGCGTTCGGCGCCGTCATCATCTCCGTGGACTACCGGCTGGCGCCGGAGGCCACCGGCACGACCTTGGTCGACGACTGCCACCAGGGCCTGCTCTGGATCTTCGAGCACGCCGAGGATCTGGGCGTGGATCCCACTCGTGTCGTGATCGCCGGTGCCAGCGCGGGCGGAGGCCTCGCCGCCGGAACGGCGCTGATGGCCCGCGACCTCGGCACTGTGCCGATCGCCGCCCAGATGCTGATCTGCCCCATGCTCGACCACCGCAACATCACCACCTCCAGCCGGCAGTACTCCGGCGGGCCCGGCGTCTGGACGCGCGAGATGAACGAGTTCGGATGGCGATCCGTACGCGGCGGCCTCCCGGAGGAAGATGTGCCCGCCTACGTCTCCCCCGCGCTCGCGGACGATCTCTCGGGCCTGCCGACCACCTACATCGACGCGGGCTCGGCCGAGGTGTTCCGCGACGAGGACGTCGACTACGCCACGAGGATCTGGGCGGCCGGCGGCCAGGCGGAACTGCATGTCTGGGCGGGAGGCTTCCATGGCTTCGACGCGCTGTATCCGCAGGTGAGGGTGTCGGCGGCGGCGCGCAGGACGCGCAGGGACTGGCTCGCCAGGGTGCTGACCACCCACGCGTGACGGGCGTCGCCGAGGAGAGCGCCCCGGTTCCCGCTGGTGAGGCCCCCGGGCCGTCACATCCGAGGGCCTCGTCTCCATCCTCCTACTCGGCCGCAGTGGGACGGAGCCGTACGCGAGAGGTGGTGGGGGCCGGGGCATACGCCGTGCCCTCCGACGTTAGGGTGAAACGCATGGAACCCCGCTTTTCCGCAGGTCAGGTCGTCGTCCGGCGCGAGATGCTGGATGATCGCGAATGGCTGGTCTACCCCGTACGCGTGGTTGCCGACGACGGCCGCACTCTTGCCGTGTACCTCGCCCAGGGGACGCCGCTGACCTTCGGCCGCGGCGATTTCTCCTGGGGGCTGCACCCGTGGGTGGACTTCGACCACTCCTGGCAGTCCAGCGGGGTTCTCCAGTTGCAGCGTGCGGGCGACGGATACGCGGTCTGGGCGCGCTGGGAGGGGGCCGCGCTCAAGGACTGGTACGTCAACTTCCAACGGCCCGTGCGACGTACCGAGCGCGGTTTCGACACCCTCGACCAGGAGCTCGACCTGGTGATCCCGGCGGACGGCTCCCCCTTCGTGTGGAAGGACGTCGACCACTTCGAGGAGCGGGTGCGCGCGGGCGGCTTCGGCCCCGGTGAGGCGGAGGCGGTACGCGCCGCCGCTGACAAGGTCGTGCGGCTGATCGAGACCAGTGACTGCTGGTGGGAGCAGTGGCGCGACTGGCAGCCTCCGACCGCGGTCGAGGTGCCCGGGCCGCTGGCCCTGGAGAATGTCACGGTGACGGACCCCGGCATCTGACTCGGTCCACAGGAGCCCTGCGCTCCCGCGCGGCCGGGTACACCCGCGCGCCGGGACCGGCCGCACCCGTGTGCCAGGGAAAGAGAGGCCTCCGCCCCTCCTCGTCAGGGCGATATGTGAGCAGCTCAGTGCTACAAAAAGGGCATGACGGGAAATTCTCCCCTTCGCTCGGCGCTTTCCTCGCTCCGCTCGTCGGTCGCTCGGTTCTGGGGCAGGCGCACCGTGCGCCGCTCAGCACAGCACGCGCGGAGCGCCTCTTCGGCCAACTCGTCCTCGGCGCCCGGGAGATCACGGCGGCGCGGGCTGCGTGCCTTCCTCGGTGAGCGCAGCGCCGCCGGACAGGTGCTCATCCTTCAGATCGTCGTCGCCGCCGTGTTGATCGCGGGCGCAGTGGCCGCGCTCTCCTTCGAAGCGCAGCACGACGGCCAGCAGAACGCCGAGAACCGCTCGCTCGCGGCCGCAGAGTCGTTCGCGGACGCTCCGGGCACCGAGGCGGCACTGAGATCCGGGGCACCGGCCGACGCTCTGCAGCCTCATGTCGAAGAGGCACGGCACGGCTCGGGCGTGGACTTCGTCTCGGTCATGAACCCGTCGGGCATCCGCCTCGCCGACTCCGATCGCACACTGATCGGTCTGCGGGCCGAAGGGATCGACCGGGCCGCGTCCGGGGAAGCCTTCACCGAGATCTTCCGAGGAGACCCGAGCAAAGCGGCGCGCGCGGTCGTCCCCGTGACCGATGCCGACGGCACCGTCGTCGGTCTTGTGGCCGCCGGTGTCCGGATCGAGCACATCGGCGCCTATGTGAACCGTCAGATGCCCGTCCTCTTCGGCTCCGCCGCCGCCGCACTCGCGCTGGCGACGATCAGCGCCGTGCTGGTGAGCAGGCGACTGCGCCGCCAGACCCACGGCCTCGGCCCCACCGAGATGACCCGCATGTACGAGCATCACGACGCCGTGCTGCACGCGGTTCGCGAGGGCGTGCTCATCATCGGGAGCGACGGCCGGCTGGTGCTGGCCAACGATGAGGCGCGCAAGCTCCTGGAGATTCCCGTGGGTGCGGAACGGCGCCGCATCGTCGATCTCGGCCTCGACGGCGACATCGCCGAACTGCTCGCTTCCGGCCGAGAGGTGACGGACGAGGTACATCGCGCGGGAGACCGTCTGCTGGCCGTCAACACACGGCCGACTGCACCTCGTGCGGGCGTGCCCGGCACGGTGGCCACGCTGCGTGACACCACCGAGCTGAGCGCCCTGACCGGCACGGCGAGGGTGGCTCGTGAGCGGCTCGGCATGCTCTACGAAGCGGGGGTCCGGATCGGCACCACACTGGATGTGCGGCAGACCGCCGAGGAACTGGCTCAGGTGTCCGTCCCCCGGTTCGCGGATTTCGCGACGGTGGAGCTGCTGGACAGCGTCGTACGCGGCGAGGAGCCAGGGCGTGTGGACACGGATCTGCGGCGTGCGGCATTGAGCGGTCGCCGCGCCGACAGCCCGTTCCAGCCGGTGGGCGACGTCATCGGGTTCGACATCCCCACGACCCCCATGGCCGCGGCTCTGGCGAGCGGTCACGGTGTGCGGGAGGCCGACCTGACCGTGGCGCACGGCTGGCGTGCCCAGGATCCCCCGGGGCGGAAGCGGCCCTCGCCTACGGAATCCGTTCGCTCGTGACGGTGCCGTTGCGAGCCGGGGGTGTCGTCCTGGGGGTCACCAATTTCTGGCGTACCAAGGACGCCGCGCCGTTCGAGCCGGAGGATCTGTCCTTCGCCGAGGAACTTGCCGCGCGTGCCGCCGTGGCCATCGACAACGCCCGGCGTTACACGCGCGAACACGCCCTCGCCGTGGCGCTTCAGCGCAGCCTGCTGCCCGGCGTGCTGCCCGAACAGGACTCCGTGGAGGTGGCCCACCGCTATCTGCCCGCGCACGCCGGGGTGGGGGGCGACTGGTTCGACGTCATCCCGCTTCCCGGTGCTCGGGTCGCGCTGGTCGTCGGTGACGTCGTCGGACACGGCATGCATGCCGCGGCCACCATGGGCCGTCTGCGCACGGCGGTCCACAACTTCACCACGCTCGACATGCCGCCCGACGAGATCCTGGGACACCTGGACGAGCTGGTCACCCGTATCGAGGAGGAGGAAGGCGGCGACGGCATCACGGGAGCCACATGCCTGTACGCGATCTACGACTCGGTCACGGGCCGGTGCTGTCTCGCACGGGCCGGGCACCCCGCTCCGGCGCTGGTCCGTCCCGACGGCACGGTGGAGCTCCTCCCGGACGCGCCCGTGTCTCCGCCGCTCGGAGTCGGCGTCCTGCCGGTCGAGACCGTCGAACTTCAGCTGCCCGAGGGCAGCGGGCTGGTCCTGTTCACCGACGGCCTCGTCGAGCACCGGGACCGCGACATCGACGCCGGCCTCCATCTCCTGCGCAGCACGCTGACCGAAGGCGGGGACCGGACGCCCGAGGAGATGTGCGAGGCCGTCGTCCGGGCCATGGTGGTGCCGGACCGTACGGACGACATCGCCCTGCTGGTGGCCCGGACCCGCCTGCTCGAACCCTGGCGGATCGCGGAATGGGATCTGCCACTGGATCCTTCAGCGGTCTCTCCCGTGCGCGCCGCGTGCGGCCGGCAACTGGAGGAGTGGGGGCTGGCGGACATCGCCTTCACCACCGAGCTGATTCTGAGCGAGCTCATCACCAACGCGGTCCGCTACGGGGCGGGGTCCGTCCATGTGCGCCTCCTGTACGAGCGAAGCCTCATCTGCGAGGTGTCCGACGGCAGCAGCACCGCCCCGCATCTGCGCCATGCGGCGACGACGGACGAAGGCGGGCGCGGGCTGTTCCTCGTCTCCCAGTTCGCCCGGCGGTGGGGCATCCGGTACACGCCGGCCGGGAAGGTCATCTGGACCGAACAGCCGCTGTTCGACGCGCCGCAGCCTGCTGTGGACCAACTCCTGGACGCCATCTCGTGGTGAGCGGCATCGCGTCGAGGCGGCTTCCGCACCGAAGGAGCGCCGGGGCGGGGGGACATCCCTTGCCGGCGCTCCTGCGGACACGATCCAGGTGCGGTCAGCTCACCGCACACGCTCAGGTGGTTCGATGACGTGCTGGAAGGCGGTCATGCACGGAAAGCAGTGCCGTTCTGTCGAGTACTCCTCCTGGTCCTCGGACCGTCGAAGGCCACAGAGCGTCTTGGTCTTGTCCGGCGCCAGCACGTGCCAGGCGGGATCCTCACCTGCGGCAGTGGCTCCGGCCCACATCTCGTACATGCCTCGGCTCCTCTGGCTAGGCAGCACTCTTCACCTACATGCCACCATGTCCGCCACCCACGGGCGCCTTTTGTTACTCCACTCCGGTGATGCGGGCGCGCGGGAGGTTTGCCCCGCTCCGCGGCGCACGGGGGGCATCACGCCTCCGGTTCGCAGCAGCGCGGGTCACCACTTGTGTGCCACGTCCACGATCAGCTTGTCCCCGGACTGCAGCACCCGGAACGGGAGCCTCGCCCGGACACCGAGCCCGATCTGTGTGCGTCCTTCGAAGCTCGCGCCGAACCGGGTGTCCTTGAACGTCTTGTACCCGGTCACGTCGACGCCCGGCAGAGGCTTCGCGGCCCGTCCGCCATAGGTCTGACGGAGCGTCACCGGGTCGTAGCTCGGGGCGGATACATAGATCTCCAGAATGGCGCCCCCGCCGACCGGTATCGGATCGCCGGAGCCGTCCTGGTGGAACGCGTCGACGTAGCCGACGTAGTAGCCGAGCTTGCCCGTGGCTCCCTTGACGTCGAAAACCATGCGGTCGTAGCACTCGCCCCGGGACGTCGTCACGTTTCGCAGCGGCTTCGAGTCCGTGTCGAGGGCCTGCTTGACGGTACTGCCCCACACCGTCGAGCACGCGGTCGGCGACGCGGCGCCCGATGCCGGCTGTGTCGCGGCTCCCGCCGGTCCCACCGCTGCCACAAGTCCCGCACCCGCCAGCGCAAGTGCCACGCCTGTTGCCCAGTAACTCCGCATGATCTGCTCCCCCACATCGATGAGTTGCCCGTACGCCCTGTGAGACGTATGAACGGCGCGTACGTTGCGCAACTCGCAGCTTTCAGCCACAAAGAGGCCCAAAGCTGTCCTCTCGCCCCTCTCCGGGAGGGATGAGGACGAGCGGCAACTCCGTTCGCAGGGACCGCTCTGCGACGAGCCGACCCAGGGCTGTTTCGGAAGGGGCAGCGGATACTGAAGTGCGAGGCGAGTACCCATAGGGTGACCCCATGTCTGCCAGGTTGAGCTCCCGAAAAACCGCCGCCGCGCTCCGGACGTCGGCGCGTGTGTCCGCCGAGTTGCTGTTGGTCCTCGTCATGGCCGCGGTGGCCCTGTGGGTGCTCGGCCGTATGTGGTCGGTCGTCTGGCCCCTCATAGTGGGCCTGTTCCTCACCACGCTGACGTGGCCCCTGACGCGGTTCCTGCGCCGGCACGGGTGGCGACCCGCTCTGGCGGCGTCGGTGGTCACCGTGCTGTTCCTCCTCGTCGCCGTGGGAGTTGCGGCGCTCATCGCGGTGCCGGTGGCGTCCCAGTCCGGCGAGCTGACCGACGGTGTGGTCGATGGCATCGCGAAGCTGCGCGAGTGGGCCGCCGGGCCGCCGCTGAACATCGGCGACGACCAGATCACCAAGGCCCTCGACTCCGGGGTGGCACGCCTTCAGGGCAGCATCGGCAGCATCACCTCCACGGTCGTCACAGGAGTGAGCACCGTGTTCAACGGTGTGGTCACTGCCGTGCTGGCGCTCTTCCTGATGTTCTTCTTCCTCAAGGACGGTCCGCGGTTCCTGCCGTGGCTCACCCGTCAGCTGCCCGGCCGGCTCGCCACCGACATCCCGACCGTGGCCGCGCGCAGTTGGGACACCCTGAGCGCATTCGTGCGTTCCCAGGCGCTCGTCGGTCTGCTGGACGCCGTCTTCATCGGCCTCGGCCTGTGGATCGTGGGAGTTCCGCTGGTGCTTCCGCTCGCGGTGCTGACCTTCGTCTCGGCGTTCGTCCCCATCGTGGGTGCCCTGTTCGCGGGGCTGGTCGCGGTGCTCATCGCGCTGGTGTCGAACGGCCTGACGGACGCGCTGATCGTGCTGGCGATCATCATCGTGGTGCAGCAGCTCGAAGGGAACGTGTTCCAGCCCATCATCCAGAGCCGTGGGCTCGGCCTGCACGCCGCGATGGTGCTGGTGGCCGTGGCGCTCGGCGGCAACCTGGCCGGAGTCGTGGGCAGTCTGCTCGCGGTACCGGCGGCCGCGCTGATCGCGGTGGTCTGGAACTACGTGCGCGAGCAGCTCAGCGATCCGCCGCCGGCTCCGACGGCCGACGACCCCGCCGCCGTCCCGTCGTAGCGGCTGCGGCACGCGGGCGGCGTGTCAGCGCGCGTGCCCGAGGGCGGCGGCGAGAGCGTCGAGATACCGCGTGACCGGGCCGAGGGTGAGCATGCCGCTGCCGGCCCCGGCCAGTTCCCCGGCGGCGGGCAGGAGTTGCGCATACGCGCGTTCCATCGTCGTCCGGTCCCCGAGTGCGAGCGCGGCGCGCGCCGCCAGGCACCACAGTGCCTCGCACAGCAGATCGCGGGGCGGGTCGGGAAGTCTGCTCAGCGCCGCGGCGGCCTCGTCGCGGCGGTCCTGGGCGAGCAGGACCTGGGGACGCGCCCACGGTTCGTAGGGCCCCCAGTCCGTCCGGTCCTCGGCCGGAGGCAAGGGAGTGGCGGACAGGTCGTCGGCCGGCGCGAGCCGGGACGCACGCAGCCGCAGGCACAGCAGAGTGAGGGGCAACAGGCCCTGTTCCAGACCGGGCATGCCGGCGCCGTCGAGTCGCGCGGCGGCGGCGCGATAGGCGGCTTCCACCTCCTCCGGCCGCGCCCGGCCCGTCGCGTCGAGCCGTAGCGCCCGGTACCACTGAGTGAAGACGCCCACCAGGGGCAGTTCGTGACGCTCCGCCAGGCGGTCGGCGGCGGCCGCATGCCGGTCAGCGGCCTCGAAGTCCCCGAGGGCGCCGCGTGCTTGGATGCCGATGAGGTGTCCGAGTACCTCGTAGGTGGCCAGACCGTGCCGGGCGGACAGGGCGACCAGTTCGTCTCCGGTCTCCGCCCGGCGCCCGGCCAGACCTGTGCGGTCGAAGGACTGCATGAACACGGCGTTGAGGGCGAAAGCGAGCAGCGCGGGGTCGTCGAGCCGCCGGGCGATCTTCTCCGCCTGCCGGGCAGCGTCGGGGCGGCGCCCCGGACCCGTGCCGCGCGTCTCCAGAGCGATCGTGGCCAACAGGCGGGCGCGCGAGGCGGGGTGAGCGTCTTCCGGCAGGGCCGCGAGCGTCCGTTCGGCTGCCGCGACGACCTGTGCGGCCTGCTGCGGGTCGTCGACGCGGGGCCAGATCGCGGGCACGTCATAGGCACCGATCACACGGGCGGTCAGTTCCGCGTCCCCGGACTCCTCAGCCGCCGCGATGGCGGCCACGCGATGCCGGCGGGCTGCTTGCAACCCGCCTCCGGACGTGACGGCGAGATTCCGCAGGAGGCTCACGGTCGACTCGAGTCGGGCGCGGGCGCCGGGGCCCACCGTGCGGTCGTAGTCGGCGGCCACCTCGGCCCATACCCGGCCGGCCGGACCGCCCGACCCGGCCGCCGGGTCCAGATGAGGAGCCTGGGCGAGGATGTCCGCCTCCAGACGGCGCAGCCGCGGGGCCGGGTCCACCCCCAGCTGCTCGACGAGGAGGGTGCGGGCCCGGCGCAGCACGGCGAGTGCGTCGCCCTGGCGGCCGGTGCGGTAGAGCGCGAGAGCAAGCAGTCTCCACGCGTCCTCGCGCCAGGGGTGCTCGCTGACGTGCGCATCCAGGTCGGACACGGCACGCGCGGCAGCGCCCAGAGCCAGCAGCGTCTCGGCGCGGCTCTCGGCGGCCTGGAGCCGCAGCTCCGCCAGCCGGGAGCGCTCGGTGCGGGCCCACGGTTCGTCGGGGAACTCGGCGTAGGCCGGACCGCGCCACCACGTCAATGCCTCGTCCAGCCGGGCGAGAGCCTGCTGGGGCGGCAGGGTCGCGGCAGTGCTGACGGCCCGGTCGAAGCGCCAGGCGTCCACGGCGTCCTGCTCCGCGCGCAGCGCGTACCCGGGGCCCTCGGTGACCAGCAGCCTCGCCGGGGTGCGGGGAGGGCGCTGCGGTTCCAGTCCGCGCCGCAGAGCGGACACGAAGGTGCGTACCGCTCCCACGGCTCCCGGCGGCGGTTCGGCCCACAGGTCCTCGACGAGGCGGGCGACCGGGACGACACGGCGGCGGGCGACGATCAGCCGGGCCAGTACGGCGCGGTGCCGCGGCCCCTTGAGCTCAACCGCGTCTGCGGCGCCGTCCCACGCCACCACCGGCCCCAGCACCCCGAACGTGACCTGCACGCATGACCGCCCTTCCGGGGCATCGCCCCAGGTCACGGTAGCGCGCTCATCGGATGCTCATCCGCCGCGGGGAGGCTCGGAGCACCTGGTTCGCCGACCGAAAGAGCACCCCCATGGCGCCTGTCATTCCCGGATTCACCTACGACCGCGTACCCGTCTGCGCCGGTGTGTCCCTCAGCGTCGCCGTCGGCGGCTCGGGACGTCCGCTCGTCCTGCTGCACGGCTTCCCGCAGACCCACCTGATGTGGCGGCATGTCGCCGCGGACCTCGCGGCCGACCACACCGTCATCTGCCCCGATCTGCGCGGCTACGGAGCCAGCGACAAGCCGGTGGAGACCGAT
Source organism: Streptomyces sp. CA-251247 (assembly GCF_050952975.1). Classification (NCBI taxonomy): domain Bacteria; kingdom Bacillati; phylum Actinomycetota; class Actinomycetes; order Kitasatosporales; family Streptomycetaceae; genus Streptomyces; species Streptomyces sp. CA-251247. Next base: position 7,635,029 of record NZ_CP191861.1, on the reverse strand, counting down.
GGCACCGTCTACGCCAAGCGCACCATGGCCGCCGACATCGTGGCCCTGGCCCGTGCCCTGGGGCACGAGCGGTTCGCTCTGGCCGGGCACGACCGCGGAGCGCTCGTCGCTTTCCGCGCAGGGCTCGACCATCCCGAGACGATCACTCATCTGGCATGTCTCGACGTGCTGCCCACGCTGGACATGTGGGAGGTGATGCGCGGTGTCGACGCCGCGGTCGGCTTCCACCTCTATCTGATGGCGCAGCCGGAGGGCCTGCCCGAGCGCATGATCGCCGCCGCCCCGGACGCCTTCTTCGGCTATTTCCTCGACACCTGGGCCGGCGACGCCGGGGCCGTCCCCGCCGACGTGCGCGCCGCCTATCTGGACGCCTGCCGCGCCGCCGTGCCCTCGATCGTGGCCGACTACCGCGCCTCCGCACGCATCGACATCGAGCACGACCGGGCCGACCGGGACAGCGGCAGCCGGCTGACGATGCCGGTCGGCGTCCTCCAGCAGGACTGGGGCGCCGCACTCGGCTTCGACGCCGCAGCGCTGTGGGGTGACTGGGCACCGCGGCTACGGCACACCTCCGTCGCGTACGGCCATTTCATGGCGGAGGAGGCGCCGGCGGAGGTTGCCCGGGAACTTCGCGCGCTCATGACCGGCTGAGACGGGCCACGGATCAGCTGTCGCCCCTGTGCAGGGAGGGAAGGACCCGGGAGATGAGCAGCGCGACGTCGTCGTGGTCGCCGGCGTGACGCAGCGTGCTCAGGAGCAGCTCGCAGGTTTCGTCCAGCGAGCGGTGGGGGTCGTCCAGCAGTCCCAGCAGCTTGGCCAGGCACTCGTCGATGGACGTGTCGCGCCTCTCGACCAGCCCGTCGGTGTACAGGACGAGCTGGTCACCCGGGCCGAGGTCGATCGTGGTGCTGTGGAAGTGGTTCCCACCGACGCCGAGCGGAGTGCCGGTGGGCAGGTCCAGGAGCTCGCGCCGTCCGTCGATGCGCAGGACGGCCGGTGGCAGATGGCCTGCGAGGGAGATGCGGCACTGCGCGGTGTGCGGGTCGTAGACGGCGTAGACGCAGGTGGCGATGGTGTCCTGCTCGAGTTCGTCGGTGATGTGGTCGAGATGCCGGAGGACCTCGGCAGGGTCGAGGTCGAGGCCTGCGAGGGTGCGGGTCGCGGTGCGGAGCTGGCCCATGTTGGCCGCGGCATTGACGCCGCTGCCCATGACATCTCCGACGACGAGGGCGGTCTTGTCACCGGCGAGCGGGATGACGTCGAACCAGTCGCCGCCGATCTCGCTGGCCTTCTGGGCGGGCTGGTAGCGGGCGGCGATGGCCAGGCCGGGCCGTTTCGGCGGCGGGTGAGGCAGCAGGCTGCGCTGGAGCGTGAGAACGGTACGGCGCTGTTCCTCCACGGCACGGTGCCGCTCGGTGACGTCCACGCTGGAGGTCACCACCCCCAGCACCTCCCCGTTGGGTGCTTCGAGCCGGTGGAAGGAGATCGACCAGGCGTGCTCGTGGTCCGGATCGGCATGCGTGCGGCCGCTGGTGTACTGGTCGAGGACGGGGACACCGGTGACCAGGACCTTGCGCATGGTCCCTTCGAAGGAGTCGTCCAGGAACGGCAGGACCTCATGGACGTGCCGGCCGACGTGGTCGGCGGCGGGTACGCCGTTCATCCGCTCCTCCGCCGGGTTGACCGACACATACCGGAGGTCCGTGTCCAGGACACCCAGACCGATCGGCGACTGGGACACCAGCCGGTTGGAGAGCGCCAGATCCCGTTCGACCTGGCGCAGCGTTGTCTGGTCGGCCGCCAGCCCCAGGGCGTAGTAGTCGCCCTGGTCGTCCAGCAGCCGCATGTTGCGGAACTCCACCAGCCGGGTGCTGCCGTCCTTGTGCCGGACCGGAAAGACCCCGGCCCAGCTCTCGCCGGCCTCCATGACGTGGGCGAACATCCCCACCGCCGTCTCCCGCTGCTCCTCGTGGACCAGCAGACGGCCCGCGTATCTGCCGAGGGCCTCGTCCGCGGTGTAGCCGAAGAGAAGCTCGGCCTGCGGGCTCCAGAGGTCGATCCTGCCCTCGTCGTCGAGGAGGACCGCCGCCACGTTCAGGACATCGAGGAGGCCACCCGTTGCGTCGCTGGGGGCTATCCCCGTGTAGGGACCGGCCCGGAAAGACTCGGCTGCACCCATTCCAGGCCCTCCTCTCCGCATGCACCGCCACCGGCAGGGCGCCGGTCCGGGCCGGGGCCCGGTTTGCCCGTCTTTGCCACCTCTATCGTCCCCCTCAATGGGCAGCTTCGGCACTGGCGGCCGTCGCGAGCCCCCGGAACGTGGGTGGAGCGGCCCCGGAGACCGGGGCCGCTCCCTGTCGATCATCACCGTCGGTGACCGGGATCAGCAGGCTGCACGCCGGTGGCCCATGCGGACACCGGTCAGCAGAACCATCCGTTCTGGACCCAGCCCCGCCGGTTGATGTCCCCGTAGGCGAAGCCGTAGACCCAGTCCCCGTTCACTTTCTCGACGAGGAAGGTCTGGCCCCGGTAGAGCGTGCCCATCCACGCTCCGTGCGGTGCGGTCACACGGACGAAGAGATCGGTGGCGCAGACAGTCTCGCGTTCGCCGACGGTCCCGTTCGCGGCCTGGGCGGGCGTGACGGTCAGGGCGGCGGCGAGCGCGAGGCCGAGGACGGCGGCCGCGCGCAGGGGGGTGCGTTTCATCAGTGACTCCTTCGAGGGTGCCGGGGGCTGCTCGAACGCCGGGGGGACTACCAGGAGCCGAAGCCGCCGAGGCATTCCTGACGGACGTAGCCCCAGTCGTTGGGGCCGAAGTCGAAGGTGGCCGCCCAGCCGTTGTAGACCGGGTGCGCTCCACGGGTGTGCCCGACCTTGTTGCCGCGCAGCAGGGTGCGCTTCAGGCCGGTCGGGCCGTGCGCGCTGTCGTAGTTGTCGTAGAAACTGGCGCTGTCGCACACGATGACGGCGTGGTCCGGCGTGGTGGGGTCGGCGTGCGCCGTGGCCGAGGTGGCGACGAGTGATCCCGCTACCAGTGCGCAGGCCACGGCGGCCTGTCCGATGGTCTTCATGCACGAGCTCCCTGAGCAGTGGGTGGGGTGCTTCGAGGAGACGGACGGGTGTCCGGGTCGGCGCGGTCAGATGCCGCAGGAGGACGCGGACCAGAAGCGGGACGGCCGGTGGTCGACGTGTGCGTGGTCGTTGTGGGCGGGGTAGCCCGGGCCGAGGATGCCGTTGAATCCATGGCTCCTGGCCTGCTGGGCGAGCTTGCACAGCGTGTGCGGGCCGGCGCCGAGGTCCGCCGCGTCGCCGTAGAGGTGCCTGCTGCCGGCCGCGCCGCCGACGGCGTCGTTGCAGGCGGTGGAACGGAATCCGCTGGTGACCCGGAGGGGCTGGTCACCCAGTGCGTGGCGCATGGCCTCCAGCTTCCACATCGTGCGCAGGGCGTTGGACTTGGCGGTGCCGGCGGAGACCGCGCCACCGGCCCAGGTGGTGTTGCAGGTGTTCAGTTCGGCGAAGGAGAAGTGCACCGGCGTGCAGTCGTTGTCCTGCAAGGCGTAGATCCGCTCGAAGGTGGCGGGGCCGGCGATCCCGTCGGCGGGCAGGCCGTAGGCCTGCTGGAACCGGGTCACGGCCGCCTTGGTGGCGGGGCCGAAATCACCGTCGATGCCGAGTACGCCTCCGTAGCCGGGATATCCGGCGACGCGGATCTGCAACTCGGTGACATCGGCGCCGGATGCGCCCTGCGAGAGGGTGCGGTTCCAGGTGTAACAGCCGTCCGCGTGGGCCGATCCCGCGGTGACGAGCGAGCCGGCGAGCAGACCGGCCGCGAGCAGGACCAGGGCCAGGACGGATCTGACGATGCGGTGGGGCATGGGACCTCCAGGTCCGAAGTACGTGCGGGGGGGGACGGGATTCAGCAGACGTAGAGGCTGTTGGGGTGGACCTTTTCGCAGTACCGGACGTGCAGATGGTTGTCGTGTCCGGCGTACTGCGTGGTCAGGCCCTCGGAGATGAGCTGTGGGTCGTTGAAGAAGACGAGCGCGACGTGGCCGGGGGCGGCGGCGCGCACGGCTTGGACGAGACCGCGGGTGGCGGCCCGGTCGTAGGTGGCGGACTGCCAGGTGATGCGCGAGCCGGTGCACTGGGCCGAGTCCGTCCGCACCGGCCAGAGGTCGATGTCGAGGCCGACGCGGTGGCTGGCATGTCCGTTGATGGCTCCGCCGTGTTCGAAGCCGGCGTCGCCCACGGGGATCCTGCCGTTGCCGGTGGCGGCGAAGGACGCCGCTGCGGCTTCGAGTTGGGCGACGGCGGCGGCCGTGGCCCAGTTGGCGGTGGTGTTGCCGTCCGGGTCGACGTCGCAGAGCCCGCTGCCGGAGCCGAAGGCGGCGTTCTCGTAGTGCCACAGGAGGTTCTTCCAGGTGTCCGGCCCGACGATGCCGTCGGCAGTGAGTCCTCCGTGGGTCTGGAACGCCTTGACGGCAGCGGTGGTTGCGGCGGTGAAGCTCCCGTCGACGGTCAGCCCGGCGCTGCGTTTGGCGTTGAGCAGCGACTGGACGCCCTTGACCGCGGGTCCGGTGTCGCCGCCCCGTACGGTGACGAACAGCCTGGCCCAGGTGGCGGGTCCGACGATCCCGTCGACGCCCAGGCCCTCGGCGCTCTGGAAGGCCCGGACGGAGCCGGTGGTCCCGGAGCCGAAGATCCCGTCGGCGGTCTGGCTCCGGCCGTGCGCGGTCAGCAGGTGCTGAAGGGCGACGACGTCGGCTCCTCGGTTGCCGACGCTCTGTGTCGGTGTGAAGGCCTGGGGGAATGCGTGGGCGGGGGCGCCGACACCGGTCAGAAGGAGGACCGCGGCGGCGATGAACAGCCAAGCCCGCCAAGGGAGTCGGCCGCGATCAGGGAGCCTGTGCTTCATGGCGCGAGCCGTGCATAGGGGCTGCATGGGGTGTCCCTACTTCCCTGACTGGAGGGCCGACCAGGTGGCCGGGCCGGCGATACCGTCCGAGGAGAGTCCGCGGGAGGACTGGTAGTCGCGCACGGCCGACTCCGTGCCGGTGCCGAAGGCGCCGTCGATGCCGACCGTGCGGCCGAGCGCGGCGGTGAGGGCGCGCTGGATCCGCGTCACGGCTTCTCCGGTCGATCCGGTGCGGATGACCGGGCTGGAGCCCCGGGAGAGCAGGGCCGTCCAGGTCTTCGGCCCGGTGATGCCGTCGCCGGGGAGCCCGCGAGCGGTCTGGAAGGAGCGGACGGCGGCCGCCGTACCCGCGTCGTAGGTGCCGGTGGGTGTGCCGGCGCCCGGGTCGTGTCCGGCGCTCTTGAGCAGGCACTGCGCGGCGCTGACCCGGCTGCCCGTGGAGCCGGACGTCAGCGTCGGATACGCGGTGAAGCTGAGGTTCGTGGTCGTACAGCCCGTGGGTGACGTCGTCGCGGTACGGACGTCGAGATAGTTGCGGTCGATGCTGACGGTGACGCCGCCCCAGGTCTCGGAGACGTCACCCGCGTACTGGTGGATGCGCTGGTGGTCGGCCCAGTAACCGGCGGGGACGTACGTGCCGGTGTTGGTGTCGGCGGCGTTGTTCCACCAGGCGTACCAGATGTGGTCGACACGGCTGTAGGCGCCGTTGTCGTACTCGGTGGCCGCGTCCCGGATGCCCGACGAGGCACTGGAGTAGAGGCCGGAGAGATAGCCCCGGACATGCAGCGCATCCGTCCAGCCGGACAGGTAGGACAGCACGGATGCCTTGCACGAGGCGGTGGACGGATAGCCCTCGATGTCGCTGTAGAGGGCGCTGCCCGCGGGAATGCCGAGCGACTGTGCGGCGGCCACGGAGGCGTCGGCCGCGGCGGACCCCTGGGACCGGGCGGTGGCCGGCGTGGTGGACATCTTGTTGGAGAAGGTGGAGCACGGGGCCTGTTTGCCGACGTCGATGGGTATGAGCCGCCATCCCTTGGCGGTCTGGTCCGTCACCCAGTTCGCCGTGAGGTTCGGCTGTCCGCAGGCCCGGGTCGCTCCGCTGATGTAGACGCCGACGGCGCGGTAGGGAGAGCTCGCGTACCAGGCGTTCATGGTGGCGGCGGAGGGCGCGGCGCAGGCGTCGAAGCCCTTGCCTGCGAAGGTGCCGGGCTGGGGTCCGGCGGCGGCCAGGGGTGTGGCATCGGCACGGTTCGGCACCGGGGTTCGCTCCGCTCCGGCGGCCAGCGTCGCGGAGTCGAGGACGCGGCGTACGGCCGGCTCGGTCTCGGGTGTGTGGGCCGCGGTGACGAGCACTCCGGCGTCCTCGACGGCGACCCTGATCTCGGCATTGCGGGACACGGCCGCCGGGGCCACGGCCGTACCGCCGACCGCGCGGGCCGTGGTGCCGGTGATCCGCTGCGCGGACGAGGCGTCGAGCGGTTCGACGAGCAGGCCGGCGGTTCGCCCGACGAGGTGCGCCGGGCAGCTGCTGCGTGCACCGGGGCGGCCGAGGTAGACCGTGGGGCGGTCGAAGCGGATGCACGCGTCGGGCTGCTCGGTGAGGTCGACGACCTGCCAGCTGTCCGGTACCTCGATCTCGTATCCGTGGTAACCGACCGTATGCGTACCCCTGTTCACCGGATCGGCCCCGGCCGGCGCCACAGCCACCCCGCCCACCAGGGCCAGGAGCGTCACTGCCACCGACCACAGACGTCGGCACCTGACTGAACGCGGTTCCATCAGCGGTCTCCTGCCGGTTCACGGAAGTAGAGACCTGTGTCTACCGGGCGGTAGTAGCACGGTGGTTGCGCGACGGTTGCGCGGCTTGGCATGCTCACATCGGCCACTGGCGGGCAGTCCCGGGCCACGGCCGCACGATCCGAGCACGACCTGGGCGGTGTGATGCGTTACCGAATCCTCGGGCGGCTGGAAGTCTTCGACGGCACGCGGTGGACGTCCGTGAACGCGGCGAAACAGCGTGCGGTTCTGGGACTCCTGCTCATCGACGCCAACCACTTCGTCTCCGCCGACTCCCTGATCCACGAGCTGTGGGGCGATCAGGTCCCGAGCTCGGCGGCGAAGTCCCTCCAGGTGTACGTGCACCGGCTCCGGAAGCTGCTCGGAACGGCGCAGGGCAGACTGCTCACCCGGTCCGGCGGCTATGAACTCTCCCTGCGCGCGGGCGAGTCGGACGCGGAGCGGTTCGCCACCCTCACATCCGCCGGGCGCGCCGCACTGGCCGGCGGGCAGCCGGAGGAGGCCGTGCGCCTCCTGTCCGAGGCCCTGGGGCTGTGGCGTGGCCGGGCCCTCGGCGACGTCCTGCCCACCACGTCGGTGCTGGCCGAGTCCGCACGGCTGGAGGAGTGCCGGCTGACCGCACGCCAGGCTCTCGCCGAAGCCAAACTCGCCGCGGGCATGCACGGCGAGGTGGCGGCCGAACTGGGTGCCCTGCTCGCCGAACAGCCCTTGCACGAGTCCCTGTGGGCCACGTTGATGATCGCCCTGCATCGCTCGGGGCGCCGATCGGACGCCCTCCACGCGTTCGCCTCGGCACGGCGCCTCCTCCACGAGGAACTGGGCGTCGCCCCGGGTGCCGTGCTCCAGGAGGCGCTGCGGGCCGTACTCGACGACACCGAGCCCCGGACCACCAGGACGGTCTGTCAACTGCCGCCCGCCGTGCCGGACTTCGTCGGCAGGCAAGCCCACCTCGACCAGGCGCTCGGCCTGCTCGGCGGCCCGGCCGCGGGGGCGCCGCGCATCGTCGTCGTCACGGGTGTCGCCGGGGCCGGCAAGAGCGCGTTCGCGGTGCACGCGGCGCATCTGCTGCGCGACGCGTTCCCCGACGGCCAGCTCTACGCCGATCTGCGCACCTCCGCACAGCATCCGGCCGAGCCCGGCGACATCCTCTTCTCGCTGCTGCGCACCCTCGGGGTGAGCGGCGGCGCCATCCCCGACGGGCTCGCGGAACGGTCGCGGCGCTACCGGGCCGAACTCGCCGACCGCCGCGTCCTCGTCGTCCTCGACAACGCCCACAGCGAACGACAGGTGCGCCCGCTGCTGCCCGGCACCGACGACAGTGCCGTCCTCGCCACCAGCCGCAGCGCACTGGCGGGCCTGGAAGGCGCACGCCGGCTCGACCTCGGGCTGCTCCCCGACGACGAGGCACACACCCTCCTGGCCCGCGCGGTCGGCGACGACCGCACCCGGCGCTCCCCCGGAGCCGCCGCGCGCATCGTCAGCCAGTGCGGAAACCTGCCCCTCGCGCTGCGTATCGTCGGCGCACGGCTGGCCACCCGCTCCCACCTCTCCGCCGGCCGCATCGCGGATGCCCTCTCGGACGAACGGCGGCGCCTGGACGAGCTGATCGCCGGAGACCTGGCGGTACGGGCCAGCGTCTCGCTGAGCTACGCGGCCCTCGAACCGAGCGCGGAACGCGCCTTCCGCTTACTCGGCCTGCTCTCCGCCGCCACCGTTCCCGGCTGGGTCGTCGGCGCGCTCCTCGACTGCGGGCCCGCGGAGGCGGAACGCGCCCTGGACCGCCTCGTCGACAACCGGCTGCTGGAGGTCGCCGGGCCCGACGCCACCGGCGAACCCCGCTTCCGTATGCACAACCTCGTACAGCTGTGCGCGCAGGAGCAGGCCGCCGCGCACGAGCAGCCGCACGAGCAACGGGCCGCGCTGGCCCGGGTCTGCACCGCCTATCTGCACCTTGCGCAACGGGCCGACCGGGCCCTCGCCTCCGGCTTCGCAGGCCCCGTGCCGACACTGCCGGCCACCTGGCACCCGCCCGCAGCCGACCGGCTGCCGGCCGGGCCGCTCGCCTGGCTGAGCGCGGAACGGGCCACGGTCTGTGCGCTGGTACGCCAGGCCGAGCCCGGTACGGCGTGGCGGCTCGCCGCCGCACTCGCCGACTCCTTCGAGTCGGCAGCCCGCTTCGACGACTGGCGCGACACCCACGAGACGGCGCTGGCGGCCGCACGCGCGGCGGGCGACCGGCTCGGCGAGGCCGTCATGCACCGAGGGCTCGGCGAACTCAACACCGCTCAGGACCGCTACAGCGAGGCCATCACCAGCTTCCAGCGGTCCCTGGACGCCTATGCCCTGCGCGGCCGACCGGACCCGGGCGAGGCGGCAGCGGCTGTCGGCCTCGGCGTCCTGCTGCGGTTGCGCGGCCGGTACCGGGAGGCGGCCTGCCGGCTGGAACAGGGCATATCGGCCGCGCGGGAGACGGGCAACGCGCGCGCCGAGGCCTACGCGCTGTGCGCGCTCGGCACCGTACATCTGGAACGCGGGGAGACCGCCGCGGCCCGTATCGCCTTCGGCCGCTCACTCATGCTCTCGCGCACCGCGGGCTATCGCCGGGGCGAGTTCTCCGCACAGCGCTGCCTCGGCCTCGTCGAACTCGCCGTCGGCCGGCTCGCCGGCGCCCGGGAACGACTGGAGACGGCCCACCGGATCGCCACCGGCCAGGGAAACCATGTCGGCGAAGTGCACGTCCTCCAGTGGCTGGGCCACCTCACCGACGTGCACGGCGACACGGAACGCGCCGAGGGCATCCTCGACGGATGCCTGGCCGCGTACCGCCGTTTCGGCGAACGCTTCGGGGAGGCCATCACCCTGCGGGCGCTGGCCGATCTGCACCTGCATGCGGGGCGCCGGCCCGCGGCCATGGAGAGCGCCCGGCAGTCGCTGGCGATCTGGCGGCGGCTCGATTCGCCGTACTGGACCGCCCGTACGCTCGACGTCCTCGCCGACATCCACGAGGAGGACGGCGCCGGCGAGCGGGCCCGCCACGAGGCGACGGCCCTGCGCGCCTCCCTCGGCCTCTCCCCCGACCTGCGCCCGGCGCTCACTCCCTCCCGGCGCCGGCTGGGCGGGCACCTGGCACCGGCGGCCGCGCCATGAGGGGCTCGCGGCGCTCACGCGGGCGACGGCGCGGACTCGCCGGACAGGACGAGCCGTGGGGCAACCTGCCGCCTACGCCGGTGGGTTGAGCTTGCGGAAGTACGTCCAGCTCGTCTCGTTCGGCTCGCTCCACTTATCCGGGGCCGCGGCGAACTCCGGGTGACGGTCGGCGATGTAGGCACGGGTGCGCTCGGGGACCTCCGTGTACGAGCCGAGCTTGCGGCCCCGGCAGTGGAACGTGAGGCCGCCGGGCCGCTGTCCGCGGGCCATCCAGGGGAGCCACGGGGACATACGGCTCCACGACATGGTGGCCGGAACGCTGGGCGCGGGGCCGGCCAGGTCGGCGCGGTCGGCGAAGAACTGGAAGAGCTCCAGGGCCTTGTACGTGTCGCCGGCCGAGTGGAGGGGGTACTGGGCCACCGGCAGCGGTGAGGGGTAGGCGAGCGGGATCTCCAGGCTGTAACACACCTGCCCGCCGAGCTCGGTCGTCGGAATCGGGAAGGGACGCCACCGCTGGTTGGCCGGATCGTTCCAGACGTGCACGACCGGCTGGCCCTCCCAGGTCTCCAGGATCTCGCGGGTCGCGGGGTCCAGGTAGAAGGCGGCCTCGCGGGTGAGCAATTGCCAGGCGTCCGGTCCGGCGTCGGGGTCCTCGACCAGGCGGGCGACGTTGAGCCCTTCGAAGCCGAAGACACGCCGGTAGGGCTCGTCGGGAGCCCAGGAGTACACGTCGCCGGACCACCAGAAGGTCACCTCCGTGCCATCGAGCGAAGCACGGGTGCGGGCGAAGGAGCGGAACAGCTCTGCGGGTGTGGTCATACGGACTACCCTGCGCCGCCGCCACCGCGAGGAAACACGCGGGTCGGCCGGCGGATCATCCAGGTCGGCCCCGGCGGCCCCCGCCCTCAGGAGAGCCGACGCGATCGCGCCAGGGTCGCGCACGCTGCGGGACTCGTTCCTGGTCACCAGGGTGGTCGGGGGCGGCTGGGGATGATGAGATCGCCCGAGTGCGAACTCTCGGGCCCGAAAACCGGTGGAGCAGTACCGCTGCGCACCACTAGCGTGCTGCCGAACCAAGTCGTCTGGGCAAGGACGTGCCGTTGTACACCCTGTGAGACCTCCCGAGCGCTGAATCGTCGCGCGTCGCGCATGTGCGCCGCGCTCCTTTTTGCTGCGGACTTCTCACTGAAACCGGTGTACTTCTGTGCTCAACAACTGGGTGGTCATGCCCACCTGCCTGCCTCTTGTCCTCCGCCGATGCCACGCGTGCGCGTCAGAGCGCTTCCGGGCAAGCGGAAAATTCCGCGTCAACGCGAACCACAAGGTGATCGACGCCTGGCTCCTCGTGCTCTGTACCGCTTGCGGGGACACGGCGAAGCTCACGGTCCTGGAGCGGGTCAATGTGCGCTCCGTACGGCCTGAGCTGCTGGACCGGCTGCATGACAACGACCCTGGTCTGACAGCTGAGCTGCTCCAGGATCCGCTCGTGCAGCACCGTAGTCGCATCGCTCTCGACTGGGACGACGCCTGGCGCCTCGACACCGGCGGATCGGATCACCTGGACCGCGAGGTGATCGACATCTCGGTCCGCTTTGCGGCCCGGATCCCCGTCCGGCCGGTGCGACTGATCGCTGAAGGCTGCGGTCTTTCGCGGGCCGAGGTGGAAAGGCTGATCACGGAGGGGAAGCTCGTGTCGGCTGTCCGGCTGGGCGGCAAGCTCTCCGGCGACTTCACCTTCACACTGAAGCGCTGAGCCCGTCGCGGGACCAGGGCCTGTCCGGCGGATATGCCGGACAGGCCCTGGGCTCGGAGTGGGATCGACGCCAACTGATCAGAAACGAACGCGGAGTTGAGACAGCGGCTCACAGACGCCGCCGGCCGAGGACACAGAACTCGTTGCCTTCGGGGTCCGCCAGGACGCCCCAGGACCGCTCATCCTGACCGATGTCGACATGCTGTGCGCCATGGGCCACAGGACGAGCCACCTCGGCAGCCTGGTCATCCGGCCTGAAATCGAGATGCAGTCGGCTCTTCGCCGTCTTGTTCTCGTCGACCCGGACAAAGTCCGACCCCGGCAGGCGATCCGGCGCCGGGCGGATCTCGAACTCGGTCATCCACCGAGCTCAGACCCGTGCCGTACCTCTCGGCAGGGCGGCCAACTCGTCGGGCTTGGGGCCCAGAAGACCCCATCCGGGCTGTTCGGCGGCCGGTTGCAAGCGACCACGAGACAACGGCTCGGCCAGGGCGTCGCTCCGACGACCAGCCTCCCTGTCGCGGGCCTATCGAAAACCGCATACGCCACCGCAACGGCCCTCCGTCTCCCATGGGGGTATGAACCACAACGCATCCCTGTCCGCACCGGCCCGCCGCGCACGCGGGATCGTGCTCATCGGCCTGGCGGTCCTCGGCGTGGCGAGCGCCCTGTTCGTCCTGTGGCGGCCGCTCATGATGTCCGCTCCGATGTGCATGGCCGGGCGGTGGCACGGCTGCTTCGACACGTTCAACGGTGTGGTGCTCATGACCCTGGTCGCACTGCCGTTGGCCGCACTGGTGGTGTGGGCTCTGGCGAGCCGTCGGCGTGCCGCGGGCATCCCATCGGCGTGGCGGATGTCGCTCGCCGAGGTGGGCATGGTCCACGGGACGGTGCCGTTCCTCTGGCTGACCATGATGCCGGGCGGCGGGGCCGGCCTCGTCCCCGCCCGGGTGAGCCTTGTGCCGCTGCGCGATCTGGTCACGATGGGGTCTCTGGGGATCGCCGGCAACCTGCTGGTCTTCGCGTCGCTGGGGTTCTTCGCCCCCATGCGGTTCGCGGCGTTGGCGTCCGTGCCGCGGATCCTGGCGCTCGGGGTGGGCTGCTCGGTCCTCGTCGAAACGGCACAGTACGTCCTGCGGCTGGACCGGGTGTCCTCCGTGGACGACGTCCTGGTCAACGCCTGCGGCGCCGTGCTGGCCGCGCTGGCGTCGCGCCGCTGGTGGCGCACTGCGGCGGAAGCGCCGTCGGACCCGCCTCGGCCCGCCATGGCACCGGTGGGCTGAGGCGTCGGTCCGGTCGGTCCGATCGGTCCGGTCTGCACACGTTCTTGCACACGCCTTCGCATACACCGGCGATACGGTCCCCTGCTTAGGCTTCGGACATGCGCGTACTGATCGTGGAGGACGAGCCCTACCTGGCGGAAGCCGTCCGTGACGGTCTCCGGCTGGAGGCGATCGCCGCCGACATCGCCGGCGACGGCGACTCCGCCCTGGCACTGCTCGGCGTCAACGCCTACGACCTCGCGGTTCTCGACCGCGACATCCCCGGCCCCTCCGGCGACGAGGTCGCCCGGCGCATCGTCGCCTCCGGCAGCGGCATCCCGATCCTCATGCTCACCGCTGCCGACCGGATCGACGACAAGGCATCCGGGTTCGGGCTCGGCGCCGACGACTACCTCACCAAACCGTTCGAGCTGCGGGAGCTCGTCCTGCGGCTGAGGGCGCTCGACCGCAGACGCGCGTACGCCCGGCCCCCGGTCCGCGAGATCGCGGGGCTGCGGCTCGACCCCTTCCGCCGGGAGGTCTTCCGCGACGGACGTTACGTCGCGCTCACCCGCAAACAGTTCGCCGTGCTGGAGGTCCTCGTCTCCGCCGAGGGCGGGGTCGTCAGCGCCGAAGAGCTGCTGGAACGGGCCTGGGACGAGAACGCCGACCCCCTCACCAACGCTGTGCGCATCACCGTCTCCGCGCTGCGCAAACGGCTCGGCGAGCCATGGGTCATCGCCACGGTGCCCGGCGTCGGCTACCGGATCGACACCGGTACGGGCCCCGGTACGGACACCGGCCCCGGCTCGACGCATGGATAGACGCCCAGGGCTCAGCGTCCGATGGAAACTCACCCTCAGCTACGCCGGGTTCCTCGCCGTCGCCGGCGCTCTCCTGCTGGCCGTCGTGTGGGTGTTCCTGCTGCGCTACGTACCCGACAACTCCCAGGGCCTTCTCGGGATCGCGCCCAACCGCTATCTCCTGGCGCGCATGTTCGCCCCCGCCGCTGCCGTGGCGATGGTCCTCCTGCTCGTGTTCGGCCTTCTGGGGGGATGGATCCTCGCCGGCCGGATGCTCGCACCCCTCACACAGATCACGGCTGCGGCACGGATGGCCGAGAAAGGATCACTGTCCCACCGGATCCGCATGAAGGGCCGCCAGGACGAATTCCGTGAGCTCTCCGATGCGTTCGACTCGATGCTTCGGCAACTCGAGTCCCACGTCGCGGAGCAGCAGAGGTTCGCCGCGAACGCCTCCCACGAACTGCGCACCCCGCTGGCGATCTCACGGACGCTCCTCGACGTCGCCCGCAAGGACCCCACGCGGGACCGGGGCGAACTCATCGAACGCCTGCACGCTGTCAATACGCGGGCGATCGACCTCACCGAGGCACTCCTGCTGCTCAGCCGCGGCGACCGGGGAAACGTCACCCGCGAGAGCGTCGACCTCTCCCTCATCGCCGAAGAAGCCGCCGAAACGCTGCTTCCCCTCGCCGAACAGCGCCGGATCACGCTCGACGTCACCGGCGGGGCGGCCCGGACCAGCGGCTCCGCGGAGCTCCTGCTGCGGATGGTGACGAACCTCGTCCAGAACGCCATCGTCCACAACCTCCCTGCCTGCGGAACCGTGACGGTCCACACCGAGGCGGACGGCGACATGAGCGTGCTGCGGGTCGAGAACACGGGCCACCGGCTCCCACCGGAACTGGTGCCGACCCTGACCGAACCCTTCCAGCGCGGCGCGGAACGCGTACGCACCGATGAGCACGCGGGCGTCGGCCTGGGTCTGGCCATCGTGGACAGCGTCGTGCGCGCCCACGACGGAACGCTCGACCTCGTCCCCCGCCCCGCCGGCGGTCTGCTCGTCACGGTGCGTCTTCCCGGTACGCGGTAGGCATCGTCCCCGAGGGCGCTGGATCATTGAGCAGCCGAACAAGCCTGACCCGTCGGGCCCGCTCCACGACGCCCCCGTGCCGCCGAGCGGCCCGCGTCACGGGTGGACCGGAAACTCCGACTGGAAGGCCAGGCGACGGCCGGCGTCTGCGCCGAGCCCCGACAGCAGGTCGTCGAGCGCGAGGTACTCCTCCCAGGGCTCCCGCCCCGTCGCCCCGGCCAGCGCCCGGACCAGCCTGTCCTCGAGGTCGGGGACGCGCTTGTCCTTCCACACCTTGTCGGCCGTGCTGACCAGGAGGTCCTCGATCGTCACGGCGGGGTCGTCCCAGCTCGCGTGCGTGGCGGCGAACCGGGCCAGGGCCGGCTCGAAGCCGCGGTCCAGAAGCAGGTCACGGCCTGCCGCCTCGTGCGCTGAGCCGGGCCCGGCGAGCTCCTCGGGGTGCAGGGTCTTGCCGATGTCATGGGTCGCCGCGCCGAAGAGAACGGCGTCACGGTCGACGGCAAGGTCCGGGTAGCGGTCCCGCACCCCATCGGACAATTCGACGGCAACATCGTGGACGGCGCGCAGGTGCGCCGCGAGACGGGGCGGGACCTCCAGCGAACGCAGGAGTTCCGTCACCACGGGCGGCAGCGGCCGCAGAGGCGGCTCGCCCGGGGCGTCGAGGGCACGGAGCAAGGAGTCGCAAGGCGTCGCGGTCATCCCGCAGACACTACTGGTGCCGCTCAGCCCGGGAGGGGGAGCGCTGATGAAGGAGGCAGCATCGTACGCGTAGCGCCGGCCGGACCGTCACGTGCGGATCCGGTTCGTCAGTCCTCACCGGCCGGTGGGTCGGCAAGAATCCCCTTCAGCAGCCCCGTGGACTGCCCGACCTCGATGAGATAGCCGTCCGGGTCGCGGACGTAGCACCGGATCTCCGCCTTCCGGTCGATCGGTGGAGTGAGGAACTCGGCACCCTTGGCGCTCCATTCGCGATAGACGTTCTCGATGTCTGCCACACGTATGTTGAGGAAGCTTGTGGCCGTCGTCGGATCGGTCGGCGGATGCAGCGTGACGTCGGGTTTGTCGGGGGTCGGCCCGCCGCCGGGGTTCATGAGGAGCCAGCTGTTCGCGAGTTTGACGATGCACGGGTTCTCCTCGAGGACGACCTCGCCACCGAGGACGTCGGTATAGAACGCACGCGATCGTGGGACGTCCGCCACGGTGAGGAAGTGTGTGAGGACCAACCCCGTGTCGGGGGCCGGAAGATCTTCGCTGCGCATGGATCAGCCCTTCACCTTGTGGACGGCCGCCGTGTGGTCGACACGGGCCCGGCTCGGTCTACGAGCCGGCGACCGCACCGCCCAGCAGCTGTTGCATGGACGCGAGGTCTTCGTCGGCCACCTCCCGTCGAGCCCGCGGACCACAGGCGCGCAGGAGACGGGCGAAGTCGGCCGCGGCGGCGGTGATGCGTTCTCCGAGGGCGGCGCCCGTCTGGGAACCGAAATCACTGGTGGCCGCGTAGACCGCGCGGGGGGACACGATCGCGTGCAGATAGGAGAACATCGGCCGCAGAGCGTGTTCGAGAACCAGGGAGTGCCTCTCGGTACCGCCGGTTGCACCGATGAGAACGGGCATGTCGGCGAGGGTGTCTTCCGGCAGTACGTCGAAGAAGGACTTGAACAGCCCGCCGAAGGAGGCGTTGAACGCTGGGGTGACAGCGATGACGCCATCGGCTTCCGCGACCCTGGCGAAGGCCGACTCCAGGGACTCCCCCGCGAATCCGGTCAGCATCGCGTCCATGATGGGGTGGCCCAGCCGGCGGAGTTCTACGAACGACGCCTCGACACGGTCGCCGGACTTTTCGACTTCACCGGTCACAGCTGTGACCAGCCGGTCGGCGAGGAGTCGAGTCGATGACGGCTCACGCAGGCCGCCGGAGATGATGGTCAGTTTCATCGCGTATCCGGATCGTCTTCGTTCTCGGGTTCGTTCTCGGACTTGTTCGCCGGCTCGTCCTCGGGCAGGTGGCTGTCCTCGTGCCGACGCGCGCGCACCAGGGACTCGTGTGTCGGTGCTGCCGGGACATCCGCCGGCCGGCCGACCGCGAACTCCTTGCGGAGGACCGGCACCACCTCCTCCCCGAGGAGATCGAGCTGTTCGAGCACGGTCTTGAGCGGGAGGCCGGCGTGGTCGACGAGGAAGAGCTGTCGCTGGTAGTCGCCGACGTACTCACGAAAGCCCAGCGTCTTCTCGATCACCTCAGCCGGTGATCCGACCGTCAACGGCGTCATCGAGGTGAAGTCCTCCAGCGACGGGCCGTGCCCGTAGACCGGTGCGTTGTCGAAGTAGGGCCGGAATTCGTCGACCGCGTCCTGGCTGTTGCGCCGCATGAAGACCTGCCCGCCCAGGCCCACGATGGCCTGCTCCGGCCGTCCGTGGCCGTAGTGTGCGAACCGTCGGCGATACAGCTCCACCATCGTCCGCGTGTGGGAGGCGGGCCAGAAGATGTGGTTGGCGAAGAATCCGTCACCGAAGTAGGCCGCCAGCTCAGCCACTTCCTGCGTGCGGATCGAGGCGTGCCACACGAACGGCGGGACGCCGTCGAGGGGTTGGGGCGCAAGGGTGAAGCCCTGAAGCGAACTTCGCAGCTCTCCCTCCCAGTCCACGACCTCCTCGCGCCAGAGGCGGCGCAGCAGACCGTAGTGCTCCACGGTCAGTGGGATGGCCTTGCGGATGTCCTGCCCGAACCACGGGTAGACCGGGCCGGTGTTCCCTCGTCCCAGCATGAGGTCGGTACGGCCGCCGGACAGGTGCTGGAGCACACTGAAGTCCTCGGCGATCTTGACCGGGTCGTTGGTCGTGATCAAGGTCGTCGAGGTCGACAGGATGATGCGTTCGGTCTGCCCGGCGATGTAGCCGAGCAGCGTCGTCGGTGAGGACGGCACGAACGGCGGGTTGTGGTGCTCTCCCGTGGCGAAGACGTCGAGTCCGACCTCGTCGGCCTTGCGCGCGATGGCGACGGTGGCCTGGATACGCTCCGACTCGGCAGGGGTGAGCCCCGTCGTGGGGTCGGCCGTGACATCACCGACGGTGAAGATGCCGAACTGCATCCCAGACGCTTCGGAAGATTCCATTCCGAGCTCCCTCTGGCTTTACTGCCCGGGCTCTCCCCCATTTTGTCACGCACGATCCTGTCCCGCAGAACCCGTGCACACCGCTGCCGCGCCGGTTGGTCGTGGGCCCGCGACGGCCGCCGGTGGTGGCGCACCCCGAGGGGCGCGCCACCATCAAGGCGAGGGTCAGTGCCCGTCCGTCGTGATCTGGTTCGCCGCGACCCAGTAGCCGGTCAGCGTGCCCGCGGTGATCTGGCACATCGGCCGGCCGTTGACGATCGCCCTGCGGTCGAAGGGCGCGTTGGACGGGTTGGCGAACGCGACCGTCTTGATGCTCGCCGCCGTTCCGTCCTCGGTGAAGCGGTAGACCTCCACCGGCTGGTTGCCGCCGGGGAAGGTGAGCGTGCGCTGGGGGCGGAAGACCGTGGTGAGGTACTCACCGCGCAGGAACGAGCTCGGCCACACCTCGCCCACCCACCAGTCGGCGTACGCGCCCGCGCCGATCCGGTAGTAGATGCCGCGGTCCTCGATACGGCGTCTCATCGCCGCGGGCGCCTGGGTCGCCCGGGCGAAGGTGACCTTCTTCGTCTCGAGCTGCGCGTCGCCCTTGGCAGCGACCCAGGTGCCATCGGCGGCCGTGTCCAGGCGGTAGAGCGTGTGGGTGCCCGCGGCGAACGCGATGGTGGAGCCGTCGCGCAGGTACGGCGACGGGAAGTCGTCCGTCAGCACGTCCTGGTGGTGCGCGAAGTCCGGGCTGCCCGTCTGCCAGTGCAGCTGGCGGAACAGGTTGATGTGGTGCTGGTGGTACGTGGGTGCGGGAATGCGGTGGGTCTGGCAGTAGTACGAGTGCCAGCGGACGTTGCGCAGCAGCGGGAAGTACCGGGCCATGGTGGTGGCGGAGCCGTCGTACAGCTGGGCGGCCAGCTGGTTGCCGGTGGCCACGAAGTAGTCCCACAGGCCGAACATGGCGAAGATCATGCCGTTGTAGGTGTAGTCACCGGTGCCCGGCTGCGCGCCCGGGTACTCCTGGATCCACAGGTAGCCCGAGTCGTTCTTGTTGATCACCCACGGCTGCGCGTCGTCGGCGCGGAGCAGCGAGGAGAACGCGCCGTCGGCCGCCGCGCGGTAGAGCGTCCGCTCCTCCGCGGTGAGTCCGTCCAGCTCGGACAGCTGGATGAAGAGGCTGATGGCCTCGCCCTGCGCCATGCCGGAATACCACGGCGCACGGTAGGAGACGCCGCTGTGCGCCGCGTGTGTGAAGTCGAAGGGGTACGGGAAGTACCAGGCGCCACGCTTCTCGACGCGCTTCTCGATCAGCCGGTTGGCCTGCGCCTTGGCACGCGTCAGGAAGAGTGCCTTGCGGGCGGGGTCCTGCTCGGTGCGGTAGCTGGTGATGCAGCCGAGGCCGAACTGGATCTGGGTGACGGGCTGGTCGTAGCCGGGCTCGTTCCAGCCCGGCCGGTACTGCACGACGCCCTGGGAATCCAGATAGACGTGCTCCGAGTTGGGGGTGACATTCGCCCAGGTGGTGGGGCGGTCGCGCCACGGCCGCAGGTAGTCGGGCAGATCGGTGGCGATCGTGTACCCGGTCCGGTTGAAGGCGAACGGCAGCTCTGTCGGAACGTCGTCGGTGACCGTCCGGGGGTCGGGCGCACCCGGGGCGTACGGGATGCTCCGGCTCGGCCTGGCGATCCGGCCTTCGGAGATCGGGTCGGGCAGCGGCGGCAGGGGTGCGCTTCCGTCGACTCCTCGCGGGACGCTCAGGGCGAGGGAGCGCGGGATCCCGGGGAACGGCGTGGGGACGGGAGCGGCCGTCGCGACGGACGCGGGTCCGGCGAAGGTCCCCCCTGCCGCGACGGCGGCACCCGCGGCAGCGAGGCGTAGCAGGCGTCTGCGGTCAAGGGTCGGCGGTATTTCGGACATGGCTGAGGCCCCCCCAGGGCTTGGATGAAGCGTGAGTGCGAGATGAATGCGGCGTGAAGATCATATCTCCCGCTGATCACATGACGGCATCCAATTCCGGCCGGTCTTAGGGGCCATCCCTGACAACTCCCCTCCGCAGCAACGCAGTTACCCCGGGGCTCCGTCAGGGTCGGTGCCGTACTTCTCGCCGATTTCCCCTCCCGCCGGTGCTCGACAGGATGAACCCCGTACGGACAAGCCCGTTGACACCACGGAGCATCTCTTGCGCATTCCCCGACGTACCGCTCTGACCGCCGCCCTCGTCCTGGGCCTCGGCGCGAGCGCGCTCGCACCGCCCGCCCTGGCCGTGACGCCGGATGTCCGGGTGACGGACAGTCAGGCGACCGGACCCGACGCAGCGGCCCTCGAAAAGGCTTTGCTCGGGCTTCCCGACCAGCACGCCACTGCGGCTCTCGTACGCGTCGGTGGCCGGGGAAGCTGGCGGGGAAGCGCGGGGGTGCACGATCTGCGGAGCAATCGCAAAGCTCTGGAAGGGGCACTGTTCCGGGCCGGGTCCACCACGAAGGTGGTCACCTCGGCCATCGTGCTGCAACTCGCCGCGGAGGGGAGTATCGATCTCGACGGCACCGTGCAGAGATATCTGCCGGGCCTGCTGACGGACGCCTTCGACCCCATCACCGTACGGCAGTTGCTGACTTTCACCAGTGGGCTCCAGCCCGGTGCCTCTCTCGGTCCGGAGAACGCGGAAGGGTACGAGAACCGGTTCAAGACCCTCACCCCCGAAGAGGTGGTGGCCGCTTCCGTCGCCAAGGGGCCCTACCGGGGACCGGACGAAGGGCCGGGCCGGAAGCAGCGGTACGCCAACATCGACTACACGGTCCTCGGCATGCTCATCGAGAAGGTCACGCGCGACTCCTACCGCCACCAGGCCCAGGTGCGCATCTTCCGGCCGGCCGATATGCGGCACACGTCCTTCCCGAGCGGTCCCGACCCGCGCATCCACGGGCCGCACAACCGGGGTTACCAGAAGCTGACGGACGGCACGGTCGTCGACGCGACGCTGTGGAACATGTCGGACCGGTGGGCGGCGGGCGACATGATCTCCACCACCGCGGACCTGGAGAAGCTTCTCTTCGCGTTGTTCGGCGGGAAGCTGGTCCCACAACCGCTGCTGGACAAGGAGATGTTCACGGTGGCGGACGTGAAGGGCGCCGTGATGAGCGCGGGGCTCCAGCGCTACGACGCGGGGGGCGGACTGATCCTGTGGCTCAAGACCGGCTCCCGGCCGGGTTACAGCACCATCGTCGCGGCGACCAGGAACCTGTCCCGGACGCTCGTGTACTCGGTCAATGCGCTCGACGCGAAGGCCGAGGGTATGAATCCGGTCGGCGAACGCATCGTCCGCGCCGCGTTCCTTCCGCCGACCGCCGAGGACTGATCCACGGGCCGGTCCCACAGCGCCCGCCCCCCGAGCGGTCACAGCCGGACGATGACCAGCGCGATGTCGTCGGCCGCGCCGCCGCTGACGTCGAGTTCACGCAGCACGGCATCGGCCAGGCGCTCCGCGCCGAGTTGCCGGTGGTGGGCCAGGGCGCCCGCGAGCCGGTCCAGTCCGACGTCGATGTCCTCGCCCCGTCGCTCCACCAGTCCGTCCGTGTAGAGGACGAGCATGGCGCCGGGGGTGTAGGGGCGACTCGTCTGGGGCCGGGGGACATGGGAGGGGCGGGCGCCCAGTGGGGGGTCGGTCGCCTGGTCGAGCGCTTCCCAGCTGCCGTCCGGGCGCATCAGGATGGGTGGCGGATGACCGGCGCAGCTGTACGTCATGAGGCACCGGCTGGTGTCGACGGTCACCACGGCGGCGGTGGTGGCCACGGCTCCCTCGACGGAGCGGGCGTAGAGGCCGAGGACTTCGAGGGCCTTGGCCGGACCGTCGACGGCGCGCGTCGCCGCGCTCAGGGCGCTGCGCAGCATGCCCATCACGGTCGCCGCCTGCAAACCGTGCCCCACCACGTCTCCCACCGCGAGGGCGAAGATGCCGTGCGCGAGGTCGACGACGTCGTACCAGTCGCCGCACACATTGAGCGATCCGACGGCGGGCAGATAGCGCACGGCGATGTCCTGGTGCTTGTCGAGGTCGGGCACGTGGAGCATCGCCTCCTGCAGAGCCACCGCGACCTGGCGCTCGCGCGCGTGCGCCTGCCGCAGTTCCTCGTTGACACGCTGCAACTCGCGGGAACGTCCGTAGAGTTCGGCCTCCATTCCCGCTTCCCGCAGTCTGTCGGGACCGCTCCGCCGAATGTCCTGGAGGAAAGCGGTGACATCCTCGACCCGGTGAAGGATCCAGGCGACTTCGCCGGTCGGACTGAAGACGGGCGTGTTGGTGGTGGACCACCACCGCTCCTCGAACCGACCGGGGCTGTCCACCAGCGGTATGTCATAGCGCTGCGGCGCCAGCGAATCCGGCTTGCTGGTCTCCAGGACCCGGCGGAACGAGGACGCGAGGCTCGGCACGCCCTCCGCATCGGGGTCCCCCGGATTGTCGGGGAAGGCGTCGAAGACGAAGCGGTCGACCAGGTCCTCCCTGGTGCGGACCGTCGCCCGGAGATACGCGCGGTTCGCATCGACGATGATGAGGTCCGGGTCCAGCACGAGACAGGGACTGGGCGTCGCGAAGAACAACGCTGCGTAGTCGAGTCTCATGGCATCACGTGCTCACATGTCCGCTGCCTCGCCGCTCACCACTCACCACTCACCACTGATCAATTTACGAGCCTTTCGCCCCTTCCGCGAGGGTTGGCATGCGCAGCACGAGGGGGCGGCGAACGCGAGACCCGAACGCAGGGTCCGGATCGGGGACGCCCGGCCTCCCCGCTCTTCGGCCGGTGCCGCACCGGCCGCCCGACGCCGCCGACGGCCCCGCGGTCACCTCCCCTCACTCTCCGGGGCGGATCCCCAGCGCGACCGATTCCGGCCTTGTAGTCTCGACGTTCGGGCGGTGCACGGAGGCGTCATGGGACCGCCGCTTCGCGAGGAGGAACGGTGCCTGCAGCCAGCGGCGGTCGGCCGGCCCCGCCACGGGGCGTCCATGCTTGCCATGCCTACCGCAGTCGCGCCGAGTGGGCCGCCACGGTGACCGCGTCGGTGCGCGAGGGGCTGGCGCAGGGGCAGCAGGTCCTCTTCTTCGCGGACACGGCCGAGCCGTCGGCGATCGCTTCGCTGCTCCGCTCCGACGGCGTGGACGTGGACACGCTGCTGAGCAGCGGGCAGCTGCGGGTGACGGACACCCACCGGAGCTATCTGGAGCGGCTCCCCTTCGATCCGGACCTGCTGATCGCGGGGCTGCGCGACACGTGCGGAGAAGCCGTGGCGCAGGGATATCCGGGACTGCGGGTGGTCGGCGAGATGAACTGGCACCTGCGGCGACCACCGGGGGCCGACCGTCTGCTGGAGTACGAACTGCGGGTCGAGGCAGAGGTGTACGCGGATCTCCCGCTGACCGGGATATGTCTCTACGACCGGCGTGACACACCGTCGGACGTCCTGCTCGCCGCCCATCACATCCATCTGTCGCCGTCCCTCACCCCCGTCGCGGGGGTCGACGCGCCCCTGACGGCCGTCCCATTGACCGGCAGCTCCGGGCTGCGGCTGCGCGGCGACGCCGACACGGACACCCGCACCGTCCTGACGGCCGTGCTGGACACCCTGCCCCGGATGCCCGGCAGCGTGGTCCATCTCGACCTGTCCGGGACGCGGTTCTTCGGCATGGACGCGGTAGGGGCACTGGTGGAGACGGCAGGCATCTTCAGGAGTCAGGGCCGCCGTCTCGTGCTGCGGTGGCCGCCACCCTCCCTGCAACGTGTGGCCGAACTGTTCCCCGACGAGTGCACGGTGCTGGAGGTGGCAGCATGAGCGAAGCGCAGGTTGTCCGGGAGCCGCAGACCGAAGCGTTCGTCCACCCCGGCCTCTTCTACCGCGGTCTCGACGAGTACGTGGCGGAGGTGGGCGGCTTCGTCACCCGGGCCCTGGAGGCGGACGAACCCGTGCTCGTGGCCGTACCCGGGCCGCAGTTGGCCGCACTGCGCGACAGTATCGGCGCCTCTGGACGCGGTGTCGACTTCAAGGACATGACCGTCCTCGGCATCAACCCCGGACGCATTCTGTCCGCCCTGCAGGGCTTTGCCGACCGCCACACCGGGCGGTCCGCCCGTATCGTCGGCGAGCCGATCTGGCCGTCCCGTTCCCACGAGGAAGTCCTCGAAGCGACGCGGCACGAGGCACTCATCAACACGGCCTTCGCCGGCCGCGCGGCCACCATTCTCTGTCCCTACGACGTCGAGCGGCTCGGCGAGTCGATCCTCGCGGACGCCCGCCGCACCCACCCGACACTCATCGAGGACGGCAGCCACCAGGCCAGTCCCGCGTACATCGACCCCGCTGTCGTCTGCGCAGACTGCGACGAGCCGCTTCCGGAACCGGCCGAAGCGTCCTCGCTCGCCTACGGCCGAGGCCAGCTCGGTCTCATACGCGAACACGCCGAGACGTGGGCCCTCGGCACCTCGCTCGACTTCGGGCGACGCAGCGACTTCGTCCTCGCCATCAGCGAGGCGACCGCCAACTCGATCGCTCATGGCGGCGGCAGCGGCACACTGCGCCTGTGGACCAGCAACAGCGGCTCGGCCGTCGCCGAAGTCCGTGACAGCGGTCGGCTGTCCAACCCTCTGGCGGGCCGTCGCCGGCCGTCCATCGCCTCGGCCAACGGTGGCCGAGGTCTCTGGATGATCCACCACCTCTGCGATCTCGTCGAGGTACGGGCCGCCGAGACGGGTCTGACGCTACGACTCCACATGGCACTCACCCGCTGAACAGCGCGGGCGAGCAGCGCGAGCCCGCCAACGGCATGACGCCGAGCGGCCGTTGCGCCGACGGCCCCCGTCCGCGTGCGGAGGGGGCCGGGGCCCGACGGTCAGGCGTTCGGGTCGAACGGGATGTTCGCCGGCTTGGCCCTGGAGAGGTGCCAGTTGAACTGATCGTCCTTGATGCCGAGGGTGGCGCTGCCGAAGTCGGCCGCGCTCAGCTTGTCGCGGAGGCCCGCGGGATAGCCGTTCCAGCCCACGAGCGTCGGGAACTGCCACGTACCCCTGTGGTTCTCCGGCGGCTCGTCACCGGAGCCTGCGGCACGGAAGGTGTGGGTGCTCACTCCGTCCTTGTGATAGACGATCTTGGGGTGTGTTCCGTCGAAGCGGATCTGGGAACGGTTGTGGACCGTGAACCCGCCGTGCGCGGAGGTCGACACGTACTCGACCTGGTTGTTCTGCACCCACACCACGACGTGCTCCCAGTCGTGGCGGTGACCGAGGCTGCCGCCGCCGAGTGACACCTGGTCCTTCTCGAAGTAGAGCGCGTAGACGATCGCGCACCACCCGTTGTTGCACTTCTCCCGCGAGTACCCGTTGGTGTTCTCCAGGTCGGACAGATCGCGGCAGCTGCCGTTGACGTCACCGCCGAGCTTCAGTCCCGGGGCGATCGTCCCGTCGGGGCCGATGGCGGGAGAGGAGTAGCAGCCGTCGCGGTCGTAGTCGTAGGCGGGCTGGAACGTCTGCTCGAGACCGTTGGCGTTGCCGGGGAGGGCGCGCGGGGGGTCGGCGAAGGCGGTGGCCGGTGACGCCACGACCAGGACGACGGCTCCGGCGAAGCTCATGAGCGACAGTCTGCCCAGCCGCCGCGACTGCTTCGGCTTGCGGGCCGTGGAGGCACCGTCCGCGGACACGGCGGGCTGTGTGGGGCGCCCGAAGGCCCTCGACGACCATTTCTTGTTCACTGCGTCCTCCTGATCGACACCGTCGCGGGACGGGCAGTCCGGCTGCGGCATGCCCGGAGCACCGTCTCCCACTTCCGTCGGCCTTCGGAGAGTGGACAGATGTCGCTCTGGTGAAGGAACGCCCAATACTGCGGAGAGGAAGGGGGGTTGGGCCCGGGGATGCTCCCGCGTGGCATGGGCATGAAGTCAAACTGCGCAGGATTCTGCCCGGTGTTGTTCAGGAGGCGCAGCCGAATGGCAGCACTGTGACCGGAGTTGGTTCACTCATCGCTCGGCCGGTTGCGCTCGCCGCCTTCGGAGGGACCGACGGCCGGCCGGCTCCCGCGGGGAGGGTGGTGCGCTCAGGTGCCCGGCTTGCGGCCGTAGACGAAGACGTCGTCGTTGGTGCGGAGCAGCTTCCAGTACGCGGCGGCGTCGGTCTTGGTCATGTTCACGCAGCCATGCGAGCCGGGCTGCCCCCAGACGCTGATGCCGACCGAGTGGAAGGCCTGGCCTCCGTCGAAGAACTGGCTGTAGGGCATCGGCGTGTCGTACAGGCTGGAGACATGGTCGATGTCGCGCCAGGAGACCTTCTTCAGCCCGGTGCGGGTCTCGTGCCCGTCGCGGCCGGTGCGCACGGGTACCGGTCCGTGGACGAGCTTCGTTCCGTCCTGGATCCAACTGAGCTGGAGCGTCAGGTCGACACAGGCGATCCGGCCCCTGTTCACGGGGCACGCGCCGGCCTTGTTCGGGTTGTGGCCGACGGCCTTCTGCCGGTTCATGAGATCCATGACGCCCCAGGTGACGGGACCGGCCAGGCCGGCGGCGGGGCTGATCGCGTGCTTGGTCTGAAACGCCTGGATCGCCTTGCAGTCGTTGACCGACTGCTTGCCGTCCACCGGGCGGCCGAGGAACCGCTCGACCTGCTTCTGATAGGTGCCGGTCTGTGTCGTACAGGAAGCCGCCTGGGCGGTCGTGCTCCCCACGACCACCGAGAGCGGGGCCACCAGGGCGGTGATCCCGAGTACGACGGCTCCCCGGCGACGTATGTCCCCCACGGCTGACACTCCTCGTTCGTGCATGGTGCGCTGTCGCCCGGAAGACGACAGAGAAGCCACATTAGTTGCACCAAGCACCAGTTCCACCCCCTGGGCCCGTATGTGACAACAGCCACAGGGAGGTACGAGTGCGGTCAGATCATCCGGAACGCCGCACAAGGTTCTCCAGCAGACCGAGCGCCTCGGCCGCGCGCGCGTGGGCGACGAAGAGGTGGTCGTGATGGAATCCGGCGACGACGTTGCAGCTCAGGCCCGCGTCGGCGAGTTCACCGGCGACCGCGGCGGTCAGGCCCACGGCATCCAGGGCGGAGTGGACACGCAGGGTGATCCAGCCGGCGACGTAGTCGTAGGCCAGGCCCGCCGCATCGGCCTCCTCCACGGGAAGCACCAACGTCAGCCCCTCCGGCTCGGTGACCGTGACCACGGGGGTGACACCGCGGGGGACACCGCCGTCGACCGAGGTGAACACATAGCGCCCGGGGTTCAGCTCGGGGCGCATACCGCTCAGCAGTTTCCGAAGGTCCCGCTCACCATTCATGATCACCACGCTATCCGGGGTGCCGCCTGGGGCGCGGGCACGGCACCCTCCGCGCCTGAGGCAGCGGTGCCGAGCGGGCCATCGCCGCGGGGTGCGGAGAACCGCCCACCGGCGGTGCTCACCCACTGCCCGCAGCCCGTCACGCGACGCATACGCACGCACCGGGGCCCATCACGGGCCTCACGCGGGTCACTCCTGAGCCTCGGCCGACCACGGACAGCGACAGGGCAGACACCCCCGAGAACCCGAGGGGGTGTCTGCCCTGTCCCGACGTGCGGGCGCACCGTTGTGCCGGCCGGCGAGCCGGCGGTCAGTCGCCGGTCACCAATAGTGCTGGCGACCGCCGACGGCGTGGCCCACCTTTCCCAGAATCCACAGTGCGGCTCCGACCGCGATCAGAATGAGCCCGATGGTCCACAGGATGCCTATGCCCGCGATGGCACCGATGATGAGCAGGATGAGTCCGAGAATGATCATTGCGTCCTCCGATGGTGGGTCCCGCACCAGCCGGGTTGCCTCATCTCGCCGCGGTAAACCACGCGCCCTCCGCACCGGTCACTGATCCTGTGCCCGACGCTCAGGAGCGGTCATGCCGACCGCAGTCGGACGCCCCTGGGGTTGCGGCGGGCCAGGTCGGCGTTGAGGACGGTGGCGAACGCGCACC
The DNA here is from genome assembly GCF_050952975.1 of Streptomyces sp. CA-251247. Lineage (NCBI taxonomy): Bacteria > Bacillati > Actinomycetota > Actinomycetes > Kitasatosporales > Streptomycetaceae > Streptomyces > Streptomyces sp. CA-251247. The sequence continues at coordinate 7,607,187 of NZ_CP191861.1, read as the reverse complement.
AGGCGGTGTACGGCACGAGCGCGGCGCCCGCCGAGCGGCTGCTGAGCGCGGTGCGGACGAGGAGATGGGTGTTGCTCAGGTCCAGCGCCAGGGTGCCGAGGAGGCCGGCGCGCGGGCTGCGGGCCCGGAAGAACAGCCAGTTCCAGGCGGCGTTGAGGGTGAGGTTCACGGCCAGGCCGATCGCCAGGGGCTTCCGGTCCGGGGGTGAGGCCCGGTCGAGGGCGCGGCCGCCCGCCCAGGCGATGCTCGCGTACAGCGGTGTCCATACGGCGCCGAACGCCCACGGGGGCGGCTGCCACCGTGGCTTGGACAGTGCCCGGTACCAGGATGTCGTCGGGTCGACGGCGATCGATCCCGCGACGGCCGTCGCCGCGACCGCCGTCCCCGCGGCCACGTAGTACTTCCACCGGACGCGTGAACCGGGGTCGGTGCGCTCGCTGATCAGCCTCATGTCCCGACTCCTTCCCCGCGCCCGGCGAACCATGGAGGACGACCCGCAAACGGCCGAAGAGTGCCTGCGCCGGCGCGGCAACGGCCCGCGGGCCATACCGCTGCGCGCGAGCACGTCCGCGGGACTGCCGTTGCGGGCCTCTTCCACCACAACACGGCTCCGCCCGCGGCCGCTCCTGCGAGGAAGCACGCGGCGGCGAGGAGAAGCATCGGCTTGTGGCGGCGCCAAGTCGGGCGGAGCGATGCTTCCTCGACAGGCCCGGCGGTCCCGGTGGACGACCGGGCCACCCTCGCGTACGGGTCCGCCCTCATGTCCCTCGCGATCGCCTCCCACACCCTGCCGGGAGGAGCCCGCAGCAGGTCCGCCGGGCCGGCCGAACGCGCGGCCCGCACGACGCGTTGCAGCCCTTCCAGTTCGTGGCGGCACTGCGCGCACTCCCGCAGATGCCGCCGAACCTCCTCGTCCAGGTCCGCCTCACCCGCCGCTCCCAAGGACAGCTCCACGAGGTCCGCCGGATCGAGGTGCTCCGCCACCGTCTCCTCCTCCGCGCCGACGAGAACGAAGGCCCTGTACGCATTGCACGACGGGGAGGCCCGGCCGGCAGCGGACCGGCACGGGACCCCGCAGCGGGGGACCTGACCACCGTGGTCGACCGGCGGGGGTCAGACACGCTCGCGGGCCCGACGGCTCAGGACGAGTGCGCCCGCCACAGCGGCGACCCCTGCGGCGGCACTTCCCACGAGCCAGGAGTCCGAGGAGTTCGTCACGCCCATGGCACTCGGGCTGTCGGCGGCAGCACCCGGGGTGGACTGCATGCCGTCCAACGACTGCACCTTCAGGGCGAGGTTCTTGTCGGCGGCGCTGCCCCATGCGTAGACGACGGTGCCGGTTCCCTCGGCGAGCTCCAGGTCCGCGGGCCCGATGGCCACCGTGTCCGTGCCGGCGAGCACGACATCGGTGGAGACCGTGCCCGCGTCCACATCGGCGGTGGCCTCACGAGGGTTCACCAGCCCGTTGAACAGCGGTGTTCCGCCGGCCCGTACGTCCACGGCGGGTGCCGCCGCGACATGACGTACCGTCAGCCGCGCCTTCTCGGGAGGCACCTTGGAGACGTTGTTGACGAAGGCGTCGAGCTCCGGCGTCCCGTCGGCCGACAGATGGGCGACGACCGTCGCATTGGCGCCGGCCGGCACGTCGATCGTCTTCTGGATCGCGGGCGTACCGTCAGGTCCCTCGCCCGCCTTGAAGACCTTCAGGTCGTAGGAGCCGGCGGCGAGGGACTGCGGCTCGGTGAGTGTGCCGGGCTTGAAGTCACCCAGGAGTTCGTCACCGTTCGCGTAGACGTCCACTGTCAGGCCCGGCACACCGTGGAAGACGGAGACCATGGCCTGGTCCGCGCTCTGCTCCGCGGCGCCGACAGGAGCGGCGGCACCGAGTGCCAGAGCACATGCGCCGAGGGAGGCGACGACTGCTGCGGAGGTACGGGAATTCATGATCCGGCATCCCTTCGTGGCGGACTCGCGCGGTGCGGGTCTCGCCCGTACTTCCCTGCCGGGACGGTCGGCGGATGCGCAGCCGGCCTCCGCTCAGAAGAAGACGCCGCAGCGCAGCAGCACGTTCGCGTAGGGGCGCGCCTCTCCTGTGCGTACCACCAGACGGGCCGTCGCCGAGCGCGCCTTCAGCTCGTCGTGGGTGATGAAGTCCAGCCCCGGCAGCCGTTGCGCGAGGAGGTGGGCGGCCTCGGGGTTGGCCTCGGTGACCTCACTCGCCGCCGTCGCGCCCTCGATCACCAGCTCGTCCAGCAGGCCGTCCAGCACGTCCGCGAACGACGGGATTCCTGCCCGGAACGCGAGATCCACCACGCGCGGTCCGTCGGGGACGGGCATGCCGGCGTCACAGACCAGCACCAGATCGCCGTGCCCCAGTTCCGCCAGGGCGCCCGCCAGGTGGCGGTTCAGAATGCCTGTCTTCTTCACAGGGCAGCGACCTCCTCGGCCGTGGGAAAGGATTCCTGTGCGCCCTGCCCGGTGACGGCGGCGGCGCCCACACGCACGGCGAACGCGGCTGCGGTGGCGAGTGGCTCACCCAGGCCGATCCGCCACGCCAGGGCGGCCGTGAACGCGTCCCCGGCGCCGGTGGTGTCGACCGCCTCCACCCGCGGGCTGGGCACGTGGACGGGAGCACCCGTCCGCGTGTCGGCGACGAACGCCCCCTGCGCGCCGAGCGTGATGACGACCGAGCGCGGGCCGATGGCCAGGAGTCCCGCGGCCCACTCCTCGGGTGTGGCTCCCGCGGAGGGGCCCAGGATGAAGCGTGCCTCGTGCTCGTTGAGGACCAGGGGATCGCATGCCGCGAGCACGTCGGGGGGAAGCGGTGCGGGCGGGGAGGGGTTCAGGACGAGACGGGCCGTCGGCGGCAGTACGGCCACGACTTCGGCGACCGTGTCCAGCGGGATCTCCAGCTGGACCGAGATCACGCGTGCTTCGGCGAGGAGGTCCTCGGCCGCCCTGACATCCGCCGGTGTCAGCCGGGCGTTCGCGCCGGGCGACACCACGATGCTGTTGTCCCCCGACGGGTCCACGGTGATCAGCGCAACGCCGGTCGGCGCGCCGCCGACGAGGACGCCCGCGGTGTCGACACCCGCCGCCCGCTGCGACCGGAGCAGCAGGCGGCCGTGGTCGTCGTCGCCCACCCGCGCGATCAGCGCGGCGCGCGCCCCGAGGCGCGCGGCGGCGACGGCCTGGTTGGCGCCCTTTCCGCCCGGGTGGACGGAGAGGTCGGAGCCGAGCACCGTCTCCCCCGGCGCCGGGCGGCGTTCGACCCCGATCACCAGGTCGGCGTTGGCCGACCCGATGACCAGCAGGTCGTGGGGGCCGTGGTCGTGCATCGCTGGTCCTGCCTTCTCGTTCTCTCGGGTGGGGGGTGTGTGCCTGCCGGACCGGATGGATCCGGCGGGTCGGAGGGCCGCGGCGAACCCGCGGCCCTCCCGACCGCGGCTCAGGAGAAGTCGTCGACGTTCGCCTTGGTGACGACCTTCACGGGCACCTTCACCGTGCTGCTCACTTCCTTGCCCTGCGCGGCCTTCACCGCGTTCTGGACGGCGATCTTCCCGAGCTCCTTGGGCTGCTGGGCGACCGACGCGTACAGCGTGCCCGCCTGAACCGCCTTGAGGCCGTCGGGAGTTCCGTCGAAGCCCACCACGGACACGGACGTGCCCGCCTTGGCGCCGAGCGCCTTGACCGCGCCGAGTGCCATCTCGTCGTTCTCGGCGAAGACACCGTTGATGCCGGGGTTGGCCTGGAGCAGGTTGGTCATGACGTCCAGCCCCTTGGTGCGGTCGAAGTCCGCGGGCTGCTTCGCGACGACCTTGATGCCCGGGTAGGCCTTGAGCCCCTCGGCGAAGCCCGCGCCGCGTTCCCGGCTCGCGGAGGTGCCGGCCGTGCCCTGGAGAATGACGATCGTGCCCTTGCCGCCGAGCTTGTCGGCGAGCGTCTTCGCCGCGAGCTTGCCGCCGGCGATGTTGTCGGACGCGACGAGGGTCGCGGTCTCGGCCTTGTTGACACCGCGGTCGGCGGCGATCACCGGGATGCCGGCCTTGTTGGCGGTACGGACCGCCGGGCCGACCGCGTCCGAGTCGACGGGGTTCACGATGACGGACTTCACGCCGGAGCTGGTGAAGTTCTGCAGCTGGTTGGCCTGTTGCGAGGCGTCGTTCTGGGCGTCGGTGACCGTGATGTCGATGCCCGCAGCCTTGGCCTCCGCCTGCGCGCCGTCCTTCATCTGCACGAAGAACGGGTTGTTGAGGGTGGAGAGCGACATCCCGATCTTCGTGGTCGTCCCGGAGGAGCCGGGGTTGAGCAGGGACACACCACCGACGACGGCCGCGACACACACGGCGGCCACGCCGAGCTTCACCGCACCGCGTTTCCCGCTTCCCGGACCTCCGGTACCGGGAGCGCCCGCGGCCGCCGCCGTGGTTCCGGTGCGCCGGCGCAGGGTGTCGAGCAGGACGGCCAGGGCGATGACGACACCGATGACGACCTGCTGCCAGAAGGCGGAGACCGAGAGGAGGTTGAGACCGTTGCGCAGCACGGCGAGGATGAGCGCGCCGATGAGCGTGCCCGACGCCTTGCCGACTCCGCCGGCCAGGCTGGCGCCGCCGATGACGACCGCGGCGATCGCGTCGAGTTCGTAGCCCTGCGCGGCCTGGGGCTGTGCGGAGACGAGCCGGGAGGCGAGGACGATTCCGGCGACCGCTGCGAAGAGACCGGACAGGGCGTAGATGACGAGCTTCTGACGCTTGACGCGCAGGCCCGAGAGGCGGGCCGCCTCTTCGTTGCCGCCGATGGCGTACATCGAGCGGCCGATGTAGGTGCGGCCGAGGATCAGTGCGGTGATCAGGCCCATGCCGATCATCACGAGGACCGGGACGGGCAGCCAGCCGCCGAGCGTGTCGCCCAGCACGGAGATGGAGTCGGGGAAGGCGATCGGGCTGCCCTGGGAGATGACCAGGGACAGTCCGCGGCCGATCGAGAGCATGGCCAACGTGGCGATGAAGGGCGGCAGTTTGCCGTAGGAGATGAGGGCGCCGTTGACGAGACCGCAGGCCAGGCCCGTGCCGATCGCGAGAAGGACCGCGAGCCAGACCGGTAGTCCCTCGGACGTCGCGATCCAGGCGAGGACCGTGGCGCTGAGCGCGGCCACCGATCCGACCGACAGGTCGATGCCTGCCGAGACGATGACGAAGGTGACGCCGAACGCGAGGATCGCGGTGACGGCGGCCTGGACGCCGACGTTGAGAAGGTTCTGGGTGGTCAGGAAGTCGCCGGAGAGCAGCGACATCGCCACCACCAGGACCACGAGCGCGGTCAGGGCGCCATTGTCGAGCAGGATCCGGCGCAGGGTCGAGGCGGAGGCGCCGCTCTTGCCCGTGTCGTTCTTGAGCGTGTCACTGGCCACGGGGGCCCTCCTCGTTCACTGCGTCGTTCTGTGCGGGGGTTGTCGTGGGTGGTGCGCTGACGGCGAGCGCCATCACCGCGTCCTGGGTGGCTTCGTGTGCGGTGAGCTCACCGGCGATGCGGCCCTGTGCCATGACGAGCACCCGGTCGCTCATGCCGAGGACCTCGGGGAGGTCGCTGGAGATCATCAGGACGGCGTGACCGGACGCGGTCAGCTCGTTGATGAGCTGGTAGATCTCGACCTTCGCGCCGACGTCGACTCCGCGCGTCGGTTCGTCGAGGATCAGCACTCTGGTGTCGGCGAGAAGCCATTTGCCGATGACGACCTTCTGCTGGTTGCCGCCGGACAGGGTGCGGACGTGCTGGCCGAGGCCCGCCATCCGTACACCCAGTTGCTCGGCGATCCGGGCGGCCGCGACGCGCTGCGCCTTGAGGTCGACGAGTCCGGCGCGGGTGGCCGAGCGCAGGGTGACCAGGCCGAGGTTCTCCTGCACCGTGGCGTCGAGCACCAGTCCCTGGCCCTTGCGGTCCTCGGGGACGAGGCCGATGCCGGCCCGCATTGCGGCGTTCACGTCGTGTCCGCGGAGCTGTTTGCCGCGTACGTCGACGGTGCCCGTGTCGTAGGGGTCGGCACCGAAGACGGCCCGGGCGATCTCGGTGCGTCCTGCGCCGACGAGCCCGGCGAGGCCGACGACCTCACCGGCCCGCACCTCGAAGCTGACGTCGTGGAAGACGCCGCCCCGGGTGAGCCCGCGCACCGAGAGCAACGGCTCGCCCACCTCGGGGCGCTGCCGCGGATACTGCTGGTCGATGCTCCGGCCCACCATCAGCCGTACGAGTTCGGCCTCGGGGGTCGACGCGGGGACCTCGTCGATGCTGCGGCCGTCCCGCAGGACGGTCACCCGGTCGCCGAGTGCCGCGATCTCCTCGAGGTGGTGGGTGATGAAGATGATGCCCACGCCGTCCTCGCGCAGTTGCCGCACGATACGGAAGAGCTGGTCCACCTCCTCCGAGGTGAGCACGGCGGTCGGCTCGTCCATGATCAGAACGCGGGCGTCGAGACTCAGTGCCTTGGCGATCTCGACCATCTGGAGCCGGGCGATGCCCAGTTCGCGGACGAGGGCGCCCGGGGAGACCCGCAGTCCGACGCGGTCCAGCAGCGCGGCCGCGTCCGTCTCCATGCGCCGGCGGTCGATCATCCCGAACCGTCGCGGCTGACGGCCGAGGAAGATGTTCTCGGCAACCGTGAGATCGGGGACCAGGTTGAACTCCTGGTAGATGGTCGCGATCCCGAGCCGTTCGGCGTCCTGGGTGCTGTGGATGCGGACCTCGCGCCCGTCGGCGAGGATGCGTCCGCTGTCGGGGCGGTAGGCGCCGGAGAGCATCTTGATGAGGGTGCTCTTGCCGGCTCCGTTCTCGCCGAGCAGGACGTGCACCTCACCGCGGCGCAGGTCGAAGTCGACGGCGTCGAGGGCGACGACGCCGGGGAACGTCTTGCGCAGTCCTTCGATGCGCAGCAACTCGTCGGGGTGGCTCACAAGTTGCTCCTCTGGCTCGCGGGGTGGTCGGGGGTTTCGGGGGTGCCGGGGACGTCCGGCGCTTCGGGTCTGCCGGCGCTTTCGGCATGCGCGCCGCCTTCACCGCAGGAGCGGCGTACGACCAGACGCGCGGGGAGGCTGACGGAGCTCGGGGGTCTGCCCTCGATCACGTCGGCCAGCGCCCGGACCGCGGCTCTGGCGAGCTCGGCGGTGGGCTGGGAGATCGCCGTGATCGGTGGATCGGTGTGCAGGAACCACGGGATGTCGTCGAAGGCGGCGAGCCCGATGTCCCGCGGTACGCGCAGGCCGTGTCCACGGATGGCGTCCAGAGCTCCAAGTGCCATCAGGTTGTCGGTGGCGAAGACCACCTCGGGCGGCTCGGCGAGCGCCAGGAACGCCTCGGTGGCGCGGCGGCCGCTCTCGGCCTGGAAGTCGCCCTGCCCGATGTACGCGTCGATCAGCGGGAGCCCGTGTTCGCGCAGCGCGTCGCGGAAGGCGTCGACACGCTCGCGTCCGGTGGTGGTGGCCGCGGGACCCGCGATGATGGCGAGTCTGCGGTGGCCGAGGCCGTGCAGGTGGCCGACGAGATCCCGGATGGCCTGCCGGCCGTCGGAACGCACGACGGGCACGTCCACGCCGGGCACCCAGCGGTCGACGAAGACCATCGGGGTACCGCTGCGTGCCGCGTCCAGCGTCAGCGGGGACCGTCCGTCCGCGGGTGAGACGAGCAGGCCGTCGATCCGGCGGTCGAGCAGGGTCCGTACATGGTGGTCCTGGAGCTCGGGCCGCTCGTCGGCGTTGCCGATGATCACGCTGTAGCCGAGCGCGCGGGCCTCCTCCTCGACGAAGCGGGCCAGCTCGGTGAAGTACGGATTGAGCACATCACTGATCACGAGGCCGAGGGTGCGGGTCTGATCGGTGCGCAGCGACCGTGCCACGGCGTTCGGCCGGTAGCCGAGCGTGTCGACGGCGGCGAGGACGCGGGCCCGCGCCCCGGGACTGACGGAGGGATGGCTGTTGAGGACGCGGGAGACCGTGGCAACGGAGACTCCGGCCTCGGCCGCGACATCCTTGATGCTCGCCATCGACGGTCCACCTCCTTGTGGGTTCCGTGCGCCTCGCACCACGGCAGTGAGCCATGGAAACGATTACACGGCCGATTGGAATCGATTACATGGCTGAAACGCAAGGGTCGGACCGCTGACCGATACCGGATCGTGACCAGCGTGCGTTCGCCGCACCGGTGAGTGAGACTGGGCAGGACGAGTCACCGGGGTGGCGAGGTGCCGGGAAATGACCACAGCGCGAGCACAGGAGCCCACCGACAGCGACCCGAGCGGGTACCTGCCGATCGCCGAGCACGGCCTGATCGGCGATCTGCGCACGGCGGCCCTGGTCGGCACCGACGGACGGATCGACTGGTTCTGCGCCCCGCGGTTCGACTCCCCCAGCGTCTTCGGCTCCCTGCTCGACGCACAGCGTGGCGGCTACTGGGAGATCCGGCCGAGGTGCGAGAGCGTCACCCACCACCAGTTCTACTTTCCCGACACGAACATCCTCCTCACGCGGATGCTCACCGAGCACGGCATCGTCGAGGTCCAGGACTTCATGCCCATCCTCCGCGACAAGGACCCCGACCACAGGCAGCGCCTCGTGCGACGGGTGGTCAATGTGCGAGGCCATATGACGATGTCCGTGCGGATCGCACCGCGACTGGACTACGGCCGCGAAATGCCCCGCACCGAGCGGACCCGCCAGGGCGTACGGTTCACGGGCCGGGAGATCAGCCTCTCGGTGCGCTCCACCGTCGACCTGGAGCTCGATGCGACCGACGCCTACGCCCGGTTCGTCCTCCGTGAGGGCGAGACGGCGCTCTTCATCCTGGAGACGGCCGACGACGAGGACGGCACGACGTCGGACCCGGTGGAGGCCACCGCCGCCGACGAGCTCTTCGATGCCACGGTGACGTACTGGCGCAACTGGCTGAAGCAGTCGACGTACACCGGCCGCTGGCGTGAGATGGTCCACCGCTCGGCCCTGACGCTGAAAATGATGACCCATGAGCCCACGGGTGCGATCATCGCCGCGCCCACCCTCGGGCTGCCCGAACAACTCGGCGGCCGGCGCAACTGGGACTACCGGTACGTGTGGATCAGGGATGCCGCGTTCTCCCTGTACGCGATGGTGCGCCTCGGATTCACGCAGGAGGCGCAGGAGTTCATCGACTGGCTCGCCGCGCGTCTGCGCAACGCGACGAACGGCGCCGCGGGACCACTGCGCGTCATGTACTCGATCGACGGCGACGCGATCCTCCCCGAGGAGACGCTCGACCACCTGGAGGGGTACCGGGGATCGCATCCGGTGCGCATCGGCAACGGAGCGAGCGATCAGTGCCAGCTGGACATCTACGGTGAACTGATCGACTCGATCTATCTGTTCAACAAGTACGGCGCGGGCATCTCGCACGACAGCTGGGCCGACCTGTGCGGCATCCTCGACTGGCTGCTGAAGAACTGGGACGGCGCCGACGAAAGCATCTGGGAGACGCGGGCGGGGCAGCAGAAGCACACCTACTCGCGGCTCATGTGCTGGGTCGCGCTCGAGCGCATGGTCAGAATGGCCCGCCAGCGGGGTCTGCCCGGGGACCTGGTCCGCTGGATGCGGGTCCGCGACGAGATCTACGGCCAGATCATGGCGCGCGGCTGGAATCCGGAGGAGCGCACGTTCGTCCAGCGACTCTCCGACGACGACGGTCACCCGAAGACGATCATGGACGCGTCCCTGCTGCTCATGCCGATGGTCAAGTTCCTCTCCCCCACCGATCCCCGGTTCCGGTCGACCGTCGAGGCCATCGAGCGCAGGCTCGTGGTGGACAGTCTGGTGTTCCGCTACAACCCGGAAGAGGCACCGGACGGACTGGACGGGAGCGAGGGGACGTTCTCCATCTGCTCGTTCTGGTGGGTCGAGGCACTGGTGCGCATGGGCGAGGTGGAGCGCGCCCGGCTCGCGCTCGAGAAGATGTTCACCTATGCCAACCATGTGGGTCTGTACGCCGAGCAGATCGGGCTGACGGGCGAGCATCTGGGCAACTTCCCGCAGGCGTTCACGCACCTCGCCCTCATCAGCTCGGCGATCAACCTCGACCACCGGATGACCTGAGGCGTCCCCCGCACGGCGGGACGGAACCACTGCCCGGAACCGCTGTGCGCACACAGCCCTCGCATCGCACACATGCGCGATATCTCACGAATTCCCGAATACCGTCCGCCCCGAGGTGGTTGGACCTAACCTGGGCGTCTTGCCGGGCCCGATTTGGGGGGTGCCCGGCCTTGATCTGAGGACGCCCATGCTCCACACCCGTTCCATCGCCGCTGCCGCTGTCGCTGCGTGTCTCGGTGGCCTTGTCCTGATGCCCACGCAGTCCCAGGCGGCGCCCAGCTCGGTGCATCTGTACAAGATCTACTACGACAGCCCCGGCTCGGACACCCGCACCAACACCAGCCTCACCAACGAGTGGGTGCAGATCCGCAACACCACCGCCGCGGCCGTCAGCCTCACCGGCTGGACGCTCGTGGACGCCGCCAACCACCGGTACGTCTTCGGCGCCTACACCCTCGGCAAGGGCAAGACGGTGACCATCCGCACGGGCAAGGGCACCAACACCGCGACCAACCGGTACCAGGGCCGGGCGGCCTACGTGTGGAACAACGACCGGGACACGGCGACCCTCAAGAGGTCCACCGGGGCGATCGTCGACACCTGTGCCTACAACTCCACCAAGGTCGACTACAAGATGTGCTGATCCGAGCAGTACGCGAGAGCGCAGGCGCCCACCCCTCGAGGGGTGGGCGCCTGCGAGCATTTCCGGCCCCGTTTCCGATCACGTGTGTGACGTGAATGGGACGGGGCACTCGGTGGCCTGGAGGCCGAGAGCCATCGGCCCCGCCATTTGCACTTTCCGACGCATCATCAATAACGGGTCGACGGCCGGCAATTCAGCCGATCGAGCGACAGAGGAGAATTCATGAGTGAGAACATCTGGGGCTACCAGCCGACGACCGGTTACACCCCGGGTCACAGCCTGGTGGGATTCAAGGTCGAGGCGACGGACGGTCACATCGGCAAGGTCGACAAGCACTCCGACGACGTGGGGGCGGCCTACCTGGTGGTCGACACCGGTGTCTGGATCTTCGGCAAGCATGTCCTGCTGCCGGCCGGCACCGTCGTCCGCGTCGACGCCGCCGAGGAGAAGATCTACGTCGACCGGACCAAGGAGCAGATCAAGGACGCTCCCGAGTTCGACAAGGACAAGCACATCGGCGACGCCGGAAATCACGACGAGATAGGCGGCTACTACGGCCGTCCGCTCGCCTGAACGGCATGCACCCCGTGAAAAGGGGGCCGGCCGGAGATTCCTCCGGCCGGCCCTCTTCTCTGTGTCATGCGCTTCATTTCGTGCGCGGAATCCAGGTCATGCCGGTTTACCGAGGGACCAGCCGGCGACATCCGCAAGCCGCCCCCGCCACAAAGCGGCGGTCACCGGATGGGGGGTGCCGGTGAAACAGGTGGTGTCCCGCAGATGGATCCATTGCGGAAGGCCCTGGTGGCCGTCGTCGCCGGCCATCTCGTCCAGGGCCTGGTCCACCGATTCGGGAAAGGACGCGAGGAGTTGAGCGCCGGGCCCTTCCATATGCCGCAGGCTCTGCGCCCAGTCCGCCTTCCACGCCTCGTGGGCGATCAGATCACCGTGGATGACAGCGCCGGGGACGTTCAGCGTGATGGGCAGACTCATCCGGGGATCCTGTCCCAGGAGGCGGATCAGCAGCTGCAGTTGGAGATCCGGCACGGGTTCGGTGATCACTGATGTCCGCTCTCGCTGTGTCGGATCGGAAGGGCCGTTCATCGGTGTGCTCTCCCTCATTCGGTTTGCTGCGGCCAGGCGGCGACCGCGTCCTCCACGGTCGGGTACGTGACGAAAACCTGATCCAGACCGAGGATGCGGAAGACGCGCTGCACGCGGTCGGGGACTCCTGACAACGCCATGCCGGCCTGGGCCGCGAGGACATGATTGCGGGCAGCGAGGAGGACGGTGATCCCACTCGAGTCGCAGAAGGTCAGGGCGGTCAGATCGACGACGAGCTGTGTCCCCGGGCGCAGTTCCAGTCCGGACAGCAGGGCTCGGACCTCGGAGGCGGTGTCGTGGTCCAGTTCACCCGCCAGCTCGACGACCGGGCCGTTCGGCCCGGAGCGGGTGGTGACGCTCAGTTCACTCACGGTGGCTCTTCACTGGACGGAGGGGCACGCTGATGGCGAGGACGGCGGCGTCGTCGTCCACGCCGGCGCCGAAGGATGCGAGCAGGTCGCTCAGGGCGGTGACGGCGGCCGACGCAGTCGTCGGCGCGAGGGCCCGCGCGAAGTCGAGGAGCGCTTCGTCACCCCAGCGTTCGGCGGACGCGTCGGTACGGGCCTCGGTCAGGCCGTCGGAGTAGAGGATCAGTGTGTCGCCGGGATCGAGACGCACGGCGACCGTGGCGACGTGGGCGTCGGGCAGGACGCCGACGAGCTGTCCTCCCGGGGTGGGCAGGTAGTCGGCGGTGCCGTCGGCCCGCAGAAGCAGGGCCGGCGGATGCCCGCCGCCGGCCAGCGTGACGCGGAAGCCGTCGGCGTCGGGGGTCAGCACACCGAAGATGACCGTGCAGAATCGCGGGTCGTGCCCGTGGTACTCGTGGTTCAGCACGGTGTTCAGATTGCTGATCACCGCGGCGGGGGCGGGGTCGTACACCGCTGCGGCGCGCAGCGTGTAGCGCGCCAGGGACGTCACGGCCGCGGCTGCCGTTCCCTTGCCGCACACATCGCCCAGGAACAGGCCCCATGTCCCGGCGGCCAGCGGGAACAGGTCGTAGAAGTCGCCGCCCACCTGATCGATGGAGGCGATGTGATAGTGCGCGGCCACATCCAGACCCGGTACGGGCGCCAGAGCTGGGGGCAGCAGCGTCTGCTGGAGGGTTGTGGCGAGCTTCTGGAGGCGCTCACGTTCCGTGTCGGCCTCCCGGCGGGCGCGCAGCAGCTCGGTCTCGTACGCTCTGCGGTCCCGCGCGTCGAAGATCGTGGTGCGGATCAGGAGCGGCCGGCCGTCGCTGCCGGTCTTGACCGTCGAGGTGACCAGCACCGGCAGCCGGACTCCGTCGGCCGTCCGCAGCTCCAGAGCGATGCCGTTGATCTCCCCCTGCATCTGCAGCAGGGGGGCGAAATGCGTCTCGTGGTAGAGCCGGCCGCCGACGGTGAGCAGGTCGGCGAAGCGCTTGCGGCCCACGAGGTCCTCGCGGCGGTACCCCAGCCAGTCGAGGAGTGTGGCGTTGACCTTGGCGATCTGCCCGTCGAGGAGCGTCGAGAGGTAGCCGCAGGGCGCGTTCTCGTAGAGGTCCTCGGCGCTGTCCTCCAGCAGAGCGGAGAAGCGTGCCTCGTCGTCGCCCGGCTGCTCCGCATCCGGGCACGGTTCAGGCCCGCCGTCACTCGTGTCGCACATCATCGAGTCGTACCGGCGAAGGCCGCGATCGCCTTGGCCGTCGCCTCCGGTGCGCTCAGCTGCGGGCAGTGTCCCGTGGCTTCCAGGGTGACCAGCTCGCTGCCCGCGATCCGGGCGTGGACGTACGCACCCACCTCCGGCGGGGCGATCGCGTCGTTCGAGCACTGGGCCACCAGCGTCGGAACCGTGACCTTCGCAAGATCCGCCCGGTTGTCGGACAGGAACGTCGTCCGGGCGAAGACCCGTGCGATGTCCGGGTCGGTGCGGCAGAAGCTGTTGGTCAGTTCGTCCCCGAGCTCGGGCCGTTCCGGATTGCCCATGATGACCGGCGCCATCGTCGCCGACCAGCCCAGATAGTTGCTGTCCAGGGAGTCCAGCAGTTCCTCGATGTCCGCCGCGCTGAACCCTCCCCGGTAGTCCCCGTCGTCGATGTAGCAGGGCGACGGGGTCAGCAGAACGAGCCGCTCGAAGGCGTCCGGTTCCCGGGCGGCGGCCAGCACACCGACCATGGCGCTGACCGAGTGCCCCACGAAGGTCACCGGGCCCGCTGCGAGGTCTCGGCACACCTCCAGGACGTCGTCGGCATATCCGTCCAGCGTGGAGTACCTCTCCACGCTCCACGCCGCCAGATCCGACCGGCCGGCTCCGACGTGGTCGAACAACACGACCCTGAAGTCGCGCGCCAGATGGGGCACCACGAGGCGCCACATGTTCTGGTCGCAGCCGAACCCGTGCGACAGCACCACGACCGGGCCGTCTTCGCGGCCGGTCACCCTGACATGATTTCTGCTCCGCACGTCCATATGGCTCATCCTTCACCCGCGTTCCCTCGAAACACGAATCCGCACCCACCGTCTTCCGGATTCGGTGTTCCCCGATGCGGCGTTCCCCAGCGGGCCCACGGCGTTCCGGCCCGCGGACAGGCGTTGACAGGTACGCGCGGTGTGGGACAGGCTCCCCGATCATGCAGCCCCTCGGTGACCCGACGGTCACGCTCGTGGAGCGCCGCCACGTCGACCTGGTCCGTGTAGCGAGCGCCATCTGTTGCGTCTGAGTCGCGTCTGAGCCCTGCGGCTCCGAGCGCTGAACTCCCTGTCGTTGTCTGACCGGCCTCCGCGGCCGCCTCTTCCTTCGCCCTGCCCTCCCATGCCTGAGGACCCTGTCCGCAGGCGCGTGGTGATCCGACACGGGCAGGTCTCTTTGTCTGGAGACGTCATGGTTTCACGTGAATCCGAGCTGTCCCGTCGCACCTTCGGCGGGGTCATCGGCGCCGGCGCGGCCGCCGCTGTGGGGGTGACAGCGGGTGGGGCACAGGCCGCCGAACGGCCCTTCACAGCCGCCCCGCGACGCCCTTCCCGCAGGCCCAACATTCTCTTCATCCTGGGCGACGACCTCGGCTGGGCCGACCTGTCCTCGTACGGGTCCCCGCACATCAGGACGCCGCATCTCGACCGGCTCGCCCGGCAGGGTGTGCGCTTCACCGACGCCTACTCCGGGTCCGCGACCTGCTCGCCGACCCGGTTCTCCCTCTACACGGGCCGCTATCCGGGCCGCACCAAGGGCGGGCTGGCGGAGCCCATCGCGGACCGGTCCGTGGGGCTCGAACCGACCCATCCCACCCTCGCCTCGCTGCTCGGGGACGCCGGCTACGCGACGGCGCTGATCGGCAAGTGGCACTGCGGCTATCTGCCGGACTACTCGCCCACCAGGTCCGGCTGGGACGAGTTCTTCGGAAACTTCGGCGGAGCGCTGGAGTACTACTCGAAGCTCGGGCTCGGCGGTGAGTACGACCTCTACGAGGGCGATGCCGAGTACCGGGACCTGCGGTACTACACCCGCATCCTCACCGAGCGCGCGAGCGAGTACGTACAGCGCGACCACGACAGGCCGTGGCTGCTCAATCTCAACTTCACCACCCCGCACTGGCCCTGGATCGCCGACGGGGACACACGGGAGAGCGCCGAGATCGTCCGCAGGATCAAGGCCGGCGACGGGCGGGCGCTGTGGCACGCCGACGGCGGGTCCATCGAGAAGTACCAGGAGATGGTCGAGGACCTGGACCGGTCCGTGGGGCAGGTGCTCGCCGCGCTCCGCAGATCGGGACAGGAGCAGGACACCCTTGTCCTCTTCGCCAGCGACAACGGCGGTGAGCGGTTCTCCTACAACTGGCCGCTGAGCGGCAACAAGGCGTCGTTGCAGGAGGGCGGCATCCGGGTACCGACCGTGCTGCGCTGGCCGGCCGCGGTCGACGGCGGTCAGGTCAGCCGGGTGCCCGTGTTCACCCCGGACTGGACCGCGACCCTGCTGGACCTGGGCGGCGCCCGCCCGCATCGCGCCTACCCGCTCGACGGCATCAGTCTGGCCGGGTATCTGCGGCGGAGCGAAGAGCCCGCCGCGAAAAGGGAGTTGTTCTGGCGGGTGCGCGGCGAGCGGGCCCTGCGGCGCGGGGAGTGGAAGTACTACCGGGGCCGGAGCGGCCAGGACCAGCTCTTCCATCTGGCATCGGATGTGCGCGAACAGGCCGACAAGGCCGCGCTGCGGCCGGAGTTGCTGCGCGAGCTCAAGGCGGCCTGGGAGCGCACGGACGCCGGGCTGCTGCCGTACCCGGCGTAGGGGCCCGGTCGACGGACAGGGGGCCGATGCCGGAGGCGCACGGAGCACCACCGCGCGCCCCGGCTCAGACCACCCCGCTGACCGTCACCGTCACATGCACCGGCACCGATGGGCCGCGCGCGGGGCGGACCGTCTCCGCGACGGCCGCCCGTACCGCCCGGGTGACGTCCAGCGCACGATGGCCGCGCCGCAGGACGATGGTGACCTCGACGGTCCACGCCTCGGAGTCCTTCTGGCGCACGACACGCACTCCGCCGCCGGCTCTGGTCGTGTCGCCGGCCGGGCGGCCCCATCCGGAGCCGGACGAGGCGATGAGGAGGTCGGTGAGCCCGGGGCGCAGAAACGCCACGCCCCGGGTGCTGAGGACCGCGGTGGTGATGGCGTCCGCCAGTTGCGCGGACGGCTTGCTGTCCGTCATCGGTCTCCCCCTTCGTCGCCGGCCTCGGGGTCGAGGATGTCGGCGATCCGTACGTCGATGACAGCGACGTCCATGCCCAGTTCCGTGTCGGCGGCCGAGGTGATGTGCTCCCGGATGCGTGCGGCGACCTCCTGAAGGTTCCACGTTCTCGCCACGACGGCGTCCAGCCGGACGTGCACCGGACCACGCGGCCACCGGGCCGGCCCCGAATCCGCCGCGTCGAGCGGACGCACCACGCAGTCGCTGACGTGGACGCCGGCGAGTGACGCGGCCGCGGCCCGGAAGGTCCGGGCGGTGGCCGCCTCGGTGATCCACGTGTCCTCGTCGCTCCCGCCGAGCGGGAGGTTCCTGCCGGGGCTCAGCTCCAGGCGCACCACGTCCATGATCCGTGCGGTCCGGTCTGTGTCGTCGCCGGCGTCGGCGTCGCCGCCGGCGGAACCGCCGTCCCCGGCCCGGCGTACGACGTCGTTCAGCAGGGCGGTTTCGCTCAGCACGGCCGTGCAGTACGCGCAGGAGCGGGCGTGCGCATCGGGCTGCTCGCTCTGCCCCTGCTCGATGGTCCGGAACGGGTCGCGGCCGCACGGCAGAAGATCGACGTCCTGCGTCTCTTCCGTGCCGGGGCCGGCCTGCTCATGAGGGGCGTGAGGGTTCCGGGTCATCGCCGTACCACCGCCTCCCGTGTCGGGCGGCGGCGTGCGCGGACGCCTCGCGCGCGGGCCGGCTGCCGGTCGAGGCCCGTCATCTCGGCCATGGCCACGTGCTCACCTCGTCTGTCCATGGACACGCCCGACGACCGCGTGACGCGGCACGAGGGACGGTCCCGAGGAGTGTGCGGACGTTCCGCGACCGCGCAGCGGATCCGTGCGGCCGGTGCCCCCGGGTGCACCGTATCCACTGAACGCACCGAATGCCGTCACCTCTGTGACGAGGACATTGCCGTGGCGGGGGCACACGGAGGTCAGGGCCCTGTCGCCGGACCGGGCCCCCACCACGGATGACATGATCACAGCCGCTCCCCCGCACCACGCACCCCTGAGAGGCAACGCCATGACACGGCGCGTCCCCGCCCCCGACGGCATCGGCCTCGGCCTCAGGCCGGCCGCTTCCGCCCCCGCGGCCGCAGCCCCGGCGAAGCCCTGCGCGACCCCCCGCGCCCACACCGCCTGGTCGCAGCGGCGCGTGGCGCTGCGTCGCACACCGGTGTCGATGTGGAACGACGACGTGTCCGACTGGGCGGCGGCGCTCACCTACTACGCGATTCTCGCTCTGCTGCCCGCTCTCCTCGTCTCCGTCTCCGTCATCGGGCTGGTCAGCGACGCCACCACCGAGACGCTGATCGCCCATGTCACGGCGTGGGCGCCCGCCGAGGCGGGCAGCGCGCTCCAGGAGGCGCTGCGCGGGATGGCGGCTGAACGGTCCGCCGCGCTCACCCTCGTGGCAGCGGGCGGTGTCAGCGCCCTGTGGTCCGCGTCCAGTTATGTGGCTGTCTTCCGGCGGGCGCTGCATGCCCTCCACGGCACCGAGGACACACGGCCCGCCCTGCGTACGGCGTACCGGATCGTGCTGACGGCGATCACCGTGCTGGCCCTGCTGGTCGTCAGTGCGGTCGTCCTGGTGACCAGCGGTGCGCTGGCGGCCATGCTCGGCCGGTGGGCCGGCATCGGCGAGGGCGGCGCGGCGGCCTGGAGTCTGTTGAAGTGGCCGGTCCTGGTCGCGCTCGTCGCGGGCCTGGTGATGGTCCTCTTCCGTACGGGACCGACGTCCGCGCGCTGTCTGCGGCACGCGCTGCCCGGTGGTGTGCTCGCCGGCCTGCTCTGGCTCACCGCCTCCGCCGGCTTCACGGCGTACGTCTCCGGATTCGGCACCTACAGCAGGCTGTACGGCTCGCTGGCCGGGATCGTCGTCTTCCTGATCTGGCTGTGGGTGTCGAACCTGGCGCTGCTCGCCGGCGCCCAGTTCACCGCCGAACTGCACCGACTGGCAAAGGGCGCACCGGCGCAGGACCCGGGTCCGGCCGCCGCGTCGACCTCGTAGCTCGGGGCGTACGTGGGCCGGTCGCCCTGTTGCGGTCCGTCCGCGGCCCCTTGCTACGCTGCGCAGGCGCCCCGCGGGGGAAGTCCGGTGAGAGTCCGGCGCTGACCCGCAACGGTAAGCACGCCGCCTGGTGAACCAGGACGACGTGCAAGCCCGGTTACCCACGGAGCGTACGGAACTCCCCACTGCTCGCCGCGGACTGCGAGAGGGAAACCGCGCGCCTCGTGCCGTGCGGGCCGCCCTTGCTCACCTATGCCCGCGGCCCGATCCGAAGGACCGCGCGTGTCCGCAGCCACCGCCACGCCCGTGAAGTCTCCGGGGGCCGGTCCACCGCGCCGGACGCCTGCCGGGCCGCTCGCCGTCGGTCTCGCGGCCGCCCTGCTGCTGTCCCTCGTGTGCGGAGTGGCACTGGGAGCCTCGGATCTGACGTGGGGTGAGGTGCTGCGACTGCTGTGGGCCGGGCTGACCGGCGGAACGCTGCGGGCGGACGAGACGGCGGCCTACAGCATCGTCTGGGAGATCCGTTTCCCCCGCACCCTGCTCGCGGCCGTCGTCGGGGCGGGCCTTGCCACGACGGGCGTCGCCGTCCAGGCGATGGTGCGCAACGCGCTCGCCGACCCCTTCGTCCTCGGCATCTCCTACGGCGCGGCCGTGGGCGCCAACGCGGTGATCCTGTTCGGCACCTTCGCGGCGCTCGGGATCTGGGCGCTGTCCGTCTCCGCCTTCACCTCCGCGCTGGCGGCCATGACCCTGGTCTACGCGGTGGCCCGCAGTGCGCACGGTCTGACCCCGCTGCGGCTCATCCTCACCGGGACCGCCATGTCGTACGGCTTCTCGGCCGTCACCACCCTGATGGTCTTCGGCGCGGAACGCGGCGAGGCCGCACGGTCCGCCCTGATGTGGCTGCTGGGCAGCCTGAGCGGCGCGTCGTGGAACGCGCTGCCGATCGCGGCGGCGACGGTGGCCCTGGGGCTGGCGTATCTCGCTCTGTCCTCGGGCCGGCTCAACGCGCTGGCCATGGGCGACGAGACCGCGGCCGCGCTGGGAGTCAGCCCCGAGCGGCTGCGCCGCGAGCTGTTCGTCGTCACGGCCGGGGTCACGGCCGCCGTGGTCGCGGTGAGCGGTGCGATCGGCTTCGTCGGTCTGATGGTTCCGCACCTCGTCCGGATGCTGGTCGGCGCCGACCACCGGCGGGTCCTGGCCGTCGCGCCGCTGATGGGCGCGGTGCTCCTGGTGTGGGTGGACATCCTGTCCCGTCTGCTGCTCGCACCCGCCGAGCTCCCGGTGGGTGTGATCACCGCCGTGGTCGGCGTGCCTCTGTTCCTGGTGCTGATGCGCCGTCGTGGCTACGCCTTCGGGGGTCGATGATGCGGATCGACATCGAGCACCTGTCGGTCGACATCGGTGGTGCCCGCCTGCTGCGGGACATCGATCTGGGGGTCGCCGCGGGTCTGGTGGTCGGCCTCGTGGGCCCCAACGGCAGTGGCAAGTCGACGCTGTTGCGCTGCGTCTACCGGGCGCTGCGACCCTCGGACGGCGTGGTGCGTCTCGACGGCGAGGACCTGCACACCATGGACGCACGGGCCGCGGCCCGCGGTGTCGCCGCCCTCCCCCAGGACTCGGCCCCGGAGTTCGACTTCACGGTCGCCGAGGTGGTCGCCATGGGACGGCTGCCTCACCAGCGTGCCTCCGCGCTGGGCCGGCCGTCGGCGAACGACATCGCCGTGTGCTCCGAAGCGCTGGAGCGCGCCGGTGCGGGGCATCTGGCGGACCGTACCTTTCTCACCCTCTCCGGCGGTGAGCGGCAACGGGTGCTGATGGCCCGCGCCTTCGCGCAGTCCCCGCACGTGCTGGTGCTCGACGAGCCGACCAACCACCTGGACATCGCCCACCAGTTGGACCTGCTGGCGCTGGTACGCGACTGGCGGCCACCCGGCTCCGACCGTGCGGTGACCGTGCTGACCGCGCTGCACGACCTCAACCTCGCGGCGGAGTACTGCGATCTGCTGTACGTGATCTCCCAGGGCTCCGTCATCGCCTCGGGCCCGCCGGACGAGGTGCTCGCCCCCGAACTGCTGGCCGACGTCTTCGGGGTGCGCGCCCATCGCGTACGCCATCCCGAGACCGGCGCCCTGCGGCTGCTGTTCGACCGGCTGCCCGCGCAGGCCCCGATCCCCGTCGCGGCGCTTCCCGAAGCCGCTGTTCCCGAAGCCGCTCTCCCCGAATAGGAAGTCCGCATGTTCGCCATGTCCCGCCGCCGTTGCGCTGCCTTCGCCGTCGTTCTCACCCTGACGCTGGCGGGGTGCGGCGCGAAGAAGTCCGAGCCCTCCGACGCGAAGGGCGACGGCGGACCGGTGACCATCGAGAACTGCGGACGGAAGGTGACCTTCGACAAGGTGCCCCGGCGCGTGGTGACGAACGATGTCGGTATCACCGAGATCATGTTCGCCCTGGGTCTGGAGGACCGCATGGCCGGCTATGTGATGCCGGACGACAAGGGCGACCTGAACAAAGTGCCCTGGCGCGCCGGTTACGACAAGGTGCCGTGGCTGTCCAAGAAGGCGATCACGCGTGAGGTGGTGCTCGACGCGCGTGCCGACATGGTCTTCGCCGGCTGGAACTACGGCTTCAGCGAGGGCGACGGCATCACGCCGGACTCGCTGCGCAAGGTCGGTGTCGACTCGTACGTCCTCACCGAGTCCTGCCGCAACGGCAACGAGAAGGCACGCGGCATCATGCCGCCGCTCCAGGCCCTCTATACCGACCTCACCAACCTCGGAAAGCTCTTCGGGGTGGAGGACCGGGCCGCGAAGCTGATCGCCGACTTCAAGAAGCGGATCGCCGTCGTCGCGGCCAGGACTCCCGAGAGTGCCGAGCGGCCCACGGTCTTCCTCTACGACAGCGGCGAGGACAAGCCGTTCACGGCGGGCCGTTTCGCCGCGCCCGAGGAGATCATCACCAAGGCGGGCGGCACGTCCATCACGCATGACCTGGCGGACTCATGGACGACGATCGGCTGGGAGACGGTGGTCGAGAAGAACCCGGACGTCATCGTCATCAACGACTACGCGCAGCCGAGCGCCGAGGCGAAGCGGAAGTTCCTGCTGTCCTATCCCCCGCTGGCGCATGTCGCCGCGGTCAAGAACCGGAAGATCTTCGTGCTCGACTATGTGGACCTGGTGGAGAGCCCGCGCAATCCGGCGGCGATCGAGGCGCTCGCCGCGTATCTGCGGACGGTCGGCGGCTGAGGCCTGGCGACGCCGGGGCGCTGGTCGGGGGCGCCGCTCACGCGTGACGGCCGGCGAGTTGTGCCGGCGCTGCGCGTCGGCCCGGCGAGGAGTCGTTCTCGCCGGGCCGTCGACCACGCACACGTCCGGACGGCACAGCCGGGCCATGTCCTCGGGCGAGAGGTCAGCCCTGGTCGCCACCGGCGGCGGACATGTCCATCCAGATGACCTCCCAGTTGTGGTGGTCCGGGTCCTGGAAGGAACGGCCGTACATGAACCCGTGGTCCTGCGTCTCGCCCGCGGGCGAACCGCCGGACGCCAGCGCGTTGTCCGTGAGTTCGTCCACGCGCTCACGGCTCTCCGCACTCAGCGCGATGATGACCTCGCTGGTCGTGGAGGCGTCGGCGACGGCCTTCTTGGTGAAGTCCTTGTAGCGCGCCTCGGTGAGGAGCATCGCGTAGATGGTGTCGCTGATGACCAGACAGGCCCCCTGCTCGTCACTGAACTGGTCGTTGAAGGAGAACCCGAGCTTGCTCCAGAAGGCCTTCGTCGTCTCGAGGTTCTTCACCGGAAGGTTGATGTAGACCTGCTGTGCCATGTCCGTCACTCCGCTTTCGTGTCCGCGGCCGCCGCGGTGGCTGCCGTTCGGATAAGTAGACGGGCGGCGATCAGAAAACTCATCGGCTCGCGGAGGACGTGTTGCGGGTGGCCACCGGTTCAGCGCGCGGTGGCAGCCGGTACCGGCCTGCTGTGCGGCGGTCCGGAATGGTCAGGTCACACCTGCCGCAACCACTCCTCCGCGCTTCGGGGGGACGCGAAACGCAGGACGTGCAGCGGTGCGAAGCGGGGATCGCGGGTGCGCCGTTCGATCTCCGCACGCCGGGTGGCGTGCTGCGACCAGGCCCACCATGCCGGATGATCACGGCGGAACCAGTCGGAGACGGTCTCCACGTTGCCGCCGAAGATCCGCTCACGGAACAGCGTCCGCCGCAGCGACCTGCGCAGGATGCGGGGCATGACGACGGCTCTCGGGTAGTCGAGCCAGATCACGGTGTCCGCGTGCTCCCACAGCAGGTCCCGCACTTCGGGATAGCCGAGGGAGTCGATGATCCATCCCGGGCGGACGGCGATCGCCGCCACCTGCTCGACGAAGTCCGGGCCGGTCGCCCAGTCCGGGCCGGTGAACTTCAGGGAGTCCATCTCGTGGAACGGCAGGTGCAGCCGCTCGGCAACGGCCTGAGCCATCGTGGTCTTGCCGGCCCCGCTGATGCCGGCCACGAGGATGCGTTTCACGGGGTGCAGGCTATCCGCCGCGGTTGGGGGATCCGCCCTCGTCCACCGGGAGGGCCGGGCCCTTCCGCCACCCCACGCCCTCCTCATCGTGACGGTGGCGCCTGGTCCGTCCCCTGTGCTGCGCCGGTCTCGTTCGCCGCCTCCGGTGACTGGGGCAGCACATGCGTGACGAAGTCCTCGACCACCTTCTCCAGGCCTATGTCGTGCTGCGCGCGTTCACAGAGATACCAGCGGTGTTCCAGCAGCCCGTGGTAGACCTCGGCCGGGTCCATGGCGCCCCTGAGCTGCTGCGGGACCGCCCGTACCGTGGGCCTGAAGACCTCGCGGACCCAGCGGTGGGCCAGCACCTCCGTCCGGGCGCCGAGCGGGTCGCCCGGTGCGTAGTCCTCCTGTGTCGCCATCCAGCTCTCCAGGTCGTTCAGGAGGCGCCGGGCCTGGTTCTCCTCGGTGTCGAGTCCGGTGAGGCGCAGCAGTTGGCGCTGGTGGTGGCCGGCGTCGACGACCTTCGGCACGAAGGTGACCGTGTCGCCGTTCGAGGAGTGCTGGATCTGCATCTCGGCGACGTCGAAGCCGAGATCGTTGAGCCGCCGGATCCGGCGGTCGATGTAGTGGTACTTGCCCGCCGGATAGACCGAGGTGCGGGTCAGCTCCGTCCACAGATCGTGGTAGCGGCGGCAGATCTCGGTGCCGAACGCGATGGGATCGACCGAGGGATGCAGGGCACCCGACGCTTCCAGGTCCAGCATCTCGCCGATGATGTTCACGCGGGCCAGGTCGATGTCGTACTCGCGCTGGCCTGTGCTGAGTCGGCGGTGCAGCTCGCCGGTCTCCGCGTCCACGAGGTAGGCGGCGTAGGCACCGGCGTCCCGGCGGAAGAGTGTGTTGGACAGCGAGCAGTCGCCCCAGGCGAAGCCCGCCAGATGCAGCCGGACCAGCAGGACGGCCAGGGCGTCCATGAGCCGGTGGACCGTGGTGGGGCGCAGCGTGGTCTCGAACATGGAGCGGTAGGGCAGGGATCCGTTGAGGTGGCGGGTGATCAGCACCGGCTCCAGGGGCTCCCCGTCGCTTCCGCTGCGCCCGGTGACCACCGCGAGTGGATCGACCGCGGGAATGCCGACCCGGGCCAGGGTGCGCAGCAGTTCGTACTCCCGTGTCGCCGGCCGCTCCGCCAACTCCTTGACGGCGACCACCTCGGCCCCGGCGCGGGCGTAGCGCACGACGTGGCGGGAGATACCACGCGGCAGCGGCACCAGATACTTCTCCGGCCACTCCTCCAGCGGGAGATGCCACGGCAGTTCGAGCAGGACGGCGGGGTGCTCGGGGTTGGTGGCACTGATCTGCAAAGCCATCGGTCGCCTCGCGTCGTACGGTGACGGGTCACCAGTGTGACGTACGGGTTGCGCACCCTGTCGCCCGGCCTGGTGACCCGAGCCTGCCGCCGATCGGTCGCCCGACGGGGCTGGTTGGCGGGGCTGGCTGACAGGGCCTGTCGGGGAACGGCCGCCGGTCAGCGCAGGACCTGTACCGCGTACAGGATGCCCAGGGCCGCTGCCATCAGCCCGAGCATCACGCGCAGTGCCGACTCCGGGAGATGCGGCTGGAGCACGGCACCGAGATATCCGCCGATGAGACCGCCGATACCGCAGGCGAGGCCGAGGAACCAGTCGGGGGCGATGGCACCGGAGCCGACCAGGGACAGCAGCGCGTAGGCGCCGGCGCCGACCACGGAGGTGGCGAACGTCGCCGCGAGCGTGGCCGGGGCGACCTTGGCCACGGGTACGCCCCGGCCGACCAGAATCGGTCCCAGGAGCGATCCGCCGCCGATGCCGTAGATCCCGCCGACAGTTCCGACGGTCACGGCCAGGGCGGTGAGTGCCGGACCCGACAGTTCGTCGACGGTCCGCTGCCGTACGGGCCGGAGCGTGCGCAGGCACAGGGACAGCCCGAGCGGCAGCAGCAGGGACGCGATGAGCAGACGGAAGACCGTCGGCCCGGGGAGCGCGAAGACCCGGATACAGGCACCGAGGACGACGCCGGGCAGCGTGCCCAGCACCAGGCGACGCGTCAGCGGACCGCCGAGGGTGCCGGCGGTGCGGTGACGCCACAGTGCGCCCGGGCCGGCGACGACGTTGTACAGCAGGTTGGTCGGGGTGACCGCGGGGTTCGGCACGGCGAACACGCTCAGCTGCACCGGAAGGAGAAACACCGCCCCGGACACACCGACCGGCGCGGTGAGTACCGCGATGGCCAGCCCTGCGAGCAGGCCGCCGACCAGCGTCCACCAGTCCACCGCGGCCCCTTCCGCCGGTCTCGATCTTCTCCGGTGCGTCATTCAACCGGGTTCGTGCGGGTCGCGCACCGGCCCTCGTGATCTCGGCGGTTACGGGGGGGCGCAGCCGTGTGCCGCACGCGCGACTGCGCGCTGCGCCTCCATGACCGGCACTCCTGGAACCAAACACCCAGAAGGGCGGATACTGGGACAGACGACATCAACGAGAGGTCTCGCGATGGCGAACAAGCCCAGGCAGCCCCGGCACGGCGAGGGGCCGAGCCGACACGAGGGGGACAAGCAGCACGGGTGGTCGCCCGATGTGGACGAGAAGTCCCAGCAGTCGAACCCGAGCGCTCACCGGTCCTTCCACCCCGACACGTACGCCCCCGAGGCCGACGAGCCACGCAGGGCATCCACCAGGGAGGAGAAGCGGGCTTCGGAGGCCGGCACACCCATGGACAGCATGACCACCAGCGGCGAGGACCGTGGCAAGAAGTCCGAGGGCATGCACGACACCGGCCGCCGGGGAAAGTCCCAGCGCCCCAGTGGCGAGAAGGACGCTTCCGCCTTCACCGGCGTGGACCCGCAGGAATCGTCCGACAAGGACGGCAGCCGCTGATCCGTTCGGCCGGCGCGATCGGCCGGCGCGCAATCGTGCGCCCGGACCTCGTAACAGCCTTCCCGAGTGCCTGCTGTCCGGCCGCTGGGCCGGGCAGTCGGTGTGCGCTCAGGTCGCCGCCCGTTCAGGCGTCGGTGTCAGCGTCGATGGACTCGTCCACCGAATCCGGCTCACCCAGCTCGTAAGGGGCCAGGATGTCGGCGACGGTGCGGTGGCGTGGTGTGCTCACGCCGAGTTCCTCGCCCAGGTCGGCCACCGCGCCGCTCAGCCACGCCAGTTCGAGCCGGTGCCCCTCCGCCAGATCGTGATGCATCGAGGAGGTCATCGTCGCCGGAAGGCTGTCGCAGAAGGTGAGCCGGTCGTCGGCGAACGCCGGGTCCAGGCCGACGCCGGCGGCACGGCCGACCGCGACGACCTCCGCCATGAGATCGCCGAGCAGGGCGCGGGAGCGGGGGTCGGCGCGGACCACACCGATGGGTTGGCGGACCGCGGACGTCGCTCCCGAGATGCTGGCCAGGAAGACGAACTTCTCCCAGATGACCCGCTCGATGTCGGCGCTGATCTCGGCATCGATACCGGCCTTGAGACAGGCGGCGAGGAACGTCCGGGTCCGGTCCGAGTCCTGTCCGCCGTACTCGCCGAAGACCAGTTTCTGCATCTCGCCGTTGTGCACGACGATCCCGGGCTCGGCAATGGCGGCCGAGATGTAGCAGACGCCCCCGGCCACGGCCTCCGCGGGCAGTTCGCGGCGCAGGACCGCGTCCTTCTGTACGCCGTTCTGCAGCGAGATGACCATGGTGCCCGCGCCGACGTGGTTCCGGAGCTGGGCCACGACGTCGTCGGTGTCCCAGAGCTTGACGGCGACGAGAAGGACGTCGACCGGGCCGAGGTCCGCGATCGTGGGCACCACCGCGTCGGCGTGCACCCGGAACTCGCCCAGCGGGCTCCGCACCAGCAACCCGTCGCGGCGGATCGCCTCCAACTGCCTGCCCCGGGCCACGAACGTCACCTCGTTCCCGGCCGCCGCGAGGCGCGCACCGAAGTACCCGCCCACTCCTCCCGCACCTACGACAGCGATACGCATGACGCCTGTTCCTTCTCTGTGAACGACCCGCGCACTCCGGACAGCCCGCGCCCGAGCGCCGGCTCGGTCGGATCAACGGCCGACCGCCACGGTACGCGGCACCCTCCGCCTGCTGCGGCGCGGCTCCGGACGGTGTGCGGAGCAGGTGCGCAGTCCTACGCCGGAGAGTCCGGGCGCCGGGACCGGCCCGTCTCGAAGGCGGTGTCGATCCATCCCGCCACCACGGCGGCAGCATCCGGGGACGCCTCGGCGACAGCGCCGACCACCGCCTCGTCCTGGTCGCCGAACACGTCGAGGACTCCCGTACGGGCCAGCGCCCGGCGAAGGGTGTCCCGGCCCTCGGGCGACGTCGGGGCTGCCGCCTCCGCCGCGGCAACCACCGCTTCCCGCTCCGTACGCTCCCGTTCGCGACCCCCCTGCTCGGCGGCGTTCCTCCGGAGCTCGTCCTGCGGTCGCTGAGGTACGGCGTCGTCCGTGCCGTGATCGTTCATCTGCGTCTCGCCTCGAATCGCTGGATGTCGGCCCGGCCTCCTCGGAGGGCGGACCCGCAGGAGCCCGGCGCCCCGCGGGAGCGAGGGCCGAGGTCATCGGTTCCCCCGTGGGCCGCGTACCCGGTGCCCGGCCGGACATGGGCACACGAATGGACGCGCCCCGGGCGGGCGAGCGGGCCGCAGGCGCGCTACAGGACCGCGGGTCCGCCGGTCCGCCTGCGTGCCTCCGCCCGCGTCGCGCCGATGCCCGCGGCGACCACCAGAGCGGTGCCGGCGATCTGGAGCGAGGTGGGTGTCTGCGCGATGAGGATCACGCCGGCCAGCAGACTCACCGCCGGTTCCAGTCCGGCCAGAGTGCCGTAGGTGGTCTTGCCGATGCGCTGGAGGGCCTTCATCTCCAGCAGGAACGGCACGAGCGGCATGAGCACCGCGATACCGGCGACGGCCGCAGCGGTGTGCCAGGTGAGGGCCGGGACAGCACCGGGCGCGCCGAACGGTGCGGCCACGAGGGCGGCGACCGCGAGCGAGACAGCCAGGGCGTGGGACGCCGAGAAGCGGCTGCCGACGTGGGCCGTACCGACGACGTAGAGCGCCCAGCACGCCGCCGAGCCGAGACCGAACAGCACGCCCGTCAGGCTCGTGGCTCCCGCCCACGGTGAGGTGAGCAGCAGGACGCCGATGGCCGCAAGTCCCAGCCAGGTCAGCTCCTTGAAGCGCCGCGACGCGACGACGGCGACCGTGAGGGGGCCGAGGAACTCCAGGGCGGTGGCCGTCCCCAGCGGGAGGCGCGCGGCCGCTTCGGAGAAGAGGAGCATCATGCCCGCGCTGACCGCACCCAGCAGGAACGTGGCCAGCAGGTCGGCGCGCGGTGTCGTCTTCAGCGTCCGCCACAGGGATCTGCCGGTGCAGGCCAGCAGGAACACGGCCGCGAACGTCAGCCGGAGCCACGTGGTGCCGGCCGGACCGAGCGAACCGAACAGCTCGGTCGCCAGCGCGCTCCCGGTGTGCAGGGCGGCCATGGCGATGAGGACGAGCGCGGGGCCCGGCATCAAGCGGGGCCCGGAGGGGGCCGTGGCACCGGTGATTGCGTCGGTCGTATCGGCGGCGGTGGTGGCAGTCACCAGGCCATTGGACCGGCCGAGCTCTGTTTCTGTCCACGGGCCGATGGTGGACGCTTCGGCCACTTTCGGTGGACAATTGCTTGATGACGAGTGACGGCAACGAGCATCTGCCCGATCTGGGACGGCTGCGTCTCCTGGTCGAACTGCACCGCCTGGGCACGATGGCCGCGGTGGCCGCGAGCACGGGCTACGGGACGTCGGCCGTCTCCAAGCACCTTGCCGTCCTGGAGGAGGAGGTCGGGGTCCCGCTGCTGAGCCGGGTCGGCCGCCGCGTCCGGCTGACACCCGCCGGTCAGCGACTGGTCGAGCACGCGGTGGGCATCCTCGCCGCGGTGGAGGAGGCCCAGGCGGAGCTGCGGGGCGCTGCCGATCCGGTGGGAAGGGTGCGGCTGGCGAGCTTCTTCACCGCGGTGGAGCCTGTCGTCCTCCCCGCCCTGGAGCATCTGCGTGAGGTGTACCCACGGGTGGTGGTGGAGGTGTACGAGCACGAGCCCGAGCACACCGCGGGGCTGCTCCGCTCCGGCGGGATGGACCTCGGTGTCGTGTACGACTACAGCCTGGTCCCGCGCGGCCTCCCGCCCGAGCTGAGTGCCCGGCAGTTCGAGGAACAGCCGCTTTTCCTGGCGGTCCCCGTGGACCATCCGGACGCGGGAAGGCCCGTGGCGGTGTCCGAGCTGGCGGAGTTCGCCGGGACGGGCTGGATCGCCAACTCCCGCGGGACCGACGACGACGAGCTGGTGCAGCGCGTGTGCGCCATCGCCGGGTTCACGCCCCGCATCGCCCACCGCGTGGACAGCCTGCACCTGGTGAACAGCCTGGTCGGGGCCGGACTCGGGGTGGCGCTGCTCGCGGAATCGGGGATCGAGAGGAACCGGTCGGACGTCGCATTCCGCCCGCTGGACCCCCTGGCCGGCAAGCGCCGCAGCTTTCTGCTGGCGCGTGCCGGCCAGTGGTCGTGGCCGCCGATCACGGCTCTGGCCACCGTCATCACGGGCGTCGGCCTCTGAGCAGGGGACGGGGAGCACACGAGAAGAGCGCGGCATCCCGCGAGCCCGGTGCCATCAGGGCGCCCCTGTCGCGGGAAGCCCGGCTCGCGGGGCGCCCTGTCACCGCAGCACCGCCTCGAGGCGTCGCACGCCCGGGCCGGTGAGACCCGCCAGCCCCTCCGGACGCCCCGTCGCCAGGAGGAGCAGTTCCCCGACCGGTCCCCTCACCTCGTCCGGCCCCTCTCCCGCCGACCAGTCCGCGTCCGTGGCCACCAGCTGCGTACCACGGAAGCGTTTGCGTGCGCCGTAGAAGATGCTGCCGTGGACATGGGTGAGGGCCGCGACCGTCTGCTCCAGCGGCATGTCCCGGCGGCGCCCGAGTGGACGGGCCACGTCCTGGCCGTGCACCAGGGCGTCGACCAGCGGGTCCAGCGGGGCGGCGCCGGGCGCTCGACGAGACGAGCCGGCCGTCTCACGGAGCTGGGCGATCAGCTCGGCCGGACCGAACCCGGCCGCCCTGTCCCGTGCCTTGTCGGCTTCCATCCGGTCCCAGTTGCCGCGCGCCCGGATGATCCCGGTGATCGAGCCCGCCAGTGTGGTGCGGGTCGACAGGGTCAGGTGCGCTGCCACATCGTGGATCGTCCAGCCGGCGCAGAGCGATGCCGCCTCCCACTCCTCGTCATGGAGGCTTTCGAAGAAGTCGGCAAGGCTCAGCCGCTCGGCCTTCACCCAGGAGAGAATCTCGTCACGGTCCATGGTCGGCTCCACCGTCCAACGGGCGGGGCCTGTCCCCGCCTCTCACTCCTGCGTCGAACAGGAGACGGCCGGATCGACATGTGCCGCGACCTTTCTCCGAGGATTTCCCGGACCCGGCCCGCCACGCGCTCAGCGCAGCTGGCTGACGATCGTGGGATCAGTGATCTCCTTGTCCCTGGACAGCATCGTGGCCTTGCTGAGGATCACGGAGAGCATGCCGTCACCCTCGAACGGCAGATAGCCGGTGTCGTGTCCGCCGCCGGCCTTGGGCACGATGCACAGATACTGGTCGTTCGGCGTCCGCAGGATGTTGCCGGACCCCAGATGGATCTTGTACGTGTGCAGATCGCCCCGTACCTCCAGGAAGCGGCCCTCGACCGTGCAGCGGTCGGCCATCGCGAGGCGCGGCACGAGCCGGGTGAGGAGCTCGCGGCGGGTCGCCGCGCTCTGGTTCAGCTCGCCGAAGCCGTAACTGGTCCAGTACTCGCGGAAGCGGCCGCCGGGGCCGCCGTCCTGCCACGTGGGGTCATTGCCGACGGAAGCCACGCCGACGAAGAGGTCGACGTCGCGCAGGACTTCGGAGAGCACCAGCTCGGGGATGTCCGTGAGCGCCAGTGGTGCGACACGGTCACCGCCGTCCCGCAGCCACATCTCGTAGCGCCCGCTGCCGGCGTGCGCGTAGTTGTGCGGGGCGTCGATCGGATAGAAGCGGACCTGGTCGGTGGCCAGCCGCAGATAGCTGCCGGACTCGGTGGTCTCGCCCGGGCCCCAGCCCTCGCCCTCGCCGTCGATCCAGTACTCGGCGCGCAGCCCCCACTGGGGAAGGTCGCGGTAGGCCGGCGTGTAGGAATCGTCCACACAGAGTCTGAGCTTGTTCGTCCAGCCTCTGACCGCCGCGAGCGAGTGGAACTGGTGCTGGCGCAGGATGTGCCCCGCGAAGCGGTTGCTGTACGTCCCCGTGGTCCGCTCGGCGTCGGTGAGCGGATAGACCTCGCGGTGTGCCTGCTTGAACGGCTGGGTGATCGCGTGCCGTTCGAGCCAGAGCCGCCATCGGACGACGTCCGCGGCATCCTTGCCGACGGGGTGCCACAGCTCGACGGTGGTGCCGCCGGTGACGGGCTCGTCGTCCTGGCCCCGCAGCTCGCCGTCGGCGTATCCGCACGTCGTGCCGTCCACGGTCCACAGCAGCCGTCGCGCGAGGGTGCCGACGAGCGGATGGTCGAGGTACCGCTCGCGCCAGGACCGGTACGCCCATGACCTGCGGGCCAGGAACTGCCGGTCCAGCCGCTCGGACTGGGCACCGAGCATCTTGTCGATGTCCTTGGCCGCGCCCTTGAGCTCCTTCAGCTCGTCGGCGTGGTCGCGCCGCACCGCGGCGGGCGGCGCCTTGACCTGCTTGCCCGCGGCGTTCAGCCAGGTCAGGCGGGCCCGGCCGCCGGTCACGGTCAGCTCCGCCGTGCACTCCCCCAGGTGGTGCACCGCCCGGCCCACCTCGGTCAACCCGTAGGCGGGCACGGCGAGTTCCTCGATCTCGTCGCGGCTCAGCCCGAGCGCGGCGGCCCGTGCCTCCAGTGCCGCGTCGATCAGTTTCAGGGTCCCCTTGTAGGTCACGCGGGTGGCGAGCCGCGCCAGTTCGGCGAGGGCGGACTCGCTCTCGATACGGGCGAGTGCCGTGACCCCCGCGTTGGCGATCTTCGGGTTGCGCGGGCCGAGCCCGGCGACCTTGCGCAGACAGACGTCGGTCAGCGCCCCGAGCGCCCGGGCCGTTTCGGGGTGCGGCGGAAGCAGGGCCAGCATCCAGGCGAGACCGCGCAAGGCGTTGGCGTTGTACGGGTCGAGAGCGTTGTTGACGTCCGACTCGTAGGGGCCCCGGACCAGTTCCAGCGTCCGGGGCCGCCCGACCAGCGCGAACCATGACACCAGCGTCGTCCGCACCTGATCAGGTCCGATGGCGGCGATCAGCTCCCGGGCGGGCCGGTCCCACGTCGCGCTGGGCTTCGCCGAGGTGGCGGTCAGCGCGTGCGCCAGCAGGGCGGGCCAGTCACCGGCGAGCACGGGCAGGTCTGCCAGCGCACGGTCCGACCAGGCCTCACCGGGGTTGAGCACCGGCTCGGTGAGCCGCTTCGCGAGCTCGCCGAGCCTCTGTTTGTCGTGGTAGGCGCCCATGTGACAGCGCCGCACGACGGCGACCACATGGCCCGACAGCGGCCGTCCGGCGGCCAGTTCGGCTTCGACGAGGGTCTGGAGTTCGTGGGTTGCGTAGTGGGCGCTGACCCGGGAGAGGTCGTCCAGTTTCCGCAGCCGCTCCGTGGAGAGCAGATCGTCGGGCAGGTCACGGCCCACGACGCCGACCAGGGTGAGGACATGCCCGCGGACGATGTCACCGTCGCCGCCCGACCGGTGACGTGCGACCAAGGCGTTGGCGAGCCGCAGCCGGGAGTTCTCGGGCAGCGCGCGCACCGCCGCGAGGATCTTCGCGCCGTCGTCGTGCCAGTGGTTGTTGTTGACCGCGGCGATGTTCACGAGCTTCTTCGCCAGCTCGCCCATGGTGTCGTCGGCGATGTGGCCCTCGACCTGGCGCAGCTGTTCGGGTCCGTACTGGGTCATCAGCCACCCACCAGGGGGACGAGCTTGAGGAAGGTGACTTCGGTGTCCAGGCGCAGCTCGATCTCCTCGTCGAGATCCTCCACCTGCCGGTCGCCGACGAGTATCAGAAAGCCGTTGCGCTCGAAGGCGGCGAGCGCGAGAGCGCACTGGGCCTCCGGATCCATCCGGCCACCACCGGTCGCCCCGCTCGTACGGCCGCCACCGGACGCCCGGTCCGTCCCACCGTTACCGGAGGCGGGCCGGACCAGCCCTCGGTACTCGCCGGCGCCCCGTGCGTGGAACTCCGCGACCTCCTGGAAGACCCGCCGCCGGATCACCTCACGCAAGGCGAGCCGCTCCTCGGCGATGTCCAGTCCCCAGCCGTCGGTGCGGCTGCCCGATGTCGTCTCGTCGACGAATGTCACCCGTGCCATGCCGAGGAGATTAGGCGGCCGCACTGACAACGGCCCGCGAACGGACGGCTGTCGCGTCCCGCGAACGGCTTCGGCCTGTCACCTGCCGGACCGCGGGCAGGAACAACCCACGCCCGTCCGTGGTTGCGCCCGTCATGACGACGAAGCAAGAGGTCCTGCGCTACACCGCCTTCTCCGAGGATCCGAAGGGCGGCAACCCTGCGGGCGTCGTCCTCGACGCGGCAGGGCTCGGCGACGCGGAGATGCTGTCCATCGCCTCGGAGCTCGGGTACAGCGAATCCGCGTTCCTCACCTCACCGCCGGAAGGGCTCGGCGGCGAGAGCGGCCGTGCGTTCACCATCCGCTACTTCAGCCCGCAGGCCGAAGTGCCGTTCTGCGGGCACGCCACCGTGGCCACGGCCGTCGCTCTCGGCGAGCGCATCGGTCCCGGCGACCTGGTCTTCGCGACGCGCGCGGGCACGGTGCAGGTGACCGTGACCGAAGTGAGCGGCGCGCTGCGGGCCACGCTCACGACGGTCGAACCGCACACCGAAGAGATCGCGACCGCGGACCTCGACGAGGCGCTCGCCGCACTCGACTGGCCGGCCGGCGATCTGGATCCCGCGATCCCGCCCCGTATCGCCTTCGCGGGCGCGCGTCATCTCGTGCTGGGAGCCGCGACCCGCGAGCGACTGGCCGACCTGGAGTACGACTTCGAACGCCTCGAAGCCCTGATGCACCGCCTCGGCCTGACGACGGTGCACCTGGTGTGGCGGGAGTCGGAGAACGTCTTCCACGTCCGCGACCCGTTTCCGGTGGGCGGCGTGGTCGAGGACCCGGCCACGGGTGCGGCCGCGGGCGCCTTCGGCGCGTACGCCCGCGAACTGGGCCTGGTCCCCGCGTCGTCGGTGCTCACCCTCCACCAGGGCGAGGATCTGGGCCGCCCGGGGGTTCTGACGGTGGAGCTGCGCGAAGGCGACGAGCGGGTACGGGTGTCGGGGACGGGCACGCGGATCGCCTGACCCGGCGGCGAGGACGGGGGCGGGTGCACCAATGCCGATCGCTCGGCCCACGACCCCTCGGTCAGTCGCTCCCGCCCCCGCCGGGCGACCCCGCGAACAGCGCCGAGCGTGCCGCGTCCATCGCCGTCTCCCGGTCCTGCGGGACCAGTCCGATGCGGGTGCGACGGTCGAGGACGTCGGACTCGTCGAGCGCGCCTTCGTGCTGGACGGCCCACACGAGTTCGGCTCCGGTGACGGGATGGCCGGCGACCACCGGTTCCCGCAGGGCCGGGTCCTCGGCGCCGAGGGCGTGGACGGCGGGGGCCTCGGTGCCGTACCGCTCGACCAGGCGGCGGGGGACGTCCAGGGCGGCGAGGGCGTCCGGTGCGGCGGCCCCCACCAGCGGCAGCGTGGCCGTCCGGCACGGGCCGGCGACGAGTCCGCGCGTCTTCACTGCGTGGTCGACCGCGTCCTGCGCCATGCGCCGGTAGGTGGTGAGTTTGCCGCCGACGACGGTGACGACACCGTCCCGGGAACTGAGGACCGCGTGCCGGCGTGAGATGTCGGACGTACGCTCCTGCGTCCCGCTGCCCGCGGTCAGCAGGGGCCGCAGCCCGGCGAACGCGCCCACGACCGCGGACCGGGGCAGCGGTGCCGACAGGGCCGAACCGAGCACGTCGAGCAGGAACCCGATGTCGGACTCGGGGACGTCGGGGACGTCGGGGATGTCGCCGTCCACCGGCTCGTCGGTGAGACCGACGTAGACCCTGCCGTCGCCCTGCGGCAGCACCAGCACGAAACGGTTGGACTCTCCCGGGACCGGGATGTGCAGACCGGACGACAGACCGCCCAGAGCCTCGGCCCGCAGGACCAGATGCGTCCCGCGCGACGGGCGCAGGTGGATGTCCTCCACAAGGCCGCCCGCCCATACGCCCGTTGCGTTGATCACGGCTCGCGCCCGGACGAACCCTTCCTCGCCCGTGAGCTCGTCCCGTATCCGTGCGACGGAATCACCGACCTCCAGTGCACGGACCCGGGTGAGGATGCGGGCGCCGTGCGCCGCCGCCGTACGGGCGATCGCCGTCACCAGACGCGCGTCGTCGCTGAGTTGGCCGTCCCACGACAGCAGGCCACCGCGCAGCCCCGTCGAGCGGAGGCCGGGCGCCAGGTGCCGGGTCTCCCGCGCGGACAGGGAGCGCGGGGCGGGCAGCGTGGCACGCGAGGTGCGGGCGGACGCGCGAAGGACGTCGCCCGCGCGCAGA
Organism: Streptomyces sp. CA-251247; assembly: GCF_050952975.1. Taxonomy (NCBI): domain Bacteria; kingdom Bacillati; phylum Actinomycetota; class Actinomycetes; order Kitasatosporales; family Streptomycetaceae; genus Streptomyces; species Streptomyces sp. CA-251247. The sequence continues at coordinate 7,571,538 of NZ_CP191861.1, read as the reverse complement.
CCGACCCGGGTGATGGCGGCCTGGGTCCGCCCCACCAGCGGGGTCAGGGGCAGGACGAAGGGCAGCGGGCGTACCAGGTGCGGGGCGGTCCGTTCCATCAGGATGCCGCGTTCGACGGCGCTCTCGTGGGCGACGTCGAGCTGGCCCGTGGCGAGGTAGCGCAGCCCGCCGTGGATCAGCTTCGAACTCCAGCGGGAGGTGCCGAACGCGAGGTCGTGGGCGTCTATCGCTGCCACGGACAGGCCCCGGGCGGCAGCGTCGAGCGCGGCTCCGGCGCCGGTCGCGCCGAGTCCGACGACCAGAACGTCAACAGTGGGGCCGTCGGTGAGCTCGGCCAACTCCCGTGAGCGCCGCGCGGCGTTGAGGGAGGAAGGGAAGGTGTCGGGGGTGGGGCTCATGGGGCGAGCATCCTCTCCAGGACGGTCCGCAGCTCCTGCTGGAACGCGGCGGCGGTGAGGTCGGGTTCGCTGTCGTCGGTCATGGTGCGCAGCGAGAGGGTGAATCCCTGGACGACGAGAAGCAGCGAGCGGGCCTGACGGACGGCGTGGTCCCGGCGGATCGAGCCGTCGGCCTGCCCCTCCTCGACCGCGGTGGTGATCAGCCCCAGCAGGGCGTCCTGCGTGGCACCGCGCCGGTCGAGCAGATAGGGCAGGAGCAGCTCCGGATCCACGTCGATGATCTTGCGGAACAACGGATGCGCCCGGAACGCCTGCGCTCCGGCCGTCAGCCCGTCGACCAGCCGGTCCCGGGTCGGGGCGGAGTCGTCGGCCTGAGGGAGCGCGCCCTGGGCGACGGCGATCCACTCCCGCGTCATCAGATCGCCGACGAGGGTCCGCACATCGGGCCAGCGCCGGTAGAGCGTCATACGGGAGACGCCGGCCCGCCGGGCCACGTCGGTCAGGGTGGTCCGGCGGACGCCGACCGCGAGAACACAGTCCCGGGCCGCGTCGAGAACGGCGTCGCCGTCCGAATGGTTGTGACGAATGGGCGTCATCTGTCACAGTGTAACGGCAGTGCGGCCGACTGACACGGCCACCGGACCAACCAGTGAGGAAAACCCGCGTGGACATGTTGTGGAGCGGCTGGGGCGACCCGGCCAAGGCGGCCCCTCTGCCGGACTCGGTCATCGAGCTCCTTCAGGCAGCCCTCGGCGTGAAGCCGCGGTCCGCGGATCCGATCGCCCTCGAGGAGATACGGGTCCCCGACTCGCCGCTCGGCGCCGACGTCCGTCACGCCCTCGCCGGCGCGCTCGGCGGCCCGGAGCATCTGCGGACGGACGCCGAGACCCGGATCCGGCACACCCGCGGCAAGTCGACGCCCGACCTGCTGCGCATCCGGGCCGGCAACACCGACGACACCCCCGCCGCGGTCCTGCTCCCCGGCAGTCACGACGACGTCGTCGCCGTCCTGGCGGTCTGCGCCGACCACGGCGTGGCCGTCGTTCCCTTCGGCGGCGGCACCTCCGTCGTCGGCGGGCTCGCGCCCGAGGGCCAGGGCCCGTTCGTCGCCCTGGACCTGCGCCGTATGGACGCCCTGCTCTCCCTGGACGAGGTCTCGCGCACCGCCACGTTCCAGCCCGGGCTCCGCGCGCCGGAGGCCGAGGCTCTCCTCGCCGAGCGCGGCTTCACGCTCGGGCACTTCCCGCAGTCGTACGAGTGGGCCACCATCGGCGGCTTCGCCGCGGCCCGCTCCAGCGGGCAGGCCTCGGCCGGATACGGCCGCTTCGACGAGATGGTGCTCGGCCTCACGGTCGCCACCCCCCGCGGCAGCCTCGATCTCGGCCGCTCGCCGCGCTCGGCCGCCGGCCCCGATCTGCGTCAGCTGGTCCTCGGATCCGAGGGCGCGTTCGGCGTCATCACCTCCGTGACGGTGCGCATCCGCCCCCGCCCGGTGGAACGGGTCTACGAAGGGTGGCGCTTCGCCACGTTCGAGGCCGGAGCCGCCGCCCTGCGCACGCTCGCCCAGGACGGCCCGCGGCCCACCGTGCTGAGGCTGTCCGACGAGACCGAGACCCTCATCGGGCTCGCCCAGCCCGACGCCATCGGCGGTTCCGGCCCCGACGGGGCGCCCGCCGGCTGCATGGCCATCGTCGGCTTCGAAGGCACGCACGAGGACAACGCGAGCCGGCAGCAGCAGGCACGGGCCGTGCTGGAGACCTGCGGGGGCGAGCTCGTCGGCACCGAGCCGGGTGAGCGCTGGGCCCACGGACGCTACTCCGCCCCCTACCTGCGGGACGCCCTGCTGGACGCCGGAGCCTTCGCCGAGACGCTGGAGACCGCCACCTTCTGGTCCGGCATCCCCGCGCTCTACGACGCGGTCCGTACGGCTCTCAACGAGACCCTGACCGCCGCGGGCACCCCGCCGCTGGTCATGTGCCACATCTCGCACGTCTACGAGACCGGGGCATCGCTGTACTTCACCGTCGTGTCCGCCCAGGGCGAGGACCCGATCGCCCACTGGACCCCCGTCAAGCGGGCCGCGAACGACGCGATCCTCGCCTCGGGTGGCACCATCAGTCACCACCACGGCGTGGGAACCGACCACCGCGACTGGTTCGGGCAGGAGATCGGCGCGCTCGGCACCGACATCCTCCAGGCCGTCAAGGCACGTCTCGACCCCGACGGGATCCTGAATCCCGGCGTCCTCCTCCCCCTCCGCTGACCGGCTCCCCTGCCTTCCGAAAGGCGTACGCATGCGACAGTTCACCGCCGTCGTCAACCCGGCCTCCGGGGGATCCAGCGGAGCCGCGACCCTTCTCCCGCTCGCCCGTCTGCTCCGGGAGGCGGGCGCCGACCTGGAGACGGAGTACAGCAACAGCCTGGAGCACGCCCGCAGCGTGGCCCGGGCGGCCGGCGAACGGGGCCGGACCGTCCTTGCGGTCGGCGGAGACGGGATGGCCGGCTGCGTGGGCGGGGCGCTGAGCGGCACGGACGCCGTGCTCGGCCTCGTGCCGGCCGGGCGGGGCAACGACTTCGCCCGTGCGCTCGGTCTGCCCACCGAGCCCGGAGCCCTGGCGGACGTTCTGCTGAACGGCGCTCCCCGCAAGGTCGACACCATCGAGGTCGAGTCGGCGTTCCACGACAGGACCGCCGTCCTCGGCAGTGTGTACGCCGGCGTCGACGCCCTGGCCAACCGCCATGCGAACACCTCGCGGCTGCTGCGCGGTGCCGCGTCGTACTACGCCGGCGGGCTGCGGGCGGTGGTCACCTGGCGGCCGGTGAACTACCGCATCACCGTGGACGGCACGCTGTACGAGCGCCGCGGCTACACGGTTGTGGCAGCCAACTCCGGCTACTACGGCTTCGGGCGTCTCGTCGCACCGAGTGCCCGTGTGGACGACGGTCTGCTGGACGTCGTCGTCATCCGGCACGCCCCGAAGCGGCTGTTCTTCACGATGATGAACGAGCTCAAGACGGGTGCCCACATCAGCCGCCCGCAGGTGGAGATCCTCCGGGGCACCGAGGTACGCGTCGAGACGGACCGGCCCGTGCCGTACGGGGCGGACGGCGAGGTCGACGCGACACTGCCGATGACCGCGCGGGTCCTGCCGGGGGCACTGAACGTCCTGGCCTGAGCGCACCTTGACCGTTTCGAGGGAGTTCCGTGGCGATCGGCACCCTAGTCTGGATCCGAGTGATCGCCTCCGAGCCCGAGGAGCTTTGGTGACCCGACCCTTCCAGCAGGTTGCCGGGCGCCCGGCGCGCCCCCGACGGCGTGCCGTCGTCGCGACGGGTCTCCCCGTCGCCGTGGTCGCCGCACTGGCCGCGGCGGCCGGGCCCGCCGTGGCCGGGACGGCGGGGTCACCCGGTGTCGGCGACCCGTACTTCACGCTGGCGGGCAACGGGGGCTACGACGTCCGTCACTACGACCTCACCCTCGGCTACGACACCACGAGCCGTCACCTCGACGGACGGGCCGTGATCACCTCCCGGGCCACGGAACGGCTGTCCCGCTTCCATCTCGATCTGAGCGGACTGCGGGTCACCGGGGTCACGGTCGACCACGCCAAGGCCTCCTTCCGCCGGGACGGGCAAGAACTCGTCATCACGCCGAGGAAGGCGCTGCGCAAGGGCCAGGAGTTCCGCACGACCGTCACCTACGAGGGGACTCCCCGGCCGGTCACCGACCCGGACGGGTCCCTCGACGGCTGGATCCCCACGGACGACGGGGCGTTCGTGGCGGGTGAGCCGCAGGGCGCCATGACGTGGTTCCCCGCCAACAACCACCCGAAGGACAAGGCCGCGTACGACTTCGCCGTCACCGTGCCGGCCGGGCGAACAGCGGTCGCCAACGGCGTCTTCCGCGGCCAGAAGACCTCCGAGGGACGCACGACGTTCCGCTGGCGCCAGAGCGAGCCGATGGCGGCGTACCTCGCGACGGCGACGGTGGGCACGTTCAAGGTCCAGCAGTACACCGCCCCCGGCGGTCTGCGGATCTACAACGCCGTCGACCCCCGCGAGGCGGCCGCGGCCGCTCCGGTCCTCAAGAAGCTGCCGTCGGTCATCGCGTGGGGAAGCAAGCTCTTCGGGCCCTACCCCTTCCGGGCCGCGGGCGCCATCGTCGACCGCGCGCCGCAGGCGGGCTACGCGCTGGAGACGCAGACCCGGCCGGTGTACGACAGGGCGCCCGACCTCCCCACCCTGGTCCACGAGAGCGCACACCAGTGGTTCGGCAACTCCGTGTCGCTCACCAGCTGGAAGGACATCTGGCTGAACGAGGGCTTCGCGACCTACGCCGAGTGGCTCTACGCGGAGCAGCACGGCGGCGAGACCGCGCAGAAGGCCTTCGACGCCCTGTACGCCGAGCCCGCGAGCAGCGAACTGTGGGCGTTCCCGCCGGCCGACCCGGGCAGCGGAGCGAACATCTTCGGCGCGCCCGTGTACTCGCGCGGGGCGATGGCTCTGCACCAGCTGCGCAAGGCGGTCGGCGACAGGACCTTTATGCGGATCCTGCGCGCCTGGGCGACCGACCACCACGACGGTCACGGAACCACCGCGCAGTTCGTCCGCCTCTCCGAGCGGCAGTCCGGCAAGGACCTCGACGGGCTGTTCCACACCTGGATCGGCACGAAGGGCAAGCCCGCCCGGCCGTAGAGCCGAGCCGGCCGGGAACCCGGGACCGGCCGTGCTCCGTTGAGCGAGCCGGGAACCCGGGACGGGCCGTGCTCCGTTGAGCGAGCTAGGGCCCGCCGCGAACAAGGGCCCGCAAGGCTCCTGCGGGGCACGTACACCGCGAAGGCGACGGTCATGAGCGAGTTGGTTCCGGGCGGCAACGTCCCCTTGCCGCACGGCACGCTCACCTTCCGCGTGCCGGGCCCCTTCGACCTTTCCGTGCTGGTCACGGGTGACGACGGCAGGGTCCGCGACGACGGCGACTTCGTGTTCTGGAACCAGCCGTCGGCGCCCGGTGTCCGCCTCGGCACGGCGACCGTGACGCTGGACCGGCAGGGGCTTCGCCCGGGCGCCGGCCGCGTCACCCTGGTCGTCAGCTCCTCCGCACCCGGCACGCCGCTCAGCCGCCTCCCCTCCCCCAGGATGGAGGTCGCCGACCTGTCGAACCGCACGCTCACCCACTTCACGCCGCGCCCGGCGGGGCAGGAGAGTGTGCTGCTGCTGGCCGAGGTCTACCGCCACCGCGGTGCGTGGAAGCTGCGTGCTCTCGGCCAGGGGTACGCGGACGGCCTCGCGGGCGTGGCGCGTGACTTCGGCGTCGATGTGTCGGACGACGGCACGTCCGACATCGCGCCCGACGCGGCTCCCGCGGGAGGGCCGCCGGACGCGTTCACGTCACTCGTCAACGCCGAGCGGCAGCGGGTCGGCGTCCCGCCCATCACCTCGGCTCCCGCTCTCACGGCCGCGGCCCAGGCGCATGCCACCGCGATGGCCCGGCAGAACCGCCTCGGCACCGAGGGACCCGACGGGCGGTCGCTGTACCAGCTCGTCACCGCCCACGGATACGCCTATCTCGACCTCGCCGAACACCTCGTCTCGGGTCCGCGCACTCCGGATCAATTCCTCGCCCACTGCCTCGACGGAGCCGCCGACCGGAGCACCGTGACGGCCCGCGACATCACCCACTTCGGTGTGGCCTCCGCCGTGGACAGCCGGGGAGAGACCTACTGGACCGCGCTGTGGGCCCGGCCCCTCACGCCGGACGGCCTGGCCCGTACGGTCGCCGAGGTCCTGTCCCGTACGAACGCGGAACGCGCCGTCGCGGGGCTGTCGCCCCTGGCCCCCGATCCGGTCCTGGCCGGCGTGGCACAGGCCTACAGCGCCGACATGGCCGCGCGCGGTTTCTACTCCCACACCTCCCCCGAGGGTCTTCAGCCGTGGGACAGGGCGGCCGCCGCGGGCAGTGACCACCGGGGTATCGGCGAGAACATCGCCTTCGGCCAGCGCTCTGCGGCCACTGTGGTCCAGGGATGGATGAACAGCCCGGGACACCGCGCCAACATCCTGAAGCCGGACTTCACGCACCTCGGCGTCGGCTTCGCGAGCGGCGGCCCCGGGGGTACGTACTGGACCCAGCTCTTCGGCATGCGGTGACACACACGGCCTGAACCGTCGCTCCCGCGGCCCGGTGCGACAACGCCGCGTCGCCGCGGGCGAGTTCCGGGCGGGAGGTTCTCATCCGGGCGGCAGCAGCGTGAACTCGGCGCGGCCGGAGCGGATGCCGTTGACCTGGAGCTCGACAGCGTGGGTGCCCGGGTAGTAGCGCCTCGTTGTGATCGCGCGGAACGAGTGGTCGCGGGCGATGTCGAAGCGTTCGCCCGGTTCGAGGGTCAGCGTCGTGAGCTTGAAGATCTTCTCGGTCTGTGTGCCGTTGGCCTTCCGGTGGTGAACGATGTAGTCGACCGCGAGCCGCGCCGGCTCCGGGCCGGTGTTGCGGATCGTCGCGGTGAAGCTGAGGGTGCCGCCGAACGCGATGCCGTCGGCCGCCAGGCGGGGACCGGTCACCTCGATGGCCGCCGGGGCGAAGCCCAGGAGACCGAGCGCCCCGGGGTGGCCCTTCTTGACGAGGGTGCGCAGCCCGTGGCGGACCACGCGTTCGGTGTTGTCGTCCGGGTCGGCGAGCCAGGCGGCCGCCGTTTCCACCACGAGGTCGGGCTGCCGGCGGCTGAGGTCGTTCAGATGGTTGGCGACGGAGCGCCGTACGTACTCGCTCTCGTCGCGGTAGAGGGCGTTGATGACGGGCAGGGTCGCGCGGGGTTCGGCCAGGATGCGTGGGACGCGGGTGGACCAGGGCAGGAAGGGTCTTGTTCCTTCCGAGGCGAGGCGGCGTACGTCGGCGTCGTCCGACGCCGTCCACGTCGCGACGGCTTCCAGTGCGCGGTCGAGGTCGTGGTTGAGGAGCCGGCGGATGGCGAATTCCGAGGTGAGCCGTGAGGTCAGCTCGGCCAGCAGCCGCAGGCCGTCGTCGAAGGCCTCGTCCGTTCCTTCGTCGACCGCCTTCGCCGCGACGGCGCTGGTGACGGGCCAGATCAGCCAGCCGCTGAACTCGGGGTCGCTGTCGCGGGCGGCTCGTACGGTCCGGGCGAAGGCCGCGTAGTCGCCCGGCAGATCCTCGATCAACGCGTCGCGCAGCAGATCGCTGCGCTCCCGCAGCGACAGCGGGTCGAGCGCGGAGGTCGCGGCGCGCAGGGCCTTGAGGGGCGCGTCGGGGGCCGCGGCCCGCACGGCGTTCGTGAGGGCTTCGGCCGTGGTCCGCCCGATGAGTTCATCGGCGAAAGGCATGGGGTTCTCCTGTCGGGCGGCACACGGCCGGATGGGGCTGGTCGGGTCGGAGGTCGGTCAGATCAGCGGGATCGTCACATCGTCCTCCACCGGCGGGTCGAGTTCGGCTTCCCGGTTCCCGGTCGCGGAGAAGCAGCGAAGACGAACCGATTCCGGGGTGACGTCCAGTCGCAGGAAGCACTTGAAGAACGGAGGGCTGTACGTCGCCGAGCCGGGCGAGAACAGCTGCGTGTAGGTCTTGCGGACCGGGAGGCGCAGCCACGACGCGCGCCGGGGGCGGCTGCCGGCACCCAGCAGGGACGCCACGACGCGGGTGCGGAGGGTCACGCGCGCCGGGGGCCCGGCGGCCCGGGTCGGGCGGATGCCGAGGCGATGGGCGACGACCGCAGCGGCCTGCGCCTCGCTGAGGTCGAAGAAGCGGCGCATGCGCAGTCTGCGGCCGTACAGCCTGCTGTAGAACGCGAGCGAGTCACCGCGCAGCGGGTAGCAGCGGAAGTCGTCCTCGGTGACCTGGGCGACGGAGACCCGCGGAATGGTGTGCGTGGCGTGCATGAACGCGCCCCCGCCACCGGCCACCACATACTGGATGGTGCGGCCGTCCACGTTCACCGGGTAGCGCTGGTAGTTGTGTATGTCGCCGCCGATCGCGGCGACATAGTGGTGCGCGGGGTTCCTGACGATGTCGTCGACCGTCCCGCCGCCCTCGATCGGGCACGGCTCGTGCTCGGCGTCCACATAGAGCGGCGAGCCCGTCACCAGAATCTTGGGGGTGTCGCCCCGCGAGACCTCACGCAGCCAGCGGCCCTGCTCGGCGTCGATCCCGCCCAGCAGGCCGGTGTCTATCCCTATGACGCGCACGGGCCCGGCGTCAACGGCCCAGTACGGGCCCGGCTGGACGGCCCGCTGGGTCGGCGCCGACCGCAACTGCCGTGCCTCGGCGAGGCGTTGCTCGTCGGGAGTCCGCGGTTTCCGCCACAGAAGGGAGCGCAGCCACGCCCGGCTGAGAGGCCGCGGCCGCGGGACGGCGTCCTGCGGCAGGGCCGGGGCGTCGCAGAAGACCCGCATGAAGCCGTTGATGCCGTCGTACCAGTCGTGGTTGCCGGGCACGGCGTAGATGGGCGCCGGATAGTCCTTGTAGGGACGGAAGAACTTCGCGCCGTACTCGTCGGCGTCGCCGACCGGGTACACGACATCGCTGGCCAGCACGGCGAAGCGCGTTCCCCGGCTCGCCGCCAGAAAGCCCGGGACCACCGCGTACTGCGGGTCGTCTCCCTCACCGGTGTCGGCGATGAGCATGAAGGAGAAGTGATCGGGGTCGTCGCGCCGGATCACCAGGTCGGCGGGGGCGCCGTCAACTGCCATGCGTTCCACCCAGCGTTGCCGGTGGTCGTTGGTGGGGTCGCCGAACCAGGAGGCCAGGACGCCGTTCCGGGCCGGCCAGAGCGTCCTCGGGTTGAACCAGGAGAGCTTTTCGACGTGCGGCGGCATCAACTCCTTGTACGAGCCGCGTTCCTTGGTACCCCAGCCGGCACCGTCGGCCGAGTCGCGCGAAGAGTCAGGCATCGGCGAACCGTAACAACGATCGCGGGTACGGCGGGAGGGATCAGCAGCGGGCGCACGTGCACGGACCAGGAGGGCTCCCCCAGCCCGGACGGCAGCCCGGATCGGCAGGTGGTCGGCAGGTGGTCGGCAGGCCGCGTCGACGGGTCCGTTCGGGTGGAACGGCGACGCATCACGCCACTGCGGAACCCGGGCGGTACTGATCACGTTGTGCCAGTAGGTACTACTGATCCTCAGGAGGCAGACATGGCCGGGTTCCTCGACCGAGCCAAGGAGCAGGCGCAGTCCGCGCTGCAGCAGGGCAAGCAGAAGGTCGACGATGTGCAGCAGCAGAAGGCCGGCGGTGACCTGCTGAAGAAGCTCGGCGCCGCGTACTACGCGGAGCGCCGTGGCAGCGGCAGCCCGCAGGCCACCCAGGACGCGCTCACCGCGCTCGAGGCCTATGTGAACACCCACGGAGACGCTTTCCTGCGTCACTGACCCGCCCTGGCCACGGCATCCCGACGCCCCGCACCGTTTCGCACGGCGCGCGGGTGTCGGTTCCAGCGGCCGTGCCCGACGAATCCGCCGAACCCGCGTCGAGGGTGATCGCTTGACCTGCGCAGAGACCACGTACACAGAGATCAACGGGGTGCCTGCCGTCGACTCCGCACTGGCGGCGCCCGCGCTCACCGGTCCCGGTCACTTCACCGCCATGCAGGTGCGTGACGGCCGGGTGCGGGGCCTGGCGCTCCATCTCGAGCGTCTGGACGCGGCGACCCGGGAGTATCTCGGCCGGGCAGGCCTGGACGGCGAGCGGGTGCGGGCGGAGATCCGGCAGGCGCTCGCCGCCTCGGGACGCGCTGACGCGTCCGTGCGGGTCCATGTCCACTGGCCGGACGGCGACAGCCGGGCGACGCTGAAGGTCACGGTGCGAGAGCCCCAGGTCGCAGCGACCGGGCCCTTGCGCCTGATCTCGGTGCCGTACGTCCGCCGCACTCCGCGGATCAAGCATCTCGACGGAGCAGTGCAGAACCGAGCCCTGGACGAGGCCGAGGCCGAGGGCGCCGACGAAGCGCTGCTGACCACCCCCGAGGGCCTGGTCACCGAGGGCGCCATCACCAACATCGCTTTCTGGGACGGCGAGCACGTCGTCTGGCCCGACGCGCCCTGCCTGCGCGGGATGACGATGGCACTGCTGGAGCCACGGCTGCCGTCGGTCCGCCGAGCAGTCACCCTCGCCGATCTGCCCCGCTATCGCGCCGCGTTCGTCACCAACTCCCACGGCATCAGCCCCGTGGGCCGGATCGACGACGTCGAGTTCCCGGTCGCCCGGGAGTTCATGGCCGGCGTCACCGCGGCGTACGCAGCAGTGCCCTGGGATGCCGTCTGACCTCCTGGGTCATGCCGTGGCGGAGGTGAGTATGTGGGGCGCGTCCGGCTGAGTATCCGAGCCGATACCCGCCGTCTTCCGAGCTGGTCGAATAGCGGCCATGACACCTGATGCGGCCCGCCGCCCCCGCCTCCAGCACGTCTCCGTCACCGGGGCCGCCCTGGTCGGCGTCCTGTTGCCGCTGGCCGCCGGCGTCCTGCTGGCGAGGACCATGGGCGCCGATCCGCTGACGCCGGTGAACGCGTTCATCACCCACGGCGGGCAGCGGGCCAACGGGCTGCCCGGGCAGTTGCGCCGCTGCGGACGGTACGCGCTGCGGCGCGGGCGACCCGTCGCCCGTCTGCGGCGAGTGCCTCAGCTGTAGCCGTGCGCCCGGGCGCGGAAGTTCATCGTCTGCTCGAGCTGCTGCTGGGCCTGCTCGGCCGTTCTGCGTGCTTCGGCCGGGACGTCCCCTCGCTCGTCGACGAGCTCTGCGTAGATGGGGGCGTCTGATCGGTCCGCGGTGCTCACGGTCGTGAGGTCCTTCCTTCGAGCGGCTTCCCGCTTCCCGCCGGCGGCCGGAAGCGGGAACAGAGTCTACGGTCCGCCCTGCGGCGATGACCGGCCGCCCCCTCGGGTGGGTCGGGGCGCGGGACGCGGGGTGGTGTGCGGGTGGGGTCAGCGGACGTCGCCCGTCCAGTCCCAGCGCCGTGGGTCACCGGCCCGCGGGCCGTACGCCGCACGACCGCCGGGCCCGAAGGAACCGAGCTCGGTGGGCAGCGCGGCCCCCTCCGCCAGTTGTGCCGCGGGCCAGTCGGTGACATCCAGCAGCAGCCCGTCCAGCGGCCCGCCGACCAGCTCGCGATAGACGTGCCCGGGCTGCGGGCCCGGATCGGGATCGTCATGGTCAGCGCCGTACACCCGGCCACGCATCAACTCGTCCATGTCTCACACCATCGCAGGCACCACTGACATCGCGGCCGGGTCAGGTGGGCGGCCGGTTCGTCATAGGGGCGGGAAGCTCTCCGCAGGCTCCCCGCTCCCCCTCGGCACGGTACGACTCAGTCGGCGACAGCCCTTTCAGTCCTCGCGGCGGGCCGGGCCCGCCACCGCGATGTTCAGGAAGCGCGGCACCGGCAGACCGGCGGACCGGAACTCCTGCGCCACCGCGGTACGCATGGGTGTCAGCCGGTCCTGCGGCAGCAGCACAAGCATGCTCCGTCCAGGACCCCGGCCCGGTCGCCAGGCGGCCAGGGCTCCGGTCCGACGGGCACACTCCTGCGCCCGTCGGACGTCGTCGGCGCCGAGGCCCTCACCTCGGGTCACCAGCAGCATCATCCTGGCCCCCTGGGCGGGAGGGTCGAAGTCGATCCGGCGTCTGCGGCCGCCTTCGAGCACCAGCGCCCGGCCGGGGCGGCCGAACAGGACGGCCTCGCGCAGCGCCGCGTCGCCTTCCGGGGACGCGGACCTCGCCAGGGACGCGAGGCGCCCTCGCGGCGGACGCGTTCCGGCGCGGGTGGTGTGCAGTTCGGCGATCGCAAGCGCCACCGCGCACTCCAGCGGTTCGGTGCTGGAGAGCCCTGTCGCCGGCGTCAGCGTGGAGTGGATGTGCAGATCGGCGCCGCCCCGGCCGTATCCGGCACGAGCCATGGTGCGCAACAGCGCGTAGCTGCGGGCCGCCCACTCGGGGTGCGACGACGAGGGCCCGGTGAGAGGGAACTCGCAGCTCTGCGCCGGGTGGGCCAGCGAACTCAGCCGCACCAGACCGTCGTCGCGTGGTGCCGCGGCCGCCGCCACCGGCCAGCCCGCGGCCGCGACGGTGTTGCGCGCCGCGAGGTGGAAGGCGTGCGGGGCGCTCCACACCGTGGCCGGCGGACGACCGTGAGCGGATTCGAGGGCGAAGGCCACCAGGCGGAAGAGCGGGTCGGCGGTGTGCCGGCGCGCGATGTCCGGCACGCTCGGCACGGTGCCCGTCCCCGCTCCACCGCCCGTGCGGCTTCCGGTGTCCGTCACCCCGCCTCCGGTGTCTTGCGGGCCAGCAGCCGGTACGCGTTGCCGCCCTCGGTGCGCCGGGCGACTGCCGCACGGGCGGCGTCGAGACCGGCCGCGACGGCGAAGCACGGCAGCGCGGCGGTGTGCACGGCGGCGCGGACGACACGCTTCCTGCGGGTCGCGGTGCCCTCGCCCCACGGGGCGTACGGATGGGGGGCGAGCCGGTTCGCGGTCAGCAGGACGGCCCCGACGAAGTCGCAGGACTGGTGCGCGGCGCCGTGTTCTTCTGCCAGCACCGTGAAACCGCGGCTCTCCAGCGCCTTGCGGAGGTTGCCGATCGGGATGAGGTGCTGGTGCTGGGGCTGGAACCACGGCAGCCAGTGCGGGCCGAGCACCCGGGAGAGCCGGGACTCGGGGTCCGGGAGCTCGATGATCAGATGGCCGCCGGGGGGCAGGACGGCCGCTGCCGCGTCGAGTTCGGCGAGCGGTTCACGGGTGTGTTCGAGGTAGTGGAACATGCTGACGGTGTCGTAGCGGTCGATGAGGCCGGTGGCGAGTTCGGGGAACTGGCCCTGGTGGGCGGCGGCGACCCAGCCCCGTACCTCCGCCTCGCGCACCGCGGGGCTCATGTCCAGGCCGTCGAAACGGGTGCCGGGCCAGACGTCGCGTGCGCTGTCGCAGAAGTGGCCGTGACCGGTGCCCACGTCGAGCCATGCGGTGGGAGTCCCGAACGGCTGGAGCATCGCGGCGCGTGCCCGGTAGGAACGGCCCATGGTGCCGAACACCTGGGCGGCGCCCGAGACTCCGAGGCCCTCGTAGAAGTCGCGGTAGTAGAAGTCGAGTCCGTCCAGGGAGAGGCGGGGATTCTGGAAGACGTGTCCGCAGTCGCCGCACTGCTCGAGGGTGAAGCGGCCCGGTTTGCCCTGGAGCAGGTCGGGGACGCGGATGCGGACGGAGAGCTCGGTCGAGCCGCACCAGGGGCAGTCGAGGCGCCGGGGCTCGAAGAACCGGTCGGTGCCCGCCTTGAGTTCGGCGGCGTAGACGGGTCGCAGCGCCTCCAGTTCGGCGGTGGCCGCACCGGATCCGGAACGCTCGTCGGCGGCCGTACGGACCGCGGAGGCAAGGGACTTGAAGGGTCGAGCCGCGGTCGCACCGAGGAGGTCGGCCGGGCGAAGCGGTCGCTGCGGCCCGCCGAGGACCAGAGCCGGCTGCAGCCAGTACAGGGCGGCGGCCGTGGCTCCCCACCCGCCGTCCGCGACAGCGGCGCGCACCAGGAGCCCGAGACCGGCCAGTTGGGCGATGGTCAGCAGGCCGGTGGGCAGCCCCTGTGCGCGCAGCTCCGCGCCCCTGCGGGAAGGGTCGGGCGGCGGGACGGTCAGGCCGGGCGCGATGGCGACTCCGGTGCCGGCGGGGGCGTACTCCTTCAGACGCCCCAGCAGCGTGTGCAGTTCGGCGGGTTCACGGGCGATGCCGGTGCCGTCGTCGATCCCCGACCGGCGCAGGACGTCCTCGGCGACGAGGAGGGCGTGTCCCGCTCCGCGGCCGTCGGCGGTGCGGTCGTAGCGGGCGGCGCTGCGGTCGAGGAGGCGGAGCAGGCTCAGGGCCCGTTCCGTGTCGAGTCTGCCGGGTATCAGGTCGACGACCTGGAGGCCGGCCCGCTCGGCGTGGGCGACCGCGGCGCGCAGGGTCGCCGCGTCGACGTCGACCCCGCGGGCTGTGATCAGATGCCATTCACCGGACGGGAACGTGCCGTTCGTGGGAGCGAGCGGGTCCAGTACGGGCAGGGTGCGCAGCCTTCGGCGGGCGCGCACGGTGCCTGCTGTCAGCCCGGCCAGGGCGACGACGGCGGCCCACGGAATGTCGGTCGGGGACGGTGTCATAGGAGTTTCTCCAACCGGTCGGCCGCGGCCGCGGCACCGCCCGCGGCGGCGAACGATGCCTGGATACGGCGGGCTGCCCCGCGGTGGGCGGGGTTGTCGAGTACGGCGGCGATGGCGTCGTGGAGCTCGGCCGCGCGGGGCCGGCCGAAGCGGACCCGCAGGCCTGCTCCGGCGGCGGTGACCTGCTCGGCGACGATCGGCTGGTCGTCCCGGATCGGGGCGACGACCAGGGGCAGTCCGTACGCGAGGGATTCGCACACGGTGTTGTGGCCGCCGTGGGAGACCACGGCGTCGAGGTGGGGCAGCAAGGGGAGTTGGGGTACGCGTTCCTGGTGCAGGACGTGCCCGGGAACCACGCCGACGGCATCGGACGGGGCCGCGAGGATCAACTGCGCCCGGTCGGCGAGCTGTTCGGCTGCCTGGAGGACAGCGGCGTAGAAACGGCCGCCCGCCTCGCCGTTGAGGGTGCCGAGCGACACCAGGACCCGGCGTCGCAGGGGGTCGAGCCGCTGCCACGGGAAGGCGGAGCCGTCGGAGGGGCGAGCGCTCAGGGCAGGGCCGACGAAGGCGAAGTGCCCGGGGTGGGACGCGTACTCACCGACCAGTTCGAGGGTGGAGAAGACGAGGACCAGACGGTCGGAGAAACGGGGGTCCCAGCCGGGGGGCGACCCGCAGTCCGCGAGCAGTCCGGCCAGCTGATCCATCACCCAGTCGGCCACCTTGGGGAATCCCGCGAAGGGCCGGGTGAATTCGGCCGATGTCGTCGCCGACGTCGCCCAGGGCAGCCCCCGCCGCTCGGCGACCACCGCTCCGGCGAGTGCCTGCTGGTCGACGACCAGGACGTCGGGAGCGTAGGAGTCGACCGCCGCCTCGACTCCGGGAATCATGGTGTGGGCGAGCGGGATGAGCGCCTCCGACCACAGGAAGCGGAGCGCGGCGACTCCCCGCAGATCGCGCCAGTGTGTATGCAGCGCGCCGTAGCCGCGGGGGCCGGGGCGGTCTCCGGACGGGAAGAGCCGCGCGTCCGCCGGCAGCAGCCGGGGCAGGACTTCGGCCGGTCCGGTCCAGGCGACCTGGTGACCGCGTGCGGCGAGTTCGGCGGCGACGGCGACCGTCGGGTTGATGTGCCCGGCCAGTGGCGGGACGACGAAGAGAACCTTCATACGACCACCGCGTCCCGAGCGTCGGCGTGTCGCCTCTCCCGCGGACCGGCCGCTTCGGCGAGTCGGCCGAGCACGGCGTGCCGGAGGTCGTCGGTGCCTCCTTGAAGGACGTCGTGACCGAGGCCCGGCAGGATGCGCAGCGTGCAGTCGGGAGCGTGGTGGACCAATTCGCGTGCGCCGGGGACGAGTTCGGAGTGTTCACCACAGACGGCGAGGACCGGGCAGTGCACGCGGGCGAAGTCCTCGGGTGTGAAGGGCCGGCTCGCGGCGATGTCGTCGATCATGCTGGTGCGATTGAGGAGTTCGTCGGCGGTGGCGGTCAGCCGCGCGGCTTTGCGCGCGCCGATGGAGGAGAGTTCCTGCGGGACCTGGCTCCCTTCCAGGGCGAGGGCCGCGACGGACAGCGTGTCGAGCATGTTCTCGATCCAGGGTCCGGTCAGCGGGGCCTCCACCAGGACGAGTCCGGCAACGAGGTCGGGGCGAGCGAGAGCGGTGTGCAGGGCGATCGTGCCGCCGTAGCTGTTGCCGATGAGGTGGACCGGACGCTCGTCGAGGCCGAGGGCGGTGAGCACCGCCGTCAGGTCCTGCACGGCGGTGGCGATGTCGTAGCCGGTGGGCGGGCGTTCGGAGCGGCCGTGGCCGCGCAGGTCGTACAGGACGATGTCGTGGCCGGCCTGGGCGGCGGGGACCGCGAGGGTGGCGTAGAAGCTGGAGAGGTTGTCCACGACCAGGCCGTGGAGGAAGACGGCGGTCGCGCCGGTACGGTCGCCGGGCGGCCGGTGGACGTGGAAGCGCAGGGAGTTGGCGTGGACGAGGGGCATGCCGGCTCAGACGACCGGGGCCGGTGTCGTGGGCAGCCTGCCGGCGATGTGGGCCACCAGATCGCCCACCGTCATCGCCAGGATCTCCTCCATGTCCTTCTCGGCCAGGAAGGCCATGAGGTCCACGGCCGTGCCGTAGCGCTGCTGAAGCAACTCGGCGAAGGCGACGAACTCGATGCTCTCCAGGGCCAGATCCTCGTTGAACGTGGTGTCCGCGGTGACCTCCTCCTCCAGCAGGAAGTCGTCGCCCACGGTCTCGACGAGCATGGCGGTGATCTCGGCGAGTATGCGTTCGGCGGTGGGGTCAGATGCCATGGCCGGCCTCCGTGGGGGTGGGGGTGACTCGGTGGGTGGGGGTGGGCGCCGGCACCGTCCACGCGACGACGAACGTCTCGGGGGCGCGGTCCGGCTCGGATGGTCCGAGGACGGTGGTGGTGCGGACGGTGTGGCCGCTGCCCTCGGGGCAGCTCACCCGCAGTCCGGCAGGTCCCTCGGCGACGGTCCACTGCCGGGGGCGGCCGCCGAGCCCGCTGCCCTCCGCCTTGGCCGCGGCCTCCTTGGCGCACCAGAGCACGGTGGTCGCCTGCGCACGGCCGATCCCGTCCCTCCTCGCGAGGTCGTCGGCGAGCCGCCGCTCGTCGGCGGTGAGCGCGATCCGGCTCAGGGCGTCCGGGTCGTCCGTGACGGCCTCGATGTCGATGCCGACGGCACTGCCGGCGTGGACGCAGGCGACCGCCATCCGGTCCTTGTGCGCGAGGGAGAGGTGCAGACCGGCGGCGAGGGGGCCCTCGGGGACGGGCCGGCCGAGCGGATCGTTGCCGATGGGAATCTCCACGGGGAAGAGCGGTCCCGCGCCGGCGTCCCACAGGGCCTGCCGTACGGCGTCCTTGGCGGCGATCCGCCCGAGCAGCCACGCCGAGCGGGTGCGCGGAGGACGCCCCTCGTACACGGCGCGCTCGTCCGCCCCCAGATAGCGGCGCATGACCAGTTCCTGCGACGCCGGGTCGCTCCAGCGGCGTTGGGCCAGACACCAGCCGCCGGGCTGCGGCTCGCCGATGCCGCAGATCTCCGGGGTGAACTTCATCGGCCACACCCGCTCGTCGGCCGCGAAGCGCCGGTACGTCCAACCCTCCAGGCGGGCCCACACACTGCCGTCACCGGCGGTGAGTTCCACATCCCCGCGTACGGAGTCCGGTCGTACGGCTCGGATCCGCGCCGTGGCACCGAGCAGTGCACCTTCGCGGGGTGCGGGACCGTGCAGGTGGATCCGCTCCAGCGACGCCGGGAAGACGAGCCGGTCCTCGGGGAGTCGCAACTGCATCCAGTGACCGAGGAGTTGTCCCGCGGCATCGAGCAGCGCACCCGGCGCGGGCAGGGCCCGCAGCACGCCGCGGATGCCGTCGTCGGCGACCGCGTCGACGCGGTGGACGCCGGCGAAGGCCGGCCCGTGGAACATCCACCGGTCGCGGTAGAGCGCCTCGGCGCTGACGGGAGGCGGTCCCTCGCGGGTCAGCGGCGAGCGGTCGGGGGCCGGTGCGCAGGGGTGGCGGTCGGCCAGGACGACCGTGACGGCCGCGCTGCCGCCGATCTCCACGCGTACGCGCGCACCATCCGCCCCGGCAGAGGGTGTCGCGGTGATCTCGGCGTCCACGGGCGGCGCGACACAGAGCCAGCGCAGGGCGCGTACGTCCTCGAATCCGGTCACGGGCCGTCCCGGCACGGCCTCGCGGGCGGCGTCGGCGGCCAGCTCCAGCAGGGTGGTCATGGGGACGACGGGGAACCGGTCGGCGGGTTCGGGCCAGTCGTCGGGCTGGAGGTAGACGCAGTGGTCGCGGACGTACGGCATCGTCTCCAGGGAGAGCTGCCGCCGGGTCCGGCGGGCGGGAGACGGAACCGCGGTCGCTCGGGTCTTGGGTGCAGTGGCCTCGCGGGCCTCGGGGCGGGAGGGTGCGGCTGCCTCGCGGGCCTCGGGGCGGGAGAGTGCGGCTGCCTCGCGGGCCTCGGGGCGGGAGGGTGCGGCTGCCTCGCGAGCCGCGGATCGTGCGGGTGCGGCCGTCGAGCGCCACGCGTCGGCCACACTCCGTACGGCGTTCTCCGTCTCGTCGAGCACCGCGTCCAGGGCCGACAGCAGCACCGGGCGGTCGACGGTGGTCCTCGCACGGCCGGTGCCGAGGGTGAGCGAAGGCGTTTTGCCGTCGAGGCGCACGAGAGGCGAACCCAGGTCGAGCCGCAGTCCGCCGGCCTCGGCGGCAGCCGGGCGCGGCGGCGTCCCGTCCGGGGCCATGGAGGGCGGCACCCGCGCGGGGCGGAGCGAGGGCGGGCGGCGCTCCAGCAGTCGTTCCCAGTGCGGCTGCAGACCCTCCGTCCACAACGCCGCTGCCAGGCTCCGCAGTTGGGCAACCCCCTCACCCGGGGCGGCGCCCGCCGGGACGGCCAGATGGCTCTGACCGTGGAGGGTGTCCCCCACAAAGCCGGGGAGGCTGCCGGGGCCCAGCTGGACGAAGCCGCGCACCCCCTCGGCATACAGCCGTGACGTCAACTCCCGGAAGCGCACCGGCTCCAGGAGGTGTCGCAGCACCACGTCGCGGATCTCGTGATCGGCATCCGGGTACGGCGAGACGGTCGTCGCCGACCAGACCGGTACGGTCGGCGGCCGCAACGGCAGTCTGCCGAACGCGGCGCGCACCTGGTCGAGATACGGCGCCCACATCGGTGTGTGGAAGCCCGACCGGAACGGCAGCTCCTGCGCGAGCACCCCCTGGTCGGCCAGACGGGCCAGCGCCCCGGCCACCGGGCCGGGTTCCCCGCACAGCACCGACTGGTGGGGGCAGTTGTCATGACTGACCGCGATGCGGTCGAGCCCCCGCAGCGCCTCGGCGGCCTGTCGCGCCCCGCAGCCGAGCGCCGCGTACACGAGGTCGGGCACGTCGAGATCTCCGGGCCTGAGGGAGTCGATGAAGGTGTCGACCGCCTGCTGCGGATACATGCCCGCGGCCACCATGGCGGTCCACTCCCCCAGGCTGTGTCCCGCCAACAGGTCGGGCCGGATGCCGAGTTCGGGCAGGACGCGGGAGAAGAACCGGCCCGTGGCGATGGCGTCGACGGCCCGTTCCACCAGTGTGCCGCCGCCGGTCAGGGTGGGCTTCGGCAGCCGGAGCAGTTCGGCGACGTCGTCCACGTCGGGTACGAGGTCCGGCTCCAGACCGGGAAAGACGAACGCCAGCCGGGCGTCGTCGGACGCGAGCAGCGGGTCCGGCGTGAACCACACGCCGCCCCGGCCGCGCCACGGCCGTCCTCTGGCGATGACCGATGCGGCCAGGGCCAGGCGCTTCGGCGTGGGCCCGAGGACGGCGAGCCGGCACGGCCCGCCGCGGGACTCGGCCGTCGGATCGACCGCAGGATCCGGGTACCGCGCGAGGGAGGCGGCCAGCTCCTCCGGCCCGGCGCCCGAGAGCAGCAGCACCTCCTCGGAGACCCCGGCGACATCGGTGACATCAGTGACATCAGTGACATCAGTGACATCGCTGACACCCATGACCGCGACGGGCGACGGCGGCACGGCACGGGAAACCTCCGCACCCGCACCCGCGGGCCACGGTCCCACAGCGCCGGACGCCCTCACCCCCGGTGCTTCTTCCACCACCACATGCGCGTTGATACCGCCGAAGCCGAACGCGTTCACACCCGCCCGACGCGGTGCCCGGCCACGCTCCCACGGCTCTGCCACCGTGACCGGGCGCATCCGCGTCCGGGCGAACCCTTCGTGCGGATCGTCCACATGGAGGGTCGGCGGCAGGGTCCCGTCGTGCACGGCGAGTACGGCCTTGATCAGGCCCGCCATCCCGGACGCCTGCATGGTGTGTCCGAGCATCGACTTCACCGAGCCCATCGCGACGGGTTCGCCACCCGCCTCCCGCTGCCCGAACACCCGGCCCAGGGTGGCGAGTTCGGCCTCGTCGCCCACCGGGGTGCCGGTGCCGTGAGCTTCGAGCAGGCCGAGTGCGTCGGGGGCGGTCGGGTCCAGGCCGCTCTGCCGCCAGGCGAGTTCCAGTGCGCGGACCTGTCCGTCCACAAGAGGGCTCATCAGGCTCGCCGCTCGTCCGTCGCCCGCCACACCGGCACCTCGGACGACGGCATAGACACGGTCGCCGTCCCGTTCGGCGTCGGCGAGCCGCTTCAGCAGGACCACTCCGGTGCCCTCGGAGAGCAGGGTGCCGTCGGCGCGGCGGTCGAAGGGGCGGATGTGCTGGCTGGGGCTCAGCGCCCGTAACTGGGTGAAGACGCTCCACAACGTGGCGATGTGGCAGTGGTGCACGGCCCCCGCCACGACCAGGTCACAGCTCCCGGCCGCGAGCAGCCCCGCCCCCTGCTCGACCGCGAGCAGGGAGGAGGCGCATGCGGCGTCGAGGGTGTAAGCGGGGCCGCGGAAGTCGAGACGGTTGGCGGTCCGGGCGGCCGTGAAGCTGGGGACGAGGCCGATCGACGCCTCGGGCCGCTCAGGTCCGAGGCCCGCCTGGAAGGCATCGCGGACCGCGGTGATCCGGTCCTCGCCGAGTTCCGGAGCCAGTTCGCGCAGGGTCGTCGCCAACTGGTGTGCGGTACGGACCCGTTGGTCGAGACGAGCGGTGGCGACCCCCATGAAGCCGCCGCGGCCGAGGATCACACCGATCCGGGAACGGTCGTCGGGAAGCACCTCCTCTCCTCCGGCGTCGGCGACGGCTTCGGCGATCACGCGCAGCGCCAGCAGCTGGTCGGGCTCCGCTCCCGCCACGGCCGCGGGCATGATGCCGTAGCGGGTCGGGTCGAAGGCCGTCAGCTCGTCGATGAAGCCGCCGCGCCGGCAGTAGAAGCGGTCGCTGCGCGCCGGGCCTTCGCTGCCGTGCGGGTCGTAGTACACCTCCGGGTCCCAGCGCCCGGGCGGTACGTCGGTGATGGCGTCCGTGCCCGTGTAGAGATTGCGGCGGTACGCGGCGAGGTCGCCCGCGCCGGGAAAGACCGCGCCCATCCCGACGATCGCGGCGTCGGTGGGCCGCGGGCCGCGGCCCGGGTCGGTCACGGCCGGCCTCCGAACCCGTTGCCGGGCTGCTCGGCCAGCAGCACGACCTGGCCCGTCGTGCCGTGTGCCAGCTCGGCGAGGAACGCGTCCGTGCCGCCGTCGGGGTCGATCAGCGGGATTCCCCGGCTCGCGTACATCCGCTCCAGCTCGGGAGTCACCATGCCGCCGGCCTCGGCAGCCCAGGGGCCCCAGTCGACGGCGAGGACCCGCCCGGGGAAGCGGCGCGACCAGGCCGGGGTGGTGGCGAGTGTGTCCAGGGCGTCGTTGGCGGCCGCGTAGTCCGCCTGGCCGCGGTTGCCGAAGACGCCGGCGACGCTGCCGAAGAGGACGAGGAACTCCGGTGCGGGGGCGTCCCCGTGGTCGGCCGCGGCGTCGGCGAGGTGACGTGCGCCGTCGACCTTGGTGCCGAAGACCCGGGCGAAGGAGACCGGGTCCTTGTCGCACAGCAGCCTGTCCTCGATGGTTCCGGCTCCGTGCACGATGCCGTCGAGCCGGCCATGGCGGGCGCGTACGTCACGGACGACCGCGTGCACGGCCTGCGGATCGGTGACATCCGCCGCGTGGTAGCGCACGGAGGCCGCGACGCGCCTCAGGGCGTCCAGGGTGGCCCGGACCTCCCGTGCGGCGAGGACCCGGGTTGCGGCCGCTTCGATGTCGGCGGGTGTACGCAGTCCCTGGTGGACGAGCGCCGCACGCAGCGCGACCCGGTCAAGGGCGTGGGCGAGTGCCGGATCCTCCACGTCGTCGGGCGGTGGCGTACGGCCGATGAGTTCGATGTGGCAGCCGGTGGCGTCCGCCAGGCCGAGGGCGGTGCGGGCGGTGATCCCTCGGGCTCCCCCGGTGAGCAGGACGACGGAGTCGCGGCTCAGTGACAGGGGCAGCCGTCCGCCGCCGGGCAGCGGTACGGGGACGGTACGCAGCACATTGCGGGTGCCGTTGGTGTAGCCGACCGCGACGGGCTCGTCCGGGGAGCACAGTTCGGCGATCAGATGCGAGGCGATCCGCTCGGGACGGTCCTTGGGGTCGATGTCCACGGCCCGGATCTCCGCGCCCGGATACTCGATCGCGGCGGAGCGGGCGAAGCCGTACAGGCCTGCCCCGGGGATGGGGTCCGTGGCCTCGGGCATTGCCTGGGACAGCAGGCCGTCGTCCGCGTCCGCGGGTGGGGCACCCCTGCCGAACGCTCCTCCGCAGCCGGTGACGAGCAGCAACTGGCGCGTCCCGGCCACCAGGGTTTCCCGCAGGGCGCGGAAGCCTTCCGGCAGGACGGGGGCGGGCGCCGGGCGCAGTGCGCTGAGGTCGACGACGCCGTCGCAGCCTGCGGCATCGGCCATCCGGTCCGGGTGCACGGTGCGCACCTCCGCGCCCTGCGCCTCCAGTGCCGCCGCGAGGGCGACGGCAACACCCAGGCCGTCGTCGACGACGACGAACTGCCGCCCTGCCAGGGCCTCGGCCGGGTCCCGGGTCGCGGGCGGCTCCACGGCGGCGACCTCGACCAGCAGCCTGGTCAGAGGGACGGGGGCGGCCGCGGGGCGTGTCAGCTCCGCGCCGCCGACCGGACCGGTGTCAGGTCCGGCTGCCGGACCGGCTGCCGGGACCGGTTCGGCCGTGATCACGGCCCCTTCGGCCACCGTCGTACCGTGCCCGGTCGTGGTCGTACCGCGGGCCACGATCCAGTCGACGATGCCGCTGATCGTCTTGATGCGGGCGAGTTCCTCGACCGCCGACTCCTCGGCGCCGTCGGTCCCGGACGGCAGCCCGATCCGGTCGGCCAGTGCCCCGATGATCTCCACACGCTTGATGGAGTCCACCGAGAGGTCGGCCTCCAGATCGAGAGCCGGGTCGAGCATCTCGCGCGGATAGCCGGTACGGATGTGGATGATCTCCAGTACGGCGTCCAGGAGCTGAGCGGGTGTCAGAGCCCGGTCCTCGTCCACCGCGGGCCTGTCGGGTGCCGGCTCCTCCACGATGTCCTGCGGCGCGAACTCCCGGGGTGCCGCCTCGCGGCCCGGTGACGAAGCGGCGCCACTCGCCTCCAAGTAGCCGAGCAGAACGTCCCGTTGGGCCGCGACCAGCTCCCGCGCTCCGCGCAGGTACTCCAGGACCGCCTCCTCGCGGCGGTCGTCTGCTGCTGCCGGGACCGACGCCTCCACCTGTCGAGCGGGCTGCAACCCTCCTGCCACCGGCACACCCTCCGCGGTCCGTACGAGATGACCGTCCACCAGCCAGCCCGGACGCCGGGGTGCCTCCGTGGGCAGCGCGGCGGCGCGTCCGCGGAAGAGCGGTTCCGGGTCGACGGGGACACCCGCGGCGGCGAGTTCGGCGAGCGCGGTGACCAGCCGCGTCAGGCCGTGTTCGCCGCGGACGTCGAGGGGTACGGCGGTGTGCGGGCGGTCGCCCAGGATGCGGCCCACCAGTCCGCTGAGCACGCGGCCGGGTCCGGCCTCCACGAAGATCCGCACGCCGGACGCGTACATGGCCTCGATCTGGTCGACGAACCGGACGGGCTCGGCGACCTGGCGGGCGAGCAGTTCCCGCACCATGGCGGGTTCGGTGCCGTAGGGGCGGGCGGTCGTGTTGGACCAGACCGGCAGGACGGGGGCGGTCACGGTCGCGTCCGCGAGTTCCGCGGACAGCAGGTCCGCGGCGCCGGCGACGACGTCGCTGTGGAAGGCGCAGGCGACCGGGATGCGTTCGGCGGCCACGCCGGCCGCCCGCAACTCGGCGACCGCGGCCTCCACCGCCGCGGTCGGACCGGAGATGACGCTCTGCCTGGGCGCATTGTGGTTGGCGACGACGCAGCCGGCCGGCGGTCCCGCGATGTCCTGCGGCGCGCAGGGTACGGCGGCCATGGCTCCCGGGTCGTCCCCCGCCGCGGCGAGTATGGCCGCGGCCCGGCGGTCGCTGAGCCGCAGCAGGGTCGCGGTGTCGTAGGCGCCTGCCGCCCACAGGGCGACCAGTTCTCCGTAGGAGTGGCCGGCCGTGCAGTCCGGGCGTACGCCGAGCGAGGTCAGGAGGCGGTGGGCCGCTGTTCCGGTGAGACCGAGCGCCGGCTGTGCCGTCCGGGTGTCGGTGACGGCGGCGCGCTGCGCCTCCCGTTCCTCCGCATTGAACGCGGCGGGCGGGAACATGGCGGCGACGCAGTGGGGATCCGCGTCGTGGAGCACCGACCGCAGGCGCGGGAAGGCGATGAAGAGGTCGCCCAGCATGCCCGGGCGCTGGCTGCCCTGACCGGGGAAGAGGAAGGCCGTCCGGCCGGTCTCGCGTCCCTCCTGCGGCACATGCACTCCGTCGCCGGCCGTGAACTCGCGGGCGCGGGACAGCTTTTCGGCCAGGTCGTCGAGGTCTGTCGCGACGACAGCGACCTGGACCGGGCCCTCCCGTGTGGAGACCTCGGCCGCCAGGTCGCGCAGCGGCCAGGGGCGCCCGGCCTCGTCGTTCTGTTCCAGGCGGGCGGTGAGGCGGTCGACGGCGCGCACCGCGGCCTGCCGGTCGGCTCCGCGGAACAGGAAGAGTTCTGCGGGCCAGACGTCGAGGCCGTGCTCGGGCTCCTCGGCCTCCGCGTACCCGGTCAGCACGGCGTGGTAGTTGGTGCCGCCGAAGCCGAAGGCGCTGACGGCGGCCCGTCGGCTGCCGGCGGGCACGGCCCACGGCCTGGCCTCGGTGTCGAAGAAGAAGGGGCTGGTCTCCGCGGTCCAGTCGGCGTTGGGGCCGGTCAGGTGCAGCGTCGGCGGCCGTACACCGCAGTGCACGGCCCGCACCGCCTTGATGAGGCCGGCGAGGCCCGCCGCACACTTGGTGTGTCCGAGCTGCGACTTGACCGAGCCCAGTGAGCAGAAGCCGGTCTCCCCTCCGCCGAAGACCTCCGTGAGGACGGACAGTTCCGCGCTGTCACCCACCACCGTGCCGGTACCGTGCGCCTCCACCAGACCGATGTCGGCAGGCCCGATTCCGGCTCGTGCGTAGGCGCGGTCCAGGGCCCGGCGCTGTCCTTCCGGGCGCGGTGCGGTCAGACCGAGGGACCGGCCGTCGCTGGATGCCCCGACGGCCTGGACGACGGCGTAGATGCGGTCGCCGTCGCGTTCCGCGTCGGCGAGCCGTTTGAGGACGAGGCAGGCGACGCCTTCACCGAGGGCGATGCCGTCGGCCGAGGCGTCGAAGGGCCGGCACCGGCCGGTGGGTGAGAGGGCCCGTACGGACGCGAACATCAGGTAGTCGTTGATGCTGTTGTGCACATCGGCGCCCCCGCACAGCACCATGTCGCTGTCCCCGTCGCCGAGTTGTTTGCACGCCAGGTCGAGGGCGGCGAGCGAGGAGGCACAGGCGGCGTCGATGGTGCAGTTGGCGCCGCCGAGGTCCAGGCGGTTGGCGACGCGTCCTGCGATGACGTTCGCGAGCACTCCGGGGAAGGAGTCCTCGGTGAGCCTGGGCAGTTGGGCGTCCAGGCCCGGCGGCAGGTCGCCGAGGTAGCCGCGGTGCAGGGCACGGAAACCGTAGGCGCCGGCGAGGTCGGTGCCCGCTTCCGCCCCGAAGACCACGGAGGTGCGGGACCGGTCGAAATGCCGTCCGGGCGCGTATCCGGCGTCCGCGAGGGCGCGTGCCGCTGTGTCGAGGGCGAGCAGTTGGACCGGCTCGATGCTGCCGAGGGAGGCGGGGGCGATGCCGTGCGCGAGGGCGTCGAAGGGCGCGGGGCCCAGGAAGCCGCCCCACCGGGACGGTGTCCGCTCCCCCGCCCGCGCCGGGTCGGGGTCGTGATACGCGGCGGTGTCCCAGCGGTCCGCGGGGACTTCGGTGACCGCGTCGGTCCCGGCGACGATGTTGGCCCAGTACCCCGCGAGGTCGTCCGCACCGGGATACCGGCAGGCCATCCCGACGACAGCGATCTCCAGCGGCGCCCGTTCCTCCGTCTCCGGAGCGGCCTCGTCGGCCGCGAGCAGCCGGGCGCGTTCGGCGAGAAGGGCTGTCGCTCCCTCGGTCACCTGGGCGTGGAGGGCTGCGACCGTGGTGACGGACGTGCGCGCGGTGGCGATCTGCCCGAGCATGTAGAGGCCTTCGGCGCGCTGTTCGTCCTCGTCGACCGGGGTGTGCTCCGATCCGGTGCGGCGCAGGCCCTTGCTGGCGATCCGCAGCCGGCCGAGGTTGAGTTTCTCCAGCTCCTCCCAGACCTCGTTCGGACTCGCCCCGTCCGCGCGCAGCCGCTCGGCCGTGGCGGTGAAGGTGTCGGCGTACGGGCTGGTGGCGCAGCGGGTGGCGTGGCCCGGGGCGGTGCGCAGGAGTGTGGTGGTGTCGCAGTCGAGCGCGGCCCGCTGGAATCCGGGCAGGACGGCACCGGCGGCGACGGCCTCCTCGGTGAAGAGGTAGGCCGTGCCCATCAGGACGCCGACGCGGGCTCCTCGTTCGGCCAGCGGCCCGGCGGCGGCCGCGACCATGGCGGCGGAGCGTTCGTCGTGGATGCCGCCGGCGAACAGGACATCGAGTTCCTCCGCGTGCGGGAAGGCGAGCAGGCGCTCGATCTGCTCCTCCCAGAGCGGGAATGCGGCGCGCGGACCGATGTGGCCGCCGCATTCGAGGCCCTCGAAGACGAAGCGCCGGGCACCCTCGGCGAGGAAGCGCTCCAACAGGCCCGGTGAGGGCACATGCAGATACGTCCTGGTGCCTGCCGCTTCGAGCGGTGCGGCCTGGGCGGGCCGGCCGCCCGCGATGATCGCGTAGGGCGGGCGTACGGCGGCGACCGCTTCCAGCTGTGCCCGGCGCAGCTCGTCCGGTGCGAAGCCGAGCAGCCCGACGCCCCACGGCCGGCCGGTCAGCCGGCTGGCGGTCTCGGTAAGCAGGGCGTGCACTTCCCGGCCGTCCATGACGGCCAGGGCCAGAAAGGGCAGGCCTCCGGCATCGGCCACGGCGGAGGCGAAGGCCGACCGGTCGCTGACCCGGGTCATGGGGCCCTGGACCACGGGCAGCAGATCCTCACCGGTGCGCGGCAGGAGGGGCCGGGTCCGGGCGGCCGCGCCGATGTGGCCGGTGATCGCCGCCCGGACCGCCTGGACGACACTGCCGGTGGTGCGGTGGCGCGCGGCAAGGCGGGCGGCCGTCGCCCCCTCCTGGCCGACGGGTAACGGCGCGCCGAACAGATCTCCCGCACCGAGCCGCTCGGCGATGTCGCCGTCGGGAAGCACGAGATCGGGCCGGGTGTAGACACGATGGCCCGCGACGACGGTGGTTTCGCTGCCGTCCATGGCACGGATCGCGTCGGCGACCGCGCGGGGTAGTCCTTCCAGTCCCTCGGTGGTCAGGGCGAGTTGGGTGTCCAGGACGACTCCTGCGGCCCCGCCGGCGACGGCGGCTGCCGCGGTGTGGAGGCCGATGCCCCCTGCGACGTGCACGGGGACGGTCAACCGGGGGTCGGCGAGCAGGCGTTGGAGCAGGACGAAGGTGGTCAGTTCGCCGACACGGCCGCCGCCTTCGTGGCCCCTGGCCACGATGCCGTCGGCTCCCGCGACGACGGCGTCCGCGGCTTCGGCCGGGCTGATCACCTCGGCCCACACCCGGCGCCGTCCGCCCTCCGACCAGGCGCCGGTGCCACCGCGCCAGTGGGGTTCGGTCAGGAGCACGGTGTCCACGGCCGCGGGCAGGTCGTCCGGGGCGAGCGGGCAGCCGGCCGGTACCCGCACGCCGTACCGGCCACTCAGTCCGGCCATGGCGGCGCGCGCCACGTCGCGGTCCCTGCCGAGATCGAGGATGCCCAGTGCTCCCGCTCGTTCCGCCGCCGCGACCATCCGGGGGCGGGGCTCCTCGAACGGACTGACCACGACGACAAGATCGCGGCGGGAACGCCGGGCAGGCTGAGAGATCACAGGCTCTCCTTGGGTTCCGTGCAGGGCCGGTCGAGGGAGCGGGCACGACGGCGGTGAGGTGGGGGGTGCGCGGGTGCCTGAGGTGATTAACGGCCAGTAACTTCGCAATGCCGCGTTGCATCCTGCGGCGGCCCGGCGGCACTGTCAACGCCCATCCGCCCATCCATGCCGCAGAGGTATGGATGGCAACAAACGGTGCGTCAGTTTTCATACGGGGCCCGATATTTGTTGACCTGAGTGCCTCTTTCAGGGCTCAGACCCGGAGGGCTAACGTCCGCACATGACCCCCACACTGCAACAGCTGCGATACCTCGTCGCCGTCGCTGACTGCCGCTCCATCACAGCCGCAGCGTGCTCCGTCTACATCGCCCAGCCCGCCCTCTCCCGGTCCATCCAGTCTCTGGAGCGGGATCTCGGCGTGACGCTCCTGGACCGCCGGGGCAGGCGCGCGACCCTGACCGCCGAGGGCACCCGTGTCGTGCGTCTGGCACGGACGGTCCTCGACGCCGTCGGAGCGATCGAGGACGTCGGCACGGCCCGCAGGAGTGCGCTGCGGGCCACCGTGAACGTGGCCGCGACGCCTGCCCTCTGCGGTGTGATCGCCGCCGATCTCGTGCCCTCGTTCGTGGAGCGCCACCCGGAGATCGACGTACGGCTGCTCCGGCACGACAGCCGTGAGGCACTCGAGCGCGCCCTGGTCGACGGCGGGGCCGAACTGGGGCTGGTCCATCTGCCGGTGGACCAGGAGCTCTCCGCGTACCGCCTCCAGGACCGCGAGATCGTGCTGATCTCGCCACCGGGCTCGGAGCTGCCCGACCCGGTGCCGCTGCGGATGCTGGGCGGGCTGAGGGTGGTGCTCCCTCCCCCGGGAACGGGCCGGCGTACCGAGCTCGAAGCGATGTTCGGCCGGCTCGGTGTGCGCCCCTTGGCCGTGGCCGAAAACGATGAGCGACCGGCCGCACGGACGGGTGTCACGGAGGAACGCGGGTCGCTCATCGGATACCGGGACTCGGTGTTCCGGGTGTTCCATCACCGGGTGGAGGTCCGCTCGTTCAGCCCGCCTCTCTTACGGCCGGTCGGTATCGCATACCCGCCGGGCCCGCTCAGTGCCGCCGCCCGCAGCTTTCTTGTCCACGCACGGCACAGCGCACCGGCGGGAGCGCCCGCGTCGTAGTCCTGTCGGTCGGATCGCACACGTACCGGACTGCCGGCGTCCGGGGAGACGGCCGTTCCGGCGTGCGTGATCTGACGGTGTCACGGGCACGCGAAGTGTCATGGGACATCTGAAGCGGTGGGAGCAGGCCCTTGAGCGCTGGCAGGACGGGCTGCTCGCCAAGGTCATTCATCGGGACCCGGTGGAACTGGTCGACGCGCTGCGAGGCGAGTGCGACACCCATGCGGTGGTGTGCAGCCAGAGCCGCGTCGTCGTGCCCAACGCGTACGAGATCGAACTGACCCGCAGTGTGCACAAGGAGCTGCTGCGGCGCGTCGGGGAGGTCGGGCGGGCGCTGACGGACTCGCTCGCCCGCCATGGGGAGACGCAGGGATACGAGTGGGCCGGTCCGCTGACCGTACGCGTCACCACCTCGTCGGCGCAGCTGCCCAACGGCCGCTATCGGGTGGCCAGCCGGGCCATGCCGCATGTCCGCGCCGACGCGTTCCCCTCGACCACGGACTGAACGGCACGATCGGCGCGGGCGGCCGGAGCTCACGCCGACGGTCCGGGAGCCTGCGACGCCGACGGTCCCGGATCCGCAGGCCGTTGCGACAGACGTTCCGCGGCTACGGGCGCGGGCAGCGCCTGTTCCGCCCAGATCGCCTTGCCCGTGGCCGTCAGCCGTGTGCCCCAGCGTCGCGAGCACTGCGCCACCAGCAGCAGACCGCGTCCCCCTTCGTCGCTGTCGCGGGAACGGCGCAGGTGCGGTGCGGTGGTGCTGTTGTCGAACACCTCGCACAGGAGCGAGTCGCCGTCGCGGATCAGCCGCAGCACGACCGTGCCCGTGCTGTACCGGATGGCGTTGGTGACCAGTTCGCTGACCATCAGCTCGGTCGTGAAGGCGAGGTCGTCCAGGCCCCAGGAGGCGAGCTGGCGACCTGCCAGGGTGCGCGCGGTGGAGACGATCGCCGGGTCCAGCGGCAGGGTCCAGGTGGCGACGGAGTCGGACATGAGGGAGCGGGTGCGCGCCAGCAGCAGAACGGCGTCGTCGTCCGCCCGGCGGGGCCGCACGGCTGCCACGGCCTCGTCGCAGCTGTCCGCCAGGGACCGTCCCGGGTGGGCGAGGACGCGCTGGAGCCGGCCCAGCGCGTCGTCGGAGACCCGGCGGCCTTCGATCAGCCCGTTGGTGTAGAGGGCCAGCAGACTCCCCTCGGGCAGTTCCATCTCCGCGGCCTCGAAGGGCAGCCCACCGAGGCCGAGCGGGGGCCCTGCCCCGCCGTCCAGGACCTGCGTGTGACCGTCGGGCCGGACGAGCACGGGCGGCGGGTGCCCCGCACGGGCAAAGGTGCACAGCCGGGAGACGGGGTCGTAGACGAGGTACACACAGCTGGCGCCGGAATGCTGGTCGCTCGCCGCGTCGGCCGCGAGCCGGGTTCGTTCCTCGGCCATGCGGGCCATCAGGTCGTCCAGGCGCGACAGCACCTCGTCCGGCTGGAGGTCCATCGCGGCCAGTGTGGAGACTGCGGTCCGCAGCTGCCCCATGGTCGTGGCGGCCGCCAGACCATGGCCCTCGACGTCACCCACCACGAGCGCGACCCGGCCCCCCGACAGCGTGAGGAGATCGAACCAGTCCCCGCCGGCGTCATGACCGGGCAGATACCGGTGTGCGGTCTCCACGGCGGAGACGGGCGGCAAGGCGGGAGGCAGCAGCCCGCGCTGGAGCGTACGGGCGGTCGCGTGCTCACGCTCGTACCGGCGGGCGTTGTCCAGACTCAGGGCCATCCGGCCGGCCACCTCGGCGGCGATCGCGAGATCGTCCTCGTCGAACGGGTACGAGTGATTGTTCCGCCGGACCACGGCCACGCCGAGCGCCACCCCGCGGGTGACGAGAGGCAGCACCAGGACGGAGCCGGATTCCTCGTAGGCCGGATCGCTGCCGCCGGTGCCCGGGACGCCCGGGTCGATGCCCGGCTGCTGGATCAGCCGCGGCCGGTGATCGACGACGCTCTGTGTGTACGGGGTCGGCGGATCGAGGCTGATCAGCGGGATCGGACCGTCCCGATCGCCGTCCCCGCCGCTGCGCTCCACGTCACGACGGGCGACACGTCTCAGCGGCAGGTGTGATTCCACCGGCCCGGCCGGGGGCTCGCCTCCGCGCAGCACACAGTCGAACAGGTCGACCGTGGCGGCATCGGCCAGCGCCGGAACCACGAACTCGACGAACTCCTCTGCCGTGCCGGTCATGTCGAGCGTCCTGCCGACCCGTTCGCTCGCCTCGTTGAGCAGCAGCACGCGGTTGCGCGCTCGGAACTGCCCCGTCACATCGGTGACCTCCGCCGCCACCCCGATCCGGTCGGCACTGTCGCCTCCGCCCTGAAGCCGGAAGGCCGAGATGGACGCCACGTACTCGCGGGTGGGGTCGGTGGGCGGAAAGCCGCGTTGCTCGAAGTCGATCGCGGGTTTCCCGGTGTCGAGCACCCGCCGCAGCATGGCCTCGATCGCCTCGGTGTCGAAGCCGGGCACCACTTCCCCGAGGCGACGGCCCGTATGGTCGTCGACGGCCACCCCCCGCCACCCGCGCGCCGCGCTGTTCATACGGATCAGTCTGAGGTCCTTGTCGAACAGGTAGAGGCCCGTGGGTGACTCGGTGAACAGCGCCTCCAGGAGGGCGTCGCTCCACTCACGTCCGGGAGGACGCGGCTCGGTCGGGTCGCCCACTCCGCTCTCCTCCCTTCTCGGCCGCGGCCGGTTCGTTCATGGCCGCGGCCGGACACACCGGCCCGCTGACGAAACCGTCGTGGTGGCGAGCCGGGACAGCACGGCTGATGGAGGCATGCCGCGAGGAGACCGGTCAGTGAGCCGAGGACGGGGACTCCGAGTGGCGGGGTGCGCAGAGTGCCCAGATCACGAAGCCGTCGATGGCGATCAGCACCACGGCCCAGATCGGGGCGTACGGCAGCCACAGGAAGTTCGCCAGCATCGCCAGACCGGCGAGCGCGATACCGGCCACCCTGGCCCAGGTGGAGCCCTGGAAGAGAGCGAATCCGGCGATCACGATGACGATGCCCAGGATCATGTGGATCCAGCCCCACCCGGTGAGGTCGAACTGGAAGACGTAGTTGCGCGTGGCGACGAACACGTCGTCCTTGGCGATGGCGGCGATACCCGCG
Organism: Streptomyces sp. CA-251247; assembly: GCF_050952975.1. Taxonomy (NCBI): domain Bacteria; kingdom Bacillati; phylum Actinomycetota; class Actinomycetes; order Kitasatosporales; family Streptomycetaceae; genus Streptomyces; species Streptomyces sp. CA-251247. Next base: position 7,538,805 of record NZ_CP191861.1, on the reverse strand, counting down.
AAGAGGGTCATGAGACCACCGAAGATCATCATGACGCCCGCGAACACCGTCCAGCCGGTGACGAACCCGCTGCTGGTGGAACTCCGTGACGTGGAGTGCGGTCGGGCCCCGCTCACATGACTGGTCATGGTCTGCTCCTTCACCCCGTGCTGCGAGGCCTCCCGGACGGTTTGCCGTAGGCCGATCGGGTACTTCCACACTCCGCGTGTTCGCCACCGTTCGCACCTCGAGGCACACGCCGCCACGGGCGCGCCACGCCCGGTGTCCGGGGCACGGGGCGTGGCGACTGCGCGGCTGCGGCCGGGTGGCCGCCCCGCATGAGACCGCGTCGCCCCGCGGCCGGTCCGGATCCGCGACCAGAGCCCGGCCTGCCGGGGGCGCAGTGTCACCACGTGTCCGCTCGTTCCGCAGGTTCGGCCTGAGGAGCGTGCCCCGCCCCGGTGGGGCCTGACGGGCCGCGCCGATGGGCGGCGATAGCATCGGTGTCCGCTTGCTCTACGACGAAGGCGGTTCCGCACGATGGCTGACGAGGCCTGTCTCTTCCTGCTCCCCGACCGTTCTCCGCTGCTGGGGGCAGCACTCGGCGCGGTCGGCGACCTGGAATGCGTGGAGACCCCGGCGGTCCGCGGCTGGCTGGATGCCCATGGGGTCTCCGCCTCCTCCGAGCAGGTGCGGATCCTGCCGGGCGGTTCCGAGGTGTTCATTCCGGAGGACGTCGACCGGCTGCCCGTTCCCCTGAGCGAGGAGGAGACCTTCCGCGTGCAGCAGCAGAGTGCTCCTCAGACGGTGACGGACATGGAGAACGAGCTTCTCGGGTTCCGGGAGGTCACCCAGGACTGGGAAGCCCTGGTGCACCGCGCCCTCGCGGCCGGTGTCCCCGCTCCGCGCATCGCCCACCTCACCGGTCTGGACCCCCAGGACATCGCCCGGCTCACCGGGGTCGCCCGAGCCTGACAGCCGGCCGGGTGGCCCGGGGGGTCGCTGTCGACCCCCCGGCACCGGGCGGGCCTCACTCGTTCCTGCGGCCGCGCGGACCTGCGCCGAGACCGAGCTCGTCGCCGCCCCGGAGGGCTACCCGTTCACGGAGCTGTGGTGTGCCGGCGCTTCGCCCACAGGGGCAGCACGAACCAGCAGAGTACGTACCAGGCGAACACTCCGCTGACGATCCAGGGGACGATGTGGTCGTGCGTGGCCGCCCGCAGGATCAGCAGGAGCGCGGAGACCAGCGTGGCCAGCAGCAGAAGCAGTCCGGTGAACGTGAGCCGCGAAGCCCACTGCACCGCATGCGGTTTGATACGCCGTCCGGAGACGATCCGGTGGAAGGCGACGGGCGCTATCAGTGCGCCCACGGCGGCCGCGCCCAGCACCACAGTGATCATGTAGATGGTCTTGTCGGTGCCCGAGAGCGTCACGAACCGGGGAGTGAAGACGACCGTCAGCAGAAAGCCGAACATGATCTGCACACCGGTCTGGGCGACGCGTATCTCCTGGACCAACTCGCCCCACTGCCGGTCGGCCCGCTCGTCCGGCGTCTCGTCGCGGCCGTCCGATCTGACCGCGTCCTGCTGCGCTTCCGTCGCCATCGAGGTCCCCTCCCCATCGGTGAATGATCCACGTCCGCATCAGGTACCCGGGAATCCGCTGATCAGACCGCTGCGGTCGGCCCGGGCCCGCACGCATGTGCGGCACCGGCGCTCGGGCGCGTACGACGCCGGCACCCGGACCGGTCAGCCGGAGGAGCGGCGGCCGGCCGAAGAGTGCACGCCCGACCGGTACTTGGGGAGCCGCATCGTGATCTTCATGCCCGCGCCGACGCCGGTCTCGATGACGAGGCCGTAGTCGTCCCCGTACACCTGGCGCAGTCGCTCGTCGACGTTGGAGAGGCCGATGCCCGATGTCGCGGGCCGCTCCCCCGCGAGTATCGCGCGCAGCACGGCCGGGTCCATTCCCACGCCGTCGTCCTCGATGGTCACCATGGCCTCGGCGCCGGCGTCCTGGGCGGCGATGGTGACCCGGCACTCGTTCCTGGAGTCCTCCAGGCCGTGTTTGACGGCGTTCTCGACGAGCGGCTGAAGGCAGAGGAACGGCAGCGTCACCGGCAGCACCTCGGGGGCGACCTGGAGGGTCACCTTCAGCCGGTCGCCGAACCGGGCCCCGGCCAGCGCCAGATACTGCTCGATGGACCGCAGTTCGTCGGCGAGGTTGGTGAAGTCGCCGTGCCGCCGGAACGAGTAGCGGGTGAAGTCGGCGAACTCCAAGAGCAGTTCGCGGGCGCGCTCGGGGTCGGTCCGGACGAACGAGGCGATCGCCGCGAGGGAGTTGAAGATGAAGTGCGGCGAGATCTGCGCCCGCAGCGCACGGATCTCCGCCTCGATCAACCGGGTCCGGGACCGGTCCAGTTCGGCCAGCTCCAGCTGTACGGACACCCAGCGGGCCACCTCGGTCGTCGCCCGCACCAGCACCGCCGACTCCCGGGAGCCATAGGCGACGAGCGCGCCGAGCACCCCCTCCTCACCGGTCAGCGGGGCGATCACCGCCCAGCGCAGCGGGCACTCCAGCTCGTCGCAGTCGGTGCGCACACTCATGCTGCGCCCCGACTCCAGCATCTCGGAGACGCGCTCCATCACCCGCTGTTCGTGATGGTCGGCGGCCGGCCCGTCCCAGGCGAGCACGGTCTCCCGGTCGGTGAGACACAGCGCCTCGGTGCCGAGCAGGGAACGCAGCCGGCGGGCGGCCTTGCGGGCCGTGTCCTCGGTGAGTCCTGCCCGCAGGGGCGGTGCGGCGAGCGACGCGGTGTGCAGGGTGTGAAAGGTGGCCCGTTCGACGGGCGTGCCCAGGTCGAGGTCACTCTCCCCGCCACGGCGTGCGGTGAACCGGCCGACGACGAAACCGATCACGAGAAGGACGACTCCTGCCGCCGCGAGTGCGGCCAGTCCGGTCCCGGTCATCGCTCCGCTCCCTCCGGCTGGGGTCTGCCGACGAGGTCCTCCGGCAGATGAAGTCGCGCCAGCATGGCGGTGGCGCCGCGCGGTATGTGGCGTGCGGTGGCGAGCGACACCAGCACCATGGTGAGGAAGCCGAGCGGTACGGACCAGACGGCCGGCCAGGCCATCAGGGTGTGCGGCCAGCCCCCGGGCGCGAGTCCGGCGCGGGTGGCCATCACCGCGGTGAGCGCCGTGCCGCCGCCGATGACCAGGCCCGCCGCGGCGCCCGGCGGGGTGAGTTTTCGCCACCAGATGCCGAGCACCAGCAGCGGACAGAACGAGGACGCCGACACGGCGAACGCCAGCCCGACGGCATCGGCGACCGGGACGTTCGTGGCGACGACGCTCACGGCGAGCGGAACCGCCATGGCGAGCAGGGTCGCGAGCCGGAAGTGGCGTACGCCGCGTGAGGGCAGGACGTCCTGGGTGATCACGCCCGCGACCGACATGGTCAGCCCGGACGCGGTGGACAGGAAGGCGGCGAACGCGCCGCCCGCGAGCAGCGCACCGAGCAGATCGCCCGCGATCCCGCCGACGACGCGCTCCGGAAGCACCAGCACGGCGGCGTCCGCGTCCCCGGTGAGCGCGAGTTCGGGTGCGTAGATCCGGCCGAGTGCCCCGTACACGGGAGGCAGCAGATAGAACGCGCCGATCAGCCCCAGCACGACGAGCGTGGTGCGGCGCGCGGCGCGTCCGTTGGGACTCGTGTAGAAGCGGACGGCCACATGCGGGAGGCCCATCGTGCCGAGGAAGGTGGCGAGGATGAGTCCGTATGTCGCATACAGGTGATAGCCGTCGCGGCCGCCGGACAGCGGTTGCGACCAGCTCGCCGGGTCGTCGCCGGTGAAGGCCCGTTCGGGCACCTCCGCGCCTTCGGGGAAGCCGAGGCGGGTACCGGAGTCGATCCGGTGGGTGCCCTCGTCGAGGGTGACGGTGCGGTTGTCGTACGCGGTGCCGTCGATCTCCCCGCGGACCGTCAGGGTGAGCGGCTTCTCCAGTTCCACGCGTACGGTGTCGCCCACCCTGACGACGGTGTGCTCGCGCAGCAGCGCGGGCGCGTCGAAGCGGGCCCGCGGGGCGTCGTCGTGGGCCCAGGCCGCGACGAGGAAGAGCGCGGGCACGAGCAGTGCGGTGAGTTTGAGCCAGTACTGGAAGGCCTGGACGAAGGTGATGCTGCGCATGCCGCCCGCCGCGACCGCCCCGGTGACGACCACGGCCACGACGAGTCCGCCCACCCAGTCGGGTGCGCCCGTGAGGATCTCCAGGGTGAGGCCCGCGCCCTGGAGTTGGGGCAGGAGATAGAGCCAGCCGATACCGACGACGAAGAGGCTGGCGAGCCGGCGCACTGCGGCGGACTCCAGCCGGGCCTCGGCGAAGTCGGAGAGGGTGTAGGCCCCGGAGCGGCGGAGAGGGGCGGCCACCAGTACCAGCAGGACGAGATAGCCGGCGGTGTATCCCACCGGGTACCAGAGCATGTCCGGCCCCTGGAGCAGCACCAGGCCCGCGATGCCGAGGAAGGACGCGGCGGAGAGGTACTCACCGCTGATGGCGGCCGCGTTGAGGCCGGGTTTCACCGTGCGTGAGGCGACGTAGAAGTCCGAGGTGGTGCGGGATATGCGCAGACCGAGCGCGCCGATGAGCACCGTGGCGAGCACCACCACGGTGACGGCGGTGACCGCATAGGTCTGGTTCATCTCCGCCCGCCCGACCGCCGCGCACCGGCCCGGTCACCGGGCCCTTTCGTCCGCGGCACCCGTCAGCGTCCTTCGACGAGTCGGGTGAAGTCCTGCTCGTTGCGCTCGGCCCTGCGGACGTACCAGCGGGCCGTCAGCCACATCACGGGATAGACGGCGAGGCCGAGCGCCGCCCAGACGAACGGTTCCGGCGAGGCCAGGGTGCCGTCGAACACGGCCGGGAGCGCGAACAGCAGGGGCAGCGAACCGACGAGCAGGGCAAGGGTGCCGAGCGCGTAGAGCGCGGCCCTCAACTGGCTGCGCATGAGAGAGCGCACATAGGTGGCGCCGAGGGTTGTCTGCTCACTGATCTCGGAGCGGGCCGGCGCGTGGCCGGGGGCCCGTCGGGCGCTGCGCGGTACGCCGGTGACGACTTCACGTCGGGGGTGTTGCTCTGCAGACATCGTCGTCCGCTCCAGCGTCTCTCGTCGGGCTCGGGGAGATGTGGAGTCTACGCAGGAGCGATTACCGACGGTAGACACAGAACGGACGGCGATACGGAAGCGGAAGCATCCCTACCGTCCAGGGCGCGGGCGAGCGGTACACGCCCTGGAGGCGGCACACGCAGGAGGACCGCCCGGGGACGTCCCCGGCTTCACGTTCCGGAGGCATGGAGGGGGTTTCAAGCCACGCACAGGGCAAGGTTGTTCAACTATTGACTGCACCCGAGGGCGCTGCCATGGTCTAGACCTAGCGACAGCCTCCGCCCCCTGCGCGACAGCCCCGCACTCCTGAGTCCCACCCTCCGCTGGTCCCCAGCCGTACGTCCGGCGTGCCCGCCGAGCCCGCGCGTCCCCCATGGCGCGGGACCGGCGGCCCCATGGTGTGCGGCTCGCGAAAAGGAGACAGACAACGATGTCCCTCATACCGCTCGCGCGCCTTCTCCCCGGACGCCGCTCGTGGGGACGGTCCGCCGCCGCCCTGGCGATCGCCGCCGTGTTCGCCGCCCTGTTCACCGCACCCGCCCAGGCCGCGGACGGCCAGATCACCGGACTGGGCGGCAAGTGCGTCGATGTGGCGGGGGCGAGCAACGCCAACGGGACGCCCGTGCAGCTCTACGACTGCAACGGCAGCAACGCGCAACGGTGGTCACTCCCGGGCGACGGCACCATCCGGGCACTCGGCAAGTGTCTCGACATCGTCGACCGCGGCACGGCGGACGGCTCACTCGTCCAGCTGTGGGACTGTGCGGGCACTCCGAATCAGCAGTGGGCCGTGTCCGGTGCCAACGACATCGTCAACCCCCAGGCCGACAAGTGCCTGGACGTCCGCGACCGCAGTACGGCCAACGGCACACGGCTCCAGATATGGACGTGTTCGGGCCAGTCGAACCAGAAGTGGTCGGCACCCGGCGGCGGGAACCCGCAGCCCGGTGGCTTCGTGGTCAGCGAGTCCCAGTTCAACCAGATGTTCCCGGGCCGGAACTCCTTCTACACCTACAGCGGCCTGACCGCGGCGCTCAGCGCCTACCCCGGCTTCGCCAACACCGGCAGCGACACGGTCAAGAAGCAGGAGGCCGCCGCCTTCCTGGCGAACGTCTCCCACGAGACCGGCGGACTGGTCCACGTCGTCGAGCAGAACACCGCCAACTACCCGCACTACTGCGACTGGAGCCAGCCCTACGGCTGCCCCGCCGGCCAGGCCGCCTACTACGGCCGCGGCCCCATCCAGCTCAGCTGGAACTTCAACTACAAAGCCGCCGGTGACGCCCTCGGCATCGACCTGCTCGGCAACCCCTGGCAGGTCGAGCAGAACGCCGCGATCGCCTGGAAGACCGGCCTCTGGTACTGGAACACCCAGAACGGCCCCGGCACCATGACCCCGCACAACGCCATGGTCAACCAGGCCGGCTTCGGCCAGACCATCCGCTCCATCAACGGCTCCCTGGAATGCGACGGCAAGAACCCCGCACAGGTCCAGAGCCGCGTCACCAAGTACCAGCAATTCACCCAGATCCTCGGCGTCGCCCCCGGCGGCAACCTGTACTGCTGAGATCCGTACGCCCGACGAACACGGCGCGGCCCGGGATTCCCGGGCCGCGCCTTCGCGTCCCACGGATCTCACGGACCGTCAGGTATTGGACACGCAAGCCCTCTTGTCGCCTTGGCATGACACCGTCATTCTTGTCGGCGGGCCGGGTTCTACCCGCATAGACAACCGGCCGCACCTCGCACGTCCCTGCACAGGCTCACCCCCCACCTCACAGGAGACTCGCGTGACCAAGCACCGGTACAGAACGACCGTCGTGTGCGCTGCCCTCTCCGCCCTCAGCCTCCTCGCCGTCCCCACCACCTCGGCCGCGGCAACCGCCCCGGCCTCCTCCGCCGAGCGCACGGCCTCCGCCTCCGCACACCCGGCGGACGGCATCCGCGCCAAGGCCGTCGCCGGCATCGAGGACCGTACGGCCCGAACGCTCGCCGCGTCCCTCGGCCGGTCGGCCTGGCGAACCGAGGTACGAAACGCCGCCCTCGCCTCCCCCGCGGTGACGCTCGGCTCGCTCGTCGACAAACCCGGCTCACCCGCCGCCGAGGGCCTGAAGTCCGCCATCACCGATGCCGACCGCGAACTCGCCCGGGCCAAGGGGCTCCGCGCCGATACGGGCTCGCTCCTGCAACTGCGCCTCGGTGACAGTTCCATGCGCCGGGCGCTCGGGGCAGGAGCCGAGCCCCTGGTCGCCGCCGCGCCCTCCGACGACGACACCACCGCCGTCACCGCCTACGACAGCCGGGGCCGCACCCACCTGCTCGACATGCGGAAGGTCCCCGAACGCCCCGTCTATGTGATCGACCTCGACGGTGACAAGGCCGTCGCCGCGGGCATGGCCGTCCTGCGCGAGCAGTTCGCCGCCCACGGCCTCACCGGCCGGGCGGCGGTTCCGGCCGCCACCACCGCGAACGGATTCTGGACCAGCCGTATCTCCTCGATCCGGCTGTCCGACGACGAGGAACCGTGGGTCAAGGGTGACGCCGAGATCTACTCCCTGGTGACCGGATTCGGCCTCGACGGCAAGGTGCGCGTCGACCCGGTCGACATGCCGTACCTCGACGAGGACGGGAAGACCTACAGCCCCCACCAGATCCTGGTCAACTGGTCGTCCTACAAGTACAACCTCGCCGACGTCGTGATGATGGAGGAGGACGGCAGCACCAACTACCGGGCGCTCGCAACGGCCATCGCCGGTGTCCTGCTCACCATCGCCGACCTGGGCGCGTACATTCCCCTGGTCAACGCCGTCCTGGACGCCATGCCCGACGACTGGTGGACCGACGATCCGGACTACGTGGACTCCTGGTACACACTCGCCCAGTCGCTGTCCGGCTCGTCCGGCGGCGCTCGGGGCAACGGCTCGATGACGCTGGAGCCCTACTGGGTCTCAGGGTTCTGACCCGTCTCGGGACGCTCCGGTCCGCCCGCTTTCGCGCGGCGGACCGGGGCTTGCCTCCGCCGCCGGCCATGCCCCGGCATCAGGTGCTCGTCGTACCACCCGGGAGCGTCCGGGGCCCCGGCTGCGCGCCGATGCGTGCACTCGCCCAGTCGAGGCGGAGGATGGCCAGGTCGTCCGTGTGGCGCCCGGCGTTGAGCTCGCTGACAGCGGCGATCAGCCGGTCGAGATGGCTGTCCGGGTCGTCCGAGGACAGGCGGTTGATGAGCGCCAGGAGCCCGTCCGGACCCAGACGGTCGCCGCCATCGCCCGCATGCCCTTCGAACAGGCCGTCGGTGTACAGAGTCAGGGCCCCCACCCGGGGAAGCCGCAGGGTCGTCGGGGGCCAGTGGTCGACTCCGGGTGCGATGCCCAGGCCGATCCCGTGCTGGGCCACGACCTCCCCGGTCGCGCCGGAATCCGTGAGCAGCGGTTCGTGGTGGCCCGCGAGGTGGATCGTGGCCGTGCTCGCCGACAGGTCGAGGGTGACCAGCGAGCAGGTCGCGAACATGTCGGTCTGGGCGCGTTCCGCCACCAGCATGCGTTCGAGCAGACGCAGCAGTTCGTGGCCCCGGTGGCCGCCCAGGACCAGTGCGCGCCAGGTGATGCGCAGGCAGACCCCCAGTGCGGCCGCGTCGGGACCGTGACCGCTGACATCGCCGATGACCGCGTGCACGAGTCCGTCGTCGGTCTCGACGACGTCGAGGAAGTCGCCGCCCAGCAGGGCGCGTTCACGGCCGGGCAGATAGCGGCTGGTCGCTGTGACGACGGGCGTTCCGGCGATACCGAGCATGGGCTGCGGGAGCAGGCCCCGCTCCAGCCGGGCGTTCTCCTGCGCGCGCAGATGTCCGGCCTGGAGAGCGGCACCGGCGCGTTCGGTCTGCTTTCGCTGCACGGCGTAGCGCACCGCTCGCTGCAACAGCTCGGGCTCGACCTTGTCCTTGACCAGATAGTCCTGGGCGCCTGCCGCCAGCGCGTCGGCGCCGGCCTGCGACTCGGCCAGACCGGTCAGGACGATGACGGCTGCCTCAGGCGCCGCCTCCTGGATCGCCGACACACCGCTCAGCCCCACCGCGTCCGGCAGATGCAGATCCAGCAGGACGCAGTCGACCGCCCGGCCATCCAGCTCGGTCCGCGCCTCGCTCAGCGTCTTGTGCCATTGCAGTGTGTACGCGAGCTCGGTGTCGGCGAGGTATTCGCGCACGAGTACCGCGTCTCCCGCGTCGTCCTCGACGAGCAGAATGCGGTACTGGGGATCGGGCGAGCCGGCGGGCATCACGGTCTCGGTTCTCCGGTGGTGTCGTCGCCCTCGACGGGTGTGTGGACAGGAAGGGTGAAGAGGATCCGCGTCCCCTTGGTGTGCGTGGTATCGATGGCAATGGTGCCGCCGTGGAATTCCACGATCTTCTTGCACATGGCCAGGCCGATACCACTGCCGGGATAGGCGTCCTTGGTATGCAGCCGCTGGAAGATGACGAAGACCTTGTCCGCGAACTCCGGGCTGATGCCGATGCCGTTGTCGGCGACCGCGAATCTCCACAGATCGCCGTCGCGCTCCGCCTCGACGTGAATGCGCGGTTTCCGCTCGGGGCTACGGAATTTCACCGCGTTGGCGATCAGGTTCTGCCACAGCATGCCCAGCTGCGTGGCATCCCCCACGACCGTGGGCAGCGGATCGCGGGTGATCTCCGCGCCGGACTCCTCGATGGCGACACTCAGGGCCTCCGCGGTCCGGTCGGCGATCGCCTCCAGCTCGACGACGTCCTGCTGGTTGTGGACGCGCCCGACGCGGGAGAACGCCAGCAGATCGTTGATGAGCCGCTGCATCCGGTTGGCGCCGTCGACGGCGAAGCCGATGTACTGGTCCGCCCGGTCGTCCAGCTGCCCGGCGTACCGGCGCTGCAGGAGCTGGGTGAAACTCGACACCTTACGCAGCGGCTCCTGGAGGTCGTGCGAGGCGACGTAGGCGAACTGTTCCAGTTCGGCGTTGGAGCGCCGCAGGTCGGCCGCCTGCTCGTCCAGCAATCGCCGGGACTCCTCGGCAGAGCCGAGCTCGTCCGACAGGCGTTGCCGCATCGCTTCCACGTCTTCGGCCAGCCGGCGAAGGTCGGCGGGCCCCGTCGCGGTGATGGCGTGATCGAACCTGCCCTCGGTGACGAGCCGTACGTCCCTGCCGAGCCGTGCCAGCGGGTCGGTGATACCCCGCCGCAGCCCCTCGAAGACCAGCCCGGCCAGCACCAGGATCAGCAGGCCGATGGCGATGAACACCCCGTTGCGCAGTTCTGTCGCCCGGTCGAGGTCGGAGCCGGCCGCGGTCCGCGCGTCCTGGAGGTGGTCCTGCTGCACGGTCATCGACCGGCGCAGATCGTCGAAGGTGGTCTTGCCCTCCTCGGAACGCTCGGTGGCCAGCGCCACGGCCTGACCGGACGACGCGGCCGCGATCGGGCGGGCGACCCGCCCCTGCCACCGCTCTCCGCGCGCCAGCACCGTCTGCAGATCGGCGAGCGCCCGATCGTCGCCGCGAACCAGCGGGCGCAGCCTGTCCAGGGCGGCCTTCTCGTCGGCCAGTCCCTTGGTGTACGGAGCGAGGAACTGCTGATCACCGCTCAGCCCGTAACCCCGTACGCCCGTCTCCTGGTTGAGGAGCGCCGCTTCCAGCCTCACGGAGTTGATCAGCGCGGGCGAGCGGACGTCGACCAGCTGATGGGTGAGGTCCGAGGTGCGGCTCGTCGTCCACATCCCGACGGTTCCGAGCACCGCCAGCACCGCCAGGGCCGCTCCCACACCCACCCGCAGCCACCGCCGGGTCGTCCAGGTCGCCCACCCGCGACCCCCTCCGGGTCTGTCGCCGGTTTCCTCTGTCACCACGCTGTTCTGCCCCTCCGCTTGGCCGCTGTCCGAGCCCCCGCGGCAGGCGCCACTTTAGCTGCTGTACGACAACTGTTGTTGTTCTCCGCTGTGCCGCCCGCCTAAGGTGAGGTTGCCTGCTGCCGCAGGCGGGAACCGGTTACGGCGGACACTCGCCACCGCCCCGAGCACCACCCACCAACCGCACCGGAGCCGATGATGATGACCGCCACCGCACGCCCTTACGACGTGCTGCTGGTCGAGGACGACCTCGCCGACGCCATGCTCATCGGGGACGCCCTCTCCGAACGCGGTGCCCGCAATCTCACCCAGGTCGAGGACGGCATGGCCGCGCTGGACTACCTGCGCGACTCCGAGAACCCGAAGCCCGATCTCATCGTGCTCGATCTCAACATGCCCCGCATGAACGGCCGGGAACTCCTCGCCATCATCAAGGAGGACCAGGCCCTGCGCACGATTCCGGTCGTCGTCCTCACCACGTCGGCCGCCCCCGACGACGTGACGGGCGCCTACCAGAGCCACGCCAATGCCTATGTGACGAAGCCCGTCAACCTCGACGACTTCAACCGGGCCGTGCAGAGCATCGACGCGTTCTACCTCGACACCGCGACGAAGCTCCCCCGCGAGTAACAGGGGCCCCGGGGCGCCCGGCCGCTCAGGGGCTGGGGTCAGATCCCGTAGGGCTGTGTCGGCGCGTCCAGGTCGGCCTTGCGCAGGCGGTACACCTGGAGCCTGAGGTCGTAGTACTTCTCGGTCTCGCCGACCCAGGCCATCCCGACGCGCCGGGCGGTCGCAGCCCCCCGCGCATTGTTCGGCCGTACGACCGCGAACAGCTCGTCGATCCCCGACGCGAACGCGTGGTGGGCGACGCCGTGGCCGGCCTCGGCCGCCAGTCCCTTGCCCCAGGCGTCCGGAGCCAGCTGCCAGGCGATCTCGAGGTCGACGTCGTACGGGGGCAGCGGCAACAGCGCGGTTCCCCCGATCAGTTCACCGGTCTCCCGAAGGACGACGGCCCAGCGCCCCTGCGGCTGCTCGCGGGTCTCGGAGTCGGCGATCCAGTGATCGATGAGCGCCCGCATGGTCTGCGCGTCCGCCACGCGTTCCACCGCCGGCGCCAGCCAGCGGGCCACGTCGTCGGAACCGTAGACCGACAGGGCCGGCTCGGCGTCCTCCCGCTCCCAGGGCCGCAGAATGAGCCGCGGCGTAAGAATCCGGGAGCCTTCGACAACGACGCGGTGCTCGGACTCAGACATGCGGCCACATTAGCACCGGGCCTTTTCATGAACGGGCAGCGAGGCGCTACGGCGGGTTTGCCGGAAATGCAGGTCACCGCGTCACTTCGCAGAAGGGCCGGACCACGGCAATCGAATACGTACGTGCCGCGCGATAAGGCGCGCGTGAATCCGGCTCGCGAATGCGTTCAGGAAATGCCGACCGCTCCCGATCCCCGGGCCGACTGGCAAGCGGCGGGGAAATGCGTGGGCCGGGGAAGGAAGTGGTCCCAGTCCATGGCGGGGAACAGTTCGGCGGCCGTCCGGAGCAGGCGCTGCGGCTGGCTGTGCAGACCCGTGACGGTGAGGGAACCCTTCCGGGCACGGACGGCGTCGCGCTGCTCCTGGAGCAGACGGAGGCCGGTGACATCCATGAAGGGGGTGTTCTCCAGGTTCCAGGTCACGTCCGTCACCGTGGCCGGCAGGGTCACAGCCGCCTCGATCTCGGGCAACGACTCGAAGTCGATGTCCGTGTGGAACGTGACGGTCGCGGTGGTACCGCGGATCGTGGTGGTGGTCTTCATGTGGGGCGGTCCCCCTTGCGGGGTCGGAAGCCCACGGCGGCCGGACATGTCGCGTACCGGTCAGCGATGGAGGGGGCCGAATGCCCGTGGTGGGGGCAACGTTCGGAGAACCCCTGTCCCCAGAACCTCTTTGCCAAAGAACCGGACACAGCCTCTTCTTCCTCCCAGCGTGGCACAGCGAGGACGGGCGGCGCCACCCCTCCCCCTCCCGCGCGCCTCACGCACGGTCACCTTTCCCCTGTTCAGGGCGGGTTGAGGGCGACGCGCGGAGGGTCGCCCACCGTCGCTCCCGGCGGCCGGAAGACCTCCCATCCGCTGTCGTAGGGTGATCGTGTCGCCCTCACCGGACAGAGAGCCCGAGGTTTCCGTGCGCCAGCTCACCATCGTGACCGGAGGCAGCCGTGGCATCGGCGCCGCGATCTGCGCACGACTCGCCGCGGACGGCCACGACGTCGTCGTCGGTTACGCCTCCGACGCCACCGCCGCCGAGGCTGTCGCCACCACCGTCCGCGAGACCGGCCGCCGCTCGCTCGCCGTGCGCGTGGACACCTCCGACGAGGGCGACGTCGACCGGCTCTTCGACGCCGCGGCCGAACTCGGCACCGTGACCGGGCTGGTCAACAACGCCGGCGTCAGCGGGCCCAACGGACCGCTCGCCGAGGCGGACGCGGACGGCATGCGGCGCGCCCTCGAAGTCAACGTCCTCGGGTATCTGTTGTGCGCCCGCCGTGCCGTGCGCGACATGACGCGGTCCGGTGGAGGCGCCGTCGTCAACGTCTCCTCGGCCGCGGCGACGCTCGGCAGCCCGGGCCAGTACGTGCACTACGCCGCCGCGAAGGCCGCCGTCGACACCATGACCGTCGGTCTGTCCAAGGAGGTGGCGGCCGACGGGATCCGGGTCAACTGCGTTGCCCCGGGCGTCATCTGGACCGACTTCCACGCGGACCCGCAGCGCCCCGGGAAGATGGCCGCCACCATCCCCATGGGCCGGGCCGGGCAGCCCGAGGAGATCGCGGGCGCCGTGTCGTGGCTGCTTTCCGGTGATGCCTCTTTCGCGACGGGGACGATCATGCGGGTCGCCGGCGGAATGTGACCGACTCCGGGTCGCCGGCCGGAAGCGCCCGGCCCGCCGGTCACAGCACCCGTCGGCGGCGCCCCAGCCAGGTCTGCGCGATGATCACCACGACCAGGAACGCCCCGCCGGCCACCTGCTGGTACGCCGAGTCGAGCGAGCCGATCTGGTTGATGATGTTCTGGATCACCTTCAGCAGCAGCACACCCACCAGTGAGCCGCTGACGAAGCCCATGCCTCCGGACAGCAGCGTCCCGCCGATCACGACCGCGGCGATCGCGTCCAGTTCCATGCCGATGCCGAGAATGGTCACGCCGGAGGTGAGCCAGGCCGCGTTGAGAACACCCGCCAGCCCCGCCAGCACGCCGGACAGCGAATAGACGATGATCTTCGTACGGGCGACGGGCGTGCCCATCAGCGCCGCCGCGTCCTCGTTGCCCCCGACGGCGTAGACGTGCTGACCGAAGCGGCTGCGGCGCAGGGCGACCGCCCCGATCACGAAGAGCACGACGGTGATCCACACGGGCGTCCCGATGCCCAGCACCTTGCCCTGGCCGAGCTGCGCGAAGAAGGCGTCCTTGTCGACGAGATAGGTCGTTCCGCCCTCGTCGGTGATGTTCAGCATCACTCCGCGGGCGGCGAGCATCGTCGCCAGCGTCACGATGAACGGCGCGAGCCGCGCCTTCGCGATGAGCAGCCCGTTGACGAGGCCGACGAGACCGCAGACGGTGAGCGGGAGCAGGATCGCGACGACGGTCCCGTACTGCGATCCCCAGGCGGCCAGCACTCCTCCGAGCACGAAGACCGAGCCGACCGACAGATCGATGCCGCCGGTGATGATGACGAAGGTCATTCCGAGCGCCACGACGGCCAGGAAGGCGGAGGAGACCGCCATGTTCTCCACGTTGTCGCCGGTGGCGAAGGAGTCGAAGGAGAACGAGGCGACGGCGGCGAGCACGACGAGCGCCACCAGCGCGCCGTGCTGCTGGGCGAGGGCGCTGAGCCGCTCGCCGCGGCGGCTTCCCGGCGAGTCCTGGTCCGTCGTCGTCGCGAGGGGGGCGGGTTGCTCCTTCATGACGGTCACCGCTTTCCCCTTTCCCGTGCCGCGTAGACGGCGAGGACGATCACCGCGCCCTGGGCGATCTGCGTCCAGGACGGTGGCAGATCGTGCTTGATGAGAGTCGCCGTGAGCAGCTGGATCAGCACCGCTCCGGCGACCGTTCCGGCGATCCGCACCCGGCCGCCCGACAGGGGAGTGCCGCCGACCACCACGGCGGTGATGGCGGACAGTTCCATGAGGTTGCCGAGCGAGGTCGGGTCGCTGGCCTGGAGCCGGGCGGTCGCGAGGAAGCCGGCGACCGCCGCGAGCATGCCGCAGCAGATGTACACGAGGACGAGCACCCGGCGTACGGGGAGGCCGGCGAGCTGGGCCGCGGGGCGGCTGTCGCCGATCGCCAGCAACTGCCGCCCGAAGGTGGAGCGGCGGACGGTGAATCCGACGACGAGGGCCAGCGCGACGGCGATGAGCACGACGTACGGGATGCCCACGATGTCGCCCGAGCCCAAAGAGGCCATACCGGGGTTGCGCACGTCCTTCAGCTGCGGGAGCAGGACGAGTGCGAGACCGCGTACACCGACCATCAGGGCCAGCGTGGCCACGATGGGCTGGACCCCGACGTACGCGATGAGCGAGCCGTTGAGGAGACCGACGGCCGCTCCTCCGACGAGGACCACGAGCAGGGCGAGCCAGGGACCGTAGCCTAGGTAGAGCGCCAGCAGCGATGTCGACAGAGCCATCACGGACCCGACCGACAGATCGACACCCTCGGTCCCGATGGCGAGGGCCATCCCGAGGGCGACGATGAGGATCGGGGAGACCTGGACGGCCTGGGTGCGGAAGTTCTCGGCGGACAGGAAGTTGTCGGTGAAGGCGATGTTGAACACCAGCAGCACGACCAGACCGCCGTAGACGCCGTACTCCTGAAGCCGGCGCAGCAGTACGGCGCGGTCCGCCGGGACCGCCTTGCGCAGCACCACGTCAGCCATGCGTGACCGCCTCCTCCTCGGCCGCCGCGGCGATCGCCTGCATCAGCCGGTCCTCGGTGACGTCGTCCCCGGACAGTTCGCCGACGACGGCGCCGTCCCTGAGCACCACAACCCGGTCGGAGCCCTCGATCAGCTCCTCGACATCGGAGGAGATGAGCAGGACCCCCAGGCCGTCCTCGGCGAGTTCGTCGATGAGTTTCTGGACCTCGGCCTTGGCGCCGATGTCGATTCCGCGGGTGGGTTCGTCGAGCAGCAGCACCTTGGGATGCATGGCGAGCCAGCGCGCCAGGAGCACCTTCTGCTGGTTGCCGCCGGAGAGTTCGCCGACCTTCTGGTGCGGTCCCGAGGCCTTGATGCGCAGCCGCTTCATGAAGGTGTCCACGACGGCGTCGATGCGTGTGTCGGAGACGAGACCGAAGCGGGACAGACGCGGCAGCGCCGCGAGGGCGATGTTCTCCCTGACCGACAGGCCGGGCACGATGCCTTCGGCCTTGCGGTCCTCGGGGAGCAGGCTGATGCCCGCCCGGATCGCGGCGGGTGTCGAACCGGTGCGCAGCGCGGTGCCGGCCACCGTGATCCGGCCCGAACCGAGCGGCAGCGCCCCGGCGATGGCCTTCGCCGTCTCGCTGCGGCCCGAGCCGAGGAGTCCGCCGAGGCCGAGCACCTCGCCGGGGCGTATGCGCAGGGAGATGTCGTGGAGCTGGTGGCGCCGGGTGAGGCCCTCGGCGAACAGGACGGGTTCCTGCCCGGTGTCGTGGGCGCCGGAGAACTTGGTGACACCCTCCGCGCGAACCTCGCCGAGCGGCCGGCCCAGCATCAGGGAGACGAGGGTGAGACGGTCGGTCTCGGCGAGAGGTCCGGTGTGGACGACCCGCCCGTCGCGCAGGACGGTGACCGTGTCGCAGACCGCGTACAGCTCCTCCAGGCGGTGACTGACGTAGACGACCGCGATGCCCCGGTCGCGCAGTCTGCGGATGACGCCGAAGAGGGTCTCGACCTCCCGTGGCTCCAGTGAGGAGGTCGGCTCGTCCATGATGACCACGCGTGCGTCGACCGAGACGGCCCGGGCGAGCGCGACCATCTGCTGTGCTCCGACGCCGAGTTCGCGCAGGGGCCTGCGGACGTCGACCTGTACGCCGTACTCACGGAGGGTCCGGTCGGCCTCGCGGTGCATGCGCCCGAAGTCGATCAGGCCGAACCGGGTGCGGGGCTCGCGGCCGAGACAGAGGTTGCGGGCCACACTCATCAGCGGGATGAGGTTGACCTCCTGGTAGATGGTCGAGATGCCCGCGTGCTGGGCGGCCAGCGGTGTCGCGAAGGACACCGGTTCGCCCTGGTGGACGAGGTGGCCCTGGTCGGGGTGGTGGACGCCGGTGAGGACCTTGATGAGGGTGGACTTGCCGGCGCCGTTCTCCCCGACGAGTGCGTGCACCTCCCCCGCGCGGGCCGCGAAGGTCACGTCGTCGAGTGCCACGACGCCGGGGAAGCGCTTGGTCAGGCCCCGGACCTCCAGCACGCCCCGGGCCCGGTCGGCGGCCGGCTCGACCAGGGGTTCCTGTCGGGCCCCGGTCCGGGGTTCCTTCCGTGCCTCGGTCTGGTGCACGGTTTCGCCCCGGGCTCCCTGCCCGGTCCCGTCCCGGGAGTCCTCGGCGGTCACGTTCAGTACGCCTTGCCGAGGTCGCCCTTGGCATTGCCCTGGGTGTACTCGCTGTCCTGGATCACGATGTTCTCGCCGACCTCTTCACCCTTGGTGAAGCTGTCGAGGGTCTGGAAGGCCAGCGGGCCGAAGCGGGGGTTGGACTCGACGACACCGTGGATCCAGCCGTCGACGATGCCCTGGACGGCGTTGCGTGTTCCGTCGATGGTGACGATCTTGACGGCTCCGGCCTTCTTCCCCGCGCCCTTGAGGGCGTTGACCGCGCCGAGGCCCATCTCGTCGTTCTCGGCGTAGATCCCGGTGATGCCGGGCTTGGACTGGATGAGCTGTTCGGTGACCGACTGGCCCTTCTCGCGGGCGAATTCACCGGTCTGCTCGAAGACGACCTTCAGGTCCGGGGCCTTCTGGGCTATCCGGTCCTTGAAGCCCTTGGTGCGTTCGGTGGTGACGTTGTTGCCGGGGGCGCCGAGGAGGATGGCTATCTCACCCTTGCCGCCGGTGGCGTCGATCATCTGGTCCGCGGCGCGCTTGCCCTGCTCGGTGAAGTCGGAGCCGATGAAGCTGATGTAGTCCTTGCAGGGCTCGGCGTTGATCTTGCGGTCGATGGTGACGATCGGGATCTTCTTGGCGCTCGCCTGCTGGAGCACGGGCCCCCAGCCGTCGGAGTTGAGCGGGGCGATGACCAGCAGGTCGGCACCCTTGGCGATCAGATCCTGGACGTCGCTGATCTGCTTGGAGAACTGCGACTGGGCATTGGCCGTGAGGAGTTCGACGGATCGTTGCCCGGCCTCGGCCTTGATGGACGCCGTCTCCGCGATGCGGAACGGATTGGCTTCCTTCTCGGACTGCGAGAAGCCGACCGTGGCGCCCTTGAGGTCGATCTTCTTGCCGCCGTAGGCGTCGATGCCGCACTTCTCGCCGGTGCCGTTCTCGGCGACCTTCTGGCCGCTGTCCTGCGTGGCGCCGGAGGCGGAACCCTTGCTGTCGGCGGGGTCGTCCTCGGACTTGGCGCAGCCCGTGGACAGCGCGAGGGTGGCGACGAGACCGACGGAGAGAAGGCTCTTGGTGATCGTGAGGCGGGCGTGCGGCTTCATGGGACTCCCCATCTCAAGGCGCCGAGGGCCGGGTGGTGGACCACATCCGGGATGGTTTTACATCGTTGGAAGGGCGCTGTAAACACCTCGCGCAGCAACTGGTGTCCGACGCGGCCGCACAGAAGACCGCGCAGGCCACGGAGTTGACGAGGCGTCAGACAGCGGTGCGACCCAGCGTGCTCTCGCGTTCCACCAGGGTGAACCCCGGCTGGAGTTCGCGCGGGGTCCGCGTCACGGCGCCGTCCTGGTCCCGGTCGAGCCGGCTCGCCAGGGACTCGACAGCAAGGCGCGCGATCGCCTGCTTGTCCGGCGCGATCGTGGTCAACGACACTGCTCCGAAACGGGATTCGGTCACATCGTCGAAGCCGACGACGGCGATGTCCTCGGGCACCCGCAGCCCGCGTTCGTACATCACCCGCATCGCCCCCACGGCGACCAGGTCGTTGTACGCGAAGACCGCGTCCGGCACCACCCCCGAGTCGAGCAGCTGCGCCATGGCGACGGCGCCGTCCTCGCGGCCCCAGCCCCGGCTGTGCACCACCAGCGCCTCGTCGATCGGCACCCCCTGGGCGGCCAGCTCCGCCTGCCAGCCGAGATGACGCAGGTGAGCGGGCTGATGGACACGGTCCTGGCGGGCGCCGAGGAAGGCGATACGACGGCGCCCGAGGTCGAGCAGATGGCGCACGGCGGCCCGCGCCGCGGCGATGTTGTCGATGGCGATGTGGTCGTACGGCAGGTCGTAGCGCCGCTCGCCGAGCAGCACCATGGGGATGTCGTCCGCCCGCGCGGCGAGGTCCTCCGTCTCCAGTTCGAGAGGGCTCAGGATCAGCCCGTCGATCACCCGGGACCTGAAGCCCTGGCAGACGAGGATCTCCTGCTCCCGACTGCCCCCGGTGTGATCGAGGAGCACCGTGTAGTCGTGTTCCGCTGCCGCGTCGATGACCGCTCCGGCGAGTTCGGCGAAGTACGGGTTGCCCAGCTCGGGGACGGCCAGCGCGATGATGCCCGTACGGCCTTTGCGCAGGTGGCGGGCGGTGAGGTTGGGGCGATAACCGAGTTCGTCGATGGCCTGCTGCACCCGGGTGCGCATGGCCGGTGTGACGTGCGGATAGTTGTTCACGACGTTCGAGACGGTCTTGATCGACACACCGGCCCGCTCGGCGACGTCCTTGAGGCTCACCCTCACCCGACACTCCCATCCCGCTTGTCATGCACCTGGACAGGGCGCAGGAGGCGTGCTGTCATGCCAACTGCCCTTGTTTCCAACGTTATACAAGATGGTGGGGACAACCGGCAGAGCCAGCACCCGCTTCTCCGTTTCCCGGAGGTTCCGTGCGATCACTCTCCCCTCGTCCATGGCGCAGCCTGCACGGCTGGGCCGTCGCCCTCCTCTCCGTACTCGCCCTTCTGCTCACCACGACCGGTCCGGCCGTCGCTCAGAACGAGGCCGCGGAGCCCGCGGCCGCACACGGTCTGAAAGGCGACTACTTCCTCCAGTCCGCCCCCGGCGCCTTCGACTTCGGCACCCTGAAGACCACGGCCGTCGATCCGTCGCTGGACTTCAACGACCTCGAACCACGACTGCGCGCCCGCACCGGCCAGGCCGACGACGCCAGCGTCCGCTGGACCGGCCGGATCACACCGGAGAAGACCGGCGATCATGTCTTCTCGATCACCGGTGACAACGGATTCCGGCTCTGGATCGACGGCTCGCTCGTCATCGACCACTGGGTCGACGACTGGGACCGCGAGCAGAACTCCCGGCCCGTCGCGCTGGACGCCGGCCGCGCCTACGACATCAAGGTGGAGTACTTCGAGCACTTCGGCGGCTCCAACCTCCACCTGCGCTGGACGCCTCCGGGGGATGAGAAGAAGGCCGTGCCCCAGTCCGCGTTCACCCTGCCCGACGGCTTCGACTACGACGGCCCGACCGCGGTGGCCGTCGAGAAGACCGGCCGCGCCCTCACCCTCGACTTCGCCGAGCCCCTCGCCGCTCCCCCGGCCGGTCTCGACGAGCATCTGGACATCGAGATCGGCGGCACCGAGTGGCCGCGGGGTGCGGCCCGGCTCGACGCGGCCGACCCGAAGCGGCTGATCGTGCCGCTGGACGAGCCGGTGGTCGGCGGTCACGGCGGGTCCGCCGATGTCCGCTACGACGGCCAGGGTGGCCTCACCCGCGCGGACGGCAAGGCGGTCACCGCGTTCTGGACGAGCGGTCCGATCAACTCGACGTACCGCTTGAGAACGCCGTGGGCTGCGCAGGTGGGGCCGGACAACGCGCTTCCCGAGTACCCGCGACCGCGGATGACCCGCAAGGACTGGCAGAACCTCAACGGCCGGTGGCAGTTCGCGGGCGCGGAGGCCGGTGAGCTGCCGCCGTTCGGGAAGCAGCTGCGCGAACGCATCCTGGTGCCGTACCCGGTGGAGTCCCAGCTCTCGGGCATCCAGCGGCACGAGGACCGCATGTGGTACCGCCGCACCTTCACCGTGCCGCACACCTGGCAGGTCGGTGACGGCAAGCGTCTGCAGCTCAACTTCGACGCGGTCGACTGGCAGACCACCGTGTACGTCAACGGCAAGAAGCTCGCCGACCACAAGGGCGGCTACGACCGCTTCAGCGTGGATGTCACCGACGCGCTCAAGGGGCGTGGTCCGCAGGAGCTGATCGTCGGCGTCTACGACCCGACGGACGCGGCGGGCGGCGAGAACCCGCCGATGGGCAAGCAGCGGCTCGACCCGAGCGGCATCTTCTACACCTCCTCCTCGGGCATCTGGCAGACCGTGTGGATGGAGCCGGTCGCCGCCGACCGCGCGACGGACGTGAAGACCACACCCGATGTGACGGGCGAGAAGGTCGCCGTCGAGGTACGCGGCACCAGGGCCGGCGTACCGGTCACCGCGGTCGCCTACGACGGCCGCCGCGAAGTGGGCAGGGCCCGGGGCACCACCGGAAAGCCGCTCACCGTCCCGGTGCCCGACCCGCACCTGTGGTCGCCGGACGATCCGCATCTGTACCGGCTCGAGGTGTCCGTCGGCAGGGACCGCGTCGGCAGCTACTTCGGCATGCGCAGCGTCGAGGTCAAGACCGTCGACGGCAAACAGCGCACCCTGCTCAACGGCAAGCCCGTCTACTCCATGGCCACCCTCGACCAGGGCTTCTGGCCGGACGGCCTGCACACCGCGCCGACGGACCAGGCGCTCGCGTACGACCTGAAGATGCACAAGGCGATGGGCTACAACTCGGTCCGCAAGCACATCAAGGTCGAACCCGACCGCTGGTTCTACTGGGCCGACAAGCTGGGTCTGCTGGTGTGGCAGGACATGCCGTCCATGCCGAGGACCCCGCAGGGGGCCGCCCGTACCCAGTTCGAGCTGGAACTGAAGCGGATGATCGAGCAGCACGACAGCCATCCCTCGGTGATCATGTGGGTCACGTTCAACGAGGGCTGGGGCCAGTACGACCAGGCCAGGATCGCCGACTACGCCAAGTCGCTCGATCCGACCCGGCTCGTCAACAACATGAGCGGGGTCAACTGCTGCGGCGCGGTCGACGGCGGCAACGGGGACATCGCCGACTCGCACGGCTATCCCAGCGCGCTGCTGCCCGCTCCCGACGGAAAACGGGCCCTGGTCAGCGGCGAATACGGCGGTCTCGGCCTCGCCGTGCCGGGACACTCCTTCCCGGTCCAGCACACCTATGTCGGTGTCGAGAAGGACCAGTACACCGACGTGTACATCGACCGGCTGAACGAGGTCGGCCAACTCGCCGCGTGCAAGGGCGGCAACGGCGCGGTCTACACCCAGATCACCGATGTGGAGGGCGAGTTGAACGGTCTGATCACCTACGACCGCAAGGTGGTCAAGTCCGATGTCGGCCGCCTCAAGGCGGCGCACGAGGCGCTGATCAAGGGCGCCGAGAACGGCACGCTCACCTGCACCAACCCCTGATCCGAGCGGTCCGCCCACCTCTCCTGACGAGGTGGGCGGACCGCCCGGCCCCATCCTTCGGCACCGGGCCGCACGGCCGCTCCCCGATGCTCACCGGCCCGCACGGCCGCCATCCCTCGACACCCCACCGGCAGGAGCACTCTCATGCCCCTCGACCGACGCCACTTCCTGCGGGCAGGCGCTCTGACCGCCGGCGCCACCGCGCTCTCCGGACCTCTCGCCATCGGCGCCGCGGCCGCCCCGTACACCGCCGGGCCCACGCCCGACGCCTTCCACCGGCTTCCGCCCGGCAGCATCCGGGCGCGCGGATGGCTCGCCGAGCAGTTACGACTCCAGCTCCACGGGCTCGCCGGCCGGCTCGACGAGCGATCCCATTTCCTCGACTTCGACACCAGCGGCTGGGTTCACCCGGAGCGGGGCGGCTGGGAAGAGGTCCCGTACTGGCTCCGCGGCTACGTACCCCTCGCCGTCGCCACCGGGGACCGGGCGGCCCTGGCCAAGGCCCGCCGATGGATCGACGCCGTCCTCGCCACCCAGCAGAGCGACGGCTTCTTCGGTCCGCGCGCGCTGCGCACCGCACTGAACGGCGGTCCCGACTTCTGGCCCTTCCTTCCCCTGCTCATGGCGCTGCGGACGTGGGAGGAGCACACGCACGACGCCCGCGTCGTCCCGTTCCTGACCCGCTTCCTGCGCTACATGAACATCCAGGGTCCCGGCGCCTTCAACACCAGCTGGATCTCCTACCGCTGGGGCGACGGTCTCGACATCGCGCTGTGGCTCTACCGCCGTACGAACGAGGCCTTCCTGATCGACCTCGCCGCGAAGATGCACACCCACGGCGCGAACTGGACCGACACGGTCCCGACACCGCACAACGTCAACATCGCCCAGGGGTTCCGGGAGCCGGCCCAGTACGCGCAGTTCACCGGTGATCCGGCTCTGACCCGGGCCGCCTACCGCACCTACGAGCGAGTTCTCGGCGAGTACGGCCGGTTCCCCGGCGGCGGCATCGCCGGCGACGAGAACCACCGGCCCGGCTTCGGCGATCCCCGCCAGGGGTTCGAGACCTGCGGCATCGTGGAGTTCATGGCGAGCCATGAGCTGCTCACCCGCATCACCGGAGACCCCGTGTGGGCCGACCGTTGCGAGGACCTGGCGTTCAATCTGCTGCCCGCCTCGCTCGACCCGCAGGGCACCGGCGTCCACTACATCACGAGCGCCAACAGCGTCGACCTCGACAACGCGCGCAAGACGCAGGGCCAGTTCCAGAACGGCTTCGCCATGCTGTCGTTCCAGCCGGGCATCGACCAGTACCGCTGCTGCCCGCACAACTACGGCATGGGCTGGCCGTATTTCGCCGAGGAACTGTGGCTGGCCACACCCGACAAGGGCCTGGCGGCCGCGATGTACGCGCCGTGCGAGGTACGCGCGGTGGTGGCCGACGGCACCACCGTGACCGTCGCCGAGACCACCGACTACCCCTTCGGCGAGACCGTCACCCTGACCCTGGCCGTCCCGGAGCGGGCGTCCTTCCCGATCCGCCTGCGCATCCCCGGCTGGTGCCGCAACCCCGTCCTGCGGGTGAACGGCCGAGTGGTCGGTGCCCCGGCCGGGCCCGCGTTCGCGGAGATCCGGCGCACCTGGTCGGACGGCGACGTGGTGACACTGCGCCTCCCCCAGCGGACGGCGGTGCGGACGTGGTCAGCCGATCATGGTGCGGTGAGTGTCAGCCACGGACCGCTGACCTACTCCCTGCGGATCGGCGAGGAGTATGTGCGCTACGCGGGGACCGACAGCTTCCCCGAGTACGAGGTGCACGCCACCACACCCTGGAACTACGGCCTGGACACGACCGTTTCACCGGTCTTCCACCGCTCGGGGCGCCCGCTCGCGGCCAACCCCTTCACCCACGCCACCAGTCCGGTCAGCATCACGGCACGCGCCCGCCGGATCGAGGAATGGATCGCCGACGACGAACATGTCGTCGCACCGCTCCAGCGGAGCCCGGCACGCTCCACCGCACCCGCCGAGACGGTCACGCTCGTCCCGATGGGCGCCGCGAGACTGCGCATCACGTCCTTCCCCACCACGGCGGCGGACGGTCATGCGTGGAGCCCCGAACCGCCGTTCCGGCGCGTCGTCAACCAGCACAGCGGCAAGGTCCTCGCGGTCGACGGCATGTCCACCGAGAACAGTGCGCGGGTGGTCCAGTTCGCCAACACCGGCACCGGCGACCACGCGTGGCAGCTCGTCGACCGGGGCGACGGCTGGTTCCTCGTACGCAACGGCCACAGCGGAAAGGTCCTCGGCGTGGACGGGATGTCGACGGCCGACAGTGCCACGGTCGTCCAGTACGAGGACAACGGCACCGCGGACCACCTGTGGACCCTGGTGGACAACGGAGACGGGTGGTACCGCATCCGCAACCGCCACAGCGGCAAGGTGCTGGGCGTCGACCGGATGTCGACGGCCGACAGCGCGCAGGTGGTGCAGTTCGCCGACAACGGGACGGCGGACCACCTGTGGAGGTTCGTCTGACCCCGCGCGGGGCCGACGGCGAGGCGCTCGAACCGGCCGCCGGGTTCGAGCGCACGGCCGAGTTCGCCACCAAAACCGTGACGTCGGGGGTCGTCGGACGTTGACCACGTCATGAAGAAGCGAAGCATGGCCGCTGTTGCCTCCCTTGTCACCGGTGTCGTGGCATCCCTGCTCACCCCGTCGCCCCAGGCCCACGCCGACACGCAGGAAGGCCCGTTGGGCCTCCCGGTCTCCGCCCCGATCGTCGCGGACGGTTCGCTCGACGGCGCCGAGGACCTGCTCGCGAACGAGTGACGGGCTCCGCGCCGCAACGCGCGGAGCAAGAGGGGTGGAGCCCCGCATAGAGGCGGATATCCCCTCACGGGTCGGGCGCCGGTGCCGCGGAATGCTCTTACTGGCTGGTAGAGATCTATGCGACGCAGCTCACACCCCTCTACCGTCGGGGCACCGCTCCGGGACCACCACAGGCCGGTGAGCCGCCGACCGGGACCGGGCGACAGGTTTTCTCCCGCCCCAGGAGGTTCCATGCCCCCCACCCCCCGCCGCTCCCGACGCAAACTCCCGATCGTGGCACTCGCCGCGACCCTGGGAGCGGTCACTCTCGGCGCCCCCTCGCCCGCCTCGGGTGCCGCTCTCGACGGGGAATACCTCGTCGGCCGCGGCATCTCCGACGTCACCGGCGAGGCCGCCGAGACCGGGATGATGGGCTATTCGAGTTTCGACCAGAAGACGTCCGGCATCCATCAGCGGCAGCGGTCCCGCGCGTTCGTCGTCGTGGACCGGGCGAGCGGCAAACGCGTCGTGTATGTCAACGCCGATCTCGCGATGATCTTCCAGTCCGTGCAACAGGGCGTCATAGCCCGCCTCAAGGAGCGCTACGGGAGCCTGTACGGCGACGAGAACGTGCTCCTCTCGGCCACCCACACGCACTCCGGACCCGGCGGCTACTCCCACCACGTCGCGTACAACCTCTCCGTCCTCGGCTTCCAGAGCGGCACCTACCGGGCCATCGTCGACGGCATCGTCGATTCGGTCGCCAAGGCGCACGACGATCTGAAGCCGGGCACGATCAGTCTGGGCACCGGCACCCTCACCAATGCCAGTGTGAACCGCTCCCGTACCGCTTTCGACCGCAACCCCGCCTCCGACCGGGCCGCCTTCCCCGGCGGCATCGACCCGGCCATGACCGTGCTGCGCTTCCGGCAGGGCGACAAGGACGCGGGCGCGATCAGCTGGTTCGCCACCCACAACACGTCGATCACCAACAAGAACACGCTCATCAGCCCGGACAACAAGGGGTACGCCGCCTACACCTGGGAGCACGACCACGAGGGCGTCCGCTACCTCGACAACTCCCCGGGGTTCGTCGCCGCGTTCCCCAACACGAACGCCGGCGACATGTCGCCGAACCTCAATCTGAAGCCCGGCTCGGGGCCCACCGAGGACGAGTTCGAGAACACCCGCATTCTGGGTGAGCGCCAGTTCGACAAGGCCAGCGAGGTCTACCGGAACGCCAAGCCGGTCACCGGCGGTGTCGACTCGCGGCTGACCTACGTCGACATGGAGAACGTCGCCGTGAGCGGCGCCTACACCCCGGACCAGCAGGAGCACCGCACCTGCCCGGCCGTCGTCGGGGCGTCCACGCTCGCCGGCAGTGTCGAGGACGGTCCGGCGATCCCCGGCTTCACCGAGGGCATGCGGACCCCGGTCGCCGCCATCATCGACGCGCTGCACATCGACACGCCGTCGTGGCTCGCGACCTGCCAGTACCCGAAGGCGAGTCTGGTCCCGACCGGACTGCTGAGCAACGTCCACCCGGTCACACCGAAGATCCTGCCGCTGCAGATCATGAAGATCGGCGAGCTCTACCTCGTCGCGGGCCCGGGCGAGTTCACCATCACGTCCGGTCTGCGCGTCCGCCGCACCGTCGCCGCGCAGCTCGGTGTACCGCTCGACCGAGTTCTGCTTCAGGGGTACGCCAACGCCTACAGCCAGTACGTGACGACGCCGGAGGAGTACGACGCCCAGCAGTACGAGGGCGGCTCCACGTTGTACGGGCGCTACACCCTGCCCGCCTACCAGCAGGAGTTCGCCCGGGTCGCGGCGTCCCTGCGCGCGGGCACCCCGCTGGACCGCGGCACGGCGCCGCCGGACGAGTCGGCCCGGCAGTTCAACTTCCAGACGGGCGTCGTGTACGACAACCCGCCGCCGAACAGCTCGTTCGGGTCGGTCCTCACCGCGCCTGCCGCGTCGTACACCCGGGGTCAGACGGTGACCGTCGACTTCGCCACCGGGCATCCGAAGAACAACCTGCGGCGGGGCGGCACCTTCCTGGAGGTGCAGCGGCTCGTCAACGGGCAGTGGGTGCGCACCCTGGACGACGGCGACTGGGAGACGAAGTACCGCTGGACGCGGATCAACGGTCTGACCGGCACGTCGAAGGCCACGATCACCTGGTCCATCGGTGCGGGCGCCGCGCCCGGCACGTACCGCATCGTGCACTTCGGCGACTCGAAGAACCTGCTCGGCAAAATCACACCCTTCACCGGGGTGTCGCCCACCTTCACGGTGGGCTGACGTCCTGAGCGGGGCGGTGTACTGACGCCTCGAACCGGGCGGTGTGCGGGCCGTGCATGTGAGCGGCCCGCACACCGGCACCGTCCGGTCACTGCTCCCGCATGCCCCACGGCGAGCCGTACTCCGTCAGCAGATCGAGGAAGGGCCTGGCCGGCAGCGCCTCGGGGCCGAGGATCCCGCTGCCCGACCAGGTACCGGACGCGAGCAGTTCGAGGGCGACCACGGGGTTGATCGCGGTCTGCCACACGACCGCCTGTGAGCCGTACTCCCGCATGGACCACTGGTTGTCGACCACGTGGTACAGGTAGACCTCGCGCGGGCGGCCGTCCTTGGTGCCCTTGATCCAGGTGCCGGCGCAGGTCTTGCCGTGCATCCGCTCCCCCAGCGTCGCCGGGTCGGGCAGACACGCGGCGACCACGTCCCGCGGGGAGACCTGAACGGTCCCCGATCCGTCCGCCGCGGGCACCGGCACGGGGTCGGTCCGGTCGAGACCCACCAGGTGCAGCGTCTGCAGGGTTCGGATGAAGTCCTCACCGAGGCCGTACTTGAAGGTGACGCGGCGCGCCTCGACCCAGCGCGGCACCAGCAGCACCTCTTCGTGCTCGACGTTCACACACTCCACCGGACCGATGCCCTCGGGGAAGTCGAAGACCTCGGGCTCGCTGAAGGGGGCGGTGGTGAACCAGCCACGGTCGGCCTCCCAGACGACCGGCGGGTTGAGGCACTCCTCGATGGTCGTCCAGATGCTGAACGACGGGGCGAAGTCGTAGCCGTCGACGGTGAGGTTGGCTCCGTCGCGGATGCCGATCTCCTCGATCTCGTCGAAGAGTTCGTCGGCGGCGTGCCGGGCGAACACATCGGACAGGCCGGGCTCGACGCCGATGCCGACCAGGGCGAGGGCGCCCGCCTTCTCCCAGTCCTCGGCGCGCTCGAACTGGCTGTCGCCGAGCTTGACCCCGCACAGCTCGTGCGGGCGCTCCGGGTGCGGGCGGGACAGGGACATGGCCATGTCCAGGTAGTTCGCCCCGGCGGAGAGGGCCGCCTGGAAGAGCGGCATGACGAAACGCGGATCGGTGGCGTTGAGCAGCACGTCGCAGTTCTCGCGCCGGAGCAGGGCGGCGACGGCGGCCTCGTCGCTCGCGTCGATCCGCTCGGCACTGAAGCGGTGGTCGGGTGCGAGGGCCGCGACGGCGGACTCGGCCCGCGCGAGGTCGTAGTCGGCGACGACCATGTGGTCGAAGAAGGAGCGGCGGGCCGCGATCCGGGTGATGGCGGTACCGACCCCGCCGGCCCCCACGAGCAGTACACGCATGGCAGATCTCCGTTTCCAGGCACAGCCTGCACGGCGCTGCTTCAGATTGCGGCGCCTGTCTTCATTCGATCCAACGCGTGCGCCACTATTCACGTCAATGGTGTTGGCATAAGGTCGACACGCCAGGACGCGGCCGTTTCGTGAGCCGTGGCCGGCTCGTGGCGAAGGAGCGCGCTGTGGCCAAGCCCGTCGTGCCGGAAGAGGCCCGGCGACGGCGCCGTCCGACGAAGAACGGCGCGGTGCTGTCCGAGCAGGTGATCATCGAGACGGCGCTGCGCATGCTGCGGGAGCACGGCAGCGCGGGGCTCACCGTCCGCCGCCTGGGGACCGCACTCGGCGCGGATCCGAGCACGCTGTACCGGTACTTCCGCGGCATCGACGATCTGACCCTGGCCATCGGGGACGTACTCGTGGGGCGGGCCGTTGCGGGCTGGAAAGCCACCGGGGACTGGCGCTCGGACCTGCGGGACCTGGGGCTGCGGATCCACGCCGCGTATCTCGGACATCCGCAGGCCGCGGTGCTGACCGCGAGCCGGGTCAGCGGCAGGGCCCACGAGGTGGCGGCCGACGAGACGATCCTGGGGGTGCTGCGGACGGCCGGTTTCCCGGACGCCGGGGCCGTGCGGATCTATCACGCGTTCATCGACCAGGCCCTGGCGTTCTCGGCACTCGACGCGGCCTCACTGGCGCTGCCGGCGGCCGCCCGGGAATCGGACGAGGAGGTCTGGCAGGCGACATATGCGCGGCTGCCCGCCGCCACGCATCCCCATATCGCTGCCACCGCGCACCTGCTCGTCGCCCGGATGAACGACAGCGCCTACCCCGCCGCCCTGGAGATGCTGCTCGACAGCGCGGCGGCCCAGCTGGGTCGTGCCGGATTCCCGGGCTCCTGATGCGCACGCAGTGAACACGCAAGGGGATACGGCGTGCCCGGTCCCGGCCGTGCGCGGCCGGGGCCAAAGACGCCGGCGCTCCTCGACGCCCTGCGCAGGTGCCGGCTCAGTGCCCGTGCCCGCCGGTCCCACCAGTGCCGGCGTGACCGTCCGTCTCGGCCGGTGAGGGTTCCTGTGGTGCGGTGCCCCCGTCCGCCCCGGCCTCGACCGTGAAGGCCGCGGTACGGACGATGCCGTCGTGCCGGAAGTCGAGGAAGAGGCGGTAGGTGCCCGAGCTGGGAGCGGTGGCGGTGAACGAGATGCCCGGTCCGGGCCGGGTCCTGCCGTCGCCGGGCTCGCCGTTCGGGTGGACGTGGAGATAGGCGAGGTCTCCGGAGCGCAGGGCGACGAGGTGGCCGTAGGCGCCGAGGTAGGGCTGGAGGTCGGTGACCGGCCGGCCGTCCCGTGCGACGTTCAGGGTGAGCCGGCCGGCCTTGCCGGGCCGGAGGGTGCCGCCCAGGGTGACGGTGTAGCCGTCGACGGTCGCCGTGCGCGAAGGCCCCGGCATCTCCGCGGCCTTGAAGGGACCGGCGACCGGCAGATCGGCGCCGAGGGTGAGGTTCTTCGCGCCCTTCACACCGGGGGTGAAGTCGGCGAACACACGGTAGGAGCCCGCGGCGGGGAGGGTGACCGGGGTGGACCACGTGCCGTCGGCGGCCCGCGACGGGTGCAGGTGCTGGTAGGTGGCCAGGTCGCGTGAGGCGAGGATCAGGTGCAGTTCCTTGTCGTGCTCCCGCTGGAAGGCGGTGACCTGACGGCCCTGCCGGTCGCGGATGGCGAAGCGGAGTTGTTCCTTCTCCCCGGCACGCACGCCTGCCGTCTTCAGGTCGAGGGTGTAGCCCGCTTCGGAGATCTGGAGTCCTCCCGCCGCGGTGCCGGCCGAGCCGCCGCCGGGGTCCGGGGAGGCGTCCCCACTGTGGCGGGAGTGAGCGGCGGGCTCGGGTTCGGCGGTGAGGGGACCGACGGCGTTGCCGAGGCCGTAGGCGGCTCCGAAGGAGGCCACGAGGGCGGCGCCGAACCCAGCGATCTTCGCGACGGTATTCATGACGGTCCTTCCTGCGGGGAGCCCCCGGCTGGGGCTGCCACCGCCGAGCGTATACCCCTTGGGGGTATATGCAAGCGATCGGGGAACCGTTTGCCAAAAATACCGGGCGGGGGTATACCTGGAGACCTTCAGGGTACCCCCTAGGGGTATCAGGTCGCACCTTCAGGAGGAGTCCATGTCCCGCCGCCGGGCCACTCGACGCCCCTGCCGGACAGGCCCGCGGGCCCGGCGCCCCGCCCTGTGCACCCATCAGTCCGAGGAGCAGTGATGACTACCACGGTCACCGAAACCGCCGAGGTCGAACTCGCCATCGGCGGGATGACCTGCGCCTCGTGCGCGGCCCGTATCGAGAAGAAGCTCAACCGCATGGACGGTGTCCGGGCCACGGTCAACTACGCCACCGAGAAGGCCAAGGTCGTCTACGACAGCGACCTGGACGTCACCGATCTGATCGCCACCGTCGAGGCCACCGGATACACGGCCACCGAGCCGGCTCCGCCACGCACCACGCCCGTGACCGGTGACGACGGCGGCGCGCCGGCGGAACCCGACGAGCTGCGGACACTGCGGCAGCGACTGGTCACCGCCGTCGTGCTCGCTGTGCCGGTCATCGCGATGGCGATGATCCCCGCACTGCAGATCGAGTACTGGCAGTGGCTCTCCCTCACCCTCGCCGCCCCCGTCGTCACCTACGCCGCCTGGCCCTTCCACCGGGCAGCGTTCACCAATGCCCGGCACGGCGCGGCCACCATGGACACGCTGATCTCGGTCGGCACCTCAGCCGCGTTCCTGTGGTCCCTGTGGGCCCTGTTCTTCGGCACCGCCGGCACACCGGGGATGACCCACCCCTTCGAACTCACCATCGGCCGCAGCGACGGCGCCGGGAACATCTACCTCGAAGCGGCGGCGGGCGTCACGGCGTTCATCCTCGCCGGCCGCTATTTCGAGGCGCGTTCCAAGCGCACGGCAGGTGCCGCCCTGAAGGCGCTGATGGAACTGGGGGCGAAGGATGTCACCGTGCTGCGTGGCGGCCGGGAGGAGACCGTCCCCATCTCCGAGCTGGCGGTCGGCGACCGTTTCCTCGTCCGGCCCGGCGAGAAGATCGCCACGGACGGCACGGTCGTCGAGGGCTCCTCGGCGATCGACGCGTCGATGCTCACCGGCGAGTCCGTCCCCGTGGATGTCTCCGCCGGCGACACCGTCACCGGCGCCACGCTGAACACCTCGGGCCGTCTCGTCGTGCAGGCCACCCGCGTCGGCGCCGACACCCAACTGGCGAGAATGGCCCGGTTGGTGGAGGACGCCCAGAACGGCAAGGCAGCCGCCCAACGCCTCGCCGACAAGATCTCGGCGGTGTTCGTCCCCGTGGTGATCGCCCTCGCGCTCGGCACGCTCGGGTTCTGGCTCGGCAACGGCGCGGGGCTGACCGCCGCGTTCACCGCTGCCGTCGCCGTACTGATCATCGCCTGCCCCTGCGCCCTGGGGCTGGCCACACCGACCGCGCTCATGGTCGGCACCGGCCGCGGCGCGCAGCTCGGCATCCTCATCAAGGGCCCCGAGGTCCTGGAGACGACCCGCACCGTCGACACCGTCGTCCTCGACAAGACGGGCACGGTGACCACCGGCACGATGACGCTGCTCGACGTCCACGTCGCCGAGGGCGTGGACGAGACCGAGGTGCTGCGACTGGCCGGCGCACTCGAGCACGCCTCCGAACACCCCGTCGCCCGCGCCGTGGCGGCCGGAGCGGCCGGTCGGGTCGGCGCCCTGCCGGTGCCGGAGGACTTCGCGAACATCCCCGGGCTGGGCGTCCAGGGCATCGTGGAGGGCCACGCGGTCCTGGTCGGCCGCGAGAAGCTGCTGCGCCAGTGGGCGATCGAGCTGCCCGCACAACTCGCCCGCGCCACCCGCGACGCCGAGAGCGCCGGGCGGACGGTGATCGCGGTCGCCTGGGACGGGGAGGCACGCGCGGTCCTCGAAGTCGCCGACGCGGTCAAGGACACCAGCGCCGAAGCCGTACGACGGCTGCGCGGTCTCGGGCTGACGCCGATCCTGCTCACCGGCGACAACGCCGCAGTCGCCCGTGCCGTCGCGGCCGAGGTCGGCATCGACGAGGTGATCGCCGACGTCATGCCCGAGGACAAGGCCGACGTCGTCAAGAAGCTTCAGGCCGAGGGCCGTTCCGTGGCCATGGTCGGCGACGGCGTCAACGACGCCGCCGCCCTCGCCCAGGCCGATCTCGGACTCGCGATGGGCACCGGTACCGACGCCGCCATCGAAGCGGGCGACCTCACCCTCGTACGAGGTGACCTGCGGGCCGCGGCGGACGCGATCCGGCTGTCCCGCAAGACACTCGGCACCATCAGGTCCAACCTGTTCTGGGCCTTCGCCTACAACGTCGGGGCCCTGCCGCTCGCGG
The DNA here is from genome assembly GCF_050952975.1 of Streptomyces sp. CA-251247. Lineage (NCBI taxonomy): Bacteria > Bacillati > Actinomycetota > Actinomycetes > Kitasatosporales > Streptomycetaceae > Streptomyces > Streptomyces sp. CA-251247. The sequence goes on along the minus strand of NZ_CP191861.1, from coordinate 7,505,364 downwards.
CCGCGGGGCTGCTCAACCCGATGATCGCGGGCGCGGCGATGGCGTTCTCCTCCGTCTTCGTCGTCGGCAACAGCCTGCGGCTGCGCAGCTTCCGGGCCACCGTGTGATGACGGCCGGCGAGGAATCGCCGTCGTACCCGATCTCCCTCCCCCATACCCCCTGCCCGTATAAGCTCGCGCCGACCGCCCCTGCGCCGCGGAGAGTTCGCCTCGGCGCTCTGCCGGGACCCTCCGGGGGTGCTCCGGGGAGTTGCGTCCGCACCGGCGCACGGCGGCCCGTGCGCCGGCTCGCCGCCGGCGCGGCAACGGTGAGGCGAGCGCGGGAGGGGCGGACTGATGGCGGGTGCGGACTGGCTGCCGGTGCTCCTGCTGCTGGGGGTGGCCTCGGCGGGCGTCGCGGTCCTGTACGCGATCGGCGGTGTCCTGCGGGTCGTGCGGGAACCGCTCACGGACGTGATGCCGTTCAGCGGAGGCCTGAGTCCGCAGGAGCACCCGTTCTCCCGCTTCCATGTGCGCTGGTACCCGGTGACGATGATCTTTCTCGCCTTCGACATGGAGATGCTGTTCATGTACCCGTGGACGCTCGTCGTCGGAGAGGTCGGCGTCACCGCCGTGGTGGAGATGTTCCTCTTCCTGGGCATCCTCCTGGCCGCGGTCGGCTACGCATGGCGGGAAGGCGCCCTGCGATGGACCTGAGGAAGCGGATCCTGCGGGCCGCACTGGCCCGGCCCGCCGTGCTGCCCGCGGTCTGCCCGGGCGCGACGGAGGCCCGGGTCCTCCTGGAGCGCGAACTGCGGTCACGGGGCTGGCCCTTGGCCGCCGGCCCGGCGACGGCGAACCTCCTCGTCGTGGTCGGCCGTCCCGCACCCACGCGGATGGACTGGTGCGAGGGACTGTGGCGCGCGATGCCCGCCCCGCGGGCCCGCATCGTCATCGTCGCTCCCGAACAGATCGCGCGCGGCCTCGACGCGGGCGCGGCCGCGCTGCTGCGCCCGGCGGCCGTCACCCCTCGGCTCCCCCGTCCCGGTGCGCGGCCCGAGGACCACCGGCACGGGCCCGCGCCGCACGCCGCCCAAGAGGGGCACGGTGAGCACGGGGCACGTCGCGGCGCGCACGCGACGCACGAGGGTCACGGTGGACACGGCGACCACGAAGGCCACGAAGCCCACGGCGGCCACGACATGGCGATGCAGGTCTCCGGGCTGCCCATGGCCGACCGCGCCGACGACCGGGACGGGCTGCGGCTCGATCAGCTCCATGTCCCGCTGGGGCCCGCCCTGTTGGACTGGCCCGCGGGTCTGGTGCTCCGTCTCGCCCTCCAGGGTGACGTGATGCAGCGCGTACACGTCGAGCAGATCGCCGCCCCGGCCGACCAGGGGCGGCCGTACTGGGACGAGCCGTGGCTGCGGGCCGCTGCGGGTGAGGCCGTACCGCGCGGACTGGCGGCGCGACGGCTGTGTGCGGCCCATCTCGACAGCGTGGGCCGCCTGTTGGCGGTGGCCGGCTGGCCTGCGCAGGCGCAACAGGCCCGGGCCGCCCGGGACACGGCGCTGGAGGGCGCCCCGGCGAAGGCTGTCGTGGCGGCGGTCTCGCCCTTGGTGCGGAGGGTCGGCCGTTCACGGACCCTCCGATGGCTGACCAAAGGAGTGGGTGTGCTGGACGCGCGGACGGCCGCGGCGGCGGGCGTCTCGGGCCCGGCGCTGACGGCCGGCGGGGATGTCTGGGACCGCCTGAACGTGTGGCTGGACGAAGCGGCTCGCGCCGCCGCGATGTGCCAGGAGACCGGACCCCTTCGCGGTTCGGACCTGACCGGGCCGCGCGGCGCTCTCGGTAGCCCGCTGCCGCCGTCACAGGCCCTTCTCGACGTACTCCCCCGGCTCCTGGAGGGTGCGGAGTTCGCGAGTGCCCGGCTCACCGTGGCCAGTCTCGACCCCGATCTCGATGAACTCGCCCAGGCTCCCGCGGCAGTGACGGTGACTCATGACTGACACCACCTCTGTGTGGTCCGTCCTCGTCCTGCCCGGCGTCCTGGTGCTCGCCGCGGTGTGCGCGGCGTCCGCGGAAGCCGCGCTGGGGACGGGGCCCGGCGGCACGCGGCGGGCGGGGTGGCCCGGGCGTGAGGTTCTGCGGCTGCTGGTGCAGCAGCGCCGTACGACGAACGCCTCGGACCAACTGCTGCTGCGCGTCGGCGTGACACTTCTGCCGGTGGCCGCCGTCCTCGCCGGGGTCGTGGTGCCGCTGGGCTTCACGGCGGTGAGTGATCTCCCCGACGGGATCGTGTGGTTCAACGCGATGGAGGCCCTCGCCTGGGCGGCGGTCTGGCTGGCGGGCTGGGGACCGAACTCGGCCCTGTCGCTGATCGGGGGCTACCGGTTCCTCGCCCAGGGCCTGGCGTACGAGATCCCGCACATGCTGGCCATCACGACCGCCGCCCTCGGAGCGGAGTCGCTGCGCGTCGGCGCGGTCGTCGACGCGCAGGCCGGGCTGTGGTTCGCGGTGTGGATGCCGGTCGCGTTCGTCATCTATCTGGCGAGCGCGCTGGCCATGGCCTTCTGGGGCCCTTTCGACCAGCCCGTCGGCAGCGACGCGGCGGGTGGGGCCGCGGCCGAACTGTCCGGTGTGGAACGGGTGCTCTTCCTCGGCGGGCGCCGACTGCTGCTCACGGTGGCCGCGGCCGCCGCCGTTCCGCTGTTCCTCGGCGGCGGCCACGGGCCGTGGCTGCCGGGCTGGGCCTGGACCCTGCTCAAGACCGCGGCCGTCCTCGCCGTACTGATGTGGGCACGGCGCCGTCTGCCCGTGCTGCGCATGGACCGCTACATGGAAGTGGCCTGGGTGGTGCTGACACCGCTGGCCGTCCTCCAGGCCCTGGTGGTGGCGCTGGTGGTGCTCGGCCGATGACCGTGGAAGGGACCTGCCCGTGGTGAGTGATGCCGTCTTCTTCGTCCTGGCCGTCCTCGCCGTCGCCGCCGGGGTGATGGTCTTCGTCGTCGACTCCATGGCCCGGGCGACGTTCTCACTGCTGACCTCGCTGCTCGCCGTGGCGGGCGTGGTCGTCCTGCTGGGTCTGAACTACCTGGGCATCGTCATCGCCTTGATGATGACGATCGAGATGGCCATCATGGCCGTCTTCATGATCATGTACATGATGAATCCGGCCGGTCTGATGCCGATGACGATGATGCACAACGCCAAGGGCTCCGCGGTGCTGTGCACCGCGCTGTTCGTCCTCCTGGCGGCCGGGATCCTCCTGGCGCCGTGGCCCGCGCGCAAGGGACGACCGCCGCGGGACGTGACCATGGACCTGGGACTGTCCCTGATGGGACCTCAGATGCTGACGATGATGACCCTGGGAATGGCACTGTTCGCGACGATCGTCTCCAGCGTGGTGCTGGCCACCCGCCGCGGCCGCTACGACCGCCTCGGCGACGGCCTCGACGCGCGGCGCTCCGACGACCCGGTGCGGGGAGGGGTGGGCCGGTGAGCCTCGAAGCCGTCCTGCTGCTGGCCGCGGCCCTGTGGTGCACGGGCCTGTTCGGCGCTCTGACGCAGCAGTCGATCGTCATGCTGATGATGGGACTGGAGCTGATGCTCGGTGCGGTCATCGTCGCCGCGGCCGGTGCCTGGTACTACATCGCGCCGGGCCGTGCGGACGGACAGGTCGTCGTCCTCGTCGCGGTGACCGCCATGGCGCTGGAGATGGCGATCGGTTTCGCGGTCGTCACCGCCCTGTTCCGTCACCGCCAGGTCGACATGAGCGACATGGCCGCGGAGCTGAAGGAGTGAGCGGCGTGCTGTGGGCGCTGATCGCCCTGCCCCTGGGCGCGGGAAGCGTTCTGCTGGTGGCCGGCCGCCGTGCCGACCGGGCCGCCGCCGTCATCGCCGTGACCGCCATGCTCGTGACAGCGGGGGCGGCGGTGGCCGTGGCCTTCACCCAGCCGTCCGTCCGTGCGCCCTTCCTGTCCGGCCTGCCCGCCGAACTGACCGTCGACGGGCTCTCCGGTCTCCTCGCCGTCACCGTCGCGGCCGTCACCTTGCTCGTCCTGGCCTTCAGTGCGGCCGAGTTCGGCCCCGATCAGGCACGCGCCCGCTTCTTCGGCCTCATGCTGCTCTTCTCCGGAAGCATGCTCGTCACCGTCACCGCCGCCACCCTGCCGGTGCTGCTGATGGGCTGGGAGGTCATGGGCGCCACCTCCTGGGCACTGATCGGCTACTGGTGGCGCGACACCGCACGCGTCCGTGCCGCCAACACCGCCTTCCTCACCACGCGCACCGCCGACCTCGGTCTCTACCTCGCCGCCGGCGCCGCACTCGCCGCCGATCCCACCGGCACACTCGCCCTGGACGACCTGGCGAAGGCGGCGGACCCGTGGCGCTCCCTGATCTGCGCCGGGCTGATCGCCGCGGCGTTCGGCAAGTCCGCCCAACTTCCGTTCAGTTTCTGGCTCTCCCGCGCCATGGCCGGTCCGAGTCCCGTCTCCGCCCTGCTGCACTCCGCCACCATGGTCGTCGCCGGTGCCTATCTGCTGCTGCGTACGAACCCCTTGCTGGAGGCGTCCGGCTGGGGCACCCACGTGGTCGCGTGGACGGGAGCGCTCACCGCGATCGCACTCGGCCTGGTCGCTCTGGCACAGAACGATCTCAAGCAACTGCTCGCCGCCTCCAGTTGTGCCCAGATCGGCTTCATGGTGCTGGCCGCCGGAGCCGGCGGGATCACGGGCGGCACCCTCCAGCTGATCGCGCACGCGGCCGCCAAGAGCCTGCTGTTCCTCATCGCCGGAGCGTGGCTGACCGCACTGGGCACCAAGGCGCTGCCAGGACTGCGCGGCGCGGCCAGGCGTTACCGGGTTGCCGGCGTGCTGTTCACCGTCGGCGCATGCACCCTCGCCGGGCTGCCGCCGTTGTCGCTGTGGGCGACGAAGGACGTGGTGCTGGCGGCAGCGCTGGAGACCTCACCGTGGCTGTACGCGGCGGGGCTGACGGCCGCGGTGGTGTCCGCCCTCTACAGCGCCCGAGCGGTGTGGTTCGTCTGGCAGCCCACGCGGAGGGACGACCACGGCCTCGACAGCGAGGGGCGCGGCACCCGGCAGGTTCCGGGGCGGGTACTGCCGCCTCTGGCCGTACTCGCCCTGGCCTGTGCCCTGCTGAGCCCGTTGGCGTTCGACCCGGCGCGCGCCGCCGTGTCCCGGGTGCTGGGTGGGCGGTCCGAGCCCGCCCCGCACCTGTGGGAGTGGATGCTCTCCGGTGCCCTCGCTGTCGTCGCGGCGTCGGCCGGCTGGGCGTGGGCCTCCCGGAAGGAACCGCGTCCCACCCGGGCACCGGGCCTCGGCGGATCGGCGTCACCGGGCTTCCTCGGCGGCTGGCTGAAGCTGGAGCAGGCCGCCCATCTGCTGCTGGTGCGGCCGGTGTTCGCCCTCGCCCGTACGGCCGCGCGGTTCGACGACCGTGTCCTGGACGCCGCCGTGCGCGGCGCGGGCCGCGGGGCGATGGACCTGGCCCGTTGGTCCGATCAGCGGCTGGAGGCGGGGGTCGGCGGTTCGGTGTCCGCCGTCGCCTCGGCCGGGCGTGCGCTGGGCCGTCTCGCGCGACGGCCCCAGACGGGCCTGCTGCACCAGTACCTCGCCCAGGCCGTCGCGGCCTTCACCGTCCTTGCCGTCGTGTTCGTCCTCGTGAAGTAGGTCCCCGGTGCTGACCGTCCTCGCCTTCGCCCCTCTCGCCGTCGCCCTGCTGCTCCTCGCGCTCCCCCGCCGTACGTCCGACCGGACGGTCCGCGCGATCTGGACGGCGACGACGGTCGCCCTGCTGGCTTTCGTCGTCGTCCTGTGGGCCGGCTACGACGCGGACGGGGGGATGCAGTACGAGACACGGGTGCGGTGGATCCCCGGCGCAGGCGTCGGCTACCACGTCGGTGTGGACGGGCTGTCCCTGCCGATGCTCGGCCTGACCTGCGTGCTGTTCGCGGCCTGCGCCGTACGGTCCTGGCGCGACACCCGCCGGATCCGCGAGTTCGCGGCCCTGTTCCTGTTCCTGGAAACGACGTGCCTGGGTCTGTTCGTCTCGCTGGACCTGATCCTGTTCTTCGTCTTCTTCGATCTGTCCATCGTGGGCATGTACTTCGTCATCGCCGGCTGGGGCCACCGCGACCGGGCCCGCGCGGCGCTGATGTTCTTCCTCTACACCTTCCTCGGCTCGCTGGTGTTGCTGCTCGGCTTCATCGGCCTCTTTCTGGCCGCCTCGCCGCACACCTTCGACATGACCGACCTCGCCGCGGCGGACCCGCTCGCCGGACGTGCCGGCTACGCGGGTGTGGTGCTGCTGGCGATCGGCATCGGGCTGGCGGTCAAGACACCGACCGTGCCGTTCCACACCTGGCTCCCGCTCGCGCACACCGAGGCGCCCGCCGCGGGCTCCGCCGTCCTGGCCGGGGTGCTGCTGAAGATGGGCACCTACGGCTTCCTGCGCATCGCCATGCCGATGCTGCCCGACGCCTGGCGCCGCCACGCCACCGTGATCGTCGTCATCGGCGTCGTCTCGATCCTCTACGGGGCTCTCGTCGCCCTGGCCCAGACCGACTTCAAACGGATGATCGCCTACACGTCGGTCAACCACATGGGCTACATCGTCCTCGCCGTCGGCGCCGCCGCCGCGACCGCGGACACCAGCCGGCAGGCCCAGGCGCTGGCGGTGACCGGCGCGGTCACCCAGATGGTCAGTCACGGACTGCTCACCGGCGCCCTCTTCCTCCTCGCCGGATCCCTCTACGAACGCGGCCGCACCTACGACATGGACGCCTACTCCGGCATCGCGGCCCGCGCACCGGTGCTCACCGGCATGACGGCCGTCGCCGCCTTCGCCTCCCTCGGACTGCCCGGCTTCTCGGGCTTCATCGCGGAATTCCAGATCTTCACCGGCAGCCTCGGGCCCCGGCCGCTGGCCACCGCCCTGTCCGTCCTCGGCATCCTGCTGACGGCCGCTCTGTTCCTGCGCGCCCTCCAGAAGATGTTCCTCGGGCCGCTGCGCCTGCCCGACGCACCAGGAGCGCCCCGGCCGTTCGGTGATCTGCGCGCCCACGAGAACACGGCGGTCGTGCCGCTGCTGGCCCTGGCGGTCGTGGTGGGCATCACCCCCGGCTTCCTCCTCGACGTCATCGAACCCGCCTCCCACACGGTGCTGGAGCTGCTGACGCGATGACGGAGATGAACGAGAATCCCGTCGCGATCCTCCCCGAGATCTTCCTGGCCGCCGGGGCCGTCCTGGGCCTGCTGCTGGGTGCCTGGCTGCCCCGCTCCCGCCAGTGGATCGTCGGAGCCGGCGCCGGGGCCGCCTGCACGGCGGGCATCGTCGCTGCCGTGGTCGCGGCCTCCGGAAGCCCGACCGCCGTCTTCGGCGACTCGTTCGCCGTCGACCCGCTCACCGGCGCCTGCCGCGTCATCATCCTCGGCGGCGGTCTGATCGTCCTCGCCCTGAGCCTGCGCCCCCTGCACGCCGACCGGCGCGAGGCCGAGTTCTACGTGCTGCTCCAACTCGCCCTGTTGGGCGCGGTGATGCTGGCCGCGGCCCAGGACCTGCTCCTCCTCGCCGCCGCCTACCTGCTCGCCTCCATCCCCACGTACACCCTTGCCGGCTTCCGCAAGGACGGCCCCGGCACCGAAGCGGCCCTGAAGTACTACGTGGTCGGCGCCCTCCTCGGCGTTCTCCTGCTCACCGGCGTCACCCTCGTGTACGCCACCGGCCGCGCGACCTCCTACCCCCTCCTGGCCACGGCGCTGGTGGACGCGCCCGAAGCGCTGCTCGCCACGGGGGTACTGGGCGTGCTGGCCGGACTGCTGTTCAAGGCCGGTGCGGTGCCCGCCCACTTCTGGGTCCCGGACGCGGTGCAGGGCAGCAGTCCACCGGTCGCCGCGCTCCTCGCCACCCTGCCGAAGATCGGTGCACTCGCCGCCGTATTCCGCCTCGGGGCGGTGCCCCTGGCGGGCAGCCCACTGCCGTGGGCGGCGCTGATCGCCGTCCTGGCCGCCGCGTCGATGACCCTGGGCAACCTCGCGGCCTTCTTCCAGAACGACGTCAAGCGGCTGCTGGCGTACTCGACCATCAGTCAGGTCGGCTATCTGCTGATGCCGGTGGCTGTCGCGACCGCCTCCGGCCGGGCCCAGCCGGCGCTGCTGTACTACCTCGCCGCCTACACCGTCACCAACCTCGGGGCATTCGCCGTGGTCTGCGCTCTGCCCGGCCGGACGACCGTCGACGACTACCGCGGACTGGCGCGTGAACGGCCTCTGTTGGCCGTGAGTCTGATCGTCTGCCTGCTGGGTCTGGTCGGTACCCCGCCCACGGCTGTCTTTCTCGGCAAGCTCGAGGTGTTCAGCGCCGTCATCGACGGCGGGTACGCCTGGCTCGCCGTCCTGGCCGCGTTCAACACCGTCGCATCCGTCTTCTACTACCTGCGGTGGATCGTCCCCGCGCTCAGCCGCGGTGACCGTCGGACACCCGGGGGCGGCCGGCAGGCGTTCGACGAGGGAAGCCGCACGGCCCGCACGGTGGCCTGCACCGCGGCCGCCGCCTCGCTCGTGCTGGGAGTGATCGGCGGACCGGTGCTGGCCCTCCTGGACGGACCGCTCAACCAGTGACCGACCGCGACCGCTGACCGACCGGGAACCGGCTCCCTGCTCCGGATCGTTCGACACGGGCCGTGCCAGGCACGGGACGTGTCACGCTGCCACCGGCTCACGGGCGACTTCCTCGGCACAGGCGATCGGGCACAGCTCACCGACGTGACCGGCCGCGGTACGCCAGGCAACCGTCACGGCCTCGCGCACCCGCGCCGACGCCAGGGACGCGTCCCCCGTGAGCCGCAGGGGCGCTCCGACGTGGACGTGCAGGGCAGGCCGTCGCACGGGAGCGGTGACCAGTCCCGCCAGTTGCTTCGCCCAGGTGCCGGACGAGAGCCGCCGGGCTCCCACCTGGCCGAGCGGCGACACCGGAGCTCCGGTGTGCTGCGCGAGCCGGGCAACGCCCGTACGGAATGCGGCGGGAGGGGCTTCGCCGGAGCCCTTCCGGGGCGGGATGCCGCCCTCTCCGTAGATGAGGACGATCCGGCCGGCCGCGAGGGCGTCCGCGGCACCGGCCAGGGCGTCGGACGCCCGTGGGCCGTTGCGGTGCACCGGGACGAAGCCCTCGTGGGTGAGCGCCCGGCCGAGTCCCGGAACGCGCCAGAGCCCTGCGGTCGCCAGTACCACCGGCTCGACACCGAGGCGGTGCAGCGCGGCGAGCACCACGGCCGGGTCGGCGAGGGAGGTGTGGTTCGCGACGACGACAGTGCCGGGCACGAGCCGGGCCTCGGGGTCCGTCGTCACGGTGAGACGGCCGAATGCGGGCACCACGGTCCCGGCGATACGGCTGAGCATGGGCGGACCTCCACAGGGGCGACGACGGGAAGAGATCCTCATCGTCGGCCGCGGGGCCGGTCCGCGCCTGAGCGCTGCTACTCATCTCCGGAGTAGGTCGCCCCGGCCGGCCGTGGGGAGGGACGGCAAAGGCCCCGGCGCCATGGTCGTCTGACCATGACACCGGGGCCCTGCTCGGTTCACGTCTCCGCGTCGGCGGATCCTCAGCCGCGGCGGGTGGCGGCGCTGCTCCCGTAACGGCGCTCGAAGCGCTGTACGCGACCGGCGGTGTCCATCACACGCGAGGTGCCCGTGGAGAACGGGTGGCTCGCGGAGGACGTCTCCACGTCGATCAGGGGATACGTGTTGCCGTCCTCCCATTGGATCGTCCGTGCGGAGCCGGCGGTCGAACGTGTCAGGAACGCCACGTCGGCGGCTCGGTCACGGAAGACGACCGGACGGGATTCGGGGTGGATACGAGGCTTCATACGGTGTCCTTCCTGCTGCCGTCCGCCGGCTGTGGAGAGCGGGCGGCCGGCGTGTTTCAGCGCTGCTCGCGGAACAGGACGTGCTCCCCCGCTGCCGCGTCGAACTTGCGCAGCACGAGGCGGTCGGGGTCGTTGAGCCGGTTCTTGCGCGTCACATATGTGGTGCCGGTGCCGGCCGACGACCGGAGCGTGACGACGGGGCGTGCGGTACTGCGGGCCATGCGTCCTCCTTGCGCGGAACACCCACCTGAGCTTGTCTCGCTCATGTCAATGTCTGCTTGTTTCAACGGCGGGCCTGCCCGAGGTATTCCCCCGGGCGAACCCGCCGGTGGGTCAGCCCTGACGAGCCTTGAAGCGCGGGTCCTTCTTGTTGATGACGAAGGTGACACCCCTCCGTCGGACCACCTGCGCTCCCGGCTTCGACTTCAGGGAACGAAGAGACTTGCGAACCTTCACGGCCGTTCCACCTTCCGTCGGGCCTCAGGCCGGAAAGCCTGTGCGGATGCGTCAACCGGGAACCCGCCGTCTCTATTCCTCCGGTGTGCCGCCGGGCGGCCGGGGCCGCGCGGAGGTGCTGAGGCCGCACCGTGCGGAGATACTGCTCCGGTGAGCGGGACAGCGGACGACTCCGGCCTCTCAGGTCGGACGACCGATGCCGGTGAGGTCAACAAGCCCCTGCGGGACTTCCTCCGCACGGAGACCGGCAGTGCCGCCGTGCTGCTCGCCGCCGTGGTGGCCGCCCTCGTCTGGGCGAACGTCGATCTGCACGCGTACGAGATGGTGTGGGCCACCGACCTGTCCGTCCGGATCGGCTCGTACGGTCTCTCGCTGGATCTCCACGAATGGATCAACAGCGGACTCATGACGTTCTTCTTCCTCGTCGTGGGGCTGGAGGCGCGGCGCGAGTTCGACGTGGGCGAACTGCGCGACCGGCGCTGGGTGCTGCTGTCGCTCCTCGCCGGCGTCAGCAGCATGATCGTGCCGGTTCTCATCTATCTGGCGATCAACAGCGGCCGCGATTCGGTGCACGGCTGGGGTGCGGCGATGTCCACGGACACGGCCTTCGCCCTCGGCATCCTCGCGATTCTCGGCTCGCGGCTCCCCGCATCGCTCCGGGCCTTCATCCTGTCCGTCGCCGTGGTCGACGACCTGATCGCGCTGCTGGTCATCGCCGTCTTCTACAGCGAGTCGATCCACCTGCCGGCGCTCGCCGTGGCCGTCGGCGCGCTGGCTCTGATCCTCGTGGTCCGCTTCGCGGGCGTCAGACGAGGCCCGCCGTACGCGGTGCTCGCCGTGGTCGTCTGGGTGGCGCTCCAGAAGGCGGGCATCGACCCCGTGGTCACGGGGCTCGCGGTGGGGGCGCTCGCCGTCGCCTACCCGGCCGCACGCAGCGATCTGGAGGCCGCCAGCGGGCTGTTCCGCCGCTTCCGTGAACAGCCGACGCCGGAACTCGAACGGTCCGTACGGCGCGGCCTGGCCTCGGCCGTCTCGACGAACGAGCGCCTGGTGCAGATGTACCACCCCTGGACCAGCTATGTGATCGTGCCGCTGTTCGCCCTGGCCAATGCCGGCATTCCGGTGGGCGCGGACGAACTGGCGCGCGCCTTCACCTCCCCCGTGACCCTCGGCATCCTCGCCGCGTACGTGGTCGGCAAGCTGGTGGGCGTCCTCGGCTCCACGGCGCTGGTCACCCGCCTCACCCGCCGTCGGCTGCGCCCGCCGGTGGGCTGGGGCTCGGTCGCCGCGGCGGGCAGCATCTCGGGAGCCGGCTTCACGGTGTCCCTGCTGATCGCCGCGCTGGCCTTCGAGGGCGAGGAGCTCGACAACGCCAAGATCGGCATTCTCGCCACGCTGATCGGCGCCTTCGTCGTCAGCTGGTCGATCACCGTGGTGATCGGGCTGCTGCCGGCCCGCCGTCGCGCCCGTGCCCTGCTCGGCACCACCGAACCCCTCACGGACCTCGCCGTCCCGGTCGACGAGGAACGCGACAGGATGCGCGGCCCACGGGACGCCCCGGTGACCGTCGTCGAGTACGGCGACTTCGAGTGTCCCTACTGCGGCCAGGCGGAACCGGTCGTACGGGAAATGCTCGCGGACGAAGGCGACGTCCGGTATGTGTTCCGCCACCTGCCCCTGACCGATGTGCACCCCAACGCCCAGCTCGCCGCCGAGGCGGCGGAGGCCGCCGGCGAGCAGGGGGCGTTCTGGGAGATGCACGACCTGCTCATGGAGCGGCAGGACGCGCTGCGCCCCACCGACCTGGTGCGCTACGCCTCGGAACTGGGGCTGGACGTGGACGCCTTCCGCCATCACATCAAGCGTCGCCGTGGAGCCGGGCGGATCGCCGATGACGTGGAATCCGCCGACCTGAGCGGTGTGACCGGTACCCCGACGTTCTTCGTCAACGGGCGCCGTCATCAAGGGGCGTACGACATCACCGGCCTGACGGAGGCGGTCGAACTGGCCCGCCAGCGCTCCCTGCTCTCCCCGCCTACCTGATCCGGCCTGCCCGACCGCCTGATCCCGCACTTCGGCCGAGGGCCCGCAGAACGCCCGGTGTCCGGGCCGTCAGCGGGTACTCGACAGGCCGGAGCCGCTATCGGTGCAGAGAGGGCAGACCATGACCGACACCTCGTTGAGGGCCGTGGGGTGGGCCCAGTCCTTCCCCGTGTCCGACGGCGTACGGGCAGGACGCGAGTGGGCGCGGGAACACCTGGAGGCCCTCGGCTGGACCGCGCGGGCGCCGGAGACGGTGGACGCGGTCCTGCTCACCGTCTCCGAGCTGGTCACCAACGCGCATGTGCACGCCCACAGCGACGCCCAGCTCATCCTGACCTGGGACAGCGAGTGCCTGCACGTCAGCGTCCACGACTCGGACACCGGGGTCCCCACGCCCCGCGAACCCGACTCGACCAGGCCGTCAGGACGAGGGCTCGTGCTCATCGACGCTCTCGCGGACCACTGGGAGACCCGCCCCCAGCCGGGTGGCAAGACCATCACGGCCTGCTTCACCCCGGGCGGCGAGCCGTCGCCGCACCCCGCTGACTGAGAGATCTCACGGACAGATCTCAGGAGAACGCGGGCTCACCGGTCGGTGAGCAGGCCGGACCGCAGTTTGCCCAGCGTGCGGGCCAGCAGCCGCGAGACGTGCATCTGGGAGATGCCCAGTTGCTCACCGATCTGCGCCTGGGTCATCTCGCCGCCGAAGCGCATGTCGATGATGGTCCGCTCGCGGTCGTCCAGCTGGTCGAGGAGGGGAGCGAGGGCATGGAGGTCCTCGAAGAGGTCCATCGCAGGATCGCACTCGCCCATGGTGTCGGCGTAGACACGTCCGCCGTCGCCCGCCTCGTCGTCGCTGACGCCGGGGGTGTCGATGGAACCCGCGGTGTAACCGTTGGCGGCCACCAGCCCTTCGAGGACCTCCTCGTCGGTCAGGTCCAGATGGGCGGCCAGCTCCTTGACGGTGGGGTCGCGGTCCATCCGGGTGCAGAGCACTTCCTTGGCCTTGGCCAGGTCGACGCGCAGCTCCTGGAGGCGGCGCGGCACGTGCACGGCCCAGGTGGTGTCGCGGAAGTACCGCTTGATCTCGCCCACGATGTAGGGCACGGCGAACGAGGTGAACTCGACCTCGCGGGCCAGTTCGAACCGGTCGATCGCCTTGATCAGCCCGATGGTGCCGACCTGGACGATGTCCTCCATCTCGCCGCTGCCGCGGTTGCGGAACCGCCGGGCGGCGAAGCGGACCAGGGACAGGTTCATCTCGATCAGTGTGTTGCGGGCGTACTGGTACTCGTGGGTGCCTTCGTCCAGGGCCTGGAGCCGGGAGAAGAACAGCCGCGACAGCTCCCGGGCGTCCTTGGGGGCGATCTTGCCCGCGTCGTCGATCCAGGGCAGTCCGCCCGTGGCGTCCAGCACCGCCGGCGGTGCCGACCGGCGGCTCGTACGGGGCGTTCCGCTCACCTGTGTGGATGTCGTCACGACGTCACCTCGGGTTGGGGGCCTTTCAGGCACCTGCCCCGACAGCGCGGCCCTACACCGTTGCCGCCCGACAACTTTTGCACCGGATCAGAGCCGACCTGATCGGGACCGCCGGGTCGGTACGACGGACGATCGGAACGACGAACCGGGCCATCGGACCAGCCCGATGGATCAGACCGTGGGCAGGGCATGCCCACGGCCCGGGACACCGTCAAGGGCCCGGGACACCGTCAGGGGCCCGGGACACCGTCAGGCGCGGTGGCTGCCGTAGTACCCGCCGAGCTGCTGGTGATAGCCCAGATCCCCGAGGTGCTCCTCCTTGTCGAACTCGGGAGCGTCCTTGATCTGCGCCTTCGTGCGGTCGACGTGGATCGTCTCGCCGTCGGTGTCGATGCGGGAGACGGTGCCGGCGGGCAGCAGAACCTGCTTGCCGAAGATCCATATCCCGGTGTCGACGACCAGATAGGCGGAGCCGATGTCGTCGGAGTGCTTGTCGACCTTGCCGATGCTTCCGTCCAGAGCCTCGACCTTGTACCCGACCAGGTCGACCCCCGCGATATGCCCTGCCGTCTGCGGGTAACCCCAGATGTTCTCGCTCACGCGCGCCTCCTCGTCCGCGATGCGCACCCGGCCGGCAGGCCCCTTCACGGAGCCCCGGCCCTGACGGACTCCGAGTTCCCCTGCGGGAGCGGGTCACACACCGCACAGGACACACGACGCGGGCCGTAGCACCATGGAGATCCCACCGCACTCCACGAGCTGGAGGACTGTCATGGAGACCCAGGCGGCCGGTACCCGAGACACTTCGTCGCTGCTGCGGATCTATCTCAACGACCATCTGTCCGGTGCGACGGGCGGCGTGGAGCTGCTGCGGCGCTCCGCGCGATCGCACCGGAGCAGCTCGATCGGGACGGAACTCGCGAGACTGGCCGCCGAGGTGGCGGCGGACCGGGAGACGCTGCTCCGGCTCATGGCGCAGCTCGGTGTGCCGCCGCAGCGGGCCAAGGTCGCCCTCGGGTGGATGGGCGAGAAGGCGGGCCGGCTGAAGTTCAACGGCCGCGTCGCCTCCCGCTCGCCGCTCAGCGACGTCCTGGAGCTGGAGGTCATGCGGCTGGGGGTGGAGGGGAAGGCGTCCTGCTGGCGGACGCTGCGTGCGCTGGCCGAGTCCGACGACCGGCTGGACGCGGGCCAACTCGACGGACTCCTCGACCGGGCGAAGGAGCAGGCAGCGGCCCTGGAGGCGATGCGGACGTCCGTCGCGGCCGACGTGCTGGGCGGTGGGCGCGCGCGGAACTGACGGCGGTAGCCGGTCCGTGGGCCGCGTCTGAGATGCTGGCGCGGTGTCCCATCCATCGTTCGACGCGGGCCCGATAGCGGCCGACCCTCCGCACCGTACGGAGAACCCGCTGCTCACGCAGTCGTGGCTGGACCTGGCGTTCCTGCACTGGGCCGTGGACCCGGCCGATGTGGCTCCCCTGCTCCCCACCGGAACCGTGCCCGACACGCTCGACGGGGTCAGTTACGTCGGCCTCGTCGCCTTCCGTATGCACCGCGTGGGGTGGTTCCGGCTGCCCGGAGTCCCGTATCTGGGGACCTTCCCGGAGACCAATGTCCGGCTCTACTCGGTGGACGCACACGGACGGCGTGGGGTCGTCTTCCGTTCGCTCGACGCCTCACGGTTCATCCCCGTGGCGGTGGCCCGCGCCCTCTTCAGACTGCCGTACATGTGGTCGCGGATGACCATCCGTCACACGGACGAGACGATCACCTACAACAGCGCCCGGCGTTGGCCGGGGCCTCGGGGCGCGCACAGCAGGATCAGCATCCGCATCAGGGAGAGCATCGAGGAGCCGAGCGACCTCGAACACTTCCTCACCGCTCGCTGGGGCATGCACAGCACCTTCTTCGGACGGCAGCTCTACCTGCCCAACACCCACCCCCGGTGGCCGCTGCACCGGGCCGATCTGGTCGAGTGCGACGAGTCCCTCATCACGGCCGCCGGGCTCCCGGCACCCGTCGGCGATCCGGTGAGCGTCCTGTACTCGCCCGGTGTCCCGGTACGGTTCGGCCGCCCCGCCCGGCCGGGCGGCATCCCCACTCCCTGACGGCGCCGATCAGGGGTCTTCGCCGTCGGCGGCGAGGGCCTTGTTGCGGCGTACGGACGACAGGAACGACGCCCCGATCAGCACGACACCGATCAGTCCGGTGATGATCTCGTTGATCTGGTACTGGATGGTGATGAGCAGGATGACGGCGAGGGCGCCGATCGCGTAGTGCGCGCCGTGCTCCAGGTAGACGTAGTCGTCGAGCGTGCCCTGGCGGACCAGATAGACCGTCAGCGACCGGACGTACATCGCCCCGATGCCGAGGCCCAGCGCCATGAGCACGATGTCGTTGGTGATGGCGAAGGCGCCGATGACACCGTCGAAGGAGAACGACGCGTCCAGGACCTCGAGGTAGAGGAACATGAAGAACGCGGCCTTGCCCACCAGGACGACGGCGGACGGTTCTTTTCCGCTGCGCCGTGCCTCCTCCTCGGCCCGGTGCTCGCGTTCCTCCGCCTCTTCCAGCCTGTTCTCGAAGAACCCCGACAGTCCGCCGACCACGAGATACGTCACCAGCCCCGCGACGCCCGAGATGAGCACGGTCTCGCCCTTGTCGACGTGGGTGCCGCCGTGCTGATGGGCGTGGGTCGCGAAGGTCGTGGCGCTGATCATCAGCACGATCAGGGCGATGCAGACCGACAGCATCTCGATCTTGCCCAGCTTGGCCAGCGGGCGCTCGAGCCGGCCGAGCCACTTGATGTCACGTTCGGCGAAGACGAAGTCGAGGAAGATCATCAGCAGGAACATCCCGCCGAACGCGGCGATCGAGGGATGCGCGTCGGTCACGAGTTCCTGGTAGCGGGGCTTGTCCGTCAGGGCGAGGTGCACCGCGTCGACCGGACTGAGCTGGGCGCTGACGGCGACGATGACGACCGGGAAGATCAGCCGCATACCGAAGACGGCGATCAGCACGCCCACCGTGAGGAAGATGGTCTGCCAGAAGGCGCTCATCTTCTTCAGGATTCCTGCATTGATCACCGCGTTGTCGAACGACAGCGAGACCTCGAGGACGGTCAGGATCGCGACGACCCCGAGTGCCGCCCACCCGTCGTAGAACACCGCCACCACGAGACCGAGGGCGGTGACCCCGAACGACCAGCGAAACGTCTTCCACAGCATCCGCCATCCCCATCAATCGCGTAGGCAGACCGACATCACCCCACCATAGGCACGCCGGACGGCGCGCGATCAATTGACGTGCTGCTGCCAGTCGGGAGGTACGGCGCCCTGCGGCCCGGGCGTCGGCTGAGCGAGGGGATGGGCGGCGGGAGGCGGCAGTTGGGGGCCGCCCTCGTAGTACTGCTCCGTCTCGACGTTCCAGAACCACTCCTCGCCCGGTTCGAAGCTGGTGAGGAACGGGTGGCCCTCCTGCTTCGCGTGCCGCGTGCCGTGCTGCGACGGTGACGAGTCGCAGCAACCGATGTGGCCGCATGCGGCGCAGCGGCGCAGATGCACCCACCAGCCGGGCCCGTCGCCGGCCAGGCACTCGGCACATCCCTCCCCGCTGGGCTTCGCCGCGGGGTCGATACCGGGGATCCGGTCGTCTGCCATGGCGTCTCTCCTCACTCAGCCGGAGGCTGGTTCGGTTCCGGTACTGCCGACGTCCTCGGGCGGCGGACTGTCGTCGTCCGAGGGGGGTGTGATGGGCAGACAGACGCGGAAGCGCGTGTCGCCGGGCCGCGAGTCGACCCGGATGTCGCCGTGGTGCTTGTTGACGACGATGCGATAGGAGATGTCGAGACCGAGTCCGGTGCCCTCGCCGACCGGTTTGGTGGTGAAGAAGGGCTCGAAGATCCGCGGGCGGACGTCGGCGGGGATGCCGGGGCCGGTGTCGCGTACCTCGATGAAGAGGCGCTCGCCCTCCCGCCAGGTGGTGATCGTGAGGGTGCCGCTGCCGTCCATCGCACCGAGCGCGTTGTCGATGAGGTTCGTCCACACCTGGTTGAGTTCGGCGCCGTACGCCGGGACGGGCGGCAGGGTGCGGTCGAACTCCTTGACCACGCGCACACCGGAGGGAATCTTGGCCTGGAGCATCACGAGCGTGGCGTCGAGGAGTTCGTGCACATCGACGGGCTGCTGGGCGGAGCGGTCGAGCTGCGAGTACTGGCGTGCCGCGTCGACGAGGCCGGAGATACGGCTGACGGCGTCCTCGATCTCGCTCATCAGCAGCTCGGTGTCGACGGTGTAGGTGAGCCACCCCACCGCTGCCTGACGGTTCTCGTCGCCCAGGTTCTCGGTCGCGTCCGCCAGCCAGTCGGGGTCGATGCCGCCGGCGACCAGGACGGGTGCGATGTCCCAGGGCCTGGCGACCTCGTGGTCCTCCAGCCAGTCGGCGACCTCGTCCTCGGCGTCGGACGACTCGATCGCCGTCAGCTTGGGGGCGTTCGTGGCCCGCTGAACAGCCGCGTCCTGCATCTCGACCAGCCGGTGCAGCTGGGTCCCGTCGACCCGGCCGTCGGCGATGAGGGCGAGCTTGTGGCGCATTTTGGTGACCCTGTCGCGCAGGGTGTCGGTGGCCCGGACGGCCGCGGCGGCGGGGTTGTTGAGCTCGTGCGTGAGGCCGGCGGTGAGGGAGCCGAGGGCGACCAGCCGTTCGCGTTCTCCGATGATGGTGTTGCTGGCCCGGGTCCCGAAGAAGAGGCCTTCGAGCAGATGCAGCGCCATGGGGAACCAGGTGCGGACGGCATAGGAGAACTCATCCGCGGGCAGCAGGAAGAGTTCGACGTCGGTGACCGCTTCCAGGGTGTTGGGGTAGACCTGGTCCACCCGGTCCCCCATGTAGGCCTGGGTGGCCCCGGCGTAGACGCCCCGCTGGTCGGTGCGGTTGAACTCGACGTCGTCGCCGTGGACACGGCGGCCGATGGAGACCGTGCCGCTGAGCAGGACGAAGAAGCAGGTGGCTGCCTCACCCTCGGAGTACACGGGCGAGCCCCCCGGTCGTGTCTCCACGCGGCCGCGTTCCGACAGCCACCGCAACTGCTTGTCGTCGAGGGCCTCGAAGAGGAACAGTTCCTGAAGTTCGGCCGGGGTGAGCCCGGTACGCGGGCCCGGGTCGTTCATGGCGCCTCCAGATAGCGGTGCACCAGGGAGACGGCCATGGCGCCCTCACCCACCGCGGATGCGACCCGCTTGACGGAATCAGCGCGTACGTCTCCGGCGGCGAAGACTCCGGGCACGCTGGTTTCGAGGTGGTAGGGGTCCCGGGACAGCGGCCAGTGGGCGGGCCTCGCTCCCTCGGTCAGCAGGTCGGGACCGGTGAGCACGAAGCCGCGACCGTCACGGGCGACCACGCCGTCCAGCCAGTCGGTGGGCGGCTCGGCGCCGATGAAGACGAACAGCCAGGAGGTGTCGGTCGTCACCACGTCCCCGGTCCGGTTGTCGCGCAGAGTCAGCCGTTGCAGATGTCTGTCGCCCTCGCCGCCCGTCACTTCGGTGTGCGGATGGACCTCGATGGTGTCGATGGCGCTGATCTGCTGCACGAGGTAGTACGACATCGACCGGATCAAGTCGGCGCCGCGGACGAGGAGATGGACGCGCCGGGCGTAACGGGAGAAGTAGACGGCGGCCTGGCCGGCGGAGTTGGCGCCGCCGACGATGTAGACGTCCTGGCCGGAGCAGTTCGCGGCCTCGAACGACGCCGAGCCGTAGAAGACGCCCGCTCCCGTGAACTCGTTCAGGCCCTCTCCCTCCAGTCGCCGGTACGACACCCCGGTGGCAAGGACCACCGTGTGCGCTCCGATGGAGGTGCCGTCGCTGAACCGCAGCACCCGGCCCGCTCCCGCCGCTTCCAGGGAAACCACCTCACGGGCGCTGAGGATCTCGGCGCCGAAGCGGGTGGCCTGGCGGCGGGCCCGGTCCGTGAGCTGCGCACCGGACACCCCGTCCGGGAAGCCGAGGTAGTTCTCGATGCGGCTGCTCTGGCCGGCCTGCCCGCCCGTCGCACTGCGCTCCACCAGGACGGTCCGCAGGCCTTCGGATGCCGCGTAGACCGCGGCTCCGAGACCGGCGGGGCCGGCGCCGATGACGACGACGTCGTAGAAATCGGAGGCGGGTGTGGTGCTCAGGCCGACCTGGGCGGCGAGCTCGGCCTCGGTCGGCGACTGCAGGGTCTTGCCCTCGGACGTGATCACCAGCGGTACGTCGTCGGCGCTCAGGCCCGCGGCGTCCAGGAGCCGTCTGCCCTCGGGTTCGTCGGCCGCGATCCAGCGGTAGGGCACGAGGTTGCGGGCGAGGAACTCCCGAACGGAGAAGGAGGGCGCCGACCAGCGGTGGCCGACGATACGAGTCTCGCCCGCCCCTCGTTCGGGGGCGTTCGACCACAGCTCCAGCAGGGAGTCCAGCACCGGGTAGAGGTTCTCCTCCGGCGGGCTCCACGGCTTGAGCAGATAGTGATCGAGATCGACGATGTTGATGGCGTCGATGGCGGCCCCGGTGTCGGCGTACGCCGTCAGCAGGACGCGTCTGGCCAGCGGGAAGAGGTCCATCGCCGCTTCCAGGAACTGCACGCCGTTCATCGTCGGCATGCGGTAGTCGGCGATCATCACGGCGAGTGGTTCGCCCCGCAGCTTGACCTCGCGCAGAGCCTCCAGCGCCTCTTCGCCCGACGGTGCCCGGAGCACGCGGTACCGGTCGCCGTACCGGCGACGGAGGTCGCGAGCGATGGCTCGGGAGACTCCTGGATCGTCATCGACGGTCAGGATGGTCGGCTTCGCCATGCCCACCATCATGCGCCGCACCGATCACGAATGCGATGCGAATGCCCGACGATCGCGGATCCGGCGGTCGGCGCGGCGCCCGGGGGAAGCTACCGCTAGATTTTTCGGCAGATCGTCCGGAGGCTGTCGAAAACGCGGCCCGTGCTTCTACCTACCTGCGAGGGCGCCCCGGGAGGGGCTCCCCGGACAGAGGGAGACCACCATGAAGTACATGCTGCTCATGCAGTTCAGCGCGGACATGCAGGACGCGCTGCCGCCGATCACCTCCTGGTCCGCCGACGAGGTCAAGGCCCATATGGCCTTCATGAACGAGACCAATGAGCAGCTCACGGCCAGCGGCGAGCTGGTCGACGGCCAGGGGCTGGCCATGCCGGAGACGGCCAAGATCGTCCGGGGGCACGGCGGCGGGGCGCCGGTGGTGACCGAGGGCCCCTTCCCGGAGACGAAGGAGTTCCTCGCCGGCTACTGGATCGTGGACTGCCCGACCCCCGAGCGCGCCGTCGAGATCGCAGCCGCCGTGTCGGCCGCTCCCGGCCCCGGCGGAGCGCCCCTGAACATGCCGATCGAGGTGCGGCAGGTGATGTCGGCCCCGCCCGTCGACCTGTAGGAAGGAGCGGTCGGGCCCGTCCCCCGGGCCCACCGCCGCCCGGCCGATCGACGCCCATCAAGGACAGGGACCACGACGCTGACCGACCCGACCGAGTCCGTGAGCGACCTGCTGCGCCGTCTGGCGCCGCAGGTCGTCGGCGTGCTCACCCGGCGCTACGGCGACTTCGAGACGGCCGAGGACGCGACCCAGGAAGCTCTGCTCGCGGCCACGCACCAGTGGCCGGAGGAGGGGGTGCCGCGCAATCCGCGGGGCTGGCTGATCAAGGTCGCGCAGCGGCGGATGACCGAGCAGGTCAGGAGCGAGCAGGCCCGCCGCCGCCGGGAGGAACTGGTCGCCGCGCAGAACCCGGCGGACCGGCGGACCGCGCCGGCTGCGGACACCGCGCACGGTGCGGACCATGACGACACGCTCATGCTGCTCTTCCTGTGCTGCCACCCCGCGCTGTCGCCCGAGGCGGCGATCGCGCTCACGCTGCGTTCCGTCGGGGGACTGACGACCGGCGAGATCGCCCAGGCGTTCATGGTTCCGGAACCCACCATGGGCCAGCGGATCAGCCGTGCGAAGCAGCGCATCAAAACGTCGGGGATCCCGTTTCGCATGCCGGACCGCGAGGAGTGGCCGGACCGGCTGGACGCGGCCCTTCAGGTGCTGTACCTGATCTTCAACGAGGGTCACACGAGCAGTACCGGCCCGGATGTCCGGCGCGTCGAGCTCTCGACCGAAGCGATCCGGCTGACACGTGCCGTGCATGCCCAGCTCCCCGACGACGGCGAAGTGACCGGACTGCTGGCCCTGATGCTGCTGAACGACGCGCGCGGACCGGCACGGACCGGCCCCGCCGGTGAACTGATCCCCCTGGCCGAACAGGACCGCAGCCTGTGGGACGCCGACGCCGTCGCCGAAGGCGTCGCCCTGATCACCGCGGCACTGCCCCGCGGCCCGGTCGGCCCGTACCAGGTGCAGGCGGCGATCGCCGCGGTGCACGACGAGTCGCCGACGGCCGAGGAGACGGACTGGCCGCAGATCCTCGCGCTGTACGGCGTGCTGGAGCGCATCTCGGCCAACCCCTTCGTCGTACTCAACCGGGCGGTCGCCGCCGCCATGGTGCACGGCCCCGACGCCGGTCTGGAGGTACTGGAGGATCTGTCGTCGGACGCGCGGCTCAAGGACCACCACCGGCTGTACGTGGTGCGCGCCCATCTGCTGCGAATGGCCGGGGACCGGGAGGGGGCAGTGGCGAACTACCGGGCCGCCGCCAACCGGACGGCGAGCCTCCCGGAGCGGAACTACCTCACCATCCAGGCGGCCGAACTCGCGGCGGAGGGCGAAGGCGGACCCGCGCAGGGGCGCTCGTAGGCGCGAACAGGTACGGGGCCACGACCTCGTTTCTCAGGATGCCGCCCGATCACCCTTCCGTGAGGCACCCGTCGTCCCGGAACACCCGTTCGCTTACGATCTCTCCGCGCCTCGCCGCAATCTTCGGCACCGGAACGCTTCTCAGATGCTGAAGCGCTCCTTCGCCAGCAGCGGGCGCACCCGTGAGCTGAACCCGCCCGTGGTGAAGGGCTGTTGGAGCAGTCCCGGGCGCAGCTCCTGAGCCAGGGCCGCGGCGATCATGCCCTGGTCGAGTGCCAGGACGAAGTCGCTGACGCGGCCGGTGCGGACGTTGACGGAGTCACGGAAGCCGTAACCGTCGTCGTACGCGCCGAAGTCCCGGTCGATGGCGCGCAGATTGGCGAGGGCGTCCCGTCGGGCGTAGGGCAGGGCCAGGAAGGAGGCGTGCGGGGTGACCACGCCGTTGGTGTACGCAGATGCCGGCGGCAGCGGTTCGCCCGGGGTGACGTACGTGCGGTCGGTGTTGGAGGCGTAGCCGTCGGTCTGCATGCCGATGGCGTCGACGCCGTACTCCTGGTAGCCGCCCTCCGGCACGTTGCACGGGGAGAACCCCCAGTAGCCGTACCGTGCCTCGGAGAGGCCGTGCTCGATGTGGGAACGGACGAAGCGGTGGTGGGTGGTGCCCCAGGACCGCGGTGACCAGGAGGCCTCCGGGACGAAGAGCGGCACCATCAGCGCCTCGAACATCGAGCCGCCCCAGGTCGGGATCAGCTTCCGCCCGCGGTAGGTGTAGTGCCCCTGCCTGAGCCGGACGCCGTCGACGGTGTCGTACGCGCCCTGCGGCATCTGTTCCTGCTCGTGCTCGGGAAGCATGGTGCGCAGCATGTGCCAGTAGTGCCCGCCCGGCAGCGAACCGTCCGCGATGCCGAGGTAACTGGCCATCCGGGGCTCGGTGTTGAGGGCGCCGTAGTGGTGCGCGGTCGGCTCCCCCGTGTCCGTCCAGAAGCCGCCGCGCAGCTGGCCCGGTCCGGCCACCGGGTCGGCGGGGTCGTACGGCGTGTAGAAGTACGACCAGTCCGCGGTGGCGAGGAGCCGGGCGATACGGCTGCGCAGCCGCGGCTCGGCGGATGCCGCGATGCGCAGTCCGGTGACCAGCCAGGCGTTGTCGACGGAGGACAGGAAGGGCCGGACCGGGTCTCCGGTGCCGGGCCAGCTCGTCAGGACCGAACCGTCGTGCGCGTCGTACCAGTTGAGCCAGAACCCGTGATGGCGTTCCAGTTTCTCGACGGAGGCGACGGTGCGGGTGAGGCGGCGGTGCAGCGTGTCGCTGTCGATGACGCCCAGGCCGGCCGCGGCGACGGTGGCCCACAGTCCGCACCCGATGTTCGTCGGGGACGTGTTCTGCGAGACGACGGGGCCGCCTGCCCGGCTGAGGTCGAGCGTGTCGGCGGCCAGACCGATGTCGGTCGTCATGGCCTCGATCGACCGGTAGGTGTCGCGGAACCAGCGGCGCAGCAGCGCCGTTTCGGGCTCCCGCCGGCCGGCGGCGGTGGCGCTGCCGGACGAGGTCAGGGAGAGGGCGGCGGCCCCGGCCCCTGCGGTGGTGGCTGCGAGGAACGAACGACGGTCCATGCGGATCCGGCTCCTGAAGTCTGGGGACTGGGAGAGGTGGGTGTTCGTACGGGCGTGTCGGTCCGGCGAGTCCGCCGGTGAGCCGGCGGGCGGCGCGGGAGAAGCGGGGGACGGGCGGATGTCAGGGTCCGCCCGTCCCCGGTCCGTACCGGGCGGTGCTGCCCGGTGGCGCGGTGTCCGGCAAGGGGGATGCCGGGTGCGGTGTCAGCGGCAGTGCAGAGCGGGCTGTCAGCCTTCGCCGCGCGGGAGTTCGCGGCTGCGGCCGAGTCCGCCGAGCCAGACCGCGGACGGCTTGGCGGTGCGGGCGAACGTCTCGGGGTCGACGGCGATGAGGCCGAAGGTGGGCCGGTACGAGCCCCATTCGTAGTTGTCGAGTGCGCTCCAGGCGAGATAGCCCCGGATGTTCAGGCCGTCCTCGATCGCCCGGGCCACTTCGTTCAGCGCGCCGGTCAGGTAGTCGACGCGGCGTGTGTCGTCCGCCGTAGCGATGCCGTTCTCGGTGACGACGAGCGGCACGTCGCCGACGATGCCGGCGGTGTGACGCAGCGCGTGTCCGACAGCCGCCGGGTAGTACTCCCACTGCGTGAGCGTGCGTTCGGCGTCCTCGGCGGCGGGGATCGGTCCGTCGGCGCCGATGCGTGTACGGGTGTAGGACTGCACGCCGACCCAGTCGTCGTCCCGCGCGGCCTCCAGGAACACGTCCTCGCGCGGGTGGCGGTAGGCCGCCGTGACCTCCTCGGCGCCGGGCAGCGCCTGGTAGACCTGGTTGGCGACCGTCCAGCCGACCTTGATCTGCGGGTTGAGGGCCCGGACCTCCTTGACGGCGGCGCGGTGCGCCTCGATGACCGCCCAGGTCGTCTCCTCGTCGGGGGTGGGAAGTCCGGCCGGCGGGAAGCCCACGTCGCCCGCCTTGGCGGCTCCCGCCATCACGGCGATCATGTTGGGCTCGTTGATGGTGCACACGTACGGCACACCCTCGGCGATCACCGGTGCCGTCGCGGCCACGTAGCGGGCGAACAGGGCGACGGCCCCCTCGGCCGTCCAGCCGCCCCGCTCGTCGAACCACTGCGGAACGGTGAAGTGGTGCAGCGTGACCATCGGGCGCAGCCCGCGGGCGATCGCACCGTCCACCATGCGCCGGTAGTGGGCGAGTTCGGCGCGCGAGAAGTGGCCGGGCGCGGGTTCGATCCGGGCCCATTCGATGCTGAACCGGTAGTCGGTGAACCCGAGTCCGGCCAGCAGGTCCATGTCCTCGTCCCAGCGGTGGTAGCTGTCGCAGGCGTCGAGGCTGGGCTCCTCGATGTGCGAGGTACCGCCCTGCTCCTTGTGCCACCAGTCGCTGTTGGTGTTGTTGCCCTCGATCTGGTGGGCGGCGGTGGAGGCGCCCCACAGGAAGCCGTCGGGGAAGGGGGTGGTGCTGTGCGTCATCGTGAGAACTCTCCGGTACGGACGGTGGGGGGAATCGGGGGGCGCCGGGCGGCTCTACTTCATGCCCGCGGTCGCGATGCCCTGGGTGAAGTGGCGTTGCAGGGCGATGAACACGATCAGGACGGGCAGGACGACCAGGAACGATCCGGCCATGAGCATGCCGTTGGAGCCCGCCGACTTGTTCGGGTCGGTCGCGAAGGTGGCCAGTGCGACCGGCAGCGTGTACTTGCCTGGGTCGTTGGTGGCGATCAGCGGCCAGACGAAGTTGTTCCACGAGCCGAGGAAGGTCAGGATCGACAGGGTCGCGAGGGCGGGTTTCACCAGCGGCATCACGATCCGCCAGAAGATGAACCACTCGCCGGCCCCGTCGAGCCGGGCCGCCTCCAGCAGGTCGTTGGGGATCGACAGCATGAACTGCCGCATGAGGAAGACCCCCACGGCGCCCGCGGCGAACGGCAGCACCAGTCCGGCATAGGAGTCGATCAGCTGAAGCCTGCTCATCAGGACGAAGAGCGGCAGCAGCATCAGATTGCCCGGCACCA
Organism: Streptomyces sp. CA-251247; assembly: GCF_050952975.1. Classification (NCBI taxonomy): domain Bacteria; kingdom Bacillati; phylum Actinomycetota; class Actinomycetes; order Kitasatosporales; family Streptomycetaceae; genus Streptomyces; species Streptomyces sp. CA-251247. The sequence goes on along the minus strand of NZ_CP191861.1, from coordinate 7,479,152 downwards.
TCAGCGCGCCGAGGACGATCGCGAAGACCTTGCTGCGGCCGCCGAAGTCCAGCTTGGCCAGCGCGTAGCCGAGCATCGAACAGAAGACGAGGTTGCAGACGGTCACGAGCACGGCGACGATCACCGAGTTCATGAAGTACAGCGGCATGTCGAGCCGGTCGAGCAGCTCGGTGAAGTGGTGGAACGTCCACTCCGTCGGAATCCAGACGGGAGGACTGGCGGTCAGTTCGCGGTCCGTCTTGAAGGCGGACAGGACCATCCACAGGAACGGCGCCGCCATCACCAGCAGGCCCGCGGACACGACGACGTAGACCGCCGGCCTGCGGAGGCGGGAGGCGCCTCGGATGCCCGTTGCCCGGGTGCCGCTCATGACGTGTTGTCCTTCAGCAGTCGGAGCTGGAGCACCGTGACGGCCATGATGACCACGAACAGGACGTACGCCATGGCGCTCGCGTAGCCCATGTGGAAGAAGTTGAAGCCCTCGCGGTACATGTGCAGAGAGACGGTGAGCGTGGAGTCCGACGGGCCGCCCTGCGTCATCACGAACGGTTCCTCGAAGACGTTGAGGTAGCCGATCGTGGTGATGACGGACGCGTACAGCGTGGTCGGCCGCAGCAGGGGCACGGTGATCCGCCGGAGCTCCTGGAAGGGTCCCGCGCCGTCGAGCCGCGCGGCCTCCCGTACTTCGGTGGGGATGGCCTGGAGCCCGGCGATGAACAGCACCATCACGGTGCCGAGGTTCCGCCAGACCGCCATCGCGATGAGCGACGGCATGGCGAGCGTCTCCGACCCCAGGAAATCGGGTGCGGTGAAGCCGGCTTCGGCGGCGAGTCCGGCGATCAGGCCGTCCGTCGGGTCGAGGACGAAGCGCCATACGACGGCGACGGCGACGATGCTCGTGACGACGGGCGCGTAGAAGCCGACGCGGAAGAAGGTCCGGGCGCGGTCGATGCCGTTGTTCAGCAGGACGGCGACGAGCAGGCCGAGAAGCACCGTCACCGGGACGCCGACGACCACGAAGTACGCGGTGTTGAACAGCGCCTCGAGGAACTTCTCGTCCTCGAACAGCTTGGCGTAGTTCTCCAGGCCGATGAACTCGGCGTCGAGCGGGTGGGTGACGTTGCGCAGCCCGAAGTCGGTGAAGCTCATGAGGAGCGTGGCGACGATCGGGAACGCCATGAACACGGCGAACAGCACGAGGAAGGGGGTGGAGAACAGCCACCCGGCGGCGTTCTGCCTGCCGAGGCGGCGCGGCGGCCCGCCGGCCGGGACACGCCCGTCCGCCGGTCCGCTCCGCTTGCCGGCCGTCTTCGCGGCCGGTGTGGTCGTGGTACTCATGGCTATCGCGAGACCAGGTCCTCGACACCGGACTGGGCCTTGCCGGCGGCCTCCTGTCCGGAGGCCTTGCCCTGTGTCACCGACTCCAGGGCGGTGTCGACCGAGGCGGAGATCTCCGACCAGGTGGGCAGGGTGGGTGTGGACTTCGCGGTCTTCATCTGCTGGAAGAACACCTTCATGCCGGGGTCCTCCGCCAGTTCGCCGGAGGACCAGGCGGCGAGGTTGGCCGGGAGGTCGTGAGTACGGCGGTACCAGTCGGCCTGCGCCTGGGCGCTGGTGAGATGGGCGACGAACTCCTTGGCGGCGGCCTTGTGTTCGCTGTCCTTGGAGATCACCAGGCTGGAACCGCCGGCCATCGAGGTGGAGGACTTTCCGGTCGGCACATTCGCGACCGCCCACTTGCCCTCGAGGTCCGGGTACTGCTCGTCGATCAGGGTCCTGATCCACGGGCCGGAGAAGAACATCGGGACGTTGCCGGTGTTGAAGTCCTTCAGCGGGTCGTATCCGGGCTGCACGCTCTTGGTGCTGAGGCCCTTGTCGAAGAAGGCACCGTACTGCTCGAAGGCGCCGACCGCGGCAGGGCTGTTCACCACGGCCTTGCCGTTCTCGTCGACGATCTCACCGCCCGCCGAGTACAGGAACGGGTAGAAGCTCTGGACGGTGTCCAGACCACGGGGCTGGAGGTAGATGCCCCACTTGGTCTTCGCCTTGTCCTGATACGCGGACGCCATGCTCTCCAGCTCGGCGAAGGACGCCGGGGGCTTGCCGACCCCCGCCTTCTGCGCGAGGTCGGTGCGGTAGTACAGGACGCGGGTGTCCACGTACCAGGGAACGCCGTAGACCTCGCCGTCGACGACACCCTGCTCCCAGCCGGCGGGGAAGAAGTCCTTCTTGTCGAAGGTCTTGGTGTCCACCGGTTCCAGCACACCGAGTTCGGCGAACTCGCCCATGTACGTGCTGCCCATCTGCATCACGTCCGGCAGCGTCCCGGCGGCGGCCGCGGAGACGAGCTTCTGGTGGGCGACGTCCCAGCCGATCGGGGTGACCTTGACGTCGATCTCGGGGTTGGCCTTGGTGTACTCCGCGGCCACCGCGCCGAGTTTCTCGCCCTCGGCTCCCATCGCCCAGACGGTCAGTGTCTGTTCGGCGTCGGCGGCGACTCCCTCACCTCCCGACCCGCATGCGGTGAGTCCGCAGGCCAGCGAGATCGCCAGGGCGGCCGAAACGGTTCGAGCGGTGCGGTGCATGGACGGCTCCTCCTTGAGCTCCGCAATGTATGCGCAGTCTGTAAGCGCATACATCACTCTCATGCAGCCTTTCCGGCCACCGCAAGAGGGGCTCAGGTCACGTTCTCGCAACGGGCGCGACACCGGCGGGTGCCCGTCGAAGGCTAAGCGGAGGATTTGCGGAACGAAAGCGGCAGACAAGATTCCGCACGCTGGGCGCGGTACGGAGCGGCGTCGCCGGAGCGCCATGAGACTCGGCCGATGAGCCGGGAGCGCTCGCTACGGGCGCGCGGTGTGCGGGATACACGTGTCCACGGCATGCGGGATGTTCAGCTCCGCGACGTGCGGAACGTGGTGGTGTGCCGGACGGGCAGCGTCGCCGGATGCGCAGAGTCGCGGTGTACCGGATGCACGGCTGCGCGGCACGCGGAGCATCGCGGCGTACGGGTCGGGCAGGGCCGAGCTGTGCGGGATGCACCGCGTTTGCCGTGCGAAAGGCCGGCCCCTGCTACCCCCGTACCACCGGCCCGTTCAGCCGCACCCGCAACTCGCGCGCCGGGCCAGGGAGACCGGGAGGACCATCGACACGGGAGGACTGTCGCGGTCGCCCGTCAGGCGTCGGACCAGCAGGTCCACCGCCTCCTCGCCCAGGCGGCGCATCGGCTGCCGGACCGTCGTCAGGGCGGGCCGGACCAGCCGGCCGAGCGGAATGCCGTCGAAGCCGGTGACCGCGATGTCCTGCGGCACCCGGACACCCCGGCGTTCCAGCGCGCGCAACGCCCCCACCGCCATCTGGTCGTTGGCGAAGAGCAATGCCTGCGGGCGCTCCCCCGCCCGGTCGAGCAACGCGTCGGCGGCGCGCTCGCCCTCCGGCTGCGTCATCATCGGGGCGCGCAGGTCCGGAGCGTCGGGCACCGGCAGACCGGCCTCCGCGCACGCCTCCCGGAAGCCCCGGAAACGCGCCTCGGCGTCCGGCGAATGCTCCTCGCTCCCGACGAAGGCGAGCCGGGTGAGGCCGTGGTCCCGGATGAGATGGCGCGCCAGTTCCCGCTCGCCGTCCGTGTTGGCCACCTCGATGTGGTCGAGGTGGTCGATCTCGCGCGGTCCCGCCAGCATCACCACCGGCAGCCGTCGCGAGATCAGCTCCAGGTCCTCGGTCGGTACGGTCCGGGCCAGGACCGCGAAGCCGTCGACCCGCCCGGCCACCTTCGCGACCAGGCTCTCGGGCCCGCCCTCCAGCGATGCCGCGATCAGCAGCGCGTATCCGTGCCGCCTGGCCGCCCGCTCCATACCGCGGATGATCTGGTCGGAGTAGAGCATCACGGCCGAATCGTCGTACTCGTCGTCCGACTCGCCGCCGCTCTCCGCGGCCGGGTCGGCGTAGTCGGGGAAGCAGAGGCCGAGTACGCCGGTGCGCCGGCTGGCCAGTCCGCGCGCGTTTCCACTCGGTACGTACCCGAGGGCCCGGGCCGCCTCCAGCACGCGGTCGCGGGTCTGGGCCCGGACGGAGTCAGGATTGCGGTAGACCCGCGAGACCGTGGCGATCGAGACGCCCGATCGTTCGGCGACGTCGTACACCGTGGGGGCACTCACCCGACCGACCGTCCATTCACAGCTCGACACCCAGGCGCTTTCCTGGGAACCGACCCCGGTGAAAGCGCATTCACAGTAGGCCGCGACCCGGTGTACGGGCAAGGCGGTCCCGCGGCGGCGCCGTCGGGGCGCGGTGCGGCGCGCCGCGGGACATCCGGGGGAAGCCGGAAGAACCGGCGCAGGTGGAGCGCGAGGACCGTCGCCCGTCGTCAGGTGGGATCGGTCCTCCCCCGGGAGGCCGCGGTCCGTCGGCCGTCACCACGCGGCCGAGTGCAGAGGTGAGGACCGACGGCGGCACCCGGTGATGGCCCGCTGCACGGCGAGCCGCACCATGCGCCCGAGGCTTTGCCGGGATCACGGTGCGGTGACACCCCGACCGGAATGGTCCAGACCTATTGACGCACTGGTCTAGTCCTCTTAATCTCTGCGTCACCTGCGCGGATCCGGTCCCCCGCGGTGCGCACCTCCGGGGACCAACTGCACCCATCCCCATGCCAGTTGTTGTGCGAGGCCGATCAACCCTGCGCCCCGGCGGGTGCAGGGGGACCCCCACCGGGAGGATCCGACCGTGCTGTCCCTCACCCGTACCAGAGCATCGCTGCTCGCAGCCGGCGCAGCCGCCGCCGCGCTGCTCGCCGGCTCACTCTCCTCAGGCGTCTCCCACGCCGCCGCCCAGGAGTCCTGTCGACCCGACGGGCTCTACGCGACCCCGGGCGTCGACGTCCCCTACTGCTCCGTCTACGACGCCGAGGGCCGGGAGAAGATGGGCGCGGACCACCAGCGCCGCGTCATCGGCTACTTCACCGGCTGGCGCACCGGCAAGGACGGCACTCCCGCCTACCTCGCCTCGGACATCCCGTGGAACAAGGTCACCCACATCAACTACGCCTTCGGGCACATCGACTCCGCCAACCGGCTGTCCGTGGGCGCGGACACCCCGGCCAACGCCGCCACCGGGCTGACCTGGCCCGGGGTCGCCGGGGCCGAGATGGACCCCACCCTGCCCTACAAGGGGCACTTCAACCTGCTGACGAAGTTCAAGAAGCAGCACCCCGACGTGAAGACACTGATCTCCGTCGGCGGCTGGGCCGAGACCGGCGGGTACTTCGCCGAAGGCGGCGAGCGGGTGAACTCCGGCGGCTTCTACTCGATGGCCACCAACGCCGACGGTTCGGTGAACCAGGCCGGCATCGACACCTTCGCCGACTCCGCCGTCACCTTCATCAAGAAGTACGGGTTCAACGGCGTCGACATCGACTACGAGTACCCGACATCGATGAAGGACGCCGGGAACCCGCTCGACCACCAGTTGTCCAACGCCCGTCGCGCGGGCCTGGTCAAGGGCTACGCGGCGCTCATGAAGTCCCTGCGTGAGAAGCTCGACCGCGCGGGCGCCGCGGACGGCAGGCACTATCTGCTGACCGTGGCCGCGCCCTCGTCCGGCTATCTGCTGCGCGGCATGGAGACCTTCCAGGTCCAGAAGTACCTGGACTACGTCAACATCATGTCGTACGACCTGCACGGCGCCTGGAACGAGTACGTGGGTCCCAACGCCTCCCTGTTCGACGACGGCAAGGACGCCGAACTGGCATCCGCCGGTGTGTACTCCACCTCCCAGTACGGCGGCATCGGATACCTCAACACCGACTGGGCGTACCACTACTTCCGCGGCTCGATGCCCGCCGGCCGCATCAACATCGGTCTGCCGTACTACACCCGCGGCTTCAAGAACGTGCAGGGCGGCACCGACGGGCTCTGGGGCAAGGCGGCCACCACCACCTGCCCGGCGGGGTCGGCGCTGACCAAGTGCGGTGACGGGGCGGTGGGCATCGACAACCTCTGGCACGACAAGGACACGGCGGGCAACGAGTCCCCGGCCGGCTCCAATCCCATGTGGCACGCCAAGAATCTGGAGAAGGGCGTGGTGGGCGACTACGTCACCACGTACGGCTTCCCGGCGAACACCACGCTGACCGGCACCTACGCCCGCAAGTACGACGCGACCCTGGTCGCGCCCTGGCTGTGGAACGCGCAGAAGAAGGTCTTCCTGTCCACCGAGGACGAGCAGTCGGTCGCCGCCAAGGCGGACTATGTCGTCGACCGCGGCATCGGCGGCACGATGATCTGGGAGCTCGCGGGCGACTACGAATGGAACGCCGCCAAGGGGCAGTACGAGACCGGTGACACGCTGACCACCGCGATGTACGAGAAGTTCCGGACCGCCGCTCCGTACGGCTCCACAAGGGCCGCGACCGCTCTGCCCACCGAGGCGGTCGCGGTGGATGTGGACTTCGGCCAGTTCCCCCTCGGCGACTCCAACTACCCGATCAGTCCCAAGCTCAGGATCACCAACAACACGAAGACGGCGCTGCCCGGGGGCACGGAGTTCCAGTTCGACTACGCCACCTCGGCGCCCGCCAACGCCAAGGACCAGTCCGGCTTCGGCACCACGATCGTGCGCAGTGGTCACAGCGGCAGCAACATCGGCGGTCTGAAGGGCGACGTCAACCGGGTGTCGCTGAAGCTGCCGGCCTGGCAGACCCTGGCGCCCGGCGCGTCCGTCGAGCTGGACTTCGTGTACTACCTGCCGACGTCCACCCCCTCGAACTGGACGGTGACGTTCGGCGGCAGGACCTACGGGCTGGCAGGCGATCTGACGCGCGGTACAACGGTGGTCGAGCCGGGGTCGGGCACCGGACCGAGCCCGGACCCCTCCCCGGACCCGACCGATCCGGGCGGTCCGGGCGGTCCGGGCGGTCCGGGCGCCTGCACGGCGCCCGCGTGGAGCTCGACCACCGAGTACGGCAACCCGACGACGGTGACCCACAAGGCGCACCAGTGGAAGTCCAAGTGGTGGACGAAGGGCGAGGAGCCCGGCACCACCGGGGAATGGGGTGTGTGGCAGGACCTCGGCGCCTGCTGACCCCCTCGACCGACTGAACCCGCGGCCCCGGCGGCACAGTTTTCTCCTGTGCCGCCGGGGCCCCGTCCATTAGCACAGTGCTCTGTGCCAGGGGGCGAAACGGCAGGGGGACGGCCGGATCTTCGCGAACCGGCCACCTTTCGGACAACGAATGACGACTTGAGGGTCCTCAGACAACCGGTTCGGGCGTCCTGCGTTCTGACAGGTCGGCCAGGCTCCGATCAGAACCGATCGGGTCATTCCGCTGGCTCTTGAGGACGAGGAACCGATGACCAGACCTCACCGCAATCGTCTCTGGCGCGCCGCACTCGCCGGCTCCGCCGCGCTGGCTGTGATCGCCGGCGTAGCCGCCGCCGCACCCGACGCCGCCAAGACACAGACCACACCCAAGCTTCGGCTGATCGCCGCCTCCACCGCTGTCACGCTCGACCGGGACGAGGAGTCCGGGGTCTATCTCGACCTCGGCACCTATCTCACCGCCGAGGGCGCGCCCCTGGAGTTCCAGGTGAAGCGCAAGTCCTACAAGGACCCTGTCGTGGCCCAACAGGTCATCCGCCAGGGGAAGAAGACCACGACCAAGACGCTGCCGAAGGGCCTCGTCAAGGACTTCACCGGCCTGGCCGGCTTCCTCCAGGTCACCATCACGGACAAGAACGGGAAGAAGGTACTCAGCAAGCAGGAGACCTTCTGCCCGAACAACGCGTCCGGCCGCATCCGCCCGGACGCCCCGGCGAAGTCGAAGTATCCCGAGAGCTGTCCCACCAACCCCTTCACCCTCGGATCGGTCTGGGGTGTCGAGAACGGCTGGGCCTCCAACACCTACCTCGGGTACTACTCCGAGCCGGTGAACCTGCCGGTGGGTGAGTACACCGCCAAGCTGTCGGTGACCAAGGCGTACCGCGATCTGTTCGGCATGCCCGACGAGACCAAGTCGCTCAAGGTGACCGTGCGCCAGAGCCCGCCCGGTGAAGGCCGGACCCCGCCCGGGGAAGGAGTGAGCTCGTCGAAGACCGGTCACTCCGGTCACGGCGCCGCCCACGGGAAGCCGGCTGCCGGTTCCGGGCACGCCTACCACGAGGGCCGGGGAGCCGACGCGCCCGCGCCGCCCGCCCTGCCGTACGCGCTGAAGGCCGCCCGCGCGGCCGGTCACCTCGGTGACGGCCCGGGCCACACCGACGGCTCCCGGATCGCTCCCGCCCTCAAGCCCAACGCCAAGCGTCCGACCGGCCGGGCGAGTGTGCCCAACGTGCCCAAGCCCGACCTGCGTTCGCTGCCGGCCTGGGACATCGGCATCTCCGACGGCGAGGACGGTGACGTCCCGGGCAAGGACTACATGGTCTTCAGCGCCAACGTGTGGAACGCCGGTCCCGCGCCGCTCGTCGTGGACGGCTTCCGCAGTCCCGGCAAGGACCTGATGGACGCCTACCAGTACTTCTACGACGCGAAGGGCAAGCAGGTCGGCTACACCCCCACCGGCACCATGGAGTGGGACCCGCGCATCGGCCACGAGCACTGGCACTTCACCGACTTCGCCAGCTACCGCCTGCTGAGCGCCGACCAGAGCGAGATCGTCCGCAGCGGCAAGGAGGCCTTCTGCCTGGCCAACACCGACGCGATCGACTACACGGTGAAGAACGCCAACTGGCACCCGTTCAACACCGACCTGTCCACCGCCTGCGGCCAGCAGAGCTCGATCTCGGTGCGTGAGGTCCTGGACGTGGGCTCCGGCGACACCTACACCCAGTACCGTCCCGGCCAGTCTTTCGACGTGACGGACCTGCCCAACGGCACGTACTACATCCAGGTCATCGCCAACCCGGAGAAGCGGCTTCAGGAGACGAACCTCAAGAACAACGTCGCCCTGCGCAAGGTCGTCCTCAGCGGCAAGGCGGGTGCCCGCAAGGTCACCGTTCCTCCGCACGACCTGATCAACGCCCCCTGACACACCGGTACAAACAGCACGGAGGCCCGGTCACCTCTCGACGGTGGCCGGGCCTCTTGCCGCTCTCAGTCCACCGGCCAGGTGTGGACCGGTGCGTTGAGATGCATGTAGTCGCTGTACTGCCGGGTCATCCGGCGCAGCGCCTCGCGGGATCCGACGTGGGCGCTGTCGGCGATGTGATGGAACATCTCCTTCTGCCAGACCGCCCCGTTGCGGCCCGTGATGCACCGCTGTTCGATGATCCCCAGCAGCGGCTCCCGCCATGCCGCGTCCATGCCCGACCGCTCCAGCCCCTGGTGCGCCAGCGGCAGCAGCCGGCGCAGCACCAGCTCGACCACGGGCACCTCACCCATGCCGGGCCAGTACAGCCGTGCGTCGATCCCGTTCCGCGCGGCGGCGTGCAGATTGTCCTCCGCGGCCGAGAACGACATGCGGGACCAGACCGGACGCTCCTCGTCGACCAGCGCGCGGGTCAGACCGTAGTAGAACGCACCGTTGGCGAGGACGTCGGCGACCGTGGGCCCGGCGGGGAGTACGCGGTTCTCCACGCGCAGATGCGGTTTGTCGTGGTCGATGGCGTACACCGGGCGGTTCCAGCGGTAGATCGTGCCGTTGTGCAGGGTGAGTTCGGCCAGCTCGGGGATGTCGCCGCCGTCCAGGGTCTGCAGCGGGTCCTGGTCGTCGCACAGCGGGAGCAGCGCGGGAAAGTACCGCACGTTCTCCTCGAAGAGGTCGAAGACACTGTTGATCCACCGTTCTCCGAACCACACGCGGGGCCGCACCCCCTGCACCTTGATCTCGTCGGAGCGGGTGTCGGTGGCCTGCTCGAAGAGGGGGATACGGGTCTCGTGCCACAGCTCCTTGCCGAACAGGAACGGCGAGTTCGCGGCCAGCGCCACCTGGACGCCGGCGATGGCCTGTGCGGCGTTCCAGTAGCCGGCGAACTCGTCCGGCGAGACCTGGAGATGGAACTGGGTACTGGTGCACGCCGCCTCGGGCGTGATGGTGTCGGCATACGTCCGCAGCCGGTCCACCCCGTCCACCGCGATCTTCAGATCCTCGCCGCGGGCCGCGAAGACCTGCTCGTTCAGCAGCCTGTAGCGCGGATCCTCCGACAGCGCGGCCTCGCCCACGTCCGGCTGCCGCAGGGTCGGCAGGATGCCCACCATGATCAGATGCGCGCCGACGGCGGCTGCCCGCTCCTCGGCATGATTGAGCGCGTCGCGGATCTCCTGTTCCCAGTCGTCGGGACCGCCGGCCGTGAGCCGCCGCGGCGGGATGTTGATCTCCAGATTGAACCGGCCCAGCTCGGTCGCCCAGGCGGGATCGGCGATCGCCTCCAGCACGTCGGTGCTGCGCATCGCCGGCCGGCCTTCGGCGTCCGCCAGATTGAGCTCGATCTCCAGACCGACCTGCGGCCGCTCGAACTCGAACCGGGAGTCGCGCAGCATCTGCGCGAAGGCGTCGAGGCATGCCTGCATCTTGATCCGGTACCGGCGGCGGTCCTCACGTGTGAACACCTTCGCCGGGACATCTCGTCCCATCGGCCCTCCCGAGTCCCCTCGGCAGACTGCCCTCTCCCAGAATCGCACTCCCGGGCCGACGCGACCAGTGAGGGAGCCGCGGCGGCCTCTCGCACGGGGGAGGTGACGCCACCGGTGCGCCTCGGGTTCACCGGGGCCGGGCAGATGCACCCTCGGCACGGCCGCAGCGGGATGCCGCCTCGTCCCAGGCCTCACGCGTCGTGCCGCTCGCACCTCGCGGCTCGTGGACCCTCAGCTCCTGGGTGGTGCGGAGCAGTGCGCGCAGTTCCCCGAGGCCTCCGGTGACGGCCCCCGCCGCACGCGCCTGCACCAGCAGATTGCCGAAGGCGGCGGCCTCCGCGGGACCGGTGACGACCGGCAGGCCCGTCGCCTCGGCCGTCAGCCGGCACAGCAGCGGATTGCGCACTCCGCCCCCGACGATGTGCACCCGCGAGACGGAACGTCCCGACAGCCGGACGGCGTCCTCCACGGCCTGCCGGTGGGCCAGCGCGAGCGAGTCCAGAACACAGCGCACCGTCTCGGCCTCGGTGCGGGGCTCGGGCTGTCCCGTGCGCAGACAGGCCTCGGCGATACGGCGGGGCATGTCTCCGGGGGCGATGAAGGCGGGGTCGCTCGCGTCGACCACGGAGCGCAGCGGTACGGCGGCCGCGGCCGCGTCGAGCAGTGCGGGGAGAGCCTGGGACCGGCCCTGGGCCTCCCAGCTCCGCAGGCACTCCTGGAGGAGCCACAGGCCCATGATGTTGCGCAGATACCGGACCGTACCGTCCACGCCGAGTTCATTGGTGAAGTTGGCGCGTCTGCTCGCTTCCCCGAGGACCGGTGCGGGCAGCTCCACCCCGGCGAGTGACCAGGTGCCGGTGGCGACATAGGCGAAGTCCTCGCCGTCGGCGGGGACGCCGACGACCGCCGACGCGGTGTCGTGCGAACCGACGACGATCACCGGCACCGGCCCGGTGAGCCCGGTCTCGGCCAGTACCTCGGGGCGCAGGGTGCCGGCACCGTCGCCGGGTGCCCGCAGCGGCGGGAAGAGGGAGAGGTCGATCCCCAGACGCCGGGCGACGGTGGGGGACCAGTCGCGGGTGCGGGGGTCGACCAGCTGTGTGGTGGAGGCGTTGGTGATCTCCGTGCCGGCCCTGCCGGTCAGCCAGTAACTGATCAGATCAGGGATCATCAACGCCTGCCGGGCGGCCGCGAGTTGGGGAGTTCCGTCTGCCGCGACCAGCTGGTAGACGGTGTTGAACGGCAGATACTGGAGCCCTGTCGCGGCGTACAGTTCGCGGGCCGGCAGGACGGCCGCGACCCTCTCCGCCACTCCCTTCGTACGGTCGTCCCGGTAGTGGACCGGATTGCCGAGGAGCTCGCCGGACGCGTCGAGAAGTCCGTAGTCGACGGCCCAGCTGTCGATGCCGATGCCCGCGAGGCGTCCGTCCGTCGCGGCGGCCGCGGCCCGCAAGCCGTCGAGCACGCCGCGGTAGAGGGCGAGGATGTCCCAGTGCAGGGTGGCGCCGGTCCTGACCGGCCGGTTGGGGAACCGGTGGACCTCGGTCAGCTCCAGTACGCCCGGGCCGGCGCGGCCCAGCATCACCCGCCCGCTCGACGCACCGAGGTCGACGGCGGCGAAGGCGAGGGGTTCGGTGACGGTCACGTTCACCTCCTGCCGGTCGGGTGCGGGCGCTTCCAGGGGGCGGCGGCCGGGTCGGGTGCGGCGTTCCGGCTTGTCGTCATCGGGCGCCGCGCGGTCAGCGGAGGAAGGCGGCCGCCACCCCGGCGTCCACCGGGATGTGCAGTCCGGTGGTGTGCGAGAGGTCCCCGCCGGTCAGCGCGAAGACCGCGTTGGCCACATGCTCCGGCAGCACCTCCCGCTTCAGCAGCGTGCGCCCGGCGTAGAACGCGCCGAGTTCCGCCTCCTCCACGCCGTAGACGGCGGCCCGCTGGGCGCCCCAGCCGCCCGCGAAGATGCCGGAGCCACGCACCACACCGTCGGGGTTGACCCCGTTGACCCGGATGCCGTGCTCACCGACCTCGGCCGCCAGCAGCCTGACCTGGTGCGCCTGATCCGCCTTCGTCGCGCCGTAGGCGATGTTGTTGGGACCGGCGAAGACCCCGTTCTTGGACGCGATGTAGACGATGTCGCCGCCCAGTCGCTGGGCGGTCATCGTGCGGACGGCTTCCCGGGACACCAGGAAGGATCCGCGCGCCATGATGTCGTGCTGGAGATCCCAGTCCTTTGCCGATGTCTCCAGCAACGGCTTGGAGATGGAGATCCCGGCGTTGTTCACGACCAGGTCGACGCCCCCGAAGGCGAGATGGGCGGCCGCGAAGGCTTCGGTGATCTGCTCCTCGCTCGTCACGTCGACGGTCACTGGAACCGCGTGATCGGGTCCGCCGAGCTCGGCGGCCACTGTCTCGGCGCCGGTCCGGGAACGATCGGCGACGACGACGCAGGCGCCTTCGGCGACGAGCCGGTGCGCGATCGCCCGGCCGATGCCGGAGCCGGCTCCGGTGACCAGCGCGATCCGGGCGGCCAGCGGCCTGGGCCTCGGCATCCGCCGGAGCTTGGCCTCCTCCAGTTCCCAGTACTCGATGCGGAACTTCTCGGACTCCTCGATCGGCGCGTAGGACGAGACGGCCTCGGCACCGCGCATCACATGGACCGCGTTGAGATAGAACTCGCCGGCGACCCGAGCCGTCTGCTTGTCCTTGCCGAACGAGAACATGCCCACGCCGGGGACCAGCACGATCGCCGGATCGGCGCCGCGCATGGGGGGTGTGTGCTCGTCGGCGTGCCGCTCGTAGTACGCCCGGTACGCCTCGCGGTACTCCCGGTGGAGCTCCTTCAGCCGGTCCACGGCGGCGTCGAGCCCGGCGCCCGCCGGCAGGTCGAGGACCAGCGGCCGTATCTTCGTGCGCAGGAAGTGGTCGGGGCACGAGGTGCCCAGCGCCGCCAGTCGCGGATGCTCCGACCGGGACAGGAAGTCGAGCACCGGTCCGGCATCGGTGAAGTGGCCGACCTGCGCCCGGTCGTGCGAGGCGAGACCGCGGATCACCGGCGCGAGGGCGGCGGCGCGGACCCGCCGCTCGGCCTCGGTCAGGGGTTCGTATCCGGCGAGGACCGGTCCGAACGGTTCGGGTGTGCCGCGCTCGGCCAGAAAGGTCTCGGCGGTACGGATGATGTCCAGCGAGTTGCGCTCGCACTCCTCGGACGTCGCCCCCCAGGCGGTGATCCCGTGGCCGCCGAGGACGCAGCCGATCGCCTGCGGGTGCGCCGTCTTGACGGCCGCGATGTCCAGGCCGAGCTGGAAGCCGGGCCGCCGCCATGGCACCCACACCACCCGCTCGCCGAAGCACTCCTTGGTCAGCGCCTCGCCGTCCGCCGCGCAGGCGAGCGCGATGCCGGAGTCCGGGTGGAGGTGGTCGACATGGGCCGCGTCCACCAGGCCGTGCATCGCGGTGTCGATGGAGGGCGCGGCCCCGCCCTTGCCGTGCAGGCAGTAGTCGAAGGCGGCCACCATCTCGTCCTCGCGCCCGATACCGGGGTAGACGGCGCTGAGCGCGCGCAGCCGGTCGAGCCGGAGGGCGGCAAGGCCCTCGGCGGTGAGCGTGCCGAGGTCGCCGCCGGATCCCTTGACCCACATCAGCTCGACGTCCGTACCGGTGACGGGGTCGGTGCCGGTGCCCTTGGCGGAGGTGTTGCCGCCGGCGAAGTTGGTGTTGCGCGGGTCCGCTCCGAGCCGGTGGGAACGGGCGAGCAGTTCGGCGGCCGTCGGGTGCTGCGCCATCTCGTTCATGCCCCCCACCCGGCCTGCGTACCGCCGACGCGCTCGTCGACGATCTTCTCGGCCCAGCCGGAGCGGCGGTAGGCGCCGACGGGATCGGGGTCGATACCCATCTCCTCGCGCATATCGGCGAGGAGCGGCCGGACATCCGTGTTGTAGGCGTCCATGAGGGCGGCGTTGGCCTCCAGCACATCGCCGCTCGCCTGCGCGGCGGCGAGGCTCTCGGCGTCCACCAGCAGCGCCTTGGCCGTGGCCTCCTGGACGTTCATCACCGAGCGGATGATCGCGGGGATCTTCGCCTCGATGTTGTGGCACTGGTCGAGCATGAAGGCGGTGCCGGGGACGAGGCCGCCACCCCGGATGACCTCGTACATGATCCGGAAGAGCTGGAAGGGGTCCGCAGCGCCGACCATGAGGTCGTCGTCGGCGTAGAACCGTGAGTTGAAGTCGAAGCCGCCGAGTTTCCCCTCCCTCAGCAGCAGCGCGACGATGAACTCGATATTGGTGCCCGGAGCGTGGTGGCCGGTGTCCACGACGACCTGGGCCTTCTCCCCCAGCCTCAGGCAGTGCGCGTACGCGGTGCCCCAGTCCGGCACGTCGGTCGTGTAGAAGGCGGGCTCGAAGAGCTTGTACTCCAGGAGCATCCGCCGGTCGTCGCCGAGCCGCTCGTACACCGCGGCGAGCGCGTCGCAGAGCCGGTCCTGCCGGGCCCGGATGTCGTCCTGGCCGGGGTAGTTGGTGCCGTCCGAGAACCACAGTTTGAGGTCGCGCGAGCCGGTGGCCTCCATGATGTCGACGCACTCGAAGAGATGGTCCAGTGCCTTGCGCCGGACCGAGGCGTCGGGGTGGCACACGCTGCCGAGTTTGTAGTCGTCGTCCTGGAAGACATTGGCGTTGATCGCGCCGAGGCGCAGTCCGCGCTCCTCGGCGTGCTTCGCGAGGGCCGCGTAGTCGTCGACCCGGTCCCAGGGGATGTGCAGCGCGACGGTCGGCGCCACGCCGGTGTGGCGGTGGACCTGGGCGGCGTCGTCCAGTTTCTCCTGCGGGGTGCGGGGGACGCCCCGCTGGGCGAAGACCTTGAAACGGGTGCCGGAGTTCGCGTACGCCCAGGAGGCCGTCTCGACGGCCTGTGTGCGGAGGGCGGCGATGACGGTGGTTCGGCTCGGCATGGTCAGCACTCCCGTGTCACGGACAACAACGCCATGAATCGATTCATCAGGGTGAAGCTAAGGAGCCCGCAAGGCACTGTCAAGGGCTCAACCCGCGGCACTTTCCGTGGCGTTGAGTTGCGAGAATCAACGGGAAAACTCGGGGCTGCAGACCCATTGACGGCGCCGGGCCCACGCGTCTAGCTTCCGTGAAACTCATTTGAAACCTTTCACGGCGTCAGGGACGAACGACCCGGCGACCCTGAGGAGTCCCCATGAAACAGTCCGACACGGGCCCGGCCCCCGTTCTGGCGCTGACGGACGTCTCCAAGTCCTTCGGCGCCGTACGGGCCCTGCAGGACGTCTCGTTGAGCCTTCTCGCCGGCGAGGTCCATGCCCTCGCCGGCGAGAACGGTGCGGGCAAGTCGACCCTCATCAAGATCCTCGCCGGAGTGCACCGGCCCGACGCGGGCACGCTGCTGCTCGACGGCGACCCGGTGGTCTTCCACGGGCCCGGTGACGCCCGCGACGCCGGTATCGCCGTCATCTACCAGGAACCGACGCTCTTCCCCGACCTGTCCGTCGCCGAGAACATCTTCATGGGCCGTCAGCCGCTGGGCGCGCTGCGCCGTATCGACCGCGGCTCGGTCCACGAGGCCACGTCGGCCCTGATGGCCCGGCTCGGTGTCGGACTCGCCCCACAGCGCCCCGCCCGCGGACTGTCCATCGCGGACCAGCAGATCGTCGAGATCGCGAAGGCCCTCTCCTTCGACGCACGGGTCCTGATCATGGACGAACCGACGGCGGCGCTCACGACGAGCGAGACGGCACGCCTCTTCTCCGTCGTCGAGACGCTGCGCGGCGAGGGCACCGCCGTCCTGTTCATCTCCCACCGCCTGGAGGAGATCTTTCAGATCTGCCGGCGTGTCACCACGCTGCGGGACGGACGGCTGATCGCCACGGAACCGCTGGAAGGCCTCACCGAGGAAGCGCTCGTACGACGGATGGTCGGCCGGGATCTCGACGACCTCTATCCCAAACAGCGCACCACCGTCGGGGAGTCGGCCCTGTCCGTGCGGCGGCTCACACGGGAGGGCGTCTTCCGCGACGTCTCCTTCGACGTGCACCGCGGTGAGATCGTGGCGCTCGCCGGACTCGTCGGCGCCGGACGCAGCGAAGTGGTCCAGGCGGTCTTCGGAGTCGACCGCCCCGACGCCGGTGAGGTGACGGTGGCGGGACGCAAGCTGCCGGCCGGCTCCCCCACCGCCGCGATGGACGCGGGCATCGCGCTCGTACCCGAGGACCGCAGACAGCGCGGGCTGGTCATGGAGATGTCCATCGAGCGCAACATCGCCCTCACCGGGCTGAACCGGCTCGGCAGGGGCGGCCTCGTACGCCGCGCCCTCGAACAGGCCAGGGCCGCCGACTGGGCGGTCCGCCTCCAGCTCAAGTACAACAAGCTGTCCGATCCGGTCGGCGTGCTGTCCGGCGGCAATCAGCAGAAGGTCGTGCTCGCCAAGTGGCTGGCCACCAGGCCCGCCGTCCTCATCGTCGACGAACCCACTCGGGGCATCGACGTGGGGACGAAGGCGGAGGTCCACCGGCTGCTCTCGTCGCTCGCCGCCGACGGACTCGCGGTGCTGATGGTCTCCTCCGATCTGCCCGAGGTGCTCGGCATGGCCGACCGGATCCTTGTGATGCGCGAGGGCCGGCTCGTCGGGGAACTGGACCGGTCCGAGGCCACCGAGGAGTCGGTGATGGCCGCCGCCACCGGGGCGGGAGCCGGCCGGCCGCCGGTACCCGCGCCGTCAGCCGGTGACAACGAAAAGAGCTCCGCATGACCACCGCGCTCGACAAGCCGCCCACCACCGGGACGCCGCCCGAGCGTTCGGCGCGCTCCCTCGCCGACGCCGTCTTCCGCGCCCGCGAGATCAGCATCGGCGGCGCACTCCTCCTGCTGATCGCCGGCACCTGGCTCGCCAATCCGTCCTTCCTCGACGACCAGGGCATCAAGGACCTGCTCCTCAACTCCTCGATCCTGGTCCTGCTCGCCGTCGGCCAGTCCGTCGTCGTCATCACCCGCAACATCGACCTCTCGGTCGGTTCCGTCGTCGGCCTGACCGCCTTCGCCTGCGGCCACTTCGTCTCCGGCACGGACCACAGCGCGTTCACCGTCGTCGTGCTCGGCATCGCGCTCGGTGTGGTGTGCGGACTGGTCAGCGGTGCCCTGGTCAGCTTCGGCCGGGTCCCGGCCCTCGTCGTCACCCTCGGCATGCTCTACGTCATCCAGGGCCTCGACCACGCTTGGGCCCACGGTGAACAGATCAACGCCGCCAACGTCCCCGACGGGGTTCTCTCCCTCGGCAGCGGTTCCGTGGCGGGCATCCCCTATCTGCCGCTCATCTCCGCCGCGGTCCTGGCCGGCACCGCGTACTTCCTGCGGACCTACCGCAGCGGCCGTGAGCTGTACGCGATCGGCTCCAACCCCGAGGCCGCGCGGCTGGCCGGCATCCCGATCCGCCGGCGCGTCCTGGCCGTCTACGCCTTCTCCGGCGCGGTCGCCGGTTTCGCCGGCGCCCTGTGGCTGGCGCGGTTCGGCACGGTCGTCGCCGACGCCGCGAACGGCTGGGAACTCACCGTCGTGAGCGCGGTCGTGGTCGGCGGAATCGCCATCACCGGCGGCACCGGCAGTGTGTGGGGCGCGGCGCTCGGCGCCCTGCTGCTCACCACGATCGGCAGCGCTCTGGTCGTGCTGAAGGTGGACTCCTTCTGGCAGCAGGCGATCACCGGCGTCCTGCTGCTCCTGGCCATCACCACCGACCGTGTCGTCCAGGTGCGCACCACCAGCGCCCTGAGGAAGAAGAGCCGGCGATGAGCACTCTGACCAAGTACATCCGCTGGGACACGGCGGTCGGGATCCTGCTGATCGCCGTCTTCCTCGCCGGCGCCGGCACCACGGAGGGCTTCGCCGACACCGCGAACCTCTCGGCCGCGCTGGACGACACGGCGGAGATCGCGCTGATCGCGCTGCCCATGACCCTGCTCGTCGTCGCGGGACAGGTCGACCTCTCGGTGGCCTCCATGCTGGGCCTGTCCAGCGCGCTGGCCGGTTCACTGTGGGACGCCGGGTGGACCTTCGAACTGATCGTGCCGATCTGTCTGTTGACCGGCGTCCTCGGCGGACTCCTCAACGGCTGGCTGGTCACCCGGGTGGGACTGCCCTCGCTCGCCGTCACCATCGGCACCCTCACCCTCTACCGGGGTCTCGCCTCCGTGGCCCTGGGCGACAAGGCCGTGGCCGACTTTCCCGAGTCGTACGCCCGGTGGGCCCGCTACACCGAGACCGTTCCCGGTACGTTCGTGCCCTATCCCGTCGCGCTGTTCGCCGTCCTCGCGGTCGTCGCCGCCGTCGTCCTGCACTGCACCGGTTTCGGACGCTCCCTCTACGCCGTCGGCGCGCAGGAGGACGCGGCCCACTTCGCCGGCATCCGGGTCAAGCGGATCAAGCTGGCGCTGTTCATGGTCTCCGGGCTGGTCGCCTCGTTCGCCGGCATCGTCTACACGCTGCGTTACGGCAGCGCCCGCGCCGACAACGGCGTCGGGCTCGAACTCGTCGTCATCGCCTCGGTGCTGCTGGGCGGCGTCGACTTCGACGGCGGCAAGGGAACCCTCGGCGGCGCCGTCGCCGGCGTCCTGCTGATCGGCCTCCTGAACAACCTGCTCACCCTCAACGATGTGTCCAACGAGATCCAGGTGATCGTCACCGGGCTGCTGCTCATCGCGTCCGTCCTCGCCCCGAGGGTCGTCACCACGGTCAGTGAGCGCCGCCACCGGCGCAACGCAGCGACAGCGCCCGCGAGTTGACCCCGCACATCCCCACCGCTCGTCCCCGTGCCCGCCCCCGCCACCCGAAAGGCCCCGCCATGCATCCGCACTCCCGCGCACGCCGCCGTATCCTGCCCGCCGCGGCAGCCGTGTGCGCCCTCGCCGTCGCTCTCGCCGGCTGCTCGGGCACCACCAAGGACGACGCCGCCAAGGACACCGGGACCGCGGCCGCCGGCGCGAAGGCGGATCCCGGCGCGCCGATGAAGAAGGGCCTCAAGCTCGCCTTCCTGCCGAAGCAGATCAACAACCCGTACGAGAAGATCGTCGACGACGCGGGGATCGCCGCGGCCAAGGAGTTCGGCGCCGTCGGCAAGGAGGTCGGCCCTTCCGACGCCAAGGCCTCGTCCCAGGTCTCGTACATCAACACCCTGATCCAGCAGCGCCAGGACGCCATCCTGATCGCGGCGAACGACCCCAATGCCGTCTGCGGCCCGCTCAAGCAGGCCATGCGGCAGAACATCAAGGTCGTGGCCTACGACTCGGACACCGCCAAGGACTGCCGGCAGATCTTCATCAACCAGGCCAGTTCCGAGGAGATCGGCCGCACCCAGGTGCAGCATCTCGCGAAGCAGCTCGGCAACAAGGGTGAGATAGCGATCCTCTCGGCCACTCAGAACGCGACCAACCAGAACACCTGGATCGAGTTCATGAAGGACGAGCTGAAGAAGCCCGCGTACCAGGACATGAAACTGGTCAAGGTCGCCTACGGGGACGACGACGACCAGAAGTCCTTCCAGGAGACGCAGGGACTGCTCAAGGCGTATCCCAACCTCAAGGGCATCATCTCCCCCACCACGGTCGGCATCGCCGCGGCCGCCCGCTACATCAGCGGCTCCTCGTACAAGGGCAAGGTCGTGCTCAACGGCCTCGGCACGCCCAACCAGATGCGCAAGTACGTCAAGGACGGCACGGTCGAGCAGTTCTCGCTGTGGGACCCCAAGAAGCTGGGCCGCCTCGGCGCTTACGCGGCGGCGTCCCTCGCCTCCGGCCGGATCACCGGAGCGCAGGGCGAGACGTTCACGGCCGGCGACCTGGGCGAGTACACGATCGGCAAGGACGGGGAGGTCATCCTCGGCCCGCCGACCGTCTTCGACGTCAAGAACATCGACGAGTTCGACTTCTGAGCCGGAGAGCCGGGATGCAGCGCGTGTGCTTTGTGCTGAAGGTCCGCACCGGGCGGAGGGAGGAGTACCGCCGGCGGCACGAGTCCGTGTGGCCCGAGATGCTCACGGCGCTCAGCGCCGCCGGCTGGCGCAACTACTCCCTCTTCCTGCGCGAGGACGGACTGCTCGTCGGCTATCTCGAGACGGAGGACTTCACGGCCGCGCGGGAGGCGATGGCCGCCACCGGGGTCAACGCCCGCTGGCAGGCGGAGATGGCGGACTTCTTCGAGGCGCTGGACGGCGCCGGACCGGACGAGGCGATGGCGCCGCTGACCGAGGTGTTCCATCTCGGCGGCGACGCGGAGGAGACGGAGATGCGGACATGACCACCGAGGCCGGCGCCTTCCGACGCGTCCCCGCCGTCAGCCGCAGACCGAGGATCGGTCTCGTCGCGGGCGGACTGGGAGCCTACTGGCCGCAGTTCCCCGAGCTGCTGCCCCAGCTGGAGCGATCCGCGGCGCGGGTCGCCGAGCGCATGCGGGCGTTCGACGCGGAGGTGGTCGACGTCGGCTTCATCTCGGACGCCACGGACGGTGCGGCGGCCGCAGAGCGGCTGAGGGCGGCCGACTGCGATCTCATCGTCGGCTTCCTGACCACGTACATGACGGCGACGATGCTCGTGCCGATCGCCCGGCGCAGCGGCGCGCCCGTGCTGCTCATCAACCTCCAGCCGACCGAGGCGATGGACCATGCCTCGTTCGGCACCGGGGACTGGCTGGCGTACTGCGGGGCCTGTCCGCTGCCCGAGATGGCCAACACGTTCGAACGCGTCGGCGTCCCCTTCCGCTCGGTGTCCGGGTATCTGGAGGACGAGCGGGCTTGGCAGCGGATCGGCCGCTGGATCAGGGCGGCGGGCGCACTCGCCGTGCTCCGCGGCGGACGGCACGGCCTCATGGGCCATCTGTACCCCGGGATGTACGACGTCTCGACGGACCTCACGATGGTGCCGGGCCATCTCGGCGGCCATGTCGAGGTCCTGGAGTTCGACGATCTGCGGGTCCGGGTCCAGAAGGCCGACGACGCGGAGGTGGAGGCCCGGCTCGCCGAGACCCGCGAGGTCTTCGAACTCGACGACAGCGTGGTGACGGAGGACCTCGTCTGGGCGGCACGGGTGTCCGTGGGCCTGGACCGGCTCGTCGCGGACTTCGACCTGGACAGCCTCGCGTACTACCACCGTGGTCTGGAGGGCGAGATCCACGAACGCCTCGGTGCGGGCATGATCCTCGGATCGTCGCTGCTGACCGCTCGCGGGATCCCCGCCTGCGGCGAGTACGAGCTCCGCACCTCCATCGCGATGCTCATCGCCGGACGCCTGGGCGGCGGCGGGTCCTTCACCGAACTCCAGGCACTGGACTTCCGGGCGGGCGTGGTCGAGATGGGCCACGACGGCCCGGGCCATCCGGCCGTCAGCGCCCGCAAACCGCTGCTCCGCGGGCTCGGCGTCTTCCACGGCAAGCGGGGCTGGGGCGTATCGGTGGAGTTCGACGTACGCCACGGACCGGTCACCCTGGTGGGCCTGGGTCAGTCCCGTCAGGGCGCATACCGGCTGGTCGCGGCCGAGGGTAAAGTGGTCGGCGGTCCGCTCCTCGAGATCGGCAACACCACGTCGCGCGTCGATTTCGGCTGCGACCCCGGTGAATGGACCGACGCGTGGAGTGCCGGCGGGGTCGGCCATCACTGGGCTCTGGCCACCGGTCATCTGCTGCCCGACCTTCGCGCGCTGGCCGATCTCGGCGGACTCGAGCTGGTGGAGGTCTCGGCCTGATGACGCAGTCGGTGGGTATCAAGGATGTCGCGCGCGAGGCCGGGGTGTCGGTCGGCACGGTGTCGAACGTCATCAACCGGCCCGACTCGGTGGCGGAGGCGACCCGGACACGCGTCCTGTCCACCATCGACCGGCTCGGCTATGTGCGCAGCGAGTCGGCACGCCAGTTGCGGGCCGGGCGGAGCCGCATCATCGCGCTGCTCGTGCTCGACATGGCCAACCCCTTCTTCGTCGATGTCGCGGCCGGTGCCGAACGCGTGGCCCGTGACGCCGGACTCGGTGTGATGCTCTGCAACAGCGCGCAGAGCAGCGACGAGGAGGCCGAGTATCTCGGCCTGTTCAGCGAGCAGCGGGTGCGTGGCGTGCTGGTGACCCCGGCGGACACCTCCGGGCGCAACCTGGCGGGCTTCCGGCGCCAGGAGATCCCGTTCGTCACCGTCGACCGGGTGGTGCCGAGCGCCGAGGGGTGTTCGGTGTCGGTGGACGACGTCGTCGGCGGCAGCCTCGCCGGGCGGCATCTGCTCGACCAGGGCCATGAGCGGATCGTCTACGTCAGCGGACCTCTTCAGCTCTCGCAGTGCCAGGACCGCCGTACGGGAGTGCTGCGGGCCCTCGCCGAGGCCGGGCTGGACGAGGACCGGCTGACGGTCCTCGAGACCCGGAAGCTCGATGTGTCGGCCGGCCGGGACGCCGGGGCCCGGCTGCTGGGGATGTCGCCCCGGCCGACCGCGGTGTTCTGCGCCAACGACCTGCTCGCACTCGGCGTGCTCCAGGCGCTCTTCGCCGCCGGCGTGAGCGTCCCCGACGAGATCGCGCTCGTCGGCTACGACGACATCGAGTTCGCCTCCGCGGCGGCGGTGCCTCTCACGTCCGTGCGGCAGCCGGCCGTCCGGATGGGGCGGCTGGCGGCCGAGCTGCTGATCGAGGAGACCGGGCCGGACGCGGCGGACCACCGCCATCAGCGGATCGTGCTCCAGCCCGAGCTGGTGGTGCGGGGTTCCTCCATCGCACGGCCGGCGGCCAACCGGCGCTGACCGCCGCCCGCTCCAACAGCTGTCCTCCACACATTTTTTGACCCTCCGTCACGCCACCTCCGATGGCGGGCGCGTACATCGTTGCCATCACGCTCCATCTCACACTCCACAGCGAGGGACGAGTCATGAGCAGAAGCTGGAACCGCCGGGTATTCCTGCGCGCGGCCGTCGTGACGGCGGCAGCCGGCGCCTCGGCCGCCACCATGGGCACCGCGTCCGGTGCGCCGCGGCCGCCCGGGCCCGGCCCCGGCGCCGGCCGGCTGCGCGTCGAGCGGGCGACCGCCGAGTACGCGGAGGAACTCCTCGGCACCGACACCACCACCCCGCACCTCGGATGGGAGCTCGCCGCGGGCGGCCGGGGCGCCGCGCAGAGCGCGTACCAGGTGCGCGTCGCCGTTGATGCCCGTGACCTCAGCCGCCGTCCGCTGTGGGACTCGGGCCGCGTCGTCTCAGCCCGGTCGGTCAATGTCCCCTATGCGGGACCCAAGTTGCGGCCGCGCACCCGCTACCACTGGCAGGTGCGCGTCTGGGACGAACAGGGCCGCGCCTCCTCGTGGAGCGCCGTCCGCTGGTGGGAGACCGCTCTGCCCGCCGACGGCTGGCGCGCCCGCTGGATCGGCGCGGAGGCAGCGCCCGAGGCGCCCGGCTTCGACGGCGCCTCCTGGATCTGGTCGGCCGGTGCGACCTCCACCGACGCCCCGGCCGGACCCCGCTGGTTCCGTGCCGACCTGGAACTGCCCGCCGGCGCCGAGGTGTCCCGGGCGACCGTGGTGGCCACCGCCGACGACGACTTCACCCTCCACCTCGGCGGACAGCAGGTACTGCACGCCCCCGAGCAGACCGACGGCTGGCGCACCGGCCGAAGCGCCGACGTCACCGAGCAGGTGCGGGCCTCGGGAGGCCGCATCGTGGTGGCCGCGGTCGCGACCAATCGCGGCAACGTTGTCATCAACCCCGGCGGCCTCCTGGTCCGTCTCGAGGTCGAGACCGCCGACGGCCGCCGCCATCAGCTCGTGACCGGCAACGGCTGGCGGGTCGAGGACGCCGAACAGGACGGCTGGCAACGGCCCGACCACGACGACAGCGGCTGGGCGCCGGCCACGGTCCTCGCCCCGTACGGCCAGGGCCCCTGGGGCACCGGCGTCACCGTCGCCGTCCCCGAGCTGCCCGCGCCGCTGCTGCGCCGGGAGTTCACCCTGCGCAAGCCCATCGCCCGCGCCCGGCTGCACATCTCCGGACTCGCCTACTACGACGCGGAGATCAACGGGCGGCGCGTGGGCCGCCAGGTGCTCGACCCCGGCTTCACCGACTACGACGAGACCGTGCTGTACGCCGTCCACGACGTCACCGACCACCTGGAGCGCGGCGCCAACGCCATCGGCGTCACCCTGGGTCGCGGCTTCTACGGCATGACCACCCCGAACGTCTGGAACTGGCACCGACCGCCCTGGCACGGCGAGCCCCGGCTGCTGGCCCAGTTGGAGATCGACCATCCCGACGGTTCGCGCACGACCGTCGCGACCGGCCCCGACTGGCGGATCACGCAGGGCCCCACTCTCTCCAACTCCCTCTATGCGGGCGAGACCTACGACGCGCGCCGTGCGCCACGCGCCTGGACCAGGCCGGGCTTCGACGACCGCGGCTGGTCCGCCGCCGGGGTCCAGGAGGCCCCGAAGGGCACGCTCAGGGCCCAGCCCCACGACCCGATCGAGATCATCGAGACGATCCGGCCCACCGCCGTCACGGAGCTGAGCCCCGGCGTCCACGTCGTCGACATGGGGCGCACGCTCGCCGGCTGGACCCGGCTCACCGTCACCGCCCCCGCCGGGACCACGGTCCGGCTGATCCACGGCGAGAAGCTGAAGGCCGACGGCAGCGTGCACGCCGAGACCGGCCATGTGCCCGGTCGGTTCCAGACGGACGAGTACGTGTGTGCGGGCAGCGGCAGGGAGAGCTGGGAGCCCAGGTTCTCCTACAAGGGCTTCCGTTACGTCCAGATCAGCGGACTGCCACGGCGGCCGGACCCCGACGAGGTGCTCGGCCGCGTGGTGCACACCAGGGTCGACGAGGTGAGCGAGTTCCGCTGCTCCGAGCCCTTCTACGAGCGGCTCGACAAGGCGATGCGCCGCACGGTCCTCAACAATCTGCACGGCATCCCGACCGACACCCCGATGTACGAGAAGAACGGCTGGACCGGCGACGCCCAGCTCGGCGCCCCCGTGATGGCCTACGCCTTCGGAGTCCACCGCTTCCTGTCGAAGTGGCTCGACGACCTGGCGGACAGCCAGAACACGGACGGTCAGCTGCCCGTCATCGTGCCGAGCGGCGGCTGGGGCTACGGCGATCTGGGCCCCTCACCGGAGTGGACCACCGTCTATCCCTTCGTGGTCCGGGAGATGTACCGGGTGTACGGGGACGACCGGATCGCCAGGCAGCACTGGCCGGCGCTCACCCGCTATCTGGACTGGGAGATCAGCAGGCTGAAGGACGGTCTCGCGGTCACCGCCCTGGGCGACTATCTGCCTCCGGGCTACGGGGGCAATCCCCCCGAGGACACCCGTCTGACCGCCACGGCCTATCTGCGCCGCGCCCTTCTGCACACCGCCGAGATGGGCGAGGTCATCGGCGAGGCGGCGACGGCCGAGCGCTACCGGGAGAGCGCCGAGCGGCTCAGGAGCGCCTTCAACGCGGCGTTCCTCGACCCGGTGTCGGGTCACTACCGCACCGCCAAGGACCCGGGGTACCGGCAGACCAGCAATGCGATACCCCTGGCGTTCGGCCTCGTGCCGGAGTCCGCACGCGCCTCGGTGACCCGCAGCCTCCTCGACGACATCGCCGCCCGGGGCAGCCATCTCAACACCGGCGCACTCGGGACCAGTGTGCTGCTGCCCGCGCTGACGGCCGAGGGCCATGCGGACGTGGCCCACGCCATCGCCACCCAGAAGACCTATCCCGGCTGGGGGCACTGGTTCGAGCACGGCGCCGACACCATGTGGGAGATGTGGCCGCTCGACTCACGCTCGCGCGACCACTACTTCCAGGGAACCGTCGTGCAGTGGCTCTACGAGAACGTGGCCGGCCTGCGTCCCGGCGACGCCGGATACCGCACCTTCACCGTCCGTCCCGACGCGAGGGTGGGCGTCAGCTGGGCCCGCACCGTGATCCGCACCGTCAGGGGGCGGGTGTCGGCGGGCTGGCAGCGTACGGGGCGGGAACTGCGCCTCACGGTGGAGGTGCCGGTCGGTTCGCGGGCCGAGGTCCATGTGCCCGCCGCCGGCCGCTCCGCCGTCACGGCACCGGAGGGTGCCCACTACGTCCGGACCGAGTCCGGTCATGTGGTCCATCGTGTCCCGCACGGCACGTGGGTGTTCACCGCGCGGGACGTGGCCGGCTGACAGGAGGCCGACAGGGGTGTGGCCCCCGGACGATGATCCGGGGGCCCCACCGATCTCTGTTGCGTCAGTCGTTGATGCAGAAGTTGCCGGCCGCCGGGTTGAGCAGGCCGATGACGTTGACCGAGTTGCCGCAGAGGTTGAGCTGCGCGTGGATCGGCACCTGGACGACGTTGCCGGACAGGAAGCCGGGCGAGTTCGCCGCGATGCCGTCGGCGTCGCCGTCCGCGGTGGCGAAGCCGGCGCCGCCGAGCACGAGGGCGCAGACACCGGCGGCGACTGCAGCGGTCTTGATGAGAGCCATGAAGAGATCTCCTGTACAGAAGCGGGGGAGGCGGCCCCTGGCGCAGGCGCCCGCGTCGGGCAGCCTGACGCCGCGGTCGGGAGCCGCCGAGCGTCTGCCGATGTGTCCCCCCGCTTCGCGCGTTCCTCCCGCCGGAGGGATTATTTGGGCCACATCGGGTGAATGTGCCTCTCCGCTGTCCGCCCGGCCTTCGAGTCCTCGTGAATCGCCCGCGACCAGCACGATCGTGCGCCGCCGCCTGTGCCGGATCACTGGGCGCGGGCGCGCATCCGGCGCAGCGTCCGCGCATCCTGCAGACCCACCGATCGAGCGGCGGCATGGACCGTCGCACCCTGGCCGATGAGGTGTTCCGCACGCTCCAGCCGGAGGGTCTGCTGATAGCGCAGCGGAGTGAGACCTCCGGTGACGCGTGTGAAGGAACGGGTGAGGGTGCGCTCGCTGACGCCGACGGCCGCGGCGAGGTCGGGCAGGCGCAGGGGCTTGTCGAACTGCGCGTCGATGAGGTCCTGAGCGCGGTGGACCGTGTCACTGAGGTGCGAGCGGTGCCGGAGCATGACGCTGGTCTGCGGCTCGTCGCCGTTGCGCCGGGAGTAGACGACCATGCTCCGGGCCACCTGGGCGGCCGCGGCGGGGCCGTGCCGGGTGGCGATCAGATAGAGGGACAGATCGATGCCGCTGGCGATACCGGCGGAGGTGACGACCCGGTCGTCGGCCGTGAACAGGACGTCGCGGACGAGGTGCGAGCGCGGATGGCGGCGGGCCAGTTCGTCCTGCACCTCGTGGTGCGTCGTACAGCGGCGGCCGTCCAGCAGGCCCGCTTGGCCGAGTGCCTCGGCGCCGGAGCAGACGCCGGCGACCGTGCCGCCGCGGGCGTGGTGCTCCCGCAGCGCCCGGAGGGAGGCCGGCCCGAGGACCGGGCTGTCGGCGAGCGTGCGTGCTCGCCAGCCCGGTACCACCACCAGATCCTCCGGCCCGAGTTCCGGCCAGTCGAGGGAGGCCCGCAGCGGCAGTCCCTGTGCGGAGGCCACATCGGCCTGCTCCGCCACATAACCGAGGGTGTAGGGGTGGCCGGAGTCCGCGGCGGTGAAGAAGACCTGCGCGGGTCCTGCCAGGTCCAGCAGATGCACACCGGGCAGGAGCAGGAAGACGACCCGGCTCATGATCCCGTGGCGGTGTCCGGGAGTGCGGCCTCCACCTCGGCGACCGTGGTGATGGTGGCGAACCGTCCGGCGAGGACGTAGGCGGTGCGCCGGATGACCTCTTCGGCGCTCAGGGTGCGGGGGTCGGACAGCAGGTCGTCGATGCTCTGGTCGTCGGGGGCGTCGGGGTGCGCGATCGGGTTGGTGGCGGTCGCGTCGACGACGAAGGTGACCCCGTATCCGAGATCGCTCGCGACCCGCGCGGTCGTCTCCACGCACTGCTCCGTGCGGATCCCGCAGACAGTGACGTCACCGACCCCGTGCCGGGTGAGGGTCTGCTGCAGATTGGTGCTGGTGAAGGCGTTGTGCGAGGTCTTGCGGATGAGCGGATCCGTGTCCAGCGGCCGCAGCTCCTCCATCAGCCGCACATGGCCGAGCACGGGGTCGAAGACACCGCCGGTGCCCGGTTCGCAGTGCAGCACCCACACCACGAGGTCGCCCGCCCGGCGTGCCGCCCGGACGAGACGGTCCGCCTTGCGGGCCACGTCCGGGTCCGAGATCGTCTTCCACTGCGGGCGGGCACGGAAGGATTCCTGGACATCGATGACAATCAGCGCTCTGGTCATGCCGTCAGTCTGACCTGCCCGGACAGGCGCCGAACAGGGCCGACGAGGTCCATGGGCGGACCGATCCGGTCACCGCGACCGCGGCGTCCGGGGCCCGCCCGCCCGTTCCTCAGTAGCGTTCGAGCATCGGCGGGCCGATCCAGCCGGAGCCGGACAGCCCGAGCGTCGCGTCGTACGCCTCCATGAGGTCGCCGTTCGTGTCGTGCGCCTCCAGGGCGTCGGACACCGCGTCGCGCAGGACCTTGTCGCTCTTGTCCATGCCGATGCCGTAGGGCTCCTTGGTGAACGGCCTGCCGACGACCTTCAGCTTGGACGGCCGCTGGGCGGCGAACCCCATGAGGATGGCGTCGTCGGTGGTGACGGCGTCGACCTTCTTGGCGAGCAGCTGCTGGACGCACGCGGAGTACTTGTCGAGCTCCAGGGTCTTGGTGCCGTAGTCCGGCTTCTTGATCTCCTGGAGCGACGTCGAGCCCTTGATCGAGCAGACGGTCTTGCCCTGGAGGGAGAACGGTCCGGCGATGGACTTGTCGTTCTTGCGGACCAGGAGGTCGGCGCCGGCCACGAAGTACGGGCCGGCGAAGCCGACCTGCTTCTTGCGCCGGTCGTTGATCGTGTACGTGCCCACGTACAGATCCACGTGCCCCTGCGCGATGGCACTCTCGCGGACGCTGGACTCGACCGTCTTGAACTCGATCTGGGCGGGCGAGAAGCCGAGATCGGCGGCGACCATCTTGGCCACCTCGGCGTCGAACCCGGACCGTGTGCCCTCCTTGTCCTCGAAGCCGAGGAAGGGAAGGTCGTTCTTGGCACCGATGACGATCTTTCCGGCCTTCTGGGCCTTCTTGAGCGTCGGGGAATCCAGGTCGACGGACTTGGCCACCGGGTAGGTGGGCAGCCTGGGCTGATCCTTGCCGCCCGAACCGCCGGTGAGTACGTCGTCGTCGGACGTGCCGGACTCGCTGCTGCAGGCGGTCGCCGTCAGCGCGAGTACAGCGATCACCGCGGTGGCGGCAGACTTGCGGACCTTCATGATCAAGAATCCCTCATGTCCGGATAGAGCAGATGCGACGGCGGGAGCACGAGGCGCCGTCGCAGGGCCCCGTGTCCGCTGGGAGGAGGGTATGGACGGAGTTCGGCCACCGTCAGTAGATCTGAGCAGAACTTGAGCATTACGATCCGGCCGCAACCGGACAATCCCGTCACTCCCGTAACAGCGCCGCGGCCTGCGCGGCTGTCGTCGGCAGGGTGATCCACACCGTGGCCTGAACTCCGCGCGGGAACGGGGGAGTTCAACTGCCCCTGAGCCAGAGATGGCTGAAAAGGCATCACGTGCGTCTGTTCCCTCTCCCGTGGCCTATCCGGAGGGCTCCGCGCTCCTTAGCATGAGCGCCCTACAGGTCCTGATTTCTACTGACGCGGGTGAGAACTGGATGCGAGAGGAGTCGTGGCGCCCGGACGCCATCGACACGACAGTGCCCAGCGTGGCACGCATGTACGACTACTTCCTGGGGGGCAGCGACAACTACCAGTCGGACCGTGACGCCTGCGAGCAACTGCTCAAGCAGGTGCCCAGCACCAAGGTGCTGGCGGTCAACAACCGCAGGTTCCTTCAGCGCGTCGTCCGCCTGCTGGCCGGCGAGTACGGCATCCGCCAGTTCATCGACCACGGTTCCGGCCTCCCCACCCAGGACAACGTCCACCAGGTCGCCCAGGCCATCGACCCGGCGTCCAAAGTGGTCTATGTCGACAGCGATCCGATCGTTCTGGCCCATGGGCGGGCACTGCTGGACGAGAACGACAACACCGCTGTCATCCAGGCAGACATGCGCGAGACGGACCACATCCTCGGTCACCCGGAGACCACGCGGCTGATCGATTTCAGTCAACCCGTGGCGGCCCTCTTCGTCTCGGTCATGCACTGCATCCCGGACGAGGACGACCCGGCGGCGTTGATCCGGCGGGTGGCGGATCGCCTGGTGCCCGGCAGCTTCCTCGTTGTCTGCCAACTGGTCAGCGACCGGCCGGAGATCAGGAAGTTCGTCACCGACTTCATGGCCGAGGCCACCGGTGGCAACTGGGGCAGGGTCCGCGAGGAGCACGAGGTCACGCAGTACTTCAACGGCCTCCAGATCCTCGAGCCCGGCCTGGTGGAGGTGTCGACCTGGCGGCCGGACACCGATCTGGCGCCCACGCAGCTCACCGACGAGTGGATCGAGTGGGGCGGCGTGGCACGGCTCGGCTGACGCCCACGACACAGAAACGGCCCCGGCCGCGCGCTACGGCGCGTGTGCCGGGGCCGTTCTCCGTGCCGGGTCGTTGTTGTGCGGAGCTGTGCGGACCGCACGCGCACCGCGCCGTGCTTCGTTCGCGGGCGGGTCAGAGCGTCTGCATGCGCTCGCGCAGCGCCGCGATCGACTGCGCGGGCGTGAGGGCGCACGCGCCGAGCCGGTCGAGCATGTTCCGGTACTGCTCGACACCCTGGGGCTTCTGGGTGAACGTCGAGTCGGTGAGGTGCTCGATGTACACGGCGTCCTTCAGGTCGCCGAGGGCGAAGCGCAGATAGGTCACGCCGGTCCCCACGCCGACAGCGGCCGTCACGTCCAGCGGCGCGATCTGCAGGGTGACGCGAGGGCGCTCCATCATGGCGAGCAGATGCTCCAGCTGTGCGTACATCACGTCCCGGCCGCCGACGACCCGCAGCAGGACGGACTCGTCGATGACCGCCCAGAGCCGCGGCGCGTCCGGCTGGTCCAGCTGACGCTGCCGTTCCTGGCGCAGCTCCACGCGCCGTGTCACCTCGTGCTCGAGCAGATGCCCGGGGCCGGCCTGGATCACGGCACGGGTGTAGTCCGGCGTCTGCAACAGACCGGGTACATAGAACGGCTCGTACGTACGGATGCGTTCGGCCGCGCCTTCGAGCGCGACCAGCGGTGTGAAGAAGTCGGAGAGGACATCGCTGAACGACCGCCACCAGTCGGGCCGGCGGGACTGGTCGACCAGCCGGAGGAACTCGGCGACGCGCTCCTCGCCGTCCACTCCGTACAGATGCAGCAGAGCCAGTGCGTCGACCTGCTTGCAGCCGTGCCGCCCGAGCTCGATGCGGCTGGTTTTCGACTGCGAGAATCCCAGCTTGCTGTCGACATCGACGGGATCCAGTCCGGCGGCGACGCGCAGTTCGCGCAACTTGCCGCCGACGATGAGCTTCAGCGCCGTCGGGTTCTTCTCCACCGCCCCTAGCGGTCGTACGAACAACGACGCATTCGGATCGGCTGCAGCCATGGGGCGCTCCTGCGGACGCGGGGAAGACGCCCAGTATCCACCAACGAGGCGTCCATGGCTCGGAATACGTCGCACTTGGAGCGATTTTCAGCCGATGAAGAAGTCGAAGTCTCCGCCTCGGGCGCCCGCCACGAACGCAGCGATCTCATCACGCGTATAGATCAACACGGGCCCCTGCGGGTCACGGGAGTTGCGCACCGCCACACGTCCCCCAGGGAGCTCTGCCAGCTCAACGCAGTTCCCGGTCGCATTGCTGTGACTGCTCTTGGTCCACGCCACGGAGCTCAGCCCGGTCGCGCGCATGCCGTTGAAGAAAGACTCCACTGCAACAGCCCTTTCACTTTCGTACGTTCGTTCGCACCGACACCCAACCATTGCAATCCCAGATGCAATTGCATTCTTGGGTGGCGCTCGACCATACTCGCTCCACGGCGGCCGGCGCAGCGCCGAAGTCCATTTCCTCCAGGGGGACATGACCAGTGACAACTCACGTGTCAGCCTCATCGAGCACGAGCACCAGGCACGGAAGCCGGTTCTGCGGTGCGGAGCCTGGCGCGGAACCACTGCCCGCGACGATCCCCGCGGGCGAACCCCAGTGGGCCTGGAACCAGAGCATGAGCCAGACCGGATTCGCCGCGTGCGGACTCGACGGTCAGCTACAGAACGCTTCGCAGGCACGGCAGTTCGTCGCCACGACCCTCACCGGATGGGCGCTTCCGCAGCTTGTCCCGGACGCCGAGCTGGTCGTCAGCGAACTCGTCACCAACGCGGTGCAGCACGCACTGGACCCGGCATCGCCCGAGGACGGCGACTACCCGGTCTGGCTCGGCATCTTCCGGCAGCCCGGCGACCTCGTGTGCGCGGTCACCGACCCGAGCTCCACCGCACCACGGCCCCGCAGCGCGGACGAATGCGCCCTCGGCGGCCGGGGACTGCACCTCATCAGCGCGCTCTGCGACACATGGTCGTGGTCCCTGACCCCGCCGAAGGGCAAGACGGTCTGGGCGACGCTGCCCCTTCAGTGAGGCGAGCGCGACGCCGGTGAGGTCCGAGCCGATGACGCCCGCCTCGTACGGGTCCCGGCACCGCGCCCACCTCCAGCAGGCCCGGTCCGATGCGCCCGCTCTCGCATCCTCGGCCTCACGGATCGTTCGGCCGCCGGACTACGGTACCTTTCGCTCGCCGGGCGGCGGGCCCCCGCGCCGCGTCTCCTCCAGTGAGACCTGCATCGCGTCCGTGGCCCGGGTGAACCAGTCGGCCAGCACCGCCACCTCGTCCGGCGTGTAGTCCGCGAAGAGCGCGGCAATGCGCTCGTAGAACGGGCCGTAGACCTCGAGGATGCGTGCCTGGGCCGACTCCTCCATCACCACGCGCACCCGACGGCGGTCCCCCGGATCGGCCCGGCGGCGCACATAGCCGGCCTTCTCCAGACGGTTGAGCACACCGGTCACCGCGCCCGTGGTCAGCCGGGCCCGCTCGGCCAGGTCGCCCGCGGCGAGCGACTCCCCCGCCAGACCGGCCTCGATGACGAAACCGAGGCAGGTGAGGTCGGTGACGTTGAGTCCGAGCCGCCCCGCGATGTCCTGCTGCCCGAACTGCGCCAGCGCGATCATGCGGTCCATCGCGTACTGCGCCTCCGCGGCCGTCGCCCCCGGGCGCGCCTTGCCCTCCACCGGATATCCCCTTAGCATCTAAGTTACTTAATTCGTAAGACATTCCTGGGTGAGGTGTGCCCAGGTCGCTGATCTATCACACCACCGGTGAGGAGCCAGAGATGAGTGCGCACGGCGATCACGACATGGGCCACACGGTGGCCGGCTGGACCGGCACAGGGCTGGCCACCGCGGGCACCGCCGTGCTCGGGGCGGGACTCGCCGCCGGCTCGCCCTGGGGCCTCGGTCTGGGGGGAGTCGTCGTCGCGCTCTCCGCGTTCACCACCTGGCTGCTGCACCTCGCGGGGTGGGGCAAGCCCAGCGGGCCCCGGCCCCGGGGCCGGCGCAGCTGGCGCACCCGGGACACCACCGTCCGGTACGGGCATCCGGGCTGTGTCGGCTGCCGGCTGGCGGGCCGGAGGCAGGAGGCGGCCCCGGCCGTCGCACCCCACGTCCCACCGGTCACTGCCGGCACTCCGGTCACCGCAGGCTCTTCGGTCACCGCCGAGGCGCCCGCGCTGCAGACGTCAGGGTGATCAGTTGCCCGGCGCCGGGCCGCAGACCGTGAGGCCGGCGGTGTCGGTGCGGACCCGCACATCGGTGTACCCGTGCGCTCGCATCGTGTCGGCCACCGGTGCGGTCACGCGCTCGGCCGACCGCGGTCCGCCCGGCCCGTCACGTGCAGCACCCCGCCCGGCCGCAGCGCGCGGGCGAGGAGCGCCGGTTCGGTGCCGGGCGAGCGGGGTCCAGAACAGATTGCGGTCCGGTGCGGCTCATGCCGTGCCGGGGTGTCCCCCGCCGTCGATGTCCTTGCCGATGTAGAGCTCGGCGAAGGCGGCCGCCGCCGCGGGCGACTCGAAGATCCGCCGCAGCCGTGCCGTCGCGGACGCCGCCCGGAACGGGTCGCCCGACGACGCCCCATGCATCACCTCCGCGAGCCACTGCGAGAACTCCTGGTACTGCCAGACCTGCCGCAGACAGGCCGCCGAGTAGCCGCGCAGGCCGCTGTCGTCGGCCTTGAGGCAGTGGGCGACCAGCGCGTCGCCGAGCAGCAGCGCGTCGTGCAGCGCCAGGTTCATGCCTTTCGCGGCGATCGGCGCCGCGAGGTGGGCCGCGTCGCCCGCCAGATACAGCCGGCCGTACGACATCGGCTCCACGACGTAGTTGTGCATGTCCAGCACGCGCTTCTCGATCAGCGGGCCCTCGGCGAGCGGCCGGGCGCCGTCCGCCGACAGCCGCGTCCGGAGTTCGGACCACACGCGGTCGTGCGGCCAGTTCTCCGGGTCGTCGCCGGGCGGGCATTCGAGGTAGTAGCGGGTGACCTGCGGGCTGCGGGCCATGTGCGCGGCGAAGCCTCGGCTGTGGACGCCGAAGACGACACAGTCGTTGGACGGCGGCGCCTCGGCGAGGAGAGCGAGCCAGCCCACGCCGTAGTCGTGCCGCGCCACGGCCGCGTGCTCCGGGGGCATGCTCGCGCGGGTCACTCCCCGCGCCCCGTCGCAGCCTGCCGCGGCCTCGCACACGATGCTCCGGCGCTCGCCCGTGTCCGGGTCGGTGTAGGAGACCTCGGGCCGGTCCGTGTCGATGGCGTGCAGTTCCACGTCCCGTACACCGAAGCGGATCTCGCCACCCAGCTCGTCGGCGTACCTGCGGACGAGGTCGGTGACCAACAGGGGCTGCGGATAGACGAAGTGGCGGTTGCCCGTCATCTCGCCGTAGGGGAAGCGATGGCGCTCCCCCGCGAAGCGGAACTCGAACTCGCCGTGCATCTCCGTGTTCCGGAGCAACCGGTCGGCCAGACCGCGCCGTTGGAGTGCCCGTACGGCCCACTCCTCGAGGAAGCCGGCACGGGGCCGTTGCTCGATGAACTCTCTGCTCTCCGTCTCCAGCACCACGCAGTCCACGGATGCGGCCCGCAGGATGTTGGCGACGGTGAGCCCGGCGGGACCCGCGCCGATGACGACGACCCGGGTGCGGGACGGCGGCGTGAGGGGGGAAGAGGCGGGGGCGGGGAACGAGGAGACGTCGGAAGACGGGGAGACGGCGGCCATGCCCAGCATTATGACGGTGCTCAGTCAGCCTCGGCGGCCGCGAAAGTGTCCGGAGCAACTCTGTTCACAGCTACCCCGTCCCGGCATTATGGCGCAGTCATGTCAACCGCCAACCGGGGTGCCCGCGGCCGGTGTTCGTCGATTGGATGGTCGTGAACAGGTCCCTGATCAGGTTGGTGCCCGCCGCCGTGCTCGTCCTGCTGGCGGGTTCCGCCGTGCTGCCGGCCCGAGCGGCCGAACCGCCCCGCCCCGAGGCCGCTGAGAAGCCGATCGTGCAGCAGGCGGCCTGGACCCCTCCGCTCAGCACCCGCGGCCGCTACATCGTCGACGCGGACGGCAACCGGTTCAAGCTGAAGTCGGGCAACTGGCACGGCGCGAGCGGTACCTGGACCGGCTCGGGAAGCCCCGACAACGCCGCGGACAACCACGCGGGCGAGAAGTCCGACCGTATGCCGCTCGGTCTGGACCGCGCATCCCTGGCCGAGATCGTCGCGGGCTTCCGCGAACTCGGCCTCAACAGCGTGCGGCTCCCCTTCTCCAACGAGATGCTGCGCGACACCCGTCCGGTCGCGGACGCGTCGGTGGCCGCCAACCCGTCATTGCGCGGCAGGACTCCGCTCCAGGTGTACGACGCGGCTGTCGGGGCACTCACCGGCGCCGGCCTCGCGGTCGTCCTCAACAACCACACCAACACGACACGCTGGTGCTGCGGCGTCGACGGCAACGAGCGGTGGAACGCGAGCCAGAGCGACGCGACGTGGGAGAACGACTGGCTCTTCATGGCCCGGCGCTACCGCGCCAACCCGCGCGTGGTGGGCGCCGACCTCTACAACGAGGTGCGCCGTTCGGTGTGGGACGACCCCAACTGGGGCCTCGGTGACCGCCACGACTGGTTCGGGGCGACGCAGCGGCTCGGCGACCGCATCCTCCAGGAGGCCAACCCGGACCTCCTGATCGTCGTCGAGGGCATCAACTGGACCGGCATCCCCGTCGACGGCCTGCCGCACGAACGCCCCACCCTGGAGCCCGTCCAGCGGCTCTCGCACACCCTGGTCAGGTCGGGGAAGCTCGTCTACTCCGCGCACTTCTACGACTACACGGGTCCCCGCCACAGCGGCGCGACCGGCACCGGCGAGACCTCGGACAACCGCTACCGGGACTTCACCCGCGCCGAACTCCACGACGTACTGCGCCGGCAGGCGTTCTACGTCAGCGGTGAAGGGGACCGGCACTTCACCGCCCCGGTGTGGATCAGCGAGTTCGGCGTCGGCGGCCGGGACGAGCACGGTGAGAAGCAGCGGGCGTGGTTCGAGAACTTCGTCGACTTCCTCGTCCTGACGGACGCCGACTTCGCGTACTGGCCGCTCGTCGGATGGCACGAGAACCGCAAGGGCAACGGCTGGGCGCTGCTGCACTGGGACGCGGCCGGCGGGCGGATCGGGGTGTTCGACGGTGACGACTGGCGTGCCGGTGCCTGGAGCCGGCTGATCGCCGCCGACGGACGCAGCGGCCCGGTGGCCCCGGTCGACCGCTGGTCGATGCTCAGCCCCGACCACGGGGACTTCGTCCAGTCCCTGCGGATGCGCGCCCAGCCCGACTGGGACTCCGGCGCCCGCAAGGCGGTCTGCCCCGACGGTCAGCGGCTCGCCGGCCTCGGCCACACCGGTAACCGGGGGCTGTGCACCGACGCGGGCGCACGCGACCCGTGGGCCCCGGGTGCCGGACACGAGGTGGTGCGCGACGAGCGGTACGTCGGCACGGGCGACTGGGCCTTTGGGTACACCAAGCTGGAGTGTCCGCCGCGCCACCTGCTCATCGGCTACAGCGTCCGTGGGGCAGCGGTCTCCGCCGTCCTGTGCGCATCCTCCGACGCGGCGCCCGGTGGCGGCGGCCGGACCGTGTGGTTCGACCGCGGCGACAACCGTCTTGCGGCCGCGAAGGGCGGGGACTTCGCACAGGGGCGCTACAAGGGGCAGTGCGCGGACGACGAGTACGCGGCCGGTGTCGCGTACACCGGCCGCGTCGGCTCGTCGAGGACGCCTGACGCCCTGCTCTGCAGAGAGCTCCGCTGAAGCATTCCGGTCGCGGTCAGCGCGACCGGAACTTCCGCAGCGTCTCCTTCGCCTGGGCACGCTTGCGCGGGTCGGCGGCGGCCCTCCGGCCCTGCTCGATCATCCGGCGTCCCTTGGGACTCCGGGCGAACGACTTGATGCGGTCCAGGATTCCGGCCATGTCTCCTCCAACTGATCACCTGTGCGTCAGGGTGTGCCTACCCCCGGGCGCCGGGTCGATGTGCGTCGGGGAGGAAGCATCCGCGGTTCGGCCCACTCCGCTCAGGCCGGGCGGTGGGCGATGACGCCGAACATGGTCACGGACAGATGGAGCGCACCGTGCTCGCCGGCCGCCGTCAGCTCTTCGTACAGCCGGTCCCGCTGGGGCTCGGTGATCAGCCCGCTCCCCACGGCCGTGTCCCCCAGCATCCTGATCAGCGGCTCCACGGTCTCCAGACGGTCCTGGATGAGGGCCTGCGAGCCCACGTCGTCGATCTCGAACCCCTCGGCCCGCAGCTGACCGACGAGCCGGCGCCCCGCATAGGGGTTGGCCGCGGCGGCGAGCGCGGCGGCGCTCAGGGCCTTCACCACCTCGGGCTCGCCGGGGTGCAGGATCGCCGTCGCCCAGTCGGTGTCGAGGAGGGCGACGCGGCCGCCGGGCCGGAGGACACGTGCGATCTCCCCGGCCGCCTTCTGCGGCTCGTCGAGGTGCTGGAACACCCGCTCGCACCACACCAGGTCGACCGAGGCGTCATCGACGGGCAGCCCCAGGGCGTCGCCCTCGGCGAAGCGGGCCGGGCTGCCCGCTGCGGCGGTTCGCTGCTCGGCGACCGCACGCAGACCGGGGTTCGGCTCCACACCCAGCGCGTCGCCGCCGGGCGACACCGCCGCGGCGAGCGCGCGCACCTCCGATCCGGTGCCCGTGCCGATGTCGAGCACCCGCTCTCCGGGCCGAGCGGCCAGCCCGCGATGCGCCCACGCACGCAGGCGGCGCACGCCAGGGGTGCCCTCCTGCGCGTCCAGGGCGGCGACGAGCCGCTCGACACTCGACGCAGACATGTTCCCCGCGTGGAATGCGGAGGTCGGTCGGGAGTCCCCCATGGCGTTTCCTTCCGCAGTGAGCTCACTGGTCGTCCGCCGGGCACGCGGCCGGTTCCTCGCCGGTCGTCGCGTCGGCCGCTGCCCTGATCCCATGCTCGCACCTGGGGTGTCCGCCCGTCTGTGCAAGAGTCTCCACCCATGAACAGCGACGACTTGCTCCTGCGGCGCGCGGAAGACGCGGACGCGGACGACATGGCCCGCGTATGGCTGCGTTCCTTCTCGGAGGCCCTTCCCACGGTGCGGCGGGCACACAGTGACGACGAGGTGCGGGCATGGTTCGCGCACGTGGTCGTCCCCCACCACGAGAGCTGGGTCACGGTCGCCGACGGCTCGGTCGCCGGGCTGCTGGTGCTCGACGGCGCGGAACTGGAGCAGCTGTACCTGGATCCCTCGTGGCGGGGCCGCGGGCTGGGCGACCGGCTCGTCGCGCTGGCCAAGCGGCAGCGCCCCGACGGGCTGGCGCTGTGGACGTTCCAGGTCAACGGGCCGGCGGGGCGGTTCTACGAGCGCCACGGCTTCACGGAGGTCGAGCGCACCGACGGCTCGCGCAACGAGGAGCGGGAGCCGGACGTCCGCTACGTCTGGAAGCCGGGGCCGTAGGCGAGGAGCTCCCGCGACGGCTTGCCGATGCCGCTGTTCGCCGGGGTGCGCGGCTCAGAAGGGCCGCGGCACCGCCGCGAACGGCGGCAGGGTGAACCAGACCGGAACCGCCCTGCGCAGCGCCTCCGGTCCCTGTACCTCGACCGCACCCGAGCGCAGGGCCTCGGCCCAGGCCAGGTCACCGCGCCAGATCTCGATCATGCGCCGCAGAGCGGCAGAGACCGTGACGGTCACGTCGAACCCGGGGTCCCGGTCGCAGACGTCCGCCTCGGTCGGCGTGATCACCAGCCACCAGTCCCGTACCGGGAGGGGCACGTCCGAGAACAGGAACCGGATCACCGATCTGCCGTCGGGTACGGCCCCGTGGTCGACGCGGCGATGCATGTCCCACAGCAACAGTTTCGGGTCGAGATCCTTGTCGCCGAGCTCCCCGATCCAGCGCACACCCCAGACGCTCAGCGCCTCGATCACCGGACGGAGCTCCTCGCCGGCCGGCGTCAGCACGTACCGGACGTCGTGCCCCTCCGCGCGCCGCTCCACGATCCCGGCGCGCACCAGCTGCTGAAGCCGTTTCGAGAGAAGCGTGGGCGACATCCGCGGCACCCCCCGGCGCAGCTCGTTGAAGTGCTCGGTGCCGGTCACCAGCTCCCGGACGACGAGCAGCGTCCAGCGTTCGTCGAGCAGCTCCATCGCCTTGGCGACTGGGCAGAACTGGTAGTACGAGGACCCCATACGGGCAGGTTACGGCCGGTTCGGTGACCCGACCACCGACGGCGGCGACCCATACGGCGTCCGTCCCGGGGGCGGCTGGTACAGATTCCGTACTAGGGGCGGTGTCCGTTCGTTTCCTACGCTCGATACAGGGCGCCGACGAGTATCCGTCCGGCGCGAGAGCCGAGGAGAGCCGTCATGACCGAAGCCACCGGAACCACCGAAGCGGTCGAGGCCGACCGTGCGCTGAAGACCGGGCACCGGAAGATGTGGGCGCTCGGCGATTACTCCGCCGTGGCGGCGGAGCTCATCCCGGATCTCGGCGCGACCCTTGTCGAGGCCTGCGGTGTACGGAGCGGCCGGCGGGTGCTGGACATCGCCGCCGGTACGGGAAACGCCGCGATTCCCGCCGCCCTCGCGGGGGCGGAGGTGGTCGCCGGCGACCTCACACCGGAGCTGATGGACGTCGGGCGCAAGCTCGCCGTCGAGCGCGGGGCCGAGGTGGAGTGGCGGGAGGCCGACGCCGAGGCGCTGCCCTTCACCGACGGTGAGTTCGACACGGTGATGTCGTGTCTCGGGGTCATGTTCGCGCCGCACCATCAGGCCGCCGCGGACGAACTGGTCCGGGTCTGCGGGCCCGGCGGCACCATCGGCCTGATCAGCTGGACCCCCGAGGGCTTCGTCGGGCAGATGTTCGCGGCGATGAAGCCGTACGCCCCCAAGCCTCCTCCCGGTGCGCAGCCCCCGCCGCTGTGGGGTCAGGAGGCCCATGTCCGCGAACTCCTCGGGGACCGGGTGACGGACATGGAGGCGCGGCGGCAGACCGTGCGGATCGGCCGTTTCGACAAGCCCGACGCGTTCCGGGAGTACTTCAAGGCGAACTACGGCCCGACCGTCGCCACCTACCGCAACATCGCGGACGACGCGGGGAAGGTCGCCGCGCTGGACCGTGACCTCGACGACCTCGCCCTGCGCCACGCGGACGCCTCCGGGAGCACCGCGCTGGACTGGGAGTACCTCCTCGTCACCGCCCGCAGGAGCGCCTGAGGCCCTGCGGGGCCGTC
This sequence comes from Streptomyces sp. CA-251247, assembly GCF_050952975.1. NCBI lineage: Bacteria > Bacillati > Actinomycetota > Actinomycetes > Kitasatosporales > Streptomycetaceae > Streptomyces > Streptomyces sp. CA-251247. The sequence continues at coordinate 7,437,845 of NZ_CP191861.1, read as the reverse complement.
ACCTGGAGCGGTACCACGCGACGGTCGCGGCCACCGCCTCCGCGTGAGGTGTGGGTTCGAAGGGGCCGAGTGCGGTGCCGAACCTGGAGCTGTCGACGACGAAGGGGGCGCTGAACTGGTAGACGGTCTCCCGCAGTTCGCGCAGCATCGGCGAGAACAGGCCGCCCACGGCGAGCACGGCGGGCCCCGCGACGGCGATCGTGGCCGGCACGGGTCGTCCGGCTGCCTCGGCGGCGAGATCGGTGAACTGCCGGGCGGTCAGCGCTTCGTCGGCCGGGAGGTGCCAGACCTGCCCGTCCGCCTCGGGGCGGTCGGCGAGCGTGACGAGCCCGCGCGCGATGTCCGGCAGATAGTGCAGCGTGTGCGGCTGGGCCGTACTGCCGATCCACTGGGGCTTCCTGCCGGCCAGGAGACGCCCGAACAGGGTTTCTCCCGCTGTGGAGTTGGTGCCCCGCGGCCCGTAGTAGTCCGACGCCCGGCCGATCACTACCCGCGCGCGGCCCGCGCGGTGCGCATCGAGCAGTTCGGCCGCCATGGCGGTGCGTGTCCGCCCCTTGCGGCCCTGCGCCGCGGCCGGGAGGTCCTCACGCAGGGGCCCGTCGACGGGTCCGTAGGAGTACAGATTGTCGGCGAACACCAGCTTGGCGCCCGCGGACTCGGCGGCGGCCAGCACCGAGCGGGTCAGCGCGGGGAACAGCTCGGGCCACCGGGTGTACGCAGGGGCGGCGCAGTGGTGGACGACCGCTGCCCCGGCAGCCGCCGAAGCGGCCTGGGCCGGGTCGGCGGCGTCGGCGGCGACTCCCTCGGCACCTTCCGGAGCACGGCCACCGCGGCTCACGGCCCGCACCGGGCGTCCATGGCGCAGCAGTTCGGCCACCACCGCGCTCCCGATCGCACCGGTGGCGCCGAACACCACATGAAGCCCATCGCCGGGCGAGGTCATCGCAGCTCCTCGAAGGTCGGTCACCACACGTACACGGTGGTGACCAGTCTCCATGATCAGCGCAGCCGACGCGTCAGGACGCCAACTGCCCCTCGACATCGGCGACTTCGGGACCCGTGCTGTCTGCCGGCATCTTCCAGCGGTAGGAGGCCTGCACGCCGTCGGTGTAGACGATCCTGCCGCTCCTGGCCTGCGCGGGAGTGAGGTCGAAGACCTTGGCACCCATCCGGGTCGCGCCCGGTTCGACGGGGCCGGAGCTGTCGTATCCGTCGAGGGCGACCTGGCCGGCGTTGCCGTTGCCGGCGGGGATCTTCTGCCCGTCGGGCGTCAGCCACTCCCAGCCACCGCCGGTGGCGGGCAGTTCCTCGGCCGCGGGGTTCGCGCTGAGCGACTTCTCCTTCATCGTCACGACGGCGAAGACGCCGGACTGCGGTGTCGCGCCGGCTCCTTCGTCGGCGTAGACCACGGACGTCGGGGTGATCTCCAGGATTCCGACGGTCCTGGCGCCCACGGTCCGGGACGGCTCGCCGAGGTCGAGAGCGGCGGGCCCCGCGTCCGTGGGGCCCGGCTCACCGGCGGGTGTGGGTGTGGCGGACGCCGGTGTGGCGGGTGCCGTGGGCAGCGGTCGTGTCGTGGACGGCGCGGCGTCGCCGCCGCCGGCCTCGGCACCGCCCTGACAGGCGGTCAGGGCGAGGCAGGTGGCGGCGGTGACGACAGCGGCGAGCAGGGTCTTGCGCATGGTGTCCCCCAGGGCTTCGGTACGCAGGGCGAAGGTACCGCCGCATAGGGGGCGCACGGGGCGTTCGTCACGGTGTCGGTACGTATGGGGCATGGCCGTGACAGATCCACCGTCCGAGGGCGTACCGGTTCGCGACCGTTGCCGGCGACGGCAGGCGGGCAGGGGCGTCACAGATCCGCCCCACAGAGGGAAGCGCGCCGCCCGCGGGCCGGCACAGCTCAGGGGCGCCCGGCCGCCGGGACCTCCTCCCCCGCGGGCACCGGACCCGGGGGTGTGCCGTCGCCGAAGGGCCGCCCTCCCAGCTCCTCGCGGTGGTGCGGGGTCAGCCATCCCGACGTGTCCGGTCCCAGCGGCACGATCTTCGTCGGATTGATGCCCTCGTGCACCTGGTAGTAGTGCCGCTTGATGTGGTCGAAGTCGACGGTGTCGCCGAAGCCGGGCGTCTGGAAGAGGTCCCGGACGTACGCCCACAGCACCGGGTCCTCGGTCAGCTTCGAGCGGTTGCACTTGAAGTGACCGTGGTAGACGGCGTCGAAGCGCACAAGCGTGGTGAACAGCCGGATGTCCGCCTCTGTGATCGTCTCTCCCACGAGGTAGCGCCTGTCCGACAGCCGCTCGGAGACCAGATCGAGTTGCCGGAACACATCGCGGTACGCGGCCTCGTACTCCTTCTGCTCCGAGGCGAAACCGGCGCGGTAGACACCGTTGTTGACGTTCCGGTAGATGCCGCCCATCACCTCGTCCATCTCGTCGCGGAGCCGCTCGGGGTAGAGGTCCGGGGCGCCGGGGCGGTGCAGCGCCGTCCACTCCGTCGCGAAGTCCAGGGTGATCTGCTGGTAGTCGTTGGTGACGAGCTCGCCGGTGGGGACGTCCACGATCGCCGGCACGCTGACGCCACCCGGATAGTCCTTCTCCCGCGCGTCGTACGCCTCGCTGAGGAAGCGGATCCCGAGTACGGGGTCACGGTCGTCCGGGTCGAGGGTGAAGCGCCAGCTGCGGTCGTCCTGGATCGGGTCGGTGACGGCGAGCGACACCGCGCTCTCCAGCCCGAGGAGCCGCCGGGAGACGAGTGCGCGGCTCGCCCAGGGGCAGGCACGGCTCACCACCAGGCGGTAGCGGCCCGCCTCCACCGGCCAGCCGTCCCTCCCGTCGGCGGTGATGCGGTCGGCGAAATGACTCGTGGACCGCTTGAAGGGCTTCTTCCCGTACCCGGCGTTGCCCCCCTGCTCGTCGCGCGCGCTGCCGTCACTGTCGGTGGGGCGGCTCATGTCCTGTCTCCTTCCGCTCTGCGTCCGGCCGCGCGGCCGGGTGCGGCCGTGCACTGTACGCATGCCCAGTCTGCGTCGCGCCCTGCCCTCTCGCGGGTCCCCGCACGGGGGTGACAAGGGTTTTCCCCGTATCGGGTTCATCTCGGCGTTCCCTACTGTCTGCCGAACCGGCGGATCTCGTGCCCCGACTCGTTGATGTCAGGTGCATGGAAATCAGGGGTTTCGCCGGTGGCGGCCCTTGACCAGGGGCCGTTTGCGACGGCGGGGGGCGCTCGGGCGTACCCGGCCCAGGGAATCGCGGGTCGCACCCCCACAGCGAACCGCGGTTCCCGCGCCGTCCGCCGCGCTCCGCGCCGTCATCTGAAGGGGAACACCTTGAACGGTTCCAGACGGAGACTCATAGCCGTCGTGGCTGCGAGTGCCACGATTGCCGCCGTGGCCGCCACGTCCTCCGTAGCCCTCGCCGCCACCCCGACCCCCTCGCCGAAGCCGGCTCCGGCCTCGCAGGCCATGGCCGGCCTGCCAGTCTCGCCGGTCGAGAAGGTCATCGTCACGTACAAGGCGACCGCGGCGGAGGCACGTTCCAACACCGCCGCCGCCGGTGACGCGACCGCCAAGGGTTCCGAGACCGGCGAGAGCCTGGCCTTCGAGCGCCGGCTCTCCGGTGGAGCCGCCCTGGTGGACCTGGGCGGCGAGACCTCGAAGAAGGACCTGACCGAGGTCATGAACGCCTTCCGCGGTGACCCCTCGGTGGCGTCCGTGGAACCCGACATCCGTGCCTACGCGATGGCGGTCACGCCCGACGACACCGAGTACGCCAAGCAGTGGGACCTGTTCGAGGCCACCGGCGGCATGAACGTGCCCGGCGCCTGGGACAAGACCACCGGCAGCGGTGTCACCGTCGCCGTCATCGACACCGGCTACGCCACCCACTCCGACGTCGCGGGCAACGTGGTGTCGGGCTACGACTTCATCTCCTCCTCCGCGGACGCCCGTGACGGCAACGGCCGGGACAACAACGCGAAGGACGAGGGCGACTGGAACGCCACCGACGGCGAGTGCGGTGCGGGCTCCAAGGCGAGCAACTCGTCCTGGCACGGCACGCACGTCGCGGGCACCGTCGCGGCGACCACGAACAACACCAAGGGCGTCGCCGGCATCGCGTACAACGCGAAGATCCAGCCCGTCCGGGTGCTCGGCAAGTGCGGCGGCTCCTCCGCGGACATCGCCGACGCGATCACCTGGGCCTCGGGCGGCAGCGTGCCCGGCGTCCCGGCGAACGCCACCCCGGCGAAGGTCATCAACCTGAGCCTCGGCGGTTCGAGCGCCACCTGCCCGAGCGTCTACCAGAACGCGATCAACGGCGCCGTCTCCCGCGGCACCACGGTCGTCGTCGCGGCCGGCAACAGCAATGCGAACGCCTCCGGCTTCACCCCCGCGAACTGCGCCAACATCATCAACGTGGCCTCCACCAGCCGCGAGGGCAACCGGTCGTTCTACTCGAACTTCGGCACCAGCGTCGACGTGGCCGCGCCCGGCGGCGAGACCCGTCGCGCCACCGACACCCCCGGCACCGTGACGACCCCCGAGAACGGCATTCTCTCCACGCTGAACTCCGGTACCACCACGCAGTCGGCGGAGAACTACAAGCCCTACCAGGGCACTTCGATGGCCGCCCCGCACATCGCCGGGCTCGCCGCGCTGCTGGAGTCGGCCAAGCCGGCCCTGACGCCCGCCGACATCGAGTCCGCGATCAAGGCCAACGCCCGCGCGCTGCCCGGCACGTGCACCGGCGGCTGCGGCACCGGCATCGCCGACGCCACCAAGACCGTGAACGCCGTGACGACCACGACTCCCGGTGGCGCGACGTTCACCAACGCCGCGGACGTCACGATCAGCGACAACGCGACCGTGAGCTCCACGATCGCCGTCTCGGGCCGCTCCGGCAACGCCTCCGCCGCGCTCAAGGTCGCCGTCGACATCAAGCACACCTGGCGCGGCGACCTCGTCGTCGATCTGGTCGCGCCCGACGGCACCGTGCGCAACCTGAAGGCGTCGTCGTCCTCCGACAGCGCCGACAACGTCGTGGCGACCTACACCGTCGACGCCTCCAGCGAGGTCGCCAACGGAATGTGGAAGCTGCAGGTCCGCGATGTGGCCTCGGGTGACACCGGTTACATCGACTCCTGGAGTCTCACCTTCTGAGCACCCGCACCACAGCAGCACAGGGCAGGTCAGGGGCGCGTTCGCGGCACATTCCGCGGGCGCGCCCCACCGCCGTTCCCGGACCTCGCGTCCGAATGTCGGACGCGGGGCCTGGACTGCCGTGGCCTGATTCGTATGCTCTGCACTCACAGGCAGAGACCTGCGCAGGTCACAAGGGGGGTGATGGGCGTGACGACGACGGTTCACCGCCCCGCGCCGGTGGGGCGGGCCGAGCTCCTCGCCCGGCTCGAGCGGGTCCTGCACACCCGGGGGCGTGCGCTCCTCACCGGTCCCGCCGGAATCGGCAAGACGGAGATGGCCCTGGCAGCCGCCGCACAGGCCGAGTCCCGCGGCGAGACGGTGCTCTGGCTGGCCACACTGCCCGCCGACCGGGACATACCCGGAGCGGCGGCGGCCGCCCTTCTCGCGTCCGTCCGGGCCTCCGTGTCGTGGCCCGCCGCCCACTCCCCCGGGCCCGGCGGTGCCGGAGCGGCCGACGCACTCGAAGCACTGCCCGGACCGCAGCGCAGCGCCGTCGCCATGCTGTGCCGCGAGGCGCCCATCCCCGAGGGTGGCTGGGACCCCATCGCGCTGCGGCTCGCCCTGGCCCAGATCCTGCGGACCCTCGCCGCACGGGCTCCGGTCCTGCTCGTCGTCGACGGCGTCCAGCACATCGACGCCGACAGCGCGGACCTGCTGCGCTTCGCGCTGCATCTGGCTCCGCCTGCGCTGCGGGTCATCGCCGCCGAGACCCCTTCCGCGTACGCCCCCACGGCTCCGGGACCCGGCGCCACACCGCAGGACTCGGCAGGCCCCGAAGCCCTGTGGGTGCCCTCCGAGGCGGATGTGCTGTTCGTCCCGGCCCTGCACGCCGACGAGATCGCCGAACTCCTCGTCCACCACCGGCTGCCGTCCCGGATGGCCGGCCGTATCCACCGGGCCAGCGGCGGCAATCCCCGCCTCGCGCTCGCCGTCGGCCGTTCCCTCGCCGACGCCCGGACACCGGTCCACCACGCCGAGGCGCTGTCGCTGTCGGGCCGCGCCCGCGACCTCGCCCGGCAACTCCTCGGCGCCGCCTCCCCGGCCGTACGCAGCACCTTGCTGCTCGCCGCCCTGGCGCTGCGGCCGACGGCGTCACTGATCCGCCGCGCGGGCCGCGCCACCGCAGAGGCCGACCTCGCCGCCGCCGAGCGGGCGAACCTCATCACGCTCACCGAGGACGGGACCGTCGCGTTCAGCGCCGGCGTGCTGCCGTCCACCCTCGTCCACGACGCCTGCTGGAACGAGCGCAGCGCGGGGCACAGCGCACTCGCCCGGGTGGTCAACGACCCCGTCGAAGCGGTACGGCACCGGGCGCTGGCCGCCGACACGCCCGACGAGCACCTCGCGCACGAGGTCGCCGCGGCGGCCGACACGGCCCGGCGCCGCGGCAACAGCGCCCTGGCCGCCGAACTCGCCCTGCTCGCCGCCGAGTCCACACCCGTCGAGCACGGCGGGCAGCGGATAGCGCGGCTCGTGGACGCGGCCGAGGAGGCCGCGCGGGCGGCGCGCGCGGATCTCGCGATGCGCGCCGCCACCGATCTGCTGGCCCGTGACGCCACCCCCGCCGACCGGGTGCGCGCACGTCTCGCGGTGCTGGACACGGCGGGCCAGGGGCTCGGCGACCTGGACGAGACCTATGTGCACGCCATGGAGGACTCGGAGGACGACACGGCCCTGCGAGCGGCCGTCCAGCTCCGGCTTGCGGTCAAGTATGTGCTCGCCGACGGTGATCCCGTACGCTCCCGCGCGGCCGCCGTCGAATCGGCCCGGCTCGCCGCGTCGGTGGGCGACCGGCAGACGGCGACCCGGGCCCTGACGGTGCAGGCTCGCATGGAGCGGGTCCTCGGCTCTGCGGAGGAGCAGCGGGTGCTCGCGGAGGCGCGTGCGCTCGAACTGGTCGACCGCCCGCTCGGTATCCGCAACGCGGCCCAGATCCTGACGATCCGTCATGCCCTGTTCGACGACCGGCTCACCGACGCCCGCGATCAGCTGAACGCGCTGCTGCCGCTCGTCGAGCGGCGGGGCACGGTCGAGGACGCCATCGAACTCTTCCGTACGCTCGCGGAGATCGAGGCACGCCAGGGTCTGTGTGCCGCGGCGGTGGCCCACGCCGGACGGTCCCTCGCCCTGACCCTGGAGGCCGGGCTGTCCCCCGGGCCCGCGTGGTACGCCCTGGCCCTCGCCGAGACCGCGGGCGGCAGCTTCGCGCGCGCCGCGAGCTACGCCCGGCGCAGTGTCCAGGCGTCCGAGGAGGAGGGCGACCGGGTCTTCCTCTCCCGCAGTCTCTACGCGCTCGGCCGGGTCCAACTCGTCGCAGGCGACGTGGCGGACGCCGTGGAGACGCTGCGCCGTGTCCGCACGGACGAGCAGGCCCAGTCGACCGTCGACCCGTCGATGCTGCGCTGGCACGAGGAGTTGGCGGAGGCGCTGGTCGCGGGCGACGCTCCGGAGGAGGCCGCCTTCCTCCTGGCCGGTGTCCGCCCGGTGGCCGAGCGGCTCGGCCGGACGACGGTACTGCTGGGCTGCGACCGGGCGTACGCGCTGTATCTGGCGGCGAGCGGCAAGCCCGAGGAGGCGGCGGAGCTGCTGACGGAGACCGCCGAGCGGTTCGACGCGGCGGGACTGCCGCTGGAGCGGGGGCGGGCCCTCATCGCGCTGGCCCGGGTCGAGCGCCGCCGACGACGGCGCTCCTCCGCGCAGAACGCCCTCCAGACGGCGGCCGCCGTCTTCGAACGCACGGGAGCGCTGCCCTGGCTGGCACTGGCGGCGGAGACGCCGTCCCGGTCGGCCGAGCCGGATCCCGCCCGTGGCGGCGCTCCGACCTCCCTGACGGAGGCGGAGCTGCGGCTCGCGGCACTGGTCCGCGAGGGCGCCAGCAACCAGGAGGCGGCGGCGAAGCTCTACCTCAGCGTGAAGACGGTCGAGGCCCGGCTGACCCGCATCTACCAGAAGCTGGACGTCCGTTCGCGCGCCCAGCTGGCGACCGCGCTGAACTCCTGGCCCGCACACCGTCCGCCGCCGGAAACTACGGACGGCCCGGCGAGCCCCTGAGGGGCCGCGCCGGACCGTCCGTGGCGTGCGTCAGCCGAGCTCGATGAGCAGATCGCCCGCCTCGACCTGCTGGATCCTGCCGATCGCGAGCCTGCTCACGGTGCCCGCGCTCTGGGCGGTGATGGACGCCTCCATCTTCATCGCCTCGATGGTGGCGACCGTCTGACCGGCGTCCACCGCGTCACCCTCGGCGACCTGGAGCGTGACCACGCCGGCGAACGGTGCCGCGACATGACGCTCGTTGCCGCGCTCCGCCTTCTCCGCCGCCTTGACCTCGGTCGCGACGGACTCGTCCCGCACGGCCACCGGCCGCAACTGCCCGTTGAGGGTGGCCATGACCGTGCGGAAGCCCCGCTCGTCGGCCTCCGAGATGGCCTCCAGCTCGATCAGGAGCGTCACTCCGGGTTCGAGGGTGACCGTGTGCTCGGTCTCCGGCTCCAGGCCGTAGAGGAAGTCCCGCGTCGGCAGGACCGAGGTGTCGCCGTAGGACTCGCGGTGCGCCTCGAACTCCTTGGTCGGGCCGGGGAACAGCAGCCGGTTCAGGGTCGCCCTGGGCGTCTGAGCGAGGCCGCGCCGGTCCTCGTCGTCGAGGGTCGGGGCGTCCGCCTTCTCGGGGCGGCCCTGCAGCGCGCGGGTGCGGAAGGGCTCCGGCCAACCGCCGGGCGGGTCGCCCAGCTCACCGCGGAGAAAGCCGATCACCGAGTCCGGCACGTCGAACTTGCCCGGGTCGGACTCGAAGTCCGAGGCCTCCACGCCGGCGCCCACCAGATGCAGCGCCAGATCGCCCACGACCTTCGACGACGGGGTCACCTTCACCAGGCGGCCCAGCATGCGGTCGGCCGCGGCGTAGCAGTCCTCGATCAGTTCGAACCGGTCGCCCAGGCCGAGCGCGATGGCCTGCTGGCGCAGGTTCGACAGCTGGCCGCCGGGAATCTCGTGGTGGTAGATCCGGCCGGTGGGCGAGGCGAGACCGGACTCGAACGGCGCGTAGACCTTCCGGGTCGCCTCCCAGTACGGCTCCAGGTCACCGACGGCCTGGAGGGAGAGCCCGGTGGCCCGCTCGCTGTGGTCGGTCGCGGCGACCAGCGCCGACAGCGGCGGCTGGCTGGTGGTGCCCGCCATCGACGCGACGGCGGCGTCCACGGCGTCGACTCCCGCGTCGATCGCGGCGATCAGCGTCGCGAGCTGTCCGCCCGCCGTGTCGTGGGTGTGCAGGTGTACCGGCAGGTCGAACCGCTCCCGCAGCGCGGTCACCAGCGTGCGGGCGGCCGGCGGACGCAGCAGGCCCGCCATGTCCTTGATGGCCAGGACGTGTGCCCCGGCCTCGACGATCTCCTCGGCGAGGCGCAGGTAGTAGTCCAGCGTGTAGAGGGACTCGGCGGGGTCGGAGAGGTCGGCGGTGTAGCAGAGGGCGACTTCCGCCAGCGCCGTTCCCGTGGCCCGTACCGCGTCGATCGCCGGCCGCATCTGGTTGACGTCGTTGAGCGCGTCGAAGATGCGGAAGATGTCCATACCGGTCGCCGCGGCCTCGGCCACGAACGCCTCGGTCACCTCGGTCGGATAGGGCGTGTAGCCAACGGTGTTGCGCCCGCGCAGCAGCATCTGCGTACAGATGTTGGGTACCGCTTCGCGCAGTTGGGCGAGCCGCTCCCAGGGGTCCTCGGCGAGGAAGCGCAGCGCCACGTCGTAGGTCGCACCGCCCCAGCACTCCAGGCTGAGCAGTTCCGGAGCCGTCCGGGCGACGTAGGGGGCGACGGCGAGCAGATCGCGGGTCCGCACCCGGGTCGCGAGCAGGGACTGATGGGCGTCGCGGAACGTCGTGTCGGTGACCGCCACGGCCTTTTGCCCGCGCAGTTCGGCGGCGAACGCCTCCGGTCCGAGAGCCGCGAGCCGCTGCCGGGAGCCGTCGGGCGCCGGTGCGGTGAGGGAGACGGCGGGCAGCTTGTCGACGGGGTCGATGACCTGTGGCCGCGGGCCGTGGGGCCGGTTGACGGTCGTCTCGGCCAGATAGCTGAGCATGCGGCTGCCGCGGTCGGCGGAGGGGCGGGCCCGGATGAGCTCGGGGTGCTCGTCGATGAAGCTCGTGGTGATGCGGCCGGCCCGGAACTCGGGGTGGTCGAGCACGGCGCCGAGGAAGGGCAGATTGGTGGACACACCGCGGATGCGGAACTCGGCGATGGCGCGGCGCGCTCGCCGGGCGGCGTTCGCGAAGTCGTGACCGTGGCAGGTCAGCTTGACGAGCATCGAGTCGAAGTGAGCGGACACCTCGGCGCCGGTGTGCACGGTACCGCCGTCGAGCCGTACGCCGGGGCCGCCCGGTGACCGGTAGGCGGAGATGGTGCCGGTGTCGGGCCGGAAGCCGTTGGCCGGGTCCTCGGTGGTGATGCGGCACTGGAGTGCGGTGCCGTTCAGCTCGATGTCGTCCTGGGTGAGCCGCAGCTCCGGCAGCGACATCCCGGCCGCGATGCGCAGCTGTCCGATCACCAGGTCACGGCCGGTGACCTGCTCGGTGACCGTGTGCTCCACCTGGATGCGGGGGTTCATCTCGATGAAGACGTGGTTGCCGCGCTCGTCGACGAGGAACTCGACGGTGCCCGCGTTCACATAGCCGATGTGCCGGGCGAAGGCGACGGCGTCGGCGCAGATGCGCGCCCGCAGTTCGGGGTCCAGATTCGGTGCCGGAGCGATCTCGACGACCTTCTGGTGGCGACGCTGCACCGAACAGTCCCGCTCGTACAGGTGCACCACGTTGCCCTCGGCGTCGGCGAGGATCTGCACCTCGATGTGGCGGGGATTGACGACCGCCTGCTCGAGGAAGACCGTGGCGTCGCCGAACGCGGACTGCGCCTCGCGCATGGCCGCGTCGATGGATTCGCGCAGCTCGCCGGGCACGGCGACCCGGCGCATGCCCCGGCCGCCGCCGCCCGCGACCGCCTTGACGAAGACGGGGAAACCGATGTCCTCGGAGGCCGCCACGAGCGCATCCACGTCGGTGGTCGGCTCCGACGACTTGAGGACCGGTACGCCGGCCTCCTTCGCCGCCGCGACGGCACGGGCCTTGTTGCCGGTCAGATGGAGGACCGAGGCCGGCGGCCCGACGAACGTGATGCCGGCCTCCGCGCAGGCGGCGGCCAGGTCCGGATTCTCCGAGAGGAATCCGTAACCGGGGTAGATCGCGTCGGCCCCCGCCTTCTGGGCGGCCTTGACGACCTCGTCCACGGACAGGTACGCCCGTACGGGATGGCCGGGTTCACCGATCTGATACGCCTCGTCCGCTTTGGCCCGGTGCAGTGAGTTGCGGTCCTCGTGCGGAAAGACCGCCACCGTGGAGATGCCGAGCTCGAACGCAGCGCGGAACGCGCGAATGGCGATCTCACCGCGGTTGGCGACCAATACCTTGCCGAACATCAAACTCCCCAGTCGTGTCGCGGGCCGGCGGCCTCGGGACGGGCGCTGTCGCCACCGGCGCCTCAGGCGTCCGGTGCCCTCGTGGAGGGTGTCGTCGTGGACGGTGTCGATGAGTTCGCTGATCGGTGCACCACGCTGTGCACCGCACCGGCCGACGTCTGGTGATGGGAGGCCGGAGCGTGGCCACCGTACCGGACGACCTGCGACGGATCGCGAAGCGGTGACGACCGGTGCGCGTAAGTTACCGGCCGGTTCGTCCGGCTCGCAACGGATGCCGCCGTGGGATGACCGACACCGCCCGCCTGTTTCAGACGTCGTAGCCGGGGGGCAGACGCAGGTGTTGCAGATCGGCGGGGACCGGTTCCGAGGCCGGCCACAGACGCGCGGGGTCGCCCGCCGCCGCGGCCGCCGGGGCGTCCGTGAGCCCCATCCGGTCCCGCAGCCGGCCGTAGAAGTCGGTCGGTGCGAGCCGGATCACCCGCAGCCGGCGCTCGGCGGCGAAGACACCGATCCAGTCGCCGGGGTCGAGCAGCCCGCGCAACTGACCGTCGACGCTCACCGCGGCCCGCCCGGAGTGCGGCAGGACCCGCAGCCCGATCGGCTCGTCGGGGGCGGCGACGACGGAGCGGTTGAAGGTCATGTGCGGGGCGACCGGAGTGAACACCACGGCCTCGGCGAACGGCGACACGACGGGACCGCCGGCGGCGAAACTGTAGGCGGTGGAGCCGGTGGGCGTCGCGACCAGGACGGCGTCCGCCGAGTACGAGGCGAGCAGCCGCCCCGAGATGTAGACGCCCAGGGCGACCTGGCGGTCGCGGACGAGTTTCTCCACCACGACATCGTTGACCGCCCGGACGTGCAACGACACTCCCCACCCGCCCTGGTCGGCTTCGTCGGGGACGACCGGGGGCGGCAGCATCGGGCCCCGGCCGTAGCAGAGCACCGTCTCCATCTCCTGGGGCAGTTGGAGGCGACGTGAGGCGCGCATGGTGAGCAGCATGCGGGTCTCCACCCGGGCGCGCCCGGCGTGCACGGCGTCCAGTGCCCGGCGGACCTCCGCCGCGGGAACCTCGGTGAGGAAACCCACCGTGCCGAGGTCCACCCCGAGGACGACCGCGTCGCTCTCGGCGGCCAGCCGGGCTCCCCGCAGGAAGGTGCCGTCACCACCCAGGGTGACGATCAGATCGGGATGCCCGGCGGCGTCAACCTCCTCACGTGCGCTGTGCCGCTGCTCGCCCACGTTCCACACGTCGGTCTCGGTGCAGGCGATGCCGTGGTCCGCGCACCATGCGATCACGACATCGGCCGCCGCCACGGCCTCGGGGCGCCCCCGGTGCACCACGAGCCCTACCCGCTTCACTGTCATGTCGTGTCCTCTCCGGTCGTACACCTCGCACGATCAACGATCAGAGAGGAGCGCGGAGCGGACGCGGCGCGCCGCACGCGGCTGGATGAGCCGTGCACGTTCACCCGGTAGTCGGCGGCACGGCCTCGGGCCGGCGCCGCGTGTGCGGCGCCGGCCGGGGCCCCTGGGGCGGCGTGTCCCCGGGCGGCGGGGCGGACATGCCCGCCCCGCCGGACGTGGTCTACGGGAAGTTGGCGACGACCGAGGGCACGGTCGACGTTCCCGAGGTGGGTGAGCCCGTGTTGTTGATGACGTGCTCGTACTGCCCGTTGCCGCTGAGCGAGACGACGAGGAGGCCGTGGAATCTGACGCCCGGTTTCACCGGGGCCTGGAAGCCGTGGTCCTGCCGGATCGTCGGGTCGACGTTGTAGTAGCAGTAGCTGCCCATCCCCCAGCCCTCGTGCGTGTTCACCGAGTCGGCGACCTTGTAGGCCGCGTACCCCTTGGTACCGCCGTTCTGGATGGCGGCCTGGTTGGGTGCGTCGTACGCCTTCTCGTTCTGGAAGAAGATCGTTCTGCCGCGTTCGCCGTACCACTCCACGTCGTACTTGTTGAAGTGCTCGACGAACAGTCCGGTGGCCAGCACGTCGTCTCCGCCCACCCGGACCCCGTAGTCGGCGCGGTTGGTCTCCCAGCCCACGCCGTCGCCGTGGTCTGCGCGCCACACCCAGGTGTGGTCGATGATCGCGTCGTCGCTGTTGACGACCATGCTGGTGGTGGCCTTGCCGGGGCCTGCGCCGCCGACGCGGATGAACACGTCCTGGACGGTCGTCGGGTTCGCGGCGTGGTCCGCCGACGATCCGGCCGGGCCGACCTCCAGCAGGGTCGGGGAGTTGACCGGTCCCGCGTCGATGAGGAAGCCCGCCAGCTTCACACCGTCCACGTCGGCCACCTTCATGGCGGTCACACCGTTGTCCGGAATGATCGTGGCGAGCCCCAGACCGAGCACGATCGTGTTGGCACGGTTCACGTTGATCGTGCTGTCGACGTGGTACACGCCGGGGGTGAACAGCAGGTGCAACCCCTGGTCGAGAGCCGCGTTGATGGTGGCGGCGGTGGCACCGGGTTTGACGACGTAGAACCTGCTGAGCGGGATCGACTCGCCCTGCGGCGTGCCGTTGCCCCACGAGGTGCCGCGGGCGCCCACCCGCTTGGCGGGGGCGAACACCTTGTACTCGTTGCCGTCGAGGTACAGGAAGGGCTTCTCGCGTGAGACCGGGGTGGTCTCCAGTGTGGTGTACGGCGGGTTGGGGAAGCTCTGCGCCGGTGCCCCCTGCACACCGGAGAAGGTCATGTTCCAGACGCCGTTGGTCCAGCCGCCGACCGAGCTGTCACGGGTGTACCACTGCTGCTGCGAGTACGGGCCGACCGTGCCGTCGATCTTGCTGTCGGCGATGTAGCCGCCGCTGGCCCAGCCGTATCCGGTCGGCGCGAGGTTGAGCCCGCCCTTGACGTGCATACGGCGGAACGGCGCGGCCTGGGAGACCGCCCAGCGGTTGGTCCCGTTGACCGGGTTGAGCGCGAGGTTCTCGGCGGAGCGCCAGAAGTTCTGCGTGGCGTTGCCGTTGAACCAGCCGGCGTCGACGGTCACGTCCCCGTTGAAGGTGGTGTCGTCCGGGTTCAGCCCCAGGCCGGAGATGGAGGTGTAGAAGCCGATCTGGGCGTTGATGTTGTTGTACGTGCCGGGCTTGAAGAGCAGCTGGTAGCGACTGCTGGCGAACTGCGCGGACTCCTGCTGCCGGAAGATCTGGTCGAGCCTGCCCTGGATGTCCGGGGTGGACGGGTCGAAGACGACGACGTTGGGGCCGAGGTCACCGCCGCCCGGTATCTGCGGGCTGCCGTCCGTCGTCCCGTAGACCTTGAACTCCCACAGCGAGTAGCCGTACTGGGTGGCACGGGCTGTGCCGTACACCCGGACGTAGCGCGCGGTGCCGGAGACGTTGAGCGTCTCGGTGCCGCCGGTCGCGGTGGTGGTGGAGTGCGCCGTGGTCCAGCTGGTGCCGTTGGTGGAGAACTCGACGCGGTAGGCCTTGGCGTATGCCGTCTCCCAGGCGAGGACGACCTGGTTCACCGTGGCACTGGTGCCGAGGTCGACCTGGATCCACTGTGGGTCGCTGAACGCGCTCGCCCACCGGGTGCCGTTGTCGCCGTCCACCGCGGCGGATGCGGGTGTCCCACCGTTCTCCTGGCTGGAGGCGGTCACCGTCTTGCCCTGGGAGAGCAGGACGGGCGCCGCGTGCGCCGACGAGGTGGGCAGGATGCCGAGCAGGGTCGCGACGAGGGCGGTGATGACGAGCGTCGTCAGCGTGCGGTGGTGCGCGGGGCCGGCGGGTGGGCGCAGGGGTCTGGCGAGGGTGGCGGGCATCAGCGGCTCCTGTGATGTCAGGGGTGGGGGTGAACGCACGCATGAGAGAGCGCTCTCTCACCCTTGTCGATGCTCAACCTGTCAGACAGCCGCGTCAAGACTTGTGCACACGATCGTTCTTCAACTGCCCCTGCCTACCTGCTGTGTTCAGGATCTGAAGGCGCAGGATGCGATCGGATCCACCCTCGCCGCCCCAAAGCCGTAACGGGGGACGTGAGTTGAATTGACCTGTCCGCAACACTTGACGGTTCAAAAGGTGACGTCCACGCTCCCGGTTGCGGGGAGCGCTCTCTCCCTCTCGCAACACCCTCTCCCGCTGGAGGAGTTCGCATGGACGTCCCCGAAAGGCTCCGTGGAAGACCCCGACGACGTGGGCCCCTCGCGTTACTGGTCGCGGTGGCGCTGCTGTTCACACTCGCCATCGCGGTGCAACCGGCCGCTGCCGAGCCCGTCCTCGTCTCTCAGGGCCGGCCCGCCACCGCCTCCAGCGCCGAAGGGCCCTTCGCCGCCGCGGCAGCGGTCGACGGTGACCCCGGCACCCGCTGGTCCAGCCAGTTCACCGACGCCCAGTGGATCCACGTCGACCTGGGCGCCACCACCGCGATCAGCCGGGTGGTGCTGCGCTGGGAGGCCGCGTACGCCAAGGGGTACCGCATCGAGGTCTCACCGGACGGGCAGCAGTGGAGCACCCTGCACACGACCACGACGGGAGCCGGCGGCACCGAGACCCTCGACGTCTCGGAGTCCGGGCGCCACGTCCGCATGCTCGGCACCCAGCGGGCCACTGCCTGGGGCTACTCGCTCTGGGAGTTCCAGATCTACTCCGCGGGCACGGGCGGCCCGCCCGACGGCGATGTCCTGCTGTCCTACGGCAAACAGGGAACCGCGTCGACCTCCCAGCACGACGGCACCTGCTGGCAGTGCACACCGGACAAGGCCTTCGACCGCGACCCGGCGAGCCGCTGGGCGACGAACCCCACGGGCGGCTGGACCGACCCGGGCTGGATCGCGGTGGACCTCGGTGCGCGTGCCGAGATCCACCGGGTGGTCCTCCAGTGGGACCCGGCCTTCGCCACGGCGTACGAGATCCAGGTCTCGGACGACGGCACGCAGTGGTCGACCCTTCACCGGACCACGAACGGGACCGGCTTCAAGGAGACCCTGACGGTCAGCGGCGCCGGACGTCATGTGCGGATGTACGGCACGCAGCGCAACGGCCCGTACGGCTACTCGCTCTGGGAGTTCCAGGTGTGGGGGACGGGCGGCGCGCCCACCACTCCCCCGCCACTGCCCCCTGACCCCACCGGCGGCAGGCTGGTGTTCAGCGACGAGTTCAACGGCGCCGCGGGCACGGCACCCGACCCGGCGAAGTGGGTGCCCGAGACGGGCACCGGTCCCAACAACGAGCTGGAGTACTACACGAACAACAAGAACGCCGCCCACGACGGGGCCGGCAACCTCGTCCTGGAAGCCCGCCGGGAGGTCACTCCGGGATCGGCGTGCCCGCCCGACCCGCTGAGCGGCAGCACCACCTGCCAGTACACCTCGGCCCGGCTGAACACCTATGGAAAATTCGCCTTCACCTACGGCAGGGTCGAGGCGCGCATCAAGGTCTCGGGCACCCAGGGGCTGTGGCCCGCGTTCTGGATGCTCGGCGCCGACTACTTCTCGGCAGGCCGGCCGTGGCCGTACTGCGGGGAGATCGACATCATGGAGCACGTCGGCAAGGAACCCAACACCACGTATTCCACGCTGCACGCCCCGGCCTACTTCGGCGCCGACGGCCACGGCTCGCCCTACGCGCTGCCCGGCGGCGGGGACTTCGCGAACGACTTCCGCACCTTCGCCGTCGACTGGAACAGCAAGGGCATGGTGTTCACCGTCGACGGCTCGGTGATCCACACGGTCGACAAGGACACACTGGAGCGGACGCGCGGCCCGTGGGTCTACGACCACCCGTTCTTCCTGATCCTCAACAACGCGGTGGGCGGCGACTGGCCGGGCCCGCCGGACGCCACGACCCGCTTCCCGCAGAGGATGAGCGTCGACTATGTGAAGGTCTGGCAGTAGGCGCGGCCCTCAGGCCGACTCGCGTACCACCAGCGCCGGATGGAAGATCACCGACGGCGGGCGCAGTCCCGGCTCGTTGATCTGCCGCAGCAGCAGCCTGGCCATCTCGGACGACATCTCCTCCACCGGCTGACGCACGGTCGTCAGCGGAGGGTCACAGGCCAGGGCGGCGTTGCTGTCGTCGAACCCGACGACAGCAACGTCCTGCGGCACCCTGCGGCCCTCGCGCGCGAGCACCGGCAGCGCACCGAGCGCCATCAGGTCGGAGGCGACGAAGACACCGTCGAGGCCGGGCCGCCCGGCCAGGAGCTGCTTCATCGCGGCCGCCCCTCCGGCGTGGGTGAAGTCGCCCTCGACACACGCGACATCGTCGATGCCGTGCCGCGCCATCGCGCCGAGAAACCCGTCGAGACGCTCCTGAGCGGCCGGCATGTCCTGCGGGCCCGTCACGGTGCCGATCCGCCGGCGACCGAGCCCCACCAGATGGTCGGCGGCGAGCTGCACACCGGCGCGCTGATCCACCTCGACATAGGTGACTCCGGTGAGCTGCGCACGCCGCCCTGCGTGAACGGCGGGCAGCCGCGTCTCGGTGATCATCTGCGGCAGCGGGTCCGCGCCGTGGGCGGAGACGAGCACCACGCCGTCGACATGCCCTTGCCGCAGATAGGACAGCAACTGGCCGCGGGAGACCTCGTCGTCCACCAGCATCAGCATCATCTGCACCCCGGCCGGGCGCAGTACGTCGAGCAGTCCGCCGACCACCCGCCCGAAGTAGGGGTCCGTGAACATCCGCCCGATGAACGGGGTGGCGACGGACCGCTGTTCCTGCTCGGAGACCACCAGGGCTATGGAGTCGGTACGCCGGGTCACCAGCGACCGGGCGGCGCGGTTGGGCACGTAGTGGGTGGCGGCGATGGCTTCCTCGACGATCTGCCGCAGCGCCGGATCCACCGTCGTCGCCCCGTTGATCACACGGGAGACGGTGGCCCGGGAGACACCTGCCACCCGGGCCACGTCCTCGAGGGTCACGGGACGTGTGGACTGGGGCACGTCGGCAGTCATGACCTCTTTATACCGGCAGGTACCGGCGGTGCGGCGGCCCGTCCCCCCGATGGTTGGGGCTGACACCTAACGCGGCGAGGACCGAAGTCCTTCCAGCGCGCCGGTGTGGGCGGCGGCGAGATCCGCGGCGAGCCGTCTGGCCTCCGCGCCGGTTGCGCCACGGGACTCGGAGAGGGAACGCGGGCGGACTGCTCCAGGTGGGCGCGGAGTTCCCGGCCGAGGAAGCCGTCGAAGGCCGCGCCCCGCAGGGTCCGGGCCCGGCCGAGGTCGGCAGCGGTGACCATGCCGGGCATGTCGTGCCCCGCGTGCACATCGGTACGGGGCAGCCCCATCCGGTCCAACAGGGCGTTCAGGCGACCGAGTTCTGCGCGATGGCCAGCGGCGAGAGAGGCGGCCCATGCCTTCAGCGCAGGGTCGCCGCCGCGGCCGCCCACCGGGCTGAGGAGTTCCAGCGCTTGGTTGTTCATGTGAGGTGTCTGCACAACACGGCTCTCCAATCTGCGCGAGAAGGAAGCTTCCTTGACCGACGGTGCAGAGAGCGCTCTCCCGCGGAAGCTAGAGAGCGCTCCCCGAGGTGTCAAGGGGTACCGCGAGGGCGAATTGAGGCCCGACAGCGCACTCGGGCCGGCGTTGACAGACCCGCGCGCGGCTGGTTGTAATGACCGGCGTGACGCGCGGCGTCGGCCACAGAGCAGTGGGCCGGCCGGCGATCGAGCGGTCACCATGCACCGAAGGGTCCCGCCATGAGTTCACACTCCGCGACCTGCGTCTGACCTGAACGTCCCGCGCACCGCTGGGCGGTTGCGCGCCACGCTCGCCTCATGCGCCCCCATCACCTCGTTCTGCCGCTTCCGTAGGTCATCCGTACGCAGCCGTGCCGTGGCCCGTGCGCAGCCTCGGCCGGCCCTGTCGCCATCGCCCCGTGTCCCGGGGTGTGTGGTGCACGCCTGCCGGGCCGCGTGATCGGGTCCCGTGCCCGGCAGCACCCGCGATGCCCGGAGGCATCCCGGCCGTCCCAGGTCACAGCTATCCCTCGCCCTCCCTCGCCATCTGTCGGCGATCCATGGGCGATCCCTCGGCGTCCTCGCCGTCACTCACCGTTCAGGAGTATCGAGACCGTATGCCCACGTCCTCCCACCAGCACGTCATCGAGGAGTTCCGAGCCGGCCGCGGAAAGGTCGGCGGCCCCTTCGAGGGCGGTGATCTCCTTCTGCTGACGACCACCGGCGCACAGTCCGGCAAGGAGCACACCACCCCCCTCGGCTTTGTGCGCGACCGCGATCTGCTGCTGATCGTCGCGTCCAACCTCGGCGCCTCCCGGCACCCCGACTGGTACCACAACCTGCTCGCCCACCCCCTCGTCCAGGTGGAGATCGGCACCGAGTCCTTCGAAGCCGTCGCGGTACCCGCCGAAGGGGCCCGCCGTGACCGGCTGTTCGCGAGTGTCGTCACGGTGTCACCCGGCTATGCCGACTACCAGGCCCTCACGTCCCGGACGCTGCCGGTCGTGGTGCTGGAACGCACCGAGCCGCAGGAGCAGCCGCGGCCGATCAACACCCTGGCCGACAAGCTCCTGGAGGTCCACACCTGGCTGCGCTCGCAGCTGCGCCACGTACGGGCCGAGGCGGACGCGCACCTCGCCGCACGCGCGGCGCAGGGGCCCGGCGCGAGTGCGGCACCCGGGCTCGGATTCCAGATCCGGCAGCACTGTCTCGCGTTCTGCGAGACCCTGACGTTCCATCACACCAGTGAGGACGCGCACATCTTCCCCGCCATCGCGCACTACCATCCGGACCTGGTGTCCGTGCTCGACCGACTCCGCCAGGAGCACGGGGCCGTGGCCCGGATCAAGGACGAGCTGGCGGCACTGCTGGCCGACGTCGGCGCCGCCGATCCGCGGCAGTTCCTCGCCGAACTGGACCGGATGACGGACGAACTGACGGCGCATCTCGACTACGAGGAGCAGTGGCTGCTGCCGGTGCTGGCGGAGGTTCCGTTCCCGCCGGGCCCGCCTCCGGCAGAGTAGAACCGAGGCCCGACCAGTGGGGGGCGGCGGATGTCATGACCCGCCGCCCTCCCGGTTCCCACAGCTGCCGAACGCCGCCGCTTCATCGCATCCTGCGGCTGGCATCTACAAGCGGTCGCACTCCCAGGCCCCTGACCTCCGTGGAGGGTGGGGTGCCCCCGGTCAGCGGGCGGGGCCATGACGCGTCCTCCCAAGTGACGTTGGGCAAGCCTGACAAGGGAGCGATGGCGGAAGCGACGCAGTGACCATGCGCTTCAGGTGCCGTCGATCAAGCGCACGGCAACGGCCGGATCGAACTGCCCTGCCGGAGTGTTCGGCGCGATGCCGCACTGACCGTCCGAGTTCCCCGGTGTCTTCACCCACAGCAGCATCTCGGCTCCACCGCCGAGCTGGGCAGGGCCACCGAGTCTGCGTCCGGGCGGATTGCACCACTGCCCGCTCGAGCCGTTCCCGTTGCGGCTGGTGTCCACCACAAAGCCGGCGGAGTAGCCGAGGGAAGCGTTGACCGACCCGGCGTATGCCACCGAGGAAGCGGTGGTGTAGTAGTTCGACACATTCACCGAGAAGCCGCGGACATTGTGCACCCCCGCTGTGCTCAGCCGACTCGCCATCGTCGACGGTGCCACCCATCCCGCGTTGCCACCGTCGAGATACGCCCAGGTGTTGGGCGCCTTCTCCTTGAACTTCTCGGTGGCGTACGTGAGCATCCCGAGGCGTTCCTGGACGGCCGCGGCGCTCATACAGCTGAAGTCGCCCAGTGCGTCCGGTTCGATGACGACAATTGCGGGCCGCGTTCCTATCGCCGCGGCGAACGTCGCGATCCAGGTGCGGTAGGCGCCGACACTGCCCGCGCCGCCGCCCGAGTGGCCGCCGCAGGCGTCACGGCCCGGGATGTTGTAGGCGACCAGGACCGGCAGTTTGTCGTGGCTGTCGGCGGCTCCGACGTAGCCGGCCACCGCACCCGCGATGTTGCCGCCCTCGTTGCTGAACCAGCGGGCGATGGGCCGGGAGCCTATCGAGGTCTGAATACGCGCCGCTCTGGGGTCTCCGGAGTTGTTGCGCGCCCACGTGGCCGGAGAAGAGGCGGTGTTGACGTAGAAGCCGCTGGTCATGCCGATGGGGTCGGCGGCGGACGTCATGGGGCGCGTGGGGGCGAAGGCGGCCGACGCCGTGCATGCGAGCAACGCGGCCGCCACTCGTACCGTCCGGCCACGACGGCGGTGGAAGAGCGGTTCGGGTAATCGGGAGCGCGACGTGACGGTCATGGGGACCCTCCGGGTGCGAGCGGGCCGGCCTTGCGCGCAGAGTGGACTGAACCACTGGAGCAGTCAAGACTCCCCGCGGCTCATCCGTCCGTCGCGCTGCCGCAGGACGCACGCCGCCGATCGCCACGGAGCCTCACGCCGCCATCGCCACACCCGTCCTCGCGAGCACCGGCTCCCGGCGCACCTTTCGCTCCCCGCCGAACACCATCATGCGCAGTACCGCGAACCGTGCGATGCCCGCCAGTGCCGAGGCCGTCAGGTACACACCCTGTTCGGTGAGAACCGACGGGGTCGACTGCACCGCGTACAGGGCAAGCAGCGCCCCCGTGGTGAAGGCATAGCTGACGGCCACCGTCAGTCCGGACTGGAGGTGGACTCCCCAACCCCGGCGTTCACTGCGGAAGGTGACCCTGCCGTGCAGTTCCGTGGCGATCAGGGTCGAGACGACAGTGATCACCGCGTTGGCCACTGCCACCGGCAGCAGATCGTGGGTCAGGACCAGCACGCCGCTCGACGCGAGCCCCACACCGCCGCCGCAGAGGACGAACCGGACGAAGGCCGCGGCCACATGCCCTGACGGCTTCGGCTGGTTCGACTGCGCGGTCACGGGAGGGCCTCCGATACGGGTTGCTGGGCTGGTACCCCATTCCAGTTGAGAACCTAGGGGGAGCGCGTCGGCCCAGCGATGGGGTTCACCCCCCACTTCGATCAGGGTTGCCCCCTACGACCCGGGGGTATCCCCCCGGGTCGGGGGGTCGTCCGCTGCTTCCGGCCGGGACGCGGGCGCGCCCGGGTCGTGACGCGAGGGGTTTACAGCTTCAGGAGAACGCTGTAGTCACTGTTGGTACGCCGTCCGATTTCGTTTGAGCCTGTTGGTAGTTGAGGGACCATCAGGCGCACATCGGCGCGCAGAGCGAGACTGACAACGTTGCCATATGGCGAGGTGGAGGCTTTCGGTGCTCACTGGGTCACCCAGCTCGAGGTTCGGACTTCTGACATGGCTTGCCGTCGTGCTGAGCACCGTGCTCGGCGTCGGCACGCTCACGGCCCCGGCCTCCGCCGAGGAGCGGAAGGGCGGATCCTGGACGGTCACGCGGCAGACAGGGGCGCCAGGTCGTCTGTCGGCGGATGTGCGGCTCGACGGCACGGACGGCACGCTGTCGTTCGCCGTCCGCCGCGGGGGCGCGACCGTATTGGAACCCGCACCCCTCGGCATCGTCACCGACGCCGCCGATCTGACCACGGGCCTGCGGCTGCGCGACCGGGACACCCGCGAGGTGACGGAGCGCTACACCACGACGACCGGCAAGGAGCGTCGGCGAACCGCACGGATGCCCCAGACGCGCTTCTCCTTCACCGGTGACGGCGGCGCCCGGCTCGACCTCGATGTGCGGGTGTCCGACGACGGGGTCGCGTACCGCTATGTGCTGCCCGACGAGGACGGCGTGACCGTCCTGCGGGAAGCCTCCGCCTTCCAGCTTCCGGCCGCAGCGCCGGCCTGGCTGATGCCCTACACCGTCAACTACGAGCGCCCGCGCACCGAGACGACCGCCGGCGGCGCGGCCGCGGGCGACTACGGCTATCCCTCGCTCTTCCGGTCCGGCGCCGGCTTCGTGCTGCTGACCGAGTCGGATGTCGACGGCCGGTACGCGGGCAGCCGTCTGACCCACGAGGCGGGCAGTGCCCGGTACACGGTCCGTCTCGCGGATGAGCGCATCAGCTCGCCCGGCCCGCTGGCCACCCCCTGGCGCACCGCCGTCATCGGTGACCTGGCCACGGTCACCGAGTCCACGCTCGTCGACGACCTCGCCCCGGCCTCCCGCATCCGGGACACGTCGTGGATTCGGCCGGGCAGGGTCGCATGGTCCTGGCTCGCCGGATTCGGTGCCGCGCAGCGGAGTCTGGAGACGCAGCAGCGGTTCGTCGACTACAGCGCGTCGCACGGCTGGGAGTACACACTCGTCGACGACGGCTGGAAGACCACCGACTGGATGCCCCAACTGATCACGTATGCACAACAGCGGGGCGTGAAGGTCCTGTTGTGGATGCACTGGAGTGATCTGGACACGGCCGCCGAGCGCGCGGAGGTGCTGCCCAGGATCAAGAAGTGGGGCGCGTCCGGACTCAAGATCGACTTCATGGACTCCGACTCCCAGGCACGCTTCCGCTGGTACGACGACATCCTGGAGGCCACCGCCGAGCACAAGCTGCTGGTCAACTTCCATGGTTCGACGCTGCCGCACGGCATCCAGCGCACCTGGCCGCAGGTGATGACAATGGAGGCGGTCTACGGCGCCGAGCAGGGCAATGTCTCCGTCGCGGATGTCACCACCCTGCCGTTCACGCGCAATGCCGTGGGTTCCATGGACTACACGCCGATGGGGTTCCAGTTCGGTACGCGCAACACCTCCGAGGCCGCCGAACTGGCCCTGTCCGTCGTCTACGAATCCGGGTTCCAGAACTACGCCGGCTCGGTCCAGGCCTACCGGGACCGCCCCCAGTTGGAACGCTTCCTGGAGCAAGTACCCACCGTCTGGGACGAGTCCAGGCTCCTGTCCGGACACCCGGGCGACGGTGCCGCCTTCGCCCGGCGCAACGGCGACCGCTGGTTCCTCGGCAGCGTCACCGCCGGCGGGCCCGCCACCGAACGTGTACCGCTGGACTTCCTCGGCTCCGGTCGCTGGCGGGTCGAAGTCGTACGCGACGGAGCGGACGGGCTGGTCCGCGAGTCCCGGATCGTCGACCGACGCGACACGCTGTCGGTCCCGACCCTGCGCAACGGCGGATTCGCCGCGCTGGTCTGCCGGGACAGGCCCGGGCGCACCACCTGCGACGAGCCGGTCCGCCGTGCGCCGCTGACCTCCCTGACAGCGACGCCGCAGAAGGCGGAGGCGGACCCGGGAGGGAGCGTGGCGGTCGACGGCCGGTTCCTCATCGAGGAGTTCGGCCCCGCCGCGAACGTCCGGCTCACGGCGAGCGCGCCCAGCGGCTGGACGGTCCGGGGCGCGGGCGCCGAGGCGGAACAGCTGCCCACAGGCAGCACGCTCGATGCGAACTGGACGGTGCAGGTGCCGAAGGACGCCGCATACGGCAACCACGACGTGGTGGTGACGGCGGAGTACCGGGCTCCAGGGGCCTCGCCCCGTACTCCCCCGCTGCGTTCGCTGAGGACCGTACGCGTCTTCGTGTCCCCGCCCGGGGTCGACTTTGTGAGCGATCTGCCGTTCGCCACCGAGCGCAACGGCTGGGGACCCGTCGAGCGCGACCTGTCCAACGGCGAGAACAGCGCGGGCGACGGAGGCCCGTTGACCATCCGCCGGGCGTCGTACGACAAGGGGCTCGGCATGCATGCCGAGGGCGAGGTCGCGGTCGACATCGACGGGGCGTACGACCGGTTCACCGCGCAGGTCGGCATCGACGACGAGGTCAGCGGCGAGGGCACGGTGGTCTTCCAGGTCATCGGTGACGGGCGGGTGCTGGCGACAACGGGCGTACTGAGCCGCGCCGACGCCGCGCATCCGATCGATGTCGACGTCACGGGTGTACGACGGCTGACGCTCCGCGCGACGGACGGCGGAGACGGCATCAACTTCGACCACGCGGACTGGGGTGACGCTCAACTGCGGTCGGCCCAGGCCTCCTGAGGCGAGATTCCCGCCTGCCCTCGGCGGCGTACGGCCGTGCCAGTGGCGCGGCCGTACGCCACCGGTCCACCATGGCCGGGCCGATGGATCACTGGAGGACGTCGTGGACGCAATGATGAACGCCGTGGTGCTCGATGCACCGGGGCCGGTGGACCACCTGCACCTGCGCCGCCTCCCGGTCCCCGAGCCGGGCCCCGGCCATGTGCGGATCAAGGTCGAGGCGTTCGGGCTGAACCGGTCGGAACTGCACACACGCCTCGGCCTCGCCGAAGGGGTGACCTTCCCCCGCGTGCTCGGCATCGAGGCGACGGGGACGGTGGACGCCGACCCGGACGGTCGACTGCCGCGGGGCACTCAGGTGGCCACCATGATGGGCGGCATGGGCCGTACGTACGACGGCGGATACGCCGAGTACACCGTGGTGCCCCGGTCGCAGGTGATCCCGTTCCGCTCGGACCTTCCGTGGGAGATCCTCGGCGCCGTCCCGGAGACCCTCCAGACCGCGTACGGATCACTGACCACGGGCCTGGACCTCCGGCCCGGGCAGACGCTGCTGATCCGGGGCGGCACCTCGGCGCTCGGGCTGGCCACCACCGGTCTGGCGAAGCAGCTCGGCGCGACCGTGCTGGCGACGACCCGCAGCCCGAGTCGCCTCGACGACCTCGCCGCCCATGGTGTCGATCATCCGCTGGTCGACGACGGCAGCATCGCCGACCAGGTACGGAAGATCCTTCCCGAGGGCGTCCATGCCGCCCTGGAGCTGGTCGGCACACCCACGCTGCCCGACACCCTCGCCGCCACCCGCGTCCATGGCACCGTCTGCTTCGCGGGCATGCTGTCGAACCAGTGGACCGTGCCCGACTTCTATCCCATCGGCTACCTGCCGAACGGCGTCCGGCTGACCGGCTACGGAGGCGAGGCCGCCGACCTGCCGGCCGAGGTGCTGCAAGGCCATCTCGACCGCATTGCCAACGGCGACATCACTACCGGTCCCGTCCACGTCTACGCGCTGGACGAGATCAGAACCGCTCACGACGACCTGGAGCAGGGCAGGAAGGTGGGCAAGCTCGTCGTCCGCACGGCGTCGTGAGGTAACCGCGGGGTGACGCGGCCGGGGGGTGGACGCGGGCGCGGGGTCGACGCCGGCGCGGTGGGGCGGCCCCGCCGAACCGGGCCATCGCCATCGCCATGAACTGCGGACCGGCGGCGGGCCCGGCCCTGGTGGACAACCTGGCCGACGGTGGAACGCTGGGGGTACCACCTGCTGCCGGCGCCACGGGCCGACCTGCTGCGCCGGCCGGGCCGGGACGACGAGGCCACGGCGGCGTACCGCGAGGCCCTCGACCTCCTCACCCACGACGCCGAGCGGCGGTCATCGCACCGGCGCCCGGCCGGGCTGTCGGACCACGAAGGGCGGGTCGGGCTGTCGGACCACGAAGGGCGGGTCGGGCAATGAATCGCGCGCGTCGCGACGGTCTGCCTCTGTGCAGGAGTGCGAGCGTGCCGTCCATGGACACGCCCGGAAAGGAACCCGGACCGGAAGGGAACGAGGTCATGACCGACGACGAGACACAGATCCGGACACTGATCGAACGCTGGGCGAAGGCCGCGCACGAGGGCGATATCGAGGGTGTCCTCGCCGACCACGCCGACGACATCGTCATGTTCGACGTACCACCGCCGGACGACGGCGTCCGGGGCATCGACCGCTACCGGGAGACCTGGCCGCCGTTCTTCGTCTGGCAGCAGCTGGGTGCCTGCTTCGATCTCCTCTCGCTCGACATCACGGCCGGGGACGACGTCGCCTTCGCGCACGCGCTGCTGCGCTGCGGCACCGAGGAGGAGTTGCGGAAGGACCCCGGGGGCCGGCTGCGTCTGACGATCGGGCTGCGCAAGGAGGCCGGCCGCTGGGTCGTCACGCACGAGCACCATTCGTTCCCGGCCAGGGTCTGATGCCGCCGCCCTCCCCCGTGCTTGCCGGCCGCCTGGAAAACCCGTAACCGATGGGTTACGCTTTTTCCATGAACGAGGTGGCAGAGGCGATCGCCGACCCGGTGCGCCGGGAGATCCTCGTCATGCTGCGCGGTACCGCGCTCACCGCCGGCGACATCGCGCGGAGGTTCACGATCAGCCGTCCGGCCGTCAGCCGTCATCTGCGTGTCCTGCGCGAGAGCGGCCTGGTGCACGACGAACTGGTCGGCAGACAGCGGTTCTACCGGCTCGACACCGCGCCGCTCGACGAGGTCGCCGAGTGGATCACGGCTCTCCGGGCCCCGGAGGGCTGGGAGCACCGGCTCGACGCGCTGGAGACCGAGGTCCGCCGCACCACCCGTGAGCGCACCCGGCGCGAGCGCACCGGACAGCCCGTCCCAGAATCCGTCGAACGCACAGAGGACACCGCATGAACCCCACACCCACCGGCCGGCTCCTGCGTACCGCCGACGGCAGCGATCTGGTGGTCACCCGCACCATGCGGGCGCCCATCGACGACGTCTGGGCGAGCGTCACCGAGCCCGAGCGCACCGCCCGCTGGTTCGGGCCCTGGGAGGGCGACGCCGCACCCGGACGCACGATCAAGGTCCGGATGTCGTTCGAGGAAGGGGCGCCGTGGTTCGACGCGCACATCGACGCGTGCGAGCCCCCGCGGCACCTTGCCCTCACCACGACGGACGAGGCGGGCGCCTGGCACATGGAGCTGCGGCTGTCCGAGTCGGACGGGACCACGGAACTCCAGCTGATCCACCACCTCAGGTCCGACCAGGGCATCGGCGAGATGGGGCCCGGCTGGGAGTACTACCTCGACAATCTGGTCGCCTCGCGCGACGGCACGGCGGCGCCGGCGTTCGACGACTACTACCCGGCGCAGAAGGCATACTTCGAGGACCTGGCCACGCGTGACTGAGGCGCGGGGGACGGCGACGGTCCGGCGCTGCGGGGCCGGGGTGGTCGGCCGGCGGCCGGGTCAGCGGCCGGTCGGGTCGGCCGCCCCCGGCCGCATGATTCCCAGCAGGATCCGCACCAGCTCGTCCACGACCTGATCGAGTGTCGCATCGACCCGCCCGGCACTCCAGTCGTGGAGCAGTCCGTTCACACTGCCGATGAACGCCGCGGCGGCGATGCGGTAGTCGCGCGCCGCCGCTTCGCCGCGCTCGGCCGCCGCGGTCGCCTCGGCGCAGATGAGGTCGACCCAGCGTGAACGCCGGTTCAGCCGTTGCTCCTCCAACCGCGGGCTGACACCGATGATCTCGACGAACGAAATGCGGATACGCCGGGGGTCGCCGGTGACATCGGCCGCATACGCGCGGAAGGCGGCCGCGGCCCGCTCCGCCATGGGCCGGCCCTCCGCGTCCGCGAGCGCGGCGACGGCCGCCGCCTCCGCCCAGTCGTTGACCTGGAGGTGGACGGCGGCCAACACGTCCTCCAGCGTGCGGAACTCCTCGTAGAACTGACGCGTGGACAGGCCCGCCGCCTCGCTCAGGGCCGAGACGGTCGTGGCCCGGTAGCCGGGGCTGTCCCCGAAGAGCTGGAGCCCCGCGGTCAGGAATCGCCGTCGCCGGTCGGCCCGGCGCTCCTCCGCCGACCTGCCTCCGTAGCGGCCGGTCGGTTGTCTCAGCCTGCCGGCCACTGTGCCTCCCCCGCTGACGTCCCGGCCATTTTCTCCTGTCACGACTCTTGTGGCGTGGGCCGCCTGTCGTTACTTTCCAGTAGCTCAATCTGAAGTCATGCGTATTCAGATTCTCCCAGCATCGCAAGGCCCGACCCGCCCCCACGGAAAGGACCGCAGATGTCTCTGCCCGCACGACGGAATCCCTGGCGCGACACACCCTCGGCCGCCTTCTCGCGGCGCCCGTTACTGCGCACGCTCGGCGCCCTCGCGACCGTCGTCGCCCTGACGGTCACCGGCTCGGCCACGGCACTTGCCGCCCCGGCGTCGCCCAAGGCCTCCACCGCCACCCAGGCCCCTGACCCGGGCCTCCAGCAGGTGATGTTCGTCGGCAACAACTGGGACGGCACCGCCGATGTCATCAAGGCCCGCGGCGACTTCGCCAGGATCGGCAGGATCAATGTCATCCCGGACAAGGACCAGCGCCTGACGGAGATCTACCTCAACCCGCTGAAGCTCGTGTTCTTCCTCGGTATCCGCAGCGGCCCCGGTGAGGGCCACGACCAGTTCGTCGACGACATGTACGCCACACCGGACGGCACGGCGATGGTCGTCTCGCGCCCGAGCTTCGCGGACGTCGTGTCGATCGACCTCGCCACCGGACGCATCAACTGGCGCTTCCCCGTCTCCGGTTTCCGCTCCGACCACATGGCGGTCTCGCCCGACGGCACACGCGTCGCCGTGTCGGCATCGACGTCGAACACCGTCCACGTGCTCGACATCCGGACGGGCAGGCAACTGGGCTCGTTCAAGACCGGCGACAAGCCCCACGAGAACGTCTTCACCGGCGGTGGCCGGTACTTGTGGAACATGTCGATCGGCGAGGTCAACACCGCGCTGGACGACCCGCTGATGGACTGGACGAAGGGCGACCGGCGCATCACGGTCGTCGACACCGAGACCTTCAAGGAGGTCAAGGTGATCGACATGCGGGCCCGTCTCGACGCCTTCGGCCGCAAGGACCTGTCGGACTCGGTACGGCCGGTCGCCTTCACACCGGACGAGTCGAAGCTGTACTTCCAGGTCTCCTTCTTCAACGGCTTCCTCGAGTACGACATCGCCTCCGACAGGATCACCCGCCTCAAGACGCTGCCGAAGAACCCGGCGACCAGCGAGGACCGTACGACCTGGGTCAACGACTCCCGCCACCACGGGATGTCGATGAGCCCCGCGGGCGACAAACTCTGCGTCGCCGGGACGATGGACGACTACGCCACGGTCGTCGACAGGGCCACGCTTCAGGAGGGGCCTCTGGTGACGGCCTCCAAGCCGTACTGGGCGACCGTCAGCGGTGACGGGGCCTCCTGTGTCATCTCCGAGGCCGGCGCCGACCGCGTGACGGCGATCGACTTCGCCACGGGCCGGAAGGTGGCGTCCGTGGACGTCGGTGACCATCCGCAGCGGGTGCGGATAGCGCATGTGACGGCCGGCTGGACGGGTCCCAAGACGCCCTGACAGCCGGTCAGCAGGCTCCGCGCGAGGGCCGGACCGGCCGACCGGTCCGGCCCTTGTTCATGCCGTACGTCGCCGCGGCCGCCGGCCACCCCCCGAATGCCGGTCCCGGATGGCGGAACGCCCTGACCTCGCGTTTGGATGAAGCGAAGCGTGCGCCTCATGGCGCACAGAGGCCATCACGGTGCCGTCACCGTGGAATCTGGCACAGGGAGCCCGCCATGTCCTTTGAACCCACCCCCTCCCCGGAGGACCGTTCCGACGACGGTTCCACGGGTCGGACGGGTCCCTTCCCCGCGGGACGACCGGATGCGACCGCGAGCAGCAACGACGAGCCGATACGCACCCTCCTGTGGACCGCGGCGACGCACCGTCCCCTGGACGAGGTCGCAGCACTCGTCAGTCTGCTGAACCGGACCGGTGAACTGTCGCGTCCCGGCGACGAAGCACTGCGCGCCGCCGCGGTCGCCCGTCCTCTGGAAGAGGTCCGCCAGCTGGTCACTCTGCTCAACGAGACGCCCCACGACACCGGCGAGGCCGGTACGACGCTTCGCGCGGCAGCCATGGGCAGGTCGATCGAGGACGTCGCCGAACTGGTGGCGATCCTCGGTATGGACCACGGCACGCGGAGCGGCACGGGGTCGATGACCGTGCCCGGTGCGGAGTCCGGCAACCAGCCTCGCCCGGAGTCCGGCACCGAGCCCCGCCCGGAGTCCACTACGGAGGCCACGGAGGCCGACACGGGGACCGAGGCACCGTTCGGCACAGAGCCGCAGAGCGCACCGTTCGGCACAGAGCCGCAGGAGCCGCTCAGCACGCCGTTCGACACGAAGCCGCACGAGCCGCCCAGCACGCCGTTCGGCACGGAGCCACAAGCGCCCCTCAGTACGGAGTTCGGCACGGAGTTCGGCGCGGACCCCCACGCGCCGTCCGGCGCGGACGAGCCGTCGGCGGCCGTTCTTTCCCCCGCCTTTCCCCCCGCCTTCGACGAACTCCCCGGTGTCCACGACACCACCCACTTCGCCACGGGCGAGGGCTGGCCCGCCGTGCACGTCGGCGCCGCGACCGCCACACAGGTGGCGGAACGCCCCGCCACGCAGGTCGCCACCCGGCCCGTCACGGTGCGCACGACCGCGCCGACGCTCATGGCGTCTGCCGGTACCGCTCTGCCGGTTCTCGTCCCACCTCTCTCCATCCCGACGACCGCGCCGTTCACGCCGCCCGCCGAGGCGGCCACCCCTGCCCGCAACGGCTCGTCGGTCGTGCGCTCGCTCCCGCGCTGGGCCGCGGCACTGGCCCTGTTGGGGTGCGGCGTGATCCACGTCCCGATGGATCTCGGAGCCCTGCGCGAGGGCGGGTACGCGGACGTGGTGTCGCCGGCCATCGCCGTCCTGTGCCTCGTGTTCGGCATCTGGCTCGCCGTGCAGGAGTCGGTGGGGACCTGGGCGGCGGCCGCCGCCACGGCCATTGGGGTCCTCGCCGTCTACTCGACGTCGGGCTTCGGCGCCGTCGACGTCCTCGGCAACACGCTCGGTGAGACCTTCGTCTGGGCGGATGTGACGGCGGTGAGCTGCGTGGCACTCGCCGCGGTGCTGGCCACTGCCGCCCTGTTCCGCCGTCAGAAGGCGGCAGGGCCCGCCGGCGACAGCTGACAGACACAACGCCGGATCGCCGCCGCCCGCGAAACAGGGCGGCGGCGATCCGGCGTTGCGGCGCCCCTCCCCGCGCCAACCAGGTTGCTTTCCCTGGTGTCTTCGTGCCGCCCGGTGGCGTGGATCCGCGTCGAGCGGTCACACGAGAGAGCAGGAGCCCGATCGGCGTCGCCGCCTCGGCCGTCACCCCTGCCGGGGTGGCGTTCGCGTCGTACGGCTTCCTCGTGCGCAAGGATCACCGGTGCGGTGCCACTGAACGATCCCCCGCGGCACGGGGGTGAGACGAGGAGAACCGACGTGATCAAGAGTGCAGACATCCGGGAATGGCGCACCCACGGCGTGATCGACCCCGACGGGCGCAAGATCGGATCCCTGGAGGCCGTCTACGTCGACACGAGGACCGACGAGCCGGCGGTGGCGACGGTTCTCGTCGGGCTGCCGACGCGGCACCGGCTCGTGTTCGTGCCGTTGGCGGGCGCCGTGGTCGGGCCCGAGTATGTGCGGGTCGCGTATCCCAAGTCCCTGGTGAAGGACGCGCCGTCGATCGGAACCGACGACGTGCTCCCCGCCGAGGACGAGAAGGGGATCTTCGAGCACTACGAACTGCCCTACCAGCCGGGCGCAGGCGGCGAACGTCAGCTCGCGCGCCGCTGACCCGCTCCGTCTTCTCTCAGAAAGTCACGCCATGGCTCTGGTCCTGTTCGTGGTCATCGTGGCCCTCGTGCTGGGCATCATCGGCGTCGCGGCCGAGGGGCTTGCCTATCTGCTGGTCATCGGCGCCCTCGTCCTGCTGGTCGATCTGGTCTACGCGGCACTGCGCTGGCGCCGTACGGGCCGCCGCCCCGCTCGCTGACGCCGTTGTCCGGCGCGGGGCGGCCGCGCGGCCCGCAGCGTCGCCCCGCCCGGTCGTCGGCGCGCACCTCCTGGGCCGGCCTGCCCCACCCTCAACTCCGCGATCGCTGCCGGCTGTCCCCTCTCTGCGTACGGCAACCGCTGATCCCCGGGTGCCCGCGAGGCAACGTCGCCTCCGTGCGAGGATTCCGCGGTCTTCGGGGAAGCCGATGACGAGGGACGATGTGCAGCGGACCAGGAGCTTCGCCTTCAGGGGCGGGGGTGGAGGCGGACCATGGGAACAGCGGTGCATGTGCCGCAGACGCGGGACATGGTGGGCGAGGAGCTCTCCGGGGACGAGGCCTTCGCCGCGCTGCGCCACTACGGCGGGCGCAAGCTGTTCCTCGACGCGTTCGCCCGCTTCCGTTACGCGGACGGCTTCAGTTCGTCGCGCTCGCTCGGCTACCAGGTCGTGCTGGGCATCGTGCCGTTCGTCATCGCGCTCGTGGGCGTGGCCACCACGCTGCACACGGAGAGCGTGGGCCGGATCGTGGATCTGACGCTGGGCAGGATCGTGCCCGGTGCGAGTTCCGACCTCATCCAGCAGGCACTCGCGGACACCCGGCGCAGCGCGGACGCGGACCGGGCCGGCGCTGTCGCCATGTGGCTCGGCCTCGGTTTCGCGGTGGTCAATCTGGCCTCGGCGATGGGGCAGATCGAACGGGGCTGCAACCGCATCTACGGGATCGAGCGCGACCGCCCGTTCCTGCGCAAGTACGGCAGGGGCGTCGTCCTCGCCCTCTTCGCGGGGCTGCCGCTCGGCGGTGGCTTCCTTGCGATCGTCGCCGGACAGGACGTCGGCGCGGCCGTGGTGGAGGCCATGGGCTGGTCGCCGTCCCTGCTGGACTGGTGGCGGCCCTTGCACGTCCCGGTGGGTGTGCTGCTCGCCGGCGTCGCGTCGGCCGTCATCTTCCGCTGGTCGCCGCGCCGCGACCAGCCGGGCTACACCTGGCTCGCGTTCGGGTCGGGCATTCATCTGATCCTGTGGGTCACGGCCACCTGGCTCCTCGCCCTCTACATCGGCGAGAGCGGTTCCTTCGGTGCGGTGTACGGCCCCCTGACGGCATTCGTCGCGCTGTTGCTGTGGGCCAATGTGACCGGCGTGGCGCTGTTCCTGGGCATAGCGTTCGCGGCGCAGCTGGAGGCCGCGAGGGCGGGCATCGAAGACGCGGTGCGGCCGGACCCGGGTCCCGGCGACTGATCCGGGTCGGTCAGCCCTTCCAGAGTTGCCAATACAGCAAAGACGTTTGTCATTCTGTGCGGTACAGCTCCATCATCGGCCTGGTACGGAGGTACGGGGACACGAAGGAGCGAACGATGCGGACATCACCCGGGACAGCGAACGGCCACCGCTACGACGTCGTCGTCATCGGTGGGGGCGCCGCCGGACTCAGCGGGGCACTGACCCTCGCCAGGGCCCGGCGTTCGGTACTGGTGATCGACGGGCGGAGGCCCCGTAACGCACCGGCGGCGCACGCCCACGGCTTTCTCACCCGCGACGGCGTGCCGCCCCTTCAACTGCTGGCCATGGGGCGCGACGAGGTCACCGGGTACGGCGGCGAGATCGTCGAAGCCCAGGTCGTGGACGCCGAGCGCCTGGCGGGCGGTGACTTCCGCGTCACCCTCGACGACGGCACGGCGGCCCTGGGGAAGCGGCTCCTGGTCACCACGGGCCTCGTCGACGAACTCCCCGACATCCCCGGCCTGGCCGACCGCTGGGGCCGCGAGGTCCTCCACTGCCCGTACTGCCACGGCTGGGAGGTGAGCGACCAGGCGATCGGCATTCTCGCGACGGGTCCCCTCGCCGTGCACCAGGCCTTGATGTGGCGGCAGTGGAGCAACGACGTGACCCTCTTTCTGCACACGGCGCCCGAGCCGGATTCCGAGCAGTACGAGCAGCTTGCCGCCCGGGACATCGCCGTGATCGACGGGGAGGTGACGGCTGTGGAGACGACGGAGGGCCGGCTCAGCGGGGTACGGCTCGCCGACGGCCATGTCATCGCGCGCCGGGCCCTCGTCGTCGCCCCGCGGTTCACCGCGCGCGCCGATCTGCTGGGCGGGCTCGGGCTGCGACCGACCGAGCAGGAGGTGAACGGTGTCGTCATCGGCAGCCACATCGCCGCGGATCCGACCGGGGCGACGGACGTCCCCGGAGTGTGGGCGGCCGGCAATGTCGTCAACCTGACCGATCAGGTCGTCGGCGCCGCCGCCGCGGGCGTGCGGGCGGGCGCGGCCGTCAACGCCGATCTGACCGCGGACGAGACCCGCCGGGCCGTCGCGGCCCGCCGCAGGATCTTCTCCCCGGAGATGGAGCGGGAGGTCGCCGAGCGGGTACTCGGCGACCGTCGTCACGGCTTCTGATCGCGCCACGCGTCCGGCGGCCTCCCGAGCACCGGCTACAGCAGGTCGCGTGGCACGCTCTCGTTCCATGTGCGTGAGAACACCCGCGTGTCACCCTCGTATCCGTCCAGGGTGGCGTCGACGTGGAAGTCGGTCTCGTCCGACGTGAGGCGCGTACGCGTGACGACCCGCACGTCCCAGTCGTCCCGGCGGAAGCGCATGGTCCAGGTCGTCTCGCCGCTGACCGAGGTGAAGTCGTCGGCGACGGCCGCGTAGCGCTCGTGGGCGCGACAGCCGACATCGAGGCCGATGTCCTCGATGCGGACCATGCCCCGGTCCTTCACGATCTCCAGTTCCGCCCGGTAGTCGACGAGGTCGCGCTTGACCTCCCAGCGCTGCTCCGGGGGTGTGAGCCGGGTCGACGCGACGGGCGGGGTCCCCTCGGGCTCGCCGAAGGGGCTGCGCGGCATCTCGTCCGGCTCTTCCGTCGGACGCACCGGCAGTGTCAGTGTGCTGGAGCCTTCGTGGACGCTCAGCAGGGCGGGCTTCGGCGGCGGCCAGGCGAGCGGCCAGTACGAGGTGGACAGAGAAAGACGGACCCGGTGCCCCGGAGGGAAGGCCTGCGCCACTCCGTTGAGGTGGACCGTGGCACGGTAGCGGCGGCCCGGTACCAGTTCCTCGGGGGCCTCGGTGCTGTCCCGGCGGGTGAGGTTCAGCAGGCCGTAGGAGACACGGGTGGCGCGGCCGTCGGGACTCACGTCGGACAGGCGTGCCGCCACCATCGCGACGGGCTCGCTGACAGCGAGGTCCAGTTCGACGGTCGGCGACCCGAGGATCTCCAGCGGTTCGGTCAGCGGGTCGGTGTCGAAGACCAGGGAGCCCCCGTCCTCCTCACGCTGGTCGTAGGGCAGGTCGGGCGGCGCGTTGTAGGAGGCCCACTTGCCCGCGAACTGGCCCACCGACAGGGGCGACTGGACGGTCATCGGCTCCGCCTCGCCCCCCTCGGGCACCTCGCCGGATGCCGCACCGGGCGGCCCGATCCGGTGCCGGGTGAGCGGGTGGGTGACCGGCTCGATGTGCGGGGAGGGCCAGTCGGGTTCGCCGACCCAGCGGCCCGGCCGTTCCTCGTACGACGTGGACGGCGGGACGCTCTCCTGCATCCAGGTCTGCAGCATGGGTCCGTCCATCACGCCGTTGTCGGCGCCCTTGAGCCAGTGGTCCCACCACCGCACGACCTCCTGGAGATAGCCGATGGCGGGGCCCGGCTCGCCCAGGTGCGGGAACTTGTGCGACCACGGGCCGATCAGTCCCTTGCGGGGGACGTCCAGGTTGCCCAGCAGCCGCGTGACGGCGTTGGAGTAGCCGTCGGCCCAGCCGCTGGAGGCGAGGACCGGGCACTGGATCGCGTCGTAGTCCTCGCACACCGACGCATGCCGCCAGTAGTCGTCGCGGCGCTGGTGGCGCAGCCATTCGAGGACCCAGGGACGGGTGTGTTCGAGCCGTTCGTGCCACATCTCCCGCCAGCGGTCGCCGACCACCGCCGGGTCCGGCGGGCAGGTTCCGTAGGCGAACATCGTGCCCGCCTCGGCAAGATTGTCGGAGAGCAGCGCTCCGCCCATGTAGTGCATGTCGTCGGAGTGCCGGTCGTCGGTGAACGACGCGATGACAATGGCCCGCAGGCTCGGTGGGCGGCGTGCGGCGACCTGGAGCGCCGCGAACGCTCCCCAGGAGATCCCCATCATCCCGGTGTTGCCGTCGCACCACGGCTGCTGCGCGAGCCAGGCGAGGATGTCCTCCGCATCGGTCTGTTCCACTTCGAGGTACTCGTCCCTGAGCACCCCCTCGGAATCGCCGGTGCCGCGCAGATCGACGCGTACACAGGCGTATCCGTGTCCCGCGATGTACGGATGGTGCATCGAGTCGCGGACCGCGGTGAGGTCCCGCTTGCGGTACGGGATGTATTCGAGCACCGCGGG
Source organism: Streptomyces sp. CA-251247 (assembly GCF_050952975.1). Lineage (NCBI taxonomy): Bacteria > Bacillati > Actinomycetota > Actinomycetes > Kitasatosporales > Streptomycetaceae > Streptomyces > Streptomyces sp. CA-251247. Next base: position 7,400,377 of record NZ_CP191861.1, on the reverse strand, counting down.
CACCGGCTCGCTGTCCGACGACGTGGGTCGCCAGATGCGCGCCGAGAGTTCGACGCCGTCGGAGACGGGGATGACGACGTGCTCTTCTTCCTTTGTCGCGTACGGCAGTTGGGTCACGTGTCGCATGTGGCCGTGGTGCTCCTTCCTCGCTGCTCGCCCCCTGGGTGGCCGGCCGGTTCAGGCGTTCTTCTCGTCCCGGCCGCCCGGCGCGGTCTCGTCGAAGGTGAGTCCCAGCGCCGCCACACAGCGGTCGTACTTGTCCCGCAGGTCCTGCTCGTCGTCGCCGCCGGTGAAGATGTGGGCCAGTTCGTAGCTGTAGCTGTCCTGGCCGGACATCTCCGACAGCCGCTCACCCTCCGCGGGCACGATGTCGACACGTATGCCCGGGATCTCCCGTTCGATGCGCCGGAGATCGTCGGGCGTCGGCACGTCGTGCACGACCCCGTCGGCGAACCAGCGGTGGTACCACTTCGCGGCCATCGCGTACTCGCCCGCCCGGTGCGGTATCCGGGGGTCCTCGCCGAGTGCGAGGCGGACCATGGAGTGATGGTTGGGCACGCCGTCGACGTACTGGAAGAGCTCCGCGTGCGACTGGGAGTGGCGCGGATTGATCTCCAGGAGGCTGATCTCCGAGGTCTGGGGATCGTAGAAGTACTCCACGCTGAAGGTCGCCGAGGCGAAGCCGATCTGCCGCATCACCCGCTCGGTGACCTCGTGCAGCTGCCTGATCACCGGCTCGGGGAGCGTGGAGGGGTACTGGTGGCGCAGGAAGCAGGAGGAACCGGGGTAGTTGATCGAGTCGAGCACGCCGTAGACAGTGACCTGGCCCTCGTGGACGTATCCCTCCACCGCGACCTGGACCCCGGACATCTCCTCCTCGGCCAGGCACACCTCGCCGCCGACACCGTCCATCTCGGGCGGGAGGTCGAGCCGGTCCAGGATGTACTCGAAGGGGCGGCCGACGCGCGATATGCCCTCGCGGATCTCGGCGACGGCCGTCCGGAACTCCTCCTCGTTCTTGACGCCGAAGGCGAGTTCGGAGGAGTACGCGAGCGCGGGCTTGAGCCACATCGGGAACCGCACGCCCTCGGGCGGCCGCGGGTCCTCGGCCTCGAGGTCGACCCGACCGAACCGCGGGTGCCTGTCGGTCACCTTCTGCTGTTCGAGCCTGCTCCAGTACTTGTGCTCGCACTTGACGACCGATTCCAGACCGGTGCTCCGGGTGCCGTACCGCTCACTGAGGATCGGCACGAGGGTGCTGACCGGGAAGTCCCAGTAGCCGACGATCGCGTCGATGCTCCCGTCGAAGGCGTCGAGCACGGCCTGCGCCTTCTCCAGGAGCTCCGCCACCGAGACTTCGCCGTCCTGGAGCTCTTCGACGGTCAGCAGGGGGTGGAAACGCAGCGACGCGGCGTCCGGTATGCCGTGCAGCGTGGGCAGGTTGGCCTCGTCCAGGCCGAGTACGAAGACATTCTTGGACACGCGTCCTCCGTCCGTGCGGTGTTCGGAGTGTCGCGGTACCCGCTCGCGCCTGCCTCATACGTGGCCCGCACCGGGCGATGCCGCCTGATGCGGGCCGGAAGGCCTACGGCCTGTCCTCACATGTCGGTGGCGTCCACCACCGCGCCGAGATCGACGAACTTGAAGCCGGTCGTCTCCCGTTCGCCGCCCTCACCGTCCGGTGCGGCGGGCGTCTCCTGGCCGTCCTGGACGACGAGAAGGCCGCGGGGGTAACGCCGGCCGAGCGGTTCGTTCATCACGGCCGCTCCGTCGCACACCTCGCTGCCGTCGAGCGTGGCGGAGGCGGCACCGACCCGGAAGCCGCCCTCGTACGCGTTGTGCTCGGAGATCTCCCGGTCGTAGAGCGCGAAAGTGTTGTCGCCCTGGCTGGACGCCAGCAGATAGCCGTCGCCGTCACGCTCCTGGAACAGCGTGAGCCCTTCCACGTCGGCCGACAGGTGCTTGCCCCCGTACCCCGGATCGGCGCCGGGTGTGCACTCCTCGGTCTCCTCGTCGTACACGCCGGGAACGCCGAACTCCCGCACCTTGTCGACGAGTACGGGCTTGCCGGACAGATCGGCGCGCATCCGCCAGATACCGACGTCCTCCTGGCCCGCGTAGAGGACACCGGCCGCGGGGTCGACGACCATGCCCTCGACCTGGGGCAGTTCACCGGGCTCGCCGCAGGGGGTCCACTTCGTGCCGTTGGGCAGCCGGTGGGACGCCGGGAGCTCGATCGTGCGGATCTTCCGGTAGCCGATGGTGCCGGCGGCCGTCGGGCGGAGCTCCAGCAGCGCGACGGCGGTTTCGCTCCGTCGGCTGACCAGGGCGTACGAACGCCCCGTGCGCCGGTCGGTCCAGGTGGCCAGACCGTAGGCGGTCCGCTGGTCGTCGACCTCGGACTCGCTCGCCGAGAACACGGGCGCGGCGGCCGGGTCGGTGACGTCGGCCAGTGGGCGGCCCGGGCGGGAGGGATCGATGCGGTAGACGCGCAGCCGGTCGCGGCCCCGGTCGGTCACCACGGCGATGTCGGCGCGGCCGGTGGGGGTGCGCAGCCCGGAGACGAGGTCGACGTTGTTGAACCGGCCGGGCGCGGCGCCCTCCGAGGGCGGGGCGGGTGCGGCGATCGACTGAACCAGGTCGGCCTTCAGGTCGTAGACCCGCAGACCGCCCTCCTTCGCCGTGGCGACCACCAGACTGCGGTCGGGGTGGGCGTCGTTGCGCCAGATCGCCGGGTCGTCGGCGTTGGCGTTGCCGCCCGCCTCGTCGTCGTGGAGAGGTGCGGTCTCGGCGGAGGGGGTGACGGTCGGCAGGGCCGACGGGACCGCCTGCGCGGAGGACGGGACGAGGAGCGCCAACAGCGCGGTGCCCAGGGCGGCGCCGGCCGTCGTGCGGGGAGAACGGTTCAGTCTCACGGGCGCTTCCTTAGATGTCGGGGACAGGAGATGTCGGGGACATGCCGATGGTCCGTCAGGAGCATCCGGCGAAGCAGCGACGTGTGGCCGTCATCGAGATGACGGCGCTGTGTTCGAACCGTGAACTCGGGCTGTGGGCACGGGTGTCGGGGCCCGTACGGGCAGCTGCCACGGAGAGCGTCCGGCGCGCGTCCCGTACCGCATGGGCCGGTGCGCGACGGCGGTCGCTCATCACCACGAGCGCCCGCGCGTGACATCGAGTGACGACCGAGGGCCACGGGGGCGGGCGGCCGTCAGGCCCCGGGTGTTTGCGGCAGGGGCACCAGAACGCTGATGATCTTGCCGCCGGAGCGGGGGATGACGGCGATGTCGCGGGCGAGTCGGCGGATCAGCGGCCAGCCGTAGCCGCCCACCCGCACCGTCCCCTCGGCGTTCGTCGGGGTGATGACCGTGGGCGGAACCTCGCTACGGTCACCGACCGTGACGCGCAGACCTCTCTCGGTCAGGTCGGCCTGGAAGGCGGACAGGCCGCCGCCGTGCCGGATCGCATTGGTCACCAGTTCGGTGGTGACCAGCAGCGCGTCCGCGAGCACGACCTCGTCGGCCACGCCCTGCCGGGCGCGGCGGAACCAGTCGCCCAGCAGTCTCTGAACCTCGTCCCGTGCGTCGGCAGCCGTCGTCGGAACCGGTCGCGGCACGACGTCTCCACGCTCCCTGCCGGCTGTCACCTCGTCAGCGGTCACAGGCGTACCCTGCCCTTTCGCATCCCCCGTTGTTGTGCGTACACCTCATCTGCCCGACCTTCGGGGGCCTACACGGCACAGTTCGTCCGCCGGTGTGCACCGGGCCGCACCTCGCTGGGCCGCGCCCGGCTCCGGGCGGGACGTCATGCCTCAGCGCCCAGCCAGGCGGCCACCGCCGCGGCGATCGGCTGTTCGGTCTGGAGTTCGATGAAGCCGAACTGGCCGCCTTGATTGCATTCCAGGAACCACCACGTCCCGTCGCCGTCCTCGGCGAAATCGAAGGCACCGTAAGCAAGGCCGGCCATGTCCTTGTACGTGGCAACGGCCCGCGCGACGCGAGGCGGCACGTCGACGGGCTTCCAGTCGTGGCCGGTCTCCCCGTACCGGCCGTCCACCTGTCCGGGCTCGGCGACCTTGCGGGCGGCGAACAGCTCGTCGCCGACGCTGGTCAGCCGGATGTCGGCGGCCTTGGTGATGTAGCGCTGAAGCAGTGTGGGGCCCGCGGCCACCCCGGAGAAGTCCGCGTCCGGCGGTACGAGGGTCGTGGGCAGCGCCATCGGCGGATCGGCCGGCGGCTTGCCCGACACGGCTTTCACCACGACGTGCCGGTACTGCTCGGCGAACCGCCGTGCCACCTGTGGATACGTCGTGATGATCGTCGCCGGCACAGGAAAGCCGCTGCGGTGTGCCGTACGCAGCTGCCAGGGCTTGAGGCGCGCTCGCGCGGCGGCGCCGGGATGGTTCATCCAGCGCGCGGTGGTGGAGTCCAGCATCCCGTACAGCGCCTGGCCGGTCTCGGCGGACAGCCAGGGAGACGGCTCGGACGCGTGAGCAGCCGGTTCACCGGGTCTTCGGATCCAGATGGAACGCAGTCCGTCCATGCTGACGACCCGCCCACCCGTGGAGAGGTAGCCGCGGAACTCGCCCCGTACGTATTCGGCGGACAGGGCTCCCTCGCCGGGAATGTCACCCGGGTCGAACCGTACGAGCGGGACGCAGCTCTTGTGCAGCTCCGCCACCACCATGTCCGCGGTCACATCCTGCTCACAGGTCAGGATCAGCACCGTCATCGTGCGCGTCGGGTCAGTCGTCGAAGTGGGTCGCGGAGCCGGCAGTCGAGGTGGTGGTGCCCACCGCCGCGAGCAGGGCCCTGTCCATGATGGCGGGGCGCCCGTCGGGCAGGACGTTCAGCTGCAGGGCAGCGTCGTACGAGTACTGGTCGACCACCGGTGACAGCGCAGCCGGCCGTGCGTAGGTCCACGCGAACGGTTTCATGCTTCTCTCCCTGGCCCGCAAGGGGCTGTCTGGGGGCCACTGCGTGGCCTCACGGTGAGCAATACGTGGAGATGGATGTATTGGTTTCATCACATACCGTCATATTCCGGATACCGCTCGCCAGACAGGACATCGCATCGGAGCGGCCGCACAACCGGCTCACGAACAGGCCCTCGCACACGGGCCGTTGACGTCCCCCTGACATAAGTAGAGACGCCTGAAGGAGTCATTCCGTGCACCGAGGGGGTGCGTGACCTCCGTCACTGCCGTCTCAAACGCCTCAACAGTCACAGCTTTATCACTGTTCACGCAGGTAGCAGCGAGGGCCGGCGCACCGCCCGCGCGGAAGAACTTCCGCCACATCGCGCGGCGGTGTGGAAAACGAACGGCCCCGTTCGACACAGGGGTGAAGGCAGGAGGAAGTCACCCGACACAGGGCGCGTACCTCAGGAGGACCGGATCATGCGAAAGATCATGAATTTCGTTCATCCGCCCGCTGACCGGCGGCGGGAACGACCGTGGCCTGGTGGTAGAACATCCGCCATGTCCCGTCATGTCCCCTGCGCCACAGCGAACTCCGGCGCGCCCGCTCCCCGCGGACGGTGGTCTCGTAGGTGAGGTGCACCAGCCCGGGAGCCGGCACCACACCCCTGAGGTCCGAGGGTTCGTACCGGGGGCCGCCTTCCGCTGCTCCGTCCATCTCCGGCAGTGCGGCGAGCATGTCCTCGTAGCTCCACCGCCGTCCCGAGGCGCCGACCTCCACGAAGTCCGGGTCGAGCAACTGCCGGGCCAACTCCCGTGCGGAGCGCACCACCGGGTCCATCAGCCGTAGCTCACCGGCGACCGCCGCGCGCACATCGTCGTCCCACTGGTCCCCTGCGTTCTGCTCGTTCACCTCGTCGGTCATGGAGGCATCTTCGTCCGGGTGCCCACTGCCGGGGCAACCGGATTTCGGCGGTATCCCACGGTCGCCGCAGGACCGGCTGCTGCCCCTCGAACCCGCCGCAGTCCACCTGGCGCGTGGTCCGGCGGTACGCCCCGCCTGCGAAGGGAGGGACGCGAGGGCACACTGGTCGAGGAGGCGCGGCGCGGCCACGGCCGGGGCAGCCGGCGAGAGGCCGCGTGGCTGCCGCCCGAATGCGGTGCGAACGGCCCGTCCCCGATGCCTTCGGAGAACCATGAGCAGCTCGTCCCACGATCCGTACGTACGGGTGCGTGGTGCCCGCGAGCACAATCTGCGCCACATCGACGTGGACATCCCGCGGGACGTGCTCGCCGTCTTCACCGGAGTCTCCGGGTCGGGCAAGTCCTCCCTCGCCTTCGGCACGATCTACGCGGAGGCGCAGCGGCGCTACTTCGAGTCCGTCGCGCCCTACGCCCGCCGGCTGATCCACCAGGTGGGGGCGCCCGCGGTGGACGACATCCTCGGGCTGCCGCCGGCCGTCGCCCTCGAACAGCGGCGTGGTTCGGCGACCTCCCGCTCCTACGTCGGCACCGTGACCACACTGTCGAACACGCTCCGGATGCTCTTCTCCCGGGCCGGCACCTATCCCCCGGGTGCCGAACCGGTGGACTCCGACGCCTTCTCCCCCAACACCGCGGCCGGCGCGTGCCCGGTCTGCCACGGCCTGGGCAGGGTGCACCGCACCACCGAGGAGCTGATGGTCCCCGACCCCTCACTGAGCATCCGCGAGGGCGCGATCGCCGCCTGGCCGGGGGCCTGGCACGGCAAGAACCTGCGGGATGTGACCCGGACCCTCGGCCATGACATCGACCGCCCGTGGCGGGAACTCCCGCAGCAGGACCGGGACTGGATCCTGTTCACCGACGAGCAGCCGGTGGTGACCGTGCACCCGGTGCGGGAGGCGGGCCGGATCCAGGCGCCCTATCAGGGCACGTTCCAGAGCGCCCGGCGCTATGTGATGCACACCTTCGCCGACTCCAAGAGCCAGGCGCTGCGGGCTCGCGCCGAACGGTTCCTGGAGAGCTCGCCCTGTCCTGCCTGCGGTGGCAGCCGGCTGCGCCCGGAGTCACTGGCCGTCACCTTCGCAGGACGCACCATCGCGCAGCTCAACGCCATGCCGCTGACGGCTCTCGCCGAGGTGCTGCGGCCCGCCGCCCGGGGCGAGGTGGCGGATCTCCCCGAAGGGCCCGAACGGCAGATCGCCACGACGCTCTCCGCCGACCTGGTCGCCCGGACCGAGGTGATCACCGCACTGGGGCTGGGCTATCTGAGCCTGGACCGTACGACGCCGACGCTTTCCCCCGGCGAGCTGCAACGGCTGCGCCTGGCAACCCAGTTGCGATCCGGGCTGTTCGGCGTGGTGTACGTCCTGGACGAGCCGTCGGCGGGTCTGCATCCCGCGGACACCGAAGCGCTGCTGACCGTACTGATGCGGCTGCGGGAGGCGGGGAACTCGGTCTACGTCGTCGAGCACGACATGGACGTGGTCCGCAGGGCCGACTGGATCGTCGACGTCGGTCCGCACGCCGGCGAACTCGGCGGCCGGGTCCTGCACAGCGGACCGGTGGAGGCGCTGGCGTCCGTCACCGAATCGGTGACCCGCCGGTTCCTGTTCGACGGGGAGCCGGACACCGGGGCGGAGCGGACCCCGCGCGAACCGTCCGCCTGGCTGCATCTGCGCGGCATCACCCGGCACAACCTGCGCGACCTGGACGTGGACCTGCCGCTCGGGGTCTTCACCGCGGTCACCGGCGTGTCGGGTTCGGGAAAGTCGACGCTGATCGGTCAGGTGCTCGCGGGTGTCCTCACCGAGCACCTGGGCGCGGACCCGGCGGACCAGGGCGGTACGGACGACGGGGAGGGCGACGGGGCGCTGGGCCTCGACGCCCGCGCGGGAACGGGCGTCGAGGCCAAGGGCGTGGACATCGTGGACCGCCTCGTGCAGGTGGACCAGAAGCCGATCGGCCGTACCCCACGGTCCAACCTGGCCACGTACACAGGTCTGTTCGACGCCGTACGGAAGGTCTTCGCGGCCACGGACGATGCCCGGCAACGGGGTTACCGCGCCGGGCGGTTCTCGTTCAACGTCGCCGGAGGCCGGTGCGAGACCTGCCAGGGCGAGGGATTCGTGGCCGTGGAACTGCTGTTCCTGCCCGGTACGTACACGCCCTGCCCGACCTGCCACGGTGCCCGCTACAACGAGGAGACGCTGCAGGTCCGTTACCGGGGACGGAGCGTCGCCGACGTCCTCGGCATGACGGTGGACACGGCCGCGGAGTTCTTCGCGGACGTCGCTCCGGCGGCGCGGAGCCTGCGCACGCTGAAGGAGGTGGGCCTCGGATATCTGCGGCTCGGTCAGCCCGCCACCGAGCTGTCGGGCGGCGAGGCACAGCGCATCAAGCTGGCGTCGGAGCTCCAGCGCAACCGTCGTGGCCACACGGTGTATCTGCTGGACGAGCCCACGACAGGGCTGCATCCGGCCGATGTGGAGCTGTTGATGCGCCAGTTGCACGGGCTCGTGGACGCGGGCCACTCGGTGTTCGTGGTCGAGCACGACATGGGGGTGGTCGCCGGGGCGGACTGGGTGCTGGACCTGGGCCCGGGAGGCGGCGACGCGGGAGGCCGCGTCGTGGCCGCGGGCCGCCCGCCGGAGGTGGCGCGGACGCCGGGGAGCCGGACGGCGGAGTACCTGGCGCGTCGGCCGGCACTCTGAGTGCGGTGCTTGCGCAGGGCGGACGACTCGCCTACGGCACGAGGCCCCTGCGCCGGGCAGTCGACGGCCCCGTCACGAACGGGCCCATTTCCGCTCCTCGGCCCGGCGTCCGATCCCCGAGAGCATGCGCCGCACACCGACCCCATGCCCTCCCGTCCCGATGACGAGCAGCCGGTAGACGCCCCCGGCCGGACCGGGAAAGACCGCACGGCTCTCGGCACGCAACCGCGTCCGGCCGGGGCCCATCTCATCGAGACGGAAGATGAGGGCGTACGAGGAGAAGCGATGGCGCCCCTGGAGGGCCAGCTCCTGACCCGGGACCGCGGCGACCACCCGGAACCCCGGCAATACCGACCCTTCTGCGATCGGGCGCGGCCCGGACGCGGATCGGTCGTCGCAGCGGACGAGCCGCGCGTAACCGGCCGCACGCGGACGCGAGAACGACCCGTCCAGGGTTTCGAGGAGACTGCGCCAGACGTCGTCCGCCCCCGCCTCGACGACCGTCGCGTGCTCATCGAGGTACGGCAGCGACGCGATCTGCATCCAAGGCCTCCGTGAGGTCCGAGCGAGAACGGCCCTCCGGTGGCTACCGGAACGGCCTTACCCCAAGCGTCGCACCTGGCGTCCCGGGCAGGCGGCCCGTGCGGGTCGCTCAGCGATCCGTCAGCATGCCGGTACGGAGCTTCGTCAGCGTGCGCGTCAGGAGACGGGAGACATGCATCTGGGACACGTCCAGTTCCCGGCCGATCTCCGCCTGCGTCATCTCCTGCCCGAAACGCATCTGCAGGATGCGCTTCTCCCGCTCGTCCAGCTGCTCCAGCAGAGGGGCGAGCGCGTGCAGGTCCTCGACGAGTTCCATGTACGGGTCGTCACCGCCGAGGATGTCCGCGTACGCACGACCCGTCCGGGCGCCGACCGGGGCGTCGTCGCTGTCGGCGTTCGGGGTGTCGAGGGAGCCGGCGGTGTAGCCGTTGGCGGCGACCAGGCCCTCGCGCACCGCGTCCTCGGAGAGTTCGAGCAGCTCCGCGAGCTCCTTCACCGTCGGGTCGCGGTCCAGTACGGCGGCGAGTTCGTCCTTGGCCTTCGCCAGTTCGGTGCGGAGTTCCTGGAGCCGGCGGGGCACATGGACGGCCCAGCTGGTGTCGCGGAAGAACCGCTTGATCTCGCCGACGATGTACGGAATCGCGAACGAGGTGAACTCGACCTCGCGGGACAGGTCGAACCGGTCGATCGCCTTGATGAGGCCGATCGTGCCGACTTGGATGACGTCCTCCATCTCGCCGCTGCCGCGGTTGCGGAACCGGCGCGCGGCGAACTGCACGAGGGAGAGGTTCATCTCGATGAGCGTGTTGCGGGCGTACTGGTACTCGTGGGTGCCTTCCTCCAGCACCTGGAGGCGGTCGAAGAACACCTTCGACAGGCTCTTCGCGTTCTTCGGCGCGAGCTTGCCGGCGTTCTCGATCCACGGCAGTTCCCCCACGCGCGAGGGGGACCCCGCGGAAACGTCCTCGTGCTTCGTCCCGCTCCGGGTGCTTTCCGACGACATGGTGCTGAGCATGATGTTCCCTCCCCTTCGGCGATGCTGCGAGGGTGCAGGTTCCCCGCTTCGCCGGCATCACGCATCCGATGTGTGCGGGCTCTGCCCGAGAGGGCCGGACGGGATCAGTACGCCCCGTCCAGCCTGGTCCGCTGGTCTGCCGTCAGCTCCAGATCGACCGCGGCAAGGCTCTCGTCGAGCTGCGCCACCGAGGACGCACCGACCAGCGGGATGACCGGTATCTCCCCACCGATGAGCCAGGCGAGCACCACCTGGTTGACGGTGGCTCCGGCCTCCTGCGCCACCGCACGCAGAGCGGCCTGGCGCGCGGGCGTGCCCGCGTGGTCGAACTCGGGCCCGAAGGGCTTGTCCTCACGCACATAACGGCCGCCCAGCAGGGGTGAGTAGGCGACCAGCGTCAGGCCGGGGTCGTCGCGGACATAACTGAGCAGTTCCCCGCCGGCGACGCCCTGACTGCCGTCCGGAGACATGTCCCCCGGCCGGTCGGTACGCGGCCGCAGATAGCTGTGCTGGTACTGCAGCACCTCGTAACCGGGCAGTCCGGCCGCCGCGGCGACGGTGCGGGCCCGTTCGACCTTCCACGTCCAGTGGTTGCTGACGCCGAGCAGACCGACCGTTCCCTCGGCGACGAGCTGCGCGAACCCCTCCACGGTCTCCTCGGGGGCGACCGACGGATCCTCGATGTGGGCATAGAGCAGATCCAGTTTGTCCGTGCCCAGGCGTTCCCTGCTGCGCTCGGCGGACTCCCGGATCACCTTGGCCGAGAGCCCTTCGGCGTTGTCGAGATAGCCGGTCCCGGGGGCGAGGGGGCGCGCACCGAGTTTGGTGGCGACGGTGATCTCGTTCCCGATGCCCCGGCTGCGGCGCCAGCGGCCGATGAGTTGCTCGCTCTCTCCGCCCTGACCGCCGGTGAACCAGTACGCGTAGTTGTCGGACGTGTCGACGAACGTGCCGCCGGCCTCGACGTAGCGGTCGAGAATCGCGAACGCCGTCGGCTCGCTGGTCGCCGTCCCGAACAGCATCGCTCCCAGGCTGAGCACACTGACCTCCCGGCGGTGGTCCGGGTTCTGGCCGATGGTGCGGTACCGCATGACAGGTCCTCCCTGTTCGACCCCGACCGGTCGGCCGGGGCGGTGTGCGGGAGTCTGGGTGTTGGAGCGCTCACGAAGTCAAGGAGCCGAGCGCCGACGGATCTGCCGCGGCTCCCCGTCCGGCTGCCGGCCGAAGGCGCCACGGTCCCGTGACCGGCTGTCGGCCGAACCGGCCACGGTCCCGCCACCGTCCGGCGCCCGGTGGCCGGCGCCCGATGGCCCCGTGCCCGTACGTGCCGGAAATCCACGTGCGCCGACCGCGCCGCCCTGGCACGCTGCGCCGGTGAACCGTGAACTGATCTCCCGAATCGCCCATGCGGGCCACCCCATCGCCGCGCCGCTCGACGACGACGCGGTACGCGACCTGCTCGACCACTCCCTCCCGCGGGGCGACGAACGCGTCCTGGATCTCGGCTGCGGAGGCGGTGAGTGGCTGCTGCGCGCCCTCGCCGGCCGTCCGCAGGTGCGTGCGGAGGGGGTCGACCTCGCCGAGAACGCTCTGCTCCACGCCCGCGAGGCCGCACAGGGACAGGGAGTCGAGGACCGGCTGATGCTGCACCGGCAGGACGCTGCCGACTTCACATCGCCGCACGCCTTCGACCTCGTGATCAGTGTCGGTGCGACCCACGCCTTCGGCGGCCTGCTCCCCACCCTCGCGGCCGCTCGCAAGCACCTGGCCCCCGGCGGGCGCGTCCTGGTCGGCGACGGGATATGGGAGCGCGAGCCCTCCGAGGAAGCCGTCGAGATGCTCGGCGACTTCGCCGATCTGGCGACCACGATGGACCGGGTGACCACCGAGGGGTGGACTCCGGTCCACGGCCATGTCAGCACCCGCAGGGAGCTGGACGACTACGAATGGTCGTGGACGGGCTCGCTGGCGTCGTGGGCGCTGGACCGGCCCGCGGACCCGGACAGCGCCGAGGCCCTGCGCGCGGCGACGACCCACCGGGAGGAGTGGCTGCGGGTCTACCGCGACACCATGGGCTTCGTCTCGCTGGTGCTGCGCCCCACGTCCGGCTGAGACGGGCCCTGAGTCAGTCCACCCGGGCGGCCACCGATTTCTCGATGTGGGCGAGTTCGGCGGCAAGGACCCTCAGCCAGTGCTCCAGGTCCATCAGCAGCGGGAGCGGCCTGCCGTGGCGCGGTCCGAGGGACAGACCGGTGGGAGGGGCGCCGGGAGGCGGCGGCCCGTCACCGGCGCAGAGCGCGGCGATCCGGTCGGTGGCGAGCTCCAGCCGGTCGGCGGCCGCGCGCGCCCACGCCACGTCGTCCGGCCGGCCCGCGGCCGGAGGCGGATCGAAGCGGGGCAGCAGCTGGACGCCGAGGAGGATGTCGTTCGCGGTGATGAGGACGGCGTGCCAGTCCGTTGCAGCGGCCGGCCGCTGCCCCGGCTCGCTCTCGTACTGCAGGTACGCCGCCTCCGCGAGTCGCAGCCGGTGCAGCGCGGGGAGCGTCGTGGGCTGCGGCTCCGGGCCGGCGGGCAGCAGGACGCGCACGGTCGCGGGGATCAGCGGACCCGAGGCGCGCAGCAGCGCGGCCATGTTCCGGTGCACCTCGCGCCGGGCGCCCGTGGGCCAGGCGAGGAGCCCGCACAGCAGCCCGATGACGCTGCCGGTGATCACGTCGATGAGCCGGACCTCGGCCAACTGCCAGGAGACGTGGGCGATCTGGGCGAAGGCCGCCGACACCACCAGGGTGAACAGTGCCTGGGCCCAGGCGACTCCGAGCATCGGCCCGAGCGCGAACGCGGCGAACATGGCCGGTGCGAGGACCACCGCGTACGCGTCGGTGTGATGTCCGACCGCGAGGAGCAGGGCACCCGCCGCCGTCGCGCCGACGAGGGTGCCGATGAGGGCCGAGCGCACCGCCGACCATGTCTCCGTCGCCGTCGTACGGCCCAGGGTGAGCACCGCGAGCAGGACCCAGAAGCCGTGGGTGAGATCGAGGGAGCCGGCCACCAGCCGGGCGGCTCCCAGACCGAGGGCGATACGCACGGCGTTCTGGAACTGGACCGAGCGCAGGGTGGTGTTGCCGGCGATACGCCGCCACCAGAGGCGGGCGGACGTGAGACCGGCGTACCAGAACAGTTCCTGCGGCCGGACGCCCGGAGTGCGCCTGCCGTCGAGACCGATGCGGACGGACGTCTCGAGGATCCGGGCGGATTCGGCGATCGCGAGAACGGCGGCCTGTCGGCGCAGTACCTGGAGGGGCGGCGCGGCCTCGGACGGACCGGTCGTCTGCGCTGTCCGTACCGCCTGGAACTCGTCGATCGCGGCGCCGAGTCCCATCGTCCCGGACGCAGGCATCGGCTGTCCGCCCCGCAGCGCTGTCGCGGCCGTGTCACAGAGGGCAGCGACACGATCGAGCATCGCGGCCGAGGCAGCGTCCACCGAAGCGGGGGCGTCCCGCATCCGGGCCAGTTGTACGAGGAGTCTGCGGGCGGCGCCGCCGGCCTGTGCGAGGGCGCGGTCCCTGCGGCCTGCACCGGCCGGCCGTTCGGCGGTCGGCAGCCGGGACAGCCGCAGCCGCCCGCCGAAGTCCCGCAGCCGCTCGGCCGAGATGCCGTCCGCGGCAGGCGGGGGTCTGTCGTCCGCGGCAGGCACCTTCCCGGCCGGTGGGTCGGCGGTGGCCTGCTGTCGCTCCGCCGGTGGGCCGGCGGTGGCCGCGGCCCGGCCGGCGAGTGCCACCGCATCGGCGAGGAGCTCCCGGTAGGAGACGGTGGCCGGCGCGGGCAGCAGCAGGACCTCACAGGCCGCGAGCAGCAGTACGCCCAGGGTCAGGCCCGCCAGCCGCTCGCCCAGGGACCCCGGCGCGTACGGCGGGAAGCAGGCGAGGATGTAGAAGAGCTGGAGTCCGGGCGCCGCTCCGGCCGGGAGTGGTCCGCCGACGGCCGCGAAGGCCAGGAGGAAGCCGACGACCAGCATGCCGGCGACCGCCGCCCAGGTCTCCACGGCGAGGACGGTGCCCAGAGTGACGAGCACCAGGCCGACGGGCAGTGCCCGCAGGATCACACCGGCCCGGACGCGTCCGGACCCGGGGATCGGCGACAGCATGCCGAGCGCCACGGGGGCGAACAGGGCGTACAGCGCGACCGCGGGCCGGTCCACCGCGTAGACGAACGGGTAGAACCCGGCGCAGGACGCCACACTCACCCGGACGGCGCGGTGCACGATCGTCGTACGGTCCGCCTTCGGCACGCGCATGGGCACGTTCCTCTCAGCCGCAGCACCGCCGGTGGGGGCCACGCACGGTCCGACGGGCACCCGGTCCCATTGTCGGCTCGTGATCAACGGTCCGCAGCCCGGGCGCGTCCCGATCGCGCGGTGGGCCGCAGCGAGGTGACCATGGCAGGAGACCACCGGCGGGGCCCGCCTCGCCCGTCCTCGGGAGGCCCGCCACGCTGCACACCCTGCTCCCGGTCGTCTTCGCGCTCTGCGCGGCGTTCAGCAACGCCGTCGCCACCGTCCTTCAGCGCAAGGCGGCCCTCACGGTGCCGCGGTCCGAAGGCTTCCGCGCCGGGCTGATGCTGGATCTCCTGCGGCGTCCCGTGTGGCTGGCCGGGATCCTCGCGGTGATCGCCGCCGGTGTCTGCCAGGCGCTGGCGCTGGCGACCGGGCCGCTCACGATCGTGCAGCCGCTGTTCGTCCTCGAACTGCCGCTCACCCTGGTCGTCGCCTCCCTTCTCATGCACCGGCATCTGCCGCGCACGGGCTGGCTGGCCGTGGCGGTCGTCGTGGGCGGTCTGGTGGTCGCACTGGCCTCCGCGGCCCCGACCGGCAACCGCACCCATGTGGCGCTGGACCGCTGGATTCCCGCGCTGGCCGCGTGCGTGGGAGCGGTCGCCGTGCTCGCCCTGGCGGGGCTCAAGCGTCCCGAGGGCCGCGCGCGTGCGGCCTGTCTGGGAGGGGCGACAGCGATCAGCTACGCCCTGACCGCGGCGCTGATGAAGGCGTCGATGCACATTCTCGACGACCAGGGGATCGAGGCGTTCTTCAGCGCCTGGCAGACCTACGGCTTTGCCGCGACCGGTGTCTGCGCGCTCTTCCTGCTGGAGAACGCGATGCAGGCCGGCCCGCTGGTGGCGTCCCAGCCCGCGCTCACCCTCGGCGACGCGGCGGTCAGTCTGGCGCTCGGCATCACCCTGTACGAGGAGGAGGTCCGCTCCGGCTGGTGGCTGCTGCCCCAGCTCTGCGGTGTCGCGCTGATCGCCGCGGGTGTCCTCGCGCTGTCCCGGATCCCGCTCACCCGCTCCGTCGTGGCCCCGGACGGCTCGGAGTCGGAGAAGGCGACGGAGGCCCCCTGAATCACGTCGCCCCTCGGAGGATTCGGCGCGCCGGGGAGGGGTGTCCGTATCTGTGGGTTGTCCGGCCTCACAGCCATGGCGGCGCGGACAGCGGCCGTCGAAGCTGGAGTCGTCGGACCGACCGGCACCCCGATGACGAAAGGTCTGTGACAGCGATGACGACCACCTCTCCCGCGCCCGCCGGAGTGAGCGTTCCGGACACCCGGCTCGCCCGTGAGGCGACCGAGCTGGTGCGCGACACGACCGACGAGCTGATCTACGGCCACTCCCGCCGTGTGTACTTCTTCGCCGCCCTTCAGGGCCGCAACCGTGATCTGTCCTTCGATCCCGAGCTGCTGTACGTCGGAGCGATGTTCCACGACCTGGGCCTCGGCGAGCGGTTCCGGACCAGCGGGCGGCGTTTCGAGGTGGACAGCGCGGACGAGGCACGGCGCTTCCTGGCGGCCCGGCGGGTGCCGGAGGACAGCATCCGGCGGGTGTGGACGGCGATCGCCCTGCACACCACCCCGGGGATTCCCGAGTTCATGGAGCCCGAGGTGGCGCTGGTGACGGCGGGCGTCGAGTACGACGTCCTGGGCATCGGCTACGGAGACCTCTCGGACGCCGACCGCGCGGCCGTCGTCGCACTTCACCCGCGCCCCGACTTCAAGCAGCGCATCCTGGCGGCGTTCACGGACGGGATCCGGCCGAAGCCGGAGACGACGTTCGGCAACGTCAAGGCCGATGTGCTCGAACACTATGTGCCGGGCTTCCAGCGAGGTGACTTCGTCCGTACGATCCTCGACTCCCCGTGGCCCGAGTGACCGGCGGCGCGGCACCCCATGTGGTGGCCGTGGTGGCGTTCGACGAGGTGCAGTTGCTCGATGTGACCGGCCCGGCCGAGGTGTTCACGACGGCCAACGGCTACGGCGCGCGCTACGACGTCCGGATCGTCTCCACCACCGGAGCCGATGTCCGCACGTCGTCCGGGGTGCGTGTGGGGGTGGACGGCGGGCCGGAGAGCCTGCCGCGACGCGTCGGCACGGTGGTGGTGCCCGGCCGGAAGGACTGGCGCAGAGCCGTCGCGGACCGAGATCTCGTCGCGTTCGCGGGCGGGCTCGCGGACCGCTCGAAGCGGGTCGCGTCCGTGTGTGCGGGCGCGTTCGTCCTGGCGGAGAGCGGCGTGCTCGACGGGCGGCGTACGGCGACGCACTGGCAACTCGCCGGGGAGCTGGCAGCCGCCTACCCCGAGGTGCGGGTGGAGGCCGATCCCGTGTTCGTCCGGGACGGCAACGTGGTCACCTCCGCGGGTGTCACAGCCGGCATCGACCTCGCGCTGGCGCTGGTCGAGGAGGATCACGGACCGGATGTGGCCCGGGACGTCGCCCGCGAGCTCGTGGTGTTCATGGCCCGGCCGGGCGGGCAGTCCCAGTTCAGCGCTCGCCTCACGCCCCGCGAATCCGGGCACCCCGTGGTGCGCCGGGTGATGGACGCCGTCGGCGCCGACCCCGGCGCACCGTACGGTCTCGACGCGCTGGCCCGCGATGCGGGCGTCAGCGCACGGCACCTGACGAGGCTCTTCCGCAGCGAGATCGGGATGACGCCGGGTCAGTATCTGGAGTCGGTGCGTCTGGAGGCCGCCCAGGCACTGCTGGAGGCGGGCAGCGATCCGGTCGAGGAGGTCGCCGGCCGGTCGGGCTTCGGGTCGGCGGAGACCATGCGGCGGACGTTCCAGAACACGCTCGGTGTCTCCCCGACGGTCTACCGCGCCCGGTTCCGTACGACGGCGGTCGCGGAACCCGGCGGCTAGGCGCGCTCATGGTGCGCCGGGTCAGATGGCTGCCGTGCCGATCAACGCGCCGCGGGACACCAGGGCCGCCAGTTCCTCTTCGGAGAGCCCGTCGGTGTTCTGGGGCCGTCGCGGCAGGACCATGTACCGCGTCTCCGACGTCGAGTCCCACACCGTGATCCGGGTCTCCGGCGGCAGATGGAGGCCGAACTCCGCCAGTACGGACCGGGGTTCACGGACCACCCTGGACCGGTAGGCCTCGCTCTTGTACCAGCTGGGGGACGGCCCGAGCAGCCGGATCGGGTAGCAGGAGCACAGTGTGCAGACGATGACGTTGTGGGTGTCGGCGGTGTTCTCGACGACGCGCAGGCGCTGCGGCTGCACGCCCCCGGCAGCGAATCCCAGCTCCGCGACGGCCGCGGTGCCGTCGTCGAGCAGCCGTGCGCGGAAGGCCGGGTCGGTCCAGGCGCGGGCCGTCACCCGGGCCCCGTTGGCCGGTGACGCCTCGCTCATGAAGGCGTCGATGACCTCGTCCAGGGCGGCGCCCGCGATCACGCCGCGCTCTTCGAGCAGGGTTTCCAGGCGGCGTACGCGACGGGAGATGGCCGCGTCGGCGTGGGTTGCGGTCACGGGCGGTCGTCCTCCAGATAGCTCTCGGACAGGTCGAGCACGACCTCGTGGTCGCCTGCTCCCCACAGCTCGCGGGCGGCGAAGCGTACGGCGTAGACCTGCTCGACCGGGGCGTCGTCGCGGCCCTGGGAGCGGATGTCGGCGAGCGGGGACCGGCCCTCGGGCTCGACCACGGTGCCCAGCTTGCCGCGGGCGTAGCGCGGGAGCCGCGTGTGGTGCGGCGGGTCGTGGTGGATCGTCCGCACACGCGCGCCGGGCGCGAAGCGGTCGGCGGTGTCAGTCATCGAGCTCACCGGCCTCGATGACGCCCTTCGCCTCCAGGAGGGCGACGATGGCGTGGAACCAGCGCTCGTAGTACGAGGCGGCCAAGTAGTCGGACGGCGGCATGGATTCGACGGCGTCACGGAACTCGTCGAGGTTGAAGACGTTGCCCGCGACCAGGGCACGGTTCAGTGCGAACACCCTGGCTTCCCAGTCCGCGTGGAAGGGCTCGGTGTCGTCGGTGGTGTCGATGGGGCCGAAGCCCTCCATGCCGCCGACGTCGTTGATCCTGGCCATGGCACCAGCCTAGGACTTCCGGTGGCGCGGGACACGGCGCTCACGGAGTCCGGGGCCGAGCACGACGGCGATGGGCCCGCGCCGCGGCAGGTCGCCGCCGTCCGGCCCGGGCCGCGGGGTCAGTCGTTCGGCGGAGTGGAGCTGATGTCCCCGAGCGCCGATGTGGGGTCGCGCTCGATGGCCAGGTCCCCCAGAGCGATGATGCCCACCGGCTTCCCGCCGTCGGTCACGGGCAGCCGGCGCAGCGAGTGCTTGCGCATCAGCTGCACGGCGCGCAGCACGTCGTCGTCGGCGGCGACCGTGACGAGTTGGTCGCTGCAGGCTTCCTGTGCGGTCGTGTCATCGGGGTTCCGCCCCTCAGCCATCACCCTGACCACCAGGTCCCGGTCGGTGACCAGGCCGCGCAGCCGCTCACCTTCGGTGACGAGGACGGCGCCGATGTCCGCGTCCCGCATCCGGTGCGCGACCTCGCTGACGGCGGTGAGCGCGCCGACGGTGACCGGCGGTCCGGTCATGATCTCGCGAACCTTCTGAGTCATCTCACAGTCCTCCTCCGACGGACGGCCGCGTGCCCGCGGCCGCCGGTTCCGCCGCTCGGGTACCCGCCAGGACGTACACCACGCTCGCGGTGCACGAAGACATCAATCGGTGGAAAGTGGGTGTGTTCCCGGCCGGAATCCGGGTACCGACGGCCCATACCGGAGCGTTGCGTTCGGCCGCGCAGACCGGCGCACCACGGGAATCGGACGCACAAGGAGCACAAGGAGAAGGCCATGCCGCGAGGTTCCAGCCCCAAGCGCGAGCGTCAGTACGAGCACATCAAGGAGGGTGCCGAGGAGCGCGGCGCCTCCACCGGCCGTGCCAAGGAGATCGCGTCGCGCACCGTGAACAAGGAGCGCGCACGTTCCGGCGAGGCGAGGACGGCGAGCAAGACGTCCACCCAGGACAGGAAGTCCGCCTCCCAGCGTGGCGGCGAGCGTTCGCACAGCGGTGCACAGGGGCCGACGAAGGACCAGCTGTACGCCGAGGCGAAGAAGAAGGGCGTCGAGGGACGGTCCTCGATGACGAAGGCCCAGCTGGCCAGGGCCGTCGGCCGCTGAGTCCGCGGGCCGCGACGCGCGGCCCCGACTCCGCACGCTTCCCATGAGCGGCCTCCTCGATGCGCTTCCCGCCGCGCAGCAGCGCCTGCTGAGCGCCGCCCCCTCCGGGGGCGGACTCGCCACGCACCCGATGCTGGCGGTGCTCAGCGACCGCCGTGTCTTCGACGACACCTGGGTCTTCGAGCGCAAACTCGACGGCATCCGGGCGCTGACCGTCCGCGCCCCCGAGGGAACGCGGCTGCTGTCGCGTACGGGCCGCGCCATGAACAACAGCTATCCCGAGCTGGTGGAGGCGCTGGCGGCGCAGTCGTGCGAGGACTTCACGGTGGACGGCGAGATCGTCGCGTACTCCCACGGGCGCACCGACTTCAGCCGGCTCCAGCAGCGCATGCAGCTGAGCGACCCGCGGAAGGCACGCGCGAGCGGGGTCGCGGTGACGTACTACCTCTTCGATCTGCTCACGCTCGACGGGAAGGATCTCCGGCGTCTGCCGCTGCGGACACGCAAGTCACTGCTGCGGCGCGCGCTGGACTTCGCTCCTCCCGTGCGCTTCACACCGCACCGCAATCAGGGCGGACAACGCGAGCTGGACGAGGCGTGCGCCCGCGGCTGGGAAGGC
The DNA here is from genome assembly GCF_050952975.1 of Streptomyces sp. CA-251247. NCBI lineage: Bacteria > Bacillati > Actinomycetota > Actinomycetes > Kitasatosporales > Streptomycetaceae > Streptomyces > Streptomyces sp. CA-251247. The sequence goes on along the minus strand of NZ_CP191861.1, from coordinate 7,380,140 downwards.
CTCATCGCCAAGCGGGCCGAGGGGACCTATCTGCCGCGGCGTTCACCCGACTGGCTGAAGCTCAAGTGCGCCCGGGCGCAGGAGTTCGTCATCGGCGGATTCACCGAACCGGCGGGCAGCCGGGTCGGCTTCGGCGCACTGCTGATCGGCTACTACGCGGACGGAGCCCTGAGGTACGCGGGAAAGGTGGGCACCGGCTACGACCAGGCCGCACTCCACCGGCTGCGCCGAACGCTGGACGGCCTGGAGCAGCGGCAGTCCCCCTTCGCCGACGTGGTCCGCGAGCGAGGCGTGCACTGGGTGGAACCGCGGCTCGTCGCGCAGGTCGGGTTCACCGAGTGGACGCGTGACGGCATGCTGCGCCACCCCCGGTTCCTCGGGCTGCGCGACGACAAGGAACCGGCCGACGTGGTCAGGGAAGAACCGGCGGCCGGCTGACAGCGCCGGCACAGCCCGCACAGGAAAGGCGGCTCACCATGGCCGGGAAGGACGAACTGTCGGAGTACCGCAGGAAGCGGGACTTCGACAAGACTCGAGAGCCGCAGGGCGGTGCCCCGGCGTCCGGATCGGCCCCCCGGTTCGTCGTCCAGTTGCACGACGCTCGCAGCGTCCATTTCGACTTCCGGCTGGAGGTCGACGGCGTCCTGAAGTCCTGGGCGATCCCCAAGGGGCCCTCGCACGATCCGCACGACAAGCGCCTCGCGATGCCGACCGAGGACCATCCGCTGGACTACCGGGACTTCGAGGGCGTCATCCCGGAGGGCCAGTACGGCGGCGGCACGGTGATCATCTGGGACGAGGGCACCTACCGGCCGAAGGGCAGCCCCGAGGAGTTCGAGAAGGCCCTGGAGAAGGGCCATGCCTCGTTCTGGCTCGACGGCCGCAAACTGCACGGCGGGTACGCGCTCACGCGGTTCCGCGGCGGAGACGGCGACGACGACCGCGAGGCATGGATGCTGGTGAAGCGGAACGACACCCATGCCTCCGACCAGGACGCACCCGACCCCAAGCGGGCCCGCTCCGCCCGCAGCGGCCGCACGCTCGGGCAGATCGCCGCCGACCCGGACGCCGACCGGTGGGAGAGCAACCGGTCCTGACGACCGAAGGGCGGTCCACGTCAGGCTTTCCGGTGCACCGTCGTCAGCCAGTCGACCAGCAGGCGGTTGACCTCGTCCGCCCGTTCCTGCTGGATCCAGTGGCCGCAGCCCTCGATGATGTGCGACGAGACGAGGCCCGGCAGTGTCGCCGGGAAGGCCTTGATGGCGTCCGCCAGCCAGGCCGTGGACGCGTCGCGTTCGCCGCCGATGAACAGCGAGGGCTGGGTGAGCAGCGCGCCGTCCCAGGCGGCCAGGTCCTCCCAGTCGCGGTCGATGTTGCGGTACCGGTTGAGCCCTCCGGTCAGACCGGACCGCTCGAACTCCTCGGCGTAGACATCGAGATCGGCCTCGGTGAGCCAGGCCGGCCGGACATCGCCGGGGAAGCCGTCGCGCAGCCGCGCCCCCGGCGGGACGAAGAACAGGCTGCCGTCGCCGCCCGACGGTGCGGTGTCGCCGGAGAGCGCGGCGTAGAACCCGGCGAGCCAGCCCCGCACATCGGGCTCGATCTCCGACTCGGCGCGGCCCGGCGCCTGGAAGTAGCTCATGTAGAACTCGGCCGCCCCGCCGAACTGTGCGAAGAGTTCCGTCGGCCGCCCGCCGCCCCGCGGCGCGTAGGGCACGCTGAGCAGGGCGGCGGCGGTGAAGACGTCGGGACGGAGCAGCGCCGAGTTGGAGGCGATGGGTGAGCCCCAGTCGTGGCCCACGATCGTCGCGGTCTCCTCACCGAGGGCGCGTACGACGCCGACGTTGTCGGACACATGGGCGAGCATCCGGTACGCGTCCACATCGCGGGGCTTCGAGGAACGTCCATAGCCGCGGACGTCGATCGCGACGGCGCGGAATCCCGCGGCGGCCAGGGCGGGAAGCTGGTGGCGCCAGGAGTACCACGACTCGGGGAACCCGTGGACCATGAGGACGAGCGGGCCGCTGCCCTGTTCCACCAGGTGGATACGGCCGCCCGGAACGTCCACCAGGCGATGTACGGCCTCATCGGTCGGCGGCGCGGGTGTGTCCGTGGGCTGCGACATGGTTCCTCCCCTGGAACGTCTGCGTCTGTTCGGCGGCCGGCCTACCGCCGCCGCTGCCCACGATCATGCCGGGGCAGAGTGCGGCGGTGCGAACGCTGTTGCCGATCCGGCAAACGGCCCGCTCAGGCTACTCGCCGGGGGTGTCCCACAGTTCGCCGCTGCGCCCCGCGACGAGCACGCCGATCCGGGCCAGAACCTCGTCCGCGGACAGCGCCTTCAGCCGGCGTCCGTCCCGAGGCCGCAGGGCGACCAGGTCGTCGTCGGCCTCCTCGGGGCCGATCACAGCCTGATGCGGGACGAGCCGGGCAGCCCTGATCCGCGCACCCGGACTGCCGTGCTCCGGCCCCACCAACTCGGCCCGCAGCCCCTGTTCGACGCCCCTGAGTTGGTCGCATCACGCCGCCCGGGCTCCGTCGGCCCGGTCCGCGAGCGCGTCCACGACGTCGGCGTACGCGGCGGGTGCCGTCACCTCCATCACCGTCCGGCCGTCGTCCGACTCGGTGAAACCGAAGGTGAAGAACGCGCAGCAGGCGCTCTCCCGCCGGGCGAGGTCGCGCGCCGGTTTGTCGGCCGCAGGGTCGAGAACCAGCCGCACCGACCCGGGCGCCACCCGCTCGACGCGGTGCAGCGAGCGGGCGAACAGGGCGTCGAACTCCGCGAGCCTCAGTGGCTGCTCCGTCGTCGGCAGCGTGCAGGCTTCCGGCACCCACATGGTCATGTCCGCACCCTCTTCCGTGACGTACGCACTCCCCTTGTGCGGCCCTTCTTCCTCGACGGTAGACCTGTACCCGGGTACCGGATGCAAGCCCGAGCGCGGTCGGCGAGGACCCGCTGCCCACGTACGATGCTGACCGGCGTCATCGCCGCCGCGCACCTCCCGCTCCCTGGGGTAACTCTGAACTCCGTCGTCGCCGAGATCCTCTCCGTCGCCCTGCTGCTCGCCGTACTGGCCTTCGCCGTGGCGCGCCCCCGCGGATGGCCGGAAGCCGTCGCCGCGGTCCCCGCCGCCGCGCTGCTCGTGGCGGTCGGCGCGGTCTCCCCCGCCGAGGCCTGGGAGCAGACGCAGAGCCTGCTCCCGGTCGTGGGCTTCCTCGCCGCGGTCCTGGTCCTCGCGCAGCTCTGTGCGGTCGACGGGCTGTTCACCGCGGCCGGCGATGTCGTCGCCCGCGCCTGCCGGGGGCGGGCCGACCGGCTGCTGGGGGGCGTGTTCGCGGCGGCGGCACTGATCACGGCCGTCCTGAGCCTGGATGCGACCGTCGTACTGCTCACCCCGGTGGTGTTCGCCGCCGCCACCCGCGTCGGAGCCAGACCACGCCCGCATGTGTACGCCACGGCCCATCTCGCCAATTCGGCCTCGCTGCTGCTGCCGGTGTCCAACCTGACCAATCTGCTGGCCTTCACCGCCAGCGGCCTGACCTTCACCCGGTTCGCTCTCCTGATGGCGCCCGCCTGGCTGATCGTCATCGTGATCGAGTACGTGGTCTTCCGCCGCTTCTTCGCCGCCGACCTGGCCGCCGGCGCACCGGACGAGCCGAAGGCCGGGCGGGTCGATGTACCGGTCTTCACCCTCGTCGTCCTGGGCCTGACCCTCGCCGGGTTCGTCGTCGCCTCGCTCCTCGGCGCCGAGCCGGCCTGGGCGGCGCTGGGCGGCGCCGTCGTCCTCGGCGTCCGGGCGCTGGCCCGCCGGAAGACGTCCGTGCGGGCCATGGTGGGGGCGGCGAGCCCGCAGTTCTGTCTCTTCGTCCTCGCGCTGGGCGTCGTCGTCAAGGCGGTCGTCGACCACGGCCTGGAGAGCGGCATCAGCCAGGTGCTGCCGCACGGCGACAGCCTGGGCGCGCTGCTGGCGATCGCGGCCCTGGCGGCCGTCCTCTCCAATCTCATCAACAACCTCCCGGCGATCCTCGCCCTTCTGCCGATCGTCGCGTCGAGCGGCCCGGGAGCCGTACTGGCGGCGCTGATCGGCGTGAACCTCGGGCCGAACCTCACCTACGTCGGCTCGCTCGCCACCCTTCTGTGGCGGCGGGTCCTGCGGGAGCACGACACCGATTCCGGTCTCGGCGACTTCACCCGCCTCGGCCTGTGGACTGTGCCTCCCACCCTTGTCGCCGCCACCATGGCCTTGTGGGCGATGCTTCAGGCGACCGGAGGGGGCTGAATCCGTGGCGGTGATCATCTGGATCACGGAGGGCACGTGGCGCGCGTGCGTGGACGCCGCCCGGGCGCAGGTTCCCGCCCGCGCCGATGTGACCTTGCTGTACGTCACCGGCGACGACGTGGCCGAGGCCGCACACGGAGCGTTCGCGGGCCTGCTCGGCCGCGGCCACCCGGAACGCGACCCCGGCGACCAGGTGGCGGCCCTTTCGGCGTCCGCCGCCGCCGAACTCCTGGACCGGGCCGCCGAGCGCCTCGGCAGACCCGCCGAGCGCCGTTTCGCGCACGGACGCGTGGAGCGTGAGGTCGTCACCGCCGCCGAGGGCGCCGACCTGCTCGTCTTCGCCCGGGACGGCGACCGGCACCGTCTGGGCCCCCGCAGTCTCGGCCCCGCCACGCGTTTCGTCATCGATCACGCTCCGTGTCCGGTGCTGCTGGTGTGGCCCGGGGCCGCGCCCGGCATCGACCGTCTTCCGCCGCCTCCGCCTCCGCCGCCACCGCCGCCTCCCGGCTGACGCTCCGTGTCGGCCGCCGGCGGTCTCGAATGGCGAAGCGGGGACAGCCGGGCGAAGAATGGATCAGACCCGCGTCCGGGGAGGTCTTGATGCTGATGCCGAACGAACCTGTGGTCGCCGAGCTTCTGAGCAACTACCGTCTGCAGGAACGCCGCATGCTGCGCAACCCGGCCGATGCCGAGATCAGCGCGAGCTTTCGGGATGCCGCAACCACGTTGTGCGTCCTCATGGGCCGGCGCACCGCCCTCGAGGCGGTACGTCTGGCGGAGAGCTATCTCGGAGTACGCCCGCGCGGCAGTAGCCCCACCACGGCCTGAGCAGGAGTGACGATGAGCATTGCAGGTGAATCCGGCCGAGCCCAGCAGATGCGAGACAAGGCACAGCAGCTGAGTGAAGCCGCTGAGCAGTCGACGGACCCGCGGAGGCGTCAGCGACTGCAGGAGAAGGCGCGCAAGCTCCAGGACCAGAGCGAGGTCGAGCGCGGGCTCGGCGCCGACGACGGCCGGCCCTCGCAGTAGCCGCGCCGACCCGCGGCCCGTTCCCCAGCGGCCCGGCGGTCACACCACCTCGATACCGACGACGCAGGTGTCGTCGTCGGTGTCGGCCCTGCTGTGCGTGAGCAGCCGGTCCAGCCGGTGCTCCAGCGAGGGGGTGGCGAGGCCCGCGGTGACGATCAGATGGCGCAGGGAATCCTGGAGCGAGGAGTCCCTGCGCTCGACCAGTCCGTCCGTGTACATCAGCAGGGTGTCGCCGATCTCCAGCTGGACCTCCCCCTCCTCGTACACCGCCTGCGCGACGGCACCGAGGAGCATTCCCTTGATGAGCGGCAGGTTGGCGGTCGTCTCGCCGCTCACGAGCACGGGCGGCAGATGCCCGGCCCGCGCCCAGCGCAGGGTGCGGCGGGCCGGGTCGTACAGTCCGCAGACAGCCGTGGCCGTGACCTGCTCGGTCAGATGGTGGGCCACGATGTTGAGCCAGGTCAGCAGTTGCGCCGGTCCGGCGCCGGTGACGGCGAGACCGCGCAGCGCGTTGCGCAGCACGATCATGCTGGTGGCCGCTTCGATGCCGTGCCCCGCGATGTCGCCCACGCACACGAGGACCTGTTTGGACGGCAGGACGAAGGCGTCGTACCAGTCACCACCGACCAGGTGCTCCGTCTCCGCCGGCCGGTAGCGCACGCCGATGCGCAGACCGGGCGCGTCGAGCGGACCGCGTGCGGGCGGCATGATCGCGTGCTGGAGCTGAAGGGCGAGCCGGTTGCGTTCGGCCGACTCCTGCTCGGTGTGGGCGAGTTGGTCGCGCGTCGCGGCCAGGGCGACCTCGGTCCAGTGCTGCGACGAGATGTCCTGGTAGGCACCGCGTACGGCGAGGAGGCGGGCGGCGGGGTCCAGCACCGGTTCGGCGATGACGCGGACGTGCCGGGTGACCCCGTCGGAGCGTTGCAGCCGGAAGGCGGTGGAGGCGGGCCGCCGCTTGTGCAGCAGGGTCCGCAGGAAGCGGCCGATGGCGACGGCGTCGTCCGGGTGGGCGTGCGCGGGCAGTTGCTCCAGTGAGACCGGTGCGGCGGTGGACGGCAGGCCGTAGAGGCTGCTGAGCTGCTCGTTCCAGGTGATCTCGCCGGTGACGGTGTTCTCCTCGAACCCTCCTATACGGCCCAGGCGTTGGGCGTGCTGGAGCAGACTGGCGAGCCGGGCGGCCTGGTCCTCGATCCGCCAGAGGAGCAGCACCGCGCCGCCGTGCCGGCTGATGCCGACGTCGGCGACGGCTTCCAGCGGCACCTGGTCGACCAGTGCGGTGAGGGCCATCCGGGAGGCGCGGAACGCCTCGCCCGTGGCCCACACCCGCTCGGCCTGCTCGAACAGTCCTCCGTCACCGGCGGCCATGGGGTAGGCCTCCAGCATCAGTGTTCCGGCCACGGCGCCTCGGGGGCGCCCGGCCGGATCGACGAAGTTGCGGTTGGTGTGGTGGATCCGGAAGTCGACGAGGTGGCCTTCGGTGTCGAGGTGAGGCAGCAGGACGAGGGCCGGGTCGTGGAGGCTGTCGACGAGGTCGACCAGTTCGGCGAGATCCTGTTGGAGCGGGCTCGCGGCGGGCGGGGAGCCGGGAAGCGGCAGCGGATGCGACCCCAGTGTGTGGGCGCAGAGTTCGGCCAGCGCCTCCACCTGGCGCCGGATCTGCGGCGGCTGCGGGGGCAGGTGGTGGGGCCAGCAGATCTCCAGGACACCGAGGATGCGGCCCCCGGTGCCGGCGGGCACGGCGACGCGCCCGCCGTCCGTAGTGGGTTCCTCGTGGATGGACGGCACGCCGGCCTCGGCGAACTCCCGCAGCCACACGGTCCGGCGCTCCGCCAGCGCCTGGCGGGCCACGGTCGCCACGCCGGGCGGCACATAGCGCCAGCGCCCGGCCTCCTCCGTGGGGAAACCGGCGTGGCCCGCGAGGCTGAGGGAGCCGTCGTGGCCCGCGGACCAGACGGCGACGGCGGTGGCACCGAGGGGAATGAGGGCGTGCGCCAGGAGCGATTCGGCGACGGCCTGGGTGTCGTCGGCGGCCAGTGCCGCGCTCTCGGCGGTACGCAGCCGTACCGCGGCGGAGCGCAGGGCGTCGTCCGGCGGCGTGACCGTGGTGCCCGCCTTCGCGACGAAGTCCCCGACCGCTTCCGAGAGGCGGTCGCGCGCCGTCTCGTTGATGATGTCGGCGGCCAGCTCCAACTGCGAGAGACCGGCCTGGTCGGCGAGCTCCGCGAGCTGCCGGGCCGCCTCGGCGGGACCGCATCGCAGACGCTCGACCAGCATGCCCTTGGCGAGCTCGATCAGCGCACGCCCGTCCGCCGCGGCGTGGGCCGCCTGCACCTCCTTGCGGAGACGGTCGACGGTCGCGGCCAGCCGTCCGACCGCGGACGAACGGTCGTCCTCGGCCGGAACCTGGTCCACGGTGCGGGCCGCTGCGAGATCGCCGCCCCGGGCCGCGGGCACGGCGCCGGGGGCGTGTCCCGGCAGACCGTCGTTGCGGCCCGGCTCACCGGGTGGCTGAGTGTTCACGTACCGCTGCTCCTGGGCGACATGGTGACGGGACGGGCGTCGTGGGCGGGGAGGTCCCGCCCGGGTGCGGACAGCCCTAGGTGGCGACCCAGCGGCGGACGCAGGCGATCAGATCGTTGGCGTCCAGGGGCTTGGTGACGTAGTCGCTCGCTCCCGCAGCGAGGCACTTCTCGCGGTCACCCGGCATCGCCTTGGCAGTCACCGCGATGATGGGCAGGCTGCTGTGCGCCGGCATGCGCCGGATCTCCGCGGTGGCCGCGTAACCGTCCATCTCCGGCATCATCACGTCCATGAGGATGAGGTCGATGCCGGGGTGCTCGGCGAGGGTGTCGATGCCCTTGCGTCCGTTCTCGGCGTGCAGGACCTGGATGCCGTGGAGTTCCAGGATGCCGCTGAGCGCGTAGAGGTTGCGGGCGTCGTCGTCGACGACGAGTACCGTGCGCCCGGCGAGGGTGGCGTCCGTGTCGTGCGGCGAGGTGGGCGCCGCTTCCTCGATCCGCATGAGCGGCAGGACGTCGCCCGGCTGGTCCGCCGACAGATACAGCGCGATGCGCTCGCGCAACTCGTCCAGACTGGAGAGCAGTTCGAGGGGCCGGCTCTCGGCGCGCGTCTGGAGGGTGCGCTCCTGAGCCGCGCCCAGCCGGCGGTTGTTGTGGGCCAGCACCGGTACGTTGCGCAACGCCGCGTCGCCGTCCATCGCCTCCAGGAAACGGAAGGCCTCGCCGTCGGGCATGTCCAGGTCGAGCACGACACAGTGGCATGCCTCGGCCGCCAGGGCGGCGGCCGCCTCCTGTGCTCCGACCGTGCCGATGACGTCGACCGTCGCGCGGGGGTCGGCCAGTTCCCGTCCGCCGCTGAACTCGGCCACGACACTCTCGGTGACCAGTGACATCAGCCCACGGGGGCGCTCCTCGATGACCAGCAGGCGCCGGCGGCGCGGGGGCGGCTCGATGGCGATACGGGCGGTCCGGGCACCGGGCTCGACCGCCTTCTCGCCGTGCGCCTCGGCACCGATCTGGCGGGGCAGGGCGCCGTCCTTGAACTCGGTGTGCGTCACGGGCAGATACAGCGTGAAGGTGCTGCCCTGACCCGGTGTGCTCTCGGCCGTGACGGCGCCGCCGAGCAGATACGCGATCTCGCGGCTGATGGAGAGCCCGAGCCCGGTGCCGCCGTACTTGCGGCTGGTGGTGCCGTCGGCCTGCTGGAAAGCGCCGAAGATCGCCTCCAGTTGCTGCTCGGCGATGCCGATCCCGGTGTCCCGGACCCGGAACGCGACGACCGGGCCGCCGCGGGGAAGGGCCCGCGGCAGTTCGCTGTCCGCGGCCGGTTCGATCCGCAGCTCGACGCTGCCCCGTTCGGTGAACTTGACCGCGTTGGACAGCAGATTGCGCAGCACCTGACGCAGCCGTGAGTCGTCCGTGAGCAGGTCGGCCGGCGCGCCGGGGGCCGTGGTGATGGTGAAGTTGAGGCTCTTCTGGGTGGTCAGCGGCCGGAAGGTCGCCTCGACATACTCCAGCAGCCGGCGCAGCGAGACCCGTTCGGGGTTGATGTCCATCTTGCCGGCCTCGACCTTGGACAGGTCCAGGATGTCGTTGATCAGCTGGAGGAGGTCGGAGCCCGCGGAGTGGATGATGCCCGCGTACTCGACCTGCTTGGGCGTGAGGTTCCTGGTGGGGTTCTGGGACAGCAACTGGGCCAGGATCAGGAGGCTGTTGAGCGGCGTACGCAGCTCATGGCTCATGTTGGCCAGGAACTCCGACTTGTACTTCGAGGTGAGCGACAGCTGCTGGGCGCGGGTCTCCAGCTCGCCCCTGGCCTGTTCGATCTCCAGGTTCTTGGCCTCGATGTCCCGGTTCTGCTCGACCAGCAGCGCCGCCTTCTCCTCCAGTTCCGCGTTGGAGCGCTGCAACTCCTCCTGCTGGACCTGGAGTTCCTCGGAGCGCGCCTGGAGTTCACCCGTCAGGCGCTGGGACTCGCCCAGCAGCTCGTCGGTGCGGGCGTTGGCGACGATGGTGCTCACGTTCACGCCCACGGTCGCCATCAGCCGTTCGAGGAAGTCGCGGTGGAGGGCGGTGAAGGCGGTGAAGGAGGCGAGTTCGATGACGCCGAGAACCTGCTCCTCGACCAGGATGGGCAGCACGATCAGACTGCCCGGCGCGGTTCTGCCCAGTCCGGAGGAGAGGGTGACGTAGTCGCCGGGAACGCCGTCCGCGGCGATCACCCGACGGCTTCGGGCCGCTTGGCCGACCAGCGACTCCCCCAGGGCGAACCGGGTGACCTCGAAGGATCCCGTGGGACGGCCGTAGGCGCTGACGAGGGTGAGTTCCGTGCCCTGCCGACCGTCGACGGCGAGGTAGAACGCGCCGTACTGGGCGTTCACCAGCGGGGTGAGCTCGTCCATGATGTTCTCGGCGACCACGGCGAGGTCGCGGTGGCCCTGCATCAGTCCGGAGATTCTTGCCAGATTGGTCTTGAGCCAGTCCTGTTCCTGGTTGGCCCGTGTCGTCTCGCGCAGGGACCCCACCATCGAGTTGATGTTGTCCTTGAGTTCGGCGACCTCGCCGGAGGCGTCGACGGTGATGGACCGGGTCAGGTCGCCCTCGGCGACCGCGCTGGTGACTTCCGCGATGGCGCGGACCTGGCGGGTGAGGTTCCCGGCCAGTTCGTTCACGTTCTCGGTGAGGCGCTTCCACATGCCCGAGACGCCCTCGACCTCGGCCTGCCCGCCGAGGCGGCCTTCGCTGCCGACCTCGCGGGCCACGCGGGTGACCTCGGCCGCGAACGAGGACAGCTGGTCGACCATGGTGTTGATCGTGGTCTTCAGCGCGAGGATCTCGCCGCGGGCGTCGACGTCGATCTTCTTGGACAGGTCGCCGTTGGCGACGGCGGTGGTGACCAGGGCGATGTTGCGGACCTGGTTGGTGAGGTTGTTCGCCATCGAGTTGACGTTGTCGGTGAGGTCCTTCCAGGTGCCGGCCACATTGGGCACGCGCGCCTGTCCGCCGAGCCGCCCCTCGGTGCCCACCTCTCGGGCCACCCGGGTCACCTCGTCCGCGAACGCGGACAGGGTGTCGACCATGGTGTTGATGACGCCGGCGAGAGCGGCGACCTCGCCCTTCGCCTCGATGGTGATCTTCTGCGACAGGTCACCGCGGGCGACGGCTGCGGCGACCTGGGCGATGGAACGGACCTGGCCCGTCAGATTGGACGCCATGACGTTGACGTTGTCGGTGAGGTCCTTCCAGGTGCCGGAGACGCCGCGCACGGTCGCCTGACCGCCGAGGTTGCCCTCCGTACCCACCTCGCGGGCCACCCGCGTCACCTCGTCGGCGAAGGCCGAGAGCTGGTCGACCATCGTGTTGATGGTGTTCTTCAGCTCCAGGATCTCGCCGCGGGCCGTGACATTGATCTTCTGCGAGAGATCGCCCTCGGCCACGGCGGTGGCCACCTGAGCGATCGAGCGCACCTGGGCCGTGAGGTTTCCGGCCATGAAGTTGACCGAATCCGTCAGGTCGCGCCACACGCCACCGACACCCGGCACCTCGGCCTGGCCACCGAGGCGGCCGTCCGTTCCCACCTCACGCGCCATACGGGTGACCTCACCCGCGAACGCGGAGAGCTGGTCGACCATCGTGTTGATGGTGTTCTTCAGCTCCAGGATCTCGCCGCGCGCATCGACGGTGATCTTCTGCGAGAGGTCGCCCTCGGCGACAGCGGTCGTGACCTGAGCGATGTTGCGGACCTGGTTGGTCAGGTTGCCGGCCATGAAGTTGACCGAGTCGGTCAGGTCGCGCCACACGCCACCGACGCCGGGCACCTCGGCCTGACCGCCGAGGCGGCCCTCGCTGCCCACGTCGCGTGCCATGCGCGTGACCTCGTCGGCGAAGGCCGAGAGCTGGTCCACCATCGTGTTGACGGTGTCCTTCAGCTCCAGGATCTCCCCGCGGGCGTCGACGTCGATCTTCTGCGAGAGGTCACCCTTGGCGACCGCGGTGGCCACCTGGGCGATGTCCCGCACCTGTGTGGTGAGATTGCCGGCCATGGCGTTCACCGAGTCGGTGAGGTCGGCCCAGGTGCCGGAGACTCCGGGCACCTCGGCCTGCCCGCCGAGCGTTCCCTCGGTGCCCACCTCCCGGGCCACACGGGTCACTTCGGACGTGAAGAGCGAGAGCTGGTCCACCATGCCGTTGAAGACGGTGGCGATGTCACCGAGCAGTCCGTCGGCCTCGTCGGGGAGGCGGGTGCCGAAGTCTCCGTCGCGGACCGCGGTCAACCCGACCAGCAGCTGGCGCAGTTCGGGTTCTCCGACCTTGCCCGTGCCGCGCGCGGCCCCGCCCCCCGCGGGACGGGCTGCGGACTTCTCAACCATGCCAACCTCGTTCCAGTTCTTCACAAACCGCCGGAGAACCCACGCAATGTGCGCTGATTCTGCTGCATGGAAATTCGTCAAAGGCTAGCTCAGCGCGCGCGACACCCACAAAGAGCTCCGGCGCCGCCCGGCACCGGAGCCCAGAGGTCACCAGCATGCTTCCGCCCCCCTGCGGACCGCCGCTCCCCGGCGCCGGCCGCTCGGGAACCTTACCCAGGCGGCGACTTCATGTCTACATCGGCCATAACAGATTTGTTTTGATCAAGGAGCCAACTAGTCTCCTCCGGGCCCGGAGGTGCCACACCTGGCCGGATCCGTCGACGGCCGTCGTAATCCAGGAGCTTTCCTCCGACCGCCCGTGCAGGATGTGGCCGTGAACCACCTTCTGCTCGGCCTCGCCGCCAACCCGTCCCTGCCGTCGGACCTGACCGACCGGCTGATCGCGGTCACGGTCACGGTCGCGGACACGGATGCGGGCACGGAGCGGGATGCGGACGCGGAAGCGGACGATGATCTCGCCGCGACCCTCACCTGCCGCACGGACCTCAGTCGCGCTCAGACTCTCGCGCTCGCCGCGCGCTGTGACGACGACGCGGCGAGGCTCGTCCACGGCGGTGGCCTGACCACCGCCGACATCGACCCGGCGATTCGGCCGCGGACCGCGCTCGCACTGCTCGACGCAGGTACCGGCCCACCCGAGTGGGCACGCCGCTTCGCGGAGGACGCCGACGCCGGGCGACGGCGGACTCTCGCCTCCTGCCCGGACCTTCCGCCGGACGTGACGGAGAAACTGGCCGCGGACCCGGACCCGGACGTCGTCGTGGAGCTGGCACTGTTCACCACGCCGGAGATGGCCACCCGGCTCGCCGGACATCCGCACGCCGAGGTCCGCCGTGCAGTGGCGGCCAACGAGGCGACACCACCGGCCGTGCTGGCAGCGCTGGCCATGGGCGCCGACGCGGTTCCCGCCGAACGGTGCCTGGTCTGCGACCGCGAAGAGATCCCCTTTGTGCACGACCCGCACTGCCCGCGACGCGACTGCGTCCTCCGGGCGGGCGCTTCCTGCGACGGCTCCCACGAGTCCACGGTGTACGACACACGTCGGGCCGCGCTCCAGAACCCGGCCACACCGGTCGAAGCACTCACGGGATTCGCCGACCATCCCTCCGTCCTCCTGCGCCGCGAACTGGCCGCCCGTACCGACCTGTTGCCGCAAGTGTGCGCGCGGCTGTCCACCGACCCCGATCCCGGAGTGCGGGGTGAACTCGCCGGAAATGCGTCGCTCGGCGAGCCCGTCATCCGCGCCCTGGCAGCGGACACGGGCTACGACGTACGGCGCCGGCTCCTGCACCATCCGCACATACCCCTCGACGTGCTCACGCAGCTGGCGGAGCTCGTCAGGGTCGGCCCGACGCTGCTGCCGCGGATCGCCACCGCCTCGGCAGCGGAGCTGGCGGACCTGAGCGCGTCGCCGATCGCGGCCGTACGGATGCTGCCGGCCGAACGCCGCGACCTGCCGCCCGCGATCCGCGACGCACTCGCCGCCGACCCCGACGCCAAGGTGGCCAAGGCCGTGGCTCCGCACCCCGGCCTCACCGACACCCAGCTGCGGGCGATGGTCGCCGCCCACGGCGTCCAGGTCGTCGCCGGGGTGGCCGCCAATCCGGACGCTTCCCCGACGCTGCTCGCGGACCTCGCGCGGCACAGCCCGCCGGCCCGCAAGGCACTCACCGCGATCGCGCGGCGTGCGGACGCACCGGCCGCGGCACTGATCGCCTGCCTGACGGACAAGAAGGCCCGACGCCTGGCCGCCGGCCATCCGGCCCTGCCGCCGTCGGCCATGACCGGCCTGCTCGCGGATGACGACTCGCACGTGGTGGAAGCGGCGGCCTCCAACCCGTCGCTGCCGGTCGGCGTGATGAGGGAGGTGGTGGCCCGGGAGGAGGCACGTGCCGCGGCCGCCGCGGGGACGGGCTGACGCGCGGGCACGTCCGGCACGAGCCGTACGACCCGCCTGCGACGGGACCGAGGCGTGGCGGCGTGCGGCCAAGTGAACCGCCCGGTGACTCTCCCGGGCGACATCACGGCCCGGCACTCGCCATTCGAAATCGAACAGGCGTACCATTCTGCTGTGGCCGAAACGTACGACTTCCCCGACGACCTCCGTGACGCGCAGCTGGAGCTGCACCAGGCACAGGCGGAGTACAGGGCGCTGTGCCGAAGGCTGCCGTGGTCGGTGGAGCCGGAACCGGGCTGGACGAGCGAGAAGCAGATGCTCAACGAACGGGTGGTGTCGTTTCCGGCCAGCCCGGGATACACGGCCGAGGAGGCCGCGCAGGTGGACGAGTTCCGGCGGCGGATTCTCGACCTGTCGGTGACGGTGAGCACGCACCCGTACTGGTCGTCGCTCACGGCGGGTGTGGTGGACGCGCGGATGGCGCTGAAGCACACCGGGGGGCGGGGCGACGGGGACGCGGCGGCCTAGGGCACTTGTGCCGACTGCTCGGTGACAGGGCCCGGTGTCAGCAGGCGGGCCGCCTGAAACGCCCCGGGCGGGGCAGGCCGGCCCCTCTCCTAAACGCCCCGGGCGGGGGCAGGCCGGCCGCTCTCACCCCTCCGTGTTCGACAGTCTGTCCAGCCACTCCGACATCAACGCCCCCTCCGCCGCCGTGAGCGACGGGCCGGGCGAGTCGTGCAGGAGCGTGTTGAGGCGGGCCGCCGTGGCCGGGATCCGGAAGTCCTCCGTCTCTTCCCGGGCCGCGGCCGTCTCGCCGGGGCCGAAGACGTCCGGTGTGAAGACCGCCGCGTGCACCGCGTCGCGCACGCGCCGCGACATGGTCGTGTCCGTGTAGGTGGCGGGTCGGGAGACCAGCATCAGTGCCACCCCCACATTCGCCGACATCACCATCTGGGCGGCCAGTTCGGGCGCCAGCCGCAGCTTGCCGACGGCCGCCGCCCGCTTCAGGTCGCGGGTCAGGATCCGGTGGGATTCGAGCGCGGCCTCCGGCGGCCTGCGCATGGCGGGCGAGTTCATCAGCCGGTACAGATTCGGGTGCCGCAACGCGAAGTCGACGTGGGTGTCCCAGCCGTTGCGCAGGTCCTCGATCGGGTCGGCGCCCGGGGCGTACTCACGCTTGGTCGCCAGGTACCTGTCGAACCCGTGGTCGACCACCGCCGACAACAGGCCCTCCTTGTCACCGAAGTGGCGGTACAGCGCCGGTGCGCCGACCTGAGCGGCCTCGCACACCGCCCGGGTGGAGACATCGCCGTCCGGAGAGCGGTCGACCAGGTCGGCGGCCACTTCGAGGATGCGCTCACGTGTCGTCACCGACCGGACGCTACCAAGCGGAGTAGCGGTGTTACGCACTGCGGGGCCGGGCGTGCGGGGCGAGGAGGTCGGCGAGCCCGATCCGGGTGAGGAAGTCGCTCCGGATGCGGTCGGCCACCACGCTGACCTCCTCGGAGCCGTCGTTCGCGGGGTCGACATGCACCCGGAAGGGCCGGGAGCCGTGCGGGGTGTCCACGACCGTGACGATCGCGTCGGCGACCAGCGAGACGTCGGCGCCGGCCGGCGCGAGGTCGGCCAGCCGCCGGGCCACCTGGTCCATCAGACCCGCGTAGCGGGCCTCGTAGTCGCCGATGACGGCCTGTTCGGCGGGGTGGCCGCCGGTCGCGAAGTGGTTCGTGCCGGAGGTGAAGGCGCCCGGCACCACGATGGAGGTCTCGATGCCGAACCGGGCCAGCTCGGCCGCGTACGAGACGGCGAGGGCGTCCATCGCGGCCTTGGCGGCGAAGTAGGGGGCCAGGTAGGGCGGGGTGCCGCCGCGTGTCGAGGTGGATCCCACCCACACCACCAGCCCCTTCTGCTGGGCCCGCAGGTGCGGCAGGGCCGCCCGGTTCACGCGCTGCGTACCGAGGACATTGGTGTCGTGGACGGCGGCCAGTTCCTCGGGCGTGAACGCCTCGGTGGGGCCCGTGACCATGTGTCCGGCGTTGTGTACGAGGACGTCGAGCCGTCCGGCCTCGGCAAGGACGGCGTCGACGGCCGCGTCGGCCGCGTCGGCCGATTCCTGCGAGAGGACATCCAGTTCGACGGTGCGCAGGTCGACACCGTGCTCGGTGGCGTAGGCCCTGGCGTCGGCGACACGGCCGGCGTTGCGGCCCTCGGTGTTCCGCATGGCGGCGTAGACGGTGTGTCCGGCGTGGGCGAGGGCGCGGGCGGTCAGCGCCCCGAATCCGGAACCGGCTCCCGTGATGAGGACGGTGTTGCTCATGGCGAAGCTCCTGGTGCGGCCGAGAGGATGAAGAGGGACGGGGTGCTGAAGAGGGACGAGCTACGGCCCGAGAGCGCGGTCGCTCAGACGATGCCGCCGTTGGCGCGCAGGACCTGGCCGTTGACCCAGCGGGCGGGACCGGCGAGGAACGCGACGACCTCGGCGATGTCCTCGGGGGTGCCGAGCCGCTCCAGCGGAGGCTGCGCGGCCATCCGCACGATGGTCTCCTCGTCCTTGCCGTCCAGGAACAGTTCGGTGGCGGTCGGGCCGGGGGCGACGGCGTTGACGGTGACGTCCCGTCCGCGCATCTCGCGCGCCAGGATCATGGTGATGGCCTCGACAGCACCCTTACTGGCGGCGTAGGCGCCGTAGCCGGGCAGGCGGAGCGCGAGCATGGACGTCGAGACGTTGATGACGGCGCCGCCCCGGCGCAGCCTGCGTGCGGCCTGCTGGTTGACGACGAACGTGCCGCGGATGTTGGTGCGGTGCATACGGTCCAGCACGTCCAGACCGGTCTCAGCGAGCGGCGCGAGAATCATGACGCCCGCCGCGTGGACGACGACATCGACGCCGCCGTAGGCCTCTTCGGCTCGGTCGAACAAGGCGGAGACGGCCGTTTCGTCGGCGACGTCGGCGCGGAAGGCCAGGGCCTCGCCGCCGGCGGCGGCGATCGCGGCCACCGCGGACTCGGCCTCGGCCCGGTTGCCGGCGTAGTTGACGACGACGGCGACCCCGTCGGCGGCGAGACGCGCGGCGGCCTCGCGGCCGATCCCGCGGGACCCCCCGGTGACGATGGCGACCCGGCGCGGGGTGGTGGTCTGCTCGGTCATGGCGTACTCCCTGTCTTCTGAGCGGTGTCTCGGGACGGTGACTTCCGGACGGTCAGCGGCACTCCGGCATCCGGACTGAGCGCCGGTGCGGCGACCCGCCGCTGCCGTAGCGGCGTTGCCTCATCCGCGATATCAACGCTAACACTAATTCGTTAGCGTCGCTACCCTCAAGGCGTGTAGCACCGCTACGGGGCATCCCGGAGTACGAGCGAAGCGCTGGGTACACGCGTGAAGCAGGAGGCCGGCACAGGGAAGGGACCGCTGATGTTCTTCATCGACACGCTCGAGACCGAGGGGCTGGGCAACCGCGGCTATGTGTGCGGCGGCACGGAGACGGCCCTGGTGGTGGACCCGCCCCGCGACATCGACCGGGTGCTCGCCGCCGCGGCCGTACGCGGCGTCCGTATCGCATACGTCGCGGAGACACACGTCCACAACGACGCCGTGTCCGGTGGTCTCGAACTGGCCAGGGTGACCGGCTCCCGCTATCTGGTCCCGGCCGAGGCACGGGTGGCCTTCCCGCGCACGCCGGTGGCCGACGGCGACGAGGTGGAACTGGAGCCGGACCTGACGGTGCGGGCCGTCGCCACCCCCGGGCACACCCCGCACCACACGTCGTACGTCCTGGCCGACGGCGGACACGACGTGGCCGTCTTCACCGGCGGATCCCTGCTGATCGGCGGTGCGGGCAGGCCCGATCTGGTCGAACCCGCGCTGACCGAGCGGCTGGCGCACGCCCAGCACGCGTCGGCGCATCGCCTCGCCGACATGTTGCACGACGACGTCCAGGTGCTGCCCACCCACGGCTTCGGCAGTTTCTGCGCCTCCTCACCGCCCACGGACGACGCCGGCACCATCGGTAAGGAGCGCCGGAACAACGAGGCCTTCACCCTCGGCGCCGATGCCTTCGTCTCGCAGCTCCTCGCCGCTCTGGACGACGTTCCCGCGTACTACGCGCGCGTGGGCGCCCTCAATGCGGCCGGCCCCGCGCCGGTGGATCTCACCGCGCCCCCGGTCACCGATGCCGACGGGATCGCCGCCCGGCTGTCCGCGGGCGAGTGGGTCGTGGACGTGCGCAGCCGCACCCTCTTCTCCGAGGGGCACGTGAGCGGATCGTTCAATGTCGAGGCCGAGGGCCGGCCGGCCACGTATCTGGCCTGGCTGATCCCCGACGGCAAACCCGTGACGCTGCTGGCCGCGTCAGCCGCGCAACTGGCCGCGGTACAGCGGGAACTCGTACGGGTGGGCATCGACCGTCCCGTCGCCGCGGCCACCGGGGACCCGGGCTCATGGATCCGCGCGGGCGAGATGCTGCGGCTGCTCCCCCGCTCCGACTTCGCCGCACTGGCCCAGGCCCGCGGGCGCGGCGAGGAGCTCGTGGTGCTCGATGTGCGCCGCGGCTCCGAGCGGGCGGACCGCCACGTCGAGGGGTCGGTCCACATTCCGATCCACGAACTCCACGGCCGCATGGCGGACGTGCCGCCGGGGGTGGTGTGGGTGCACTGCGCCACCGGGCTGCGGGCCACGATCGGGGCCTCCCTGCTGGAGGCGGCGGGGCGAGATGTGGTCACCCTCGACGACGACCTGGAGGCCGCGGAGTCGGCAGGTCTGATGGTCGCCGGCTGACGTCCGGGGCCGCGGTCAGACGCCGCCCTCGCCCGCGCCGGTCAGGGGGCCGCTGCCGGCCACGGTGAGCAGCTCGCCGGTTCCGGTCAGGTCGAGCAGCCGCCATACGCATCTGCTGGCATCGCTCACCGCGACGGTCCGGCCCGAGGCGAGCGCCGCGTAGTGCACCTCCATGAGGACGCGCAGGCACGAGCAGTCGCAGAACGAGACGCGGGTGAGGTCGAGGTCCAGCCCGGTGGCCGCGCCCAGGGCGGAGTCGAGAGCCACCCGGAAAGCCGGAGCTTCCTCGAGGTCGATCTCGCCCACGACGACCACGCGGGAACGGCCACTCTCACCCGTGGTCACGGTGACCGCGAGGCGGCTGTCGCAGGCCGGACCGCTGCCGTGCCGGTCCGGCGCCTGGTCTCCGTAGCTGCTGGAAGGGGATGCCATCGGTCCACTCCCTCGAACGGAATGCTCTCGTCACTCATGTTGAGCCGTTCGCAAACACACGTCAAGGGATACCGGAATCTCATTTCATGTACTGGGAAACATGCATGGTGCGTCGTACGATGAGCCCATGGAAGAAGCACCGGGGCCCCGCAGCACATGGACTTTTCTCACCAGCCATGCGCGCGTGCTTTCGGCAATCTCCCGCGATCCGTGGGCCCGGATCCGCGATCTCGCCGTGGCACTGCAGCTGACCGAGCGGACCGTGCAGGCCGTGATCGCCGATCTCGAGGAAGCCGGCTACCTCTCACGCACGCGTGAGGGCCGGCGGAACAAGTACGAGCTGCAAGGTGGCCAATTTCGGCATCCTGCGGAGGAGCACAGGGACATCGCCCCCTTGCTGGACATCCTCGCGACACCGCCGCACCTGGCCGGTGACGACAGCAGTGCGAATGACGGGGCCCGGCCGGAGAGCGGTCGGCAGGAGTCCGTCGACGCGGACGGGCGGATGTCCTGAAGCCGCAGTCTCACGGGGTGCGAGCCTCCTGAGGCCGAGGTTCGTGGGCTGCTCCATGAAGCCGCACCATGTGGGCTGCCCCGCCGGTCGCACCCGGTCTCGCGGCCGAGGCGGCATCCCGTACCGCCCCGGCCGTGCGCCTCACTGATGAGAACCGGTCAGCGCCTCAGCGTGCTGCCCCGGAAGAACTTCCAGATCACGGGAGTCGCGTCGATCACCGTGGGCGTACTCGAATCATTGTTGGGGCCGGTGCTGGGCCACACATGCCCGGCGCCTTCGACGCGGTAGTGCACGAGGCGCGACGACTTGTCGCAGCCGGTCCAGCGCTGGACCTCCACCTGCGGGCGGGGACGGGAGGACTTCGCTTCCGGCCGGCATCCGTTGCGCTCGGCCCGGTCCGCGAGCCAGTCGGGCAGTGCGGGAAGCCCCTTGGCCGGGTTCCCCTCGTACGGAATGGTCGCGTCGGCCGTGCCGTGGAAGGCGATCAGCGAGGTGGGGCGGGACGGTTCGCACGGTCCGCTCTGCGGGTAGTACGCGCCGGCCACCGGGGCGAAGGCCGCGATGCGACCGGGCATCCGGCACGCCAGGACGCCGACGAAACCGCCCCCGTTCGACTTTCCGGCAGCGTAGATGCGCTTGTTGTCCACGCAGAACTGCCGTTGCAGCCGGTCGAGAAGGTCGCTGGTGAAGCGGACATCGTCCACCGGGGCGGAATACGGTGCGCCCTGCCAGGCGGACTCCCCGTCGGTGCCGATCAGGCCCTGCGGGTAGACCGCGATCGTGTCCAGGGCCGAGAAGCCGGAGAGCTCCTCCTGCCACTGCGATGTGCGCTTGTGGCCGTGAAAGGAGAGGACGACCGGGTAGCTGCGCCGGGGGTCGTAGCGCTTCGGCAGATGGACGGTGTAGGTGCGGGCCACACCCCCGGACTCCATCTCCTGCGCCGTCGTGACACCGGGCGGCACCACGGGTGCCGTGCGGCAACCGGTGGTCCTGACCGGCTCGTCGAGCCTGTCCGGCGCCTGGTACGACGTCGTGTACGGCACCTGGTCCGGTGCCTGGTCGGGTACCGCGTGTGCGGCGCCGGGGAGAGCGAGCACTCCCAGTGCGGTGAGTGCCGTGGCAGTCGCGGCGGCTCGTGCAAACCTCAGGTGTCTGCTGATCGCGAGCATGCGTCATGTCCTCCGCATCGGTCCGCGGGTGCGGACGTGGCTGGTGAAGTCGACGTGGTGGAGGAGACTTTCGACGACATGCCCACCGCCGTACAGCTTGAGTTCTTTCTGTTCTCGGCGGATCGGCGCCCGGGCACCGACATGGGGCAGGGACGCCGTCAGCCGTCGACGCGGCGGTCGTCCATATGGGCGCCGTAGAAACGGGACTGACGTGCCATCACCTCACGCATGGAGGTGCCGCGCGGCAGCCCGTAGACCGTTCCCGGGAAGTCGAGCCCGCGCTGGACCTCCCACAGTTCGTCGTGCCGGTCCGGCGAGAACAGTTCGGCCGGATCGCCGACCGCGATCCAGCCGATGGGGAGCACCGTCGCGGGCCGGAGCCGCGAGTTGACCTGGAGAACGCTGTTGATCCTCAGCTCGGAGCCCGCGCCGGCCACGGAGCCGGGGAACATCGAGACGCCCGTGGCCACGAAGACCTCGTCCTCGACGACCGCTCCGTTGATGTGGGCGTGCGGGCCGATCAGGACCGCGTCACCGATGACGGCCGGATGCTCGGCCCGTCCGCGGACCAGGGCGTTCTCCATCACCACCACGTCCGTGCCGATGCGTACCTCGCCGTCCTCGGCGGTGAGGACGGCACCGTGCAGAACACGTGCGCGCTCGCCCAGGACGACCGCTCCGCACAGGACGGCGGAGGGCGCGACGTAGGCGGACTCGGGGACGACGGGCTGTCTGCCGCGGTGCTCGTACAGCATGTGCCGAGCCTAAGGGCTGTTCCGTGGGGCCTGTCGTTCTGATCGGGCCGGACCGTCGAACGCGGCGCTCAGCCGAGTGCCCCTTCCGCCCGGGCGATCGTCGCCGCGTGGCCGAAGAGGCCCGGCATCCCACCGGTGTGCAGGAAGACCGTGCGCTGCCCGGGGACGATGTCGCCGTCCTCGACCGCCGCCACCAGCCCGGCCATCGCCCGGCCGGTGTAGATCGGGTCAAGCACCAGCCCCTCGGTTCGGCCCGCCAGCGTCAGCGCGGCCATGACCGGTTCCGTCAGCGTGCTGTACCCGGCGCCGACCTGATCGGTACGGACGCGGAGTGCGGCCGGGTCACACGGGGTCTCCAGGAGACCGGAGACCAGTCCGGCGACGGTGGCGGCCGGGTCAGCGACCGCGCCGACGTGGACGCCCAGTACGCGGTCGGCTCCCAGCGCGCCGACGAGGCCCGCCATGGTACCGCCGGAGCCGGCAGCGACGACGACATGGGACAACCCCGGTGCCTGGGCGAGGAGTTCCTGTCCGCACAGGGCGTAGCCGCGCGCTCCGAGCACGCTGGAGCCGCCGAACGGGATGAGCGAGGGAACCGCTCCGTCCTTCCGCAGGCGCTCGACCACCTCGTCAGCCGTGGCGGCCAGCTGCTGCGCGTCGGTGTCACCGGCCCATACGACGCGGGCGCCGAAGAGGCCGTCGAGCGCCAGGTTCCCCGAGGCCGACGAGGCGGGCGTCCCGGCCAGCACCAGGACGACATCGAGCCCGAGCCGCGCCCCGGCGGCCGCGGTCAGCCGTGCGTGGTTGCTCTGTGGCGCTCCGGTGGTCACCAGCACGGTGGCGCCTGCGGCCCGCGCCGCGCCGCAGGTCCATTCGAGCTTGCGGACCTTGTTGCCGCCGCCTCCGAGCCCGATGAGGTCGTCGCGCTTGACCAGGAGGTCACCGTCGCCCAGGCCCAGAGCGCGGGCCAGGCGCGGCGCGGGCTCCAGCGGCGTCGGCCAGGTCCCCAGTGTCACCCGCTGCGCATCCGATTCCTCGGCGACCACCGTCACCATCTCCTCAATCGTGCCGGACCGCCTCGGCGGGCGGAGCGTGTCCCGTGCGTACGCGACCCGCCTGTGCCGGAAAATCTACCCGCGGGCGCCGGCCGGCGACTCGGCGGCTCCCGGCGCCCGCGGAGGAACCACGGCGGTGCCCAGGAAGTGGAAGCCCGGCCGGGGATGCATCAGGAAATCGTGGTGCGAGATGTTCCACGCGTACGCCCCGGCCAGCGCGAAGACCACCCGGTCGCCCGACCGCAGTCCTGCCGCGGGCACCCCGCGCGCCAGGACGTCCTTCGGCGTGCACAGCTGGCCCACGAAGGTGACCGGGTCACCGCCCACCGCAGCCCGTGGCCAGGGATGCGGCCAGGTGTCGAGGGGAAGGACGGCGCACGGCTGGTCGTGCCCCTTGGTGGCAGGGGTGCGCAGATGGTGGGTCCCGCCGCGCACGACCGCGAAGTCCTCGCCGTGGCTGTGCTTCACATCCAGCACGTCGGTGGCGTACCAGCCGCAGTAGGCGGTGAGGGCGCGGCCGGGTTCGATGCGCAGCAGCAGGCCGGGGTGGTCGTCGGCGATGCGGGCGAGACCGGAGCCGAAGGCGGACCAGTCGAACCGGGCGTCCGGGTCGGCGTAGTCGACGGTCATCCCTCCGCCCACGTTGACCTCCCGCAGTGCGATGCGGTGACGCGCGGCGAGCTCCGATGCCCGGACCACGACGGACTCGGCGACGGCGAGCTGCTGCCGCGCCGTCAGGCCGCTGGCCAAATGAGCGTGCACACCGAGCAGTTCGAGTTGCGGGAAGCTGCCGTCGGTCAACTGCCGGACCAGGCCGTCGGCCTGCGACGGGTCGATCCCGAACGGCGCGGGCCTGCCGCCCATCGCCAGGGCGCTCGACTCCAGGTAATCCGCGGGAACCGGCAGGTTGAAGCGGAGCAGGACGCCGATGCGGACCCGGGGAACCAGTCGTTCGGCGAGGTCCGCGAGCATACGGAGTTCGTAGGCGCTCTCGACGTGGAACCGCTCGACCCCGAGCAGCAGAGCGGACTCGATCTCCTCGGGGGTCTTGCCGGGGCCGCCGAAGGCGAGCGCATGCCCCGGGACCGACGTCGCGACATGGGCGAGTTCACCGCCGGAGGAGACCTCGAAGCCGTCCGTGTACGGCGCGAGAGCGGTCAGGATCTCCGCTTCCGGATTGGCCTTGGCCGCGTAGTACAACTCGACGCGTTCCGGCAGGACCGAGCGCACGAAGGCCGCATGCTCGCGCAGTGCGTCGAGGTCGTACACATAGGCCGGCAGATGGCCGGCGGGAAGCGACAGCGCGAGGTCGCGTACCGCGGCGGTCAGCAGGGTCATCGGGAACTCCGGTGGGCGTCGGCCCGGGTCGCCTCGGACAGCACGTCCTCGGCGAGGGGCGAGGGCAGCCGGACATAGCCGGCGTCGCGGTCGGCGGCACGCTCCCAGCGGGCGAGCAGATTCGCCTTGGCGGGCAGCGGTACGCCCGCCAGCAGGGCGCTCAGCCGAGGCGGGCACCCGTGCTCGTCGGCGTACTGCGTGAGCGTGCGCCGGACCAGCGACCACAGGGCGGCCTCGGTCTGCGGATGCAGGTCGGCGAGTGCGGCGAGCATCTCCGCGATGTGATTGACGATCAGGCAGTAGACGACACGGTCCCAGCCGCGCCGGGCATCGTAGGTGAGGGGTCCGGCGACCTCGGCGGGCAGGGCGGCGAGCGTGCGGGCGTGGTGTTCGGGCACCAGCTTGGTCCCCTCCAGGTCGCGGAAGAGGATCTGGGCGGGCCTGCCGTCGGTGTCCACCCCGACGACCACGTTCTGCAGATGGGGCTCGAGGACGACCCCGTGGTCGAAGTAGGCGGCCAGGACCGGTGGGACGAGCAGCCGCAGATAGTCACGCCACCAGGCGAGGGCGGCCGTGGGGTCCGTCGCGGCGGACAGACCGGAGACATGGCCGGGCCCGGACGGATACTCGTCGGCGACGGCGGCGGCGAGCAGGGGCGTGACACCGGGCCGCAGCCGGCGGCCGAGCCCTTCCCTGACGATGACGCCGAAGCCTTCCAGCAGCGCGCGGTCGGCAGTACCGTCCGGGCCGGGCAGGGCGATGCTGCGGTAGGCCGGTTCCCGGAGCATGCCCGAGCCGGGGAATCGCGCGGCGAGATCGCCGAACACGGGGCCGAGGAGCCGGGTGAGGGCCACCGCGCCGGAGAGTTCGTAATGGGCGTTCTTGCGCACGCAGTTGGTGATGCGGATGTTGAGGCTGAACTTCAGGAACGTGTCGCCGTCGTACAGGGTGCGGACGGAGGCCGTCGGGGTGAACTGCCTTTCTCCGGCGCCGAGATCGAGAACGTCGCCCCGTCCGAGGGCCGCGCGCAGAGCGGGATGTGCGGCGAGTTGGTCGTACTGCCACGGGTGGGCCGGGAGCAGCCGGTACCCCGCGGGGACGGCTCCCAGCCGGTCCAGCGGGTCGGTGGCGCCGGGTTCGGCGCACTCCTGCGCGACCAGATGGCTCCGGACGGCCAGCAGACGCAGCGGGAAGGACCCGCCGGCCTCCGGGGCGAAGGAGGCCCAGGCCCCCGGGTCGCCGCTGTGCGCCTTCGGTGTGGGGTGGAAGCGATGGCCGAGGACGAGCGACTGTTCGGAGGCGAGGTAGGTGGCGAGCGGGTCGCCGTGCGGTGCCCGCGAACGAGGGACGCGGGCGGAGAGCGCCGCGGTGACTCCACGGTGACCGGCGGCCATCTGGTCCAGGAACTCGTCGTTGGACGCGCCGGTGCGCAGGGACAGTTCGGACTGTACGTATTCGGCGAGCCGCCGCCAGCCGACCGGGGACCAGCCGGGGCCGGTCTCCTCGGTGACCGGCCCGGTGAAGCGATGGGCGCCGATGAGCGACGTCCGGCGCAATGCCACACGGAGCAGTACACCGCGTCGCGGCAGCCTCAGCAGCAGACGGCCGTCGATGACCGCCGTCTGGTGCTCGGGGCCCGACACCTCCCGCAGCAGACAGTTGAGGAGGGTGTGCGCCACGGCCTCCTCGGCCGTGGGAAGTTCGCTCGGCGGCTCGGCCGCATGGGCGGGACGGTCCGGGGTGGTGCTGGTCATCGCAGGTCACGCTCCCCGCAGCAGATAGTTGGGGCCCGTGCTGTAGTGCTTGTTGATGTCCGACGCCCCCGATCTGTCCTTGGACAGAAGTGTGCCTGCCGTGACCATCGCCTTGACGGGCAGGTCCGTGGAATCGAGGACATGGGCGCGCAGAACGGCTCCCGGCTGCCCGGGACCGGTGCCGAGGCGCTCGCATGCTTCGGCCAGGCGTTCACGGACGAGAGTGAGCAGGGCGTCGAGCGGTGCGCGCCCGTGCCGGGCGAGACCGAAGGCGTAGGCGCCCGCACATAGATGGACGGTGATGGTGGTGAACAGGTCCAGGACCGGTTCGTCGCTGTCCGTGAAGATTCTGGCGTCGTCGAACTCCTCCTCGGGCGGGGCGTCCTCGCCCAGCGATGCCCGCATCCTGGCCGCGTTGACGCGAGGGCCGTCGTTGTCCTTGAACAGCAGCCTCAGCCGGGTGCGACCGCTGTTCCGGTCGAGCAGCAGCGAGATGTTCTGCTGGTGGGATTCGAGGGCGATGCCGTGTCCGAACAGCGTGGTCTGCCAGTCGAGGAGAAGGGTGAGGACGGCGTCGAGGAGTGCGACCGGATCGCCGGTGTAGAACCGGTCGGCGAGCCGGTCGATGACGAGCCCGCCGCCCGGGGAGGGGCTGAGCAGCGCGGCCATCGGCACGACGGTCGTCTCGTCGAGCCCGGCCGGGTAACGGCGTACGAGGACGGCGAGCAGTTCGTGACCGGCATGGACGAACGTCGACTCGTCCGCGAGCAGGACCGTGTCCCGGAAGCGTGGAGTGCGTCCGATCACGGTCTCCAGGAGGCGTCCTGCTGCCGCTCCGTCGATGAGAGTGCCGGGCTTGATGGTGCGACGGTTGAGCCGGCCGAGCGTGGCGGTGGCCAGGGGCAGCTTGAGATGGATGCCGGGGTGCGCGGTGAGTGCCACGGTGCGCATCGACAGGGTCGGCAGGGCCTCCAGGTGCGGCATCTCGGCGAGATGGGCGTCGAGTCCGGTGTCGCACAGCGCCTGCCGCAGGGGGACGCCCGCGGTCAGCGGGTGGAGGGGAACGGCTCGATGCGTGTCGTCGAGTCCGGGCGGCAGTCCGAGTGACGACGGTGTGGGCCAGGGGAGTTGATCCGTCCGACCCTGCACGGTGAGGCGGTCCCGGGGTACGGCCAGCCAGCGCAGCGGAAAGCGCTGATGGAACTCGGGTGCGTAGGCCCGCAGTTCACCCTCGGTGAGACCGGAGCGGCTCCGTCCCGTCGGATACACGGGGTGGTCGGTGCGCGCGGCCGGCGTGTCGAAGGCGAGTCCCGCGGCGAGGCCCGTCCAGCGCGCCGGGTCGGGGCCGTAGGCGTCGGTGAGCTGTGCGGTCACCTCGTCGCCGGTGGCGGTGTGCAGTCGGAGCACCGCCAGCGCCTGCCGGCATTCGGTCGCGTAGGCGTCGAAGCCGTCGCGGTCGACCGGGTCGGCGAGGCCGGCGAGTGCGGTCATGATGCTGTCGGTGTCGGCCAGCTCCGCGCCGTCGGACTCGCGCCGCAGCAGGGGCAGGCGGGCTTCGAGCGTGGACTGGAAGCCGGGCCGGGCGGCGGACACGGGCATCAGGAGGGCGTCGTGGTCCCCGGTCGCCAGCCGCAGCCAGGTACCGTCCGGCCGCTCCAGTGCCGTGCTACGGGTGCGCAGTCCGACGACGTCCTCGCGCAGCAGCGCGCTGAGGACGCTCGTCACCAGGGCTCCCTCGCCCGGTGTGCCGTCGGAGGCGGCGCCTGGTGCGCCCTGGACCGTCACGGCGTGATCTCCCAGCTCTGCCGGGCGAGGAAGCCGGCCACCACCCGGTCCACGGACTCCTGTTGCCTTCCGACGGCTCTGACGATACCGAGGAAGTCCCGGTTGGTGTGGTGGAGTTCGAGCCGCTCTCCGACCGTGCGGACGGGACGGTACGTCAGCTTCACGTCCCCGACGGTCAGATCGGCCGGGCCGGGAGCGGCCGCGAGAGTGCCGGCGCGGTCGGCGCAGGGGTAGTCGAGCCGTGCGGCCCCGTCGGTGCGCGCCCCGAGGTCCGCGGGCAGCGCCTCGCCCAGGTGCGTCCCCAGGACGTGCTCGAAGAGCGGGATGCCGAGCAGTTCGGCCAGCAGGAGATCGCACTGGTCGCCGATGGCCCGGTAGTTGACCTCGATCAGTCGCACACGGCCGTCGTCCACCACGAACTCGGTGTGGCAGGCTCCGAACCCCACGCCCAGTGCACCCAGTTGACGGAGCACCTGGTCCTCCACGGACGGTGGCCGGGAGGCGACGAAGGACATGCGCTCCTCGATGAAGTACGGAAGCGGGGACAACTCGGTGCGGAACCCGCCGAGGACGTGGAGTCGCTCGCCGTCGCCCAGGGTTTCCAGGGTGTGCAGCTCCCCCTTCAGATACTCCTCGACCACCAGTGCCGCGCCCGGCCTGCGCGCACGGATCTCGTCGCAGCGCCGGGCCAGCTCCTCGGCGTTCCCGACGCAGAACACGTCCTCGCTCGCCACGCCCTCACGCGGTTTCACCACGCAGGGGAAGGGCACGCCGCCCAGTGTTCCGGTGGGGTCCTGACCCGGGGCGAGCTCGGCCGAGCGTACGGTGTCGGCGCCCGCGGCTGCCAGGTGGCGCCGCATGAGCGCCTTGTCCTTGGTGCGGAGCGTGGTGTGCCAGCTCTTTCCCGGCAGACCGAAGTAGTCCGCGGCCAGCGCGGTCTGGGTCTGGAGGTGATCGCTGTTGCTGAACACCGCCGCGGGGGCGCGGCCGGTTTCCGACCGGGTGCGTTCCGAGATCGCGCTGATGACGGCGTGGTGGTCGCGGACGTCGCAGGCCAGCACCTCGACGTCGGGATGGCGTGCCCGGTGCGCCTCCGGTTGATCCGTCAGCAGAGTGACATGGAGTCCGAGCCGGCGTGCGGCGGGAAGGAAGCCCTCGGAGACCGAGTCGGTCGGATTGAGGGCGAGGAGGTACGTCTGGATCACCACCCGGAGCTTAGGTTAGGCATCCCTAATAGTGCCAATTCGCCGTGTCGCGGCCCCGGGTGACCGAGCCTCAGGAAGTTGTGGTTAAGGTGAGGCTTCCCTTACCCCCTCACTCATGTTCAGCGCTGAGGAGTACCTGTGATCCTGGCCCCGGCATGGGCACCGGCCGGAGCTGCCCCGAGCTGCTCCACCCTGCTCGCATCGGACTACCGACGGCTCACCGCCCTGTGCCAGGCACTGCACGTCAACGTCGCGGAACCGTTCTCACCGGCCGGACAGGGCTGGATCGACGGCGCCGAACTGGCCCACCGTCCGGAGCTCCTGGACGCCTTCCTCGACGCCGAGGCGGCGCGCGTCCGGGAGCGGTACGGGCACACCGCCCGGCCGGATGTCATCGCCTCCCGCGCACTGCACGGCTACCTCTGGTCCGTCTGCCTGCTGATGAGCGGCCCGTGGTACCTGGAGCGGCGTGTCCCGCGCATCCGCCCCGCAGACGTCCGCGTCAGCCGTACGGCAGATGCCTACGCCGTGGTCCCGGGCGGCTTCTCGTGCCTGCCCGACGACCCCGCCGCCGGACTGCCCGGCGTACGCGTCCTCCCGCACGCCGGTGCGCTGCGGGACGAGTTGCGCCAGGCCGTGGCCGACCATGTGGGCCCGCTGCTGACGGCGATCGCCCCGCGGATACGGCGCGGACCACGAGCCCTGTGGGGCATGGTCGGGGACGACCTGGTGTCCGGGATCTGGTACCTCGGCAGGTCGGCCGGCGACGAGGAACGCGGGGTGCGGGAGGCCGGGCAACTGCTCCCGGGGCCCGTGGCGCCGTACCTCGGAGGTGCCGACTTCCGCCGGCTGACCGACCGCGACGGGCGCTCGCACCCCACACGCACACGCCTCGGCTGCTGCCTCTACTACACGATCCGGCCCGCGGAGGCGTGCGGCACCTGCCCCAGGACGTGCGACAGCGAGCGGCTGCGGCGGATCGAGGCCGAGAAGACGGCGACCGGCTGAGCGGATCGCACGACGGGCGGACCCGTCCGACCGTCGGGAGACGACGGATGGGTCCGCCCGGATGCGTTCCGCCCTGTGCGGCAGGGCCGTTGCTCAGGTCGCGTGCGAGCTGTGCGAGCTGTGCGACGAGTGGTAGGAAGCCAGCGCCCAGATCACGAAGACATCGATCGCGATCATGATCACCGACCATACGGGCGAGTACGGCAGGAAGAGGAACTGGAACACGAGGCTGATGGCCGCCAGCAGGATGGCCACATAGCGGGCCCACGCCGCGCCCCGCAGCACCCCGGCGCCCGCGACCAGGGCGCACACGCCGAGGATGAGGTGGATCCAGCCCCACCCGGTGAGGCTGATCCGGTACACGTAGCTGCCGACATTCTCGTACACGTCGTCCGTCGCAATGGCTGCGATGCCCTGGAGGATGGCGAGCACACCGTTGCACACCAACAGCACGCCGGCGAAGACCACTCCGCCTGCCACCCAGCCGCTGTTCGTCCCGGTCGTCGACGACCTCGCGCCGGCCGGGTGAGTTTGCTGGCTCATGGGCCAACCCTTCGTCGTCCCGCACGCCGGTAGCGGACGGGGCTTCGAGCCTCCGCCGCCGTCCCCGGCGCCGCCATTCGGATGCGTCCGTTCGGGTGAGGCAAGGGCCCGTTCCGCGTAGGGACGGCGCGTACCGCACCGCCTGGGGCCCACGCCCGCGGTAAGCATCCAGCGCGGGCGAGTCCGCCCCGTCCCGCCCGCGCGTCCGGAGGAGCCGCATGACCACGCCACCGGCCGAGGCACCGCCCTCTCCCCCACCGCACGAGACAATCCTCAGCCGCGGTTACCTCAAACTCCTGCTGCTGTCCGTCGTCGTCGGCGTGGTGATCGCCTTCGCCTCCTTCTGCCTCGTCAGCCTCCAGCACGAACTCCAGCACCAGGTGTGGGAAGACCTGCCCGAGGCGGTCGGCTACGACCAGCCGCCGTGGTGGTGGCCCCTTCCGGCGCTGCTGCTGGCAGGTCTGCTGGCGATGCCGATCATCACCCGCCTTCCGGGCACGGGCGGCCATGTGCCCGCCCACGGACTCGGCGGCCCGATGCTCGGACCAAAAGATCTACCGGGTGTCATCCTCGCGGCCGTCGCCACGCTGCCCCTCGGAGTCGTCCTCGGGCCGGAGGCTCCCTTGATGGCGCTGGGCAGCGGCCTCGCCCTGCTCGCTCTGAGCCGCTCCAGGCGGACGGCGGAGCCGAAAACGGCCCTGATCCTCGGCACCGCGGGTTCGACCGCCGCGATCTCCACGATCCTCGGCGGGCCGGTGGTGGCTGCCGTGCTGGTGCTGGAGGCGGCCGGAATGGGCGGTGCGCAGCTCTTCGTCCTGCTGCTGCCCTGTCTGGTGGCCAGTGGCGCGGGCGCATTGGTCTTCACCGGCTTCGGCCAGTGGACGGGTCTGTCGATCGGGGCGCTGTCCCTGCCCGAGGTGCCGCCCGATGTCACTCCGGATGCGGCGGACTTCCTGTGGGGTGTCCCCCTGGCGGTGCTCATCGCGGTCGTCGTCTCGATGATGCACCGGCTCGGGCCCCTGACCGAGGCCTGGACAAAGCGGAACACGGCCGTCCGCACGGTGCTGTGCGCCGTGGCCGTGGGTGTCTGCATTTCCGCGTACGCACTGACCACCGGGCGTTCACCGGCCGAGGCCGCCCTGTCCGGTCAGGCGACGCTCGCCGTGGTGGCGGGGCAGCCGCACTCCTTCTCCGTCGCCGCTCTGATCCTGCTCATCCTCTTCAAGGGTCTGGCCTGGGGCATCAGCCTCGGCAGTCTGCGCGGCGGCCCCATCTTCCCCGCCGTACTGCTCGGTTCCGCGGCGGGCATCGCCGCCTCCGGCCTGCCCGGGCTCGGCACGACAGCGGGACTGGCACTCGGCGTGGCCACCGCGACGGCCGTCGTCACCCGGCTACCGGTCACCAGCTCCGTGCTCGGGGTACTCCTCCTCGGCCGCGACGCCCACAACCAGATGCCGCTGATCGTGATCTGTGCGGTGGTCGGCTTCATCACCGCCGAGTTCATCGAACGGTCGACGAAACGCGGCAGTTGACCCCAGCGGGCGCCGGATACAACCACACGCCCACGTCACCGTGTCAGGGGCCGCCTCGCGCAGCTCGTGACCGCCGAAATGTCAAAACGTCAAAACGTCAAAAACCTGCCATTCCTGATAAATACGGCCCATGTCGCAACCGGGAACCCTCGTCCTGATCATGGCTGCGGCCGTGCTCGCACCTCTGCTGGCCTACGGATGCGGCCGCTGGATCCGCATTCCGCTGGTGATCTTCGAGATTCTCCTCGGCATCCTGCTGGGGCCGGACGTGCTCGGCTGGGCGCACACGGGCACCGTCATCGACACCCTCTCGAATCTGGGCCTCGCGATGCTGATCTTCCTCGCCGGATACGAGATCGACTTCGCCGCGATCCGCGGCGACACCCTGCGGCGCTCGATCTGGGCCTGGCTGATCTCGCTCGTTCTCGGCCTGGGCATCGCCCTGGCGCTGACGGGTGCACAGATCGACACGACCGTTGTCATCGGGACGGCGCTCACCAGTACCGCGCTCGGCACCGTGCTGCCCATCCTGCGGGACAGCGGCGATCTGCACGGCAGGTTCGGCACCGTGATGCTGGCCTTCGGCGCGGTGGGCGAGTTCGGGCCGATCATCGCCATGGCACTGCTCCTCAGCGGGCGCCGGCCCGGCGAATCGGCGGCCCTGCTCGTCGCGTTCGCCGCGGTGACGGCCGCCGCGGTCTTCTGGGCGCTGCGCCCGCGCCGCCCCTGGTTCTCCACGGTCATCGAGAAGACCCTGCACAGCAGCGCGCAGTTCGCGGTGCGCTTCGTGATGCTGCTCCTCGTCTCGATGCTCGGCCTGTCGGTGGTGTTCGGGCTGGACACCCTGCTCGGCGCCTTCGCCGCGGGCCTGCTGACCCGGCTCATCCTGAACGGTGCGGCACCCGGCAGCAGCGAGGAGATCCTCGGCCGGATCGAGGCGATGGGATTCGGCTTCCTGGTCCCGCTGTTCTTCATCGTCACCGGCATCGGGTTCGACCTCGCATCCCTTCTCGACGGTGGACGGGCCCTGGCCCTGCTGCCGGCCTTCCTGCTTCTCTTCCTCGTCGTGCGGGGACTGCCGGCGTACGTGCTCGCGCCCCGCGACCTGCACGGCGCCGACCGTCGCGCCCTCGCCCTCTTCGCCTCGACATGTCTGCCGCTCGTCGTCGCGATCACGACGATCGGCCTGGAGGAGAAGGCGCTGGACGCGGGCGAGGCGGCGGCCCTGGTGGGTGCTGCCATGGTGTCCGTCCTGGTGTTCCCGCTGGTGGCCCTCAAACTGCGGGCCACGGGCGACAAGGCGTCCGAAACCAGAGGTCGGGACGGCGGCCGCGAGTCGCGGTGAGTCACCGCCCCCGGACGGGTCGGGCCCCGGGCCACCATCGCGCCCCCGGGTGTTCCGTGCGCGGTGCCTGTGCGCCTTGTCGGGCGACCGGGCGGGCATGAGGATGGCCTGTCATGGCGATCGTTGCGCTGGTGGGGACGCTGGACACCAAAGGTACGGAGTACGGCCTGCTGCGAGACCATCTGCACCGGCGGGGGACCGAGGCGATCCTCATCGACACGAGTGCGTTCGGAACACCCCGGGTGCACCCGGACATCGCCGGCGCCGACGTGGCGCGGGCCGCGGGCACCGAACTCGCCGACGTCCGGGCCCTGGACCGCGGACGGGCCGTGGCGACGATGGCGCGCGGGGCCACGAACGTCGTCGTGGATCTGTACGACAGTGGCCGGCTGCACGGCGTACTGGCTCTCGGCGGCAGCGGCGGCACCTCCCTGGCCACCCAGGTGATGCGGGCACTGCCGCTCGGCGTGCCCAAGGTGATGGTCTCGTCCATGGCTTCGGGCAATGTGGCCCCGTACGTGGGCGCCTGTGACATCACCATGATGTACAGCGTCGTCGACATCGCGGGCGTCAACCGGATCTCGGCGCCGCTGCTCGCCAACGCCGCCGACGCCGTCGCCGGTATGGCCGAGGGCTTCGCCCGCTCACCGCGGGCCATCAGGGCGGCGGATCTGCGCGCCCAGGGCAGACCGCTGATCGCGGCGTCCATGGCAGGCGTGACGACCCCCGGAGTAGACGCGGCTCGCGAGCGGCTGACCCGGCTCGGCTACGAGGTACTGGTCTTCCACGCCAGTGGAGCGGGTGGCCGGTCACTGGAGTCGCTGGCGGGCCAGGGGCTGTTCGCGGGTGTACTGGACCTCACCACCTGCGAACTCGCCGACGAGCTGGTCGGCGGCATCCTCACGGCCGGACCCGACCGGCTGGAGGCCGCGGGGCGGGCCGGTGTGCCTCAGGTCGTCAGCCTGGGGGCCCTGGACATGGTGAAGTTCGGGCCGCTGGACAGCCTTCCCCGCCGGTTCCGCGACCGTCATGTCCACGTGCACAACTCGTCCATCACCGTCATCCGCACCACCACAACGGAGTGCGCGGAGCTCGGGCGTCTCATG
The DNA here is from genome assembly GCF_050952975.1 of Streptomyces sp. CA-251247. Lineage (NCBI taxonomy): Bacteria > Bacillati > Actinomycetota > Actinomycetes > Kitasatosporales > Streptomycetaceae > Streptomyces > Streptomyces sp. CA-251247. The sequence goes on along the minus strand of NZ_CP191861.1, from coordinate 7,345,671 downwards.
GCCGCGAAACTGCGGACGGCGACGGGGCCGACGACAGTTCTCGCTCCCCTGCGCGGACTGTCGACGCTCGGGGTCGCCACGGGGCCGTATCACGACCCCCAGGCCGACGCCGCGCTCGTCGCGGAACTGTCGGCGGGTCTCGACGGCTCGGCCGTGGAGTTGCGTACCGTCGACACACATCTGAACGACCCCGCGTTCGGGCGGGCTGCGGCCGATCGGCTCCACCACATGATCGGTGCGGAGGAGGCCCGCGCGGCAAGCTGACGGCCACCGCCGGCCGGCCGGGGACCGGCGCAGCGCATGAAGGGGCGTGCCGCGGATATCCGTCCGTCAGGCCTGCACCCAGAGCCGGGCACCACATACCCCAACGACCGTGAGGAATCCGGATGAGCACGCAGCAGGACCAGTCCCGCACCGCCTCGGAGCCGGCGTCCGAGATGCCCTCTCCCGCGGAGAAGGCGGGCTGGACGGCTGCCCGGCAGCGTGCCGCCGGTATGACGCATCACGAGGCGAAGGCCGCGCTCGAAGCGGCGCAGCACGCCGCGAAGAAGGAGACGTCCGCCGATGCGGCCGATGCCGTACGCGTCCGGGCGGAGATCGAGGAGTGGGAGCGCATCGTGGAGGCCCTGGCGGACCACGCCGGCGCCTACGACCCCGAGGCTGATCCGTTCGTCCAGGGCGAGCTGGCGGGCGAGCAGGACCACGGGTCGGCCCGGTAGGGCCCCGGTCCTCCCGCGGGCGGGGGCAGTTCGGGTCGGCGCCTACCGTGGGCGGGGGCAGTCGGGGTCGGCCTCGGCGCTCGGCAGCTGGTTGTGCCCGTCGCTCCAGTGGTTGACCCATTCGCAGTTCGGGCACGCGTACCTGCCGTTGATGCCCCGCACCTCGGTTCCGCACCTGGTGCACTCGGTGCGGGTGATCTCCGGAAGGTTGTAGGTGCTCATGCTGCACCTTATCGCTCGTGGCGAACACGCATCCGGACGCTACTCGCCCGCTGTGACCTCGTACGGTGCGAACCGGCGCGCCGCGCAGCGATGAGTTTCGCCCCGCCGAACCGTCCCTCCTGATGACCGGATCAGGCCGTGAGGAGCCATGGTGAGCGACATGCAGAAGCAGGTACAGCAGAGCATCGACCAGCTCGTGGAATCGGGGGCCGAGCGCGGTGTGCAGGTCGCCGTCCTCCGGCACGGCGAGCTGCTCGTGGACGCCGTCGCCGGCATCGCCGATCCCGCCACCGGGCAGCCGGTGACCCCGGAGACCGTCTTCTACAACTTCTCCATCGGCAAGGCGGCCACCTCGACCGTGGTCCATGTGCTCGCCGAACGCGGCGCCTTCGCCTACGACACTCGCGTGGCCGACCTGTGGCCCGCATTCGCGGCGCACGGCAAGGAGAACGTGACGGTGCGGCAGGTCCTGACGCACTCGGCCGGAGTCCCCGGCCTGCCGCTGGACACCACCGCCGAGGACATCTGCGACTGGGACAGGATCTGCGCGAAGATCGCCGACGCCGAGCTGTGGTGGGAGCCGGGCACGGCCGTCGGGTACCACGCCTACACCTTCGGATACATCCTCGGCGAGGTCGTCCGCCGGGCAACGGGCCACCCCATCTCCCAGGTCCTCCGCGAAGAGGTCTCCGGCCCGCTGGGCGTGGCCGACGAGCTGTACTTCGGCATGCCCGCGAGTGAACACGGCCGACTGGCCCGGCTGGAGGACCAGGAGGGCGCGGCCGACATGATGGCGGGTATGCCGCAGGACCTGCCGATGCTCAAGGCGGGCCCGGTGTCGCTGTTCCCGACGGCCGAACTCGGCAACCGCACCGACATCCTCTCCGCCGACATCCCCGCGGGTGGCAAGACATCGGCCCGCGCGATGGCCCGTATGTACGCCGCACTGCTGGGAGACGTCCCCGGCGTCGCGCTGATCTCGCCGGAACGTCTGCGTGAGGTGACCGCGCCGGCGGCGAGCGGGGTGGACCAGGTCTTCGGCAACGAGGCCTCGTGGGGCCTGGGCTACGCCTTGGGCCTGCCCGGGATGGAGAAGACGACCCGCAGCGCGTTCGCGATGGGTGGTGCGGGAGGGAGCTACGCGTACGGGGACGCGGAGACGGGGATCGCGTTCGCGATGACGAAGAACCGGCTGACGATGGACTTCAGCGCGGCAACGGATCTGATCAGGGTGGTGAACGAGGGGCTGACGAAGGACTGACAGATGTGCGAGGGAGGAGCGTCAATGGAGCGCGGTCCTGCCTCACCGCCGTCATTCCAGGCCCTCGTGGCGAGTTCACCATGCTCAGAGCAATCCGCCCAGCACATCACGCAGGCCCGATCACCGTGACACCGCCCCCGCCGCCTCCCCGATCACCCGCGCCAGCACCCCCGGCGCGTCCCGGTGTGCCGTGTGGCCCTGGCCCGGGAGGGTGATCACGTGGGCGTTCGGGAGCGTCGTCGCCAGGTCGGACACGCGCTCGTGCAGATGCGCCGGGCTGCGGTCGCCCTGGATCAGAGTGGTCGGCAGGGACAGTTGCCGGTACCGGTCGATGCCCACGCCGAGTGCGTCGATCGCCTCGTTGTCGGTGATCTGGGCCGGGGCGTACGCGGCGAGCGCGTCCCGGGCCGGCCCGTCGGCGAGTATCGCGTCGACCGACTCGGCCGGCATCCCGGCGATGTCGCGCAGATGGATGCGCATCGCTTCGGCGGGGTGGGACGCGTCGAGCGCGGCGCGGGCGCGGTGGCCCGCCTCTCCGGCCGCCGGGGAGCGGGTGGGCATCGGAGGCTCGTAGGCGATCACCCCGGCAAAGAGGGCGGGCGAGCGCAAGGCGGTCTCGAGGGCGACCACCGCGCCGGAGGAATGGCCGACCAGGATCAGAGGTCCGTCGAGGAGACCGGCGATGGCCAGCACGTCCGCCGTCTCCGTCCGCAGGGAGTGCTTCAGGGGAGGCGTGGACCGCGGTGAGACATAGATCCGCCGGTTGACGCGGACCACCCGAAAGCGGTCGGCCAGGTGGGCCGTCACACCGTTCCAGGAGGTGGCGGGGCCGCCGCCCGGGTGGACCACCAGGAGGGTGGGTCCTTCGCCCTCGTCGAGTGCGGTGACCGGGACGCCGTCGCCCGATATCGCGAGAAGGTCGGCCATGCCCACCAGCATGCACCGCGGGCAGAGGGATCAGAGGATGGACGGCGAAGGCGACTGCGGATGGCGGCGGAAAGAGAAGGAGGTGGATCGTGCTCATTCCCCGTGCCGTGCTGGACGAGATCGTGGAGGGCCGGGTCGATCTGGCGTTCCGTACCTGGCGGGCGCCGCGGGTGCGGGCAGGTACCCGGATGCGTACGGCCGTCGGCCTCGTCGAGGTGCTGTCCGTCGAGCCGGTCGGGCTGGACACCCTCTCCGAACAGGACGCCCTACGGGCCGGCTCACCGTCGCTCGACTCCCTCCTGTCGTTCCTGACAGGGCGCGAGGGGACGCCGTACCGCATGGAGGTGCGGCACGCCGGCGCCGATCCGCGCGAGCAGCTGCGCCGCGACGACGCACTCGACGACGCGGCACTGGACGAGCTGCGCCGGCGGCTGGACAGGCTGGACGCCGCCTCCCGGCACGGCGCGTGGACGCTCCGGGTTCTGACCCTGATCGCCGACCATCCGGCGACGAACTCCGCCGAACTCGCACCCCGCGTCGGCCGCGAGCGGCTTCCCTTCAAGGCGGACGTCCGCAAGCTGAAGGAGCTGGGGCTCACGGAGAGCCTGGACGTCGGATACCGGCTCTCCCCTCGCGGCCGTGCCGCACTGGCAGCCCTGCGCCCCGGCGGACAGCCCGCACCACCTGCTCCTGAGGCGCCCTGACCGGACCTGCGTCACGATGGAAAGCGCAGGTCCCGGCTCTGCGCCCGTGTGTCAGGAGTTTCCATGAGTTACCCGGACAGCTATGAACTGGTATTTCGCGCGTCCACTGTCGAGGACGATGTGGTGATCGTCCGGCGTACCGAGAGAGCGGGAGCGAGCGGCTCCCCCGTGTACGAGGACGACTCCGGCATCGTGCGCGCCGAGATCAGCGACCGCGGCGAGGTGCGCATGCTGGCCAGCGGGGGCCACCAGGCGCCCGGCATGCCGGTGACCGTGCGCTCCCTGTGATCGTGAGCTCCGGGGCCGGGCTGTCCCAGGTGTGGATCTGCTCTGTCGAGGAATCCGGGAGAGACCGGCAGTAGCGGGCGAATCCACCGGACACAGGGGGTGTCGTGACGACCTTCGGCAGCCAGGGCCCGACGGTGGGGGTGGAGGAGGAGTACCTCCTCGTCGACCCCCTCACACGGGCCGTCGAGGCCGCCGGCCCCCGGGTCGTGGCACGCGCCCGCGCGACGGTGGGCGACAGTGTTTCCGGCGAGTTCACGCGGTATCAGGTCGAGGGCAGGACCGAGCCGTGCGCGCGGTCCTCGGACCTGCGGAACGCACTGACCGGGATGCGTGCCGCGCTCTGCACCGCTGCCGACAAGGAGGGCCTGCGGCTCTGCGCCTCGGGCACACCGGTCGTCGGGCGCACCGATCCCGCGGAGGTCGGTGACCACTGGCGCTACCGGGCGGGGGTGGACCAGTACCGGGCCATGCTCGACGACTTCGCCGTCTGCGCCGTGCACGTCCATGTGCATCTGCCGGACCGGGAGGCGAGCGTCCTCGTCGGCAACCACCTCCGGCCGTGGCTGCCGCTTCTGGTGGCGATGAGCTCCAACTCCCCCTTCCATCAAGGCCACGACACGGGCTATGCCAGTTGGCGCTCGGTGATCCGGGGGCGGTTCCCGTGCCTCGGCCCGCCTCCGTACGCCGAGTCGCTCGATGACCACGAGCGCCTGGCCACCGCCATGGGGGAGACCGAGGCGATGCTGGACGCCGCGACTCCGTTCTGGGACATCCGGCCGAATCCGCGCCTCCCGACGCTCGAGGTCCGGGCCATGGACGTCCTGCCGGACATCGAGGACACCGTGGCGCTGGCCCTCCTCGTCAGGGCGCTGGTGGTGACCGCGGCGGCGCGGGTGGTCCAGGGCGACCCGGGGCCGCGGGTGTGCAGTGAGGTGTTGCGGGCCGCGTACTGGCGGGCCGCGCGGGACGGCTGGGCCGGCAGCGGCGTCGACGCGCCGAGCGGCGGGATTCTCCCCTCGGCAGTGCAGGCCGAACGCCTGGTGGGGTTCGTCCGTCCCGCCCTGGAGGAGCACGGTGACCTCGACACGGTGACGGCGTTCCTGCGGCGGCTCGCGACGCGTGGCTCCGGCGCGGAGCGTCAGAGGACAGCCGGCCAGCGCGGCGGGCTCAAGGCTGTCGTGGACGACCTGGTGGCCGCGACTGCCCGCTGACTACGGGAGCGACGTCCGGTGCCGGGCCCGGTCAGCCCGTCGTCGAGCCGCAACGTGGCGCGTAGGTCACCACGAGGACGTCCCGGCGCGCCTGGGTGTGCGGGTCCAGCGGCCGGACGGGCGACACCCCGTGCAGAGTGCGCCGATCGTCACCGAGCAGCAGTGTCCCCGGCTCGTCGAGGGTCGTGGCCAGCAGCCGGTTTCCGTCCATGTCGCAGACCTCGCTCTCCCCTCCCGTGGCGTTGCGCCGTCCCACCATGAGCGACGCGACGAGGGTGACACCGTCCCGGTGCAGTCCTTCGGGCGTGGGCAGCCCCTCCGCATCGGCGGATGCGATGACCCGGAAGGGATGGACCTGCACGTCCCACAGCTCGCTGCCGTCCAGGCCCGTCGCCAGCCGGCCCAGCATCCGCAGCACGGCACCCACCACGGGGTCGGCGACGAAGTAGCTGGTCAGGGGATCGAATCTGCGGTCGACGTCGACGTAGAGCGGGTTGCTGTCCCCCGGCTGCACAAAGGTGGCCGGGGGCAGCAGATGGAAGCTCCTCCGTGGCGCGGAGAAGACGAAGCGCCCGTGCCGGCGCAGCCTGCGCGTGCCCCGCTCGGCGGCGTACGGGTCCGCCCTCAGTGACTCCCAGTGGGAGGTGAACCTGCGCCACTGGTCCTCGTCGACGCCCAAACAGGCCACCGTGGCGGCCGCGGGTATCAGATGCGCGCCGATGGTTGTCAGCGCATGCCCGGCGGCAGCCGCCGGGTCGGCAGAGGGGGCGAGGGGGGTGCGTCCGGAAACGTCGACGGCGTGGTCCATGAGGTGCCTGCCTTCCTCCCGGGGAGCAGAGCGTGTGCCCCTGCGAATACCCCGCCGAACCGCACATAACAACCACCCGGGAAACCTCTCCGACCTGCGACGACCGCCTCGCTCATGCGAAATGTCCCCTTCGGCGGTGAGGAGTCCGTCTCACGGGGCACACGGGCACCGTGAGACACCCGGAGGTTGGGACGCAGCAGCCACCGCGCCGTGAACCCGCCCATGACCGTCCGGTACCGCACGGCGCCGAGTCAGGGGTCCCGAATTGCAGAGGTGATGGTGAATGCTCGGCCTTGTGGACGGAACCGGACTCGGGTGCCGCGTATGGGTACCACCACGCGTGTACGCACCCCAGGAGGACACCTTCCTCCTCGCCGACGCCCTGGGACGCCTCACGCTGACACCGGGTGCCGCCGTGCTGGACGTCGGGACCGGAACGGGTGCCCTGGCCCTGGCCGCCGCTCGGCGCGGAGCGCGGGTGACCGCCGTCGACCGGGCCCGGCGGGCCGTGGTCACCACCCGCGTCAACGCGGCCCTCGCCGGTCTGCGGGTCGAGGTGATGCGCGGCGACCTGCTGGAGCCCGTCTCGCACCGCCGGTTCGATGTCGTCCTCAGCAACCCGCCGTACGTCCCGGCGCCCGAGCCGGGGCTGCCCCGCCGTGGGCCTTCGCTCGCCTGGGACGCCGGCCACAGCGGCCGGGCGTTGGTGGACCGGATCTGCGACGGCGCGGCGGGCGTGCTGCGCCCAGGAGGTGTGCTGCTGCTGGTGCATTCCGCACTGTGCGGTGTCCCGCCGACCCTGGAGCGCCTGAGCCGGGCAGGTCTGCGCGCGACGGTGGAGGACCGCCGCTGCGTGCCCTTCGGACCGGTGCTGAGTTCGCGAAGGAAGTGGCTGGAAATGCGAGGGCTGATCGGGCCCGGCGAGGAGAAGGAAGAGCTCGTGGTGATTCGTGCGGAGCGCGCCGAGGAGGCCGGGAAGTGACAGCCGTGCAGACCTCCGGACAGCCGTCGAGGGCGGAACGGCCCGACGGCAGGACCGACGGCGGGCGGTCGGCCGGGCCCGTCCTGCCCGAGAACCGGGGTGAACTGTCGTCCGCCGTCGCGACCGTCCTGCGCTCCCGGCCCGGTATACCGCTCCCTCCGGCCGAAGCGGTCACGCGGGCGGAACCGTACGGCGACGATCTGCAGCTCGCCCTCTACCTCTGCTACGAGCTCCACTACCGGGGATTCGCGGGTGTCGACCCGGACTGGGAGTGGGATCCCGAACTGCTGCGGCTGCGCGGCGCGATGGAGCAGCGCTTCCTGACCGCGCTCCGTGCCGACGTACCCCGGCGCGAGAGCGTGACGGAAGCCCTGGAGGAGATCCTGGTCGAACCGGTCGACGGCGCCGGGACCTCGCACTATCTGAAGGACGAGGGCGAGGTGTGGCAGCTGCGCGAGTATGCCGCCCATCGCTCGCTCTACCACCTCAAGGAGGCCGACCCGCACGCTTGGGTCATCCCCCGGCTGTGGGGCAGGGCGAAGGCTGCCATGGTCGCGGTGGAGTACGACGAGTTCGGTGCGGGCCGCGCGGAGCGTGTGCACGCCCGGCTGTTCGCCGACCTGATGGCGGATCTCGGCCTGGACACGTCGTACGGGCACTATGTCGACGCGGCGGCCTCCGAGATGCTCACGCTCGCCAATCTGATGTCCCTGTTCGGGCTGCACCGAGCCCTGCGCGGGGCCCTGGTGGGGCACTTCGCGGCCGTCGAAGTGACGTCGTCGCCCGGCTCACGCCGTATGGCCGAGGCCATGCAGCGGCTGGAGGCGGGGCCGGCCGCCGTCCACTTCTACGCGGAGCACGTGGAGGCGGACGCGGTGCACGAGCAGGTGGTGAGGCGTGAGGTGATCGCGGGGCTCCTCGAGGAGGAACCGTGGCTGGAGGCGGACGTGGCCTTCGGCATCGACGCGACGGAGTGGGCCGACGCCAGGCTGGGCGACCGGCTGCTGACGTCGTGGCGCAAGGGCGAGTCGAGTCTGCGAAAGCCGCTGTGAGATCGGTGGGCGGGTGGGGTCGAGGACCTCGCCCGTACCCGAGCGCTCCATGCGGACCGCTCAGTGCGGCCGGCTCGTGACCGTGAACAGTGCCCCGTCCGGGTCCAGCAGTGTCGCCTCCGTGCCGTAGGGCGCCGGCCCCTCGCGCAGTACGGACCCGCCGTGGCGCACGGCCGCCGCCGTGGTCGCGGCGACGTCCCGCACCGGGAAGTGGATGTGCCAGCGGGGCTGGATCAGCGGGTCGGGAGCGGTGTCGACCGCCCCCGAACTGAGCCGGGCGAGGACGTGCCCGTGCTGGCTCAGCACGACCTCGTCCTGCCGGTAGTCGACATCGCAGCAGCCCGGCTGGTCACAGGCCCATTCGAGGACCTCTCCGTAGAAGATCGCGGCGTCGAAGGCATTGCGGGTCCGCAGTCGCAGCCAGACCGGTGCGTTCTTGCGCCAGGCCTGCCAGTCGGAGACAAGCTGGCCCTCCCAGATCCCGAAGACGGCGCCGTCGCGGTCGGCCGCGAGGGCGCCGCGGCCCACCGGGAAACGCAGCGGCCCGACGGCGACGGTGGCACTTCGCTCGCGGATGCGGGCGGCGGTCCGGTCCACGTCGGTGACGGCGAAGTACGGCGTCCAGGCCACGGGCACGCGCAGGGCAGGGGCCAGTGCTCCGATGCCCGCGACAGGGGTTCCTTCGTAGAGTGCGAGACTGAAATCGTCACCCAGCCGGGCCCGCCGGAAATCCCACCCGAGGACTGCGCCGTAGAAGGCCTGGGCGGCCGGCAGGTCACGCGCCATGAGGGTGATCCAGCAGGGTGCGCCGAACACTTCGCGGCTGGTGGTCACGCCTGGGGCCGTCTGCGTCATCGTCGGCTTCTTGTCCATCACGCTGGGTGTCCAGGGATCGGGGCGGGCAGTCGTCAGCCGATGGGTACCCGGATCGGCGCGATCCATCCGGGAGGTCACCGAAACGACGGGGTCCGGTGAAGATCCGCGCGCCCCGTGGGCGGGCGCCTTTCCGGGTCCGGACACCTACTGGGGGCTGCAACGTGGTCCGGCGGGGGTGGGTGCACGCCGGGGCCGGCCGCCGCGCCCCGGGAAGCCGCCCCGGCGCCCCGCGCACCGGACTCACGCCGAGGCCCGGCGGGAGCCCCGAAACGTCGGGGCGGACGGGCATCCGCTGACACCCCATCAGCTCGGGGCTGCGGGAACCAGGGATCGAGGCCCGCGCCCGGCGGCGCGACGCCGACGAATGGGGCGGCTGCTTCGGCAGCGGCGGACTCGGCGGCTGAAGGCCCGACAGACCGACAGACCGACAGACCGACAGACGCAGCAACGGCCCTGCCGCCTCGGGGAGTTCGCAACAAAGTCCCTCGCGCGGGACCAGGCACAGCAGACGGGGCCGTGGTGTACCACAGCCCCGTCCCACGTCATCACCACCGCGTGGTGTCGGTCGTCAGCTCTCGTGGGCCGACGTCTCGGCAGGCACTCCGCGCCGGGCCGTGAGTCGTCGCGCGCCCCAGCGGCAGGCCAGTTGGAGCAGGCAGACCGCGGTGAGCACCCACACGCCGGCAAAGACCCACAGCAGGGCGGGAGTTGAACTGACGGCGGCCATCACGAACAGCATCACCGCCACGGCGGACAGCACAGATGCCAGCGTCGCCAGCCGGAATCCGCGGAACGAGCCGAAGGCTCCTCCCACGGGTGCCGTCGGGCGCATGGTCCGCAGTCGGCGGTCCAGGGCTTCGTCGGTGCGCAGCTCGCGCTCGATCTCAGCCAGGATCATCCGCTCGGGCTCCGAAAGTCCGGCTCCGTCCATGACTGGCGCCTCCCTACGCTCGCAGAAGACATCTCAGGGTCCAGTCGTCTCCCCGGACGATGTTCCCCAGCGTCGGGTGCCGGCCCGGACCACGGTCATGGCGGGCACCTTCCCCTCAAGTGTGCGCGACAACGGGCGGATTCGCTGGCCCACTGCCGGATTTTGTCTCACTGCGCATACCCGGTGGGGGCAGCTTCAGTCGGGCGCGGGGCGGCGAGGTCGTACAGAAGCAGCTGCAGGTCGGCCACGAGCCCGCCGATCGCCGTCGCGGTCTCGGTGTCGTGATCGTGCAGACGGCGTTTGAGGTCCGCCAGGGCGTCCCAGGCGCTCTGCACCGCGGTCTCGCGCTCCGAGGCGGTGTGCGGGCCCGGTTCGGTGAGCGCCTCCTCGTCCGCCTCGCACACCTCGGCCACCGCGGTCAGCAGCTCCCGCAGCCGTACCAATACCGGATCGGGCGGTGCCGCCAGCCTGCGGTCCTCGCCGGCCGTGTCGACGAGCTTGCCGGTGATCGACATCAGACGGTCGGCGATCCGCTGCCACAGGGCGTCCCACTCACTCGACGGCAGAGCGGGCACCGAGCGCCGCATCCGGTATCCCGGGTTGAAGCGGTAGCTCTCGCGGGTCCAGGTCCGCGCGTTGCGCAGGTCGTCCAGGAGGCGGATCAGCCGCTGGGCCCGTTCGTACCACCGTTCGGCACTGTGCCGGTCGTATCCGCGCTCGACGTCGTCCGCCATGGTGCGCAGCAGCTCGGCGCTGTCGCGGGGCAGCCGGTGGAGACAGTCGCGTACGTCGCGAAGGTGCACCGGGGGCAGGATCAGCGCGTTCACCCCGATCCCGATGAGCGCTCCGACCAGCGATTCGAGCAGCCGGTGCCAGATGTCGGAGCTGGAGTACGAGCCGTAGGCGAGCACGAACAGCACGGTCGTGGAGGCGTACACGCCCTGCTCGCCGAAGCGCGCGTAGGTGCCGATGAGCACCGCCACCGGCAGGGCGATGGCCATCGCCGCCGTCGTGTTGCCGGTCAGGGACGCCGCGGCGGCCGCCAGCAGTGTGCCGAGACCGATGAGGATCATCTGCTGGAGTCCGGCGCGCAGTGACCGGTAGACCGTGCTCTGGACGAGCACCACCGCGCTCCAGGGCGCCATCAACGCCATCGGCGCGTCCCACCACCAGCCGACCAGCGCCCAGGCGAGCAGGGCGGCGCCCGCCGCTTTGAGTGCCTGGACGGTCACATCTCGTTCGGGCCCCGGACCGGCCAGAGCCCGCTGTACGGAGCCCCGCACCGCCGACATCTCCCAGGCCGCTCTGCGCCACCAGCTCATCGTCACTACGCGCCACAACTTCCCGTCGGATGGTGATGTCGACAGAGACCGGGTTTCCGCCCGGCGGGCGATGAATCATCCACTCCTCGACTGCCACGGCTCGTGGGTGCCCGACGGCGACATCGACGGCTGACGGTTGACGACCGACGGCCCGGTGGTCCCGTGGCCCGGGTCCGGCGACCGCCGTACGCGGGCCGCCTCGTGCTGTGCCCGTGACGCGCCCGCCGCTTAAATCGCTTGCCCGCCGCCACCGGCCGCTGCTGGAATCGTCCGGCGAACGACGGCCGAACGGCCGGCGACACCGAACGACCGAGGAGACGGTTATGCGAGGAACTCTCATGTCCATCGAGAAGGGAATTTCCATCTACCCAGAGGACATGACAGTTCGTGCGTACGTTGAACTTGGGAATTCTGGCGCATGTCGACGCCGGTAAGACCAGCCTGACCGAGCGGCTTCTGCACGCCGCCGGTGTCATCGACGCGATCGGCAGCGTTGACGACGGCAATACCCAGACCGATTCACTCGCCCTGGAACGGCAGCGCGGTATCACCATCAAATCCGCGGTCGTCTCCTTCGCCGTGGACGACATCACGGTCAATCTCATCGACACTCCCGGACACCCGGACTTCATCGCCGAGGTCGAGCGGGTGCTGAGCGTGCTCGACGGTGCGGTGCTGGTCGTCTCGGCCGTGGAGGGTGTCCAGGCGCAGACGCGGGTGCTGATGCGGACCCTGCGCCGGCTGCGCATTCCCACCCTCGTCTTCGTGAACAAGATCGACCGTGGCGGCGCGGACCCCGAGCGAGTGCTGCGGGGCGTCTCCGAGAAGCTGGCCGAGGCCGTGATCCCGATGGGGACGGTCGACGCTCCGGGCACGGGTGACGCCTCCTTCACCCCGTCCGTGGCGGCCGAGCCCGCCTTCACGACCCGGCTGGTCGATCTGGTCTCCGGACAGGACGACGCGTTGCTCGCCGCGTATGTGCGGGACGAGACAGCGGTGTCGTACGACCTGCTCCGCGCCGAGCTGGCCGCACAGACCGCACGGGCACAGGCCCATCCCGTGTTCTTCGGCTCGGCCATCACGGGCGCCGGTGTGGACGCGCTGATCGCCGGGGTTCGCGAGCTGCTGCCGGCGGGCGAGGGCGGCGGCGACGGGCCGGTCTCCGGCACGGTGTTCAAGGTGGAGCGCGGCCCGGCCGGCGAGAAGATCGCGTACGTCCGGATGGTGTCGGGCACCGTGCGGACGCGGGACCGGTTGCCGGTCCGGTCCGACGCGGAGGGCAAGGTGACCGCGATCCAGGTGTTCGACCGGGGCCCTGCGGTACGCAGCCCCGCGGTCACGGCCGGGCAGATCGGCAAGCTGTGGGGTCTGCACGACGTCCGTATCGGTGATGCGATCGGCGCCCCGCCCGACTCCGCCGCGAACGGCCACCACTTCGCCCCGCCGACGCTGGAGACGGTTGTCGTGCCCGTCCGGGCCGCCGACAAGGGCGCGATGCACGCGGCGCTCAGCCGGCTCGCCGAGCAGGACCCGCTGATCGATCTGCGCCAGGACGACCTGCGCCAGGAGGTCGCAGTCTCGCTCTACGGCGAGGTGCAGAAGGAGGTCATTCAGGCGACTCTGGCCGGCGAATTCGGCGTGGACGTGACCTTCCGCGAGACGACCACCATCTGTCTCGAACGACCGGTCGGCACGGGTGCCGCCCTTCAGATCATCGACAAGGACCCCAACCCTTTCCTGGCGACGATCGGTCTGCGCGTCGACCCGGCCCCGATCGGATCCGGTGTGCAATTCCGGCTGGACGTCGAACTCGGATCGCTGCCGTATTCCTTCATCACGGCGGTCGAGGAAACCGTGCCGGAGACATTGCGGGAGGGAATTCACGGATGGGAGGTCACCGACTGCACCGTGACGATGACGCATTCCGGCTACTGGGCCCGGCAGAGCCATTCCCATGCCGTGTTCGACAAGAGCATGTCCAGTACCGCGGGGGATTTCCGCAATCTGACGCCATGGGTCCTGATGAGCGCTCTGCGCGAAGCCGGTACGCAGGTGTACGAGCCGATGCACCGGTTCCAGCTCGAATTCCCGGCCGATCTGCTGGGGCAGGTTCTGCCGGTGCTGGGCCGCCTGCGGGCGAACCTGAGCACGCCCGTGCCACGGGGGCCGTCCTACGTACTGGAGGGCGAGATCCCGGCGGCGTCCGTGCACGCGCTGCAACAGCAACTGCCCGCTCTGAGCCGGGGAGAGGGGGTGCTGGAGACGGAGTTCGCGCGCCACCAGCCGGTGGTGGGCACCGTGCCGACCCGGCCGCGGACGGCTCCGGACCCGCTCGCCCGGGCGTAGCGCCGGCCGGCGCACCCGGTCGTGCCGGGGCCCGGACCTCACGGCCGGGCCTCACCGGGCCCTGTTGCGCTGCTGTTCACCGGGCGACGGGCAGCTGAAAGCGGCACAAACCAGGCGTACGCTGACGAGAAGGCCGTAATGCACCGCGTGTGCGCATGGAGGCGGCGCATGACCGATCCTTTCGGCTTCCTCCGAATCCCCCGCCGGCCCGTCCCGCCGCGCCCCGTGACAGAGCGGTTGAACGACTGGGACGAGGTCTACGCCGGGCAGTCGCAGCTGCCCCTCATCTCCGAGCAGGCGGGACGCTGTATGGACTGCGGCATCCCGTTCTGTCACCACGGCTGCCCGCTCGGGAATCTAATCCCGGAGTGGAACGCCTACGCGACCCGCGGCAGCTGGCGCGACGCGGCGGAACGGCTGCACGCGACGAACAACTTCCCGGAGTTCACCGGACGGCTGTGCCCGGCGCCCTGTGAGGACGCCTGCGTACTGACCATCAATGCCGACCCGGTGACGATCAAGAACGTCGAGAACGCCATCGCGGACGAGATCTGGGCCCGCGGCTACGCCTCCCCGCAACCGCCCGAGCGTCTCAGCGGGAAGACCGTGGCCGTGGTCGGCTCCGGGCCGGCGGGGCTGGCGGCGGCGCAGCAGCTCACGCGTATCGGTCACACCGTCGCCGTGTACGAGCGCGCCGACCGCATCGGCGGACTGCTGCGCTACGGCATCCCCGCCTTCAAGATGGAGAAACAGCATCTGGACCGGCGGCTCGGTCAGATGCGGGCGGAGGGCACGAAGTTCCGCACGGGCGTGGACGTGGGCGGCGATCTCGACGCCACCGAACTTCTCAGACGGCACGACGCCGTGATCCTCGCCGTGGGCGCGCGGGAACAGCGGGAGCTGCCCGTCCCCGGCCGGGAGCTCTCGGGCATCCACCAGGCGATGGACTACCTCACCTTCGCCAACCGGGTGTGCGAGGGCGACTATGCAGCGCCACCCGTCACCGCGGCGGACAAGCACGTGGTGATCATCGGCGGCGGGGACACCGGCTCCGACTGTCTGGGCACGGTCCTGCGCCAGGGCGCGGCCTCCGTCGTCCAGCTGGACATCAACCCGGAGCCCGGCGAAGCGAGACGTACCACCGAACCCTGGCCCGTGTACCCGAAGGTCTACCGGATCTCCCACGCGCATGAAGAGGCCCGGGGCCGTGAGGGCACGGATCCGCGGGTCTTCTCCTCCGCCACCCTGCGCTTCGAGGAGGGCCGGGCGGGACAGGTGGGCGCGCTGCATCTGACGGAGGTGGAGCCCACGGCCAGAGAGCCGCGTCCGGACACCGAGCAGAGGATCCCCGCAGACCTCGTGCTCCTCGCCCTGGGCTTCTCCGGTCCCGAGCAGGGCAGCGGCCTGATCGCACAGCTCGGGCTGACGCTGGACGACCGGGGCAACTTCGCCAGGAACGCCTGCTTCGCGGCCGAGACGGTCGAGCGGGCCGGGCCGGCACACTCACCGGTGGACGGGGTCTTCGTCGCCGGTGACGCGGGGCGCGGGCAGTCCCTCGTGGTGTGGGCCATCGCGGAGGGACGCTCTGCCGCGGCGGCGACGGACAGCTACCTGAGCGGTTCCACCGTGCTGCCGGCGCCGGTGGCACCTCACGACCGGCCGCTGGTGGCGTGATGCCGGTGAGCCGTGCATGGGCCGAACTCCGCGTCCTCCCAAGGAATTCCACGGCAGTGCGGCGCTCCCCGCCGGCGTTCACCGAACGCGCCCTGCAACGATTACGGCTTCCGGCCGGTCCCATCGGGCGCACGGCCCAGGCACACCGCGACGAGAGCGGCGACGGTCGACCGTGAGAGCAGATGGACCGCCCGGCCCGCCGGCGAGACGCCGACTGCGTGCCGGGGCACCCGCAGGCGCAGAGCACCCGGCATTGCGGCGAACACGACCGGCGGCTCGAACGTCACCGCCTCGCCGTCGACTCCGACGGCCAGCGGGCCGCCCGAGCGCACCTCGAACCGCTCCGCGGTCCACTGGCGCCAGCCGGGGAACCGCCGGATCTGCCCGGTCGCCTGGAGGGTGGTGAACCGTACGGCCTCGGAGGCGTCGCGGACCGTCAGCGTCACCACGCCGAGCAGTCCGGAATCCATGCGCACGCGGGTGCCGAGGCCTTCGAGGCGATCGAGCAGATAGGGGCCGTTCGAGACGAGGATCAGCTGTGCCGTGGAGTATTCGGTGCCGTCGGGTCCCGTGAAGCGCAGATCGGGCGGGACGGCGTCCGGGCCGAGGAAGTGGGGCATGGTGTCCGCGGCGGTTCGGAGCTTGGCATCGCGGTACTGAGGCGTCTGCACCACGTGGGCGTACAGGCCGAGTGAGGCGTTGTTGACGAAGACGCGGCCGTTGACGGTCGCCAGGTCGATCCGCCGCTCCGTCCCGTCGGTGAACGCGTCGAGGGCGCCGACCACGTCGTCACGGTTCAGGCCGAGGTCGAGCGCGAGGTGGTTGCGGGTGCCCGCGGGGACCACGACATACGGAATCCCGTGGCGTGCGGCGACCTCCGCGACGACCGCGTGTGAGCCGTCCCCGCCGGCCATGCCGATCGCGTCGGCTCCTCGCGCGACGGCCTCCTCGGCGAGTTCTCGCAGGTCCTCGCCGGGCCGCAGCGGGACTGCCTCGATTCCGCGGCGGCGGCATTCGTCCACCAGCCCGAACCGCTCGACCTTTCCACCGCCGGACTTCGGGTTCATCAGCAGGACCGGCCGGGCCGGCCTCGGTGCGGGTCGCGTGACCGTCGCGGTCCTGGCGCGCCGTCGCAGTGCGATGCGTGCCGTCGCCGCGGAGAGCGCGATCAGCACGAGGATCACCGCGACCCGCGACAGATCGAGGTCCGCGAGAATCCCGGCGGCGAGCAGGACGACGAACGCGAGGGCGGCGACCAGGCCGGCTGCGGCGCGCCGCAGCCTCTTGCGTGTGACGACGTGCCATCCGGCGATCACGCCGACGAGCAGCGCCACGACGGCCGCCAGCAGGGCGGCCCAGTTCCTGAAGGCTCCGACGACAAGGATGATCAGCGCTGCCGGCAGCGCCACCAGGGCGACGGACGCGGCAAGACGCTCGACGGGGCGCGGTCGGCGCGTCCCGTCGTCCCGGTCCGCTGCGGAGGGCATGGGGACGCGACTGCTGTCAGGAGCCCTGGTGGTGGAACAGGGCGCCGACCTTCTCCCGGAATTCGGTACCCCGGCTCTCCCGATGCTGCCTGCGCGCCTCCCGCACCGCCGTGGCGGCGGCGTCCTGCGCGGCCCTCACCTCGGCGGTCACCTCCTCGGCCGGGACCCGGACGACCGTGCCGCCGAGGCGCGCGGCCATGGTGTCGACGACGGCGGGGTCCGTCTCGGTCATGCCGACGATCAGCACGTTGGTGCCGTCGGCGACACCGCGGCTGAAGTACGTGAGGCTGTCGACCGAGTCCGCTGTGTCGTCGTTGTCGGCCGCCATCCCGATCATGGTTCCCGCGCCCCAGCCGAACAGCAGCCCGACCGGGCCGCCGAGCAGACCGAGCAGCGCACCGATCGATCCGCCGAGGAGCGTGGAGCGGCCGGCCGACGACGAATAGCTTTCGGGCACCGACAGGAAACCGGCCGGGGAGCGCTCCATGATCGCCGCCTGGTCGACACCGGGGAGCTCGGTGACGAGGTGGAAGGCCTCGTAGGCGTGGCTGGGATCCCCGAAGGTGAGGAAGAGGACCTTGTCGTCGGGGGAATCGGGGGCTTCGGGGGCTTCGGGCGACACGGAGGAGTCGTGGGACATGGTCGTTCCTTTCTCGGCGCTCACCCAGCGGATCACGGTCGAGGAGCCCCCACCACTCGCATGCTCATTCTGCTCGCACCCTTCTGTCGCTGCCCGGCGTCCGCGTCCGGGGCGCCAGGGACGCAGGGAGCGCGGGTTGACCTCAAGCGTGGTTGACGTTCGAGACTCGAGACCTGACCGCAGCGCCGGGATCCCGGCCGCGACCGAGGTGAGGAGTGACCGCATGCGCGCGATCCGTGTGGACGGGTACGGGGGTCCCGAGGTACTGGTGCCGGTGGAGGAGCCGGACCCGGTGGCAGGGGACGGGGAGGTCGTCGTACGGGCCGAAGCCATCGACACCATCTTCGTCGAGACGCAGATCCGTGCCGGCTGGGGCGAGGCGTTCGGCATCACTCCGCCGTACGTGCCGGGAGGCGCCGCGGCCGGGGTCGTCGTCTCCACCGGTCCGGGGGTCGACCCCTCGTGGACCGGGCGCCGGGTGCTGGCCGGGGCGGGCACGAGAGGTACGTACGCCGAACTCGTCCGGACCGGGGTCGACCGGCTGGTGCCCCTTCCCGACGGCCTCGGCCCGCGCGAGGCCGCCGCCCTCGCCCACGACGGTGTGACCGGCATCGGCATCGCGGAGGCGGCGGGCATCACGCCGGGCGACCGCGTGCTCGTCCTGGGGGCCGCGGGCGGCATGGGCACCCTGCTGGTTCAGCTCGCGCACGCGGCCGGGGCACGGATCGTCGGAGCTGCGCGCGGGGAGCAGAAGCTGGCGCTGGTGAAGCGGCTGGGCGCCGATGCCGTCGTCGACTACACCGCGGACGGCTGGACGGATGACGTCCGTGAGGCGTTCGGGGGGCAGTCCGTGGACGTCCTGCTGGACGGGGTCGGCGGCGAACTCGGCGCACGCGCCTTCGCCCTCGTGGCGGACGGTGGCCGCGTGTCGGCACACGGCGCGTCGAGCGGCGGGTTCGCGGAGCTCGACAAGGAGAGCGCGCAGGCCCGGAACATCACCCTCCGGGGGATCGCGGACGTGCAGTTCGGAGCGTCGGACAGGGTGCGGCTGGCGACGAAGGCGCTGACCGAGGCCGCGGCGGGGCGGCTGCGCCCGGTGATCGCGCGGGAGTTCCCGCTGTCCAGTGCCGCCGACGCCCACCGTGCGATCGAGGCCCGTTCGGTCTTGGGCAAGGCGTTGCTCATTCCGTGACGGCGCGGCAGGACAGCACCCGCGCCCGCCCGCGAGAGGAGCGGACGCGGACCCGGCCCTCCCGGACACGTGCCTGGGCTCTCGGGCGCGGGTGTGCATGTGCCCGGTCAACAGCCCGTGAAGGACGGCCTATTGAGGCTTCCGCTCCGCCTCCAGCAGGGCCATCACCGACTCCAGTTTCGCCGCCCTCGCCGTGGGCGTACGCGCCCGCAGCAGCTGGAGGATCACGCCGTAGCGGTCGGTCTTGTTGAGCCGGTCGAAGAAGGCCTTCGCCGTCTCGGCGGCGTCCAGGGCGGCCGCCAGGTCGGGCGGCACACTCGCCGTCTTCTGGGCTGCGTATGCCGCTTCCCAGCGGCCGTCGGCCTTGGCCGCCTCGACCTGCGCCCGGCCCGGGTCCCGCATCCGTCCGGCCGCCTCGAGTGCCGCGACCTTGCCCACGTTGACCTGGGACCACTGACTCCTCGCCCGGCGAGGGGTGATCTTCTGCAGGTAGTACGACGCGTCGAGCGAGCGGCGCTGACCGTCGATCCAGCCGTAGCAGAGGGCGACGTCGATGACCTGACCGGGCGTCACGGACCGGATCCCCGAGCTCTTCTTGGCGAGCTTCAGCCACACCCCTGCCGCAAGGCCGTGATGCTCGGCGAGCCAGGCCTCCAGCCGGTCGTCGTCCTCGAAGAAGAGGACCTCCACCCCGTCGATCGGCTCCATGCGCCCTCCGTCTGCCCGCGCCCGGCCGGGCGTTGCCACTCCGCCCAAGTTTCGCGCACCCGTGGTCGCGGCGCGCGAGCTTGGCACGGACACGGAGAGGTGGTTAGGTTAGGCATACCTAAGTACCCTCGACAGCGGAGATCTGGATGCGCCTGTTCACCACCCCCGTCGCGCAGCCGACCAGCGCGGAACGAATCCGGTCGATCCTGATGGCAGCCGACTCGATGACCATCGTCACGGACGAGGGGCGTACCGAGGTCTCCCGGCTGCACGGGCCCGGCGCCACCGAGCACATCCACCTCCACCCCCCGACGGACACCGGCGATGCCGGCGGCGCGGACGGCACCACGGACGGACACACGCGCGCCACGCTGGAGTTCACCGACATCGCACCCACCCCCGTGCGCGACCGGGTCCGCGCCCGTGTCCTCCTGACGGGACGGCTGCTGACGGCCTCGCGGCACGCGGCGCCGGCGGGCAGCCGGTGCATGGAGCTGGCACACGCCGTCCTCGACACGGGAGAGGAACGGATCACCGTCGGCCTCGAAGAGCTGATGGAGGCCGACACCGATCCTCTGGCCACCTGCGAGGCCGGCATGCTGACGCACCTCGTGGACGACCACAGCGACATCGTCGGACTGCTGCTGCGTCTGGTGAAGCCGCGCCTGGTGCTGGGCGTGCAGCGGGCCCTGCCCGTCGCCATCGACCGGTACGGCATCACGCTGCGTCTGGAGTACGCACGATCCCACCAGGACGCCCGCCTGCCGTTCCCCGCGCCCATCAAGGACATCGACCAGGCGGGCGTACGCATCCACGCGCTGCTCAACGCGGCACGGCACCGCTCACCGCGGAGCCGGCTGCTGAGCGACTCGTAGACCCCTGACCCATCACGTCCGCTCTCAGACTCCGCTCGGCTTCAACTGCCGCATGCGGCTGTCGAGTTCCCGCCGGTAGAAGTCGATGAACCCGTCCGGGTCCGGGCCGGAGTTCATCATGACCAGCCGGTCGAAGCCGGCGTCGACGTACGGCTGCGCCACCGCGACATGGCGTTCCGGGTCGGAGCCACAGGCGAAGTGTTCGAGGATGTCCTCTTCGCGCACCGTGCCGGTCGCCGCGTCGAAGTTGACCGGGTTGGGCAGCTCGCTCATCACCTTCCAGCCCGTCAACGCCCAGCGAGTGGTCTCCAACGCGGCGCGGGCCGCGGTGTGTTCGTCGGGGGCCCAGGCGAGAGGGACCTCCGCGTATCCCGGTCCCTCTCCACCGGCGGCGCGGTACTGCCGGACGATCTCCGGGTCGGGCTCGGTGGCGAACAGGGCGTCACCCAGGTCCGCCGCGATCGCCGTTGATGCCTTTCCGCTCACAGCCACCGCGATCGGCGGCAGTTCGTCGGGCAGGTCGAAGACACGGGCGTCCTCCAGGCGCAGGTGCTTGCCCTCGTACGACCGGTAGCCGCCGCGCCAGAGCAGCCGGATGATCTCCAGTGCCTCGCGCAGCAGCTCGTGGCGTTCGGCGACGGCCGGGTAGCCGCGGCCGACGACGTGCTCGTTGAGCCGCTCCCCCGAACCGACGCCGAGAGTGAAGCGGCCGTCCGACAGCAGCGCGAGCGTCGCCGCCGCCTGCGCGATGATCGCGGGGTGGTAGCGGATGGTCGGACAGGTCACGCCGGTGGCGAGCTCGATGCGCTCGGTCCTGGCGGCGATCGTGCCGAGGACGGTCCAGGCGAACGGGGAATGCCCCTGGTTGTCCAGCCAGGGGTGGAAGTGGTCACTGATCTCGACGAAGTCGAAGCCCGCCTGTTCCGCCAGAACCGCCTGCCGTACCAGTTCGGCCGGGCCGAACGCCTCGGCCGCCAGCTTGTACCCGATCTTCATGAGCTCCTCGCCCCGTCGCGCTGTCCGGTCCGCGCAGAGGTACCCCGCCGCGGAGGTCCCTAACGGGCCGGAGCCGCTGAACGGGGGAAGCGCATGTCACCGTTCCCCGGGCGGCGCCGGACCGCTACCGGCGCCTGCGCAGCAGCACGGAGGTGCTCACGGCGATCAACGCGAGCACGGCCGCCACGGCGCCGATGAGCACGGTGGAGTGGTCCTTCGCGGTGTCCGCCACGGCCTGCGGGCGCCCCGCTCCCCCGACGACGGGCTGTTCCGGTACGGGCGGTGGCGTGGACGCCTGCGACGGCGGGGCCTGCCCCGCCGCCGATGCCTCGTCCGCCGGCGGCTCGGGGGTGGGCGGCTGCGTCCGAGGAGGCGGGGCCGCCTCTTCGGGCGCGGGCTGCGCGGGCGGGGTGTTCTCCTCGCCCCGCAGCACCACGTCGGAACAGGAGTAGTAGGTGTCCGGCGTATCGGTGTTCCGCCAGATCGTGTACAGCACATGACGCCCGGTCAGCCCGGCGGGAAGCTTTCCGCGGATGCGGTACGCACCGTCCCTGAGCGCGGGGTCCGTCACCCTCGCGAACGGCTCGCTCTGCAGATCGGACCAGCGCAGCGGAGCGCCCGGGTCGTAGCCCTGCTTGGTGAGATAGAGGCTGAACGTGCCCCGGTGCGGGATCGTCGACCGGTAGGTCATCGTGAGGCCGGCCCCCGCCTTCAGCGGTGTGGTGGGCCAGTCCACACGTGTCGCGTCCAGTCCCCGGTAGTCACGCAGTCCCGCGCTGCACAGCTGCCCGTCCGGGATGACCTGACGGTCCCTGCCGCGCACGTCCGCCACTCGGAGGTTGTCCCATGCGCCGAAGGCCGCGCTGCCATTGGCCGCGACGGCCGTGCGGCAGGCCGCCGATCCCTGCCGGGTCCCCTCGGGACCGCACGCGGCGATCCTGCTGAGCGGGTCGGTCGGCGCCCCGTGGGCGTGCGCCGACCCCGCGGCGAGCGTCGTGAGCACGAGCGGCACGACGCCGACGAGCGCGGCGACGGTTGCGGTGCGATGCGCGGTCATTCTCGGCAGACCTCCTTGGCGGCCCGGCGGCCTGCCGTGTATTACGCGCGCGCCCACCGCGGTGTTCACCCCGATGGCGGAGCGGTCCCTCCCGTCACAGCGACGGCCCGCGCCCGTACTGGGACACTGCTCATGGGCCTGGAGAGCTGCCCTGAACCCCGCAACTCGTCACGAGCAGTCAGTGGAGGAATCATGGCCGGTCAGTTCGAGGCAACGGTCGAGGTCAACCGTCCCATCGAGGAGGTGTTCGCCTTCCTCGGCGACGGTACGAACGACCCCAAGTTCAGCCCGAGAGTGCAGAAGATCGACAAGACGCCGCCGGGACCGACGACGGTCGGGACCGTTTTCACGAGCACCGTCAAGGACGCCGGACTCACCACCAAGCGGGAGTTCCGCATCACCGAGTTCACGGCTCCCACCACCATCCGCTGGGCCGAGACGTCGAAGAACCTCGTGACCGCGAAGGAAGGCGGCTACGACCTCGAGTCCACCGGTCCGGGGACCACCAAGGTGCGCATCTTCAACCTCCTGGAGGGCCACGGCGTCGGCAAGGCCCTCGCCGGCCTCGCCGTGAGCGCGGCCCGCAAGGACGCGGATGCCTTCGGCCAGCGGATCAAGACCGCCGCCGAAGCGTCCTGAGGGACGCTCCCCGACCCGGCCCCTGCGCCCCGAGCGGAGCCGAGCGGTCCGCGCCCGCGCACTGGCCGCTCCCGCCCAGCACTGTCACGATGGCAGTCCGGGCAGTCACAGGACGGGAGCCGGCCATGCTCCTCGGGACATGGAACCTCGAGAACCTCTACCGGCCCGGAGGGCCCTACGGGCCGCGTGACGGGGTCGTCTACGAAGCGAAGCTCGCCGCGCTCGCCGCCACCGTCGAAGCGCTCGGACCGACGGTCCTCGGCATCCAGGAGGTCGGCGACCCCGAGGCGCTGCAGGACTTGGCGGGTCTGCTGCCCGGCACCTGGCACACGGCACTGTCGGAGCATCCCGACGGCCGGGGGATCCGGGTCGGATTCCTCAGCAGGCGTCCGCTCGATGTCGTCTCCGACACCCAGACGTTCCCGCAGCGCCTGCGTGCCGTGCAGAGCGACGACAGCGCCGACCCGACCGCCAGGATGGGCCGCGGGGCGCTCGCCGTACGCGTCGAGCCGGACGACGGACCGCAGATGTGGGTGGCCGTCTGCCATCTCAAATCCAAGCTGCTCACCTTTCCCGGCAACCGGTTCCAGCCGCACGACGAGGGCGAGCGTGCGCGGTATGCGGCCTACGCGCTGTTCCGCCGCGGCGCCGAGGCGGTGACCCTGCGGTCCGTGGCCGACGAGCTGCTGGAGGAACAGGGCAAGGAGCGGGCCGTGGTCGTCCTCGGTGACCTCAACGACGAGCCGTCCGCCGCCACGACGCAGATCCTGCACGGCCCGCCGGGCTCCGAGATCGGCACTCCCGGCTTCCTGCGCGAGGACAAGGGCGATGCGATGCGTCTGTGGAACGTGGCGCAGTGGATACCCGAGGACCGGCGCTACTCCCGTGTTCACGCGGGCCGGCCCGAGCTGATCGACCACATCCTGATCAGCCATCAGCTCCTCGACCGGGTCGCCGCGGCGGGCACCGGCATCGTCGGCGCCGCCGAACCACCGCCACTGCCGTCGGTCGACGAGGTACCCACCGAGCGCCGCGATGCCACGGGCTCCGACCATGCGCCGGTCTGGATACGGCTCGGCGACTGACGGTGGACGACTGACGCGAGGCCACTGGCCCACTCTCCTTGGGCGGCGTCCCCTGCGCGACCGGCACGGTCCGTCACACGGCGTACGCCACCGCCGTCCGGGCCTTCCCGGCCCAGCGCACCGCGGGTCCCATGGCCAGTCCGGCCGCGAGGAACAACGCGCCCAGGATCAGCCACCCGATGACACCCAGGCCGACAACCAGCGTGGTCAGCAGAACCGGCCCCAGCATCCGCGCCACGGGCACACCCGCGCCGAAGAAGCCCTGGTACTGGCCGTACCGCCCGGCGGGGGCGAGGTCGAAGCCGATCTGCCACGCGCCGGCGGACTGCATCATCTCGCCCCACACCTGCAGCGCGGCCCCGGCGAGCAGCACGGCGACGGCGACCTGGGCCGGCACTCCCGCGGCGGCCGAGAGGGCGAAGACCGCGCAGGAGGCGAGCATCACCACGCCACCGCGCCGAACCGTCCGCGTGGCACTGGGCAGATCGCGTACGGCGGCAGCCGTGCGGACCTGGAAGAGCATCACCGCACCGGTGTTGAGCACCAGCAGTGCGGAGACGGTCCAGCCGGGGGCCGATGTCCGCTCCACGATCCACAGCGGGATGGCGAGGCTGATCAGCGGCATACGCAGCAGCATGATCATGTTGAGGAAGGTCACCACGGCGTAGGGCAGATCACGGAACACCGCCTGCTGCGCGGCGAGTCGGTGCGGCATGCGGTCGACTCGGACATCGGGCAGCCTCAGCAGGACCAGGGCACACAGCGCGAAGGCGGCCGCGTCGAGGACGAAGACCGACAGATACGCCTCGCGGCTGCCGAAGTGGAGGGCGACACCGCCGAGCGCGGCGCCGACGGCGAGCCCGGCGTTGAGCGTCGACTGGAGGTAGGCGAGTGTTCCGGTCCGCTCCTCCTTCGTCACCAGGGAGGCGAGCAGCGCCTGACGGGCAGCGGCCAGTCCGCACTGGGCCGTTGCGTAGCAGCAGGCGGCCAGCAGGAAGAGGGGGAAGGAGCGTACGAAGAGGAACGAGGCGACGGAGGCCGAGGTGGCGAGCGCCAGGACGACTGCCGTCGGCCGGGGCCCTCTGCGGTCGGCGATCCGGCCGAGTGCGACACCCGCGAGCGAGCCGACGCCCCAGGCCACGGTGAGGCCCAGGCCGATCCGGGCCGGTGACAGGCCGACGACCCGGGCGAAGTACAGGGCGGAGCACACGTAGTAGGCGCCGTCACCCAGCGAGTTCACCAGCTGGGCGAGGGCGAGCGTCCGCGGGGATCCGCTCGGCGGCACGATTCGCAGGGGCATGCGGCTCCTCGGGAGGGCGCGACCGTCCTTCCGGCCGCTCTGCCCTTCACCCTAGGAAGCCGAATGGCCCAGAACACTGGCCACTTGGGCTCGTATCGACTGGGCCACTTACTGCCGAGCCGTTGACGGGCGAAGCCGGTCGACCCGCCACGGGGCGGGCCGACCGGCGCTCTGCGCACATCCCGTCGAGGAAAGCACCGTCACATGGACGTGCGACTGCTCCTCATCGCGACGACCGTGCAGACCAGCCCCAGCAGGAAGGTGAGCCCACCGAGGATGATGTTGGTCCAGATCACTCCCGCGTCCGGGCCGCTGCCCACGATCCAGGGTGCGATGATCATCCACACGCCCATGGCGCACATCGCCCCGCTCAGGCCGTACATCCTCTCCGGCATGACGGTGAACCCGATCGCGAGCACCGCTATCGCGATGCCCATGATCAGGTTGTGCATCGCGAGTGCCGGCTGGTTGCCCGCGAAGTGGACCACCCATGGGGACACCGCGCAGGCGAGGCCGACCAGGAACACCGGGCCGTCCACCAGGGCCACATCGCGCCCTCCGAGCATGCGCGCGTAGCGGTCCTGCATTTCGCTGATGTCGGGATGACCCGCGAGGTCTCCCCTGTGTGAGACGTCGGCCATGCGACTCGCCTCCTTCTTCTCGCTGCAAGTCGGACCGCGCTGCGCGGCAGAGCCGCGCTCCTCCAGTTTGCGCTTATCTGTTCCTTATGTGTAGCGATCCGGAGCAGTAGCTTCCGATATTCGGTGGACGCCCGCCCCCGGGACGCCCGATGGCGAAACCGGCTGAATAGGATGCCGCTCATGGAACAGCGCGTCTTGGGCAGGACCGGTCGGAACGTCTCCGTCGTGGGGCTGGGCACGTGGCAGCTCGGCGCGGACTGGGGTGACGTCCGCGAGGAGGACGCCCTCGCCGTGCTCGACGCCGCGGTGGACGACGGCGTCACCTTCTTCGACACGGCCGATGTGTACGGCGACGGCCGCAGCGAGCAGCTGATCGGCCGCTATCTGCGGGACCGGCCGGACGCCGGCATCGTCGTCGCCACCAAGATGGGTCGCCGCGTCGACCAGCTCCCCGAGAACTACGTCCTCGACAACTTCCGCGCCTGGAACGACCGTTCCCGCCGGAACCTGGGTGTGGACACCCTCGATCTGGTGCAGCTGCACTGCCCGCCGTCCTCCGTGTACTCCTCCGACGCCGTCTTCGACGCACTCGACACCCTCGTGGCCGAGAAGCGGATCGCGGCCTACGGGGTCAGCGTCGAGACCTGCGCCGAGGCCCTCACCGCCATCGCACGCCCGGGCACGGCGAGTGTCCAGATCATCCTGAACCCCTTCCGGCTCAAGCCTCTGGAAGAGGTCCTGCCCGCCGCCGCGGAGGCGGGTGTCGGCATCATCGCGCGGGTGCCGCTCGCGTCCGGTCTGCTGTCGGGCAAGTACACCAAGGACACGGTCTTCACGGCCGACGACCACCGCACCTACAACCGGCACGGTGAGGCCTTCGACCAGGGCGAGACCTTCTCGGGCGTCGACTACGGCACGGGCGTCGAGGCCGCGGCGGAGTTCGCCGCGCTCGCTCCCGAAGGAGCGACACCGGCCGGCACCGCCCTGCGGTGGATCATCCAGCAGCCCGGTGTCACGAGCGTCATCCCGGGCGCCCGGTCCGCCGAGCAGGCGCGCGCCAATGCCGCGGCGGCGGCCCTGGACCCGCTGCCGCAGGTCACGCTGGACGCGGTGCGCGACCTCTACGACCGCCGGATCCGCGCACAGGTCCACCACCGCTGGTAGCTCGGCCCTCGGCCGCACGACTGTCGGCAGCTCCGCTGCATGGCCATCGACCTCTCCCGGACGCAGGACCGCCGGCAGCTCCCGGTCCACGGACCACCCCGCACGACCGCCGGCAGCCTGCGGCCCCGTCCGCACCTACCGGAGGGGCCCGGAACTCCCGCCGGTAGGGTGATGGACCTATGCGCCACTCCCCCCGCAGCACCGGCCCCCACCGCTTCCGGCGGCCGGTGCTGGCCGCTCTCGCCGTCTGCGCGACGGCCGCGGGAATCGCCGGGTGCGCAGCCGACACCGGCGCCCGCGACGACGGTGCCGCCCCCCAGGTGTCGCCGCCCATCTCCGCCTCACCGCTGTGGCCCCAGTACTCGGGGCCCACCCCCGACGAGGGTGAGACCGCCGCCCCCTACCGGCGCTATGTGAACGTCAAGGGCATCGAGGTGCCCGCGGGTGACCTCCGGCGGGTTTCCGTCCTCCGTCTGCTGGAGCAGGACCCCAACGTCCCGCAGCTCGTGCGTACCGCTCTGCAGAGCTGTCCCGGCGGCAGCTGCGGCCTGCGTACACCCGCGTACCGGGACCTCACCGACGACGGCAGGGACGAGCTGGTGGTGGCCCTCGACGATCCGGTCGGCGGCCTGACGCTGGTCCAGGTCTACCGCGCCTTCGGCACGTCCGTCCGGCCGATCCTCATCAGCTGGAACACCATCGGCGCCACGGGCGTGACCCTCGGCAACGACCTGATCCTCTCCTCGACCGGCAAGGACGGCCGCTTCACCACCCGCTACCGCTGGAACGGCACCGAACTCGTCTCGACCGCCCCACAGGACGCGCTCGGCGATGACGAGCCCTCCGTGACAGCGGTGCCCCCGGCCGATGCGACACCGCTCCCCGAGAACCCCGCGACACCGATCCCCCCGACCAGGACGCCATGATGAGCAGCCCCCACATATCCCCCGGCACGGCCCACGAGGCACATCTGCTGCTCGTCGAGGACGACGAGGTCATTCGCAGCACCGTCCGCATGCTGCTGGAGCGGTACGGCTTCACCGTCTCCACGGCCGCCGACGGCCTGACCGGTCTGGAGATCTTCCGGGAGCGGAACCCGGATCTGCTGCTCCTCGACGTGATGCTGCCGCACCTCGACGGCATCGGACTCTGCCGCCGTATCCGGGAGTTCAGCCTCGCTCCGATCCTGATGATGTCCGCGCGCGGCGACTCCCTCGACGTCGTCTCCGGACTGGAGGCCGGCGCCGACGACTATGTCGTCAAACCGTGCGAGAGCGCGGTGCTCGTGGCTCGTATCCGCTCCCTGCTGCGTCGCGCGTCCTTCACTCCGGTCCCGGACACGACTCCGGAGACCGCGGTTCTCGTCTTCGGCGAACTGACCATCGACACCCGCGGCATGGACGTGCTCCGCGACGGGGAACCGGTCGCCCTCACCCCCACCGAGCTGCGCATGCTGCTCGAATTCGCCGCCTCCCCAGGGGTGGTGCTCGAACGCCGGACCCTGCTCAGCCGGGTGTGGGACCACGCCTGGCACGGCGACACCCGGGTCGTCGACCTCCATGTGCAGCGGCTGCGGACGAAGATCGGATCCGACCGGATCGAGACGGTCCGCGGCTTCGGCTACAAGTTCCGGCGCTGACCATGCCGTTGAGATGGCGTATCGCCGCCCTGGTCGCCGCCGCGATCTGCTCGGTCGCCGCAGCGGTCGGTGTCCTCGTCCATCACGCCTCGCGCGACCGCGAACTCACCCAGGCGCGCGATGCCGCCCGCACCACGCTCGACCGGGCCGCGGTGACCTACGCCCGTACGGGCACGGTCGAGGGCACGGGCGCCGTGCTCGACGCTCCCGGGCTTCCCGCCGGGCTGCGCGGGATCGCGGACCGCGGCCATCAGGGGACGGAGTTCTCCACCCGGCCCACCGGTCCGGCCATGTGGGCCGCCCGTCCCGCGGGCGAGCAAGTCCTGTCCGTACGGATCGACATGACGACGACGCTGCGGGACATCAGCGCGCTGGACACGACGATCGCCTGGGCCGGTGCGCTGACGACCGCGGCCGTGCTGCCGCTCGGCGTGATCATCGCCGGGGGCATGAGCCGGCGGTTGAGGTCGGCCGCCGGCACGGCCCGGCGCATCGCGGCCGGGGACCTCGACGCCCGTATCGAGGCGCCGCCCCGGCCTCGGGACGAGATCGCCGAGATCTCCGCCGCCGTCGACACCATGGCCGCCGCACTCCAGCAACGGCTGCGCAGCGAGCAGCGGTTCACGGCGGACGTCGCACATGAACTGCGCACCCCCCTGATGGGGCTCGTCACGGCGGCGGAACTGCTCCCCGACGGTGAAGCGGCTTCCTTCGTGCGCGACCGGGTGCGTGTCCTCGCCGCCCTGGTCGAGGATCTGCTGGAGATCTCCCGGCTCGACGCCGGGGCGGAGGAGGCCGATCTGTCGCCCTGCCGTCTCAGCTCTCTCGTCGAGGACATCACGACGCTTCACGGGCTGCCGGCGGAGCCGGTCGAGCTCGTCGTCGAGGGCGATGCGCCCACGGCCGAGGTGTGGACCGATCCGCGCCGGCTGGAGCGCATCCTGACCAATCTGATCGTCAACGGGCACCGGCACGGCCGCCGTCCGGTCACGGTCACCGTCGCCGCGGACGGGCGGACCGTGACGGTACGGGACCGGGGACGCGGCTATCCCGACACCCTGCTCGACGACGGTCCGCAGCGGTTCCGCACGGGCGCCCGCGAGCGCGGTACCGGCCACGGCCTGGGGCTGACCATCGCCATCGGCCAGGCCCATGTGATCGGGGCGCAACTGGAGTTCGCCAATGCCGCCGACGGTGGTGCGGTGGCGACCTTGCGGCTCCCTGCGAAGGAGCCGATACACGGCTGATACATCTCCGAGTCAGAGCCGATGGCTCGCTTTGGGTTTCCGAAGATCTTCGGCGCTGAGGATGGCGCCATGCGAACCACTGGGAGTCCTGACCGGACAGCGGAGTTGCAGAGCGCGGGCGAGGTCGACCGGGCAGGTTCGCTCAGAGCGGTCGGGGAGGTCTCCGGCCGGCACTCACGGCGGCGCGGCCGGGCCCTCACCCGGCGGTGCCGGCACAGGTCCCCGCGGCAGCAGGCCCAGAAGCGGCGCGGGCTGCGCCGACTCCTCAGCTGGCGGAAGGTGCTCGCCGCCCTCATCACCGTATGCGCCCTGGTGACCGGCACGTTCGCCGTCCTGTACGTCGCGATCGACATTCCGCGGGCCAATGATCTGGCCAAGGCGCAGAGCAACGTGTACCTCTTCAGCGACGGCAGTCGGCTCGCCCGTACCGGCGAGATCAACCGGGAGACGGTTCCGGTCGACCGGGTGCCCAAGAACGTCCGGCTCGCCTTCGTCGCCGCCGAGAACAAGGACTTCTACACGGACTCCGGTGTCTCCTTCTCGGGCACGGCACGCGGCATCCTCAACACCGTCACCGGCCGTGGCACACAGGGCGGTTCGACGATCACGCAGCAGTACGTGAAGAACTACTACCTGAGCCAGGAGCAGACCGTGACCCGCAAGGTCAAGGAACTGATCATCTCGCTCAAGGTCGACCAGCGGAACTCCAAGTCCGACATCCTCGCCGGGTATCTGAACAGCAGTTACTACGGGCGCCAGGCGTACGGCATCCAGGCGGCCGCCCGGGCCTACTACCACCGGGAGGTCGAGCAGCTGACGGTGGAACAGGGTGCCTATCTGGCCGCCCTGTTGCAGGCCCCGAGTCAGTACGACTGGGCGATCGCGGGCCCTGAGGGCAAGCGCCTCGTCACCCAGCGCTGGAACTACGTGCTCGACAACATGGTCGGCCAGGGCTGGCTGGACAAGACCGCGCGCGGGCGGATGAAGTTCCCCGTGCCCGTGGGTCCTTCCCCCACGGCGGGTCTCTCCGGGCAGACCGGGTATCTCGTGGAAGCGGCCCGGCGCGAGCTGATGGCGTCCGGGGTGAGCGAGCAGGAGCTGGCCGGTGGCGGCTGGCGGATCACGCTCACCGTCGACCCCCGCAAACAGAAGGCTCTGGAGAAAACGGTCGCCGCGGCGGGCGGCACGCCCGGAGGCCCTGTGCTGGACAAGAACATCCAGGCGGGAGCGGTGTCGATGGACCCGAGGAACGGCCACGTCGTCGCCCTCTACGGCGGCCGCGACTACATGCGGCAGTACATCAGCAACGCCACACGCGCCGACTACCAGGTCGGCCCCCTGTTCGAGCCCGTCGTCGTGGCGGCGTCGATGGAGGCCAAGGCCGATGAGCGCTCTCCGGCCGACGACGACGCGGTCATGGACACCGCGAACGCCCTCGGCATGGACCTGAAGCCGAGGGATGTCGCATCGCCGCAGGCCCTGTCCCTCGGTCTGATGGGGGCGAGTCCCCTGGAGATCGCGGGTGTCTACGCCGGCTTCCGGCACGACGGGAAGAAGGTCACCCCGTCGATCGTGAAGTCGGCCCAGCGGGACGGCGAGGTCACACCGCTGCGTAACCCGGTCGGTGGCAGCGCCATCAGCTCACTGGCGGCCGAAACGGTCACCGATGTCCTCAGCCGGGTATCGAGCCGGCGTGATGCCGTGCCGTCGATGTGGACCGAGGACGGCCGGCAGGACGTCACACAGAAGTCCGGCCGCAGTGACGACGGGAAGGCGGAGTGGTTCGTCGGCTCGACCGAGGAACTGCTCACGACGATCGGGCTGTTCGGTGAGAACGTCACCACCCACAAGCAGATACCGCTGCCGAACGCGGGAGAGGGATACCCGGCGAGGATGTGGATGACCTACACACAGACGGCACTCGGCGGCGGCGAGGCGTACTTCCCGGGGGCGGTGCCCGAGCCGACGTTCGGCTGAGGGGCGGGACAGCGGACTCACACGGATGCAGCAGGGCAACTCGAGGTCGGTCGAGCAGAAGACTGCTGGTCAGAGCGTCCCGGCGGGCGGAGATCCGCCCGATCGGCGGTACGCGTCGCAGTTGCGCAGGGTCGACCTCCTTTACACGGTGAGTGAGAGTCAGTCCCATCTCTGGAAGGAACCCCTGCATGCGTCTCACATCGGTGACCCGCGTCATGGCGCCGCCCGCCCTGTGCGCCGCCCTCGTCTTCACGGCGGTCGGCCCCGCGGCCGCAGTTACCTCCGTACCCGATACCGTCCCCGCCGCGGCCGCGGCCCAGTCCGCCATCCCGGGCGCCACCGAGCTGAGCCGGCAGGTCGAGGTCATGCGTCACACGCACGGCGTTCCGCCGGCGATGACCGACTTCCTCACCGACGTACTGGCGACCGACGCCGGGCGCATGCCGCTCGCGACGGCCATCAGGCACAAGGCCAACCTCCAGGTGGCCATGGCCACTCTGGAGACGAACCGCGCCCTGGAGACGAACCGCGCCCTGGGGATGAACGGTACGGACCGGGCCGTCCGCGCGGATGCGATCGGCGACGCCCTGGCCGATCTGCAGAAGACGCTCGACGAGCTGCTGGGCGCCGTCACGTCCGGTCTCACGAACGTGGTCGGCTCGCTGCTGGGTGTCGCGACCGGTCTGCTCGACACGGTGCTCGGCACGGTGACCGGCCTGCTGTCGGGTGTCAGCCTTCCGGCTGCGGCACAGGCGGAGACCGCCGCACTCCCGGCGACGCCCGCGCTGCCTGCCACCGCGGTCGCCCCCGAGGTCCCGGCCCTGCCGTGACCGCGCGATGGCGGGCCCGGTGACGGGCCCGCCATACGCCCGATGTCCGGCGGTCAGCGGGGCGGCTTCGCCCGGCGGATCCGCAAGGGGGCGTCAGCGCCCAGATGCGTGAGGACGTCGGCCGGCAGGAGGCGGGCGGCTTCGACCCGTTCGGCACCGAGCGCGGCGATCACCTCGCCCTCGATCGCCGCCCGGTGCCGGCGCGCCGCAGTGACCACTCCCCTGCCCCGGTCGGTGAGATCGACCAGCCGGGCTCGCGCATCGCCCGGATCGGGCCGTCGTACGAGGTAGCCGCGCCGCTCCAGATCGGTGACGGACTTCGACGCCGCCTGCTGCGTGACCCCGAGCCGCTCGGCGAGTACGCCGATGGCAAGAGGCCGTTCGATCAGATGCTGGAACACCACGCCATCGGCGAATCGGCTGTCGTCGAAGCCGTCGGCCGCCGGCCGCCGTTGCAGCTCGTCGGCCAGGCCCCAGCCCGCGAAGAGCGAGAGCAGCGAACGGTTCCGGGACGCAGCGCCGCCGCTCGGCTTCGACTTCTGGAGCAGCTTCCCCGACGGGCCCGCGGGCGTGACGACGTCACTGCTGAAGCTCGACCCCTACCGCCTGCGCGTCAGCGGAATGGACGCACTCCTCGGCAAGAGGCCGCATCTGAACTGGTCGCGGTCCGCCGCCGCTCGAGAAGCGGCCGCGGGCCGCCCCGGTGGTGACCGGTGCGGCCCGCGGGCCGGTGGTGCGACGTCCGTACCGTGCGCGACGGCGGCTACGCGCGGGCGAGCGCGTCGACGGCCGCGCTCGCGAAACCGTGGTCCTGCTCCGGCGCTCCCCCGCCGACACCGATCGCGCCGATCAGACGGCCGTCGCGCTGGACGGGGACGCCGCCGGCGATGAACAGCAGCGGCTTGTCGAGAGCGGTCGGCAGGGTGTGGAAGAGACCGCCGGGCTGCACGGCGTCGACGAGGTCCGCTGTCGGGGCGTTCAACTGGAGGGCGGTGTACGCCTTGCGGGTGCTGGTCTCACCGGCGATGAGGACGGCCCGGTCGTCGCGACGGAAGGCCAGCAGATGGCCGCCCGCGTCCACAACGGTGACCGCGACGGTGACGCCGGCGGACTCGGCCGCGCTGCGGGCGGCCTCGACGAGGGTCTCCGCATCCTGCGTGGTCAGCGGCGCGACGGCGGTGGTGGTGCTGGTGGTCATGGGGTGGCTCCTTGCCGTGGTGGGTGGATGCTGCGGTGGTGGGGACGGTGGATGAGGGACCTCCCGCCGGTCGGCGGCGGCCGACGGGGATTCACGGGCGAGCGCCGGCGATCAGTTGCGATCGGCGGGGGATCAGCCGTGAGGCTCAGGGGCGTCCGGCGGGGACGGCGACCGCCTCGGGGGCGGAGGCCGCGACGACCTGGCCGGTGCCGGGCGAACGGCGCTCGAGGATCTGGGCCAGGACCGCGAGGGCGAGCGCGGAGGCGGCGAGGGCGGCGCCGACCCAGTTCGGGGCGGTGTAGCCGAAGCCTGCCGCGATCACCATGCCGCCGAGCCAGGCGGCGAGGGCGTTGCCCAGATTGAACGCACCGATGTTGACGGCCGAGGCCAGCGTGGGCGCACCCGCGGCCTGGTCGAGCACCCTCTTCTGCAGCGGCGGCACGGTGGCGAAGCCGAGCGCGCCGATGAGGACGATGGTGATCGCCGCGGTGACGGTGTTGTGGGCGGTGAGGGTGAACAGGGCGAGCACGAGAGAGAGTGCGCCGAGCGAGACGTAGAGCAGGGGCATGAGCGCGCGGTCCGCGAACTTTCCGCCGATGAGGTTGCCGCCGACCATGCCGAGTCCGAACAGGACCAGCAGCCAGGTGACGGAGGAGTCGGCGAAGCCGGTGACCTCGGTCATCATCGGTGTGATGTAGGTGATGGCGGCGAAGACGCCTCCGAAACCGAGCACGGTCATTGCCATGGCGAGCAGGACCTGGACGTTGCGGAACGCGGCGATCTCGTGGCGCAGCCGTACGCCTTCGGGCCTGGGCTGTTCCGGCACCAGCTTGGCGACGCCGAGCAGTCCGAGGACGCCGAGGCCGGCGACGATCAGGAAGGTGGCTCGCCAGCCGGCGCTCTGGCCGACGAAGGTGCCGAGCGGGACGCCGACGACGTTGGCGACGGTGAGACCGGTGAACATCATCGCGATGGCGCCGGCCTTCTTCTGCGGGGCCACCAGGTCGGCGGCGACGACGGAGCCGATGCCGAAGAAGGCTCCGTGCGCGAGCGAGGCGACGACGCGGCCGGCGAGCATCACGCCGAAGACGGGCGCCACGGCGGAGAGCACGTTGCCGACGATGAACAGGCCCATCAGCACCATGAGCATCCGCTTGCGGGAGACCTTCGTGCCGAGCACGGTCATCAGCGGGGCGCCGATCACGACACCGAGGGCGTAGCCGGTGACGAGGAACCCGGCCGTCGGGATCGAGACCCCGAAGTCCGCGGCGACCTCGGGCAGCAGGCCCATGATCACGAACTCGGTGGTGCCGATTCCGAAGGCCCCGATGGCGAGGGCGAGCAGCGCGAGTGGCATGGGGAGAACCTCCGGACGATTGCTTCTGCGCCTTACGAGCGTCCACAATAATTGCAACCGCCATTACTTGCAAGCGCGCCATATCGGCGCCAGCACGGACCGTCCCGCCCTCTGTCCATGGGCCGGACTTCCGTTCATGCATGCGGTCCAGACCAAGCCCTTGACAGGGTCTTTGTTCACTTCTTAAATCACGTAGTGAACTAAGCACCCCCCAGCTCCACTTGCTACCCCCCACCCCGGTCGGCGCAGCAACCACTCGGTTCCGCATGCGCTCATGTCTGTCATATGCATGCCATAGCAGACACTCCCCCGTCATGCTCCCGGAAGGGAGAGTCATGGACTCCCCGCGCTTATCCCGGCGACTGGTGCTGTCCGTCGCCTCGCTCCTCACCTTCGCGTCGCTGTCCACCGGACTCGCGCAGGGGGCGAGCGCGCCCGCAGCGAAGCCGCCCGCCCCTCCCGCCGCCGCAGCCGCAGCGGCCGCCGTCACCTTCTCCGACGAGTTCGACGGGCCCGCGGGCTCGGCCGTGGACGGCGGAAAGTGGCAGATCGAGACGGGCGACAACGTCAACAACCACGAACGGCAGTACTACACCGCGGGCAACCGCAACGCCGCTCTCGACGGACAGGGCCACCTGGCCATCACCGCCCGCCGCGAGAACCCCGGTAACTACCAGTGCTGGTACGGGCGTTGTGAGTACACCTCGGCCCGGCTGAACACCGCAGGCAAGTTCACCACGACGTACGGCCGCGTCGAGGCGAGGATGAAGATCCCGCGCGGGCAGGGCATGTGGCCCGCCTTCTGGATGCTGGGCAACGACATCGGCCAGGTCGGCTGGCCGAACTCCGGCGAGATCGACGTCATGGAGAACGTGGGCTTCGAGCCGTCCACGGTCCACGGCACCCTGCACGGCCCGGGCTACTCCGGATCGGGCGGCATCGGCGCCGGATACACCCTGCCGGGCGGCCAGGCGTTCGCCGACGCCTTCCACACCTTCTCCGTCGACTGGAGCCCGAACGCGATCACGTGGTCCGTCGACGGCAACGTCTACCAGCGGCGCACGCCCGCCGACCTCGGCGGACGGCAGTGGGTCTTCAACAAGCCCTTCTTCCTCATCCTCAACCTCGCGGTCGGCGGCTACTGGCCCGGAGACCCCAACGGCAGCACGGTCTTCCCCCAGCAGCTCCTCGTCGACTACGTCCGGGTCAGCACCGACAACGGCACGCCCGGTGGCGGCGGTCCGATCACCGGCGCGGGCGGCAAGTGCGTGGACGTGCCCAGCGCGAACAACGCCAACGGCACCCCCGTCCAGCTCTACGACTGCAACGGCAGTGACGCGCAGCGCTGGACCGTGGGCGCCGACGGCACCATCCGCGCACTCGGCAAGTGCCTGGACGTGGCGTCCGGAGGCACCGCCGACGGCACACCCGTCCAACTGTGGGACTGCAACGGCAGTGCGGCCCAGCAATGGGCCGTCCCCGCGGCCCAGGACATCGTCAACCCCCAGGCCAACAAGTGCCTCGACGCCGCCGGCGGCAGTTCGGCCAACGGCACCCGCCTGCAGATATGGACCTGTACCGGCACGGCCAACCAGAAGTGGGCGGTGACCCGATGACCACCGGACTTCTCCGCAGGCCCGCGATGCGCGGGGTACTGGGCACGGCCGCGGCCGCCGCCCTGGTCACCGGCCTGACCGGCAGCCCCGCGAGCGGCGCCCCCGCCGCGACGGGTCAGATCACCGGTATCGGCGGCAAGTGCGTCGACGTCGCCGGCGCGAGCAGCACCAACGGCGCCGCCGTACAGCTCTACGACTGCAACGGCACGACCGCCCAGCAGTGGAACGTCGGCACGGACGGCACCGTTCGCGCGCTCGGCAAATGCCTCGACATCACCTCCGCGGGCACGGCCAACGGCACCCGGATCCAGCTGTGGGACTGCAACGGCAGCGCGGCCCAGCAGTGGTCGGTCGGCGCGGCCGGTGACATCGTCAACCCCCAGGCCGACAAGTGCCTCGACGCCACCGGCAACAGCTCGGCCAACGGCACCCGCCTGCAGATATGGACCTGCACGGGCGCCGCCAACCAGAAGTGGACCGCACCCGGTGGCGGGGAGAACCCGGCACCGACCGGGCCCATGGCCGTGGCGCCGTACCTCTACAACGGCTGGGGCAGCCCGCCGAGCCCGACCACCGTGATGAACGCCACCGGCGTCAAGTGGTTCACGCTGGCCTTCGTGCTCAGCAACGGCTACTGCAACCCGCAGTGGGACGGCGGCAGGCCGCTGACCGGTGGGGTGGACCAGCAGACGATCAACACCGTCCGCGGCGCCGGCGGAGATGTGATCCCGTCGTTCGGCGGGTGGAGCGGCAACAAGCTGGAGAGCTCCTGCGGCAGCGCGGGTGAGCTGGCAGCGGCGTACCAGAAGGTCATCAACGCGTACGGCCTCAAGGCGATCGACATCGACATCGAGGCGGCGGCGTACGACAGTCCGACCGTCCAGCAGCGCACGGTCGACGCGCTGAAGACCGTCAAGGCCAACAACCCCGGCATCAAGGTGTTCGTCACCTTCGGCACCGGCCAGAACGGCCCCGACGACAGTCTGATCCGCAAGGCCGCCGCCTCCGGTCTGACCGTGGACAGCTGGACGATCATGCCGTTCAACTTCGGCGGCGCAGGCCAGAACATGGGCCAGCTCACCGTCCGGGCCGCCGAGGGTCTGAAGAACACGGTCAAGAGTGCCTACGGCTACTCCGACGACCAGGCGTACCGGCACACCGGCATCTCCTCGATGAACGGCATCACCGACAACAACGAGACGGTGACCGTCGCCGACTTCCGCACCATCCTCGGCTACGCCCAGCAGCGGCATCTCGCACGGCTGACCTTCTGGTCGGTCAACCGCGACCGCCCCTGCACCGGCGGCGGGGCCGACACCTGCTCGGGCGTGTCCCAGCAGCCGTGGGACTTCACCCGCGTCTTCGCGCAGTACACCGGCTGACCTGCCCCTTCCCGGCTCAACGTCCCAGCTCAACGTCCCGGCTCACCTTCCCTGGCTCAACCCCCCACCCACGCCGTGCAGTCGGCACAGGAGAAACCGTGCTCCGATCCCTGCGAACGCCCAGAGCGGATCGCCGCAGTCCCATCCCGGCCCGTATCACGAGACCCTGGGTCGCGGCCTTCGTGGTCGCGGCTTCGGCCGCCTCGGTCCTCACCGCGGTCCAGCCCACCCAGGCCGCCACGCCCCGCGCCGCCAAGGCAGCCGCCGCACTGCCCGCCGGCTGGTCCACGGTGGTCAACGGCGGCAGCGGCAAGTGCCTGGACGCGCGCTCGGCCGCGACCGTCAACGGCACCGCGGTGCAGCAGTACGCCTGCAACAACAGCACCGCGCAGCAGTGGAGTTTCACTCCGACGAGCGACGGCTTCGTGCGGATCAACAACCGCAACGACGCCGCCCAGGTCGTGGATGTGAGCGACACCTCCTCCGCCGACAACGCGGCCGTGCACCTGTGGACGTACGGCGGCGGCAACAACCAGCAGTGGCAGGCCGTCGACGAGGGAGGCGGCGCCTACCACTTCGTCAACCGGCACAGCGGCAAATGTCTGGACGTCCCGTCCGCCTCGACGGCCGACAGCGTTCAACTCGTGCAGTACACCTGCAACGGCTCGGCCGCACAGCGCTTCCAGGTGGCACCCGTGAGCACCGCGCCCGGTGACGTCGATCTCGGTCCGAACGTGGTCGTCTTCGACCCGTCCATGCCGTCGTCGACGATTCAGAGCAGGCTGAACTCGATCTTCCAGCAGCAGGAGAAGAACCAGTTCGGCCCGCAGCGCTATGCGGTGATGTTCAAGCCGGGCACGTACAGCAACGACGTCAACGTCGGCTTCTACACGCAGGTCCTCGGTCTCGGCCAGTCACCGGACTCGGTGACCATCAACGGCGCGGTGCACGTCGAGGCGGACTGGTTCCCGCCGCAGAACGCCACCCAGAACTTCTGGCGCGGCGCCGAGAACCTGTCGGTGAACCCGACGGGTGGCACCGACCGGTGGGCGGTGTCCCAGGCGTCCGCGTACCGGCGCATGCACGTCCGGGGCAATCTGGCGCTGGACGACGGTGGCTGGGCCAGCGGCGGATTCATGGCCGACAGCAAGGTCGACGGCCAGGTGCGGTCCGGCACCCAGCAGCAGTGGCTGACCCGCAACTCCCAGCTCGGCAGCTGGAACGGGGCCAACTGGAACATGGTCTTCGTCGGCAGCCAGGGTGTGCCGGGCAACAGCTTCCCCAACCCGCCCTACACCACGGTGAACCAGACCCCCACGGTCCGGGAGAAGCCGTTCCTGTACGTGGACAGCGCGGGCGCCTACAAGGTGTTCGTACCGTCCCTGCGGTCCAACTCCTCGGCCACCACCTGGGCGGGAGGAAACGCCGGGGGCAGCTCGCTCGGCATGGACCAGTTCTTCGTCGTCAAGCCCGGCGCGACCGCCGCGCAGATCAACGCCGCACTGGCGGAGGGCAAGAACCTCCTGGTCACCCCCGGCGTCTACCGCCTGAACCAGACGCTGCGGGTGACCCGCCCCGACACCGTCGTCCTCGGTCTGGGCCTGGCCACGTTCATTCCGGACAACGGCATCACGGCGATGACGGTCGCCGACGTCGACGGGGTGAAGGTCGCGGGCGTCCTCTTCGACGCCGGTACGACCAACTCGCAGACACTGATGGAGGTCGGCCCGGCCGGCGCCGCGGCGAACCACTCCGCCAACCCCACCTCGCTGCACGATGTCTACTTCCGCGTCGGCGGGGCGGCCGTGGGCAAGGCGACGACGAGCCTCGTGGTCAACAGTGACAACGTCATCGGCGACCACATGTGGATCTGGCGCGGCGACCACGGCAGCGGCATCGGCTGGAACACCAACACCGCGGATACGGGACTCGTCGTCAACGGCGACAACGTGACCATGTACGGCCTGTTCGTCGAGCACTACCAGAAGCACCAGACCATCTGGAACGGCAACGGCGGCCGGACGTACTTCTACCAGAACGAGATGCCGTACGACCCGCCCAACCAGGCGGCCTGGATGAACGGTTCGACGCAGGGCTACGCGGCCTACAAGGTTGCCAACAACGTGACCAGTCACCAGGCCTACGGACTCGGCAGCTACTGCTTCTTCAACGTCAACAACAGTGTGACCGCGGAGCACGCCTTCGAGGTCCCCAACAACCCCAATGTGCGGTTCCAGAACATGGTGACCGTCTCACTCGGCGGCACCGGGACCATCCGGCATGTCATCAACGACAGGGGCGGTCCGTCCAACTCGTCCACCAACGTGGCCAACCTGGTGAGCTACCCGTGAGGCGGCTCGGAGCACGGCTTCTGATGCTGCTGGCGATGCTGGTCGGGGTCACGACGGTCCCCGCGCACGCGGGGCCCCAGGCTCCCGACTTCAAGGTGATCGCCTTCTACAACGGCACCTGGGACGCGGCACACATCAACTTCGTCAAGGAAGCCAACGAGTGGTTCCCGCGCACGGCCGCGCAGAACAACTTCAGCTACACGGCCACCACCAACTGGGAGCTGCTGGCGAACGGCGGGGTCAACGAGTACCAGGTGGTGCTGTTCCTGGACGACGCACCCCAGTCGGCGGCCCAGCGGGCCGGCTTCGAACGGTACATGCGTGCGGGCGGCGGCTGGATGGGCTTCCATGTCTCGGCGTTCACCACGAACGCGTCGGCGTGGCCCTGGTACTACAACCAGTTCCTCGGGAGTGGGAACTTCCGGTCGAACACCTGGGGTCCGACGACGTCGGTGCTGAGGACGGAGGACCGGACGCACCCTTCGACCACGGGACTGCCCGCGACGTTCACCTCGTCGGTGAGCGAGTGGTACAGCTGGTCGAACGATCTGCGCACCAACCAGAACATCAAGATCCTGGCGTCGGTGGACCCGTCGAGCTTCCCGCTGGGGACGGACCCCAACCAGAGCTGGTACAGCGGCTACTACCCGATCCTGTGGACCAACACCCAGTACAAGATGCTGTACGCGAACTTCGGGCACAACGCGATGAACTACGACACCAATCAGCCTTTGTCGTCGACGTTCGCGAGCGCCACACAGAACCGCTTCCTGATCGACGGGCTGAAGTGGCTCGGCGGCGCGGGTGGCGGCCCGGCGCCGAACGATCCGATCTCCGAGACGGCGTGGTACTCGCTGACCAACAACGCGAACGGCGCCTGCGCCGACGCGCGGTCGGCCGCCACGGCCAACGGGACCGCGATCCAGCAGTACACCTGCAACGGGACCGCGGCTCAGCAGTTCCAGTTCCGTACGACGGACAGCGGCTACACGAGGATCGGGATACGGGGCAATCCCCAGCAGGTGATCGACGTGACGGGTGTGTCGGCGGCGGACAACGCGCCGGTGCAGCTGTGGTCCTACAGCGGCGGCGGCAACCAGCAGTGGCTGCCGGTGCGGGAGGCGTCCGGGCGCTATCACTTCACCGCCCGGCACAGTGGCAAGTGCCTGAGCACGACGGGCAGTTCGGCGAACAGTGTGCAGTTGGTGCAGCGTGCCTGCGACAACTCGGCGGCACAGAGTTTCCAGCTGACCGCGCAGCCCTGACGCGCTGACAGCTCACCTCAGTGGGCCCGGGTCCCCCCTTCCGGCGGGTGCCCGGGCCTACTGCTGCGCCGCCTGCTTCAGGGCGTCGAGCAGGGCACGGAGGGCGGGCTGGGTCAGTGAGCTCTCCCGTACCGCCGCGTGGATCGCCCGTACCGGTTCGGGCCGACGGACCTTGCGGACGACGACACCGGGGTGACGGCTGCCGAGACCGATGCGCGGCATGAGGCCCACTCCGAGGCCGGCGGCGACAAAGCCCTGGGCGGTGGCATAGTCCTCGCTCTGCACCACGATGTCGGGGGTGAATCCCGCCGCTCCGCAGGCTCCGAGGACGACGTCGAGGCAGGGCCCAGGCCATTCGCTGCCGATCCACCGTTCCGCTGCGAGGTCGGCCAGGTCGATCACCCTCCGGGACGCGAGCGGGTGCCCCTTGGGCAGGACGGCACGGTAGGGGTCGTCGAGGAGATGGACGAGCCGCACGTCCTCGCGCGGCCGGTCCGGCAGCTGGACCACGACGGCGAGGTCCGCGCGGCCGTGCTTGACCTCGGGCAGCGGGTCCTCGGGGTCGATCAGTTTGAGGTCGATCTGCACGCCCGGATGCGTACGGCGCAGGTCGGCGAGCGCCGGCGCGACGATCGTGCCCCCGGCGGTGGCGAAGTACCGCACGGCCAGCCGCCCCGTGCGCCCCTCACG
The DNA here is from genome assembly GCF_050952975.1 of Streptomyces sp. CA-251247. Lineage (NCBI taxonomy): Bacteria > Bacillati > Actinomycetota > Actinomycetes > Kitasatosporales > Streptomycetaceae > Streptomyces > Streptomyces sp. CA-251247. The sequence continues at coordinate 7,303,012 of NZ_CP191861.1, read as the reverse complement.
CAGATCGGTGAGCGCGGTCTCCGCCTCGGCGATGTTCCTGCTGATGACGCCGGCGTGCTCGGTGAGCAGCCGTCCGGCAGCGGTCGGCTGGACTCCACGGCCGACGCGTTCCAGCAATGCGGTACCGGCCTGCTTCTCCAGTGCCGCGACCTGCTGGCTGACGGCGGACGGCGTGTAGCCGAGGTTCGCGGCCGCGGCGGTGACCGAGCCGCTGGTGACGACCGCCCTGAGGACCTGCATCCTGCGCACATCGAGCATGTAGCAGAGGTTAACGCTGACCCCACAACTTTTCACTGGTGCTGCCAGGTCGAGTGCGGCACGGTGGTCGGGAGGGCCTCGGCTGGAGCGCCTGACAAGACCTGGAGGAGACGGACGTGGTCAGTGGCGGAAGAGGAACTTTTCTGCGCATGGGCGTACTCGCCCTGCTGTGGGGATCGGGATTCCTCTGGATCGAGGTGGCACTCGACCACGGCCTGACCCCGGCGCAGATCACCTTCGCGCGCTGCGCGCTCGGCGCGCTGGTGCTGGTCGCGATGGCGGCCTGGGCCCGTAAGCGCCTGCCGCGCGACCGTGCGACCTGGGGTCATCTGGCGGTGGCGGCCTTCTTCTGCAATGCCCTGCCGTTCGCGCTGTTCAGCATCGGCCAGCAGACGGTCGACTCCGGGGTGGCGGGCGTGCTCAACGCGACCACGCCCCTGTGGTCGCTGCTGATCGGACTCGCCATCGGTACGGAGCGGGGAATCCGGCCGGTCCGCCTCGCCGGACTCCTTCTGGGCTTCGCCGGCACCCTGTTGATCTTCGCGCCGTGGCAGCAGGGCGGGCTGACCAGCTGGGGCGCGCTCGCCATCCTTGCGGCGGCGGCCAGTTATGCGGTGGCGTTCACCTACATGGGACGCAAGCTCACCGGGAAGGGCTCGGCACCCATCGCGCTCTCGGCGGCCCAGCTCCTCGCGGCAACGGGCCTGAGCACCCTCGCGCTGCCCGTCGCGGGTACGTCGACCTCGGACGTCACGCTCGTCGGCGTGCTGGCGGTCATCGCCCTCGGCGTCTTCGCCACCGGGTTCACGTTCGCGCTCAACTACCGGCTCATCGCGGACGAGGGCGCCACGAACGCGGCCACGGTCGGCTATCTGCTGCCGGTGGTCTCCCTGACCCTCGGGGCACTCGTCCTCGACGAAGCGCTCACTCTGCGCGTCGTTATCGGAATGTTGATTGTCCTCGTCGGCGTCGGACTGACGCGCAGGCAGAAGGGGACAAAGCCGCTGTCGCCGCTGGTCGAAGCGTCGTCTGCGGGTACCGCGCGAGAGCCGCGACTCCGGACAGACCGGGTCAACTGACCGACCAATCAGTCCATCTGAGAATGCTCCGGCACTTCTACTGGCGGGTAACGTGTGCCGCTCCACCGGCATGCGCCAGCCGTCGCAGGCCGACCGCGAAGGCATTCGAGGACCAGAACGCGATGTCGTACCACCGCTCACAGCCCTCATATCCCGAGTTCCCGGACTTCCCCGAGCAGCCGGGACAGCCCCACCCCTCCCAGCGGCCCGCCCAGCCCGCCGCGGACCGTCGTCGTGACGTGCGCGCACTGAGCACGGCGTACAAGAGACTGCGCCGCGTCGCGACGCTCTCCGCACTCGGGTACTTCGTCGTCTTTCTCGTCCTGTGCGCCTATGCCCCCGAACTCATGTCGAGCAGGGTCACCGGCGGCCTCACCACCGGCCTCCTGCTGGGCCTGCTGCAACTCCCCGTGACCGCGCTGGCCGTCGCCTGGTACGAGCGCACCGCACGCCGCCGCGTCGACCCCCTCACCGAAGCGGTACGCCGCAACACCGCCCCGTCCCCGCAGGGAGCACGACGATGACCGGATTCAGCACCGAAGCCCAGACCATGTCCCTGGTCGCGTTCATCGCCGTGATCACCGTGACCCTGCTCCTGTGCGTGATGACGGGGCCGGACCGGGACGACCTGGACGAGTTCTACACCGGCTTCCGCTCGCTGTCGCCCATGCAGAGCGGACTCGCCATCGCCGGTGACTACATCTCCGCGGCGAGCGTCCTCGGCACCATCGGCGTCATCTCGCTCGTGGGCCAGGACGGTCTCGTACTCGCGCTCAGTACCGCGCTGTCCCTGGTCCTGCTGATGTTCCTGCTGGCCGAACCACTGCGCAACGCGGGCCGGTTCACCATGGGCGACGTCCTCACCCGCCGCGCGCCCAGCCCCGCCGTACGCATCACCGCCTGCATCGTGACGCTGGTGGCGCTCTTCCCGTTGCTGATCTTCCAACTCGCGGGCGCGGGCGATCTGCTGGCCTTCGTCCTCGGCATCGACGCCGCCGGCTTCAAGACCGGCTCGATCGTGCTCCTCGGCCTGCTGATGATCATCTACGCGGCGATCGGCGGCATGAAGGGCACAGCGTTCATCCAGCTGGTGAAGACCGTGGTGCTGCTGGCCGCGGCCGTCGCCATCGCGGCCCTCGTGCTGAACCGCTTCGACTTCAGCGTGCCCTCGCTTCTCGACGCCGCGGCACGCGGCAGCGGCGCGGGCCAGGCCTATCTCTCACCCGGCCTCCAGTTCGGCGGCGACGGACTCGACCTGATCAGCTCGCAACTGACCGTCGTCCTCGGCGCGGCGTGCCTCCCACACATCACCATGCGCATGTTCAGCTCCCGCAGCGCGCCCGCCGTGCGCCGCTCGATGAGCTGGGCCGTCTCCACCGTCGTCGTCATGGGCCTGCTCAGCGCCGTGATCGGCTTCGGGGCGGCGGCGCTCGTCGGCCGCCAGCAGATCACGCTCAGCGACCCCCAGGGCAAGACGTCGATCCTCCTCGTCAGCCAGGCCGTCATGGGCGAATCCGTGTCCAGCTTCGAGACACTCCTCTTCACGGCCATGGCCACCGCCATCTTCCTGACCCTGCTGGCGTCCGTCGCCGGCATCACGCTCGCCTGCGCCAACTCCCTGGCCCACGACCTGATCACGAACGGCCTGCGGCGCAGGCAACAGCTGCGTGCCGGCACCGAGATGATGCTCGCCCGTGCGACGGCGGCGCTGGTCGGCCTCGCGGCGATCGTCCTCGCGGCGGCCTCCCGGCACTGGAATCTCCAGGCGATGGTCACCCTGTCGTTCTGTCTGGGCGCCTCGGCGATCGCCCCGGCGCTCGTCTACAGCCTGTTCTGGCAGCGCTTCAACCGCGCGGGTCTCCTGGCCTCGATGATCGGTGGCGCGGTCAGCGTCCTGATCCTCATCACCGGCACCACACTGGTCTCGGGTTCCCCCCAAGCGATCTTCCCGGACCAGGACTTCACCTGGTTCCCGTACACGACCACGGGCCTCGTCTCGATTCCCGTCGGTTTCCTCGCGGGCTGGCTCGCCACCCGCCTGACGAACAGCCGTACGGGTATCCACCGGCAGGAGGACTTCGACGACGAGGCGGCGGAGGCGGCGATCCTGGTCGACACCTCGGCAGCGCGGTACTGACGTCCGGGTGGTACCGGCGTCCGGACGCTACCGGCGTCCGGGCGGACGGGTCCCGCGGCGACGCCACAGGGATTTCCGCCCGAGCACGACCCTCGCATCCGGCCACGACTGCACCGCGACCTTCCTGTACACCGAACGGAACGACCTCCACGGCGAGATGATCGCCCGCGGAGTCCCGGGCACCCACGAGAGCGGAGCCGTACCCATGAAACGCACCATGACGGTCTCGGACAGCATCGTCGTCGACGCCCCGCCGGCGACGATCTACGACCAGGTCAGCGATCCGACCCGGATGGGGCGGTGGAGCCCGGAGAACCAGGGCGCGACGATGACGGACGGCACCCAGGTCGCCCATGTGGGCATGGTCTTCGACGGCCACAACAAGCGCGGCCCCATCCGCTGGACGACGCGCTGCACGGTGACGGCCGCGGAGCCGGGCGAACGCTTCGCGTTCCGGGTGCACGCCATCGGCCGGCGCAAGCCCGTGCTGAAGGCGCCGATCGCCTCCTGGGAGTATCGCTTCGAGGCGGTCGACGGCGGCACGCGGGTGACCGAGACCTGGACCGACGACCGCCGGTCGTGGCCCGACGCGATGGCCGGCGCCTTCGACAGGGTGGCGACCCGCGGCCGCACGTTCGCCGCATTCCAGCGAAAGAACATCGCGATCACGCTGCGCAACCTCAAGAAGGTGATGGAGTCGGCCCCGGACGTCTCCTGAGAGGTCCGAAGTACGCAAGAATGTGCCCGTGTTGGGCAATATTCCGGAGGAATCGACCAGCTTCGTCGGACGGAACTGGGAACTGTTCCGATTGGACCGCGCGCTGGCCCGCGACCGACTGGTCACCCTCGCCGGAACGGGCGGGGTCGGCAAGTCACGACTGGCGTTGCGGGCCGCGCGCGAAGCGCAGGCCCTGTTCCCCGACGGTGTGGCCTGGGCCGATCTGTCGCCGCTCCACGGGGACCGGCTGCTGCTGTCCGCCGTCTCGGACGCCTGCGACCTCGCGGACCACACGCCGCGTATGCCGGTCGACGCCTTGTGCGAGTGGCTGGCGGGCAAACGGCTGCTCCTCGTCCTCGACTCCTGCGAGCATCTGGTCGACGCCTGCCGGGAGTTGGTCGCCGATCTGCTGACGGCCGTGGCGGACCTGACCGTGCTCGTCACAAGCCGCGAACCGCTGGGCATGGAGGGCGAGCGGCTGATCGAAGTCGAGCCCCTGCCCCCGGGCGGGCCGGACGCGCTGGAGCTGTTCACCCAACGGGTGGCCGCGGCATCCTCCGCGGCGGAATCCCGGGGGACGGAGACGGGGACAGGGGCGGCGACGGGGACAGCGACCGGGACCGGGACCCGAACCGGAGATGCGCCGCAGGCCGCGGCCGCCATACGGATCTGCCGCCGGCTGGAAGGGATTCCCCTGGCGCTGGAACTGGCCGCCGCACAGGCCGGTCAGGCCACGGTCGAGGACATCGCCGAGCGGCTCGGTTCCCGTTTCGACGTCCTCGCCACCACCGGTCCGGGGGTCCGGCCGCAGCGTCACCGGACGATGCGTACCACGATCGGGTGGAGTCACGAGCTGTGCGCGCCGCTCGAACGGCTGCTGTGGGCGCGACTCACCGTCTTCCGCGGCGACTTCGACCTGGAGTCCGCCCGCGCGGTGTGCTCGGGCGGACCGCTCGGCGCGGATGCCGTGGACGCGCTGCTCGGGCGCCTGGTGGCCGTGTCCGTCGTCACCGTCGTCGCGGGCGGCGACGGCATCCGCTACCGCATGCTCGACACCATCCGCGAGTACGGGCACCTGTGGCTGCGCGCGCTCCACGAGGAGGCTGCCCTGGCGGAGCGGCACGCGGACCACTTCCTGCGGTTCGCCCAGGACGCGGACGCGGGCTGGCTGAGCGCCGACCAGACCCGGTGGTACCGCAGGATCGCCGAGGCGGACACCGACCTGTGCACGGCACTCGACCATCTGCTGGCCACCTCCCCGGAGCGCGCGCTGCGCCTCGTCGGCCTCATCGGCTTCTTCTGGAGCTGCTGCGGCCATCTGCACGAGGCCCGCGGATACCTCGAACAGGCCCTGGCCGCGCATCCGTCGGACAGTGCGGACCGTACGCGGGCACTGTGGGCGCTCGGCGTCACCCTCACGCTCCAGGGCGAGTACGAGGACGCTCAGCGGGTCGGTGAGCAGTGCACGCGCGCCGCATGGCGGGACGGCGACACCGAGGAATTGCTGGCGGCCGCGTATCTCACCGGGCTCATCGCGCTGCTGACCGGACGGCCGATCGCCGCCCATCTGGTGACGGAGCACGGGCTGGGAGCCGCGCCCGGTGAGCCCTTCGACTCCGCGTCCCGGCTGCGTTGCCACCTGGTGCAGGTCTTCGCCCTGACCGGGCTCGGCAAACTGCCCGAGGCCCGGGAGCGTGCGCTGTGGCTGCGGGCGGGCTGTGTGCAGCGGGGCGAGGTCTGGTCCCGCGCCTACCTCGACTACCAGCTCGCGCTGATCGACCTCTTCGCCGGGAACCCACTGGATGCGGCGGCGCATGCCCGCTCGATGCTCGAGAGCAAACGGAGCCTCGGCGACAGCTTCGGGATCGCGCTGGGGCTGGACGTGCTGGCGGCCGCGATCGCCGCGGCGGGCGACGGTGAACTGGCCGGGCTCGTGTACGGGACGGGCCAGTCCTGCTGGCGCACGGTCGGCCACCCTCAGCGGGGCACTCCGGAACTGCGGGCGGTCCGGGAGGAGTGCGAGCGGACGGCCCGGGCCGAGGCGGGCGACGTGGCGTACGAGAGTGCGTACCAGCGAGGTCTGACCGCTGACCCGGCCGTGGCGCTGAGCACCGCGCTGGGGGCGCGGTCCGGCTGAGCGCGGGGTGGGCTCGAGGCTTGAAAGGGCGGCGGGTCCTGGCGCCGGGGGCGGCCGAGATCCGGGGGCCCTCTGGCCGGTCCGGGCGGCCGGGGCGGCCGCGGTGGGTGCTTCCGTGGCGGGTCGGGTGGTGCTGCGGCGGCCGGGGTCCGGTGCTTCCGTGGCGGGTCCGGGCGGTACTGCGGCGGCCGGGTGGGTGCTTCCGTGGCGGGTCCGGGCGGTGCTGGTGCCGGGAGTGGCGCTTCCGGGCCGCGGTCAGTCGGTGGAGAGGCCGTCCGCAGCCGCGGCGAGCGCATCCAGTACGGGGCTGATCAGCGGATGCCGCTCCGCTCCCCGCCGTACCGCGGCGAACACCCTGCGGGTCGCGGCAGGACCGGAGACCGGGAGCACGACGGTGTCGGTGAGCTCCATGCCGCGCAGCGCGGAGCGGGGCACCAGCGCCACTCCCGCGCCCGCTCCGGCGAGGGCCACGACAGCGCGGAAGTCGTCGGACCAGTGCGCGAGACGGGGCTGGAAGCCGGCCAGTTCACAGGCGAGCAGCACCATGTCGTGGCAGGGGTTGCCGGGGTAGGGGCCGATCCAGTCACTGTCGGCGAGTTCGGCCAGTGCGACCCGGGGCGCCGTACCGAGTGGATGGTCGGCGCGCAGGACGGCGTCGAACGGCTCCGCGTACAGCGGCACCCGTGCCAGCCGGCGGTCGCCCTCGCCCGGGGCTCCGCGGTACTCGACCGCGACGGCCAGATCCGCCTCGCCGTCGAGAACGAGCGGCAGGCTCTCGTCACCCTCGGCGTCCCGGACGCGGACCCGGATTCCCGCGTGGTCCACGGCGAGACGGCCTATGGCGGGGGCAACGACCTCGGCGATGCCGGTGGCGAAGGCAGCGACCGTGACCTCGCCCGCGGCGCCGCCCGCGTACGCGGCGAGTTCCGCCTCGGCCCGCTCCAGCTGGGCGAGCACGGCATGCGTGTGCGCGAGCAGGATCTCCCCGGCGGCCGTGAGCCGCACCCCCTTGCCGCTGCGGATCAGGAGGGCGTGGCCGGTCTCCTGCTCGAGCGCGATGAGCTGCTGGGAGACGGCCGAGGGGGTCAGATACAGCGCGGAGGCCGCGGCGGTCACCGTACGGTGGTCCGCCACGGCTCGCAGGATGCGCAGCCGCCGAGGGTCGATCACCCGGCCATTTTGCCAGGTGGACTCAGCCCTTCAGCGCCTGGCGTGCGTCGATGAACGCCGCGACGGCCCGCTCGACGTCTTCGGTGGAGTGCGCGGCGGACAGCTGGACGCGGATACGGGCGGCACCCATCGGCACGACGGGGTACGAGAAGCCGATGACATAGACACCGCGCTCCAGGAGGAGCTCGGCCATCCGGCCGGCCTCGGCGGCGTCGCCGATCATGACGGGCGCGATCGGGTGGTCGCCGGGCAGGATCTCGAAGCCCGCCTCGGTCATCTTCGACCGGAACAGTGCGGTGTTGGCGGTGAGCTTCTCGCGCAGGTCGCCCGCGGACTCCAGCAGGTCCAGAACCGTGAGCGAAGCGGCGGCGATGACCGGTGCGAGGGAGTTGGAGAAGAGGTACGGGCGGGAGCGCTGACGCAGCAGGGCGACGATCTCGGCGCGGGCCGCGACATAGCCGCCGGAGGCTCCTCCGAGCGCCTTGCCGAGGGTGCCGGTGATGATGTCGACGCGGTCCATCACGCCGGCCAGTTCCGGGGTGCCCCGGCCGCCGGGGCCGACGAAGCCGACGGCGTGCGAGTCGTCGACCATGACCATGGCGTCGTAGCGGTCGGCGAGGTCGCAGATCTCGCGCAGCGGGGCCAGGTACCCGTCCATGGAGAACACGCCGTCGGTGACGATGAGCCGGCGGCGGGCGTCCTGGGTCTCCTTGAGCTGCTGCTCGAGCTCGGTGAGGTCGCGGTTGGCGTACCGGTGACGGCGGGCCTTGGAGAGGCGGATGCCGTCGATGATGGACGCGTGGTTGAGGGCGTCCGAGATGACGGCATCCTCCGGGCCGAGCAGCGTCTCGAACACGCCGCCGTTGGCGTCGAAGCAGGAGGAGTAGAGGATCGTGTCCTCCTGGCCGAGGAAAGCGGACAGGCGGGCCTCGAGCTCCTTGTGCACATCCTGGGTGCCGCAGATGAAGCGCACGGAGGCCATGCCGTAGCCCCAGCGGTCCAGTGCTTCCTTGGCGGAGGCGACGACCTGGGGGTGGTCGGCGAGGCCGAGGTAGTTGTTGGCGCAGAAGTTGAGCACCTCGCCCGAGGGGACGGAGACGGACGCGCTCTGCGGGGTGCTGATGACCCGCTCGGGCTTGAAGAGGCCGGCGTCGCGGATCTCGTCGAGGGTGACGCGGAGGTCGTCGCGGACGGACTCGAACATGAGGTGAGCTCCCTTGAGCGGTGGCTGCGGGCTGTTGGTCGGGGCGAGGGGCGGAGGCCCGGGGCGGGCGCGAATGGCGGTCAGCGGACGGCGGTCAGCGGATCGACAGGGCGGCCGGCCGGCGGGCCGGCCCGTGAGTCTGCCGGTCAGCGGGTCCAGTCGAGGATGATCTTGCCGCTACGGCCCTGCGCCGCCTCGTCGAAGGCCGCGTCGAAATCCTGGTACCCGTAGCTGCCGGTGATCACGGGGCTGAGGTCGAGGCCGCCTTCGAGCAGGACCGTCATCGCGTACCAGGTCTCGAACATCTCCCGGCCGTAGATGCCCTTGATCGTGATCATCGAGGTAACGATCTTCGACCAGTCGACGGCGAACTCCTGCGCCGGCAGCCCGAGCATGGCGATTCTGCCGCCGTGCGTCATGTTGTCGACCATGTCCCGCATGGCCTCGGGGCGGCCGGACATCTCGAGACCGATGTCGAAGCCCTCCTTCAGACCGAGCCGGCGCTGTGCCTCGGCGATGTCGTGCTCGGCGACGTTGAGCGCGAGCGTGGCACCGACCTTGCGGGCGAGGGCGAGGCGGGGCTCGCTGACGTCGGTGATCACGACGTTGCGTGCGCCGGCGTGGCGGGCGACGGCCGCGGCCATGATGCCGATGGGGCCCGCGCCGGTGATCAGTACGTCCTCGCCCACGAGCGGGAAGGAGAGCGCGGTGTGGACGGCATTACCGAAGGGGTCGAAGATCGCCGCGACATCCAGGTCCACCTCCGTGCGGTGGACCCACACGTTGGAGGCGGGCAGGGCGACGTACTCGGCGAACGCGCCGTCCCTGCCGACCCCGAGGCCGATCGTGCTGCGGCACAGGTGACGGCGGCCCGCGAGACAGTTGCGGCACTTGCCGCAGACGAGGTGCCCCTCGCCACTCACGATGTCGCCAACGGCGATGTCGGCGACGTCCGCACCGACCGCCGCGACCTCGCCGACGAACTCGTGGCCGAGAACCCGCGGCGCACTGACCGCCTGCTGGGCCCAGGCGTCCCACGACCGGATGTGCAGATCGGTGCCGCAGATGCCCGTACGGAGCACCTTGATCAGCACATCGCCGGAACCCGTCTCCGGCTCCGGCACGTCCATGAGCCACAGGCCGGGCTCGGCATGCTGCTTGACAAGGGCCTTCATCGGGGCGGCTCCAGTGCATGGTGTCGAAAGGACCGAGGACAGCTGCGACGACTGCGACAGTTGCGGCAACTACGACAAACAATGACAGCGTACGTCCATGGACCTGCACCAATCTGCCCAGCTCGGCCCGCGGAGTCCATCGAGGATTTCTTCAGCAGGGCAACAGGAGAGCTTCATGCGGCGGGTGTGAACGGGCGTCCAGGATGGCCTGAAGTGGTTGAACCGGCATGAAGTCGTCCCGCGTCCCCACCCCTGAAAGAACGGCCCGTCACACGGCTCGGCACGGCACGTTGTACGGCAGGGGGACCGCACAGTGCACGGCTTCACCGAACTCCGACTCGGCCCGCTCGACCGGGTCCGGGTCTCCGTCGCTCCCCATCCGGGAGCAACCCTTCTGTCACTCGTCGCGGACGCGCTCGGGGGACGCAGCCAGGGCGTTCCTGCGCACTGGCAGCGCATCGTCCGATCCGCCGCTCCCCGGGCCGCACCGGGGGTGGTGAGTCCGCTCTTCGCGCCCGACTACTCGATCATTCCCGACTGCCTGACCCCGACGGCGTGCATGCCGGACGGCGACGCGACCACGCAGTTCGAGCAGCTGGCGGATCTGTCTCCGGACACGCTGCTGGCCGAGATGGAGACGGAGTTCGCCCAGAGTGTGCCCCGGCAGTGGCAGCCGGTCGTGGACCGCCCCCGCGACTGGCTTCAGGCGTACGCGGGGCTTCTGGCCGAGGTGTGGCAGGAGTTCCTGCCGGTGTGGAAGCAGGCCGACCGGCTGTTCCACCGCGAGGCGGAACGTATCGGCAGCGCGACGGTACGGGGATGCCTGGACAGCGTGCTTCCGGGGATCAGCCCGCGGTTCAAGCTGCGGGGCACCAGCCTGTATCTGCCGGACCAGCAGGCCGGGACCTTCGACCTCGGCGACCGCCGGCTCGTCCTGGTCCCCATTGTCTCCGGCATGGGTGCGTCGATGTTCGCCTTCGACCGGCCCGACCTGGTGTGGATCGGCTATCCGCTGCCCGGGATCGGCCAGTTGTGGGACGGCGGCACAGCGGCCGGACAACCGGCCGAGATCAGCCGTGATCCCCTGACACTGATCGCGGGCCGGCTGCGTGCCGCGATCCTCCGGGCGTCGGCGGCCCCGATGACCATGGGCGAGCTGGCGTCGCATCTGCGCTGCAGCCCGGCCAACATCACCTACCACTGCACCCAGCTCCAGGACGCCGGCCTCCTCGAACGCGAACGCCGCGGCCGCCATGTGGTGCTCACGCGCACGGAGCGAGGGCATGCGCTCGTGGAACTTCTGTCGGAGTGAAGAGACGGCGGGGCGGGGCTGGTGTGGGCCGGGAGCGGTGGGCGGATGGCTGGCCGGGGGGCATCGGCCTGGCGGGCGGGGCCGGGTCGGAAGGCCGCGCCCAGGGGCCGGCCCGGTCGGCAGACCCTAGACGACGGGCGGGCGACCCAGGCGGGTCATGCGCCAGACCGTCCTCCACCGCATGGGGCGGCGGACTCCACACGGCCTGCGCACCCCTTCGGCGAAGCCGCCGAACCAAGCCCGCAGGCCGGGTAGAGAACGAGTACGGGCAACCGTGAGCGCAATCCACGTCCCCAGATAGACCGGCACGAGCAGCGCGGGCAGATGGCGCCGGGCCATCCAGACCCGGTTGCGGGCGGTCAGCCGGTAGAAGTTCGCGTGCCGGGCCGGCGAGGTCCGGGGGTGCTGAAGGACCAGAGCAGGCTCGTAGAGGATCTTCCAGTCCGCGTCGAGCGCCCGCCAGGCCAGATCCGTCTCCTCGTGGGTGAAGAAGAAGTCGTCGGGCCAGTCCCCGATCTCGTCGAGCATCCGCATCGAGATTCCATGGCCACCGCCGAGGAACGTGGTCACGAGCCCTCGCTGCATCGGGTCTCCCGCCCGCAGCCGGGGGACGTGCCGCCGCTGGGTGAAGCCGGTCTCGTCGGCGATGCGGAAGCTGACGATGCCGAGCCGGGGATCGGCGGTGAACAGGTCGGCGATCCTGGTGAACACGTCGGCCTCGATCAGCAGACCGTCGTCGTCCAGGTCCACGAGGATGTCCACGCCCCCTGCCGTACGCAGCCGGGCGAGGGCGACATTGCGTCCGCCGGCCACACCGAGGTTCTCCTCCAGCTCCACCCCGATCACGCCCTCGGGCAGCTCCGGCAGAACCGACCCGTTCCCGACCACCACGACCTGTGCGGCAGGCTCCTGCTGCTTGACGACGGAGTCCAGCAGGGCCCGCAGCTCGGCGGGCCGGGTCCCCATGGTCAGTACGGCCACACCTACGCGCGGTCGGGACACGTCCACATCACTCCAGTCCTCGGCAGCTGAGCCGGCAGCGGCAGCGGCAGAAGAGGGTGATGCTAGCGGCCTGCCCAGAGACGCAGTTCCGGGCATATAAGCACCGGTGGCTCGATCGGCAATCCGGGGGCCCGCCACATGGACCATCGCCGCAACAGTCGCGCTTGCGGATCCGGAGTGCGAGCCTGGGAGGATGAGCTGGGCATCATGGACGACCGCCGGCGTGTTTTCCGGCCGTGGAGGAGTGCTCACCGACGAGGTAGGCGTGCTGAGCGGTGATCTCACCGTGCACACGACCTGGGCGGGCGGAGAGGCCCGCGTCGCGGTGCAGTACAGCGGGGCCTCCGACTGGTTCACGATGACAGGGAGTCCCGCACCCTGTCAGTCCGAGGACGACAGCCGCAGCCTGCATCAGGCCGCGGTTCAGGCGGTGCAGGAGGGCGGGCCGGCCACCGTCCCCTCCTTGCCGCAGAGACCTCGTAACGTGCGAGGGACGCAGAACGCCTCCTGAGGCGCGAAGATCATCATCGACGAACGTGCGGTGCTCCACCACCGGGCTGGCGGGGCACGTGCGCGCCGATCAGGCCCGGCAGACTCGCCGCAGAGGCCTCTGCACCACGGCGGGGCAGCGCGCCGAGCTGAGCGCGCAGGCTCTGGTTCTCGACGTACAGGTCGGCCAGCGCCCTGACCTTCGTACGGACGACCCAGGGGTCGACGGGCTTGAACATGAAGTCGGAGACGCCCAGTTCGTAGGCACGGGCGGCAAGATCGTCGTCCCGGCCGAGACCGGTCATCAGCACCACGGGCAGATTGCGTGTGTGGTCCAGCCGCTTGAGGTAGGCAAGAACTTCGAGGCCGTCCATGCGAGGCATCACCACGTCGAGAACGACCACCGCGATACCGCCACGCATCACGGTCTTCAGGGCTTCGTCCCCGCTGCGCGCACGGACCACCGGACGCCCCACGGGGCGTAAGAGACTCTCGATCGCGAAGAGGTTGTCCTCACGATCGTCCACCACAAGGATCTTCAAGGCACAACCCGTGTCCCCATTGGTGCCCCCGTCGACGGGGGGCCACATCGGCGTACGCCGCATGCTGCGGCGAGAAGGCCCCGCCCTCCTCCTCAGGCTCCACCGGGGCTTTGTGCGTAGAGGAATTATGAAGCCTGTGAGGGTCTGGCGCACAGCCCTGGATGCGCCGCTCTGGCCGAACCGCACCTGGCACATGCCGTCATCGCCACCTGCCGCCTCAGCGGTCACTACCGCACCAGCCACGCCGGTCGTCTTCAGTCACGGCACAGCACCCAACCGCAACCTCAACTTCCGCGCGATGGCTCGTTCGGCGCCCCCGGACCCGTCGTTCGGCTCGTGCCGGGCCGGCGTGCCCCCGGGACGCACGCACCTCGGCGACGACGAACGGTAGGGCAGGCGCGCACCCACGCCCCGCCGGCAGGGAATCCCGCCATCCCGGACGCCCGGTTCCCCCTCAGCCCACGGCTCCCGGTCGACGCAAACGGAGCCGCCGGAGCAGCCCGCGCCCGTACGGACTGCGGTGCTTCCGGAGCGGATGCCCGCCTCGCGGAACCGCCTGGGGAGCCAGCGCCGACTGACCGGCCCGGGGAGCCTGCGCCGACTGCCCCGTCCTTGCCGCCGGCCGGGGTGCGGGGCAGCTCTCGCGTGCCTCCCGCACAGCCTGCGACAGGTTGACCCGGTGCCACAGGATCTCGTCGGGATGGTCCGCCTGCAGCAGGCGCTCGACCACCGCATGGGCGGACGGCGATTCCGGCCGCGCGGGGACGAGTTCGGGTCGCAGCACCCTCAGACGCGATCGTTCGTAGGGATCCGTGACGACCTTCGCCACCGTCACCGCGTCGAGCACGGAGGCGATCGCCGCCGCCCGCTCCCATGGACCGGCTGTCGCCCTCAGCAGCATTCCGAGGCGCCTGCCGCGCCAGTTCCGCGCCCGGCGGTCCTCGCCCTCCTCGAGCAGCGACCGGAGAGCCGGTGGTGTCCTACCGGTCAGCAGGGCGGGATGTGCGCGGGCGAAGCCGAGAAGTTCTTCGGCGAGATAGAGCCACACCACGGCCCGGTAGCGGTTGAGGTAGAAGCGGATCGGCGTGACGTGGCCCGTGCGCGCGAGGCGGGTGAAGCGGGCGGGGGTGATCGAGAGGAGTTCCGCACCCTCCACCGTGCCCACCGTCCGCACACGCTCGCGCAACGCGTCCGGGAAACCCTCGGCCGTCCGCAGCCGCGCGATCTCTTCGTGATCGACCCGCGGCGGCCCACCACTCGCCCCCGCCGTGATGCGGATGTGTCCCAGTTGAACGGCGAGATCGAACTCGGACCGCTTCAACTCCAGTTCGCCGGCGGCGCGACCCGGAGCCAGAGTGCGCGTCGCCGTTTCCTGCCTGGTCGTGTCCTGCATGGTCATATCGGCCTCCCCGTGAGTGCGAATACTCTCGGTGACGACCGTAGCCCGAAGCTGTGACATCCCGCCCGGCCTGTGGACAACCATGCGCGCTGGGTCCACCTGGACTGAATCCGTGCAGGTCAGATGCCGTTCACGCCGGACTGCCTGGCCTCGACGCCGAGGTGTTCGCCGACCCGGTTGACCATCAACGTCATCTCGTAGGCGATCTGACCGACATCCGCCTCAGCGTCGCTGAGCACGCACAGACAGCTTCCCTCGCCCGCCGCGGTGACGAAGAGCAGCGCCTCGTCGAACTCGACCATGGTCTGACGGGCCTTGCCCGCCCTGAAGTGCCGTCCTGACCCCCGGGCCAAGGAGTGCAGACCCGACGAGACCGCGGCGAGGTGCTCGGCGTCCTCACGAGCCAGGCCGGTGCTGGCGCCTGTCACCAACCCGTCGTTGGACAGCACCAGCGCGTGCCGTATGTGCTCGATCCTCTTCGTGAGGTCGTCGAGCAGCCAGTCAAGTCCCTTGTCCAACGACATCGTTGATCCTTCCCCGCTCATGCGTTCCCCGTGTGGGCCGTAAGCCTTTCGTACACAGGACCGCTCGGCAAGGTGCAACTAGCCGACGGAATCGAGCAGACGTGCTGTGTGCATCCGTCCGGCATATTCGACGAGCCGCACGAGCACCTCCTTCCCGGAGTCGCGGTCACGCGCGTCGCACAGGACAACCGGTGTTCCACGTTCCAGATCGAGGGCGCAGGAAACCTCGTGAGCGCCATATGTTCCCGCCCCGGCAAAACAGTTGACCGCGACCACGAAGGGGATCCGCCTGTGCTCGAAGTAGTCGACCGCGGGGAAGCAGTCACCGAGTCGCCGGGTGTCGGCGAGAACCACCGCCCCGAGGGCACCTTGCGACAGTTCGTCCCACAAGAACCAGAAGCGATCCTGTCCCGGAGTACCGAAAAGGTAGAGGGACAGACCGGAACGAATAGTGATACGCCCGAAATCCATGGCGACCGTCGTCGTGGACTTCTGGTCGACGCCTCCGGTGTCGTCGACGCCGGTGCCGGCCTGGCTGAGCAGTTCCTCCGTGCGCAGGGGTCTGATTTCACTCACCGCGCCGACAAGCGTGGTCTTTCCGGCGCCGAAGCCGCCCGCAACCAGGATTTTCAATGCCAGGGCCGTGTTGTCCCCTTCGGGGGCGGAAGAGCTTTCGGAGACCATCTTTCACTTCTCTCTCAATCGTTCCGGAGTCGCACGCGAGGAGGGGAAAACGTTTTGCGGTCATTCCCGCCGAGCCGACCCATGGCCCTTCTCCGGGCATTTCCCGCGACCGGATTGAGGCCACCATTCATGGGCGGGCAGGGACCAGGCGGGAAGGCGGCAGGCGGGCCGTCCTCCCGGGCCGCGGCCGGCCCGGCCCTGCGCCTTGGCACACAGCCCTCGAGTGCGGACTTCGATCACCACGGCCGTCCGAGCTCATCTCCCCGGTCGGCAGGAGCGCGGGAGGCCCCTCGTGGGGCGACTGGAGGAAAGTCCAGCCGCCCATTTCCTCACAAAGCCCGTTCGAGCTGTCCTGGCACCTTCTTCAGAGATTGGCCGAATGTGATCGGAGGTTCCCGAATGCGGTCACATCGAATACGCCCCGGCCAGGACCGGACGGCGGTGAAATGGGCGCCGCGGCAGCCGCCGGACCGCCACGGGACATGACGTGCGGCCATAGCGCGGTCACAGAGCCCTGAGCCCATCGATCACCTCTCTCAGAATGCGCTCGTCGGGCAGTTG
The DNA here is from genome assembly GCF_050952975.1 of Streptomyces sp. CA-251247. NCBI lineage: Bacteria > Bacillati > Actinomycetota > Actinomycetes > Kitasatosporales > Streptomycetaceae > Streptomyces > Streptomyces sp. CA-251247. The sequence goes on along the minus strand of NZ_CP191861.1, from coordinate 7,286,621 downwards.
CGCGGGAGGTACAGGGCGGCTGACCCTGACGTAGCCGGCTTCGAGGAGATCACCGAGCAGCACACGGACCACGCCCACCGGCAGATCGGCATCGGCGGCCAGTTCCGCCACGGACTGGGTCTCGGTGCGGCACAGGCCGAGCAGCGAGCGGTGTTCGGGGCCGAGGAGTGATTCCTCCGCCTCATCGGGTGCGTCCGCTGCGATGTCGACGAGCGCGATGAGGTCGAACCGCACGTGGGTGGGGCCAGGTTGGGTGCGCCCGCCCGTCATCGCGTACGGGCGAACGAGAGGACCGGCATCGGCGTCGTACCACTCGCTGCCGGGGATGTCGGTGTCTGTCGCCTCACTCATGGACTGTCGCCCCCTTCATGGCTGTCGCCCCGCCGTTCGTCAGGTCGCGGCGATGCGTGGCGGGGTCCGGAGGTGCTCCCCCACGCGCTTGACGAGACGGGCCATCTCATAGGCGATCAGCCCGATGTCGGCGACAACGGAAGTGAGGACGGCGAGACAGGATCCGTCACCCGCGGCCGCCACGAAGAGGAATCCGTCGTCCATCTCCACCATCGTCTGACGCACGCCCCCGGCACCGAAGTGGCGTCCCGCGCCCTTGGCCAGGCTGTGGAACCCGGAGGCCACCGCGGCGAGGTGCTCGGCGTTCTCGCGGGTGAGTCCATGAGAGGCCCCGACCGGCAGGCCGTCGTTGGACAGCACCACGGCATGGCGCACCTCTCCGACATGAAGGACGAGATCGTCCAGGAGCCAGTCCAGATCTCCGGTGAAAGGGCCGGCAGCGGCTGCCTCGTGCATGGTCATGATCTGTCTCCTTCGTGGCCGGGTTCTGGAGTGCCGGACGCGGACGTACCCATGGGAGTGCCTCCGCCGGGGTTCACGTCGCGTCGCGCGGGACGCGGTACGGGCCCTCTGCCGGAGGGACCTGTCGCGGCCCCTCGGGCGGACGGACCGGCCGCTGCTCCTTGGGAGGATCCGGGCGCGCCACCGCCACCTCGGGTCCAGCCGTTGCGGTACGCCGTCATGCGGTCCCGCACTTGCTCGGGGGAACGCTCCGGGCTGTCCTCCGGCCCCTCGTAGGAGTCCTCCGTCTCGTCCGCCGACGGGGCTTCGCGGAGCTGCGGGGCGAGGTGCGACTGCCTGACCCGGCGCGGGAGTTCCCCGTCCGGGGGCAGCGGAGGTGCACTGCGCAGCCGCAGGGCGGTCACCCCCGGAGGCGGAGGAGGGCCTTCCGGCTGCGCCGAGAGCACGGGGCGCTGGGTGGGGGCTGCCACGGGCGCGCCGTTCGCCGGCCGCGCCGGCTCGGTCGGCGGTTCCTGACGCCTGCCCCGCGGGTCCGGCTCGGGACGCGCGCCCGCCGGTGCGGTGAGTGCACTCTGCAGCAGAGTGGTCGGCAGCAGCACGACCGCGGTTGTGCCACCGTACGGAGACGTCCGCAGATGGACCTTGATGTCACGGCGTACGGAGAGCCGGCTGACGACGAACAGACCGAGCCGCTCGCTGTCGAAGAGATCGAGGGCCTCGGACTCCCCCAGCCGGCGATTGGCCTCCGCCAGTGCGTCCTTGCCCATGCCGAGGCCGCGGTCCTCGATTTCGAGGGCGTAGCCGTTGCCGACGGGTTCTCCGCTGACGCGCACTTTGGTGTGCGGCGGTGAGAACTGGGCGGCGTTCTCCACGAGTTCCGCCAGCAGGTGCGTCACGTCTGCGACGGCGGCACCGACGATCGCCGTCTCCGGCAGTTGCCGAACCTCCACGCGCGCGTAGTCCTCGATCTCCGAGACGGCGGCCCGCACGACACTGGTCAGCGGGACAGGCATGCGCCATGCGCGGCCCGGTGCGGCGCCGGAGAGGATGATCAGGCTTTCGGCGTGTCGTCTCATACGGGTGGTGAGGTGGTCGAGCCGGAAGAGGTCACCGAGTTCGCTCGGGTCGTCGGCGCGGCGTTCCATCGTGTCGAGCAGGGTCAGTTGGCGGTGAACGAGGACCTGGCTGCGCCGGGCGAGATTGACGAAGACGCCGGAGATGCTGCCGGCGAGCTCAGCGCGTTCGACGGCTGCTCGCAGGGCTGCCCGGTGCACCGTGCCGAGTGCTTCACCGACCTGGCCGATCTCGTCGTCGGTGGGTCGTCCGTGCGGTGCCTCCGCCTGGATGTCGATCTCTTCGCCGCTGCGGAGCCGGCGCATCGCCTGGGGCAGTCGCTGCCGGGCGATCGTGAGAGCGGTGTTGCGGAGGCTGGTCAGCTCGACGACGAGACCTCGGCCGATGCGCACCGAGATGGCCAGGGACGTGACGACGGCGGCGAGGCCGAGGAGAACGGCGGCACCCGCGGAGGTGAGGAGCCCGTCCTCGACGGGGTCGGCGCGTTCGGCCGCGCTGCGACGGGCGTCTCCGGCGATGGCGAGCATGCCGTCGCCGACGGCCGTGCGGGCCGCGTCCCAGTCCGATGCCGGAACCACCGATGCGGCCTTGCGCCCCGAGGAGGCGGCAACGACCTTGCCCTCGGCGGTCTCCAGCTGCCGGTACGCGGGCTGCTTGGCGAGCTCTCGCCAAGCAGCGGCCTCGGGCTCCCGCAGGTCGGTCCCGGCGGATACGGTGAAGGTCCTACGCGTCGCCACGGCTCCGGTGAACATCCGAAGCCGTTCTGTGGCGATCGACTTGCTGAGATGTGCCGAGCTGAGGAGAGCGTCCTCCTGGGCGAGCATCTCGCCGGCCCGGGCGAATTCAAGGAGCACACGGGCGTCGGAGGCGGGTCCGGCGTCGTGGATTCCTGCGAGCGCGCCCGAGACGTCGAGGGCATCGGTGACGACAGAGGTGTACTGCGCGTAGGTGGCGTCCCACGCGGCCTTCCCGCCGAGGACCGCGGTGCGGAGCTCACGCAGCTTCTCCGCACGGGTGACGAACTGCTCGACGCGCACCACCACGACGGACGGGGCGCTGTCTCCGGTGGCGACCGTCGTCGTGCCATCCAGACGAAGCTTCCGCACGGCTTCGTCGGTGCGACGGCCCTCCTGCTCCAGAGCGGTTGCGCGTTCGTCAGACGGAGCCGCCACCTGACGCACCGCGGCGCGCCGCTCGGCCTGGAGGGCGGCGACGGCGGCGGTGACCGGATCGCCGACCTGGGCGTCGAGCGTCTGCAGTTGCCGCAGGCGTGCGACGTCCTGGGCGGTGGAGACGGTGGCGAAGCCCCAGAGAGCCAGCAGAGAGACGACCGGAACCATCAGAAGGGAGATGATCTTCGCGCGTACCGTTCGGGGACGCAGCAGCCGGCCGCCGTTCGCGGTGTCCGAACCGGCGGGCGGTTGCAGTGTCTCATCGGGGCGCGGTTCGTGACCGGTGTGTTCGACAGCGGGCGGCCCTGCGTGGGCACGCCGTCCGCGAGGGGGCTTCGCGGATGAGGGAGGCAGCGAGTGCGGCGGCGGGGCTGCGCCCTGGTTCCTGCGGGGTGTGCGCATGGCCTCCTCGTTCCGGGTACGGGGCTGGTGGTGCGACAGCCGTGTGATCGGGCGGCTAGGCGGTGGCGGCGGGAGCCGGTGTGACGGCTTCACCGGCAGAAGCCGATTCACCGAGCGGCGTCGGATGACCCTGGGCTGCGGACTGGTCGGCCGACCGGTCCGCAGGGTGCCCGTCGGACGTCTCAACCGGCTGCTCGGCGACGGTGTAGGCAGCGCGTTCGTCGGCCGTCGGAGAGAGTGCGACGAAGGCGGAGGTGACGAAGAGATAGGACCCGAGACCGACCGCGAGGGGGAAGATGAACTGCATTGTCGTGGCCCCGGACAGATCCCCGCCGGACGGGGCGATGTGCACACGAACCGCCAGCATCCCGGTGTAGTGCATGCTGCTCACCGCCGCGCCCATGAGGAGCGAGGCACCGACGACCGCGATGGGCGACTTGATGTTGAGTGCCGCCCAAAGGGCAGCAGTCGCGGCCACCACGGCGATGGCGACGGAGAGCGCCACGAGCAACGGGTCGTAGTGCACCGTGCCGTGGAGCTTCAGTGCCGCCATGCCGAGGTAGTGCATGCTCGCCACGCCCAGGCCGGTGGTGAGCCCGCCGATCAGCAGAGACCGGACACGGTCCCGTCCGTAGCCGACGCAGAACACACCGACACCGACGACAAGCATGGCGACCAGGAGGCTGAGGATGGTGAGAGGCACGTTGTAGCGGATGTCCGTGCCGCGAACGGAGAAGCCGAGCATCGCGACGAAGTGCATCGTCCAGATGCCCGTACCGATCGCGGAAGCAGCGGTGATCAGCCAGTTGCGGCGGGAGCGCCCGCTCGCGGCGAGCGCACGTACGGTGCAGCGCAGTCCCAGGGCAGCCCCGATGACGGCCATCGCGTACGACAGCGCGGGGGTCAGCAGGCCGAAGGAGGCGTGGTCCAGGTGTCCCATGGGTCAGGGACGCTAGACCCGCTCGGGGCGCACGCCAGGGGCGCAGTTCGAAAGCTGATGGAATATGACAGAGAGAGGTTTCTGCACGATCGTGCCGAGTTCGAACGTGTGCACAGCCCGGTCGCCTACAGCGACGCGTGTGACGCTGAGGGATCATGTCCTCATGTCCGACGACCACACACATGTGCAGGATTTCTTCGGCGCCCGCGCCGCCGACTGGGACTCGCGGTTCCCGGACGACGGTCCGGCCTACGCGGCCGCCGTCGCCGAGCTCGGTCTGACGGAGGGAGACGCGGTACTCGACGCGGGCTGCGGCACGGGGCGTGCGCTGCCTGCGTTGCGAGCCGCCGTGGGGACACGCGGCAGCGTCCTCGGGGCCGATCTGACACCCGCGATGCTCGAAGCGGCAGTTCGAGCGGGACGGGACTCCGACGGAACCCTCCTGCTCGCCGATGTGGCGCGGCTGCCGTTGCGCGACGAGTCACTCGACGCCGTCTTCGCCGCGGGGCTCATCGCTCACTTGCCCCAACCCGAGGCTGATCTGAGGGAGTTGGCGCGCGTGGTGCGACCGGGCGGCGTGCTGGCGCTGTTCCACCCGATCGGGCGGCGTGCCCTGGCAGCCCGGCAGGGGCGGCAGATCACCGACGAGGATCTGCGCGCCGAGCCCAACCTCCGTCCGCTGCTGGAGGGTTCGGGCTGGCGGATGACGTCGTACACGGATGAGGACAGCCGCTTCCTCGTGCTGGCCGTGCGTCAGGGCTGACCTCCCGCCAGGACCCTGACGAAGGCCGCGGGGTTGTCGAACATGACGTTGTGGCCGGCGCCCGGCACAGTGACGACCCTGACCCCGCAGGCCGTCAGTTCATCCCGACCGGGCAACTCGCCGCTCAGTGCGCCCTGGACAAAGACGCGGTCCATCGACAACTCCATCAACATGTGCCGCATCGTGGGACGCGTGCCGCGCACCAGGCCCGTCGCGCTGCGGTGCAGGGCGAGCGGGTCGGCCAGGCGCATGGTGGCGGACCAGTTCGGCCCCACGCGGTCGAGGACGCGGGCGAAGCCGCCACCCGCGACGAACTCCTCCTCGCTGTACGACGAGATGCCGCTGCTGCCCGCCGTGAGGGGCGGGTCGGGGTCGAGGTTGGCCTCCGTGATGATCAGACGCGCCACCAGGTCCGGGCGACGGTACGCCAGCACGATGGCGACGGCGCCGCCCATGCTGTGCCCGACGATCTCGCCGCCCCGCACGTCAGCCTCGTCGAGAGCGGCCGCGAGAGCCGCGGCATGGTCCTCGAGGGTGTAGCCGAATTCGGCGGGGCGGTCGCTGAGACCGTGTCCCGGGAGGTCCACGAACAGTGAGCGGCGCCCGGCCAGTTCCGGATCGGCGGCGATATGGGCGTGGTACGCCGCGGAGGCGGCACCCAGTCCATGCAGATAGACCCTCGGCGGACCGTCGCCGGCCGCCTCGGTCCAGCGTATGCAGCTGCCCTGTTCATCGAATCGAGCCTGTCGCACAAGCCTCTCCCCTCGTTGCCCTGCTCACCCGTCCCCGCATGCCCCCGGCCGCGCCTGACGGCGAAACGATCAGCAGCATACATCGGAACCGATGTATTACGAAAAGGAGGTACCACCGCGCTGCGGCACAATGGATGGCATGCTGGAGCTCGCCATCCTCGGTTTTCTCTGTGACAGTCCGCTGCACGGCTACGAACTGCGCAAACGCATCACAGCTCTCACGGGGCATGTGAAGCCGGTCGCCGAGAGCACGTTGTATCCGGCGATCAAAAGGCTGGAGAAGGCGTCATGGCTGGCCCGGGAGACACAGCCCGGCGCGGTCGCGGCGCCGCGCCATGTGCTGACGCTCACCGACGAGGGCCGGCAGGAGCTGCGGCGGCGCCTTGCGGAGCCCGTACGGCAGGACATCACCGACGAGAACCGGTGGTTCACGCTGCTGGCGTTCCTTCGGCACCTCGACGACCACGGCCTCCAGGCGGAGGTGCTGCGCCGTCGGCTCCTGTTCCTGGAGGAACCTGCCAGCTTCTTCTACGAGGGCGACCGGCCCCTGCGTGCCGAAGAGCTGGAGGATCCCTTCCGGCGCGGCATTCTCACGATCGCCCGTGCCACGAGTGACGCCGAACTGTCGTGGCTGCGGTCGACCCTCCGCAGCCTTGACCGCAGCTGAGGCGGATGGTGCGACATATCCCGTTCTCCTCGCCGACGCCTTGGAGCCAACAGGGCGCAGAAATGCCAGACTTGAAAGATCGGCGGCAGATGCCGCCCTGGGGAAGGTGGTCCGGGTGATCGACAGAATCAGCAGACTCCGCAAGTTCCTCGCCCACCGGCCGGTGGAGCCGACGACCGCGCCGGCACCCTCGCGGCAGCACAACATATTCGAGGCCGCGGCGTCCTATGTGTCCGGGTGCGCGCAGGACGACCAGGACCAGATGGACGAGGCGGTCGGCTGGGTGTCGCCGGAGGCGCTGTCCTTCGGGATCAGCGAGCTTGCCTGCCGCGCGGTCATCGCCCTGGCCCGTGAGCGGGACGAGGATCCACAGACCGTGGCCCGCAGCCTCCTCGGCCTGCCTGCGGCCTGACAGCACAAGGCGCCGGGACGGACCGAGACGGCCCACGGTCGCATGTGACCGGTCCTCGCGGCGACGCCGACGTCAATTCCGCTCCGATGCCTCTCGACGTGCGGGTTACCCACTGGTTAAGGTGCGCCGACGAGCGATCGGCCGGTACCGACGATCGGACATGGGGAGGGTGATGTGACCGGGACGGAAGAAGCCGTCGACGAGGACGCGCTGTTTGTGCTGACCGCCGTGCTCCTGACACCGGCGCAGTTCCCGAGCGTGCTCGGCGACGACTTCCCGGCCGCCTGCGCGGCGCTGGGCCTGGAACCGTACGCCGAGGGATACGGGCTGGTCCTGGGCCAGGACTCCGACGGTGCTCGCTGGACGGTCGTCGTCGACGACGTGTCCCTCGTCGCGGTCGCCATCGCGTCGTGGGACTGCGGCATGGAGTACGACCTCTCCCCGGACGAGCGGAGTGTCGTGGCGGCGCTGCCCGGCTGGCCCCTGGCCGTCGCGGTCGCGGCCCCCGGAGTTCCGGCACCCCATGACCCGGCCCCGGAGGACGGCATGGACCTGACGCCCCTCGCCCCGCCCGACACCGAGAACTGGGGGCCCGCGCAGCGCCGGCTGGGAGCGGACGAGATCGCGCTCCAGTGGGCCGAGTGGCGGCAGCAGATCAAGGACGAGGAGGCGTTCCCCTCCGCGGACGCACGAGCCGAGGGCGAGCCGAAGAAGAAGCACCCCGGTATCCGGCGCGCGTTGGAGTCGGCCCGCACCTACGTGGAGTCCCCGCCACCCGCCGGCCGGGTCCGCTCCAGTTTCGCGCCGGGAGGCGCACGAACGCTCCGCGCCGACGGTCCCGGCTGGTCGATGGTCGCGAGGACGGACGACATCGCCTTCCTCCTGCTGGACGAGGAGCCGGGCGAGGTCCTGCCGGTCGGACGCGGGCCCGAACTACCGGGACTGCTCGAAGCTCTGGAGAAGATGGCGGTGCGGCCGGCCTAAGCCGTGTCCGCAAACGTCTCGTCTGGTTCGCGACGCCCTGCACGCACGCTCGCTGCGTCCTCCGGGCGGACGAAGACACTGTGCGGACACTTCCCGGAGCACTGCCGTCGGCGCTCGCGGCGCTCACCGGGCTTCCCGCTCACGACGCCACGGACGACCTCGCCGGACCCTCCTGCCCGAGCGGACCTCACAGCCTTCGCCGAGCAGGCCATGGCCAGTTCACACGCACGGAGCCGTATCGGTGGCGGTGCCCGGCGAGTTGGCCTCCTCGTATGCGGAGAAGGTCAGTTCCCGTCGCCAGCGATCACAAGCACCATGACGACGGGGCACGGTGACCAAGCCACCGCCCAGTCCTCTACACCCGCTCCAGCCGCTTGTGCGGTCCCGCCGGGAGCTCCACACCGATCGGGTCGCCCGGGCGGATCACCCCGCCCGTCCGGACCACGCTCATGATCCCGGCTTTGCGCACCACCTCGCCGTCGGTGTCCCGGCCGACGACCTGCTTCAGCAGGCCCTGCCGGAAGGCTTCTATCTGCAGGCAGGGATTGCGCAGACCCGTCACCTCGACGACGGCTTCGTCCCCGAGCCTCAGCAGGGTGCCGACCGGCAGCGCCAGCAGGTCGATTCCCACCGTGGTGATGTTCTCGCCGAGGTCCCCGGGAGCGACCTCGAAGCCTGCCCCGGCGACCTCGTCGAAGAGTTCGGCGTGGATCAGGTGCACCTGCCGGAGATTCGGCTGGGTGGGGTCCTGAGCGATGCGCGAGCGATGCTTGACGGTGACGCCCGCGTGGACGTCGCCCTCGACCCCGAGCCCGGCGAGCAGCGTGATGCTCTCGCGGTTGGGCTTGGTGAAGGAGTACTCCCCGTTGCTGCTGACCGTCGTGACTGTTCCGCTCATCGCGCGGCGCTCCCCTCGTCCGTGCCGGTGATCATCTGCGACCCTACTCCGGCACGAAGGGAGAGCGCCGGGCTCAGCGGCCGATCTCCTTGCGGGACACCCGCCGCAGCCTGCGCCGCTGGCTGGGGTCGAGCATCAGATAGGCCACGGTGGGCACTCCGATGACGACCAGCAGCGAGAACCAGAATCCGATCAGCGGCATCAGGAGCAGGCCGACGGCCACTCCCCCTATGACGAGCTTCGTACGTGTCGACATGACGCCTCCTCCGCGGCCTGGGCCGCTCCTGCTGTGGGAACGCGCAGGCTCGCTCCACGGTTCCTCCGCGCGTCGGTTCCTGCGCGCGTCGGTTCCTGCGCGCGTCGGTTCCTCCGTGCGTCGGTTCCTCCGTGCGTCCGTGCGTCCGTTCCACTATGCGCCGGTCCGCAGCGGTTCGCCGACGTCGTGCATATGGTTCAGCGCCTGTCGGTAGGACTCGACGAGCCCGGTCTCGGTATACGGGAGGCCCAAGGAGCGGCAGTGGGCGCGTACCAGCGGCTGGGCGAGCTTCAGATGGGGGCGCGGCATGCTCGGAAAGAGGTGGTGCTCGATCTGGTAGTTCAGGCCGCCGAGGAACCAGTCCGTCGCCGGGTTGCCCCGGACGTTGCGGGAGGTGAGGACCTGGCGGTGCAGATGGCCCCAGCGCCGGCCGTCGGCCTCGTCCGGCATCTCCATGCCCTTGTGGTTCGGGGCGAACGCCATGCCCAGATGAAGTCCGAGGAGCATCTGGTGGATCAGGGCGAAGACGAGCGCCTGCCCGAGCGGCATGGCGGCCAGCAGCAGCGTGGCGTATCCGGCGACGTGGGCGATGAGCAGCACGGCTTCGACGGCGCGTGAGCGTGCGGACCGGTGCGGGCCGCCCCGGGAGAACACGGCCCTGAATCCGTAGATCTTGAGCGCTATGCCTTCGAGGGTGGTCAGCGGGAAGAACAGCCAGGCCTGGTGGCGGGTGAGCCAGCCGTGGAACCCGTCGCGCCCCACCGCCTGCTTCTGGGTGAAGACGAGGATGTCGGCGGCGACGTCCGGGTCCTTGTCGATGTGGTTGGGGTTGGCATGGTGGCGGTTGTGCTTGTCGTTCCACCACTCCTGGCTCATCCCGAGGAGCAGGTTGGCGTGGACGAGCTGGATGAGCCGGCTCCTGCCGCGGTCGGCGGTGATCTGTGCGTGTCCGGCGTCGTGGCCGAAGAAGGCGGTGCGGGTGGAGAAGACGGCCAGCGGTACGGCGAGCAGGAGCACCCACCAGGAGCCGCCGACGAGGGCGACGCCGGTGATCACGGCGGCGAGAGCGAACAGATTGACCGCGATCCCGCGGGCGTACCAGCCGGGGCGGCGATCGAGGAGCCCTTGTTCCCTGACGGTCCGCAGGAGAGGCGCGAATGCGCTCCCCGCGTTGTCGCTCCCCGCGCTCCGCTCGGCACCGGCCCCCGGAGGAGCCGGCACGGACGAAGGATCCGCGAGGGTGGCGGTGGCCTGAGGCATGTAAGTCTCCGGTCTGTGGGCCGTGGGGCTGGCTGCGACTGCGCTGACCTGAGAAAACGTATGTACGCGGGGCCTGTGCGGACCATGGCGCCACCACCCGGACCGCTGTGGGGACAGCCCACCGCCGACAGTGCTGCCAGCTACACCCTTAGGGGTTCACGTGAGGGGCGTCACAGCGGGTGGAGCGACGTCTCGCGGCGCCCTGGGGTACCCTCGGCGACTCCCGGCCCGCAGTAGTCAAATTTGAGGAATGCGTCTTCGCTGTGCACCGACCCTCCGCGGCAACGTCCTCCCCGATCCCCGCACCCGGCTCCTCGCCGACCCTCTCATCCGGTCCCCCGCCCACCCTGGCCCCCGGCTCCGTCACCGCACTCGCACGCTGCTCCGCGGTGTTCGTGCCCGCCGATCCGGCCCGCGCGGGACACGTCGCCTTCTGGGATCCGGACGGCGCCGACCTGCCCGACATCCCCGGAACCGCCGAGTCGATCACCCTGGTTACGGACGACACCCGCCTGCACACCGTCCCCGCCGTCCTCCTGCCCGTACGCACGGCGTTGCCCGTTCTGACGAGGGCGCGCACCGGCAGCGACGCGTCGCCCGCCGCCGCGTTCTGGGGTGCGGCCACCGTGCTCGCGCTCCAACTCGTCGCTCGCGGGCTGCTGTTGCCGGGGCTGACCGCTTACGATCACGACACCTGGCGCGTCGGACCGCTGACGCCCGAGGATCTGGAACGCATCCGCCGGCTCGCCGCGTCGATGCCGCCCGCCGCCCACGCCGTGCCACTGGACGCCGCGGCCGAACCTCTCCTGCTGCACGAGCCCGAACGGCTGTTGCGCTCGTTCCTGGACGCCGTGGCGGACGGTCTGCCGCGTACTCCTGCCGCCCCTCAGGCCGCCGGCGGTCCCGCCTTCGCCGTCCACAAGGCGCAAAGGCTGCCCGCCGCGCGGACCTGGGCCGCGGATGTCGCCGCGGGTCACGACGCGGGCGTCCGTCTGTCCCTGCGTATCGAACTCACCGAGCTGGATTCGGCACAGGGCCCGGCCTTCCGTGCCGTGCTCCAGATGCACCGCGTCAGTGATCCGGCCGTCGTCGCGGACGCAGCCGACGTCTGGGCGGGCAGCAGGTCGAGCGCGGAGTTCGGGCCGCGCGCCCGGATGGACGCCCTGCTCGCGCTCCGCCGGGCCGCCCGCGCCTGGAGTCCCCTCACGCCGCTGCTCCACGCCGCCGTGCCCGACGCCATCGAGCTCGCCGACGAGGAGATCACCGAACTCCTCGGCGAGGCGGCACGCGCACTCGCGGCCGGCGGAGTCCAGGTGCACTGGCCGAAGGAGATGGCGCACCGGCTCACCGCACGTGCCGTCGTCGGCCCACCCGACGAGGGGCCCCGCACTCCCGGCGCGGAGGGCTCCGGGATGCCCTCGTTCCTGTCCGCCGACGCCCTTCTCGCCTTCAACTGGTGGTTCGCGCTGGGCGACAAGCAGCTCAGTCGCGAGGAACTGGACCGGCTCGCGGAGGCCGGCAGACCCGTGGTGCGGCTGCGCGACCAGTGGGTCCTGATCGACCCCGAAGAGGCTCGGCGCGCCCGCGAACGCCAGAACCGTACGCTCTCTCCGGTCGACGCACTCGGTGCCGTCCTCACCGGTTCGACCGAGGTCGACGGACGCCGTGTCGACGTCGAGGCATCCGGCTGGGTGGCGCAACTGCGTGACCGGCTCGCCGACCCCGAGGGCGGTACGCAGGAGATCGAACAACCCGCCGCGCTGAGGGCGACCCTGCGCGACTACCAGCTGCGCGGGCTGAACTGGCTGCACCGGATGACCTCCCTCGGCCTCGGCGGCTGCCTCGCCGACGACATGGGCCTCGGCAAGACCATCACCCTCATCGCGCTCCATCTGCACCGGCAGACCGACGCATCGGCCGCCGGTCCCACCCTCGTCGTCTGTCCGACGTCGCTGATGGGCAACTGGCAGCGGGAGATCGAGAGGTTCGCCCCCGGCACGTCGGTACGCCGTTTCCACGGCGCCTCCCGCAGTCTGGAGAACCTCGCCGGCGGCGAGTTCGTGCTCACCACCTACGGCACGATGCGGCTCGACGCCGTCCGCCTCGGGCAGGCCGCGTGGGGCATGGTCGTCGCCGACGAGGCGCAGCACGTCAAGAACCCGTACTCCGCCACCGCGCGGCAGTTGCGCACCATCGGCGCCAAGGCCCGGGTGGCGCTCAGCGGGACACCTGTGGAGAACAATCTCTCCGAGCTGTGGGCGATCCTCGACTGGACGACACCCGGGCTCCTGGGGCGGCTCGGCACCTTCCGCAGCCACTACGCGCAGGCGGTGGAGGGCGGGAGCGACCCCGCGGCGGCCGGCCGACTCGCCGCGCTGGTACGGCCGTTCCTGCTGCGCCGGCGCAAGTCGGACCCCGGCATCGCACCCGAACTGCCCCGAAGACCGAGACCGACCGGGCCGTGTCACTGACCGTCGAGCAGACCGGGCTGTACGAGGCGGTGGTGCGCGAGACCCTGGCCGCGATCTCCGAGGCCGACGGCATGGAACGCCGTGGCCTGGTGATGAAGCTGCTGACCGCCCTCAAACAGATCTGCAACCACCCGGCGCAGTACCTCAAGGAGGAGCAGCCCCGGATCCCGGGCCGTTCGGGCAAGTTGGAGCTGCTCGACGAACTGCTCGACACGATCCTGGCCGAGGACGCGAGCGTGCTGGTCTTCACGCAGTACGTCCAGATGGCGCGGCTGCTGGAGCGGCACCTGGCCGCGCGCGGTGTACGGACGCAGTTCCTGCACGGCGGTACGCCCGTCGCGGAGCGCGAAGCCATGGTGAACCGCTTCCAGGACGGTGAAGTCCCCGTCTTCCTGCTGTCGTTGAAGGCCGCGGGCACGGGACTCAACCTCACCCGCGCCGGTCATGTCGTGCACTACGACCGCTGGTGGAACCCGGCTGTCGAGGCCCAGGCGACCGACCGCGCGTACCGCATCGGGCAGACGCAGCCGGTGCAGGTGCACCGGATGATCGCGGAGGGGACCATCGAGGACCGCATCGCCGAGATGCTGGCGCGCAAGCAGGAGCTGGCCGACTCGGTGCTCGGCTCCGGCGAGGCCGCGCTGACGGAACTGACCGACACCGAGCTGGCGGATCTGGTGGAGCTGCGAGGGGGCGCGCGATGAGCGTGGGGGACGACAACGAGCGAACGTTCGCGGCACTGCAGCCCGAGGGCGGCCGCGGCTTCGCCCACACCTGGTGGGGCCGGACCTGGCTCAAGGCGCTGGAGGACACGGCGCTCGACTCCGGGCAGCTCAAGAAGGGCCGGCGGCACGCCCGCGAGGGTGCGGTCGGTGCCGTGTCGGTGCGCCCCGGACGGATCACCGCCGTCGTACGCGACCGGGACGGCACCGGGCAGCGCGCCGATGTGCTGCTCCAGGAGTTCGACGAGGCCGCGTGGGACCGGTTCCTGGACATGGCGGTCGACCGCGCCGGGCACATCGCGGCGCTGCTCGACCGGGAGATGCCGCCCGTCCTGGTGGAGGACGCCGCCGCGGCGGGCCTTGAACTCCTGCCGGGAATCGGCGATTTGGAGCCAGAGTGCACGTGTGGCGCCTGGGACCTGTGCCCGCACACCGCGGCCCTCTGCTACCAGGTGGCGAGGCTCCTCGACCAGGACCCGTTCGTCCTGCTGCTCATGCGGGGGCGCGGTGAGCGCCGGCTGCTGGACGAGCTCCAGGCCCGGAGCATGGCGCGGGCTTCGGGCGACACACCCGAGGAGGAGGCCGGGCCGGCATCGGAAGGAGTCCGGGCCGACGAGGCGTTCGCGGCCGGGGGCATACTCCCGCCGCTGCCCGCTCCCCCGCCGCTGCCGAACGAGCCGGGTCAGCCGCCGTCTCTGGACACCGAGACGGAGCCACCGCCCGGCATCGACCCCGGCGCGCTGGAGTTCCTCGCCGCGGACACGGCCACGCGAGCGCACCGGATGCTCGCCGAGGCGATCACGCCAGGTCACCAAGGCCAGGCGGTTGAGGCAGAGCTGACGTTCGATCAGGATCTGGTGCGTCTTGCGTCGTCTGCGCCCGCGGGTGTGATCGCGTCCCGTCTTGCCTCGGCCACCGGGCAGCAGCGCGCCGAGCTGGATCTGGCGGTTCGCGCGTGGCGTTCGGGAGGCCCGGCCGCGCTGTCCGTGTTCGACGAGGAGTGGACGCCGGAGCCGGCGGATCTCGCCCGGGCGACGACGCTGCTGGAGGAAGCCTGGGAGGAGCCGGACCGGCCACGGTTGCGCGTGTCGGGGCCGGGACGGTGGGCGGTGCCGGGCTCCGGTGCGCAGTTGCGTCTGGGCCGTGACGGCCGCTGGTGGCCGTACCGCAAGGAGAGTGGACGCTGGGCCCCCGCCGGTCCCGCGGACCACGATCCGGCGGCGGCGCTCGCAGGGGTACTGGAACAGGCCTGACCGTCCGGCCAGCGCTGATCCGGGCCACCCCTCGCGCGGCTGAGGGTGGAAGTGAAGCGGCCGACCGCTCGTGGCCGGCCGGCCCTTCACGCACCCCTGAAAGAGCCGAACAGGCCTGCCGCGCACGGGCGATGGCGGCACGTCAGGCCGCGTTCACCCGGATGTCTCGTGACGTTCGGCGTGAGCGCACAGCCTGTCCGCTGTCAGTCGATCTGTAGGCCAGGAGGCCCGATGTCCCCGTCTGCGCGTGTGTTGCCGCGTTCCGTGCGCCGTTCTCTTGCCGCGGGGCTGCCGATCGCCCTCGTCGCCGCGATCGCCGTGGCCGGCACCGCCACGGGCGCGCCCGGCCACACGGGCGGGCACGGAACGGCTCCGCGCGTGACGGGCACCGCCGTGCTCGGGGACATCCCGCTGGCCTCCTTCAGCAACTCCCTGCTCAAGGGGTCGGTCGCCGACGACCGTGGGGTCGACCTGGGCGGGATCGGCAGCGACATCTTCCCCGCGGGCCGCAAGGGCGAGTTCTGGACGGTGACCGACCGCGGACCCAACGGTCAGATCAAGGTCGACGGCACAAAGCGCCGTACGTTCCCGGTACCCGGGTTCGATCCGGCCATCGTGAAGGTGCGGGTGTCCGGCAGCCGGGTGACGGTGCTGACCGCACTTCCGATCACCACGTCGCGCGGCAAGGCCGTCACCGGTCTGCCCAACCAGGCGTCCCGCGACGAGGCCCCGTACACGTACAACGCGTCGACGCCGCTCTCGTACGACCCGAACGGTCTGGACACCGAGGGCATCGTCCGGGCTTCCGACGGCACCTTCTGGCTCGCCGACGAGTACGGGCCCTCGCTCGTCCATGTCTCCTCGCGCGGCCGGGTGCTGGCGCGCTATGTGCCCAAGGGCCTGGGGCTGCGGGGCGCCGGCTACCCGGTCGTCGAGGCGCTGCCGTCCATCCTGCTCCAGCGCAAGATCAACCGCGGTTTCGAGGGGCTGGCCCAGCTGCCCGGCGGTGATCTCGTCCTCGCGGTGCAGAGCCCGCTGTCCGTGCCGGACGAGGACGCGGGTGAGGCATCGCGCAACACCCGCCTGCTGCGCTTCTCGCCCGTGAAGCGCGCAGTGACCGCCGAGTACGCCTACCGTTTCGACGCGGTGGACGTCGTCGATCCGGGTGCGGACGACCCCTCCGAGCTGAAGATCTCCTCGCTGGTCGCCCTCGGCCGCGACACCCTGCTCGTGCAGGAACGCACAGACGCCTCGTCCCGGGCGCACCGTGTCACGCTGCCGCGTGGCGCGGGCATCCTCGGCGGCCGCTGGGACAGCGCCACGACCTCCCCCTCGTACGAGCAGCTCGAGGACCCGGCGGCGGCGGGAGTCCCGGTGCTGCGCAAGAGCCTGGTCGCGGACTTCGGCAAGGTGGCGGGCGTCCCGGGGAAGGTCGAGGGCATCGCTGTGGTCGGCCGGAACACCCTCGTGCTCATCAACGACAACGACTTCGGCATGACGGACGGGCCCGAGGCCTTCGACACGCAGGGCCGGCTGGTGGACAGCGGCATCGAGACGAGAGTGACGTACGTGCGTCTGCCGCGCCCGCTGCACGGCTGAGCCCGCTCACCGGGAGCCGCCCCCGCCCTGCGCACGGGGTGGGCTTCCCGTATCAACTCCCCATCCCTGGGCCGCCTTTGATCGCTGCCGGCGTCTTCCGCCCCCGTGCGGCCGACCGTACCGTGATCCCGCGGCCGGTCCGCCCGGGGCCGGCGGACGGGAGCAGTGGACCTTGAGCGACCCGCGGATCGTGACCGTGCGCCCGGGGCCGGGCGAGTACGCCTGGACGTTCGGCGGCGCGCCGCCCGTGGCGCGGATCGCACCGGGCACCGTCCTCGACCTGTTCACGGAGGACTGCTTCGCGGGCCGCGTCCGCTCCGCGAAGGACCTGGTGTCCGAGGTCTGTGAGTTCCCGTTCCTCAACCCGCAGACCGGGCCGTTCCACATCGAGGGCGCCGAGCCCGGTGACACGGTGGCCGTGCATTTCGTCTCGGTGGAGCCGGCTCGCGACTGGGCGGCATCGACGACCGTGCCGCTGTTCGGGGCGCTCACCTCCACCCATGCCCACGGCCACCCTTCAGGACCCGCTGCCGGAGGTGGTGTGGATGTGGCAGCTCGACCGGGAACGCCGCACCTGTCTGTTCAGCGCCCGGGACAGTGACATCGAGATCGAGCTGCCGATGGACCCCATGCACGGCACGATCGGCGTCGCGCCCGCCAACCTGGAGGTGCGGTCCGCGCTGGTCCCGGACGCGCATGGCGGGGCACGGCGGGGCACGGCGAGAACATGGACACTCCCGAGATGCGCGCCGGTGTCACCTGCTACCTGGGCGTCAACGTTCCCGGTGCGCTGCTGAGCCTGGGTGACGGGCACGCCCGGCAGGGTGAGGGCGAGACCTGCGGTGTGGCGGTGGAGTGCGCGATGAACACCGTGGTGGTGGTCGAGCTGCTCAAGGGGGGTGCCGACGCCCTGGCCGCCTATCGAGTCCGACTCGCACATCATGTCGACGGGCTCCGCACGCCCGCTCGAAGACGCGTTCCGGATCTCCCAGTTGGACCTGGTCCAGTGGCCGGCCAGGGACTACGGACTGTCCCGGCTCGACGCGTACCAGCTGGTCGGCCAGGCGGGTGAGGCTCCGCTCGCCAACGTCTGCGACACCAACCACACCTGCGTCGCCAAGATCCGCAAGGAATGGCTGCCGGCAGGAGATCCTCATGGCGGCCTCCACCGTCATCTGCGGGAGGTCGCCTCCGTACTGCCCCGCTTCTGACACCCCCACCAGGAGAGGCCCCATGGACCGTAGACGACTGCTCAAGGGCGCCGCGTCCGTGGCCGCCACCGGCGTCCTGCTGCCTGCGGCTCACGCTCGGGCCACCACCGCGGACACCGACTTCCCCACCGCCGAGTGGCTGCCGGCGACGGCGTCCAACTTCACCCCGTCGAGCCGCCCTTCGTCGTACCCCGTGAACTTCGTCGTCGTCCATGTCACTCAGGAGACCTTCGGCGACACGATCGACATCTTCCAGGACTCGGCCCGGCAGGTCTCCGCCCACTACGTCGTGCGCTCCGCGGACGGACATGTGGCGCAGTGCGTGCGGGAGCGGAACGTCGGCTGGCACGCGGGCAATTGGGACTACAACACCCGCAGCATCGGCATCGAGCACGAGGGCTGGGTGGACAGGCCCGAGTACTTCACCGACGTGCTCTACGAGCGGTCCGCGGCGCTCACGTCCTCGATCTGCGACCGCTACGGCATCCCCAAGGACCGCACGCACATCATCGGCCACAACGAGGTCCCCGGCGCCACGCACTCCGACCCCGGACCGTTCTGGGACTGGGGCCGCTACATCCGCCTCGTGAACTTCACCTGACGCCGGGACGCTTGTCGCGCCCCTCCGCCTGGGTCACGATGGGCCGGGGAGGCCGAGTTGAGCGACGCATGGGTGGCTCTCGAACCGGGCGCGGATCCGTCGGAACGGATCGCCGTGCTGCGCAGGGCCTACGACGCCTATCTGACCGCGGGCCGTGTCGAGCAGCCCGTGCGATCCGTGGTGGCCGACTCATGGAAGCGTTCGGCCCGCGCCCATGTCAGCCCCGACGGCACGGCCGGCGTCGAACTGGACGACGACGCCCTCACCGCCTGCCGCGAGGATCATCCGCTGGCCCGGGTCATGCCGCTGATGCGGGAGCTGATGGGCGCGTACGCCATGGACGGCGAGCACCTCGTGGCGGTCTGCGACGCGCATGGACGGCTGCTGTGGGTCGAGGGTCCGCCCACCACCCGGCGCAGGGCCGATCTGATGAACTTCGTGCCGGGCGCCCGCTGGGCCGAGGCCGTCGCGGGGACGAACGCCCCGGGCACCGCGATCACCCTCGACCGGCCGGTCCAGGTCTTCGCGGCCGAGCACTTCCGCCGTCCGGTCCAGGCCTGGACGTGCGCCGCTGCCCCGATCCACGATCCCGCCACCGGGCGACTGCTCGGAGCGGTGGACATCACCGGCGGCGACCGGCTGGCGCACCCTCACAGCCTCGCGTTCGTCGGGGCCGTGGCGCGGGCCGCCGAGTCCCAGCTGGCACTTCTCGCCCCACCGCCGTCCGCGGAGAGCGTGCAGCTGTCGGCGCTGGGCCGCGACGAGGCGCTCCTGGTGACGGGCGGCCGCAAGCTGCGGCTGAGCCGCCGCCACAGCGAGATCCTGGTGCTGCTGGCCCACCGGCCGGAGGGTGTCGGCGGCGACGAACTGATGATCGAGCTGTACGAGGACGAGTCGGTCACCCCCGTCACCCTTCGGGCGGAACTGTCCCGGCTGCGCGGTCTGCTCGGCCCCGATCTGCTGCTCTCCCGGCCCTACCGGCTGGGCGCGCGCGTCGACGCGGACTTCGACGCGGTGACCCGGCGGCTCGCCTCGGGTTCGGTGACGGGCGCGCTCACCGCGTACGGCGGTCCGTTGCTGCCGGCGTCCCAGGCACCGGCCGTGGCGCGGCTGCGCCGGCGTCTGGAGAGTCAGCTGCGGGCCGCGCTGATCGCCCGCGGCGATCCGGGCCTGCTCGCCGACTGGGCGTACAGCCCCTGGGGCGAGGACGATCTGGCGGTGTGGCGGGCCCTGGCCACCGCACTCCCGTCGGCGCAGCGTCCGTCCGCTCTCGCCCGCGTACAGGAACTGGACGCCTGGCAGCGGTCCTGACGAGAGCCGGGCCGGGATCCTTCGCGTACCCGTCGGGCGGGGTTCCGCCACCGAATGACCGCTCCGTACTGCGAATCCCGCGCTACCTCCTTACTGTCAGTTGATGGAGCACCAAGGTCCGACCCCGCCGCGGCGGGGTCGCCCGACCGTCCGACCCGGAGGAGCACGCCATGCCGGAGCTGTTCATCGGCGGCAAGTGGACTGCCGCCCTCGACGGGCAGGTGCGTGAGATCCGCTGCCCCGCGGACGGCACCCTCGTCGCCACCGTCGACGAGGCCGGCCCGAAGGACGCGGCGGCCGCGATCGCCGCCGCCCGCGACGCCTTCGACCGGGGCCCGTGGCCCCACACGGCGGCCGCCGACCGCGGCAGGGTGCTGCTGCGCGTCGCCGGCCTGCTGGAACGCGACAAGGACGCGTTCGCCCGAGCCGAGTCCCTGGACACCGGGAAGCGGCTCGTGGAGAGCGAGTACGACATGGACGACATCGCGAACTGCTTCCGGTACTTCGGCAACCTGACGGCCGCCGGCGGCGAGGACCGGATCGTCGACACGGGCAATCCGGAGGTGGACAGCCGGGTCGTGCACGAACCCGTCGGGGTGTGCACGCTGATCACGCCGTGGAACTATCCGCTGCTGCAGACCGCCTGGAAGGTCGCTCCCGCGCTCGGCGCCGGCAACACGTTCGTCCTCAAGCCCAGCGAGCTCACTCCGCACACCTGCATCATGCTGATGCGGCTGCTGACCGAGGCGGGAGTCCCCGCCGGCGCGGCGAACCTGATCCTGGGCGCCGGTCCCACGGCAGGTGCCCCGCTGAGCGAGGACCCGCGGGTCGACATGGTCTCGTTCACGGGCGGTCTGGTCACCGGACGGCGCATCATGGCGGCCGCCGCGCCCACGGTGAAGAAGGTCGCGCTCGAGCTGGGCGGCAAGAACCCCAACATCGTCTTCGAGGACGCCGACTTCGACGCTGCCGTCGACTACGCCGTGATGGCGATCTTCCTGCACTCCGGCCAGGTCTGCTCGGCCGGGGCCCGGCTGCTGGTCCAGGACGATCTGCACGACCGGTTCGTGGACGCGGTGGTGGCCCAGGCCAAGGAGATCAGGCTCGGTGGCCCGTTCGATCAGAACGCCCGTACCGGACCGTTGATCTCCGCCCAGCACCGTGACAAGGTCGAGGCTTATGTGGCGGCAGGTCTCGCCGAGGGCGCTGTGCTGCGCTGTGGTGGCAAGCGTCCCGACGACCCGGCGCTGCAGGACGGGTTCTACTATCTGCCGACCGTGCTGGACGAGTGCGCTCCGGGCATGTCCGTCGTCCGTGACGAATCGTTCGGTCCGGTGCTGACCGTCGAACGGTTCCACGACGAGGAGGAGGCGGTCGCCCTTGCCAACGACACCGTCTACGGCCTGACCGGCGCGGTCTGGTCGCAGGATGTCGGCCGCGCCCACCGGGTGGCTTCCCGGGTGCGCGCCGGAACCGTATGGATCAATGACTTCCATCCGTACGTCCCCCAGGCGGAATGGGGCGGGATGAAGCAGTCCGGCTTCGGCCGCGAACTGGGCCCCGCGGGTCTCGCGGAGTACCAGGAGGCCAAGCACATCTGGCGCAACCTCAGCCCACGTCCCCAGCGGTGGTTCTCATGAGTGTTCATGACGACAGCAAAAGCAGCAGGGCCAGTGCCCAAGGGCAGGAAGACGACGACGCGCTCGGCGCACTCGGCTACAAGCCCGAACTGAAGCGCACCCTCGGCAACTTCCACACCTTCGCGGCCGGCATCAGCTACATCTCGATCCTCACCGGCACCTTCCAGCTCTTCTACTTCGGTGTCTCCTTCGGCGGGCCCGCCTACTGGTGGTCGTGGCCGATGGTGTTCGTCGGACAGCTGATGGTGGCCCTGTGCTTCTGCGAGCTGGCCGCCCGCTATCCGGTGGCGGGGTCCATCTACAACTGGGCCAAGACCATGGGCGGCCCGCACGTCGGCTGGCTCGGCGGCTGGATGATGATGACGGCCACCATGGTGACGCTCTCCGCCGTGGCCCTGGCCTACCAGATCACGCTGCCGCAGATCGACAGCTGGTTCCAGTTCGTGGGCGACGGCAGCGGCAAGAACGACGCGGCTGCCAACGCCGTCCTCCTCGGCACCGTGCTCATTCTGTTCTCGACCCTGGTCAACGCCTTCGGCGTGAAGCTGATGGCGCGGATCAACTCGGCCGGCGTCTTCATCGAGCTGGTCGCGGCCGTGGCTCTGATCATCCTCCTGGCGGCCCACATCACGCGCGGTCCGAGCAGCGTGCTGACGGACACCTACGGACTCGGTGAGGGCCAGACGCTGGGCTACTTCGGCGCCTTCCTGACGGCCTCGCTGGCCTCGGCCTACGTGATGTACGGCTTCGACACCGCCTCGTCGCTGGGTGAGGAATCGCACGACCCGAGCCGCAACGCGCCCCGGGCCATCCTGCGCGCGCTGGTCGCCTCGTTCCTCATCGGCGGCCTGATCCTGCTGTTCGCCCTGATGGCTGTCCCCAACATCAACGCCGAGGAACTGTCCACGGTCGGCCTGCAGTACGTGGTGCTGGCGACTCTCGGTTCGACCATCGGCGAGATCGTCCTGTGGTGTGTGGTCATCGCCATCACGGTCTGTGTGCTGGCGGTCCAGGCCGCCGGTATCCGGCTGATGTTCGCCATGGCACGCGACAACAACCTCCCCGCCGGCACTCATCTCGCCAAGGTCAGCCCCCGCTTCAAGACGCCTGTCGTGCCTGCCGTCGTCATCGGTGTGGTGGGCGTGCTGATCCTGGTGATCAACGTCAACCAGCCGCAGATCTTCTCGGTGATCACCAGCATCGCGATCATCATGATCTACGTGGCCTATCTTCTGGTCACCACGCCCATGCTGATCAAGCGACTGCGTGGCAAGTGGACGCCTGCCGAGGGCAAGTTCTCGCTCGGCAAGTTCGGTCTCCCCATCAACCTCCTCGCGGTGCTGTGGGGCCTGGCCATGTCCATCAACCTCGCCTGGCCGCGCGCCGAGGTCTACAACGCCACCGGGCCGCAGCACTGGTATCTGCGCTGGGGCGCGTTCGTATTCGTCGGCATCGTCGGGCTCGGCGGCTTCGCCTACTACTGGTTCGTGCAGCGGCACCGGACCGGTGTCCTCGAATCGCACCGCTACGTCGCATCGACCGGCACCGGTGAGCCGCCGGCACCCTCCGCCTGACTCTCCCCACGAACCAGTTCTGGAGACGCCATGTCCACACAGAGCCCCGTCCAGGAGTTCGACTACGTGGTGGTCGGCGGCGGCACCGCCGGCGCCGTCATCGCCGCGCGCCTGTCCGAGGATCCGGACGTGAGCGTCTGTGTGCTGGAGGCGGGCCCCTCCGACGTCGGAGACGACAACATCCTGCGGCTCGACAAGTGGATGGCACTGCTCGAGTCCGGTTACGACTGGGACTATCCGATCGAGCCGCAGGAGAACGGCAACAGCTTCATGCGGCACGCCCGGGCGAAGGTGCTCGGCGGCTGCTCGTCGCACAACTCCTGCATCGCGTTCTGGGCCCCCGCCGAGGACCTCGACGAGTGGGGCGCGATGGGCTGCGCGGGCTGGAGCGCGAAGGACTGCTTCCCGCTCTACCAGCGTCTGGAGAACAACGACGCGCCCGGCGACCACCACGGGCGCACAGGCCCGGTCGTCATCCGCACCGTCCCGCCGATGGACCCCTGCGGGGCGGCGCTGCTGGAGGCATGCGCCGCCGCCGACATCCCGACGACGCCGTTCAACACCGGCAGCACCGTGGTGCGAGGCGCCCACTGGTTCCAGATCAACCGCCGTGAGGACGGCGTCCGTTCGTCCGCGTCGGTGTCGTATCTGCACCCGATCCTCGGCAAGCGGCCGAACCTCGACGTACGCACGGGACTCCAGGCCCGGCGGCTGCTGTTCGGTGACGACGGCCGGTGCACCGGGGTGGAGTACCTGGAGCCCGACACCATCCACACCGGATCGGTCACCGCCCGGCGTGAGGTCGTCCTCTCCTGCGGCGCCATCGACTCGCCCAAACTGCTGATGCTGTCCGGCATCGGCCCCGCCGGTCATCTGCGGGACGTGGGGATCGACGTCCGCGTCGACTCCCCCGGTGTCGGCTCCCACCTCCAGGACCACCCGGAGGGCGTGATCATGTGGGAGGCCAAGCAGCCCATGGTCGACCGGTCCACGCAGTGGTGGGAGATCGGGATCTTCACCAACACCCGGCCCGGTCTCGACCGGCCGGACCTGATGTTCCACTACGGCTCGGTGCCGTTCGACATGAACACCTACCGACGCGGCTACCCCACCACCGACAACGCGTTCTGTCTGACACCGAACGTGACCCGCGCCCGGTCGATGGGCACGGTCAGGCTGCGCACGCGCGACTTCCGTGACAAGCCGAAGGTCGACCCCCGCTACTTCACCGACGAGCACGACATCCGGGTGATGACCCACGGCCTGCGTCTCGCCCGCGAGATCGTCTCCCAGTCGCCCATGGCCGACTGGGCGGGCGCGGAACTGGCGCCCGGACCGGCGCTGCAGAGCGACGACGAGCTGTTCTCCTACATCCGCGAGACGCACAACACCGTCTACCACCCCGCCGGGACGGTGCGGATGGGCCCGGTCGACGACGCCGACTCCCCGCTGGACCCGCAGCTGCGGGTCAAGGGCGTGCCGGGGCTGCGGGTGGCGGACGCCTCGATCATGCCGTTCCTGCCGGCGGTCAACCCGTGCATCACGACCATGATGATCGGCGAGAAGTGCGCCGACATGATCAAGTCGGGCTGAGGTTCCGCCGACGGGCCCGTGCAACGTCCTCGCAACCTCCCGGTCCCTAGCCTCCCGTCAGGCGCCGCCCAAAGGCGGGCGGCACCCTCACCGGGAGGCCCTGGAGATGACCCGATACGCAAGCCCGGGCAGTGACGGCGCGATCGTCTCGTACCGCCCTCGCTACGACCACTGGATCGGCGGCCGGTACGTACCGCCGGCCCGCGGCGAGTACTTCGAGAACCCGAGCCCCGTCGACGGCCGCCCGTTCACCGAGATCGCCCGCGGCACCGCCGACGACGTCGAAGCCGCACTGGACGCGGCGCATGCCGCGGCGCCCGCGTGGGGCCGCACCTCGGCGGGCGACCGTGCGGGCATCCTGCTGAAGATCGCCGACCGGATGGAAGCGCATCTGGAGGAGCTGGCGGTCGCCGAGAGCTGGGAGAACGGCAAGCCGGTCCGCGAGACGCTGGCCGCCGACATCCCTCTGGCCATCGACCACTTCCGCTACTTCGCCGGAGCGCTGCGCGCCCAGGAGGGGTCGCTGAGCGAGCTCGACGACGACACCATCGCGTATCACTTCCACGAGCCGCTGGGCGTCGTCGGCCAGATCATCCCCTGGAACTTCCCGATCCTGATGGCGACATGGAAGCTCGCCCCCGCCCTGGCCGCCGGAAACGCGGTGGTCCTCAAGCCCGCCGAACAGACCCCGGCCTCCATCCACTTCTGGCTGAGCCTGGTCGCCGACCTGCTGCCGGACGGTGTCGTCAACATCGTCAACGGCTTCGGCGTGGAGGCGGGCAAGCCGCTCGCGTCCAGTCCGCGCGTCGCGAAGATCGCGTTCACCGGCGAGACCACGACGGGGCGGCTGATCATGCAGTACGCCTCCGAGAACATCAAACCGGTCACCCTGGAACTCGGTGGCAAGTCGCCCAACATCTTCTTCGACGACGTCTGGGCGGCCGACGACGATCTGCGGGACAAGGCGCTCGAAGGCTTCACCATGTTCGCCCTCAACCAGGGCGAGGTCTGCACCTGCCCCTCGCGGGCACTCATCCAGCGCGGCCACTACAGCGAGTTCCTCGAGGCGGCCATCGCCCGCACCGAGAAGATCGTGTCCGGCCACCCCCTGGACACCGACACCATGATCGGCGCCCAGGCCTCCAACGACCAGCTCCAGAAGATCCTTTCGTACCTCGACATCGGGCAGCAGGAGGGCGCCAAGAT
This sequence comes from Streptomyces sp. CA-251247, assembly GCF_050952975.1. Lineage (NCBI taxonomy): Bacteria > Bacillati > Actinomycetota > Actinomycetes > Kitasatosporales > Streptomycetaceae > Streptomyces > Streptomyces sp. CA-251247. The sequence goes on along the minus strand of NZ_CP191861.1, from coordinate 7,261,047 downwards.
CCTGACGGGCGGTCAGCGCATCGAGCACGAGGGGGAACTGGCCGGCGGGTACTACGTCCAGCCCACGATCTTCGAGGGCGACAACCGTATGCGCGTCTTCCAGGAGGAGATCTTCGGCCCGGTCGTCGCGGTCACCTCCTTCTCGGACTTCGACGACGCGATAAAGACCGCGAACGACACGCTGTACGGCCTGGGCGCGGGCGTCTGGACCCGCGACATCAACACGGCGTACCGGGCCGGCCGCGCCATCCAGGCGGGCCGGGTGTGGACGAACTGCTACCACGCGTATCCGGCACACGCGGCGTTCGGCGGCTACAAGCAGTCGGGGATCGGGCGGGAGAACCACCGGATGATGCTGGAGCACTACCAGCAGACGAAGAACCTGCTGGTGTCGTACTCGCCGAAGAAGCTGGGCTTCTTCTAGTCACAGACATAGGGCGCCTGAGCAGGTATTTCACCTGTCAGGCGCCCTTCGTGGCGTGCATCCAGGCCGTGGTGCGAATGACGAAGCAACTTCCGACATCTCCCACTCCCATCCCGCCTTCCGGGCACGGGGACGTCGGAGCGCACAATCGGGAGACCCATGGCAACGACGCCCGCACCGCACCCGCATCGAGACCACGCCCGCAGGCCCGCGACGCGGTCACCGGAGCAGGTGGCGCCGACCCGGTCGAGCCGCTGACCACCTGGCGAGGCTGGCACCAATTCGCCACAATCCGGGGTCGACTGTCGAGTCCTGACGTCCACGCGCGGCCCCGGGCTTGCTGGAGTTGTTCGGGAACCTACGGCGTGACGTTGTTCACCTCCGGCACGGGAGGAAGCGACACCAACCGCCGCGATCATGACACGTGTGACATACGCCAACCGCCGCACCGTACTGACCGGCCTCGCCGGCGCCGCCCTCAGCGCCTCCGTACTCAACGCCTTTACCGTCGCACCCGCCTACGCGGCCGACCTTTACGCATCGAACACCGATCTGTACATCAAGCTCGCGGGGAAGGAGGGGACGGACTTCACCCGCCGCTACAAGCGTCATGAGCCGTTCGACAACAGCAACGACCAGAGAGGCCCCGTCAATCGGACCACGATCATGGCCCTCCACGGCGGCGGAGTCGAGGGCGGGACCTCCGAGCTGTGCCTGGCGATCGCCGGCTACCACCCTGCCACGCTCGCGGTCAGCCCGGCAGGCGGCCCGGTCCACGACTACTGGATGTTCGAAGGCGTGCGCCGGTCCGGCAACAGCGACCTGCACGTCCCCTCGACGAACAATGACGACCGGGCCGCGCTTTCCATGGCCGCCGGCAGCCTCAATGTCCTGAGCCTGCACGGATGTACGGGGGCGCAGGCCGGAGTTCCCCATGACCAGCCTGAGGCCGTCGTTGTCGGCGGTCTCCATACCAACTTCAGGACGTATCTGCGTGAGGAGTTCCAGGCCGCCGGTTTCCAGACCATCGACGGCTCAACCGTCCCTGCCCTCGCAGGCGAGGACCCGAACAACATCTGCAACAAGACCCTGCTCGGCATGGGCGCACAGCTGGAGATGACCACCGAACTGCGCCAGAGCATGTTCGACCCCGGCTACTTCAGCCAACTCGAGCGACCCACCCATACGAACGGCCGCTTCGACGCCTTCGTCGGTGCCGCTCGCAAGGCCATCGCCCGCTTGGAGGCCGGGACGGACCAGGTCGTCCTCTGATCCGGTTACATCGAATGCCTGTCCACCGAGGAGGTGGGCAGGGCCTTCGTGCTCCGCAACCGACGATCCCTCACAGTGGCCCGGGTCGAGCCGACGGTCCATCCAGTCGACGAGACGAAGCCTCGCGGCTGCCGTCGCGGGCGTACGGGCGGGTCACAGCCGCTTGGCGCTGCGCAGCGTCTTGGCGTAGTAGCCGTTGCCGTCCAGCCGGGAGACCCCGCCGACGTCGCCGATGGTGGGACCGTTGACCTCCTCGCGGCTGGAGACAAAGATCAGGTGACCCCCGGTGTCGTAGCCGAGCACCATGCCGACGTGGTCGAGCCGGTCCTTGGTGCGGGCGTCAAGCTTGAAGAAGACGAGGTCGCCGGGCTGGAGCTGGTCGATGGAGGACGGTCGGCCTTCGGCCCCCACTCCGGCCAGCGGCAGCACGTCGACGCCCTCGTCGGAGCGGGCCATACCGTTCGCGGTGCGCGGCAGTCCGTCGCCCGACTTGTCCGAGGACATCAGCGGGTAGCGGGTGCGGTAGCCGAGCACCATCCGTATGAAGCCCGAGCAGTCCAGGGACTTGGCGCGCAAGGTCTCGGGGGTGCCGGTCTGGCCGTCCCGGAAGGGGTAGGGCAGGCCGAGATAGTCGTAGAAGTCGGACTGCTCCAGGCGCAGATCGCCGCCCTCTGCGCCGGCGGTGTTCAGCGGTCCGAAGTTGGCGTCACCGGCATAGACAGTGCCCTGCTGGTCCTTCTTCTGCGGGGCGCCCGCCACATACTGGAAGGCGGTGGCAAAGAGGTCGTCCTCCTTACTGTCCTTGTACTCGGTGTACCAGTCGGTGAACCACTTCTCCTTCTCGCCGCCCTTCTTCCAGGACTCGGGCATCAGCCGCACCCAGTCCGTGGTGGAGACCTTGGAGGAGGTAGAGGCCGGTTCGGCAAAAGTACGGGCCGGGCCGGTGAGTGTGGCCAGACGCGCCCCGTCCGTGAACACCGCCTGGATCTGGCCGTCGGAGCCGCGGAGCACCGAGCGCGCGGGGTTCTCCAGCCGGGACCACTGGGCCTCGCCCTTGTCGTCGGGGGCGGAGCTCTTGCCCTTGCCGCCTTCCAGAACGCCGACGTTGCGGACCTCCGTCACCCCGGGCGCCTCCTGCTTGCGCAGTTCCAGGGTGAGGTACCCGGAGGTCGCGACGAGACCGAGCACCGCCAGACCCGAGACGACGGGCCGCGACTTCTTCTTTCCTGCCATCGGTTACTCCTCGGTTGTTCTGTGGCGGCTTGTCAGACGGTCGGCATGATGCCGAGCAGCAGCCCGGCGGCGACGACGATGTAGGCCATGAGCGAGACCGTGCCGGTGGCCAGGAGGGTGGGGCCCTTGGGCTGGCGCACCATCTGGTAGGCGATCAGGCCGGGCACGATGAAGCCGAGGGTCTGGTTGCCGTAGAGCAGCGGGAACTCCAGCGAGAGCAGGATCATCACCGTGCCCTGGAGCAGCACGCCGAGGAGCACCACCGAGGCGAACAGTCGCTTGCCGTAGAGGATCACCAGCCGTTGCATGATCTTGGTGCCGCCGTAGGTGAGGGCGGTGACGCCCACCACCATGGCCGCGCGCTGGACGTCCTCGATCAGCGTCAGGGCGAGCCAGCCCGGAGTGATCATGCCGCCGGGCGAGAGATTGGTGGTGAGGTAGCACAGCAGCGAGAAGAACAGCCCTACGGCGATACCCAGGGCGGCCATCTCGGGGGTCAGTGCGGCGGTGGTCAACGGGGTCTCCGGGCGTCATCGTGCGGCTGGTCGTGGGGCGGCCAGGTCTGTTGGGCGGATTCGTACGGCTGCTGCCGCGGCGCTTCGACGTACTGCTCGAAGGGCTCGTACCGCTCCTGCTGTGCGTAGTGCTGATGGGGCTCGTGCTGCCGGGACGGCCGGGCCGGGATGCGGACCACCGGGATCTCCTGGGTCTGCGAAGCCTGGTACCGCTCCTCGTACGCATGGGGGTACGAGGCGAACGGGTCCAGACGGGACGCCTGCGCCGGGACCGCCGTGGCGGCAGGACTCGGCGCCGCCTCGTCCGTGTCGCTCTCGTCGGCGGGGAGTTCGGCGAGGTACTCCAGCAGTTCCTCGCCCTGGCCATGGATGTTGCCGATGGCCACCAGGGAGGAGCCGTCGGACATGCGGCCGAGCAGAGCCGGCATGAATTCCTCGGCGGCCCGCTTCTCGCCGCCCAGGTCGACGGCCCGGTCCCGCCACTCGGCGGGGATGGCGTCGATGGCGCTCTTGGCGGGGTGCCCGATGACGAAGACGTGGTCCGGCTGGAGGTCAGGGATGATCTCGCCCATCTGCCCGTTGCGCTCGACGCGGTCGGGGCGGCAGTTGATCACCACGTTCAGGGGGCGGCGGATGGCGCCGAGGTCGAGGAGCTGGTTGATGTTCATCAGCGTCGACTCGGGGTCATTGGCCGCGAAGACGTTGGCGAAGGCGAGCCGGTTGCCGTCGGGGGCCACATAGCGCTCCACGGAGAGCACGCCCGGGTCCGGTGGGGCGTCGTACATGCCCTGGAGGGCGACGTCGCGCTCCACGCCGACCAGGTCGGCGACGACCAGGGCGATCGCCACGTTCTCCTTGAAGGTGAACCAGCTGAAGCCGCGCAACTCCTCGTCGCTGACGGTCTCCGGGTCGGCGTAGACCAACTGGCAGTTCCGGGCGTCCGCCTCCTCCTGGAGGATGTGGAAACGCTCCTTCTCGGCGGTGACACAGATGCCGTCCTGGGGCATCGAGCGGCACAGCGAGCGGGCCACGTCGTCGAGGGTGGGGCCCATCTCGGCGAGGTGGTCCTCGCGGACGTTGCACAGCACGCCGATGGTGGAGCGGATCAGCTTGCTCTGGTTGACTTCCTGGAGGGCCGGCATCACGGCCATGCACTCGATGACGAGTGCGTCGGGCCGGTAGGTGGCGGCCCGGCGGACGATGCCGATCTGCTCCACCACGTTGGCGATGCCGAACTTGCGATAGACCGGCTCCTCGGTGGCGTCGGGATGGATGAAGCGGGCCGCCGTCCCGGTCGTCTTGGCGACGGTGATCAGGTCACCGCCTCGCAGCGCGCCCGCGCAGAGGCGGGTGATGGAGGACTTGCCGCGGATGCCGTTGACGAGGACTCGCGTGGGGATGGTGTGCAGCGCGGCATAGTGCCGCCGCTGCTCCACGATGCCCGCGACGAGCAGCGACAGACTGCCGATCAACAGGACGAAGTAGAGGTAGAGCACGCTTGGTCACCTTCCTCCGGCGTCGAGCCGGGGCTCGGCGGGCCGGCGCGCCTGGTTCTGCCGACGGGCCTGCAACTGCTGGCGGATCAGTTCGAGGCTCCGGACGACGGCGCCGACCTCGTCCTGGTAGCGGGGGTAGTGCACGGTCTTGAGGTCGCCGTCGGCGAGGTTCTCGGCGTCGGCCGCGAGTGCTCGCAGGGGCCGTACGACAACGAGGTGGATCCAGCCCAGGCAGACCACGATCAAGGCGAGGCCGAGGAGACCGGCGAGCACCGCCCGGTCCTCGCGCTCGTAGGCGGTGATCTCGAAGCGGTCGGCGTTCTGCCAGCTCACGACGGTCCAGCCGAGGTCGGAGGCGATGCCACCGCCGGTGAACGGCGCTGCGGCGGCCACGGTGACGGCGCCGCGGTCCCGGATGAGCAGGCCATTCTCCACGGGCCCGGCGCCCACCTGCACATTGCCGGCGCGCACCAGGTCGGGCAGCGCGTCGTTCGGCAGCCCCTCGAAGGCGAGGAAGCCGTCGCTGGCGGCGAGGGTCCGGGCGTCGGCGTTCACGATCCGGACCTCGCCGAGGCCGGGCCGTTTCAGCAGCGAGTTGAGGAACTCCACCCGTACCTCACCGACGAGGGTGGTGCCCTTGTGCTTCGGCACCGGCGCCCCGGTCTGGACGACGGGCTTCTTCTCGCCCTTGCCGGACACACGGACCAGTGACCGCTCCTCCTCGCTCCACGCGTGGGGGTCGCCACCGGCCCGGGCGACGACGTTGCCGTCCTCGCCGACGACGTACAGCGCCTGGTAGCGGGTGTGCTCGCGCAGGGCGTCCTTCAGCAGGGTCTCGGTGGCGCCGGGGTCGTCGACGTCGATCAGGCGTGAGATGGAGAGCACGTCGGCCTGGGCCTCGTTCAGCGCCCGGCGGACCCGGTCGGCGACCAGGTCGGTGCGGTCACGCTGATCGTTGACCATGGCGGCGGGAATGCTGACGGTCCCGTCCGTGCGGTTGAGCAGGAGCCCGACGGGGACGCACCAGAGCAGCAGGAGCACCGCCGTCAGCGCCAGCGGCCCGCGCCCACCGCCCCGGAACCTCCTGCGGCGGGCATCGCCGGCACCGTCAGGAGCGCTCACGCCGCCGAGTTGGCCGCGGGTGCGCTCCAGTGCGGAGCCGATGCGGGCGGCCTCGCCCCAGCGGGGCACCGTGACGGGGCGGATCAGGTCGCCGCGGGCGAGCCGGCGGGATTCCAGGAACAGGGCGAGCAGCGGACGTTGCACGGTCACCCACAGCACTGCGACCGCGAGCAGTCCGAGCAGGACCAGGGCGCCCGCCGCGAGCAGACCGTAGAGCTGCCTGCTGTCCACGGTGGTGGCATGCTGCTGGACGACGGGGAGCATGGCGACGACCGTGAGGCCGAGGCCGGCGGCAACGCTCTCCCCGTCCTCCGGGTCGGCGGCAGCGAGGGAGGCGTACCCGGCGGTGGCGACGCGCCCGTTGTAGCCACCGCCGAGCAGGGTTCCGCTGACCCCGGGGTAGCCGCCGGAACCGGGTTCCCTGACGCTCAGGGGGTTCTGTTCGGTCTCCTCGGCGGCTCGGTCGGACAACCGGGTCATCTGCTTCTGCAGAAAGGTGAGTTCTTCACGCTCCGCGTCCGAGTTGAGTGCCTCGGACTGCTCGAAGCCGGCTGTGGCGAGGACCTCGCCGCCCCGCGCGACGACGGCCATGCTGCGGAACGGGCCCAGGTTGATGGAGGGCACGGCGAGGCTGTTGGAGGCGATCAGCAGTTGCTGCGTCTCCCCCTTCCCCTCCAGCACGGCCATCGTCATCAGGCGGACGTCGCCGGTCTCCAGCCGCACCATGCGCGGGGTGAGGGCCTCGTCACCGGTGAGGACGTCCTTGTCCAGCCAGGCGAGCGGGATGCGCTCCCCGCGGGCGGCGAGCACCTCGCCGCTCTCCAGGTCCAGCACCGTGGTGCCGGTCCACTTCTGGTACGCCTTGCCGAGGTCCGACAGGACGCGCTCGGGGTCCGCCCCACTGCCCGCGTTCAACGCGGTGGCGGTGCGTTCGAGGTCGGTGACGCGCTCGTCGATCGAAGCGCGCAGGGCGATGGCGCCGTCCTGGGCGAAGTGCTGCTGCGAGGAGAGCACCGCCTTCGGCACGACCGGTTCCGCGTCCGGGCCCAGGACCTTGGCCGTCAGACCCGCGAGGGCGAGGACCAGCACGCACAGCAGCGCGATGGGCGGCCGGATGCCGCCCAGCAGCGGCATGTCCGCGCGTCTGCGGCTGCGCCGCCGGCCTTTCGGCACCAGAGGCGGGGCAGGAGTCGATGTCACTGGTCTTCTTCCTTGATCGCTGCGGGTGCTCAGCGCCCGAAGGAAGCCGCGCTGTCGCGCGGCAGCGAGACACTGCCACAGGAAAGACTGATAAGCGCCGACAAGGTTGTGTCCGCCGGGACGCAGGGGGGTGTGGCCCTGCTCACTTCTCCAGCGACAGCCGCTTCAGGCCGTCACCGCCCGGCGCTCCCCGGTTGTAGAGGAAGCCGCGCGTGCGGTCCTCGGCCAACCGGTAGCGGGCGATCCGGTCGTCGGACAGTCCTTCGGGGTTCTCCAGCGCCTGCTGGACGTCCACCACCCGGAGGTCCTCGACCGCGCCCTCGGGCGCCTTCTTCCCGGCCTCGATCTCGGGCGGGATGTCCACCAGTGTGGTGCGGTAGCGGGCGGAGACGTCCCAGCCGTCGGCGGTCTCATGGAACTCGAACCAGCCGATGGCCCCCTCCTCGGTGAGGCCGGTCGGCGAGGAGTGCCGGGCCACCTGGTTGCCGAGGCTGTAGGCGGCCCAGGTGCCGTTGACTTTCTGGATCGGCTGCACCACATGGGAGTGGTGCCCGATCACCAGGTTGACCCCGGTCTCCTCGGTGATCCGCTGGGCCATGTCCAGCTGCGGGACGCTCGGCTCGTTGTAGTGCTCCAGGCCCCAGTGCAGGGAGAGGATCACCACCTCGGCGCCCTTGTCGCGGGCTCGCTTCTCGGCCTTCTTGATCTCGTCCGTACTCGATCGGTTGAAGGCCCAGCTCTCCTTCGCAGGGGTGGGATTGAGGAAGGACTCCCAGGAGTAGGCGAGGTGGGCGACCTTGACGCCGTTGACGTCACGGATGTTGATCTGCTCTGCTTCCTTCGGTGTCCGCGCCGACCCGGTGTGCCCGAGGCCCACCTTGTCCATGGTGTCCAGGGTGCGCCGCACCGCCTTCAGCCCGTGGTCGAAGGTGTGATTGGAGGCCGTCGAGCAGGTGTCGTACCCCACATCCTTCAAGGTGGTCAGGATCTGCGGCGGAACGAGGAACTCCGGGTATCCCTCGAACGGTCCTTCGGGCTTCCCGACGGGCGTCTCCATGTGACAGATCGCCAGGTCGGCCTTGCTGATCACGGGCTTCACCCCGGCCATCAGCGGGCCGAAGTCCAGCCCCGCCTCTCCGTCCCCGGTCTCTTCGGCATCCTTGGCGGCCTGCTCGACCAGCTCGGGATGGATGAGAACATCACCGGCCGCGGCGACGGTGAAGCTGCGGCCGCCAGCCTTGGCCTGGGGCTGAGCGGCCTGCGAGCCGCACGACACGGTCAGACTGGTGGCTATCGCCACTACCGCCAGCAAACGACCTATACGGAGAGACTTACGGAATGTCACTGAGACATATTTACATGATCCGCACAGGCGACTGCCGGATTCCCATCACGAGAAGATCACACTTCCTTCGCGTTTTGACTCAAGTAGGTTTGCTCCTGGCTCTGTTCGCTTGCCAGGCTTGTACGTCCCCGAACTCGGAAGAATCCGCTCCGCGCGCCCGGGAACTGGTCGACCTGCGCAGCCGCATCCTCGGATACACGGCGAAGTTCCGCGCCGACTCCCCCTACACTCCGCCCGGCAAGGCACAGCGCGCGCGACTGGCGAAGGCGGTCGGAAGTCTACTGTCGGGCGACACCCAGCAGGCGGAACGGCAGCTCGCCCCGCTCGGCCTCGGCCTCACCCACCTCACCGACACCGACTCCGGCCGCCGCTACGACGAGATCGCCGCCACCGGCACCGGTGAGAGCACCCGCTGGGGCCGCCTGTACCTGAACGCCGACGCCACCGTCCGCTGGAACGCCCAGGTCCCACACCCCGTCTCCGACCGCGACACCGAGGCCCTCGGAATCCGGCTTCTGGAGGAGAACCCCGGCGGCGCTCTCGTCATCGCCGGCACACACCGCCGGGCCGGCCGCGACGACGACGCCGATGTCGCCCACCGCGAGAACAGTGCCTTCCACACGGTCGTCGTGGAGCTGCAGAAGCGCGGGGTGCCCGGCGTCCAGCTGCACGGTTTCGCCGACTCCTCCGACCGCCCCTACGACGCCGTCGTCTCCACCGGCGCCGTCGAGTCCGCGCCGGCCGAGGTGGCCACCATGGCCGACCGCATGGACGACGACGGCCTGCGGGTCTGCCGGGCCTGGGCGGCGCGCTGCCCGCTCGAGGGCACGATCAACGTCCAGGGCCGCTCGGCGCAGCGCGAACACGCCGGGTTCGTCCACGTCGAGCTGGCCCGGCAGGCCCGCGCGGACGACGGCCGCGACACCGAGGAGGCCACCGAGGCCCTGTCCGGGCTGATCACCGCATGGAATGAGGGCTGACCCGAGCCCGGAGGAAACTTCGCCCTCGGCAGCAGCTCTCCCGGCAAAGATCTTCTTTTGCCCGTCTCCCTGCTCCGTGGCGTGAGCAGTTCGTCGGCCTGCCTCGCCCAACTGCCGCGCCCCACGTTGCTTTTGTCGTGTGTCGTAGCTGGTGGTCGTGCCGACGCGACCCGGCCGCCGTCGGCCGTCGCCTTCCCTTCCGCGCGCGCCCACCTACGAGCGCGCGAAGCGCCGCCGCACGTCGGGCCGTTCCCTGAGCTTCTCCGGGTATCCGGGGCCCATCCGCGCCGACGTGTTCTCGGACCGCATCGGGTCGCCGCACGCGGAGCACACCACCTCGGGGTGGGCGTCGTGGCCGCACGCGTCGTGGTGGAGGGTGACGGGAACGCCCTCCTCGCCCGCGAGCCACTGGTCGCCCCACCGCGCCATCGCGGCGAGGACCGGAAAGAAGTCGCGCCCCTTCTCGGTCAACAGGTACTCGTGACGAGGAGGCTCGCTCTCGTAGAGCCGTCTCTCCATCAGCCCCTCGTCCAGCAGCCGGCGCAGCCGGTCGGCCAGCGTGTTGCGGGCGATGCCCAGCTCCTGCTGGAACTCGTCGAAGCGACGGCTTCCGTAGAACGCCTCCCGCAGCAGCAGGGACGTCCAGGCGTCACCGAGCAGGTCCACCGTGCGGGCGATCGAGCAGGGCCAGTTCGCGAAGGACTTGCGCGCGCTCATGACTCGCCACCGACCTCGTGAACCAGTTCGATCGCCCTGCCCAGTGTGGCCAGCCGGGCATCCAGGGTCTCGCCGGCCGGGTAGAGACGGACGGTGTCCACACCCGAGTCGCGCCACACACGCAGTCGTCGTCGCACCATGTCCTCCGTGCCGATCAGCGTGGTTGCCAGCACCATCTCGTCGGTGACCAGTCCGGCCGCACCGTCGCGATCACCTGCCTGCCAGCGCTCTCGTACCTCCGCGGCCACGTCCGCCCAGCCCTGGCGGCTGTAGGCATGGTTGTAGAAGTTGGTCGACGCCGAGCCCATCCCGCCGAGGCTGAAGGCGAGTTCCTTCTTGCGGTCGGCGACCATGGCACCGAGGGCCTCCTCGTCGGGAGCGAACGCCACCTCGGCGCCCTGGCAGACGTCGAACTCCGTGCGGCTGCGCCCACTGCGGGCCAGTCCTTCGTCCAGCGGGGTGAAGTAGGCCTCACCCGCGCCTTCGGGAACGAAACTCGTGCCGAGCCATCCGTCCGCGATTCGCCCGGTCAGCTTGAGCATGGCGGGTGACAGGGCGGCCAGGTAGATCGGAATCCGGTGCTGGGCCCGCTGGGAGATCCGCATGGGCACGGCCTCTCCGCCCGGCAGCGGGATCTGGAACTCGCTCCCGGAGTAGGAGATCTTGCCGCCGTCCATCACCTGCCGCACGATCTCCACGGTCTCGCGGACACGGGCCAGGGGGCGGGCGAACGGTACGCCGTGCAGGCCTTCCATCACCTGGGGACCGGACGGGCCGAGGCCCAGCAGGAACCGTCCACCGGAGAGGTTGGACAGGGTGATGGCCGTCTGCGCGAGGGCGACCGGGGTCCGCGTGCCGACCTGCATCACGGCGGAGCCGAGCAGCATCCGGTCGGTGCGTGCCGCGTAGAAGCCCAGCGCGGAGGGGGCGTCGGAGCCCCAGGCCTCGGCCACCCAGCAGATGTCGAGGCCGAGCTTCTCGGCCTCGACAACGAAATCCGTCTGATCGGACCAGGCCGCACCGCCGGCCGCCTCGATCGTGGTCGCGGTCCGCATCACGCCTCCGCCAGCTTCCTGATGTGTTCGAGGACGCCGGCCATGTTGCGCTCGAACTCCCGTAGGCGCACGAAAACGATCTTCTGCTCCTTGTCGGGCATCGCTTCGATGGCGAAGGACAGCCCGGAGCGGCCGGGGCCCATCTGCATCCACTGCGACAGATCGGTCCCGCCGTCCTTCGGCTCCAGCCGGAAACGCCAGACCGCGCTGGGATTCTCCGTGTCCCCCACGGCCCAGGCGAAGACACGTCCTCGGTCGTGCTCGATCACCTGCGAGGTGGTTTCCCACTCCCCGAACGAATCGTGCTTGTTGCGGCCGACGAACCTGGCTCCGAGGGCGGGCCGAGTGGCTCCGTCCAACCATTCGACCGACTGGAGCTCATCGCTCATGGCCGGCATCAGGGTCACATCCGAGACCAGCTCCCACACCCGGTCCGGTGGAGCGCCGACCCAGGCCCGTACCTCGACTGTCGGCTTGTCGGCGTAGCGCGCGCCTGTCCATTCCACGATGGTCCAGCCTCCTCGTCCGCGACGTGGAGGCATAGTTGCGTAACGAGACTCAGCAAGTCAATGGGATCGACAGCGTTGTTGCGACATGCAGTGGACCGCGATCCCCATGGCCGGCTCCTACGGGCGCAGGCCGTCGATCTCGACGTTCAGATGGCGTGGCCCCCGCAGGACGGCGTTGCGGCGATACGGCGGAGGGTCTTCCACCAGGCGGGGGTTGTCGAGTCTGCGGGCGAGCTCGGCCAGGGCGACCTGGGCCTCGAGGCGGGCCAGCGGTGCGCCGAAGCAGCCATGGATACCGCTGCCGAGTCCCAGGTGCTCGATGTCCTTGCGGTCCGGGTCGAAGCGGTCGGGATTCTCGAAACGCTGCGGGTCACGGTTGCCCGACGCCAGGACCAGCCACAGCGACGCGCCCTTGGGGATGGTGACACCGCGGATCTCGATGTCGGTGATCGGTGTGCGCTGCGGTAGCAACTGCACCGGCGGTTCGTAGCGCAGCAGTTCCTCCACGATCGGCACGGCCATGCGCGGCTCGTCCCGCAGACGCTGAAGGACATCGGGGTGGCGAAGCAGCGTGAGCATCCCGTTGGTGATCAGGTTGACCGTCGTCTCATGGCCTGCGATCAGCAGCAGGGCCGCGGTGCTGAGCACCTCCATCGTCGACATGGGTCCGCCCGGTCCGACATTGGTGACCAGCGCGGACAGCATGTCGTCGCGCGGCGACTTGCGCCGCTCCTCGATCAACCCGGCCAGATACATGCCCAGTTGGGTCTTGGCCTCCTCCGCGACACGGGCTTGCTCGGTGCGGTCCTCGCTCGGCGCGGGATCCAGACTGGCGGCGAGCGTGTCGGCCCAGGTGTGGAAGCGTGACTCGTCCTCGCGCGGCACGCCGAGCAGTCGGCAGATCACTGTGACGGGGAAGGGGTACGAGAACTGCTCGACCAGATCGACGCGCCCCCCGTTCGCGAGACCGTCGATGAGACCGGAGACGATCTCACCGAGTTCCGGGCGCATGTCCTCGACGCGCCGCGGGCTGTGCGGCGGCCCGAAGGGACGGTTGGTCATGCCACGCAGCCGGTCGTGCTCCGGCGGGTCGAGTCGCAGGAAGCTGGGCGGCAGGCTCGTCTCCTCGGGCGGCTGAAGGTCGTCGGCCACCGGCGCGGAGAGGTTACGGGCCTCGGAGCTGATCCGCGGATCGTGCAGCAGGCCCAGGATGTCGTGGTAGGTGCTGATGATGTACGGGCCGTCCTCGTCGTGGATCACCGGTGTTTTTCGGAGCTCCGCGTAGAGGGGGTAGGGGTTGGCGCGGTTGGCGTAGTCGGTGATCTGGTGCAGGAGAGACGTCATCGCGGGTCCTTGTGGGCGTGGGCGCCGGCCGGGGAGGCGTTGCCGGAGACGGTTCGGGCGGAGGAGTGGTCCGGCTCCCGGACGGACCCGTACCGGGGCTGCCGTGGGACGGCGGGAGGTCGTCGCGCGGCCGGCAGTTGTCGTTCGGCCGGCCATGGCCGCGGGGACGGCAGCCGTCGGACGACCGGCAGGGGCCGCACGGTCGGCAGTCGTCGTACGGCGGGTGCTGGTTGTACGGCGTGCGGTCGTCGGGCTGCTGCGGTCGTCATCATCGGCCGGGGGTGAAGACCATCCGCCGGTCGTCGGGCGAGTAGCCACTGAGGGTGACGGTCGGCGTGTGGGTGGGCACGGAGGGGTCCGGGAAGTCGGCCGGGAGCGGGCGCTGCCCGTCGGACCGCCTGTCCATGGTCGTGAACGGGAGCGGGAACGGCGCGGTCGACTCGATCAGCCGCTGGTAGAACGGCAGCCATCGCGAGTTGTCGAAGGTGACGGCGCCAATGACGCGCCCCTGGTAGCCGTACACGCCCGTGAACTTGCGGTCCGCCAGCGCTCCCTGGCTGATGAGGATCTCCTCGCCCATGGACGGCACCCCGACCGACTTGATGTTCACGCCGAACTGGGAGGACCAGAAGGCCGGGACCCACATGTGCGGGCGGCGGTCCGCGGCGGCGCTGATCATGTTGTGGGCGGCGGTGTCGGCCTGCGCCACGGCGTTGCCCCAGTGCTCCAGGGACAGGAACTGGTACCCGAACAGCGCATGCGGGGACCTCGCCACGTCGCCGGCGACGAAGACGTCGTCGGTCACGATGCCCCGGATGTCGAAGGCCCGGCATCCGGCGTCACAGGCGATGCCACGGGGGCCCGCGCCCAGTCCTGATCCCGCCAGCCATTCGGTGTTCCGGGTGGCACCGAGCGAGACGACGACGATGTCCGCCTCGATCTCGCTGCCGTCGGACAGATGGGCGGCGCGCACGCGTCCCGCGGAGTCACCCTCCAGCGAGGTGACCATGATGCCGGTGCGCAGGTCCACGCCGTTCTCGCGCTGGAGCTGTGCGGCGACATCGCCGATCACACCGCCGAGGGCACCGACCAGGGGGGCGGCGGCGCGTTCCGCGACGGTGACCGGGATGTCCCGCGCGCGGCAGGCGGAGGCGATTTCCGAGCCGGTGAATCCCGCCCCGATCACGAGCACTCTGCGTGGTACCTGTGAGAGCCGGCTCTGCAGCCGGGCGGCGTCGTCGCAGGTGCGCAGGACGAAGACCCCGTCGAGCTCCGCCTCGCCTTCGATCGGCCACGGACGGGCACGCACACCGGTCGCGATCAGCAACCGGTCGTACGGCACCTCGTCGCCGTCGGCGAGCCGCACCCGCCTGGCCGCCATGTCGAGGCCGGTGGCCGCGACTCCGAGACGCCACTGCGCATCCGGATCCCGTCGCCGGGGAAGCGCGGTGCGGTCGGCGGTCGCCTTCCCCAGCAGGACCTGCTTGGACAGGGGCGGCCGGTCGTACGGCTCGTACGGCTCGTCGCCGATGAGGGTGAGGGACCCGGCGAAGCCCTCCTCCCGCAGCGTCTCCGCGGCCCTCAGACCGGCCAGTGACGCGCCGACGATCACGATCCGTCCCTCGCGTCTCAACCATTCCAGCTGGTGCTCACCGTCCATGGGACGCCTCCTCGCGGGGAGCATGGGCAGCCGGTTCGTCCAGGCCCTCGACGAGGATGGCCTGGACGGGACACGCGGCTACGGCACGCGCGACGTGCTCCTTCTGCGCGGCGTCGGCCTGCGGGTTGTACAGCAGTCCCTCGTCGCCATGCATGGTGAAGACGTCGGGTGCGAGGAACGCGCACTGCGCGTACCCCTGGCAGCGGTTCAGATCGACGACAAGCCTCATCAAAGGGTGCCTTTCCCGTGGTTCCGTGCCCAGCTTGCGGCTGTTGTCCGGTTGTCGCGAGCACAGAGGGCCAGAAGCGTCATGCGTCCCCGACCGCGGGGATCGGCGTCATGGCGAGGGGGTCGGTGCGGCGGGCCGGCGACGCAGACTGGCCACGAGGATGTGCAGGCTGACGATCAGCGCCCACAGCGGGAAGACCAGCTCCGACCAGGCGATGCTGTCCGTCACGAAGAGCAGGGTCAGGGCGACGAGGTAACCCAGGATGGACAGCCATCGGGGAAGGACGCCGAGCTGGTGCCCGATGGAGGAGGTCGCCAGGGTGAACACCGCCGCCATGCGCATCGAGTAGGTGGTCAGCAGGCCGTAGGTGAAATCCAGACCGAAGGACTGCAGTTGCGGGCCGGATGCGGCCCCGGGCGCATCCGCCGCCGCCAGCAGACCTCCCGCTGCCGCCGCCGCGCCGAAGAGTGTCGCCACGAAGAGCAGACCGCTGCCCAGGAACACGGTGGAGACGAACTTGTCCTCGGCGTCGCCGATACGTGCCCGGACGGTGCCCATGAACCACAGGAAGAAGATGCCCGCGAAGGGGATGAGGCCGAGGGCCGTCTGCACCGCGTCCCGCCGCGAGGTGTCGGAGATCCAGGCCTTGCTCACGTCATCCAGGTCCTCGGGCAGCGTCAGACGCACCAGAACGATGGCGGTGCCGAGCAACAGAGCGAAGATGACGCCCACCACGCCCGCGGCGCGCGGGGTACGCAGCGCCTGATGTCGCTTTTCCATGGGCGGCGCTCGCTCCCTCTCCGCGTCCGTGATCGCCCGCCACCGGGACGGA
Source organism: Streptomyces sp. CA-251247 (assembly GCF_050952975.1). Classification (NCBI taxonomy): domain Bacteria; kingdom Bacillati; phylum Actinomycetota; class Actinomycetes; order Kitasatosporales; family Streptomycetaceae; genus Streptomyces; species Streptomyces sp. CA-251247. The sequence goes on along the minus strand of NZ_CP191861.1, from coordinate 7,245,114 downwards.
CCTCTTCAAACAGGAAGCGGCAGCATGCGTGGCGGCGCCACTCCGAAGGTGCGTGCGAGTGACGGGCGGTCGGTGGGGGCGTCTCAGGCACCGCCGCTCGGTGGCGCGGAGGGCTCTGTCACCCGATTACGTCCTGCCTGCCCTCAGGACAGACCCCTGCCTAGTTCCGCCGCCGGACCCGATCAGTGATCCACGCCCCCAGACCCACCAGCACAGCCACTCCGATCGCGTAGACCGGCAACCACAGCGTCGTCGTGGCGGACAGGCAGTCAGCAACCGCGACGTGACTCTGTACTTCCTGTGCGTGGGACAAGGCGGCACTGTCCCGGCCGGCCAGGTCCGACACCGTAGCCTTCGCGCGCATGCGCTCGTATGTCCCCAGCGAGGGGCACATGGCACGTGTGCCAGGCATCGGGAACAGCCACGCCCAGCGCTGCAGCATCGGAGCCAGTGTGATCGCCACGCACAGGCCGACGACCAGCGAATACACCGTCAGGTTCCCCACGTATGCCAAGCGGAGACCGGGCGTTGGCGTCGGCAGTCGATACAGGGAGAAGAGCACCGCGAGAAGCGTCACCCCGATGTAGGCCGCGAACCACTGCCACGAACCTTGCCCCAGCATTGCCGTCAGCACGGCACCGAGTGCAATACCGATGACCCCCGGCTGGGCGGAAATGTCACGGCCCGCGCGGGTGGATTCTGCGCTTCGGGCCCCTTGGAGGCTGGGTTCGTCCACGGTCTCTCCTGCCTGGGTCGGCCATCAGCATCTCGGCTCACCGCACCGACGGCCTGCCGCCATGCCGGACCGGGTCCCAAGCCTGGCCCGGTTGGCGGGTCCCGCGGCCGGAACCGGACTCGGTTCGAACGGTGCGCAGCCTGGTGGCAGCGGCAGTAGCCTGACCGCAGGGAGGCCGTAACCGTGACCAGGGCCCGCACGCTCGCTCAGGTGTACCGGCACTTCGGGGAGGCCGACGCCGCCAAAGCGTCGCCGTTGTACGAGCGGGTCGCCGTCGCCATCAGCGAGTCCGACGAGGCGCTGCGGGCCATCGAAGCGGCGCCGGTGCGCAAGCGGCACCCCACGGTGATCCTCGCGGCGTTGCACGACCTCGCCCTCGCCGGACGCGCCCCGGCGCTTGCCGCGGCCTATGCGGCGGCGGACGGCGACGCTGCCGCCGGCGCGGCGATCGACACGCTGCTGCGCATGACCGACTCGGTCGTGGCCGTCGCCGTGCGCCGGCCGACTCGGGTCAATGAGACCGGACGATGCGCTGTGCTGTATCCGGCCATCGCCGAGGCGGCCCGCCGGGTGGGCGGGCATACGGTCGGGCTGATCGACGTGGGCTGCTCGGCCGGGTTCAATCTCCATGTCGATCGCGTCGGCATCGGCTACAGCAACGGCCAATCGCTGGGCGATCCGTCGTCGCCCGTGCAGATGTCGTGTTCGGTCGTGGGAGAGGGGCCCATCCCGGCGCGGGCGATGCCCCAGGTCGTCGCAAGGATCGGCATCGACCTCGATCCGGTCGATGTCACCGACGCGGACGAGGCTCGATGGTTGCGAGCCTGCCTCTGGCCGGATCAGACGGAGCAGGCCGCGCGACTGGAAGCGGAGATGGCGTTGGCGGCGGCAGTCCCTCCGCTGCTGCTGCGAGGTGATGCCGTCGAGGTGATGTCCGACGCCTTCGCGCGTGTGCCCGCAGACGCCTTGCCTGTCGTCACGACCACCTGGGCGCTGTCGCGCTTCTCGCTCGAGAGCCGCCTGCGCTTTCTGCACCGGCTCGATGAGGCGTCGGCCGGGCGGCCGGTGGCCTGGGTGTCGGTGGAGGGCGTCGGAGTCGCGCCGGCGATTCCCACACTCGGCGACCGGCGCGCCTCCGGTCACAGCATCATCGGTCTGGCGGTGTTCGACGGGTCGAGTCTGCGCGCCGAGGCCGTTGGACGCTGTTGGTCGCAGGGCCGTTTGATGGCGTGGCCGGCGGACTCCTGAGGTCCTGTCAGGCAGCCGATGTGTCCAGCACATATCTGCGGGAGGCTTGTACCTCCGTGCGCAGGGCGGACAGGTCGACATCGAGGACCTGGCCGTTCCATTTGCGGGGCTCGCCGTTGATCAGGACGGCGCTGATGTTGCGGGCGTCGGAGCCCAGTACGACGGTACCGATCGGGTCGTTGAGCGGCATGTTGTTGAGGTCCTCGGCCTGGATGACCAGCAGGTCCGCCTTCTTTCCCGGGGTGAGCGAACCGGTGACGCCGGCCAGGCCGTTGGTGCGGGCGCCCTGGAGGGTGGCGAAGTCCAGGACGTCGTGGGTGGTGATGCGGGACGGCTGCTGGTCCGTGCCGTACACGGCGTTGACGGCACGCATGCGCTGAATGGCGTGCAGCGCTCGCATCTGCGTGAACATGTCGCCGGCCAGGGCCACTTCGACGTCGATGCTCAGACCGGGACGGATACCGACGGACAGCGCCTCGTCGACGGCGGGTACCGCGGTCTCCAGGCCGATCTGGGCGTCGGAGGTGGGGGCGAGCGAAACGGTGGTGCCGCTCTCCCCCATCGCCTTCCACGCCTCGGTTGTGAGTCCGGTGGCGTGGATGAGGGTGACGTCGGGGCCGAGGATGCCGTCCTTGGCCCAGCGCAGTACCGCTTCGGAGCCGGGTGTGCCGAACACGGCGTCCACACTCACTCCGACGCCCAAGTCAGCCGCCGTGCGGGCGAGTTCGGATCCGTAGGCGAGCGCGGGTCCGGCGATCTCGTCGGTGGCCAGGGCCGCCACGCGCAGGGTCAGCAGTTGGTCGTCGCTGGTGAAGTACCGGTCCTTGATACGGGTCAGGTCACCGGGCCACTGCCGGTCCCAGTCACCGAAGTGCGGGCCCATGGAGGCATGCACACCGCGGATGCCCGCGTCGAGCAGCGCCTCGATCGCGGCGTCGGAGTGCTCGCGGGTCCGGGAGTTGTGGGAGAAGTCGAGCATCGTGGTGATGCCGCTGTCGATCGCGGTCAGGGCCGCCAGCCTGGTGCCGGTGTACATGTCCTCGGGCCGGTAGACGGTCGCGTAGCCGGCGAGCGTGGCCATGATGTAGCCGGCCAGGTCGTCGACGTCCGGCATGATCCGGCGCAGTTGGGCCTGCCAGGCGTGGCGGTGGGTGTCGATGAAGCCGGGGGTGAGGACCGTACCGGCGGCGTCGACGACCACCGCGTCGCCCGCGTCCAGGTCCCGGCCGACCGCGGTGATCGTGTCGCCCACGACGAGCACGTCGCCGCCGTCGACGATCCCGAGGTCGGGATCCATGGTCACCACGGTCGCACCCGTGAAGACGATGCGCCGCCGGTCGGCAGGAAGGCGCCGCAGTTGTTCGAGGACGGCAGGGCTGGTGGTGTCGTTCACGTTCACGCGAGAGGTCTTCTTTCCATACGCCGGAGGGGAAGTGGTCGGGACGACCGGCCACCAGCCTCGGGCGCGGTCGCCGCCACAACCAGGGCGCCGTTCTACCTGGGTTCGGCACACCCAGGGTCGGGACGGATGACAGCCGGGGCGGCAGCTTCGAGATCGGCGATGCTGCCCGACATGATCGTCCGCACGTGCTCGGTGATGTGCTCCGCGGGCCAGTCCCACCAGGCCACCGCCAACAGCCGGGCGATGTCCTGGTCGTCGTAGCGCGTGCGGATCAGGCGGGCCGGGTTGCCGCCGACGATGCCGTAGTCGGGCACGTCGCCGGTGACCACGGCGCCGGAGGCGATGATCGCGCCGTGTCCGATCCGTACACCGGGCATGACCATCGTGCTGTTGCCGAACCAGACGTCGTTGCCGACGACGGTGTCCCCCCGGTTCGGCAGACCGGTGAGCAGGTCGAAGTGCTCGGCCCAGGAGCCTCCCATGGTGGGGAACGGGAACGTCGAGGGGCCGTCCATACGGTGGTTGGCGCCGTTCATGATGAACCGCACTCCCGTGCCCAGCGCGCAGAACCTGCCGATGATCAGCTTCTCCGGCCCGTAGTGGTACAGCACATTGCGCGTCTCGAAGGCAGTCGGGTCGTCCGGGTCGTCGTAGTAGGAGTACTCCCCGACCTCGATCAGCGGGGACTTCACCAGCGGCTTGAGCAGCACCACCCGCGGCTGTTCGGGCATCGGATGGAGGACCGTCGGGTCGGCAGGCACGGGCATGGCGAGCGATTCCTTCCAGGTTGCTTGTCGGTGTCCCGCCCCATGATCGCCGTACCGGGCCTGCCTGGGTACGGATTTCCGCTCGCCGGCGGACCAGCCCTCAGCCGTCGGAGCGGCCGGGCTCCTCGTCCGGGGTCGTTTCGGGTTTCGTGTAGAGGACGTCGCGGGCCTGTTCCGCGGCGCGGGTGATGCTTTCGGAGACGAAGTCGACGAAGCGGGCGATGTTTTCGAGGCGGGCGCCGGCCGGGGTGCCGGGGCCGAGGACGGTGACACCCTGTCGTGCCGTGTCGACGAGATGGGCGTTGGCACGGGCGCTGGCCATCATGGACTGGTACCAGACGTCGTCGTCGACGACATAGCGCTCGCGGCGGCGGTCGTCGCGTTCACGTCGGACGAGACCCTGGGTGTCGAGGTACGCGATCGCCTTGGAGACGGATGCCGCGCTGACCTGGAGGCGCTGGACGAGTTCGGACGCGGTGAGGCTGCCCGCGTCGGTGGTGTAGAGGCAGACCAGCACCCGGGCCATCATCTTGGGCAGGCCGGACTGCATGAGGACGGTCGTGAACATCTCCTCGTATGCCAGCACCGCTTCGGCGTCGCGTCCGTGGGCCTGCGGAGCCGTCTTCGGATCGGCCGGTGCGGCCTGCCGGCGGCGCTGGGTGCGGTGTCCGGTGGCGCGGTGAGCGAGGTCCGCGCGATAGGTGGTGGGCCCGCCGTTGCGCATCACTTCGCGCGTGATCGTCGAGGTCGGCCGGTCGAGGCCTCTGGCGATCTCCGCGTAGGCGAGACCGTCGGCAAGTCCCAGCGCGATCTGCTGGCGTTCCTGCTGGGTGAGCCTGCCGCCCGGCATCGCGGCCTCCTTCATCGTCCGTGGTGCCCGCAGCATAGCGTTCACCTTCACTCCATTGCAACGAAAAGGGAGCCGCGATGTTGCATTAGGCTTCAGATCGTTGCAACGATTTACCACCTCTCACCTGCATGGATGCCATTCACGCGCAACGACTCCGTTGCCAGTCCAATGAACGCAACGTAGCGTTTCCATCATTGGAAACAGCGAGTCCAAGGAGAGCGCCATGCAGAAGTTCGACACCCTTGCCCCGGTCTCGGCCGTCGTCGACATCCCGGCGGGACGCATCCGGTTCATCGCCGCCGACCGCACCGACACCACGGTGGAGATCCTGCCCGCGGACGCCTCGAAGAGCCGCGACGTCAAGGCGGCCGAGCAGACCACTGTCGCTTACGGCGACGGCGTCCTGCGGATCGAGGCCGCTCCGCCGAAGAACCGGGTCCTCGGCAACTCCGGATCCATCGAGGTGACGGTCCAACTGCCCACCGGCTCCGGCGTCGAGGCGAAAGCGGCCGACGCCGAACTCCGGGGTGTCGGACGGCTCGGCGACATCGCCTTCGAAGGTGCGCAGGCCTCGGTCAAGCTCGACGAGACCGCGAGCGCCCGCCTCGCCCTCCAGGCCGGCGACATCGCCATCGGCCGGCTGGGCGGCTCCGCGGAGCTCAGCGTCCAGAAGGGCAACATCCAGATCACCGAGGCCCTGCGCGGCACGGTCGTACTGCGCACGGAGTCGGGCGAGTTGTCGATCGGCGCGGCCCACGGCGTGTTCGCGACTCTGGACGCGGGCACCACCTACGGCCGCATCCACAACGCTCTGAAGAACACCGACGGCGCTGCTGCCGACCTGACCATCCACGCGACCACCACCTACGGCAACATCACCGCCGCCAGCCTCTGAGAAGCACCCGCCGTGACCCACGTGGGGCCATCGCAGCGAACGGGCTGCGATGGCCCTGCGGCGCGCCACGGCCGCGCCCGACAACATCGACCCGGCCACGGACGCCGGCGACGACAGCGGCGGCCTCGGAGCCCGGGGCGCACACGAGCCCGCTCGACAAGCCCAGCTCCTGGGGTGCGGCCCCGGGCAGGCCCAAGGGCATGGTCCGGTGCGGCGCCGTGCATGACCGTCACGCCTATAGCGCCTGTCACCGCGTTTTTGTACACCGAGTGTGAGCAGACGGCTATTTTCGGTCAGAGGTGCGATTCGTCGTGCCCTGGGCCGGATCCGCCCGGGATCGGCCATACGTTCCGGGCGCCGATCGTCCCGCCCAGGCACCCCATGTGATGCATTCATCCGGGCGTTCCCCTCATCTGGCGAAGAATTTGCCGTTCCGGTGAAGGAAGTGACAAAGAAACGACCGAAAGTGACGTTTCCGTTTTGACGGGTGATCGGCCTGGCGGTGAAGGTCTGCCGCATGGCCCCCTCACCCCCCGTCGCCCCCAGCGGTCTGCTGCGTATGCGCGACTTCCGTCTCCTGCTCGCCGGCGCGGCCGCCGGACAGGTCGGCGCTCAAGTCACCCTGGTCGCGCTCCCGTTGGTGGCCGTTCTCGTGCTGAAGGCGCCGGCGTTCGAGGTGGGTCTGCTCACCGCGGCCGAGACAGCAGCGTTTTTGCTGATCGGGCTGCCCGCGGGCGCCTGGGTCGACCGGATGCGCAAACTGCCGCTGATGATCCGGGCCGACGTGGTGCGCGCCGCCGCCATGGCCAGTGTGCCGCTGGCGGCCGTGGCCGACGTCCTGACGATGGCGCAGCTGTACGTCGTCGCACTGGTCACCGGAGCGGCGACCGTGTTCTTCGACGTGGCCCACCAGAGCTATCTGCCGCAGCTGCTCCCCAAGGAGCAGCTGATGGCGGGCAACGGAGCGCTGGAGACCGTCCGCTCCTCGGCCCACGTCGCGGGCCCGGGGCTCGGTGGTGGGCTCGTCCAGCTGGTGGGCGCGCATCTGGCGATCGTCGCCGACGCGATCGGCTACGCCGTGTCCGCACTCTTCCTCATGGCCATGAAGCGGCCGCCCGAGCCCCGGCCCGAGCCCGTGCCGGGGGCCTCCCTGCGCTCGGACATCGGGGAAGGCCTGCGTTTCGTCCTCGGCCACCCCCTGTTGCGGGTCATCGCCGCGACCACCGGTCTCGGCAACTTCTTCACGGCGATGCTGATGGCCACTCAGACCGTCTTCCTGGTACGGGTGCTGGGCCTGGAGCCGGCTTCCGTCGGGCTGATGCTCTCCGCGTCCGCCGCGGGCGGACTCCTCGGCGCGCTCACGGCCGGCGCTCTGGCCGGCCGCCTCGGCCAGGCCCGCATCATCTGGCTCTCCGCACTGGCGACCGGCCCGTTCGCACTGCTGTGGCCGCTGTCCGGCCACGGGGCGGCCGCTGCCCTGTTCGCGGCCGGCTCGGGTGTCGTCTCCTTCGGCGCGGTCGTCTACAACGTCGCCCAGGTCAGCTTCCGGCAGACGCTCTGCCCGCCCCGGCTGCTCGGCCGCATGAACGCCACTCTGCGCTTCCTCGTGTGGGGCACCCTCCCGCTCGGCGCCGTGGTGGGCGGTGCCGTTGCGGGCTCGTTCGGCGCGCGCGCCGCGCTGTGGGTCTGCGCCCTCGGATTCCTCCTCGTACCGATTCCGCTGCTCTGCTCCCCCCTGCGCCGGATGCGCGACCTGCCGGCCCCGCCCGACGACATGGACGGACCGGGCGCGAGCGACCACGGCAGCGGTGCCGAACCGGTAACCGTCGCCTGACACACGCCTCGTTCCCCGTACGCCGCGCCCACCACTGCTCGCCGCCGTCCCACCCGAGCGTCATCGGGTGGGTCGCGCGCGCGTCCACGCCCGAGAGGATCACGTGCACACCAGCATCACCGGCCAGTACCTGGCCCGCTTCCGACGTATCGCCGACGCCGACACGGGGGCCGGGCTGCTGCCCGTCACCGGGGCGCAGCGGCGCTTCGTCCTGGTGCGGGCGATGGACCCCGCCGGACGGCCGGACACCGTCCCGATGTTCTTCGCCTTCCCCCGCGGCACCGTGGACCCGGTGCGGCTGTGGGCGGCGGCGAACCACCTGGCGGCCCGTCACCCGGTGCTGCATGCCCGCCCCGAGGTGATCCGTGGCACCCCGGCGCTGCGACGTGAAGCGGCGGACGTCCCCGTGGAGCGCGTACGGCCCGCACCGGACGAGAGCTCCGCCGACGCCCTGCGCCGCGCGGTGTCCGCGTGGAGTGCGCAGGGGTCTCCGATGCGCCTGTATCTGACCGATGACGAGCGGGCCGACGAGGAGATCCTCGGCATCGTGCTCGATCACATCGCCTGTGACGGCCAGTCGTTGGCGCGCGTCGTCGACGAACTGGGCGACGCCTACCGCGACGGCCTGGGACCGGCCGACCTCGCGCCCGCCGACGCCGAGGCGGAACTGGCGGCGTACCGCGAAGCGGTCGAGCTCCAGCTCGACGCCGAGCAGCGCGGCGGTTCACCGGCCGCGCTGGAGTACTGGGGCGACCGGCTGCGCGCGGTCCACGAACGCGCACCTCTGCCCCGGCCGCGGGATCCGGCGCCCGGCGTACTGCCCACCGGAGCCGCGGAGTTGCGACGGAGCGCCCCGGCCGGGGGCGTTCCGTTCCCCGCGCTGCTCGACGCCTGCCGTGCGACGGCTCGTGTCCTGTACGGACCCGGGCATGTGCCGCCGATCGGCTATCCGTGGGGCGGGCGCCCGGCAGCGGCGGCGCAGGTTCTGGGCTGCTTCCTCAACACGGTCGTCTTCCCCGCCCGTACCCACGACGCGCCGCAACTCCCGGAGAACGGCGGGTCGGAGACGACGGCCACCGCGTGGTGGGACGACCTGGACCGGGCGGACACCCCGTTCGACGAGGTGGTGCACGCCGCCCGGTCGGCGGGTGCCCGGTGGACCGGCCGGCTGGACGGCCTGCTGACCGTGGACGACGCCCGGCGGCGTCCTCCGCTGACTCTCGGCGGGGTGCCCGGCCGCGAGGTCCACATCGACGGACGCCCGGTGCGCGCGCCGTTCGCCGTGTCGCTCACCCAGGGGCCGGAACTGCACATCCGCATGGTGTGGGACCGATCGGTGCTCGACGACGCAGCGGCCGAGGACGGGTTCGCCGCCTTCTGCCGGGCGCTGCCCGCACCGGCATCGGCGGACCCCGCCCACTGAACCACCTGCCCGGCCCTCGACGTACGGCCGGCGGCAGCGCCCCCGGTACGAGACCACAGCAGAACACCACAGCTCAGCACCACAGCTCAGCACGGCCGCTCCGCGCGATCCGCGGACGGCCGGCCACCTCCGGGTGGGGGGCGCAACCGTTCCCGGCCCGCATCCGTATCACCCGACCCGACAACCTCAGGGATCGCCCATGCTTCCCCTCTCCTCCTCGCAGGAGATCGTCTGGCTGCACGAACAAGTGCAGCCCGGCAGCCGCGCCTACAACTTCACGGCCTCGCTCGACCTGTGGGGGGCGCTGGACACCGACGCCCTGCGCCACGGGCTCGCCGCGGCCCTCGAGCGTCACCCCGGACTCCGTCTGGAACTCGTGGCCGTGCCCGGCGCGATGCCCGGCCAGCAGGTGGCCGACACCTGCGCGCCCCGGCTGCACACCGTGGACCTGACCGGTGAGGCGGACCCCGAGGCCGCGTTCCTCGACCTGCTGCGCACCGAGGCCGAGACCCCGCTCGACACCTACGAGGCTCCGCTGCTGCGCTGGACGCTGGTCCGCCTCGCGGACGACCAGCACCGGCTCATCCACGTCGAGCACCATCTGATCCACGACGGCCACTCGTTCGCGATCCTGCTGGCCGACGTGTTCACGGTCTACCGTGCCCGCGTCCTCGGTGAGCCCGTCGTCCTGCCTCCCCCGTCGTCGTACGCGGACCATGTGCGGGCCCGGACCGACGACGCCCTGACCGAGGAGCGGCAGCAGAGCCTCGCGTACTGGGCCGACGAACTGCGCGACGCCTCCCACGACATGCCGCTGCCGGGCCTCGCCCGTCCCGGCGCGCGGCGCAGGCACCACGGCGGACAGCTGAGGCAGTCGATCGGCGCCGACCTGGCACAGCGGCTGCGCGGTCACGCCCGCGAGCGCGGTCTCACCCCGTTCTCCACCCTGCTCGGCCTCTTCGCGGAGCTTCTGCGCCGCCACAGCGGCCGCTCCCAGATGGTCGTCGGCACCGCTGTGGGCAACCGCCCGCGCGGATACGAGGACGCCGTGGGCATGTTCGTCAACACGATCCCGCTGCGGCTCCGCCTGGACCCGCGGGCTCCGGCCGAGGACACCATGGACGAGGTGACCGACACCCTGATCCGCGCCCTGCCCCATCAGGACGTGCCCGTCCAGGAGCTGACCCGTGCGCTCGGGATGCACACCTCAGGAGCCGACAACCCGCTGTTCGGCGTGATGTTCAGCGCCCATGACGCCGCCCTGCCCGAGATCGACGTGCCGGGTCTGGACATCACCCTCTTCGAAGGGTTCAACACCGGCACCACTCGCTTCGACCTCGATGTGGTGCTGCTCCCCGACGACCGGCGCGGTGTCAGCCTCCGCCACGGAGCGCCCGGTATGACCCTGGTCTGGGACTACGACGCGGATCTGTTCGGCGAGGAGGTCGCCACGCTGCTCGCGGACCGCTTCCTGGATCTGCTGCGCGCCTACCTCGACGCCCCCGCCACGGTTCTCGCCGACCTCGCCCTGCCCGCAACACCCGCTGTGACGCAGGCCGTTGCGGTTGCGGACGGACAGGCGGACGACGCGGACCCGCTCGACCCTGCGGCCGCCCACGACCCTTCGCTTCCCGCCCTGCTGATCGGCGCGCGCCGGCTCACCTACGGCGACCTCGACGAACAGGTCTCCTCCCTCGCCCGGCGGATGCGCGCCGCCGGGGTGACCGCCGGACAGCCGGTCGCCGCCGTCCTGCCGCGCGGCGCCGCGTCGGTCGTGGCGCTGCTGGCCTGTCTGCGGACCGGAGCCGTGTACTGCCCGCTCTCGCCGTCCGACCCGGCGTCGCGGCTCGAGCTGCTGCTCGACCGGCTGGGCCCCGCGCTGGTCCTCACCACCGCCGATGCGGGAGTGACCCTGCCGGCGCACCTTCCGACCGCCGACATCGACGCGGACTCGTTCCCCGCCGCACGCCCGGCCGATGTGGTCCCCGGTGCGGCGTACATCATCCACACCTCCGGCTCGACCGGGATACCCAAGCCCGTCGCCGTCGGCCGGGCCGCCCTGGAGAACCATCTGACGGGCGCCGCCCGGCGGTTCGGCCTGGCGGTCGGGGACCGGGCGCTGCTGTTCGCCCAGCCGTCGTTCGACGTCGCGCTGGAGGAAGTGCTGCCTTCGCTGTACGCGGGCGCCTGTCTCGTCGTACCGGACCGCGAGGTGCCCACCGGCACCGAGCTCGCCGAACTGCTCGCCACCGCGCGCGTCACCGTGGCCAACCTGCCGACCAGCTACTTCCTCGCCGTGCGGGAGGAGTTGCGCCCCGTGCTGCGCGAGCGCCGCTGGGCGCCGCGACTGCTGGTCCTCGGCGGCGAGCGCATCCCGGCCGACGCGCTGGACGGATTCCTGGCCGACACCGATGCCACCGTGCTCAACGTCTACGGAGTCACCGAGGCCGCGATCAGCTCGACCGTGCACGAGATCACCCGCGACGGCCTGGTGAACGGCGCGGAGGTGCCCCTCGGCACCGAACTGCCCGGCGAGCGGATCCACGTGCTGGACTCGGCGCTGAGGCCCCTGCCGTCCGGTGCGGTCGGTGAACTGGCCATCGCCGGCGCCGGTCTGGCCGAAGGCTATGTCGGCAACCCGGACGCCACCGCTGCCCGCTTCGTCCACGTCGACGCGCTGGGCGGCGAGCGGGTCTACCTCACCGGCGACCTCGGCTATCGGGACCGCGACGGCCTGCTGCACTTCCTCGGCCGGCGCGACCACCAGATCAAGCTGCGCGGCTACCGCATCGAGCTGGAGGAGGTGGAGGCCGCCGCCTCGGCCGTACTCGGCGGCCGCTCCTGCGCCGTCGTCCTGGACCGGTCGGCCTCCGGCGGACCGCGGCTGGTCGGCTTCGTGGAGAGCCTCGACGCGCACGAGCCGTGGGACGAGCAGGCCCTGCACGTCGAACTCGGCCGGCGTCTGCCCGCCGCGCTCGTCCCGGGCCGCTGGGCGCGACTGGACGCGATGCCCACTCTCGCGGGCGGCAAGCCGCACCGTAGGGAACTGACGCGTCTGGCGGCGGAGTTGGAGCAGGCCGCACCGGCAGAGGAGAGCGCGGAGCCGGCCATGAGCCCGGCGGCGTTCACCGATCCGACGCTCGCGCTGCTCGCGGAGGGCTGGCGCGAAGTGCTCGGCCACGACGGCTTCGGCGAGTCCACCCACTTCTTCCGGGCCGGAGGGCACTCGCTGCTGGCCGCCCAGCTCGCGGCCTGGCTGGAGCCGCGGATCGGCACACGGCCGCCGATGCGCCTGCTCTTCCAGAACCCCGTACTCGCCGACCAGGCCCGCGCCCTCGAACCGCCGGCCACTGCGGCCGTACCCGTCCCCGCCGCCGCGACCGCACCGAAGGAGTCCTGATGACCGACATGCTGACCGACACCGCCACGGCCTCCCCGCTGACGAACGCTCCCGCGGCGGCACCGAGCGTCATGCACGGGCGCCCCCTGCCTGCGTCCGCCACGACCGGTGTGTTCTCCCGGTACGAGGAGTGGGTACGCCGCAGCCCCGAGACACCCGCGGTGGTCGACGGGACGCGCACCTGGAGCTACCGGGAACTGGACGCGGCGGCCGACGAGATTGTTCGCGCGCTGAGCGGGCGGGTGCACGCCGGCGACCTGGTCGGGGTCTGCCTCGACCGTTCGGCCGGACTGGTCGTCACAGCGGTCGCTCTGGCGCGGATGGGCGCTGTCTATCTGCCGCTGGGACCGCGTCCGGGCGAGCGCCGGATCCAGGCGGTCACCGAGGACGTCGAAGTCGCCTGTCTGATCGGCGACCCCGCACTGCTGCCGGAACGCCACCAGGCGGCCGAGCGGATCACTCTGCCGCTGCCGGGTGAGGGTACGAACGCGGCAGCGACCACGGTCGCGGCGTTCGCCCCGCCCGCCGCGGGAGCGCGTCCCGCCCCGCCGGAGTCCTTCTACGCCGTGCTGACCTCCGGCTCGACCGGCCGGCCGAAGGCGGTCGCCGTCGCCGAGCCCGCGCTGTCCGCACTCCTGGACTGGTATCGCGCCGAGACGGAACTCGCCCCCGGGGACCGTCAGTCCCTGCTGATCGGCGCGGCGTTCGACCCGCACGTCATGGAGCTGTGGGCGGGACTGACGTCCGGCGCCGCCCTGGTGCCCGCGCCCGACGCGGTCCGCTGGGATCCCGCCGAGCTCACCGACTGGTGGCGCAACGCCGCCGTGACGGTGTCCGTCGCGGCCACGCCGATGGCCGAACCGGTGCTGAACCGGCCCTGGCCGCGGGACCTGCCGCTGCGTCATCTCATCGTCGGCGGTGACCGGATGCGCCGACGCCCCGGCGCGGACGTCACGGCGACCGTGCACAACGCGTACGGCCCGGCCGAGGCCACCGTGGTCACCACCACGCACGCCATGCGCCCCGACGACGACGGTGTGCGGGACGCGACCCCGCCGTCGATCGGCACCCCGATCCCGGGCGCCACGGTCCTCGTCACCGACGAGGAGGGCCGCATCGCGCCTCGCGGCGCGGCGGGAGAGCTGTGCATCGGCGGCGACTGCCTCGCGCTCGGCTATCTGGACCCCGAGCTGACGGCACGCCGCTTCACCACCCCGCCTGCGGGCATCGACCCGGAGGTCACGCAGCGCGTGTACCGCACCGGGGACCGGGTGCGGATGCTCGACGACGGGACCCTGGAGTTCCTGGGCCGTCTCGACGACCAGGTGAAGATCAGCGGAGTGCGCATCGAGCCGGCCGAGGTGGAGGCCGCGCTGGAGCAGGACCCGGCGGTGCGCAGCGCGGTCGTCACCGCGCCCCGCTCCGCTGACGGGAACGCCCGTCTGGTGGCCTTCGTCGTCGCCACGGACGCCGCCCCTGACACGGACGCGCTCCTGAGCGCGGTGCGTGCCTGGCTGCCCGAGCAGGCCGTGCCCTCGGCCGTGCGCATCGTGGACGCCTTCCCCCTCGACGCCAACGGCAAGGTCGACCGGGCAGCGCTGCTGCGCACGGCCGCCGAGCCCGCCCGGCCGGCCGGGCCCTCGGGCAACGACGGTCCGGGCGAGAGCCGTTCGGACGACGGCGCGACGGACAGCGAGCGTCTCGTCCTGCGGCTGGTCCGCGATCTGCTGGACTCCCCCGGCGCCGGTCTCGGCGACGACTTCGCCGCGGCCGGCGGCACTTCCCTCGTCGCGTCCCGGCTGCTGGCCGCGATCGAGAAGGAGACCGGCGTCCGTCTGCGCGCGCCGGAACTGCTGCGTCAGCCGGACCTGCGAGCGGTGGCCGCCGTGCTGGACAAGCGCCGTGCCGCCACGACGGCGGCGATCTGAGATGCCGGCCGTCCTCACTCACGCCCACATCCCGAACACCCCGGAGGAACAACGCGTGTCCGCCGACTCCGTATCCGCCGCTTCCGCTTCTTCCGCTGCTTCCGCTGCTTCCGCCGAAGGTCTGCCCGCGCTCGTGGCGCGGCACGCCGATGAGACACCGCACGCCCTGGCCGTGATGGACGGCGACACCACGCTGACGTATGCGCAGCTGGTCACCTCGGCGCGTTCTCTGGCGGCCCACCTGCGCGCGCACGATGTCAGACCCGGTGACCGCGTGGGCCTGCTCGTGCCGCGCTCGGCCAGAACCGTCGTCGCCCAACTCGCCCTGTGGTGGGCGGGCGCGGCCTGTGTGCCGCTCGATCCGGCCCACCCCCGCCCCCGTACGGACGCCATGCTCGCCGATGCCGGGGTGACCCTGACCGTCGGCGACAGCAAGCTGCTCGAAGCGATCGACACGGCCGGTCCCACCCTCGCCCTGCCCGACGAACCGCTGCTGACGGGCGAGGAGTCGGCCCTTGCCGGACACGCCCCGCACGCGGCCGCGCTCGTCCTGTTCACCTCCGGATCCACCGGACTGCCCAAGGGCGTCACCGTCACCCACGGCGGCATCGCGGGACTGGTCACCGCCCCGACGTATGCGACGGTCACGGCACGCGACCGGGTGCTGTTCCACTCCCCCGCCACCTTCGACGCCTCGACGTTCGAGGTGTGGTCGGCGCTGGCCAACGGCGCGGCGGTCGTGGTGTGCACCGCCGAGCGGCCCTCCTTCGAGGATCTGGCGCAGCAGGTGGAACGGCACGGCGTGAGCGTGGCGTTCTTCACCACCGCACTGTTCCACCAGCTGGCCGCTCGGCGTTCGCGCCTGTTCTCGCTGCTCCGTACGGTCGTGGTGGGCGGCGAGGCGATGGCGTCCCAACACGCCCGCGCAGTGCTGCGCGCCTTCCCCTGGCTGGAGTTGGTCAACGGCTACGGCCCGACCGAGACCACGACGTTCGCCACGGCCCACCGCGTGACGGACGCGGACTGCGACGGCCCGGTGCCCATCGGCCGCCCGATCGCGGGGGCCGTCACCCACGTCCTGGACGCGGACGGGCAGCCGGTCGCGGCCGGCGAGCACGGCGAACTGTGGATCGGTGGCAGCCGGTTGGCGAGCGGCTACGCCGGCCGCCCCGAGCTGACGGCGGAGCGTTTCGTGGACCATGTGTCCCTGGGCCGTCTCTACCGCACCGGCGATGTGGTCTCGGCCCGTCCGGACGGACTGCTGGACTTCCACGGCCGCGCCGACGACCAGGTCAAGGTCCGCGGATTCCGGATCGAGCCCGGCGAAATCGAGCACATCCTGCGTGAGCAGCCGGAAGTGGACGACGCCGCGGTGACCGTGCGCCGGGCCGCCGAGGACGACGCTCGTCTTGCCGCCTTCGTCGTCGCCGCGCCCGGGCCCGTGCCCGGCGCCGAGACGCTCAGGACCCGGCTCGCCGAGCGGCTGCCCGCCCATCTGGTCCCCGACGAACTGAGCTTCGTGGAGCGGCTGCCGCTGACCGTCTCCGGCAAGGTGGACCGCCGCGCCCTCACCGCTCTGCACAGCGCTCCCGCCGACGGCGGCACGATCGAGCCGCTGAGCCCGTTGCAGCAGGCGGTCGCCGAGGTGTGGAGCCGCAGTCTGGGCTGCGAGGTGAACCGGCCGGACGCCGACTTCCTCGCCCTCGGCGGGCACTCCCTGCTCGCCCTCGTCGTCACAGACGATCTGCGCGAGGAGCTCGGGGTGAAGCTGTCCCTGCCCGACTTCTTCGCCACGCCCACGGTGGCCGGACACGCGGCGCTGGTGGAACGCGCGCTGCTGGCCGACCACAGCGACCTCCACCCCGACGCGTCCGAGGACACCACCCATGGCCACTGACATGACCCCGAGTTCCGCCGCCCTCCAGGAGGAGCTGCTGCGCCGGGCACGTGCCCGCGCCGGCAGCCGCCCGGCCGCTCCCGCACCCTCCGCGGTCCGCAAGCCGTCCTCCGCGCCGCTCTCGCACGCCCAGCGGCGTATATGGCTGATGGACCGTCTCGGCCAGGGCGGTTCGCTGTACAGCGTGCCCTTCGCCACCCGGCTGCGCGGGCCGCTCGACATCGACGCGCTGACCGCCGCGCTCACCGGGCTCGTCCGCCGTCACCACATCCTGCGCACCCGCTACGGGCAGCGCGGCGACGAGGCGTACCAGGAGGTGCTCGCCGCACCCGACGCGATGGATGTCCTCGTGGTGGAGAGCGACGACGACGGCATGCGTGTCCTCAACCAGGAAGCACGCCGTCCGTTCGACCTGTCCGCCGGTCCGCTGCCGCGCGCCCTGGTGGTGCGGCACGGCCCGCAGGATCACACGGTGCTGCTGACGTTCCATCACATCGCCATCGACGGCGGTTCGCTGGAGACGGTCGCCGACGAGCTGTCCCAGCTGTACGCCGCGGCCGTGGACGAACGCCCGCACACGCAGCCCGAGCCGCCGCAGTACGCGGACTTCGCCCGCCGGGAACACGCGGCGGCGAAGCGTGTCGGCGAGGGCCTCGACCACTGGGTGCGCCGCCTCGCGGGAGCGACTCCCGTACGTCTGCCCCGGCCCGCGCACAGCCCGGGCGGGCGGGCCGCGGTCGCCCGGACCACTGCCTTGGACGCCCATGTCCTGCCGGCCCTGCGAGAGATCGGCCGAGAGCGCCGGGCGACCCTGTTCACCGTGTCCCTCGCCGCCTCCTTCGCGGCGCTGCACCGGATGACCGGTGAGGAGGACCTGGTCATCGGCTGCGCCGGCACCCACCGCGAGGGCGCGGCGATGCGGAACCTCGTCGGGTTGTGCGTCAACACCCTTCCGATACGGGTGAATCTGTCGGGCGACCCGGACTTCGGGACGCTCGTCGAGCGCGTACGGGACGCGCTGCTGGAGGCCCAACAGCACCGGGACGTGCCGTTCGACCTGATCCTGGAGCGGCTCGGCGCCGGCGCGCGGGGCGCCGACGGTACGGCACTGGTACGGGTGTCCGCCGACGTCCTGCGGGAACCCACCGCGCTCCGGCTGCCGGGAACGGTCGCCGAGCCGGTCGACATCGGGCTCGACGAGGCGAAGTTCGACCTGTCGTTCGGGCTCGTGGACTCCGACTCCCCTGCCTGCATCGTCCAGTTCGGGCAGTCGGCGCTGGACTCCGCCGCGGGAGACCGGCTGGCGGACGACTTCGGCGCCCTGCTGTCCGCGGTCGCGGCCGATCCGGGTCTGACGCTCTCACGGCTCGGCGGTGGTCCTCAGGCGATCGTGGCCGACGACTGCCATCCGGCCGAGGCGCGTCTGCGGGCGGATTCCCGGATCGCCGACGCCGCCGTACCCGTACCGGCCGCCGGTCCGCTGATCGCCTACGCGGTCCTGCGGGAGACGGGTGGCCCCTCCCCCGCGCAGCTGCGTTCCGACCTCCGGGCGGCCCTGCCGCGGGAGAGCGTTCCTGCCGCGGTGACGCTGCTGGACGCGATGCCGCGGACCGCCGACGGCTCGCTGGATGCGGCGCGCCTGCCCGGCGCGGCCGCGGTACCCGCCCCGCAGGGGCCTCGTGCGCACGCGGTGACGGCGGCCTTCGCCGAACTGCTGGGCCGGGTACCCGCGCCGGACGACGACTTCTTCGTCCTCGGCGGTCACTCGCTGGTCGCCGTGCAACTGGCCGAACGGCTGCGTACCGGCCTCACACTGCCGGTGACCGGGCTCGATGTGATGCAGTGCCGGACACCCCGGGCGCTGGCCGCGCTGCTGGACGAGCGGGAGAGCGAGCGTGCGGCCGTCGTCGCCACCGCCGCACCGGCGGCCGGCAAGCGTCGGGTCCGCGAGGGCACCGTGCTGGTAACGGGCGGCACCGGCGGTGTCGGCGCCTTCGTCCTGCGTGAACTGGCCGCCCAGGGACGGCCCGTGCTCGCCCTGGCCCGGCCCGAGTCCGCGCACCTCGTCGCCGGCGACGGTGTCGAGGTCGTCGAGGGCGATCTCAACGACCTGGACGGCCTGCGCGCCGCGGTGGAGAGCGCGGACGCGGTGATCCACGCCGCGTGCACCTTCACCCGACCCGAGGTGGACGTGGCCGCGATGGAGGCGATGGTCGCGGCCTGGAGCCGCGGACCGTTCGTGTTCGTCAGCAGCGTGGACGCGTACGGGAAGCCCGCGGACCGGCAGGTGGTCGAGGACGCGGCCTCTCAGCAACCGCTGACCGCGTACGGGCAGGCCAAACTCGACTGCGAACAGCTGCTGTTGCGCGCCGCCGGCACCGAGGGCCGCGGCGGCGCGAGCGTGGTCCGCTCGCCGATCGTGTGGGGTCCGCACGACCGTCTTCGGGACCAACTGCGCTGGGGAGCCACCGGAATGCTCTACCAGGCGGCACAGGCGGGAGACCCGATCCAGGTCCCCGGTCCCGGCGCCGAGGGCCACGACTGGCACGGCGCGCCCTGGGTCCACGCGTCCGCGCTGGCCCGCGCGGTGACCGCCTGCCTTGACACACCGGTCCACGGCACGGCCAACGCCGTGAGCGGTCACGTCGGGTGGGCGGAGCTGGCGGCCGAGCTGGGCCGGCTGCTCGGAACCGACAGCGAGATCAGCCTCGTCGACCGGGTGCACCCGGACCTCGACCACCGGTGGCACTACCGGGCCGACCGACTGGCCAGGTCCCTGGCCGAACTCCCGGGCGAGGACTGGCGGTCGGTGCTGGCGGCGATGATCGAGGGCCCGGGTCAGGTGCGGGCCGGACGCTGAGGTGAGGACGGGGGCGCCTGCCGGGGGGGCAGGCGCCCCTTTCGCCGTGGCGGGGCGGGCTCGTGTGGGGTGTGGCGTGGTCCGCGTGATCCGCGCCCCCCGCCACCTCCGTCACAAGTACGCGGCCGCCGCGTCCAGAAAGGCCCGCCGGCTCGGGCTGATGCACGCCCAGACCTTCTCGTCCTGCGGCTCCCCCGGATCGCGCGGTCCGTCTCGAATCACGTTCTGAACGGCGAAGGCGACACGTCGTGCCGCCTCGTTGACCTCGGACGTGCACAACAGGTGAAGCGTCTTCTGGGCCACCCACAGCCTGTCGACGGCCTGCTTGGCTCGGGCCTGCCACTGTTCGTCGGTCAGGTTGAAGTGGTAGCGGTCCACTGCCACCCGTTCGGCTTCCTGCACCGCTGACAGGAAATCGATCAGGTGGGTGAGGGCTTCGGTACGGCGCCCCTCGGCGCGCTCACGCCGGCTGCGTCGCGCTTCCATGCGCTCCGAGGCGCGTCCCTGCCAGAACTGGGCCGCAAACGATGTCAGCCCGCCGAGTACGACGCCCATGAGCGGCGCGAGCGTTGTCCACACCCCTCCACTGTGACCGAGCCCGGGGTTATTGTACGGTGGTTGCGGATATGTCGGACGGTGTCCCGCCCGGTGGTGTAGAGGAGTGGCGCTCTTGGACGTCCTCGTTGCTCTCCACGGGGGTGCTCGGCGCACAGCATCGGACGGCGGGGACGCGGGGCGCCCGCGGCACCGCCTCGGGGCTAAGGCCATCAAGCCCGCGGCCCGGGGCGCAGAACTCCGTCCGGGTCGTAGCGTTCCCACAACTCCGCGACGCGCGTGCCGGTCGGACCGGGATAGGCCCGTGCGAACGTCACCTCGTCGGGGTCGCTCTCGAAGTTCACGTAGGCGCCGTCGGTGAGCGGGGCAATCGGGGTCCAGGCGGCGGCCAGCGTGGGGTGGTCGTCCGGCGGGAACGCCGAGGCGACGACAAGGGTGTTCTGGTGGCGGTGGGGGAACGCCATGGCCGAGGGAGAAGGATCGTGCGTCGCACCGCCGAGCGAACGCAGTTGAACCAGGACGGGAGCGGGGGCCGCGGACGCGGCGACCAAGGCCCGGGCTGCGTCCGGGGTCATGTCGGTGAACAGTCCGTTGGTCGTGCTGGAGCGCATCTGCCCGGAGTTGGCGTGCAGATGAAGCATCGGGACCAGCTCTGTGTAGGGCACGACGTGGGCCTGTTGTGCCATCACGTCCCCGATTCCGAGCAGCGGTTCGACGGTGCGGCGGATGACGGACGGACTGTCCGAGGCCACGACGGCGGTGATGACCGCGGCAGTGGTGGCGCCCTGGGTGGACAGCATCACCGCCGTCGACAGCTCGCGCGGCGCGTGCGCCATGGTGTCGGCCCAGCGCCGCAGCGTCTCCCCGGTCGGGTCCACCGCCATGACCAGTTGTGCGTAGCCGACGTCACGAAGCTCCATGGCTTCGATCTCGAAGGCGACCGCGATACCTGCCCCCGCGCCGGCCCCGCGCATCACCCACAGCAGGTCGGGCTCGACATCGGCATCGGCCCGTACTGCCGTTCCGTCGGGCAGGACGACCTCGACGGCACGGATGCGGTCGATGGTGAGGCCGTACTGCCGTACGAGCCAGCCGATGCCGCCCCCGGTGGCGATGCCTCCGACGCCGACGTTTCCGTGGTCGCCGGAGCTGATGGCGAGCCCGTGCCGGGCGAGCGCCTGAGCGACGTGGGCCCAGCGGGCGCCCGCCTCGACGCGGACGAGACGGGAGCCACGGTCGAGGACGTCGACCCGGTGCAGCGCGGTGAGGTCGATGACGAGCCCGCCGTGGTTGGTCCCGCGGCCGGACAGACCGTGCCCGCCGCTGCGGACCGCCACCCGAAGACCCGTGTCACGCGCGAGCCGCAGGGCCGCCGCGACGTCGTCCGCGGACTCGGGCAGGACGACGGCGGCCGGCCGGCCGATGGTGGTGTACGTGGAGCGGAGCAGTCGGTAGCGCCGGTCGTCGGGGGTGACCACCTTGCCCGCCAGCTCGGTGGGCACGGTCGAGAGGGTGCGGTTCATCGCGCGCTCCGGAGGGCGTCGACGCGCTGCCGCACTGCCGGCACCACCTCGTCGGCGAAGAGTGCGAGCTGCCGTTCGGGATCGGTGGCGGGCCAGAACACGAAGGTGTCGAAGCCGAGGTCCACGGCCCACTCAGCGAGGGTGTCCACCCACCGCCGCACATCGCCGACGAGGCCGGGGCCCTCCGCATGGGTACCGATCACCCCGGTCACGTTGTACACGCGTCGCAGCGTCCGCGGGTCGCGGCCTGCCTCGGCGGCCGCCTCGTCGATGATCCGCTGCCGGGAGGGCACCTCGTGCGGCGGCACATAGAGGTTCAGCGGAGAGATCCACCCGTCCGCCGACCGGCCGACGAGGGCGAGCATCCGGGGCTTCTGGGCGCCGAGCCAGAGCCCGACGGGCTCCGGCGGCACCGGTCCGGCACGGTATCCGTCCACGGAGTGGTACGTGCTGTGCAGCTGTACGACACCTCCGGCCAGGGCCGTCCGCAGGATCCCCAGGGACTCCTCGGCGAACGCCACCATGTCCTGGCCGCGTCGCGCGGGGCCGCCCATCGAGGCGATGGCCTCGGGGATGCCGCCCCCGCCGACGCCGAGCTGGAGCCGTCCGTCGGTGAGCACGCTCAGGGACGCGGCGGCCTTGGCGAGCATCACCGGCGGGCGCAGCTGGAGGTCGGCGACGTCCGTGAGGAAGGAGATGCGGTCGGTGGTCGCGGACAGATGGGAGATCAGGGTCCAGGTGTCGAGGTGGCCGGGCTGGTAGGGGTGGTCCTGGACGGCGAGGTGATCGAGGCCCGAGCTCTCCGCCATGCGCGCGACGCGCAGGGTCCGCCCCCACGCTCCGGCAGAGGGATCGAGGCTCACTCCGAAGGAGAGTGGGCGTTCGTAGTCGGTCATGCGTCCACGGTGCGCGGGACCGACCTCACAGCCAAACAATGAGTAAGCTGCTAATCTTTTGTAAGTGGACTCCATTCATGACGACACCTGCCCGAGCTTCGAGGGCACCATCGAACTGATCGGACGCCGCTGGACGGGCTCGGTACTGCAGGCCGCCGACCGAGGGGCCCGGCGCTTCGGCGAGTACCGCGCGATGATCGACGGCATCTCCGACCGGCTGCTCTCCCAGCGCCTGAAGGAACTCGAGACCGCGGGACTCATCGAGCGCACGGTCATCCCCAGCACGCCCGTGCAGATCCGCTACCGGCCGACCCCGGACGGCCGGTCGCTGGTCGACGCCCTGCGGCCGCTCGCCGAGTGGAGCGTGCGCCGCGCCGGCCCGAGGGCCGCAGGACGGGCCCCGGCCGGCGCTCAGTAGGCCGCTCGAACCGTCGCTGCCGGGCGGCCGGCAACCAGGGGCAGGCCGGCGATTCCTCCCTGATCAACTCCGCCGCCCCGCCCAGAGCGGCCCGGCGACCCAACTCCCCACCCCTGTCGGGGAATTCACGAACGCGCACCCACCGTACGAACCGGGTCGGCGCGCCCCCGCCCCGCCCGGACCCTCACCGCCAGAAAATGCGGGCCCCCCGATCCGGTTCTAGACTTTTTCGGATACTGCGCCGGATGGCGAAGCGCGCCCATTCCATCGCCCCGGGCAGTTTCCAATCGAATTGAGGCGCTATGAAGCACGCCGATACTCAAGCGCGCCCGGGCGAAACCACACCGGAAATTCCCACGGTAGAGGTCACCCTGAACATCAATGGCGATGCGTATCGCCTGCGGTTCGACTCGCGCGTGACCCTTCTCGACGCTCTGCGTGATCACTTGGTGCTGACCGGGGCGAAAAAGGGCTGTGACCAGGGCGCTTGCGGTGCCTGTACCGTGCTCGTCGACGGGAAACGCATCGTGTCCTGCCTCGCGCTGGCCGCCCAGTACGAAGGCCGCGAGATCACCACGGTGGAAGGCCTGTCCGACAACGGTGAGCCGCACCCGATGCAGGCCGCCTTCGCACGCCGTGACGCGTTCCAGTGCGGCTACTGCACCCCTGGGCAGATCATGTCGGCCGTGTGCCTGGAGGCCGAGGGCCGGGCGGGCACGGACGAGGACATCAGCGAATTCATGAGCGGGAACATCTGCCGCTGCGGTGCCTATCCGAATATCCGTGCCGCAATCCGCGACGTCGTATCGGAGGGCTGATGATGCGTCCCTTTGAGTACGTTCGGCCCGCCGAGACCGAGCAAGCAGTCGCGGCCGTGACGGCCGACCCGAAAACGTCATTCCTGGCCGGAGGCACGACCCAGCTGGACCTGATGAAGGACGGCGTCCTGGATCCTGAGCGCCTGGTCGACATCACCCGGCTGCCGCTGAAGGGGATCATGCATGCCGAGTCGTCGGTGCACGTCGGTGCGCTGACGACGATGGAGGAACTGGCAGCGGATGCCGTGCTGCGCGAACGGCTTCCGTTCGTGCGTGAGGCGCTTCTGCTCGGAGCCTCCACCCAGCTGAGGAACATGGCCACCATCGGCGGCAACCTGTTGCAGCGTGCCCGGTGCCGCTACTTCAGGGACCCCACCGTAGGGGCCTGCAACAAGCGCGACCCCGGGTCCGGCTGCGCCGCGATCACAGGCTTCCAGCGCATGCACGCCATCCTGGGCACGAGCGATCAGTGCATCGCGTTGCACGCCTCGGACGTCGCGATCCCCTTCGTGGCGCTGGACGTCATCGTTCATATCCAGGGCCAGGACGGCCCCCGGTCGGTCCCCCTGACGCGGTTCTACCGGGAACCCGGTTCGACACCGCACATCGAGAACGTGCTGAACCACGGTGAGCTGATCACCGAGGTCGAGATTCCGCTGCTGCCGGAGGGAACCAGGTCCCACTACCTGAAGGTCCGGGACCGGGTGTCCTACGAGTTCGCGCTGACCTCGGCCGGCGTTGCCTTGGAGTTCGAAGGCGACACCATCCGCGACGCACGGATCGGGCTGGGCGGCGTCGGCACGGTCCCGTGGCGGGCCTGGGGCGCCGAGGAGGTACTGCGAGGAGCACCGGCGGGCGACGAACGCTTCCGGATGGCCGCGGAGGCAGCCCTGGAAGGCGCGCAGACGCTGCCGGGCACCGCGTTCAAGGTGGATCTGGCCAAGCGCACCCTGGTGCGCACGCTCGAGACCGTTGCAGGAGCCCCGTCATGACCACCCTCGAATCCCCCGGTCGCACGGTCGTCGGGGAAGGCATCGAGCGCGTGGACGCACCGCTGAAGGTCACCGGTGGCGCCCACTACCCCAACGACTTCAGTTATCCCGGCATGGTGCACGCCGCTCTGGTAGGGAGCACGATCGCCGCGGGCCGCATCCGCAGGATCGACGCCTCCGACGCGCAGTCCGCACCCGGCGTCCTGACGGTGATCACCCATCTGACCGCTCCCCAGCTGCCGCGCGGACCGATGACACAGCTCGGGTCGTCGCCACCGGCCCCCATGCAGGACGACCGGATTCTCCACTACGGCCAGCACATCGCGATCGTGGTGGCCGACAGCGCCGAGCAGGCGCGGCACGCCGCGTCCCTGGTACGCGTGGAGTACGAGCCGACCGAGGCGTTGCTCGACGTGGAGGATCCGAACGCGGAGATCCTGGACAATCCCTGGGGTCTGGACTCGGAGCGGGGAGACGTGTCCGCCGGCTTCGCCGAGGCGGACGTCGTGGTCGAGGGGCGCTACACGACGCCCGACAACACCAACAATCCGCTCGGCCTGATGAGCACCATCGCCTCATGGCACGGCGACTCGGTCACCGTGCACGACTCCACGCAGTGGCCCCACAACGTACGCACGACACTCGCCGCGGTCTTCGGCGTACCCGAGAGCGGCATCCGGGTGCTCGCGCCGTTCGTCGGCGGCGGCTTCGGTGCCGGGCTGCGGGTGTGGTCCCACGTCATCCTGACCGCGCTGGCCGCCCGCGAGGTCAGGCACCCCGTGAAACTGGTGCTGACGCGACCGCAGATGTTCACCTCGGTCGGACATCGCCCCAACAGCGTCCAGCAGATCAGGATCGGGGCCACCAGGGCCGGGAACCTCGTCGCCATCGAGCACCACGGCATCTCGTCGGTGGCGATGGAGGACGACGACTTCGAGCCGGTCTCCTCCTGCTCGGCGGTGTCCTACGCGTGCCCCAATGTCGTGACCCGCGACCGGCAGGCCCGGCTGAACATCCCGTGCCCCGGCTCCATGCGCGCCCCCGCCGAAGGCCAGGGCAACTTCGCCCTGGAATCCGCCATCGACGAGGCCGCCCACGCCATCGGCATGGACCCGCTGGAACTCCGTCTGCGCAACTACGCCGAAGACCACCCGCTGCTCGGTCTGCCCTGGTCGAGCAAGGCCCTCCGCGACTGCTACACCCAGGGTGCGGAGCGGTTCGGCTGGTCGCGCCGTACGCCCGACATCGGCTCGATGCGCGACGGCCGATGGCTCGTCGGGTACGGCATGGCCGGTGCGTCCTACCCGTTCTACCAGGCTCCCTGCCAGGCGCGGGCGTCCCTGCGCCGCGACGGCTCGGCGTATGTCCGCAGTGCCGCCACCGACATCGGCACCGGAACCTACACCGTGATGACGCAGTTCGCCGCCGAACTCCTCGGGCTGGAGATCAGCAGGGTCCGTTTCGACCTCGGCGATTCCGACATGCCCTACGCACCCCAGGCCGGCGGCTCCGGCCTGACCTCAGCGCTGGCCAACGCGATCCACACCGCGTGCGACAACCTCGTCCACGAACTGCTCGACATCGTGCGCGACGACGACAAGTCGCCACTGCGCGGTGCTTCGGCGGACGACGTCACCGTCGGCGAAGGACGGCTCCACCGCATCAGCGCTCCGGACCAGGGCGAGCCCTACACCGACATCCTCGCCCGCCACGGCCTGGAGGAGGTCAGCGCCGACGGCCGCAGTACCCCGCCCGACGGGCAGCAGATCGGCATGGCTCCCTCCGGTGCCTTCGGAGCCAAGTTCGTCGAGATCCGCATCGATCCCGGGCTCGGCCTGCTGCGGGTCAGGCGGGTGGTCTCCGCCATCGACGGCGGGCGCATCCTCAACGAGAAGACGGCCACCAGCCAGATCGTCGGCGGCACCGTCGGCGGCATCAGCCAGGCGATGTTCGAGGCGACCGAGACCGACGAGGGCACCGGCCGTATCGCCAACCCCACGTTCGGCGACTACCTGATGCCCGTCAACGCCGACGTTCCCGACATGGAGGTCATCTTCTGCGGCACTCCCGACCGCGCGACGAAGGCCGGCACCAAGGGTGTCGGGGAGATCGGCCTGGTCGGCGTGGCGGCAGCCATCGGCAACGCGATCCATCACGCCACCGGCCGCCGGCTGCGGTCCCTCCCCTTCACCATCGACCAGCTTCTGTGACAGCTTCACCGATCGGATGGGCCGACCGCCGACGTGGGGTCAACTGCGGAGTGTCCGCACGTACTTCGAGAACTTCTCCAGGCCGTCGATGTTCCTCGGTCCGCTGATGCCCTCGTTGTAGTCGAGGACGAAGAAGTTGTTCTTCTTGACCGCGGGAAGTTCCCTCGTGTGCGGGGACTTCCTCAGAAAGTCGATCTTCTTCCGGGCCGGCAGGTCGCCGTAGTCGAGGATCATGATGACCTCGGGTTCGGCCGCGGCGACCGCCTCCCAGTTCACCTGGGTCCAGCGTTGGTCGAGTCCGTCGAAGATGTTCCTGCCGCCCGCGGTCCTGATGATGTCGTTGGGCGGGACCTGATTGCCCGCGGTGAACGGCTGATCGGTACCGGAGTCGTAGAGGAAGACCGGCACCGGGTCACCCTGGGGCGCCTGTTCCGCGACCGCCTCGACGCGGTGTTTCAGGCCGGCGAC
The DNA here is from genome assembly GCF_050952975.1 of Streptomyces sp. CA-251247. Classification (NCBI taxonomy): domain Bacteria; kingdom Bacillati; phylum Actinomycetota; class Actinomycetes; order Kitasatosporales; family Streptomycetaceae; genus Streptomyces; species Streptomyces sp. CA-251247. Next base: position 7,217,994 of record NZ_CP191861.1, on the reverse strand, counting down.
GACCTTGTCCGCCCTGTCCTCGACCCGGAAGATCGTGCCCAGCCGGTCGAGGTCGGTGTAGAGGCCTTCGAACGGGGTGACCTTCTCGGGGTACTCGGGGTAGTTGAAGCAGCTCTCGGTGTGCAGGAAACTCTGGATTCCGAGCTGGTCCAGGATCTCCGGGGTGATGCCCCGCTCGTCCTTGAAGCCGGAGTTCCAGCCGGCCACGACGAAGTCGGACTTGGCCTCCACCACCAGTTCCTTGTTGAGGAGGTCGTCGCTGAGCATCTTCACCTTGGCGTACTCGGACGCCCAGGGGGACTCGCTCACCGGCGGGTTCGCCGGCGGCATCACATAGCCGTGCACGTGCTCGGTCAGGCCGAGGCTGAACAGCTTGTCGGCGCTGCCGCCCTCGTAGGCCACGGCACGCTTCGGGGTCGTGTACTCGACCGGCTCGCCGCAGCGCTTCACGGTGACCTTGTCGGACGCCTCGGCGTCCGTCCCGACCTCGGCACCGCAGCCGCTGAGCAGCAGGACGGCGGCGAGCGCGGATCCGAGGGCGGTGCCGCGGGACACCGCGCCGGACGATCGATTCATACGCATCTGGTGGATGTGCCTTTCACGAGGAGGAGTTGAGCGAATACAGCAGTTGGGGAGCGCCCGTGAGCGGGTGGGGCACCACGCTGGCCTCGACGCCGAACACCTCGTCGACGAGTTCCGGGGTGAGGACACGGGCGGGCGAACCCGCCGTCACCAGGCGGCCGTCGGAGAGGACGCCGATGCGATCGCAGGCCGCCGCGGCCAGGTTGAGGTCGTGCAGGACGATGAGGACGGTGAGCCCCGAGCCGCGCAGGAGCGAGAGCAGCTCGACCTGGTGGCGTACGTCGAGATGGTTGGTCGGCTCGTCGAGTACGAGGATCTTCGGCTCCTGGACGAGAGCCCGGGCCAGCAGGACGCGCTGACGCTCCCCGCCCGAGAGGGTGAGCACCCCGCGCCGGGCGAGGTGGCGGATGTCGAGCCGGTCCATCGCCCGCTCGCACAGCTCCCGTTCCCGTCGGCCGAGTGCCTGATTTCCCTGGAGGTGGGGCGTACGTCCCAGGGCGACGAGTTCCTCGACCGTGAAGTCGAGGTCGACGGCGCCGTCCTGGGTCATGGCGGCGACGGTCTGCGCGCTGCGGCGCATCGCGAGACGGGAGAGATCGTCCTCGCCCACCCACACCGTGCCGGTGCTGGGGCGAAGCGCCCGGTACACACAGCGCAGCGCGGTGGACTTGCCGCTGCCGTTCGGGCCGACCAGGCCCACGACCCGGCCGCTGTCCACCCGCAGCGTGAGGTCGCGCACCAGACGTCTGCCATCGGTCACCACCGAGAGCCCGTCGAGTGTCAGATCCATCTCAACGACCCCCGAACAGATAGCTCTTGCGACGCATCAGCATGATGAACACCGGCACTCCGACCAGTGCGGTGATGACGCCCAGCGGCAGCTCACGGGGTGCCACGAGCGTCCGCGACACCAGGTCGACCCACACCATGAAGATCGCCCCAGCCAGAGGGGCGACGGCCAGCACCCGGGCGTGGGCGGCCCCGACGACCATGCGCACGACATGTGGCATGACCAGTCCGACGAAGGCGACGGCACCGCTGACGGCGACCATCACACCCGTCACGAGCGAGACGATCACAAGCAGGCCCTTGCGATGCCGGTCGGGGCCGACCCCGAGGCTCGCGGCCGTCTCGTCCCCGAGGGCGAGGACGTCCAGCACCCGGCCGTGCCGGTGGAGCACGGCCAGACCGAGCAGGACGGCGACGCAGACGACGGGCAGCGAGCCCCAGCTCGCGGCGCCGAAGCTGCCCATCGTCCAGTGGAGGATCATGCTGGTCGCCTCGCTGTCCGGGGCGGCGTAGATGATCACGCTCATCACCGCCTGGAAACCGAGCGACATGGCCACTCCGGTCAGGACCAGACGCAGCGGTGAGAGCGTGCCCCGGCTGGATGCGGCCGCGTGGACCAGGACCGCCGCCACCAGGGCGCCGATGAAGGCGCCGGCGGACACCGCGTAGATGCCGAGCGCCGCAAGGCCGCCGGTGACCGTGACGCCGACGGCGCCGACGGACGCCCCTGAGGAGACGCCGAGGACGAAGGGGTCGGCGAGGGCGTTGCGCACCAGGGCCTGGATGGCGACGCCGACCGCACTCAGCCCCGCGCCCACGAGGGCCGCGGTCAGGACCCGCGGTGTACGGATCTGCCAGATGATCTGATACGTCGTCACCTCGTCAGCCGCGATGTGTCCGCCGCTGAGAGCCGCCCACAGATACCGGGCGGTCTCCCCCGGCGTGATCACCGCGGATCCCAGACCGACGGCCACGACGACGGAGACGAGGAGGACAGCGAGCAGGACGACGCAGGCGGCCGACAGGCCCTGACGCGAGGCGAGCCGGCCCCTGACACCCGCCGCGCGTGCGGAGGGTGGGACGTCGGCTGACCCGGTACCGCCGGTGCCGACCGGCGGTGAGGAGATCGCGGGCGGAGGCATGGAGCCGGCCTTTCACTGTCGGGAGGAGGAAACATGTTCGGGAGGAGGTCGCGTGCGTGGTCTGTGACAACTGGCGGACGGTACGACCCGAGGACTTGTCGGCTACGCGGAGTCGGCCGCCTCCTGCTCCCGTTCCTGGACGCCTTGGCGGGACACCACGACGGCCGCGCCGAGTGCCGCGACGACGAGGGCGCCGAAGGCGGCGGCGATGCCGGGGAAGCCCGCCAGGCCGAGGCCGGCGCCGCCCAGGGCCGCGCCGACGAAGACCCCGAGGCTCTGGCCCGCGGCGTTGACGCTCAGGGCCGAGCCGCGCAGCGAGCCGCAGCGCCGTACCAGGAGACTGACGGCGCACGCGGCCACGACGGCATGGCTCGCCGCGTGGAGCGAGGTGAGCGTGAGGGCGAGCGGCAGCCAGTGGGTGAAGTAGAAGCCCACGACCGACACCAGCGCACCGACGAGGCCGATGACCAGCAGGCGTTCGGTACTGATCCGGGGTTCGGCGGAGTTCGTGAGGCGCCCGGTGAGGAGGTTGCTCAGGAAGTACGACGCGCCGCTCAGCGTCCAGACGAACGCGAAGAGCCCGGGGTCGAGCCGGAAGCGGTCGGCGTAGAAGGCTGCCAGATAGGCGAGGTAGCCCATGAAGACCGCGGTGCGCAGCAGGGAGATGAGAAGCAGGGGCACAGCTCCGCGCACCGCTCCGAGTGCCCTGAACGAGGCGAGATAGCCCAGGCGTTGTTCCTTCCCGCTCTCCTCGGCCCTCTTCGGCTCGGCCCGTGCGAGGAAGACCACGGCGAGGAGAAGCGAGGCCGCGGTCACGGCGAGGAGGTCTCCCTCCCAGCCCCAGAGGAGGGCGGGCAGGGCCACGACCGGCGCCGCGAGCATGGCGGTCATCGACTGCACCGCCGTGACCAGGGTCGCCGCCCGGCCGGCCGCCTTGCCCCTACCGAAGCGGTCGGCGGCCGCCGCGGTGAGGGCCGGGTTCAGTACGGACGTACTCGCGCCGACCAGCAGACAGAACACCGCCAGCAGGACGAAGTCCCCGCTCGCACCGAACGCCGACGAGGCGCCGAGAGCGACGAGTCCGCCCGCGGCCGCCCACTCCTTGCGCACCCGGTCGATGAACGGGGCGAGCGCGGTGCCGACCAACAGGGCGGCCAGGCCGCCGAGTCCGCGCAGTCCGCCCATCGCGGCGACGCTGCTCCCCGCCTCGTCCGCGATCGGCACCAGGTAGGTGCTGAAGATGGTGAACGGCAGCAGGCCGACGGCCGAGGCGAGCAGGACGGGCCACAGGGCACGGGCCATCCTCAGGTCGCCCGGAAGCGGCTCCTCCTCGGTCTCGCGGTCTGTCGCGCCCCCCTTGGCGTCGGTGGTCACGAACCGTCCCCGCCCGTGAGCACCGGCTTGTCGGCGCGGTAGCGGTACATGGGTGTCGGGTCGGCGCTGAACTGCGAGAAGGGGAAAGGCTCGGCGTTCAGAGCGGTGACTCCGCCGGACAGGAACGCACGGGCGACGGCACTGCCCGTCTGCGCGTAGACGACCAGGGGAACGCGCTGCTCCCGGCAGTGCTCGAGAATCAGGTCGAACGTGCCGTTGCTCAGGGTCATACCGGTGGCCACGACGGCATCGGCTTCGCCCAGCACCTCGGTCATGTCGTCGCCGACCCGGTCGCCCCACTGGGTGGTGCGCAGATTGAGGTCGCAGGGGAGGCACACACCTCCGCGGTCGCGTATCGCCGCGACGAGCGGGTTGACCACACCGATGAGGGCCACCTTCGCACCCGGCTCGATGTCGAGGAGACCGGCGATGGAGGCGTCGCGGGCCCGGGCACGGATCTCCGGCGTCCCGGCCGGAAGGGTGACCGGTTCGGCATCGGCCGCATCGCGGTGCGGCCGCACGTGCGAGAGGTAGGCGTCGAGTGCGGCGACCCTGACCGGGGCCGACTCGTTGCGCAGCAGCGTGTCGAGGGTGTGGCCGGAGGCGTTCTCGCAGAAGTCGGGGGCGAGTTCGCCGGCTTCGAAGGAGCAGGCGCCGAAGGTGTGACCGACCCGGAGCACGAGGTAGTGGTTGTGGTACGTGACCTCTCCCCCGGCGAGCCGGGTGGTGTGGTAAAGCCAGAAGGCGCTGGTGACGGCCAGATTCCTGGGGTCGGGACCGTGGGCGCCCGACAGTACGGCATCGGTCAGTTCCGCGACGGTCTGCGGCATGGGGTGTGGCATCTCGGGTTCTCTCGTCGGGGTTGTACGTGCTGCGGTGCGGGGAGTTCGGTGGCGGCGGGGAGTCGGCATACTCAACTCCCGCGCGGCACACGGAGGTCGGACCACGACGCCGTCGACCAGGGGTGACTGAGTTCGTCGAGCGAGGTGATCTCGTGCGGCTTGAGGGTGTCGATGTCCGGGGCTTCCGCGTGCCTGGCATAGGCGCTCTCGACGTAGCGGTGACCGGTGTCGGCGGCGATGAAGACATGGGTGCGGGAGGCGTCCCTGCTGCGTTCCCAACGAGTGGTGAGGTACGCGGCGCCGGCCGAGAGGCCGGCGAAGATGCCGCTGCTCCGCAGGAGTTCGACAGCGCCGGAGAGTGCGCAGTCGAAGTTGACCCAGTGGATCCTGTCGTAGAGCTCGTGCCGGACGTTCCGGAACGGGATGGCGCTGCCGATCCCGGCAATGATCATGTCCGGGTCCGACACGTGCTCCGAGCCGAACGTGACACTGCCGAAGGGCTGCACGCCGACGAGGGACACATCCCGGCCGGCCTCGCGCAGAAAGGTGGCGATGGCGCCGGTCGAGGCGCCCGAGCCCACACCGCCCACCAGGGCCAGGGGGCCGTCGGGGACCTCCCGGGCGATCGTGGCTGCCACGTCGCGGTAACCGAGGTAGTGGATGGAGTCGTGGTACTGCCGCATCCAGTGGTACGAGGGGTTCGCCTCCAGGATCTCGGCGATTCGCCGCACCCGCAGTTCCTGGTCGAGACGCAGGTTCTTCGACGGCCGGACCTGTTCCAGCGTGACGCCGAGGATCTCCAACTGCGCGCGGAGGGTGCGGTCCACCGTCGTGGATCCCACGATGTGGCACTGCATTCCGTAGCGGTGACAGGCCAGTGCCAGCGCCTGTGCGTAGATGCCGCTGGAACTGTCGACGAGCGTGTCGCCGGGTTGGACGGCACCCGACTCCAGGAGATGGCGGACCGCCCCCAGGGCCGAGTAGATCTTCATCGTCTCGAACCGCAGACAGATCACGTCCGGCCGCAGGGAGATGAGATCGGGTTTCTTGATCGCTTCAGCTATGTGTGTGTGCATGCCCGTCTTCCTGTCAGCCGCCCCTGTGCCGGAACCGCTTGAACAGGTAGGTCTGAACGGTGTCGGTGTCCCCGGCGCCTGGTGACGACCGGATCGAGCCGAGAGCATCACACTAATTGAAAATGATTGTCAAGACCGTTTGTGACTCGGGGCCCGGACTTGCCCCGCAGTGTGGGACTCAGATAGAAACGATTATCACTTTCGTCTGATGCGCCACCAGGGAGGAGTCCCGTGAAGCCGACCCAGGAGGCCGGGGCACGACGATGTCCGCCACGCGGAGAACCGGCGGGAGGGACGATCGGCAGTGGAGTGGGGACCGCCTTCGGGACCTTCGGCGAGCTGCTCCAAGGCGTGCTGCCGGAGAAGGACGGGGACTTCCTCGTCACTCTGCCCGTCGCGCGCTGGACGAGGGCGACCTTCCGCCCCGATCCGCACATGAGCGGGGTGGTGGTCCGGCCGGCCCGAAAGCGGAAGGCTCTGCAACTGGCACGCGCCATCGTCGAGCAGGCTCCGCGGCCGACCGGCGGGGTGCCGACCGGCGGGGTGCTGACCGTCAACAGCGTCATCCCGGAGGGCAAGGGGCTGGCCAGCTCATCGGCCGACCTGGTCGCGACGGCGCGGGCCGTGGGACAGGCCCTGGGCATCGCGATGCCCGCCGCCCGGATCGAGCGGCTCCTGGCAGGCATCGAACCCACCGACGGCGTGCTCTATCCGGGTATCGTCGCCTTCCACCACCGCAGCGTGCGCCTGCGCGCCGTCCTCGGATCCCTGCCGGCCATGACCGTGGTGGGGATCGACGAGGGCGGAGCGGTCGACACCGTCGACTTCAACCGCATCCCCAAACCGTTCACGACAGCGGACCGGCACGAGTACGCACGCCTGCTGGACCGGCTCACCGGCGCCATACGCTCCCGTGACCTCGCGGAGGTCGGCCGGGTCGCCACCCGCAGCGCGCTGATGAACCAATCCCTTCGGCACAAACGGTCGTTGGAGCGCATGCGGGAGATCTCCCGCGAGGTCGGCGGACTGGGCGTGGCCGTCGGACACAGCGGCACGACGCTGGGAGTGCTACTGGACGCAGCCGACCCCGCGTGCCCGCACCGCGCCACCGCCGCGGCACGGGCGTGCAGAGAACTGGCGGGAGGCGTGTCGGTCTACCGGACCCTGAGCTTCCCGAACACCCACTCCAGGGAGCCGAGCCTCGCCCTCCCCGCGTGAACCTTCCCCGCGCGAACCCACCCCGCGCGAAACCGTCGAGCGCGCGGGCCGGCAAGGCCCTGTCCTCGCAGCACCTCCCGCGAGAAGTCTCTGACCTGCACTTTTCCCGCCGAGCGCCATCCGCGCACCCTCGCACAAGGCGGGACCCCATCCCATCGCGCGCGGATCACCGCCGTCCGTTCTACGCTGTTTTCTGGACAACCCGGGCAGTCGACGACCGGTCCCGAACCGGCGGAAGCAGGCTCCCATGGCTGGGCGATTCCCCGGACGCGTTCCGGCCCCGGAAGGCTGACCGAGCCCTCCGCGCACCACGCGGAGGCCACAACCCCAGCCCATCCGACAGGAGAGGCGGCACAGCCATGGCGGACTTCGTCGGCGCGGTGGATCAGGGAACCACCAGCACCCGTTTCATGATCTTCGACCACGCCGGAAACGAAGTGGCGAAGCATCAGCTGGAGCACGAGCAGATCCTTCCCCGATCGGGGTGGGTCGAGCACGACCCCGTCGAGATCTGGGAGCGCACCAACTCGGTGATCCAGAACGCCCTCCGGCACGGAAATCTGTCGCCGGCCGACCTGGCGGCGATCGGTATCACCAACCAGCGGGAGACGACCGTCGTCTGGGACCCGCGCAACGGCCGCCCCTACTACAACGCCATCGTCTGGCAGGACACCCGGACCGACTCCATCGCCGCCGCCCTGGAGCGTTCGGGCAAGGGCGACGTCATCCGCCGCAAGGCGGGTCTGCCGCCCGCGACGTACTTCTCCGGCGGCAAGATCCAGTGGATCCTGGAGAACGTCGACGGCGTCCGTGAAGCCGCGGAGCAGGGCCATGCCATCTTCGGCAACACGGACGCCTGGGTGCTGTGGAACCTCACGGGCGGTCCCGATGGCGGCATCCACGCCACGGACGTGACCAACGCCAGCCGCACCATGCTGATGAACCTCGAGACGCTGGACTGGGACGACGAACTGCTGGGATTCTTCGACATCCCGCGGTCGATGCTGCCGAGCATCAAGCCGTCCTCCAGCGCGGATGCCTACGGCGAGACACGTACCTCGCGGCCCCTGCGCGAGGCCATCCCCATCGCCGGCGTGCTCGGCGACCAGCAGGCGGCGACCGTCGGCCAGGTCTGCTACTCGCCGGGCGAGGCCAAGAACACCTACGGCACCGGCAACTTCCTGGTGCTGAACACCGGTACGGAGCTGGTGCGTTCGGAGCACGGCCTTCTCACCACGGTGGCGTACCAGTTCGGCGACAGCCCTGCGGTCTACGCCCTGGAGGGCTCCATCGCGGTCACCGGTTCCGCGGTCCAGTGGCTGCGTGACCAGATGAAGATCGTCAAGACGGCCGCCGAGAGCGAGACACTGGCCCGCACGGTCGAGGACAACGGCGGGATGTACTTCGTCCCCGCCTTCTCCGGACTGTTCGCCCCGTACTGGCGTTCCGACGCCCGCGGCGCGATCGTCGGCCTCGCCCGGTACAACGACAACGGCCATCTGGCACGGGCCACGCTCGAAGCCATCTGCTACCAGAGCCGGGACGTGGTGGAGGCCATGGAGCAGGACTCCGGCGTCCACCTCGACGTGCTCAAGGTCGACGGCGGTGTGACCGCCAACGACCTGTGCATGCAGATCCAGGCCGATGTCCTCGGCGTACCGGTCAGCCGTCCGGTCGTCGCCGAGACCACCGCGCTCGGCGCCGCCTATGCGGCCGGCCTGGCCACCGGCTTCTGGCGCGACACCGACGAACTGCGCACCCACTGGCAGGAGTCGAAGCGCTGGGAGCCGCAGTGGTCCGAGGACCAGCGTGCGGAGGGCTACGCGGGCTGGAAGAAGGCCGTGGAGCGCACGCTCGACTGGGCCAAGGTCGAATAGACCGACACCCTGGCGGGTGCGCGTGCGCCACTGACGGCCTTCGGACGGGCCGTCAGTGGCCCTCGGGCACCCGCTCCAGCACGAAGACGGGGATCTCCCGGTCCGTCTTCTTCTGGTAGTCCGCGTAGTCGGGGTACGCCTCGACCGCGCGGGCCCACCACGCGGCCTTCTCCTCGCCGGTCACCTCACGTGCCGTCATGTCCTGGCGCACCGCGCCGTCCTGGAGCTCCACCCGGGGATCGGCCACCACGTTGTGGTACCAGACAGGGTGCTTCGGCGCCCCGCCCAGCGACGCGACCACGGCGTACTCGCCCTCGTGCTCCACCCGCATCAGCGGGGACTTGCGGATCTTGCCGCTCTTGGCGCCGCGGGTGGTCAGGATGATGACCGGCATCCCGCGCATCGTGGTGCCCTTGGAACCGCCGGAGCTCTCGAAGAGCTCCACCTGGTCACGCACCCACTTCTCCGGGCTCGGCTCGTACTCACCCTCAAGAGGCATGGCATCCATCCCGTCGTCGGTAAAGGTCTCTGGGCAGTTGTTCAACGCGCCGCGCGCCCGGGATCATCCCGGATGCCCGTGCGGCGCGGGGGTGTCCGAGGGGTCCCTCAGGGGACGATGGAGTCGACGTAACCGCCGTCGACCCTGACGGCCGCGCCGGTGGTCGCAGACGCCTGCGGGGAGCTGAGGTAGACGACCAGGTTGGCGATCTCCTCGGGCTCGATCAGCCGCCCCAGCAAGGACTGTGGACGGTGCAGTCGCATGAACTCGCGCTGCGCCTCGTCCCAGGGTCTGTCCTTGCCCACCAGGTCGTACACGAAGTCCTCCACACCCGGCGTGTGGGTGGGTCCCGCGATGACGGAGTTCACCGTCACCCCGGCGCCCGAGGCGTCCTTGGCGAAGCCGCGTGAGACGGCCAGCAGAGCCGTCTTGGACATGCCGTAGTGGATCATCTCGACCGGGACGACGAGCGCCGAGTCGCTGGCGATGTTCAGGACCCGGCCCCAGCCGCGCTCCTTCATCCCGGGCAGATAGGCACGGATGAGGCGCACGGCGCTGAGGACGTTGGTCTCGAAGTACTCGCGCCACTGGTCGTCGGTGATGTCCAGGGCGTCGGTGGGTCCGAAGATGCCGAGGTTGTTGACGAGGATGTCGGCGTCGGGGACCGCGTCACCCAGCAGCCCGGCGCCCTCCTCCGTGGTCAGGTCGCAGGTCACGGTCGCCACGTCGGCCGCCGGCACCGCCTCGATCAGGCTGCCCGCGGCCTGCCGCAGACGCTCTTCGCCCCGCCCGGTGAGAACCGTTCTCGCACCCGCCCTCGCAAGGCCCGTGGCGATGGCGAGTCCGATGCCCTGGGACGATCCGGTGACGACCGCCGTCCGGCTGCTCAGATCAATGTGCACGCGTCGCACGCTCTCATATCTCCGCAGGGCGGATCGGCTTCGCCACGCGCGGGAATCCGCGCCGGCCTCGTCCCCGGTGCACGGTACGAGACCGACGCGGATTGCCGCGTGCGGAGACCTCAGATACGGCCACCGGTCGCACGGGTCACGGGGCCGAAACCGCGTCGTGCGGTACGCCGGCCGACCGCGAAGGCAGCGGCGCCCACCGCGACGGCGCTCGCGCCACCGCCCGCGACCAGCAGGGTGCGGGCCTTCATGAACAGCCAGGCCGTGCCGGCTGCCGCGCCCACCGCCTTCGTCGCCGTACCGGCCGCACCGCCCACCGTCTTGGAGGCCGACTCCAGAGTCGTGGTGACCGACTTGCCGGCGCCCGCGAGGGCCGACGCCGTGGCGTTCCGCGCCTCGTTCGCACCGTCCGACGCGGCGTCCGCGGCCCGGGACGAAGCCTGCTTGGCGCGCCCGCCCGCGGCTCGCGCGGCATTGACGTGTTCGTTCTTCGACGCTGTGGTTACTCGCTTGTTCGATTCAGTCATGGGGCTCGGGTAACCCCGTATCGGCGCCGAAAACCGATGTCCGCCATCCGGCTGTCGTGCCCGGTACACCTTCCCGTCCGGCCCGTCGGCACAGAGCGCACAGGAAGGGGGCGGGCCGGTGATCCGGTCCGCCCCCTTCCCGACACTGACTCAGGTCAACGTCTGCGGCTGCGCGTCGACCAGCTGCTTCCTATCCCCGCCACCTGAAGACCCAGCAACATCAGGCCGATGAGCATGATGTTGGTGGCGGTGAATGTGTCGTTCGTCGAGATCTCCGCCGCGTTGATGAGGAACGCGATGAAGAACAGCACAGCTGCTGCGATGCCAAGCATGGAGGTTCTCCCCTCGAATCGGTGAGGACCGTGTGCCCCGCGCAGCGGGAAAGAGACCTGTTTCCCTTCAGGTGTGCCGCGGCGGCGAAACGACGAAGGAAAGGACCAGTGCGGCCGCGACCAGAGTCGTCGGCAACCCGACGGCCGCGGGCCGGGCCTGAGTGAGCATCAGCCCGCCCAGCGCCGCGCCCGCCATCAGGACGAAGACGAGGACCGCGTTGTCCCACTGGAGGCGGCCGGTGGTCATGAGGCTCGTCAGCGCACCGGTCAGCGCGCCGGTCAGGTACGTCGTCGACAGCCCGGGGGCCCCGGCGGCGCGCACGGCCCCGCCCTGCGCTCCCATCGCCACCGACATGACCGCGAGCAGGGCGAGCCGGCCGCCGCTGTGCGGGGCGCCGCCCCACAGGGCCCAGGCGACGGTCGCGCCGCACAGGACGACGGTCTCCACGAGCAGCGCGCACCGCGCGCCCGTCCACCGCGGCCCGGTGCGGCGCACGGTGATACGGCTCCCGAGGAGTACGCCGCAGACGTAGCCCGCGATCGCCAGCAGCGAGTGGCCGGCCAGCGGGAGCTCCCAGCTGCCGACGGAGAGTCCGAGGAGGGCCAGATTCGCCGTCATCACGCTGGTGAAGACGCCCCCGAGGGCGAGGAAGCTGATGGCGTCGACCGCGCCGGTCGCCAGGGTCAGGAGCAGCACCGGGGCCGAGGCGAACAGATGGTGCGGCTCGGTGAGCCACGGGTCCGTGTCGTGTGCCATGCGACGGCTCCCGGCTCGTCAGACGCGTGCGCGGTCCGCCGGACGGCGGAGCAGATAGATGCCGGCGGATCCGGCGAGCACCACCATGCAGCAGATGAAGACCAGTCCGGCGTCCTCCAGGCCGAGCGGTTCGGCGAGCACGCCGATGCCGATGACGGGAATCGAGATGCCCGTGTAGGCGACCACGAACAGCGAGGAGATGACCCCGGCCCGGTGCTCCTCGGGCGCCGCGCCTGCGACCGAGGCGACGGCGCCCCTGAGCGCGAGCCCCTGGCCCGCTCCCCCGACCAGCGCGCTGAGGACCACCAGCGCCAGCAGGTCCCACGCAAGGGCTCCGGCCAGCAGGGCCAGCCCGGCGACGAGTGTGAAACAGCCGGCCGGCAGCGCCCGGGCCACACCCAGTCTGGGCACCAGCAACTGCCCGACGGTGGAGGCGAAGAAGGCGAGGAAGACGATCAGCCCGACGACCGCGTGGTTCTCCACACCGAGGCTCTGTGCGAGGAAGGCGGGGCTGACGGAGGTGAACACGCCGAGCAGGGAGAAGCCGACGAACGCGGCGAGGCCGGCCGGTACGAACAGCGCGCGCACCTGGGGCGGCAGGCTGGGCCACTGCGGGCGGACGACGCGGAGCGGCTTCGGCTCGCGCACGGTCTCGGGGAGGAACCAGAGCACCGCGAACGAGACGGCGACCAGGGCGAGATGGACGAGGAAGGGGAGCTTCAGGGGCCAGGGCGCGTACTCGGCGAGCACTCCCGCCAGCAGCGGACCGCAGCCCAGGCCGCCCATGTTGGCCGCGGTCGAGGCGAAGGCGGCTCTGCCCTCCTTGCCCGGCGGTGCGCATTCCATGACGAACGCGGTCGCGGCACCGGTGAACAGTCCGGCGGACAGCCCCGACAGGAAGCGGCCGAGGAAGAGCAGAGGCAGTCCGCTCTCGGCCAGGAAGCACACCGCGCTGAGGGCGGCGAGGACGAGGCCGCACAGCAGCACGGGGCGGCGGCCGACCGTGTCGGAGATGTTGCCCGCGAGCAGGAGGACTCCGATGACGCCGAAGGCGTAGACGGCGAAGACGACCGTCACGATCAGCTCGGAGAACCCGATCTCCTCCTGGTAGAGCCCGTAGAGCGGGGTGGGGAGTGTGGTTCCCGCCATGCACACCGCGAAGATGCCGGCGGCCCGGAGATAGCCGCCGCGGCGCAGGTCCGGCTGCGTGTTCAGGCGATCACTCACAGGGTGAACGGTAGGGGGCGGCGGGCGGCGGGGCACGTCCGGGGCGGCCGTGCGCCTGACGGCGGCGGAGTGGGCGCGACGGCTCTGTCAGGCGGCTCGGGCGGGACCGCCGTGTCAGGGGTGGGTGCGGGCGCGGGCGATGAGGAGGGCGACGTCGTCGTGGTCCCCCGGCTGCCGCAATGTCTGAAGGAGCACCTCGCAGGTCGCGTCCAGGGTTCGTTCGGGCTCGCCGAGGAGCGAGAGGAGGAGGTCGAGCCGGACGTCGATGGCCTCGTCCCGTGTCTCCACCAGACCATCGGTGTAGAGGACGAGCTCATCGCCCGGCCGCAGGTCGAACGTGGTGGTGCGGTAGGGGAAACCGCCGACGCCGAGCGGAACGCCGGTGGGCAGGTCGAGCAGTTCGGGCGGCCGGCCGGGGCGGGCCAGAACCGGCGGCAGATGTCCGGCGGTGGAGATGAGGCACTGGGCCTGGTGGGGGTCGTAGACCGCGTACACGCAGGTGGTGATGGTCTGGCCCATGCGGTCGGTGATGCGGTCGAGGTGGCGCAGCACCTCGTCGGGGGCGAGGTCGAGTTCGGCCAGGGTGCGGGTGGCGGTGCGGAGCTGGCCCATGGTGACGGCGGCGTTGATACCGCTGCCCATCACATCGCCGACGACGAGTGCGGTCTTCTCGCCGTTCAGCGGGATGACGTCGAACCAGTCGCCGCCCACCTCGCTGGCGGCCTGGGCGGGCTCGTAGCGGTTGGCGATCTCCAGGCCGGGCTGGTCCGTCGGCTGCTGCGGGAGCAGGCTGCGCTGGAGGGTGAGCGCGGTGTTGCGGACCTGCCGGTGCCAGCGTGCGTTGTCAATGCAGACCGCGGCGCGCGCGGCCAGCTCGCCCGCGAGGAGCTCGTCGTCGTCGTTGAACGGTTCGGGGTTGCGGGTGCGCTTCAGGTCGAGGGCGCCGAGGACCTCGCCGCGGGCGATCAGGGGAACGGCCATGTAGGAGTGCACGCCCGCGGCGGCCAGCAGCTCTGCGGCTTCGGGGCTGCGTGCGATCCGCCGCAGGTCGTCCTCGTCCACGTGGGACACGCGGACCGGGCGGCCCGTGTTCACGCAGTGGGTGACCAGCCGGTCGACCTCGTAGCGGGCGACCTCGCCGGGCTGGTCGGCGGCGCGTATGGCGTCGGTCGAGAACGCGGCGGCCACGGCGAGAGCGCGGAAGGTGGCGGGGCCGTCGTGCACCACCGGGCCCGTGCGGCCGTTCAGGGCGCTGTCGAGCACGTCCACCGCCGCGACGTCGGCCAGATCGGGCACCGCGACCTCGGCGAGCTCCCGTGCGGTCCGGTCGAGGTCGAGGGTGGTGCCGATCCGCATCGAGGCATCGGCCACAAGAGTGAGGCGACGGCGGGCGGCGGCCACCTCGCTCGTGGCGCGATGACGCTCGGTGACGTCCACGACGGACACGGCGAGTCCGAGCACACGCCCGTTCGAGGACTCCAGCCGGTAGAAGGAGACGGACCAGGCGTGCTGGTGGTCGGGGTCGGCCGGGGTGTGTCCCACCGACTCACGGTCGAGGATCGGCACACCCGTGGCGAGTACCTGGCGCATGTCGGACTCTATGGCCACGGTGTCCAGGAACGGCAGGGCTTCACGGACATGCCGTCCCACATGTTCGTGGGCGGCGAGACCGTTGATGCGCTCCAGGGCCGGATTCACGGTGATGTACCGCAGCTCCGAGTCGACGACGGCGAGGCCGATCGGGGACTGGGCGATGAGCCGGGTCGACAGCGCGAGATCCCGCTCCACCTGCCGCAACGTGGACTGCTCGGTGGCCAGCCCCAGGGCGTAGAGGTGCTTGCGGTCGTCCTCCAGCCTCATGTTGCGGAATTCCACGAGCAGGGACGTGCCGTCCTTGTGGCGTACGGGGAAGACCCCCGCCCAGTTCCCCTCGCCGCCCATGACCTCGGCAAACAGCCGTTGCACCAGCTCATGGTGCTGCTCGTGCACCATGACCCGGGCGGCGGGCCGTCCCAGGGCCTCCTCGGCGCTGTACCCGAAGAGTTTCTCCGCCTGAGGGCTCCACAGCGCGATCTTGCCCTCGGCGTCCAGCATGATGGCGGCGACGTTCAGGACATCCATCAGGCCGCCGGACTCGGACGTGATGGCCCCGGGACGCACAGCCCCCTCCACCGGGTCAGGGGAAGGCTCCGCAGCGCGCATCCCACGACCTCCGTCCGCCTGTCGTCACCTCTTGAGGCGCTCTGTACCCACTCCGGGCCTCGGCATCAGTGTGCCCCTCCAGGAACCCTCCCATCGTCCCTCCGGCCAGGCGGAGGCCGCATCCGGCGGGCGCTCCCCCGCCGGGCGGGAGAGGATCACCAACGATGCAGGCGCGGACCATCCTGCACCAGTGGTATGGCTTGATTCCACAGGTATGACAACCCCGGTTGCCGTCCGAAGGATCAGCCGGGCGTCCTGCAACGGGATTGCAACCTCCCCCGTGCTTCGCTCGGCCCATGACCGAGACCCCGCGCGTGGAGCTGACCCCGGCCGCCGCCGATCTGCTGCGGCGGCTGCGGGCCGTACACGGACCGCTGATGTTCCACCAGTCGGGCGGCTGCTGCGACGGCAGCGCCCCCATGTGCTACCCGCAGGGAGAATTCCGTACGGGGTCCTCCGACATCCTTCTCGCGGACCTCCGGGTGGAGGGCGTCGAGGAGGACATCTCGTTCTGGATCTCCAGGAGCCAGTACGAACGGTGGAGCCACACACGGCTCGTCGTCGATGTCGTCGAAGGCCGTGGCAGCGGATTTTCGCTGGAGGCCCCGGAGGGGGTGCGTTTCCTGATCCGGTCACATCTCGTCGGCGCCTGACCGGCCGGGTACGCCGGGCGGTTCAAGCACGGTTCAGGGACGGTTCAAGGACGCAGACTGCTGACGACCTCGGCCGTGGCGGCGACACCTTCGCTGATGGTCGGCGCCATGCTCGTGCCCGCGAGGAAGAAGCCGAGCAGGCAGCACACGATCGCGTGCGAGAGCTTGAGTCCACCGTTGCGCAGAAAGATCACCGCGAGGACCACCAGAAGCAGTACGACCGAAATCGACACAGCCATCGTCAACCTCCTCCGCCGCGCCGGATCCGCGGCATCCGGCCGTCAGTCTGGCGCAGCGGAGGGCCCGTACGGCCGACTGGCGTGTCCGCCGTACGGGTGCAGTCTGCGGGAGTGTCCGGCTACCGGCCGCGCCTGCGCAGGAAGGTTTCGAGGCCCGCCAGATCGTCCGAGTTGAGGTGGTCCACACCGGCGGCGAGCAGCTCGGTCCAGACGGCGTCGCGGGCCGGCCCGGGCACATCGGGTGTGGCCCAGAAGCGGACGCGCTGACCGCGGTCGTGCGCCGCGGAGACGAGCGTGTGCAGCGTGCCGCGTTCGGCCGCGGGGAACGGTCCTATGCCCTGCCAGGTGAAACTCGACGTCCAGTTGCTGGAGATCAGCGGGATGAAGGAGGCGGGCGCGGCGGTGCCGAGGTCGTCGAGCCGGCCGTCGTAGAACGCGTACCGCTGCCGCTGGGCCTCCATGGGTACGCGCGCCGCGCGGTCGCCGGAGATCACCGGGGTGACGGCGCCGGGGCGGACCCGGCCGTGCGCGTAGCCGGTCAGTATCCGGCTGTAGCGCCGCAGCTGGCGGTCGAGTTCGAGGTAGCACGCGACGCCGTCGGTCTTGATGTCGACGAGCAGCTGCACCGGCTTGCCGTAACCGCGGTAGACCGAGCCGTGGCCCGCCCGCACGCGCGCCAGCAGCGGGTCGAGGTAGAGCGAGCGCAGGGTGCGGGTGGGGTCGAGCTCCTCCGGGGTGTGCGCGACGAGCAGCTCGCCGTTCACCAGGAAGATGTCGGCCTCCAGGCTGGTGAATCCGTGCGACAGGGCGTCGTGGAGCGGCCGTTCGTGCAGGTAGTCGTTGTGGGCGTGCGCCTGCCTCAGCGGCCGCGGGCGGTGCTGCCCGCCGCGGTTCTCCGCCGCCTGCGCGGCGGCGGGTACGGCGACGGCGCCGGCCAGTGCGGCGGCGAGGGTCGTGACGGCTCTGCGACGGGTGGTCAGCACAGTGGTGCCTCCGGGCTCGTGGGGTCGGGAGGGACACCCGAGTATCAGCCCGCCTCGTCGCTGATCGGCAGTACTGCACCAAGAGTTCGGCCATCCGTCACCTGGTGACCGTGCCGGGCGGCACCGCCCCGCGTGGCTCAGTGGGTCCAGGCCTCGGACCAGTGCACCGTCCGGTCGCACCAGCGCTCCAGCAGGGTCCGGTCGTGACCGACGGCGAGGAGGCCGGCGCCCTGCTCACGGCGGTAGTCCTCGACGACCGCCACCAGAGCGGCCGTTGTCGAGGCGTCGAGCATGGCGGTCATCTCGTCGCAGATCAGCCAGCGCGGTTCGAGCACCAACGCCCGGGCGAGGCAGGCGCGTTGCAGCTGCCCGTCGCTGACCTCGTGCGGACGGCGGCCCAGCAGTTCCCCGGTCAGGCCCACCCGGTCGGCCAGTTCCCCGGTCCGCCGGACCGCCTCGTCGCGTCTGCCGGTCGCCCGCAGCGGTTCGGCGATCAGATCGCGCAGCGGCAGCCGGGGGTCGGCGGAGAGCCTCGGCTGCTGGAAGACCACGCCGATCGCGGTGCGCTGGGCCCGCGGGGCGGTGTGCCGCCAGCCCCGGGCGGGCTCGCCGTCGATGACGACGCGGCCGCCGTAGGGCCGGTGGAGCAGTGCGGCCACGCGGGCGAGGGTGGACTTGCCGCAGCCGCTGGGGCCGAGGAGGCCGACCGCCTCGCCGGGCGCGAGGGTGAGTGAGGCGTCGCGTACGACGGGGTGGCCGCGGTCGTACCCGGCGGTGATCTCCTCGAGTTCAAACACGGGCGGGCTCCCGGTCGTCGGGGGCGTTCACGGGGTGGTGGCACGCGACTCCCGCGCCGAGAAGGGGCTGCGTCCCGCAGCGTTCGCTCACGCGCTCGCAGCGCGCGGCGAAGGCGCACCCGGGCGGCAGGTCTCCCAGCTCCGGCGGCAGCCCGGGCACCGGGACGAAGTCCCGTTCGGGGAGCGCCGCGAGCAGTCCTCGGGCGTACGGGTGGCGGGGGCCGGGGCTGCCGAAGAAGGCGTCGGCATCCGTGAGTTCGACGATCCGCCCGGCGTACATCACGGCGACGCGGTCGGCGATCCGTTCCGCCGCCGCCAGATCGTGGGTGATCATCAGCAGGGCCCGGCCCTCGTCGGTGTGGCGGCGGAGTTCGTCGGCCGTACGGTTCACCAGGTCACGGTCGAGTCCGGTGGTCGGCTCGTCGGCGAGGAGCAGGGGCGCGTCGCCGACGAGGGCGAGCGCGGTCGCGGCCCGCTGGGCGAGGCCGCCGGACAGCTCGTGCGGGTAGCGGTCGAGGTGTCCGGCCGGAAAGGCGGCCCGCTCGGCCGCGGCCACGGCGGTCCCGCGCAGTTCGCCGCGCGGTGTGCCGGTGAGTGCGCGCACCGTCTCCGACACCTGCACTCCCACGGTACGGACCGGGGTGAGATGGGCGGCCGGGCTCTGCGGGACGAGGCCGATCCTGCGCCCGCGCACCGTGCGGGCGAGGGTCCGCTCGTCGGCACCGAGCAGTTCGACACCGTCGACGGTCGCGGTGCCGGCGGTCTGGGCGTTGCCCGGCAGCAGGCCGAGCAGGGCGGAGGCGAGCACGGACTTGCCGCAGCCGCTCTCACCGACGAGGGCCAGGCACTCCCCTGCCGCGAGGTCGAAGGTGGCTCCGGTGACGGCCGCGATGTGCCGGCCGCCGCGCATCCGGAAGCGTACGGACAGGTCCCGTACGGACAGGACGGTCACAGCATCAGCTCCGATCTCCGGCGCGGGTTGATCCGCTCCCGCCAGGCGCCCGCGAGGCCCGCCACGGCGAGCGTCGGGACGATCAGGAACAGGCCGGGGAAGAGGGTGGGCCACCAGTCGCCGGCGAGGAGGGAACCGCGGGCGGACTGGACGAGGTTGCCGAGGCTCGCCTCGTGGGCGGGCAGTCCGAGCCCGAGGAAGGAGAGCGCGGATTCGTGCCACATCGCGTGCGGGACCATCAGGACGGCCGCGAGGCCGGCCTGGGGCAGCACTCCCGGCAGCAGATGCCGGGCGGTGACGCGCCATCGCGAGGCACCGCCGGAGATCGCCGCGTCGATGTACGGACGGGAGCGCAGGGACAGCACTTCCGAGCGGACGATGCGGGCGGTGGACAGCCAGTGGGTGAGCGCCACGGACACGATCACCGGCCAGACCCCGGGGCGGAACATCGCCACGATGAAGATGCCGAGGAGCAGGTGGGGAACGGACGCGAACGTGTCCACGAGCCGCATCACCAGCCGGTCTGTCCAGCCGCCGAAGGCCGCGGCGGCGGCACCCACCAGCGTGCCGATCACGGTGGCGACCAGGGCCGCGACGACGCCCACGAGCAGCGAGATCCGCAGTCCGTAGACGCACCGCAACAACAGATCGCGGCCCACGTCGTCGGTGCCGAAGGGGTGGGCGAGCGACGGCGGTTGCAGCTTCATCGACAGATCGACCGCCTGCTCGTCGAGCTGCGCGATCGGCGGCACGACCAGCACCGCGAGGACGACCGCGGTCACCACGACGGCGGAGACGGAGACCCGGACGGTACGGGTGGAGCGCCGGGTGCGCCCGCGACTGCGCCACACCGCCTCAGCCATCGAAGCCCACTCTCGGGTCGGCGAGTCCGTACAGCACGTCGGACAGGAGGTTGCCGGCGAGCACCGCGGCGGTGGCGAGGACCGTGAGCGCGGCCAGCAGCGGGAAGTCGACCGAGGTCGCTGCCTGGACGGTGGCGGCGGCGATGCCGGGCCAGCTGAAGACCGTCTCCACGAGCAGCGCACCCGTGATGAGTTCGGGGACACGCGAGCCGATGAGGGTGAGCATCGGCAGCATGCCGGACCGCAGGGCGTGACCGAGCAGGACGGTCGGCTCGCCGAGTCCGCGGGCGCGGGCCCCGCGCACCGGGTCCTCGTCGAGCGCGTCGGCGACCCCTTGGCGTACGTACAGGAAGAACCACGGCAGTTGGGAGATGCCGAGGACGGCCGCGGGCAGGACCAGGTGCGAGGCGACCTGGCCGAAGGTGACGACGTCGCTGGCGGTGTCGGTGAGCCCGCCGGCCGGGAGGGCGCCCAGTTCGAGGGCGAAGAACCAGATGGCGAGCAGTCCGAGCCAGAAGGCGGGTGCCGCTTCGAGGGTGTAGGCGGCCGAGCTGACGCAGCGGTCGAGCCAGCCGCCGCGGCGGCGGGCGGCCAGTACGCCCAGTGCCGTGCCGAGCAGGATGGCGACGGCGAACGCGGTGACGGCGAGGAGCGCGGACCAGCCGATCCGCTCGCCGACGACCTCGGCGACGGGCCTGCGCAGGACGCTGGAGTTCCCCAGGTCGCCCTGGAGCGCGGACATCAGCCAGTTCCACCAGCGGGTGACGAGGGGCTGGTCGACGCCGAGGTTGGCGCGGATCTGGTCCAGGTTCTCCTGGGTGGCGGTCAGTCCGGCGGTGCCGGTGTACGCCTTGACGGGGTCGAAGGGGGATGCGGCGGCGACGGCGAAGACGCCGAAGGTCACGACCAGGAGCACGGGGGCGGCGAACAGTGCCCGCCGCCCCGCCATCCGCGCCATCGCCTCCCAGGGAAGGCGGCGGGTCACTGCTTCGGGGTCCAGTCCTCGACGTTCCACCAGGGGCCGGAGGCGAGCCCGTGGTCGTGCGGCTCGACCTGGGTGGTCAGTCCGTCCCAGCGGTCGGCGACGACGTAGAGGTGGTCGATGTGGGTGAGGAAGGTGTAGCCGGGGTTCTTCACCAGTTCGCGCTGAACGGTGTCGTAGGCCGCCTTGCGCACGGCCTTGTCGCCGCTCTTGCGGCCTGCGACCAGGGCCGCGTCGACGGCCGGGTTGTCGTAGCGGGCCATGTTGTTGAAGCCGTCGCCGCCGAACGAGGACGTGAGCAGCAGGTACTGGTCGAAGTCGGGGTCGGCAGGGGCACCGCCGCCGGCGAGGACCGCGTCGTCCTTCATCCGCGGCTCGATGACCTCCCAGGTGCCGGCCTGCGTGGTGACGGCGATGCCGGCCTTCTTGGCGTCGGAGGCGTAGGCGAGGGCGTGTTCCTGGCGGAGCTTGTCACCGGCGAGGTACCAGAGCGGGAAGGCGGCGCGTACGCCGTTCTTCTCGCGGATCCCGTTCTTGCCGGGCTTCCAGCCGGCGTCGTCGAGGATCTTCTTCGCCCGGGCCAGGTCGTGCGGGCGCTCGGTGCCCTGGGTGAACCACTCGCTGCCGGTGGGGACGGGACCGTAGGCGGGCTTGCCGGCACCCTCGAGGATCTTGTCGACCATGGTCTGCCGGTCGACGGCCACATCGAGGGCCTGACGGATCGCGGTGTCGCCGGCGACCCTGTTGTGGGTCGGCAGCGTGACGGTCCGGTAGTCGTACGTCGTGGCCGCATAGGTCTTGTTCGCCCGGTCGCCCTTGAAGCCCTTGGCGAGGTTGGGCGGCAGGATCGCGCCGTCGAGGTCGCCCGCGCGCAGTCGCGTGGCGCGGACGTCGTCGTCCTTGATGACCGCCATGGTGAACTTCTTCACCTTCGGCTCGCCGCCCCAGTAGTGGGGGTTCGCCTTGAGGCTGATCTTCTCGCCCTTGGACCATCCGGTGAGGACGTACGGCCCGGTGCCGATCGGCTTGGTGGTGAACGGGCCGGTGTTGACGTCCTGTCCGGCCACGACGTGCTCGGGAACGATGGGCAGGACGGTGCGCTCGGCGAAGGGCGCGTAGGGGTACTTCAGCGTGAAGACCACGGTGTCCTCGCCGGTCGCCCTGACGTCCTTGATGGCGTCGAGCTCGGACTTGGAGGGGTTGTTGGTCTTCTTGTCCAGGATGGTGCGGTAGGTGAAGACGACGTCCTTGGCGCCGAACGGCTTGCCGTCGCTGAACGTCACGCCCTGGCGCAGTTTGTAGGTGTACGTCAGCCGGTCCTCGCTGATCTTCGGCAGCGCGGCGGCGAGTGCGGGCTTGAGGTTCATCCCGCGGTCGAGCGCGAGCAGACCGTCGAAGATCTTCGCGTTGCCGTCCTTGCCGTAGCCCAGCAGCGGGCTGAGGCTCTCGGGCTCGTACGCGATGCCGACGACGGCGGAGTCCCCATCGCCGTTTTTGCCGGCCGCGGCGCTGTCCGGGTTGGAGCAGGCCGCCGCGCCGACGGTCAGCGCGGCGGCCAGCGTCGCTGCGGCCAGCCCTCGTATCGATCGGGCGGACATGGCCCACTCCCCTAATGAAGATCAACTGTTATTGCGAACGATTCGCAATTAAACAGCACGCCGCGAGGAGCGGAGTGCCCAGGTCCGCAAGGCGGTGCGGAGAGGGCCTACGGAGCCTCGATGTCGACCAGTTCGGCCAGAGCCTCCTTGTGACTGCCCGCGGTACCGAGGGCGATCGAGTCCGACTTGGCCCGCTTGAGGTGGAGATGCGCGGGGTGTTCCCAGGTCATGCCGATGCCCGCGTGCAGCTGGACACACTCCTCGGCGGCGTGCACCGCGACCCGGGAGGTGTAGGCCTGGGCGATGGCGACCGCGAGAGCCGCTTCCGGGCTGTCGGTCGCCAGGGCGTCGGCCGCGTTCCTGACCGCGGCGCGGGCCGAGACGACCTCCAGCCACAGCTGCGCCATGCGGTGCTTGAGCGCCTGGAAGGAGCCGATCGGCCGGTTGAACTGATGGCGCTCCCGGGTGTGCCGGACGGTCTCCTCCAGGCACCACTCGGCGACGCCGAGCTGCTCGGAGGCCAACAGCCCGGCCCCGGCGAGCAGTCCACGGCGGACCGCCGCCTCCGCGGCGTCGGAGTCCGCGAGCCGGGTGGCCGCCGCGGTGGCGGAGACGGTCACGGCCGCGAGGGGCCGCGTCAGATCCAGCGGCGTCTGCGCCTCGACACCGGCTTCCCCGGCCTCGACCGCGTACAGGCCGTCGGACCGCAGCACCAGGAACACATCGGCGGCCGCCGCGTCGGCGACACCGGAGACCCGGGACGCTCCCGCGGCGAGCGGGCCGTACGGGGAGGCCGACAGCGGGACGGCGAGCACGGCCACCGTACGGCCGGACGCCAGCGCGGCCAGCAGGCCGGCGACCTCCGGCGTTTCCGTGTCGAGCGCGAGCAGTACCTCGGTCGCGATGACCGAACTGGTCAGATACGGCGCGGGAGTCACCTGACGGCCGAGCTCTTCGAGGACCACGGCGGCCTCACGGTGACTCGCGCCCTGGCCGCCCAGCTTCTCCGGAACGAGCAGCCCCGCGGCGCCCATGTCGGCGGCCAGCGCCTTCCAGAGCCCCGCGTCGTAGGGCGTACCGGCCTCGGCCCGCGCCAGCAGCGCCGCGGTGTCGGCGCGGTCGGTGAGCAGGGACCGGACGGCCGCCCTCAGGTCGTCCTCGGCCTCGGAGTAGAGCAGATCGGGCTGGGTGCTCCGCGTCGGCGCCTTCGTCATCGGGCGAGGTCCTTCCAGGCGATGTCCTTGTCGTTGCGCGGCTCGGACGGCAGCCCGAGTACGCGTTCGGCGACGATGTTCAGGAGCACCTCACTGGTGCCGCCCTCGATCGAATTGCCCTTGGAGCGCAGATAGCGGTAGCCGGCGTCGCGGCCGGTGAAGTCGACCAGTTCGGGCCGGCGCATGGTCCAGTCGTCGTACAACAGACCTTCCTCGCCGCGCAGTTCGACCTCCAGGCCGCTGATCTCCTGGTTGAGCCGGGCGAAGGCGAGCTTCATGCCGCTGCCCTCGGGGCCCGGCTGGCCGGCGACGAGCTGCTGGCGCAGCCGCTCCCCGGCGAGGCGGGCGACCTCCGCCTCGACCCACAGGGTCAGCAGACGCTGGTGCAGATCGTGGGTGCGCAGTTCGGGACGCTCGCGCCAGGTCTGCGTGACGGGGCCGATCATGCCTCCCTCGCGGGGGATGCGGCTGCCGCCGATGGAGACGCGCTCGTTCATCAGGGTCGTCTGCGCGACCTTCCAGCCCTCGCCCACCTCACCGAGGCGATGTGCGTCGGGGATGCGCACGTCGGAGAGGAAGACCTCGTTGAACTCCGCCTCGCCCGTGATCTGGCGCAGCGGACGCACCTCGACGCCGGGGTCGGTCATGTCGCAGATGAAGTAGGTGATGCCGCGGTGCTTGGGCAGATCGGGGTCGGTGCGGGCGATGAGGATGGCCCAGCGCGCCACATGGGCGCTGGAGGTCCACACCTTCTGTCCGCTCACCACCCAGTCGTCGCCGTCGCGCACGGCCCGGGTGCCGAGCGCCGCGAGGTCGGAGCCCGCGCCCGGCTCGCTGAAGAGCTGGCACCAGACCTCGTCGCCGACCCACAGCGGCCGCAGGAAGCGCTCCTTCACCTCCTCGGAGCCGTACGCGAGGATCGTCGGGGCCGCCATGCCGAGGCCGATGCCGATGCGGCGCGGGTCGTTGTCCGGCGCGTCGGCGGCGTTCAGTACGGAGTCCACGACGGCCTGAAGGGAGCGCGGCGCGTCGAGTCCGCCGAGGCCCTTCGGATAGTGGACCCAGGCGAGGCCGGCGTCGAAGCGGGCCTTGAGGAAGGTGGTGCGGTCGGTCGTGGCCGGCGGGTGTGCGGCCAGCAACTCCTCTGCACGGGTGCGCAGTTCGGCGGCGTCCGTCATCGGGTGGCTCCTTCCGGAATGACCACCAGACGACCGGTGGTGGTGCCGTCGGCCACGCGCTGGACCGCGTCGGCGGCGTCCTTCATCGCGACCCGTCCGCTGATCAGCGGCTTGACGGCGCCTTCGGCGGCGAGCCTGGTCAGCTCCTCGTGGCAGGCGAGGATCGCGGCCGGGTCCTTCTGGTTGTACAGGCCCCAGTGCAGGCCGACGATCGAGTAGTTCTTCACCAGTGCGTGGTTGAGCGCGGGGCTCGGGATGGCACCGCTCGCGAAGCCGACGACGAGGATGCGGCCCTCGAAGGCGACGCACTTCGCGGACTTGGCGTAGGCGTCACCGCCGACCGGGTCGTAGATCACGTCGGCGCCCCGGCCACCGGTCGCCTCCTTGACGGCGGCGACGATGTCGTCGGTGCGGCGGTCGACGACCACGTCGCAGCCGAGCTCCCGCGCCACGCGGGCCTTGTCCTCGCCGCCGACGACGCCGATCACCCGGGCGCCGGCCGCTTTGCCGAGCTGGACGGCGGCGCTGCCGACGCCGCCCGCGGCCGCGTGCACGAGCAGGGTCTCGCCCGCCCGCAGCGCGGCCCGGCGGTGCAGCCCGAACCAGCCCGTCTGGTAGCCGATGTGCAGGGCGGCGGCCTCGGCGTCGTCGAGGGCCTCGGGGGCGGGCAGCACGGCAGCGGCGTCGGCCACGACGTAGTCCGCGAGCCCGCCGTTCGGCAGGGCGGGGTTGGCGATGACCCGGCGGCCGTCCTCGGTCTCGCCGCAGATCTCCACGCCCGGTGTGAAGGGCAGCGGAGGGCGTACCTGGTACTGGCCGCGGCACAGCAGTGCGTCGGGGAAGTTGATGTTCGCGGCGCGGACCTTCAGCAGGAGCTGCCCGTCGCCCGGCGTGGGCCGCTCCACCTCTTCGAGCCGCATCACCTCGCTCGGCTCGCCGTTCCGGTGCACTCGCCATGCCTGCATTTCCGGGCCTCCACAAACCGTAGGCAGTACTGCGCTCCGGTTCGCATACTAAGCGGTCGCTTGCCGCTCGGGAAGCCCCCTTCCAGCCGCACCGGTCCCCCGTCCGCCGCGAACCTCGGCCTGCTCCGGCCGGGAGCGTCAGCCCTGCTTCGGCCTCGCCCGGACGTGCATGCGCTCGCCCTGCGGCCCGAACAGGCTGAGGAACTCCACGCTCTCTTCGCCGGCCGCGCCGAACCAGTGCGGGACCCGGGTGTCGAACTCCGCGGCCTCGCCCGCTCCGAGCACCACGTCGTGCTCGCCGAGCACCAGCCGGAGCTTCCCGGACAGGACGTACAGCCACTCGTAGCCCTCGTGCGTCCGGGGGTCGGGCTGCTGACCGCCCGGCTCCTGCACCACCTTGTACGCCTGGAGCCCGCCCGGCTGACGGGTGAGCGGCAGCATGGTCCTCCCGTGCCGCACGATGGGCTTCGCCCGCACCCTCGGATCCCCGACGGGCGGGGCGCCGACGAGCTCGTCGAGCGGCACCTGATGGGCGCGGGCGATGGGCAGCAGCAGTTCCAGGCTGGGCTTGCGCTGACCGGACTCCAGACGGGAGAGGGTGCTGACGGAGATCCCGGTCACCTCGGAGAGGGCGCCGAGGGTGGCACCGCGGTCGCGGCGGATACGGCGGAGACGGGGACCGACCTCGTCGAGGACGGAATCGAGCGCAGGTTCGTCGTTCATGGAACCATTGCAGAAACAGCAAGGCCATGTGTCAATCCCGAAGCCTTCGGGCTCCCGGCACGGGCATCGTCGAGATCAAAGATCAGTGCAAGCCCATGGACGATTCGGCCGCCACCGGATACTCATGCCCTCATGACAGATCGTCTCGGCATTCCCGCACCTCCGCCCCTCGGCGCCGCCGCCCTGCCCAAGGGGACGTTCGAGGGCAGGAGCGTGATCGTCACCGGCGGCGGCTCGGGCCTCGGGAAGGCGATCGCGACGGAGTTCGCCCGGCTCGGCGCCGACCTCATGATCGTGGGCCGCAAGGCCGACCGGCTCAAGGCCGCGCAGGACGAACTCGCCGGGCTCGGCGGCCGCGTCACCGCCGCCCTGTGCGACATACGCGAACCGGACCGCATAGCGGAGGTCATCGATGCCGCCGAGGCCGCCTTCGGCCTGCCGGGCGTGCTCGTCAACAACGCGGCGGGCAACTTCCCCGTGCCCGCCGAGGAGCTGTCCGCCAACGGATGGCGGGCCGTCGTGGACATCACTCTCAGCGGGACCTGGTTCATGACGCAGGAGTTCGGCCGCCGGCACCTGACCGCCGGCACGCCGGCGTCCATCATCAACCTCGGCGCCTCGTACGCCTGGACGGGCGGGCCGGGGTTCGTGCACTCCGCGGCGGCCAAGGCGGGGGTGCAGAACATGGTCGAGACCCTGGCCGTCGAGTGGGGGCCGTACGGCATCCAGATCAACGCCCTGGTGCCGGGGCTCGTGCCGCACGACGACATGAGCGCTGATCTGCGGGGCGGCCTCGACCGGGCGGAGGACAAGGACGTCCGGCAGCCCGCGCTGCGGGTGGGGCAGCCGAGGGAGATCGGGTGGGCGGCGACGTTCCTCGCCTCCCCCTACGCCCAGTTGATCACCGGGCACACCCTGGTGGTGGACGGCGCCAACTGGCAGCGGAGGGCGTTGGTGAACGAGCCGGTGGTGACCGTGCGCGAGCAGCTCGGACGGGGTCCGTTCGCCGGCTGACCCACGGCCCCTGCCGTCCGGATCGTGCCGGACTCGCGTGCCCTTCCCCCGCCGCGCGCGTTCACCGGCCCTCGAAGTCCGGGGGCCGGCGCGCCGCCTTGGCCGTGTATCCCTCGCGGCAGTCGTCCGAGGTGAGCGTGAGTGCCGCGCTCTGCGCCGTACGGTCGAGCGCCTCCGCGAGACCGGCGTCCGCGAACGCGTCGATGTCGCGTTTGACGGCCCGCACGGCGAGCGGCGCGTTCCGGGCGATCTCCGCGGCCAGTTCCTGCGCGGCAGAAGCCAATGCGCTTGCTGGGGTGACCAGTTGGACCAGACCCAGGCGTGCGGCCGTCGCCGCGTCGATACGCCGGCCGGTCAGCGCCAGGTACTTGGCCCAGCCCGCGCCCGCCTCGCGCGCGATCCGCAGATCGCCGCCCGCGTCCACCGCCACCCCCAACTGCGCCTCGGGCAGGGCGAAGACGGCGTCGTCCGCGGCGACGCGGATGTCCGCCATCAAGGCGAGCTCGAAGCCGAAGCCGAGGCAGTAGCCCTGCACCGCGGCGACGACCGGCTGCGGCAGCCCGGCGAAGGCCGCGAAGCGCTCGTGCGCCCAGCGGATGCCCTCGTGGTAGCGCTGGGTGCGCTCGGCCGCGGACCTGCCGGTGATCGCGCCGCCGGGGGCGGTGACGTCGATGCCCGCGCAGAAGGCGCGGCCCTCGGCCCGCAGCAGCACCGCTCTGACGCTGTCGTCGAAGCGGATCCGGTCGGCCATCAGGCCCAGTTGACGCGTGGACTCCCAGCTCCAGCCGTTCAGCGTGGCGGGCCGGCAGAGGGTGAGGACGCCCACCCCGTCGGCGATGTCGAGGCGGATGCGCTCCTCACCCCCGGCGATCTCCCGGTCCAGTGTGTCGATCATCGCCACCCCCTCTGACGCACCATCAGAAATCAGGGCAGCGTACCTCCGCCGTCAGCGGCCGAACAGCTCGAAGGCGACGGCCGGGCGGCCGCCGAACCGCGCGCCGACGGCTTCCGCACTGCCGATGAGGAAAGTACGGCAGTACTCCTCCGGATCCTCGTCGGTCAGGACCTCGATGTAGCTGCGGTGCTCCAGGAGCGAGCGGACCGAGCGTTCGAGGCCCGCGGTCGCGTCGACCGCGTGCGTGGGCGTGGTGGAGCCGGCGATCGCCACCCAGCGGACGCCGTTCCACGGCTGGAGGCCCTGCTCGGAGATGAGCTCGGGGAAGATCCAGCGGTTTCCGGCGTCCCCGGCCGCGTCCAGCGTCGCCCGGCCCACCGCCCGGTGGTCAGGGGTGTTCCAGGCGACACCGCCCCAGGTGTCGCGGTGGTTGAGGGTGATGACCAGTTCGGGACGGTGGCGCCGGATCGCCGCCGCGATGTCCCGGCGCAGCGGGACGCCGTACTCGATCACGCCGTCCTGATGGTCCAGGAACTCCACCGAGGACACCCCCACGACCGCGGCGCTCGCCCGCTGCTCCCGCTCACGCAGCGGGGCGCACTCCGCGGGCGCGATGGTGTCGATGCCCGCCTCGCCCCGGGTGGCGAGGAGATAGGAGACCTCGCGCCCGCCATCGGTCCAGCCGGCGATCGCCGCGGCACAGCCGTACTCCAGGTCGTCGGGGTGCGCGACGACGGCCAGTGCTCTGTGCCAGTCGTCGGGCATCGGTTCCAGCTGATCCGTCACGGGAGCGCTCATGGCCGCAGGATACGTCGCTGACCTGGCGTCAGCACGGCTCGGCGAGTGTGCGGTTCTGACCTTCCCGGGTGCTGCGCGGAGCAGCGGCGCTCCCCGGCGGGCCGGCGGATCAGAGCTCCCCGCGGGCCAGGCCGAGCAGCCGGTCCAGGACCCGTGAGCCGCTCGCCCGCACCCCGTCGTGCTCGTACTCGTCCGTGACCCAGGTGCGCAGCCCGCGGATGGTACGCGCGGTCCGCAGCGCATGCTCGGTGTCCACGTACATGTCGTCGTGGTAGACGGCCGCGGCGACCGGTACCTGGTTGGCGGCCAGACGTGTGGCGTCGTACAGCGGTTCCCAGTCGGTGCGGGCCGCGAGCGCGTCGGCGCATTCCCGCAGCGGCCGCAGGGCCGGGTCCACCTCGAAGTGCCAGGGGTGTACGGACTCCCCGGTGAACAGCAGCGGACCGTCGCCCGCGAGGGCCGTGGCAGTGTCGAACTGCGGGAACTCGGCACGCACCCGCTCGGCCGCCCAGTCCGTCGCCCGCTCGCCCTGGGCATAGATCGCCTCGTGCAGGACGGCGTAGAGCGGATGCGCCGCGAAGGACAGCGTGGCCAGGACCGCCTCCTGGAAGGCGTCCGAGAGTTCGTGCCGCCGGCCCACGCGGACGAAGGCGCTTTCCAGCAGATAGTGCAGTTGGTGGCTGCCGTCGCCCGACCCGAGAAGGATGCCCAGCGACTGGAAGGCCTCGGGGGTGAGCGTGTAGCCCCCGGGCAGGACGGTCGGGTGCTCGGCGAGGTGGGCGGCGATCCGGCGTGCCCGCCGGATGTCCTGCGGGTAGCGGGCGTAGTGGGCCTCGGCCTTGCGCTGGATGCGGGGGTACGCGGCGCGGTAGACGTCGTCCGCGGAGGCGTCCAGAGAGGGCAGTCCCCCGGTGACGAGCACGGCGCTCAGCCCGTGGGGCGCCGTGGAGAGATAGTGCGTGGCGCAGAATCCGCCGAAGCTCTGGCCGAGCACGGTCCACGGCGCACCGCCGGTGAGGCGGTGCCTGACGACCTCGCAGTCGCGCACGATGCTGTCGGCCCGGAAGCCGGCGAGGTGCTCGGCCTGGGC
Source organism: Streptomyces sp. CA-251247 (assembly GCF_050952975.1). Taxonomy (NCBI): domain Bacteria; kingdom Bacillati; phylum Actinomycetota; class Actinomycetes; order Kitasatosporales; family Streptomycetaceae; genus Streptomyces; species Streptomyces sp. CA-251247. The sequence goes on along the minus strand of NZ_CP191861.1, from coordinate 7,187,698 downwards.
CTCGGGCCCGCCGCGCTCCGCCAGCGTCTGCCGGTTCTGCGGACCGGAGCGGCCGGTGCCGCGCTGGTCGAGGAGGAGGACGCGGTACTCCTGCACCGCGCGGCCGAGCCAGGCCTGCCGGCCGATGAAGCGGCGGGCGCCGAAGCCGGGTCCGCCCTCCAGATAGACCAGCCACGGCAGCTCGTCCCCGGCGCGTGACCCGGCGACGACCTCGCGGCCGAACAGTTCGAGCTGTTCGCCGCCCGGGTCGCGGTGGTCGAGAGGGACGGCGAAATGCCGGTCGGTGAGGACGACTCCCGGCTGGCGGTATGTGCTCACTGGTGCTCCTGTTCTGTACGCCCCACGCCCGCCCATGGGATCACATGGGCGGGCGCGAGTCGCAGGGAACGGAGGTCAGCCGGTCGGGAAGTTGTCCGCGGACCGGATCCGGTCACGGACCCACACACCGGCGGGCTTCAGGGGCCCGGTGCCGGTCCAGGGACCGTTGCTGTTGCAGGTGCCGTCCTTGAAGACGGCGCCGGAACGGCTGTCGTCGGAGTAGTTCCAGTTGACCCAGCTGATCTTCTTGCTCGCCATCAGATCGATGTACTGCTGGGAGCGGGTGAAGTTGTTCCCGCCGTCGCCGGAGGCCGTCTGGGTGCCGAACTCCGTGACGAACATGGGCAGTTTGTCGGCCGCGCGCGAGAGCGTGTCGAGGTACTCGCTGTCGTGCGACGCCGCGTAGAAGTGGAAGGTGTACATGATGTTGGACGCGTTGACCGGGCTGTTCACGATCTCGGTCTCGCTCGCCCCCTCGGAGACACCGAGGGAGGACCAGGCGCGGGTGCCGACGAGGACCGGGGTGTCCGGGTCGTTCTGCCGGATGACCGGGATGAGCTGCTCGGCGTAGCTCTTGATCCGCGACCAGCTCACTCCGCTGGGCTCATTGGCGATCTCGTACAGCAGGTTGTTCTTGTTGCCGTGGCGCTGGGCGATCTCGGTGAAGAACGTCTTGGCACGGGCGAGGTTGTGGTGGGGGTCGCCCGGGGTGAGCATGTGCCAGTCGACGATCGCGTACATGCCGCGCGCGGTGGCCTGTTCGATGATCGAGTGGACCATGTCGGTGAACCTGCGCGGGTCGGTCTCGTAACCGCCCTCCTGGATGTACATGGAGATGCGCAGGACATCGGCGTTCCAGTCGGTGGCCAGGGCGTTCAGCGAGCCGGTGGTCACGCACTGGTTGTACCACTGGAGCCCGTGGGTGGACATGCCGCGCAGCTGGATGGGCTTGCCGTACTGGTTGCAGAGCTTGGTGCCGCAGACCTTGAGTTGTCCGTTGATCTCCACGGGGGTCCGGCCGGCGGGCGGCGGGCCTGAGGCGTCGGTGGCCAGACTGTCCACGTTGGGGCCGCCGTTGGCGGTGGTCGCGGTGGCCCGGACGGTGTTGGCTCCGGCCCTGAGGTCGGCGGTGACGGTGGCGGTGTTCCAGGAGGTCCAGGCGCCGGTGCCGGGGAAGGCCCGGCCGGCGGCCACGACGGCTCCGTTGACGGTGATGTTCATCGGACGGTTGACCGTGGTGCCGTTGGCGTAGCGGAGGGTCAGCGTGGTGCTGCCCGCCTGTGCCGCGTTGACGGTCCACTCGACATGACTGCCGGTGCTGTTGTTGTAGTTGACGAAGCCGCTGCCGGTGAAGCCGACGTGGTTGGACTCCACCACTCCTTGCGAGACGACGGCGTTCTCGGCCTCGTGGGTGACGGCGGCCGCTGCTTCCGGGGCCTCGGCGGCCGTGGGGGCTGCCGGTGCGGTGGGGGCCGTGGTGAGGCCGAGGAGCAGAGCGGCGGCGAGGGTGCCGACGCCGCCGAGTGAGCGTAACCAGTTCCTTGACGGTCTCATGGGTCTCCGTTGCCTGTTCGTGAGGGGGGCCCGGACTAAAAGGAAACTTTCCTAACCGGATGGAATAGCAGCCCGGGTCCCCCGCTGCAAGGGCCATGACAAGAATGATCGGCAGCTGTGATCGCGCGTGACTCGGACAGTCGCGGCCCGTGTGCGCGGCCGCGGACCCGCTTCTAGCGTGAGGACATGATCCGGTTCGAGCAGGTCAGCAAGGTCTATCCGGACGGCACGACCGCCGTCGACGGCCTGTCCTTCGAGGTCGCCGAGGGGGAACTGGTCACGCTCGTCGGCCCCTCGGGCTGTGGCAAGACGACCACGATGATGATGGTCAACCGGCTGATCGAACCGACGTCGGGCCGCATCTTCGTCGACGGCAAGGACATCTCGGGTGTCGACCCCGTCGCACTGCGCCGCCGGATCGGCTACGTCATCCAGCAGGTCGGCCTCTTCCCCCACCGGACCGTCCTCGACAACACCGCGACCGTCCCCGCGCTGGTCGGCTGGAAGAAGGCGAAGGCACGCGCACGGGCGGCCGAACTGCTGGATCTGGTGGGCCTGGACCCCACGACGTACGGCTCCCGCTATCCGTCGCAGCTCTCGGGCGGCCAGCGCCAGCGGGTGGGTGTCGCCCGCGCCCTGGCCGCCGACCCACCGGTGCTGCTGATGGACGAACCGTTCGGCGCGGTGGACCCGGTGGTGCGCGAACGGCTGCAGAACGAGTTCCTGAGCCTCCAGGCCACGGTCCGCAAGACGGTGCTCCTGGTCACCCACGACATCGAGGAGGCGGTACGGATGGGGGACCGTATCGCCGTGTACGGAGAGGGGCGCATCGAGCAGTTCGACACCCCGGCGGCCGTACTCGGGACGCCGGCAACCCCGTATGTCGCGCACTTCGTCGGTGCGGACCGCGGGCTGAAGAGGCTCTCGGTCACGGTGATCGAGGAGGACGATCTGGAGCAGCCGCCGGTCGCGCGTCTCGACGAGACGGCGAGATCGGCCGCGGACCGGCTCCGCGAGGAGGACTCCCGCTGGGCGGTGGTGCTCGGCCCGGGCGGCGAGCTGCACGGCTGGGTCTCCGCGGACGCCCTCACGATCGCCGGCGAGCAGGGCACGGTCGGCGGCCTGGCCCGCCGGATGGAGGCGTGGGTACCGCTCGGAGCGCCGCTGAAGCAGGCGTTCAGCGAGATGCTCCAGCACGACGCGGGGTGGGTCGCCGTGGTGGACGGCTCCCGCTTCGTGGGAGTACTCACCCCGGCGAAGCTGCACGAGGCGCTGCGCCGTTCCGTGGACGCGGACGCGCAGGGAGTGGGGCGCGACGAGGTGGACTTCGACTCGGTGTCGGACGCGTAGGGCGGGACGGTCGCGGGGCGGGTGCTCGGTGCTCGGTGCTCGGTGCTCGGTGCTCGGCCGGAGGGTGCGGGGCCCGGCGCTCGCCCGGGCCCCGCAGCGGCCGCTACAGAGCCCGGGCGAGCGCGATCGCGCCCTGGAGCCGTTCCCCGGCCTCGTAGACCATGTACCCGACCCCGTCCTGCGTACCGAACGACGGTGCCGCGACCCGTCCGTTGTCCGGTGCCCCGTTCAGGGAGTTGTGGAAGACACCCAGGTGGTTGCGGCGGCTGAAGTCCTTGCCCACCTCGGTGATCATGAGGTCGCCGCCGCTGCCCTTGTCCTTGTTGTAGACGACGTACGCGCTGCCGCCCCGGGTCAGCAGGTGAGGACCCCCGATGTTGACCGCGCCCACGTCCAAGTGCCGGACCAGGGGGCGCTGGTCGAAGGTGAAGGTGCGGCCGTCGGGTGACCAGCCCCAGCAGATGTCGCGGTGGTTGGTCGTGTTGTTGAGCATGAAGAGCATCACGTACCGCGCGCCCTTAGCCGGCAGGTCGTGACGGAAGACCCGGGCGTAGGACGTCTCCGTGGTGCCCGCCGGCATCATCGAGGTGCTCAGCACGACCTTGTCGTACGTGAAGTGGATGCCGTCCTTGGAACGGGCGAGGCGCGTCGTGGTGTTCTCGCCGTGGAAGTACAGCCACATCTCCTTCTCGTCCTCGTTCCACAGGACATGCGGGGAGGAGACATGGCTGACCCGGTAGTGGGGCTGCCAGTTGTTCGAGACGATCGGGTTGGCCGGGTACTCCGTGTACGGGCCCTCCAGCGAGTCGCTGTGTGCGAGACAGATGCCGCCGGGGGCGTCATGCGGCGCGTAGTAGAGGTAGTAGCGGCCGAGCGGCGCCGGGACGCGGCCCGAAGTACCCCGGATGCAGGGGAAGATGATCTCGCCCGTGGGGTTGTACCGCAGCTGCGAGGGCGTCAGCAGGGTCTTGAGGTAGCGGTGGTCGGGGAATCCGCCGGGGGCAGCGGCCGCGGTGCCACCGGCCGCTCCGCCGACCGCGAGGACGGTGGCGGTGGCGGCCGCACCGCGCAGGACGTGGCGGCGGGTGGGGCGTGGGGGCTCGTTCATGTCGTGACTCCGTCCCGGGAGTTGATGCCGGTGATGGGTGTGTCAGAGATAGGTGGCGGCGGTGACGCAGAAGCCGCCGAGCGCGACGGCCCAGACGTACGGCAGGGTCCGCAGCATGACCTGTTGCGGGGTGACCCCGGAGTACTGGGCGCTCCACACCGTCTGCGTACTGGTGGGATCGGCGACGCCGAAGACCTGGTTGTAGGAGGTGGCGAGGCCGAGCACGGCGGTGGCCGGGTAGATGCCCGCGGCGATGAGGACGCCGGCGATGCCCGCGCCGAGTCCGAAGACATTGAGCGGGCCGCGGTACAGGCAGAGCGGAACCAGCAGGGTGAACACGATGACGAACAGCACCGCGTTCTGCGGGCTGACGGCCTTGACCAGCGGTTCGAGCGCCTCGACCGCCCCGGGAAGCTTCACCGCCGCGAGCAGGATGCCGATCGCGATGAACAGGGCGATCGGTGGGGCCGCGATCTCGAACCCGCCGTACAGGGTGCGCAGCAGCCGCTTGTTCATCTCGCCCGGGCGTGTGGTGGTGACCAGGGCGTAGAGCACCCCCGCCAGCAGCGACGGGATGATGGCCACCTCGAGGCCGAGGGCGAGCACCAGGGGCACGACCGGAGTCAGCAGCGCGTACCAGGGCGCGTCCCCGAGGTGTTCGCGACGCGAACGCGTCTTGGCAGTGGGGGACTTGAGCGACCAGGCGTGTTCGACACCCCGGCGGCGCGACTCCACGAGGACGAAGGCGACGGCGGCGATCAGGGCGAACGGGAACAGCTTCACCATGAAGCCGCGGACGGTGGGGACCGGCAGTTCGAGTGCCGTGGAGAAGAACTGCCAGATCGGGAGCTCGAAGGGAATGCCCACGGCGATGCCCATGAGGATCGTGCCGGCCGCGGTGACCTTGGGAATACCCACGGCGATCATGGCGGGGATGCCGATGATGCCGGCGAGCATCGCCGCGGGGGCGGACCCGGTGACGGTACCCACCAGGGCGGAGACCGCGAGGACGCCGAGCGCGACCACCGTCGGCCGGTCGCCGCCGAATTCGACGATCTTCCGGACGAGGGTGCCCGCGATACCGGTCTCGTCCAGCAGCTTGCCGAGCCAGGAGCCGAGCAGCACCGCGATCATCGTCGCTGCGAGCGCCGGGGCGCCCTCCTGGAGGACTGTGTCCAGCACGCTCTCCTTGCCGGTGAGCGGGGCGCCGGCGGCGAAGGCGATGACGACGGCCAGCACCACGAGAGCGAAGGCCGTGGGGAGTTTGCGTGCGAGCATCGCGGCGACACCGGCCGCCATGACGATCAGGATGACGATGCCCATGGCGGTCAGTTCTCTCTTCCGTACGAGGCGAGCGCGGCAGTGAGCAGGAGGGGACTGCGGCCGAGTCCGCAGACGGTGCGGGCATGCGCGTGGGCGGCGATCTCCTCGGCTCCCGCGACATGGCCGAGGACCCGGTGGCGGCCGATCCGCAGCACGACATGCCCCAGCGACCGCTTCAGCGCGGCCTTGGGCGGTCCGTGGTGGAGCTGTTCGTGCACGGCTTCATGGGCGAGGGCGGCGGCGCGCACCGAACCCTCCGGGTACCAGTGGCGCCAGCCGCGACGCTCGATCAGCTCTTCGGCGAGGGCGAGGGTGTCGGTGTAGAGCTCGACCGTCGGCGTGGGCCGGGAGGTGTAGCGGGCGAGCAGGCCGAGTTCGAGACCGCCGTCGCGATCGATGACCCGGGCGCGGGACGGCGTTGACGGGACGGCGGACCCGAAGTCCTCCGCGGCGCGCGCCCAGGCACGCAGCAGGGCACGGTCACGGCCCTCGTGCGTGGGTGTCGCGGCGAGGAAGTCGGTGGCGAGGTCGAGGTCGTCGGCTGCTTCGAGCCGGGCGATCACCTCCGGTGCGGCCGCGCTCGCTGCCCTCGGGCGGGGCGCGCCCGTCTGTGCCGGCGCGGTGTGGCGCGTCGCGGTCATGACCGCACCTCCAGGACGGCGACGACGGGCTCGTCGGCGGGGCGGTCGCGCAGCTCGCTGCGGGCGAGGGCGAGGAGCGGTTCGGGATCGAGTACGCCGGAGAGGTCGGCGATCCTCGACCCGAGCAACAGCCGGACGGCTGGAGCGCGCACTCCGCCGTCTCCGTACGAGGTGGTCTCCCGCACCAGTGCGGCCAGCACATCCCCCGCCCGGGCCACCGTGGTGGACTCCACCTGTGCGTCGGCCACATGGAGCCTGACCACACCGTCGGCGTCGACGACCCGGACGGGGCGAAGGGTGGCGCGGAACCGGCGGCGGGTCCGCGTGCCGTACACGCTGTGCGCGGGGGTCCCGGCCAGCTTCAGGACCGCGGACGGGTCGGCCTTGAGACTGGCCGCCGCCGTACGCAGCCGCTCGGCCTCGTCGGCCCGGTGCGCCCGGTCCTGGGTACGCAACTCGGTCGCGCCGGTGGCGACGGCCCGCACGGTACTGGTCTGGGGGTCGACCGTGACCTCGACCTCGACTCCGTCGGCGGCAGCGCCCTGGGCGACGACGGCCGCCTCGGCCTCGGCCCGGACCGCGAGGATCTGTTCCTGTCCGGCTCCCGGGATGATCCGCTCGACCTGCTCACGGACGAGGGCGAGCGCGACACCGATGGGACTGATGACCTCGTTGTGGCGGGCGATCCTGCCCTGCATGCCGCTGACGGAGGCCAGATGGGGGGTGACGGCGGCCGCGCCCCCTCCCCCGCCCACGAGCACGGCGGTGTCCTCGTCGAGCCGGTAGTCGCGGATCATCGCGTCCACGACGGTGCGGACCTGTGCCGTGCCCGCGTCGAGGATGCGGGCGGCGGCCGTCGCGACATCGACGCCGAGACGGGCCGCGAGCGGGGCGACGGCCGCGCGGGCGACCTCCTGGTCGCAGCGGGCGAAGTCTGAGGCGGGGACCCGGCCGAGCGCGTTGGCGGCGCAGGTCATGGTGACGGCGTACCTGCCGCCGGCCGCGTCGAGCACGGCGTAGTCCGCCGGATCGCCTTCCATCGGCCGGACGGTGGTCACCATCGCGTCCCGCAGGTCGTCGAGGGTGGCGTAACAGGCGTACGGCAGACCGGCGATGTGCGCGCTGCGCGGGCCGACGCCGATGATCCTCGCGTCGCCGATGCGCACCATCGACCCGCCGCCGACACCGACGGTCCGGACGTCCAGGGCGTTCAGATACGACGTCCGGCCGAGGACGGTGGCGTGCCGGACGGCGACCTTTCCGCGCCGTACGACACTGATGTCGGTGGACGTGCCGCCGGTCTCCAGGAACACGCCCTCGCTGATCCGTTCCTGCATCAGCGCGCCCGCGACACCGGCCGCCGGTCCCGACAGCACGGTCAGCAGCGGCCTGCGCCGCATCTCATCGAGCGACATCACACCGCCGTCGCAGCGCATCACCATCAGCGGGGCGCCGACGCCGGCCTTGGTGACGGCGGCGTCGACGAGATCGGCGGTGGCCAGCATCCTCGGCAGGATCGCCGCGTTGACCACGGCGGTGCGGGTCCGCTTGTGCAACCCGTACAGCGAGGTGATCTCGTGCGCGGCGGTCATCGGCAGGCCGTGGGCGCGCGCGGCCTCCAGCACGGCCGCCTCTCCCTCGGGCCGGTCGACGCTGAACGGCTCACTGGCGACGAGGACCTGGGCGCCCTCTGCCACCACGGCGTCGACGGCGGCCCGGACCGCGCCGGTGTCCCCGGGGTCGACGACATGGGCGTAGGCGAGGGGAAGTCTTTTGCCGGGGGTGAGTTGGAGCTTGCGCAGTGCGGCGAGCCGACGGGTGAGGAACGCACCGGGACCGGTGCCGACGCCGATCAGTCCGACGGTGGCGACATCGCCCTCCAGCAGGGCGTTGGTAGCCTGGGTCGTGCCGTGGGCCAGGAAGGCGATGTCCTGCGGGGCGTGTCCGGTCTGCTGGAGCAGCCGGTCGAGCGCGTCGACGATGCCGTGGGCGACACCGTCCTCGTGATGGTGGCTGGTGGGGACCTTCACCTGTCCCAGCAGTTCCAGGGTCGCGGCGTCGACCGCCACGGCGTCGGTGAAGGTTCCGCCCACGTCGATGCCGACGCGGATGCGGTGGGTGGTCATGGTTGGGCACCTCCTTGTGCGGGTCGGCGGAGCCGCGGGCGGGCCGGGTGGGACAGGTGGAGCTGTCCCGCCCGGCGATCCGCCGCACGGCCCGTCGGCGGTCAGTAGCCGCGTACGTCGGGCCAGTGGCGCTGGACCCCGTCGCGGTCGAGCAGCCGGGCGAACTCCTCGAACCTCTTGTCCTCGGACTGGACCTGGTGCGGTTCGACTCCCTCGGCCAGGCAGTGGGCGGCGAGGGCCCCGGCGACCTCGCCGGCGTTCCACTCCACCGGGTGGAGCCGGTAGCAGCCGTTGGTGATGTGCGTGGTGCCGATGTTCTTGCCGGCGGGCAGCAGATTGCGGACACGGCGCGGAAGCAGAGCGCCGAGCGGGATCTCGAAGGGCACCGATCCGATGTCGATGTAGTTGTCCCCGCCGGTGGAGGGATGCAGATCGATGCGGTAGCCGCCGACGCCGACGGAGTCGCGATGCCGTGTGCCGCCGTACGGTCCGACGAGGTCGATGGCGACGTCGTGTTCGGTGACGGTGGTGACGGCCTTGATGCGCCGGGACTCGCGGAGGTAGGGGGCCTTGGCGAGGCCGTCGGCGGTTCCGGTGACGTCGGGGCGGATCCGCAGCCCGGGGAAGCCCGTCCCGCCGTCCTGGCGGGGAGCCGCCGTCTGGAGCCAGTACAGGAGCGACAGCGACAACTGCCGTGCCCCGCGCAGCGCTTCGGTCTCCTCGCCGATGAAGGGCTTCAGCCAGTAGTCGTTCAGGGGCCAGTTGACGAGGGTGATGTCCGAGTCGAAGGCCCCCGGCCGGTGCAGCTTGCGGGCGAGGATGCGGCGGAAGCCCCATAGTTCCTTGTCGCCGGCGTCCGCGCTCTGGTCCGCGGTGACATCGAGCGGGTCCAGAGCGGGGTTCGGTACGAAAGTGCGCGGCACGGACTCCAGCGAGCGCGGATCGGGTGCCTCGAAGCCGAGCAGCGGTCCGGGCCAGAAGTCGGGACGGTAGGAGCTCCAGAAGTCGTGGTCGGCCGGCCGGTCGATCGTGTGGTCCTCGCCCTCGTGGTGCGAGAGCGCGAAACAGACCGTGATGCCCTGCTGGTTGAGGGGGTCGGCCCGGTCGGGGGCGTGCGGCTCGTCGAACTCGGCGCGGGACTCGGCTCCGACGGCGTGCTCGACACCGGCGAGTTCGAGCACTTCACCGGTCTCGGTGGCGTCGACGACGTATCGCGCCGTGATCGTACGGCGGCCGCCGTCGCGCAGATCGTCGAGTGTAACGGACCGGACGACATCGTTGTCGGACTCGGCGGCGACGGGCCGGTGCTCCGTCAGCAGGGTGAGACGGCCCGCAGCGCGGTGCGGCGCCAGCATCGACTCCAGCACCGCCAGCGCCACACGCGGCTCGTGGCAGAGCTTGCTCACCCGCCCGGCGCCCGGGTTGAGCCGGCTCAGTGCGAGCGCCTCCGACCGCAGCGGGTACCAGCGGCGGTAGTACTCCCGGATGCCGTCGCGCAGCGCCCGGTAGGACGCCGTGGTGCCGAACTGCTCGACCCAGGGGTGCTCGTCGGGCGGCACGGCCTGAGAGGTGAGCTGGCCGCCGATCCAGTCGGTCTCCTCGGTCAGCACGACGGTGCGCCCGGCACGGCAGGCGGCGAGTGCCGCTGCCACACCGCCCAGTCCGCCGCCCACGACGAGGATGTCGGGTTCGGGTATCTCCGGTATCACGTATCTCCTTGTGCTCGTTCGGTGCTGCGGTGCTGATGCGGACTCAGGTCCCGGCGGGCGGCGGCCCGGCAGTGGCGCCGGGCCGGAAGACACAGGTCACCAGGGGTTCGTCGGCGGCCTCCCCGGCCACCAGGGCGGCGAGCATGCGGACGGCCGCCGCGCCCAGGGCGGGGCGCGGGATGTCGAACCCGGTGGGCTGCGGCCCGTCGGCGAGATCGGCCGGCGGGCTGCCGAGGAGAGCGAGCGAGGCGTCGCGCGGACACGCGATCCCCGCGTCCCGTACCGCGCCGCGCAGTGCTCGCCAGGCCGCGCCCGTGTCGGTCTCCTCGGCGACGAATGCGGTGACACCGTCCGCGAGCCAGGCGCGCAGCCGTCCCGCTCCGAGGTCCCGCTGCGGGTCCGCGGAGCGGAAGACGGCGGCGGGCCCGGCCGGCAGCCCGGCTGCTTCCAGGCCCTTGAGAAAGCCGTGCTCACGATCGGTCGAGGCAGGGGCGTCGTCGTCCTCCCGGACCAGAACGATGCGCTCGTGCCCCGCCCGGGCGAGGTGGTCGACTACCTCACGGCTGGCGCTGACATAGTCGGCGCCGACCCAGGCCAGGCCCTCCAGTTCGTCCCTGCGTCCCAGGTGGACCACGGGATATCCGTCGGCCACCAGCCGGCGCAGTTCCGCGGCGGGTGCGTGGCGGCCGAGGAAGAGGCAGCCGTCGGCGAGTCTGACGCGGCTGAGCGCGTCCGGCCCGCCGGCCCCCGCGCCACCGCTGCTGGACCCGGTGAAGAGCACCAGGTCGTAGCCGCGGGCTGCGGCCTCCTGCTCCACGCCGACCAGGAAGGGGTAGTACGAGTGCTGGACGTCGGTGGGGAAGGTGGCGGTGAAGCTGAAGACGCCCAGCAGGTTGTTGCGCACGGCCGCGAGTCTGCGGGCCGCCGGGTCGGGCACGTACCCCAGTTCGCGGGCGGCGTCCAAGACCTTCTGCCGGGTCTCCTCCGAGATCGCCGCGCCCTGCTTCTTGTCCGCCAGGACCAGCGACACCGTGGCCTGCGAGACACCGGCCAGCCGTGCGACCTCGGCCTGCCGCGGCCGGGACGTACGGCCCGCCGGTGCGGGCGTCCGACCGGGCCTGACACGCTTCCGGGGTTCCTCCACCCTTGCTCCTCCACGTAGTTAATGCGTATTACTAATGCGCATTAACGAGTACTGTGAGGGCGCTCCGGTCCTCGGTCAAGGGGTTGGACACGACTTCCCGGCTCCCTCTCCCGTGTTCCTGCGATCGCGTTCCCGAGCCAAAGGCGGTGCCTCATGGCCCACTTCGACCTGCCTCTCGACGAACTCCGCACGTGGCGGAGCCGGTCCGTCGAGCCGGAGGACTTCGACGTGTTCTGGGCGGACACGCTCGCGGAGGCACGCGGCCATGAACTCGGCGCCCGCTACGAGCCGGTGGAGACGGGACTGAGGACGGTCGAGGTGTACGACATGACGTTCGCCGGCTTCGGAGGACATCCCGTCAAGGGCTGGCTGGTCGTGCCTGCCGGAGCGCGCGATCCCCTGCCGCTGGTCGTCGAATTCGTGGGATACGGCGGCGGCCGCGGGCTCCCCCACACCCATCTGCTGTGGGCCTCCGCCGGATTCGCCCACTTCGTGATGGACACCCGCGGCCAGGGCAGCGGTTGGGCGGGCGGGGCGACCGCGGACCCGGTGGGCAGCGCACCCGCCTACCCCGGCTTCCTGACCAGGGGCATCGAGGATCCTCACGCCTACTACTACCGACGGGTGTTCACCGATGCGGTACGGGCCGTGGAGGCCGCCCGGGCCCATCCGCTCACCGACGCCACCCGCACAGCGGTGACCGGGGTGAGCCAGGGCGGCGGGATCACCCTCGCCGTGGGCGCGTTGGTGCCGGACGTGGTGGCCATCGCGCCGGACGTCCCGTTCCTCTGCGACTTCCCGCGCGCCACGACGATCACCGACCGTGTGCCGTACCGGGAGGTGGGCCACTACCTCAAGACGCACCGGGGCAGCGTCGAACGGGTCGCCGGCACCCTGGCGTACTTCGACGGGGTGCACTTCGCCGCCCGCGGGCGGGCGCCTGCTCTGTTCTCCGTGGCTCTGGAAGATGTGACGTGCCCGCCGTCGACCGTCTTCGCGGCCTTCAACGCCTACGCCGGCCCCTCGAAGGCCATCGAGGTCTATGACTTCAATGACCACGAAGGCGGCGGGCCGTTCCAGGAGCAGGTTCAACTGCGGTGGCTGGCCGGGCTGTTGACGGCCTGAGGCGCTTGGGGCGACCTGCCCGTGAAGCCGTACCCGGCCGGTGGCGTGCACGGCGTCGGCTACGGTGCTGAGTGTGGTGATCACGGGAGGGGACACGGCGGCACCAGGTACCGCGTTGCTGATCGCGGCCGCGCCGGTCGGTAAGGGGCGTCTGATCGACGCGAGTTCGGTGCTGCCCGCGCTGGCCGCCGTACCTCCGAGCGCGCTGACGGGCACGGCCGCCGCGACGGTGGTCGAACTCGCGGACCCGCTCGACCCGCAGACCGTCCTGACCCGGATCCGGGCCGCGGCCGCCGCCGAGGGCCCGGTGTTCCTGTACATCGCCGGTCAGCTCCAGCTCGACCGCAAGCAGCGGCTGCCCCACTTGGCGCTCGCGCGGTCCACACCCTCGACGTTGCGGTACACCGCCCTGCCCTGGCACTGGCTCGGCGCGGAGCTGATGATCAGGCGTCCCGGCACCACGACGATGGTCGTGGATCTGGTCGCGGACGCGGAGACGTGGCCACGCGTGGCCCGGGAGGGACTCGGCCTGGGCGCCGGCGTGCAGCTGTACGGCCGCGTCGCACCGCCCCCGCAGCGCAGGGACGCGGTGGGCCCCGCCTATCTCGCGGCCTGCGCCTCCATCTGGCGCAGCGGCTCCCGGCCGACCCTCGCGGCCCTGCACGAGCAGGCGGCGCTCCAGGCGGGGGTGGAGGGTGCGCTGCTGCTGGCGCCGACGGCGGGCACGCCACCGCACGGAACGACAGTGGGTGGCGGGTATGTGTCCCTGCCGCACGGGGCGACGGAAGGGGGCGGGTACGCGACCCACCCGCCCGCGGCTCTCCCGGTGGCCCCTCCGGTCCCGGCGAACGGCGCGTACGCGCCCGTCACCACCGTCCCGCACGCGCCCGTCACCACCGTCCCGCACGCGACCGCGCCTGCCGGAGCGGGTGGCGGCGCGCAGACCGATGCCCGGCCGGCGCCGCTTCCCGTCCCGCCCGTCGTCGCGGCCGACGCACCCGCGCCCCTGCCTCTCTCCCCGGGCGCCGCTCCGGCGCCGCTCCTCCCCGCACAGACCGTCGGCAGCAGCACGCCCCCGACGGCCGCGGGACCCGGTGCGGCCTCCGTGAGCGGTCCCGCGGACGGTGGCGACCCCCATCCCGGCATCCTCGCCGCCGCGCACGCCGGGCGGCATCACGAAGCCGCGGCGGCCGCCGCCTCGTGGGAGCAGCAGACCCTGCGCAGCCATGGGCCCGCATCTCCCGAAGCCCTTCACTGGGTGGAGGTACGCGCCGATCTCGCTCGGCTCGCGGGTGATCCCGCCCTCAGCTGCGAGTTGTGGACGGCCGCCGCCGAGACCCGGCTCACCCGGCAGCAGGCCGCCGACGATCCCGATGTCGAGGGCGCCGTCGACCGTGCGCACCACCAGTGGGAGCAGATCAGGGACGTCGTACGGGCACGGTCGCTGGCACCGGGGCTCGTCGCCCTGCGGCGGCGCGTCCCGGGCCGTCAGCGCGGGGCCCTTCAGGTGCTGCAGCGGCGCCTGGAGAATCTGCACGCCGAGCGCCCGGCCGGCAGCGGCACCTCCTGACCCCTCCCGGACGTGTGGCCGTGGTCACGCTCCCCCGACCCGCGCGGCCCACGGACGGCCCCCTGGGGCACTGGGCACCACGGCTGTGACGTACGCCCTGTCGGCGCTCCGGCGGACGCCCTTACGCTGGCCGGCCCCGCACGCCCCGGGCACGCGACGCCTCGCGACCCGACCACGCAGTGGTGACAGCACCACGGCGGGCACAGGGAAAGGACCGTCCACCATGCCCAGTGATCTCTCGCCGGTCATCGCCGCCTCCGCGCGCTGGCTGCTGTCGGCGTTCCCCCCGGCCGCCGGCCCGCTGAACGACGCCCTGGCCGAGGCCCAGGCTCGGCATGCGGTCACCATCGCCGCCGCCCTGCGCTACCCCACCGCTCTGGACGCCGAACTGCTGGACCTGCTCGGTCCCGGCGGCTCGGGCCGGCTGGACGCCGTCACCGGCGTCGATACCCTCCCGCTGTGGGCGGCGGAGATCGACTGGCGCACACGGGTGGACGAAACCGTCGTCAGCTGGGCGGCCTGCCTGCTGGCCGACGCCGATCTTGCCGTCGTCGCCGCTGCCTGCACGGCCGCGACGCATCACGGCGCGGGCGGGATCGGCGGTGCGGGCGGCGGCATCGGCGGTGCACGCCGGCTGACCGTTCCGAGCCCCCGCGATCACCGTGCCGCGCCACTGCTGCGGCATCCGGACCTTCTCCACCCGATCGCGGACCTCCACCGCGCGGCACTGGTCGAGCTCCTCGCGCCGGCCCCCACCGCAGTCGCGCGAGGCCGTGCGTGACGGCGTGGTCGAGGCCGTGCGTGAGGTACCGCGTGACGTCGTGGTGGAGGTCCGGTCACGTACCGGACCTGGGCAGCAGGCCATTGGACTCCAGGTAGTCCCTCGCCACGTCCTCGGGCAATCGCCGCCAGCTGTCCACCTGTTCGTTCATGGACGCCAGATCCGCCGTCGTGAGCACCGAGTTGAGCTTGCCGAGTGCCTTCGTGACGCCGGCGCTCCCGGCGCGTGAGCGGTTCACCACCGGCACGATGTAGTCCGCGTTCTGCAGGTGCTTGTCGTCCGCCAGCAGCACCAGTCCGAATTCGTCGAGCGTCCCGTCCGTCGTCGTGGTCAGCACCATCTGGTCCTGTCCACTCTGGACCGCCTGCTTGGCCTGGGTGGTACCGACGCCCTTGGGATCCACCGCGGTGATGTCGATGCCGTACGTCTTCTTCAGCCCGGGCTCACAGTACGGCCGCTGGACGCACTCGTCACCGGCCGCGAGCCGTACGGGTCGGTGCGACCGGCCCAGGTCGCTCAGCGTCTTGAGCCCGTGCTTCTCGGCGAACGCCGCGCTCACCGCGAACGCGTTCTGGTCGACGGCCTTCCCGGCGTCGAGCACGGTGAGACCGCGGGGCGTCGCCAGCCCCCGCAGGGCCGTCATCGTCACGGCGAGATCGGGCGAGCCGACGGTGCCCGCCTTCGGCCCGTTGGCCTTGGCGTTCAGCCAGTCGGCGAAGGTGGCCGCGTACTCCGGCACCACGTCGATCTGCCCGCTCTCCAGCGCGGGTTCGTAGATCTCTCGGTTGGTCACGGACAGGATCTCGGTGCTGTAGCCGGCGTTCTGGAGCAGCAGGGCGTACATCTGGGCCAGCAGATCGCTCTCGGTGAAGCCCGCGGATCCGATCGTCAGATGCTGGCTGTCGCCGGGCGATTCGGTGACAGCGCCCTGGTTCTCCAGCGACGGGCCCGTCGCACAGGCCGTGACAACCACCAGCGAGGCGACGGCGAGCGCGTGGCGGGGCCTCATCCACCGCTCCCCCGCACCCACCCGGGTGCCAGCCGCTGCCCCAGTTCGAACAGGCCCTCCACGAGCAGGGCGAACACCGCGACCAGCACCGCACCGGCGACCACCTGCGGGGTGGAGGCGAGGTTGAAGCCCGCGGTGATGATCCGTCCGAGTCCGCCGCCGCCCGCGAGTGCGGCGATGGTCGCGGTGGCGACCAGCTGCACGGCCGCGATCCGTACACCCGTCAGGATCAGCGGCAGTGCGAGCGGGATCTCCACGCCGAAGAGCATCTGACGACCGGTCATCCCCATCCCGCGGGCCGCGCGGACGACGTCCTGGTCGACTCCGCGCATGCCCACATAGGCGTTGGTCAGCAACGGCGGAACGGCGAACAGCACCAGAGCGATGATCGTCGGCCAGGAGCCGTACCTGCCGATCGGGCTGAGCAGCAGCAGGACCAGTACGGCGAACGTGGGCACCGCGCGCCCGATGTTGGAGATGTTGACGGCCAGCGCGCCGCCCTTGCCGAGGTGTCCGAGGACGAGGGCGACGGGCAGAGCGATCAGACAGCTCAGACCGAGGCACACGGCGGTGAGGAACAGGTGCTCGCCGAGCCGGTTCCAGACGCCGTTGTCGCCGGACCAGTTGGCGGCGCTGGTGAGCCAGTCCCAGGCGGCTGAAAGGGTGTTCATGCCTGTCCCCGTCGCGTCCAGGGCGTGGCGAAGCGCTGGACGAGCAGGAGCAGCAGATCCGCGGCGACGGCGATGACCACGCAGAGCAGCGAGGCGGTGAGCACCTGGGCCTTGAAGTAGGTGTTCATTCCCGCGTAGATGAGGTTGCCGAGACCGCCGTAACCGACGATCGCGCCGATGGTGACCAGGGAGACCGCGGAGACCGTCGCGATCCGCAGTCCGGCCATGGCGGCGGGCAGCGCCAGCGGCAGTTCGACGGCGAGCAGCAGGCGGATGGGGCCGTAGCCCATTCCGCGCGCGGCCTGCCGGGTCTCCTGCGGTACCGCGCGCAGTCCGGCGAGGATGTTGCGGACCAGCAGGGTGAGCGAGTACAGGACCAGACCCGCGATGACGAGCGAGGCGGAGAGCCCGTAGGCGGGGAGGAGCAGCGAGAACATCGCGAGCGACGGGATCGTGTAGAGGACGGTCGTCACCCCGAGCACGGGTCCGGCGGCCCAGCGCCAGCGGCGTGCCGCGACGGCGAGAGGGACCGCGAGAAGCAGGGCGAGCGCCACCGCGATCAGCGTGAGCTGGAGGTGCTGGAGGACGGCGTCCCAGAGGATCTCACGGCGGGTGGACACATAGTCACCGCAGATCCAGTCATTGTGCGCGAGGCAGTCGTCGGGGGTCGCGGTCACCTGTTCATTGCAGCCCGGCCGCGGCCCTGACCGCGCGTTCTGCTCGCCTGTCCGGGTGCCGGCGCTTCCCGCCCGGTCGCCGTGGGACGCCGTGGGACGCCGTGGGACGCCGTGACCAGGTGATCCAGATATGTGATCGGACACAAGTTACCTAAAGGTATGTAGTGACTTCCCATGCGGGCAGCAGTAGAACGTGTTCCCATTCGTCAAGAGTGAGGAACATCACATGACCGACGCTCACCTGCACGACAAGACCCCCAAGGGCGTATCGCGCCGTCGATTCATCACAGGAACCGGTTCCATTCTGGGCGCCGTGACGCTCGCCGGTCACACCACCCCCGCCCAGGCGAAAGCCGCCCTCGTGCCCGCTCCGATTCCGCCGGGCGCCCATGTCCCGGCTCTCGTGATCGGCACCGGGTACGGCGGCTCGGTCGCCGCCCTGCGTCTCGCCCAGGCGGGCATCGACGTGCACATGATCGAGATGGGCATGGCCTGGGACACCCCCGGCCCGGACGGGAAGATCTTCGCCAACACCACCAAGCCGGACAGACGCTCCTACTGGCTGCGCACCAAGACCAAACAGCCCCTCAGCAACTTCCTCGGATTCCCGATCGACAAGGCCATCCCGCGCTACACCGGGATCCTGGACGCCGAGGAGATGGGCGGGATCATCGTCTACCAGGGGCGCGGAGTCGGGGGTGGCTCCCTGGTCAACGGCGGTATGGCGGTCACACCCCGCCGCGAGAACTTCCCGGCGGTCCTCCCCTCGGTGAACACCGACGAGATGTACAACGTCTACTACCCGCGCGCCAACGCCGCGCTCGGGGTCAGCACGATCGACCCGGCCTGGTTCGAGACCGCCGAGTGCTATCAGTACGCCCGGGTGGGCCGTAAGCACGCCCAGCGCTCCGGCTTCCCGTTCGTGTTCGTGCCCGATGTGTACGACTGGGACTACATGAAGCAGGAGGCGGCCGGCACCGTTCCCAAGTCGGCGCTGGAGGGCGAGATCCTCTACGGCAACAACTACGGCAAGAAGTCCCTGCAGAAGACCTACATCGCTCAGGCCAGAGCGACCGGCAGAGTCGCCATCTCACCGCTGCACAAGGTCACTTCGGTCCGTCCCGCCGCCACGGGCGGGTACACCGTCGTCATCGACGAGATCAACACCAACGGTGACACGGTCACCACCAAGAGCGTGACGGCGGACAGGGTGTTCTTCGCGGCCGGGAGTGTCGGCACCAGCAAACTCCTGACCAAGCTCAAGGCCACCGGCGCGCTGCCCGGCCTGAACTCCGAGGTCGGCAAGGGCTGGGGCGACAACGGCAACGTCATGTGCGGCCGCGCCAACCACCTGTGGGACCCGACCGGCAAGCTCCAGTCGTCCATCCCCTGCTCCGGCATCGACAACTGGGCCGCCGGAGGCGCGTTCGCGGAGGTCGCACCGCTCCCCACCGGAATCGAGACGTTCGCCTCGTTCTATCTGTCGATCACCAAGAATCCGCACCGGGCCCAGTTCACCTGGAACGCCGCGACGGGAACAGCCGATCTGAACTGGCAGACGGCCTGGAAGCAGCCCTCGATCGACATGGCCAAGACGATCTTCGACAAGATCAACGCGAAGGAAGGGACCATCTACCGGACGGACCTCTTCGGCGCCTACAAGATCTGGGGGGACCATCTCACCTACCATCCGCTCGGTGGCGCGGTCCTGAACAAGGCGACGGACAACTACGGCCGCCTCCACGGCCATCCGGGTCTGTACGTCATCGACGGCGCGCTGATCCCCGGCAACACCAGCGTCAATCCGTTCGTCACCATCACGGCGCTCGCCGAACGGAACATCGAGAGAATCATCGCCGCAGACCTGTAGCAACGAACTGACCAGCGCAGACGTGGAACAAAAAAACTGACCGGCAACGACCGGCGGAGGCCGAGGGACGAGCCTTCACGCGGGTCGGCCGGGAGCCGGGGCCGGCCCATCTCACCGAGCGGCCCCGGACACCTCAGTGGCCGGGCAGGACGCACACCGCGTCGAGGCCCAGCACATGATTGAGCCTGCCGAACGCCAGCCAGGAGCCGATGCTCATACTCAGCTCCACGATCTCGTGCTGGCTGTAGTGAGCGGTCATCCGGGTCCAGAACTCGTCGTCGAGGCCGTGGTGATCCAGGGCGTACCGCTCCGCGTACTCGGCGGCCAGCCGGGTGCGGCCGTCGAACGCCGCCGTGGTGCGCCACTGCGTCACCGCCTCGGCGAACTCGTCCTCGACCTTTTCGCCGTCCCGGTCGGTACGCCAGTCGAGGCAGAAGAGGCATCCGTTGATCTGCGCGATCCGCAGCCGTGCGGCTTCGAACTCACGGAGTCCCAGGGTCGTGTGCTCGTAGACCGACAGCGAGAAGTTGGCGGCGGCCATGCCGATGCCCGGGACCATGTCGCCCCACACATAGCCGATCGGCTCCTGGCCCTCGGGAATGTCGATGTTCATCGCCGGCTCCTTCCGAGCCTGCCGACTGCGGCACGCAGTGGGACGTCGAGTGCGTCATAGAGTCCCGGTTCCGCCTCCACCAGCCAGTCGATGGCGTTGACCAGCCGGCCGACCGCCGTGGCGTTCCCGCCCGCCGAACGGTTCTCTCCCTCGTCGGTTGCCTCGACCGTGACCTCGATGCGCGGGCGGCCCTCGATGATCACCCGGTGTGCGCCGGCGCCGTCCGGTGGTGTGGGCCAGTGGGGAGCACAGGACGGGTGGATACGCGTGACGTGCTCGATGACGATGCGCGCCTCACCCTCGACGATGCCCTGCACCTCGAACCGCACGGCCCCTTGGGTACCCGCTTCGAAGTCGCCCATGGTCCTCGTGCTGACCGTGGTGTCGAGCGGGCACCGGTCCAACGTCTCGCGGATCTCGTCGAGTTCGACACCGAGCGCCCTGGCCATCAGCCGTATCTGTCCGCCCCACACCATGGTGGGGATCGACGGGGCCAGCATCAGCGGCTCGTAGTCCATCGGCTGGCCCATGCCGACCAGATACCGGACCGAGTCCGGCTGGTCGTAGGTGGAGTAGTCGAAGATCTCCTGGCACCGGATCACGTCCACGGATGTACCGAGGCCGCTGATCAGCAGCGGCAGTACATCGTTGCCCCATCCCGGGTCGACGCCGGAGACGAACAGCGAGCCACCGCCGTCCGCGATCGCCGCCAGTACCGGGTCGCGCAGTTCCTGGGGGGCGTTGCGCTGGTCGTAGAGGGCGTACAGCGCGGGAGTGACGACCACCGCGCCGGCCCGGACGGCCCTGACGATGTCGGCCTGGGCCTCGTCGGGGCGGATGTCACCGGATGCCGCGTACACGACGGCGCGTGGACTCGCGGCCAGCACCGTGTCGATGTCGTCGGTGGCCGTGACGCCCAACTCTTCGGTCAGGCCCGCGAGATGGCCCGCGTCGCGGCCCACCTTGCCGGGGTTGTGGACGATGACGGCCGCGAGTTTCAGCGCGGGATGAGCCTCGACGGCGCGGATGGCCGCGCGGCCGACATTGCCGGTACCCCAGACCACCGTGGAAATCATGCGGCGGAGGGTAGCGCGGGGCCCTTGACGTTCCTAGAGCCATGAACGACCCGAAATGAGGAGATGCATGACCGGTCGGTACGCACGTGTTGCGGGCCCGGGTGCGCGATGCACCCGGGCCCGCAGATCGCCATGACGAACCGTCAGGCGGCCTGTCCCGCGGCGCCGGCGCCCGCCTCGGCCGGCGTGACACCGAAGATGTCCACTGCGTGGTAGTACGTCCAGGCGGTGCTGTTGCAGGCGGTCCTGGTCGCTCCCGAGTAGCCGGCGCAGACGCGCTTGAGGTCCTCGTAGAACGCCGAGTCGATACGGGACTTGTTGGCGGAGAACGTGCCGACGGCCTTGTAGTTGCGATACCCGAAGTCGTGGCGGGCGCAGGCCGTCTGGAAGGGGAAGCCGAACGGGTTGTCGGGCGAGGAACTGCAGTAGTCCGTCGTCCAGTTGAAACCGTACGCGGCCCAGGCGCCCTGGTTCTGACGGGCGGCGTTCCACGCGTTGTAGCTGGAGGCGCTGGTCTGGGTCCAGGAGCTCAGGACCTGCGGCTTGTCGGCCGGTGCGGCCGAGGCGGACGTGGCGGGGATCAGCGCCAGCGGTACTGACAGGGTGACCACGGCGAGAGGGAAGGCGAAACGGCGGCGCATGCGGAACCTCCGTGACTGGGGCCTTGTCGCCTCGCGGGCTCTCACGAGGCTCTTTCAGCGTGACGTCATGTCCCTGTCAGGGATAGATGGCGGATGTCACGTGCCACTGAATTTCCCTCACCTTCAGTTCCGCGCCTCCGTACTTCGCCGACCGAGGGGCGAAAGTTCAGGCGAATGGCCCCTCGGCCCGGCGTCAACTCCGGTATGGAGAAGGGTCAGCAGTGACGCATGCCGGCTGCCGGGTCCCTGCCGATGTCGACGTTGCCGCCCCAGACCCACGCGCCGGAGTGCATGAGGCCGATGTCGTAGCCGATCACCGTGCCGAAGTACCAGTCGTCGGCGGTGTATCCGCCCGCGGTGACAACGGGACGGGCCCGAAGCGTCATTCCCGCCGAAGCGTCAGTTCTCGGCCGCCACCTTGTTCAGCACCGTGCCGTCGAAGTCGGCCGCGAGATATCCGGACGAGCTGTAGTCGTCCGTGAGGTAGACGTTCACCGTGGGGACGTCCTCGAAGACGGGCCCGCGGACGATGACGTAACGCATCGTCGGCTCGCTGATGCCCAGCTCACGGTTGGCCCGGGTGATCAGCGTCGGCAGCTTGTCCCACGTGACCTTGCTGACGTCGACCGGTCCCTCGTCCGTGCCGATCACCGTGCCGCCCGGCCCCTGCTTCGACGCGCGGCCGTCGCGGTACTCGTAGCGGTCGTACTTCTTCCGGCTGCCCTTCATCGGGACTTGGGCGATCGCGTACTCCTCGTACACGACGAGTTCGAAGAACTCCGTGGTGTGCGCCGTGGTTTCGAGCGCCTTGATCACCTCGCGAACGCCGGCAGGCGTCAGCAGGTCGGCGGACTTCTGCGACGGCGGCAGCGCTGCCTGGTCCGGCTGCTCCGTGCCCTTCTCCGTGTCCGAGGCCCCGCCCGGCGTCCTGGCCTTCTCCGAGCCCGAGGCACCGCCCGTCGCGGTTGGGGACTTCCCTCCCGAATCCTTGGTCCCCTCGCCCCCACCGGGAAGGACCTGCAGCAGCAACAGCGACACCGCGGTGATCGCCGCGGCGGCACCGACAACGACGGCGATCCTTCTGCCGCGCTTCGGCCGACGCGCGGCGGACCCCGGCCCGGTGGCCGGCTGAGGCGTGTGGCCGAGCAGCAACGTGGCGGGGTGCGGCGGACCGAAGGTACCGAGCGGTGTGCCCGGTGGGAGGTCCTGCACCGCGTTGACGGGTGCTGGGGTGGGGAAAGCCGCGTTGTGGAGAGGCGCGTTGTGGGGTGCGGGCGGTGGCGGCGTCCCGCCCGGAACCTCCCGGCCGGCGCCGTCGAGCATGGCCGCGAGCCGTTCCGCGTCCGGACGCGCGGCCGTGTCCCGCACCAGCAGTGCGTCCAGTACGGGAGCGAGCGCTCCGGACCGCACCGGCGGCGGAATCGGCTCGTCGAGGACCGCGACCAGGGTCGACAGACTCGTGGCGCGCCGCAGCGGATGCGCGCCCTCCAGGGCGACGTAGAGCAGCATGCCGAGCGACCACAGGTCGGAGGCGGGGTTGCCCTCCTCGCCGCGGATGCGTTCGGGAGCGATGTATTCGGGCGAGCCGATGAGGTCACCGGTCGCGGTGAGACCGGCGGACTCGCGCAGCGCGGCGATGCCGAAGTCCGTCAGCACCGGACTGCCGTCCCGCCGCAGGAGCACATTCGCGGGCTTGACGTCCCGGTGCTGGATGCCCGCGCCATGGGCCGCGCGCAGCGCGGACAGCACGCCCCGGCCGACGCCGAGCGCCTCGGGGACGGTCAGCGGACCGCGCGAGAGCCGGTCGTGCAGCGACTCACCGTCCACCAGCTCCATCACGATCCACGGATAGGGGTCCTCGGGGCCGTCCACGATGTGGAAGACGGTGACCACGTGCGGGTGGGCGATACGGGCGAGCGCCCGGGCCTCGCGCAGGACGCGCTCACTGAGCATGCGTGCCCGGGCGGGGTCCGACTCCTCCACCGCCGGGTCCGCGGGCCGCACCTCCTTCAGCGCCACTTCGCGGTGCAGAACGATGTCGCGGGCCCGCCACACGGTGCCCATGCCGCCGCTGCCAAGTCTGCCGAGCAGTTCGAAACGGCCGTCGACGATGCGTCTGCCGGCCCCCCTGGTGTCCATGGCCGGTCAGCTTACGAGGCCGGGGCCGGCCGCATGGACTCGCGTCGGGTATCGACGGGGCGTGCCGGGCGCTGATCGGCCGCCCGGGCGGCTTCCCGGCGGCCGTCGACACGATCAGGCGCGGCCCGTCGTACGGCGCGCGGTGAACGGCGGGTGCGCAGGGCGGTCCGGCCGGCAGGGACGAGTCGCCGGTGGCCCGGGGCTGCCGACGTGGCTGCCGACGCAAAAATTGCAGCAGCGAAGTCCGCGCTCGGAGAACGACTCGGGACCCGCGTGAGGTGCGCACCTCACGGCGGTGCATCCGAGCCGGCGGGCCTTCGAGGAGGCCATCGATGCCGCACCATCTGTTCCACGATCGTCGGGACGCCGGCCGTGAGCTGGCCGGGCTCCTCGGGCACATCGACGATCCGGAGGTGATCGTTCTGGGGCTGCCGCGCGGCGGTGTCCCGGTGGCGTACGAGGTCGCCCTGTCCCTGGGCGCCCCGCTGGATGTCTTCCTGGTCCGCAAACTGGGCGTTCCCGGTCATGAGGAAGTCGCGATGGGAGCGATCGCCGGCGGTGGCGTGACGGTGCGCAACGACCATGTCATCCGCAGCCTGCGCATCACCGACGAGGCGCTGCGGAGTGTGGCGGAGCGCGAGGGCCGCGAGTTGCTGCGGCGGGAAGAGGCGTACCGCGAAGGCCGTCCCTGGCCCGAACTGACCGGCAGGCCGGTCGTCCTGGTCGACGACGGCCTGGCGACGGGCGCCAGTATGAAGGCTGCCGTCCGCGCGCTGCTGGACCAGGTACCCTCACGCGTCGTTGTCGCGATACCCACCGCACCGGCCTCCGCCTGCCGGGAGTTGAGGGCTCTGGTCGACGAGGTCGTGTGCGCCACCACGCCTTCCCCCTTCTCGGCCGTCGGCAACTCCTACGCGGACTTCGGGCAGACGACGGACGGCGAAGTACGGGAACTGCTGCGCGCGGCGCGGGATCCTGGTCGGGCGCGGCCGGCTCGGCGCATCCCTCGCCGAGACTCCGGGGGCGGCCGAGGGGCGGAGAACGGAGGTCGTCCGTAAACCCTTCATTCCCTGCTCGCAGGACTTTCCAGGACTGTCGCGAGCACACGAGAAGACCGCGTAGGTGCATGCGCACCATGGCGCGGACTCGGCTCGGCCGACCCGTCTGCGATATCCTTGACAAGGAGTCCTGCCCGTCCCCTCGAGCCGTCAGTCGGCCGCGGTCGGAATGAGATTCTCTCGCTCGAGGTTGCGCCGCTCCCAGGGCACATCAATGACGCGCCGACGTTCGGTTGTCGCGGCGAGAGAGACCAGTCCTCATGGACCTCAACACCATTACCGAAGTCGTCCGGCGACCCTCCGACCGGCCGGAGGAGGAATGGCGCGACGGCGACGCGTGGCTCGCAGGCGGTACGTGGCTCTTCTCGGCGGAGCAGCCGGAGCTGCGCCGGCTGATCGACCTGACAGCGCTTCCCTGGGATCCCCTCGTCCCGAGCAAGAGCGGCCTCGGCATCGGGGCGACGTGCACCATCCGCGAGCTGTACGCCTTTGCTCCGCCGAGCGACTGGATCGCGGGCACCCTTTTCAGAGAATGCTGCGAGGCGTTCCTGTCCTCGTTCAAGGTCTGGAACTCGGCGACCGTGGGCGGAAACATCTGCCTGTCGCTGCCTGCCGGCCCGATGATCACCCTGACGGTCGCGCTCGAGGCGAGTTACGAGCTGTGGAACCCTGACGGTTCCACGCGTTCCGTCGATGCTCTCGATTTCGTCACCGGCAACAACCGGAACATCCTTGCTCCCGGGACAATCCTGCGCCGCATCGACATTCCCGCGCGCGCTCTGCGGAAGCGCACCGCGCATCGCCGCTTCTCGTTGACCCGCCTCGGCCGGTCGACGGTGTTCCTCATCGGTACCCGGACACCGGGAACGAGCGATCTGCTGCTCACCGTCACTGCCGGCACCACACGGCCGGTGCGCCTCGCGTTCGACACCATGCCCGATGCCGGGACCCTGAGGCAGAGCATCGACGCGATACCCGCAGACGTGTGGTTCGCCGACCCCAACGGGACCCCCGGACACCGTCGCCATCTCACACACCACTTCGCGGAGGAGATTCGCCGTCAACTCACCCCTGGTGGCCCGTCATGACGTACATGGTGAACGGCACGAGCTTCGACGACGACCCGGATCCCGGCCAGTGCCTGCGCACCTTCCTGCGCTCTCTCGGTCACCACGGCGTCAAGAAGGGCTGCGACACAGGAGATTGCGGCGCGTGCACGGTGTGGCTGGACGGCGAACCGGTCCACAGTTGCATCACCCCTGCCTTCCGTGCGGACGGTCGTGAGGTCACGACGATCGAGGGCCTCGGATCACCGGGCAACCTGCATCCCGCGCAGCGCCGGTTCCGCGATGCCCCCGGGTTCCAGTGCGGCTTCTGCACCGCGGGGATGATCATGACGACAGCAACGTTCAGCGAGGCCCAGATCGAGGACCTGCCGTGGGCGTTGAAGGGCAACCTCTGCCGCTGCACCGGCTATCGCGCGATCGAGGACGCCGTGAAGGGCGTCGTCGGTGTGGAGACGGCCGCACCGGGAAAGGCCGTGGGGACGAGCGTCGGTGCACCGGCGGCCGACGACGTGGTGACCGGTCGCGCCGAGTTCACGATGGACACGCGGATCGACGGCATGCTGCACCTCAAGGTCCTGCACTCACCCCACGCACACGCCCGGATCATCTCCATCGACAAGACCGCCGCACTCGCGGTCCCCGGCGTGCATCGGGTCTACACCTGGGAGGACGTGCCGCGCAGGCGATTCACCACGGCGATCCACACCGACCATCTCGTTGATCCGGACGACACGTTCATCCTCGACGACACGGTCCGCTTCATCGGTCAGCGCGTCGTTGCCGTCCTCGCCGACACGGAGGGCGCGGCAGAAGAGGGCTGCCGACGGGTCGTCGTCGAATACGAGCCGCTACCGGCCGTGTTCGACCCCGAAGAGGCGATGGCCGCGGGGGCGCCACAACTGCACGGCGAGGGTGATCCGTTCGCCCGTGACCCCGTCCGCAACATCCTGCTCGAGATCCATGCGCACGTCGGCGACATCGAATCAGGCTTCGCGGCGGCCGACGTGATCCACGAAGGGACGTACTTCTCACCCCGCGTTCAGCACGCACACCTCGAGACCCATGGGTCGATCGCCTGGATGGAGGATGGCCGCCTGAACGTCCGCACCAGTTCGCAGTCTCCGTCCATCGCGAAGGTCAAACTGGCGCATCTCTTCGCGCTCCGCCCGGACCAACTCCGCGTGTTCTGCAAGCGCGTCGGTGGCGGCTTCGGCGGCAAGCAGGAGGTGATCTCGGAGGATCTGGTCGCACTCGCCACTTTGGACACCGGGCGTCCCGTCTGCTTCGAGTACACCCGCGAAGAGGAATTCACCACAGCTTCGCCACGGCACCCGATGACCCTGACGGTCAGGCTCGGAGCGAGGGCGGACGGAACGCTCACGGCGTTCCAGGTCCGGAATGTGTCCAACACGGGCGCTTACGGCAACCACGGCGGTGAAACGCTGTATGCCGGTGGTGCCGCCGTCATGATCTACCGCTGCCCCAACAAGAAGTACGACGCGTTCTCCGTCTATACGAACACCGTGCCGAGCGGCGCACTGCGCGGTTACGGCATGACGCAACCGGCGTTCGCCGTGGAATCGGCGATGGACGAACTGGCTCGCGCACTGCACATCGATCCGCTCGAACTGCGGCGCCGCAACATCGTGCGACCGGGCGAACCGCTGGTCTCCCTCCACGACGGCCCCGACGACGTGGTGTTCACCGAGGACGGGCTCGGGCGGTGCATCGACCGGGTGGATGAGGCCCTTGCCCGGAGGGCCGACGATCCGTCCCCCGGCCCCGGGTGGCTCGTCGGGACCGGCGTCGCGAGTTCACTGCACGAGACCGCGCCTCCGACCGAACACATCTCCGAGGCCTGGGTCACGCTCGGCGACGACCTGATCTACGAAGTGGCCGTGGGCACCGTCGAATTCGGGGAGGGTACATCGACCGCGCATGTCCAGATCGCGGCCAACCAGCTGGGGACGACACCGTCACGGATTCGCCTGGTGCAGTCCGACACCGACCGCACGGGATTCGATACGGGCGCCTTCGCGAGCGCCGGCCTCTTCGTATCGGGCAATGCGGTACTCGGAGCGGCCAATGCCGTGCGCGATCGCATTCTTGAATTCGCTGCCGCGCAGACGGGTGTCCATCTCGTCATGTGCTCGATGGACGACGAGGACGTCGTCTGCGGAGATCAGCGCATATCGTTGGCCGAACTCGTCGCACGGGCAGCAGCTCGCGGCATCCGGTTCACCGCCGCCCGCAAGGCCTACGGCTCGCCCCGCAGCGTCACCTCCAATACGCAAGGGTTCCGCATCGCCGTCCACCAGGTGACGGGTGAGATCCGTGTTCTCTACAGCGTGCAGGCGACCGACGCCGCCGTGGTCATCAATCCCGCGCAGGTCCGGGGACAGGTGGAGGGCGGCGTCGCCCAGGGAATCGGCTTCACGCTGACCGAGAATTTCCACGTGGACGCGAACGGTGCCATGGTCAACCCGAACTTCCGCAACTACCGCCTCCCCACGTACGCCGACACTCCCCGAACCGACGTGCTTCTGGTGAACTCGTCGGATTCCGTCGGGCCCATGCGGGCCAAGGGGATGGCGGAATGCTGTATCAATCCGGTGGCGCCCGCACTGGCGAATGCGCTTCATGACGCCACGGGCGTCCGTTCTCGCGCGCTGCCACTGACTCCGGAACGCATTTACAGCCGACTCGGCGAGAACCTGTCGGCGCCGACGAAGGCCTGAGCCCATGACCACCGAAAAGCTGGAGAACGCCGCGGCGACGGTCATCATCGGCCAGAAGGTGCTGCCCGGACGGGAGCGGGAGTTCGAGAAGTGGCAGGAGGGCCTCAACTCGGCTGCCTCCGAGTACGCCGGCTACCTCGGTTCCGACGTCTCCGCACCGACCACCTTGCAACCCGACTGGGTCGTCGTCTACCGATTCGACTCCATCGCCCATCTCCAGGCGTGGATCAACGGCGCGACGAGGCAGAGACTTCTCGAGACCGGCAGCAAGTACTTCGACGGTCCCGCGACCCAGCAGGTCGTCAGCGGCGGCACAGAGCCGATGGATCCGCTGGTGACCGTCGTGGTCACCCACCGCGTCCATCCGGATCATGTCGACGACTTTCTGGCATGGCAGCACCATATGAACGAGGAGGAGCGCAAGTTCGAGGGCTTTCGGGGAACGGAGCTCTTCCGCCCGGTCGAGGGACTTCAGGATGAATGGACCACGCTGTACCGGTTCGACAACGCCGACCATCTCGATGCCTGGCTGACGTCCGGCAAGAGGCAGGAAGTTCTCGCCGAAGGCAGGAAGTTCAGCGACTTCGAGCTGCGCACGATCGACAACTCGTTCGGCAGCTGGTTCGCCTTCGAGGAGAACGGCAAGGAGGCACCGCCGCCCTCGGAGACCAAGACCTCCATAGCGGTCTGGGTCGGCCTGTACCCGACGGTCGTTCTCCTGACCCTCGCCCTGTCCCCACTCGGCATGCCGTTCTGGATCGGACTGCTGGTGGGCAACCTGCTGTCCAGCTTCGTCATGAGCTTCGTGACCATGCCGTACTACGTGAACCCGTTGCTCAAGAAGTGGTTGCGGCCGCCGGTCGACGCGCCGGCGGCCAGGACCAACCTCCTGGGTCTCGGGATCGTCGCCGCGGCGATCGTGTTCTGGGCCGCCCTCTTCTACATCGTGACGACACAGATCTGGTCGCTGCCCTGACCCGGGGGCGTCCCGCCGCCGCGGCGTTCCGGACGCTCTGCCCCGGACCGCAGTACACCGCGTCAGCGCACGCGTCCCCGCGCCTTCAGGGGTGTCGGCGGCAGCGTGGGCGCGGGGAGCGGAGCTCCGTCGTAGCCCTTCACCTCACCGAAGCGGGCGCCCTCCATCCACCCCCGGCGGGCGTCCTCGATCTCCTGCTGGGACCGCCCGATGAAGTTCCACCACATGATGATCTCCTCCTCGAACGGCTCACCGCCGAGCAGCATCAGACCGGCGTCGGACTCGGCGCGCAGGGGGAGTTCGGTGCGGCCGCAGCCGAGATAGAGCATCGAGCCGGGCATGAGGGGCACACCGTCGACGTGAGCCTCGCCGGACATGGCGAGCACGGCGTACTCGAAGTCGGGGTCCAGCGGCAGGCTCGCCTCGGCGCCACGGGTGAGCGCCAGGTCCGCGCCGACGATCGGGCTGTACGTCGTGCCGGGCGAGGTGGCGCCGTCGAGGGAGCCGAGGACGACCGTGGCGGTGAGTCCGGGCGCGGTGACCGTGGGCAGGTCGGTGTAGTGCTCGAAGTCCGGCTCCACCTGGCGGTGGGCGTCCGGGAGCGCCACCCAGAGCTGGGCGCCGTGCAGAAAGCGGGCGTGCGGCCGGGGGCTCTCCTCGGAGTGGCTGATGGCCCGGCCCGAGGTCATCAGGCCCAGCTCGCGCGGCCGGATGGTGGCGAGGCTGCCGGTGCTGTCGCGGTGGAGCACCTCACCGTCGTGCAGCCAGCTGACGGTCTGGAGTCCCATGTGCGGGTGCGGAGGCACCTGCATCCCGGGTTCGTCGGCGATGTCATCGGGACCGTAGTGGTCCACGAAGGCCCACGCACCGACCATCCGGCGGCCGAGGTTGGGCAGCAGCCGGCGTACCTCGGTGGACTCGCCGAGCGGTACACGACGGGGGCTGAGGAGCTCACGGACGGGCTCGGCGACGACGAACCCGCGACCGCCGCAGACGGAGAGGGTGGCCTGACGATCGAGATTGCTCATGACGCTCAACCTATTCCTGTACGAGCGGTGGCGGTCTGCCCCCACGCATCCCAGAGTAGTGGAATGTTCAACCATCTTCGTCTGTTGATCCGACCACAGGCACACGACACAAGGCCCGAGGAGGAGAGCGGATGAACGACACCTACTACGAGTTCGGCACCGCCGCCGAGCGGTGGGACCGTGCGCAGCTGTTCTTCGGCGCCAAGGAGTACCTGACGGCCGCCCGGATCCTGCGGGGGCTCGTCGCCGAGGAGCCGCGGCAGATCGCGCAGCGGCTGCTGCTCGCGCGCTCCTACTACCACTCCGCCCAGCTGCAGCGCGCCGAGACCGAGCTGCGTGCCGTTCTGGAGCTCAACCCGGTGGAGCACTACGCACGGCTGATGCTGGGGCGGGCCCTGGAGCGCCAGGGACGGCCCGCGGACGCGGCCCCGCATCTGCGGATGGCGGCCGCGATGTCCGGGGAGTGAGCGCCCGGGCCCGGCAGGTCAGGCGAGCAGCCAGGTGATGAGGGACAGGGACGCCATCGACAGCAGTGTCGACAACAGGATGGCGTCCCTGGGCAGCTCGGTGTTCAGCCGGTACTCGGACGCGAAGATGAAGGCGTTCTGGGCGGTGGGCAGACCCGCGCACAGCACCACGGCGTACAGCTCGTGCCCGCCGAGCCCGAACACCCAGCGGGCGAGCACGTAGGCGACCAGCGGCTGGACCACGATCTTCAGCGCCACCAGGACCCGGCGTTCGGTCCGGGCGGTCGTGTCGGGCCCGTCCGCCCGGGTGGTGAGCGACATACCGAGAGCGAACAGCGCTGCGGGGACCGCCGCTCCGCCGAGCATCTGCACGGGAGTGATCAGCTGGTCGGGCAGCCGCCAGCCCAGGAGCGCGACGGTCACACCGGCCGCGGAAGCCGCGATGATCGGATTGCGCAGCGGCAGGCGCAGAATGCGCCGCCGGCGATCGCGCGCCCCGCTCCCTGCGTCGAGGTCTATCAGGACGAGGATCACCGGCGTCACGAACAGGGTCTGGAACAGCGCCGCGGCGATGAAGAACGAGGCATCGTCGAGGACGTGCACGGCGATCGGGATGCCGAGGTTCGCGGAGTTGACGTAGGCCCCGGCCATGGCGCCTATGGTCCGGTCGGCCCGGCGCCTGCGGAACACCCGGCGGCCGAGGAGCAGGCCGAGCGAGAACACGAGGACCAGGCTGAGCGCGAAGACGGCGACGCCGGGGCTCACGAGATCCGAGACCTGGGACCGCGAGAGGGTCAGGAACAGCAGCGCCGGCATGGCGAACGTGAACGCGAACCGTCCCAGCACGCTCTGCGCCTGGGTGCCGAGCACCTGGGTCCGACCGGCCGCCCAGCCGACGGCGGTGATCGCCCAGATGGGCAGAAAGCCGGAGAGCACGGTCACCGCGCCAGCATGCCCGACGACGATCACGGGCCCGAGGCCGCCCCCGGGACAGTGCGGGGCGGCCGGCGGCGTGGCACCCGAACCGTACGACGCGCTGGGCACACGGGGTCGAGGTGGGGCGGCGCCACGGGGCTCAGCTGCGGTGGCTGAGCACGTTGACCACCCGTCCGTTGGGATCGCGTACGAAGAAGCGGCGTACGCCCCACTCCTCGTCCCGCAGGGCGTGCACGATCTCCGCTCCCCGCTCGACCATCGCCGCGTGCACGGCGTCCACGTCGTCGACCTCGATGCTCATGTCGGCCTCGACCGGCGCGGTCTCGTCGTGGGTGGCGAACGAGATCTGGGCCGTGGGGTTGCCGGGTGACGCGAGCGTCATGACCCAGCCGAGGTTCATCACTTCTTCCAGGCCGATGAGGCCGTAGAAGTCCCGGCTCTCCGCGAGGGACGCGGTGTGGATGTCGGGCACCACGCGGCGTACGGACATGGGTGGTTCCTCCCTGGGACGAGGTGGGTGCCGGGGCCCGGGCCGGTCACTGGCGCCGGGCCACGTGAGGCGGCGCGCCCGCGACCGGAGGACGGACCGCGGTCGCGGAGCTCGGGCAGGGTCAGCCGCGATAGGTCTCCATCAGCCGCAGCCACACCTCGCTGATCGTGGGGTAGGCGGGCACCGCGTGCCACAGCCGGTCGAGCGGCACCTCCCCGACGACCACGACGGTCGCCGAGTGCAGCAGCTCCGTCACGCCGGGGCCCACGAACGTGACACCGAGAACGATCTCGCGGTCCAGGTCGACCACCATCCGGGCGCGGCCGCGGTATCCGTCGGCGAACAGGCCCGCGCCCGCGACATCGCCGATCTCGTAGTCGACGGCACGCACCCGGTGTCCGGCTGCCTCGGCCTCGGCGAGCGAGAGCCCGACGGCCGCGGCTTCGGGGTGGGTGAACACGACCTGCGGGGCGCCCGCCACGTCGGCGGTGGCGGCGTGCGCGCCCCAGCGGTCGGTCTCCAGCAGCGGCACCTGGCTCGCCCTGGCCGCGATGGCCGCCCCGGCGATGCGCGCCTGGTACTTGCCCTGATGGGTCAGGAGCGCGCGGTGGTTGACGTCACCGACGCCGTAGAGCCAGTCACTCCCCTCGACCCGGCAGGTGTCGTCGACCGTCAGCCACGAACCCGGCTCCAGGCCCACCGTCTCGAGGCCGATGTCCTCGGTCCGCGGTGCCCGTCCGGTCGCGAAGAGGATCTCGTCGGCCTCGATACGCTCCCCGCTGTCCAGCACCACCCTGACGGGGCCCGTACCCCCGGTGCGCTCGACCGACGCGACCTCCACGTCCGTGCGGATCTGCGCGCCGGCCTCCGTGAGGGCCTCCGCGATGTGCTCGCCCACAAAGGCTTCCATCTTGGGCAGCAGTCCGACGCTCCGGATCAGCATCGTCACCTGGGAACCCAGTGCCTGCCAGGCAGTGGCCATCTCCACCCCGACGACTCCCCCGCCGACGACGATCAGCCGTCCCGGCACGGTGTGGGAGCTGGTCGCCTCACGGCTGGTCCACGCCTTCGCGCCGGCCAGGCCGGGCACATCGGGCAGGACCGCGCGGCTGCCGGTGCACACGGCGACCGCGTACCGGGCGGTCAGGACATGGTGCTCGCCCTCGGGCCCGTCGACCACGACCTTCTTGGGGCCGTGGAGGCGGCCCTGGCCCCGGTAGAAGCGGGCGCCCGTCGATTCGAGCCAGCCGACCTGGCCGTCGTCCTTCCAATGTGCGGCCTTCTCGTCCCGGTGGGCCAGCACGGCATCGGTGTCCAGCGGCCCCTGCACCGCCTGGCGCAGACCCGGGACCTGGCGCGCCTCCGCCCGGGCGGTCACCGGGCGCAACAGCGCCTTGCTGGGCATGCACGCCCAGTACGAGCATTCGCCGCCGGCCAGTTCACTCTCCACCACCGCGGTGCTCAGGCCCGCGGCCCTGAGCCGGTCCACCACGTTCTCGCCGGTGGGGCCCGCGCCCAGCACGACGACGTCGAATTCCACAGCTTCCGTCATGAGGGCCAGTCTGGTGGTGGGTGTGCGTCCTGGCCACATGGGCAGAGGCAGGAATAGCAAGGCCCCGGGCACGGTTGTCCGGGGCAGCTGACGGACCGGGGTGTTCCTCCGGGACGACACACCAGCGAACATCAGGGAGAGGTAGTACGTCATGAGCACTGTTGAGCTCACCAAGGAGAACTTCGATCAGGTCGTGAGCGACAACGACTTCGTCCTGATCGACTTTTGGGCGGACTGGTGCGGCCCCTGCAAGCAGTTCGCTCCGGTGTACGAAGGTGCCGCCGAGCGTCACTCCGACCTGGTCTTCGCCAAGGTCGACACGGAGGCCCAGCAGGAACTGGCCGCCGCGTTCGAGATCCAGTCCATCCCGACGCTGATGATCGTCCGTGACAACGTCGCGGTCTTCGCCCAGCCCGGCGCTCTCCCCGAGGCCGCTCTGGAGGACGTCATCGGCCAGGCGCGGGCCCTCGACATGGACGAGGTCCGCCAGTCGATCAAGGCCGCCGAGGCCAAGGCGGCGGGCGCGGACGGCGCGGCCGAGGCCTGACGCGGCCCCTGCCCCGTACGAGGCGCAGCCTCATCTGTGGTCCCGGCCGGACGGCCGGGACCACAGTCGTGTCCTGGGGCGGCGGGCGGGCATTTCCTCGGCTGTGCGGCATCACCGCCGGCGCCGGGCCGCCCACAGCGCCGGCAGCGGTTCGAGCGGCGTCGTCGGGAATCGTGCCGTCAGAGGCTCTTCGGCTCGACGACGCGCGCCGAGAGGCCGTAGTCCAGCTCCGCGCCGTCGATCAGCAGCGCCTCGACGGTCCGCGTGGCGGGGTCGATGTCGGCCTCTACCCCCTGGCCCACGTACCGCGGATAGCCGGACTCTCCGTGGTCGCCCGTCGCCGCGACGATGGCCGACCGGATGGCGGCCCCGGCCAGGGAGGCATGATCGTCGCCCTCGATGTGCTCGGGCACCACCAGGATTTCGAAGCGCTGCGGATCGCTGGTCATGCACGTGACGCTAGCCACCCGCCGCCCCGCGCGCACGTCGTCCGCCGGTCTGCCGGGTACGCCGGAAGGACGGCGCCGGGTCAGCTGGATTCGCGGTGCACGGCCCTCGCGCCCATCAGGTCGTGGATCTCCGGCTCGTCGCCCGGCTCACGGACCATGCCGTCGACCAGTTCGGCCAGCCGGCGGCCGGTCACCATGTCGATGTGCACCGTGCTCAGTCGCGGACGCAAGAGCCTGCCCAGCAGCAGATCGTCCGCGCCGATGACGGCCGTCGCGCCCGGGACATCGATGTCTGCGTCCTGGAGGGCGCGCATCAGAAGCTGGGCGTGCTCGTCGTTGTACGCGTACACCGCGTCCAGCTCCAGCTCCCGCCAGCGGGCGGCGAGCGCGGCGGCCGACTCCTCGTCGTACGACAGGGGCAGCGGCTCGATGCGGGCGCCGGTGACCGAGGCCGCCCTGCGGGCGCCTTCGAGCCGCGGTTCGGAGAACAGCTCCAGGCCCGGCTGCTCGGGCATCACGACCCCGATGGCCCGTCGGCCGCGTGCGACGAGGTGCGACACCGCGCAGCTTCCGATCTCGCTCTGGTCCATGACGAGCGAGTGCGCGCCCTCGACCCGTCGCGGGCCGAGCGTTATGACGGCCTTGGCGCCGGAGCGTTTGAGTACGTCGACGCTGTGGCGGGTCAGAGCCACCTCGCCGAAGGAGACGACGGCAACCGGCCGCAGCTCCGCCCAGGCCCTGGCCGCCTCGTCGCCCTCGAGTCCCAGGCTGCCGTACTGAACGACCGTGTAGTCGAGTCGGCGCAGCGCCCACTGGAGTTCGTTGAAGAACTGGCTGTAGAGGGGCCCGACGGGGACGTGAGCGGTCGGCAGCAGCACCATGCGGGTGTGCCCGGCGCGCAGGCTGCGGGCGGCGGCGTGGGGGACGTATCCGAGTTCTTCGGCGGCCTCGCGGACACGTCGGCGGGTGGGCTCACTGATGCGCACGGCCGAGGTGTTGTTGAGCACGTAGGAGACGGTGGCCCGGGAAACTCCGGCCAGCCGGGCGACATCGGCGCTGGTGGGAACGGGGCGTTCTGCGGACTGCTTGGGTGTCTGGCTCATCGCCCTCGGCATCCTTCCAGAACGGTGCCGAACGCCGTCCGGTGGATGGCCGGAAACGAGCGCCAGAAAGGGTTTACACGCGTCAGTGACACGCGCCATCCTCGGTCGGCACCCCCGCTTCCTCACCTCGTCCGGAGGGCAGTGTGGCCGCTCGGTCTCCCGGCGCCGCCGGCTCGGCGGCCGGCATCGGCCGGACGTCTCCGCAAACCCCTCGAAACCGGACCGCCGAAATCCGCCGGGAGCCCGTGGCCGCGGCGGGCCGCTATGAGCACCGCGATGTAAGCGCTCTCGGGCGGCTTGTCGGCGGTCCGCCACGGCCTGCCCGCCGGGGAGATCGATCCGCCCCGGAACGTGGCCGAGTTCGGTCTGATCTTCGGCTCGAACTCCGGCGTCCTGACGCCCGGTTCACGGTCCCGGCCCGGCGGCGGGCGGCGGATGGCAGGCGGCGGATCGACTCAGGTCCGGCCCGGCGGCGGGCGGCGGCTCGGGTCCGGCCCGGCGGCGGGCGGCGGCTCGGTCCGGCCCGGCGGCCGGCGCCGCATCGGTGCACTGGCGCCGGATCGGGAAGCCGCCGTACCGCCGCGCTGTTCTCGACCACAGCGCTCCGCCCGAGCCGCACCACGCGACCCGCCGGATCCACCCGAACTGCCCGATCCGCTCGACCGGTTCGACCCGTCCGACTGCCCCCCGCACCGCACCGGAAAGGCATCACTGTGCAGCTCCACACCACGACCTGGGGGACGGGCGACCGTCTCGCGCTGCTCGTCCACGGCATCATGGCCGATCACCGCACCTGGCGGCGGGTCGGCCCCGCACTCGCCGCCCGCGGCTACCGCGTACTCGCCGTCGATCTGCGCGGTCACGGTGCGAGCGGCCGCGCCGACCGCTACACGCTCCAGGACCACGCCGACGATCTCGTGGAGACGCTGCCCGCCGGCGCGGAGGTGGCCCTGGGCCACTCGCTCGGCGGTCTGGCCCTGTCCAGGGCGGTACGACAGCTGGCACCGGAACGAGCCGTGTACGCGGATCCCGCCTGGCACCTGCCGGACGGCGAGGACGGCTACCGTCCCGACCTCTTCGCCCAGGCCAAGACGCTGACCCGGGAGCAGATCCGGGCCGCCGGGCCGCGCTGGGACGAGGTGGATGTCGGCATCGAGCTGGAGACCCTGCGGGTCTGGGAGGAGGGGACGGCCTACGGTCTGACCGGTCTCGTCGGCACGGATCTGCTGCCGGCCGAGCCTGTCGTACCGTCGCTCGTCGTCCTCGCGGACCCGAGTCTGCTCGTTCCCGCCGAGCGGGCGGAGCTGCTCGCCGCGCGGGGCTTCGAGGTGCGGACGGTCCCCGGGGCCGGCCACACCATCCACCGCGACGACTTCGACGGCTTCATGGCGGCGCTGGACGGCTGGGTCTGACGCGCTGCGCAGGCGGGTTCCCTGCGGCGGGCCGCCGCGGACCGCAGGTCCGCACGACTCCCGGCGACGGCGGCCGCCTGCGCCACCCGCTCGCACAGCTCCCCGCACCCGCCACGGACCCCCGCGTCGGCGAGGCCCTACCGTGGGGCGCGTGACGATCTTCCGCGGTTCCTTCGACTCCTCCGACGATCTCGCCCAGCCCGGCCGCAGCGGTCCGGGAGCGACGGCCGAGGCCGACCCCGCCGATGTGGGTCCGGTCCGCACGTCGTACGCGCCGGACCGCGACGGTGACCCCGACCCCGGCGAGATCGTGTGGACCTGGGTGCCGTTCGAGGAGAACGACGGGCGTGGCAAGGACCGCCCGGTGCTCGTCGTCGCCCGGGAACCCGGTGGCACGCTGCTCGCCGTACAGCTCTCCAGCAGGCGGCACGACCACGACCGCGAGTGGGTGCCGATCGGCGTCGGCCCGTGGGACAGCGCGGGCCGGGAGTCGTGGGTCGACCTGGACCGCGTGCTGCGCGTCCACGAGAGCGGTATGCGCCGCGAGGCGTGCGCGCTGGAGCGGCCGCGGTTCGATGCGGTCGTCGCGCGGCTGCGGGAGCGCTACGGCTGGAGCTGACCGGCGAAGACCCGGCGGAAGGCCTCCAGGGTCGACCCCTGCGGCGTACGGTCGAGGACCGCGAGGACGACGTGCTCGAAATGACCCGCGAAACGGCCGTCCTCGGTGAGCAGCGCGTGGAACGCGTCCGCCACCGTGCCCGGGTCGTTGCGGAAGACTCCGCAGCCCCAGGCGCCCAGCACGAGCCTGCGGTACCCGGCCGCGGCGGCCGTCTCCAGGACCCGTTCGGCGCGGGCCGCGAGGGCGGCCGGGATGCGGTGGGCCTGCTCGGGTGTGCGACGGGTGATGACCCCGGCGTTCGGTGCGGGCGAGGTGAGGAAACCGGCGGTGTACGGGGTGTCGAGCAGCCGTCCGCGGTCGTCGCGGAAGACCGGGACGCCGGGGGAATGAATGACCCGGTCGGAGTAGAACGGATCACGGTCCGCGCGGTGGTGGGCGTAGTACTCGGGGGCGCGCAGCAGCGTGCTGTAGAGGGCGGAGGCCCGGCACAGCGCCTCCTCCTGGGCCTGGGCGCCGTTCAGATAGCCGCCGCCGGGGTTGCGTGCCGAGGCGAAGTTCAGCACGGCGACCGGTGCGGTGTCCGCCGCGGTGAGGCGCTGGGCGGCCTGGGTGCTGCTCTCGCCGGTGACGTCGAAGACCGTCGTACGGCCGCTGTCCGGGGTGACGGGCACGCTCTCGGGCCCGTACATCCGGGTCCCTTCCAGGGCGGCGGCCAGCTCCGGTGCGATCACCACGCGGCGTCCGTCGGACGCGAAGTAGTGACCGATTTCAACGATCTCCTGGGTGTGCTTGGCGATCCCCCGCAGTCGTGCACTCATGCGCCACATCGTGGGTGAGCGGCGACAGGTGGGGCAATCGGATTTATGTGCGCCACACGGGCCCCAAGGGCACTCTTGTGCGAACCAGCGGCGCTGGCCTTAGGTTGGCAGAGTGCCTTCGACGGAGGAGCGGATCATGCACCCACCAGATCCCGGCGACTACGGCCGGCCGATGGACGAGGGAGAAGCAGAAGATCTCCTTCGATGTATCTGCTTCAAGAACGGCCCGCCCAGCACGGTCGGTGTGGAACTGGAATGGCTCGTACACGACCTGGACAGACCCCATAGCCCAGTCCCGGCCGACCGCCTGATGGCGGCATACGACCGGGTGCGCTCTCTGCACCTCGACTCGCTCCTGACCTTCGAACCAGGCGGCCAGCTGGAGCTCAGCTCGCTCCCCGCCGCCTCCCTGACGGAGTGCATCGACTCCGTCGCCGCCGATCTGGACGCCGTACGCGCGGTGCTCCGGCCGGCCGGCCTCACCCTCGCCGGATACGGACTGGACCCGTGGCAGACGCCGCGCCGGCTCCTCCACGAACCCCGGTACGAGGCCATGGAGGCCTTCCTCGACCGCACCGGCCCCGCCGGCCGCGCCATGATGTGCACCTCCGCCTCCGTCCAGGTGTGTCTGGACGCGGGCAACGAGGAGCCCGGACCGCTCGGCCACGGCAGACGCTGGCAGCTCGCGCACCTCCTCGGCGCGGTGCTGACCGCCGCGTTCGCCAACTCCCCCGCTCAGGCGGGCCACTACACCGGCTGGCGCTCCACGCGTCAGGCCGTGTGGGCCGAACTGGACTCCGTACGGCCGCTGTCACCGCCCCTGGACCGGGAGCCGCGGGCGGCCTGGACGGCGCACGCGCTGGACGCACCCGTGATGTGCGTACGGGCGCCCGAAGGACCCTGGGCACGGCCGGAGGGGCTCACCTTCCGCGACTGGCTGCGCTCCGGCGGTCCGCGCCCGCCGACCCGCGAGGATCTCGACTACCACCTGACCACGCTGTTCCCGCCCGTGCGGCCGCGTGGCCATCTCGAACTGCGCATGATCGACGCCCAGCCGGGCGAGGACGGCTGGATGGTGCCGCTGGCCGTCACCACGGCCCTGTTCGACGACGCCGAGGCGGCCGAGACCGTCTACCGCGCCGTCAAACCGCTGGCGGAGTACGCCGGTCCACAGCCCGCCCCGTGCAATCCGCTGTGGACGAGCGCGGCCCGGGACGGACTGACCGACCCCGAACTGCACGCGGCGGCCGTCACCTGCTTCGGCGTCGCCCTGGAGGCGCTTCCCCGCATCGGCGCTTCCACCGCGGTGCAGGAGGCGGTCGCCGCCTTCAACGAGCGCCATGTCCTGCGGGGCCGATGTCCCGCCGACGATCTGCGCATCCCGTCACTCGGGAAGGAACCGAGCTCATGACCGACGACCTCAGGCGACGCGCTCTCGACGCGCTGATCACCGCCCGGGACCGCACCGCCGGTCTCACCACCTGCGTGGACGAGAACGAACTGATCGCCCAGCACTCGCCGTTGATGTCCCCGCTGGTCTGGGACCTCGCGCACATCGGCAACCAGGAAGAACAGTGGCTGCTGCGGACCGTCGGCGGCCGTGAGGCTCTGCGGCCCGAGATCGACTCCGTCTACGACGCCTTCGAGCACCCCCGCGCGCTGCGGCCCACACTCCCCCTGCTCGCCCCGTCCGAGGCCCGCACCTACGCCTCCGACGTACGCGGCCGGGTCCTCGACATCCTCGAGCGCACCCCGCTGGAGGGCACCGACCCGCTGACCGACTCGGGCTTCGCCTTCGGCATGATCGCCCAGCACGAGCAGCAGCACGACGAGACCATGCTCATCACCCACCAGCTCCGCAGGGGCCCGGCGGCGCTCAGCGCGCCCGAGCCCCCGGCGGGCGGTATGCAGGGCCTGGCCGAGGAGATCCTGGTCCCCGGCGGCCCCTTCACCATGGGCACCTCGACGGAGCCGTGGGCGCTGGACAACGAGCGGCCCGCGCACCGGCGCGACGTGCCGGCCTTCCATCTCGACACCGCGCCGGTGACCTGCGGCGCCTACATCGCGTTCATCGAGGACGGCGGCTACGACGACCCGCGCTGGTGGGCCGCCGAGGGCTGGGACCAGATCCGCCGGCACGACATCGGCGCACCGCTGTTCTGGCGGCGGGAGGCCGGCCAGTGGCTGCGCCGCCGCTTCGGCGTGACGGAGCCGGTGCCCGCGGACGAGCCGGTGCTGCATGTGAGCTGGTACGAGGCCGACGCCTACGCCCGCTGGGCGGGGCGGCGGCTGCCGACCGAGGCCGAGTGGGAGAAGGCCGCCCGCCACGACCAGGAGGCGGACCGCTCGCGGCGCTTCCCCTGGGGCGACGCGGACCCTACGCCCGCACAGGCCAACCTGGGACAGCGCCATCTGCGTCCGGCCACCGCCGGAAGCTACCCGGAGGGCGAATCCCCGCTCGGCATACGCCAGTTGATCGGCGACGTGTGGGAGTGGACGTCGAGCGACTTCCTGCCCTACCCCGGCTTCGCCGCGTTCCCCTACCGCGAGTACTCCGAGGTGTTCTTCGGCAGCGCCCACAAGGTCCTGCGCGGCGGCTCGTTCGCCGTCGACAAGGTGGCCTGCCGCGGTACTTTCCGCAATTGGGACCTCCCGGTGCGGCGCCAGATCTTCTCCGGCTTCCGCACCGCACGGGACGCCGCCGGCCACGAGGATGTCTCCTGATGTGCCGTCATATCGCCTACCTCGGCCCGCAGCTGCCGCTCGGGCAGCTGCTGGCCGACCCGGCGCACGGACTGCTGCGGCAGTCGTGGGCGCCCCGCCGCCAGCGGTACGGGACGGTCAACGCCGACGGATTCGGCGTCGGCTGGTACGCCGAGGGCGATCCGGTGCCCGCGCGCTACCGGCGCACCGGACCCATCTGGGCGGACCTGTCGTTCACCGACATCGCCCGGGTCGTCCGCAGCGGGGCGGTGCTCGCCGCCGTCCGGGACGCCACGGAGGCCGGCGCGGACGGCGAGGCCGCCGCGGCTCCGTTCGCCTCCGGGCCCTGGCTGTTCAGCCACAACGGGGCCGTCAGGGGCTGGCCGCGCTCCATGGCGCCGCTCTCCCTCTCGCTGCCCGCCACCGATCTGCTCTCGCTGGAATCGCGCTGCGACTCGGCCCTGCTCTGGGCCCTGGTGCTGCGCAGGCTGCGCGACGGCGACGAACCCGGCCAGGCGATCGCCGAGACGATCTACGAGGCGGCCGGGGCCGCACCGGACTCACGGCTGAACTTCCTGCTCACCGACGGCGAGACGATCGCGGCGAGCGCCTGGGGCGACACCCTGTGGTACCTCGCCGAGCCCGGCCGCAGCACGGTCGTGGCCTCGGAGCCGTACGACGACGATCCGCACTGGCGAGAGGTGCCCGACCGGACACTGCTCGCCGCAACCCGCACCGATGTCCTGCTGACACCGCTCAAGGAGCCCACTTCGTGAGCCCGTTCCTCTTGACCCGCACCCTGCCCGAGGACGCCACCGACGCCGCACTGCGCGGCGACGTCCTGAACGGGCTCACCCGCACACCCAAGACACTGCCGCCGAAGTGGTTCTACGACGCCCGCGGAAGCGAGCTGTTCGAGGAGATCACCCGGCTGCCCGAGTACTACCCCACCCGCGCCGAGCGGGAGATCCTGATCGACCGCTCGGCGGAGATCGCCGCGGCGACGAAGGCCCGGACGCTGGTGGAGCTGGGCTCGGGCTCCTCGGAGAAGACCCGTCATCTGCTGGACGAGCTGAACGACCTGCACAGTTATGTGCCGGTCGACGTGAGCGAGAGCGCTCTGCGGGGTGCGGCCGAGGCGCTGCTGGAGGAGCGCCCCGGGCTCGATGTGCACGCCCTGATCGCCGACTTCACCCACGGGCTCGCGCTGCCCGGCACTCCGGGCCCGCGGCTGGTCGCGTTCCTCGGCGGCACGATCGGCAATCTGCTGCCGGCCGAGCGGGCGGCGTTCCTGAGCTCGGTGCGGTCGCTGCTCGACCCCGGGGACGCGCTGCTGCTGGGCACGGACCTCGTCAAGGACGAGGACGTGCTGGTACGCGCCTACGACGACGCCTCGGGGGTGACGGCCGCGTTCAACAAGAACGTCCTGAACGTCCTCGCCCGGGAGCTGGGCGCGGACGTCGACCCCGCCGACTTCGACCATGTGGCGCGATGGGACCCGCAGAAGGAGTGGATCGAGATGCGGCTGCGGGCGCGTCACGCCCTGAGCGTGAAGATCCCCGAGCTGGATCTCGTGGTCGCCTTCGAGGAGGGCGAGGAGATGCGCACCGAGGTGTCAGCGAAGTTCCGTCAGGAGGGTGTGCGGACGGAACTGGCGGCGGCGGGGATGGAGTTGACGAACTGGTGGACGGACAGGGAGGGCAGGTTCGCGCTGTCCCTGGCGACGGCCCGCTGAGCCGCGCGGGCCAGTGAGCGGCGGTCGGGGAAGCTCCCCGCCGGGATGGCCGGCAGCAGCCGGATCTCGGCGGTGAGTTCACCGGCCGCCACGACCCGCCACAGCGACGCGGGCAGCGAGTCCTCACCGACGAAGGCGGCCGCGCCGGTGGGCAGATAGGTGATGCGGACGGGCTGCACGCTCGCGCCGGCGTCGAGAGCGGCCTGGAAGACGGCGTGCCGGAACCGGCCCTGCTCACGCCCGCACCAGGTGGACCCTTCGGGGAACGCGATGACGCGGGCGCCCCCGTGGAGCGCGGAGGCCATCTCGGCCACGGTCGCGGGGAGCGTCCGCAGCCGGTCGCGCTCCAGGAAGAAGG
Source organism: Streptomyces sp. CA-251247 (assembly GCF_050952975.1). Taxonomy (NCBI): domain Bacteria; kingdom Bacillati; phylum Actinomycetota; class Actinomycetes; order Kitasatosporales; family Streptomycetaceae; genus Streptomyces; species Streptomyces sp. CA-251247. The sequence continues at coordinate 7,144,197 of NZ_CP191861.1, read as the reverse complement.
TGCCGCCGCGGGCCGCGAGCGGTCCGAGGACGGGCCAGTGTCTGACCTCCGTCTTGGCCAGCATCCGCCCCGGCAGGGCGGCGGCTATCAGCGGTATGTCCAGCCAGGAGATGTGGTTGGCGACGACGAGGGAGCCCCGCGGGGCGTACGGCCGGCCGACGATGCGCAGACGCACTCCGAAGGCGCGCAGCACCGCCCGGGTCCAGCAGCGGGTCGCCAGGTGCCGGAACCGGGTGCCCAGCACCAGGGCGAGCAGCGCCACCAGCGGCCCGACGAGGATGCCGGCGAGCGCGGTCAGCAGCCCTGCCGTCAGCCGGGCGACCGCGGTGACCTTGCGGGCCACCGGGCCCTGGTGGATGGCGCAGCCGGCGGGGGTGCAGGGTGCGCCGGGGAGCCAGACGCTCATCGCCCGGGGGCGAGCGAGAGGAAGTGGTTCAGGTAGCGCGGGTTGGTCCGGCGCAGCGAGAGCAGCACGTACAGGTCGGCGACACCGAAGTCGGCGTCGTGGGCGGGCGCGCCGCACACCCAGGCGCCGAGGCGGAGGTAGCCGCGCAGCAGGGCGGGCAGTTCGGTGCGGCCGGTGGGGAGAGCGACGGTGTCGGCGTTCCAGAGCTTGTGGGGGGTGACCCAGTACTCCTCGGGGGCCAGGTTCTTGGCACGGACCGTGGACCAGGTGGCCGCCGCGAGGGTGCCGCCGTCCGCGAGCGGGATCGAGCAGCAGCCGGCCAGCCAGTTGTGTCCGGTGCGGGTCATGTAGCGGGCGAGCCCGGCCCAGATCAGGCCGATGACGGCGCCGTTGCGGTGCAGCGGGTGGACGCAGGAGCGGCCGACCTCGACCAGGTCGTCACGGATGGGGGCGAGCCGGGCCAGGTCGAACTCGGTCTCGGAGTAGAGCCGGCCGGCCGCCCGGGCCCGGTCGGGCGGCAGCAGCCGGTAGGTGCCGACGACCTCGCCGGTGTCCGCCTCGCGCACCAGCAGGTGGTCGCAGTAGGCGTCGAAGGCGTCGATGTCCAGGCCCGGCTCCGGTCCCTCCAGCAGTGCGCCCATCTCGCCGGCGAAGACCTGGTGGCGCAGCCGCTGGGCGGCGCGGACGTCCTCCTGGTTGCGGGCGAGCGAGACGATGTACCGGGGCTGCTCGGCCTCCGCGCCGGCCTCGGGGAGCCGGGTGGGGAGCGCCGTGGGAGCCGGGGCGGGGAGTGGGAGGGGGGCGGCGACGACGGCTGGCGATGCGGGCATGGCTGTCTCCTGTGCCGGACGGAGGGGGACGGACCGCCGGTGCGGCGGCCGGCTCCTTACTTCTTCCGTGGCCGGCTGGATTCGACATGACAGCCCGGCGGAGAGTGGATGTGCGACGGCTGAATGCCGGGGTGTCACCCGCGCGCGAGGACGTCCGTGATGCGCTCGGAGGCCTGCCGCGCCGCGCGTGCGGCGTTCTTCCCCTGGAGAACGGCGGTCATATAGGTCTTGATCGGGTTGTCGGCCTCGACCTCGGCCCACTGCGGCGAGTTGGGGGTCGCGCGGCCCCGCGCGGCTCCGGCGGCCATCGCGGCCGTGCCCTCCTCGTCCTTGAGCACGCCGGCGAGGCTCGTCTTGTTGGGGACGTAGTTCATGGTGCGGGCAAGATCGGTCTGCCAGCGTGTCCCGGCCAGCGCCTTGACGACCTCGATGGCCGCCCCCCGTTGGCGGGCCTTCTCCGGGACGATCAGGTCGGAGCCGCCGGTGAAGACGGACCCGGGTCTCTCGGCCGTCTTGCCGGGCACGGGGAAGTAGCCGAGCTTGCCCTTCAGGTCGGGGTTGGCCTTCTCGATGACGGTCGCGGCGCCGGGGACGGCGATGATCTGGGCGACATTGCCCTGGGCGAAGACCTCCGCCTGGGGCGGGGTCTGCTCGTCGGCGGCCTTGGGTCCGTCGCCGTGTGCCTGGAGTTCCTTGTAGAACGCCATGCCGCGCAGCGCGGCCGGGGTGTCGAGGGTGGCCTGCCAGTCGCCGCCGCGCTCGACGGCCAGGTCCCCGCCCTCGTCCCAGATGAAGCCGGACAGGGTGTACCAGTCCTGGCCGGAGAGGTAGATGCCCTGGACGCCGTTGTCGTCGAGTTGCTCCGAGGCGTCGAGCCACTGCGCCCGGGTCCTGGGGACCGCGGTGATCCCGGCGTCCGCGAAGAGGTCCTTGTTGTAGATGACGACGCGATTGGCCGCGTACCAGGGGATGCCGTACTGGGAGCCGTTGATGCTGCCGGGTTCGGCGAGTCCCGGCAGCCACTGCTCGTTGCCGAGGTCGCGTACGGACTCCAGCGTGAGGTCCAGCAGGGCGTCGCTCTCCGCGTACTGGGCGACCTGGGTGTTGCCGACCTCGATGATGTCGGGCCCCTTGCCACTCTCCAGCGCGGCCATGACCTTCTTACCGATGCCGGTCCACTCCTGGAAGGTGACGTCGAGCTCCACCGACGGGTTGTCCTTCTCGTACGAGGTCGTGAACCGCTTCAGGAAGTCGTCGGAGACGCTGTCCTGCATCAGCCAGATCCGCACGGTCCGTGTGTCCGATCCGGTGCCGGGGATCACCCCGCAGCCGGTGAGCGTGAGCGCGGAGACGAGCGCGACGGACAGGGCACGGAAGTTCTTCACAGCGGTCACCTTCGGCGAGAGGGCACGGGAGCGGACCCGACATGGGGGGAAGCGCGCTCCGCGCTCGCACGGGTGTGTGGGTGGAGTTTGGTATGTACCAATGCCCGGGTCAACCCCCGACGGCCGGCGGGGGGTTCGCACGCGGGGGCGGGCGGGCGACGGCGCCCGCCCCCGCGAGGACGGTCAGCCGGTGCCGGGGACCGTGTCCTCGAAGGCCGTCCCGGCGGAACGGAAGGCGGCCACGCGGGCGCTGACTTGCGCGGGAGTCAGCACCTGGTCCTTCACATGGAGCACGTAGTCGACCTTCTGGTCGTAGGCGCGCGGAGTGGTGCTGGTCTGGCCCGCGAGATCGATGAGCCACTGGTTGAAGTTGATGGACATGGGGCGCTCGGGCAGATACCGGGCGTCGTGCCGGCCGAACAGGGTGCCGTCGACGTAGTAGGTGATGGCGCTGTTGTCGATGGTGACGACGAGGTCGTGCCAGCCGGCGTAGCTGGTGCGGGCCTCCGAGTGCTGGTTGACGGCCTCCCAGGGGTCGGGACGGTAGGTCTCCCACGAGGTCGTGTAGAGGATGTTGGCGGGCTCGCCCCAGCCCCCGTTGGGCAGGTACTCGAAGTCGTACTCGGCGTAGTCGTCCGCCATCGGGGCCTTGAGGTCGTTGATGGTGAAGAACGTCTGGACGAGGCGGTCGCCGTCGGGACCCGACCTCGGGGCGTCGGAGAACCTCACGCGCGCCGCGTAGGTGCCGTTCTTGAACTTCGTGGCCCGGGTGAGGACTTCGGTCTGGCGGGTGGAGGCGGCCGTACCGGCTGTGGAGGTCTCCAGGTTCATGACCGAGTTGGCACCTTCCCTGGCGAAGGTGACGTTCTCGGGTGCCCAGGCCGCGCCCGGCACTCCGGGGCCGCCGGAGTTGGAGCGGACGTTCCAGCCATGGGCGTTGAGCGCCGGGTCGGTGTGCGAGGTGTAGGTGAAGTCGTCGAACAGCGTGGCTCCGTCGCCGGGCGGGTCGGTGGGGTCCGTCGGATCCGGGTCGGGGTCGTTGCCCGCGGGGGCCGTTCCCCAGACCGTCGCGCCACCGACGGCCGCGGTGACCTTGGACCAGTCGCCGTACGCCGTCTGGGAGGCGGCGAAGGAGTAGTCGTCGAGCTGGTTGATCGCCTGCCAGTCGCTGCGGTGGAAGCGCAGTTGAAGGTCACCGGTGTCGGCGCCGGCCGCGAGCGATCCGGCCCCGGCCGTGAAGCCGATCTCCAGATAGCGGTCGGCGTCGGCCGTGGACCGGGTCAGGGTGCCGAAGGTGCCCGTGATGTTGGCGCAGCCCTTCACCGCCCAGGAGCAGGCGAAGCGGTACGAGGCTCCCGCGTCGGCCTTGAAGTAGTAGCGGATCTTCACCTGGCTCAGCGGAACCGCGTTGCTGCCGGTGTTGACCACCTTGAACCAGGGCTCGGCCTGGTCGCTGCCGGTGGCGCTCTGCCGGTACTGGACCTTGACCTGTTCGCCGGCGGCGGCCGCGGGCAACGCGGTCAGCGTCGCGCAGCCGAGGCCGGCCAGCGCCGCGGCGGCCACGGCCGCTCGAAGGCGCAGGGGACTGAGGCTCATGGGGAATCCTCTCGGGACGGGTGGTGCACGGGGGGCCGGTCCGGCACGCCGAGCGCGTCGAGCCGGGCTCTGTGGCGGTGCATACGCGCCTGGAATCCGGGCCAGTCGTGGCCGCCGGACCAGGCGGTGTCGGCGAGCGCGCACAGCCGGGGGAAGGCGAGATACTCGGCGTGCGCGGGGGTGGTGACGTACTCGGTCCACAACTGGGCCTGTGTGCCGAGCACCCGGGCCGCGGCTTCCGGCTCCCAGTGGGCGGGGGCCGGTTCGGTCGCGTAGACGGTCCGCAGGTCGATGACCTGCCCCGGCTGGCCGGGCGGCTCACCGGGCCGTGCGGACTGGGGGTAGTCGAGGTACGTGGAGCGGTACGGCGCCATGATCACCTGCCGGCCGCCTCGGGCGGCGGCGAGGCCGTGCCGCTGGTCCCGCCACGGCAGCACGGTGAAGGTGTCCGGCAGATCGACACCGGTCTCGGTCCAGCCGAGCGGACGGCGGCCGCGCTCCGCGACGAACTCGCCCATGCGGCCCATGAACCAGCCGTGCAGGGCGTCGGGACTCTCCAGACCCTGCTCGGCGACCCGGGCCAGCGCGGCGGGCGACTGATGCCATTCCGTCGTCGGGCACTCCTCGCCGCCCAGGTGGACGTACGGCGAGGGAAAGGTGTCCATCACCTCGTCGAGGACGGTGCGGCAGAAGTCCAGGACCTCGTCGTGGACCCCGAGGACCGTGTCGCACACACCCCATCGGCGCCAGACCTCCAGCTGCCGCCCGGGACGGTTGCCCAGATGCGGGTAGGCGGCGAGCGCCGCGCGCGCATGACCCGGCATCTCGATCTCCGGCACGACGGTGATGCCGCGTACGGCGGCGTGCTCGATCAGCCCGGCGAGTTCCTGCCGGGTGTAGGCACCGCCGTGCGGGGTTCCGCCGACCTCGGTGAGCTTGGGGCGGGCGGCGATCGGCATACGCCAGCCCTGGTCGTCGGTCAGATGCAGGTGCAGCACGTTCAGCTTGTGCAGGGCCAGCAGGTCGGTGAAGCGCCGCAGGAAGGACACGGGCTGGAAGTGCCGGGCCACGTCCAGCATGGCTCCGCGCCAGGCGAACCGGGGGACGTCGGTGATCTGCACACAGGGCACGGACCACGGGGTGCCGCGCACCGGGTTCCCGGACAGGGCCTCGAGAGGCAGCAGTTGACGGATCGTCTGGACGCCGTGGACAAGCCCTTCGGGACGGGCGGCCCGCAGCAGCACCGCGTCGGCGCCCACGGTCAGTCCGTACCCCTCCGCGCCGAGTCCGGTGAGGCCGGCGTCGAGGGCGATGACGACACGGCCGTCCGCGGCGAGGGGCAGCGGCAGTCCCGTGGCGGGGGCGAGGAGGGTGCGCAGGAGTGCGGCCGCGGGCTCGGCACCGGGCGCCGCGCGGACGGCCGTACGGTCGTCGAAGGTGAACCGGCCGTTCATGACCGTGAGGTGGGACGGCCGGGGCACCAGGTCGATGCGAGGGCGGGACAGCGGCATGACGGCTTCTCCTATCCCTTGACCGCTCCGCCGGTCATTCCGGCGGAGACCCGGCTCTGGAGCACCAGGAAGAGCACGAGGACGGGCAGCGCGAAGAGGGTGGAGGCGGCCATGGTGGCGCCCCAGTCGGTGCCGAACACGTTCGAGAACGAGGAGAGCCAGACCGGGAGGGTGCGGTCGTCCTGGTTCTTGATGATCAGCATGTTGGCGAAGGCGAACTCGTTCCAGGCCGTGATGAAGCCGAACAGCGAGGTGGCGAGCAGCCCGGGAGCGAGCAGCGGCAGGGTCACCCGGCGGAAGGCGGCGGCCCGGGTGCAGCCGTCGACCTGGGCGGCCTCCTCCAGCTCCACGGGGATCGCTGTGAGGAAGCTGCGCAGGGTCACGATGGTGAAGGGCAGGGTGATCATGAAGTAGACGAGGCTCAGGGTGGCGAGCCGGTCGAGCATGTCGGTGTCGCGGGCGATGACGTACATCGGGATGAGCAGCGCCTCCCAGGGCGCGACCTGAGCGATGAAGACCATCAGCACGAAGCCGCGGCGGCCCCGCCAGCGCAGCCGGGCCACGGCGAAGGCCGCACCCAGTGCCACGACCAGAGCGAGCAGGACACAACTGGCCGTCACCAGCAGGCTGTTGCGCCAGAAGGACCAGAACCCGTCGGCGTTCACGGCCGCGGAGAAGTGGTCGAGCGTCAGGTCGGTGGGCAGGAAGACGGGGGTCTCGGCCTGGATGTCCCGCGTGGGCTTGAAGGCGGTCAGGATCATCCAGTAGACGGGGAAGACGCTGAGGGCGAAGACGATCAGCGCACCCGCGTTCAGGGGGAGCCGGCGCAGTGCGGCGGGTCCGGGTCGCAGGAGTCTCACAGCTCGGCCTCCTGCCGGAACATCTGTCGGAAGTAGAGGATCAGCGCGGCCAGCAGGATGAGCACCGTCAGGGTGGCCGCGGCGGCGCCGAGGTCGTAGCGGTGCAGGGACTGGGCGACCTGGTAGGCGTAGACGGGCAGGGTGGTGGTCGCACCCCCGGGCCCGCCCTTGGTGACGGCCCAGATCTGGGCGAAGCAGCGGAAGACCCAGATGACTTCGAGGCACAGGACCAGACCGAAGACCGGGCGCAGGACGGGCAGCGTGACGGAGCGGAAGATCCGCCAGCCGCCCGCGCCGTCGATACGCGCCGATTCGACCAGTTCGGCGGGGACGGTGGTCAGGGCGGCGTGCAGGGTGACGGCGACGAACGGCACGGACTGCCAGACGACCAGCAGGACGAGGATGGTGAAGGCCGAACCGCCGTGCGCGAGCCAGGAGTAGTCCCGGAAGGAGTCGAACCCCAGCCTCACCAACAGCCAGTTGACCACGCCGAGGCGTGAGGAGAAGAGCCACTGGAAGACGGTGGTGGTGGCGATGACCGGGCTGGCCCAGGCGAGGACCAGTCCGCTCATCACCAGGATCCGCAGGCCCTTGCGCAGTCGCTGGAGCATCAGGGCGATGACGGTGCCGAGCCCCATGATGAGGACGACGTTGAGGGCGGTCCACCACAGCGTGCGCCGTACGACCTCCCAGAAGGCCGTGTCGCCGAGGATCTCCCGGTAGTTCTCCAGGCCCGCGAAGCCGGCGCCGCCGCGGATCAGCTCCGCCATTCCGTAGTGCTGGAAGGAGATGACCAGATTGCGGACCAGGGGATAGGCGAGGAGGAAGGCCGCGCCGAGGACGGTGGGGGCGATCAGCAGATAGGGCCAGAGGGCGCGTGGGCCGGCCCTCATGAGCCGAGGGTCTTGGTGATGCTGTCGGAGGCTTCCTTCGCCGCCTTCGCGGGGTCGCTGCCGGTCAGGACGGCAGTCATGTACTGCTTGATCGGGTTGGTGGCCTCAACGGCCGCCCACTGCGGGGAGTTGGGCGTGGCCCGGCCCCGGGCGGCCGCCGCCGCCATCGCTGCCGTGCCCTTGTTGTCCTCGATGACCTTGGCGAGCGAGGTCCGGTTGGGGACGTAGCTCATGGTTCTGGCGAGGTCGCTCTGCCACTTCTCCCCCGCGAGGGCCTTCACCACCTGGTAGGCGGCGTCCTGGTGGGCGGAGGCGGCCGGCACGATCAGGTCGGAGCCACCGGTGAAGGTGGCCCCGGGCCTGTCCGCGGTCCGGCCGGGGATCGGGAAGAAGCCGAGCTTGCCGGCGAGCGCCGGATTGGCCTGTTCGACGATCTTCGCTCCGCCGGGCACGGAGATGATCTGGGCCACGTCACCCTTGGCGAAGACGTCGGCCTGGGGCGGCTTGGCCTCGTCGGAGTCCTTGGGCCCCTTGCCGAGCGCCTGGAGCTGTCGGTAGAAGTCCATGCCCTTCAGGGCCTCGGGACTGTCGAGCGAGCCTTTCCAGGTGCCACCGCTCTCCTCGGCGAGTTCGCCGCCGTCCTCCCAGATGAATCCGGCGAGGGTGTACCAGTTCTGGCCCGGCAGATACATGCCCTGCACCGGGCCCGCGTTGAGCTTGCGGGTGATCGCCAGCCACTCGTCGCGCGTCTTCGGCGGCGCGGTGATGCCGGCCTTGCCGAAGAGGTCCTTGTTGTAGATCACCACGCGGTTCGCCGCGTACCAGGGAATGCCGTACTGCTTGCCGTCGACCTTCCCCGGCTCGGCGAGTCCGGGGAGCCAGTCGCCGCCGCGCAGTTCGGTGACCTTGGAGCCGAGGTCGGTCACACCGCCGCTGGCCGCGTACTGCGCGACCTGGGTGTTGCCCACTTCGATGACGTCCGGTGCGTCCTTGCTGGCCAGGGCGGCGGTGACCTTCTCACCGATGCCGTCCCACTCCTGGATCTGGATGTCGAGGGTGGTGCCGCGGTGCTCCTTCTCGAACCCCTTCGTGAACCGCTGGAGATAGGCGTCGGAGACGCTGTCCTTCATGATCCAGACGGTGAGCCGTTCGTCGCCGCTCGCCGATCCGGAGCCGGAGGACGACGTGCTGCAGGCGGTGAGCGCTGTGGTGGCTGCCAGGACGGCGGCAGCGGCGATGAAGCGAGTCTTCACGGATGTCACCTCGGAGATGAGTTGACCAATTGGTCAACTGGCCAACGGCGTGGCTAGAAGGTGGCATGGACCAATGTTGACGTCAAGAGCCTTGAAAAGCTGGGCTGTTCACGGAGTTGTCCCTCGACCCGACGGAGCCTCAGTGGTCAGAACATCGTTTACCATCTGACCAGTTGCCGATGAGGTGGACCACAGCAGAGAGGCCGGGGCGATGGAACGCAGCACTTCGGGTGCCGTACTGAAGCGGGAGCGGGTACGCGAGTTCCTGCTCGCGCTGGTCGAGGACCGCAGGCCCGGCGACGCCATCCCCTCCGAACGCACCCTCAGCGCCGAACTCGGCGTCTCACGCCCCACCTTGCGCGCCGCCGTCGACGAACTCGTCGCCACCGGACAACTCGTCCGCGAACACGGCCGCGGCATGTTCGTCGCCCCCGCCAAAATCACCCAGGAACTCGTCTCCGACGACGCCGCGTTCGCCGTGCCGCGCGCCGCGGGCACCTGGTCCAGCACCGTGCTCGAGCTGGCCACCATCCGGGCGGGCGCCCGCATCGGCCGCAAGCTGCGCATCTCACCGGCCGCCGAACTGGTCTACATCGCCCGGCTGCGACTGGTCGACGGGTCTCCCATGGCCATCGAGCATCTTCACATCCCCGCCGAGCTGGTTCCCACCCTCACCCCCCAGGAGCTGGAGGCCGGCGACCTCTACGACCATCTGCGCGAGCACCACCGCGTCTTCGTCAACGAGGCCGTCCAGTCCATCGAACCGACGGTGGTCAACGAGGCGGAGGCCGCCGTCCTCGACGTCCCGGTCCTCTCCCCCGCACTGCTCGTGGAGCGGCTGACCACGGACACCGCCCACAACCCCGTCGAGTACGTCCACTCCGTCTACCGCGGCGACCGGTACCGCATCGTCTCCCGGCTCGCGCTCGGCACCTCCGTGCCGCGTCCGCGCCCGGAGGGCCATCATCCCGGCATCCCGCCGGGCGACTTCGCGCACGGCGACATCATCAACTCCTCGACCACGGGCGACGCCTACTGAACGGGGCTGGTGCCGACCGGGAGGCCCGCCTCATCGCACCCCGGCCGCACCGCACGTCTGCCGACCGGGAGGCCCGCCGCGCGCACGTCTGCCGACCGGGACGCCCACCGACCCGGCGGTGAGTGCCGCCCGCGGGTGCCCGTAGTGCTGCCCGTATCCTCGAAGGCCCACCGCCGGCTCCGTCCCGGACCGGCCCGCAGTTCAGGAGGGCGAGGATGCCCGACACCCGCTCCCCCAGGACGGTGCTCAAGCGGGAACGGGTGCGCACGTATCTGCTCGCGCTGGTCGAGGACCGCAGGCCCGGCGACGCCATCCCCTCCGAACGCACCCTCAGCGCCGAACTCGGCGTCTCCCGCCCCACCTTGCGCGCCGCCGTCGACGAACTCGTCGCCACCGGACAACTCGTCCGCGAACACGGCCGCGGCATGTTCGTCGCCCCCGCCAAAATCACCCAGGAACTCGTCTCCGACCGCCATCCCGCCTCGGCACCGATGGCAACGGGCGCCTGGTCGAGCCGGGTTCTGGAGTTCAGCACGGTGACCGCGGGCGCCCGGATCGGACGGCGCCTGAAGGTGTCACCCGCCGACGACCTCGTGTATGTGGCGCGGCTGCGTCTGGTCGACGGCACGCCCATCGCCCTGGAGTATCTGCACATCCCGGCGGCCCTGGTGCCCGGGCTCACCGCGAAACAGATGGAGGCGGGCTTCTACACACACCTCCGGGAGGCGCGCGGAGTACGGACCGCCCAGGCCGTGCAGTCGATCGAGCCGACCGTGCTGAGCGAGGACGAGGCCGTACTGCTGGGTGTGCCGGTGCTCTCCCCCGCCCTCCTGTTCGACCGTGTCACCTCCGACACCGGCGGACGGCCCGTGGAGTACGTACGGTCCCTCTACCGCGGCGACCGGTACCGCATCGTCTCCCGGCTCGCGCTCGGCACCTCGGCGGACGACCGTCCTGCTCCCGACGCCTCGCGCACGGCGGCGTGGTGGGGCACGGTGGAGTAACGCATCGAGAGGAGTGCGACACCCATGTCGAATCACACCTACCGGGTCACCGAGATCGTCGGCACCTCCCCCGAAGGGATCGACGCCGCCATCCGCAACGGCATCAAGCGCGCCGGCCAGACCCTCCGAGGGCTTGACTGGTTCGAGGTGACCCAGGTCCGCGGCCACATCGTGGACGGGGAGATCGAGCACTACCAGGTCGGGCTGAAGGTCGGCTTCCGGCTCGAGGAGGGTGCCTGACCGCCCCCCGCATCACCGGTTCGGCGGCGGATCAGGTGCGGCCCTCCCGTTCCTGAGCCTCCTTCATCGCCTCGGTCGTACCGGCCGCCCATACGGCCCGTACGACCGGGAAGCCGGCCTTCCCGGCCGCGTCGCACACCAGCTCGTCGTCGTCCACGAGCATCCGGATCTCCCGGTCCCGGCCGAGCCGCCGCAGGATCTCCACCTTGGTGGTGCGGGCGGGGCGACGGTCGTCGTTGCCCCGCATGTGCACCGGCCCCTCGGGCAGTCCCTGCGCGGCGAGCCACGCCAGCGTGTCCCTGCGGCAGCGTTCCGGCCTGCCCGTGAGGTAGACGATGTCGCACTCCTCGGCGGACCGCAGACACAGCTCGACACCCTCGCTCAGCGGCGGATCCTTCGGCGCGGCGGCGAAGAACGCGTTCCAGTCCCGCGGCTTGCGCTCCAGGAACCGCTGCCGGTGTCCGGAGTCGGCAAGAGTTCCGTCGAGGTCGAATACGGCCAGCGGCCTGCTGTTTCGGGTCACGCCCCCACCCTAGGCTCGCGCTGTCGGACACCGCGCAGGTGTCCGCCCTCCACCGGCGCGGATCAGCGGTCCCCGGAGCCCGCCGCCGTACGCTGCGCCGCGAGCCTCTTCTCGAACCCGTCCAGAATGGCCTCCAGACCGAACGCGAAACTGTCGTCGGGCGCCGCGTTGTACTCGGCGGCCGACGCCTCCTCAAAGCGGGAGCGAAGCCGCGGATATGTCAGGGCGAACTCACGTGCCCGCGCCATGGTGTCGCGCAGCTGCTCCTCGGCGTCGCCGCCACCGCGGTTGAGGCGCCGGGTCAGCGCGATCGTGGCGGAGGCACCCGCGGCGCTGCCGAGGACGAACACGAAGACGGTGGCGGCCGCCTGATCGGCCTCCGCGCCGACGAATCCCGCCTTCTCGTAGACGGCGAGGATGTGGTCGTCGTGGCGCGCCTTCTGGGGACCGTAGAGGAGATGGCCCGCGAGCGCCTGGACCAGCCAGGGGTGCCTGGTCATCATCGCGTGCTGGCCGGCGGCCATCGTCGTGGCGGCGGTCCGCCAGTCGAGCGAGTCCAGGTCCGGCAGGCCGACCTCCTGCCAGACCTCGTCGCCGGCGAGCCTCACCAGGTTGTCCTTGTTCCCGACGTGCCAGTAGATGGCCGTGGCGGCGGAGCCGAGCCGGCTGCCCAGGCTGCGCATGTTGAGGCCGTCCAGCCCTTCGGCGTCCAGCAACTCGATGGCCGCGCGGACGATCTGCTCGGCGGTCAGGGTGTTCCGTGGCATGCGCCCAGCGTAGATGCACTTAGTTCAAGAAGGAGTTCACTGGCCCGGGAAAGGCTCTTGCACTTAGTTCACGTAGGTCACCGGCCTTCACTTGCACTTAGTTCAAGTCGCTTACGTCCTGAGGTCGCACCGCCCGTGCGGCCCAGTGCAGGAGACCGTCATGACCGGAACCGCCGCGGCCCTGCTCCTGCTCATCGCGATGGCGTTCGTCAGCATCCCCATGGCGCGCGCCCGCTATGGAGCGCGGGCCCAGGCGGCCGCCGAGGCCGAACTGGACCGTCAGGGCGTCCCCACCAGGGTGCTGGCCGAGAACAAGCTGCGGTTCGACGCCGGCGGCCATGAGACGGCCGTCCCCGTCGGCGTCGCTCTGACCCTCGCGGTCCTCGCGGCGCTCAACCTCACCGGGAACGCGTGGGGCGCGACGTTGTCCTGGATCGTCCTGCCGGTCGTCCTGCTCGGCAACGTGCTGATCCTGCACAGCCGGTTGACCGCCGTCCGCACGGTGCAGGCCCACTTCGCGAAGAGCGGCGACGCCACCTTGCAGCGCATAGACGTCGTCGCCCTGCTCGACGCCGCCGAGAAGGCGTTTCCCTCCTGGGTGCTGCCCGGCCTGCAGAACGTCCGGCACGCCGTCGTGACGGCCGGGTCGATCGCCCTCCTCGTCCTGCCCGCGCTCGCCTGACCCCGGGAATCCTGACGCCCCCACGGCGTTGCACCCTGTGTGAGCTCAGTGATCGCATCCACCCGGCTGTCCGTACTCGACCGGTCCCGCACCCGCGAGGGGTACGACGGTCCCGCCGCCCTGCGGGACACGGTGTCCCTCGCCCGCGAGCTGGAGACGCTCGGCTACCACCGGTTCTGGGTCTCCGAGCACCACAGCGTGCCCGGGGTGGCCGGCTCCGCGCCGACCGTACTGGCAGCGGCGGTGGCGGCGGCGACCTCCACGATCCGGGTGGGCACGGGCGGTGTGATGCTGCCCAACCACCAACCCCTGGTGGTCGCCGAGCAGTTCGGTGTGCTGGAATCCCTGTTCCCCGGCCGGATCGACATGGGGCTGGGCCGCTCGGTCGGCTTCACGGACGGCATACGCAGGGCGCTGGGCCGGGACAAGACGGACGCGGACGACTTCGCCGCCCGGCTGGCGGAACTGCTCGGATGGTTCACCGGCGAGCAGTCGTCGCATCCCCAGGTGCACGCCCGCCCGGCGGAGGGCCTCCGGGTCCCGCCGTTCGTCCTCGCCACCGGTGAGGGAGCAGGCATCGCGGCGGAGGCCGGACTGCCGATGGTCATCGGCGACCTGCGGAGCCGGGACCGGATGCTGGCCGGCGTCGAACGCTACCGCCGCGACTTCAGGCCTTCCGTCTGGTCCGAGCGCCCCCATGTGACGATCTCCGGCACGGTCGCGGTCGCCCCTACCGAGGCGGAGGCCCGGCGGCTGCTGATGCCGGAAGCCTGGGCGATGGCGTACTCCCGCACGCACGGCGTCTTTCCTCCGCTCCTCCCGCCGGAGCGGATCGAGGCACTGACCATGACCGCGAAGGAGCGGGAGTTCTACGAGTCGGGGCTGCGGGGCCACATCGCCGGGACGGAGGACCAGGTCCTCGACGCGCTCGAAGCCGTGGTCAAGGACAGCGCCGCCGACGAGGTGCTGATCACGACCAGTACGTACGACCGCGTGTCACTGCTCGACTCCTACCGCAGGCTCGCGAGGACGGCCGGTCTCGACAGGCCTGCTCGTGACGGGGAGCGGTGAGCCGTGCCGCGCCGTGCACGACTACTCGCAGATCACTTTGAAGGACTTCGCACCCGGCCGGGCACGGAAGACGACCTCGTGTCCGGCGTCATCGGTGAAGACGGCCCGCGTCGCGGACGTCAGGGTCATCCTGCCGCTCTGGTACGGGTTGTCCCACCCTTCGGGCGGCCCTGCCGAGCCGTCGGAGAGCGGCGTCTCGGCCTCGAAGTAGGCGGAGCCGACACGGGCCTCGTCGATGCCGCAGTGCGTATAGAGCTGGAACGCGATCGTCCGGACGGACGGTGCGGCGCGGGCGGACGGGCTCTCCTGTGAGGCCGGTTCGCCGGTGCCGGTACAGGCCGTCAGCAGCAGCGCCGCCAGCACGATGGTGAACGCGGCCGGTACCGGTTTCTCCGTCATGCCCCTTCGACGCCCAAGCCGTGTCGCCGGTTCCCCGCCAGACGCCTCGGAGCGAGGATGAGCCGGGACGCACGGACCAGCGATACGCGAAGGGCTCAGCCGACATGACAGCACGCCTCCCCCGCCCCTCGGACGTCCCGGGCTCCCGTCCTCCCGTGGTCATGTGCAATGAACCCGGCAGCTTCGCCTGGGGAGTCCTGCACCGGCGCCATCCAGCTCTGATCCAGCAGGTGCGTGACGCCTTCCCCTACCCTCCGCGTCAACAGCGGGCGCTCGATGCCCTGTTGGCCGAGATCACCGACGGAGTCGTCGAACCGTTGGCCGCGACGGCGAAGGACTACTCGCTCTGGGCGGACCGGGCAGAGCCGTACGTCGGACGGTCGTGGTTCGACACCCCCTTCCTGTGGGCGGAGAGTTACTTCTACCGCAAGCTCCTTGCGGCCCTCGAATACTTCGGCGAAGGCCCGTGGCAGGGTGTGGACCCGTTCGGCCCCTTCAAGGACGCCGAACTGAGCAGCCCCGTCGTGGACGAGGAGCTGCGGGCCCTCGACGCACTCGCCGATCTGCCTCCCGGACGACAGGCGTCCGCGCTGCTTCAGGCCTCGCTCTGGGGCAACCGTGCCGACCTCGGCTTCGGCATCACGGCCGACGAGCCCGCCCGGACGGACACCGGTGTCGATGCCGGTGCCGGTGCCGGCCTGGTCTCCGACGACAGTGCTCTGCTGTGGTCGCTGCTGCCCGTGGGGACGCCGGCCACCGTCGCCGTGGTGGCCGACAATGCGGGGCGGGAGCTGATCCCCGACCTCGTCCTCGTCGACCACCTCCTCGAACGCGGTCACGCGACCGACGTCGTCCTGCACGTCAAGCCGTATCCGTACTACGTCTCCGACGCCACGAACACCGATGTCGTCGGCGGTCTCCGGCGGCTCGTCCGGGCGTCCGGCCGGGCCGGCGAGATCGGCAGGCGGCTCTGGACCGCGGCGGGGAGCGGACGTCTGGAGGTGCGCGCGCACCCCTTCTTCTGCGCACCGCTTCCGTACGAGGAGATGCCCGAGGATCTCAGGACGCAGTTCGCGTCCGTCACGCTGACGATCCTGAAGGGCGACCTCAACTACCGCCGTCTGGTGGGCGATCGACTGTGGCCGGCGACGACGCCCTTCGCGGACGTCACGGCGTACTTCCCCGGGTCCCTCGCGGCCCTGCGCACACTGAAGTCGGACGTGATCGTCGGACTGACCGAGGCGATGATCAACGCCCTCGACCGGACGGGCGCGGCCTGGCGAACCAGTGGCACCCATGCTCTGATCCAGGCCCGGCCCGCGCCCGCCGCCGCCTCGGACCGAACGTCGTCGGGGCCGGAGGGCGACACCGAGGGCTCGGTGTAAGCCGACTCCTGCGGATCGTGGCGGCGCCGGGTCCCGGATGGCGGCGTGACGGGGTGGCGGGGACGCTGGAGGCATGCGATGGCGATGGCGTGCGTCCGGTGGTGTGGCGGCCGTGGTGGCCGTGGTCCTGTTGGTCGCGGGCACGCCCGGGGCGCCTGGCGGGGACACCGAGGAGCGGGTGGATGTCGGCGGCGGGCGAAGCCTGTATCTGCACTGCTCGGGTTCCGGGAGCCCGACCGTGGTGCTGCTGTCCGGACTCCACGAGTCCGCCGACCCGTGGTCTCTGTCCGACGTCACCCCGCCCGTGCCGAAGAAGCCGGTGCTACCGGGCGTCGCCGGGTTCACCCGTGTGTGCACCTACGACCGGCCGGGCACGGTCCGCTACACCCAGCCCCCGACACTCACCACCCGCAGCACACCCGTGCGGGGCACCCGGGCTCTGGGCGCCATGGTCCAGGACCTGGACCGCGTACTGACGGCCGGCCACGTGCCGGGGCCCTATGTGCTGGTGGGGCACTCCTTCGGCGGCATGCTCGCCCTGCGGTACGCGCAGGAGCACCCGGAGCAGACCCGCGGGCTGGTCCTGGTCGACGCGCTGGGACCCGCGCTGAAGCCCGCGATGGGGGCCGATTGGCCGGCGTATGTGGAGGCACTGCGGCATCCCGGTACACCTTTCGACACCGATCCGGACTTCGAGCAGGTGGACATCGACGGCGGGGTGACCGCCATCGAGCGCGGCGGCCCGCTCCCGCCGGTCCCGGTCGTGGTCCTCAGCAAGACAGAATCCTTCGCCGCGCCGCCCACCATGAACAAGGAGTTGCTGGCGAAGCTGGAGACCGCCTGGCCCAAGGCCCAGCAGGCGCTGGTGGCCCTGCGGCCGCAGACTCCGCACCTGCTGGCGACCGGCAGCGACCACTACGTCCAGCTCCACGACCCGGACCTCACGACCGCGGCGATCCGCCTCGTCGCGGACCGCGCCGCCGTCCCCCGCCCGAGCGCGAGCCCCATGAAATGACTCCGGCTCCCGGTCACCCTGCCCACCGAGGGCCGGCCGAAGTCCTGGTGACGGGCCGCGGTCCGTGCTGGTTTGCACGGACCGCGGGATACGCCTAAGCGGCGGTGTCGAAGGTGTAGTGCGGGGTGTGGTCCAGCATGTCGGCCGGGGTCACGTCGTTCCACGGGCGCATGGTGTCGCGCAGGTCGACGACATTCGGCGTGCCGGCGGCGGGAAGGTACGGCGATTCCGGGTGGAGGGTCTGCCAGTCGGCCCAGAGCTTGTCGATGAAGGCGTGGTGCAGCCAGAACACCGGGTCGTTCGGCGAGACGCCGGTCCCCATCTGACCGCCGACCCAGACGTGGACGCGGTTGTGCAGATTGACGCCCCGCCAGCCCTCCAGGTGGTTGCGGAAGCTGTTGGACGCGCTGTTCCACGGCGGTGCGTCGTAGACCGGCATGGCGAGTACGGAGTCGACCTCGGCACGCGTCGGCAGCTGGCGGACACCGACACCGAGGTCACGGCGCAGATAGCCGCGGCCGTCCACTCGGATGCCGACCGGCCAGCGGCCGCCGGAGAAGGCGAACGGACCGTCCATCACCTGGCCGTCCCTGCTGCGGCCGGTGCCGCCGAGGAAGTCGGCCGCCCACAGCGACGAGGCGGTGGTGCGGTCCGCGGTCCAGTCCCAGTAGGGCAGGGCCACCAAGGGATCGACAGACTGAAGGGCCTGCTCGAACTGTATGAGGAATCTTCGGTGCCACGGCAGGAAGGACGGCGAACGGTGCCCCACACGGTCGCCGGTGTCGGTGTCACCCATGATGAAGGCGTTGTGGGTGGTGACGAAGGTGTCGTACCGGCCACTGCGCTTGAGCTCCAGCACGGCGTTGGTAAAACGGCGCTTCTCATCGGTGGAGAGAATCGCCTGGTTCTTGCGTACGGTCATGGCGGGTCTCCTGGATCAGACGAGGTCGAGGGGCACGAGGTCGGCGCCCTGGAGTTCGGCGACGGCGGCGCGGGCCACGGCGAGCGGGGTCGGGTGCGGCTCGTAGTGGTTGACGACGCTGATCCAGGTGCCGTCGGCGTTGCTCATCACATGCAGTTCCTCGCCGTCGATGTGCACGCGGTATCCGCCGTGCCCCTCGTGGCCCCCCTGGCCGGCGCGAGCCTGGTGACCGCCGTGGCCCCCGTGAGCGCCGTGGCCCTCGTGGCCGCCGTGCGCGAGTGCGCCTTGGATACGGCGCCCCAGGTAGACCTCGTCGAAGGGTGCGGGACCGTCGGCCGGGCGCTTGGCCCGGCCGCCGGCCGGGTGCGCTCCGGTGCCGGACGAGGCCCGGGCGGCGCCGGTGATCGCGAGGCCGGCGGCCGCGCCCGTGGCAGCGGTCAGGGCCTGGCGGCGGGTGATTCTGGACATGGGTGTCCCCCCAGATATGGCTGTGCTGTGTCGGACGGCGGCCCGTTGGTCAGGCGGACCGCCGTTGCCATGACTACAGGGCGGGATGCCGTGGACCGAAGTCGGCAGGGACCGGATGGCCACCATGCGGACATGTCCTGATTCGAAGTGCAGCGTTGAACAGTATTGATCTTGTTCCGCGGTGGCCGTCCGTTCGGAGAGGAGGCGAACATTCCGCTGTGAACATGCCATTCTTGTGAAGAATTTGCGGCGGATGACCGGAAGTTGTGCCGGTCCTCACACCTGAAACATGTCCGGAACATATGCCTGCACGGAGCCGTCGCTCCTCAGCCGAACACCACGGACCAGGGCCTCGGCTCCTGTTCCCCAGGCGGCTCCCCGCCCGCCGACGAGCCCTCGCCGTGCAGCACGGTCGTCATGTCCCGCGACAGAACACCGGCCGCGATCTCCCCGAAAGCGCGGGCCGCCGCGTGCGGCGACCGCCTCGGCCGTACGGCACAGATCCGCTGCGCCAGGGGCCGGCCCGCCAGCGGCCGCCAGGCCACCCTGGGCTCCTTGCGCGCCACCGGCCCCTGGTCGAAGGCGACTCCGCAGCCCGCGGTCACCAGCCCGATGAGGAACTCCGGGTTGCGCGCGTGCCGGACGCGCCCGGGTACGAAGCCCGCGGCCCGGCAGATGTCGAGCGTCCGGTCGTACCAACCGGGCGCCGACGCCCGCGGAAACAGCACCAGATCCTGGCCGGCCAGATCGGCGAGTCCCACTTCGGGGAGCCGGGTGAGCGGCGAGGTGCGCGGCAGCACCACCCCCAACTCGACCCGGACCTCGGGGCCCAGCAGCAACTCGGTGGCGTCGACCGGCCGGTGCACGAGCCCCGCGTCCAGCCCGCCGGAGGCGAGCAGCCGGAGCTGCTCGTCCGTCGTCACCTCCTGGAGGTCGACCCGTACGCCGGGAATCCGCTCGGCACACTCGGTGAGCAGCGCACCGAGCGCCGCGGCCGGGGTGTCCGGAGGCACACCGGCACGCAGCGTGCCGAGACCCCCGTCGCGGGCCCGCCGGACGAGCGCTCTCGTACGCTCTTCCCGGGCCAGCAAGTCCCGTGCCTCGTCGAGCAGTACAGCGCCGGACGGTGTGAGCCTCACCTGCCGGTGGGTGCGGTCGAAGAGTTCGGCACCGAGGTCGTCCTCCAGCCGCCGGATCGACCGGCTGAGCGGCGGCTGGGCCATGCCGAGCAGCTCGGCGGCCCGCCCGAAGTGCAGCTCCTCCGCGACGACGACGAAAATACGCAGGTGGCGCAAGAGATCCACGCCATGAGCCTAGTGCGTGTCCGCAGCGTCTCGTCCGGTTCGCGACGCCCTCGGCCGGACGACGATACTTTGCGGACACTCCCTAGGCGAATGAGGGGCCGGATGCCGATCGAGGAGAGACTGCGCACCGTGTTCAGGGGCGCGGGAGCTGAGGGCCGGCTCCATGCGCGAGCCATCGACGAGGACGAGGACGAGGGCCCTGGGGACACGGCCGGAGCCGGGTGCGACGCGGACGAACCGGTCGTCCTCGCTTCGGTGTTCAAGGTGCTGCTGGTGCTGGAGTTCGCCCGGCAGACCGTGGCCGGACACCTCGATCCCCGTGAGCGGATACGGATCACCGCGGAGCACCGGCTCGGCGGCTGGGGCACCGCCGGCTGCCTGGACGACGTGGAGCTGTCCCTGCGGGACCTGGCGCACTTCGCGATGTCGGTCAGCGACAACACGGCGGCGGACCTGCTGCTCGACCGGGTCGGCCGGGACACACCCGGGCTGCTGGCCAAGGAGCTCGGCCTGATGGATACCCGCGTCGTGGGCGGGCCTCGGCAGGTGCTGGAATCCATGCTGGCGGACGTCGGAGCGCGAGACGAGCGGGAGTTCGCCACCGTGTTCCCCACCCTGCCCGCCGACGAGGTGCACCGGCTCGCCGCTCTCGACCCGCGGCGCACGAACTCCAGCACGCCGCGCGAGATGACCCGGCTGCTGCGGATGATCTGGCGTGATGCGGCAGGACCGCCCCAAGCCTGCGCGCAGGTACGGATGCTGATGTCACGTCAGGTGTTCCGGCATCGGCTGGCGGCGGGTTTCGGCGACGGCGTACGCGTGTCCGCGAAGACCGGCACCCTGCCCGGGCTGCACAACGAGGTGGGCGTGGCCGAGTATCCGGACGGCGGGCGGTACGCGGTCGCGGTGTTCGCTCGTACCCCGGGCCTCGCGGCGAACAGCACCGGCACGGACGTGGCGATCGGTACCGCGGCGCGCGCCGCGGTGGAATTCCTCCGCTCGACGGCCTCCCCGCGCCCGTCCTGACCTGGCCTCATACGTCAACGGGTATGGAAGGCCGCCGTTCCCGGTCTTGGACGGGCGGAGCGAGGTGCTGATCTTCTGCGTCGTATGAGCGAATCCATGAGTGACCGAGAGACCGGCTCACGGCGTGAGGTCGTCCGGCGGACCCTGCTGCGGGGCGCGGCCCTGGGCGCGGCCGCACCGCTGCTCTCCGCCACCGGCGCCGGCGCGACGGGACCGGGCGGAGCGCCGGCGTCCCGGGCCGCCTCCACCCCGCAGGCGGGCGCGGCCGTGCTCCGGTGGCTGGGCACCTCCGGCTGGCGCATCGGCATCGGCGCCCGGACCGTGCTGTTCGACCCGTACATCACCCGCTTCACCACGGGACTGTTCGGTCCGAAGGGCAGTTTCGACGCGAAGACGAAACTGACGACGGACCCCGGACTCGTCGACCGGCACGCCGGCCGACCGGAGGTGGTGCTGGTCAGCCACACGCACTGGGACCACATCAACGATGTCCCGCACATCGCGAAGTCGACGGGCGCTCGGGTCATCGGCACCGAGACGACGTACCACGTGTTGCGGGCGCTCGGTGTCGACGCGGCGCAGATCAGCGTGGTCAAGGGGGGTGAGGTGCTGGCCTTCGACGGCTACAGCGTCGAGGTCGTGTCCAGCCGGCACAGCCGCAATGCCTCCTACTCCTACTTCGCCCCCGGCACCCTCAACGCCCTGCCCCACCGCGCTCCGCGGACGATCTCCGACCTGCCGGAGGGCGACACGCTCGCCTTTCAGGTGACGGTGGACGGCGGCCCCTCGTTCTTCCTCATGGGTGCGAGCGACGTCGACGGGCGGTCGGCACAGGGCCTGCGGCCGGACGTCCTGATGGCCGCGACGCCCGCGTCCACGTCGACGTACCGCTATCTGCCCCGGCTGCTGGAGGCTCTCGACCACCCGGCGACGGTCGTGCCCGTGCACTGGGACAACTTCGAGAAGCCGCTCGCCTCTCCGCCCCAGCGTGACCCCTCCATCGACCTGGACGCCTTCGTCGCCGAGGTCCGGCGGCTCAGTCCCGCGTCGAGGGTGGTCGTCCCCGACTACGTGACGGACTTCGGAGGGGACATGCGGGCCCTGCCGCCCACGGGCTGATCCGCACCCCGGCAGGCGTTCAGCGCCGGACCTTGCGGTTCGCGCGCAGCCACTCCTTGTTCATGGCGGCGATGGACGGCAGCGGAATGCCCTTGGGGCAGGCGGTCGCGCACTCCCCCGTGAGGGTGCAGCCTCCGAAGCCCTCCTCGTCCATCGTCGCCACCATGTCCAGCACCCGGGTCTCACGCTCCGGCGCACCCTGCGGCAGCACATTGAGGTGGTTGATCTTCGCGGAGGTGAAGAGC
This sequence comes from Streptomyces sp. CA-251247, assembly GCF_050952975.1. Lineage (NCBI taxonomy): Bacteria > Bacillati > Actinomycetota > Actinomycetes > Kitasatosporales > Streptomycetaceae > Streptomyces > Streptomyces sp. CA-251247. The sequence goes on along the minus strand of NZ_CP191861.1, from coordinate 7,122,254 downwards.
ATCGCCGAGCCGTTCGGGCAGGCCGCGACGCAGGCGCCACAGCCGATGCACTCGGCGTGCTCGAAGGCGAAGTCGGCGTCCGGCTTGGGCACCGGCGTGGCATGCGCCTCGGGGGCGGCGCCGGTGGGCGCGGTGATGTAACCGCCGGCCTGGATGATGCGGTCGAAGGCCGAGCGGTCCACCACCAGGTCCTTGACGACGGGGAAGGCGGAGGCGCGCCACGGCTCGACGTCGATGGTGTCGCCGTCCCGGAACGAGCGCATGTGGAGCTGGCAGGTGGTGGTGCGTTCCGGCCCGTGGGCGTCGCCGTTGATGACCAGGGAGCAGGCACCGCAGATGCCCTCCCGGCAGTCGTGGTCGAAGGCGACCGGGTCCTCACCGCGCAGGATGAGCTCTTCGTTGAGGGTGTCGAGCATCTCCAGGAACGACATGTCCGGGGAGATGCCGTCGACCTCGTAGGTGGCCATGGCGCCGGGTGCGTCGGCGCTGTGCTGACGCCACACGCGCAGGTTGAGCTTCATGCGTAGCTCCGCTGAGTGGGGTGGACGTAGTCGAAGACGAGGTCTTCCTTGTGCAGGACGGGCGCCCGTCCGGTGGCCGTGAACTCCCAGGCCGCGGCGTACGCGTAGGCGTCGTCCCTGCGCTCCGCCTCACCGTCGGCGGTCTGGGACTCCTCGCGGAAGTGACCGCCGCAGGATTCGGCGCGGTGGAGGGCGTCGAGGCACATCAGCTCGGCGAGTTCCAGGTAGTCGACGATCCGGTTGGCCTTCTCCAGCGACTGGTTGAACTCTTCGCCGGTGCCGGGCACCTTGATGCGGCGCCAGAACTCCTCACGGATCTGCGGGATGCGGTCGAGCGCCTTGCGCAGCCCCTCGTCGGTGCGGGCCATGCCGCAGAACTCCCACATCAGCTCGCCGAGTTCACGGTGGAAGGAGTCGGGGGTGCGGTCGCCGTCCACGGAGAGCAGCAGGTTCAGCCGGTCCTCGGTCTCGGCGAGTGCCTCCGCGACCGCGGGATGCGACGCGTCCGGCGTGCCGTCCAGGGGTGTGCGTGCCAGGTAGTCGTTGATGGTGGACGGCAGGACGAAGTAGCCGTCGGCGAGGCCCTGCATCAGGGCGGAGGCGCCGAGCCGGTTCGCGCCGTGGTCGGAGAAGTTGGCCTCGCCGATGGCGAACAGCCCGGGCACGGTGGTCTGCAGGTCGTAGTCGACCCACAGTCCGCCCATCGTGTAGTGCACGGCGGGGTAGATCCGCATGGGGACCTCGTACGGGTTCTCGGCGGTGATCCGCTCGTACATCTCGAAGAGGTTGCCGTACTTCTCCTCGACCTTCGCCCGGCCCATGCGGCCGATGGCGTCGGCGAAGTCGAGGTAGACGCCCTGGCCGCCGGGGCCGACGCCGCGGCCCTCGTCGCAGACGTTCTTCGCGGCCCGTGAGGCGATGTCACGCGGGACGAGATTGCCGAAGGCGGGGTAGATCCGCTCCAGGTAGTAGTCGCGCTCGTCCTCGGGGATCTCGTTCGCCGGCCGCTGGTCACCGCGTGCCTTCGGGACCCAGATCCGGCCGTCGTTGCGCAGCGACTCGCTCATCAGCGTCAGCTTGGACTGGTGGTCGCCGGTACGCGGGATGCAGGTGGGGTGGATCTGGGTGAAGCAGGGGTTGGCGAACAGGGCGCCGCGCCGGTGGGCGCGCCACACCGCGGTGGCGTTGGAGTTCATGGCGTTCGTCGACAGATAGAAGACGTTGCCGTAGCCGCCGGTGGCGAGGACCACCGCGTCGGCGAAGTGGCTGGTGATCTCGCCCGTGATCAGGTCCCGGGCCACGATGCCGCGGGCCCGTCCGTCGATGACGATCAGATCGAGCATCTCGGTGCGGGCGTGCAGGTTCACCGTGCCCGCGGCGATCTGCCGGGACAGTGCCTGGTACGCGCCGAGCAGCAGTTGCTGGCCGGTCTGGCCGCGGGCGTAGAAGGTGCGGGAGACCTGGACGCCGCCGAAGGAACGGGTGTCGAGCAGTCCGCCGTACTCCCGGGCGAACGGCACGCCCTGGGCCACGCACTGGTCGATGATCTCCACGGAGATCTGCGCGAGCCGGTGCACGTTGGACTCGCGCGCCCGGAAGTCACCGCCCTTGACGGTGTCGTAGAAGAGGCGGTGGATCGAGTCGCCGTCGTTGCGGTAGTTCTTGGCCGCGTTGATGCCGCCCTGCGCGGCGATGGAGTGAGCCCGGCGGGGCGAGTCCTGGTAGCAGAACTGCTCGACGTGGTAGCCCTGTTCGGCGAGTGTCGCACCGGCGGCTCCGCCGGCGAGGCCGGTCCCGACGACGATGACGGTGTGCTTGCGGCGGTTCGCGGGGTTGACCAGCCGGGCCTCGAAGCGGCGGCGGTCCCAGCGCTCGGCGATGGGTCCTTCGGGTGCCTTGGTGTCGGCGATCGGATCGCCGGTCGTGAAGGCCGCGTAGTCGATGGAGTTCATGGTCAGTTCACCACTCCGGTCATGACGCCGACGGGTACGGCGATGAAGCCCGCGGTCAGCACCAGCGCGAGGCCGCCTGCGACGGTCTTGAGTGCGCGGTCCCGGGCGGCGTTGCCGACGCCGAGCGTCTGGGCCGCGCTCCAGAAGCCGTGCCTGATGTGCAGGCCGACGGCCAGCATCGCGACGATGTAGATGACGTTGCCGTACCAGGTGGAGAAGGTGGCGACGACGTTCTCGTAGGGGTGTCCGGGCTGTGCGTGTTCGTTGACCGTCAGAGTGGTCAGGTCGAGGAGGTGCCAGACGATGAACAGCGCGACGATGATGCCGCCCCAGCGCATGGTGCGCGTGGCGTAGCTCGCGCGCTTGCGGCGGTGGACGTAGCGGTCCGGCCGGGCCTTGATGTCGCGTCTGCTGAGCTGGTACGCGGAGACCGCGTGCGCGACCACGGCGGCGACCAGCAGGAGCCGGACACCCCACAGCGCCCACTCGTAGTGGAGCAGGGGCTCTCCCAGCGTGCGGAGCCAGTGCGCGTAGCCGTTGAATTCGCCGGGCCCGAAGAAGACCTTGAGGTTGCCGAGGACATGGGCGACGAGATAGCCGAGCATGATCAGGCCGCTCACGGCCATGACCGTCTTCTTGCCGATCGTCGATCCCCAGAAGGTGCGCGGGGGCGACGGTTTTCGGTCCGTCCGCGTTGCCAGAGCCATGCAAGGAAAGCTACGGCCGAGGGCGTCCAGAGGTCCAAGACATGATCCCGCTGATCTCCATAGGCGTCGCCTATCATGGGCCCATGCAGTTCCAGCAACTCCTCTATTTCGTCGCGGTCGCCGAGACACGGCACTTCACGCACGCCGCCGAGCGCGTGCATGTGTCCCAGCCCTCGCTCTCCCAGCAGATCCGGGCGCTGGAGAAGGAGCTGGGCGCGACCCTGTTCAGCCGCGCCCGTGGAAACATCGCGCTCACCGAGGCCGGCGAGGCGCTGCTGCCGCTCGCCCGCCGCATCCTCGCGGACGCCGACACGGCGCGGCACGAGGTGCAGGAGCTGGTCCAGCTGCGGCGCGGCCGGGTGCGGCTGGGGGCCACCCCCAGTCTGTGCACGGGCCTCCTCCCGGACGTCCTGCGCGTCTTCCACGACCGGCATCCGGGGATCGAGCTGCTCATCGAGGAGGGCGGCTCGCACGATCTCGTGCGCGAGCTGGCACGCGGCGCTCTCGATCTCGCACTGATCGTGCTGCCGCTGCCGCCTGCCTCCCCCGCCCTGACCACCGTCGAGCTGCTGCGGGAGGACCTGGTGGTGGTGTCGGCGGCCTCGGCGAAGCCGCCGCGCAGCCCCGTGCGCATCGCCGATCTGCGGGATCAGCCGTTGGTGATGTTCCGGCACGGCTACGACCTGCGGGAGCTCACCGTGGCCGCCTGCCGCGCCGAGGGCTTCGAGCCGGCCTTCACCGTCGAGGGCGGCGAGATGGACGCGGTGCTGGGTTTCGTACGGGCGGGTCTCGGCGTCGCCGTGGTGCCCAGCATGGTGGCCGGCCGCGCGGGTCCGGACCTGCGGGTCACCCCGCTGGCCCCTCCCGGGCTGCGCCGCACCATCGCGCTGGCCCACCGCAGCGACGTGGCACCGCCGCGCGCGGCCCGTGAGCTCCAGAAGGTGCTGTTCGGCTCACGGGCGGCGGTGCTCTGACGGGCGGGATCCCGGCGGGGCGCTCGGGCGAGTCCGAATCAGTGTGCTCGGGCGGGACCCGGCGCATACGGTCGGGCGGGCCCGGCCGACGGCGCCGACCAGGTCCCGCGCGTGCCTCATCCGGTCCCGGCCGGCGCTCCGACCGGTACCCCCGCTACACCGCGTCGGCCATCGACAGCGCGTGCAGCTTGTCCGGTGGCCCCGGCCTGGCGTAGTACCAGCCCTGGGCCGTGTCGCAGCCGAGCTCCCGCAGCTGTTCCGCCTGCGCCCCGGTCTCCACGCCCTCCACCGTCACGGCGAGCTCCAGGCTGTGCGCCAGCGTGACGATGCCCTCGACGATCTTCAGGTCGACCGGGTCGGCCGGATGGCGCTGCATGCCCTGGGTGAAGGACCGGTCGAGCTTGAGGACACTGACCGGCAGCCGGCGCAGATTGGCGAGGTTCGAGTAGCCCGTACCGAAGTCGTCGAGCGCTATGTCGACGCCCATCTCGGCGAGTTGGCGCAGCGGCTTCAGCAGATCCTCGTTCGCGCCGATGAGCGCGGACTCGGTGACCTCCAGGCACAGCGCGCCGGGCTCCAGCCCGGAGCGTTCCAGGACGTCGACGGTGTCGGCGACCAGTCCCGGGTGATGGAGCTGGGTCGGCGACAGATTGACGTTGATCCGCAGCGGGCCTCCGTCGCTGTGCCGCTCCTGCCAGTACCTCGCCTGGCGCACGGACTCCTGGAGCACCCAGCGGCCCAGCGGCACGATGAGACCGGTGTGTTCGGCGAGCGGGATGAACTGGTCGGGACCGAGGACCCCGTGCTGCGGATGGCACCAGCGCACGAGCGCCTCGGCCCCGTGCACCGTGCCGTCGCCGAGGTGCACCAGCGGCTGGTACTCGATGAAGAACTCGCCGCGCTCCAGCGCCGCGGGCAGCGCGGTCGTCAGCCCGTGCCGGGTGATCGCGCGGGCGTCCGCCTCCGGGTCGGCGATCTCGAAGCGGTTGCCGCCCGCCGACTTGGCCCTGTACATCGTGATGTCGGCGCTCCGGAGCACCTCGGCGGTGGTCCGCTCGCCGGCCGGTCCCTCGACGATGCCGATGCTGCCGCGGACCGTGAACTCCCGGCCGTCGACACGGATCGGCGAACCGAGGACGGCGAGGATGCGGGCCGCGAGTTCGTCGACCTGGCTCTCGGTGTCGGGCCCCGTGGTCAGTGCGACGAACTCGTCGCCGCCGAGCCGGGCCACCATCTCGCCCGGCGCGGTGGCGCAGCTCTGCAGCCGGTCGGCCACCTCCACCAGCAGCCGGTCGCCCGCCGCGTGGCCCAGGCTGTCGTTGATGGCCTTGAAGCCGTCGAGGTCGAGATAGCACAGCCCGAACCGGGAACCCTCGCCCGCCGCGAGCGCCTTCTCCAGCCGCTCGAAGAACAGCGTCCGGTTCGGCAGGCCGGTGAGGGCGTCGTGCGTGGCCTCGTAGCGCAGCCGCAGATTGAGCAGCCGCCGCTCCGTGGTGTCCTCCATCAGCGCGAGCTGGTACTGCGGACGTCCGTCGGGGTCGCGCAGCAGAGAGACCGTCAGATTGGTCCACAGCACGGTGCCGTCGTTGCGGTAGAAGGGCTTCTCGACGTGGAAGTGCTCACGCTCGCCCTTCACCAACTCCCGGTGCAGCTGCCAGACATGCGGCCGGTCCTCGGGGTGCGACCAGTCGGTGACCTTCTTGCCCCGCACATGGTTCTCGAGACCGCCGAACATGCGCAGCAGGGTCCCGTTCACCTCGAGGACGTTGCCTTCGAGGTCGGCGATGCCGATACCGATCGCCGCCCCCTCGAAGACCGCGCGGAACCGGGTCTCGGTGGCGTGCAGCGCCTCGACCGCGTCCGTGCGCGCCTGGAGCGAGGAGCGCGCGATGGCCTCCTGCTCGGCGAGTGTGCGCTCGCGAAGGCCCTGCGCGAAACCGGCGGCCAGCGCGTGCTGGAGCCGGGCGCAGCGTGCCCGGCTCTCCTCGGCCGACTGCTCGATCTCTCCGCTGCCGCAGTAGAGCACCAGATAGGAGTCGATGACGCCGAGGGTGCGGCTGAGCGCTTCGGGATCGGTGCAGTGGGCGTCGACAAGGGCGACACCGATCCGCTGAGCGGCCTGCGGATCGAAGGTGCGGCCGTGCAGCGACTCGCTCAACTGCCGTGCCAGCGGCAGCAGATGCTGCTCGACCTCGACACGGGTCAGCGAGGTCGCCGTCACGGGGAAGACGGCGCGGCTCCATATCGTCGCGAACCTGCGGAGTCTGTCCTCGAGACCGTCCGGGTCCGCCGCGGAACCCGCCGCCTGCGACGGTGCCATCACGCCCTGCGCCCTACCCCGGCGAAGCCAGAAAAGGCGTATGGGTCCTCCTGCTCGGCGGGGGCGTCGGGGCGCCAGAGGGGCATGGACACCAGACCGGGCTCGACCATCTCGTACCCCTCGAAGAATCGCGCGATTTCCTCGCGCGAACGCATGACCAGCGGATTGCGTATGTCCCGGTAGACGTCGACGGCGCCGACCGCCCGCTCCTCGGGCACCGGGACTCCGTCGTACGAGGCGTGGGTGAGGATGAGGAGGCTACCGGGCGCCAGCGCCTCCCGCAGCTCCGTCACCGCGGCGATCGGATCGTCCGCGTCCTCGATGAAGTGGAGCACGGCGACCAGCAGGAGCGCCACCGGCTGCCGCAGATCGAGCATCGAGGAGACCTCGGAACTGTCCAGGATCTGCCGCGGCTTGCGCAGATCGGCGGAGACCACGGTCGCCCGGGTGTTCCCTTCGAGCACGGCCCGGCCGTGGGCGACGGCGACCTGGTCGTGGTCGACGTAGAGCACGCGTGCCTCGTCGGAGGCGCTCTGGGCCACTTCGTGGACGTTGCCGAACGTCGGAATGCCCGAGCCGATGTCGAGGAACTGTGTGACGCCCTCGTTCACCGCGTATCGCACGGCCCGCCGCATGAACGCCCGGTTCGCCTGCATGATCTTCGGCAGTCCCGGAAGGAACTCCATCGCCTTGCGGGCGGCCTCCCGGTCGACCTCGAAATTGTGCGAACCGCCCAGGTAGTAGTCGTAAATGCGGGACACGCTCGGCACCGAAATGTCGATGCCCTGCGGGGCCCAGGCGGGACGCTCCATCGATGTCTCCAACAAGTCGCCACGGGGGAAGTCGGCCATGTCCATGGCCAGTTGTTCGAGCCGAGGCTACTGATCGCCCGCCAAGAGGGCGAGCCCAAACGGAAATTCGCGGTCCGTTCTTGGTCACACAACAACGCGACGACAACCGGCCCGCCATCACGCGGGGGGCGTGAGACGGGCCGGCTGAGGCCGGAGGCGCTGCGTGGGGACTACTTGGGCGCTCCGACCGGCTTGCCCTCGGGGCTCACCACGTACCAGGTACCGCCGACACCCTGTCCGTTGGTGTCTCCGGGCTTGGCGTCACCCGCGAAGGTGTAGATCGGCCAGCAGTCGATCGTCTGCTGCTTGACGCCGTCGGGGCGGTCGAAGGTGACAAAGCCCTTCTTCAGGATTCCCTTGGTGTCGTTCTTGGAGACGGGGGCGACAACCGGCCACTTCTTGAGGCATTCGCCGGTGCAGGCCGTCTTCATCGGCCATGCGCTGTCCTTCATGAACCGGTAGACCGTCATACCGTTCTTGTCGATGACGATCTCACCGAGCTTGGCGTCCTTGCGGGTGGACAGTCCCGCCTGGTCGGCGGGCTGACCGCCGGCCTCGGCGCCGCCGTCCCCGTAGTCCGCACCGCCACCGGAGCCGGCCGCCGCGCCGCCGCCCGCCTTCTTGCCGTCGGGGGCGGAGGCGTACCAGGTGCCGCCGACGCCCTGGCCCTTGGCGTCGCCCGCCTTGGTGTCCTTGGCGTAGCGGTACATCGGCCAGCCGCCGATGGTGAGCTGCTTGGAGCCGTCGGACCGGGTGACCTCACCGATCAGCGCGGCGTCGATCCCGGGAGCGGCGGAGGCGCCGCCGGCCGCCACCACGGGCCAGGTCTTGGCGCACTCGCCCTCGCAGCTGGACTTCGGCGGGGAGGCGGTGTCCTTGTCGAAGCGGTAGAGCGTGAGACCGGCGCTGTCCGTGACGACCTTGCCGAGTTGCTTGCTGTCCCAGACGGCGAGCTGGCCGGCCGGCTTGGCCGCCGCTCCCTGAGCGTTCGAACCGGCGCCGGAACCGTAGTCGGATCCGTATCCGCCGCTGCCGGGCTGCTGACCTGCCGGGTTGGCCGCACCGACGGCCTGACCGTTGGGCGTCTGCGTACCCTGTTCCTGACCGCACGCCGTCGTCAGCGCGAGTACGGCCGCCGCAGTCACCGCGAGCGAGGCGTTACGCCAGGTGTTCATGTCCACTCCTGTTGTCCTCTGAGCCTGTTGCGACGCCTGGGTGCGCCGTTCATGGCTCTAGGTACGGACAGGGAGCCGCTCAGTGTTCAACGAGGCTGAGAAAATCTTCCGGAGCGCCGATGTGAACGTCCGCGTTCCGCGGGCGGCGGGCATGCGTCCGCGCGGAATGGCTCGATCTCATCCGCCCCACCCGCTGCACCTGTCACACCGTGATGCCCCGCACCGGCGGCCGCACGGAGCGGGAGCTCCCTTCCCATCCGGCACCGGCCCGGACCGCGCGACACGCCCACATGTCCTCCAACCGGGGGAACGAATAACCCATTCGCCGGACAGCGATCGCGTCGCGCACCCCTGACTCCTAGCGTTTCGCCCATCGAGGGGCATTCTCTGCCTTTTGTGGAAATCGGTTCCGCGCCTGCTCCTCGGGGACCGGAGGATTCACCATGCGCGCGATACGTGCCGCAACAGCCACTCTGCTGGGAGCGGCTTCTCTCGCCCTGACCGCCCCCTTCGCGGTGGCCGACGACGACGCCAAGCAGACCTCGCCGCTTTTCACCGTCAGCCCCTCGACGGTCTCCGCGGGCGGGCGTGTCAATCTGTCCGCCAGCGGCTGCGACACCACGGCCTATGCCTCGTCAGGCGTCTTCGACGCCGTGACCATCCAGCCCGGCACCTCCGCCTCCGCCGTGGTGGACTCCGACGTCAAGCCGGGTGCCCAGTACTCCGTCCAGTTCAACTGCGGCAATGACCGGGGCACCTTCAACCTCACCATCGCGGGCGGCCGCTCCACCCCGACGACCGGCTCCACCGTCACCACGACGCCTCAGGGTGTCCAGGGCGGGCTCGGCGGCAGTGTCGGAGGCCTGGACCGCGGCGAGATCGCCGCGGGCGCCGGACTCGTCCTGGCCGCCGCCACCGCGACCGTCTTCGTTCTCCGCAGGCGGGTGTCCGACCGCCGGCACTGACCGGCACGCCACTCCCCCGTACCGTCAACGCCCGTCGCCCCGAGTCCTGGTCAGGACTCGGGGCGACGGGCGGTTCCGCTCGACCGGGGAGGTCCGGCCGGTCAGGCCTTGCCGCTGATCGTGCGGCGGCGACGGGCGATGAACAGCGTGCCGCCGACGGCCGCCGTGACGACGAGGCCCGCTCCGACCGCCATCTCGGCCGAGCTGGGCGCGACCGAGCCGCCGAGACCACCCTGCGCGCCCCTGCCCGTGAGAACGGTGAACTGCGCCGTCGCCACCGTCTGATTGTTGTTGTTGTTGAAGTTGTTGTTGTTGAAGTTGTCGTTGTTGTTCTGGTTGTTGCCGCTGTTGTTCTGGTTGTTGCCCTGGTTGTTGTGGTTGTTGTTGTTCTGGTTGTTGCCCTGATTGTTGCCGTTGTTGTGGTTGTTGTTGCCCTGGTTGTTGTTGCCCTGGTTGTTTCCGTTGCCGTTGCCGTTGCCGTTGCCGTTGTTGTTGCCGTTGCCCTGGTTGTTGTTGCCGCCGTTGTCGTTGCCATTGCCGCGGTCGTTGTTGTTGCCGCGGTCGTTGTCGTTGCCGCGGTCGTCGTTGCCGTTGTAGTTGTTGCTGCTGCCCTTGTTACCGACAGCGTTGTTGCACCGGACGGCCAGGTTGTACTGGCCCGGCGAGGCGTTGTCGTTGATCCGGGCGATCGCCGTCGCGACACCGCCCCGGTTCTCCGAGAGGTTGACCTGACGGAAGGCGTTGGACGTCACCGTGCCGCCCCGGTTGCAGCCCCGGACGCTGATCGTCAGCGTGCCGCCCTGGTGGACCGACCGCGGGTTGACGGAGACGCTGATCGGGCTGTTGCCATTGCTGCTGTCACCGCCGGCGGCGGCCAGCGGGGCAGACAGCCCGACGGCCACGCACGCGGCCGCGGCCACTGCGAGAGTGCGTGAAGCACGCATCGTGAACCTCCAGCGGAAGACGCTCCGAAGCGGCGCCCCGGGAAATTCGACGAGTACGCCTTCCATGACGAACCCTCACCGTGTGCACCTTTCTCCGCATTTCGACGCTGGTCCACCCCGGTGAGACGACACGCCGACGACACACCCTCGCGACTGACGGACCCGCAGGTCACAGACCGTCAGAAGTTTTATCGGCCCGGTGACACGGATGGGTCACCCCGACTGGCCCTCGCCACCCGTTCGCCCTTCCCTCCTCGCCAGTCCCGTGACGCTCACTTAGCGTGCCTAGCAGGCGCCTGGAAAAGATGACAAGAGGGAGAATCATGGGCGAGGACTACAACGGCTCGGCGTCGAGGAAACGCTCGCCCTGGGGCGTGGTGGCCCTGGTGATGCTCACGGGGATCGCGATGATGAAGAACGGCATCGACGTCGGCCTGGGTCCGCCCCAGCCGGCCGCGGCGGCGTCACTCGCCCGGCCCAGCGGCGAGACGTTCACCCCGCTCCTCACCCCGAAGGCCCTCAGCTACGCCCCCGCGGCCCGGGTGCACATCCCCTCGATCGAGGTCGACGCACCGATCATGAACGTCGGCCTGGATTCCGACGGCTGGATCGAGGCACCGCCGCCCGAGGACCCGAACATGGCCGGCTGGTACCAGAACGGTGTCGCCCCGGGCCAGCGTGGGACCGCGGTCGTCGTCGGCCATGTCGACAACCTCTCGGGCCCGGCCGTCTTCTACGGCCTCGGTTCGCTCGAGAAGGGCGGGCGGATCGAGGTGAGCCGGTTCGACGGCAAGACGGCCGTCTTCGAGGTGTATGGCGTGGAGGTGTTCTCCAAGGAGGACTTCCCCGGCAGCCGCGTCTACGGCGACACCGGCTACGCCGAACTGCGGGTCATCACCTGCGGCGGCGGCTACTCGAAGACGCAGGGCTACGACGGGAACGTCGTCGTGTTCGCACGGATGGTCAAGTCCCTCTGACCTCCGGCGCCCTGCGCTTCGGGCAGCCGCCACCGGCCGCTCAGCGCCGGGGGACGGTGATCCGGTACCCGTCGTCCAGCAGCTTCGGCAGATAGCTGCGCAGGGCCGCCACGCTCTGCGCGCGGTCGCCGCCCGCGTCGTGGGAGAGGACCACCACACCGGGCCCGGCACCCTCCATCACCCGGCGCACGATCGTCCTCGTGCCGGGCTCGGTCCAGTCGAGCGTGTCGACCGTCCAGGCCAGCGGCTCCATGCCGAGTTCGGCGCCGATCTCGAAGGAGTGCTTGTTCCAGGCCCCGAAAGGGGCCCGGTACCAGAGCGGCGGGGTGCCGAGCACGTCCTCGATCACCTCGCTGGTGCGGCCCAGTTCACTGCGGATGCCGGACGGCGGCAGCTTCGTGATCAGCGGATGGGACCATGAGTGGTTGCCCACCACATGACCGTCGTCGGCCATCCTGCGGAGCAGATCACGGTTGTCGGTGGCCATCTCGCCGCAGACGAAGAACATCGCGCGCACGTCGTACTCGCGCAGGGTGCGCAGGATGTCCGGGGTGTAGCGCGGGTCGGGGCCGTCGTCGAAGGTCAGGACCATGGTCCGGCCGGCCTCCGACATCCTGAGGAAGGGGCGCTGACGCACCGGCGGGAGGGCCCGCCGGTACCTCGGCGGGGCGTACGCCGTCATGGGCTGCAGCCGGTACCCGGATGCCCGGACGGACGGACCGGCGGCCGCCCGGGGGCCGGAGGCGATCTGGGGGCCGCCCGCCGGGCGGGTGGCGGCCGCCCCGCCCGATGTCCCCGACCGTTCGGTGACGAGCAGCCCCGCCGTGGCGGCAGCGCCGAGACAGGCGACGATGCGGAGCGCCGACCGACGCCCCGGAAGCATCTGATCCTTTTTCATGACCAACTGCTCGCACGGCTCTTGGGCGGCACGCTGTAGCAACACGCGAGCGGTCGCGAAAGTACCCGTTCGAGGCGGGCTGTACGGACAGACGGACGAGATCAGTTCCGGCGTACGAGAGGGAACGGTAGCGTCTCGCGAATGGTCAGTCCGGTGAGGAACATGACGAGCCGGTCGACGCCGATGCCCAGTCCCCCGGTCGGCGGCATCGCGTACTCCAGCGCGTCCAGGAAGTCCTCGTCGATCTCCATGGCCTCCGGGTCGCCACCCGCCGCGAGCAGGGACTGAGCGGTGAGCCTGCGCCGCTGTTCCACCGGATCGGTCAGCTCCGAGTAGGCGGTGCCCAGTTCCGTACCGAAGGCGACCAGGTCCCACCGCTCCGCGAGCCGCGGGTCGCGCCGGTGCTGCCGGGTCAGCGGCGAGACATCGGTCGGGAAGTCCTTGTAGAAGGTCGGCATCAGGGTCCGCTCCTCGACCAGGCGCTCGTACATCTCCAGCACCACGTCGCCGCGGGTGTCGTCCGGCGTGTGCGGCACTCCCGCTCCGTCGCACAGCCGGCGCAGCTCGGTCTCCTCGGTGTCGGCGTCGATCTCCTCGCCGAGCGCCTCGGACACCGCTCCGTAGAGCGTCTTGACCGGCCACGGGCCGGAGATGTCGTGTTCGACGAGCTTGCCGTCGCGGTCCGCCTTGTGGGCGACGGGCGAGCCGAAGGCGGCGGTCGCCGCGCCCTGGATGAGTTCCCGGGTCAGATCGAGCATCACGTCGTAGTCGGCGAAGGCCTGGTAGGCCTCCAGCATCGTGAACTCGGGATTGTGCTTGTAGGAGACGCCTTCGTTGCGGAAGGTACGGCCCATCTCGAAGACCTTCTCCATGCCGCCGACGCACAGCCGCTTCAGATACAGCTCGGGCGCGATACGGAGGTAGAGGTCGAGGTCGTAGGCGTTGATGTGGGTGGTGAAGGGGCGGGCGTTGGCGCCGCCGTGGATCTGCTGGAGCATCGGGGTCTCGACCTCGAGGTAACCGCGCTCCAGGAGCCCCTGGCGCAGTGCCTGGACCGCGGTGGAACGCCGGCGTACGACGTCCCGTGCGTCCGGGCTCGACACCAGGTCCAGATAGCGGCGGCGGACACGGGCCTCGGGGTCGGCGAGACCGCGCCGCTTGTCGGGCAGCGGGCGCAGGCACTTGCCGGTCAGCCGCCAGTCCGTCACGAAGACCGACAGCTCGCCCTTGTCGCTGGCGCCGACCTCGCCGGTCGCGGTGATGTGGTCGCCGATGTCGATGTCGGAGGTGAAGGACCCCAGCACCTGTGCCCCGGTGCCGTCCCGGGTGAAGGCGAGCTGGAGGTCACCGGACCAGTCGCGCAGTACGGCGAAGACGACGCCGCCGAGGTCGCGTACGACCATGACCCGGCCCGCGACCGTCACCGTGGTGCCCGTCCGGCTTCCGGGTACCGGAGCGGGATGAGCGGCGCGGATCGCGGCGAGGGTGTCGGTGCGCGGGGGGACGCCGACGGGGTACGGATCGGTGCCCGCCTCCCGCAGCCGCTCCAGCTTGCTGTGGCGGACGCGCACCTGGTCGGGCAGCCGCCTTTCCCTCTCCTCCGCGGGTGAGTCCGGGCCCACGAGCCCCAGCGCCTCGATGGCGGGCAGGCCCTCCGTGGTGACCGGCTTGGTGACGCCGGCGCGGGCGCCCGGCCGGCCTCGGCCGAAGCGCTTGCGCAGGCTCGGGACGGAGACGAAGCCCTCGGCGATGCCCGAGGCGAGACCGACCCGGGCGAGCGAGCCCGCGTCGCCGAAGCAGAGGAAGCGCGGGAACCATTCCGGCTGGTACTTCACGTTCGACCGGTAGAGGGCCTCCAGCTGCCACCACTTGGAGAAGATGAGCAGCAGTCTGCGCCACATCCGCAGGACGGGGCCCGCACCGATGCGGGCGCCCTCCTCGAAGGCCGACCGGAAGACGGCGAAGTTGAGGGAGATGCGGCGTACGCCGAGCTTCGCGGCCTCCCCGCAGAGTTCGGCGACCATGAACTCCATGACGCCGTTGGGTGCGGTGCGGTCGCGGCGCATCAGGTCGAGCGAGATGCCGTCCCTCCCCCAGGGCACGAAGGAGAGCAGGGCGGTCAGGCGGTCTTCGCCGTCGAAGGCCTCGACGAGCAGACAGTCGCCGTCGGCGGGGTCGCCGAGCCGGTCGAGCGCCATGGAGAAGCCGCGTTCGGTCTCGGTGTCCCGCCACGCGTCGGCCTTGTCGACGACGCGGCGCATCTCCTCGTCGGTGAGGGTGGAGTGCCGGCGGATGCGCGTGGTCGCCCCGGTCCGCTTCACCCGGTTGACGGCCTGCCGGGTGACCCGCATATCGCGGCCGTTCAGGTCGAAGCGGGCGACCTGGAGGATCGCCTCGTCACCGAGCTGGATCGCGCCGAGCCCGGCGCGGGCGAACATCTTCGCGCCGTCCTCGGACGCGCCCATCACGGCCGGTGCCCAGGCGTGGCGCTTGGCCACCGCCAGCCAGGCGTCGATGGCCTGCCGCCAGGCGCCGTGGTCCCCCACCGGGTCTCCGCTGGCCAGCGCCACGCCCGTCTCGACGCGGTAGGTGACCGCGGCCTTGCCGTTGGGCGAGAAGACGACGGCCTTGTCGCGGCGGGTGGCGAAGTAGCCGAGCGAGTCCTGGGAGCCGTAGGCGCCGAGGAGGGCGCGGATCCGGTCCTCCTCGTCGCCGTGCAGCGCGGCTTCCATGCGCTGCGAGCGGAAGAGCGTGGCCGCGGCGCAGAGCAGGGCGATCGCGCCGAACAGACCGAGCAGGAAGGAGAGCCCGCGCGGTGGGGTGCCGTCGAACTGGCCGGCGGAGGCAAGCCCGCCGAGCACCCGGTTGGCGGACCAGACCAGCCGCTGGGACTGCGGCAGGGAGCCCGGGAACAGCTCGACCAGTCCCCAGCCGGCGAGAATGCCGGCGGCCAGCCCGAGGACGAGGACCATCAGCGCCCGGCGCAGGGAGCCGCGTCTGGTCCTGGCGTAGAACTCTCCGCGGGCCGCGACGAGCACGCCCAGCGCGAGTGCGCACAGCACGAGGTTGGCGACCCAGCCCCATTCGCGGTCGAAGGCCACGCCCAGGATGTCGGTGAGCAGCACCAGCGACAGATAGACGACCACCAGCCACCAGGCGGTCTTCTTGCGGGCGCCGACGGCCGCGGCGAGCAGCAGCAGGAAGACGGCATAGGCGAGGTTCGCGCTGACGGGGACGGCGACCTGGTCGATGAAGCGCGAGACGGGCGAGAGCAGGCGACGCAGGGGCGGGATGAGTGAGATGAGGATGCAGTACACACCCAGCAGGCCGAAGAAGATCGCGAACGCGTTCGGGACCCGGCTCAGCAACGAGCCGCGTGCCTGAGAGGGCTCCTGCACGGTGACACTCATGATCAGACTGTACGGAGACCGGCCACGGCCCGCCTCTCGGGAGCGGATAGCCTCGGCTGTGTGACTGAGCAGCGACCTCACCGTTTCGAGCGCGGCACCGACGGCCCGAAGGTCATCGTCGCCGGTGTGGACGGTTCCGACTCCTCCCTGCGGGCAGCGGCTTACGCCAGTGGTCTGGCCCGCCGCCAGAACGCCCTGCTGGCGGTCGTGTACGTCCAGCCGGTGATGTCGACCGGCGCGGCGCTGGGGGTGCCGATGGCGGACACCACCGAGGAGATAGCGCAGGGGCTGGTGGCCGAGATCCGGTCGGCCGCCGAGCGCGTCCGGGAGATCTGGGAGGTGCGCTGGGAGTTCCACACCTTCCGCGGCGATCCCTACAGCGGTCTGGTGAGGGCCGCCGACGAGCTGAAGGCGGACGCCGTCGTCGTCGGGGCGTCGGAGTCGGCCGGTCACCGCTTCATCGGCTCGGTGGCTCTGCGGCTGGTCAAGGCCGGACGCTGGCCCGTCACCGTTGTTCCCTGACCTCCCCCTCGACCGTCCGGTGGTCACTGCGGAGTGCTCGGCTCCGGATTCCGCCCGGCGCCTTCCGTCCCTGCCGGACCTGCACCATCATGAGCCGCCATCGGTCCCACCAGACCTTCGGAGAGGTGAGTCATGGCAGGCCTGTGGTCAGGACAGGGCGTACTGCGGCGCAAGCCCATCGACCATATCGAGGAAGGCGGCACGGCCGAACAGCTCACCAGAACGCTCGGCCTGTGGCAGCTGACCGCGATCGGTGTCGGCGGCATCATCGGAGCCGGCATCTTCACCCTCGCGGGCACGGTCGCCAACGGCACGGCGGGTCCCGCGGTCCTCATCTCGTTCCTGATCGCCGGTGTGGCGAGTGCGGCTGCGGCCTTCTCCTACGCCGAGTTCGCGGGGCTCATCCCGAAAGCGGGGTCCGCGTACACCTACGGCTATGCGGTACTCGGCGAACTGGCGGGCTGGTTCATCGGGTGGGATCTCCTGCTGGAATACACGGCGATCGTGGCGGTCGTCGCCATCGGCATCTCGGGCTACTTCAACTTCCTGCTCGGCGAGACGGGTGCCGAGCTGCCGAACTGGATGCTGGGTGCGCCCGGCACGGGTGACGGACACCGGATCGACCTGTTCGCCGCGATCCTGTGTCTGCTGATCGCCTGTCTCCTCAACCTCGGCATCAAGAACGCGGCCCGCTTCGAGACGGTCGTGGTGGTGCTGAAGGTCCTGGTCGTGCTGCTGGTGATCGGTGTCGGCATGTTCCACATCGAGACCGCGAACTACAACCCCTTCTTCCCGTTCGGGGTGAGCGGAGCGTTCACCGGCGCGGCGACGGTCTTCTTCGCGGTCTTCGGCTACGACGCCATGTCGACCGCGGCCGAGGAGTCCAAGGACGCCCAGCGCCACATGCCGAAGGCGATCCTGTACTCGCTGGCGATCTCGATGGTGCTGTACGTCCTTGCGTGCCTGGTGCTGACGGGTATGCAGAACTACAAGGACATCGACCCGGAGAGCGGCTTCTCGACGGCCTTCAAGTCGGTCGGCCTGGGAGGTCTGGCGGACGTCATCGCCGTCGGCGCCATCATCGGCATCCTCACCGTCATGTTCACGTTCATGCTGGGCGTGACCCGTGTCTGGTTCTCGATGAGCCGCGACGGACTGCTGCCCAAGTGGTTCGCCAAAACGCATCCGACACGGCACGTTCCGACCCGCGTGACCTGGATCGTCGGTGTGGCGTCGGCGGCGATCGCCGGCTTCCTGCCGATCGGCGAGGCGGCGGAACTGACCAACATCGGCATTCTGCTGGCGTTCGTGGTCGTGTGTGTGGCGATCATCGTGCTGCGCTATCGGCGACCGGATCTGCCGCGTACGTTCCGCTGCCCGGGTATGCCGTTCGTCCCGGCGATCGGTGTGGTGTTCTCGATCTGGCTCATCACCTTCCTGGCCTGGCACACCTGGGTCCGCTTCGCGGTGTGGCTGCTGATCGGCCTGGTCATCTACTTCGCGTACTCCTACCGGAAGTCGGATCTGGCGACGTCTCAGAATGCCGGGAAGGAGGACGGGTTGCGCTGAGGTACCGGGACCGCGCCGGGCGGTCGTGCTCGGCGGGCGGGGAGCGCAGATGGCCTCGCCCGCTCAGCGGCCCATCGTCAGACCGTCCGCCGCCGCGCCGCGGCTGAGCACGGCGGCGCTCACGGCCTCCTTCGCCTCCACGCGCTCATCACGGTCCGCGCCCTTCGCCGGCGCGCCCGCCGTGTTCACCACGCGGCCCGCGGCGGCGTCCATCCACTGCGGGACGAACTCGGCCTTCGCCACCTCCCAGCGTTCTCCGGGACGGGCGGGCGGCGCGAAGGTGAAGCGGCCGATGGTCGCACGGTCACCGCGGGGGTCACGCTGCCCGTCGTGGCCGGCTCCGACCCCGGCTCCGGCGAGCTGGTCGCCCGTCCCGTAGACCACCCAGGTGCCGTTGACCTTCTCGTACGCCTGCGGGACGTGCGCGTGGGCGCCCACGATCAGGTCGATGTCCGGGCGTCCCGCGGTCTTCGAGGCGGTGAGCGCGCCGGCGAGCGCCAGTTGCCGTTCGTCGGGGGCGGTCTGCCATGCGGTGCCCCAGTGCAGGCTGACCAGGACGACGTCGGCGCCCGCTCTCCGGGCGGCCCGGACGTCGGCGATGATCCGCTCCTCGTCGATCAGCGCGACCGCCCAGGGCTGCCCCCCGGGGTGCTGGGCGGCATCCAGGCCGTAGGTGTAGGCCAGCTGGGCAACCCTGGCACCGCCTGCTTTCAGCCACGCGGGCTCGCGTGCCTCGGCGGCGGTACGGGCGGTGCCGGTGTGTCTGATGCCGGCGTTGTCCAGTGCTTCCAGCGTGCGTTCGACGCCTGCGGCGCCGTCCGTCAGGGCGTGGTCGGAGGCCGTGGAACAGGCGTCGTAGCCGATGGCCGCGAGGTTCTTCGCGAGCTGGGGCGGGGACGTGACGGCAGCGCGACCCCCTGCGTCGCCGCCCTGTTCCTCCACCGCCGAGAACACCGTCTCCAGATGGCAGATCGCCAGGTCCGCAGCGGAGACGACCGGCCGTACACCGGCGAGCACCGGGCGGAAGTCGTAGCCGTCGCCGCGGACGCGGGCCTGTCGGACGACCGCGCCGTGCGGCAGGACGCCACCGCCGGCGACGAGGGTGAAGCGCCGCTCGGGTGCCGCGCCGCCCGCGGCCGAGGGGGCGGACGCGGGCCGCTCGGAGCAAGCGTCCGCGGACCAGGGGCCGCCGCCGGGCCCGGCGCAGGCGGCCGTCGCCCCGAGCAGTACGGCGGCGACCGCCGTCGCTCCTCGTCGCGTGAGCGGCGTCGCGAGCGGGGTGGAGCCCTGTTGCGGGCGGCGTGCCATGGAGTGCTCCCGACCAATGCGAACCGGCGTGATACGGCACACCGAATGCATCGTCCGTGCCCGGGCGCGTCAAGCGACCCGGCCGAGCGGGTCACTGGATCGGACCTGATCCCGGGCCGATCCCGAGCCTGGTCCCCGGCCGGTTCACCGGCCGTCGGTATCCGGCCACCCGCTCACCGCACCATTCGTCGCTCCGAGCGACCGCTCGCCGAAGACAGTGGTGCGCCGTCTGTCCCTTCGCGCCCGGATGCGTTCGTATACGCCACGTAGCAGCGACCTCCGCGCGAAAGGGTGTTGGCAATGGCGACGGCAACCGTGACCGCTTCCGCGACGACCGACGAGCGGGCCATGGCGGACCTGCAACGCGAGCACGGCCCCGCTCTGCTCAGCTTCCTCCAGGGCCTCACCTACGGGGACCAGCAGCGCGCGGAGGACCTGCTCCAGGAGACCCTGGTCCGCGCCTGGCAGCACCCGGAGGCCTTCGAGGGTCCGTACGAGTCGATGCGGCCGTGGCTCTTCACGGTCGGCCGCCGCCTCGCCATCGACGCACGCCGCTCCCGTCTCGCCCGACCGACCGAGATCGGCGACGGGGTCCTCGCCACCACCCCCGATCCGGCGGACGTCACCGAGACGGCCGTCGCCGCCCTCGACGTCCGCGCGGCGGTCGAGTCGCTGAGCCCCGAGCACCAGGCGGTGCTGGTCCGGATCTACTTCGAGGGACTGAGCGTCAACGAGGCCGCGGAGTCGCTCGGGATACCTCCGGGGACGGTCAAGTCCCGTTCGTACTACGCGCTGCGGGCCCTCGCCCGCTGCCTCCCCGGCTACGCACGCCCACGCCCGAGCGTCAGGCGCTGACCCCAGCGCCATGCGTATCAGTCGCTTGACACAGTTGCCCTCCAGGCGACAGATTGTCTCAAGTGATTGATACGCATGGCCGGCCATCAGGGGGTTCGCATGTCCACCACTCCGGAGCTCCGCACCGACTGGCGCAGCTGGATCGACACCCCGGTCCGCTGGGCCGGGCTCGCCGCAGGTGTCGTGGTCAACAGGCTCGTCACCTTCAGCCCCGAGTCGGACGTCGACCTGCTCTACGCCATCCCCGTCCTCGGGATCTGCGCCGTCGGCGGTGTGCTTCTCGCGGACGTGGTCGCCCATCCGGCGGCGCGCGGAGTGCGGCAGGCCTCGGTGACCCCCCGCCGGATACGTGACCACATCCCGCGCGGGCTGGCGTCGACCCTGCTCGTGCAGGCTCTGCTGCTCGTCGTCCTCCTGGTCGTCGCCGTCGCGACCGCCTCCACCGACGCCGCCGGGCACGCGGGCCGCGCCGTCGCCGCCGCCTGCGGCGGACGGGACCAGCTGGTGGGGCCGTGGCCCGGGCCGTACTACGCCTGGCCGGTGCTCGGAGGACTCGCCGTCGGGACCGCGGTGTGCGCCGCGACGCTCCGGCGCATCACGATGCGAGCGGCCGACGACGAGCAGCGCCGGGTCAGGGCGCGCGCGACGGTCGGCGCGTGGGGGCTGCTGACGGCAGCACCGTTGTTCGCCGTGTCGCTGACCATGGCGACGGCGATGCTCAGCCTGAGCTGTGGTGGTTGGATGGAGACCGTGAGCCTCTGGGGCCTCGGAATCGTCGCGTTCGTCTCGGCACTGACCGCCGGCTGGTGCCTGGGCGCCCTCCTGCTGCCGCAGGCGCACATCAAGGAGCGTCCGTGACGGCCACCGGCCTGACGATCCGGGTCGACCCGGCCACACCCGTGCCCCCGTACGAGCAGATCAGACAGCAGTTCGCCGATCTCATCGCGGTCGGGCGGATGCGCGAGGGCGACAGGCTGCCTCCGGTGCGCCAGCTCGCCTCCGACCTCGGTCTCGCCAACAACACCGTGGTCCGCGCCTACCGGGAACTCGAGTCGGCCGGGCTGGTGCACAGCCGGCGCGGCTCCGGCACCCGCGTCGCCGCCGTCGCGACCGGCCCCGACGCCGCCACCCGGCTCGCCGACCACGCCCGCCACTTCGCCGTCGCCGCCAGGAACCTCGGGGTCACCGACGAAGACGCCCTGACCGCCGTGCGCCACGCGCTCGCCACACCCGACGGCTGAGAGGAACCCGGCCGATGACCGACATCGCCGACCGATACCGCAGACACGCCGACGACTTCGAGAGCAAGGTCGCCGCCGTCCGGCCCGAGCAGTGGGACAACCCGTCGCCGTGCGCCCGCTGGTCCGCCCGCGACGTCGTCGGACACATCGTCGTGATGCACGGCGTCATGCTGCGCCCGCTCGGCCGCCGTCCCTCCCGCGCGCCGTCCGTCGAGAAGGACCCCCTCGCCGCCTTCCGGGCCGCACGCGCCGATGTCGAGGCCGTGCTCGACGACCCCGGACTCGCGGCGGCTCCCTGCGAGACGCCCAGCGGGCCGCTGACGGCCGAGCAGCACATCGACCGGGTCGTCAGTGACGACCTGGTGCTGCACGGCTGGGACTTGGCGCGGGCCACCGGCCAGGACGAGACGATGCCCGCCGACGACGTCGAGCGGATGTGGCGCGGCACCTCCGCGATCCCGGCCGAGGTGATGGAGAAGTTCCGGACACCCGGCGCGTTCGGTCCGGGGGTGGAGGTCTTCGGCGCCGAGGTGCCCGTCCCCGAGGACGCTCCCCTCCAGGACCGGCTCCTCGGACTCATCGGACGCGATCCTCGCTGAGACGCCTGCCGTACGGCACGAGCCGCCCGCTCCCTTCCGGAGCGGGCGTCGTCGTACCGCCCCACGGCGGACTCCAAACCTCGGCGGCGCAGTCACGTGCGCCCCTGATGTCCCGCCGGTGTCCCCGTCTCCCTGGGGCCACGGCCAAGGGGCGGCAGTATGCGAAACCTCACGGTGAAGTTGAGTAAAGATGCGCCCCCAGCCGTGTCACACGGTGGAGGCTCGTCTCCGAGTCGGCACACGACGTCGTCCGGAAGAAGGTGGGAAGGTTGCAGCCCGAGAGCACGAACGGCACCAGCGGAGGCGCGCTGGCAGTCCCCATGGCATGGCTCTGCGCCGAGTACATCGCCGACGAGATGCTCCGCACCGGCGCCCTCGTCGAGGGCGGCTCGCTCGAATACCGGGCGGGCCGCGAGACGCTGGCGCTGACGATCTATCTCTGTGACGGTTCGGACGAACTCGCGGGTGTCCGCGCGGTGTCCAGGATCGAGGAATGGCTGAACCTCACCTCGTACGGACATCCCTGGCCTGCATGGGCACGGGAGAGACTCGACGCACGCGGCGAGCGGGAGCGGCAGCTCGGCGGCGGACCCGATCCGGACCTCGCCCTGGCACGGGACTCCTGGAAGTGGCTGCGGCAGACCGAACTGCTCGCCGCCGACCTCGGGGACACGGAGCCGTGGCACCCGGCGAATCCGCTGGACGCGTGCGTCGACGAGCGCGAACAGATATGGATGCCCGCCTGGCAGTTGGGGCTGCCGCTGAGTCATCTGGCCATCCACCTGTTCTGACCAGGCAGTTGTCAGGGGCCCGGCCGCCGGCCGCAGTCCTTCAGCGCGATCTCCAGCTCGACGTACGACTCCTCCGCCCGGCGGAAGGCGACTTCGAGGGCCGCCTCGGCGCGCGGGCCGACCAGACCCTGGGCCGACTGCCGGATCTCGTACAGCACGTCCGCCCAGCGCCCCGCGGCGCTCTTGACCGTGGCGAGCAGCGCTTCGATGTCCCCTGGGCCGGACGCCGGGGTCACCGGCAGGCTCCGCAGTTCCGCGAGCAGCGCTTCGATGTCGGACATCAGACCCCTTACCTCCTGATCAAGGCTAGGCCGCTGCCGGAGCCCGGTGCGTCGAATTACCTCGGCTCTCGGCCAGTGGATGACGCCCGTCGCCGGGTGGGCCTGTCCCGCGACGAACGGTTGTCCCCGTCAGGTGAACGGTCGGTGGGGCGCGTCCGGTGAACGGTCGGCCGGGCACGTCCGGTCACCGGTGTGCCTGAGCCCCTCGGGCAGCCGGCGCAGAAGGCCGGCTTCCTGCTTGCGCAGCAGGGTCAGCTTCCGGCGTGCCGCATCAGCAGGTCCCGCAGCTGCCGCGCATGACGCCGGCTGACGGCGAGTTCGGCCGATCCCACCCGGACCGTCGTCGTCCCCGCGTCCAGGCGCAGTTCGTCGATACGGGCCAGCGCGACGAGATGGCTGCGGTGGATGCGGACGAAGCCGCGGGAGGCCCAGCGCTCCTCCAGGGCGGACAGCGGTATGCGGACGAGGTGGCTGCCGTCCTCCGTGTGCAGCCGGGCGTAGTCGCCCTGTGCCTCGACGTAGGCGATGTCGTCGACCGCCACGAACCGCGTGACACCGCCCAGTTCGACGGGTATCTGCTCGGCGGTGTTGTGCACGGGCGCACGGGTGGCGGGTACGGTCACCGCGGTCTCGTGCTCCTGGTGCCGGGGCTCGCGGGCGGCGAGCACCTGGTCGCGCACCCTGCGCACCGCCTCGGCCAGACGTTCCCGGCGCACCGGCTTGAGGACGTAGTCGACGGCCTTGAGGTCGAAGGCCTGGACGGCGAAGCCCTCGTGCGCGGTGACGAACACGATCAGCGGCGGCCTGGCGAACCCCGCGAGCAGCCTGGCGACATCGAGTCCGGTGAGTCCGGCCATGTGGATGTCGAGGAAGACGACGTCGATGCCGTCCTCACCGTCCGGTCCCGCCTCCAATGCCCGGCTGATCCGGCGCAGCGCCTCGGTGGCGTCCGTCGCCCCCTCCGCGCTCGTGACCCGGGCGTCGGAACGCAACAGATAGAGGAGTTCCTCGAGCGCCGGATTCTCGTCGTCGACCGCCAGTACACGCAGCATGCTGCGGAGTTTAGGCGCGCCCCGATCGCCGGGGCCACGGTCCTTCGCCCGCGGGAAGGGGGCCGCAAAGAGAGTTCGTCTTCTTCGTGGCCGCGGTTGAGCAGAGAACGCGCCTGATCCGTATTCAACGGCGACCGACCGCAACGGACACAGCACGGCCAGAGACGAAACGAGGACGCCATGGGCATGCAGCAGCGGCACCAGGACGTGGCCGCCTATGCGCTGGGCGTGCTGGAACCGGGGGACGCGTTCCGCTTCGAGGAGCATCTCGCCGAGTGCGTGCTGTGCACAGTACAGCTCTCGGACTTCTCGTCGGTCGCTTCGGCGATTTCCGACCTCACGGGACCCGGTGTGATCGCGTCCCGGCCCTCGCCCCGGCTGCTGGAGCGGCTCACCGAGGAGGTCGCGCTCATGCGGAGGCGGAGCAGTAGACGCCGGCTCCGGCTGGTCGCCGCGGTGGCGGCCCTGATCGTCGCCCTTCCGCTGGGCGCGCTCGCGATGCGGACCCCGCAGGACCCCGTCCCGCCGGCCGTCGCGGGCAAGCAGGTCACGGTGAAGGACGCCGGCTCCGGCGTCACCGCGTCCGCCTTCGTGGAGGACCGGATGTGGGGCACGGCGGTCGCGATGCGGCTCTCGGGTCTCACCGGACCGGGCTCCTGCCGGCTGGTCGCCGTCGGCAAGGACGGTATCGAGCATCCGGTGCTGAGCTGGCGCGTTCCCCAGGGCGGATACGGGACGGATGTCCCCGGTCATGCCAAGCCCCTGGAGATCGAGGGGGGCACCGACCTCGCGAGCAGGGACATCGGCCGCTGGGAAGTGCGGACGTTCGACGGCAAGCCGCTGCTGACGATCAAGTGACCGTCAGGAGCTGAGCCGAGCGCCGGGCGCGCACGGCGGGCGGGCTACTTCAGCAGCCGCGACAGTCTGCGGTCGGCCAGCGGCTTGCCGCCGGTCTGGCAGGTGGGGCAGTACTGGAGCGACGAGTCGCTGAACGAGACCTCGCGAATCGTGTCGCCGCAGACCGGGCACGGCTGACCGGTGCGGCCATGGACCCGCAGACCGCTCTTCTTCTCCGCCTTGAGCCGTCCCGCCGCGACTCCGCGTGAGCGCTCGACGGCCTCACCGAGGGTGCTGCGGAGGGCTTCGTACAGTGTGGTGATCTCGTCCTCGCCCAGATTCTGCACCGGCTTGAAGGGCGACATCTTCGCGGCGTGCAGGATCTCGTCGCTGTAGGCGTTGCCGATTCCCGCGATCAGACCCTGGTCCCGCAGCGCACCCTTGATCTGCCGCCGCTCCCCGGCGAGCAGCGCGGCGAACGCGTCACGGTCGAAGGCGTCGGCCAGCGGATCGGGGCCGAGGCGGGCGACGCCCGGCACCTCGCCGGCGTCGCGGACGAGATGGACGGCGAGCCGCTTGGTGGTGCCGGCCTCGGTCAGATCGAAGCCGCTCCCGGAGGCGAGCACGACGCGCAGGGCGAGCGGGCCCTTGCCGGGGCGCGGCGGCGCGGCCGGGACCTCGTCCTTCCACTGGAGCCAGCCCGCGCGAGCCAGATGCGTGACCAGGTGGAGGCCGCCGACGGTGATGTCGAGCCACTTGCCGCGCCGTTCGACGGCAGTGACCTCGGCGCCCTCGATCGCGGACAGGGGCGGGTCGTACGTCTTCAGCACGCTGATCGCCAGCGGCAGGACACGGACGATCTCCTGTCCCACCAGATGGGTGTCGAGGAACTCTCGCAGCGCTTCGACCTCGGGCAGCTCCGGCATGCCTCCAGAGTGCCGCAGGGGCCGCAGGGATGCAGGTTCATTCCGCCGGGAGCCCGTAGACCTTGCAGGCGGTGGTCTCGAAGACGGCGGAGCGCTCGTCCTCGCTCAGCCCCCGGGTGAGCGTGCGGGCGGCCTCCACGACCTCCGCGTAACTCGCGGCGAGCCGGCAGACCGGCCAGTCGGAGCCGAACATGAGGCGGTCGGGGCCGAATGCCTCGACAACCGTCTCGGCGTACGGGGCGAGATCCGCGGTGGTCCAGGTCGCCCAGGCGGCCTCCGTCACCATGCCGGAGAGTTTGCAGACGGTGTTGGGCCGCTCGGCGAGCGCACGCACCCGGCCCGCCCACGGTTGCAGCTTCTCGGCGGCGATGGGGGGTTTGCCCAGATGGTCGAGGACGAAGGTGAGGCCGGGGACCCGGCTCACCACCTCGACCGCGGCGGGCAGCTGACGGGGCTGGACCAGCAGGTCGTAGACGAGGCCGGCGGACGCGACGGCTTCGAGTCCTCGCCGGACGTCGTCCCGCAGCAGCCACGCGGGGTCGGGTTCACCCTGCACCTGGTGGCGGATGCCGACGAGCCGGTCGCCGCCCGGCCCCTCCCGCAGTGCGGCCAGTGTGCCGGCGACGTCGGGGGCGGTGAGGTCGGTCCAGCCGACGACCCCCGCGACGAGGTCGCTGCCGTCGGCGAGCGCGAGGAACTCCGGTGTCTCCTCGGCGACGGTGACGGTCTGGACGAGCACGGTCGCGCGGACTCCCGCGGCACGCGCCTCGGGCCGCAGGTCGTCGAGCGTGAAGGTACGGCGCAGGGGAGCGAGGTCGGGGCCGGCTATCCAGTCCTGGTCCCGGACGGAGAGGTCCCACACATGGTGGTGGGCATCGACGACGGCCACGGTTCACAGCTCCCAGACGACGGGCAGTCCGGCGCCGGCGCCGTCCGCGGTGTAGTCGTGCACGACGTCGAGCAGTTCGGCCATCCGCGCCTGCCAGGCGATGTTGACGGGGAGTGTTTCGAGGGCCGCCAGCAGCGCGGTGTAGTCGTCACAGTCGAGGAGGTGGAAGAGGTCGGTGCCGCTGCGCCAGATGGTCCAGGAGGTGACGCCGGCGGCGCGGATCGCCTCGGTCAGTTCGACGGGGACCTCGCGGTGGGCGGCCTCGTACTCCTCGATGCGGTCGGCGCGGACCGCCGTGTGCAGGGCCACTCTCATCGGGCGCCTCCGTCCTCGGGCAGCGGGCCGTCCTTCGGCAGGAGCCCCTCGGCGAGCAGGTCGTCCCACAGCGCGGTCGGGACGTCCTGGGCGAGGAGGTCGGCCGCGTCCCGGACTTCGCGCGCGGAGCGTGTGCCGACCAGGGCACCGGCCACGGCCGGATGGCCGAGTGAATAGTGCAGTGCGGCGGCCCGCAGCGGAACTCCGTGCCGTGCGGCGACGGCCTCGATCCGCAGCGCGCGCTGGAGGAGGTCGTCGGGTGCGGCCGTGTAGTCGTAGGTGGCGCCCGGGCGGGGGTCGGCGAGCAGCCCCGAGTTGAAGACCCCTCCGACGATGACGCTCGTGCCCCGGGCCTCGGCCTCGGGCAGGAGTTCGGCGAGGGCGCTCTGGTCCAGGAGGGTGTAGCGGCCGGCGCAGAGCACGGTGTCGACATCGGTGTCGCGGACGAACCGGGTCAGCATGGCGGCCTGGTTCATACCGGCGCCGATCGCACCGACCATGCCTTCTGCCCGCAGCCGCTCCAGCGCCGGGTAGCCGTGCCGGAACGCGGCCTCCTCGTGGTCGTCCGGATCGTGGAGATGGACGATGTCGATCCGGTCGAGGCCGAGGCGGGTGAGGCTCTCTTCGATGCTGCGGCGCACGCCGTCGGCGCTGAAGTCCCAGACCCGCCGGTGGTCGGCGGGGACGGCGAAGCCGTGGGCCAGGTCGTCGCCGTCGGCCGGGCAGGGTTCGAGCAGCCGCCCGACCTTGGTGGAGAGGGTGTACGCGTCACGAGGCCGGCCGCGCAGCGCTTCGCCGAGCCTGCGCTCGGAGAGGCCGAGACCGTAGTGCGGAGCCGTGTCGAAGGTGCGGATGCCCACGTCCCAGGCGGCGTCGACCGCGGCCGCCGCCTCCTCGGGCGCGACCGGGGTGAAGAGGTTGCCGATGGCCGCGGCCCCGAAGGACAGTTCGGTGATCTCGACCGCGCTGCGGCCGAGCGTGCTTCGTCGCATCCCGCTGCTGCCCCCTCGCCCCTGACGTTCGCCGACCGGCTGCACCGATTTCGCCGGTCGCTTTCATCGATCACCGACGAATATTCATCGGATCACTCAGGGCGTCAACACCCGCGAGGGGGCGAGATGTTGCCGGATGCAGTCGATGTGTCCGATCTTTCGGACACATCGGTTCACAGCGTCAGTGCCATGTCGAGCAGCTCCGCCAGCTCGTCCTCCAGGCTGCGGGCGAGCCGGTCGAGGTCGGGCACGGCCTTGCCGTCGGCCACCAGACCCACGTGCACCTGCCCGTCGTAGGTGGTCAGGGCGACGGCCAGCGACTGACCGCGCGCCAGCGGCGCCATCGGGTAGATCGAGAGCAGCGGGCAGCCGCCCAGCGAGAGGGCCGAGCGCGGCAGCGGCACGCTGGTCACCAGTACGTCGAAGAGCATCCGGGCGGCGCCGCCCGCCAGCGGCGCACCGAACCGGTGGGCCAGCGGCGGCAGTTGATCGGCGAGCACGGCGACGGCCCCGGCTCCGCGCATCGGTCCCGCCGCCTTGTTGCGGTTCATGGCGATCCGGACGGCGTCGAGCCGCGAACGGGGGTCGGGATCGGAGACGGGCAGGTCGACCAGGTACGCGGAGAGCCGGTTCCCGGATCCGGCCGGACTGCCGGGCCTGCGCCGCGACACCGGCACCAGTGCCCGGGGGTCCGCGGTCGGCAGCAGGTCTCCGCGCTCCCGCGTCCACCGCCGCAGCGCCCCGGCGACGATGGCGAGCAGGACGTCGTTGGCCGTGCCGCCGACGGCCTTGCGCACACGCTGCACATCGTCGAGGTCGAGTGCGACGGTGCCGAGCCTGCGGGTGCCGCTGGAGCCTGCCGCCAGGGCAGGCATGCCCCGGGAGTCGAAGCGGCTGGCCCGTACGACGGAGGCCCCGACACCCACGGCGTTGCCGAGATCGTCGATACGGTCCCGGGCGAAGCCGATGAGCTGACCCGGCACGCTGCGCCACGACGAGGCCGGCACCGGCCGGGACCGGCGCGCCCTCATGCCGCGCGCGCCGGCGATCTCGTCGAAGATGCCGGCGCCGATGGCGACCGCGCGCATCCCGTCGGCGAGGGCGTGATGGAGCTTGACGAGCACCGCGAAGGGACCGCCGGGCTCGCCGGTGAGGAGGTACATCTCCCACGGCGGGAGTCCGCGCTCCAGCGGGCGCTCCATGAGCTCCCCGGCGATGCCGGTGGCCGCGGCGGTGAAGTCGCCCGCGGGAAGGCGCACATGGTGGACGTGGCGCGTCACGTCGAAGTCCTGGGCCACGGACCAGGCGGCCCCGCCGACGGGCAACAGGACGTCGCGTACCTGCATCCGCAGCCGGTGGATCGCCGACGCGCGGGTGGCGAGCAGGTCGAGAACCTCGTCGTCGCTCCTGACCCCTTCGGCGGAGCCGAAGAAGGTGAGCGCGCCGAGGTGCATGGGGTGGCCGGTGGATTCGAGGTGCCAGAACGCCAGGTCGAGGGGTGCGAGAAGCTCGCTGCTCACGGTGTCCTCATGTCCTAGATAGCCAGGGAGTGCGAAGTCAATCGCCTTCGGTCGGTTACGGTCAAGTACGATCAGTTCACGGACAGTTAACATCGGATTCTCATTCCCCGCCCGCTCTGTCCGGGACGGTGAACTCGCACCACACGCACTTGCCACTGCCGCGTGACTCCACTCCCCATGCATCGGCCAGCCGGTCCACCAGCAGAAGCCCCCGTCCGGAGACTCCCGACTCCCCCGCGTCCCGCCGCCGCGGCAGCGCGCTGGAACGGTCCTCGACCTCCACCCGCAGCCGCCGCTGCGGCCCGCAGAGGACCCGCACCGTGACGATCGCTCCGCCGTCGGTGTGCATCAGCGCATTGGTGATCATCTCGTCCGCGGCGAGTTCGATCTCGTCGGCGCGCTCGCGCGCGCCCCAGGCGCGTACCGCCGCACGGACCATGTGCCGGGCGGAGCGCAGCGCCTCCGGGTCGTTCTGGGCAACGTGCTGACGCAGCCGGCCGCCCGTCCGCGGAGCGAACGCACCCTTCCGGCGGAGCAGCAGCAGCGCCACGTCGTCGTCACCACCCCGCTCCTCCACCACGTCGCACAGATGGTCCGCCAGCAGCTGGAGGTCACGGGGGCCGGCGTGGACCAGCGCAGTGAGCAGCTGCAGTCCGTCGTCCAGATCGGCGCCGGGCATCTCGACCAGGCCGTCGGTGTAGAGGATGAGCGTCTGCCCGGGGTCCAGCTCCACCGTGTTGACCGGGTATTCGAGCTGCCCGAACTCGGCCGACAGTCCCAGGGGGAGGCCGCCCTCCACCGGGACCCTGCGGCAGGTGCCGTCCGCGTCCCTGATGAGGGGGTCCATGTGCCCGGCGCGCACCGCCTGGACCACCCCGGTCGTCAGGTCGACCTCGGCGTACATGCAGGTCGCGAACCGGTCGGTGTCCAGCTCGTGCAGAAAGACGGAGGCGCGCGCCATCACGGTGGCCGGGGTGTGGCCCTCGGCCGCGTACGCCCGCAGCACGATGCGCAGCTGCCCCATGACCGCCGCGGCGTCCGTGTCGTGGCCCTGCACGTCGCCGATGACCGCCCCGACCCGGCCGCCGGGCAGGGTGATGACGTCGTACCAGTCGCCGCCGACGTCCCGGCCCATCCGGGCCGAGCGGTAGCGCACGGCGATCCCGGCCCCGGGGACCTGGGGGATCTTGCGCGGCAGCATGGCCTGCTGAAGACCCTCCGCGAGGTCGTGCTCCTGGTCGTAGAGCACGGCGCGCTGGAGGCTCTGCGCGATGCTGCTGCCGAGCGCGATCAGCACATTGCGCTCCTCCGCGCTGAAGCCGGACTTGTCGCGGTAGAGCAGTCCGAGCGCTCCGATGGGCTGCGCCTGGGCGATCAGCGGCAGATAGGCGGCGGCCTCGATGCCGAGTACTTCGATGTTCGGCCACAGCACCGGATAGGAGGTGGCGAAGTCTTCCCGGGACTCGATGAAGCGGGGGGCCAGGGTCCGCACCACCTCACTCATCGGGTACTGCTCGTCCACCCGGGTGTAGCGGGTCCCCGGCACGAACGAGCCCTCCGGCCCCTCCGCGACCAGATGGATGCGCCCGCCCGACTCCAGCAGCCCCATCACCAGACTGGTCGCGCCGAAGTGTTCGAGACCGTGCGAGTCCTTGAGCACGTCGATGACGTCCTGCACCGTCCTGGCATGGGCGAGCGCTGCGGTGGTGCTCTCGACGACACTGGTCTGCCGGCGGCGCTCGATGTCGACCGCGATCCGCGCGGAGGAGTCGGCCAGCTCCTCGGTGGCGTCGCGGACGATGCCGATGATGCGCACCGGCCGGCCCTTGCCGTCACGGCGGACGCGTCCCTGCGTGTGGGTCCAGCGCAGACTGCCGTCGCGGCGGCGGATACGGAAGTACGCGCCGTAGTGGTCGCTGCCGGTCTTCAGCGCCTGCGCGACCATGGCGTCGAGCCGCGCGCCTTCCTCGGGCGGCACGCGGAAGGCAAGGCTCTCCGGCCGGCCGTCGTACTCCTCGGGACGGACGTCGAACACTTCGAGAGCGGGCTCGTCCATGTGCATCAGCCCGCTGGCCAGATCCCAGTCCCAGAGCCCCATACGATTGAGAATCAGGCTCAGATCGGGGTCGGCAGGCCAGTCGTCGGGTAGCGACAGGGCCCCCGCTGCCCGGTCAACCATGGAGCCACTCTGCCATCATTCGTCCGATTCTTCGACCGGTTCGGACAGCCCGCTCAGCCCGCGAAGGTGTCCGGCTCGGACGGCTCATCGGAGGGGATGAGCAGGTTCGGATCGGAGGGATCGACATCCTCCTCGGAGGGCATGCCGGGATCGGCCGGTGGCAGTTCCTCGCTCGGCGGGTCGGCCGGCGGCGCCACGTCCTGGCCGGAGGGGGACTCGGCCGGGCCGGAGGGATCGCGGGGGGCGGCGGGCTCGCTCGGGGTGTTCGGCGGGGTGGAGCCGTCGGGCTGGGGCGGCATGGCCGGGGGGTAGGTGAAGATGTCGTCCGGGGCGACGGGCGGGAGCACCTCGGGCCTTCTGTCCTGCTCACCGTCGCTCCCGGTCTTCCGCTCGATCCAGGTGCTGTCGAGGATGTTGACGATGATCAGGGTGTTGACGGCCTGGGCGGTGGGCTTGATGACGACCACCCGGTCCGGCCGGAAACCCATCCACGGCCTGCCCTGGTGAATCACGGCCCCCTTGACGGCGACCGGCGCCTTCAGCGGGTTTCCGCCGACGCAGCGGACCCGGGGCGCGCCGTACTCGTCGACCAGCACAGGGGTGCCCGCCTGGAGCAGGGACTGCCGGGCGACGGCCGACCCGTCCTCGAAGCCGTGGCCGGTCACCCGGGTGTCGGCGCGCAGGACGACCGGGGTCAGGCTGCGCAGGTGGGCCGGCACCTTCGCCTCGGAGACCCCGGCGGCCTTGGCGAAGGCGCGCTGCTTCGCCGCGTCCTTGCCGAGGAAGGTGATCTGCTGCTCGATGTCGCAGCTGCCGATGGTCTCGGTGCCGCCGTAGAGACCGGGCGTGCCGCCCGAGAGGGTGCGCAGGCTCTGACCGCGGGCGGGGTCGCTGCTCGTGGCGGCCGACGGGGCGGGCGGGTCGGGCGCGGGCGAGGAGAGGGAGCGGGCCGTCGACGCCGTGAAGGGATCCGGCCCCGGAGCCGTCGCCGACTGGAGGAGCACCTTTTCCTCGGTGTCCGTCGCCGCACTGCTGTCGCCGCCGCAGCCGGCGGTCAGGAGTCCGAGTGAGAGCGCGACGGCCAGAGCCATGGCCGAGGAGTACCGACGACGAACGGGACGCACGAACCTCTCCCACCTTTTCTCCCGATGCATTTCTCAAGTTCTGCCGGACTGCCGCCACCTCCGCTACTTGAACGCGTTCAAGTACAGGCCTACGCTCGGCTCCGGGAAGGTGAACGTGCTCGGCCTCGGGGAGGGGTGCACGATGTCCGCGCTGGTCAACGTGATCATGACGCTCGCAGGACCGGCTCCCGGGACACGGGAGCGGCTGTCGGCCCGGGCAGCGAAGCTCGCGCCCATTCGGCCGACCTCACCGCCGGCGAACGCATGAACAGCGTCCACCGCACCTCCGCCCTGAGCTACCCGGAGGCCGGGGCCACCCGCCTCGGGCCGATGCCCGACGGCTACCGCCATCTGCATCACACGGTCCGGATCGGCCGCGGCAGGGCGGTGTTCGAGGCGGCGGGCGAGGCCGTGGCCACCTGGCGTGCGCACCGGGCCACCGGGGTGCGGCTGCGCACCACGGCCCGGCGGGCCGAACCCGGCGCGCGGGTCGAGGTCTCCGCGGGCTTCGGCCCGCTGCGGATCACCGCCCCCTGCGAGGTGGTGTGGACGGTGCACGAGCGGGACCGGACCGGTTTCGGCTACGGCACCCTGCGGGGGCACCCCATGCGCGGAGAGGAGTCGTTCGCCGTCGATCTGCGGGACGACGGCTCTGTCTGGTTCACCGTGATGGCCTTCAGCCGCCCGGCGGTCTGGTGGGCCCGGCCCGGCGGGCCCGTCGTGCCGCTGATGCAGACGGCGTACGCGCGCCGGCTCGGTCGCACCGTGCGCCGGCTCGCGGGGACCGATACTGGAGGTGATGGAGTGGTTCGTCGACAGTGACTACTGGCTGAGCCGGCTGGTGTTCCAGCGGGCTCTGGCCGGCGTGTACCTGATCGCCTTCCTGACGGCGGCCCTTCAGTTCCGGGCCCTGATCGGCGAACGGGGGATGCTGCCGGTACCCGCCTTCGTACGCCGGGTGCCGTGGCGGCAGGCGCCGAGCCTCTTCCAACTGCACTACTCCGACCGCTTCTTCGCCCTCGTCGCCTGGAGCGGCTGTCTGCTGTCCGCGGCGCTGCTGGCGGGAGCCGCCGACCACATCCCGCTCGGGGCGGCGATGGCCTGGTGGGCGGTGCTGTGGCTGCTGTATCTGTCGATCGTCAACGTGGGACAGACCTGGTACGGCTTCGGCTGGGAGTCCCTGCTGCTGGAGACCGGCTTCCTGGCCGTCTTCCTCGGCAACGAACGCACCGCCCCGCCCGTCCTGGTGCTGTTCCTGCTGCGCTGGGTGCTGTTCCGGGTGGAATTCGGGGCGGGCCTGATCAAGATCCGCGGGGACGAGTGCTGGCGCAAGCTGACCTGTCTGGACTACCACCACGAGACCCAGCCGATGCCCGGCCCGCTGAGCTGGTTCTTCCACCATCTGCCGCGCCCGGCCCACCGTGTCGAGGTGGCCGCCAACCATGTCACGCAACTCGTCGTGCCGTTCCTGCTGTTCACGCCACAGCCGGTGGCCGGTGCGGCCGCCGCGCTCATCGTGGTGACGCAGCTGTGGCTGGTGCTGTCCGGCAACTTCGCCTGGCTCAACTGGATCACGATCGTGCTCGCGCTCTCCGCCGTCGACGGCTCACTGATCGCCGAGGCCCCGGCGCTGCCCGCTACCCCGCTCTGGTACGAGATCGTGGTCATCGCGGTCACCGTGCTCGTCCTGGTGCTCAGCTACCGCCCGGCGCGCAATCTGCTCTCCCGGCGGCAGCAGATGAACCGCTCCTACGACTCGCTGCATCTGGTCAACGCCTACGGTGCGTTCGGGACGGTCGGGCGGATCCGCCACGAAGTGGTGATCGAGGGCACCGAGGAGACCGTTCTCCATGAGGGCACGGTGTGGCGGGAGTACGGGTTCCGGGGCAAGCCCGGCGACGTCCGCGCGATGCCGCGTCAGTTCGCCCCCTACCATCTGCGGCTGGACTGGATGATGTGGTTCGCCGCGCTCTCCCCCGCCTACGCCGGTCCCTGGTTCGGGACGTTCATGGAGCGGCTGCTGGAGGGCGACCGGGACACGCTGAAGCTGCTGCGCCACAATCCGTTCCCCGACGCCCCGCCCGCGTACGTCCGCGCCAGGGTGTACCACTACCGGTACACGACCTGGCGCGAACTGCGGGCCACCGGTGCCTGGTGGCACCGGAGCCATGTGCGCGAGTTCCTCAGACCGACCAGGCTACTTTGAACACCCAGACATGCCGGCCCGCCCGGCGGGCCGCGGCCGGCACGTCGACGACGAACTTGTCCCCCGTGCTACGCCAGTTCAGCGGACGGTCGTGGCCGAGCATCGTCACGCGGTCGCCCTGGCGGACCGGCACCGGCGCCTCGACGGTGAGCGTGCTGCCGGGTGCGGCGAGCGAGTGGATGTAGAAGGCCTTGTCCGGCCGGACGGTGAAGCGCAGATCCTCGCCGAGCTGCGGCATCCGCGCCCAGTACGTACTGCCGTATATCGCCTCGCCGTTGACCTTCAGCCACGCGCCCGTCTCACGCAGCCGGCGCTCCATGATCTCGGGGATGGTGCCGTCGGCCCGCGGTCCGATGTCGAGCAGGAAGTTGCCGTTCTTGGAGACGATGTCGACGAGCGAGTGCACCACCTCCTCGGTCGTCATGTACCGGTCGTCGGGGGTCTGCGCGTTGTAGCCGTAGCTGAACGGGTCGAGTCCCCTGCTCGACTCCCACTTGTCGGTGACGATCGAGTCGTACGTCGTGTACTCGGGCGTCGTGAAGTCGTGCGGCCCGATGCCGGAACGGTTGTTGACGGTCACCTCGATCGGGCGGGCCCGGTTCTTCGCGTGGTTGAAGTACTCCGCGAGCACCCGGTGACTGTCGTTCGCCCCGCCGATGTCGCACCACAGGACCTCGGGGTCGTAGTCGTGGATCAGCTCCAGCATCTGCGGTGCCTGAAGATCCTTGATGTAGTCACCACGGCGGTGGCCGGTGTACGGCACGGGCTCCAGCGTGTACGGGTTCCGCGGTGCGTGTCCCGACCAGGGGTTGTCGGGGTTGAACCACTCGGGCATGGAGAAGTACAGGCCGCGGTGCAGCTCGGGGGCATAGCGGCGGGAGGCGTCGAAGAGCTCCCTGATCAGGTCCCGGCGAGGGCCCATCTTCACCGAGTTGCGGTCGCTGACCTTGGTGTCCCAGAGAGCGAAACCCTCGTGGTGCTTGGAGGTCAGGACGTGGTACTGCGCTCCGGCGTCGCGGAAGAGTTCGACCCAGGAGCGCGGGTTGAACCGCTCCGCCCGGAACCGCGGAATGAAGTCGTCGTAGGCGAAGGACTCCCCGTACGTCTGGCGGTGATGGGCGTACGTCGGGTTGTTCGGGTCCTGCATCTGGCTCCAGTACCACTCGGCGTACTGCTTGCCGACCGGTGCCCACGCCGGGACCGAGTAGAGACCCCAGTGGATGAAAATGCCGAACTTGGCGTCCTGGAACCAGTACGGGGCCTGATGGGTGTTCAGCGAGGCATCGGTGGGCTCGTAGTCGGGGACGCCGAGCGTCAGGGTGCGCCGCGCGGCGGCGGCCTGCTGTCCCCGGCCGCGGGCGAGGACGGTGCCGTCCTGCCGGGTGCCGGGCGGGGTACCGGGACGGCGGCGGATGCCGACCCGCACTCTCGCCTGCTCCCCCGGGGCGAGCCGGCCGACCGTGGCGGGGTCGACCGTGCGGGCGCCGGGCACGTCGACGGAGACGGTGAGCCGGTCGGAGGGGAGGATGCCGACGGTGCCGGCGTTGATGACGGTGGCCTCGACGCTCTGTGCGCCGGCACCGAGCATCGAGGTCGTCGAGTGCGCTTCGCGCAGCACCAACGCCCGTCCACTGGCTGCCGGCTGGAGAGTGAGGGCGAAGATGTGGAGGGAACTCCTGTCCACCTCTGCCGGGTTGGTGACCGGCAGCGTCAGCGCCACGGCCTCCTTCGTCGCATCCATGGTGAGTTCGGCGGTGGCGATGACGACCGGGTGCGGGTCCTTGGCACCGGTGGGGGTGTAGCGGTACGCGGCGGTGATCGCACCGCTGCCGGAGTACCAGTCGGGGCCACCGAGCGCCACGGGCCGGCTGGAGCCGTCGGCGTAGTGGACGGTCGCCGTGCCGGAGGCCGCGCCGTAGCTGCTCGCGACGAGAAGGAGCCCCGAGAGATAGCGGCCGGCCGGGAGGTCGATGCGCTGGCCGAGCGCGACGATGTTGTTCTTGGCCCCCGCGGTGGCGGTGGGGAAGAGATAGGGGATGCCGTCGATCTCCCGCTTGCCTGCGGGGAGTTCCTCACCGGGGAAGGTGTAGCCGGAGCCGTCGAAGTTGCCGCCGCGGGCGTCCGCGGTGTCGATGCCGTCGTTGTCGAACCAGCGGTCCAGCGGTACCGGCACGGCGGCCGGGACCGTGCCCCAGTCACCGCCTGTCGTACCGCGTGGTGTCGCGTGCGGGCTCGCATCGGCCGTGGCCGGGGTGATGAGGGCGGCGCCGACTGCCGCCCCCGCCGTCATTCCGAGTACATGGCGCCTGGGAAGTTCGGTCATGAGGTCCGATGATTGAAGGGTGTCGGGAACCTGTCAATACGCTGGACAGCGAAAGACGGGAGTTTCCTCGCCCATCCATCGGATGAATCAGGGTGCGGTGGTCATGACCGGTCGGCGCGGCGACCGAATACATGTGCGCTTCACGGAGGGGGGCTCTAGTGTCCCTGTGATCAAGGGGAGGGGTTTTGATGCAGGTGACGTGGGGGAGACGGATGTCCGCGGTTGCGACGGCGGGTGTGCTGGCGGCCCCGTTGGCCGGCTGCGTACCAGGGACCGGGACCGCTGCCCCGAAGGCCGCCGAGGTGACGGCGTACGCGAGCGAGGCACACCTGCCGGAGAAGCCGGCACCGGACGGCACCACGATCATCGTGGGGGACCCGGCGGCGCGGACGACCGTGCGCGTGTACGAGGATCCCCGGTGCCCGGTGGTCGAGGAGTTCGAACTCCACGGCGGCGCCTCGGTGCTGAGGGCGAAGACCATCAGCCGCCAGGTGAAGACGGAATACACCTTCGCCTCGTTCCGCGACGAAAGCCTGGGGGGCGACGGCTCGAAGAACGCGGTCAACGCCCTGCGGGCAGCGGTGGACGCGGGCCGGTTCACCGAATTCCACGCGGTGCTCATCCGGAACCGGGCCAGGGCGGAGATGTCCGGCGGGTTCACCACAGGCCGTCTGCTGAAGCTGGCGGCCACGGTGCCGGGCCTGCGCGGCAAGGAGTTCGACCACGCCGTCACCACCATGAAGTACCGGAACTTCGTCACGGCCTCGCAGGCGGCCTACGACGCTGCGGACGGCCCCGCATCGTTGGGGCCGGGAACCCCGACCGTCGTGATCAACGACAAGCGGATCCCGGAGGCCGCCAACGGTCTCATCTTCGACAAGCCGCTGTTCGACGGCATGCTCACGGCGATCCACAAGTACCCCGAGAAGTGGAAGCCGGTCACCTAGAGGCTGTCGTTCGGAACACCGACTCCCACGACTCGTCGAGCGCGGCGAGTCCGGCATCGGTCACCAGCGCGTCCAGGATCTCTGCGTCGGTCTCGCCGTGGATCACCCGCACACCTTATGCCGACCGCGCTTCGGGGCGGTGAACAGGACCGTGGACGTGGAGTCAACTGCCCACCGCACAAGCCTGATCGGGTCGGCAATCGCCGACGGGACGGAGAAGGCCCGGTGGGGACGTACTCGTCGGTGACGGGATGCGCGCGGCACTTTGACCGTTCGTGCCCCCTGCCGACGGCAGGGGGCACGGGGTGAAGCGATCCGCTCAGTCGATGCCGGGCAGGATGTGCGGCTCTGCCAGGTCGTCCTCGTAGCCGGCCAGCCGGATCGGGGCCGAACGGGCCCAGACTTCCAGGCTTCCGAGCTCGTCGGGACGACGGGACCGCTCGCCGCTGAGTTCCAGCGGTCGCTTCTCGTGTTTCTTCACATCAGGTGTCACCGCGCACTCCTCTGTGTCGCGTAACTGGGACAAGGCAGTTCGGTCGCGGTGGCGCCGGTCTTCGGGCGGGACCGCAGCCTGGTTGCAGGCTTGTCCCAGGACGGCCAAGTGGTTTTCGTGAACCCCTTGGTGGCGTCCGTTCGCCTCAGAGTAACCAAATGAGCAGTGGCCCGCTCTATGGGGCCGTAAAATCAACGCAAATCCGGCCAACGATCTCCGCCTGTCCGGGCCTTCGGGGATCGGGGGCGAACGGCCCCGGGATGATCACGGGGCCGCCTCGACTCCGGCGCGGCAGCGGGGACCGGGGCCTCCTCGGCACCGGTCCGGCGGGCGAGGGGAGACCGGCCGACGAGGACGCCGGGCGGGCGCCACGGCCGTCCCGGCCGGACACCCGGATGGAGTAGCGGGTGTGGTGGCCGGCCACGGACAAGAGGCGGCCGGGGCAGGGTCCACGGCGCAGGCCGACGGCGACCGGAGACCGGCGCATCGGTCCCCCACGAGGGCCTCCCGCCGGGACCGCGTCCGGTACGCAGAAGACGGCGCACGGGAGTCCCGTACGCCGTCCACCAGGGAGGGAGGGTTACCAGTTCGCCGGAGCGTAGTCCTTGAGGAAGCAGCCGAAGAGGTCCTCACCGGACTCGCCGCGCACGATCGGGTCGTAGACGCGGGCGGCACCGTCGATCAGGTCGAGCGGGGCGTGGAAGCCCTCGTCCGCGAGACGCATCTTGTCGGGGTGCGGGCGCTCGTCGGTGATCCATCCGGTGTCGACGGCGGTCATCAGGATGCCGTTGCTCTCGAACATCTCCTGGGCGCTGGTGCGGGTGAGCATGTTCAGCGCGGCCTTGGCCATGTTGGTGTGCGGGTGGCCCGCACCCTTGTAGCCGCGGCTGAAGACACCCTCCATCGCGGAGACGTTCACCACGTAGGTGCGCTTGGCGGCGGAGGCGGCCATCGCCGGGCGAAGCCTGCTGATGAGGATGAACGGGGCCGTGGAGTTGCACAGCTGGACCTCGAGCAGCTCCACCGGGTCGACCTCGGACACCGTCTGGATCCAGCTGTTGGTGTGGTGCAGATCGGGGACCAGACCGCCTGCGTCGATCGCGTTGCCGGCCGCGATCCGCGCCGGGGACGCCGAGCCGCTGACGAGAGCGAGCCCGGTCACGTCCTGGGCGGTGAGGCCCTCGCCCGCGGCGGAGGGCAGCGCGGCCACCGTCTCCACCGCGCCGCTGCCGAAGGTGCCGATGACCTCGGCGGGCGGCAGTTCACCGGCGGGCAGCGGGGCGGACTCGGCACTGACGAGTTCGCTGTAGGCCTGCGGGGACCGGCGTACCGTCTGGGCCGCGTTGTTGATCAGGATGTCCAGGGGGCCCTGCGCCGAGACGGAGTCGGCGAGCGCGACGACCTGCGCCGGGTCGCGCAGGTCGATACCGACGATCTTGAGGCGATGGATCCACTCGTCGCTGTCCGGCATCGCTTTGAAGCGGCGGATCGCGTCGTTCGGGAAGCGCGTGGTGATCGTGGTGTGAGCACCGTCACGGAGCAGCCGCAGCGCGATGTACATACCGATCTTGGCGCGCCCGCCGGTGAGGAGGGCCCGCTTGCCGGTGAGGTCGGTCCGGGCGTCGCGGCGGGCCCGGTTCTCGGCCGCGCAGTTCTGGCAGAGCTGGTGGTAGAAGGCGTCGACCTCGACGTAGCGGGTCTTGCAGATGTAGCAGGACCGGGGGCGCTGGAGTATGCCGGCGATCTCGCCGGTGGCCGAGGACGACGGCAGGAGGCCCTCGGTCTCGTCGTCGATCCGCTCGGCGGATCCGGTCGCGGTGGCCTCGGTGACCGACTTGTCGTGCGCGGTCTTGGCGGCGCGGCGCTCCTGGCGGCGGCGCTGCTTCACGGTCCGGTAGATACCGGCGGTGGCCCGGCGGACCGCGATGGCGTCGGGGTGGTCGACGTCCAGCTTGTCGAGCTCGTCGAGCACGCTCAGGCAGACGGCCATCCGCTCCGGGTCGATGCCCGAACCGAACACCTGACTGTCCTCTGTCACCGTCATGGCCTTTGCCGTTCCTCGGTCGCTCGCGCGCTGTGGGGGTTTCAAAAGCGCAACTTTACTGAGCAAATGGGTGACGACAAAATCCCGTGCCCCGGGGCTTCGGCCCTGCGCGCCCGCCGCCGGTGCCCCCCGCCCACCCGGCCTCGGTCGTCCTCGGTGTCCCCCACCCGGCGGCGTCGGTCTCCCCCGGCCCGGCTGATCCGGGAAGACCGACGGCGCGGCACGGGACGGCTACGCGAACAGGCCGGTCAGCCAGGTGCGCCAGGCCTCCTCGTTCTTCTGCGCGTCCGCTCCGGCGGCGAAGTCGTGGACGCTGACGCCGACGGGAGCGCCGAAGTGGTTGCGGCCGAAGACGCGGTACATGGCGTCGTCGGTGCGCAGCCCCACGAAGTAGGGATTGCGGTAGTCGAGGACGGCGTCGACCGGGCCGGTGCCGGGCAGTTCGACGCGTACGGCCGCGCCCTCGGTCGCGTCGTCCGCCACCCCGAGTCCCCGGCTCACGACGTCGAGACCGCCCGGCTCGTTCGAGGTGTCGGGGGCGTCGACGCTCATGAACACGGCCGCCTTGCCGGTGTAGTGCAGCAGGTACTGACGCAGGGTGTGCAGATAGAAGTCGGTGTGCTTGTTGGCACCGTCGTACTGGTTGTCCCAGTCCTCGACCAGGATGCCGCTGTGCACGTAGCGCACCCAGGAGCCGCCGCCCTCGCGGGGCTCGATGACGTGATCGAGCTGATTGAAGGTCTGCTGCGTGATGCCCTCCGCGTCCTCGGTGCGGCCGGTCAGCCGGTGGGGCGGGTCCCAGGCGGTGACGGTGCCGCCGTGAGGTGCGGCACCTCCCTCGCGGGGTTCGTACTCCATCGGCCAGAGCCAGCCGGCGGTCCCGGTGGTGATCGCCTCCCAGACCTGCTGGGGCTCGGCGTCGACCTCGAACTCCCGGACGATCTCGAATTCCTTGGACATGACGTCTCCTTGTGTCGTGCTGGTTCGGTGCGTTGACAAAGGGGTGGCGCGGATGGCCGGTCAGGCGTTCCGCGGCGCGCCGGCGAGGTGAGGGACGCGGGGACCGGGCGGCCCCGTCATGACGGCTCCCCGGGCAGCGCGGCGGGGCTCCCGGTGTCCGGGTCCCCGGCGTCCGCCCCCTCGACGGCGTCCGGGATCTTCACGGTCGGGTGGAGCGCCACGACAAGGCGGTGGTCGCGGCCGCCCGGGGCGTCCTCGGCGTGGTACCGGGCGATCAGCGCGCTCACGCCCTGGGTGAGTTCCTCGACGAAGGCCGCACGGTCGGCGGCGGAGGCGAACCGCACCTCGCCGTCCAGGGCGTAGGTCGCGAGTCGCTTGCGCGCCTTGGCCGCGCCGGTGATCAGGCTGCCGACGTCGCGCACGAGGCGCGCGGCGACGGCGAGCATCCAGCGCGCGGAGAGCTGGTCGCGGAACCCTGCCGGGTCCGGCTGCACCGCGGCCAGAGCCAGCGGAGAGATGACATACGAGGCCGCTGTGGCCTGCATCAGTCGCTCCGTGACGTTGCCCTTGCGGCGTTCACCGGCCAGTTCGACCAGTCCGTGCCGCTCCAGCGCCTTGAGGTGGTAGTTCACCTTCTGACGGGGCAGCCCGACCCGGCCGGCGAGCATGGCCGCCGAGGCGGGGCCCGCGGCGAGCTCCGCCAGGAGCCGGGAGCGCACGGGGTCCAGCGAGACGGCGGCTGCCGCCGAGTCCTCGATCACTGTGACGTCCAACATGGCTCCACCGTCTCACCGAACACTTTTCTTGTCCAGCACTCTTTTGTTGTCGGCTGCTGGGGCGGGGGCGACCGGTGGCGACCGGTGGGAACAAGGGATGCACGCCCGTCTACGGCATCGACGGCTTCAGGGACGAGGCGGCGCACGCTGATGACGGCCAGGATCGAGCTGTGCCGTGAGCGCGGAGTCGATGCGGCGGAGCCCGATCTGCTCGACGCCTGTCTCAACAACACCGGCATCCGCCGACGGCCGCTCACCAGCTCGCGTGCAACCGGATGATCCCGCGGCTCGCGCCCGACCGCGGCCTTCCGTCGGGCTCGATGTTCGTGGCGGCCGACAAGACCGGGTTCCCCGCCGAATACGCCGTGCCGGTCCTCAGGGTCTGCCACGGTGCGCGGCGGACGGGGCTCAGGTCGACGCACACGGAGCTCGACCCCGGTGTATGGCCTCAGCCCGTGCCGAACAGCAGCGGTGAGCGTCCTCAGCACTCCTCAGGACGCGGCGAGCACCGCCTGGACGGTCTTGCCGCCGCCCGGTCCGCCCCGCACCGCGAAGTGCCGGGAGAGCTCGCGCACCATGAAGATGCCGCGCCCGCTCTCGTCGCTCTCCAGGGGCGAGCACACTCGCGGGTGTATCGGACTGGCGTCCTCCACCTCGACGGTGACCCGGCCCGGGTCGACATGGAGCCGCAGCCGGCAGCCGCTGCGGCCGTGCCGGGTGGCGTTGGTGACCAGCTCGGACACGACAAGGGTGGCGTCCTCGATCTGGCCCCCTGTCACCGGCTCGCCGCACCGGCGGCTCAGGAAGACCGTCGTCAGATGGCGCGCCCAGCGGGCGGAGGTCTCCGCCTGCGGCAGTTGATACGTCGCACGCGCGGCGCGCCGACGGGTGCGCCCTTGCGTACGCATCCTCATCACTCCGTCCCGGTCGATGGCAGCCTCAAAGCCGAACGGGGCTGCCGTGCTCCGCGGATGCGCGACGGCGTGCCCCTACCTCTGAGTGGTGCCCGGACAGGGTGATCCGCAATCGGGGTTCAGGTCACAGCGCGTTCACAGGACGGCTCACAGAACCCTCTGGCCTTTACCGAGCGCGATGACACCGTTCTTGGAGACGGTGTAAAGCTCCTGATCGCGCTCGGGGTTGACGCCGATGGTCGCACCCGGCGGCACGTCGACGTTCTTGTCCAGGATCGAACCGCGGACGACGGCGCCCCTGCCTATGCGGACGTTGTCGTGCAGCACAGAACCCTGCACCACCGCACCCTCCCCGACCATCACACCGGGAGACAGGACGGACCGGGTGACCTGCCCGCGGACGACACATCCGGGGCTGACGATCGACTCGCTCGCGATGCCGGCACCGATGAAGCGGGCCGGGGGCAGCTGGCCCGGGTGCGTGTAGATCGGCCAGCGGCGGTTGTACAGGTCGAAGGCCGGCCGGTCGGGGATCAGATCCATGTGGGCGTCGTAGTACGAATCGAGGGTGCCCACGTCACGCCAGTAGCCGTGTTCCCGCGGCGTCTCCCCCGGCACATGGTTCTCGTTGAAGTCGTAGACCTGCGCCATGCCCTGCTCCGTGAGCATCGGCAGGATCGAACCGCCCATGTCATGGACGGAGTTGTCGTCCTCGGCGTCCCGGTACAGCGCGTCGACGAGGACCTTGGTGGTGAAGAGGTAGTTGCCCATGGAGGCGAACACCCGACCGGGATCGCCGGGCAGTCCGGGCGGGTCCGCGGGCTTCTCGAGGAACCGCTCCACTCTCGCGCCGTCGGAGGCGGGCGTGATGATCCCGAAGGACGAGGCCTCGGCGCGCGGAACCCTGATCCCGGCGACGGTGACCCCTGCTCCCCCCTCGATGTGCTGCTTGAGCATCTGCCGCGGGTCCATCCGGTACACGTGGTCGGCACCGAACACGGCGATGTAGTCGGGCTGTTCGTCGTTGACCAGGTTGAGCGACTGGAGGATCGCGTCCGCGCTGCCGAGGTACCACCGCCGGCCGAGCCTCTGTTGGGCCGGGACCGGTGTCACGTAGTTGCCGAGCAGACTCGACATCCGCCAGGTGGTGGTGACATGGCGGTCCAGCGAGTGCGACTTGTACTGCGTCAGCACGCAGATGCGCAGAATGTCGCCGTTGACGAGACTGGAGAGGACGAAGTCGACGAGGCGGTACATCCCGCCGAACGTCACCGCCGGTTTCGCACGGTCGGCGGTGAGCGGCATCAGCCGCTTGCCCTCCCCGCCGGCCAGAACGATCCCGAGCACCGAAGGTCCACCGCGCATC
This sequence comes from Streptomyces sp. CA-251247, assembly GCF_050952975.1. Lineage (NCBI taxonomy): Bacteria > Bacillati > Actinomycetota > Actinomycetes > Kitasatosporales > Streptomycetaceae > Streptomyces > Streptomyces sp. CA-251247. The sequence goes on along the minus strand of NZ_CP191861.1, from coordinate 7,077,531 downwards.
GTGCCCCCTCACACCTGCTGTGTGTGTCGCACTGCCGTCCCTGTCACACCTGCTTGAGCAGGTCCTCGTACAGCTCGTACGTCCGCCGGGCCACCTGGTCCCAGCCGAACTCGCGCACCGCGCGCTGCCGTCCGGCGGCGCCCATCCTGGCCGCCTCCGCCGGATCGTCGAGTACCCGGTTCACCGCCTGGGTAAGACCGGATTCGAAATCCTCCGGGTGACGTGCCTCGTAGGGCACGAGCAGTCCGGTGCGTCCGTCGTCCACGACCTCGGGGATGCCGCCGACCGAGGAGGCGACGACGGGGGTGCCGCACGCCATGGCCTCCAGGTTGACGATGCCGAGCGGTTCGTAGACCGAGGGACAGACGAACACGGCCGCATGACTGAGGAGTTGGATGACCTGCGGCCGTGGCAGCATCTCGGGGATCCAGTGCACGCCGTCGCGCACGCGTTCCAGTTCGTCGACGAGTTCCCGGAACTCGGCCCCGATCTCGGGGGTGTCAGGCGCTCCGGCACACAGCACCAGCTGGGCACCGGGGTCGAAGGAGCGGGCCGCGCGCAGCAGGTGCGGGACCCCCTTCTGCCGGGTGATGCGGCCGACGAACAGGACGAAGGGCCGGTCGGGGTCGAGACCGATCCGCCTCAGCGCTGCCGTCTCGTGATCGGGCCGGTAGAGCCGGGTGTCGATGCCGTTGTGGATCACGTGCACGCGATCGGCGTCGAGGGCGGGATAGCAGGCGAGGATGTCGTCCCTCATACCGCGGGACACGGCGACGACCGCGTCGGCCGACTCGATCGCCGTGCGCTCGGCCCAGCTGGAGAGGGCGTAACCGCCACCGAGCTGCTCCGCCTTCCAGGGCCGCAGCGGCTCCAGGGAATGCGCCGTCATCACATGCGGGACTCCGTGGAGGAGCTTGGCGAGATGACCCGCCAGGTTGGCGTACCAGGTGTGGGAGTGGACCAGTTCGCGGCCGCCGAGCTCGGCGGCCATGGCCAGGTCGACGGCGAAGGTGCGCAGTGCGTCGTTCGCGCCGTCGAGCTGGGCGGGCGCCCGGTGCCGCAGCACCCCTTCCGCCTCGCCCTCGCCCCAGCAGTGGACCTCCAGGTCGGCGAGCGCTCTCAACTCCCGGGCGAGAAACTCCACATGGACACCGGCGCCCCCGTACACGTCCGGGGGGTACTCGCGTGTGAGCAGTCCGACCTTCACCCCTTGATGGTCACCCACGCACGGCGTACGGGGAAGACCGCGGTCAGGATCACTGCGCCGTCCGGCGGGGCGGACGGTCGAAGACGCAGTCGCCGCACAGCCCGCCGCCGGGCACACGGTAGTAGAGACAGCATGTGCTGCGGCGCATGGCCGGGCCGCGGACGGTGCCCGCCAGATCGGGGTGACTCAGCAGCTCGGCGGCGAGGGCGGCGGCCCGTTCGCCGACAGCGGTCCTGCCGCCGCGGCGGGCCCAGTCGGCGAGCATGCGCACGGCTCCGGCGAGTGCCGAGCCGGCGTTTCCCCACAGCAGCTGCCGGGAGACGGGCGTGTCCTGACGCAGCGCGTCGGCAAGGGGGACGAGATGCCCGTACTGGACCGCCTCACGCAGGGTGACCGCGGTCGCGGACAGTGAACCGGAGCCGGTGAGCCACAGATCGTCGGGTGCGCTGCGTTCGGGTGCCCAGTGCAGCCGCGCAGGATCGAGATCGGGGATCTCGCCGTGGAGCGCGGCCGACCCGAGGGCGATGGACCACAGCCGGGCCGCGAGCCCCAGGTGCGCGACGGACGCGGCCACGCGCCGCTCGCCGGTGCCGAGGCGGGCGGCGACGGTGTCGATCCTGGAGGTGAGGGGAGCGGTCTCGCCGGCGTACAGCCGGGCCAGGGGCGCCCCTTTGCCGCCGGACGGATCCGTGCGCAGCGCGAAGAAACCGCCGACGGCGTCCAGCTCCGTCAGTTCCATCCCCTGCTCACCGCCCTGTTCTCGAGCATTTCTCGACCACTGCGCAACACCGGTCACCGTAGCGTCGGGCGTACACCTCGTCGGGCGTACACCGGTCCACCCCCGCTGACCTGCTCGCCCGCCGCACGGGGGACTTTTGGCCTAGGCTCGTACTACGTCGGCAGTACGTCCAAATGCCTGCTCAAGGACGACGACGCGAACGCGGAACAGGGAGATCGTGGTCTCTATGAGTTCCCTTGTGCTGGCAGTGCTGCTGTCACTGGTCTCCGCGGTCGCCTATGCGGCCGGGGCGATCGTGCAGGAGCATGTCGCGGCATCCACCTCCGCCCGGCCCTATGCCCCGCTCCACCACGCGGGGTGGTGGTTCGCCGTGGCCCTGAACTCCCTGGGTGCGGTGCTCCACGTCGTCGCGCTGGCGTACGGGCCGCTGAGCCTGGTGCAGCCGCTCGGCGCGCTCACGATCGTCTTCGCCCTGCCGATGGCCGCTCTGTTCGTACGGCGTGGGGTGGGCGCCACCGCGTGGAAGGGCGCGCTGATGGCGACCGCCGGTCTCGCCGGTCTGCTGGCACTGACCGACACGGCGGACGCCCACTCGCTGGGCACGGGCCAGCGCGGGGTGCTCGCGGCGGCGACGTTCGGCGGGGTGGCTCTGCTCTTCCTGGTCGCCCAGACCATCCACCGGCCGGTACTGCGCAGTGTGCTGCTGGCCGCGTCGGCCGGTGTGGCCTTCGGTATCGCGTCGGTGTTCACCAAGACGGTGGCGGTGGACTGGGACTGGTCGGCCCCGCTCGCCCAGTGGAGCAGTCTGCTGGTGGTGGCGGTGCTGGCGATCGGCGGTCTGCTGCTGTCCCAGGCGTCCTACCGCGGTGCGGGTCTGGCCGCGCCGCTGGCCACGGTGACCGTGGTCAACCCGGTCATCGCGGCGGCCGTCGGCATCACGATGTTCGGCGAATCGTTCCGGGGCGGCATCCCGGGCACCCTGCTCGCGCTCGGCTTCGGCGCCCTGGCGGCCGGCGGTCTGATCCTGCTGACGACGGAACGTCTCGCCGCCGGGAGGAACGACGCGGACGGTTCCCCGGCGGCGGGAGACGCGGACGGGCGCGGGCCCCGGGACGACCGGCACGCGCCCGGGGACGACCGGTCGTCACAGACCCCCGGGACGCCGATGACAGCGCCCGAGCAGCGGACCCCGGTCTCAGACCGGGACGCCGCCCGCCCTGAGGTAGGCGAGGGGATCGATATCGGATCCGTAGCCCGGACCCGTACGGATCTCGAAGTGGAGATGCGGTCCTGAGCTGTTGCCGGTGGACCCCGAGCGGCCGATCCGCTGGCCGCTGGTGACGTGCTGTCCGGAGCGCACGGTGAGCGCCGACAGATGCGCGTACTGGCTGTACTTGCCGTCCGTGTGACGGATGACGACCTGATAGCCGTACGCACCGCCCCAGCCTGCCGAGACGACCCGGCCGGAAGCGACGGACTTCACGGAGGTCCCGGTCGGGACGGGGAAGTCGACGCCTGTGTGGTAGCCGCTGGACCAGGAGGAGCCCGCCTTGCGGTACGGCGTGCCGGTGGAGGCGTCGACCGGGGCGCTGAAGCCGGACCTCTGCGCCGGCTTCTTGACGTGTGCGGGCTTGGCGGCCTGCTGCTTGGGCACCTGCTTCTTCGGTGCCTGCTGCTTGGGTGCCTGCTGCCTCGGGGCCGGGCGGGGCTTGGCCGCGGGCCTGCGCTCGGGTGCCTCGGCGGACGGAACGGGTCCCGTGCGGCTCTTGGGCGCCTCGATGCGGAGGATCAGCTTCTGGCCGGGATGGATGAGGTCGGGGTCGGGCCCCACGACCGTACGGTTCTGTGCGTACAGGCCCTGCCAGCCGCCGCGGACCTCTTCGGCATCGGCGATCCGGGAGAGCGAGTCGCCGCGGGCCACGGTGTAGCCCTCCCGGTGCGTGGGCACCGTCGTCGGCGTCGCCTTCAGGGGCGCTGACTGCCGCTGGGCGGCGGGTCTGTCCCGTCGTTCGCTCTGCTTGCTCTTCGCGTCGGCCTTCGCCGCTAATCGGCCCTCCGGCGTGATGTCCGGAGCATCACCGCCGCGGGAGAGACCGGCGCGGGCCGAGCAGACCGGCCACGCCCCCGGGCCCTGCCCCTTGAGGACCTTCTCGGCCACGGCTATCTGCTGGTCCTTGCCGGCGAGGTCGGCGCGCGGGGCGTACTGCCTGCCGCCGTAGGCCTCCCAGGTGGACTGGGTGAACTGGAGCCCGCCGTAGTAGCCGTTGCCGGTGTTGATCCGCCAGTTGTTGGTGGACTCGCAGGCGGCCACCTTCTCCCAGACGTCCACGGAGGCCGCATGCGTCGTACCGGCACCGATGAGCGGCAGCGCCATACCTGCTCCGCCCGCGGTGACGGTGAGTGAGGCGCGGTTGATGCGGCTCGGCTGATATCGGCGGTGCCGACCGGTTGCGGCCATCTCGAGACTCCCCCACTGACATGTAGGTCACGTCGCAAGCGGTCAACTTAGGTGCTGTGCACCGACCGTGACAAGGGTTCAGGTCCGGCGTACCGGGGGCGCAGGGGGCGACAGAGCCGTCCCGGTGATCAGCCGGGGGCGCCCTCGGTCGCGGCCGGGGCGGGTGACCAGCGGCGGCCGGCGCCGACCCGCTCGGCGCCCGCCGGATCTCCGCCCCCGGCAGCCGGCGGACGGCTGCCGCCCCGGGCGAGGAAGTCGGCGAGCGGCAGGGTCGCGGCGCCGACGGTGACGGCGTCGGGGCCGAGCCGGCCGAGTTCGATGGTGGTACGGGCGGCGGCGTGGTCGAGGGCGTACTCGCCCGCGTACCGGCGCACTTCGGGGAGCAGATGGGGTCCGATCAGCAGTCCGGCCCAGCCGCCGAGCAGGATGCGCTCGGGACGGAAGAGGTTGATCAGGTCGGCGACCGCGGCGCCCAGGTACTCGGCGGTGTCGTCGAGCAGGGAGAGCGCGACGGGGTCCGGATCGGGGCCGTGGGGCCCGGGGAAGGCGGCGGTCAGCAAGGTGGCGAGCGCGGTCTCGTCATCGGCGCCGGCCGGGAGCGGGCCGCCCGCCTCCTGCCAGCGTTCGCGAAGCGCCTCTGCGCCGGCGTACGCCTCCAGACAGCCGAGGGATCCGCAGCGGCAGCGCCTGCCCCGGATCCGGACCGTGGTGTGACCCCATTCCAGGGCGCTGTTGCTGGCGGACTCCTCGCGGGTGGCGGCGTGGACGACACAGGCGCCGACGCCGGACCCGATGAGGGCCACGGCCGCTTCCCGTGCGCCGCGTCCGCCGCCGAACCACATCTCGGCCTGGCCGAGGGTCTTGGCGCCGTTGTCGATGAACAGCGGTACTTCCCGGGGCAGTTCGATGGCGTCGCGGAGCAGTTTCTCGAAGGGGACGGCGGTCCAGCCGATGGTCTGGCCGTGCACGATCGCGCCGTCTCGCGCGTCCTGCTCGATGATGCCGGGCACGCCGATGCCGATGCCGAGCAGTCCGGCCGCGTCCACGCCGGCGTCCCGCAGGACATCGGCCACGCCGATGCTCACATGGGAGACGACCCGGTCGACGTCGTAGCCGTGCTGGGCCAGCAGCCGTTCGGTGCGGGCGAGCTCGGTGAGGGACAGGTCGAAGAGTTCCACCCGTACGCGGGTCTCGCCGATGTCGATGCCGATGAGCAGACCGCCGGACGGGGTGACACGCAGCAGGGTGCGCGGTCGGCCGCCGTCGGAGTCGACGACGCCGGCCTCTTCGAGCACTCCTTCGGCGACCAGCTCGGCCACCACATTGCTGATAGAGCCTGAACTCAGGCCGGTGGCCGGTCCGAGCTCCTGGCGGCTCAACGGGCCGTCGAAATACAACCGTTGCAGAACCCTGGCCCGGTTGCCGCGCCGCAGGTCACGCACTGTCCGTCTGTTGCGCTCCGCCATGGTGCTCCTTCCCTCGTCGCAACATACCCCGGTCGCAGACCTTGACGCGACCTTCCCTCACCTCTTAAATCACGATCTAAATTAAGTCATGGATGCCGTTCGGGAGTCGAACGCAGCCATCCCCGGGAAGGGGCCATCTCTCATGCGCACCATCAGAGCCGCAGCAGCCGTCACCGTCATCAGCGCGCTCGTCGCCATATCCGGCTGCGGCGGTGGTTCCTCCACCGACGGAAGCGGCAGCAACGAATCCCCCAAAACACTCACGTACTGGGCCTCCAACCAGGGCCCCAACATCGAGGCCGACAAGAAGATCCTCACGCCCGAACTCAAGAAGTTCGAGAAGGAAACGGGCATCAAGGTCAAGTTGGAGGTCATTCCCTGGTCCGACCTCCTCAACCGGATCCTCGCCGCCACGAGTTCCGGACAGGGCCCCGACGTCCTGAACATCGGCAACACCTGGTCCGCCTCGCTCCAGGCCACGGGCGCCCTGCTGCCGTGGGACCAGAAGAACTTCGACGCCATCGGCGGACGGGACCGCTTCGTCGACTCGGCCGTCGCCTCCGCGGGCGCCGAGGGCAAGGACCCCGCGGCCGTGCCGCTGTACTCGCTCGCGTACGCCCTCTACTACAACAAGAAGATGTTCGCCGACGCGGGCATCTCGCAGCCGCCGGCCACCTGGGACCAGCTCGTGGCGGACGGCAAGAAGATCTCCCAGGGCGGGAAGTGGGCGCTGGGTGCCGAGGGCGGCAACCTCGCCAACAACATCCACCAGGTCTTCGTCCTCGCCAAGCAGCACAAGGCGGACTTCTTCGACTCCGCCGGCAAGCCCACCTTCACCTCCGACGGCGCGGTCGCCGCGGTGAAGCAGTACGTGGACTTCATGGCCAAGGACAAGATCGTCGCTCCGGGCAACGCGGAGTACGCGCAGAACCAGTCGCTCCAGGACTTCGCCCGCGGCAAGACGGCGATGGTGCTGTGGCAGGCCGCCGCGTCCACCTTCGCGGCCCAGGGCATGAAGCCCGCCGACTGGGGCGTGGCCCCCGTCCCCGTCCAGCAGGGCGCACCCGGCACCGGCGCGAACACCAACTCCATGGTCGCCGGCATCAACATCGCGGTCTTCAACAACACCAAGAACGTGGACGGCGCGAAGAGGTTCGTGAAGTTCATGACCAGCGACGCCGAGCAGAAGCTCCTCAACAAGACCTATGGATCGATCCCGCCGGTCACGGCCGCGCAGCAGGACCCGGCGTTCGCCGCACCCGACCTGAAGGTCCTGCGCGACACGCTGTCCACGAGTGCCGCGCCGCTGCCGCAGGTTCCCACGGAGTCGCAGTTCGAGACCACGGTCGGCACCGCCGTGAAGGAGCTGTGGGCGGACGCCGCGGCCGGACGCCCGGTGACCACGGCGTCCGTCAAGGAACGTCTGAACAAGGCCCAGCAGCAGATGCAGCAGTGAGGCACACCCGATGACCACCACCGTCACTCCCGGCCGCACCGGCCCGGCGGACAGCGGTGAGCAGGTGGGGAAGGGGGATGCGCGGCGCAGGATGCCGCGCATCCCCGACCGGATCCGCCACGGCGGTCTGCCCTATCTCCTCCTGCTGCCCGCAGTCCTGCTCGAACTCCTCATCCACCTGATCCCGATGGTGATCGGGATCGTGATGAGCTTCCGTCAGCTCACGCAGTTCTACATCCGCAACTGGGGCGAAGCCCCGTGGACGGCCTTCGACAACTACCGGATCGCCGTCGACTTCAGCGCGCCGATCGGTGAGGACCTGCTCAACTCGTTCCTCGTCACCTGTGCGTTCACCGTCCTCGCCGTCGGCCTGTCCTGGCTCTTCGGCGTCGCCGCGGCGATCATGATGCAGGAGAACTTCCGCGGCCGGGGACTGCTGCGGGCCGTCTTCCTCACGCCGTACGCCCTGCCGGTGTACGCGGCCGTCATCACCTGGGCGTTCATGTTCCAGCGGGACAACGGCATGATCAATCACGTCCTGCACGACCAGCTGGGGCTGACCGATCAGCCGTCCTTCTGGCTGATCGGCGACAACGCGTTCTTCGCCGTGGTCGTCGTCGCGGTCTGGAAGTCGTGGCCGTTCGCGTTCCTGATCGTGATGGCGGGGCTCCAGAACATCCCGCGCGAGCTCTACGAGGCCGCCGCGATCGACGGCGCCGGCGTCTGGCAGCAGATCCGCAAGATCACCCTGCCGTCGCTGCGGCCGGTCAACCAGGTGCTCGTCCTGGTGCTGTTCCTGTGGACGTTCAACGACTTCAACACGCCCTACGTGCTCTTCGGACGGGCGGCCCCGGAGGCGGCCGACCTGATCTCGGTGCACATCTACCAGTCGTCCTTCGTCACCTGGAACTTCGGCCAGGGTTCGGCGATGTCCGTCCTGCTGCTGCTCTTCCTGCTGGTGGTCACGGCCGTCCATCTGCTGCTCACCTCCCGCACTCCGCGAGGAGCCTCCCGCACAAGGAAGAGCGCCGATGCCTAAGCCGCCGCGTTCCCCGATCGCACCGCCGCAGTCCTTCCTCTGGACCCGCCGGGTCGTGCTGACGCTGCTGACGGTCTTCGCCCTGCTGCCCGTCTATGTGATGCTCAGCAGTTCGCTGAAACCGCTCCAGGACGTCTCGGGCCAGTTCCGCTGGATACCGTCCGGGCTGACCATCCGGCCCTACATCGACATCTGGAACACCGTTCCCCTCGCCCACTACTTCGTCAACTCGCTGATCGTGGCGGTGTCGGCGACGGTGCTGTCCGTGGTAATCGCGGTGTTCGCCGCCTACGCGGTGAGCCGCTACCGGTTCCGCGGCAAGCGGATCTTCACCGTCACCGTGCTGTCCACGCAGATGTTCCCGGGGATCCTGTTCCTCCTCCCGCTGTTCCTGATCTTCGTGAACATCGGCAACAGCACGGGCATCGCCCTGTACGGCTCGCGCGGCGGACTGATCCTCACCTATCTGACGTTCTCGCTCCCCTTCTCGATCTGGATGCTGATCGGCTACTTCGACTCCATCCCGCGCGACCTGGACGAGGCCGCGATGGTGGACGGCTGCGGCGCCCTCGGGGCGCTCTTCCGGGTCGTCGTGCCCGCCGCCGTCCCCGGCATCGTCGCCGTGTCGGTCTACGCGTTTATGACGGCCTGGGGCGAAGTCCTCTTCGCCTCCGTGATGACGAACGACACCACACGCACGCTCTCCGTCGGTCTGCGCGGCTACGCCACCGAGAACGACGTGTACTGGAACCAGGTCATGGCCGCGTCGCTGGTCGTCAGCGTGCCCGTCGTCGCCGGGTTCCTGCTCCTCCAGCGCTACCTCGTCGCCGGCCTCACCGCCGGCGCAGTCAAGTGACCTCAAGCGAAAGGCAGTCCGTGAACGACCTCAACGCCCTTCCGCCCGATTTCACCTGGGGCGTCGCCACCGCCGCCTACCAGATCGAGGGTGCCGTGGCCGAGGACGGCCGCTCGCCCTCCATCTGGGACACGTTCTCGCACACCCCGGGCGCGGTGGACAACGGCGACACCGGCGACGTGGCCTGCGACCACTACCACCGCTGGCCCGAGGACATCTCTCTGATGCGCCAACTCGGCGTGGGGGCCTACCGGTTCTCGATCGCCTGGCCGCGCATCGTCCCCGGCGGTGACGGTCCGGTGAACCCGGCGGGCCTCGCCTTCTACGACCGTCTCGTCGACGGTCTGCTGGAGGCGGGCATCACCCCCTTCGCCACGCTGTACCACTGGGATCTGCCGCAGGCGATGCAGGACCGCGGCGGCTGGCCGGCCCGCGAGACCGCCGAGCACTTCGCCGCGTACGCGTCGGTCGTGGCCGAACGGCTCGGCGACCGCGTCAAGGACTGGGCGACGCTGAACGAGCCGCTGTGCTCGTCGTGGATCGGCCATCTGGAAGGCAAGATGGCGCCCGGTCTCACCGATCTGACGGCCGCGGTACGCGCCTCGTACCACCTGCACCTCGGGCACGGGCTCGCCGTGCAGGCGATCCGCGCGGCCTCGTCCGACGCACGCGTCGGCATCGTCAACAACCTCTCCCCCATCGAGCCCGCGAGCGAACGCCCCGAGGACCGGGCCGCGGCCGTGCGGGCGGACGGTCACACCAACCGCTGGTGGCTCGACCCGATCCACGGCCGCGGGTACCCGCAGGACATGCTGGATCTGTACGGGGTCGAACTCCCCGAGAAGGCCGGCGACCTGGAGACCATCGCGGCTCCGCTCGACTGGCTGGGGCTCAACTACTACTTCCGCCAGATCGTCACCGCCGACCTCAGCGGCCCGGTCCCGTACGCCAAGCAGATCTACACGCCCGGCGCCCGGCACACCGCCATGGACTGGGAGGTGCACGCCGACGGTCTGGAGCAGCTGCTCGTGCGGCTGTCGCAGGAGTACGGCGCACAGCGCGTCTTCGTCACCGAGAACGGCTCGGCGTATCCCGACGTCGTCCGCGCGGACGGGAGCGTCGACGACCCCGAGCGGGTGCGCTATCTGGAGGAGCACCTCGCGGCGTGCGGTCGGGCGGCTCGCCGTGGCGCGTCCGTGGCGGGCTACTTCGCCTGGTCGCTGCTGGACAACTTCGAGTGGGCGTACGGCTACGACAAGCGCTTCGGCCTGGTGCATGTCGACTACACGACGCAGAAGCGGACCATCAAGGGCAGCGGGTACCGGTACGCGGACATCGTCCGTGCCGCGTCCCGCAGGGCCCGCCGGGCGGCCTGAGCCCGATGGCGGGCCCCGCCGGACCTGGTCCGGCGGGGCCCGCCCTCTCGGCCTTTCGGTCTCCTCCGGTCGGGCCTCACACAGCGGCCGGGGCCGTGGGCTCGGTCCCCGTCCTGGCGCAGACGGAGGCGGCGACCTGGGAGGCGAACTCCAGCATCACCCTGGCGGACGACGGCGCGAGCGCCCGGTCCCAGCTCCGCTCGGTGCCCAGCCAGGTCAGGATCCCGGTCATGAACGCGTCGCCCGCGCCGATGGTGTTGACCACCTCGACGGGAACCGCGGGGACGGAGACGGGTTCCGCGCCGGGCACATACGCGGTCGCGCCTTGCGCGCCGCGGGTCACCACCACCAGCCGTCCCTCGTCCGCCAGCCGGCGACAGCTCCGGTCCGGGTCGGTGTCCGGCCAGAGCCGCACCAGATCCTCGTCGCTGGCCTTCACGACATGGGCGAGAGCGCACAGGTCCCGCAGCCGCCGAAGACCGCGGACGGCGTCGACGGTCCGGTCCTCGCGCACATTGGGGTCGACCACCAGCAGGGAGTGCCGTGCCGCCTCCTGCGCGGTGGCGGCAACCGCCCGGGCCGCGGGTTCGACGACCGCCGCGAGACCGCCCACGTACACGGCGCCGAACCGGCCCGCCGCCTCGGCCGGCTGCGGCAGCCGGAAGGTCGCCGTGTCCTCGAGGTGGAAGTGGTAGGCGTTGCCGCTGCTGCCAGGGTCGGCGACCGCGAGCGCCGTCGGAAGGTCCGCCCTCGCGCTGAGCCCGAGGTCGACGCCCGCGCCGGTCAGCCACTGCTCGACGGTCCGTCCGAAGCCGTCGTTGCCGAGGCCTCCGGCGAAGAAGGCCCGCCGGCCGAGCCGGGCGAGGCCGACCGCCACATTGGCGGGCGCGCCCCCCGGTTGGGCACGCAGGACGCCGGGCTCACCGGGGACCGGGACGAGGTCGATCAGCGCCTCGCCGACGACCAGGACCGCATCGGACCCGCCGGTCACGGCTCCACCACGATCTTGCGACCGATGCCGGCCTGGAAGCGTTCGATGGCCTGGGGGTACTGCTCCAGGGGCAGCCGGTCGCTGATGAAGACCGACGGGTCGAGCACGCCGGCCGCGAAGAGGGCGGCGGCCCGTTCGTAGCTGTGGAGCACCGCCATCGAACCGGTGATGGTGATCTCCTGGTTGTAGATCCGGTAGGGCTCGATGACCGCGGTCGTCGCGTAGTCGGCGACCCCGAACTGGAGGAAGGTACCTCCCTTGGCGACACGGCCGAGGCCGTCCTGGATGGCTCCGGCGTTGCCCGTGGCGTCGATGACGACGTCCCAGCCGCCCGGCCGGTCCAGCGCGTCGGCGCCGGATGCCGCCCGCGAGCAGCCGAGCAGGCTCGCGGTGGCGAGGCGTTCGGGGTTGACGTCGAGGACGTCGACACAGGCCGCACCGGTGCGCTTGGCCAGCTCCAGCATCATCAGGCCCATGGTGCCGGAGCCGTAGATCAGCACCTCGGCGGCGAGCGTGCTGTTGAGTACGTCGTACCCGCGCACGGCGCAGGACAGCGGCTCGATGAGGGCCGCGTCGTGGACGTCGATGTGGTCGGGCAGGCGTACGCAGTTGGCCACCGGCGCGACGGCGTACTCGGCCGCGCCGCCGGGGACGGTGACCCCGATGGCGGCCCACCGGTCGCACAGATTGCCGCGGCCCGACCGGCAGTAGCGGCACTCGTGGCAGTGCAGCGACGGATCGACGGCGACCTTGTCCCCGACGGCCAGTTCGGTGACATCGGCGCCGATGCCGACGACCTCACCGGCGAACTCGTGGCCGGGCACGATCGGCAGCGTCGGTGCGAACTCGCCCTGGAGGATGTGCAGATCGGTGCCGCACAGCCCGCAGGAGGCGACGTCGACGACGACCTCGCGGGGCCCGGGGGTGGGGTCGGGAACCGTCGTGACCGAGACCTTGCCGGGGGCTTCGACGATCGCTGCCCTCATTTGACTGCTCCAAGCGAGAGGCCCTGGACGAGCTTGTCCTGGGCGGCGTAGCCGGCGGCGAGCACCGGCAGGGACACGATGACGGAGGCGGCGCACAGCTGGGCGAGGAAGAGGCCCTGGCTGGTGACGAATCCGGTCAGGTACACGGGTGCCGTCTGGGCGACGACCCCGGTGAGCACCCGTGCGAACAACAGCTCGTTCCAGCTGAAGATGAAGCAGATCAGGGCGGTGGCCGCGATCCCGGGCCCGGCGACAGGCGCAACGACCCGGGCCAGCACGGTGGGCAGCCGGGCGCCGTCCACCTGGGCGGCCTCGATGATGGAGACCGGCACGTCGGCGAGGAAGGACTGCATCATCCACACCGCGATCGGCAGATTCATCGAGGTGTAGAGGATGACGAGGAGCCAGATGTTGTCCAGCATCCCGGCGTTCTTCGCGAACAGATAGACGGGCAGCAGTCCGGCGACGACGGGCAGCATCTTCGTGGAGAGGAAGAAGAACATCACGTCGGTCCACTTGCGGACCCGCCGGATGGACAGGGCGTACGCGGCCGGCAGCGCGAGGACGAGCACCAGGACGGTCGAGAACAGTGACGCGGACAGGGAGTTGATCAGGGGCGGCCAGGGGGTCGGGCCGCCTCCGCCGCCGAAGAACTGGCGGTAGCCGTCCAGCGTCAGCGAGGCGGCGAGCGACGGCGGGTTGGTGGCGGCGTCGGCCTCGGAGTGCAGCGAGGTCAGCACCATCCACAGGGCGGGCAGGCAGAAGGCGAGTCCGACGATCCAGGCGACGACTCCGAGGGCCGCGGAACGCCGTCTGGCTTTGCGCGCCGCGGGCGGCAGTTGGGGTGTACGGCCGGTGGCCGCGGGCTCAGTGGTGGTGGCAGCGCTCATGCGCGGTTCGCCTCCTCGCGGAAGAGGGAGGAGACCACCCGGAGAGCGAAGGTCGCGATGATCATGGTGCCGATCACCACGACGACTCCCGCGGCGGACGCCAGCCCGTACTCGTGGGCTCGGTAGAAGGTCTCGTAGATCGTGTAGGGGAGGTTGGCGGTGCCCAGTCCGCCGGAGGTGATGGTGAACACCGCGTCGAAGTTCTGCACGATGTACACGGAGCCGAGCAGGACGCCCAGTTCGAGGTAGCGACGCAGATGCGGCAGCGTCAGATAGCGGAAGGTCTGCCAGCTGCTCGCGCCGTCCAGCCGCGCGGCCTCCATCATCTCGGCGGGCCGGCTCTGCAGCCCCGCGAGCAGGATCAGCATCATGAACGGGGTCCACTGCCACACCAGCGCCGCCTCGACGGCGAGGAGCGGCATGCCCGAGATCCAGTCCGGCTGCGACATGCTCTCGATCCCGAACAGGTCGCCGACCCAGGTGAGCGCTCCGTTCAGCAGCCCGTACTCCGGGTTGTAGAGCGCGTGCTTCCACAGCAGGGCGGCGGAGATCGGCACGATCAGGAAGGGCGTGATGAGCAGTGTGCGCACCATGCCACGGCCGAAGAAGGAGCGGTCCAGGAGGAGGGCGAAGAGCAGGCCGAGGACCACGGTGACGAGGACGACGGCCACCGTCAGCACCACGGTGGTGATGACGGAGTCCCGCAGCGCCGGGTCGGTGACGACGGAGGCGTAGTTGGACAGGCCCGTGAAGTGGCGCTTGTCCGGGCTGAGCGAGTTCCAGTCGAAGAGCGAGATCACCAGGGTTGCCACGAACGGCAGTTGGGTGACGGCGATCAGGAAGACGAGGGCGGGCAGCAGCGGGGCGCGGGTGGCCCAGGCGCGGGCCCGGCCGCTCTTTCCGGTTCGCGCCACGGCGGGTCGGCGCGACAGTGCCGGCCGGCTGATCGATGTGGTCATCGGTACTCCTCGGCGACCTTCTCGGCCAGCTTCTGGGAGGCGGAGAGGGCCTTGTCCACGGACTGGCGGCCGGCGATGGCGGCACTGATCTCCTGGGCGACCTTGGTGCCGAGATCGGTGAACTCGGGTACGCCGACGAACTGGATCCCGGCGGTCGGCCGGGGCTGGGTGCCGGGGTTCTTCGGGTCGGCACTGGAGATGGCCTGCTCGGTGACGTCCGCGAACGCACCGGCTTCCTTGCGGTAGTCGGGGTTGGCGTAGGTGGACGCCCGTTTGCCCGCGGGCACGTTCGCCCAGCCGCTCGTCCCGCCGACGAGGGCCTCGTACTTCTTGCCGGAGGCCCAGGAGATGAACTCCCAGGCGTCGTCGGACTTCTTGGAGGCCTTCTGCATGCCCCAGGCCCAGGTGTAGAGCCAGCCGGAGCTCTTGGTGCGCTCGACCGGGGCCGGTACGTAGCCGATCTTCCCCTTCACCGGGGAGCCCGACGCCTCCAGCGATCCGGCGCCGGCGGTGGCGTCGTACCACATCGCCGTCTTGCCCTGCGTCATGTTGTTGAGGCACTCGGCGTAGCCGGACTGCGGTGCGCCCAGCTCCCCGTGATCGCGGACCAGGTTCACATAGAACTCGGTGGCCTTCTTGAACTCCGGTGAGGTGAGCTTCGGTTCCCAGTCCTCGGTGAACCAGGTGCCGCCCATCGTGTTGACCACGGTGGTCAGCGGGGCGATGACCTCGCCCCAGCCGGGCAGGCCGCGCAGGCAGATGCCCTTCATGCCGCGTTCGGCCCCGTCCGCCTTCGCGGCGAGGTCGGCGACCTGCTGCCAGGTGGGTTTCGGGGGCATCGTCAGGCCCTTCTTCGCGAAGACGTCCTTGCGGTACATGAGGAAGGACGACTCGCCGTAGAAAGGTTCGGCGTACAGCTTGCCGTCCTCGGCGGTCAGGGAGTCCCGCAGCGGCTCGAGGATGTCCTGCTGGTCGAACGCGGTGTCGGCCCGGGCGTACGCGTCGAGGGGGTGCAGCCAGCCGTTCTTCGCGAAGAAGGGCACCTCGAAGTTGCTGATGGTGGCGATGTCGTACTGACCCGCCTGGTTGGAGAAGTCCTGGCTGATCTTGTCGCGGACGTCGTTCTCCGGGAGCACCGTGAAGTTGACCTTGATGCCGGTCTCCTCGGTGAAGTGCTTCTTGGTGAGCTTCTGCAGCTCGACCATCTGCGGGTTGTTCACCATCAGGACGTTGAGCGCGTCGCCGCCCCCGAAGGAGGTGCCGCCCGCTCCGGCGCAGCCTGCCGCGAGGAGTGCCATCGCTGCCGTGCCCGCGCCCGCACGTACGCGGATTCCCCGTCGTCGTCGGTGGTGGGGCATGAGTTCTCCTGATCAGTCGTAGCGGCTCGGTGATCGGTGGTTCGGGGCATGGCCGGCCCGTCCCCCGGCCGGTGACGGGGGCTGGACGCGACATGTGTGGGGACTGGGGGAGGCCGGAGGAGGGGGTCTCCTCAGACGCGGACGACCTGGGGGCCGAGGAGTGAGTAGCGCTGGGCCTCGGCGGAGGGCAGGGCGGCGTCGGTGACGATGGCCTCGAAGTCGCCGACGTCGGCGAAGCGGCAGAAGCTCACCGCGCCGAACTTGGTGTGGATTCCGGTGAACACCCGCCGTCGTGAGCTGCGCATGGCCTGCGCCTTGACCTCGCTGACGGCCGGGTCGGGGGTGGTCAGTCCGTACTCGCGGGAGATCCCGTTCGCGCCGACGTACGCCAGATCGATGACGAAGTCGGCGAGCATCCGGGTGGCCCAGTGGTCGACGGTGGCCATGGTGCCGCCGCGCACCCGGCCGCCGAGGAGGAGTACGGCGATCTTCTCGGCGTCCGCGAGGACGGTCGCGACCGCGAGGGATGCGGTGACCACGGTCAGCGGCCGGTCCCTCGGCAGTGCCTCCGCGACGAGCTGCGGGGTGAAGCCCTCGTCGACGAAGACGGTTTCCGCGTCACCCAGCAGATCGGCGGCCGCGGCCGCGATCCGTGACTTCTGCGGCACATGACGGGTGGTGCGCACGGCGAGGGTGGTCTCGAATCCGGCGGACTCGACGGGGTACGCCCCGCCGTGGGTGCGCCGCACGAGGCCGTGCTCCTCCAGGGCGTGCAGGTCGCGCCTGATGGTCTCCTTGGCCACCCGGAAGAGACCCGCGAGAGCGGTGACGTCGACCGACCCGTCCCGTCGGGCCGTGTCGAGAATTCCCCGTCGGCGTTCCTCGGTGTCCACGACACACTTCCCTGTTTCCGCTCCGTGCACTGTTCGCGCCGGGCCTGAAGTCCGTTCGGGCCCATGCGTCGTTTGTACAAGCAGTCCCGGCCGCTCGACCAGGCTCTTCGCCGAATCCGGTGTGCCCGTATGCGCCCGTTTCCCCGACGCCATCCGCGCTGGTCGCGGGGCCGGGCACGGGGATCGCGGGCCCCGGCCGTGCCCGCTTGGCCCCCCTGCCGAGTCCGAACGGCGCCCGAGGGCGGAGACTGGAGCCGCACACCCCTTCGGGACCCGGAATGCGGTGAGCTCCGGAGGGCTGGAAAATCGATGAATGGCTGGGTCCGCCCGTACGTATGCGTAGGCGCGGACATGGATTCTCCGACGGACTTCCAGGAGCACACGTATGAGTGGTACAGCCCAGATCGGTGTCACCGGGCTCGCGGTGATGGGGCGCAATCTCGCCCGTAACTTCGCGCGCAACGGCTTCACCGTCGCCGTGCACAACCGCACCGCGGCGAAGACACGGGCGCTGGTGGAGGAGTTCGGCGACGAGGGCACGTTCGTCCCCGCCGAGTCGGCGGAGGAGTTCGTCGCGGCGCTGGAGCGGCCGCGCCGCCTGGTCATCATGGTCAAGGCCGGTGACCCCACGGACGCGGTGATCGAGGAGTTCGCGCCGCTGCTGGAGGAGGGCGACGTCATCATCGACGGCGGCAACGCCCACTTCGCTGACACCCGGCGCCGGGAGAAGGACCTGCGGGAGCGCGGCATCCACTTCGTCGGTACCGGTATCTCCGGTGGCGAGGAGGGCGCGCTGCACGGGCCGAGCATCATGCCGGGCGGCTCGGCCGAGTCGTACGCGACGCTGGGCCCGATGCTGGAGAAGATCGCGGCGAAGGCGCCCGACGGCACCCCGACGGTGGCCCACATGGGCCCGGACGGCGCCGGTCACTTCGTGAAGATGGTGCACAACGGCATCGAGTACGCCGACATGCAGCTGATCGCCGAGGCGTACCACCTGCTCCGCTCGGTCGCGGGCTACTCCCCCGCGCAGATCGCCGAGACCTTCCGGACCTGGAACACGGGCCGGCTGGACTCGTATCTGATCGAGATCACGGCGGAGGTACTGGCCCACACGGACGCCGACACCGGCAAGCCGTTCGTCGACGTCGTCACCGACCAGGCCGAGCAGAAGGGCACGGGCCGCTGGACCGTGCAGATCGCGCTGGACCTCGGTGTGCCGGTCTCGGGTATCGCCGAGGCGGTCTTCGCCCGGTCGCTGTCGGGGCACGCGGATCTGCGCGCCGCCTCGCGCGGGCTGCCCGGCCCGACGCCCCGTCCGCTGAGCGACGAGGAGGCCTCGCGCTTCGCCGACCAGGTGGAGCAGGCCCTCTACGCGTCCAAGATCGTGTCGTACACGCAGGGCTTCCACCAGATCCAGGCGGGCAGTGAGGCCTACGACTGGAACATCGACCTCGGCTCCGTCGCGGCGATCTGGCGGGCGGGCTGCATCATCCGGGCCGCGTTCCTGGACCGGATCCGTGCCGCCTACGACACCCAGCGGGACCTGCCGAGCCTGCTGTCGGACAAGGAGTTCGCCTCGGAGATCGGCTCCGCGCAGGACGACTGGCGCGACGTGGTCGCGACGGCGGCGCACCAGGGCGTGCCCACGCCCGGCTTCTCGGCGGCTCTCGCGTACTACGACGCGCTGCGGGCCGACCGGCTGCCTGCCGCGCTCACCCAGGCGCAGCGGGACTTCTTCGGTGCGCACACCTACCGGCGTGTGGACCGGGAGGGCTCGTTCCACACCCTCTGGGGTGGCGACCGCTCCGAGGTCGGTACCGACTGACGGCCGGCGCAACAGCCACTGCTCAGCCCACCGGGCCCGTGCCTTTCGGCCGGGCCCGGTGCGGGTTCCCTGTCTGTCACGCCTGGTCTTCCACGGCTTCTTACGCCGGGCCGGGCGCATGCTTGCCCGATTCTCACGCAGGTCCGGGCGCGGGTTCGGGCTCCGGCGACGGGTCCGGGTCGGGGCCCGGCGGCCTCGGAATCGGGTCGGGCGCCGGCCCCGGCGGGGGCGACGGCACCGGCACGGGACCGGGCAGGGGGCCCGGTGTCGGGCCGGGCGGTCCCGGCGAGGGGACGGGTGACGGCGGTACGGGCGGCTGGGTCATGCCTGACCTCCAGGGTTCGGAGTCGTGCCTTCCCAATGTCTCGTGCTCCGCCTGCCCACGCGCGCCGGGTCCACACGCGTCAAGATCGGGAGTTCGCCGCCTCGACGGCCGCCCGCAGACCAGGCCGAGGGCTGGACAGGACGGGAAGGGCCGTTGTCGTACGGGCGGCGGCGTCCGCCATCGACGCCTGGGCCAGCACGACGACATCGGCGTCCCGCACGGCGTCGACCTCGGCGGCCACCCGGTCGAGATAGCGCTCCCGATCACCCGCGAGGAAGTGCTCCCAGGCCTCGCCGGCCAGGACCGTCCGCAGGTCGACACGGCGCCCGGCGGCCTCCTCACGGATGAGGGAGGCGGTGGGCTCCAGGGTGCTGTGCAGGGCGGCGACCACCACGATCCGCTCGTGCGCCGCCGCCGCGGCGGCCATCGGCCGGTCGACCCGCAGCACGGGTACGCCGGTCCGTACCGCTTGCCTCTCGGCCACTGCTCCGATCGTGGAGCAGGTGCACAGTACGGCCCGCGCCCCGCCGGCCACGGCCTCCCCGAGCACGGCGGCGACGTCGGCTCCGACAGCGTCGGGGCCCTGCGCCACCGCACGGGACAGCAGCTCTTCCCGTACGTAGTGGCGCAGCGGGACGCCGGGGTGGTCGGCGTCCCGCAGGGAGTCGAAGACCGGCACGTGGACCGGGGAGGTGTGGAGCAGGGCCAGCATGTTGTCGCTCACCAGAGGTCGGGGTTCGCCTTCAGCTGGTCCTCGGCGGCCACGACCAGTTCGGACGGGGGCGTGGGGCCCTCGTCGGGGTGCTTCTGCACCCAGCGGGCGGCGTACGGGCAGAGCGTCACGACGGGCACGCCCTCCCGCTCGGCGATCCGGAACAGTTCACGCACCAGGGCGCTCGCGATGCCCTTGCCCTCGTGCTCCGGCTCGACGATGGTGTGCACCGCGACGAGGGCCGGCGGCTCCGCGTCCAGGGTGAAGTAGGCGATGTGCCCGGTGACCTGGCCGTCCTCATAGGCCTCGAGGAGGCCCTTCGACCGGTTGTCGCGGATGTCGGGCTCGGACATGGCGGCGGCTCCCTCGCTCGGATCAGCTGTCTTATGGGTCTGTTGTCTGACGGGCGATCATGCTACGGCGTGGGGACTGCGCTCGGTGCCGCTGCCGGGCACGGGCGCGGCGGCGTCCGATCCGAGCTCGACGATGTGGTTGTGCGCGTCCACATGCACGACGGCGGGCACGAGCGCACGCGCCTCGGCGTCGTCGACCTGGGCGTAGCTGATCAGGATGACGAGATCGCCGGGGTGGACGAGATGGGCGGCGGCCCCGTTGATCCCGATGACGCCGGAGCCCCGTTCACCCTCGATGACATAGGTCTCGAGACGGGCGCCGTTGGTGATGTCGACGATGTGGACGAGCTCGCCGGGAAGGAGGTCGGCGGCATCCATGAGATCGCGGTCGACGGTGACGGATCCGACGTAGTGCAGATCGGCCTGGGTCACGGTGGCACGGTGGATCTTGGACTTGAACATGGTGCGCAGCATGGAGTGCTCCTGCAAGTAGGCTCCCTGCCTGCGTTCTTGCAGGTCAAGGGCTGTGCGCACACTTTACCCGCCGGTCGCGCGTCAGGGCAGGGTTCCCCGGGATCTCGCCGCACGCATGCCGATCGAAGCCGAGGGGGCCGGTGCGGCGGAGGCCCGCGCTTCGAGCGGCATCCCGCTGCCGCCTGCCGCGGGCCCCGCATCCGCGTTCAGAGACGGCAGCTGATCTCCATCCCGTCCTCCACAGGGAACGTGACGCTCTCGTAGCCGTTCCGGGAGTCGCGGACGTAGTCGAGGTACGGCGCCAGGTCCTCCAGGTCGACATCGTCGGCCACCACGAGCGTGCCCGGCGCCAGACGCGGTTCGAGGAGTCGCAGGACGGGCAGGCACAGGTCCTTCCAGCCGTCGAGGAGGACGAAGTCCGCTGAGGCGTCGAGGCCGGCGAGGGTGTCGCGGGCATCTCCTTCGAGAACGGTGATCAGGTCGTCCAGGCCCGTCTCGGCGAAGGTCCGGCGGGCGGCAGCGGCTTTGGCCGCGCTCAGTTCCGTACTGATCACCCGCCCTGTCCCGTTGTCGCGTACCGCGGCGGCGAGATGGAGCGTGGAGATACCGAAGGACGTGCCGAACTCGACGACCGTGGCGGGGCGGACGGCCCGGATCAGGTTGTAGAGGAGCCGGCCGCCCCGGGCGGAGATCGGCATGTACACCTCCGCCTTGGCGTCGGCCTGTTCCTGCGGGTCCGCCGGCGCGAAGCCTTCGGGCCAGGCCGTCCGGATGTTCCTGCTGATCGCCTCGTCCTGCTCCGCCTGCCGGAACATCCGATCGAGGGCGGAGGCGACGCGTGGGTCCTGGAGGGTGCTGGTGGATGTCATGCGCTCTAGACTAGACGCACCGTTGCGTTGAATCTAGAGGTTCTGGCCTACCCTCGCGTCAGGAGGCAGACATGGAGCGAGGCAGTACGGTCGCCGCGGTGGCCGGTCCCGAGCGGGCAGAGCGCCACCACGGGAACAGACACGGCCGCAGCGAGCAGGCACGCCAAGCGGTGCTGGAGGCAGCCGACGACCTCCTGGTCGAGAAGGGCTTCACCGGCGTCACCATCGAGGGCATCGCCGCACGGGCGGGCGTCGCCAAACAGACCATCTACCGCTGGTGGAAGACCAAGACGGACATCCTCCTGGACGCCTTTCTCCAGGACGCGGCCGAAGCCCTGACACCGCCGGACCACGGCGACCTCGCGCCGGACCTGCGCGCCCACCTTCGCCAACTGGCTCTGTTCCTCACCCGTTCCGACGCCGGCGCCGTCTTCAGGGCCCTCATCGGGTACGCCCAGCACGATCCCGCGTTCGCGGCCGTCCTCCGGTCCGGATACCTCGACGAGCAGCGCCGACGCGACAGCCTCCCGCTGGAACGCGCGGTACAACGTGGCCAACTCCCCGACGGCCTCGACATGGCGGCGGAGATCGACCGACTCGTGGGGCCGATCTACCACCGCGTCCTGGTGACGGCGGAGCCTGTCGGCCCGGCCTTCACCGACGGGCTCGTGGACGACCTCCTTCACCGCCTCACGGACGGAGCGAAGAGCGAGCCGGAGTAGACAGGGCGGTTCCCTACGGCGGTGGCGGTGTGGGCGCGCAGGCGTGGTCCGTTCGGGCCGGCTGCGGCAGTCCGGTCACGGGTCGCGGCCGGCCACCACGCTCATTCGTCGACGTCGACGACGCACACGCTGCTGATGTCCTCGTCCAAGAAGGCGGTCAGGGCATGGGCTTCGGCGCGGACGGCCTCGCCCTCCGGGGCGGCGAGGGGCCGGAGCGGGGTGATGTGAAGGTGCTCGTCGCGCACGGTCCAGGTGGCGCGGACGCGTCCGTCGACGAGGACGACGCGGTGACCCGCGACGGACAGGCCGAGGTGGGCGTCGTCGATGATGCGGCTGCGGTCGCGGTAGCCGAGGATCGCGTTGTCGAACGCCGGGAGGAAGCGAACGGGGGCGGGAGTGTCCTGGTGCGGGCGCGGTGCATCGGGCAGGTCGAGGAGCTCCCGGCCGCGTTCGTCGCGGAAGGTGACGAGCTCCTCCCGGACGGCTCTGACGGCAGCGGGAAGTCCGGCGAGACCGCACCAGGCACGCAGGTCCGCGGAGGCAGCAGGCCCGTAGGCGGCGAGATAGCGTCGCACCAATTGCTGCCCGACCGGATCGTTCTCGTCGGAGGGGAGCGGGTCGACGTCGCGGCCGAGCCAGGCGGCCAGCGGCAGATTGCGCACACCGGCGGTCGTCTGCCACAGACCGCGCGGCGGGAGCTGCGCCATCGGGATCAGGGCGGCCACGAGCAGTTCCCCGAGCGCCCGGCGCGGCGGGGCCGGCCAGCGGTCGTGGAGTGCCTCGACGAGTTGGGCCATGGTGCGGGGCCGTTCGTCGGCCATGACCGCACGGCCGGCCGCGGCGACCTCGTCCAGGTCGATGCCCGCGAGTTCGTGCCGGTACGTGGCCAACACCCGCTGGCGCAGCATCGGTTCATGGCGGGCCCGCCAGGCCAGTGCGTCCTCGGCGGTGACGAGATGGACCGTGCGGCGCATCAGGTGCGTGCGGACGACATCGGCGCACGTCAGCGCTTCGTCCAGTTCCGCGGGCTCGAAAGCGCGCAGCCTGGACCACAGTCCCACGAACGGTTCCTGAGGCTCCTGCGCCTGCATTCCGCACAGGTGCGCCACGGCATCGCACACGGACGTGTCCGCACGGTCGAGCAGGTACTGACGGGCGAGTGTCGCGCGGTTGAGAGCACGTGTGCCGAGTACCGTCATGGTGTTCCCAGGCCACCGCGTACCCGACCGGACAGCCTCAACTGTCGTGTGCGTACGGTGACCTGGCCCCCTTCCCCTCAGTTCCGTCCCAGGGCCGGCCACGGGAACGTGGCCGGCCCCGGCTGCCGTGTGCCGAGCCGGCTGGATCAGCCGTTGTACGGAGCGTTGTACGAAGCGGTGACGTCCAGGACCCAGGTCACGCCGAAGCGGTCGGTGAGCATGCCGTACAGCGGTGCCCACGGCGCGGCATCCAGGGGCCGCACCACCGTCGAACCCTGCGCAAGCTTCTGCCACAAGGCGCTGATCTCGTCGGCGTCGTCACCGCGCACGGAGACGAAGAACGGGTTCTCGCCCTGGTTCCAGGGCAGTTGTGAGGGCACGTCGTAGGCCATGACGCGGAAGCCGTTCTCCCCCACCACCTCACCCCACATCACCCAGTCCGCCTCGTTCTCGTCCTGGACGTTGCCGGCGTCCTTGTACGTGACGGTGACGCCGCGTCCACCGAAGACGGACCGGTAGAACCCCAGCGCCTCACGCGCGGCGCCCCGGAAGTTCAGGTGGGTGGTGGTCATGACGGACATGGCTGCTCCTTCGGACGGACGGATGTGCGCGGTAACGCACTGACCGAGCCACGGAAGGGGTGCCCTGACCAGGGCGGCGCACCCTCGGCGGCTCGGTCGCCACCGTTCCATGGGTAGCGGACAGGATGTGTCCTCTACTGCGGGCACAATGACGTCGGTGCAGACAACTTCCTCGCGACTGCTCGCGCTGCTCTCGCTGCTTCAGACGCGCCGCGCCTGGTCCGGCGAGGACCTCGCCGACCGGCTCGACATCACTCCGCGCACGGTGCGCCGCGACATCGACCGCCTGCGCGACCTCGGGTATCCGATCACCGCCTTCAAGGGACCCTCCGGCGGATACCGTCTCGACGCAGGCGCGCATCTGCCTCCGCTGCTGTTCGACGACGGCCAAGCCGTGGCTCTCGCGGTCGCCCTGCAATCCGTCGCCGCCGGGGACGCCGTCGCCGATGACGCCGCACGCGCCCTCAGCACCATCCGGCAGGTCATGCCACCACGACTACGGCACCGCACAGACATGGTGACCGTCACCGCTGTACACCCACCCGGAGACGGAGACGTCTCTCAGGTCGACCCTCAGACTTTCGTAGACCTGAGCGCCGCCATCCACGCACACGTGGAACTCCGTTTCGACTACGCCCAGGGCCCGGCAACCGCAGCCGAGGAACCCCGCCGGGTCCAACCGCACCATCTGGTCACCTGGCGCGGCCGCTGGTACCTCGCGGCCTGGGATCTGGACCGCGACGACTGGCGGACCTTCCGCGTCGACCGCATACGCCCCCACACCCCCACGGGCCCTCGCTTCGTGCCGCGCCAACTGCCCGGGGGCACCGTTTCCGCTTTCATCACCGACCGCTTCCGCGGCAGCGACGGCACCGGCACCGGCACCGATTGGCCGTGCCGAGGCGAGGTCATCCTCGACGTCCCTGCCACCGCCGTCGCCCCCTTCGCCCAGGACGGAATCGTCGAGGCACTCGCCCCCGACCGCTGCCGGCTCCTTCTCGGCTCCTGGTCATGGAACGGTCTGGCCGCCGCCATCGGCCGCTTCGACGCGGACATCGAGGTGGTCGGCCCGCCCGAACTCACGAGCGCGTTCGCCCAGCTCGCCACCCGCTGTGCCAAGGCGGCCGCCACCACCGCGCTGTGACCGGAGGCGGCTGACCAACCGCGCGAAGAAGCCCCGGACCACACCGGGGCTTCTCGGAGTTGAGACGGGTATCGCTACCTGCCGGCCCGGCCTCTCAAGCGGCATGACCCAGGCCGTAGACGGCGAGGCAGCCGAGGCCGACCACGGTGACGGAAGTGAAGGCGACCGCGGCCTGCCACAAGCAAGCGGGGACGCTCCCACCCTCTGCGTGCTCCAGTGCTCCATTGATCACGGCTGCGATCATCGCCCCGAGAAGCACCACAGTTGTCGGCAGGGACAAGGGATCGAGCAGCACGCTCAGACCGAGCGGCACTGTGCAGACGAATGCCACACCACCACGCTTGACGGCTTTGACCGCTGAGGCACCGTCATGCCGGTGCAGTATCGCGGCGACCAGCGCCACAAGAGCCGCAACCAACATCGCGGCCACCAGCAGCCAGGAGCTGGGGACTGCACTCCCGCTCGTTCCGACAGAGGTATCGACGGCTCCTGCGCCGGCGGTGAGACAGGGACTCATCACGTCCTCCTGATCCTCGGGCCCGGGCGGCGTTGGGAAGTCCGCCGAGGCGACGTAAGGGGAGGTCAACACGAGCGCCATCTGCCCCGCGATGCCCATTTTGGGCGTTCGGCACCATAGGCACTGGTCAGGGCTCTACATTTGGTCGTCCCGAGTCGGCCGAGTCGGCCGACTCGTACGGGAACGTGGGGAGATGAGCGTGGCGCGTTCCCAAGAGGAGCGGAACCCGGGGCCGTTCACCGAGGCGTTCCGGCTGTTGTACGGGTACGCAGGGTCGCCTGCTCCCAAGGACGTGGAGAGAAGGACGGGCGTCAACGCCACCACGATCGAAGGCTGGCTGAAGGAGGGGCACGCGCCGCGTACGGAGAAGGTCGTGGACGTCCTGAAGCTGCTCCTTCATTCCTCGAAGCGCGGGAACATCCCGTCCGAAATGCGGGAGTTGGATTACTACCTGGAGCGGCTACGGCAGCAGAGGTCCCTCAGACCGCCCCCGCGTACCGTGAGCCAGGACGCCAAGCCGACCACGGCCGTGACCACTCCCCTCGCCGGCGTCGAACCCGCCCCGCCCGCTGCGCCCGAGGCCGAACCACCTCCGGACACACAGCAGAGGTCACGTCGCAGGACGCTTGCGGTGGCGATCGTTCTGGCCCTCCTGCTCACCGGTGGGGTGTGGGGCGCCGTCCAGTTCCTCCCCGCCGGAGGGGACGACGACAAGGCGACGCCGCCGAAGGATCCTTCGGCCCGGGGCGCGACCGAGCCCCTGACGTTTGTCAGTGATGCCCCGGGCTGGGAGTGCGGCGACGCGGTCGTCGTGCCCCGCTCGGTCGGCACGGCGGGACTGGCGCCCGGCCCCCGGCCGGCGGACGGCGTCTCGGCGTCCGACACCGGCGTGGGTTTCACCGTCCAAGGAGTCGAAGGTCGGACCGTGACCCTTCTGGGGCTGACGGTCGACGTCGTCTCGAAGAAGGACCCCTTGCAGGGCACGCGCGTACCCGCGGTGTGTCAGGGCGATCCGCCCAACCGCAACCTCGCAGTGAACCTGGACGAGCGAACCCCACGCGTGGTCAAGGCGGACGCTCGCGAGGGAGACGGGGGAAGTGCCTCCGACACGGGCTGGCCGTACACCGTGAGCGGCAGCGATCCGGAGCACTTCGTCCTCACGCCCACCTCCCTCGACCACGATGTGACCTTCACGTTGCTGCTGCAGTGGGCCTCGAACGGGAAGCGGGGCCACCTGCGCGTCGACGACCAAGGACGGCCCTTCCGGACGACCGCCGTCCGCCGTGCGATCCCGCTGTGCCTCAACAGCACCACCACCCGCCTTCTGCCGGCACCGGATGGAGAGCCATGCGCTTCGTGAGCCCACGACCGGCCAGGTCCTCCCGAGCCGGCATCTGTCTGGTCGCCCTCTGCGTACTGGCGGCGTGCTCAGGGTCCGGTTCCGATGATGATCCCCCCGCGCCCTCGAAGGCCCCTACCTGGCAGAACGTCCCTGTGACCGACCTTCCGTCGGACTTCGTCGACTTCCAGCCGTCGTCCATGTCCGCCTCCGCCCACGGGTTCTTCGCCGCCAGCGGCTACCAGCCCAACATGTCCCTGGACGTGGCCCAGAAAGTGTTCACCAGCCGTGACGGGCGAAAATGGCGTGACCGCACCCCGAAGGACATGAGTACCGCGGCCACGGTTCAGTCGCTGGCCTCCCATGGATCGGCCACCTGGCTCCTGGGCGGTCACGGATTCTCGATCGCCCGTACGGCGCTCTGGACGACGGAGAACGACGGGTCCTCCTGGAAGAAGCCCGTTCTTCTGCCGGAGTCATCGGATGTGGAGCTGCCCGTGGCGATCGCGGCCGGGGACCGCGGGACCCTGCTGGTCACGAAGGTGACTCCGGGGCAAGGCAAACCCGATGAGCAGCAAGCGAGCATTCGGGTGTGGCTGGCCAAGAAGTCAGGCCCGCCGGAGAAGCTCTGGCAGACCCCCTGCATCGGCCACGAGGGCGACGAGGCCTCCGCGGAGGCCCTTGTCGCCGACGACGGCTTCTACCTTCTGACGGATTGCACCACCAAGGACTTCGTCCCCGCGGATCATCTCTTCAAGTCCACCGACGGCCGGAGTTGGAAGGCCGAGCCGCTGCCCGGTGACGGCAACGAGTTCGACCACATGGCACGCAACGGCAGCACGATGGTGTTGACGGGTGGCCTGGCCGCAGACGATGTCGAGCACATCACCGACCCTCGGACGTGGTACAGAAACGACAACGGCGAGTGGCACACCAGCACGCCACTGGACGTGGGGCGCCTGCCCGATGCCGGAGTCGTCTCGCGTCGCGCACAGGAGATGCTGGGCATCGCCGCGGCCGGAAGCGGCTTCGTCGCGATCGGATCCGCCCGGGCACCGGACAACTCGGCGTCCGGCGCGATGTGGTTCTCCGCCGATGGGGCGACCTGGGCCAAGCAGCCGACCCGGACCAACGGTTTCGACCGGCTGCGGTCGCTCGCCGCCCTGGCGACGCTGAAGACGACGATCGTGGTCCTGGGCTCCAACAAAGCCTGGGAAACCTCCGATCCGGCGCATGCCCGCATCTGGATCGGGGACATCGCGCCCGGACCTCGACGGCCGCCAACGCCGGCCGGCACCGGGCCGTTGGCGCAGTTCGTGGGGGCCTGGAGCTGGTCCGGCGCGACCATCACCATTGCCGCCAACGGATCCTTCGTCTACCGCTATACGACGCTGGTGCAGTGCTCCGATCATGCCCCTCCGTGTGACAACGGCACCGAGATGGGAGGCCGGGCCACGGGGACACTGCGCCCGGGCCGTACAGCCGGCGAAGCCGTCGGCACCGTGAAGGAAGCACTCGCCAACGATCCGGCAGGATCCACCGTCCGGATCACCCGTGAGCCCTACAGCGCCATCGACATGACGGTCAACAAGAACGGCTACGGCCTGTTCTGCGAGCCGGGCTCCAACCGTTGCGCCGGACACGTGGGAGCGGGATGAGGAGCAGAGGCGGGGACCGCGGCGGCCCGCGCAGGCGGCTCGCCTAGGACTCCGCAGCCCCTCGCCCCTTCGCCCGCCTCCCCACCACCACCGCCGCCCCCACCGCGCTCCCCACGAACGCCGCCGCCAGCGTCCAGCCACGGTCGAAGAGGTGTCCGCTGGCGTGGTCGAGGGAGTAGCGGCCCGGGCCGGCGAGGCCCACGGTTGCCGCGGTGAAGCCGAGGAACGCCGGGTACTCGAAGCCGCCCTCCTGGGCGAAGAACCCGGCGGGGGCGTGGACCGCCACCGCGCCGGCCATCGCGCCCGCCGCCGCCGCTCCGGCGGCCGGCGTGGCGAGGCCCAGCGCGAGCAGCACGCCGCCGCCCGCCTCCCCCAGCCCGGCGGCGATCGCGCTCTGACGGCCGGGGTGGTAGCCCATGGCCTCCATGCCCTTGGCCGTGCCGTCGATGCCCCCGCCGCCGAACCAGCCGAACAGCTTCTGCGATCCGTGCGCCACGAGCACCGTTCCGGTGCCGAGGCGCAGCGCGAGCAGTCCGAGGTCACGTCGGTTGAGGCGGGCCATGAGTGTCTCCCGGTGCTGGTGGGGCGCGAAGGGTGGAATGCCGCCGCGGAGGCGCATGTGACCACTCTCGTCCCGCCCGGCCGCCCACCCTCGGTACTGCTACTCCATACGGGTGCGGCGGGCGCCTGATCCACTCCGAGGGCCGTGCGGTAGATTTTGCGCGCCCTTGACCGGCATCAACCTCATCGACACGGAGACCGGCCCCTCAATGAGCGACATCGTCAACGGACTTGGCCGCGCGACCGCCTACGGCGCACTCGGTGTGGTCCTCCTGATCCTCGGGATCGTCCTGATCGACCTGCTGACGCCGGGCAAGCTCGGCCGTCAGATATGGGAGGACCGCAACCGCAATGCCGCACTGCTGCTGAGCTCCGCGCTCCTCGGTATCGGTGGCATCGTGTTCACCTCGATCTGGACGACCTACGACCACTTCGGCAAGGGCCTTGCCTCGACGGCAGCGTTCGGCCTCCTCGGTCTGGTGATGATGGCTGTCGCGTTTCTGGTGGTGGACCTGGTGACGCCGGGCAAGCTGGGCGCGACCCTCGTGGAGCCGGAGCCGCATCCGGCGGTGTGGGTGACGGCCTCGTGCAATCTGGCGGTGTCGGCGATCATCTCCGCGTCGATCGCCTGAACCGCCTGTCCGGCGTGACGCGAAGACTCGTCACGATGCGTCGTGGAACACGAGCCCCAGCGTGTGCCGCTCCCCCGACCTGATCGCGCTCACCCCGTGCCGTACCGGTGACGCCGACCAGCCGCGGCTGGAGCGGACCGGGCGGTCGCGGGTGGTGAAGATCAGAGCGCGGCCCTGCTCCAGCAGGGTCGCCGTGCCGCGGGACTGTGCCCGGGGCCGCTGTTCGACGAGGAGAAACTCGCCTCCCGTGTAGTCGGTACGGGGCCGGTCGAGGCCGATGGCCACCTGCAACGGGAAGACCGCTTCTCCGAAGACGTCACGGTGCAGGGCGTTCCAGTCGCCCGGCCCGTAACGCAGCAGAATCTGCGAGGACTTCGTCTGGCCGGCCTCGTGGCAGATCGCCAGCCAGTCGTCCAGCTCGTCGGGCCAGGGTGCCGCCCGGCCCAGGCGCTCGGCCCAGGCGCGCGCGATCGGCAGCAGCCGCGGGTAGAACGCGGCGCGCAGCGCCCGGACGGTCCGCGGCAGTGGGTCGGCGAAGTAGCGGTAGGTGCCGGAGCCGAACCGGTGGCGGGCCATGTCGACCGTGGACCGGAACCGCTCGGGCTCGTCCCAGAGGGCGGCGATCGCCCGGCACTCGGCCGGATCGAGGACGCGCGGCGTCAGGGCGCAGCCGTACGCGTCGATCTCCTCCGCGAGTGCCGTCCAGTCCGTCGTCGGGAGGGCTGCTTCGGTGGGGTGGGCTGCTTCGGTGGCGAGGGCTTCGGTGCTCCGCACGGTCATGGTGCGCTCCAGAAGTGGTGCATGGCGTAGGAACTCCAGGGCCGCCACGCCTCGGTGTCGGACGCCTGGGCGCCCGTCCGGCGCATGCCCGCACGGACGGCCGGGTCGTCGGTGAGGAGGACGTCGGGGTCGCCCAGGGCGCGCATCCGGATGTAGCCGGCCGTCCATCGGTCGATGCCCGGCAGGGCGAGCAGTCGGCGTTCGGCCTCGTCCCGGTCGGCGCCGGGGTCGAGCGTCACCGTGCCCTCGGCGAGGGCGGTGGTGAGGGTGGTCAGGGCGGCGCGCCGCGCGTCGGGCAGGTCGAGGTCGTCGAGACCGGCGTCCGCCAAGGTGGCGGCGTCCGGGAAGAGATGGGTGAGTCCGCCGCTCGGTTCGCACAGGGGACGTCCGTGTGCGAGGACGAGCGCGTGGCCGCGTCGGCGTCCCTCCGCGGTCGTCGCCCCGTGGCCGAGCACGGCGCGTACGGCGAGCTCGTGCGGGTCGGCCGCGCCGGGGGCGCGCAGTCCGGGGCGCGCGGCGACCAAGGGCGCGAGCGCCGGATCCGCTCCCAGGCGTTCGGCCACCGCGCACGGGTCCGCGTCCAGGTCGAACAGGCGGCGCACGCGCTGGGTGGCCGTCGTCAGGTCGCGAAGGTCGGTCAGATGCAGCCGGCACTCCAGCCAGCCGCCCGCGCCCGGCTGTTCACCGACTTCGGCCACACCGGCGCCGCCGGGCAGCCGCAGCGTGCGCCGGTAGGTACGGGACCCGCGTTCGCCGACGATCTCCTCGATACCGGGAACAGCACGGGAGGCGAGGTGATCGAAGACCTCGACGGCGGCGTAGGGACCGCGGTGGGCGAGCCGCAGGGGTACGCCGGCACGGCCGTTCGCCGCCGCGACGGGTCCGAAGCGTGAGGTGCGCCCGGGGCGGGCGGAGCGGATCTCGCTGGGCGTCGCCGCGTAGATCTCGCGCATGGTGTCGTTGAATTGCCTGACACTGGCGAATCCAGCGGCAAAAGCGATCTCCGCGGCCTGGAGGGTCGTCGTCTGGAGCAGTACGCGGGCGGTGTGGCCGCGTTGGGCCCGGGCCAGCGCGATGGGGCCGGCGCCGAGCTCGGCGTTGAGCTGCCGCTGTACCTGACGGGCGCTGTAGCCCAGTCGGCCGGCGAGCCCCGCCACACCCTCGCGGTCCACGATTCCGTCGCCGATCAGCCGCATCGCGCGGCCCACGACGTCGGCGCGGGCGTTCCACTCGGCGGAGCCAGGTACCGCGTCGGGCCGGCAGCGGCGGCAGGCTCGGTAGCCCGCGCCCTGGGCGGCCGCGGCCGTGCGGTAGAAGGTCACGTTCCGGCGCTTGGGGGTGATCGCCGGGCAGCTGGGCCGGCAGTAGATCCCGGTGGTGGAGACGGCGAAGAAGAAGACGCCGTCGAACCGGGCGTCCCGGCTGCTCACCGCCTCGTACCTGCTGTCCTCGATCGTCATACCGCCAGTATGGACACGGCCCGGGCGGCCGGGCCGGCGGAAATCGGACGTCACGTTCGGCAGGCTCGGACGAGCTGTCGGGTCCGGTCAGAGGCTGATCAGAACCGGGCCGCCGTCGGGGTCCAGGCCGTCGAGCCGGCCGGCTCGCAGATGCAGCGGGCGCCCCGGCCGGGCGGGCAGCAACAACTGCTGCCGGTGCAGTACCCGGCCGTCCTGGCTGACCAGCACGCGCGGTGGCGCCAGCGGTGTACGGGGTCGCAGTACGAACCGCACCGGCTGGGGACCGTGCGGGCGGACGATGTTCGGCACGGCCCACACCAGCGGATTCTCGACCCGTACGGGCAGCCCGGGCCCCGGCCACGGCTCGCCCGCGAGATGGCGCAGCACCTCCTCCGCGGCGGCGCTGCCCTCCTCGGCGGCGACCCCGGCCCGCTCACCGCCGTGCAGCAGATTCCCCGCGGCGAAGACACCGGGTTCGGCCGTGCGGAAGGCGGTGTCGACGGCCGGTCCGCGGGTGCCCGCGTCGAGCGTGATCCCGCCGCGTCTCGCCAGTTCGTGGTCGGGGATCCAGTCACCGGTGAACACGATCGTGTCGCAGCCGAGGGTGGCGGTCCGCCCGTCCTCGTGGCGCAGCCGTACACCGGTCAGCCGGCGCCGTCCGAGCAGTTCGACGACGTGCGTCCTGGCCAGCAGGGGGACGGCTCGGCGCAGGGACGGCACGGGGGTGCGGGGCTGTTCGGTGACCATGGCGACGGTCTCGGCGCCGCTCGCGCGCAGGGTGCGTACCGCGGAGAAGGCGACCGGTTCCGCGCCGACGACGACCGCGCGGCTGCCGACCCACTGGTCGTGCAGATGGACGG
This sequence comes from Streptomyces sp. CA-251247, assembly GCF_050952975.1. Taxonomy (NCBI): domain Bacteria; kingdom Bacillati; phylum Actinomycetota; class Actinomycetes; order Kitasatosporales; family Streptomycetaceae; genus Streptomyces; species Streptomyces sp. CA-251247. The sequence goes on along the minus strand of NZ_CP191861.1, from coordinate 7,044,843 downwards.
CCTGCTGGAGTTCGCCGGTGGTGAGGACGCCCGCGGGCCGGGTGCCGGGGACAAGCCGTGCGCTGCGCGGGCGTTCACGGGCTCCGGTGGCGAGGACCACGGCCCGTGCCGTGACGGTCTCCAGGCCCGCCGGTCCTACCGTCTCCAGCGTGCGCGGGCCCGCCCAGCCGGTGACGGTGACGCCGGTGCGCAGCCGGGCGCCGGAGCGTACGGCGTCGTGGACGAGCCGGCGGGCGTACTCGGGGCCGCTGAGCGGCCGCTGCAGATCGCGGAGCCCGAAGCCGCCGTGGCAGCAGTGGCGCGGGATGCCGCCGGCCTGCTGCTCGCGTTCGACGACCTCGACCCGGCCGGCTCCGGCGTCGGCCAGGCGGGTGGCCGCGGCGAGCCCGGCCGGGCCGGCCCCGACGATGAGGACGTCGACCGTGCGTACCGTCATCGCCGCTCCTCCTCGAACAGGGCGCGCACCGCGGGCCCGCAGAAGAATCCCTGGCAGCGACCGCCGCGGGCCCGGGTCCTCCGGCGCAGTCCGTCCAGGGAGCCGGGTGGGACGGTGCTGTTCAGCGCGTCGCGAATCTCTCCGAGGGAGACGCGTTCGCAGTGGCAGACGAGGGTGCCGTACGCCGGGTCGGCGGCGATGAGCTCGGCCTGCTGCCAGGGGCGCGGGAACGCCTCGCCGAGGTTCGGCATCCGCACCGGTTCCAGGTCGCGGGCCGGACCGGGGTCGAGGCCCACGTCGGACAGGAGGTCCATGACGTACGCGGCGATGGCCATGGACGCGGTCAGACCGGTGGAGCGGACTCCTCCCACGGTGATGTACCGCTGCCGGGCGTGGGCGCGCACCTGGAAGTCGTCGTGCTCGGTGGCGGCGCGCAGCCCGGCGTAGACGGCGGTGACCTCCTCGGTCACCAGCTCCGGCAGGATCCGCCGGCCCTGCTCGCGCAGCAGCGCGAGTCCTTCGGCCGTGGAGCCGGTGGCCTGCTTGTCGTCCAGGTCTTCGGCGGTCGGGCCGAGCATGACATTGCCGTACACGGTCGGGGACACGAGCACGCCCTTGCCGAGGGCGGTCGGCACCGGGAGCAGGATGTGGCGGACGAGTTGGCGGGCGAACTTGTCGAAGACGATGAGCTGACCGCGGCGCGGGGTGACGGTGAAGGTGTCGTGGCCGAGCTGCCGGTCGAGTTCATCGGCGTACAGGCCGGCGGCGTTCACGAGGAAGCGGGTGCGCAACAGGCCGCGGCTGGTGGCCAGTTCATGGTGGGTGGTGCCGGTGACGCTCTGCACCCGGCAGTTGAGATGCAGGTCGACACCGCCGCGGACGGCCTGGGTGGCGTAGGCGAGGGTGGTCGTCCACGGGCAGATGATGCTCTCACCGGGGACGTCGAGCGCGCCCAGGGCGCCGGGTCCGAGGTGCGGTTCGCGGCGGCGCAGCTCGTCGGCGTCGATCAGGCGGGCCTCGTGGTAGCCGTTGCGCTCGGCCTTGGCGGCGAGCGCCGGCAGCGTGTCCAGCTGCGCCCGGTCCCAGGCGACGAGGAGGGCACCGATCGGTTCGACGGGGATACCGGCCTCGGCCGCGTAGGCCGCGAGCCGGCGCTGTCCGTCGCGTACGAGCCGGGCCTCCAGCGAACCGGGCACGGCGTCGAAACCGGTGTGCAGGATCGCCGTGTTGGCCTTGGAGGTTCCGTTGCCGACGTCGTCGGAGGCGTCCACGAAGGCCGTACGCAGCCGGCGGCGGGCGAGCTCGCGGGCGATGGCCGAACCGACGACTCCGGCGCCGACAACGATCACGTCGTAGAGGGAGTCCGGCAGTTCGCCGGCGGTGGTGACGGTCATACGCCGGCCGTCCCGGCTCCCTTGGCCGCCGTGGGCGTACGGTCCAGCAGCGCGGCCACTTCACCGCGGAACCGGCCGAGGCGTTCGGCCGCCTGCGAGGCGCTGATCCTCGGTTCGTAGACGGCGGAGGGCCGCCAGGCCGGCACCACCTGGTCGGTGGTCAGTGCGGCGTCCATGCCGAGCCGGGCGACGGCGCCGACACCGAGCGCGGTGGCATCGGGCAACGCCGATACCTCGACCGGGAGTTGCAGCAGATCGGCCTGGGTCTGCATGAGCAGCGCGGAGCGGGTGAGTCCGCCGTCCACCCGCAGGCCGGCCAGTGGCCGGCCGAGGTCGGCGGCGACCGCGTCGGTCAGTTCGACCACCTGGGCGGCGATGCCTTCGCAGAGTGCGCGCACAAGGTGCCCTGGGCCGGTGTCGAGTCCGAGTCCGGTGAGTGAGCCGCGCAGGTCGCCCCGCCACCAGGGGGCGGCGAGTCCGGCGAGCGCCGGGACGAAGGTGACGCCACCGCTGTCCGGCACGGACGAGCCCACCGGGTCCAGGTCGGCCGCGCCCGCGATCACCCCCAGACCGGTGAGCCAGCGGACGGCGGACGCGGCCGTGTAGACCTGTCCGTCGAGGCAGTAGCTGGTGTGTCCGCCCAGTCGCCAGGCGACACAGCTGACCAGGCCGCTGCCGGTGCGGCGCGGGCTCGATCCGGTCTGCGCGAGGAGGAACGCCCCTGTGCCGTAGGTGCACTTGGCACTGCCGGGTTCGGTGACGCTCTGCGCGAGGAGGGCCGCCTGTTGGTCGACGAGGAGCCCGGTCAGCGGGATGCCGTCGCCGAAGGCGGTGGTGATGCCGACGGGTCCGTCGGCGTCGACGACCTCCGGCATCCGTTCGCCGTCCAGGCCGAAGATGCCGAGCGCTTCCGGCGACCAGGCGACCTTGTCGAGGTCGAGGAGCTGGGTGCGGCCGGCGGTCGCCGCATCGGTGACGAAGGCGCCCGTGAGCCGGTGGACCAGCCAGGCGTCGCTGGTGGTGACGACCCCGTCCCGGGTGCGTTCGCGGCGTATCCACGCCATCTTGGGCGCGGCGAAGTACGGGTCGAGGGGCAGGCCGGTCAGCCGGGTCAGTTCATCGGCGCGCGGGGCGAGTTCCTCGCACAGCGGCTCTGCCCGCCGGTCCTGCCAGACGAGGGCGTCGGTGAGCGGTTCGCCGCTCGCGGGATCCCAGGCCAGCACCGTCTCGCCCTGGTTGGCGAGCCCGATCGCGTGGACCGGTTCACCGGCGTCGGCAAGGGCCTGGCGGCCCGCGTCGACCACGGATGTCAGCAGGCTCATCGGGTCGACCTCGACACTGCCGCCCGCGCCGTAGCGGGGTTCCACCGCCGCCGATCCGGTGCCGATCACTCCGCGTTCGGGGCAGATGACCAGCGCTTTCGTGCCGGAAGTGCCCTGGTCTACGGCAAGCACCGGGCCGGTCATCGGCCACCCGCCCCTCGCTGGAAGGAAACCTTGATCGTGGACGAAAGAAGCGTGGATCAGGGCACGTCGGTCGTCAAGTAACGATCGAAACCGTCCACAGACCGATACTTCATCAACTTCTTGTCGTCATCGAACAGTTGAGTAAGATCGGCGAAACTACGGGCCGTGGTGCGAGACCTACACTCCGGCCCCAACCCCCCACTGTCCCAAGAGGACCCATGACGACCAGAATGCGACATCCGCGCCGTTGTACACCGACGGGGGCGGCTACGCGCTGATGGCCCAGGACCAGAACCGCCCGGTGTACCACCCGGCGGGTCACGACAATGAACTGCGCGCCGCCATGCAGGACTTACGCACCGGGCGCTGGCTGTCCATGCGGAATCTGCTGGCCTCGACCTCCGACTGGGGCCTCTGGACGCAGCGGACACAGGTGCTCGCCGCGGTGGCGGCCGGCTCCGACGCCGTACAGGCCTGGCGGGCCGAGGAACCCCACTCCCTCGCCGCGACGGTGATGCACTGCCGGATCTCCGTCGAACGGGCACTGCGGGCCCACCGCGAGCAGCACCAGCGCACCCAGGACCTGTGGCACGAGGCGTGGGAGGCATGCCGGATCGCCGCCCACCAGGGACCCGACGACCCGGTGCCGTGGGTGTGTCTGCTGGCCCTGGCCCAACTCGACGAGAAACAGCGGCTGGAGGAGCACCGGCAGATCCCGCCGGGCCCCATGCTCTTCCGCGGACCGTGGGGCCTGCTGTCGGAGGCCCACAAACGGGACCCGCACAACCGCGAGGCGTACCACCGCATGCTGCAGTTCGTGTACGCCCGCAAGTCGGGCGGACATCTGTCGGAAGCGGTCAACTTCGTGCAGTGGGCGTCCTCCGCCGCCCCGACCGGTTCCGCTCTCCTCGCCCTTCCGCTCTATGTCCGCGTCGAGCGCTACCGCCGCGACAACGGGCATGAGCGTGCGCTGGACCTGCACTGGGTGACGGACGACGCCACCCGGGAGGCCACGCGGGCGCTGGACGGCTGGTTCGACCATGTGAACCCGGCCCTGTCCTCGCTGCTCGACCTCAACCACCTCGCCCACGCGCTGTGGGGCTCGGGCCAGTTCGCCGAGGCCGCGCGGGTGTTCGAGGCGTTGGGCCCGTACTACACGGCACCGCCCTGGTCGTACCGCACCCAGAGCCCCGGCGACGCGGGCCTGGCCGAGGAAGTCTTCCTCCGTGCCCGCGGAAGATGTCTGGCCGCCGCGCACGAGGCAGGTACGTAGCCGAGCGCTGCCGCCGTCCCGTTCCGCCCCCCTCGCACCACAGCACCTCCCCTTCGCCCTGTCCGCTCAGTGCATCTTCCTTTCCCCCGGAGGTACAACGATGTCCATATCCCCGCCCAGGTGGTCGAAGTCGGACCCGTCGCCGCCCAAGGACGAGGAGGAGCGGCTGCGGGAACTGGGCTACCAGCCGGTTCTGGCCCGCCGTATGGGTGGCTTCGGCAACTTCGCCATCAGCTTCTCCGTCATCTCGATCCTGTCGGGATGCATGACGCTGTACGGCTTCGGCCTGAACACCGGCGGACCGGCGGTGATGCTCTGGGGCTGGGCGGGCGTCGGCCTGTTCGTCCTGTGTGTCGGTATGGCGCTGGCCGAGGTGACGAGCGCGTACCCGACCTCCGGTGCGCTCTACTACATGGCCGACCGGCTGGGCGGTCGCAAGTGGGGCTGGTACACGGGCTGGCTCAACCTGCTGGGCCTGCTGGGCGCGATCGCCGGTATTGACTACGGCTGCGCCCTGTTCACCGGTGCCTTTCTGAATCTTCAGTGGGGTTTTGACCCCACACCCGGCTCCACCATGATCATTTTCATGTGCATTCTGCTGATCCACGCCACCTTGAACCTCTTCGGCGTACGGCTGGTCAGCCTGCTCAACTCCGTCAGCGTGTGGTGGCACCTGGGCGGTGTGGCGATCATCGTCGGCGCGCTCGCCATCGTGCCGTCGAACCACCAGTCCCCCGAGTTCGTCTTCACCGAGTTCGTCAACAACACCGGCTGGGACAGCCCGATCTATGTGGCGGCGATCGGTCTGCTGCTCGCCCAGTACACGTTCTCCGGCTACGACGCCTCCGCACACCTCTCGGAGGAGACCTCCAACGCCTCCGTCTCCGCGGCGCGTGGCATCGTCCGCTCGATCTGGGTCTCCTGGATCGCCGGATTCGCGCTGCTCGCGGGTCTGACGTTCGCCATCCAGGACTACGCCGGCACCCTGGACAGCTCGACCGGCGTACCGCCGGCGCAGATCCTGCTCGACGCGCTCGGCACCGGTGGCGCCACCGCACTGCTGCTGGTGGTCATCGTGGCGCAGCTGTTCTGCGGCAACGCCGAGGTGGCCGCGGCCAGTCGGATGGTCTTCGCCTTCAGCCGTGACAACGCGCTGCCCGGGTCGGCCATCTGGCGCAAGGTCAGCAGCCGCACCCAGACCCCGGTCCCCGCGGTGTGGCTGTCGGTCGGCTTCGCCTGCCTGCTCGCCCTGCCCTCGCTCTACTCCACGACGGCCTACGGCGCGGTGACGGCGATCAATGTCATCGGTATCACCCCGGCGTACGCGATCCCGATCTATCTCAAGCTGCGCGCCGGCGACCGCTTCGAGCCCGGCCCGTGGAGCCTGGGCCGCTGGAGCAAGCCGATCGGCTGGATCGCCGTGGTCTGGGTGGCGTGTGTGACCGTGCTGTTCTGCCTGCCGCAGTCCAGCCCGGTGACGGGCGACACGATGAACTACGCCTCGATCGCGCTGGTCACGGTGCTGGTCCTGGCGACCGTGTGGTGGTTCGTCGCGCGTCGCTCGTACGGCACACCGCAGTCGTACGGCACTGCCCGTGAGCAGGCGGAGATCTCCGACCAGATCGTCTGACACTTCCGCCGCATCCTTGTGGGCCCCGTCCGGGCGGACGGGGCCCACAGGTGTGCCGGGACGCCGGACGGCTACTGACGTGCGCGCTGTCCGGAGACCTTCAGATTCCGCAGACTGCCCACGTTGTCGAACGAGCCGAAGCCGACCCGGCCCGCGGCGAAGGTCGTGTCGACGGCCGTCATCAGCGGGTGCTTCGAGCCGTCGACGTAGACCGCGATCTCGCCGCTGTCGGCGCAGTGCACCACGCGGACGTCGTGCCAGGCGGCGTCGGTGACGGCGGGCGGCGCACCGGTCGATCCGTTCCACTGGTGGTCGAGCCGCACACGGTCGGCGTCATTCACCACGAAGATGCCGTTGTGCGGGTAGATCGTGTTGTCGGACGACAGATGGGCGTAGTAGAACCGGGTGTCCGACTGGTGGCCGAAGACGATGATGACATCGCGGTTGCTGATCTCGACCGGTGTGTCGAGTCTGACCTCCGCGTCGATGCGGGTGCTGCCGAAGCGCGGCCCGGCGTTCAGTACGGCGTACTCGAACGGCCTGCGCGGGCCGGGACGGGCGGAGCCGGCTTCGGCGAGCGTGACCCGGCCGTGCGGGAAGGTCCACTTCGCCGGGGTCACCGGCGCCCAGTTCCGCTGCCCGGTCACGTGCGTCAGCGTGGTGCCGCTCGTCCGGCAGTCGGCGAACTGCCGTGTCCCGGTGACCTTCCAGATCTTTCCGTTCGCCTTGGACAGCAGATACAGCTCACCACGGGCGTCCTGGCCGAACCGGATGTCGACCCGGGAATCCCCGGCCAGTTCCGGCATGGTGACGCGCTTGCCGGTGCGGTCGAAGAGCATCAGCCGGTAGGCGTCCGCGAGGCGGTCCGAGCCGCGGCGCATCTCGCGCGTCTCCGAGTACAGCAGCCGGCCGTCCACCAGGTCACCGTAGAGGTACTTGCCGCGCAGCGCCGGGGCGAGGGAGCCGCGGTAGACGAAGCCGCCCACGATGGCCCGGCCGAGGTCGGACCGGCAGTTCCAGCCGGCCGGCGGGTCGTGGTCGTACGCGGCGACCGGGTAGGTGTAGCCGTACGTCGCGTCGTCCGCGGGGAGCGGCAGCAGCCGGTCACAGGGGTCGGCGGCGGCCTTGTCGTAGACGAAGGCTCCCTCCCACTCGCTCCAGCCGAGATTGTCCCCGGCCCGGACCTCGTAGACGCCCTCGACGGCGTGCTCCCCGATGTGTCCGAGGTAGAGGCGGTGCGGAGAGGCGGCGTCCCAGCTGAAGCGGTGCGGGTCGCGCATGCCGTACGCGTAGATCTCGCCGAGCGCGCCGTCGGTGCCCACGAAGGGGTTCGACGCGGGGATGCCGTAGCGGCCGTTGGCGCTGTCGCGTCCGCGCGGGTCGATCCGGAGGATCTTGCCGTGCGGGAGGGACAGGTCCTGCGGCTCGCCGTTGTTCACTCCCTGGGCGCCGTCGCCGGCGGCGATGTAGAGCAGCCCGTGGTCACGGTCGCCGGGTCGGGACGTCGGGTTGAAATCGATCTGCTGGATGCCGTGCCCGCCGCCGGAGAACCCGATCCGGAGCACCTCGCGGCGGCTGCCGGCGAATGTGCCGGCGGCCGGGTCGTCGGCGGTCCACTCGGTCACGACGCCGTGGTAGTTGGTGGCCGCCTGCTGGACGTAGTCGGGCCGCGCGGTCGTGGCGTCCGCCTTCTCGGTGTGGACGGTGTAGAACCTGCCGGTGCTGCGGAAGTCCGGGGCGAAGGTGGCGAACCCGAAGCCCGACCCCATGCCGCTGCTGGCGAAGAAGGCGGGGCCGACGGCGGCCGCGACGTCGAGATAGACGTGCGGCCGGCCGTTCTCGACGAGGTAGAGCCTGCCGTTGAGGTCGGGGACGGCCATCCGGCCGGAGCGGTCGGGCAGTTCGCTCAGAAAGCTGATGCGGGCGTGGCGGCGCAGCCGCGGGTCGGTGACCGGACCGGGCACGGGTTCGGTCTTCGGGAAGGCGGCGTACTCCTCGACGACCAGACCGAGACCCGATTCGACCGGTTGCCGGGGGACGGGGTCCCGGACCGAGTCCACGGCCTCCGCGGCTCGCGCCGTGAACGGGGTCGCGGTGAGCACCGGGACCAGGAGGGCGAGAACCATGAGGGCGAGGAGGAGGGGAGAGCTGCGAAACGATCTGCTGTTGGGCCTGCTGCCGAGCTGTGCGGGCACCGCTGGTCTCCTTAGCGCGGGGAGGAGCGAGGGGCGCATTCATGTAAGCGATGTCCGCGTCCTTGAACAACCGTCATGCACATATCAGTTGACGTCCGCGGTGCATCCGGCTCGAACCTTGACACCACTTCGGCCGATACGTAACTTCCGGTACACGGACAAGACTTCTGGTCACATAGAAGAACGGCGGGGTGCGGTGGGTCCACGGCAGATCGTGGTGTCGGGCGGCGGTACGGGAATCGGGCTCGCCGTGGCCGGGGCGTTCGCCGCGTGCGGCGACCGGGTCACCCTCCTCGGGCGCCGCGAGGAGGTCCTGCGTGCGGCGGCGGACAAACTCAACGCCGCACACGGCGAGTCCACGGTGAGCTGGTGCCCGGCGGATCTCTCCGAACCCGAACAGGTGCGCCGCGCCGCCCGCTTCATCGGCGAGCACACCGACACGGTCGACGTCCTCGTGACGAACGCGGGTGGCAATGTCGCCTCGTCGCACGACGGCACGCTGGAGGGCATCGCCGACGGCTACCGCCGCAACTTCGCGGCGAACGTCCTCACCGCGGTGCTGCTCACCGAGGCACTGCTCCCCCAGCTGCGGCGACCCGGCGGCCGGATCGTCCATCTGTCGTCGATCGCCGCCCTGCGCGGCCCGGGTTCCTACGGCGGGGCCAAGGCGGCCGTCAACACCTACACCTTCGAACTCGCGCAGAAGCTCGGCCCTCAGGGCATCACCGTCAACGCGGTCGCCCCCGGCTTCGTGACGGACACGGAGTTCTTCGGCGACCGCGCGACCTCGGAGTTCGTCGCCTCCCGCGTACGTCAGACACTGACCGGCCGGCCGGGCCTTCCCTCGGAGATCGCGGCGCTCGTGATGTACGCCGCCTCACCGGAGGCGGCCTATCTGACCGGCCAGATTCTGCATATCAACGGGGGTGCGGCACTCGGCCGCTGATCGATTGTCAGTGCCGCGCGAGATGCTGGACGGTCCGACACCTCTCCTAGGGGGGAACTGACATGACCGATCCCGAACTCGCGGCGGCGCAGGCGTACGTACGACTGCTGCAGACCACCCGGGCCGTGCTCGCCGACACGGAGCAGCCCATCGTTCCGATGCCGCTGCTGATGGCCCCGATCGCCGAGGCGGACGACGCACTGGACGCGCTGGGCATGGCGGGGAACGAGGCCGGCTTCTTCCGGCTGGTGGCCAGACTGCAGCCGGTGCTGTACGAGGATCAGCGGGTGACCTGACCCGCCGGGGCGCGCTCGGGCGCGAGGCGGCTCCGGCATCCGGGCTCGGGCATCCGGGCGCGGGCAGAGCCGGGCGCGGTCGGCCGGGCGCGAGGCGGCTCGGCCCCGAGGTCGCGAGGCTGCTCCGCCGCGTCCCGGCCGCGTCCTCCCGCGGAGAGGGACTCCGCGGATGCCCGCCACGCCGTCCTTCTTCCGTGTGTGTCGTGCGGCACAGGTGTTTGACGTGCGGCAGAGCGGTCACCCGTGACGTCATGGGCGAACTGAACCCACTCGAAAGCCAGGCACTCTGGGAGGAGTTTCACCAGTTGGTGAACATGACGTCCCAGGAGCTGACCGCATGGCTCAGGACCAGCGAGGCGGCCGAGACGGCCGAGACGCTGCCCGAGTCCGCGGGTGCGGCCACCGGCCTCCAGGTGGTGGCCCTCCTGCACAAGCGGCGTGCCGATCTGACCGACGAGGACGTGCAGCTGATGCTGCGGGTCGTGGAGGAGATCGAGGACCAGCAGGAGCGGGCATCCGACTCCGATGACGAGCGATGGCGGCAGGGCCTGATGACTCTCGGGCACGACCCGCTCAAGCCCTGAGGGGCGTACGGCGGCCCGGCCCGGTCACCGAACCCGGCCCCACGTGGGCGCGGAGCCCCGGTCCCGCACAGCTGTGCCCCCAGAACACGTGTGACACGCGTTCCGGGGGCACGATGCCGCTGGGAGCCGCCGTCAGCGGCCCGACGGCCGCTTCATGCGCTCGCCGGCCCGCTCGGCGGTCCGCTCGACCTGCTCGTGAGCCTTGCCGGCCATCTGCTCGCCGTGGCCCTCGGCCTGCATGCCACGGTCGCCCATGGCCTTGCCGGCGGTTTCCTTGATCTTGCCCTTGGCCTGCTTGCCCTTGGCCTTCGCCTTACCCATGACGTTTCCTTTCGTGCGTTGCACAAGGAGATGAATCGACATATTCACACTGACCCCATCACCCCCAGTGCGCAAACGGACACCGAGCGTCACTGTAATCATCCCTGGTCAGAGCACTCAGGGCGCCTTTCGCGCGTCCGTCAGAGTTCTTCCAGAGGCCGGGTCGCCGGGCCGTGCAGGACGGATCCGTCCGTGGCGAAGCGGGAGCCGTGGCACGGGCACTCCCAGGTCCGCTCGGCGTCGTTGAACTGCACCAGACAGCCGAGGTGGGTGCAGCGCGCGGACAGGGACCGGACCTCTCCCGATGCGTCGCGGTAGACCGCGCAGTGCTTGCCTCCGACGCGAACGACCGCCCCGCTACCGGGCGCGACCTCCTCCACCGAGTCGACATGGCTCGTGTGCAGCCGGTCTCCGACGAAGTGCTTCGCCACCCCGGCCTGGAACGTGGCCAGTTCGGCCGTGTCCCGTACGGCCGGCAGCCGGCGGGGGTCGTACAGCTCCGTCCAGGGCGGGCGTGGTCCGCCGGCGATGTGGGCCATCAACAGCCGCCCCGCCATGACCCCGTTGCTCATCCCCCAGCCGCCGAAGCCGGTCGCCACATAGAGGTGCTGCGTACCAGGATGAGCATGACCGACGTACGGCAGGTGGTCGTGCGAGTCGTTGTCCTGCGCGGCCCACCGGTAGGTCTTCTCCGCGGCGGCGAAGCCCGCGATCCGCTCATCCGCCCAGGCCTCCAGCCGGGCGTAGCGCTCCCGCACCCCACCCGCACCGGGCTCGAACGACTCCCCGGTGAGGATGACCAGCCGCCGGCCCTCGTCGTACGGCGCGCTGCGCAGCGACCGCGTCCCCGACTCCGGGCTCAGATACATGCCCTCGGGCGCGTCCGCCGTCGGCACGGGCGCCGCGAGGACCAGTTCACGGCGGGGCTTCAGCCGGGTGAACAGAAGAGTCCGGTCGAAGACCGGATAGTGGGTGGCGATGACGGCGTCGCTCGCGTCGACCGTGGCACCGCTCTCGGTCGTGAGGTGGCAATGCCGCCCGTCCCGCAGGCCCGTGACCCGCGTGCGCTCATGGATGCGGCCGCCGGCCCGGACGAACCGTTCGGCGAGACCGAGGAGGAATGTGCGGGGATGGAACTGCAGTTGGCCCTCCACGCGTACCGCTCCGGCCACCGGGAAGGGCAGTTCGGTGTCGGTCACGAAGGTGGCCTCCAGGCCGGCCCTGCGCGCGGTGTCGGCCTCCGCGCGCACCTCGTCCACCCGCTTCGGATCCTCCACAAAGGTGAAGGCGGGGACCCGTTCCAGATCGGCGTCGATGCCCAGCTCGGCACAGAGCGCGGCCACGTGCTCGACGGCGTCCTGCTGGGAGAGCGCGTACAGCGCTGCGCTCTCGCCGCCGTGCCTGGCCTCCAGTTGTGCGTAGTGCAGTCCGTGCAGGGAGGTCAGCTTGGCGGTCGTGTAGCCGGTGACGCCCGAGGCGATCCGGTCGGCCTCCAGGACGACGACGTCCAGACCGGCCCGCCTGAGTTCCCAGGCGGTGACCAGCCCGGCGATGCCGCCGCCGATCACCGCCACGTCCGCCGTCGTCCGCGACCGCAGGGGCGGATGGTCCGTGGCGGCGGTCGTGGCCATCCAGTACGACTCGTCGACGGTCGGGCGCTGGGTGAGGGCCATGGTTCCTCCGGGGTCAGCCTGCGTCCCGCAACCGGGGCAGGACGCTGGTGCGGTAGAAGTCGAAGAACCCCTGCTGTTCGGGTCCGATCTGGTTGACGTAGACCTCGTCGAATCCGGCCTTCGCGTAGGCCCCGACGGTCGCCACATGCTCATCGATGTCATCACCGCAGGTCACGCCGTCACGCACCATGTCCTCGGTGACCAGCTCACTGGCCTGCTCGACGTGCTTGGGGGTGGGCAGGATCTGGGCGAGTTCACCGGGCAGGAACTGGTTCGGCCAGAGCCGGTGCACGGTCTTGACCGCCTGGTCGCGGTCGGTGCCCCAGCACACCTTGAGCCCGCCGATCACCGGCTTCTGCCCGCCGCCTGCCTTGCGGAACTGCTCCACCAGGCTCTCGTCCGGCATCATCGTGACGAGTCCGTCCGCGATGCGTCCGGCGAGGGTGGCGGCCTGCGGTCCGAAGCCGGAGACATAGAGGGGCGGCGGCTGGTCGGGGACGGTGTAGAGGCGGGCGTTCTCGACGGTGTAGTGCTTGCCGTGGTGGGAGACCTGCTTGCCGGTGAAGAGGTGGTTCATGACCTGGACGGCCTCCTCCAGCATCTCCATCCGCTGGTCGGCCTCCGGCCAGGCGTCGCCGTAGATGTGCTCGTTGAGAGCCTCGCCGGTGCCGATCCCGAAGCGGAAGCGTCCTTCGGTGAGCACCGCGGCGGTGGCCGCCGCCTGTGCGTTGATCGCGGGATGCATCCGGACCGTCGGGCAGGTCACGAAGGTGGTCACCGGCAGTGACGAGACCTGGGACAGTGCGCCGATCATCGACCACACGAAGGAGCTCTGCCCCTGTTCGTCGTTCCACGGATGGAAGTGGTCCGAGATGGCCAGGGCCTCGAAGCCGGCCTGTTCGGCGGCCCTGGCCTGGGCGAGCAGCTCTGCGGGGGTGAATTCCTCGGACGAGAGAAAGTATCCGTAGGTGGTCATGACGCTCCTTCGGCGGTTCACCCCCGTTTCCCGGACCGAACGCTGGGCGAGTAACCGCTCACCTGCGCCTCAAACGACCCGCCTGCCCATTCAGCGCGGTGCGCCCGCCGCTGTCCGCAGGCCGGTGACCAGCCCGGAGTACGCCGCCTCCCGGTCCATGGCTCGCAGGACGGCCGAGGGGGCTTTGCGCGCGCGCCCGGGCCGAGCACGGTCCCGGTGGCGTCCTCGAACAGCGGCCAGCCACGGCAGCGGGCCGCCGCTCGCCGGAGCGTCGGCAGCCCGCTGTTCGGTCTGGGATGAGTGCCGATATCCGGGGGACTCGGAAGACATCACGCCGGTCGAGCCGTCACGACATGAGGAGGACAGCATGCGAGCACTGACCTGGCAGGGAAAGCGGGACGTGCGGGTGGAGACCGTGCCCGACCCTCGGATCGAGGAACCGACGGACGTGATCGTGAACGTCACCTCCACCGGGATCTGCGGCTCGGACCTCCATCTGTACGAGGTGATGGGCCCCTACCTGGACCCGGGCGACATCCTCGGCCACGAGGCCATGGGCGTGGTCGAGGAGGTCGGCGCGGACGTCTCCGCCCTCTCCGTCGGCGACCGCGTCGTCATCCCGTTCAACATCTCCTGCGGTGACTGCTTCATGTGCGGGCAGGGGCTCCAGTCCCAGTGCGAGACCACGCAGAACCGCGAACGGGGCACCGGCGCCTCCCTGTTCGGCTACACCAAGCTCTACGGTCAGGTCCCGGGCGGGCAGGCCGAGTTCCTCAGGGTTCCGTTCGGCAACACCCTGCCGATCAAGGTGCCCGACGGCCCGGGCGACGAGCGGTTCGTCTATCTGTCCGACGTCCTGCCCACCGCCTGGCAGGCCGTCGAGTACGCCGGCATCCCGAAGGGCGGTTCCGTCACCGTTCTCGGCCTCGGACCGATCGGTGAGATGGCGGCACGCATCGCCCGGCACCGCGGCGCCGAGCTCGTCATCGGTGTCGACCTGGTCCCGGACCGGCTGACCCGTGCGGCCGCCCACGGCGTCAAGGGGCTCGACCTTCGCCGGCATGGCAAGAACCTCGGCGACGCCGTCCGCGATCTGAACGACGGGCGGGGCACCGACGCCGTCATCGACGCGGTGGGCATGGAGGCCCACGGCGCGCCGGTGGTGAAGGCCGCTCAGTGGATCACCGGGCTGCTGCCCGACGCCGTCGCCGAACGCGTGATGGAGCGCGCGGGCGTCGACCGGCTCAACGCCCTCTACTCGGCGATCGACATCGTGCGGCGCGGCGGCACCATCTCGATCTCGGGTGTGTACGGCGGCGCCGCCGATCCCCTCCCGCTGCTGACCATGTTCGACAAGCAGATCCAGCTGCGCATGGGCCAGGCCAACGTCTGGCGCTGGGTGCCCGACATCCTGCCGCTGCTGTCGGACGAGGACCTGCTCGGCGTGGAGGGGTTCGCGACCCACACCATGCCGCTCGAGGACGCGCCGAAGGCGTACGAGATGTTCCAGCAGAAGCAGGACGGAATGATCAAGACGCTCCTGAAGCCCTGACCGTCGTCGCCATCGCCGGTCGAACGAACCGCAGCGCCATGGGCGGCTCGTACCCGCAGGAGGTCGACCTGTCCAGGAACTCGAATACACCCCGCCCACACACGAGTTCACGATGGTCCCGTCCAGCCTCGGCATGGCTCCCTACGCCCCGGTGCCGGACGACGCCGACATCACCCGCGCGGCGGACCTGCTTCAACGAGGGTGAGAAGGCCGCCGTTCTCGTGGGCCAGGGCGCGCGCGGCGCCCGTGCGCGGGTCGAGCAGCTCGCCGACACGCTCGGCGCCGGCGTCGCCGAGGCACTGCTGGGCAAGGACGCATCGGCGCCGCGTTCGCCCACCCTGGGCGTCCGCCGATCGCGCTCGTCGGGGGCGGGTGGTGAACCGCGAAAAGGTCGTACCGGATGTTCCGATACGACCTCTGACCCGCGTAAACGCTGGTCGGGACGACAGGATTTGAACCTGCGACCCCTTGACCCCCAGTCAAGTGCGCTACCAAGCTGCGCCACGTCCCGATGCGTACCTGCGCCGTTCCCGGCCGGGCACGCAGGAGAAACACTACCCCACTCTCCGGCACGGGCTGACGCCCGGCCGGGCGGGCGGATGCAGGTCCGGCGGGGCGGGAGGGACAATCGGGAACGTGGACGCATCACGCAGGGACCGAGACGACGACGGGCGCGCACGCAACGCCCGGCCCCGCGACGGGCTCGGGCGGCCGCTGCCGTACGGTGCGCCCGGTGTGGAGCGGCAGCCCGAGGGGATCGTGCGCTCCCCCGAGGAGACGTTGGCCCAGGCGCAGCGGCTGCTGGACGCGGGCAAACCGTTCCACGCGCACGAGGTGTTCGAGGACGCGTGGAAGTCCGGACCCGAGGAGGAGCGTGAGCTGTGGCGGGGCCTGGCGCAGCTCGCGGTGGGTCTGACGCATGCCGCCCGCGGCAATGGCACGGGCGGGGCGCGTCTGCTGCTGCGCGGCGCCGACCGGATCGTCGGATTCGGTGACCCGCACGGTGTCGACGTGTCCGGTCTCGCCGCCTGGGCGCGTGAACTCGCGGGGCGGCTCGACGGCCCGGTGGACCCGGTCGCCGAGGCTCCCCGGCTGGCGCTCTAGCCGGGGTCTCACCCCTGGAGAAGGATCACTTCCAGGGTGCGGGGGCCGTGGACGCCCTCGACGCGGTCCAGTTCGATGTCGCTGGTGGCGGACGGACCGGAGATCCAGGTCAGCGGGCGGGTCGGGTCCAGGCGCGGCATCGCCTGCGGCACCGAGGCGACGACCTGCTCGGGGGCGCGGACGACGCAGATGTGCAGATCGGGGACGAGGGTGAGTGCCCGGCGGCCCTGTCCGGGGCCGGCGTCGAGCACGATCGTGCCGGTCTCGGCGATCGCGAGCGCGCAGCCACTGACCACGGCGTCGGTCGCGTCGAGTTCGTACGCCGTGAGCGGTCCGGCGTCACTGCGCCGTTCGGCGGCGGTGGCCGCGAGCCAGTCCTCGGGCAAGCCGTCCGGCACCGCGACCGACCGTGCTCCGTGCCCGGCCAGCCGTTCGCCGATCAGTCCCGGCAGCGCCGATGGCGTACTGCGGTGCACGATCGCCCGGTAGTCGGCGAGGTTCTCGTGCAGCAGGTCCAGGACGACGGCCGGATCGTCCGGCGTGTGGGTGGCCAGATAGTCGCGTGCGGCTTCGGGCACGTCGGGCCCGTCGCCGACGGCAGTTCGGATCCGGCCGAGGATGCGGTCACGTGAGGAGGTCATCCGCGGTTCTTCTTCCACCAGTCGCGGAAGGACTCCGCGGGCACTTCGGGCAGTTCCCTGCTCGCGGTCCATCCGCCGGCGCCGGGCGGTCTCGCCGGATGGAATCTGCGGGTCCTCGACGCGAGGCGCTCACCGGCGGCGAGGGCGCCGGGGTGATTGAGCACCCAGCCCGCCGCCATGATCGCGGCCTTCTCCAGCCGGTGCCCCTTGCCGCCCTGCTGCGCGACCGACTCCCGCAGATGGACGAGGACTTCGGGGATGTCGATGGCCACGGGGCAGACCTCGTAGCAGGCGCCGCAGAGCGACGAGGCGTACGGCAGGGAGGCGTCGATGTCGCTCCGGATGCCGCGCAGTTGAGGGCTGAGGATGGCTCCGATGGGGCCGGGGTAGACCGAGCCGTAGGCGTGACCGCCGGCGCGTTCGTACACCGGGCACACGTTCAGGCAGGCGGAGCAACGGATACAGCGCAGTGCCTGCCGGCCGACCTCGTCGGCGAGGGTGTCGGTGCGGCCGTTGTCGAGAAGGACCAGATGGAAGGCCTGCGGCCCGTCGGCGTCCGCCGTCCCGGTCCACATGGACGTGTACGGGTTCATCCGCTCAGCCGTCGAGGAGCGGGGCAGGGTCTGGAGAAAGACTTCGAGATCCCGCCAGCTGGGCACGACCTTCTCGATGCCGACGACGGAGATCAGGGTCTCGGGCAGGGTCAGACACATGCGTCCGTTGCCCTCGGACTCGAAGACGACCAGGGTTCCGGTCTCGGCGACCATGAAGTTGGCCCCGGAAACGCCCACCTTGGCGCGCAGGAACTTCTCGCGGAGGTGGAGCCGGGCCGCCTCCGCGAGTTCGGCCGGGGTGTCGGACAGTCCGTCGGGCGCCGCCCGCCCCCAGTCCGCCATCCGGCTGCGGAAGATGTCGCGGATCTCGCCGCGGTTGCGGTGGATGGCGGGGACCAGGATGTGGGAGGGCCGGTCGTCGCCGAGCTGCACGATCAGCTCGGCCAGGTCCGTCTCGTACGCGGCGATGCCCTCGGCCTCCAGCGCTTCGTTGAGGCCGATCTCCTGCGTCGCCATGGACTTGACCTTGACGACCTCCCGTTCGCCGGTGGCCTTGACCAGATCCGCGACGATGCGGTTGGCCTCGTCGGCGTCGGCGGCCCAGTGCACCACGCCGCCCGCCGCGGTCACCCGCTCCTCCAACTGCACCAGATAGCGGTCCAGGTGACGGAGCGTGTGGTCCTTGATCTCCTTGCCCGCCTCCCGCAGCAGCGACCAGTCGGCGAGCTCGGCGACGGCCTTGGCCCGCTTGTCGCGGATGGTGTGGGTGGCGTGCCGCAGATTGGCCCGCAGGGTCGCGTCGTGCACCGCTTCCTTGGCGGCGGCGGGGAAGGACGGCATACCGAGATACGTCCCGCTCATACGTGGGGCTCCTCTTCCGTGGCGCTGAGGATCTCGGCGATGTGCAGCGCGCGTAGCGGCTCGTCCTGGCGGCGGATGATGCCGCCGATGTGCATCAGACAGGAGTTGTCCGCGCCGCACAGGACGGAGGCCCGGGTGGCGACGGCGTTTCGGACCTTGTCCTGGCCCATGGCCGCGGAGACATCGGGGTTCTTGACGGCGAAGGTGCCGCCGAAGCCGCAGCACTCCTCGGCGCCGGGGAGCTCGCGCAGCTCCAGGCCCTTGACCGCTTCGAGGAGCCTGCGGGGTCTGTCCCCGAGCCGCAGCATGCGCAGGCCGTGGCAGGAGGGGTGGTAGGTCACGGTGTGCGGGAAGTACGCGCCGACGTCGGTGACCCCGAGGACGTCGACCAGGAACTCCGTCAGCTCGTACGTCCGCGACGGCAGACCGGTCTCCCCGAACTGCGGATAGTGGTCGCGCACCATCGCCGCGCACGAGCCGGACGGGGTGACGACGTACTCGTACTCCTCGAAGACCCGGGCCGTCCGCTCGACCAGGGGCCGCGTCTCGCGCCGGTACCCAGTGTTGAACTGGGGCTGGCCGCAACAGGTCTGCCCGGCCGGGAAGTCCACCTCCACTCCGAGCCGTTCCAGGAGTCTCGTGGTCGCGATGCCGGTGGCCGGAAAAATCGCGTCGTTGACGCAGGTGACGAAGAGTGCGACACGCATGGTCGGAGGATATGCCGCGACCGCGGACCCCGGTAGGTCCCGCGATCAGCCGGATGGGGCAGACTCGGCGGGGTGAGGAAGATCTATGTGATCGGCATCGGGGCGGGCGACCCCGACCATCTGACGCTCCAGGCCGTCAAGGCGCTGAACAAGGCGGATGCCTTCTTCATCCTCGACAAGGGTGAGGAGAAGGCGGATCTGACCCGGCTGCGCCGGGACATTCTCGACGCGCACATCGACGACCCCGGATACCGGCTCGTCGAGGCCCGCGATCCGGAGCGGGACCGTCAGACATCGGACTACTCCCCCGCAGTCGACGACTGGCGCCGCCGCCGCGCCGATCTCTACGAGCGGTTCATCGCCGAGGAACTGGCCGCCGACGAGTGCGGGGCCTTCCTCGTCTGGGGCGATCCGGCGCTGTACGACTCCACACTCGGCATCCTGGAAGAGATCCTGGAACGCGGCGCGGTCGCCTTCGACCACGAGGTCGTTCCCGGTATCAGCAGCGTTTCCGCCCTGCTGGCCCGGCATCGCACCGGTCTGAACCGGGTCGCGCGCCCGGTGCAGATCACCACCGGCCGACGGCTCGCCGAGGGCTGGCCGGAGGGGGTGGACGACGTGGTGGTGATGCTCGACGCCCGGCAGGCGTTCACCCGCCATCTGGACCAGGACCTGTACATCTACTGGGGCGCGTACGTGGGCACGGAGGACGAGATCCTGGTGTCGGGCCGGCTGTCGGAGGTGTCGGACCGCATCGAGGAACTGCGGGCCGCGGCACGCGCCCGCAAGGGCTGGATCATGGACACCTATCTGCTGCGGCGCGGCTGAGCAGCGCGAGCACTCCGGGTACGTCCTCGGCGGCCGGTACTCCTTCGGGCACGGGCGGCCGGCGGACCACGACGACCGGCAGCCCCAGCGACCGGGCCGCTTCGAGCTTGGCCGCGGTGGCCGGTCCCCCGCTGTCCTTGGTGACCAGCACATCGATGCGGTGGGTCCGCATCAGGTCCAGCTCACCGTCGACGGTGAACGGGCCGCGGGCCAGGACCGTCTCGGTGTGCGGCGGCAGGGGCGGTTCGGGGAGCTCCACGGACCGTACGAGAAAGTGCAGTTCGGCGAGTCCGGCGAAGGCGGCGAGGCCGAGCCGCCCGGTGGTGAGGAAGATCCGCTGCCCCAGGGCCGGCAGCTGCGCCGCGGCGTCTGCGAGGGAGAGCGCGTCGTGCCACCGGTCGCCGGGGCCGGTGTGCCAACCGGGCCTGCGCAGGGCGACGAGCGGGGTGCCGGTGAGCGCCGCGGCCCGGGCGGCATGGGTGCTGATCACTTCCGCGAACGGATGGGTGGCGTCCACGACGGCGTCCACACGCTCGGCGCGCAGCCAGGCGGCCAGTCCCTCGGCGCCGCCGAATCCGCCGATGCGCACCTCACCGGCCGGCATCCGCGGCCGTGCCACCCGCCCGGCGAGCGAGGTGGTGACCCGGGCGCCGCCGGGCACGGCGAGCTCGGTGGCGAGCTGCCGCGCCTCGGCCGTGCCGCCGAGGATCAGGATGTGCGTGCCGGTCATGGCCCGAGGCTACGTCGCCGCGGCTCGCGGCCCCGACCGAGGGCCCCGGAAGCCCCGGCCTCTCAGTGGACGAGGTGCAGGGCCTGAGGTGAGCGGTGGATCAGCGTGGGGAGCATCACCGGCGGTGGCCGGTCCTCGTCGATGCGCAGCCCGGGCATACGGCGCGTGAACAGCTCCAGGGTGAGCCGCAGTTGTTCACGGGCGAGCCGGGAGCCGGGGCAGCCGTGCGCCCCGTGCCCGAAGGCCACATGCTGCCGCGAGGGGGGACGCGTGATGTCGAAGACGTCCGCCCGCTCGTGGCGCCGCTCGTCCCGGTTGGCCGATCCGTACGCCACCAGCAGCGTTGCTCCTTCGGGCAGCTCGGTCCCGGCGACGGTGACGGGCCGCGTGGTGACCCGCCAGCCTGCACGACGCTGTCGTAGCGCGCGGCCTCCTCGACCGCGGCCGGGATCAACTCGGGTTCCGCGCAGAGCAGTTCCCACTGGGGGCGGTCGCTCAGCAGATGCAGGAAGGCCGTGCCGATCAGCGCGGTGGTGGTGAGGTGTCCGGCGATCAGAAAGTTCTGGAGATGGGAGACGAGCTCGTGGCGCTGGTCGAGGGTGAGTTCGCCGTCACCGGGCGCGAGCGCCGCGACCATGCCCGAGCAGAGGTCGTCGCGCGGGTTCTCGCGTCGCTCCCGCACATGGCCGTCCAGGAGTCTCTGGAGGGCGACGACGTCCTCGGCGGCCCTGATCTGTTCGTCCGTTCCGAGCGGGCGGAACAGCAGTTGCTCGGCGCGGTGGCCGCCGTACACGACGGCCGGTACGTCCACCGGGTCGAGGCCGATCAGCCGTCCGACGACCTGGCCGGGCAACTGCCGGGCGTACGTCTCCATCACTTCGAAACGCCCGTCCGCCGCGAAGCTGTCGACGAGGGTCCCGGCGCGCTCGACGGCGAACGGCACCAGGGCGGCGACCCGCGCGGCCGACAGCCCCCTGCTGAGCGGAGCCCGATGGCGCTGATGGGCCGCCCCGTCGCTGGAGACCACGGTGGGGCGGCCGCCGAACCCCCGGCCGAGGATCTCCATGGCCGGGGGCGAGGGCAGCACGTCGGGCAGCAGGGCCCGCCGCGAGGAGAAGTCCTCCGGTCTGCGCAGGACCTCCCGTACGTCCTCGTCCCGCGCGACCAGCCAGGCATCGAACTCGGGGACGAAGGTCAGGCCCTCGCTCCGTCGGGCTCGCTCGTACAGCGGATAGGGGTCGCGGTACAGGTCGTCGAGCCTGGCGTGATCGGCTCTGGCCACGCGGCGCCTCCGGGGCGGCAGAAGGACCGGCGGCCGGCCACCGGTCGGTCCGGCCATGGTGCACCCGCGCAAAGGCGCCGGAAAGTACACCCGCCGGCGAGGGCGCCGTTCTCGGCCGGTCTTCGGAGCAGGTGCTCGAACGGCTGTCAGAACAGCAGCAGTTGGAGACCGCCGAGCACGGTCGCCGCGATGACCAGCCGTTCGAAGAGCACCTGGTCGATGCGGTCCGCGCACCATTTCCCGAGCATCGCTCCCGGCAGGACGAACAGGACGAGGACCGCGTCCAGCAGGAGCGAGGTCCGGTCGATGAGCCCGAGCCCCACGCTGAACGGCACCTTGGACACATTGACGATCAGGAAGAACCACGCGGACGTGCCCAGGAAGCCCAGCTTCCGGAAGCCCGCGGAGAGCAGATACAGGGACATGACCGGACCGCCCGCGTTGGCGACCATGGTGGTGAACCCGCTGAGCACCCCGTACGAACGCGCCTTCAGCCGGCCCCGCCGGCTCTCCGACGACGGCGGTTCCTCGTCCCCTGCCGACCGGCGGCGCAGTCCGGTGACGCCGGCCATCAGCAGCAGAATCGCCCCGATCGAGGTACGCACGACCTGGTCGTCGGCCCAGAACAGGAACACGGTGCCGACCACGACGCCCGCGGCGACCGCCGGGAACAGCCGCAGCAGCGTCGGCCAGTGCGCATGGCGCCGATAGGTGAGCACCGCGACCACATCGCCGGCGATCAGGATGGGAAGGAGGACGCCTGTCGACTCCCGGGCAGGGAGTACGGCGGCGAAGACCGCCAGACTGACGGTGTTCGCACCGCTGACCGCCGTCTTGGAGAACCCGACCAGCGCGGCCGCGGCGGCGAGCGCGACCAGTCCCCAGCTCACAGTGATGTCCATGCCAGGAACCGATGGTACGGCCACGGAAAACCGAAAAGGCCGTACCGGATGATTCCGATACGGCCTCCGACCTGCGAAGTCGCTGGTCGGGACGACAGGATTTGAACCTGCGACCCCTTGACCCCCAGTCAAGTGCGCTACCAAGCTGCGCCACGTCCCGGTGCCCGTCTGACCTGGGGTTTCCCCCGGCCGAACGCGCATGAGAACAATACCGCACTTCCCCGGGTGGTCACGAACCCCTTTCCGCACGGACGGCGCATACCGGACCGGCCCACAGGAGCGCTTGACCTCAACCAAACCTGAGGTTGCACGGTGGTCCTCATGACGAAGACAGCGACCACGCGAGCAGCGATCCCACCGGACCTCGCCGCATCACCCGAGCGCGCACCACGAGACCTCGCAGCACCCGGCCGCAACGCGACGCACCGCGACGCACCGCGACGCACCCGGCCTCGAAGCGCCTCGCCTCGACACATCGGACCTCTCTCGGCTGATGGCCCTGATGACGGGCGACGAGAAGCACGGACCCGCGGCGACCTCCACGCTCGACGCCCTCTGGGTGCTCTACGACCGCGTCCTGCGGGTCTCGCCCGCCACCGCCGACGCACCCGGCCGCGACCGGTTCCTCCTCTCCAAGGGGCACGGACCGATGGCGTACTACGCGGTCCTCGCCGCCAAGGGCTTCTTCCCCGAGGCATGGCTGCCCGGCTTCGGCTCGTACGACTCACCTCTCGGGCACCACCCCGACCGGACGCTGGTACCTGGGGTCGAGATCGGCAGCGGCTCGCTCGGCCACGGGCTGCCCCTCGCCGTCGGCACCGCCCTCGGGCTGAGGGCCCGCGGCCTGACCGATCCGAACGTCTGGGTCCTCATCGGGGATGCCGAACTCGACGAGGGCAGCAACCACGAGGCCATCGCCTACGCGGGGCCCGCCGGTGTGGAGCGGCTGCACACGCTCGTGATCGACAACTCCTCCGCCACCCACGGCTGGCCCGGCGGCATCGCCTCCCGCTTCGAGGCCGCCGGCTGGTCGGCGCAGACCGTGGACGGCCGGGACCACGAGGCGCTGCACGCCGCGTACATCGCCCCGCATCCGGGGCGGCCGCGGGCCGTCGTCGCCCGCGTCGAACCCAAGAACGACTGAACCGCCGCACCGCCCGGACCGCGGCACACGGACACACACCACGAGGGGATTCTGATCATGGACACGATGCGTGACCGGTTCATCGCGACCACGAGCCGCCTGCTGGACGAGGACGCGCGGCTCGCCGTCGTGCTCGCCGAGATCAGCAGGGACGGCTTCGACGGGGCGCATCGCAGGCACCCGGACCGCGTGATCAACGTGGGCATCAGGGAACAGCTGCTGCTCGGGGTCGGCGGCGGGATGGCTCTCGCCGGAATGCGCCCGGTCATGCACACCTTCGCGAGCTTCCTGGTGGAACGGCCCTTCGAGCAGGTCAAGCTCGACTTCGGCCACCAGGACGTGGGCGGTGTGCTGGTGAGCGCCGGCGCGTCCTACGACTGGCCGGCGGGCGGCTTCACCCATATGTCACCGGGCGATGTGGCGCTGCTCGACACTCTGGAGGGCTGGACGGTCCATGTGCCCGGCCATCCGGACGAGGCCGAGTCGCTGATCCGGCACGCGGTGGCGGGGGACGACCGGGTGTACGTCCGGTTGTCGCTCCAGTCGAACGCGCAGGGTCTGGATGTCGACGGCGCCCGCTTTCTCCGCGTACGCGAGGGGCACGCCGGCGTGGTCGTCGCGGTCGGCCCGATGCTGGACAACGTCCTCGCCGCCACGGAGGGTCTCGATGTGACCGTGCTCTACGCCACCACGGTGCGGCCCTTCGACGGCGAGGCGCTGCGCGCGGCGGTGGCCGGGGCGCGGGCCGCGGACGTCGTACTCGTCGAGCCCTATCTCGCCGGCACATCGACCACCGCCGCCAATGACGCCCTGGCGGACGTGGCGCACCGGATCCTCGGCCTCGGCGTCTCCCGCGAGGAACTGCGCCGCTACGGCTCCCTGGACGAGCATCTGGCAGCGCAGGGCCTCGACGCGCAGGCTCTGCGCGAGCGGATCAGCGGCTTCCTCGGACGCGGGCGGTAGCCCCCGGCCATCTGCCCCTGCCAGTCGGGAGCCGGCCTTCAGCGCTCTTCCGGCACCGACAGACCGGGGTGCGCGGCCAGGAGCTTCTTCGGAGCGGCCTGGCGCCAGGAGTCGAGGAGGATCGCACGGAGCTCCTCCTCGTCCTCCAGTGCCGCCAACCGCACGCGCAGCCAGGGCCACTGGTCGTCGTGGCCGACCCGGATGAAGAACTTCTCGGGCTCGGCGGCGATCAGCTCCTCGCGGTCCTCCCTCGGGCACTTCACCCCCAGCACCTTGTCCTCGTCGTCCAGCGAGGCGAACAGCTTGCCCTTGTCCACACGGAACGTGGGCAGCCCCCAGGAGAGCTTCTCCAGCGCCCCCGGCAGGGAGAGCGCGATTTTGCGTACGTCGTCGGCGGTCGCCATGGGACGACCGTACGACGCCGCACCGACACTCGCCTCGCGGCGTCCCAACTCCCCCTGCGCGCATGCGCGATCGCTCCACACGGGCCGCTCCCGACCCATTGACCCCCTGTGAGGCCGGAACCTACGCTGTGCGACGTATCTAGAAAGCGCTTTCTAATTCACGGTCCGCACACCAGCCACCGGGAGCGCAATGAGCAGGCATCGCACACGGCTCCGCCGAAGAATCCTCTTCCATTCCACCGTCGTCACGGCACTTCTTGCGCTCGTCGTCGGGCTCGGCCTGGCCTCGCCCCCGCGAGCCGAAGCGGCCGCGGCCTACCGGGTCCTGGTCTTCTCCAAGGTCACCAACTTCACCCATGACTCCATCCCCGCCGGGATCGAGGCCATCAAGAAGCTGGGCAGTGAGAACGACTTCGAGGTCGAGGCCACCGACGACGCCGCCGCCTTCACCGACGCGAACCTCGCGCGCTTCCAGGCGATCGTCTTCAACAACACCAACTCCACGCCGGAGTCCGGCGATCTGCTGGATGCCGCGCAGCGTGCCGCGCTCCAGAAGTACGTCCGCGGCGGTGGCGGCTGGGTCGGTCTGCACGCGGCCTCGGCCAGCGAGCGCGACTGGACCTGGTACGAGGGTCTCGTCGGCGCCATCTTCGACAAGCACCCCGCCGTCCAGACCGGGCGGGTCAAGGTCCTCGACAAGGCGCACCCCTCCACCAAGGGTCTCCCGGAACTCTGGGAGCGCTCGGAGGAGTGGTACAACTGGCGCACCAACCCCACCGGCAAGGTCCACACGCTCGCGCAGATCAAGGTGCGCGACGGCATCACCGGGCTCGACGAGGGCGTGGACCACCCGTGGTCCTGGTGCCAGAACTACGACGGCGGCCGCTCCTGGTTCACCGCCGGCGGGCACGCCAAGGCCGCTTTCGACGAGGCCGCCTTCCTCAAGCATCTGCTCGGCGGTATCCAGTGGGCCGCGGGCGACAAGCCCGGTGACTGCACCGCGGGCAAGACGGGCGCCTTCCAGCGCACGCCGCTCGCCACCAGCGATCTGGCCGACCCCTTCGAACTGGCCGTCGCGCCCGACCGCCGGGTGTTCTTCATCCAGCGCACCGGCAAGGTCAAGGTGATCGACCAGCAGACACTCAAGGTCACGACCGCCCTGGACTTCGCCTACACGCCGGAGATGACGAGCCAGTCCGACGGTCTCCTCGGCCTGGCACTGGACCCCGGCTTCGCCGAGAACCACTGGCTGTATCTCCTGAACTCCGACAAGACCGAGAAGCGGATCAATCTGTCGCGGTTCACCGTCACGGGCAACACGATCGACCCCGCCTCCGAGAAGCGGCTGCTCGCCATCCCCACCCTGCGGGGCGAGGGTAGGGCCAACTCGCACATGGCCGGCTCGATCGCCTTCGACAAGCACGGCGAGCTCTACATCGCGACCGGGGACAACACCGACCCCTTCGCCTCCGACGGCTTCGCGCCCATCGACGAGGGTGAGGGCCGCCGCGCCTGGGACGCCCAGGGCACCTCGGGCAACACCAACGATCTGCGCGGCAAGGTGCTGCGCATCACGCCGAAGGACGACGGGACGTACAGCGTCCCGGAGGGCAATCTCTTCGCGCCGGGTACGGACAAGACGCGTCCCGAGGTCTACGCGATGGGCATGCGCAACCCGTTCCGGATCACCACCGATCCGCAGAGCGGTGCGCTGATGGTCGCGGACTACGGTCCCGACGCCCGTGAGGCTAAGGCGGACCGCGGGCCCGAGGGGACGGTCGAGTACACCCGGATCACCAAGGCCGGAAACTTCGGCTGGCCGTACTGCATCGGCAACAACACCCCCTTCAACGACTACGACTTCACGACCAAGACGTCGGGGCCGAAGTTCGACTGCTCCGCCCCGGTCAACGACTCCCCCAACAACACCGGGCTCACCCGGCTGCCGCCGGCCCAGCCGGCCACCGTCTGGTACGCCTACTCCGCGTCGCCCGAGTTCCCCGAGCTGGGAACCGGTGGCGGCGGGCCGATGAGCGGTCCGGTCTACGACTACGACCCGGCGAACACCTATCGCACCAAGTTCCCGGAGTACTTCGACGGGAAGTGGCTCAACTACGAGCTCACCCGCACCTGGTTCAAGGCGTTCTCGTTCCAGCAGAAGGACCAGACGTTCACCGATCCGCGCTTCGCCCCGGCGAAGGCAGGTGATCTGCACTCCATCAACGGGATCTTCGGCGACATGAAGTGGAATCAGCCCTTCGACGCCGACTTCGGGCCCGACGGAGCGCTCTACGTCATCGACTTCGGTCTCGGCAGCGGCACCGGCCGCGGCGGCAGCAACGAGGGCTCGGGCATCTACCGCATCGACTACGTCGGTGACGACCGGCTGCCGGACGCCAAGGTGACGGCCACGCCCGACAGCGGGAAGGCGCCGCTGACGGTGAAGTTCTCCAGCGCGGGATCGGGCCTGCCGAACGGCACACCGATCACGTACGCCTGGGACTTCGACGGGAACGGCACCACCGACTCGACGACGGCCAACCCCACCCACGTCTACCGGACCAAGGGCCGTTTCACCGCCCGGCTGACGGTCACCACGCCCGGGAAGCTCAGCGGCCTCGCGGTCACCGACATCACCGTCGGCAACTCCCGGCCCGAGGTGACCATCCAACAGCCGCCGAACGGCGGGATGTTCAGCTTCGGCGACACCATCCCGTTCAAGGTCAAGGTCACGGACCGCGAGGACGGAGAGATCGACTGCTCGCGGGTGGTCGTCCAGTCGCAGCTCGGCCACGACTCGCATCTGCATCCGCTGGACAACTACACCGGCTGCGCCGGTGAGATCCGGACGGACGCGGGCGACAGCCACGGGCCCGGCCAGAACCTGTACTACGGCATCACCGCCCAGTACGAGGACAAGGGAGCACCGGGCGCACCGGCGCTCACCGGTTCCACCTCGCTCACCCTGCGCCCCGCCCTGCGCGAGGCGGAGCACCACACCTCCACCGGCGGCGCCCACGGCGGTGTGGTGGTGGCGAGCCGTGCGGATGCTTCCGGCGGCAAGCGGCTCACCGAGATCGAGGACGGCGACTGGATCCGCTTCGATCCCGTGCACCTCAAGGGGATCGACTCGGTGACGGTCGGCGCGGCCTCGGGCGGGCTCGGCGGCACGGTCGAGTTCCGTTCCGGATCACCCACCGGTTCCCTCCTCGGCAGCGTGAGCGTGCCCAACACCGGCGACTGGGGCAATGTCGTCTCACCGACGACACCGCTGAAGTTCGCGGGGATCAGCGCACCGTTGTACGCGGTCTTCTCCAACCCGCAGTGGACGGCCGACAAACCGGACCTGTTCGCCGTGGACTGGCTGCACTTCAACGGACGCGGCGTCGAGAAGCACCCGGGCACCAAGGTCACCGTGCAGGCCGCTCCGGCCGCCGGCACCGCGCCCCTCGCCGTCCAGCTGACGAGCACCGTGAAGCCGCTCGCGGGCCGCACCATCGCCTCGTACCACTGGGACTTCGGTGACAACACCAAGCCCACCGCCCCCGAGGGCGCGACGGCCACGCACAGCTACACCAGGCCCGGCACGTACACGGCGCATCTGACCGTCACCGACAACGAGGGCGACACCACCAGCGCTTTCGCCCGCGTCACCGTGAATTGAGGCAGGAGCAGAAATGAGAGGAGCTGACATGAACGGCACCCGACGCGCCTTCCTCGGAACCGCTCTGGGCGCGGCCGCGGCGACCGCCCTGGGCACACCCGCCCAGGCCGCCGAGACGGGCCGGTGCCGACGGCGCATACCGCCGTCCGGCCTCGGAATGCACCTGTACACGATGCGCACCCCGTTGGCCACGGACTTCAAGGGCACCCTCGCCCGGCTCGCGGACATCGGATACGCAACGGTCGGTGTGAGCGGCCGGCACGGCAACAGCGCGGCCGCGATCCGCACCATGCTGGACGAGACCCGTCTGAAGGCGGTGCTCGAGCACGTGGGGTACGACATCGTCCGCGGCAGCGGTCTGCCGCAGGCCCTGGAGGACATCCACACCCTCGGCGCCCGGTGGATCGTCGTCCCGAGCCTGCCCGGCGCCATGCACACCCCGGCGGGATTCCGGGAAGCGGCCCGGGAGTTCAACAAGGCCGGGCTCGCGGCCCGCGAGGCCGGACTCGGGCCGCTGCTGTTCCACAACCACGGCCTGGACCACCAGGTCGTCGAGGGCGAGAACCTGTACGACATCCTGCTGAAGGAGACCGACCCGCACCTGGTCGGATTCGAGCTCGATGTGTACTGGGCGGCCAAGGGCGGCGCCGATCCACGGTCGCTGTTCGTGCGTCACCGCCGGCGCTTCCCCGCGCTGCACGTCAAGGACATGGCCCCGAACGGCGACTTCGCCGATGTCGGTTCCGGTGTCCTCGACTTCCGCTCGATGTTCGGGACGGCGGACAGCGGGGGCGTACGGCAGTGGCTGGTCGAGCACGACTCACCGGCCGACCCGTTCGCCACGGCCCTGAACAGCTACCGGTACCTCTCGCGACTGAGGTACTGACGGCGTCAGGCGGGCACGCCATTGAGCCTCGCACCCCGACGAAGGGGTGCGAGGCTCAGTGGCGTTGATCCGTGCGCCGGTCCGGGGACCCACGCGAGACGCCTCGCGCCGGTCCGCGGACCCACGCGAGGCGCCGTGCGCTCCTGCCTGTCAGTCCGCGGCGGAGGCCGCACCGAGCAGATGGCGGATGTGGCTGGTGGCCTCCCGGAATTCCGGACGCCCCATCGTGTCGGTGTAGTTGCGCTCGGCCGGCAGTCCCACCTCGATGATCTCGGTGATGGTGCCGGGCCGCGGGCTCATCACCACCACCCGGTCGGCCAGATAGCAGGCCTCGGAGATGGAGTGGGTGACGAGCAGCACGGTGGTGCCCGTCTCCCGCCAGATCCTGTTGAGTTCCACGTTCATCTGCTCGCGGGTCAGTGCGTCGAGCGCTCCGAACGGCTCGTCCATCAGCAGCACCGGCGGTTCGTGCAGCAGCGCGCGGCACAGCGCCACCCGCTGCTGCATACCGCCGGACAGCTCGTGCGGATAGGCGTCCTCGAAGCCGCCGAGGCCGGTCATGGCGATCAGCTCGTCGACGCGCCGCCGGGCGGTCGTGCCCGGCATCCTGCGCATCTCGGCCTGGAGCAGGATGTTGCGGCGGGCGGAGCGCCACTCCAGGAGGGCCGCGCGCTGGAAGACGTACCCGATGTCGTGGCGCGGGCCGCGCACCTGCTCACCCGCCAGCCGGACATCGCCGGCGGACGGCTTCAGCAGACCGGCGACCAGCTTGAGCAGGGTGGACTTCCCGCAGCCCGAGGGGCCGACGATGGCGACGAACTCGCCGGGCGCGACATCGAGGGAGACGCGCTCCAGCGCGGTGACGTCCCGGTTCTTGGTGCGAAAGCGCACGGCCACGTCGGCCAGACCGACCGCCGCCGTCTGCCGCTCGTCCTTGTCCAGCTGCACTGCGGGCTCCCGCACCGTCGTCTCTCTCGCCATCGTCATCCCTTCATTGCCGTGGCGCTGTCCCAGTACTCCGCCACGGCCTTGGGGCTCTTGACCAGGCCTGCTTCGGAGAAGACGTCGATCGTCTGCTGCCAGTCGGCATCGGTGTTGACGCCCGGCGCCTTGCCCTGGGTCGCCTGGGTGTGCAGCAGCGTCAGGGTCGTCTTGAACTGCTCGGACAGCACCTCCTTGGGCGGGAGTTGCTCGCTCGCCCCGTCCATCGCGCCGACGGCCGGGTCGGGTGACTTCTGAGCCGCGGCGAAGGATTCGCTGACCGCCTTGGCCATGCGGGCGGCCACGTCCTTCTTGGCGGTCAGGAAACGCTGCCCGGTGATGAGGCCGTTGGAGTAGAAGTTGAGCCCGTTCTCGGAGAAGCGCAGATACGCGACCGGCTTCTTGGCCTTGTTCTGCATGGTGGGGCCCTGGTCGCTGGCGTAGCCGAGCAGCCCGTCCGTCTTGCCGGAGATCACCGCGGCAATCTTGCCCGCCGGGTCGGTGTTCTGGACCTTGACGTCCGACTCCTGGAGGTTGTTCTTCTTCAAGAAGATCGGGAACGTCTTGGAGAGCGCGTCGCCGGCGGTTCCCGCGATGGTCTTGCCCTTCAGGTCGGCGGGGGCCTTGATGCCCTGCGACTCGAAGAACTGCACGGAGGACGGTGTGGTTTGGAGGAAGACACCGAGGCTCTTGACCTTGACGCCGGAGTCGACGCCGGAGAGCACCGCGGGGGTGTCCGCCCAGCCGAAGTCGGTCTGGCCGGCGCCGGTGGCCTGGACGGTCTTCTGGGAACCCTGCCCGGCCTGGATGGTGAGATCGATGCCGTGCTTTTCGAAGATCTTCTGCTGCTTGCCGTAGTAGAACGGCGCGTGCTCGCCGTACGGATACCAGTTGAGGGTCAGGGTGACCTTGTCGAGCTTCTTGCCCGAGTCACTGGTGCTCTTGTCCGAGCCGTCCTCACCGCAGGCCGTGGCGACCAGGAGCAGCGGAACGAGGCCGATCAGAACTCTGCGCGCAGTCATGGCTGGTCCTTCTCGTCAGCGTGGGTCGTGCGGGATCAGTAGGCGGTGGTGACACCGGAGTCCCGGCGGCTGGCGTGCCACGGGAGCAGGAACTTCTCGGCGATCTCGACGAGGACGAAGAGGATCACGCCGATGAGCGACATCACGAGCAGTCCCGCGAAGAGCATCGGGGTGTCGAGGTTGCCGTTGGCCTGGAGGATGACGTAGCCGAGTCCCTCGTTGGCACCGACGAATTCGCCGACGACGGCGCCGGTGACGGCGAGGGTGACCGCGACCTTGAGGCCGGAGAAGAGGTGCGGGAGGGAGGCGGGGAAGCGGATCTTGACGAAGGTCTGCCAGGAGTTCGCGCCCATCGTCGACGACAACTGGAGCATTTCCGGGTCGACCGCCTTGAGTCCGGTCACCATCGAGATGACGACGGGGAAGAAGGCGATCAGCACGGCGATCAGGATCTTCGGGGCGATGCCGAAGCCGAGCCAGACGACGAACAGCGGGGCAATGGCGATCTTGGGGACGACCTGGGCGAAGAGCAGGATCGGGTAGAGCGTCTTCTCGACGGTCGTCGAGTAGACCATGATCACCGCGGCGGCGACCCCGACGACGACGGCGATCAGGAAGCCGAGCAGCGTCTCGTAGGTGGTCACCCAGGTGTGCTGCCAGAGGTAGTCGGTCTTGCCGGTCAGGACGTCGAGCGTCGCGCCCGGTGAGGGGACGAGGTAGGGCTCGACCAGTTCGGCCGCGGCGATCGCCCACCACGCGCCGAAGCAGACCAGCAGCAGCGCCACGGGGCGCCAGCTCCGGTCCAGGGCGCGGGTGATCCGCTCCCCCGTTCCCGGCTTGTTCCGCTGGGCAACTCCCGCCACTTTCTCGGGTGTTGCGTTGATGACGCTCTGGCTCACGGGTCAACTCCTCCGGTCTCCGGAGCGGCTAAGAAGAGCTGTGGACTGGCAGGTTCGGAAAACGCTTTCAGAAAGCGCTTTCTGGTAAGGTGTCGCCACGCTAATGACTGCCTGTACGCACGGTCAATAGGTCGTCCCGAAGTTTCGGGGGGTGCGGTGAGTGAACGGCAAGCAACACCCGTCCATGTGACGCTCGACGTCGTCGCGCGGCAGGCCGGGGTCTCCCTGGCCACGGCCTCCCGAGCGCTCAACGGGACCACACGGGTCCGGGAGGACCTGCGCCAGCGGGTACGCGCGGCCGCGGACCTGCTCGGTTACATTCCCAACGCCCATGCCCAGGCGCTCGCCAGCGCCTCCAACAACACGGTCGGACTGATCTGCCACGACGTCGGCGACCCGTACTTCGCCGCGATCGCCGCCGGAGTGATGCGCGCGGCCGCCGAGCAGGACCTCCTCGTCATGCTCGCCAGCACCTTCCGGGAACCGGAGCGCGAGATCGCGTACGTCTCCACGCTCCGCGCGCAGCGGGCCCGCGCGATCCTGCTCATCGGCTCGGGCTTCCAGGACCGCGCCTGGGAGCGGGCCCTCGCCGCCGAACTCGCACCGTACGTCCGCGCCGGCGGCCGGGTCGCAGTGGTGAGCCGGCACCGCAGCCTGCGGGTGGATGCCGTCCTGCCCGAGAACCGTGCCGGCGCGGCGGCCCTGGCGCGGGCCCTGCTGGGCCTCGGGCAC
This sequence comes from Streptomyces sp. CA-251247, assembly GCF_050952975.1. NCBI lineage: Bacteria > Bacillati > Actinomycetota > Actinomycetes > Kitasatosporales > Streptomycetaceae > Streptomyces > Streptomyces sp. CA-251247. The sequence continues at coordinate 7,011,797 of NZ_CP191861.1, read as the reverse complement.
CGGGAGTTCGCCGTGCTCAGCGGACCGCCCGAACTGACCACCGTCTCCGACCGGCTGGCGGGCTTCCGCGAGGGCCTGGCCGAGGCCGGCATCACGCTGCCCCAGGAGCGCGTCGTGGAGGGCCCGTTCACCCGCGACGGCGGATACGCGGCCGCACGCGAGCTGTTGACCCGGCCTACCCGGCCGACCTGCGTCTTCGCCGTCACCGATGTGATGGCGGTCGGGGCCCTCGCCGCCTTCCGGGAGGAGGGCGTACGGGTCCCCGAGGACATCTCCCTGGCGGGTTTCGACGACATCCCGCTGGTACGGGAGCTCTCACCGCCCCTGACCACCGTCGCCCTCCCGCTCGCCGCGATGGGGCAGCAGGTCATGGCCCTGGCCCTGCGGGAGCCGCGCGGACCGCGCTCACGCGTGGTGCGGGCCGGCGGCGAGGTCGTCCTGCGTGCCAGCGCCGCACCACCTCCACCCGATTTCCCTGCGGAAAGGACCCGTTGATGACCGCGCAGAGCCCGCTGACCGTCCGGAGCACGTCCCCCGTGCATGCCACGATCGACCGTGTGGAGACCTTCGCGGTCGCGCTGCCGACCCGCCGTTCCTTCGGCGTCTCGGGCGGCGCCGTCGCCGTCGCCGGACAGCCCTCGATACGGGTGCTGGTGAAGGTGACCGCGGACGGGGTGCACGGCTGGGGCGAGGCCACACCGCTGCCGGCCTGGACCTACGAGACGGCCGAGTCCATCGTCACCACCATCGACCGCTATCTCGCCCCGGCCGTCATCGGCACCCCGGTCTGGAACCTCGACGCCGTCGACCGCGCCTTCGACCGGGCGATCAACCGCGGCTTCACCATCGGGGCGCCCCTCGCCAAGAGTGCGGTCGACACGGCCCTGCACGACCTGCTGGGGCGGGCCGCCGGCGTACCGCTCGGCGTGCTGTGGGGACAGCGCCGGTCGGAGACGATCGAGCTCGGGTGGATCGTGTCCGGACAGTCCCCCGCCGAGGTCGGCGACAGCGTGGCGGAGGGATCGGATGCCGGCCACCGCGCGTTCAAGGTCAAGATCGGGCTCCATGACGAGGACACGGACGCCGCTGTGGTGGCGGCCGTGCGCGAGCACGCGCCGGGCGCCCCGGTGTGGGTGGACGCGAATCAGGCGTACACGGTGGATGCCGCGCTGCGCATGGCCCGGCGGCTGAACGACATCGGCATCACCGCCTTCGAACAGCCGCTGCCCGCCAACGACATCGCGGGGCTGCGCCGGCTGCGCGAGCACTCTCCCGTGCCGGTGGCCCTCGACGAGAGCCTGCGCCACCCGACCGATCTGGCGACCTTCGTCCGCCTGGAGGCCGTCGACGTGGCGATCGCCAAGGTGCAGCGCAGTGGCGGGCTCACCCTCTCGCGAAGGCTCTGCTCGCTCGCCGAGGACTGCGGGGTGCGGCTGATGGGGTCGGGGCTCACCGACTCCGATCTGGGGCTGGCCGCGTCGCTGCACCTGTTCTCGGCGTACGGCATCGACACCCCGGTCGACCTGAACGGGCGCCAGTTCATCGACTCGCCGTATGCGAGTGAGACCGTACGGGTGGAGAAGGGTGTGGCCCGTGTTCCCGACGCACCGGGTCTCGGCGTCGAGGTCGACGAGGCGGTGGTGCGCGAGCTGGCTGTCGACGTGCTGGAGCGCCGGGCGTAACCCGGGGGGGCCTGACAGGCGGAATACGCCGGTGCGTGCGCCCCTGGCGCCCTGTGTACGCACCACGCGCCGCCATGCACCGCTGTGCGCGGGCAGCGCCGGGCCGGCCGCCGCGAGCCCGGTCCGCTCGTGCCACTTCCCGCCCGGACCCCTGCCGTAGCGGTCCTCCCGGTGTCCGCGGATACCCGCTTCGGGGCCCGTTCGCGAGCTGCGGCTGTCCCTCAGTGCCATATGCCCACGAAACCTTTGCCGTTGGCATGTGGCAGAAAGAAGCACACGGGGAATGCCGTACCGCAGTACCGGACGGGCCACCACCACGCGGAACCCACACTCCCTCAACCCATCGACGGCCGGCATCAGGACACCATCGGCGTCGCTCCTGTGCCATCTGCAAGCGCTCAACACGACGATGTGGTCGGCCTGTTCGGGACGGGACCACTGCCGATGCACCACCTGCTCGAACAACCGCCCGAGCAGGCGTTTCGCAGAGGAGGGCTCGCGTTGGACGGCTACTTCGCCAGTCGGCTGCATCATCAACTACGCGCCGAAGTACGGCGCTTCGCGGAGAGGGAGGTACGCCCCAGAATCCCCGCCATGGAGGCTGCCCGCTCGGTCCACCACGATCTGTCCCGGCTCATAGCCCGGCAGGGCTGGCTGGGGGCGACGATCAGCCAAGGCCACGGCGGTATGGGCGCGGGACACCTCGCCAAGACGATCATCATCGAGGAGCTGGCCCGCGTCAGCGGCGCCATGGGCGCGATGGTGCAGGCCTCCCAGCTGGGCGTGGCCAAGATCGTCCACTTCGGCAACGAGACACAGAAGAAGACCTGGCTGCCCGCCATCGCCGCCGGTGAGTGTCTGCCGACGATCGCCGTGACCGAACCCGAGTCGGGCGGCCATGTCCTCGGGATGAGCGCCACCGCGGTACGGGACGGCGACGACTACGTCCTCAACGGCCGAAAGGTGTACGTCGGCAACAGCCATGTGGGCGATCTGCACGGCGTGGTGGTGCGGACCGGCTCCGGGTCGGGTGGCCTGACGGCCTTCCTCGTCGAGTCGGACCGCCCCGGTGTGAGTGTCGGTGACCAGCGGCCGACCATGGGGCTGCACGGCTTCAGCTTCGGCGAACTCCACTTCCACGACTGCCGGGTGCCCGCGGCGAACCGCCTCGGCCACGAAGGCGACGGACTGGCCGTGGCGTACTCCTCCAGCGTGCTGTACGGACGCGCGAACCTCACCGCCGTCTCGCTCGGCATCCACCAGGCGATCCTGGACGAGACGACCCGGTTCTGCGAGCAGCGCCGGCGCTACGGCGAACCGCTGCACGAGCTGCCGTCCATCAAGCTGAAGCTCGGCAAGCTCCAGTCACGGCTCATGACCGCCCGGCTGACCGCCTATCACGCGGTGCATCTGCTCGACGCGGGTCTGCCGTGCGACGCGGAGCTGATGAACGCCAAGCTCATCAATGTGGAGTCGGCCATCGACTCGGCGCGCAACGCCATGGAGATCCACGCCGCCGCCGGGCTCTTCACCGACCGGCCCATCGAGCGCTATCTGCGGGACGCGCTGCACATGTTCGCCCCCGCCGGCACGTCCGACATCCAGTTGCTCCGCCTTGCGGAGGTGGCTCTCGGGACGGCGAAAGGCCAGTGGTCCGAACGGCTGTCCGAGGTAACCGGGCTGGAGCCGGCGGTGTGAACGGGACCTCCGCACCGGCCCGGTCCGCCCCGAGGCGTACCGGGCCGGGCAGCGCCGTGCCCAGGTGGGTCTAGATCTGGCTACTGCTGTCCTCGCGCCGGTGGATCTGGTCGACCAGCTCCGCCGCCAGGGATTTGATGGTCTCCAGCCCCGCCCTCCCCCAGGGGCGCGGCTCGGTGTCCACCACGCAGATCGTGCCCAGCGCGATCCCCGTGCGGTCGATCAGCGGCGCACCCAGATAGGAGCGGATGCCGATCTCGTCCACCACCGGGTTGCCGGCGAACCGCGGGTAGTCGCAGACGTCTTCGAGGACCAGTGCCTTGCGCCGTACGACGACATGCGGGCAGTAGCCGTGGTCACGGGCCATGAAGCGGCTGACCTCGGCGCCGCCCGACGCGGCCGCCGCGCCCAGGTCGCTGCCGCTGTGCGTGCCCGCCGGGGTGTGCAGTCCGGCGAAGAACTGCCGGTTTTCGTCGATGAAGTTGACCATGGAGTACGGAGCGCCGGTCACCTCCGCGAGCTTGTGGGCGAACTCGTCGAAGGCCTGGTCGGGCCGGTCCCCGAGCCCGAGCTGGCGCAGCCGCCGGACGCGCACGGGCGCCTCCCGGTCGACGGGGGTCAGCAGCAGATGGCCGGTCGGGTCGTAGGTCATGTCGGTGCTCCGTAGCTCGGCGCCGGAGCCGGCACCGCGGTGGTGGTGAGCAGATGCTGGACGAGGGTGACCAGGGTCCCGATCCCCGAGCTGGCGATCCGCGCGTCGCACAGCACGACGGGCACCTCCGGCTTGAGGTCGATCGCGGCCCGCACCTCTTCGGGTTCGTAGCGGTAGGCGCCGTCGAACTCGTTCACGGCGACGACGAACCCGATGCCGCGCCGTTCGAAGAAGTCGACGGCGGAGAAGGAATCCTCGAGTCTGCGCGTGTCGGCAAGGATGATCGCGCCGAGCGCCCCTTCGGAGAGCTCGTCCCACATGAACCAGAAGCGCTCCTGACCCGGTGTGCCGAAGAGATACAGCACATGGCGCTCGTCCAGGGTGATCCGGCCGAAGTCCATGGCGACCGTGGTGGTGGTCTTGGACTCGATGCCGTCGAGGCTGTCCGTCGCCGCCCCGACCTGGGTCAACAGCTCCTCCGTGCTGAGCGGTTCGATCTCGCTGACCGCTCCCACGAAGGTCGTCTTGCCCACCCCGAACCCGCCGGCGATCAGGATCTTCAGCGCGGTCGGAAAGAGGACTTCCACGTCAGAGCCGTCGTCGTAGGCCATCGAGCACTGCCTCCAGCAGAGAGCGGTCGGTGGATGCGTCGTTGCAGCGTGGGGCCCGGGCGGTCACGGCACCGCAGTCCACGAGGTCGGAGAGCAGCACCTTGGTGACCACGGCGGGCAGTCGCAGATGCGCCGAGATCTCGGCGACGGAGGTCGGCCCGCCGCACAGCCCGAGCGCGGTCGCATGCTCGGGCCCGAGGTGCGTCTGGGGCACCGTGCCGGTGGCCATCACCAGGGAGAGCAGATCCAGCGCGGCCGTCGGGCGGGTGCGTCCGCCGCTCACCGTGTACGGGCGGATGAGGCGGCCCGCGGCGTCGTCGAGCAGCGGCCCGTCCGTGGGGGACGGCACGCTCACGGCCCCGCGACGCCGGTCGCCCCGGCCGCCTGTCTGGCAGGCGTGGCGAGGTACGGTCGCACGCTCTTGACCAGCATCGCCATCTCGTAGCCGAGGACGGCTGCGTCCGCCTCGCGGCCCGCCAGCACGGCCAGACAGGTCCCGGAACCGGCCGTGGAGACGAACAGCAGCGTGCTGTCGAGTTCCACGACCACCTGACGCACCTCTCCCCCGTCGCCGAAGCGCGTTCCGGCGCTGCGGCCGAGGGAGTAGAGGCCCGACGCGAGGGCTGCCATGTGGTCGGCGCTGTCGTGGTCCAGGCCGTGTACGGATTTCACCAGGCCGTCCGAGGAGAGCAGTACCGCGTTGCGGGTGTACGGCACGCGCTGGACCAGGCCGCTGAGCAGCCAGTCGAGGTCCGAGACATGACCGTTCGGCACATCGCTCGCCATGTGCATCTACTCCTTGGGGGTGTTGTCGTGGCGCTGCGGTTCGCCCTGCCGGACGGAATCCGCGGGGGGCATCGCCTCGGCCAGTCCGATGCCGCGCTGGAAGGCGGCCATCAGACCGGGGTCGTGCAGGGCGTGTTCGTCTTCATTGCGGGGCGGTGGGGGGTTCTTGAGCTGCGGAACGATGTGTTCCTGGCTGCGCCGCCTGGGCAGTTGGGGCCGCCCCATGGTGCCGCGCACCACGCCGGGGGGCCTGGTGCCCGGCGCGGAGGCCGTCTCGCCGGCGGGAGGACCCTGGGAGGGTCCCGCGGCGCTGAAGCCCGGGGGTGCCTCGGCCGGGTTGGGGCGGTCGGGATGCGCGGCCCGGACGGGCAGGGGTGCGGCGCCGGGTGCGGCGTGGGCCGGCTGCGGATGCTGCGGCTGGTGCTGCGGTTGCGCGGGGTGGTGCCGCGGCGGAGGCGGTTGGTGCTGCTGTTGTGGTTGTGGTGCCTGCGGCTGCTGGTGCTGTGGCGCCACATGCTGTGGCTGTGGCTGCCGGGGGATCGCGGGCGGCGAGGTCGCCTGGGTGACGGTCGGCTGCGCCCTGCGGCGGCGCCCGCCGCCCTCTGGCGCGGCGGCGGCTGTGGAGACGGAGGCGGTCTCCTCGGACGGCTGGAGTCCCCCCGGCTCGGTGCCGAGCAGCCCTTCCGGCAGGACGAGGGTGGCCTGCACCCCGCCGTAGATGTTGGACTGGAGCCGGACCGCGATGCCGTGCCGGCGGGCCAGCGCCGAGACGACGAACAGACCGATCCGGCCGTCCTGGAGCAGATGTGCCACATTGACCTGGTCGGGGTCGGCGAGCAGAGCGTTCATCTTGGTCTGCTCACCGAGGGGCATGCCGAGTCCGCGGTCCTCGACCTCGACGGCGAGACCGGCCGTGACGTGCTGGGCGCGCATCAGCACCTGGGTGTGCGGCGCTGAGTACAGCGTGGCGTTCTCCACCAGCTCGGCCAGCAGATGGATGACGTCGGCGACCGCGTGGCCGCGCAGGGTGCCGTCGATGGGCGGCACCAGCTTGACCCTCGGGTACTGCTCGACCTCCGCGATCGCGGAGCGCAGCACCTCGGTCATGGTGACCGGGTTGGACCACTGCCGGCGGGAGATCGCGCCGCCGAGGACCGCGAGGTTCTCCGCGTGCCTGCGGATACGGGTCGCGAGGTGGTCGACGTGGAAGAGGCCCTTGAGCAGCTCGGGGTCCTCGACCTCGTTCTCCAGCTCGTCGAGGAGCTGGATCTCGCGGTGGACCAGCGACTGGAGCCGCCGGGCGAGATTGACGAAGACCTCGACCTTCTGTTCGTTCCCGACGCTGCTGGACAGCCGGGATGCCTGCACCACGGCGGTGACCGCGGCCTCGTGGGAACGGCCCAACTCGTGTGTGAGCAGGTCGAATTCGTCACCGCGCTGTGCCGCGGGCAGCGCCGGCCGGGGGGCCGGCGGGCCCTCGCCCCGGCGGAGCCGGTCGACCACGGCACGCAGGTCCGCCTGGCTGCGGGTGGTGGTGCGGCGCAGTGCCGCGCACCGGTCGAGCACCGACCGGGCCATCCGGTCCGCGCCGACTGCCGCGGCGGCCACGGCCGCTATCGCGAGCGCCGCCGAGCCGGTCAGCACGACCCAGAGACCGCCGGACGGCTGAGGCGTGGCCGAGCGGATGGTGAAGATCACCGCGGCGGCGCCGCTCAGCGCGGCGACCAAGGTCGGCAGCACCGCCGTACGCAGCAGTTGCGGGCGTATGCGGGTTTCCGGCGACGACGGCGCGGAATGCTGTCTGCCCGCCGGTGAGGCGGAGCGGGCGGCAGACCGGCCGTGGCGCCCGCCCTCGCGGCGGTCCGGCCGCGCGGCAGGTGCGCGTAGTTGAGACATCAGCGTCCTTGGTACGTGGGGTCCCAGGATTCGGCGTGCATGGGGTCGACACGGTTCAACGACGGCCCGGGAATGGCAACATGAGCCCACCGTTGATCACCGGGCACACACGGTAGTCGCCAGTTCGTCACGTGCGACGGGCAGTTGACAAACTTGCCCGCGAATCGTCCCGCTCTGGTATGAGGCGTCGCACACCAGCGCGACAACACACAATTGACCCCTGCCGCGGCGGAGGCCACGACAGGGGTCAAACGCCGAAGAGGCGTGGGAGCGGGAGAGGGTCAGCCGGTGGGCGCGACCTCCGGGCTGCCGGTACCGGCGCTCTTGCCGCCGCCCTGTCCCGCGGGACCGCCGTCCGCGCGGGTGCCGTCCCGGCGGGGATGGACGGACCATCCACCGGCGGGCGCGGTCGCCGCCGGCCGCCACCACGGCTCGGCGGGGACGTTATCCGTGGTCGGCTCGAAGGGCTCTCCCGGGCGCGGCAGTGCGAGCCGCGCGCCCGCCTCCGCGGCGGCCGCGGCCGTGCCCTCGCCCGGCTCCGCCCACGGGTGGGGCGCGAGATTGAACGTGCCCCAGTGGATGGGCAGCATGACGCCCGACGGCTCGCCGCCCTGGAGGTCGAGATGGGCGCGCATGCCCTCGGCGGGGGTCATGTGGATGTCGGGCCAGTACTCGCTGTACGCGCCGATCTGGATCATGGTGGCGTCGAAGGGCCCGTGCTCGGCGCCGATGTCCTTGAAGCCGGGGAAGTACCCGGTGTCACCGCTGTGGTAGATCCGGTGCTCGGGACCCGCGACCGCCCAGGACGCCCAGAGGGTGTGCTGCTGGTTACGGATGCCGCGGCCGCAGAAATGCCGGGCGGGGGTGGCCGTGAGCCTGATGCCCGCCACCTCGGTCGTCTCGTTCCAGTCCAGCTCGCGCAGCCGGTCGGCCGGGACGCCCCAGCGCTCGAGGTGCGCACCGACGCCGAGCGGCACCGCGAAGACGGTGTCGGTGGAGGCCAGGGCCTTGATGGAGGGCATGTCGAGGTGGTCGTAATGATCGTGCGAGATCACGACGGCGTCGACGGGACCGAGGGAGGCGATCGGCAGGGGCACGGGGTGCAGCCGCTTGGGCCCGGCGAAGGCGAACGGCGAGCAGCGGTTGCCCCAGACCGGGTCGAACAGCACCCGGCGTCCGTCGATCTCGGCGAGCACGCTGGAGTGCCCCACCCAGGTCAGGCGGAGCCCGGAGGCCGGCGGATGCTCCAGGTCCTTCAGCGTGGTGGCGTGCAGCGGCACCTGACCGACCGGCGACCGGCGGGCACGTGCCTCCTTCTGGAAGTAGATCTTGGCGAACTCGACCATGGAGCCACCGGACGGCCTCGTCCGCGCTCCCACCGGGTTCTGGAACGTGCCGTCCGAGAAATTCGGCGAGCGGCGGATCCGCTCCATCCGCTCTCCGGCAGGGTCGGCGCCGAACGCGGCGGGGCGCAGCGCACGCAGCCGGGATCTCAGCGTGTGGGGGGAACCAGCGCCGGTCACGGCACCTCCTGATGTCGGGGTCTTTCCATTATGTGCGCGGGGTGTGTCGGTAGGGGAGGGTGATCCGCAGACGCGGAAGCAGCGGGTCCGCTCATGCTCGGGGCTGGCCGTAGGCGCGCTCGACGCGCAGCCTCATCACCAGACGCCGGTCGCGGACCATGGCGTGCCGGTAGTCGTCCCAGTCCGGGTGCTCGCCCTGGACGTCGCGGTAGACGCGGATCAGCTCCTCGACGGTGTCGTCGTACGGATCGGCCGCGACCGCGGACAGCTCCGCGGTGCCCTCGGCCACCGTCCACGCCCATCGGTCGGGGCTCGTGACGTGGTACGACGCGCGGGGGTCGCGCCTCAGGTTCCTGGTCTTGGCCCGGTCGTCCGTGATCGACACCCGGATCGTCCGCTCCCACGGGTCATAGGCGTGGTTCACGTTCGACAGCTGGGGGCGGCCGTCCTTCTTGAGGGTGACCAGCACTCCTCCGTCATGGTCGGCGACCAGCTGGAGCAGCGATTCCTGCCGCGCGTCGGATTCCGTCATGACCAAGGCAACGCACGCCCCGGTTCCGGTGTTCCTGAAGATTCCCTTCTCTTCCCTCCGCCCTGATGCGAGAGACGGACCTGCTTCGGTCCCGTGCCGTCGTGCCGCGCGAGGGCCGAAGGGGTGCCGTCATACCTCCGGTTCAGCTCACCGCATTCCGGTGGCCGGCTCCGGTCACCATGCGTTGATGACCGGCGCGTCGGGTTCGTGCTGCCGCCAGGCCTCGTTGAGGCGCCCGAGCCGGTCCGCGGCGGCGATGCCGCGCAGGGACGCGACCTTGCCGTCGCTGACGTCGAACGCCACGGCGCCCACGACCCGGTCCTCGACCACGGCGAGGACCGCCGGAGAGCCGTTGACCCGCGCGATATGCATCGCGGGCGAGCCGCCCGCCAGCCGCCGCTTCGCCGGCGTGGGCTTGAAGCCGGCCCGCACGAAGGAGGCGACCCGCTCGCGCGTCGTGAACCGCAGCAGCCGCTTGCCCAGTCCGGCACCGTCCGAGACCGCCGTCACATCGTCGGTGAGCAGCGCCACCAGCCGTTCGGTGCGCCCCGACATGGCGGCGGCCAGGAACTCCTCGACGACCCGGCGCGCGGACGCGGGGTCTGCCTCGCTGCCGCGGCGGCGCTCGGCTGCGACCCGGATCCGGGCCCGGTGGACATGCTGCTGACTCGCGGACTCAGTGATGTCGAGGATCCCGGCGATCTCGGCGTGGCTGTACGAGAAGGCCTCACGCAGCACGTAGACGGCTCGCTCGACCGGCGAGAGGCGCTCCAGGAGGGTCAGTACGGCCAACGACACCGATTCGCGCTGCTCGAAGGTGTCGGCCGGGTCGAGCATGGGGTCGCCCTCGAGAAGCGGCTCGGGCAGCCAGGCGCCGGCCGCTCGCTCGTGGCGCGCCCGCGCCGAGCGGAGCCGGTCGAGGCAGAGATTGGTGACGACCTTGGTCAGCCACGCTTCCGGTACCTCGACCCGTTCGCGGTCGGCGGCCTGCCAGCGCAGGAACGCGTCCTGCACGGCGTCCTCGGCGTCGGCGGCCGAGCCGAGCAGACGGTACGCGAGCGAGGCCAGCCGGCCCCGGCCGGCCTCGAACTGATCGACGGCTGCGCTTTCCATGCGAACAACCTATGCGGCGGCCCTCGCACCGGCCCGGTCGGGCGCGGTGGCCAGGCGGCGCCTGCGCTTGGGCATGCCGAAGGTCGGATGGGCGATGCCCCACCCGGCGCCCTTGAGCACGCCCGACTTGAGCCGGGCGGCGGCCCGGCCGCCCAGGTACCAGGACTTCGACCGGACGTCCCCGTCCACCATCTGGAAGATCGCGTCCCGCCGCCCGAGGCTGATGTGATTGCCGTGGTACTTCAGCCCGGTGGTCGGGACCTCGCTGCCCGTCAGGCGCGCGATGATCGCGGCGGTCGCCTGCATGTTGGTGAAGCCGGCCGACGCACAGGACATCGGCAGCGGCCGGCCGTTCTCGCCGATCGCGTAGGCGCTGTCACCGGCGGCGTAGACGTCCGGGTGCGAGACCGAGCGCATGGTGCGGTCGACGATGATCTGCCCGGTCTCGGCGACCTCCAGGCCGCTGGCGGCCGCGATGGGGTGCACGGCGAACCCGGCCGACCACACGGTCACGTCGGCCGGGACGGACGTCCCGGTGACGCCGGCGGCGATCGCCCGGGTCGGCTCGACGGCTTCGATGGCGGTGTGCTCGTGGACGGTGATGCCGAGCCGGTCGAAGGCCCGGCGCAGGTGACGGCGGGCCTTCGGGGAGAGCCACGCGCCCAGCTCGCCGCGGGCCGCGAGCGCGACCGAGAGGTCGGGCCTGGACTCGGCGAACTCGGTGGCGGTCTCGATGCCGGTCAGCCCCTCACCGACGACCAGCACGGTGCCGCCCTCGCTCAGGCCGGCCATGCGCTCGCGCAGGCGCAGCGCCGAGGACCGGCCGGTCACGTCGAAGGCGTACTCGGCCACGCCGGGGACGCCATGGTGGGCCACGGAACTGCCGAGCGCGTAGAGAAGCGTGTCGTACCCGAGCTCGCCGTCGCCGTCCTCGCCGGCCACGGCGACGGTCCCGCGTTCGGGGTCGACGCCGGTGACGCGCGCCAGGCGCAGTCGCACCCCGGTGCCCGCGAATACGTCGGTGAGCTTGCGGGAGGCGAGGTCCTGGCCGACCGCCAGCTGGTGTAGTCGCATCCGCTCGACGAAGTCGGGCACGGCGTTGACGACGGTGATCTCGGTGTCGGCGGCGGAGAGCCGGCGGGCCAGGTTTCCGGCGGCGAAGGCCCCGGCGTATCCGGCGCCGAGGACGACGATGCGGTGCTTCATGGCGTTGCTCCTGTCTCGTTCGCGTGCCCCCTGAACGAGACGGCGCCCCGATTACTGACAGGAGCCGGGTATGACGTGGGTCACAGGCCGGCGGGGCCGTTCGACGGCGGGCGCGCGTGAGGCCCGGTTCGCAGAGGCAGCCACCCGGCGATCATGTTGACAGCGCGCCCCAGCCGTCCAGATACTGACTGACGGTTCAGTTAGAAGTTTCCTGTCGCGCCTGGAGGCAGCATGCCGGAGCTCCCCGCGGAGCCGGTCCCGCACACGACCGGCGGGCCCCGCACCGCCGGGCCCGGACGCGCGCTCGCGCACGACCGGATCCGGCCACGAGAAGGCCGGTGCGTCCTGGCCGAGGGGCGCCGGGCGACGCTCGCGGCACCCGGAAAAGCTGCATACTGCACCTGGGCAGCGGTGCCGACGCCCGACGGACAGGGTCACTCGCCCCGCCACCCGGCGGATCAGCGGGTGCCCGACGCCGGGGCTGCGGGGATCGAGGGGAGCATCTCGGACATCATGCGGCTGATCAGCGCAGGGGGCATGTGACATGTCAGCCATGCCTCTCACCGGCGGCGAAATGGTCGTACGCGCGCTGGCCCTGCACGGCACCGTCCGGGCCTTCGGCATCCCCGGCACCCACAACCTCGAGATCTACCGGCATCTCGCCGCCTACGGCATCGCCCATGTGACCCCGCGCCACGAGCAGGGCGCGGGATACGCGGCGGACGGCTACGCGCGGGTCACCGGGCGGCCCGGCGTCGCGATCACCACGACCGGGCCCGCCCTGCTGAACATCGCGGCAGCAGTCGGTCAGGCCTACTCGGACAGCGTGCCGCTGCTCGTGGTCTCCCCCGGCATGCCTCTGCGGCATCCGCGGCAGGCGACCGGACTGCTGCACGAGATGCGCAGCCAGACGGAGGCGCTGCGCGGAGTGGCGGCGTTCAGCCACCGGGTGTCGTCCGTCGACGAGATCGGCGCGGCCGTGGCCCGTGCGTTCACGCTGTTCACGACCGAGCGGCCGCGGCCCGTGCACATCGAGATCCCGCTGGACCTGCTGGAGTCCGCGGAATCCGCCGCACCCCTGCGCCTCTCCCCGCCCGTACAGCCGGCGGCGCCCCGGGCCGAGCAACTCGCCCGGGCCGGAGAGGTCTTGCGCACGGCGAGCCGTCCGGCGCTGGTGCTGGGCGGCGGCGCCCGCGGGGCCGCGAGCGAACTGTGCTCCCTGGTCGAGGAGTTGGCCGCACCCGTGGTCACCACGGCCAACGGCAAGGGCATCGTGGACGAGTCCCATCCGCTGTCCCTCGGGGTGTCGTTGCACAGCCCGGCCGTCCAGAAGTGGCTGGCCAACTGCGATGTGGTGCTGGCCGTGGGGACCGAACTGGCCGAGTCGGACCTGTGGTCCGAGCCCGTGCCGCTCGGCGGAACGCTGGTGCGGGTCGATCTGGATCCGGCGCAGATGTACGCGGGGATCCCGGCGCACATCCCGCTCGTGGGCGATGCGCGGGAGATCGTGTCGGCGCTGCTCGGTGCGTGCCGCGAGGGGCTGAGTGCGAGCCCGGCAGCCCCGTCCTTGCGCCTGGCCACGGGCGGCGGTACCGCGGCGGGCGCACACCGGGCCGTCGAACTGCGGCTGGTCCGGGGCGACGGGAGCGGCCCGGACACGGACGGGGCAGAAGGGGCAGAAGCGGTCGAGGACAGGCGCGGCGCCGGGCTCCGGGCAGCGGACGGAAGGCCGGTCGTCGCGGGGCCGGGCGCCAGGACGGCGGATGGTTCGGCCCCGGAAGCCGGCGCCGAGGTCGTCGCCGAACACGGGCTGGGAACGGCCGGCGCCGACCACGAGCCGGGGGACGTCACCGCCGGACAGCGGATGGGCGTCGCCGAACACCGGACCGGCGTGGCCGCCGTCGCCGAGCTGCGGGCCGCCCGCGACGGCGAGACCCGGGAGCGTGACGCCCGCTGGCTGCCGTACCTCCATGCCATCCGCTCGGTGCTCGACGCCGACGCCGTCATCACCTCCGACAGCGCCCAGTGCTGCTACTACGGCGCGCTCCCCCACCTGCCGATCGGCCCCGACGCCCGCTATCTGCACCCCACGGGCTTCGGCACCCTCGGCTACGCACTGCCCGCCGCGATCGGCGCGAAGAGCGCCCACCCCGACCGTCAGGTTCTCGCGCTCAGCGGGGACGGCGGACTCCAGTTCTCGATCCAGGAACTCGCCACCGCGGCGCAGCTCCGACTGCCCCTGCCGGTCGTCGTGTTCGACAACGGCGGATACGGCGAGATCCGTGACGAAATGGCCGCCCGCGGCGACACCCCCGCCGCCGTCGACCTCGCGCCCGTCGATCTGCCCGGCATCGCCCGGGCGTACGGCGGGCACGGCGCATCCGCCACCACCCCCGAGGCGCTGGCCGCCGCGCTCACCCGCGCGTTCGCCACCCCCGGTCCCACTGTGATCACCGTTCCCGAGGAGACCTCTCGATGACCGCCCCCGTGCTCTCGCTCACCTGGACCGACCATGTCACCGGCCGCCAGGGCCATCTGGTGATCGACCGGCTCGTGCGCGGAGTCTCCAGCGGGGGTCTGCGGATGCGGGAGGGCTGCACGCTCGACGAAGTGGCGGGTCTCGCCCGCGGGATGACCATGAAGGAGGCCCTGCACTACAACCCGGACGGGAAGTACATCCCTCTCGGCGGCGCGAAGGGCGGCATCGACTGCGATCCGCAGGACCCGCGGGCGTACGGCATCCTCGTCCGCTATCTGCGGGCCGTGCGCCCGTATGTCGAGACGATGTGGACCACCGGCGAGGACCTCGGACTGACGCAGGACATCGTGGAGCGCGCCGCGGCCGAGGCGGGGCTGGTCTCCTCCATCCAGGCCGTGTACCACCTCTTGGACGACGAGGCCACGGCTCGCCGGCGGCTCGCGGACGCCTTCGCCGTCGAGGTCGACGGCATCGGACTCGACGAACTCGTCGGCGGCTGCGGTGTCGCCGAATCGGTCCTGGTGGCGCTCGACCGTGCGGGCGTCGCCCACGAGGGCACGCGGGTGTCCGTGCAGGGGCTCGGCACGATGGGCGGAGCCACGGCGCGGTTCCTCGCGCGCGCCGGACTGAGGATCGTGGCCGTCGCCGACATCAAGGGCACGGTCGCCAATCCGGACGGCCTGGACGTCGACGCGCTCCTCGCCGCACGTGACTCCTACGGCACCGTCGACCGGACGGCGCTTCGCCCCGAGGATCTGGAACTGCCGGGCGACGCCTGGCTGTCGGTCGATGCCGAGGTGCTGGTGCCCGCCGCGGTCTCGTATGCGATCGACACGGCCAACCAGGCGCAGATCACCGCCTCATGGATCGTGGAGGCGGCGAACATGCCGGTGCTCCAGGAGGCGGAGGAGCTGCTCGCCCGGCGGGGCGTCACCGTACTGCCGGACGTGGTGGTCAACTCCGGTACCAACGCCTGGTGGTGGTGGACCCTGTTCGGGGACATCGAGGCCGATGCCAAGGAGGCGTTCGCGTACACCCGGCGGTCGATGCGCGAGCTGATCGGCCAGATGCTGGCGCGGGCGGAGGCGGACGGCACCACCCCGCGGGCGGCCGCGCACGCCATCGTGGCCGACCGGCTGCCGGTCATCGCCGAACGCTTCGGCTGGTACCGCTGACGGCAGCCGACAGTGGAGTCCCGCTGACGACGGCGCCGACGGTGAGGCCCCGGCCGGTCACCGTCGGCGGCCGGGCCGGACGCACATCCATGGCTCCCACCAAGATCGGCTGTGTAGGGTGAGAACGTGGCAAGAGTCCGGTTGAGCGTGGCGGAGCGACGTGAGGAGCTTCTCGGTGCTGCCGTCGCGCAGATCGAGGAGCGCGGTGTCGCAGCCGTACGCATCGCCGATGTGGCCGCGTCCCTCGGGGTGAGCAACGCGCTGGTTCTGTACCACTTCTCGACCAAGGAGAAGCTCGTCGCGGCGGCGTTCACCCATGCCGCCGACGGCGACCTGGCCCATCTGCGCAAGCTGCTGGGCCGCCGCACGACCGCGGTGCGCCGACTGCGATCGGCCGTCCGCTGGTACGCGCCCACCGGCACCGCCAAGGGCTGGCGGCTGTGGATCGAGAGCTGGGCGGCGTCGCTGCGCGAGCCCGCGCTCCGCGAGGTCGCCCGTGACCTCGACCAGCAGTGGAAGGCCGCTCTGACCGAGGTCATCGCGCAGGGCGCGGCCGAGGGCGAGTTCCCCTGCGACGATCCTGCGGCGGCGGCGTGGCGGCTGACCGCGTTCCTGGACGGTCTCGCCGTCCAGATGACCTCGTACTCCGGTTCGCTGTCCCGGGCGGCGATGCTGGAGTGGACCGACGAGGCGCTCGCCCGTGAACTCGGCCTGGACCGCGCGGAACTCGCCGCCGCCACCCGCTGACCGGACAAGACCCCGCCCGCTGACCGGTCAACGCCTGCACCACAGAAGTCCCAACAGCCATACTGGGCAACTGTGTCGCACCTGTCGCAGCGCCAGACGGAACATACTGCCCCCCTTTCCTCTTCCTCCCCCGATGTGCCTTCCTCCGATACACCCCCCGACGTACTCGTCATCGGTGGCACCGGTGTGGACACGGTCGTCCGTGTCGACACGCTGCCCGTACCGCTCTCCGACTCGCTCGGTGTCGGCCCCATCCTCGAATGGCCCGGCCACACAGGCGGAAACGTGGCCCTGGGCTGCCGGGCCCTGGGGCTGAACGTCACCCTCCTCGACTACATAGGCGACGACTGGCCGGGCCGCCAGGTCCGGGAACGGCTGGCCGCCGGTGATGTCGCCTTCGAGGCACTGATATCGCCCGCCGGAACCCGCCGGGCGGTCAACCTGGTCGATCCGTCCGGCCACCGCATGTCGTTCTACGACGGCCGCGACCCCGCCGATCTGCGGATGCCGCGCGATGCCTACCTCCCTCATCTGCGGCGGGCCCGCCATGTCCATCTGTCGATCGTGAACTTCGCACGCTTCCTCTTCGACGACATCGAGGAACTCGGTGTGCCCGTCTCCACCGATCTGCACGACTGGGACGGACTCGCGGACCACCAGCGGGAGTTCGCCCTGCGTGCGGATCTCGTCTTTCTCAGCGCCGCGGGTGCCGGTGAGCGCATCGCGTCCGTGATGCGAGAGATCCTGCGCGACGGCCACGCGCAGGCCGTGGTCGCGACAGCCGGGGCCGGCGGCTCCTATCTCCTCACCCGCGACGGGAGCAGTACGCCGCGACCGGTGCCCGCCGTCGCCCCGCCCGGCCGCGTGGTCGACTCCAACGGTGCCGGAGACGCCTACGTCAGCGGCTTCCTCTACGGAAGGCTGGGCGGACGCGACCTGGAGGAGTGCGCCCGGCTGGGAGCGCTCGCCGGCGCCCACGCCTGTACGGGCGAAGGCAGCACCGCACTGATCGGCCAGGAGCAGATCCGCGCGGCGCAGGTCTGAGCAGGCCGGGCCGGGGCCGGTCGGGGGCCGAACACGTCGATCGGCAGCAGTTCGGGTCCCAAGCCGGTCGGGCCGGGGCCGGTCCGACCGGCTCAGGGTCGACCTGCCCAGGATCTGACCGGCTCAGGTCTGCAGCAATGGTTCGTACGCCTGCTCCGCGAGGCCGAAGGTCCAGGCCACGCCCTCCCTCGCGGTCCTGGTCGTGGGCGGCACCCGCAGCCAGTAGGTACGGTGCGTGCCGTCCGGCTCCGGGGTGGAGTTGAGCACCTCGACCATCACCACGTCCTCGTCGTCGGTCAACGCGATCCGCCACAGCGTGCCGGACTCGTCGGTGTGGACCGGCTGGGCGCCCGACTCGGCGAGGTAGCGGTCGTAGCCGTAGTACTCGAGCATCACCCGGCGCAGTTCCGCGTTCTCCTCGGTGCGTATGCGCTGGGGTGTGAGCGAGGAGAGTTCCTGAAGGAACGCGGCGGGCACGGGCATGCCCCGCCATGCATGGAGAGCGAATCCGTCGGAGAAGGCGAGCGCGGGTCCTTCGCCTCCGGCAGGCGCTGCGCCCCCGTACCTGTCCGCTGGCCGTCTGCGACTGCCACATCGGCTATGTCCACCTGGAGTCGTTGCCGTTGTACGACGTGTTCGCCGGCGGGGTACTGGAGCGGATCCCGGCACGGCAGGCCGGCCGGTAGCGGTTCCCCGCCGCCCGCCTCACAGCGGCAGCAGGTCCGGCCGCTTCGCCTCGACGTGGTCGCCCGAGCTCTCGCCGCGCAGCCTGCGGCCGATCCACGGCACCAGGTGCTCGCGTGCCCACTGGACGTTGTCCCGGCGCACTTCATAGGGAGCGCGCGGCGGCAGGACCGGCCACTCCTGGTCCGGGTCGGCGGGTACGTCGAGTCCGAGGACCTGGGCGGCGCGCAGGGCGACCCTGGTGTGACCCTCGGGCGACAGGTGCAGGCGGTCCGAGTCCCACGCCCGCCTGTCCTGGACCGACTTGAGCGACCAGAGGTCCAGCACGGGACAGTCGTAGCGGTCGGCGATGGCCCGGACATGGGCCGTGTACGTGGCGATCTTGCCGCGCAGATGGCGCAGCACCGGCACACCGCGGGTGTCGAAGCCGGTGGTCACCATCACCGTCCCGACCGCGCCGGTGAGATCGGCGACGGCCCGCTCGAAACGTTCGGCCACGTCGTCGGGGTCGCTGCCCGGGCGGATGATGTCGTTGCCGCCGGCGCAGAACGTCACCAGGTCCGGGGCGAGTTCCACCGCCCGCGCCACCTGCTCCGCGACGATCTGGTCGAGCAGCCGGCCGCGCACGGCGAGGTTGGCGTAGCGAAAGGTGTGTTCGGGCATCCGGTCGTCGAGCAGGACCGCGAAACGGTCCGCCCAGCCGACGAACGCCCCGTCCGGTCCCGGGTCTCCGACGCCTTCGGTGAAGCTGTCACCGATCGCCGCGTACGACCCGATTGCGCCTTTTTCGTCTGTTCTCGAATCGTCTGACACAAGAACTCATCCTGTCCTTACGCGTGTGACCTACGCGACCGTAAGGAGGGGTTGACGGTGCGTGATCTTTGCCACCGGTCAAGTTTCGACAAGCGCGGAATACGCCGAATCCCCCCGTGCCGGAATGGGCGGCACGAGGGGATTCGGGCGTTTTGGGTGCGTCAGAGAGAAACGCCGTGCTGGCGCAGGTACGACACCGGGTCCATGTCCGAGCCGTAGCCCGGGCCGGTGCGGATTTCGAAGTGCAGGTGCGGGCCGCTGGAGTTGCCCGTGGAGCCGGAGAGGCCGATCTGCTGTCCACCGCTCACGTTCTGACCCGCGGAGACGGTCAGTGACGAGAGGTGGGCGTACTGGGAGTAGGTGCCGTCGGTGTGCTGGATGACGACCTCGTTGCCGTACGCACCGCTCCACCCGGCGGAGACGACACTGCCCGGGCCCACGGACTTGACCGTGGTGCCGGTGGACGCGGAGAAGTCGATACCGGTGTGGTAGCCGCTGGACCACATGGCGCCGGAGGCGCGGTACGGGGTCGTGACGGCGGCGGAGTCGAGCGGCGCGGAGTAGCCGGAGGCGCTCTCCTGCGGGGCGGACTCGGCCGAGTAGCTCGTCGAGGCCTTCGCGGCCGTGTCGCTCGCGCGGGACTCGCTGCGGGAGGCGCGGTCCTCGTTGTCCGAGGCCTTCGGCTTCGCGGGGGCCGCCTTCTGCGCCGGCTTCTCGGCCGGCCGCTCCTGAGCCTTGGCGCCGATGGTGAGCTTGAGGCCCGGGTGGATCAGCGCGGGGTCGTCGCCCACGGCGGCACGGTTGTCCGCGTACAGCTTCTGCCAGCCGCCACGGACGTCGTGCTCGGCGGCGATCTTGGACAGATAGTCACCGGCGACGACGCGGTACGACGTGGGGGCGGCCGGCTTCTGCGCGGTGGAAGCGGCCGGTGCGGCGGCCGCCTTCTGCGGAGCGACGGCCGGGGCCGCGGCGGGAGCGGCCTTGTCCGCGGCGTGGGCGCCTGCCGCACCCATCAGCGGGAGGGCGATGGCTGCGCCACCGGTACCCGCGGCGACGAAACCGCGGGAGATGGAACGGGACTTGGGACGGCGGTGCTTACCCTTTCCGGGCATGGCGCATTCCTCTCCGGCGCCGGCGAGGTGAGCTGTCGGGTTCGGGCTGGAGCTGCCCGGTCACATGGCTGCGTGACTTCACCCCAAGCCGTCCGGAGCACCGGACGGCGTACTACCTGGGTCCCCCGCTCCTGCCACACGTGGGTGGGTGGGTATTCCGGTCGGCGGCAGGATTAGGCGGTCCGTCCGGATTTCCGTGACCGTAAGCGAGCATTACGGACGGGAACAAGCCACCTCTTTTTCCGATCACGGGCCACATGTATATCGGACGGGAAATTCCGGTCACACTCCGTGGACGAAGGAGCCTCAACTTCCTTCTGGCGTCGCATTTCTGGCCGGTGGATCAGCCACGGTCCGTCACGAATGAGATCCTGCTCACGGGCCTTTTCCCATCTCCATTCCAGACGGGGCAGGCTGTGGCGAACAGTTCAATTCGGACAGAAAACCCATATGCAAAGAATGATGAGCGGTATCAGCCAATTCGTCGCAACCTGATCACCGTGGCGTCCATGTCACCCTTCAGCCCGGTCTCCAGCCCGTGGTGCAGCAGTACCGATCCCCGGTGCACCTGCGCCGTGTCCGGGCATGCGTAGGCGGCGGCCGGGTCGAGGCCGCGCAGCCTCAGCCGCGGCGGCTGCTCGCCGTAGTGCTGCGCCTGGAGCCAGGCGAGGACGACGGTCTCGTCCCCGCGTATGTACTGCACGGCGCTGAGCCCGCCCTCCGGTGCCCGCAGCCGGTACAGGTCTCCGTGCTGCACGACCGGCCGGATCTTCTTGTAGAGCTCCACCCAGTCGCGCGCCTCGGCCAGCTCCTCCGCGGTCCACTCGGTCAGGTCGCCGCCCACCCCGAGCACACCCGCCATCGCGCTCACGAAGCGGAAGCGCAGGCTGCTGAATCGCCCGTTGAGCTGGACATTGGGGCTGTCGGTGACCCAGGCGGCCATCACCCGAGCGGGGTGGATCTGGGTGAAGCCGTCCTGGATCGCGAGCCGGTCCAGCGGATCGGTGTTGTCCGAGGTCCACACCTGGTCGGTGCGGGAGAGGATCCCCAGATCGATCCGGCCGCCGCCGCCGGAGCAGGACTCGAACGCGACACCGGGGTGTGCGGCACGCAGCCGCTCCAGGAGCGCGTAGAGGGCGTCGACGTGTTCCACCCACAGCCGCTGCGGATAGTCCTCACCGGGCCAGCCGGCGTCCGTGAAGCAGCGGTTGAAGTCCCACTTCACATAGTCGATCGGTGCGCTGCCGAGCAGCGTGTGCAACTGCTCCCACAGGTAGTCCTGCACGTCCTGGCGGGCGAGGTTCAGGACGAGCTGGTTGCGGAGCTCGGTCCTGGTCCGTCCGGGGTGGTGCTGCACCCAGTCGGGGTGCGCCCGGTAGAGATCGCTGTCGGCGTTGACCATCTCCGGCTCGACCCAGATGCCGAACTGCATGCCGAGCTCGTGCACTTCGTCCGCGAGCGGCCGCAGGCCGTTCGGGAAGCGGTCCGGGTTGGGGGTCCAGTCGCCGAGGCCGGCGCGGTCGCTCGTCCGCTGCCCGAACCAGGCGTCGTCGACCACGAACAACTCGACGCCCATGTCCGCCGCCCGCCGGGCGAGCGCGCGCTGCTGGTCCTCGGAGATGTCGAAGTTGGTGGCCTCCCAGGAGTTGTAGAGGACGGGCCGGTCGGCGGCGGCGTCCGGGATCACCCGCGCGCGCTGCCACGTGTGCCAGGCACGGCTGGCGCCGCCGAACCCCTCGGCGCTCCACAGGCCGGCGAAGACGGGTGAGGTGTAGCTCTCCCCCGGAGCGAGCTTCAGCAGTCCGGAGTCGTCGTAACCGGCCCCGCCGGTGATCTGCACCAGGCCGTCGGGCAGCTGCTGGACGCTGATGCGCCACGACCCGGACCACGCGAGCGCGCAGCCGTAGACCTCGCCGTGTTCCTCGGTCGCCCCGTCCGCGTCGAGCGCGACCCAGGGGAGGTGCTGATGGCCGGTGTGGCCGCGGCGGCTGCTGAGCACCTTCTCGCCGTAGGTGAGCGGGGACCGTACGAGCAGGGACTCGGCGGCCCACCGGCCGTGCAGCTGACTCAGCCGCCAGGCGTCGCGCTGCGGCAGCGTCCAGGCCGCCGCGTCGGCCCGCAGCAGCTCCAGATCGGGCCCGTCCCCTTCATGGGCGACCGTCACCCAGCGCTCGACCACATCGGCGTCGTCGCGCATGCGGTGGTGGAGGGTGAGCCCGAGCCCGTGCACGGCGTCCGTGAAACGCAGCCGCAGCTCGTCGCCGTCCGCCGAGGCGTCGGCGAAGGCCCACTCGGTGCCGCGCACCTGGGGCGTGCGGACGGAGAGAGAGGGACGGACGAACCGGGGGCCGCCCTCGACGGGGTACTCCTCGTGCCCGTCGAGAGGGGACTCGAACGGCCAGTAAAGCGGCAGCCCCCGGTCCGCGACCGCCTCGGCGTCCGCACCGGATATGCGTGGCCCCCAGTGGAGATGGAGCAGCTCGTCGCTGTCCGTGAGGTGCAGTGCATAGCTGCTCGTCGGTCCGGAGAGAACCCACGTACGACCCTTGCCAACGCTCTCGATCATCCCGACCCCTCAGATACTCACAGGTCCGCACAGGCCCGCACATCATCCGACGCGGACCACCGCTCGTGCAACGCCTCTGCGGGGTCGGGGCCAAGATGATTGCCCGACGAACCCATGTCGTATCGTCGAAACACGCCGTCGTCGGCGACCGGCGCCGACCGCAGTGACTTCAGGAGCTCACGTGACGCAGCAGCTGCCGCAGGTCCCGTCGACCGAGCCCGAACTGGCCGGTGTGCGCAACTTCCGGGACGTGGGTGGTCTGCCGACCGTGGACGGCAGGCAGGTGCGGTACGGAAAGCTCTTCCGCAGCGGCCATCTCGCCAACGCGACCGCGACCGACGCCTCGTTCCTCACCACGCTCGGCCTGCACACGATCTTCGACTTCCGCAACGCGGCGGACATGCGGCTGGAAGGTCCTGACGTCGAGCTTCCCGGCGTACGCAATCTGAATCTGCCGCTCACCGACCCGGCCGACGGCGCGGAGTTCTGGAAGATGGTCCGCGAGGGCAACATCGACCAGCTGCGCTCGATCCTCTCGGACGGCAAGGCGGCCGACAGGATGTCCGCCTCGTACCGCACGATCATCACGCAGCGCACCGGCGAGCACAGCCGGGTCCTGCACGCACTCGCCGAGAACAGCGTGCCGGCCCTGATGCACTGCGCCGCGGGCAAGGACCGCGCGGGTCTGTCGATCGCCGTGTCCCTGATGGCGGTCGGGGTGGAGCGCGAGGCGATCGAGGCGGACTACCTCAAGTCCAACGACCCGCACCGGCGTTACGTGGTCCGGCGCAAGGACAACTCCCCCGCCGGTATGTCGCCGGAGGTGATGGAGCTGTTGAGCCCCCTCTTCGACGCACGCTCCACGTATCTGCACGCCGCGTTCGACACGATCGATCAGACCTGGGGCACCACCGACCGCTATCTCACCGAGGGCCTGAAGGTGAGCCCCGAGACGCGCGAGCAGCTGCGGGCCCGGCTCCTCGACGAGGCGTGAGCCCCTCGGCGTGAGCGCACCGGTTCACGTACAGCCGCCCGCCGTACGTGAACCTCTCGCCGAAACCGGCTACTTCGCCCCCACGGTGAACAGCAGATAGAGGAACCCGGCGAAGACATGGCCCGCCACCAGATACGCGAAGAGACGGATCACCAGCCCCCGGGGAAACGACTTCTCCTCGTTGCTCTCGGACACGACGGTCTCCCTTTCGGCTCGGTGGTGCGGAGGGTCCCCGGATTCAGGCGTGCGGATGCAGATCGGGGCTCTGCAGCAGCGTGTGCACGAACAGCAGCTCGGCCCCTTCCGGGGTGGCCGCCGCGATGCGGTGCGGAGTCAGCGAGTCGAAGTGCGCGCTGTCCCCGGGGGCCAGTTCGTGCACCGTGTCGCCGAGGCTCAGCCGCAGCCGTCCGTCGAGGACGTGGATCCACTCCTCGCCCGGGTGCACCCGCACCAGGTCACCCTGGGCTCCGTACGGCACCACCACCCGCAGGGCCTGCATCGCGCGGCCGGATCCGCCGGCCTGGTGGTAGGTCCAGCCGTCCGCCGCGGTGGGCTCGCGCGCACCGGCCCGGATGACGGGCTCACGCTCGGGCGCCTGCTCGCCGAGAAGCTCGGCGACCGTCGTACCGTAGATTCTGGCGAGACCGAGCAGCATCGGCAGCGACGGCTGCCGGCGGCCGGTCTCCAGCCGGGACAGATGGGCGGGTGACAGCTCGGCGCGATGCGCGGCTGCTTCCAGGGTGAGCCCTCGGCGGCGGCGCAGATCGCGCAGCCGGGGCGCGACATCGGGCAGCGTGCCCGCCGACTCTCCCGCATGGCTGGTCATGCATCCATTGGGCCAGAGAAAGTGCCTCTGAGGCAAACTTGTTGCCTCAGAGGCAAAAGCTCAGCGGTTGGCGACCGCCTGCTTCACCAGGGTCTTGCCGAAGTCCCACATCAGACCGCCCCCGGCGTGCGCGTCGTCCATGACGGCCGTGAAGGCGGCGACGAACCGGTCGACCTCCCGTTCGCCGATCGTCAGCGGCGGAATCAGCTTGATCACCTCCAGATGGTCGCCGGAGACCTGGGTGAGAATGCGGTGCTTCTGGAGCAGGGGCACCACGACCATCTGCGCGAACAGGCCCTTGCGGGCCGCCTGAAGCATGGTCCAGCGGCTGCGGAGCTTGATCGAGTCGGGCCGGCCGAACTCGATACCGATCATCAGACCGCGTCCGCGTACCTCGTGCAGGAACTCGTACCGGTCGACGAGCGCGGCCAGCCGGGACCGCAGCAGATCACCGGTCGCCCGGGCGTTCGCCACGACCTGCTCGTCCTCGATCACCGACAGGACCGCCAGGCCCGCGGCCATCGCCTGGGCGTTGGAGCCGAAGCTCGCCGAGTGCACGAGGACCCGGTCCATCGAGGAGTAGACCTTCTTGAAGATCCAGTCCTTGCCGAGGGTCGCCCCCACCGGTACGTAACCACCGGAGAGCGCCTTCGCCACGCAGACGAGGTCCGGCTCGACGTCCTCGTGCTGGTAGGCGTAGAAGTCGCCGGTACGGCCGAGGCCGGTCTGCACCTCGTCGGCGATCAACAGCGCCTTGTGCCGGCGCAGCGCGTCCTGAGCGGCGCGCAGGAACCCCGGCGGGGGCTCGATGACCCCCTTGCCCTGGATCGGCTCGACCACCAGGGCGGCCACGTCGCCGCGCCCCAGCTCGCGCTCCAGCCCGGCGAGGTCGCCGGGCTCGAGCGCGGTGTCGGGCAGCAGCGGGGCGAACCCGTCACGGAAGGACGCCTCGCCGTTGACGGACAGGGATCCCGTGGTCAGCCCGTGGAAGGCGTGGGTGCAGTACAGCACCCTCGGGCGGCCGGTGGCGTACCGGGCGAACTTCAGCGCGGTCTCGACCGCTTCCGTACCACTGTTGCCGAAGAACACCCGGTCCAGATGCGGGCTGTGCGCCAGCAGCTTCTCGGCCAGCAGCCCCGGCAGGGGCTGGCAGTCGAAGCGGGTGAGATCGGCGAGCGAGGCATCGAGCACATCGTGCAGCGCCTTGCGGACGACGGGGTGGTGGCGGCCGAGGCCCATCACCCCGAAGCCCGCGAGCATGTCGAGGTAGTCGTTGCCCTCGGCGTCCCAGAAGTAGGCGCCTTCGGCCCGTTCGTAGACCTTGTCGAAGCCGATGGTGTGCAGCATGCGCGGCAGTTGGTGATTGAGGTGCCGCAGATGCAGGTCGTAGCGCTCGGCCCCACGCTCGGCGAGCAGCTTCGCGAGGTCGAAGCCCTTGGGCGGCTCCGCGCCGGGGGGCTGCTCGCATGCCTTGAGCGGCTCGGTCATTCCTCAGTTCTCCTTAGGCACGAGGGCGGCACTGATCCGTCCCGCGATCTCCACCGGTGTGAGGCCGATGTCGGCGAGCACCTCGCCGCGTTTGGCGTGGGCGAGGAACTGCTCGGGAATGCCGAACGTGCGCAGCGGCACGTCCACTCCCGCGTCCCGGAGCGCCTGCCCCACGGCCGAACCGACGCCGCCGGCCCGGCTGTTGTCCTCCACCACGGCCACCAGCCGGTGCGCCGCGGCGAGCGGTGGGAGCTGTTCGTCCACCGGCTTGACCCACCGCGGGTCCACCACCGTGCAGCGGATCCCGCGCCCGCGGAGCAGGTCCACGGCCTGAAGGCAGACGGAGGCGAGGGCGCCCACGGACACCAGCAGCACCTCGGGGTCCTCCGCACGGTGCAGGACGTCCATCCCGCCGACCCGGTCGACGGCCTCGACGGGCTCGCTCACCGTCTCCTTCGGGAAGCGCAGCACGGTCGGTGCGTCGTCCACCGCGACGGCCTCGCGCAGCTCCTGGCGCAGCCGTTCGGCGTCGCGGGGAGCGGCGATCCGCAGCCCCGGGACGACCTGAAGGATCGACATGTCCCACATGCCGTTGTGCGAGGGTCCGTCGACCCCGGTGACCCCGGCCCGGTCCAGCACGAAGGTCACGCCGCACCGGTGCAGGGCGACATCCATCAGCAACTGGTCGAAGGCGCGGTTGAGGAAGGTGGCGTAGACGGCGACGACGGGATGCAGTCCGCCGGTGGCCAGTCCGGCCGCGGAGACGGCGGCGTGCTGCTCGGCGATCCCGACGTCCCACACGCGGTCCGGGAAGCGCTCGGCGAACCGGGTGAGTCCGACCGGGTGCAGCATCGCGGCGGTGATCGCGACGACGTCCGGGCGCTCCGCACCGATCTCGGCGATCTCGTCACCGAACACCGACGTCCACGACGGTCCGCCGGCCGGCGTGAGCGGCTCGCAGGTGAGCGGGTCCATCACGCCGACCGTGTGGAACCGGTCCGCCTCGTCCTCGACCGCCGGCTGGTATCCGCGGCCCTTCTCGGTCAGGCAGTGCACGAGGACGGGCCCGTGGAAACGGGCGGCCCGCCGCAGCGCCGACTCGACCGCCGCCACATCGTGCCCGTCGATGGGTCCTACGTACTTCAGGCCCAGGTCCTCGAACATCCCCTGCGGGGCGAAGGCGTCCTTGAAGCCCTTCTTGGCCCCGTGCAGGGACTCGTACAGCGGTTTGCCGACGACCGGGGTGTGGTGGAGGACGTCCTTGCCCCAGGCGAGAAAGCGCTCGTAGCCGTCGGTCGTACGGAGGGTGGCGAGGTGGTTCGCGAGGCCGCCGATCGTGGGCGCGTAGGAACGCTCGTTGTCGTTGACGACGATGATCAGCGGGCGGTCCTTGGCCGCGGCGATGTTGTTCAGCGCCTCCCAGGCCATTCCGCCGGTCAGCGCGCCGTCCCCGATGACGGCCACGACATGGCCGGTGGAGCCGAGCACCTGATGTGCCTTGGCGAGGCCGTCGGCCCAGCCGAGCACGGTGGACGCGTGGGAGTTCTCGATGACGTCGTGCTCGGACTCCTCGCGGGAGGGGTAGCCGGAGAGCCCGCCCTTGCCCCGCAGCTTGGAGAAGTCCTGACGGCCGGTGAGCAGCTTGTGCACGTAGCTCTGGTGGCCGGTGTCCCACAGGATGCGGTCGACGGGCGAGTCGAAAACGCGGTGCAGAGCCAGCGTCAGCTCCACCACGCCGAGATTGGGGCCGAGATGGCCCCCCGTTCTGGCCACCGCATGGACCAGGAACTCTCTGATCTCTCTGCCGAGTTCTTCGATTTCCTCGTCGGTCAGCGCCTTGAGATCGCGCGGCCCCCTGATGCTCTCCAGAATCGTCACGGTCGGACCCCCTTCACTTGCCGGTTCAGCTCACGGTGACGGCGGGCGGACCCGATACCGCCCCGGTGTTCTCCATCTGTTCGGCGATCTTCATCGCCTCTTCGATGAGCGTCTCCACGATCTTCGACTCGGGCACCGTCTTGATGACCTCGCCCTTGACGAAGATCTGACCCTTGCCATTGCCGGACGCGACACCCAGATCGGCCTCACGAGCCTCACCCGGGCCGTTCACCACACACCCCATGACCGCGACCCGCAAAGGCACCTCCATGCCCTCAAGACCCGCCGTCACCTCATCGGCCAACTTGTACACATCCACCTGCGCCCGACCGCACGACGGACACGACACGATCTCCAGCCGCCGCTGACGCAGATTGAGCGACTCCAGGATCTGGATACCGACCTTGACCTCCTCCGCCGGCGGCGCCGACAGAGAAACCCGGATCGTGTCCCCGATCCCCTCACTGAGCAGCGCACCGAACGCCACCGCCGACTTGATCGTGCCCTGGAACGCCGGACCCGCCTCCGTCACACCCAGATGCAGCGGATAGTCCGACTGCGCCGCCAGCTGCCGGTAGGCGTTGACCATCACCACCGGGTCGTTGTGCTTCACCGAGATCTTGATGTCCCGGAAGCCGTGCTCCTCGAACAGCGACGCCTCCCACAGCGCCGACTCCACCAGCGCCTCCGGCGTCGCCCTGCCGTACTTCGCCAGCAACCGCGCATCCAGCGAACCCGCGTTCACCCCGATCCGGATCGGGGTCCCCGCATCACCCGCCGCCCGCGCGATCTCCTTGACCTTGTCGTCGAACTGCTTGATGTTCCCCGGATTCACCCGCACCGCCGCACAGCCCGCGTCGATCGCCGCGAACACATACTTCGGCTGAAAATGAATGTCCGCGATCACCGGAATCTGCGACTTGCGGGCGATCGTCGCCAACGCGTCCGCGTCGTCCTGCGTCGGACACGCGACCCGCACGATCTGACAACCCGACGCGGTCAGTTCAGCGATCTGCTGCAGCGTGGCACCGATGTCCGACGTCCTGGTCGTCGTCATCGACTGCACCGAAACCGGCGCATCCCCACCGACCGCCACCGGCCCGACCTGGATGCGCCGCGAGGTGCGGCGCATCGCGATCGGCCGGGCCGGCAGCTCCGGGAGCCCCAGTGCGACAGGCTCTCCAGACATCACGTCACCCGCGATTTCCCGAGACGGTGTCCCGCGCGGCCCTGATGGACTCCTTGAGGGAGCCCATCGTGGCGAGGACGGCGGTGGGCTCGTAGCCGCAGTGCGCCATGCAGTTGGCGCAGCGCGGGTCCTTGCCCCGGCCGTACTTGCTCCAGTCCGTCTCCTCGATGAGCTCCCGGTACGTGGGGACGTACCCGTCGCTCATCAGGTAGCAGGGCCGCTGCCAGCCGAAGAGCGAGTAGTTGGGGATCGCCCACGCGGTGCACGGGAAGTCCGCCTTGCCCTCGAGGAAGTCGAGGAACAGCGGCGAGTGGTTGAGCCGCCAGCGCCGCCGGTTGCCGCCCGCGAAGGACTTCTTGAACAGCTCGCGGGTCTGCTCGACACCCAGGAAGTGCTCCTGGTCGGGTGCCTTCTCGTACGCGTACGCGGGCGAGATCATCATCTCGTCGACCTTCAGGTCGTCGTTGAGGTAGTTGAGCACCTCGATGACGGTCTGCGGGGTGTCGGTGTTGAAGAAGGTCGAGTTCGTCGTGACCCGGAAGCCGCGGCGCTTGGCCTCCTTGATCGCCTCCACGGCCTCGTCGAAGACGCCTTCCTTGGCCACCGACTCGTCGTGCCGCTCGCGCAGCCCGTCGATGTGGACGGCGAAGGCGAAGTACCGGGAGGGGGTGAACTTCTCGATCTTCTTGCGCAGCAGCATCGCGTTGGTGCAGAGGAAGACGTACTTCTTCTTCGCGACCAACTGGCGCACGATCTCGTCGATCTGAGGATGCATCAGCGGCTCACCGCCCGCGATGGAGACCATGGGCGCGCCCGATTCGAGCACCGCACCCACCGCCTGCGCGACCGGCATGCGCTGCTTGAGGACACCGGCCGGATGCTGGATCTTTCCGCACCCCTCACACGCCAGATTGCAGGCGAAGAGCGGCTCCAGCTCGACGATGAGCGGAAACTTCTCCCGCTTGCGGAGTTTCTGTTCGAAGAGGTACGTCCCGACCCTGATGGTCTGACGAAGCGGCATGGCCATCTAGCTCACCTCCTGGGGAGCAGCAAAGAATGGTGCCATTCAAAGAAAGCAGGAAGCACGGCACGAAGAACACGGAAGGCTGATATTCCACCGCGGACCGTGCCAATACGGACGAGCTCATGCTCTGGAGCGTCCACGACCACCCGGACGGCCGCAACCGGGCGGGGTCCGGCGCCCAGCGCGGTGCGGAGCGTGACGGCGGACTCCATGTCCACCGCGATCGCGCCGGTGGCGTACAGGGCCGCCCGCTCAGGACCGCGGACGACATGATCGGAGCCGATCAGCGGGCCACAATGCACCGCGCGCCCGGGCACGGCCCGGGCCACGGCCTTGACCAGCAGTTCCGTGTCCGTGCAGCGGCTGGTGCCGGCGGGGTGGCGGGTCTCGTCGGCGACGATCAGGTCTCCGGGATGCATCCCCGGGGCGAGCCCCGCACAGAATCCGGACGCCACGACCGGCGCGCCGCCCATGGCCGTGGCGCTCAGGGCGGTGCGTACGGCACGTTCCGCGTTCTGCGGTCCCATGCCCGTACGCAGCACGGTCACCGGCCCCCGTGCGCCGCTACGGTCGCCGCTGCGCAGGGCGGCCTTCTCGATACCGAGCGCACAGGCGATCAGCAGCGGCGAGGCGGCGCCGGAGGGCCCCGGGGAAGCTGCCATCAGCCCCCCTTGCGGCCGGGTGCGCGCCCGGCGAACGGTTCGCCGTGCACGTACCGGCCGAGCGCGGTCAGGGGAAAGACCTGCCGGTAGAGGTGGTAGTTGATCGAGAAGTCCCAGGGGAAGCCGGTCCCGGTGAAGTGGGGCTCGTCCCAGGAACCGTCGGCCCGCTGGGTCGCGGCCAGCCAGGTGACGCCCCGCTCGACCGCCTTGCTCCCCCGCTCCCCCGCGGCCAGCAGGGCGAGCAGCGCCCACGCGCTCTGGGAGGCCGTGGAAGCGCCGTGGCCGACCCACTCCTCCTCCCGGTAGGAGCGCAGGTCCTCGCCCCAGCCACCGTCGTCGTTCTGGACGGATTCGAGCCAGCGGACCGCACGGCGGATCGCGGGATGCGATGCGGGCACCCCTGCCGCGGCGAGTGCGGGGACCACCGAGCCGGTTCCGTAGACGTAGTTGACTCCCCAGCGGCCGAACCAGGCGCCGTTCGGCTCCTGTTCGGCGAGCAGCCAGTCGATACCGCGCCGGGTGCGCGGGTGATGCGCCTTGCCCTCGTGCGCGAGCATCTCCACGACATGCGCGGTGACGTCCGCCGACGGCGGATCGATCACCTCACCGAAGTCGCAGAACGGCAGCCGGTTCGGAAAGGCGCTGGTGTTGTCGGCGTCGAACGCGCCCCAGGCGCCGTTCTTTGACTGCATGCCCAGCGTCCAGCGGCCGGCCCGGGCGATGGCGCCCTCGACCTGGGAGGGGTCGGGGTGCTTGACCCTGCGCAGCGCGAGGATGACCTCGGCGGTGTCGTCGATGTCCGGGTAGTTGTCGTTGTGGAACTCGAACGCCCAGCCGCCCGGCGCGAGTTGTGGCCTGCGCACCGCCCAGTCCCCGGGCCGCACGATCTCCTCGCCGAGCATCCAGTCGGCCGCCTTCACCAGCGCGGGATGGTCGCCGGGCAGTCCCGCGTCGGCAAGCGCGATGGTGGCGAGGCAGGTGTCCCAGACCGGCGACTGACAGGCCTCGATCATGCGGGCCCCGTCCTCGCGCCACACGGTGAAGCGGTCCAGGGACTCCAGCCCTGCCCGCATCACCGGATGCCGGAGGTCGTACCCCAGCAGGTGCAGGGCGATGATCGAGTAGACGGCGGGCGGCTGGATGCCTCCCCAGCAGCCGTCGTTCTCCTGGCGCTCGATGATCCACCGCGCGGCGGCGTTCATCGCGGCCCCGCGCAGCTTGCGCGGGGCGACCTTGCGGTACAGGTGCAGCGCCTTGTCGGTGCGCTGGAAGAAGCCGTCCCAACTGGCGGCGGGCGCGAGCGGCTTGCCCGGGTTCGGCCGCGCGGGATCGGTGTGCAGCTCGTCGAGCGCGAACGGCGCCGGCCGCACCGGCCGCTTCGCCGAGACCACGGTGAGCGGCACGATGGTCTGCCGGGCCCAGCAGCCGAAGTCGTAGATGTTCAGCGGGAACCACGAGGGCAGGAAGATCAGTTCGGGCGGCAGTTCCGGGAGGTCGTCCCACTTCCACCAGCCGAACAGTGCGAGCCAGATGCGGGTGAAGACCCGGCTCTGGGCGATGCCGCCGTGTGCCCTGATCCAGGCGGCGGCGCGCACCATGTGCGGATCGTCCGGCAGGTCGCCCGCCAGCCGGAGCGCGACGTAGGCCTCGATGGTGGTGGAGAGCTCCGCGGGACCGCCGTAGAACGTCGCCCAGGTGCCGTCCTCGCGCTGCTCACCGCGGATGAAGCGGCCGGCCGCCTCCGTGGTGCGCGCGTCCTGGATGCCGAGGAACTGACGGAGCAGCAGGTCCTCGGCGTCCATCGTCACATTGGTCTCGAGGTCGCCCTTCCACCAGCCTTCGGCGTCCTGGATGCTCAGCAGATACTCGACCGAGCGTTCCGCGGCATGCCGTGCGGCCTCGGGCGGATCGCTCGTGGCCGGGCTCGCGATGGTGACGAACGGTGTGTCGGTTGTTGAACTGGCCGCGGCTGCGCGGGACTTGAGTGGCCCGCTGCTTCCGTCGGTCGTCGCTGTCATGGCTTCCCCTTCGTTGCAGTGCTGATCTGCTGTGCTGGGGTCTCCGTCGGCCGGCAACCGGTTGCCCGGTCGCCGGCCGGCGACTGCGATTCATATGGTGCAGGCGATGGCGATCATCTCTTCCTGACGACGACGAAGTCGGCGAGCGCCACGAGCTGCGCCCGGACGTGCGCGGGCATCTCGACGCCGTTCAGGGCGTCGACGGCGATCGCGTGCTGCCTGCGTGCCTCCTGGGAGGTCCACTCACGGCCCCCGGCCTCCTCGATGAGGGCTGCCCGGGTGGCGAACTCCTCCTCGGAGAAGCTGTCGAAGTCGTTGCTCTTGGCGTCGGCCGCGAGCAGCTCCCCGAGGCGCTGCGAGGCGGGTCCTCCGGCGGCGAGCGCGGCGACGACCGGCAGGGACTTCTTGCGCTGGCGCAGATCGCTCCAGGTCTGCTTGCCGGTGGCGACGGGGTCGCCCCAGATGCCCAGCAGATCGTCCACGGCCTGGAAGGCGAGACCGAGGTGGTAGCCGTACGCCTCCAGCGTGTCGGCGGTGCGGTCGTCCGCCCCGCCGAGCACGGCGCCGATGGAGACGGCGCAGGCCAGCAGCGCGCCGGTCTTGTTGCCCTCCATCTCCAGGCACTCCTCGACGGTGACCCGCTCGCGGTGCTCGTAGGAGATGTCCTGGGCCTGTCCGTCGATCAGCTTGCGGGTCGCGGTGGTCAGCCGCCGGGTCGCCCGCCCGGCATCGACCGTGCCGAGCTCCAGCAGGACCTCGTTGGCCAGGGCGAACAGCGCGTCACCGACGAGGATCGCCTGGGCCGGGCCGTGCACCTTCCACACGGTGTCGCGGTGACGGCGCTGCTCGTCGCCGTCCATCAGGTCGTCGTGCAGCAGCGAGAAGTTGTGCACCAGCTCGACCGCGACCGCGCCGGGGATGCCGGTCTCGGGCGACGCTCCGGCCGCCTCGGCGGACAGCAGGGCGAGCGCGGGGCGTACGGCCTTGCCGCCGTCACCGTCCGAAGGCCGGCCCTCGGCGTCGATCCAGCCGAAGTGGTACGCGGCGACGGTGTCCATGGGCGGTGCGAGCCGGTCCACGGCCGCACGCAGCACCGGCGTCGACATGGTCCGCCCGCGCTCCAGCAGCGCGACGATGTCCACGTCCACTGCGGTGTCGTCAGCCGGGTTCGCCGAAGGCACTGTCGGCACGGTCTCTCCTCTTGTTCCAGTACTGATGCTCACGCCGCCTCCTTGAGCGGATGTTCATGGGAGCGGCCGAGAGCGGAGAGTGCGGCGCCGGCGGCACTGAAGCCGCTGCGTACGGCACCCTCCATGGTCGCGGGCCAGCCGGTGGCGGTCCACGCGCCCGCAAGGTACAGCCCCGGCGCACGGGTTCGGGCACCGGGGCGCAGCCTGCCGACGCCCGGGGACGGTGCGAAGGTCGCCGTGCGCTCACGGGTGACGAAGAAGTCACGCACCTGCGCACCGCGGGCGGCGGGCAACAGCCGCTCCAGCTCCGGCAGATAGCGTGCGCGCAGCTCGGCGACCGGGGTGTCGATCTCGTCCTGGGCAGCCGACTGGGACAGCGCCAGGTACTGACCCTCCGTCAGTCCCGATGCCTCCGTACGGTCGAACACCCACTGGACCGGGGTGCCCAGCGCGGTGAAGAACGGCCGGCGCAGCACCTTGCGGTCGTACACGACGTGGATGTTGAGGATCGGCGCGGTGCCGATGTCGAGCAGCCGGTCGGGGTCCTCGACGGCGCCCTCGGGCAGCAGGTCGTGGGCCTCGCGCTGTGCCACGGCGAGGACGACGGTGTCGGCCTCCAGCCGCTCGCCGGCGATGTCGACGTGCCACCGGCCGTGGTCCGCGCGGGAGACGGAGCGCACCCGGGTCGACAGCTCGGTGCGGACACCGGCGGAGTCGAGGGCCTTGCGGGCGAGGGTGTCGTGCAGGTCGCCGAGCGGCACCCGGGCCCAGCCGATGTCCGCGGCGCCCGGCTCGGAGAGCAGTCCGGTCTTGAAGACCATCGCGGCGAGCCCCATGGAGGCGTGGGGCGCGGTGGCGTTCAGGGTCGCGACCCCCACCAGGTCCCAGAGCGCCTCGATGGTGCGCTGCGACTGGCCGTGCCGCCCGAGCCAGGTGGCGAAGTCGATGCCGTCCAGCGCGGGATCGGCCGGGTCGAGCCGGCCGAGGGCGAGGGCGGCGCGTCCCACACTCGCCCGCTCGGCGAGCGAGAGATGCGGATAGGTGGCGAGGCTGGCGGCGAGGTGCAGCGGTACGGGCAGCGCCGTGCGGCGCAGCCGGCCGAGCCGGGGTCCGCCGGCGCGGGCCACGTCCAGCACGGGGACGTCCAGCCGTTCCTGGAGCGGGGCCAGCGCGGCGCCGTCGACGCGGTCGAGGAACCAGCGGTAGGCGGTGCAGCAGCGCAGATAGACGTGCTGGCCGTTGTCGACGGTCAGGGCGCCGCGCTGGAAGGAGAAGGCGAGGCCGCCCAGTCGTGGGCGGCCTTCGACGAGAGTGACGCCTACGCCCGCGTCGGCGAGCTGAAGCGCCGCGGTGATTCCGGCCAGTCCTCCGCCGATCACCACCGCGTGCCGGGAACGCATGTCCTCGTCCGTCATGCGACCTCCCCTCGGGCCGTTGCCGTCAGGGACGCCGGACCGGTCCGGACGGTTGCCCGCCGGTTGTGCGTGTCGGGCCGTGGCATCAGGCGCGCCCTCTCTGACGGGTGATGTGCCGGGCGTCGAGCCCCGACAGACCGCGCACCGCTACGAACGCCTTCTCGCGGCCGGGCAGCGAGACGCGGCCGCGGAGCACCGCTTCGGGGTCGCGCTCGATGCGGTCGAGCAGGCGGCGGTAGATCCCGGCCATGGCGGCGACACAGGCGCCGCTGCGCCGGTCGAGCATGGGCAGCAGCCGGTAGCCCTCGGCGAAGAGGGCCCGGGCACGCCGTACTTCGAAGTGGACGAGGCCCGCGAAGTCGGAGCCGGCCGGCGGGGTCGCCGAGTGGAATCCGGCGGAGCAGCCGAACTTGGCGAGATCGTCGGCGGGCAGGTAGGTGCGTCCGTTGGCCGCGTCCTCGCGAACGTCCCTGAGGATGTTGGTGAGTTGGAGGGCGAGGCCCAGCGTGTCGGCGTACTCGGGAGCGCGTTCGGCGCCGCGTGCGCCGGGCTGTGTGCCGAACACGCCGAGGGAGAGCCGTCCGATCGCGCCCGCCACGCACCGGCAGTAGACCTTGAGGTCGTCCCAGGTCTCGTAGGCCTCGCCGCGGACGTCCATCTGGACGCCGTCGATGAGCTCGTCGAGTCCGTCGAGCGGGATCGGGAAGCGCTGTGCCGCGTCCGCGAGGGCGACGGCGACCGGGTCGGTGTCGTCCTCGGCGATCGCGCCCTGCCGGACGCGGTCCAGCAGGGCCCGCGTCACTTCGAGGCGGTCGCGCTTGGCCTCGGGCGCGAGCGTGCCGTCGCCGATGTCGTCGACACGCCGGGAGAACGCGTACAGCGCGGACATGGCC
Source organism: Streptomyces sp. CA-251247 (assembly GCF_050952975.1). Taxonomy (NCBI): domain Bacteria; kingdom Bacillati; phylum Actinomycetota; class Actinomycetes; order Kitasatosporales; family Streptomycetaceae; genus Streptomyces; species Streptomyces sp. CA-251247. Next base: position 6,975,901 of record NZ_CP191861.1, on the reverse strand, counting down.
TGCCGCTTGTCGGTCGGCAGCAGCCTGATCCCGTAGGCGAAGTTACGCGCCTGCTGTCCGGTGACGGCCTCGCAGTAGCTGTACGCGGCCTGCACCGGTGGCGACACGTCGGTCGGTCCCTCCATCGTCCCGCTCACCCCTCTCTACGCGCTCTTCGCAGGACTGCTCCGACTTCGCGCAACAGCCTTGTCCTGGCAGGTCTGGGCGGTCCCGGCAGGACGTCGTGACCGGCGGCCGCGATCGCGGCGAGGGCGGCACGTCCGCCGCCCACGAAGCCGGCGAGCAGCAGCCGCAGCCGGCCGTGGACGCTGCCCACCAGCGGCATGCCTTCGTCCAGCAGCCGGCCGGCGCGCTCGCACTCGTAGGCGATCAGGGCACGCACCGCCGCGCTCCCGGCCGGCGCGGCCAGATCGGCCTCCGTCACCCCGAACCGCTGCATGTCGTCGGCGGGCAGATAGATCCGGTCGCGCGCGAGGTCCTCGGTCACGTCCTGGAGGTGCTCGACGATCTGGAGCGCGGTGCACACGGCGTCGGACCGGCGCACCCGCTCGGGACTGGCCGTACCGGTGATCTGGAGGACGAGCCGGCCGACGGGGTTGGCGGACAGCTCGCAGTAGGCGAGGAGTTCGTCGAACGTCTTGTACCGCCGCACCAGCTGATCCTGACGGTTCGCGGCGATCAGCCCGGCGAAGGGCTCGGGGTCGAGCGAGCAGCGTCGTACGGCGGGGAGCAGCCCCCGCAGCAGCGGGTGGTGCGGCGTGTCGTCGCCGTCGGGAGTGAAGACGCGCCGCAGATCGGTCTCGAAGGCGTCCAGCATCACGAGGCGGTCGTCGGCGTCGGCCGGGTCCACGCCGAGATGGCGGGCGTCCGCGCCGCCCGGGGCGAGGTCGCCGTCACCGATGTCGTCGACCAGACGGGCGAAGCCGTACACGGCCATCAGATCGTCGCGCCAGGCGCGCGGCAGGAAGAAGGGGGCCACGGGAAAGTTCTCGTCCGCGGCCTTGTCGAGGGTGGCACGTGCGGAATCAGCCGAGGTCGCCACGCGTGTCTGCCGGGTGCCGGTCATACGTGGCTGCCCGGCGAGGGGACGGCGAAAGCCTCGAGGAGCTGGAGATTTTCGATCATTGCCGTCACATCTCCCGTTCTACACTGCCGATCCAATCCATCCTATTTCGGACACGCCGCCCGTCGCGCCGTCTGCGGGGGTCCCGCCCGGCGGGGGCGATACCGGGGGCGTATCGCCCCACTTGCCGTGATTCAGCACCGGTACAGCTTACGTTGTACAACGCCCAGTGATACGCCGGGGTGTTGCGCGCATTACAAGAACACTCCAATCGTGGTCAACCATCCCTGTCCGGACAGGAATTGACCCGACCTTGACGTTCCGGGCGACGACTGCCGGGTGCCAGCCGCGAGACCCGCCCGCAATCGGGCGCGGACGGTGATCCGTCGACTGACAGGACGCAGAAAGGCCCCCGCCCGGATGCCCGGGCGGGGGCCTTTCACGGACCGGTCCAGGAAGCGGCCTAGCGGCCGGTCTCCTTCTCGTACGCCTTGAGGACCTCACCGGTGGGACCGTCCATCAGCAGCTCGCCCTTTTCCAGCCACAGGACCCGGTCGCAGGTGTCCCTGATGGAGCCGAGGCTGTGACTGACCAGGAACACCGTGCCCGCGTGCTCCCGGAGCTCCCGGATGCGCTGCTCGGAGCGGATCTGGAACTTGCGGTCGCCCGTGGCCAGCGCCTCGTCGATCATCAGGACGTCGTGGTCCTTGGCCGCCGCGATGGCGAACCGGAGCCGAGCGCCCATGCCCGAGGAGTAGGTGCGCATCGGCAGGGTGATGAAGTCGCCCTTCTCGTTGATCCCGGAGAAGTCGACGATGTCCTCGTAGCGCTCGCGGACCTCCTCACGCGACATGCCCATGGCCAGGCCGCCGAGGATGACGTTGCGCTCACCGGTCAGATCGCCCATCAGCGCGGCGTTCACGCCGAGCAGCGAGGGCTGGCCGTCGGTGTAGACCTTGCCGTGCTCGGTGGGGAGCAGGCCGGCTATGGCCCGCAGCAGGGTGGACTTGCCGGAACCGTTGGTGCCGATCAGGCCGATCGCCTCGCCGCGGTACGCGGTGAAGGAGACGCCCCGTACGGCGTGCACCTTGCGCACGCCCCGGGACTCGCCCTTGTCGCGCTTGATGATCCTGTTCAGGGCGGCAGTGGCGCTGCCCTTGCCGCCCGAGCTGCCGTGCACGCGGTACACGATGTGCACGTCGTCGGCGATCACTGTGGGGACGCGCCCCAGGTTCTTGTCAGCCACGGCCGTACCGTTCTTCAGCCTTCCAGAAGTACACGAATCCACAGATGCCGAAGAGGACCGCCCAGCCCACGGCCCACATCCAGACGTGCGGCGGCAGGTTCTCCGAGCCGTAGCCGTCGATCAGACCGAAGCGGATGAGGTCCATGTAGACCGCCGCGGGGTTCAGCTGGAGGACGTCCGAGATCCAGGCCGGCTTGTCCTTCAGCATGATCGGGATGGAGTACATGACGCCCGAGGCGTACATCCACGTCCGCATGATGAAGGGCATCAGCTGGGCAAGGTCGGGCGTGCTGCTGCCGAGCCTGGCCATGACGAGCGCCAGGCCGGTGTTGAACACGAACTGCAGAGCCAGCGCCGGGATGATCAGCAGCCAGGACAGACTCGGGTAGCTGCCGAAGCCGACCGCGATGATGAACAGCACGATCATCGAGAAGAGCAGCTGCTGGAGCTGCTGCAGCGCGAAGGAGATCGGCAGGGACGCCCGGGGGAAGTGCAGGGCGCGGACCAGGCCGAGGTTGCCGGAGATCGCCCGGACACCCGCCATCACCGAGCTCTGGGTGAAGGTGAAGACGAAGACGCCCGTGACCAGGAACGGGATGAAGACGTCGTTGGAGATCCCCTCCCTGGTCCCCAGGATGACCCCGAAGATCAGGTAGTAGACCATCGCGTTCAGCAGGGGCGTCACGACCTGCCACAGCTGGCCGAGCTTCGCCTGGCTGTACTGGGCCGTCAGCTTGGCCTGCGAGAAGGCCAGGATGAAGTGGCGTCGGCCCCACAGCTGCCTGATGTACTCGGCCATCCCGGGCCGGGCACCGCTGACCGACAGGCCGTACTTGGCGGCGAGATCCGCCGCGGAAAGGCCCTGGTCGGCGGATGGCGGGGCGGTCATCGTGATCGCACCGTCGTGGGTTGTGTCACTCACAAGTTGAAACTTTCGTCTTCAAGATGCGCGGCAGATGGGGGCGCGGCGTCGGATGCGCCGGGTACCCGGACACGCCCGATGCTCTCAGGACCGAGCTTGTCAGATGACAGGAGGTCGGCCCAGTCGGGTGAGCCGCCATACCGTACGCCACTTCATGGGCCGGCGGGGACCGCAGGGGGTCCGCCAGCCCTCCTTGAAGCCGCCCATCCATGCCTTGAGGGCGGACGCCGAAGGACGCCGGACGAGGGTGAGCAGCACCCAGACACCGAGATAGAGCGGCACCAGCGGGGCGGGCAGATTCCGGCGGGCGAGCCAGACCCGGTTACGGGCCACCATCCGGTGATAGACCGCGTGCCGCGACGGGGGCATGGTCGGGTGGAACAGCACCATGTCCGCGCGGTAGTCGATGGCCCAGCCGGCGTCGAGGGCACGCCAGGCGAGATCCGTCTCCTCGTGGGCGTAGAAGAACTCGTCGGGCAGGCTGCCGACCTCGGCGAGGACCTGCGTGCGTACGGCGTTGGCGCCGCCGAGGAAGGTCGTCACCCGCGAGGAGCGCATCGGGTCGGAGGCGCGCAGCCGGGGGACGTGGCGGCGCTGGGTGAGGCCGGTCTCCGGGTCGGCGATGCGGAAGCTGACGATGCCCAGCTTCGGATCGTCGGCGAAGGCCCGGCGCACCAGTTCCGCGGTGTCGGTGCCCGGCAGCAGACCGTCGTCGTCGAGGAAGAGCAGCGCGTCGACGCCGGAGCCGGACGGGCCGAAGGCCTCGATGCCGACGTTGCGGCCGCCGGGGATGCCCAGGTTCTCGGGCAGATCCACGGTCCGGACGAACGGGAAGTCCTCGACGCCCGTCACCGGGGCACCGTTGCCGACGACCACGGTCTCGATCGGGTCGCCGTCCTGCTTGGCGACCGAGTCGAGGAGCGCGCGCAGGTCGTCGGGGCGGTTGCCCATGGTGATGATGACGGCGCCGACCTTCAGCGGCTTCACGGCACTCACCTCAGCCTGCTGGAGACGAGGACGGACACCAGGTGCAGCAGCGTCTGGAGGAGCGCGATACCGGCGAGGACCGCGACTCCGAGACGGGTGAAGAACAGGTCGCCCCGGATCTGGTCCACCACGGCGAGCGCCAGGATGAGCAGCGACGCCTCGATGCCGAGGATCAGCCGGTGGAACTTGAGCGCGCCCGCGGCCCGGCGGGCCAGAGCCATACCGGAGGAGCGCGGTTCGGCCGCGGCATCCTTGACCGGCGGCAGTCCGCCCTGGTGGCGCGCGACGCCGACCAGGTCGGTCTCGGCCTTGATCAGGATCGCCCCGAGGGCGGCGAGGGTGCCGAGGAACGCCCAGAGCCAGTCGATCCGCCCCGGTCCCCACAGGTCGGCGGCGCGCAGGCCGAGACCGACGAGGACCGCCGCGTCGCACAGATAGGCGCCGACGCGGTCCAGGTAGACCCCGGAGAGCGAGAACTGCTTCTTCCAGCGGGCGACCTCACCGTCGACACAGTCCAGCAGCAGATAGAGCTGGACCGCGACGACGCCGAGGACGGCGCCCCAGATGCCCGGCACCAGCAGCGCCGGGGCGGCGAGCACGCCGCAGATGGTCATCACGTACGTCAGCTGGTTCGGCGTGACCTTCGTGGTGACCAGGAGGCGGGTGATGCGCAGGGAGATCTCGCGCATGTACAGGCGTCCGCCCCAGTGCTCTCCGCTGCGCCGGTCCTTCACTCCCGCCGGGTGAACGACCGGGCGGAGTTCAGCTACGGATGGTCTTGGCATAGTCGGCGTACGCGTCCCTGATCTGATCGGTGGTGAGGTCAAGGTGCTCGAGGATGGTGAAACGGCCCGGACGGGTCTGCGGCGCGTACTCCACGGCTCGGACGAACTCGTCGGTGGTGAAGCCGAGGTCCTCCGGGAGGACGGGCAGACCGTGTCTGCGCAGCACTGTCGCGAAGAGTCCGGCCTCGTCGTGGGCGCCGCGGAGGTGCATGGCGAAGGCGGCGCCCAGTCCGACCTGCTCGCCGTGCGGAGCGGAGCGGCGCGGGTAGAGCAGATCGAAGGCGTGGTTGATCTCGTGGCAGGCGCCCGACGCGGGGCGGCTGTCGCCGGCGACCGACATGGAGATGCCGGTCAGTACGAGGCCTTCGGCGAGGACCGTGAGGAAGGCGTCGTCGCCGATGCCGCCGGGGTGCCGCAAGACCGCTTCGCCGGCCTGCCGGGCCATCGCGGCCGCCAGTCCGTCGATGGACTCGCCGGTCACCCGGTGGGACAGCTCCCAGTCGGCGACGCAGGAGATGTTCGAGATCGCGTCGCCGATTCCGGAGCGGATGTAGCGGACCGGGGCCCCGCGCACCACGTCGAGGTCGATGACCACGGCGATCGGTGTGGGGACGCCGTACGAGCCGCGTCCGTTGTCGTTGTCGAGCGTCGAGACGGGTGAGCACAGCCCGTCGTGCGCGAGGTTCGTCGCCACGGCGACCATCGGCAGACCGACCCGTGCCGCGGCGTACTTCGCCACGTCGATGATCTTGCCGCCGCCGAGGCCCACCACGGCGTCGTAGCGCCGCTTGCCCTTGATGTCGTCGGCGAGCTGCACGGCCGAATCGATCGTGCCGTCGCACACCTCGTACCAGTCGGCACCGGGCAGCACCGACGCCAGCCGCTCGCGCAGGGCCTGGCCGGAGCCGCCGCTGATCGCGATCGCCAGGTTGCCGGATCCGGAGATCCGCTGGTCGGCCAGGAGGCCCGCCAGGTCGTCCAGGGCTCCCGCGCGGATGTCGACGACGACCGGGGACGGGATGAGCCGGGTCAGTACAGGCACGCGATCTCACGGCCCTTCGCGAGGTCGTCGTGGTTGTCGATCTCGACCCACGGGACGTCGCCAATGGGAGCCACGTCGATCCGGAAGCCGCGGTTGACGAGCTCCTGATAGCCGTCCTCGTAGTAGAGGTCGGGGTCGCGCTCGAAGGTGGTCTTCAGCGCGTCGGCCAGCTCCTCGGCCGCCTCGGGCTCGATGAGGGTGACGCCGATGTACTCGCCGGTGGCGGCGGCCGGGTCCATCAGCTTGGTGATGCGCTGCACGCCCTGGCCGTCGTCCGTGATGACCTTCATCTCCTCGTCGGCGAGCTGCTTCACCGTGTCGAGGGCGAGGATGATCTTCCGGCCGTCGCCGCGGGCGGCGAGCAGGGAGTGTTCGACCGAGACCGGGTGGACGGTGTCGCCGTTGGCGAGGATGACGCCCTTCTTCAGGACGTCACGGGCGCACCACAGGGAGTAGGCGTTGTTCCACTCCTCGGCCTTGTCGTTGTCGACGAGGGTGATCTTCAGGCCGTACTTCGCCTCCAGGGCGGCCTGGCGCTCGTACACGGCCTCCTTGCGGTAGCCGACAACGACGGCGACCTCGGTGAGCCCGATCTCCGCGAAGTTCTTCAGGGCGATGTCGAGGACGGTCGTGGCCTCGCCGTCCTGTTCGGGGCCTACGGGCACGAGGGCCTTGGGAAGCGTGTCGGTGTAGGGGCGCAGACGCCGTCCGGCACCGGCTGCCAAAACAAGGCCGATCATGCGGGTTCTCCTTCGTCATGAACTGCGGGTGCTGCGGAGGACACCCAGAAGCGGATGCTCTCCACGAGCACCAGGAGTGCGACGGCGACAGCGAGGGCCGCCAGCGCGATGGTGAAGTCGGTGTCGGTGACCAGGGCGGCCAGCAGCACGACGAGCAGGATCCGCCCCTCGTGTCCTCCGGTCGCCCGTACCAGCCAGTGCGGCGGAGCGCCCGTACCGCCGCGGATGCGGTACACCGTGTCGTAGTGATGGTAGGCGACCGCGGCCACCAGGCCGTAGGCCGCGGGCAGTGCTCCGTTCACGTCCGCGGCCATCGCGAGCGCCAGGATCGCCCCGTATTCGGCGGCCCTGAACACGGGCGGGACAAGCCAGTCGAGCGCGCCCTTGAGGGGGCGGGCGACGGCGAGGCCGGAGGTGATGACATACGTCACGGCCGCCACGACCGGCCAGACGGAGCCGTAGTCGCTGAACACGGCGGCTGCCACCAGGCCCGCACCGCCCAGGAACGCGATGGCGGGCGGCGCCATGGCGGGGAGCCCGGCGACGAACCTGCGGCCCGCGCGCGCGACCGCCTCCGCGAGCGGCCCCGAGTCGGCGAGGTCCGCCAGCGCCTGCGCGGCACGGTCGGTCCTGCGTGCCTTGCGGGTGAGGGAGCGCAGCAGCCGGCCGGCCGTGGTGTAGCAGGCGGCGAAGGCGCAGCCGACGAGGAGGGCGTAGAAGACGATCCGGGGTGTGGTCACGGCGGTCAGGACCGCGATCATGGCCCACCGCTCACCGATCGGCAGCACGATCATGCGGCGCACCCACACCGTCCAGCCGACGCTGTCGAGCTTGTCGGAGAGTGCGGCGGTCGGGCTGGTGTTGGACTCGGCGTCGTGGTTCGCCTCGTTGAAGGAGAAGTCCACGACGTGGCGGCACGTCTGCAGCACCATCGCGCCCAGGGCCAGCGCCCACACGTCGTCGCCGCCGCGGGCCGCGCCCAGCGCGAGGCCCGCGTAGTAGGCGTACTCCTTGGCGCGGTCGAAGGTGGCGTCCAGCCACGCGCCCATCGTCGAGTACTGGAGCGAGTAGCGGGCGAGCTGCCCGTCCGTGCAGTCCAGGACGAAGGAGAAGAGCAGCAGCAGGCCGGCCGCGATGTACCCGCCGCGGGTGCCGGTGGCCGCGGCCCCGGCCGCGATCAGGGCGGTGATCAGGGATGCGGTGGTGACCTGGTTGGGGGTCAGCCCCCGGCGCGCGCACCAGCGGGCGATGTAGCGCGAGTACGGGCTGATGCAGAAGGTGGTGAAGAAGCCGTCCCGGGCCTTCACGGCCGACCGCAGCCGTACGTCTTCGTCATCGACGGCCGCGACGGCCTGACGGGCCTCGTTGCGGGCCTGCGGATCGGCGGGCACGGTCGCGACGAGCGAACCGAGCTCGGGCCGGTGGACGGGGGTGCCGGCGGAGTCGAGGGTGTCGGCGAGCAGGCCGGGCAGGTCGGGCGCCCGCAGAGCGGTTCCCGGGCCGGCCGCGGTCGCCTCCGCGTTCGGGGTCGCCGCAGCGCTCTGCGGTGCCGCGCCGGAAGCGTCGGCGGCATCGGGCAGGTCCGAGGCTCCGGCGGCGGTCTCCGCTGCGGGCGCGGGTGCCGTGGTGGCCGCGAAGGCCGTCGCCAGGGCCGCACGCGCCTCGGGCTGCGCCGTGAGCGCGCCGGGGACCGCGGACGCCGGGAAGCGGGGGTCCGTCAGGGCCAGCCGCAGGGAGTGGACGTGTCCGACGAAGCGCGCGTCCACGACCGCGACGCGCTCCGCGGCCGGGACAGCGGCGAGGAGCGCCTCGCTCTCGGCGGCACCCGGAGCGACGCGTACGTCGAAACCCAGTGACCGCAGATCGCCCTCGAGCGACGATCCGGGTACGGGCGGACCGGTGAGGATGGCGGTCGACAGACGGACTCACTCCTTGGAACCGAGGGTGCGGATGCGCGGCGGCTCGGCCCGGTGTGCGGGCGGCGGCTCGTCGGCAGAGGCTATCGGATGCGCTGAGGCCGGAGTTCACTGGCCGTTTACGCCCCGCTCGACACGGCGGAACCCCCGGGAGGGTCCGCGGCCTCATCATTGTCGATCACCGCCTCGCCCCACAAACCGCGGGGCCAGGCCCAGGAACCGCCCGGCCCGAAACGGGCGGCAGACCCTAAGCTGGCCGCCATGACTTGGCTGATCACAGGTGGAGCGGGATACATCGGCGCGCATGTGGCGCTGGCCATGACGGCGGCGGGCGAGAAGGTCGTCGTGCTCGACGACATCTCGTCGGGCGTCACCGAGCGGCTGCCCGAGGGGATCGAGCTGGTGCGGGGGGCCGTCCTGGACCGCGAGCTGCTGGACCGTACCTTCGCCGATCACGATGTCACCGGCGTCGTCCATCTCGCGGCGAAGAAGCAGGTCGGACAGTCCGTCGAGCAGCCGCTGCACTACTATCGCGAGAATGTGCACGGGCTCACCGTGCTGCTGGAGGCCGTCGTCGAGGCAGGCGTGCGGCAGTTCCTGTTCTCGTCGTCGGCGGCCGTGTACGGGGTGCCCGAGCTGGACCTGATCCCGGAGTCGGCGCCCTGCGTACCGATCAATCCGTACGGCGAGACGAAGCTGGCCGGTGAGTGGCTGGTACGGGCCACGGGCCGGGCGCACTCGATCTCGACGGCCTGTCTGCGGTACTTCAACGTGGCGGGCGCGGCCCGCCCCGAGCTCGCCGACACCGGGGTGTTCAACATCATTCCGATGTTCTTCGACCGGATCACGCGAGGTGAGGCACCTCGCATCTTCGGCGACGACTACCCGACCCCGGACGGCACCTGTGTCCGCGACTACATCCATGTCGCGGACCTGGCCGACGCCCATCTGACCGTGGCCCGCCGGCTGGCCGAGCAGCAGAGCGCCGGCGATCTCACGGTCAACATCGGTCGCGGGGTCGGCGTCTCGGTGCGCGAGCTCGCCGATCTGGTGGGCGAGATCACCGGGTACGACGCCCGGCCGGTCATCGAGCCGCGGCGCGCGGGCGATGCCGCGAAGGCGGTCGCCTCCGTCGGCCTCATCACCGAGGAGCTCGGCTGGAGCGCCTCGCGCGGGGTGCGCGAGATGGTGGAGTCGGCCTGGGAGGGCTGGTGCCTGCGGCACCCGGAAGCCCGCTCGAATTGATCTTTCATGCGTCTGACCTGCGGGTCGTTTCCGCAGGTCAGGCGATATGACAACGGTGTTCAGTGCCGTGTTGCCCGGTACCCCGCGGGCGTAGTTCACTGAGGTCTCGGCAGCACGATTCCCGACGACCGGAGGCGTTCTCATGGGGGCTGGGCACGACCACGGGCATGCGCAAGGCGGCCCGCCGCCGACCGGCACCGCGGCCTCCGCCTACAAGGGACGGCTGCGCATCGCGCTGACGATCACGCTGGGTGTGATGGTGCTGGAGATCGTCGGCGGTGTGCTGGCCGACTCGCTCGCCCTGATCGCCGACGCCGCCCATATGGCGACGGACGCGGTCGGTCTCGCGATGGCGCTGCTGGCGATCCACTTCGCCAACCGGCCGGCCGGCGGCAACCGCACCTTCGGTTTCGCGCGGGCCGAGATACTCGCGGCGCTCGCCAACTGTGTGCTGCTCCTCGGCGTCGGCGGCTTTCTGCTCTACGAGGCGGTGGAGCGGTTCATCACCCCGGCCGAGACCAAGGGCGGTCTCGCCATCGCGTTCGCCCTCGTCGGTCTGGTCGCCAACGCCGTCTCCCTCTCGCTGCTGATGCGCGGCCAGAAGGAGAGCCTCAACGTCCGCGGCGCCTATCTGGAGGTGCTGGCGGACACGCTCGGATCGCTCACCGTGCTGGTGGCGGCGTCGATCATCCTCATCACCGGCTGGCAGGCCGCCGACCCCATCGCCTCGCTGGTGATCGGCCTCATGATCGTGCCGCGCACCCTGAAACTGCTCCGAGAGACGCTGAACGTCCTGCTGGAGGCGGCGCCCAAGGGTGTCGACATGGCGGAGGTACGCACGCACCTCCTCGGCCTACAGGGCGTGGAGGACGTGCACGACCTGCACGCCTGGACGATCACCTCCGGGATGCCGGTGCTCTCCGCGCACGTGGTGGTGGACCCGGACGTGCTGGACGCGGTGGGCCACGAGAAGCTGCTGCACGATCTCCAGGGATGCGTCGGCGGCCACTTCGACGTGGAGCACTGCACCTTCCAGCTGGAGCCGGTCGGCCATGCCGAGCACGAGGCCCGGCTCTGCCACTGAGGGCCGTGCACCCGGCTGTTACGCTGGCCCCCACTCTTGAGAGGAGCTGAGTTGATGACCGTCGCAGCGACGGCTGCCGCGTGCAGCCCCCGGTCCGTCCTCGGCTTCCGGGTTACCGGCTGACCCGTATCTCGTACGTCGGCCGGAACCCTCACACACTCAAGGGTTTCCACGTTGTCCGACAACGCCATGCACGACGCCTTCTTCGCCCTGCACCACGGTCTTCCGCGGCAGGGTCCAGGTTCTGACGACACCACTCGCCGGCTGCTCGCCCTCGCGTCGCTCGCCGGCCCGCTGCCCGCTGCTCCGCGGGTGCTCGACCTCGGCTGCGGCCCCGGCCGTGCCGCCCTGCTGCTGGCCGCCGAGGCCGGCGCCACGGTGACGGCGGTCGATCTGCATCAGCCGTTCCTCGACGAACTGCGGCAGAGCGCCGAAGCCCGCGGGCTCGGCGGCGCGATCCGCATCGTCGCGGCCGACATGGCCGATCTCCCCTTCCCCGACGGCTCGTTCGATCTCGTCTGGGCCGAGAGCTCCGCCTACAGCATCGGCTTCGACACCGCTCTGCGGCGGTGGCGGCGGCTGCTCGCGCCGGGCGGCGCGCTCGTGGTCACCGAGTGCGAGTGGACGACCGGCACCCCGTCGGCCGACGCACGCGCCTTCTGGGACCAGCACTATCCGCTGCGCACGAGCGGCGAGAACATCGCCGCAGCCGTCGAGGCGGGCTACCACGTTCTCGGGGTGCACCGGCAGCCCGAGAGCGACTGGGAGGAGTACTACGGGCCGCTCGGCGCCCGCGCCGACGCGGCCGACCCCTCCGCTCCGGGCATGACGGAGGCGCTCGCCGCCACCCGGGAGGAGATCGCGGTACGCCGCGACCTGGGCACGGAGTACGGCTACACCGGCTACGCGCTGCGGGCCGCCGATCCGCGGTGGCGCACCAGGCCGGAGACCTCGGACGACGTCCCGGCGGTCCGTGCGGTCAACGCGTCCGCCTTCCCCACCGCGGAGGAGGCGGGGCTCGTGGACGCCCTGCGGCTGGACGCCGGGGCCTGGCTGCCGGGCATGTCGTGCGTCGCCGAGGCGGCGGACGGCACGGTGGCCGCGTACGCCCTGCTCACCCGCTGTCAGGTCGATGACGTCCCGGCACTGGCCCTGGCGCCGGTCGCCGTGTCGCCGGAGCACCAGCGCGGCGGAGCGGGTCAGGCCGTCGTACGGGCGGTACTCGATGTGGCCCGGATGCAGGGGGAACCGCTGGTGCTGGTCCTCGGCCATCCGGACTACTATCCGCGGTTCGGTTTCGAACCTGCTTCGCAGTACGGAATCCGGCCATCTTTCGAGGTACCGGATGAGGCCATGATGGCCCTTGCGCTCGACGGTTCTTCCGGTGTGCCGCGGGGCACGATCCGCTACCCGAAGGCTTTCGGCGTCTGATGCACGAAACCGTCCCCGCCGCACGCCGGCGCGGCGGGGACGGACATGCCCGGACTGCCGAAGTGCGGACAAGCCGCTTTTGTACGGCAGACTGGGCAGGCCCCCGAGGGCCGAGGACCGACGCGAAGGATGGTTATGCCGACCTCACCCGCCACCGCCACGAACAGCACGTCGAACGGCGTCTCACCAGCGATCCTGCTCGAACTGGTCGACGAGGACGGCAATACCGTCGGCACCGCTGAGAAGCTCTCGGCCCACCAGGCTCCCGGCAGGTTGCACCGGGCGTTCTCCGTGTTCCTCTTCGACGAGCACGGACGGCTGCTGCTCCAGCGCCGCGCGGCGGGGAAGTACCACTCCCCCGGTGTCTGGTCGAACACCTGCTGCGGACACCCCTATCCGGGCGAGGCCCCCTTCGCCGCCGCCGCCCGGCGGACGCACGAGGAGCTGGGCATCTCGCCCTCGCTGCTCGCCGAGGCGGGCACGGTCCGCTACAACCACCCGGACCCGGACTCGGGCCTGGTGGAGCAGGAGTACAACCACCTCTTCGTCGGTCTGGTGCAGGCTCCGCTGCGGCCGAACCCGGAGGAGGTCGGCGAGACGGCGTTCGTGACGCCGGAGGAACTGGCGGAGCGGCATGCCGAGGGCCCCTTCTCGGCGTGGTTCATGACGGTGCTCGACGCGGCGCGTCCGGCGGTCAAGGAACTGACGGGTCCGTCCAGCGGCTGGTGACCCACCGCCGGGGCGGCTTCCCACCGGGCGACGACAGACCTTAGAGCGGCGCGGTACCGGCGTCCTGCTGCACCGGTGCCGTATGCGCGTCGGGCCGCAGGGGCAGCGCCGCCCAGATGATCTTTCCGCCGCCGGCGGTGTGCTCGACGTCGCAGGAGCCGCCGGCCTCCAGCGTGATCTCCCGGACGAGCAGCAGCCCCCTGCCACCGGTCTGCCCCCAGTCCGTCTCCAGCGCCTTGGGGCGGTAGGGGTGGTTGTCCTCCACGGAGACCCGGATCCACTCGGTGCCGATGGCGACCTCGACGGCGATCTCGGGCGAGAGCAGGGCCGCGTGCCGTACGGCATTGGTCACCAGCTCGGAGACGATCAGCAGCAGGCCCTGGACGAGGTCGTCCTGGACCGGTACGCCCTGACGGTTGAGCAGGTCCCGCACGGCGTGTCGCGCTTGGGGAACCGACACGTCGACCGCGGGTGCGGTGAAGCGCCAGATGCCCTCGTACGACAGCGGCCGGGCCGGGACGCTCCCGCGGCTCTCCATAGTCCGGCACCACCCTTGAATCGACTGCTCCTGACCATCGAGTAATCAGTGTTGGCAGTGAGTTGGTCCGGACCGGGAGGCTGAACAGAAGTCAGCACCTATCGACGTCTTTTGACCGGGTGCGTATGACAGGGTCAAGCGCGCGACTGTTCCTGATCTTGTTCTGGTCACTTCTCCGGCGGAATCGGACAGCTCCCTCTGACCACGGCCGGGCACACCCGGGCGAGGGCCCCGGCGCACCTGCGCGATCACCCGACGGACGCGGCGGATAGCATCCCGCGCATGGAGCAGTCGGAACCGGGTCCGCGGCTGGTGCACACCGTCACGGACGGCGTCGCCACCGTCGTCATCAGCAATCCCGCCAAGCGCAACGCCATGACCGCCGCGATGTGGCGTGCGCTGCCGGAGCTGCTCGGGCGTCTGGAGGCCGACGCATCGGTCCGCGCTCTCGTACTGACCGGCGAGGGCCCGACCTTCTGCGCGGGGGCCGACATCTCGTCGTTGCGGGAGCCCGGTGAGAGCCCGCAGGATCTCGCCGTGCGGGCCGAGGAGGCGCTCGCCGCGTTCGCCAAGCCGACCGTCGCGGCCGTCCGCGGCTACTGCGTGGGCGGCGGCTGCCAGCTGGCGGCCGCCTGCGATCTGCGGTTCGCCGAGACGGACGCCCTGTTCGGGGTGACCCCGGCGAAGCTCGGCATCGTGTACCCGTCCTCCTCCACCCGCAGGCTTGTGTCCCTGGTGGGGCCCTCCGCGGCCAAGTACCTGCTGTTCTCGGGCGAGTTGATCGACACCGAACGGGCGCTGCGCACCGGGCTGGTGGACGAGGTGCTGCCGCCCGGGGAGCTGGGCAAGCGGGTGGCCGAGTTCACCCGGGTCGTCGCGACGCGTTCACAGCTCACGCAGGCCGCCGCGAAGGAGTTCGCGACGGGCCGCACGGACCGGGACGCGTACTGGCAGGCGCAGGCGCACGGCGGCGGCGACACCGCCGAGGGCATCGCCGCCTTCCTGGAGCGGCGCGCGCCGCACTTCACCTGGACCGTGTGAGGCCGACGGCGTCAGCTCTCCTGGCTCAGGACCCTCTCGGCCCCGCGCCGCCAGCGGTCGACGATCCGGGCCGGGGCCTTGTCGGGTGATCCGGCGTCGTACGGCGGCTGCGGATCGTATTCGGTCAGCAGCTGCACCGTCTGTGCCAGCTCGTCGCCGCCGATCCGGCCCAGCAGATGCAGCGCCATGTCGATGCCGGACGAGACGCCCGCGGCGGTGACGTACTTCCCGTCGAACACCACCCGCTCACCAGTCGGTTCGGCTCCCAGCGGTACGAGTTCCTCCAGCGCCAGCCAGTGCGAGGTGGCCCGGCGGCCCTTGAGGAGTCCGGCGCCGGCCAGGACGAGCGAGCCGGTGCACACGGACGTGGTCCACGTGCTGGTGGCGTCCGCCGCGCGCAGCCACGACAGGACCGTCTCGTCCCGCATCGCCTCACGGGCGCCGGGGCCACCGGGCACCAGCACGATGTCGGGGGCCGTCACCTCTGTCAGCGCCCGGTCGGCGACCAGGGCGAGCGAGCCCTGGTCGTTGCGTACCGGGCCGGGCTCGTGGGCCACGAAGACCGTCTCCGCACCCGGGACGCGGGCGAGGAGCTCGTACGGGCCGACGGCGTCCAGCGAGGTGAAACGGTCGAAGAGCAGAACGGCGATCTGCATCGGGTTCCTTTCGGGAGTGGCGGCAGGTCGGGGCGTGGCGGCAGGTCAGGGCCTCACAGCACGTCGGGGCCGCCGGCAGGTCAGGCGTGGTGGCGGGTCAGGAGCCGGGGACAGACGGCTCTGCGTGCGGTGCCGCGGTGCGGAAGCGGCGGCGGTACTCCGCGGGCCCGGCGCCGAGGGCCTTCAGGAACGCCCGGCGCATCGCCTCGGGAGTGCCGTAGCCGGACGCGCGTGAGACCTCCTCGACCCCGTCGGCGGTGTCCTCCAGCAGCCGTCTGGCGTGTTCGAGCCGTACGCCGTCGACGTAGCGCCCGGGCGTCGTCCCCGTCTCGGCCTGGAACGCCCGGGCGAAGTGACGCGGCGACAGCCGCGCCCGGCCTGCCAGCGCCTCGACGGACAGATCGCCGTCGGGATGCTCGGTGACCCACTGCTGGACCTCGCGCAGCGGCTCCCGGTGCGCGGTCTGGGCGGCGAGCTGCGTGCTGAACTGCGCCTGGTTGCCCGGCCGCCGGAGGAACACGACGAGGTGCCGGGCGACGGTCAGCGCGATGTCACGGCCGTGGTCCTCCTCGACGAGCGCGAGGGCCAGGTCGATGCCCGCCGTGACGCCGGCGGAGGTCGCGATGTGTCCGTCGCGTACGTAGACCGGGTCCGGGTCGACCTCGACCCGCGGATAGGTGCGGGCGAAGTGGTCACAGACGGCCCAGTGAGTGGTGGCCCGGCGGCCGTCGAGCAGGCCGGCCTCGGCGAGCAGCAGGGCTCCCGTGCAGACGGAGACGAGGCGCTCGGCCCGGGGGCCGTTCTCGCGGAGCCAGGCGATCAGGCCAGGGTCGGGCCGGCGGGTGCCCTGTCCGCCGGGGACGAGCAGGGTGTGCGGCGTCGGCGCCTCGGCCAGGGTGGCGTCCGGGACCAGGGTCAGCCCGCTGGTCGTCCGTACGGGCGCGGTACCGAGCGCGGCCGTCCGCAGCGGGTAGCCACCGCGGCCGCCGGTCACCTTGCCGGCGCCCGTGAACACCTCCACGGGACCCGTCACATCGAGGCTCTGCACGCCGTCGAAGAGGACGACGAGCACGGATCGGTCGGTCATGCCTTCATCCTTCGCCGGGCGGCCGATGTCCGCAATGACGAAGAGCCCACCTTTCCTGCCATGACGACGGTGCGGACCTGACGGGCCCGAGCGGCGGGGCGGGCACCCACCTTCCCTGCCGTACCGACCAGTCGGTAACGTGCAGCCCATGACCTCTTTGCCGCGCGCGGGACGCCGCTGCCACCACGCCCTCAATCCGATGCACTCGACGGTGTACTTCTCGCCCGACCTGGCGTCGGAGATGGCCGGGATCGGCATCGAGGACTCCAGCGCCGCGTACTTCGCCGCCCGCGCCGCCGCGATGGGAGCCGTCGGGCCCGGCGCCGTGACGGCGACCTTCTACAACTTCAACCACGAGCTGATCGCGCGGCACCTGCCGGCGGTGTGGGAGACCGCGTCTCCCGAGCAGGTGCTCCAGGCGCGGCTGCGCGCCGTGGACACCACGCTGCGGCGGCTGCTGGACGCCGAGGCGGTCGCCTCCAAGGAACTGGCCGAGGCCGCCGACCTGGCCCTGCGCGCCGCCGAGGCGTGCACGCGCCACGCCCGGCCGCTGTACGCAGCGCACGCCGATCTGCCCGTCCCCGACGAGCCGCATCTCGCGTACTGGCACGCCGCGACCCTGCTGCGCGAGCACCGCGGCGACGGTCATGTCGCAGCGCTGCTGGCCATGGAGCTGGACCCGCTGGAGGCGCTGGTGAGCCACACCGCCACGGGCCGTGGCATGGCACCGCGCTGGATCCTCGCGACGCGCGGCTGGCGGCGCACGGACTGGGAGGCGGCCGAGAGCCGGCTGCGGGAGCGCGGACTGCTCTCCCCGGAGGGTGAACTGACCGAGGCCGGCACCGCGCTGAGGGCGGAGCTGGAGGACCTCACGGACCGCATCGACCGCGCTCCGTACGAACACCTCGGTGCCGAGGGCGTCGAGCGGCTCACCGACCTCGCGCGCGGGTTCCTGACGCAGGCGCTGTCGGCGGGTGCCTTCCCGTCGGATGCCGTCGGCTGACGACCGGCGGTCCCGTCCCCGGCAGTGCGTCCGCCTTTCTCCGGGCGACGTTTGCCGCGGATCTTCACGGCAACCCGACCGGTGCAAGGTCATCGACACTGGAGGTTCTCGTGCGCGCCATCGCAGACGCACTTCGTACGGTCGGCTCCGCCATCGCCACGGTGGTCACGCTGCCCTTCCGCCTGCTCGCCAAGCTCTTCGGCGGTGCATCCGGCGGCGGACGCCGCACCCGCCGCGTGTGAGGCGGCGCGCGACACGGCGCCCGGCCACCCGGCACAATGCACTCTCAAGCATTGCCAGCACGAGAAGGCGAGTCGGGGAACCGTGACGACGTCCATCGAAGGCAGGATCGCCGAGGAACTCGGCGTACGGGAGCGGCAGGTCAGGGCGGCCGTGGAGCTGCTCGACGGCGGCTCGACCGTGCCGTTCATCGCGCGCTACCGCAAGGAAGCGACCGAACTGCTCGACGATGCGCAGCTGCGCACGCTCGAGGAGCGGCTGCGTTATCTGCGGGAGCTGGAGGAGCGCCGGACCGCGGTCCTGGAGTCCGTACGCGAGCAGGGCAAGCTGGACGAGGCGCTGGAGGCGCAGATCCGGGCCGCCGACACCAAGGCGCGTCTGGAGGACATCTACCTGCCGTTCAAGCCCAAGCGGCGCACCAAGGCGCAGATCGCCCGCGAGGCCGGTCTGGAGCCGCTGGCCGAGGGGCTGCTGGGCGACCCGTCGGTGGATCCGCTGTCGGCCGCCGCCGCGTTCGTCGACGCCGACAAAGGCGTGGCGGACGCCGCCGCGGCGCTGGAAGGCGCGCGGTCGATCCTCACCGAGCGCTTCTCCGAGGACGCCGATCTGATCGGTGAACTGCGCGAACGGATGTGGACGCGCGGCCGGCTGGCGGCGAAGGTGCGGGACGGCAAGGGCGACGCCAAGGAGGGTCCGGGCGCGAAGTTCGCGGACTACTTCGACTTCGCGGAGGCGTTCACGGAGCTGCCCTCGCACCGGGTGCTGGCGATGTTCCGCGGCGAGAAGGAGGACGTTCTCGACCTGTCGCTGGAGCCGGAGGAGCCCTCCGAGCAGCCCGGCCCGTCCGCGTACGAGAACATGGTCGCCCGCCGTTTCGGGGTGGCCGACCGCGGCCGGCCGGGCGACAAGTGGCTGGCGGACACCGTGCGCTGGGCCTGGCGGACGCGGATCCTGGTGCACCTCGGGATCGATCTGCGGCTGCGGCTGCGCACGGCGGCCGAGGACGAGGCGGTACGGGTCTTCGCCGCGAATCTGCGCGATCTCCTTCTGGCCGCCCCCGCCGGTACGCGCGCGACGCTGGGCCTGGACCCGGGATTCCGTACGGGTGTGAAGGTGGCCGTGGTCGACGCGACCGGCAAGGTCGTCGCCACCGACACCATCTATCCGCACGTCCCCGCGAACAAGTGGGACGAGTCCCTGGCGAAGCTGGCGCGCCTCGCCAAGGAGCACGCGGTCGATCTGGTCGCCATCGGCAACGGCACGGCCTCCCGCGAGACCGACAAGCTCGCCGGTGAACTCATCACCAAGCACCCGGAGCTGAACCTCACCAAGGTGATGGTCTCGGAGGCGGGCGCCTCCGTGTACTCGGCGTCCGCGTTCGCCTCGCAGGAGCTGCCGGGCCTCGATGTGTCGCTGCGTGGCGCGGTGTCGATCGCGCGCCGGCTCCAGGACCCGCTGGCCGAGCTCGTGAAGATCGACCCCAAGTCGATCGGCGTCGGCCAGTACCAGCACGACCTGTCCGAGGTGAAGCTCTCCCGCTCGCTGGACGCGGTCGTCGAGGACTGTGTGAACGGCGTCGGCGTCGACGTCAACACCGCTTCCACACCGCTGCTTTCACGGGTGTCGGGCATCGGCGCGGGCCTCGCGGAGAACATCGTCGCCCACCGCGACGCCAACGGCCCCTTCCGCTCCCGCAAGGCGCTCAAGGACGTGGCACGGCTCGGCCCCAAGGCGTACGAACAGTGCGCGGGCTTCCTGCGGATCCGCGACGGCGACGACCCGCTCGACGCCTCCAGCGTGCACCCGGAGGCCTACCCCGTGGTGCGCCGGATGGTGAAGACGGCGGGCGAGCAGGTCGCCTCGCTGGTCGGCAACGCCCCGGCGCTGCGCTCGCTCAGGCCGGCGGACTTCGTCGACGACACGTTCGGCCTGCCGACGGTCACGGACATCCTGCGGGAGCTGGAGAAGCCAGGGCGCGACCCGCGGCCCGCCTTCAAGACGGCCACCTTCAAGGACGGTGTCGAGAAGATCGGCGACCTGACGTCGGGGATGATCCTCGAGGGCGTGGTGACCAACGTGGCAGCGTTCGGCGCGTTCGTCGACATCGGTGTGCACCAGGACGGTCTCGTCCATGTCTCCGCCATGTCGAAGACCTTCGTCAAGGACCCGCGGGACGTGGTCAAGCCCGGCGACGTGGTGAAGGTGAAGGTCCTCGACATCGACATCCCGCGCAAGCGGATCTCGCTGACCCTGCGGCTGGAGGACGAGGCGGCCCCGAAGGCGCCGGCCGGCGGACCGCGGCAGCAGCGCGGTGAGCGTGGCGGCGGGCGAGCGCCCCAGCAGCGCCGTCAGCAGGGCGGCGGCCGTGGCGGGGACCGGCAGGCCCCTCCCCCGGCGAACAGCGCGATGGCGGACGCACTGCGGCGCGCGGGTCTGACGGACCCGGGCCGGGGGCGCTGACGCTCTTCAGCACGCCGAAGGGGCCCCGCAGGAGGGTGACTGCGGGGTCCCTTCGCGTGTACCGGACGGGCCGACCGCCCGGGTCGGCCGGCCTTCCGGCGCCGGTTTCGAAGCGGCCGGACGTCCGTCAGGCCGGCTTCAGAGCGGCCGCAGGGTCAGCCCTCCGGCGAGCACTCCACGTCGAGGAGCTTCAGCGGCTTCGTGCCGTCCAGGTCCACCAGCGCGCGCAGCTCCGCGGTGACCTCGCCGTTCTCGCCCCAGTGGGTCGTCACGGTGGCCCAGCCGACCCGCGCGGACTGCGCGGTCGTCACCTTGCCGATGTCGATGGACCGCGGCGTGTTCTGCGCGCAGAGCAGGACGTCGAAGCCGGGGTTGGCGGCCGCCTTCTCCTTGAGCAGGTCGGAGACGCGGTTCCTGCGGTCCGCCGCGGAGGGTCCGTGCTCGCCGTAGAAGCGGTCGAGGAAGGTGTGGATCTCCTTCGCCGTGTAGCGGCCGTTGACGTCGGTGGCCGGCGCGGCGGTGGCGGGGGTGATGGCGGCGAGGGAGAAGCCGAGTCCGAGGACGGCGGACGCGGCGGCGGTGCGCCGGCCGAGCGGACTGAGTGAGCGGAACATTCCGTGTACCCCGTTTTCATGAATTGTGCCCATTCACCGGGCCGGTCGTCGGAGTAGATCCGCGAGGGGTACCGAAGGTTGTCGCGCGCCGTGCGCTGTTGCAGGTCCGGGACACTTCCCGGACCTGCGGGTGACGTTCCGTCAGGGGTGTCGGCCGTCAGGAGAGCTCGGTGACCTTGCCGTCGGCCACTTCGACCCGGCGCGTGGTGTGCACCGCGTCGAGCATCCGGCGGTCGTGCGTGACCAGCAGCAGCGTGCCCTGGTACGAGTCGAGGGCCGTCTCCAGCTGCTCGATCGCGGGCAGGTCCAGGTGGTTGGTCGGCTCGTCGAGGACGAGGAGATTGACACCGCGTCCCTGGAGCAGCGCCAGGGCGGCGCGGGTCCGCTCCCCGGGCGAGAGCGTCGTCGCCGGGCGGAGCACATGCGCGGCCTTGAGCCCGAACTTGGCCAGCAGGGTGCGCACGTCGGCCGGTTCGGTGTCCGGGACTGCCGCGCAGAAGGCATCGAGCAGTTTCTCGGTGCCGTAGAACAGCCCGCGCGCCTGGTCGACCTCGCCGACGACGACGCCCGAGCCGAGTGAGGCCTGGCCCGAGTCGAGGGGCAGGCGCCCGAGCAGGGCGGCGAGGAGGGTGGACTTGCCGGACCCGTTGGCGCCGGTGATGGCGACCCGGTCCGCCCAGTCGATCTGGAGCGAGGCCGGCCCGAACCGGAAGTCGCCGCGGCGTACCTCCGCCTCGCGCAGGGTGGCCACGACCGATCCGGAGCGCGGGGCGGACGCGATCTCCATCCGCAGTTCCCACTCCTTGCGCGGTTCCTCGACGACGTCGAGCCGTTCGATCATCCGCTGCGTCTGCCGCGCCTTGGCAGCCTGCTTCTCGCTCGCCTCGCTGCGGAACTTGCGGCCGATCTTGTCGTTGTCGCTCGCCTTGCGGCGGGCGTTCTTGACGCCCTTGTCCATCCAGGACCGCTGCATCTGCGCGCGGCCTTCGAGGGCGGACCTCTTGTCGGCGTACTCCTCGTAGCCCTCGCGGGCGTGCCGGCGGGCCGTCTCCCGTTCCTCCAGATAGGCCGCGTAACCGCCGCCGTACAGGGTGATCTGCTGCTGGGCGAGGTCGAGTTCGAGGACCTTCGTGACCGTGCGGGTGAGGAACTCGCGGTCGTGGCTGACGACGACCGTACCGGCCCGCAGTCCGCGGACGAACGCCTCCAGCCGCTCCAGGCCGTCCAGGTCGAGGTCGTTGGTCGGCTCATCGAGCAGGAAGACGTCGTAGCGCGAGAGCAGCAGGGAGGCCAGTCCGGCGCGGGCCGCCTGGCCGCCGGAGAGTGCGGTCATGGCGAGGTCGAGTCCCACGGTCAGCCCGAGGGTGCCGGCGACCTCCTCGGCACGCTCGTCGAGGTCGGCCCCGCCGAGCCCGAGCCAGCGCTCCAGACTCGTGGCGTACGCGCCGTCGGCGCCGGGTGCGCCGTCGACGAGTGCCTGGGTCGCCTCGTCCATGGCCTCCTGCGCGGCGGCGACGCCGGTGCGGCGGGCCAGGAACTGCCGCACGGTCTCACCGGGGCGGCGCTCCGGCTCCTGCGGAAGATGCCCGACCGTGGCGGAGGGCGGCGAGAGCTTCAGCTCGCCCTCCTCGGGCCGGTCGAGACCGGCGAGCATCCGCAGCAGGGTCGACTTTCCGGCTCCGTTGGCGCCGACCAGGCCGATCACGTCGCCGGGTGCGACGACGAGGTCCAGTTCGGCGAAGAGCGTACGGTCGCCACGTCCTGCGGCGAGATCCTTGGCGACGAGAGTGGCAGTCATCAGACGGCGATCCTAACGGGGCCGGGCCCGGGTGGACCGCCCGGCCGGGTCGGTGCCCGGCGGTACTCCTCACGCCAGCCCGCTCCTGCTGGAACGCCCTGCGCCGAGATCGTCGGCCTACGCCGTGTGCGCGCCGCCGCGCTTCGCTACGGTCCCTGCATGAGCGGCGATGTGGTGGTGGTCGGGAGCGGCGTCATCGGGCTGACGACCGCCGTGGTGCTGGCGGAGAGCGGCCGGCGGGTGCGCCTGTGGACGCGGGCCGCGGCGGAGGAGACCACGTCCGCGGTGGCGGGTGCGCTGTGGTGGCCGTACCGGATCGAGCCGGCGGAGCGGGTGGGCGAGTGGGCGACGGAGACACTGCGGGTGTACCGGCAGCTGGCCGAGCGCCCCGAGGAGAGCGGGGTGCGTCTGGTCGCGGGTGTCCTCGCCGACCAAGCGGTGGCGCGGCTCGGGCCCTGGTCGGCACAGGTGGAGGGGCTGCGGGCCGCGGAGCCGGGCGAGTTGCCGCCCGGCCACCGGGAGGGAGTGCGGGCGCGTCTCCCGCTGATCGACATGCCCGCCCATCTGGGCCGGCTGCGGCGCCGTTTGGAGAGTACGGGCGGCACGGTCGAGTCCCGTGACGTCCGTTCTCTCGCCGAGGCGGCCGCCGCGGGGCGAGTGGTGGTGAACTGCACGGGGCTGGGCGCCCATGAACTGGTGCCCGACGCAGGGGTCCAGCCCGTGCGCGGACAGCTCGTGCTGGTGGAGAACCCGGGCATCGACGAGTGGTTCGTCCTGGCCAAGGACAGGTCCGCCGAGAGCACGTACTTCTTCCCGCAGCCGGGCCGGCTCGTCCTCGGTGGCACCGCCGAGGACGGGGACTGGCGCACAGAGCCCGATCCGGCGACGGCGGAGGCGATCGTGGCGCGTTGTGCCCGGTTCCGCCCCGAGATCGCGAAGGCCCGGATTCTCGGCCACCGGGTGGGGCTGCGTCCGGCGAGGGCCGCGGGCGTACGCCTCGAGGCCGAGCGGCTGCCGGGAGGCGGTGTGGTGGTGCACAACTACGGACACGGTGGGGCCGGGGTGACGGTCGCTTGGGGGTGTGCCGAGGCGGCGGCGGCCCTCGTCGAGCAGAGCTGAACCATCGCCGGCGGACAACCCACCGCAGGCGCCCGGCATGAAACCGGACGCCGTCCGGAGCCGGGCTGCGGCTCCGGACGGCGTCCGGCCTCATGACTCACCGTGGCCGTCAGGGCTCCACGGGGCTCCGGTCGTCGTCAGGACCGACGCCGGGGCCGATACGGATCTCGAAGTCACCGTCGTACTTGTGGTGTCCCGCGATGACCGCGGACTCCACGACCTCCGCACCCATCTCGCCGCGCACGATCAGCGGGTCGTGGCGCAGGTCGCGCATGAGCGCCACGCACATGCCGATCATCACGAGCACAAAGGGCGCGGCCACCAGGATGGTCAGATTCTGCAGACCGGCGAGCGCGTCGCCCTTGCCGTTGCCGATGAGCAGCATGATCGCCGCGACGGCACCGGTCACCACACCCCAGAAGACGACGACCAGCTTGGTCGGCTCGAAGGAGCCCTTCTGGGAGAGCGTGCCCATCACGATCGACGCGGCGTCCGCACCGGACACGAAGAAGATGCCGACGAGGATCATCACGAGCAGGCTCATGACGGTGGCGATCGGATACTGCTGGAGCACCGCGAAGAGCTGGCCCTCGGGCGTGGTCTCGTCGCCGAGCTGCTTGTTCTCCTGGAGCTTCATCGCCGTGCCGCCGAAGACCGCGAACCAGATCAGGCTGACGGTGCTCGGGACCAGGATGACGCCGCCGACGAACTGACGGATCGTCCGGCCGCGGCTGATGCGTGCGATGAACATGCCGACGAACGGCGTCCACGAGATCCACCAGGCCCAGTAGAAGACCGTCCAGCTGCCCAGCCACTCCGCGACGCCCTTACCGCTGGACGCCTCGGTGCGTCCGGCCAGCTCCGGCAGATCCCCGAAGTAGGCGGCGATGGACGAGGGCACCAGGTCGAGGATGATGATCGTCGGACCCGCGATGAAGACGAACAGCACGAGCAGCAGCGCCAGCACCATGTTGGTGTTGGACAGCCACTGGATGCCCTTCTCCACACCGGAGACGGCGGACAGGACGAACGCGAGCGTCAGCACCGCGATGATGCCGACGAGCAGTCCCGTGCCGACCTTGTTCATCCAGCCCAGTTCGGTGAAGCCGCTGCCGATCTGCAGGGCGCCGAGGCCGAGGGACGCCGCCGAGCCGAACAGCGTGGCGAAGATCGCCAGGATGTCGATGACCCGGCCGGTGGGGCCGTGCGCCTGCTTCTCGCCGATGAGGGGCACGAAGACCGCGCTGATCGTCTGCCGGCGGCGCCGGCGGAACGTGCTGTAGGCGATCGCGAGTCCGACGACCGCGTAGATCGCCCACGGGTGCAGGGTCCAGTGGAAGAGCGTGGTGGCCATCGCCGTCTGCATCGCGGCCGCCGAGTCGGCGGGGGCGGTGCCCGGCGGGGGGGAGGTGAAGTGGGCGAGCGGTTCGCTCACTCCGTAGAACATCAGGCCGATGCCCATACCGGCGCTGAACATCATGGCGACCCAGGAGACCGTCTTGAACTCCGGGCCCTCGCCCTCCTGGCCGAGCGGGATCTTGCCGTACCGGCTGATGGCCAGCCAGAGGGCGAAGACGACGAATCCGGAGGCGGCCAGGACGAAGGCCCAGCCGCCGTTGTGGATCAGTCCGCTCAACATCTTGCTGGACACGCTCTCGAGCGCGTCGGTGGCTACGGCGCCCCACACCACGAAGGCAAGGGTGAGTACGGCAGTGACTCCGAAGACCACCCGGTCCGTCGTAGGGCGCCCGGTCTCGTGGGGAGAACCGGGAAGATCAGCTGGCACCAGCTTCTCCTCCCGGCCCTCCGGTTCTGGTTCGTGCGACACAAGCGGCACCTTTCACGGATTGCTCGGAACAAACCTGCTTTCGCTTCCGCTACCCCGTACCACATGTGATCCACGCCACCCACGTCAACAGGCTGACGTTGGTTCTCCCGATGTGAGGTGGTAAGTCGCCCGGGAATCCAGCAGCAGGGGCACCAGTTGCCGTCGCGACTGCCGCAGCGGCACGAACGCACCGTGACCGTCCGGTCGCGAGGCGACACCGTGCAGTGCGAGTTCGTCCCTCACATCCGCAAACTGCGCGGGGTCCAGGCGATAGCCGCAGGGCGGGTCGGCGAGCGTCTCCTCCGGTGTCGCCGGGTCGTTGTCGGCACCGCCGAGATAGACCGGGCCGCGGTCCCTGAATCCGGCGAGAGCGGCCGCGGTCGTCGCCGCCTCGATCCGGCCGCGCCGTTCGTCGGCGAAGGAGAACAGTCCGCCGAGGGCGGCCAGCTGACTGCCGACGCGGCGGCGGTTGTTGAGGGCCGCGTCCGCCTTCTCCTCCTCGGTCATGGGGTCGACACGGCTCTCGATGAGCAGGCCCAGGGCGTTCTTGACGCCCGAGGCGTTGCGCAGAATGCGCTCCTGGCCGTCGCCCGCGGTCTGCTTGATCGGATCGCCGGTGACGGGATCGGTCCAGATGCCGTACGTGCCCGTGGTGTGGCCTTCGTCGTGTGCGGCGGGCCGCACATAGCGCTCGGAGAGTGTCCGCGACTCGTCGTGGACACGGGAGTGGGTGTTGAGGTTGCGCGGCCAGAGGTCGAACAGGTCCTTGTCGTAGTACGGCGGAGTCGCCCCGTACTCGTGCAGGTCGTAGACGATGTCGGGCCGCTCGTCGCGCAGGACGGCGGCCATGGCCCGCCCCTCGGCGGTCTTCAGCTCGATGTGGTCGCGGTTGATGTCGACGCCGTCGGAGTTGCCGCGGGTGTCGGCGGCCCGGCCGTCCGGGTTGGCCGTCGGGACGACCAGAATGCGGGTCCGGGACAGCAGCCCGCGGGTCTTTCCGTCGCCCGCGAAGGCGAGGTCGCGGATCGTGGTGAGGCAGGCGTCCCGGCCGGAGGGTTCGTCGCCGTGCTGGGAGCAGATCAGCAGGACCGTGCTTGCGGCGTGCCGGGCGCCGATCCGGACGAGCTGGAGTGGTCGGTCCTGCTTGGTCGTCCCGATGCGGGCGACCGAGACCCGGTCGCTGCCGCGGTCGACGGCGCGCAGGAACGTCTGCTCCTCCGGCTGACCGGTCCAGCGCGCGCCGTTGCTGATCTCGAAGCCCGTACGCGGCGGCCGGTGAGCCGCCTCCGCGGGCACCGTGATCAGCGGTACGGCCACGGCGGCCGCCGTCACGGCCAGGGCGAGTGTGCGCAGCGGTGCTCTCATCGGCTGCCCCCTGAGGGAATCGGACGGAAGGGACGCGGTTCGGCGACACCGCCGGGCCGGGAGTCGCGGGGCGCCGGCGGGACGGCCGAGGGGGCCGTGGCGCGGACGAAGGCCGGGGCGCCGCCGACGATCGGCAGCGTGGCCGATGTGCGGGCCAGATCGACGCGCAGCGTCGGGGTGCTCGCGGGCGGGTCGATCAGATCCCGGTCCGTGCCCGCGACGATCAGCGCCAGGCGGTGCCCGGCCGGGACGACATGGTCACCGGCGTGCAGATCGAGCGTGATCGTGTACGCCCTGCCGGGTGTCAGCGGCCGGCCCTGGGCGGCGGACGCGTAGGTGCCGAGGTCGGCCCAGCCACGGCTGAAGACGGTGTGGTCGACGGTGGCCGTGCGCGCCCGGGTCTCCTTGAAGCAGGGACTGTCGCCGGGGGCGGTCGCACCCCAGCAGGTGCGCTCGGGAAGGGTGGTGATGCCCTCACCGGCTGCCGCGTAGTCGCGGATGGTGTCCGGGCCGAGGTCGACGAGGACCGCGGACAGATGCGCGCTGGTGGTGTTGGGGGTGACGGTGACCTTCACCGTCGAGGAGCCCGAGAGCCGCAGATCGCGTCCGAGCGGCTGGCTGACGAACCCGGCCTTGTCCGGGGTCGACAGGTCGATCCGGGCGGCCCAGTCGGTCTCGTCCTTCGTGCGGTCGTCGGTGAAGGTCTCGCTCGCGCCGGGGCGGGCGGGCCGCAGGCCAAGCGTGCCGACCCCGGGTGCGGTGCCGGTGCCGGGGCGCAGTGTGGTGGCGTCCGTGGCGCGCGGCGGCCAGACACGGTCGGTGGACCACTGGTCGGGGGCGCGTTCGACGTCGGCCATGGGTTCGCGTTCGATGCCGTTGTCGTAACCGAGCAGGTAGTGGTCGAACCAGCGGTGCAGCGTCTTCACCCACTCGCCGCGCCGGAAGTCGAACGGGTCGACGTGACCTGTCTGCGACAGCCACACCTTGCGCTCGACACCCTCGTCCGCGAGCGCGTCCCACCACTGGCCGAAGTGCTTGGAGCGGACGTTGAGGTCCTGCATGCCGTGCACGGCGAAGACGCTGGCACGCACCTGGTCGGCGTCGCGGACGTAGTCGCGCTCGCTCCACAGGCGGGTGAGGTCTCCGGTGCGCGGGGCCTCGTCCACCAGGCGCTGCTGGACGGCCTGGCAGCGCGAGCGGGCGTCGGGGCTCTCGACGTAGTCGGACAGCCACTCGGGTCCCGAGTCGTAGAGGGGCGCGCCCTTGGCGAAGTAGTAGTCGTACCAGGAGGAGATGGCCGCGATCGGGACGATCGTCTCGAGGCCCTCCACTCCGGTGGCGGCGACGCCGTTGGCGATGGTGCCGTCGTAGCTCTTGCCGATCATGCCGGTCCGGCCGTTGCTCCAGCCGGCTCCCGCGCGCTCGGTCCCGGTCCTGGTGGTGTAGCCGCGGGCGCGGCCGTTCAGCCAGTCGACGACGGCCTTGGCGGACTGGACGTCGGAGCGGCCTCCGACGTCGACGCAGCCGTCGGAGCGGTTGGTCCCGGCGAGGTCGACAGCGACGAAGGCGTAGCCGCGCGGGACGAAGAAGTTGTCGTAGTAGAGCGGGAACTGGACCGGGTTGCCGTCCGCGTCATACGTCTTGAGCTGGCTCTCGTTGCCACGGCCGCAGCAGGAGTAGTACGGGCTGGCGTCCATGATCACCGGGATCTTCCGGCCCTGCTGCTCGGGCTCCCGGGGCCGGACGATGTCCACGGCGACCCGGTCGCTCTTCCCGTCGCCGTCACCGTCGAGCCGGGTGTCCACCCAGACGGATTCACGGATCGCGTTCTCGTAGGAGTGGACCGGCTTGCTCTCCCGCAGCGGGGCGCTCTGGGCGCCGGCGGGCGTGAGCGTCATGGCCATCAGGGCGGCCGAGGCCGCCACCACCAGCGATCTGCACGTCAAGCGGGTGCCCCCCGCGCGTATCGGCATGGGCGGGAAGCTACTCCCGTCAACTTCCCTGCGACAGAGGGCAATCAGGGGGCAATCAGGGCATCCGTGCGCCGGACGGGACAGACGGGATCGGTGGTCGGCGGGAGAACGGAACCGCATCGCCACAGGTCCCACGGCCCGCCTCGCGGACCCTCGCCCGGTCCGGGCTGGTGGGAGCGCTCTCAGCAGCTCGCCCGGGCACGGATATCCTGATACCGGCAGCGCCTTCCCGCTGTCGCCCGATGCAGCCGACCGACCCAGCCGAGGAGCATCCGCCTTGCCCGAGCAGACCACTGGGTCCCGTCCCACGCTGGAAGCCGTCGCCGCGCGCGCCGGTGTCTCCCGGGCCACGGCCTCCCGGGTCGTCAACGGCGGCGCGGGGGTGCGCCGGCCGCTGGTGGACAAGGTGCGCCAGGCGGTCGAGGAACTCGGCTACGTACCGAACCACGCGGCCCGCACCCTGGTGACCCGGCGCAACGGCGCGGTCGCCGTGATCATCGCCGAGCCGGAGTTCAGGATCTTCTCGGACCCGTTCTTCGAGCAGCAGGTGCGCGGCATCAGCCGGGAGCTCACCGCTCACGACTCCCAGTTGGTGCTGCTGTGGGTCGAGGGTCCCGGCGACCACGACCGGATCGCCCGCTACCTCGGCGGCGGCCATGTGGACGGTGCGCTGGCCTTCTCGCTGCACAACGACGACGAACTCCCCTCCATCATCAGCCGGGTCAAGGTCCCGACCGTCTTCGGCGGCCGTCCGGGCTGGCCCGGTGCCACCTCAGGTCTCGCCCTCCCCTACGTCGACTGCGACAACCGCGGCGGCGCCCGCGAGGCCGTGCGGCATCTGGTCTCGCTCGGCCGCGAGCACATCGCGCACATCGCGGGGCCGCGCGACCAGACCTCGGCGCTCGACCGGATCGACGGCTACCGGGACGTACTGCTCGACGCCGACCCCGACCTCGTCAGCCAGGGCGACTTCACCGTGGAGAGCGGCGCCCGCGCGATGGCGGAACTGCTCGAGAGGCGCCCCGGCCTCGACGCCGTGTTCGCCTCCAACGATCTGATGGCCTCCGGTGCGCTGCGGACCCTGCGGGAGCGGGGACTTCGGGTGCCGGACGACGTGGCGGTGGTGGGCTTCGACGACATGGCCTCGGTCGTCGAGTCGACCGACCCTCCGCTGACGACGGTCCGCCAGGACATCGAGGGCATGGGCCGGCTCATGGTGCGGCTGCTGATGCGCGTACTGAACGAGGGCGAGCAGCACACCGGCGCTCCCGCCTCGGTGATCACCCCGACCACGCTGGTGCGGCGGGCCTCGGCCTGAGAGGCCGGGTGCCCGCCGCACACAGTGCCGGCGTTCTTCGCTCGATGCACTCGGCGCGACCGGTGGCCGGGGCGCGCGGTGCCGGCGCGATCCGCCGAACCCGCCGGCTCAGCCGAAGGGAATCACCAGCACCGACCTGTCCGTGCCGGTCTGGAGCTTCGCGGTGCCGTTGCCGATGGCGTGCCACACCTCCAGCCGTACGGTTCCGTTCTTCAGGTCACCGAGACTCCCGGTCGCCGATCGCAGTCCGCGCGACTGGGCGTATTCCTCCCAGCCCGCCACCGGGTCGGTGGCGAAGTACTGGTAGGTCTCGGTGCGGTCGAAGGTGCCGTCGCCCGTGAAGTCGTAGCTGATCCGGGCCTGCTGGCCGAGGCCGACCGCCGTGCCCGCGTCGAGCTGGAGACGGAAGGCGGTCGCGGCGCCGGGCGTGACCGTGCCGTTGACCTGCTTGGCCTGGTAGACGAGCGGCTGGTTCGGGGTGCCGTCGTGATTGCCGCCGCCGGCGGAGGCGATCGTGTCACTGCCGGCCGTGCCGCCGGTCGCGGTGGTCAGCGTTCCTCCCGTACGGAGCTGGAAGGTGTTCCCCGTCGGCGGGTCGGGATCCGGATCGGGGTCCGGGTCGCCGGTGCCGGTTCCCGTGCCCGTCGCCGTCGAACGCGCCGGTACGGAGAGCGTCTTGCCGTCGGAGAACGTCACCGTGCGGGCCGTGGCGCCGTGGTTGTGCGCGGCGTAGGTCCGTGCCGTCCCCTTGGTGAACACGGCGGACGTCGGGATGTCCCCGGTGACCGTCGCGTCGGGCGCTCCGAGCGCGTCGAGGGTGGTCAGCCAGTGGTAGGTGTGCGCCTTGGACTCGCCCTGTTCGGGCGTGTATCCGGCATTGCCCGCGTCCCACTTGGCCTTCGCCGCCGCGGGATCGGCGAACGACTGGAACTCCCAGAGGATGTCGCGCCATTCGACGGCAGGGCCGCCGTTCTCGCGTTCCATCTCGGCGATGTTGCGCCGGATCGCGGTGTTCTCGCCGCCCAGGTGGAGTGAACCACCGGTCACGGGCAGGACGTTGATGCCGTGGATCTCCTCGGGGTTGGCGGTCCACCAGGTCGCGTAGGCCCCGCCGCTGCCCCACACCATGCCGACCGTGTCGTGGCCGAAGGAGGACGGGAAGACCTGCTGGTCGGCGTCGAACCAGTACTGGCCGATCGCCTCGGACTCGGTGGTGAGCAGATAGGTGCCGAGGTCGCGCAGGGCGGTGTCACCGGTGGCCGAGCCCCACAGCACGAGGCCCGCGCTCAGGTTGATGGACTCGGACGACGACTCCTGGTTGTTGCCGGCGGCGAAGCCCTGGTGCCCGGAGGCCCAGCTGTGCCCGGCGTACACGTCGAAGCCGCGCAGGAAGGGGAAGGCGGAGTCGCTGCGGCTGGGGTTGGCCGCGTCCCGTACCAGGGTCTTCACCATGCCGCCCCAGGCGGAGTCGGCGGCCCAGGCCTGGTCGTACTGGGCGACGATCGCTGCCGCGTAGATGTAGTAGCTGTAGTGGAAGTGATGGTCGTTGAGTTCGGTGTCGCTGCCGTACGAGGCGGGGTATCCGGTGAGTGTCTTCCACGCCTTGTCGTAGCTGAACTCGCTGACGCCGCCCGCCGTGAACCAGTCCTGAAGCCGGCCCTTGAGCAGCCCGATGAGCTTGTCGCGGGTGGCGGTCTCGCCGATCTGGTCGGCGACGGGGACCAGTTGGGCGAGACGGCCCAGCGCCTTGCCCGTCCAGTAGGTATCCGTGTAGCCGGAGAAGGGGTCGGCCGCGTTCGCGACCTCATCGAGATAGCCGCGCAGCCGTGCGGTGTCGACGGCGTTGGTCTTCGGCAGCCCGGGCAGCACGGCCGACGCCTTCTGGCTGGTGGTGAAGGACGCGGACTCGCGGACCTTCATCGTCCCGCGCGGCGAGACGTAGGTGTACGACGTCAGCGGGTCGGTGCTGTTCATCCACTGGTGGCGGTAGAGCGCCTGGAGCGTCCCGCGCTCGGTGCCCTCCTTGGCCTCGGTGGTCAGGGTGTACGTGGCCCGGGAGTTGCCGCCGGTGTAGCTCCAGCTCGCCTGGGAGCCGGTGACGAAGCTGAAGGCGTACTTCCGGTAGGTGGCCAGTGCGTCGGTGGAGGGCAGTACGGCCAGGGAGAAGTAGTCCTTGGCGCCGAGGCCGGCGGTGATGGTGGAGCCGGAGACCGTCCAGTCGCTGCCCGTGGGGGCGAACAGCGCGTAGTGGTGGCCCGCGACCGTGATACCGAGGACGTTGCCCTGGTCGGCGAAGACCGCGGGCGCCGCCGCGGTGGTGATCTGGGCGGCTGCTCCGGAGCCCTTGGCGTATACGAACGGCATGCCGTGGCCGATGGTGGTGCGCAGGGTGCGCGTGCCGTCCGACCAGTAGGGGGTCACGGTCCAGTCGGACCACGCATCGGCCTTGGTGTCCGGCGAGTTGAGCCCGGTCAGGCCGAGGGTGAGGTCCCGCTTGTGCGCGTACTCGTACTGGCGGCCGTCGCCGACGATGGCGGCCGTCGTCGGGTAGCCGATGTCGAGCCCGCCGGCCGTGGCCTGGTAGGTCAGCGGATGGCCGTACATGGGGGTGGAGTACGGGTTGTCGCCGTAACGCTGGAAGGCCAGGGAGGACCACCAGTCGTTGGTCGGGACCGGCTTGTCCTGGGCGGCGGGCGTGGTCTTGGGGGTGACGGGCGCGCCGGTGTTGGTGGTCGGGCCCGACGTGCCGGCGGGGCGGCTGTCGGAGTAGCTGCCAGAGCCTACGGGGATGGTTGCGGCTGCCGCCGGAGTGGCGGCCGGGCCCAGGCCGACGGCGGCCAGGGCTGTGACCAGGAACAGCGCGGCAGCTGGTCTGGTGCGGTGGGCTGGCATGGACGGCACCTCGAGTCATGAGGGAAAGGGCGTCCGAGAGCGCTCTCAGATGTCCTGCAACGTAAAACTCCTGAAACAGACGTGTCAATAGATGGGACACAGGCCCCAGTTGGGGCTGAGTCCAAGCCGTTATGCCTTCGAGTCTTGACGGGGCGAGCCCCTCCGGGGCACGCTCCAGTCGCATCTTTGAGAGCGCTCTCAATGCGGTCTCGCTCCACCGAAGCCAAGGGAGGCTTCCCATGCCCATCGCCCGAGCCGCCAAGAGGGCCGTCGTCCGCGTGGGTGCGGTCGCACTCACCGGAGCACTTCTGGCCGCATGCGGATCCGGTTCCTCGGACGGCGCGTCGGACAGCGCGGACGGCAAGGTCACGATCACGGTCGACCTCTTCGGTTCCTTCGGATACAAGGAGGCCGGGCTGTACGCGGAGTACGAGAAGCTCCACCCGGGCGTCACGATCAAGCAGACCGACACCGAGGACGAGCAGGACTACTGGAAGTCGCTGCAGACCCGGCTCGCGGGCGGCGGCGGCCTCGCCGACGTGCAGGGCATCGAGGTGGGCCGGATCGCCGCCGTCACCCAGCAGCAGGCCGACAAGTTCGAGGACCTGAAGGAGTACGGCGCCGACAAGCTCAAGAGCCAGTTCGCCGACGCCAAGTGGTCCGCCGCCACCGGCAAGGACGGCCAGGTGCTCGGCCTCGGCACCGACGTCGGCCCGGAGGCCATGTGCTACCGCACCGACCTCTTCGAGAAGGCCGGCCTGCCCACCGACCGGACCGAGCTGGCGGCCAAGTGGTCCACCTGGGACGGCTACCTCGCCCTGGGCAAGGAGTACAAGAAGAAGGCCCCTGCCAAGAGCGCCTGGATGGACAGCGTCGGCAGCCTCTACACGATCATGGTCGGCCAGGAGGAGGAGCGCTACTACGACGGCTCCGGAAAGCTGATCTACGAGAACAACCCGCCGATCAAGGCGGCCTGGGAGGCGTCCACCGAGGCCGCGAAGGCGGGCCTGAGCGCCAAGCTCGACCAGTGGTCGCCGCAGTGGAACCAGGCGTTCTCCGCCGGCTCGTTCGCCACGATGCCCTGCCCCGCCTGGATGCTCGGCTACATCAAGGGTCAGGCCGGTGACGCCGGCAAGGGCAAGTGGGACATCGCCAAGCTGCCCGGCGGCGCGGGCAACTGGGGCGGCTCGTACCTCTCCATCCCCCGGGCCGCCAAGCACAAGAAGGAGGCGTACGACCTGATCCAGTGGCTCACCGCCCCCGCGCAGCAGGCCAAGCTCTTCACCAAGCAGGGCAACTTCCCGTCGTCCACGGGAGCCATCGCGCAGGTCGCCGACGCCAAGGACCCGTACTTCTCCGACGCGCCGATCGGCCAGATCTTCGGTGACGCGGCCAAGGCCGCCCCGGTGCAGGTGCTCGGCGTCCACGACAAGAACGTGGCCGACCAGATCACCAACGCGCTGAGCGAGGTGGAGCGCAAGGGCACCTCGCCGGACAAGGCCTGGTCGACCGCGAAGAAGAACGTGGAGAACGCCACCGGCTGACCCCGGTCACCACGCCCCGGAGGCCGGTCCTCGACACCCGGCCGGACCGGCCTCCGGACTCCACACCCCCCGTACCTCCTCCCGAAGGGCCGCACGTGACCCTCACCGCCACCGCGAAGCCGGACGCACCCCGGCCACCGGCGCCCCCGCAGCCGTCGGCCGCGCACCGGACCTGGCGGAAGCTGACCCCGTACGCCTATGTGGCGCCGTTCTTCACGCTGTTCGCCGCCTTCGGCCTCTTCCCGCTGATCTACACGGCGTTCGTGTCGCTGTACCGGGTGGAACTGCAGACGCCCGGCGACATGCAGTGGCGTGGCCTGGACAACTACACCGCGCTCTTCGGCGACGAGATCTTCTGGACCGCGCTGCGCAACACCTTCACCATCGGGGTGCTGTCCACGGTCCCGCAGCTGGTGATGGCGCTGGGCCTGGCCCATCTGCTCAACTACCGTCTGCGCGGCCGCACTTTCCTGCGCACGGCGATGCTGCTGCCGTACGCCACCTCGGTCGCGGCGGCGACGCTGGTCTTCGCCCAGCTCTTCGGCCGCGACTTCGGTCTGATCAACTACGCCATCGGCCTGGTCGGCATCGACCCGGTCGACTGGCAGACCGGGACCGTCAGTTCGCAGATCGCGGTCTCCACGATCGTGATCTGGCGGTGGACCGGATACAACGCGCTGATCTATCTGGCGGGCATGCAGTCCATCCCGAGCGAGCTGTACGAGGCCGCGGAGATGGACGGAGCCTCCCGCTGGCGGCAGTTCTTCCATGTGACGCTGCCCGGGCTGCGGCCGACGATCGTCTTCACCGTCGTCGTCTCCACGATCGGCGCGACACAGCTCTTCGGAGAACCGCTGCTGTTCGAGGGCTCCACCTCCGGCGGCATCTCGCACCAGTACCAGACGCTCGGTCTCTACATGTACGAACAGGGCTGGGGCTTCTTCCACCTGGGCCGGGCCGCCGCCATCGCCTGGGTGATGTTCCTGCTGATCCTGGTGCTCGTCGGGGTCAACGCCCTGATCGCGCGCCGCCGTTACCGCAAGGAGGCCGGCCGATGACCGCGCTCGCCGCTCCGCCGACCGAGCCGCCCGCCACGGACCGGCGCCCCGGGACCCCGCGCCGGCGCAGGACCCGTGCCGGACGCACCATGCACGGCGGCAAGCTCACCTACGCGATCCTGATCGTCGCCCTGCTGATCTCGGCGTTCCCGTTCTACTGGACGATCGTCGCGGCCAGCCGGTCCAACGCCGATCTGGCGAAGGTGCCGCCGTCCCTGCTGCCCGGGCCGAACCTCATGCGCAACTTCGAGGCGGTGATGGAGGAGGCGGACATCGGCAAGGCGCTGCTGAACTCCCTCATCGTCTCGGGCTCGATCACCGTCGGCACCGTACTGTGCTGCACGCTCGCCGGTTTCGCCTTCGCCAAGCTGCGCTTCCGCGGCCGTGGCGCACTGCTGGCGATCACCGTGGGCACCATGATGATCCCGCCGCAGCTCGGGGTGATCCCGCTGTTCATGCTGATCGCCGAACTGCAGTGGGTGAACCAGCTCCAGGCCGTCATCCTGCCCGGACTGGTCTCCGCCTTCGGTGTGTTCTTCATGCGGCAGTACCTGGTGCAGTCGCTGCCGGACGAACTGATCGAGGCCGCACGGGTGGACGGCGCCTCCAGCGCCCGGATCTTCTGGTCCGTCGTGGTGCCCATCGCTCGTCCGGGCATGGCCGTCCTCGGCATGCTCACCTTCATGGCCGCGTGGAACGACTTCTTCTGGCCGATCGTCGCCCTGTCCTCGCAGGAGCCGACGGTGCAGGTCGCCCTGCGCCAGCTCGGCGGCGGCTATGTCCACGACCAGTCCGTGATCATGGCCGGCACGCTGCTCGGCACCCTTCCCGTGCTGCTCGTCTTCGGCCTGCTCGGCCGGCAGATCGTGGGAGGCATCATGCAGGGCGCCGTGAAGGGCTGAGCCCCGGCAGCCGATCGCGTTGCCACCCCCCACCGTTCCACCACACCTCCTGGGAGTTCCGCCTCATGAC
This sequence comes from Streptomyces sp. CA-251247, assembly GCF_050952975.1. Lineage (NCBI taxonomy): Bacteria > Bacillati > Actinomycetota > Actinomycetes > Kitasatosporales > Streptomycetaceae > Streptomyces > Streptomyces sp. CA-251247. The sequence goes on along the minus strand of NZ_CP191861.1, from coordinate 6,939,205 downwards.
CGCTGTCGACGCCCGCCCCGATACGACGACGGAGCTCCGGTTCCCCGCCGCATTCCGCTGGGGCACCGCGACCGCCGCGTACCAGATCGAAGGCGCAGCCGCGGAGGACGGCCGTACGCCGTCCATCTGGGACACCTTCAGCCGCACCCCCGGCAAGGTCCGTAACGGCGACACCGGCGACATCGCCGCCGACCACTACCACCGGATGCGCGAGGACGTCGCGCTGATGAAGCAGCTCGGCATCACCGACTACCGCTTCTCGGTCTCCTGGCCCCGGGTGCAGCCGACCGGCCGGGGCCCGGCCGTGCAGAAGGGCCTGGACTTCTACCGCCGTCTCACCGACGAGCTGCTGGCGGCGGGCATCCGTCCGGTGGCCACGCTCTACCACTGGGACCTGCCGCAGGAGCTGGAGGACGCCGGCGGCTGGCCGCAGCGCGAGACGGCGCAGCGTTTCGGCGACTACGCGGGCATCATGGCGGACGCGCTCGGCGACCGCGTGGCTGCCTGGATCACCCTCAACGAGCCGTGGTGCGCGGCCTTCCTGGGCTACGGCAACGGCGTCCACGCCCCCGGCCGCACCAGTGCGCACGCCTCCCTGCGCGCCGCGCACCACTTCAATCTGGCGCACGGCTGGGCGGCGCAGGCTCTGCACTCCGCCCTTCCGGCAACGTCCGAGATCGCGCTGACGCTCAATCTGCACGCGGTCCGTCCGCTGACGGACTCCGCGGCCGACCTGGACGCGGTGCGGCGGATCGACGCCGTCGGCAACCGCGTCTTCCTCGAACCGGTCTTCCACGGCCGGCTCCCTCAGGACCTGGTCCGCGACACCGCGACGGTGACCGACTGGTCCTTCGTCAGGGAGGGGGATCTGGAGGCGATCTCCCCCGATCGACTGGCTGGGCATCAACTACTACTCCCCCACCGTCGTCGCCGCCGGGTCGTCCGAGTCACCGTCGCCGTGGGCAGGAGCCGAGGAGCACGTACGGTTCGTCCCCGCGCCGGGCCCGCGCACCGCGATGGACTGGCCGGTCGACGCCGATGGGCTGTACGACCTGCTGACCCGGCTGAGCGAGGACCTGCCGGGCGTTCCGCTGGTCATCACGGAGAACGGAGCGGCGTACGACGACTACGCCGATCCCTCGGGCGAGGTCCACGACCCCGAGCGCGTCGCGTACCTCGCCTCGCATCTGACGGCCGTGCACCGGGCGATCGAGTCCGGGGCCGATGTGCGCGGGTACTTCCTGTGGTCGCTGCTGGACAACTTCGAGTGGGCCTACGGGTACAGCAAGCGGTTCGGCATCGTCCATGTCGACTTCGCGACCCAGCGGCGCACCTTCAAGGACAGCGCCCGCTGGTACGGCGACGTCGTCGCGCGCGGCGGGCTGGCCCGCTGAGGCCGGCGGCCCGCCGCGCCTCGCGCGCGAGCGGGAGGTAACGCAGCCGGTCGGGGAGTACGGGCACCACTGCCCGTACGACCCGGCCGAGGCGGACGAGCGCCCGCTCCTGGCGGTCGGTCCAGTCGAGGCCGATCGCCGCGCGTGCCTCGGGCGGCATGAGCCCGATGGTGAGGAAGCGGCGGATACGGACGAAGGACGGCAGAAGCGCCGGCCAGAGGGTCCCGAGGAGCGCTCTGACGGGCAGCGGGCCGAGGCCGGGCGGTGGTACCGGCGCGTCCAGGGCGATCAGTTCGCGCAGGACGGCGGTCTCCTCCACCTCGTCGGCGAGCACCCTGCGGAAGTAGGGCCAAAAGGCCTCGATCGTCGGGGGCATGTCCCTCTCGCGGATGCCGAGGACCCGGCCGACCTGGAGCCACTCCGCGTACAGCCGGCGCTCCTGCGCCTCGGTGAGGGGACGCGCGAGATAGTGCAGCGCGTGCTGGAACACGGGAAAGCCCGTGGCGTGCACCCAGGCGTAGTAGTCGGGGCTCAGAGCGTGGTAGGTGCGGCCGTAGGGGTCGGTGCCCTGCACGGACCGGTGGAGCCGGCGCACCCGCTGTCCTTCGCGGGCGGCCTCCTCCCCGCCGTACACCCACAGCTGGAGCGAGTGCAGAGAGCGCTCACCGCGTCCCCAGGGATCGGTGCGGAAGACGGAGTGCTCGTCGACGCCCGCGGCGACGGCGGGGTGGGCGACCTGGAGGGCGAGTGCGGCGGGCAGCATGAGCAGCTCGCGGACGTCGCCGACGACGGACCAGAGCACGCCGCCCGGCGGAGGCGGCGAAGGGGCCACAACCTGGGACATACCGCCATTTTACGGCCTGCCTCCTTGCCCTCACGGCCGCGTGCTCGGCTTCGGACGTCTGCGGGCCGAAGCCCTCACGTCCTCGTGCGTCAGGGTGTGGTGCCGGCCTTTTCCGGCTGGGCCGGGACCTGGACGAGGAGCCCTTCCAGATCCGCCAGGCAGGCCCGGGCGGCGGCGATCCGGTCCCGGAGTTCCTGGGCGGCCTCGGGGCCGGGTGCCGCGGGCGCCTTGCGCTCCTCGTCCAGCACCCGGGCCTGTTCGAGCGAGTTGATGACCACCCCGATCAGCAGATTGACCAGCAGGAACGAGCTGAGCAGCACATACGAGGCGTAGTAGAGAACGGACCAGGGCGAGATCTGGAGCCCCGCGTTGACGGCGTCGCCCAGTCCGTCGAGCGTCATCAGCACGAAGAGGGTGAGTGCCGCCCTCCCGAGCGAGCCGTAGTGCTCCGGGTCGGCCGTGGCGAAGGACGCCCAGCCGAGCATCGCGTACAGATACAGCAGCAGCGTGCCGACCAGCAGGAAGCTCACGGCTCCCGGGATGCTCTTGCCGATGGCGGTGACGATGATCCGCAGCTGCGGCAGAAAGCGTGCGGTGCGGATGACCCGGGCCAGGCGCAGCAGCCGCAGCACGGTGGTGTTCTCGCTGAGGAACGGCAGGAACGCGCTGAGGACGACCACCATGTCGAAGATGTTCCAGGGGTTGCGGAAGAAGTCCGCGGGGCGGTCGGCGTGAGCGGCGGCACGCACCAGGATCTCCAGGCTGAACACTCCCAGAAGCAGATGTTCGAGCAGCTTCAGCTGGAACTCCCAGCGGTCGGCGAAGCCCGCGTACGTCTCCACTCCCAGCAGGATCGCGTTGACCGCGATGGCGCAGACGGCGGCGGTGGAGAACCAGTCCGCCTCGGTCAGCAGACGGGCGCGGTACGCCAGTTGTCGCCTTCGGTCGTTCGCCATGTCGGTGCGCAGGCTCATTCGTTCCCCACCTGAGGTGTCTTCGGCTGTGAACTCTCCAGACTTGCGCACACATGTCCGTGGGACGGGCGACGCACACACCCGGGCCCGACAAGCCCACCCGGAGGGGTACCCCCTTCGCACACATGCCCGGCCCGTGAGTTGGTGAGATCGTTTTGTGGCGGCAAGAAAGAAGGCCCCGAGCCATTACCAAGGAGTAACTGCGGCTGCTTTGATGTGCGTCGCCGCTCGTACCCCCCACCTCACCCGGGAGTCCCTGTGCCGCCGTCCTCGCTCCGCCGCCTGCCCGTCGTGGCCCTGTCGACCGCGCTCGCCGCCGCCGTACTCACCGGCACGGCCCCGACGGCGTCCGCCGCGGCGGACGCGACGCCACGCCTGAAGGTGCTGACGTACAACACCTTCCTCTTCAGCAAGACGCTCTATCCCAACTGGGGCCAGGACCACCGGGCCGCGGCGATTCCCGCGACCTCGTTCTTCCAGGGCAACGACGTCGTCGTCATCCAGGAGGCGTTCGACAACTCGTCCTCGGACGCCATGAAACAGAACGCCGCCGCGCAGTACCCGTACCAGACACCGGTGATGGGGCGGAGCAAGAGCGGCTGGGACGCGACCGGCGGTTCCTACTCGGCCGCCACCCCCGAGGACGGCGGTGTCGCCGTCCTCAGCAAGTGGCCGATCGTCCGCAAGGAGCAGTGGGTCTACAAGGACGCGTGTGGCTCGGACTGGTGGTCCAACAAGGGTTTCGTGTACGCGGTGCTGAATGTGAACGGCACGAAGGTGCACGTCGTGGGCACGCACGCGCAGTCCACCGACTCCGGCTGCGGCGCGGGTGAGGCGGCCCAGATGCGCAGCCGCCAGTTCCGGGCGATCGACGCGTTCCTCGACGCCAAGAAGATCCCGGCGTCCGAACAGGTCGTCGTGGCGGGTGACTTCAACGTGGACTCGCGCACCCCGGAGTACGCGACGATGCTCGCCGACGCCGGGCTGGCCGGGGCGGACACCCGTACGGGCCACCCGTACTCCTTCGACACCGAGCAGAACTCGATCGCCGCGGATCGCTACCCGGACGACGCCCGCGAGGACCTCGACTACGTCCTGCACCGTGCCGGGCATGTGCGGCAGGCCGGCTGGACCAATGACGTGATCAAGGAGCAGAGCGCGCCCTGGACGGTCTCCAGCTGGGGCACGGACTACACGTACACGAACCTCTCCGACCACTACCCGGTGGCAGCGTCCGGGCAGTAGTCGCAAGCCCTTCGCGGTCGGCCGGCCCGCCTCGCGGCCGTGACCGCGAGGGTGTCGGGGTTCCGCGGTGGTGGCCGTGACGGCTTTCGGGCACGTCATGGCCACCGCTGCCGTTCACCGCCCTGGACGGTCGGCCCGCCTCCAGCGGGTCAGCCATCCGGCGGCAGGGACCGTCGCGGGTCGCAGGGGTTTCGGCGGCGGCGCGTGGGTGGCACAGGTCGTCACCACAACGGCCGCACGACCGGGCCGGCCGCTCCGGTTGCCGACGGGCCGCTTGCCCGGCGTGACGTTCACCTTTCTGGCCGAACTGCCGTGCGCGGGCGGCGCGGCACCCGGATGGCGGCGGGCCGATCCGCTGACCGGCCTCGCAGTCGTGGGCACCAACGGCCGGTGCCGCGCGGTCCGGCGTGGGTGCGGTTCGCGAGGACCGGTACGGACGGACCGGTGTGGCCGGGTGCGTGGCGGCGGAGGGCGCCGGGCCGATACCCGCGATTCGGGTGCGCCGGGCGGCCGCGGCCGCGGTGCGGAGCCGCGAGGTCCCGCCTGCCGCGGTCCGGCCTGCCGAACGATCTGACCACCCGTGAAGAACCGCTCTTCCGGGGGGCCTTCCACACTCTTGTCTGCGTGACAGGGTCATGCCACATTGAGTCCGCACCCCGGACTGGTCCAGTCCACACTGCTTCTCGGTAAATCCCCCCACAGCGGACACCTGCGAAGGAGAAGCCCCCCATGAGACGCACGCTCCGCGCGCGCATCTGCCTTTCGGTACTGCTCACCCTGCCCGCCGTCGGTCTCGGAACCGGGACCGCCCACGCCGCGCCCGACCCGGTGCCGAGCCCCGCCCCGGGCGTCACGGCCTCCCCCGGCCAGTACGCACTCGACTCCACGCTCGAACGGACCCTCGGCGACCGCTCGGCCGGCTCCTACCTGGACTCCGAGACCGGCGAACTCGTCGTCACGGTGATCGACCAGTCCGCCGCCGACGAGGTACGCGCCTCGGGCGCCCGGGCCGAACTCGTCGAGCGCAGCACCGCCCAGCTCGAAGCCGCCATGAACGTCCTCGAGACCAAGGCGAAGATCACCGGAACCTCGTGGGGCATCGACCCCTCGACCAACCAGGTCGCGATCGAGGCCGACCGGTCCGTCTCCGCGCTCTCCATGGCGCGCCTGACCCGGGTCGCCGCCACCCTCGGCGACGCCGTCCGCATCGCGCGTGTGCCGGGGGTGTTCACCAAGGAGGTCGCCGGCGGTGACGCCATCTACGGCGGAGGCGTCCGCTGCTCCGCCGCCTTCAACGCCGCGAAGGGCACGGTCCGCTACTTCGTGACCGCGGGCCACTGCACCAATCTCGGCGCCACGTGGTCGGCCACGTCCGGCGGCGCCGCGATCGGGACCCGCGAGGGCACCAGCTTCCCGACGAACGACTACGGCATCGTGCGCTACACCGGCACCGACCAGCCCGCCGGGAACGTCAACCTCTACAACGGCGGCTACCAGGACATCGCCTCCGCCGCCGACGCCATCGTCGGCCAGGCCGTCCGCAAGAGCGGCTCCACGACGCACGTGACCGCCGGCACCGTCACCGCCGTGAACGTCACGGTGAACTACGGCGACGGACCGGTCTACGGCATGGTCCGCACCACCGCCTGCTCGGCGGGCGGCGACAGCGGCGGCGCCCACTTCGCCGGTTCCGTCGCACTGGGCATCCACTCGGGCAGCGCCGGCTGCACGGGAACGAACGGCTCGGCGATCCACCAGCCGGTGAGCGAAGCACTGGCGGCGTACGGCGTGACCGTCTACTGACGTCATCGCGCGGACGGCCGAGGGTCGCTCACCCCGAGCGCGCACCCCCGGCCGTCCCGAGCGCACGCCCCAGTCCTGCGCGCACTCCCGGCCGTCCCGCGCGGGCACCGCTCGGGCCCCGGGGCCCGCGTCGGGGCCGGCCCCCCAGCGGCCCCCGGCCCGCCTCAGTCGTGGTCGTACACCGTGACCGCCGTCCCCCGCGACGTCAGCCGGTCGGTTATCAGCGGTTCGACCCGCGACCATCTGCCACCCGCGAGCCCGCAGCCGATCCGCGGCATGTGCACCGACGCCGACAGCTCCGCCGCCTGTACCGCCACCGCGGCAAGCGCCGTGTCGATCGCCCCGTACCGCACGGGAACCCCCTTGCTCCCGGTCCTGGTCCCCCGCTGTCCCACCATGTTGGCGACCCACAGATACGGGCCGACGCGGACGAACTGCACGGCGCCGAGGCCGAAGTCGTTCGACGCGCGGTCCCGGTGCCAGCGGCGGTAGGCCTGCTCCCGGCTCCGGCCAGCGGCGGGACAGCGCCAGCACGAAGCCCTTCCCCCAGCCGCCCAGGTCGTTGCAGACGTGCGCGATCAGCTTCACGCCTTTGCCCTGTGGCGCGGTGGCGTCCCCCCGTACATACGTGATCCCCGACATGCATCCACCGTACGGATCACCACTGACAATCGTCACTGACTATCGTTCCGCCCGCTCCCACCGCTTTCACAACAATGGTGAGACAGCAATACTGTTGCACCGCAGGGAGATCGACGACGAGCGGTGGAGAGCGAGGCACGAGCGTGGCGACCGAGACCGACGAGCCGACCCTCACCGTCGACGAACTGGCTGCCCGTGCCGGGGTGACCGTGCGCACCGTGCGCTTCTACAGCACCCGCGGGCTGCTGCCCCCACCGACCATCGGGCCCCGCCGCGTGGGCCACTACGGCCCCGCCCATCTGTCCCGGCTGGCCCTCATCGAGGAGCTCCAGCACCAGGGCATGACGCTGTCCGCCATCGAACGCTATCTCGAACAGCTGCCGGACGACCTCAGCGCCCACGACCTCGCGATCCATCGCGCGATGGTGGCGTCCTGGGCACCCGACTCCGCGGAGGAGGCGACCGCCGCCGAGCTGGAACGGCGGGCCGGGCGGCCGCTGAGCGAGGAGGACATCGGCCGGCTGATCGCGATGGACGTCCTGCAACGGGCGCCGGAGCCGGGCGTCTTCCGGCTCGACCGCGGGCTGTTCCGGCTCGGCGTGCAGCTGCTGGACGTGCCCATCGCCCACGAGACGATCCTCGCCGCCCGCACCGTTCTGGTCGAGCACACCCGCTCGGCCGCCCAGGAGCTCACCCGGCTGTTCCGGGACGAGGTGTGGAACCCGTACCGGCGCCGGGAGGCCGACCCCGAGCACGTGGCGGCGATGAAGTCCCTGTCGGCCCATATGCAGCCGCTGGTGGTGCAGGCCCTGGTCACCGCGTTCCAGCGGTCGCTCAAGGAGGAGCTGCGGGCCGCGTTCGGCGCGGAGCCGGACACCGAGCACGGCCCCGACACGGACCCGGCCTGATCCACACGACAGACCCTGGGTCCGCGGCTCAGGGCCGCAGACGGCCCAGCACCGTGCGCATCGCGTGGTGGACAGCCTCGCGCGACTCATCGGTCGGGTCACGGGTCTCGAAACCGTGATGCCCGTTCGGCACGTCGACCACCTCGACATGTGCACCGCAGCCGGTGGCCGTGGCCAGGAACTCCTCGACGGTGGCCGCGATCTCGGGGCTCTCCAGCCCCACCCGGGTGAGCACGACCGGCAGCGCACCCGCCTGCGCCACCGCCTCCGCGGGCCGGAACCGGCCGCCCGGGAGGCCCCAGTTCGGCAGTGGTGCCAGGACCGGGTACGTGGCCGCCAGGCAGCGCAGCCATGTCGGCGCCGCCGCCAGCCAGTCCGCCGCGAGGAGACCGCCGCCCGAGAAGAACCACAGGGCGATCCGGTCCGCGTCCACGCGCGGATCGGCCCGGACCCTCTCCACCGCGGCGGCCACGTCGCCGGCGGCCCGCTCGTAGTCGGCCACGTCGTGCAGGCGGTGGTCGAGCGTCACGCCCACCACGCCCTCGCCGGCCGCGTACCGCGCGTACCCGGTCAGCGTCGGCCAGTCCCGTGGGGTGGGCCGGGCGCCGGCGGGCACCGGCCCGCCGTGCACGAACACGACCGCCGGGCGCGGGGCCTCCGCGTGGGCCGGCAGGTACAGGTCCACGGTGCCGATCCGCTCGCGGGGTAGCTCGGGCACGTCGAGCAGGAAGGGCCGCAGATGGGCCGGCGGCTCCGTGGCGTCGGCCGGCTCCAGCCGGTCCCCCTCACCGGCAGCGGCCTTCAGCAGGACGTCGGCCAGCTCGGCCGGGCAGGACAGCATGGGCCAGTGCCCGGTGGGCAGTTCGAAGAAGGTCACCCCGGGGGCCGTCAGGACCTTCAGGGCGGGATCGCCCATGCCCACCAGCATCCGGACCAGCTCGATGCTCGTGCCGTTGCCGGTGCACAGCACACCGGTGGTGGGCACCGCGGACACGGCGCCGGTGAGCCGCAGCGGCTGGAGCAGCGTGCCCAGCGGCTGCGGTGCGGCGAGGCCGGTGAGCCGGTCGAGCGCCGCTGCGGGGACACCCGCCGTGCTGCCCCAGCGCTGCCACTCGTCGCGTGCCGGGGGCGGCAGCTCCCCCGGCTCCGTCCCGCTCCGCTCCGCCCCCGCCCGCTCGGCCAGCTGCTCACGCAGGCGCTGGTCGGGCACCGCGGCCAGGGCCGGGACACCGTCCCGCGGCAGGCCGGAGTCCACGCAGACGATCCGGGAGACGCGCTCCGCCCGCCGGTCGGCGGCGCCCATCACCGGATGGATGCCGTAGTCGTGGCCCACGAGCACGATCCCCCGGTCCGCCGCCGGGCCCACCGCGTCGATCACCGTGAGCACATCGGCGATGTGTGTCTCCAGATCTGTCTCCCGATCGACGGGCCTCTCGACGTCGGTGGGCGCGGCGGCGCCGGCCCCTGCGAGCCCGGTGAGGTCCACCGTGTGCACCTCGTCGCCCGCCTTCGCCAGTCGTGCGGCCGTCTCCTCCCACACCTGCGCGCCGGTGAACACGCCCGGCACCAGGATGAATGCGGTCATGGGCCTCTCCTCGATCGTCGCCCTCCGCGGACCGGTCCGATCGACCGGCCGCGCTCGCCGGTACCGTAGGAACTCCCCCTGAGGGAGGTTCAAGTGTTCTCCTCGCCCGACGGCCTGTGCGGCATCGGCGAGCTCGCCGAACGCGCGGGTGTCAGCGTCAAGACCGTCCGCTTCTACTCCGACAGCGGGCTGCTGCCGGAGGCCTCCCGCAGTGCCGGCGGGCATCGTCGTTACGGCCCCGGCGCACTGGAGCGACTGCGGTTGATCCGCTCGCTGCGCACCCTCGATCTGCCGGTGGCCGAGGTGCGCCGCGTTCTCGACGAGCAGGACGGCGAGGACCCCGCCGTCGCGGCGGGCGGTGCGCTGGAGGATGCCGTCGCCGGGCAGTTGCGCGCGATCGGCTCCCAGCTCGCGGCCCTGCGCTGGCGGGAGGCGGCCCTGCGACTGGTGCAGGAGAGCCCGCCCGGCGAGCGGGCGGACCGGCTGCGGCTGGTCGGGGCGGTGACCGCACCGCCGAGCACGGCCCCGCTGGCCCGTTTCTGGCGTGCCTGGCTGCCGCCTCGGATGCCGGCCCGGGCGACGTCCGCGTTCCTGGAGGTGGCGGTCCCCCATCCGCCCGACGACCCGGACCCGGCGCAGGTGCTCGCCTTCGCCCGGCTGTCCGCGATGACGACCGGTCCGTGCGGCGGGTCGAAGCCGTGCCGTCCGCACGCGCACCAGGTCGCGGGATCCCGTGGGGCGGCGGTGCTGTACGCGGGCCTTGCCGAGGCGTACGAACTGGCGGGCGCCCAGATGCGCCGCGACCGGGGGCCGTACCCGGGTGAGGCGCTGGACGGCTTCGTGGACGCGTACGCGAGCGCGTTCGGGACCCGGGACACCCCGGGCTTCCGCCGTCTGCTGTCCGGGCAGCTCGCCGCCGACCCGCGGATCGACCGGTACTGGGAGCTGACGGCCGAGCTGATCAGCCCGCCGGACGGACCGCCCGAACCGACGCCCGGGTCCGCGCACGACTGGCTCCTCGCGGCACTGGACTCCCACGTGGGGACCGGGGCGGCCGTGCCCGCAGGCGAATCGGCGCCGGCATCCGAAGACACCGGCGCCGATTCCCGCAGGGCCGGCCGGGGTGAGCGCGCCGCCGACGAAGGCGGCGCACTCACCCGCGGATGACGCAGGAGGCGCAGGAGGCGCAGGGACCGGCAGGCGGCCCCGATCGTTCCTAGAGCGTCTGCCCTTCGTCGCTGAACCGCTCGCCCCGCTCCGCCTTGTGCACCAGCAGCGCCGGCGGTTCGAACCGCTCACCGTAGGCAGCGGCCAGCTCGCGGGCGCGCGTCACGAAGCCGGGCAGCCCGCCCTCGTACCCGTTGATGTACTGGAGCACCCCGCCCGTCCAAGCCGGGAAGCCGATGCCCATGATCGAGCCGATGTTGGCGTCCGCGACGGATGTCAGGACGTTCTCCTCCAGGCAGCGCACCGTGTCGAGCGCCTCCGAGAAGAGCATTCGCTCCTTCATGTCCTCGAAGGGGATCTCGACGTCAGGCTTCGCGAAGTGCTCGCGCAGCCCGGGCCAGAGTCCGGCACGCTTGCCCTCCTCGTCGTACTCGTAGAAGCCGGCCCCGCCGCTGCGGCCCGGGCGGCCGAACTCGTCGACCATCCGGTCGATGACCGCGTCCGCCGGGTGGCCCGCCCAGGTGCCGCCGGCCTCCTCGACCGCGCGCCGGGTCTCGTTGCGGATCTTGCGCGGCAGGGTGAGCGTCAGCTCGTCCATCAGCGAGAGGACCTTGGCCGGGTAGCCGGCCTGGGCCGCGGCCTGCTCGACCGAGACGGGGTCGGCGCCCTCGCCGATCATCGCCACGCCCTCGTTGATGAACTGGCCGATCACACGCGAGGTGAAGAAGCCGCGCGAGTCGTTGACGACGATGGGCGTCTTGTTGATCTGCCGGACCAGGTCGAAGGCGCGGGCCAGCGCCTCGTCGCCGGTGCGCTCGCCCTTGATGATCTCGACGAGCGGCATCTTGTCGACGGGCGAGAAGAAGTGCAGCCCGATGAAGTCGACGGGGCGCGTCACGCCCTCGGCGAGCGCGGTGATGGGCAGCGTCGAGGTGTTGGAGCAGAGCAGCGCGTCCGGTTCGACGATGTCCTGGATCTCCTGGAACACCTTGTGCTTGAGCGTGGTGTCCTCGAAGACCGCCTCGATCACGGCGTCGCAGCCCGCGAGGTCGGCGGGGTCGGCGGTCGGCGTGATGCGGGCGAGCAGCGCGTCCCGCTTGGCCTCGGTCGTACGGCCGCGGGACAAGGCCTTCGCGAGCAGCTTCTCGCTGTACTCCTTGCCCTTGTGCGCCGCTTCGGCGGTGACGTCCTTGAGGACGACGTCGATACCGGCCCGGGCGCAGGAGTAGGCGATGCCGGCGCCCATCATCCCGGCACCGAGCACCGCCACCTTGCGGACGGGGCGCGGCTCGATGCCCTGCGGCCGGTTGGCCCCGGAGTTGACGGCCTGGAGGTCGAAGAAGAACGCCTGGATCATGTTCTTGGCGATCCGGCCGGTGACCAGCTCGGTGAAGTACCGGGCCTCGATGGTCTGCGCGGTCTCGAAGTCGACCTGGGAGCCTTCCACGGCGGCCGCGAGGATGTTGCGCGGTGCCGGGTAGGGGGCGCCTGCGGTCTGCTTCTTGAGGTTCGCGGGGAAGGCGGGGAGGTTGGCGGCGAACCGCGGGTTCGACGGCGTGCCGCCGGGGATCTTGTAGCCCTTGACGTCCCAGGGCTGCTGGGACTCGGGGTTGGCGTCGATGAAGGCGCGCGCCTTGGCCAGCATCTCGTCCTGGGTGGCGGCCACGTCGTGGACCAGGCCGTTCTCCAGGGCCCGCTGCGGGGAGTACTGGGTGCCCTGGAGGAGCACCTTGAGCAGCGCGTCGGCGATGCCGAGCAGGCGTACGGTCCGGGTGACGCCGCCGCCCGCGGGCAGCAGTCCGAGGGTGACCTCGGGCAGGCCGATCTTCGAGCCGGGTGCGTCGAGGGCGATGCGGTGGTGGCAGGCGAGGGCGATCTCGTAACCGCCGCCCAGAGCCGCGCCGTTGATGGCGGCGACGACCGGCTTGCCGAGGGTCTCGATCCGGCGCAGGGCGTGCTTGATGGACATGCCCGCGTCGAAGGCCTGCTGGGCGTTCTCCGGACCGATCCTGATCATGTCCTTGAGGTCGCCGCCGGCGAAGAAGGTCTTCTTCGCCGAGGTGAACACGATGCCGCGGATGGAGTCCTGCTCGGCCTCCGCGCGCTGCGCGACGGCCGCGATGGAGTCCCTGAACGCCTGGTTCATGGTGTTCGCGGACTGGTTGGGGTCGTCGAGGACCAGGGTGACGATGCCGGTGTCGTCCTGTTCCCATCGGATGGTCGAGGAAGTGGTGGTCTCGCTCATGGTGTGGCTGCTCCGTTGTGGGGCCGTGAGGGACAGGACGGTCAGAGACGCTCGACGACGGTGGCGATACCCATGCCGCCGCCCACGCAGAGAGTGGCGAGCCCGTACCGCTTGTCCTGGCGCTCCAGTTCGTCCACGAGCGTGCCGAGGATCATCGCGCCCGTGGCGCCGAGCGGGTGGCCCATGGCGATGGCGCCGCCGTTGACGTTGATCTTGTCCAGGGAGAGGTCCATGTCGCGGGCGAAGCGCAGGACGACACCGGCGAACGCCTCGTTGATCTCCACGAGGTCGATGTCGTCGATCGTGAGCCCGGCCCGCGTGAGCGCCTTGCGGGTCGCGGGGGCGGGCCCGGTGAGCATGATGGTCGGCTCGGAGCCGGAGACCGCGGCCGCGACGATCCGGGCGCGCGGGGTGAGCCCGTAGCGCTCGCCGACCTCCTTGTTGCCCACCGCGACGAGGGCGGCGCCGTCGACGATGCCGGAGGAGTTGCCCGCGTGGTGGACGTGGTCGATCTTCTCGACCCAGTGGTACTTCTGGAGCGCCACCGCGTCGAAGCCGCCCAGGTCGCCGATCCCGGCGAAGGACGGCTTGAGGGAGGCGAGGGAGTCCGCGGTGGTGCCGGGGCGCATGTGCTCGTCGTGGTCCAGGACGAGCAGACCGTTGCGGTCGCGGACGGGCACGAGGGACCGCTCGAAGCGGCCGTCCTTCCAGGCCGCCGCGGCCCGCTCCTGGGAGAGCGCGGCGTACTCGTCGACGTCGCGGCGGGAGAAGCCCTCGATGGTGGCGATCAGGTCGGCGCCGATGCCCTGCGGGACGAAGTCGACCGAGAAGTTGGTCATCGGGTCGGCGAACCAGGCACCACCGTCCGAGGCCATGGGCACTCGCGACATGGACTCGACGCCACCGGCGAGTACGAGGTCCTCCCAGCCCGAACGGACCTTCATCGCGGCCATGTTGACCGCTTCGAGACCCGAGGCGCAGAAGCGGTTCTCCTGAACACCGGCGACCGTGTCGGGCAGCCCCGCCGCGATCGCCGCGATACGGGCGATGTCGGAGCCCTGGTCGCCGACCGGGCCGACGACGCCGAGCACGATGTCGTCGACGGCCGCCGGGTCGAGTCCGGGGAAGCGGTCGCGGATTTCGTGGATCAGGCCGACGACGAGGTCGATCGGCTTGGTGCCGTGCAGGGCGCCGGTGGCCTTGCCGCGGCCGCGAGGCGTGCGGATCGCGTCGTAGACATACGCTTCGGTACTCAAGACAGCAGCCTTTCGAGGGTGATGAAGGTCGGGTCAGGCGAGCAGGGAGCGACCGATGATCTCCTTCATGATCTCGGTCGTACCGCCGTAGATGGTCTGGATACGGCCGTCGGTGAAGGCCTTGGCCACGCGGTACTCGGTCATGTAGCCGTAGCCGCCGTGCAGTTGCAGACAGCGGTCGGCGACGCGCTTTTGCAGTTCGGTGGCCCACCACTTGGCCATCGAGGCATGGACGGCGTCGAGCTCACCGTTCGCGTGATCGACGATGCAGCGGTCGAGGAACGCACGGGTGACGGCGCACTCGGTGGCCATCTCCGCGATCTCGAAGCGGATGTGCTGGAGCCGGGACAGCGGCCGTCCGAAGGCCTCCCGCTCCTTGACGTACTGGGTGGTGATCTCCAGCAGGTACTCGGCGGCGGCGATACCGGCGACCGCGATGCCCATGCGCTCCTGGGCGAGGTTGGTCATCAGATGGATGAAGGCGCCGTCCCGCTCGCCGAGGAGGTTCTCCTTGGGGACGCGTACGTCGTTGAAGAACAACTCGGCCGTGTCCTGGGACTTCTGGCCGATCTTGTCGAGGTTGCGGCCGCGCTCGAAGCCCTCCGCACCACGCTCGACGACCAGCAGCGACAAACCCTTGGCACCGCCCTCGGGCGTCGTCTTCGCCACGACGACGACGAGGTCGGCGAGGATCCCGTTGGAGATGAAGGTCTTCGAGCCGTTGAGTATCCAGTGGTCGCCGCGGTCCTCGGCCGTCGTACGGATGCCCTGGAGGTCGGACCCGGCGCCCGGTTCGGTCATCGCGATGGCGGTGATGATCTCGCCGCTGCAGAAGCCGGGCAGCCAGCGCCGCTTCTGTTCCTCGGTGGCGAGTCCCGTGAGGTAGGGGCCGATGATGTCGTTGTGCAGCCCGAGCGCGAGCCCGGCCGCACCGGCGCGGGTGAACTCCTCGGCGAGGACGGCGCTGTAGCGGAAGTCCGGGTTCCCACCGCCTCCGTACTCCTCGGGAACGGCGAGGCCGAGCAGCCCCTGCCTCCCCGCGGCGAGCCAGGCCTCCCGGCTGACGATGCCGTCCTTCTCCCACTGCTCGTAGTGCGGCAGGACCTCCTTGGCGAGGAAGGTGCGGACGGTCTCGCGGAACGCTTCATGGTCCGCGGCGAAGATCTGGCGCTTCACAGGGTGCCCTCCTTGGCGGGCTCGACGAGGCCGGGCAGGTCCCAGTCACGGGCCACGGCGGCCGTGTCGGCTCCCGGCATGGCGGGACCGGTGCGCACCGAACCGGGGGTGGCGGAGAACCGTGGTGCGGGCGCCGGCTGGACCAGCCCGCTGTGGTCGACGAAGGTGCCGCGGGCGGCGAGATGCGGGTGCGCGGGAGCTTCCCGCAGGGAGAGCACCGGCGCCACACAGGCGTCGGAGCCCTCGAAGACGGCGGTCCACTCCGCACGGGTACGGGTCTTGAACCGGGCGGCGACGGCGGCGCGCAGCTCGTCCCAGCGCTCGAAGTCCTTACGGGCGGGGGCCTCGTCCTTGATGCCGAGCAGCTCGACGAACTCGTTGTAGAACTGCTGCTCCAGCGCGCCGACCGCCATGTACTCGCCGTCGGCCGTCTCATAGGTGCCGTAGAAGGGGCAGCCGCCGTCGAGCAGATTCGCCCCGCGCCGGTCCTGCCAGCCGCCGGCCGCCATCATGCCGTGGATCATCGTGGCCAGGTGGGCGGTGCCGTCGACGATGGCCGCGTCCACGACCTGGCCCCGGCCGTCCTCGGTGCGGGCGTGCTGGAGTGCCGCGAGCACGCCGACGACGAGATAGAGGGAGCCGCCCGCGTAGTCGCCGACGAGGTTGGCGGGGACGGCGGGCGGCTCGTCGGGCTTGCCGATCATGCCGAGGGTGCCGGTGATCGCGATGTAGGAGATGTCGTGCCCGGCCCGCTGCGCCAGCGGTCCCTCCTGGCCCCAGCCGGTCATCCGTCCGTAGACGAGCCGCGGATTGCGGGCCAGGCATTCCTCGGGCCCGACTCCGAGGCGCTCGGCGACGCCCGGGCGGTAACCCTCGATCAGGATGTCGGCCCGCTCGACCAGAGCGAGCACCTGCTCGGGCCCGTCGTCGGCCTTGAGGTCGATCAGTACGGAGCGCTTGTTGCGGTTGGTGAGGTCGTACGCGGGGTCGATCGCGAGTCCGGCGCCGCCGGGCCGGTCGACCCGTACGACATCGGCGCCCAGGTCGGCCAGGAGCATGGCGGCGAACGGGCCGGGGCCGATTCCCGCCAGCTCGACCACGCGCACTCCGGAGAGCGGGCCGTTCCCTGCCACTGCCATGGAGTCCCCTGCTCTGATGTGACACAACTGATGTAACACCAGTGATGGTAAGAACGCGTTCCACCGGATACAAGGGTCTGGGCCGAGCAAGCGCTTAGATTCGGCCCGCTGCGCGTCCTGACCTCGGGGCGGCCGGATGTTACCGATGGGGAACGCATCTTTTTCCGGGCGCGTTCGCACGCTAGCCTCAGCCACCGACGACAACGGCGGAGGGGCCATTGAACAGGCAGGACGCGACCGGTCGCGAGCAGCGCCCGTACGACATCGTGCTCTTCGGAGCCACGGGATTCGTCGGGGAGCTCACCGCCCAGTACCTCGCGGCGCACGCGCCGGAGGGATGCCGCTGGGCGATCGCGGGCCGCAGCCGCCAGAAGCTCGAACGGCTGCGCGAGCGCCTCGCCGAGAACCACCCCGGCTGCGCGGACCTTCCGCTGATCGAGGCGCAGGCGGACGACGAGCAGGCGCTGCGCGAACTCGCCGAGTCCGCCCGGGTGGTGGCCACGACCGTCGGCCCCTACCTCTGGTACGGCGAGCCGCTGGTCGCCGCCTGTGCCGAGGCGGGGACGGACTACATCGACCTGACGGGCGAGCCCGAGTTCGTGGACCTGATGTACGTCCGCCACGACGCGCGGGCCCGGGAGACGGGGGCCCGGCTGGTGCACTGCTGCGGCTTCGACTCCGTGCCGCACGACCTGGGCGCGTACTACACCGTCCAGCAGCTGCCCCAGGACGTACCGCTGAACGTCGACGGATTCGTCCGCTCCAACGCAGCGTTCTCCGGCGGCACGTTCGCGTCCGCGCTCAACGCGATGGGCCGCGGCCGGCAGATGGCGAAGGCCGCGCACCAACGACGACTGCACGAACCGCGGTTGATGGGACGGCGGGCACGCTCCCCGCTCGGCACACCGAGGTTCAGCCGGGAGACGCAGGCCTGGGCGCTGCCGCTGCCGGTGATCGACGGCCAGATCATCGCCCGGTCGGCGCGGGCGCTGGCCCGCTACGGGCCGGACTTCCGCTACCGGCACTACGCGGCGGTCAGGACGCTGCCCATGGCGGCGGGCGGGGCCGCGGCGGTCGGCGCCCTGGTGGGGCTCGCCCAACTGCCCGCGGCCCGCCGCTGGTTGTCGGAGCGGATCAAGCCGGGCGAGGGACCGGACGAGAAGCGCCGGGCGAAGAGCTGGTTCTCGGTGCGCTTCGTCGGCGAGGGCGGCGGACGCACCGTCTACACGGAGGTCTCGGGCGGCGATCCGGGATACGACGAGACGGCGAAGATCTTCGCCGAGTCGGCGCTGTGCCTGGTCTTCGACACCCTGCCGGACACTTCGGGGCAGGTCACCACGGCTGTCGCGATGGGCGACGCGCTGCTGGGGCGGCTCCAGGCTGCCGGGATCCGATTCCGGGTGGCGGCCGCGCGCTGAGACCGGGGCGGAGCGGCTGCCGGAGCCGGCCCGGCGGTCGGGCCGTCGAGAGCCCGGTACGTCCTACGCGGTCGCCTCGATGAGTGCCCGGCGGCAGAGGCGGTCGGCACGCCTGGTGCTCTCCGGGAGCCGGTAGCGCGGTGTGAGGGCGAGGATGTGCGCGCAGGCGTTGTCGAGGCCGGTGCGGTGGCCGACCGAGACGTAGACCGGTTTCACCCCGTCCTGGGTGCGCAGCGCACGGCCGACCTCCTCCCCGTCGTCCGCGAGGAGGGCGGCGACGTCGCCCCGGAGGGGCCCGAGTTCGGCGTGGGTGAAGACGAAGGGGTTCTTGGCGACTCCGATGACCGGCAGCCCGGTCAGTACCCCGAGGTGGGCGGCGAGCCCGAAGCGCCGGGGGTGCGCCCGGCCGTAGCCGTCGCAGACGACGAGGCCGGGGTCGCGGGTGAGCGAGGCCAGAGCGGCCATCACGGTGGGGATCTCGCGGAAGGCCAGCAGCCCGGGAACATAGGGGAAGGCCACCCGGCCGACCGCGGTGGCCTCCTCCACGACGTCGAGCGTCACGGCGTCCAGCACGACGGCCGCCGCCGCGACGACGTCACGCTCGTCGTCGTACGCCACGTCCACGCCCGTCACGAGCCCGGAGGAGGGCGGCGGTCCCGGCTCGTCCAGGACCACGCGGGTCCGCAGTTCGTCCTGGACGGCGATGGCCGTCGCCTCGTCGGCGGGCCAGTCGGCGGGCTTCTCGATGATCTTCATGGTGCGGCCACCCTACGACGCGGAGCCGGGCGGTCGCCCCGCGAACGGCACCGGGCGGGCGCCCCGCCAACGGCTCCGGCTCCGCGGGGCGTTCGGGCCGCCCGCGGAGCCGTCGTCCGCGCCGGACGCGGCGACGCCCCGGCTCAGGAGCGCAGACTGTGGTTGTCCACCACCTTGTTCGCCACCAGAGCCGTGCGCCTCACCAACGTGTCCTTCGTGGTCACCTTGCCGTCGAGCTGGCCGCCGACCACGTACAGGGTGCGTTGGCCGAGGTACGTATGGGTCTTCGGGTCGATCAGCAGCTCCTGGCGCAGGTTGTCCTCGGTGCGCGCCTCGTACACCGCCAGGGCCGGCCGGCCGGCGGCGTCCTCGACCGGCTGCTTCGAGACGGTGACGCCGGAGGGCGTGCCGAGCGCGCGGAACAGCGACTCGCGAACCTTCGGCGGAATCTGGAACGCAGGCGTGCCGGGCCGTCCCGGGACTGCCGGACCGCCCCGGAACGGCACGGCGCGCACGGGCTAGCCTGTCGATCATGTTCGTACTGGAATTGACCTACACCGCTCCGATCGAGCGCGTCGACGCGCTGCTCGATGCGCACGTGGCCTGGCTGGACGCGCTCTACGAGGAGGGTGTGTTCATCGCCTCGGGCCGCAAGAACCCGCGTGACGGCGGCGTGATCCTGGCCGTCGGGGGCGACCGCGCGCGGATCGAGGAGATCGCGGCGGCCGACCCCTTCACGGTCGGCGGAGTGTGCGAGTACCGGATCACCGAGTTCATCGCGACGAAGACCGCGCCCGGACTCGCGCCGTACCGGCAGCAGCTCTAGGGACACGACCCAGGGGTCCCGGCCGATCGCGGGCTCGCGCCGATCGGCCGGACAACACCCGCGGGACTGCGGGACCTTCACGGCGGCTGGGGCCTAGCGGATGACGGACCCGGCCTCGGTCCTGTTGAACTCCAGCCGTGCGACACGGCCCTTCTCGCCCGAGGCCCAGCAGCCGAAGTCCTTCGTGCAGTCGACCGTGTCGTACGAGCCGGTGTCGACGGTGCGCCAGCGGCGGCCCCCGTCCAGCGTCAGGTCGGTGCCGGTCGGGCCGACCGCCAGGGCCGCGCGGCTGCTGTGCGGCAGCCAGCTGACACCCGAGCGGTAGGCGGGCGGCGGTGTCGTGGACTGCTGCCAACTGCGGCCGCCGTCACGGCTGACTGCCGCCGCCTTCGGCGACTGCTGGTCGGGGCGGTAGTCACCGCCGACGGCCAGGCCGTGCCGGCGGTCGCTGAAGGCGAGGGCGAAGACTCCGCGAGCCGGATCGCCCGCCGGGATGGTGGACTCGGCGACGGTCCAGTTCAGACCGCGATCGGAGGAGTGCAGCACGCGGGCTGTGGCGCCGCCGCCGGTCGCGAGCCAGACGTCCTTCGGACCGGAGCTGACGAGGCACTGACCGCTCGCCGCGAAGCCCGCTTCGCCGGGCAGCGCGGCCGGCATCCCGGCGCTGGGCAGCACCTTCCAGGACGCGCCGCCGTCGGCGGTGGACAGAATGCGGTACTTGCCGTCCACCGGGTCGCTCATGGCGAGGCCGTGCTGGGTGTCGAAGAAGGTGACGCAGTCGTAGAAGGCCTTCGGATCGGGGTTGCGGAAGGACTCGGTCCAGGTCGCTCCCCCGTCCGTGGTGCGGAAGACGCGGGACGCCTCGCCCTCGCCGATCGCCAGCACCACGGCGCGACGGCTGTCGAACGCCTCGATGTCGCGGAACTCCAGCTCCCCCGCTCCCGGGGGCGAGATGTTGCGCCAGCTGCGGCCGCCGTCCGCCGTGCGCAGCACGGTGCCCTTGGAGCCCGCCACCCAGGCGGTGTTGCGGCTGACGGCCGCGAGTCCCCGGAACCGTACGTCCGTACCGGTCTGCTTGAGGTTCCACTGCGGTGACACCCCGCCGCCGGAGTGCTGGGTCGCCTGTGCCGGGACCGTCAGAGCTGCGGCAACCGCCGCCGCGCACAGCCCCACCGACACCATTCGTCTCGTCTTCCCCATGGACGTCATGGCGCTGGAAGCTAGCCCACCCGCCGCACCCCGTCCAGGGTGCCGTCTCCCGCGCGCGGGCGGTGACACACATCACGCAGGGGTCCGATGCACGCAATGGCTCGTTCTGCCGTCTCTTCCGGTGTCAGGCAGACGCCGGCGAGCCGTGCACCGAGGAGAAGGTCTTGTCCACCGTGATCGAACACGCCGTGCAGGCACGTATGGTCGCCTCGGCGCCCCGGATGGAATCCGTCCCGGCGACGCTGCTCTACGACCGCCGTGACCCCTTCGCCGTACGGATCGCCTTCCCCGCCACGGCGACCCTGGAAGGCACCGACGTGTCCTGGGCGTTCTCCCGCGAGCTGCTCGCGGCGGGCGTCGACGCGCCGGCAGGGCTCGGGGACGTACGGGTTCGGCCGTACGGCTACGACCGCACCGTCGTGGAGTTCCACGCCCCCGAGGGTGTGGCGATGGTGCACATCCGCACCAGCGAGCTGCGCCGGTTCCTCAAGCGCGTCCAGGGACTGGTGCCCGCCGGGCGCGAGCACCTCTATCTCGACCTCGACCACAACCTGGTGGAGCTGCTGCGCGACGCGAGCTGATTCTGGCCTCGGCGGACACGACCTAACGTCGTTCACCGAGCAGCGCGTTGAGCTCGCCGTAGTCGTAGCCGTTCGCCACCGTCGTGCACGTGCCCTCGGTGAGCAGTTCACGTGCGGCGTCGCGGACGAGCGCGTGGGCCGCCTGAGCGATCGAGGAACCCGCGCTGATCCGCGCCACCCCGAGCCGCGTGAACTCCGCGGTGCTCGGCGCTCCCGGACCCGTCATCACGTTCAGCGGGGCGTCGATCCCCCGCACCAGGGCCGCCACGGTGTCCGCGTCGGTGACCCCCGGCACGAAGATCCCGTCCGCGCCGGCGGCGACGCAGGCGGCGGCACGCTTCAGCGTCTCCTCCAGCCGCCCGGCCTCGGGGCCGATGCCTGCCAGGAACACGTCCGTGCGGGCGTTGACGAACAGCGGGACGCCTTCCGCGTCCGCCGTGGCCCGCGCCGCCCCGATCCGGCGCAGATGCTCCTCGGCGGGGCGCGGACCGTCCTCGATGTTGATGCCGACGGCGCCCGCGGCGAGCACCGCGCGGACGGTCTCGGCGACGCCGTCCGCGGTCTGCGCGTAACCGCCCTCGATGTCCGCGGTCACCGGCACGTCGACGGCCGCGACGATACGGCCGAGGTGCTCCAGCGCGGCAGCGCGGTCCAGCCGGTCGCCGTCCGCGGCGCCCAGGGCCCAGGCGACGCCGGCGCTCGTGGTGGCGATCGCCTCGGCACCGGCCTCGGCGATGATGCGGGCGCTCGCGGTGTCCCAGGCGTTGGGCAGCACGAGAGGACGCTCGGCGGTGTGCAGCGAGCGGAAGCGGTGGGCGCGTTCGGTCGAGGTCGTCATGTGGGGAGCCAATCACCGGGCGCCGGTGCCTGGCTGGCGACTTTCCGACATCAACGTCCCGCGGGGGCCGTGTCCGGTGTCAGCTGCTGCCCGCGGTGGCCGCCGCCGTCGCCGCGACCACGACAACCGCGGTCCGCACCTCGTCGATCACCTTCTTCAGGGCGGGCGCCGCCGCGCCGCTGCGCACGGAGAGGGCTTCGATGCGTTCCTTGTACTGCCGGCGTTCCCTGCCGGTCGCGAGCGTCCGCAGTTCGGCCGCGGCGGCCAGCGCGACCAGGGCCGCGTCCCGGTCGGAGACCCGGTCCACCGGGACCGGACCGGTCAGGACGTCCCGCGCGTCCGCGCGCAGCGCCTTCACGGCATCGGGGTGCTCCAGGCGGTACTGCGTTCTGGAGAACAGCCCCCGCTTGTGCTCCTTCCGCAGATGACCGGTGCCGGCGAGCCGGCTCTGGACGGCGTCGAGGGTGTACTGGGAATGGTTGGTCACCCAGCTCTTCCAGGTGCGCGGCCTGGACTCCTCGATCAGCTCCAGGAGGTCGTCGAGCGCCGGATCGCCGGTGCGGTCGTCGGACACGGGCCGGGCGATCCCGTCGTCGTCGGCGAGCATGCCCCGCTGGGCCAGTTCGGTGAGAGCCCCGGCCCGGACGAGGTGGGCGAGCTGGGAAACCCCGGTGAGCTTCATCCGTTCGGTGTCCCAGGCGAGGAGAGCGAGCCGGGCGGCGAGCGAGAGCGATGCGTCGGGCATGGGCTGGTGCCTCCTGGTACGTCGCGCGGGCAGGCCCTGGCACGTAATTCCGTTGACAGGCCCTGGGCGCGCTCTTACGGTGTACAACGGTCCTGTTGTCGTCGATCGGAGTAGGACGTTGCTCGTCTGAGGTCCTGAGACACCGTGCGTCACAGCTGCAGTCACTGCGGCGTGCGCAGTGCGTGCGACCTCGGCATACGAGCCGTTTCTCCCCCGGCCGGGACTTCTCCATCACCTCTTGTGCCCCGTCGGCGGCCGTCGCCCACATCCCGGTGTCCCCACCCGTTGCCCCGAACCCTTCCACGCAACAGGGAGACGCCCTCATGTCTACCGTTTCCACCCACATCACCTGCACCGCCCTCGGCTTCGCCTGGCCCGACGGCACCGGTGTCCTCGACGACTTCCAGCTCGCGGTGGGACCCGGCCGTACCGGTCTCATCGGCGTCAACGGATCGGGGAAATCGACGCTGCTGAAACTCATCGCCGGGGAGCTGACTCCCACGGACGGCACCGTCCGCACCGTGGGCGAGGTCGGCCATCTGCCGCAGAACGTCGCGCTCGGCACGAACCTGCGCGTGGACGAGGTGCTCGGCATCGCCGGGACCCGCGCCGCGCTGCACGCCATCGAGGCCGGTGACCCGAGTGAGCACCACTTCGAGACGGTCGGCGACGACTGGGACGTCGAGGAACGTGCGCGCGCGACGCTCGATCAGCTGGGCCTCGGCCATGTGGGGCTCGACCGCACGATCGGCGAGGTCTCCGGCGGCGAGGCCGTGCTGCTGCGGCTCGCCGCACTGCTGCTGGCCGGGCCGGACATCCTGCTGCTGGACGAGCCCACGAACAACCTCGATCTGTACGCGCGCCGCCGGCTCTACGAAGCGGTCGCCGGGTGGTCCGGGGTGATGGTCGTGGTGAGCCACGACCGCGAACTGCTGGAGCTCGTCGACCAGATCGCCGACCTTCGCGACGGGGAGGTCGTCTGGTACGGAGGCAACTTCTCGGCCTACGAGGAGGCGCTCGCCGTGGAACAGGAGGCCGCCGAGCGCATGGTGCGCGTCGCCGAGGCGGATGTGCAGCGCCAGAAACGTGAACTGTCCGATGCCCAGGTCAAACTGGCCCGCCGCAAGCGCTACGGCCAGAAGATGTGGGACCAGAAGCGCGAACCCAAGATCGTCATGGGGGCGCGCAAACGTCAGGCCCAGGTCTCGGCCGGCAAGCACCGGATCATGCACACGGAGAAGCTCGCCGAGGCGAAGGAACGTCTCGACGAGGCGGCTCTCGCAGTCCGGGACGACGACGAGATCCGTATCGAGCTGCCGTCCACCAAGGTCCACCCGGGCCGCGAGGTCCTGCGGCTGAGCGATCTGCGGCTGCGCTACGGCGCCGAGGTGAAGGGAGAGTTCGAGGTACGGGGCCCGGAACGGATCGCCCTGATCGGCCGCAACGGCGCGGGCAAGACGACGCTGCTGCGCACGATCACCGGCGAACTGGAGGCGGTCGCGGGCGAGGCGGTGACCGCGGTGCCGCTGCGCTTTCTGCCGCAGCGGCTCGACGTACTCGACGACGCGCTCAGTGTGGTCGAGAACGTGGCCCGGTTCGCTCCGGAGGCGACCGACAACCGGATCCGGGCACGGCTGGCGCGCTTCCTGTTCAAGGGAGCACGTGCGGACCAGCCGGCCGGCACGCTCTCGGGCGGAGAACGGTTCCGGGCCACGCTCGCCGCCCTGCTGCTGGCGGAGCCCGCACCCCAGCTGCTCATGCTCGACGAGCCGACGAACAACCTGGACATGGCGAGCGTGCGCAAACTGACGGCGGCGCTGGAGGCGTACGAGGGAGCGCTGATCGTGGCGAGCCACGATGTGACGTTCCTGGAGTCGATCGGCATCACGCGCTGGCTGCTGCTGGACGGCGAACTGCGGGACATCGGGCCGGACGACGTACGGGAGGGAGTGTTCCCGACGGCGTGACGCGCCGGACGCCCTCGCAGCGACGACCCGGGTGCCGGACGGAAAGCGTCCGGCACCCGGGTCGTTGTCGCCCGCACCCCCCGCATCGGGCGTCGTTCGGGCCTCAGAGGGCGAGCAGGAGGACGAGCAGCACGACCAGGGTGCCCGCTGTGAGCACCGACCCCACAACGGTGAACACCAGGTCCACGATGCTGGAGTCCCAGCCCTCGATGGCAAACCGCCGGGGATCTGCCGGGTCGTACCGGACCGACACGACGGTCCCTACGCGGAAGCCGTTGCCGTGCCGGACCGAACCGCGTCCGAACCTGGACGAGTATTCGCACGGGCGCCCGTCCCGGGTCGTCCAAGCCGCGACCGGGTGATAGAGCGTGGCGCCTTCGTCATTCCGCCGGACATCGTGACGGACGATCCGCCCCTCGACGGTGACACCTGCGCTCCGCAGCACCCGGGCGCGACGGAGTCCGTACACGCCGAAGCACAGGAAGGCCGCGCCGATCGTCAGCGGGATGAGCGGGATGAGCCATGCAGGTTCCATGTGGTGTGCGCCGTGTCCGTGGGGGTGTCGGTTGCGGGTGGGGCTGTTGTGGTCTGCCCACCCGCACGGTCGTCCTCGTCACCGGGCAACAGGGGCCGTTGCGTCCGGGGTCTTGCCGGCCCTGCGCTTCGCGCGGGCGTCGGCCAGGGCGTACGGCAGGCCCGGGGCAAGCAGCAGGAGCGAACACCAGAGCGGCAGGTGGAAGAGTGTCCGATCACCGGCCAGCCACAGGATCGATATCGCTGCGGCCACCGCGGCCGCATTGGCGACCAGCCACCCCCTGCCGAGCGCGGAGCTGCCTCGCCTCATGTCCCAGGTGACGGTGACCGTCGCGAGGACCGCGAAGAAGGCGATACGGCTCGTGGAGACGGGGAGTTCCGCAGTCCACCGGACGAGGTGCCCGAAGAGGAGCATCCAGCCGGTGACGAAAGTGATCATGGCGGTCATGCGCAGCAGCCGGACCGGCAGCGGCGTCCTCGCGCGGGCCCAGGACGCGGCGAAGGCCTTCATGTCCTTGCCGACCACCGCCTCGGCGCCACGCCCGTCGGCAGCGGCGTCCCGAAGATGGGCGTCGAGCTCGTCGAGCATCTCCCGTACCGAGCTTTCGTCGAGGCCGCGGTACTCCCAGTTGGCCTTGCAGACCGCCAGCACCTGCTCGCGCGTCGTCATGTGGTGGTTCCCCCCGTGGTGTCGGTGTCCAGCGTCCGGCCGACCGCTTCGGTGAAGTGCGTCCAGGCGGCGCGGCCGCCGGCGAGTTCAGCCTCGCCGGCGCCGGTCAGTCGGTAGTACTTGCGCGGCGCACCGCCGGTGGCCGACGGCGCCCGGAAGGTGTCGACGAGCCCCGCCCGCTCCATCCGCGCCAGCAGCGGATAGATGCTGCCTTCACTGACGAGCTCCAGTCCGTCGGCGGCCAGAGCCTCCACGAACTCATAGCCGTAACGCGGCCGTTCGGAGATCTTCGCGAGCAGGCACAGGTCGAGCACACCCCGCAACAACTGGCTGCGCCGTTGGTCGACGGCGGGCAGCTCCTTTGTCATGTGGTGCAAGGTAGTGGGTCATTGCCATGCACCGCAAGACAGTTGGCCGTCCCGGGCTGCACGGGCGAAGCGGGCGAGCCCGGTCGCGAGGGACTGCGCATCGTTCACCGTCTCGGTACGAGATACGCGCATCGCGTCCACTTCCCGGCGGGCACTCCGTGCCAGTCTCCGAGGTCCAACAGCCCATCACCCCGCCGCACACGCCGCGTTGGCCTGCGCAGCGGGGTGCCCGAACCGGAGAGGACTCCCCCCACACATGTCCACTCACCGACTTTCCCGCCGGCGCCCGTGGCGTCATGCCGTCATAGCCGTGGCGGCAGCGGCCGTCGCAGTCCCCACCGTCGCCTTCGCCGGCCAGCCCGGCACCTCCCCCGCCGAGCGCACAACCGTCGGGGCCGTCGACGACACCTACTACGAGGGCGCCCTCGGCAAGAGCGGCCCGGAGCTGAAAGCAGCTCTGCACACGATCATCAGCGAGCAGACGAAGCTCTCCTACGACGACGTCTGGGAAGCGCTCAAGAAGACCGACGAGGACCCCGCCAACTCGGCGAACGTCATCCTCCTCTACACCGGCCGCTCCCAGGCCAAGACCACCAACGGGAGCGGACCCGACGACTGGAACCGCGAGCACGTGTGGGCGAAGTCCCACGGCGACTTCGGTACCGCCACCGGTCCGGGCACCGACATCCACCATCTGCGGCCCACGGACGTGTCCGTGAACAGCACGCGCGGGAACCTGGACTTCGACAACGGCGGCGACGAGGTCGCCGAGGCGCCCGGAAACTTCGCCGACGGCGACTCGTTCGAGCCGCGCGACCAGGTCAAGGGCGATGTCGCCCGCATGATCCTCTACATGGCCGTCCGTTACGACGGTGACGAGGGCGCCCCGGACCTGGAGCCGAACGACCAGGTGAACAACGGCTCCGCACCGGCCATCGGCCGGCTGTCCGTGCTCAAGCAGTGGAACACCGAGGACCCGCCGGACGCGTTCGAGCAGAAGCGCAATGAGGCCATCTTCGGCATCCAGCGCAACCGCAACCCGTTCATCGACCACCCGGAGTGGGTCAACGCCATCTGGACGTAGCCTCCTGTCCCACGACGGTGAGGGGCTGTTCGCCTCGCCGACCGGCTCCGCTGTCGGTCCGGTGAGCGAGCGACCGCCCGCGTGCGGCGACGGTCAGACCGTCGCCGCACGCCCCGTCGGATGGACACACCGGGGTCAGGCGCCGGCCGGCACGGGCGAGATCTGCTGCATGAGACCGATCAGGTCCGGTGAGACCCACTCCTCCGCGATCCTGCCGCCCTCGACGCGGTAGATCTCGATGCTCCGGAAGCTGACCGGCCGGCCCGTCGCCTCGACCCCCTGGAAAGTGCCCCGGTGCGTTCCACGGAAGTGGACCCGCACGGCCACCTTGTCGCCCACGCCGAACATGTCCTCGACATCGATCGTCAGGTCGGGAAATCCCTCCAGCATGGCCTCGGTGCCCAGCCGCCAGATCTCCCGGCCGTGCAGCGGGTCGGGCAGCCCAGGGAGGTTGGCGATGAAGTTCTCCGCCAGCAGCTCGACGCACGCGTCGAGATCTCCGCTCTCCAGCGTCGTGTAGGCCGTGCGCAGCAGGGCCAGGTTCTTCTGCGTACCGGTGTCCATCATGGGTCCTCTCCAGGGGTTCGCCCGCCATGCGGTGATCGCTCCGATCCGCATGGCTTTCAGTAGAAACCCTGCCGCCGCGTCATGGTCAAGAACGGCCCCGGACTCCCCCACGGCTGCCTCCGTCCGGCCGACGCTCGCCTCCCGGCGACTCCGTTCCGCCTCAGCAGGTCCATCGGTGACCGCCGACGAGGGAACCCGTCGGCCCGATTCGCGGTCTAGCCGGGCACGAGGCGTCGCTCCGGGAAGCGACGCCCACCGAGCAGCACAAGGAGTACGGATGGTCACCACGGGGCTCGACCGGGCCGACGAGGCACCGAAGCCGGTCCGCCTGGCCTACGCACTGTCGATGGCCGGGATCGCTGTCGAACTCGTCGGGTGGGTACTGGGCTCGTTCGTCATCGCTCCGACGAGCTGGGGGGACCTCCGCGCGGACAGAGGACCGTCCGAGGCGCTCGGGCAACTTGCCGTGTCCGGCGGCGTGTTGGTCGCGGTGAACGCCCTGTGGCTGCTCTGCGCGTACAAGATGCGAGCGGGGCGCCGCTGGGCCCGCGTCGTTCTCGCGGCCGCCGGCGCTCTCTGCGCCCTCTGGCTCGTGAACAACATGACCATGAGCGGCTTCGACGTGTCCCTCGCCGGGGAGCGCACCCACGAGGTCCTGGCGATCGCCGCCGCTGTGCTCCTGTATCTGCCCGCCGCCAACGCCCACTTCACCTCGCACCGTGCCCAGCCCAGCTGCTGACACGGCGGCCCTGCCCGGCCGGCCCGCGCCGCCGCGACGGCTGTGCGGCATTCCCGTACAGGTGCTGCTCGGTGGCGCCGCGGGCGTTGCCCTGACCGCTGCGCTCCTCACCGTCCTGTGGTGGCCACGGTCCGATGTCACGTACCGCAGCAGCGCCCCCTCGTCGGTGACCTACGAGGACGATTCGGCGCACCACCTGGGCCTGGTGCACGAGCACACCCTGTCGGGCCGGCACTCCTACCAGCTGGTCATCGGCCGGGACCCCGGACTGTCCTACGGGCACCGGGTAGGTGTCGACACGGATCTGGGCGCGGACGGGATCGAATCCACCACGTGGACGACGTCGGGCGTACGCGTCCGCTTCCCGACCGGCCATGAGGTCTTCGTCCCGGCGAAGTTCTTCCTGTACGGGCGGTAGGCCCGCCGGACGACCGGCCGGCGTCACATGGTCCGCACGGCCTTGCTCGCCCGCGCGATGAACTCGGTCAGTGCCGGCCAGTAGGCACGGGTCTCTTCGGTGAGTTGCCGTTCGGCTGCCGGGTCGCCGTCGGCCATGGCGCGCATGAGGCGGGCGGTGGAGGGGGTTGCCCTGTCGAGGGCAGCGGCGGCCTCGGCAACGTCGTCCGGGCCTTCCAGCGTGACGACTTGTACGCACCGCAGGAGCGCGGCGTAGACGTCCCGTATCTGTTCGCGGAGGCGCAGGATCTCGGCCCGTCGGGATTCGGGCTCGGAGATGCGCGTCGCCTCGGGAATCTTCCAGTACAGCTCGCCAATGGCGACGGCTTTGTCGATGACCGCCGCGTACGCCTCGCGGCGGGCCTCCCGCTGCCGGGCGGTCCGCTGTGACGCGGAGGCGGCTTCGGCCTGGAAGCGGGCGGCGTTGGCGTTTCCGCGGCTGGTGACCCAGCTGGCGAGGACGGCCGTTCCGGCGGTCAGTGCAGCAACCCAGAGCGTGTTGTCGGCCACGCCCGTCATGGTGACATCCGCGCGGCAGGGGCGGGAGGGCAGCTCGCGGCCAGGTCTCGGCGGCGCCGTCCGGGCCGACCCACGGTGCGCTCCGACGCCCCGAGTTGCCCCCGAGGTCGACCGACAGCCGTCCGCGGCCGGACAGGTCAATCGTCGATGCATGCCCATGGGCGCCCCGGTATATCCGTGCCCCGCTGATTCTGGCTGAACTCCGCTGACAGGGCCCCGAACCTCGCTCACAGGCCGACGACCGCGCACCTCGCCCGGGAGCCACCGCGGTGAGGCCGCCGGAGCGGCGCGTTCCTGGTGGGCAGCCCTGTGGCATTGTCAGTGGCGTGTGGTAGCGCCTGCGGCACCTGCGTTTCGCAAGTGACCGGATGCGACCAAGTGGTTCCGCCCATCGCACAGTTGCGATCGATTTACAAGACGGAGGGTTTCAGTCAAAGAGTGCTGACGATCTTGGCCGAGATGGATCGACAAGACGACAATCCTACAGACGGTCTGCCTGGAGGCGGAGAACCACTGCCCGAAGGACGTCCCTCCGTATCCGAACGGACGCGGAGGCAGTGCGGAGGAGGGGTCGTGGAACGGTATTTCACCAAGCAACGGCACGAGGATCTACGGCAGCGTGTGCGTGAGTTCGCCGAGCGCGAGGTGCGGCCCCGCATACCCGAGATGGAAGCCTCCCGGGGCGTCGCCCACGACGTGTCCCGGCTGATCGCCCAGCAGGGCTGGATCGGTGTGACCATCGACCGGGCCTACGGCGGCATGGGGGCGGGCCATCTCGCCAAGACGATCATCATCGAGGAACTGGCCCGGGTCAGCGGGGCCATGGGTGCCATGGTGCAGGCATCCCAGCTCGGTACAGCCAAGATCATCCACTATGGCAACGATGTCCAGAAAGCGGCCTGGCTGCCGCGTATCGCGGCCGGCGACTGCCTGCCCACGATCGCGACCACCGAGGAGGAGTCGGGCGGCCATGTCCTCGGCATGACCAGTACCGCCGTACGCGACGGTGACGACTACATCCTCAACGGTCACAAGGTCTTCGTCGGGAACAGTCACGTCGGCGACGTGCACGGCGTGATCGTCCGCACCGGTGAGGGCTCCAAGGGCCTCTCCGCCTTCCTCGTCGAGGCCGACCGCCCCGGGTTCTCGCTCGCCGAACAGCAGCCCGCCATGGGGCTGCACGGATTCAGTTTCGGAAAAATGATCTTCGAGGACTGCCGGGTACCGGCCGCGAACCTGCTCGGTACGGAAGGACAAGGCCTGGCCGTCGCGTACTCCTCCAGCGTCCTCTACGGCCGGCCCAACCTGACCGCGGTCTCCCTCGGCATCCACCAGGCCGTCCTCGAGGAGACGACCGCGCTGTGCATCGAACGCGAACGGTACGGCGCGGCGCTCGGCGAGCTCAACAACATCAAGATCAAGCTGGGTCGCATGAAGCACCGGCTGATGACCGCCCGGCTCGCCGCCTATCACGCTGTTCACCTCATGGACCAAGGGCAGCCCTGCGACGCGGAGTTGATGAACGCCAAGTACCTCAATGTCGAGTCCGCCATCGATTCGGCCGGCGACGCCATGGAGATCCATGCGGCGAGCGGCCTGTTCACCGACCGCCCGGTGGAGCGCTATCTGCGCGACGCCCACCACATCTACGCGCCCGCCGGCACCTCCGACATCCAGCTCCTGCGTCTGGGCGAGGTCGCGCTCGGCACGGCCAAGGGCCAGTGGTCCGAGCGTCTGGCCGACCTGGTGCGGACCGGTCCGACGGATCACCTGGAAGAGGACCTGCGGGAGCCGGCCGGCGTGTGAGAGATCCCGGGGGTGCGCGAAACCCTCGGGAGACAAAGAACGGAGAGCCACGGACACAGTGTCGTGTCCGAGGCTCCCGTCAGGGGTCGAGGGGCCGCGTGCAGTGAGCGGCGGCCACCGGACGCGCTCAGGCCTGACCCCGCTCCTCTATCTGGTGCAGCCTCTCCACCATCTGCTGCGCCATCGACTTGATGGTCTCCAGGCCCTGCCGTCCCCAGGGCCGGGTGTCCGTGTCGATCACACAGATCGTGCCCAGGGCCATGCCCGTGTTCCAGTCGATCAGCGGCGCGCCCAGATACGAGCGGATGCCGATCTCGTCCACCACGGGGTTGCCCGCGAACCGCGGGTAGTCGCAGACGTCCTCCAGCACGAGGGCCTTGCGCCGTACGACGACGTGCGGGCACCAGCCGTGATCGCGGGCCATGACCCGGCTGGTGGAGGCCTGTTGGGGCTCCAGCTCCACTCCCGGCTGACTGTCGGCGGGAGTGTAGAGCCCGGCGAAGTACTGCCGGTTCTCATCGATGAAGTTCACCATGGCGTACGGCGCTTCGAGCGTGCGCGCCAGATTGCGGGCGAACGCGTCGAACTCCGGCACGGGGGCGCTTCCGATGCCGAGCTCACGCAGCCGGGCCACGCGGGCCGGTGCGTCCCGGTCCTCGGGAGTCACCAGCATCTGGCCGGTCGGGTCGTATTGCGTGTAGGGAACAGGCGCGGACATGCAGGCTCCATTCGACAGCGCTGAGCGGGCGTCAGTGCAGCGGGGTGGGCTCCGCGGGCGACATGCCGGGAGCAGGGACGAGCAGGTGCTCGACGAGCGCGATCAGCACCTCGGTACTGGAGTTGCACTGGCGGGCGTCGCACATCACGACAGGCACCTCGGGCTTGAGGTCGAGCGCGGCGCGGATCTCGGCGGGCTCGTAGTGGTAGGCGCCGTCGAACTGGTTGACGGCCACGACGAAGCCGATACCGCGCTGCTCGAAGAAGTCGACGGCCGAGAAGCACTGGTCGAGTCTGCGGGTGTCGGCGAGCACCACCGCGCCCAGTGCGCCGTTGGACAGCTCGTCCCACATGAACCAGAACCGTTCCTGCCCCGGCGTGCCGAAGAGGTACAGGACGTGGTCCGCGCTCAGGGTGATGCGCCCGAAGTCCATCGCCACCGTGGTGGTGGTCTTGTCCTCGATGCCCACCAGGCTGTCCGTGCGAGCGCTGACCTGGGTCAGCAGCTCTTCGGTGCTCAGGGGTGCGATCTCACTGACCGCTCCGACGAAGGTCGTCTTGCCCACCCCGAATCCTCCGGCGATGAGGATTTTCAGTGCAGTCGGGAAAGGATCGTCAGAGCCGCTTGCGAAGGCCATGCAGCACCGCCTCCAGGAGGTTTCGGTCGGTAGGGGAGGCCGCCTCGATGGCCCGCGGCGCACGTGTGCTGAGCGCCTGGTGCGTCACGAGGTCGGACAGCAGGACTTTGGTGATGACGGCCGGCAGCCGCAGATGGGCCGCCACCTCGGCCACCGAGATGGGCCGGCCCCCGCACAGGGCGAGGACCTGGTCGTAGTCGGGGCCGAGGTACGTCTTCGGACGGGTGCCGGTCGCCATCACGAGGGTGAGAAGGTCGAAGTGCGCTGTGGGGCGTGTGCGGCCATTGCTGACGGCGTAGGGCCGGACCAGTCGTCCGGCCTCGTCGTCGAGCCACGCTCCGCCCTGCGCATCCGCCATCCTCAGTGCCCCGCAGCGCGCTGCGCGCCAGGTGCCTGGTTTCTGGCAGGCGTGGCGAAGTACGGGCGGACACTCTTGACCAGCATGGCCATCTCGTAGCCGAGCACGGCCGCATCCGCCTCGCTGTCGGCGAGGACGGCGAGGCAGGCCCCGGAGCCCGCCGCCGAGACGAAGAGCAGTGCCGTGTCCAGTTCCACGACCACCTGGCGTACGTCGGCGCCACCCGCGAAGCGGGAACCGGCGCTGCGGGCGAGGGAGTACATGCCGGACGCCAGCGCGGCCATGTGGTCGGCTTCGTCTGTGCCGAGCCCGTCGACGGCCTTGGTCAGACCGTCGGACGACAACAGAAGTGCGCTGCGGGTGTACGGGACTCTCTTGACCAGCCCCTGGAGGAGCCAGTCGAGATTCTGGTTCGAACCGGTACGCGTGTCGCTCACCATGGTGGCGTTCTTTCTCCTCGGGGGTGAGTACGGGAACTGCGGCTGGCAGGAGCTGTCAGCGGGTCTCGTCGGATACGTCGTCGGCGAGGCTGACTCCGCGCTGGAAGGCAGCCATCAGTCCCGGATCGTGCTCCCCCTCCGGCATGTCCCCCCTCATGCGTGTGGTGGGGGCGTTCCGGAGCTGCGGTGCCAGGTGCTCCTGGGCCCGCCGCTGCGGCAGCGGCGGGCGCCCGGCCTGCGGGGCCGGAGTGTCGTACGACCCGGCGTCGCGGGGTGCGGGCCGCTCGGCGGGCCGTGCGTGCTGAGACGACTGCTGCGGGGACTGAGGCATCTGCTGCGGTGGGGACGTGCGCTGCTGCGGCTGAGGCGCCTGCTGCTGGCGCGCCGGTGCGGACATGTGGTGCACCGGCGGCATCGGCTGCGACGGTGACTGGGTCATCGGCTGAGCCGTGTCCAGCGGCGGTGGTGCGTACTGCGCCTCGGGTCCGGCCTGCACGGCGGGCCGCTGGGGTGAGGCGGGCGCGACGGACCGGGGTGCCGCCGCGGCGGCGTGGTGGGGCGCGTCCAGCGGCTCCTCGCCGAGGAGACCGGTGGGCAGGACGAGGATCGCCTGGATACCGCCGTAGATGTTGCCCTGGAGGCGGACGGCGATACCGTGCCGCCGGGCCAGCGCCGAGACCACGTAGAGGCCGATACGGCCGTCCGCGATCAGCTTGCTGATGTCGATGCGGTCGGGGTGGGCGAGCAGGGAGTTGATCCGGTCCTGCTCGTGCTGCGACATGCCGAGGCCGCGGTCCTCGACCTCGATGGCGAGTCCGGCGGTCACCCGCTGGGCGCGCATGAGTACTTGGGTGCTCGGGTCGGAGAACCCGGTGGCGTTCTCGACGAGTTCGGCCAGCAGGTGGATGACGTCGGCGACCGCGTGGCCGCGCAGGGTCCCTTCGAGCGGCGGGACGAGTTTGACGCGGGAGTAGTGCTCGACCTCGGCGATGGAGGACCGCAGCACCTCCATCATCGTCACCGGCTTGGTCCACTGGCGGCGCGACACCGAACCGCCGAGGACGGCGACGTTCTCGGCGTGACGGCGGATACGCGTCGCCAGGTGGTCGACCTGGAAGAGGCCCTTGAGGAGTTCGGGGTCCTCGACCTCGTTCTCCAGCTCGTCGAGCATGCTGATCTGGCGGTGGACGAGGGACTGCAGGCGACGGGCGAGGTTGACGAAGACCTCGATGCTCTCCTCATTGGGGGAGGCAGTGGCCTGGGGGAACTGCGCGGCGTGCGCGATGGCCGCCTGGGCCTGGAGCAGGCTGATCGTGAGCTCGTAGGCAAGGCGGCTGACGGGGTCGTTCGCGGGCGGGGCGGGCTGCGAGAAGAGCGGCTGCTCCACCGGCTCGCCCTGCTCCAGCCGGAGCACCATGTTCTGCAGATCGCTGACGCCCGGGGCGAGGGAGTTGCGCAGGGATGCGTGGCGTTCGGCGGTCCGCCGGGCCTCGGTGGAGGCGGCGCGCGCGGCGCCGATCAGGACACTCGCGCCGAGAATGCCGGCGGCGACGAGGACGCCCCAGGTGGCGGCGTCGGCCGTGCCGGATTGTGCGCGAAGGACGAAAACGACCAGTGCGGCCGCGAGCACGGATATGAGGGCCGCGGGAAGGACCGCGAGGCGTATCGCCCGCGAGCGGGCGGCAGGATCGGCGGCCTCTTCCTGCGCCGGCCGCCTGCCGTGCCTGTTTCGTGCCGAGCCCCCAGCGGTCGTCCGACCGGATTCCGGGCGCGCTGCATACGTCGGGGATTCAGACAATGGGAGTCCTCTCGATCACCCCGGGGGGTGGGGTGCACGGGTACGCCGCCGACTAACGGTCAACTCGTCTACACGGTTGGACAGTTAAAGGCGCCGCCACCCTAGTGCACACTCATGAACCCGTTGTAATCACATCCGGGACCGGCACACCGAAAAGGGACGTCTTGACCTGCAGAAACGATCCCGCTCCGGTTCCCGGGGAAGAGTCACCGCTGAGCGATCGGACTCGTCTACGCCGCCAATAGACACATTTACCGCGCGACGGGTCCAGTAGGACACGCCGACGAGTGTCCACACGATGACATTGGCGAAAATGTGACACCGCCACCCGACCTGCCGCCCGCGTCGACAGCGTCCCGCGCCACACCGACGAACGGCGCCACCACCGAAGCCGCCGCCGACCAGGCCGCCGAGCAGTCCCGTGCCCACTCCTGGAAGCGGAGGACCCCGTTCCCGGGAAACGTTGGCCAGGCTGCCTTAGGCCGAATGAAACGCAAGCAGAAGACGTCCGGCATATTGCAATGCAAGACGGGGCAGATTCACCGCACACACATCTTCTGTGCACGAATCGGAGGGTCTCCATGTGGTCCCATGCCGTCACGGGTACCCGTCTGGTCATCACGCTGCACGAGGACCCAGGCATCGCACGGCGGGCACAGCTCGCCCAGGACATCAGCGCGCTCGTGCGCTCACACCGTCCGGAGTCTCTCCTGGTCGTCCTCGAGGACGCGGCGGAGAGCAGCGCCGCCCTCAGTGCCGTACTGCGTGCGCAACGCGACCTGGGCATGCCGATGACGGTCCGCGCCGCGAGCGTCGCGGTGCGCCGCATGCTCGAAATGAACGGCAACGACGGCCTGATCGTGCAGGCCCGCACCGGCGCCGCCGAGGACACGGCCTTCACGACGGCCGTCTAGACCGTCGGCAGCCGAGACGCGGCGGCCGCGGACGTCGTCACGATGCGTGAGGCTTTCGGGATGCGATCGGCTACGGCTGCTGCTTCGCTGAGGTGGTCCGCTCCCCCCGAATCCCTGGAGTGATCATGTCGAGTGCGAGTGAGTCCGGCGGCCCTGCCCAGCAGATGCGCGCGAAGGCCCAGGAGCTGAAGAACGCCGCCGAGCGGGCCACCGACCCGGAGGAGCGCAAGCGCCTCATGGAGAAGGCCGACCGCCTGACGGAAGAGAGCAAGCGCACGGGCGGCAAGGGCCCCGACGAGATGGGCATGAACCCGCTGTAGCGGCGGGCGTTGGGCAGGAACGCACGGCCTACGCCGTTCCTGTGGTCCCTCGCCCAGGCACGGAAGAACGAGTCGACCTTGCGATGGCCAGGCGGCGCACTTCTTCCTTCGGCGCCCCTGCCTGGGCGAGGGCGTCGACCGGTTCGTCCCGGAGCGCCAGGATCTCGTCCTCCACGCGCAAGGCGGTCAGGTACGGCTTGTTGCGCATCACGAAGGTGGCGATCCCGGCCCTGTCGGACTGGGCCGGCGCTGTCCGCAGCAGCCCGT
The DNA here is from genome assembly GCF_050952975.1 of Streptomyces sp. CA-251247. NCBI lineage: Bacteria > Bacillati > Actinomycetota > Actinomycetes > Kitasatosporales > Streptomycetaceae > Streptomyces > Streptomyces sp. CA-251247. The sequence continues at coordinate 6,902,292 of NZ_CP191861.1, read as the reverse complement.
ACATTCCGCGCCCACCCCCGAAGCCACCGGGCAGCAGCCGTAGCCGGCCACGGCACGGCACCTCAGGTCACGTCGCCTCACGGCCCTGTGAGAGAAATGCCGCGTACCTGCGACAAGGCTGCTACGCCACGACGTGAGACAGCCGCAGCCGGAACCACAGCCCGGAACCGCCGAGGGTCCGAAAAGGGTGTACGGCGGGACTCGAACCCGCGATCTCCCGGTCCACAGCCGGGCGCTGTACCGAACTCAGCTACGAACACCATGTGCCGAGAAGCGTAGGACCCGGGCCGGCTCGGGCCCAACTCCTTTTGCACGGGCCCGACAAGAGGCCCGGACGACACCGGACTGGCCGGGCCCGGCGCCCGCCGGTTCCCTCCCCACCGCTCACAAGCCTGCAACCAGGGATTCCATGGCCCCCGCACCAAGGGTCATGATGGGCGCCACCAGCCCCGAGCCTCCCGGGAGATTCGCCCGTGCCCAGCAGGAAAGCCCTGATCCGCCGCCCCAGCCCCCGTCTCGCGGAGGGGCTGGTCACCCACATCGAGCGCACGCCCGTCGATGCCGCGCTGGCGCTCGAGCAGTGGCAGACCTACGCCGAGACGCTGCGCGAGCACGGCTGGGAGACCGTCGAGACCGAACCCGCCGACGACTGTCCGGACGGCGTGTTCGTGGAGGACACCGTCGTCGTCTTCCGCAATGTCGCCCTGATCGCCCGCCCAGGCGCCGAGTCGCGCAGGCCCGAGACGGCTGCCGTCGAGGAGTCCCTGGCGCGGCTCGGCTGCTCGGTGAACTGGGTGTGGGAGCCCGGCACCCTGGAGGGTGGCGATGTGCTCAAGGTCGGGGACACGATCTACGTCGGCCGCGGCGGCCGGACGAACGCCGCCGGGGTGGCGCAGCTGCGGCAGGTCTTCGAGCCGCTGGGGGCGCGGGTCGTCGCCGTGCCGGTCAGCAAGGTGCTGCACCTGAAGTCGGCGGTGACGGCCCTGCCCGACGCCACGGTCATCGGATACCCGCCGCTGGTCGAGACTCCGTCCGTCTTCCCCCGCCATCTCCCCGTGCCGGAGGAGTCCGGGGCGCATGTCGTGCTGCTCGGCGGCGGCCGGCTGCTGATGGCGGCGAGCGCCCCGAAATCGGCCGAGCTGTTCGCGGATCTCGGCTACGAGCCGGTCCCGGTCGACATCAGCGAGTTCGAGAAGCTCGAAGGCTGCGTGACCTGCCTCTCGGTACGCCTCCGCGACCTGCATGCATAACCAAATGTAACCGGACATTCCGGGTGCGGGCTTGGCCCGACGGCTTACGGCGCCTTAACCTACGGTTTCGTAACCTACGAATACGTAAGTAACTCTCCCGTCCCCCTGGAGCACCCGTGTCAATCACCTCTCCCCAACTCGGCAGCTCGGACGCGTGGACAGACGCCCGGCTGCTGTACGCGCTGGAAGAGGTGGTGGAGCAGGAACTCAACCGCCATCTCAAGGTTGCCAAGGACTGGATGCCGCACGAGTACGTCCCCTTCGGTGACGGCCGTAACTTTCCCGGTCTCTTCGACGACGGCGAGGCCTGGGAGCCGAGCCAGTCGAAGGTCACCGACATAGGGAAAACGGCTCTTGTGGTCAATCTGCTGACCGAGGACAACCTGCCCAGTTACCACCACGAGATCGCCAGCCTCTTCGGCCGCGACGGAGCCTGGGGCACCTGGGTGCACCGCTGGACCGCGGAAGAGGGCCGGCACGGCATCGTGATGCGCGACTACCTGCTCACCTCACGGGCCGTCGATCCCGACAAGCTCGAGCAGTTCCGCATGGCCCACATGTCGGAGGGCTTCGAGTCCGACAACCGGCACTCCATGCTGCACTCCGTGGCGTACGTCGCCTTCCAGGAGCTCGCCACCCGCGTCTCGCACCGCAACACCGGCCACCAGTCGGGCGACCCCGTCTGCGACCGCATGCTGGCCCGGATCGCGACCGACGAGAACCTGCACATGGTCTTCTACCGGAACCTGCTGCGTGCGGCCTTCGAGATCGCGCCGGACCTCACCATGCAGTCCGTGCGCGACGTGGTCGTCGACTTCCGGATGCCCGGTCACGGCATGCCCGGCTTCGAGCGTGCCGCCGCGCAGATGGCGATCGGTGAGATCTACAACATGCGGATCCACCACGACGACGTGCTGCAGCCGGTGCTGCGCTTCCTGAAGGTGCTGGAGATCGACGGGCTGGGCCCGGAGGGTCTCAAGGCGCAGGAGGAGCTCGGGCTGTACATGGGCGGGCTGGACGCCGAGGCGTCGAAGTTCGACGAGAAGCTCGCGGCCCGCAAGGCACGTATGGCGGCGCGCGCCGCCGGCTGACTCCGCGCTCTCCCGCCCGGCCGGGCCGCGCCCACGACCCCGTGGTGCGCGGCCCGGCCGGGCGTCATTCATGAGCGGTGACGCACCCGAGCGCGGCGTCCCGCACATCGGCGACCGGATGGCGGCGCAGCCTGCGCAGCTGCGCCCGCCACGGCTCGGTCCAGGACGTGCGCTCGCCGCCCGCTGCGGTGAGCGTCACCGCGAGAAGCCCTTCGGTGCGACCGCCCGCCTCGGCGAGCTGCCGGGCGGCGGTGAGCAGCGCCGCGCCGTCGCCGGCCCGGTCCGCGCCGCGGAGTCTTCGCCCGAGCGCGTCGGCGGTACGGACGGCGAGGGCGGGACGGTCCTCGTGCAGTGCGACGAGCCGGTCGCACGACACCCGCAGCGAGTCCGCGTCGGCAGCGAGGTCGAGGGACTCCGTCAGCAGCGCCGCAGCCTGCGGCACAAAGGTGTCGTGCCCCGCGAGCAGCTCGGCGGCGGCTTTCTGCACCGGGCGCAGCACCCGGGGGCGTACGCCGGACCGGCGGCACAGCCGGTCCGTGAGGTGCTCGACGCGGCGGCGGGCCGGCCGGTCCCGTTCGGCGCCGGCGTCGTCGGCGTTCTCCACCGCCAGAGCGTCGGCAGTGGCCAGCCGGGTGAGCGCGTGCTCCACAGCGGCCGCGGCCTCGGGCCCGTGGACGGCAGCGGCGGCGAGCGCGTCGGCCGCCGCGTACCAGGACCGCCGGTCGGACAGATCGGTGATCGCGGACACCAGGACCACGGATGCCTCGGGCGACCAGGGCAGCCAGTGGGCGAGGGCCGCGAACGCCGTACCGGCGAGTTCCTTGTCGCGGATCTCGCAGACACCGCGTATCAGACGCGCATAGCGCGGGCGGTACGACTCCGGCAGATCCATCGGCACCACACGCAGCACGCCGTCGCGCAGCACCCGCTCGCCGGTGGACGCGTCGGTGAGCAGGCGCCACATGCGTTCGTCACCGAGCAGGGCCGGAGCGAACGCCACGCACGCGGCGCGGACATCACGGTGCTGGTCCTTCATCGCGTACGTGTCGGCGAGCACCCCGGCCGCGTCGATCAGCGGAAGGCGGGCCGCGGCGAGCCGCACGGCCTCTTTGCGGCTGGTCACCTTGGCCGCTCCCGGCTCGAGTACTCCGCGCAGCAGGGCGCCGAGTTCGGACGGCCGCGCATACCGGGACGCCCGGGTGACCGCGTACACGGCGACGCGGGCCCGGTCTCCGTTCGCGTACGAGAGCAACTCGGGCAGCGCGTCGGCGGGACGCACGGTCCGGGCGAGGGCGGCGAGCGCGGTCTCGGTGAGCACCACGTCGTGGGAGCCCGTCCAACGGTGTGCGACATCCGCGCCGCCGGCCGGGATGCGCGCGACCGACGCGATGGCGTCCGCCCGGGTGTACAGCGGCAGCGAGGTGTCGTCCGCGGCGTTCGCCAACTGCCTTACGGCGCAGCGCTGTTGGCGTGCGGTCCAGCGATAGACCGTGTGGGCGGCGCTGTTGACGGGCAGGGTCCAGTGGCTGTCCTTGGTGAGGAAGCGCCCGTAGGGCGGGGTGTCCTCCAGGATGCGGTCGAGCAGATCGGTGCGGCGGGAGGTCAGTACCGCAACGACGGGCGGCAGTACGGCCGCCGATCGCTCGTGGCTCAGCAGCAGTTCCACACGCCGGTCGCGGTCCCGGGGCGGTTCGAGCCAGAGGTCGACGGCAGTACGTGCGGCCCCGCTGTTGCCGAACCGCACCGCCTGCCACAGCAGTTCCTGAAGCTCGGTCATGCCCGCCGCGCGCCGGCCGGCCGCGCGGGCGAGGGCGAAGGCCAGGCTGAAGTCCGCCTTCTCCGCGCCCGCCTCGATCCACGGGCGCAGCGCCTCGAAGACGTCGTGTTCCTGTCCGCGGCGCAGCGTCCGGTCCAGCCGCCCGAGATCGGCGCCGCCGGTGCTGCCGGAGATCCGCACCACCGTACGCAGCGCCCAGTTGACGAGCCCGCGCCGGCCGGTGGCGGCGTGCTCGCGGAGCACCTCGACCGCGAGGCGGCTGAGCGCCTGGCGGGTGGCCGGGGACGAGTCGCGGGCCTCGACGGCGTCGGCGGCGACCCGGTCGAGATGGTCCTCCGCCTCCTCGGTGAACAGCACGGGCGGCATGGCGGCGAGGGCGTCCAGCGCAGCGGAGCGCACCGGGTCCTGCTCGTTGCGCAGCCGTGCCATCTCGCGCAGTACCGCGGTCACGGAGTCGGCGTCGCCGGACCGCGCGGCGTTGCGGACGAGCAGCGGCCAGGCCTCGGCGCGGTCCTCCGCGGCGGGGCGGCGGGTGGCCGCGACCAGCCGTTCGCGCGCCTCGTCCACGGGCAGATACGACTCGGCGAGCAGCACCTCTCTCCACGGCGCCGAACGCTCGCGGGCCCGGTCCGCCATCCGGCGGGCCTCGACGGCCACGCAGCTGCGGGGCAGGACGTCCAGCAGTTCGGCGTTCACCACCTGTGTCTCGCTGCCCCGGTCCCTGACGACGGCTTCGTGGAACGCGCCGCGCCGGGCCGGCGGATGCGCGGCGATCAGCCGAGCGAGCTGGTCGGGCCGTGCGGCGCTGACCCGTCCCAGCCGAAGCACCAGATCCTCGGGAGCGTGCCGGGCGAGAAAGGCCAGCAGGGCCGGGCACCGGCTGACGCGACCGCGAAGTGCGTGCCCCTCGGGAGCGAGCAGCATCCGCACGACCCGCGTGGGGTCGGCCTTCGCCACAGCAGCGAGCCGATGGCTCAGCGGCACCGGCAGGGCCGCGGGCCCCATGCTCTCGAACAGGGCGAGCACCCGCCGCGGTTCGGCGTCCGCCGTGGCGGCGACCGCCCTGGCGTACCGCTGCCACCAGCCGTCCCGCAGTGACTCGGGCAGCGCGGCCAGTTCGCGCTCGGCGGCGTCGAGGACCGGCCCGGGATGCCGGCGGCCGAGTGAGGTCCAGCCGCGGACCGCGTGGAACAGGTCGGGCAGAAGCCGTACGACGGTGTCCTGCCCGCATCCGGGCAGCAGGCGCGCCGCCTCGGGCTCGCCCCAGGTCTCCCGTACGCCGTCGACGAGCCGGTCCGCGAGCGCGGTGCGGCGCAGCGAGACGACGGCTCGCAACAACTGCCTGCGTATCGCGGCCGGTGCGTCGTCCAGCGCCGCGGCGAACGCCTCGTCGGGCACGCCGATCCCCGCGGCGACCCGCAGTGCCTGGCCTCGGACGAAGGCGTCGGGGTCCGCGAGCCGCTCACCGATCCACCCTCTCTCGCCGCCCACGGACGCGACGACGACGGCGAGCCCTCGCTCGTAGGGCCCGCGGGCGTCGAGTTCGGCCAGCAGCGACCGCCGTTCCCCGGGCTCCGTCTCCCTGGTCCACCGGGACAGTTCGCGCATGCGCAGGGGGTACGGGAGGGGCTCGATCGCGGCCAGGAGAAGGTCCGCCGAGCGCCGGGAGGTGTGCGGCATGCGGGAATTGTGCCTTCCGGAGAACCGTGATCCCCAGCGAATAAGGAACCTGGCATGATCGGCCGCCACAGGGACGGACGGGGGCACCGATGGGGGCCGCGCCCGCCGGCCGTACGAAACAGTGGTGCCGCAGCGAACCCTCCCCCGGGTCACCGCGGCACCACGCGTCAGCTGCTCAGCCGCACTTGCGGCCGCCGTTGATGCAGCTCACCGCCTTCTTCATCAGCGACTTGGACATCACGTTGATGAAGTCGCCGTGGTCCGTGACCGGCTTGTGCAGTTGCTCGGGGAAGCTGTCGACCGCGAAGACCGATCCGGGGTTCACCTTGTAGGTGATCCGCTGCACCAGCTGCGGGATCGCCCGGAAGCCCTGCGGGCACGCGCCGTTGGCCTGGGCGAAGGCCACATGGGTGCGGTGATTGGCGCTGTCGATGTTCGCGCCGTCCCAGCAGCTCTGGAAGTTGAACGTCCGCACGACGTTGCTGCCCCTCGGGCACAACGGGTACTTGTCCTTCAGCTGCCGGTTCTCGAAGCCGGTGCAGCTCCAGGAGGCGTTGGCGTTGGCGGTTCCGTTGACAAATGCCTTGGCGTCACCGGTGATGATGCGCAGGAAGGTGGGCATCTCGGCGACCTTGGCGACCGGGCTGCCGCGGAAGGTCAGCTGCACGGAAGCGGGCTGGAGGATGCGGCCGACGTTGCCGTCCTGGCCTCCGCCCGGGAGGTTCGCGTCGGCCTCGTTCTTGCCGTTGCGCAGGCGCAGGACCGGCCAGTAGTGGGTGGAGCGGTCGCCGTTGGTGCAGGTCGTCCCGGCCCCGGCGAGGTCGTCGTTGGTGGAGAACGCGTCGGTCTCGAGGTTGCCGACGTAGTCGTGCATGTGGTGGGCGCCGTTGCTCACACCCGGTGCCACGATGACGTTGTCGGGGTTGAAGTGCTTGTTCTCGTTGCGCCCGCAGCGGGACGAGAAGGTGCCCTTGGAGGCGTTGGCCTTCTGACGCGGCGTGACGACGTTGGGCCGTACCTTGCGGATGTCCACGAAGTCCGCGCGGCTGGGGGCGTTCTGCGCCTGGCCGCCTGCCGCGGGGGCGCTCGGGGCCGCCGAGCCGTTCGCGGCCGCGACGGCCGGGGCCGCCTCTTCCTTGCGCACCGTACAGGCCGCCAGCGAGTCCAGGCCGGCGGGCCGCTGGGAGACCTTGCCGATCTCGGCGCCGATGCGGTCGAGCGACTGGCGCCGCTCGGAGGACAGCGGGTCCAGCACGCTGGTGCGTACCCACTCCTTGTCCGTCTTCGCGCCGGTGGCGAGTTGCCCGTAGGCGTCCGCGACCTGAGTGTCCAGCTTGGCGAGTTCGGTGTCCACGGCGGGCCGCGCCTCCTGCGGCACGTCCGTCAGACGGGCAGAGACATCGGGGCAGTTGAGCGTCATCGTCGCCTGCGCGGCTGCCTGCTGGCTCGCGGATTCCCGCGACGCAGACGCGCTGTTGTTCGTCATCAGCACAGCGCCGCCGCCCACGGCCAGTGCTGCCACACCGGCGACCGTGACGCCGATCCATCTGGACCGCTTGTGTCTCTGTCTGTTCCTCACAAGTCGTCCCTTTCTGGTTGCTCATACGCCGGGGACCGGCTGCCACTCGGCCGAGTCGGTCCGTGCCCTCACCCGCCCGAGCGGAAATCGGAGCGCAACGCCGTCAGATACGGAGACGGCGGCGATTCGACTCAAGAGATCCCGAACATTTTTTCAGAATCGTCACGAGACAGAGGTTTGAGAGTCGTCGCTCTGGGCCGCCGAGGCCGGTGAAGGCCGCAGCACAGGGTCGCGTTCGAGCGCACCGCTGTGCGGCAGTAGAGCCACCACAAGGACGGTGGCCGGCAGCAGCGCCGCCACGAGATACAGGCGTGGACGGCGGACACGAGACGGCCCGGGCCCGGGGGGCCGGGGAGCCCCCCACAACCGCAGCCAGAACCCGTCCACGGCCGGCCACACCAGCACGATGACCAGAATCGCCGTCCACAGCGGTACGGGCAGCAGGTTGCGGTGCGCGAGATCCAGGCTGCTCGCCACGGCGTTCCGGGCGGGATCGCCCGCGAGGATCAGACTGGGCACGGCGAAGGCGGTGACCACGACGGCCTGTACGAGCAGGGCCAGCGGACCGGCCATCAGCAGAAGCAGCGGCGCCGACGGCCGGTCGGCCCGCGCGACGAACCAGCGCCTCAACCACCGTGGCGGGTGGTGCAGTACGGCGCCCACACGCCGGAGCCGGGACTCGCGCTCGTGGACTGTGTGGAGCGCCTCCGCGACGGTGCGGCGCCCCGCGGCATCCACGGCGTAGCGGTCCGCGGCCAGTTCGATGCACCAGAGGGCGGCCACGGGCACGATCAGCATCTGCGGCAGCTTGACCATGACGGTGAGCACCTGGGCGCTCATCAGCGAACCGGAGGGGTGGTGCGCCATGGCGAGCCAGATCAGCGGGCCCACCCCGAGCGCGAGGAACACCACGGGCCAGGCCGTGACCATCGTGGTGAACGGGCTGCCGAGCCCGGTGATGAGGTGTTCGCCGCGGGTGAGGTGGGCCGCCTCGTGCGCGAGCAACGCGCGGGCCCGCCGCGGCCGGCTGTGCCACATGCCGATGTACCCGAGGGATGCGGCGACCCGCCGTTTCCGCCAGCCCCGCGCGTACACCCGGACGGGCGGGCCACCGCCGCTGAGCGACACCATGAGAACGGCCCCCGGCGCATACCGGTCGAGCAGCTCCTGGATCTCGCGGCACGTCCCCGTCGCACCCGGCTCGTCGTCTGCGCGGGCGTCCACGAGCGCGTGACGCCATTCCGTCCAGCGGCCGCGGATGTGCGGCAGCAGGACGGTCGCGAGGCCGGCCAGCACGATGAGCGTCGGCATGGCCTGGCTGATCGTGGTGACACGCAGGGCCGCGAAGGCGGCACCCCCGACGACCTCGGGGCCGAACACCTGGGAGGTCCAGAGCCAGGTGACCTGCTCGTGCCACCATTCGGCGGTGGAGGGCAGCTCGTAGAGGTACATGACGAGAGCGAGCCACAGCCACGGCGGTGGAGGCGACGCGAGTCCGTGGGCGGCGTCGACGGGTCCATCGGTGGCGTCGGCCGGTCCGTCGGTGGGTACGTCGGCCGGTCCGTCGGCAGCGTCGACGGGTCCGTCGGTGGGTACGTCGGTGATTCCGTCCGGGGAAACGTCGGCCGGGGCATCGGCGCCGGCGCGCCTCATGCCCCCTCCGTACGGCCTCGCCACCAGCCGGTCAGCCTGCGCGGAAGCGACATGGCCGGTCCGCGGCGTCCGCCGGGGCCGGCGGGCGGGTCGCCTCCGGTCAGCAGGCCGAGGAAGGCGAGAGCGCCGTCGTCGTGGCCCTCGTACAGCGCGGCCACCGCTTCCGCGGCAGCCCGGTCGGCCTCCTGACGGCTCACGCCGCGCCCTTGGAGAAGTGCGGAAACGCGGACCACGGCATCGACGAGGCGAGCGAGTTCGGGAGCCGCGGGAGCGTCCGGGCGGGATTCGGGGGTCGGCTGCGGGCCGGGCGACAGGGCCGGGTCCGCCGGCGCGGGCTGTGTCGGCGCGGACTGTGTCGGCGCGGGCTGTGCCGGCGCCGCCGGATCCTCAGGCGGCGTCTCCCGTCTCCTCATGGCGAGGAGCAGCGCGGCCCCCGACACGGTGTTGCCGACAGCCGGCGACCCGAGGGCGGACTCCAGCAACCGGTACGAGGTGGCGAGCGCGTCCCACAACAGCGGGAGTGCGGCGACGAGTTCACCGCCGGAGCCGCCGGGGGTGGAGGGCGCTGAACGGAGCAGCACCCGTCGGCCGCGGCCACCCGCGGCATAGACGCGGGCGGTGTGCGGGGCGAAGTCGGCCTCGTGCGGGGCCGCCGCCGATGCGATACGGAGGGACCATCCGTCCAGGACGGCCGCGGCGGTCTCCTCGGCGGACGGCAGCCGCGGGTCAGGACCATTCGACACGGAAGCTCCTCGTCCCGTCACTCGTGGTGCCGCTCAGCGTCAGCGAGGCGGAGTCCTCGGTCAGGGTGCCTTCCAGCGTGGTGCCTTCGGCCATCGAGTACGCGAACGGGGTGTACCCGCTGCACGGGAACAGCGGCTTGGGCACGAAGACCAGATTGAGCGCGAGGCCCTGCGAACCGCCCGTGTCCGTCAGACTTCCGGAGATGTCGCCGCCCCCGTCGTCGGTGAGCGACCAGTAGCCGGTCTCCACCGACTCGCCGTCCGTGGTGTCGGTCCCGCTGAGCGCGGAGGTCACCCCGAAGGCGCCCGCCGCACTCTGGCTGTCACTGGCCCAGGAGAGATGGAAGCCGTTGCTCTCCGAGCCCGCCGGATCGTCGATGATCAGCGTCGCGGGCAGGCTGTACGTCTGCGACGAGGCGGCGCATCCGGGGTCCGCGAAGTCGACGCTGATCCTCGCGTTGCCCGTCCAGGTGCCGTGCGGTACATCGGACGAGCTGCTCGAGTCGTCGGACGCCGTCTCCTCGTCACCGGTGTCGGTGGTGTCGGTGGTGTCGTCCTCCGTCTCCGTGGTCTCCTCGTCCGGTTCGGTGGTCTCGCTCTCGCTCTCCGTCGGCGTGGCGGTGTCCTCCTCCGGCGTACCGGTGGCCGGCGCCGTCTCAGAGGTACTGGCCGTTGTCTCCGTGTCCGATGCGTCGCCGCCGTCACCGCCGTCGCCGCATGCCGTCAACGTCGCCAGGGAGCACAGGCACAGCGCGGCGAGCAAGGCAGCCGACCGGTGCGTTCTGCGTCGGATCGTCACCATGGATTCCCCCCAATGGTTGGTACGGCGCCGAACCGGTATCCCCATACCGTCGGCGCACACAACGCCCGGCTCCCCGGGGCGACTCCTCGCGGCCCCAGGCCCCACCGGGCGGAGTACCAACGTAGGGGCGCGTGGAAGAAGGGATTCTGGTCGTGGAGTTCCAAGGGGGCGCACTAGCGCGCACGGCTGATTCACGCACGCCGCCTGCGCGCCGTCAGTGCTCCGTGCCGCACCACCTGTCGGAGTGACACGGTTTATCCGATTCGGGCGATGATCTGCCAAGGTGGTCGGCCATGGATCGTGATCTTCAGGTGGACACCGACCAGTTGGGCCGGTTCTCACGTGCGCTGGACCGCTCGCTGACGTCGCTCTCCGAGGCGAGAGGGGCACTGGAGCATGTACGGGCGGACCAGTTGGGCACAAAGGAACTCGACGAGGCGTGCGACGGGTTCCAGCGGCGCTGGAAGTACGGCGCGGAGCAACTGAACGGGCGGATCAGGTCGGTCAACGACGGCGTGCGGCTCAGCCACCAGGGCTACGTCCAGGTGAACCGCGCGATCGCGGCGGCCTTCAAGGCGGTGTACGTCGGTGACCCCCGCGCCTGACTACCCGCACCTGGGCTGGAACCCGGTTCCGGGAAACCCGTCGGCGGTGTCCACGCTCCAGACGAAACTCACCTCCTCGGCGGAGGCCCTGGGCACGGCGCACCGCCTGGTCAGCGAGCTGCTCGGCCAGAGCTCGTTCTGGCGAGGCGAGGCGGCGGACGCGTTCCGCGCCGCGATCGACGGTGAACTGCCGAGGTACCTGAAGAACGCGCACCGGTCGGTCTCGAAGGCGGCGAAACAGCTGGGCCGCTGGCACGACGACCTGGTGAGCTACCAGGCGACGGCCCGCCGCTACGACACCCAGGCGAAGCTGGACACGGCGGCGATCACGAAGGCGGAGGCGCACCACGACCGGCTGCGAGCGGCCGCGTCGACGCCGGAACCGGAACTGCGGGCGGCGGCGGAGTCGGTGACAAGGGCAAGGGAGGCGCTGGCGTCGGTGCGGAGGCTGGCGCGGGAGCTGGAGGAGGCGCATGGGGCGGAGGCGGGGCGGATCGCGAAGGGGTTGAACGAGGCGACGGAGCGGCTGGCGCCGAAGGAGCCGGGGGTGCTGGACAGGTTCCTGAAGTGGGTGGACGAGGACCTGGGTGACGTCCTGTCCGACATTTCCGCTGGAGCTGGCTTCCTTGCCCTGGTTCTCGGCCCGGTCTGTGCACCGCTCGGGCTGGCGCTGCTCTTCGTTGCGACCGGCGCAAGCATCGGCGCGCTCGCCCTTCACGCCACCGACTCCAGGATTCACAAGTCGCTCAAAGACGGATTCACGAAGGGAAAGTTCGACGCTGATTTCTGGGACAGCACAGTGACCTTGACCGGCGACGCATTGGGGTCGGTGCCCGGTGTAGCAGCCATCGCCCACGGCGCGAAATCGGCGTCCGCCGCCGTTCACGCCAGCGGAGCCGTCGCGGACACGGGAGCCATGGCTGCCATGCGCGCCGGGACGGAAGGGTTCTCCGGTGGGGCGAGGACTGCCATGGACGACATGCGAAGGGTAGAAAACCCGCTCACCGGTTGGGCGTTGCAAAGCACGCCTGTCGCAGTGAAGGAGTCGGTGAAATACGGTCTACCCGCCGCGGGGGCGGCCACAGCAGTCAGCCACTACACGCCACTGGATGACGACGAGACCTTCGCGAACAGCGCTACTGGTGCTGACGGCGTTCGAGCCGTTGTCGATGACGGTCCCAGCTCCGGAGCCAAGCTGGCCCATGCCTGGACTTCACTTGTTCGCTGACGACAAATAGCAAGGCACTCCACTTGATGTCGAACAATCGCTCACCCAATCCACCGCCCATGTGGTTCCGGCTGCCACCCGGCTATCACTCGCTGGACGATGTCACGCTGGACGAACTGGAACACGCAACGACGGCTGTTCTGGCCCCGATCCTTGACGGGACAGATGTCGTCGAAAGGGCCCTCGTCGACGCCCAGGTACTGGTCGAACTGCTCGCCACCGTACGTGAAGGCCGCAGCATGCTGGCGTCGATCGGCGTACATCCCGACGGAAGTGACGGCACCAGTCTTTCCATCTTCACGCTGGCCATGATCACCAACTCTGCGCCGACGCGAATTCTGGCTGTCGCCGAGAGCGCTCTGTCCATCGTGGAGTCTCCCCTGTGGAGAGCTCACACACGCAAACTCTTGGAATTGTCCGTCGGCCCGGCAGCGCTGGTGGCGGGGACACTGGCCGCACCTCCGCCCGCAACGCTGAGGCAGATGGGCATCACGGTCGAACCGATTGACGTCTTCCAGGCGCGCCTCACATTCTCGTGCCCGGGCAGCCAGCACGTTGCCGTGGCCGATCTGACGAGCGCAGCGACCCGTCATGCGGATTCCTACACGGACATCCTTGAGGCAATCGGTCACACGATGACGTTCACACCGCCCCATCCCGTGGAGGCACCCGCACCCCGCGCCTCTCGCATTCTGGAGCTCTTCTCATGACCGCACAGCCGCCCTCTCTGCCCGCGTGCCAATCAGCCCTGGATCATCAGCCCACCGTGGTGGGCCACCGCAACCTCGTCGCCAAGCGCTGGGCGTGGCTGACCCTCGTTATCTGCCTGATGGCCTTTTCCGTGTATGCGGGCGTCGGCCAATCGCTGCGCAAACTTGTCGGACTGGCGCTGGTCAGCCTATGCCTCTACCCCTTGCTGGTGTGGGTGACCGCTTTGGCGCTGCATCGGACCAGACGCGTGGCTACCATCCTCGAGACGTATCCATGGCGCGCCTACCCCTGCGAATATCCCCGTCGCACGGGCGAGAGCCCCAAGGTGATCATGATCAGGTTCAGCGATGACCACGCACCGGTACTGCGCTTCACCCCGTTTTCCGTGAACCTCGCACAGAAGCAGAACCCCCAGCCCGACACCATCTGGTTCGCCGGCGACCCCCGCTTCGGCGGCGTCGTCTCGCCCGTCGGCGGGCACTTCCCCGTCCGCGTCGTGCCCGAGGCCCCCGCCGGCCACATCCCCGACGGCAGTCCTGAGGACGACGCCCTCGCCGAGCGGGCCGGGCTCATCACGGGCGGCAAAGTTCACACCACGTGAGGCCCCATCAGCCCCGGCTCCGCTTCAACCGGTACCGCTCCTTCTCCGACAGCCCACCCCACACCCCGAACTTCTCGTCGTGCGCCAGCGCGTACTCCAGGCACGCCACCCGCCCCTCGCACGCCCTGCACAGCTGTTTCGCCTCTCGCGTCGACGAGCCCGGGGCCGGGAAGAAGAAGTCCGGGCCCGTCTGCGCGCAGAGTGCTGTCTCCTGCCAGGAGAGTTCGTCATCGGTGATGGTGTTGATCGGCATGCGGACACGCTCTCCTGTGCCGATAAACACCGGATCAACGACGCATCAACAGGCCCCGGAGGCAACCGCGAGCCCAACCCCGAGCCCTCCCGCGACCACCCCCCGCCACGGCTACTCCTGCGCCGCCGGCTGCATCACCGCGAACCTCGCGCCCGCCGGGTCCGCCAGGCTCGCGAAGCGGCCCACTCCCTCCGCCTCGACCACCGGCATGGTGACCCGGCCGCCCAGTTGTTCCGCCTTCGCCACCGCCGCGTCGCAGTCCTCGACCTCGAAGTACGGGAGCCAGTACGGGCCCTCCGTCTCCGGGGCGTCCGCCGGGACCGGGACCAGGCCGCCGAACATCGCTTCCGCGCCCTCGCCCGCCGGGTTGATCATGGTGTACATGCCGCTGCCGTCGGGGAACGGCATGGACGTGGTCTCCCAGCCGAAGACCTTGTCGTAGAAGGCGAGGGCCGCGTCCGGGGCGGTGGTGTTGAGTTCGAGCCAGCACAGGGAGCCGGTGTCGTTCACCACGTCCAGGCCCTTGTTCCGGCCGGGCTGCCAGGCCGCGAACCCGACGCCCGACGGGTCGGTGAAGACCACCATGCGGCCCAGGTCGAAGACGTCCATCGGCTCGAACATCACCGAGCCGCCGTTCTGCTGCACCGCCTGCGCGGTGGCGTCCGCGTCGGGCGTCTGGAAATAGACCGTCCAGCCGGGCGGGCTCTGCTCCAGGGGGACCTGCATGCCGCCGGCCGCGGTCTTGCCGTCCAGCTGGAACATTCCGTAACCGCCGGCCTCGGGACCCGCCGACTGGAAGGTCCATCCGAACAGGCCGCCGTAGAAGGCGGTCGCCGCCTCGATGTCCGGTGTGCCGAGGTCGAGCCAGTTCGGAGAGCCTGTGACGAAACGGGTGCTGAGCATGGTGCGCTCCTTCGTGGGGTCCCGTGGTGCTCTCGCCCGAGTCTGCTACCGATCCCGGGCCTGCGCACCCGAAGCGCAGGTGAACTCCCTTGTGCCGAGGTCACGGCCTCATGCAGGATTCCGGCCATGACGAGCAGAAAGGCCCGTGCCCGGTAGACGCCCCGCGCTGCCGCCCTCGGCCCGTGCGCCGCCGGACCTCCCCGAGACCCGCGGACCGTCCGTTCAGCCCTTGCCGAGGAGCACCGTGACAGCCACTTCTCTCACCCCTTACGCCCGTCTCCCGCGTGCCCACGCCCGGCTGCACGTGCTGCACAGCACGGTCGACGCCGCCGGGCGGGCGCACTGGCTGCTCGCCGGGCCTCCCGAGGTACCGGACGACGTCTCCGAGAACCCTCCGGACGGCGCCTCGGACGGCATTTCGGGCCGCATTTCGGACGGTATTTCGGACCGCGTTCCGTACGACGCGCTCGTCGTCACCGTGGACGGCGGCAGCGCCCACGCCACCGAGCTGAGCGCCGTGACCGCCCGGAACCCCCGGCTGGACGCACTGCCGGACGGCGGGTTCGTCGTCGCCGACACCGCCCGGATCCAGATCTTCGACGCGCAGGGCAGGGCGTCCTGGACCCTCGATGCCGGTGGCGATGTCGACCATGTGCTGACCGATGCGTCGGGCGCGCTGTGGATCGCGCAGGGGCCCGCCGTGCGGCGACTGTCGCTCACGGGAGGAGTGCTCGGCGAGTTCGTGGCACTGCCCGGGCCGGCGGGTACGGCCGACTGCCTCAGCCTGAACGTGGGAGCCCACGCGGCCTGGGCCGGCACCCGTACCGGTCTGCTGGAGATCCGGGACGGGCAGCCGGTCACCGTACGCACAGGTCCGGTGAAGGGCACGCACGGTCTCGCCGTCCACGGTGACCGTCTCGCCCTGCTCGGCGGCCACGGGTACGACCATTCCCGCCTGGTGATGTGCCTGCTCACCGAGACCGCCGCCGAGCCGGTGGCGTACGGAACGCTCGTCCTGCCCGACGGCGGCGAGCTCGGCCGGCGGCGGCTCGTGAACCGGGGTCCGCGGTTGTACGTGCAGTCGGAGCCGTACAGCGAGTGGTGCGTGCTGGACCTCGGCCACTGAGAGCCGGCCTGATCCGAACGGAAGGCCCCTAGGTCGTGTCCGCAAAGTCTCGTCTGGTTCGCGACGCCCTTCGGGCGGACGACGATACTTTGCGGACACTCCCTAGTGGCTGTGGCCACCCGCCTCCGCCGCGCCCTTCTTCGCCGCACCCTTCGCGCCTGTCGGGTGGTGCGGCTCGTACCCCGGGATCGTGCCGTCCGCCTTCGCCACCAGGAACAGCCCGGCCATGCCCATGTCCGAGTGGCTCTGTACATGGCAGTGGTACATCCAGGCGCCGGGGCCGACGTTCTCGCCCGCGATGATCTGGAAGCCGAAGGAGTCCGCCGGTCCGGTGATCTTGTTGTCGATCACCCGGCTGACGTCCGCCGGACCCTCCAGCAGACCCGTCCTGTTGTCCGCCCAGCGATGACCGTGCATATGGAACGTGTGGTAGAACTCGCCGTGCGTGATCATGATGATCTCGACCCGGTCGCCCACGGTGGCCTGGAAGTTGGGGCTCGCGTTGGCCGGCTTGTTGTTGATCAGCATGTCGTTGAAGACGATCGTGAACTGCTTGTCCGGGAGGATGTCGCCCTTCCGGCGCACGACCACCGGGCCGTAGAGCCCCTTGCGGATGCCTCCCGTGCCGTGGTCGGTGCCCACCACATGGTCGTGGTAGTGCCAGTAACCGGCGCTGCCGGGACGCCAGGTGCCGTCCGCCCGCTTGCCCGGGAGGTGCGTGCGCCAGGTGTAGGTCCGTGTGGCGCCCGGTTCGACATGGCTCTTGCTGAGCTTGGTGCCGTCGTTGGCGATGTCGTAGTCGACCCCGTGGGCGTGCAGGCTGACCGGTACGTCCATGGTGTTCTCGAACTCGATGTGCAGCGTGTCGCCCTCGTTGAGTTCGATCAGCGGGCCGGGAATGGACGCCTTGCCCTTCTCCAGCCCGTAGCCCATCTGACCGTCCGGCAACTTCTCGGCGTACAGCTCCATATGGCGCACCACGCCGCCGGCGGGTGCGGTCCTCGCCGCGCCCGCGGCCGTCGGCGCGCTGGTGGCGGTCGGTGCGGAGGCGAGAGACAACGATGTCGCCCCGGTCGCCGCGACGGCGCCTCCCGCCAGGAGCCGCCTGTTGAAGCTCCGTCTGTCCATGCCGAACTCCCCATGTCTGTCGCGGAGGTTGACGGGGCGTGTGTGACCCCGGGGACGGCCACACGGTAGCCGGGTGATCTTCGTTTATCCACACTCAGGACAAAGTTCGTGCCACTCCGGTCGTATCTATTGGCGAACCACGAAAAGAGGTCTAGTTTCCGAGGCTGTTGTTGTGACCAAAGAGGGGTGGGTGACCACATGCAGCGCACACCACACAGGTCGAGGTCCCGAAGAAGCGCTCTGGCCGCGGTACTTGGGGCCGGCGCACTGACCGTGTCGCTACTGGGCGGAGGGAATGTCGCGGCGGCCAAACCGTACCCGGAACCGCCGTCGACAACGTTGTCCCTGCCGTCGCCTCCCGGCGGCCAGAATGTGCGGGTCCTGGTCTTCCACGGCTCGGCGACCGAGGAGTCGCCGGTCGTCAACGCCGGTATCGCGGCCATCGAGAACATCGGCCTCACCGGTCCCGCGGCCGGCCGGTTCAAGACCGAGGCCACGGACGATGCTTCCGTGTTCACCAATGCCACCAAGCTCGGACGGTTCAACGCCGTCGTCTTCCTGACCGGAGGCGGCGATGTGCTCGATCCGGAGCAGGAGGCAGGGCTCGAGTCCTATCTGGAGGCGGGCGGTGGCTTTCTCGGTATCCATGACGCGGCACGGACCGAGCCGTACTCCGACTGGTTCACCGGGCTGATCGGTGCCCGTCCCGCGGGTGCGGCGAGCTCGGTCCAGCGGGCCGTCGTCGAGGTCGGCGACCGCCGGCATCCGGCCACCACGTCGCTGCCGTTGCAGTGGAAGCGGCCGGACAAGTGGTTCAACTGGTCGGCGAATCCCTCCGGCAGTGTTCACACCGTGGCGCGCCTCAAGGAGAGTTCGTTCACTCCGGCGGCCGGCGCCAACGGCTGGGACCACCCCATTTCGTGGTGCCGGGACTACGACGGCGGGCGTTCCTTCTACACCGGCATGGGCGGTACGGCCGAGAGCTTCGCCGAGGTCGACTTCCGCGACCATCTGCGCGGCGCCCTCGCCTGGACGAGCCGCATCTCGCGTGCCGACTGCAAGGCGACGATCACCTCCAACTACACGGCGCAGCGCGTCACCCAGCCCAACCAGCCCGGGCAGAACGACCAGATCGGTGAGCCGCACGGACTGGTGACGGCTCCTGACGGGCGCGTGTTCTACATCGGGCGCGGCGGCGCGGACTCCAGCAAGCCCGTCATCACCGACTGGAACAACCCGGACATGGGCAAGGGCCAGGGCGAGATCCACGTCTACGACCCCACGACCAAGAAGGTCACCCTGGCAGGCTCACTCACCGTCTTCGGCAACAAGGGCGGCGGCGACGAGCTGATCAAGGTCGAGGAGGGGCTGCTCGGCATCGAGCTCGACCCCGATTTCCGGACCAACGGCTGGGTCTATCTGCACTACACCCCGCACTCGCAGATCAACCGCGAGACGCACATGGCCGAGCGCCGGGTCTCTCGCTTCACCCTGGACCCCGCGACCAACAAGCTGGACATGGCCAGCGAGAAGGTCCTGCTCAAGTGGCCGGTGCAGATCCACAGTTGCTGCCACGCGGGCGGCGGGCTGGCCTGGGACTCGAAGCAGAACCTCTACATCGCGACGGGTGACAACAACTCGTCCGGCTTCAGCGGCGGTTACTCGGGCAACAACCCGCAGCCCAACTTCAAGGGTGTCTCGTTCGCCGACGCGCGCCGCACGGCGGGCAACACGAACAACCTCAACGGGAAGATCCTGCGGATCCACCCGGAGGACGACGGCACCTACACGCTCCCCGCGGGCAACCTCTTCACCGGCCAGGAGCCGGACGAGGGCGGCGGCAAGACCCGCGGCGAGATCTATGTGATGGGCGTCCGCAACCCGGCGCGCATCTTCGTCGACAAGACGACCGACACGCTGTACGCGGGCTGGGTCGGCCCGGACGCCGGCGCGCCGTCGACGACCTGGGGCCCCGCCAAGTACGACACCTTCTCCGCCATCACCAAGGCGGGCAACCACGGGTGGCCGTACTGCATGGGCAACAAGCAGCCCTACCGCGACCGCAATCTGCCCGACCCGAACCAGCCGCTCGGCTGGTACAACTGCGACGCGCCGAAGAACGAGTCGCCGAACAACGACGGCCTGGTGAATCTGCCGCCCGTCGCCTCCAACACCATCTGGTACTCGCCGCAGGGCGGTGGCGTGGACTACCCGCGCGACGCCAACGGCATCCCGAGCTACAAGACGGAGGAGCAGAAGCTGCTCATGCCGTGGCTCAAGGGCGGCGGTCAGGCGACCATGAACGGCCCGGTCTACCGCTATGACGCGGCGAGCACCGGTACCGAGAAGTGGCCGGCCTACTGGGACGGCAAGTGGTTCGTCGGTGACTTCTACGACGGCGACCAGCCGCGGCACGCGGTCCTCACCGACCCGAAGACGGTCGGCAAGGGCGGCATCCCGGTCCACGCCGAATCCCTGAAGAAGATCATCCCGGTCGGCAACGGCGGCATCCGCAACCTCATGGACTGGAAGTTCGCCCCCGACGGTTCGCTCTACGTCCTCGACTACGGACGCGGGTTCTTCACCTCGGACGCCCAGTCGGCGTTGTGGCGCGTGACGTACAAGGGCGGCGAGGCGACGCCGTCCGCCGACAAGCTGGCACGGAAGGCGGCACAGTGAGATTCGTCAGACACCGGACAGCGAGCCTGTGGACGGCCCTGCTGGCGTCCGTGGCCATGGTCGTCGGACTGATGTCCGCGGCCGCCTACGGGCAGACCGACGACCGGGAAGCGGCCCAGGTGCTCACCTGGACCGCAGGTGACCCGATCGACCGCTATCTCTCCTTCCCCACCACGGCGGTGGCGGGTGCGACCACGATCGTGTTCGAGAACAGCAAGGCCACCGGGAACACCACCGGGATGCCGCACACGCTGACCTTCGACGTCTCGGACCCCGAGTACAACAACGACGTACCGCTGAACATCCTGGCCAACCCCAATGACGACCAGGGCGGCAAGCACACCGCCGAGGTCACCCTGACCCCCGGCCGGTATCTCTTCCACTGCACCATTCCGGGCCACGGCTCGATGCAGGGGATCCTGACCGTCACCGAGGGCACCGGCGAGGACACCACGGCGCCCGACACGACCGTGAAGGTCGACGGCGACAAGAACGCCGCGGGCGCCTACATCGGTCAGGCCACCGTGACGGTGGCGGCGACCGACGCGGGCTCCGGGGTGGACAAGATCGAGTACGCGGTCGGGGCCGACGGTCCCTGGCAGGCGTACACCAATCCGGTCGTCGTCAACGAGGTCGGTACGCACAAGATCCGGTACCGGGCCACGGACAAGGCCGGCAATGTCGCCGCGGAGAAGGCGGCCGACTTCTCGGTCGTCGCCCCGCCGACGGACGACAAGACCCCGCCGGAGACCTCGGCGACGGTGACCGGTGAGAAGAACGAACAGGGCCAGTACCTCGACATGGCCACGGTCACCGTCACCGCGTCCGACACCGGCTCGGGCGTCAACACCATCGAGTACGCCATCGGCGCCTCCGGCGCCTGGCAGCCCTACACGGCACCGGTGATGGTGCACGCCGTCGGCACCCACACGGTCCGCTTCAAGGCGACCGACAAGGCAGGCAACGCGGCCGCGGAGAAGTCCGTGCAGTTCACGGTGGTCGCGCCGCCCGTCGTGGACAAGACCCCGCCGCAGACCTCGGCCGGGGTGACGGGTGAGAAGAACTCCGACGGCGCGTATGTCACCAGCGCCAAGGTGACCGTCACCGCCACGGACTCCGGTGAGGGCGCCTCGGGTGTCGACAAGGTCGAGTACTCCCTCGACGGAGGCCCGTACCTCGCCTACACCGCTCCGGTGCTCGTCGACCGGGTGGGCTTCCACACCCTTCTGCACCGGGCGACCGACAAGGCAGGCAATACCTCGGCCGCGCAGAAGGTGTCGTTCACGGTCGCGGAGGGCGGCGGCGTCCCGGCGCCCAACTGCCCCGAGTGGGACGAGCGGTTGACCGTGATCGTCGGCACGGTCGACACGGGCATCCCCAACCGTATGACCCGCAGCCGCTGCACGATCAACGAACTGATCGAGGACGAGAAGGACTGGTCCTCGCACGCGCTGTTCCTCAAGCACGTGGACCAGGTCGTCGACAAGCTGCTCGCCGACAATGTGATCGACCAGCGCGAGCACAAGAAGATCTACAAGGCGGCCAAGCAGTCCGGCATCGGCAAGCCGGGCCAGAACACCGGCTACAAGGATCTGTTCGACGGCACCCAGAGCACGTTCGGCAAGTGGCAGCACGTGGGCGGCGGTTCGTTCTCGCTCAGCGGTGACGGCGCCATGACCAGCAGCACCACCGTGCCGGGCATGGGCATGCTGTGGTTCCCGCAGAGGCAGTACGGCGACTTCTCGCTCAAGCTCCAGTGGCGGGACGACGCACCGGGCACCGGCAACGCCAACGGCGGTGTCTTCGTCCGCTTCCCGAACGTCCACGACAACCCGGAGGAGTCGCGTCCGGAGTGGGTCGCGATCAAGTACGGACATGAGATCCAGGTCCTGGACCGGCCCGACGGCGACATGTACAAGTCGGGTTCGATCTACGGCTTCGACCGTGTCGGCCTGGCCGGTGCGGGTGTGACGCCGAAGGGCACCTGGAACGACTACGAGATCCGCGTGGTCGGCCAGCACTACTCGGTCTTCCGCAACGGTGTCCTCATCAACGAGTTCGAGAACACCGGCGGCCAGGACTTCGTCCCGCCGCGCGGCGACGACCCCGGCACGGACGGCCGCCGGTACGCGTCGGGCTACATCGGACTCCAGGTCCACGGCACGACGGATGTCATCTCCTACCGCAACATCCGGATCCAGGAGCTCTAGGCCGAGTCCTGGCCACGACGCTCCTCCGGACGGCAACGGCCCCCTCCCGCACACCGGGAGGGGGCCCTCGTCATTCCGTCGTCATTCCGTCGTCAGTCCGGCTTCTTCGCCCTGCTGGGCTGCACCCGCTTCGGCTCACCCGGCATCTTCGGGTACTCCGGCGGATACGGCAGATCGCCGAGGCCGTGCTCGGCCTCGTCCCTGTTCGCTGCCTCCAGCAGGGTCTCCAGGCTGAACCGGTGGTCGTCCATGTCGGCGTGGACGTCGCCGACCTCGGCGTACCGGCCGGGCATCGTCATGATGTCGAAGTCCTCGGGCCTGGCGTCGTCGACCTCCTCCCAGCGCAGCGGGGCGGAGACGGGTGCGTGCGGCCGGGGCCGTACGGAGTAGGCGGAGGCGATCGTGCGGTCCCGCGCCGTCTGGTTGTAGTCGACGAAGATGCGCGCGCCGCGCTCCTCCTTCCACCACTTGATCGTCACCCGGTCCGGCATACGGCGCTCCAGCAGCCGGCCGGCCGCGATGGCGGACCGGCGGACCTGGGTGAAGGTCCAGCGCGGTTCGATCGGCACGAAGACATGGATGCCGCGGCCACCGGACGTCTTGGGCCAGCCGCGCAGTCCCGCCTCGTCGAGCACGGCCCGCAGCTCGTGAGCGGCCCGGACGGCGTCCGCGTAGTCGGTGCCGGGCTGCGGGTCGAGGTCGATGCGCAGCTCGTCGGGGTGGTCGGTGTCGTCACGGCGCACCGGCCAGGGGTGGAAGGTGACGGCGCCGAGGTTGGCGGCCCAGATGACGGCCGCGGGTTCCGTCGGGCACATCTCGTCGGCCGACCGGCCGCTGGGGAAGGTGATGTGGGCCGTCGGGATCCAGTCGGGAAGGTATTTGGGCGCGCGCTTTTGGAAGAACGATTCGCCGGTCACCCCGTCGGGGTAGCGCTCGAGGGTAGTGGGACGGTTCCGCAGGGCCCGGGTGATGCCGTCGCCGACGGCCAGGTAGTAGCGGACCATGTCCAGCTTCGTGTAACCGTGCTCAGGGAAGTAGACCTTGTCGGGATTGGACACGCGTACGGTCCGTTCTCCCACTTCCAGTTCCACCGCTCCGGCCATGCCCGTCAGCGTAGGCCGTGCCGAGTTCCCCCGCATACTGGACAATCGCGATATGGATCTGCCGGTCATGCCTCCCGTGAAGCCGATGCTCGCCAAGTCCGTGAAGAAGATCCCGCCCGGCATGCAGTACGAGGCCAAGTGGGACGGCTTCCGCGCGATCGTCCACCGGGACGGCGACGAGCTGGTGATCGGCTCCCGTACGGGCAAGCCGCTCACCCGCTACTTCCCGGAGCTCGCCGCCGATCTGGCGGCCCAGCTCCCCGACCGCTGTGTGGTGGACGGCGAGATCGTCATCGCCCACGAGGGCCGGCTGGACTTCGACAAGCTCACCGAGCGCATTCACCCGGCCGACTCCCGGGTGCGAATGCTCGCCGAGCAGACGCCCGCGAGCTTCGTCGCCTTCGATCTGCTCGCTCTGGGTGACGAGGCCCTGCTGGACGCCCCGCTGTCGCTGCGGCGGACGACGCTGGCCCACGCTCTGGCGGACGCCGCGCCACCCATTCATCTCGCGCCCGCGACCACCGATGTGGAGCTGGCCCAGCAGTGGTTCGAACAGTACGAGGGCGCCGGGCTCGACGGGGTGGTGGCCAAGCCGCTGGATGTGCCGTACCGCCCCGACGCCCGGCTGATGTTCAAGATCAAGCACGAGCGCACGGCCGATGCCGTGGTCGCGGGCTACCGGCTCCACAAGAGCGGGCCGGTCGTGGGATCGCTGCTGCTCGGTCTGTACGACGACTCGGGCGCGCTCCAGCACGTCGGCGTCTGCGCCGCCTTCTCCATGCAACGGCGCGCGGAGCTGATCGAGGAGCTGGCGCCGCTGCTCATGGACTCCCCCGAGGGGCATCCGTGGGCGGCCTGGGCCGAGGAGGCCGCCCACGAGGGGGCCAGGCTGCCCGGCGCCCAGAGCCGCTGGACGGGCAAGAAGGACCTGTCGTGGGTGGCGGTGCGGCCCGAGCGGGTGGTCGAGGTCGGCTACGACCACATGGAGGGTGACCGTTTCCGGCACACGGCGCAGTTCCGCCGCTGGCGTCCGGATCGCGAACCGGCCACCTGCACGTACACCCAGTTGGAGGAGCCGGTGTCGTACGACCTCGCCGAGGTGCTGTCACCCCGGGAGGGGTGAGCAGGGATCGTCGCCGGGGCTGCTGCTCGGCGACGGTTCCGGGGACGACGGCTGGGGCGAGGGTGTCGGATCGGGTGAGGGGCAGGGCGACGGGTCGGGGGGTGTCGGGCTGGGTGTCGGGCTCGGATCCGGCGGATCCGGTGAGGGGGTCGGATCCGGCGAGGGGCTCGGATCCGGCGAGCCGGTCGGCGGCGGCGAGGTGGGACCGCCGGGCGGCCACGGCCCCGGAGGCCGGCCGGGTGTCGGGCGGGGCCGGACGGTCGGCGCCGGCGTCGGCGTGGGACCGACGACGATGCCTCCACTGCTCCCGTTCCCCTTCCCGACAGGACGCACGGCAGGAGTCCTGCCGCCCGCACCGGGGCTCCCGGGCAGGACGCCCGTGCCGTCCGGTACGGGGTGGGCGCCGGACTTGTAGAAGTCCAGCCAGGCCAGGACCGTGCGCAGATACGCCCGTGAGTGGTTGTAGCTGAGGATCGACCGGTCCAGATCCGCGGGCACCGTCAGATCGCGGTCGCCGGCGCACAGATAGCGTCCGGCGGCGAGGGCCGCGTCGTGGATGTTGCCCGGATCCCTGCGTCCGTCGCCGTTGGCGTCCTGGCCCCAGCGCGCCCAGGTGGATGGGATGAACTGCATCGGCCCCACCGCACGGTCGTAGCGCGGGTCGCCGTCGTACGCGCCCCCGTCGGTGTCCCTGATGGTGGCGAAGGCGTTGCCGTCGAGGACCGGGCCGAGGATCGGCGAGAGCGTGGTGCCCGAGGCGTCCACGCGCCCGCCGCGCGCCTGGCCGGACTCGACCTTGCCGATCGCCGCGAGCAGTTGCCACGGCAGGCGGCAGCCCGGATCGGTGCGGGCGATCACTGTCTGCGCGTGACGGTAGGCGGCGAGAACTGTCGCGGGGATGCCCGACTCGGTCCGCACGACGCCGGTCCGGACGCCTCCGGACGGCCCGCCCGGCCGGATGGGCCCGGGCGGCGGGCGCAGAGGCGGCAGTTCGGTGTGGTACGAGTCGTCGTTCGGCGGCTCGGCCCATGTCCCGTACTCGGACTCGGAGTTGGTCTCGACGGCCGGCTGTTCGCGGACGGATCCCGGTGCCTGGGAGGCGGTCAGCGCCGCCATCGCCGCCACCGCGGCCACGCTTCCGGCGAGTCGCTTGCGGGCGCGTGCACCGCGCGGGCGCCTCATGCCCCCTCCCCGAACGTGTCGAGTGCGGCGAGGCGCCACGTGCCGTCGGAGCGGACGGCGTCGACGGCGAGCATGGCGGCGGCGTAGGTCGTCTCACCCTTCGTCGCGGTGCGGGTGTTGCTCTGGTCGGCGAAGACCAGCACCCGGGCCCGGTCGCCGTCGATCAGTTCCACGCCGCTCTCGGTGACGGTGGTGGTGAGGACGAGCTTCTGACGGGGCCCTTCCTTGCGTACGGCAGCGAGCATGGCGGCGTGCTGCGCGACCGCTTTGCCGGTCAGATGCTCCTTCACGGCCCGGTCCAGGCCGCCGGGATCCGCGAAGTTGTAGGAGAACAGCGCCTCGACCGCCGTCGTCACGCGGCCTTTCAGCTCGCTGGTGCGCGCGGTGTCGGCCAAGGCGGCGTTGCGTACGGCCGGCTCGTCGCGCAGGTCGGACGCCTGAGCACCGGCGAAGGCGGCGAAGCCTCCCGACAGGACGACGAGGGCGCACAGCACGGCGAGCAGCCGACTGCCGCGGGCCGCCGCCGGCTTCACGTCGGCGAGCTCCTCCGGTGCACCGGGGCCGCGTTCGCGTACGGCCGGCCGTCGCGCCGGGCCTCCGGCCGTCGCGGTCGCGGGACGGTCGGAGGTCAGTGTGTCGCCGGGCGCGGTACCGGGGCGGCCCGTGGTCGCCAGTCGCCTCCGGCGGTTGATGAGATGGCGGGTTGTCGACATGTCCGGGGTCCTCTCGTCACTCGGCCGCGGTGTTGCCGACGGGTGCCTGACCGAGGGCGCTGAGCTTCCAGCCCTCGGGCGTACGGGTGAGCTCGCCGAGCATCCGGCTTTCCTTCCGCGCGGGCTTGCCGGTGGGGGCGGTGACCGTGATCCGCAGAGCCACCAGCACGCTCGCCCGCCCCGCGCGGTCGTCGAGTTCGGTGACCGCGCCGGACAGCACCTGGGCGCTCGTGACGGTCTTGGCCTGCTGGATCTGCTTCTCGAACTGGCCTCGTCCGGCGGTGAGTTGCTTGCGCAGCTCACCCGTGGCCGAGTCCTCCCAGGAGTCGAGGCCCCCGTCGACGTCACGGTGGTCGAGGGTGTTGAGATTGAGCACCGCCTGCTCCCCCGCGGTCAGTACGCGGTCCCGTTCCCGCGCGTACGCGGCGGAGTCGTCGTGCGCGGCGGCGTACCAGGACCAGCCGCCCCAGCCCGCGAACCCGGCCGCCACGACCGTCAGCGCGAGCGCCGCGGCGAGCAGCGGATTCCTCCTCGTCCCTGCCATGGTCCTGTCCCTCCCTATCGGGATGCGATGTCGACGATCTGCCAGCGTCCGCCGCGGAGTTCCGCGGTGACGGACAGCTGGGCGGCGGCGGTGGCCGGCGGCTTGCCGCGGCGCTCGGCGACCTGGTCGAGGAAGACCAGGAGGTGGGCGCTGTGACCGGTCAGCCGGGTCACCCCGGCCCGTACGACATGGGTGGTGAGTGTCAGCTTCTG
This sequence comes from Streptomyces sp. CA-251247, assembly GCF_050952975.1. NCBI lineage: Bacteria > Bacillati > Actinomycetota > Actinomycetes > Kitasatosporales > Streptomycetaceae > Streptomyces > Streptomyces sp. CA-251247. Next base: position 6,875,396 of record NZ_CP191861.1, on the reverse strand, counting down.
CTCGGCCGCCCGTTTCTCGACCTGGCCGAAGAGCTCTCCGTACTGGCGGGCGGCTTTCCCGGCGAGGAGGCCGCGGGCGGCCTGCCGGGTCGTGTCCGTGCCGGCCGGTGTGTAGGAGAAGACCTGGGTGAGCGCACCGCTGACGTCCTCGATCACCTCGGTGGTGGCCGCGGTGTCGGTCAGCGCGCGGTTGCGGGCGGCGGGTGTGTCGTTCAACCGTGCGGTGGCGAGGAGGAATGCGGCGCCGCCGAGTACCAGCACGAGCAGGAGGGCGACGACGGCGAGTGTGCGGCGGCGGAGGACGGCCGGCGAACGCTGCGGGCCCGCGTCCGGCTGCGTGCCCACCTGCCCCTCCGGCCCCGCTTCCGGCCTCGCTTCGGCGTTCGTGCCCGCCTCCGGCCCCGTCTTCGCCTGCGTCACTTCTTCCGCTTCCGCCTGTGCCGCTTCGCTGTTCATGCGCCACCCACCGGGACCGCGCTCAGCGACTGGACCTTCCAGCCGTCCGGGGTGCGGGCGAGGACGGCCTCCAGCCGTTTGCGCTCGCTGCCGGTCGCGGCACCTGCCGTGACGCCTGCCACGGCTGCCCGTTCGACGCGGACGGTGGCGATCAGTTCGGCGGTACCCGCCCGGGTGTCGAGGGCGGTGAGCGCCGCGTCGGTGACCGTGGCGCGGGTGGTGGTGCCCTTCTGCGCCTTCACCCGCTTCAGCTCGTCGTGGAGCGGGCCGGTCGAGGCATCGAGCCACTCCTGCCGCCCGGCGGCCGGATCATCGGCGTCGAAGCTGGTGAGCCGGACGATGTGCTCCTTGGCATCGGCCAGCACTTCGTCGCGCGATGTGGCGTGGGCGAGGGAGCCGTCGCCGCGTGACTGCCCGTACGACCATGCGGAGACGGCGCAGAACAGGACGGCGAGGACGGCCACAGTCCCCGACACCACGCGTCCGCGCTGCTCCGCGAAGGATCGCCCCGTCCTAGTCATCGCCCGCCTCCAGTCCGAGAAGCCCGCCGAGGCCGGGCGGGGTGCCCGCGACCGACGGCAGTCCGAGCAGCCCCGGAAGGCGTTCGGCCGCGGAGCGGGCTGTGCCTGCTCCGTCGGCTCCGTCGGTCCCGGCGGCCGGCGGAAGCAGGGAGCCGGGTACCGCGGGGTCGGGCACCGCGCCGCCGCCGGGGGCGTTCGCGCTGCCGCGGACGTTCACTCCGCTGCCGGCCGGCGAGGTGCAGCGTGCCCTGGTGTTGAGTGCCGCGGCGGGTGAGGTGTCGAGGCCATTGCGATAGGCGGTCCCGCCGTATCCGGCGGTGCACGGCAGCGGTTCGAAGAACGTCACCGCCATGCCGAAGCGGGCTCCCTGGCCGGTGATCGCGGTCGATCCGGCGGCGGCCACGGCGGGCAGCTGGACCAGCAGTTCCTCGATGCCGCGCTGCCGGGTGACCGCGACCTGGGAGGTGGTGAGCAGATTGGCGACCACCACCCCGAGAGCCGGGTCGAGATCGCGCAGGAGGCCGCTGATCTGGCCGGCCGCGTCGGGCGCCGCGGCGATGAGGCGCCGCAGATCGGCGTCGGACCCCTTCAGCTGTCCGGCGAGCTCCTTCGCCCCCGTCGCAAAGGACTTGAGGGCCTGTCCCTGCTCGGTCTGGGTGCGGAGCACGGTCTCGCTGTCGATCATCAGCCGCGTGGTGACCGGGAGCGCCCGGTCGGCCGCGCGGACGAAGTCGTCGCCGCTGTCCAGCAGCACCTGGAGGTCGTCGCCGCGTCCGCTCAGCGCGGCACCGAACTCGTCCACGACCGTGCGCAGCGACTCCGTGTCGATGGAGGAAGCCAGGGCGTCGACGCTGGTGAGGACGTCGGTGACCGGCGCGGGGACGCGGGTGTCGCGTTGTGCGACGACCGCGCCGTCGCTCAGGTACGGGCCCGCGTTGTTCCTCGGCCGCAGATCGATGTACTGCTCGCCGACCGCGGACAGACCGGCGACGACGGCTTCCAGGTCGGCAGGGATGGGCGGTGCCGAGTCCTTGATACGGAGTTCGGCCTCGACGCCGTCCTCGCGCAGCTCGATGGGACCGACCCGGCCGACCGACACTCCGCGGTAGGTGACGTCGGAATGGGTGAAGAGACCGCCGGTGTGCGGGAGTTGGACGCGCACGGTGTAGTGGTCCTGAAGTCCCGCGTACCGGCCGAGGTCGGCGTAGCGGATGCCGACGAAGCCGAGCACGAGGACGGCGACGACCAGGAAGGCCACGTTCTTGAGGCGCGTGGCGGTGGTGAGCATCAGCGGCTCCCTTCCGCGGTCGTGGCGGGGTCCGTCGTGGCGGGCTTTGTCGTGGCGGGGTCCGTCGTGACGGGTGGAAGGGGCAGAGGGAGCGCCGCGTCACGGCCCCTCCGCGCGGGCGCCTGCGCCCCCGGGGGTGTGAGCTCGGGGATGATCTGTGTGCCGGGGACCGCCGCCACGTTCAGATAGACGTTGAGGTAGTCGCCCTTCACTCCGCGCAGGACCTCGTCGGTGAACGGATAGGTCACCAGCACCTGGAGCGAGTCGGGCAGGGCCTTCCCCGAGTCGGCGAGCGCCTTCAGCGTCGGCCCGAGTGCCTTGAGGTCGGCGATCGTGTCGGCCTTGCTCCGTTTGACGGTGTCCACGGCGACGTCGGACAGGGTGCCGAGGGCGCGCAGCATGGTGAGGAGGGAGCCGCGCTGCTGTTCCAGCACGGACAGGCCGGGGCTCAGTCCGGTGAGCACCTGGCCGACCTGTTGCTTGCGGGTCGCGAGGGTGGCGGCGAGCCGGTTGACGCCGTCGAGGGCGGCGGTGATGTTGCCCTTGTTGTTGTCGAGGCTCGTCACCAGGGTGTCGATCCGCTTGAGCACGGAGGCGACTTGGGGTTCGCGTCCGCCGATGGCCTTGTTGAGTTCGGTGGCGATGGTCTTGATCTGGTTGATGCCGCCGCCGTTGAGCAGCAGCGACAGCGCTCCGAAGACCTCTTCGACCTCGGGGTTGCGGTTGGTGCGGGCGATCGGGATGGCCGCTCCGTCCGCGAGGTTGCCCGCCGCCGCCTGGGTGGCGGCCGCCGCCCGGGTCCTGGCGGGCGGCGGTGAGAGCTGGATGTACTTCTCGCCGAGAAGGCTGGACTGTTCCAGGTGGGCGTAGGCGTCCGCGGGCAGTTCCACGTCGCCGTTGATGCGCATGGTGACCTTCGCGGACCAGTCCTGGGAACTGAGGGTGATCCCGGTGACGCGGCCGACGGCGACGTCGTTCACCTTGACCGCGGACTGTGGCACGAGGCTGAGGACGTCCTCGAACTCCGCGGTGACCTCGTAAGGATGGCTGCCGAGGTCGGCACCGCCGGGCAGCGGCAGCTGCTCGATGCCCGACAGCTCCGGCATCGAGCAGCGGGAGGCGGTGAGCCCGAGGCCCAGGGCGAGCGCGGTCAGCGCGGCTGCCGTGCGCGTGTTCCTCACCGGGAAGCCCCCCGACGCTTGTCCGGGGTGCCGTAGACGGTGCCGACGGGCGGCAGCGGCAGACCCGGCAGGGCCTTCTGCCGGTTCGGCGCCACGGGCACCAGGCCGGCCAGTGGATTCGTACCGTCGGGGGTGACGAGATCTCCGCCGTAGCTGAGTTCGTTGATGTCGGCGCGGCCGTTGATGGTGCGGTGGACCGGGTCGTACGCGGCCATCAGGTTGCCGGCGGCGAGAGGCGCGGTGTCCATCGCCTCGGCGAGTGAGGCGCGCTGGTCGACCAGGGTCCGGGTCAGCGGTACGAGGGCGTCGACGTTCTTCTGGAGCCCGGCACGGTTCTCCTTGATGAAGCCCTTCACCACGCCGAGCGCCTTGCCGAGCTCCTTGAGAGCGGCCGACAGGTTCTCCTTGTCATCGGCCAGGAAGCCCGTGACGGTGGCGAGTTGCTGTTCGGCCTTGGCCACCGTGCCGTCGTTCTTCTTGAGCATGGCGGTGAAGGACTGGAGGTGTTCCAGGGTGCCGAACAGGTCGCCGCTGCTGCTGTCGAGCGTGCGTGCCGCTTTGCCGAACTGTGCGACGGAGTCGCCTATCGCCTTTCCGTTGCCGTCGAGGTTGGCGGCGCCCGTGTCGAAGAGACGCGCGAGCGCGCCGTCTGCGTTCGCCCCCTTGGGCCCGAGTGCGGTGCTGAGTTCGGTGATCGACGCGTAGAGCTGGTCGACCTCCAGTGGCATGGCGTTGCGCTCTGAGGGCAGGACCGCTCCGTCCTCGAGCCGTGCGCCGCCGCGGTAGGCGGGGGCCAGCTGGATGTAGCGGTCGGCGACGACGCTGGGGGCCACGACGACGGCGTGGGCGTTCGCGGGGACCTCGACGTCGCGGTCGAGCAGCAGGGTCACCCGCACCTGGTCCCCCACCGGTTTCACCGTGTCGACCGTGCCCACCTTGACACCGAGGACCCGCAGGTCGGAGCCCTCGTACACACCGGTGGCCCGGCTGAAGTAGGCGGTGACGCGGGTGGATTCGGCTTCCTTCAGCGCCATCGCCCCGGACACTCCCGCGACGGCGATCACCGCGAGCCCGGCGGTGATCCCGACGATCCGGCGGAGGTTCATGAGGCACCGCCTGAGGGCTTGGGCGGCATGCATCCGGTCGTGGGAGGCGTGCCGGGTGGCAGATAGTTCCGCGGGACGAGGCCGCAGAGGTAGTTGTCGAACCAGCGCCCGCTGCCGAGGGTGTTGCCGACGAGCCGGTAGTACGGTCCGGCGAGCGCGAGGGTCCGGTCGAGGCTCGTGCGGTTCTTCAGGAGCACCCCGGTGACCTTGCTCAACGCGGCCAGAGTGGGGGCCAGTTGCTGTCGGTTGTCCTCGACCAGCCCGGAGAGCTGGATCCCGAGGTTCTTGGTGCCGGTGAGCAGCAGATGGATGGCGTCGCGCCGGGCCTGGATCTCACCGAGCAGCAGGCTGCCGTCCTCCAGCAGGATCTCGAAGCTGCTCTTCTTGCCGTCCAGGGTGCGCGAGAGCTGTCTGCTGCTCTTGAGGAGCGCGGCGAGCTGGGCGTCGCGCTGCGAGACGGAGCGGGAGAGTGCGGAGAGCCCGGTCGCGGCGGTGCGCACGTTCGGCGGGGAGTTCTTGAAGGTCGCGGAGATCGTCTCGAAGCTCTTGGCGAGCTGCGCGGTGTCGATCTTTCCGATGGTCTCGCCCAGTCCGTTGAAGGCCTGGGTGACGTCGTACGGGGAGGTGGTGCGGCTCGCGGGGATGCGCTCGGACGGGTTCTGGCCGGTGGTCCCGAGTGGGTCGACGGCCAGGTACTTCTGCCCGAGCAGCGTCTTGATGGCGATGGCGACCGTGCTGGAGTTGCCGATCCAGGCGTCCTCGACCCGGAAGCCGACGGCCACCCTGTCGCCGTCGAGACCGACGGAGGTGACCTCGCCGACCTTCACCCCCGCGATGCGGACCTCGTCGCCGTCCGTGAGTCCGGCGGCCTCGGTGAACTCCGCCGTATAGGTGGTGCCGCCGCCGACGAGGGGCAGGGAATCGGCACGGAACGCCGCGAGGCCGAGCAGCGCGAGGACGAGGAGTCCGACGAGGCCGACGGCGACCGGGTTGCGTTCCCTGATGGGCTTGATACGGCCGGGCATAGTCATCCTCATCCCTGGCACCTCGGTTCGCTGATCCCGATGCCCGTGGGCGGTGTGCTGCCGTCCGACGTGGTGACGCCGCTGACCTTCGCCTCGCAGAGATAGAGGTTGAGCCAGGACCCGTACGAGGCGAGCCGGGTGAGGGCCTGCATCTTGGCGGGCGTCTTCTGCAGGAAGTTCTCGATGGCGGGGCTGTTGTCGCCCAACTGCCGAGAAAGACGGCCGAGTTCCCGGATGTCATTCTTGAGCGGCGCACGGCCGTCCGTCAGCAGGTCCGCGGTGACGGTGGTGAGTCCGCCCATGGCGACCACGGCCGCGCCGAGGGGCTTGCGGTCGCCGGAGAATCCGCTGACCAGTCGCTGGAGTGTGTCGACGAGCTGGTCGAACCCCGCCTCGCGGTCGTTGACGGTCTTGAGCACGATGTTGAGGTTCTTGATGACCTGACCGATGACCTGGTCCTTGCCGGCAACGGTCGTCGTCAGGGAACCGACGTGCTTCACCAGGCTGTCGACGGTGCCCCCGTCGCCCTGGAGGACGGTCACGATCGAGGAGGCCAGATCGTTGATCTCGTTCGGTGACAGCCCTTCGAAGAGCGGCTGGAAGCCGTTGAAGAGCTGAGTGAGGTCGAGCGCGGGTGTGGTGCGCTTCAGGGGAATGGTGTCGCCGGCCGCCAGGTACTGTCCGACAGGGCCCGCGCCCTGGTCGAGGTCGATGTAGCGCTGCCCGACCATGTTGAGGTACTTGACCGAGGCGGTCACCGAGACGGGCAGCTTGCGCCCCTCGCGGACGCTGAAGGAGACCTCGGCCTCGCGGCGGTCGGCGACTCTGACGGACTCGACCTGGCCCACCTTCACCCCGGCGATCCGTACGCTGTCGCCCTCGATCAGTCCGGTGACATCGGTGAACCGTGCCGTGTACGGGGCCGTGTCGCCGACCCCGGTGTTGGCGATGCTGACGGCCAGGACGGTGGTGGCCAGCACGGTGACCACGATGAAGACGACCGACTTCACCAGCGGTCCGGCGATGCTGCGGCGCTTCACTTGAGCGTCACCTCCGTGCCGCGGTAGACGGGCCCGGTCAGGACGCTGCTCCAGTCGGGCAGGTCCCGCGGCGCCTTCTTCAGTTCGGGTGCCATCAGTTCGTTGACGAGCTGGTTCTCCTGGGGCGAGTTGGGCAGGCCGAGGCTCGGTGCGGCCGCTTCCGCAGCGGCGGGCGCCGGTGTGCCGTTGTAGGGCACGGCGTAGCAGTGCGGTCCGTCGCCTCCGTCGTAGACGGGTGTGTCCTTGCCGGGCACGTACTTCCCGAGGGAGGGCACGGTGGTCAGATCGACATGGAGTCCGGGCCGGTCGGTGCCCTTCCCCAGTGCCTTGTCCATGGCGGGCACGAAGCCGGCGAGGGTGCGCAGGGTGCAGGGGAACGACGGCGAGTAGCGGGCGAGCAGCTCCAGCGTCGGGCGGCTCACCGCGGCGAGCCGGATGAGGTTCTCCTTGTTGTGGCGCAGGAAGGTGGTGAGGTCCTGCGCGGTGGTGGTGGTCGAGCCGTAGAGGCGGGCGAGTTCGGCCTGCTGTCCGGCGATGGTGCCCGTGGTGGTGGTGAAGTCGGTGAGCGCCTTCAGGACGTCCGGCGCGGCGTCCGCGTACAGGTGGCTGACCTTGACGAGGTGCGCGATGTCCCGGTTGAGGACGGGCAGTTGGGGGTTGAGCTTCTTCAGGTGCGCGTCCAGGGTGACCAGGGTGCGGCCGAGCTGGTCACCGCGGCCCTCCAGCGCCTGCGAGACGGCGGTCAGGGTCGCGGAGAGTTTCTGCGGCTTCACCGCGGTGAGCAGCGGCAGCACATGGTCGAGCACCTGCTCCAGCTCGATGGCGTTGCTGGAGCGGTCCTGGGTGATGGTGTCGCCGGCCCGGAGCGTGCGGGACGAGGGGCTGCGGGCGGGCGGTACGAGGGCGACGAAGCGCTCGCCGAAGAGAGTGGTCGGCAGCATCTGCACGGTGACATCGGCGGGGATGCGGCTGAGCCGGCCGGGGTCGATGGCGAGGGTGAGACGGGCGCCTTTGCCGTCGGCGCGGATGTCGCGCACCTCGCCGACGACGACGCCGCGCAGTTTCACCTCGGCGTTGGTGTGCATCTCGTTGCCGACGGAACCGGCGAGGACGGTGATCGTGGCGTCGTCGGTGAACTTCTTGTCGTACACGGCGACCGACAGCCACACCAGGAGGGCGGGCACCAGCAGGAAGACCACTCCGGCAAGCCTTCGGCGTAAGACGGTCGTGTTCATCCCGCCACCTTCACCGTCGTCGTCGCGCCCCAGATGGCGAGCGAGAGGAAGAAGTCGGTGACGCTGATCAGGACGATCGCGTTGCGCACGGAGCGGCCGACGGCGATGCCCACTCCGGCCGGTCCGCCTTCCGCGCGGAAGCCGTAGTAGCAGTGGGCGAGAATCACCATCACGCTGAAGATCAGCACCTTGAGGATGGAGAGCAGGACGTCGTCCGGGGAGAGGAAGAGCCGGAAGTAGTGGTCGTAGGTGCCGGCGGACTGGCCGTTGAAGACGACGGTGATCCACCGCGAGGCGAAGTAGGACGACAGCAGCCCGATCGCGTACAGCGGGATGATCGCGACGACACCGGCGATGATGCGGGTGGTCACGAGATATGGCATGGAGCGCACGCCCATGGCCTCCAGGGCGTCGACCTCCTCGTTGATGCGCATCGCGCCGAGCTGGGCGGTGAAGCCGGCGCCGACGGTGGCGGAGAGGGCGAGGCCGGCGACGAGCGGGGCGATCTCCCGGGTGTTGAAGTACGCGGAGACGAAGCCGGTGAAGGCGGAGGTGCCGATCTGGTTGAGCGCCGCGTATCCCTGGAGGCCGACGACGGTGCCGGTGAAGAGGGTCATCGCGATCATCACGCCGATGGTCCCGCCGACGACTCCGAGGCCGCCGCTCCCGAACGCGACCTCCGCCAGCAGGCGTTGCACTTCCTTGAGATAGCGGCGCAGGGTTCTCGGGATCCAGACCAGGGCCCGTACGTAGAAGGTGAGCTGGTCTCCGGCCCGGTCCAGGCGGCTGAGCACGGCCATCGGATCAGCCCCCCTTCGCGGGGACGATCTGCAGATAGACCGCCGTGAGGACCATGTTCACGAAGAACAGCAGCATGAAGGTGATGACCACGGACTGGTTGACCGCGTCGCCCACCCCCTTGGGGCCGCCGCGTGGATTGAGCCCGCGGTGGGCGGCGACGATGCCCGCGATGAAACCGAAGACGAGCGCCTTGAACTCGCTGATGTAGAGGTCGGGCAGCTGGGCGAGTGCGGAGAAGCTCGCGAGATACGCGCCGGGGGTGCCGCCCTGCATGATCACGTTGAAGAAGTAGCCGCCGAGTGTGCCGACGACGGAGACCATGCCGTTGAGCAGGACGGCGACGAACATGGTGGCCAGCACCCGTGGCACGACGAGGCGCTGGATGGGTGACACGCCCATGACCTCCATCGCGTCGAGCTCCTCGCGGATCTTGCGGGAGCCGAGGTCCGCGCAGATCGCGGAGCCGCCGGCGCCGGCGATCAGCAGCGCGACGATGAGCGGACTGGCCTGCTGGATGACGGCGAGCACGCTCGCACCGCCGGTGAAGGACTGCGCGCCGAGCTGCTGGGTGAGCGAGCCGACCTGGAGGGCGATGACCGCGCCGAACGGGATCGAGACGAGGGCGGCGGGCAGGATGGTGACACCGGCGATGAACCAGAACTGCTCGATGAACTCCCGCACCTGGAAAGGCCGGCGGAAGATCGCCCGGGCGACGGCGAGCGCGAGCGCGAAGAGCCTGCCGGTCTCGCGCAGCGGTGCGAGCGCCTTCAGCGGGGGTCGCGGGGTCGGCGGCCCGGGCGGCGCGGCGGGCCTGGCCGGGAGCTGGGCGGTCACCTGGGCACCCCGCCGCCGGCCGGGGCGTAGCTGCGGGCGATCGCGGTCCGAGCTGCTTCGGGCAGCCGGTCCATCATCGCCAGCACGCGTTCTCTGCGGCGCTGCACGGCACGGCGCTCGGGCAGCCCCGGTGACGGTTCCAGCTGGGGTACCAGCGGGCGCGGCCCCGCCGCGGCGGCGCTGCCGAGGGCGCGCTGCTCCATCGCCAGCGTCGCGGCGTCCTTCTCCTCGGACATCCCGATCGGGCCTTCGCGGCGGCCGCTGAGGAACTGGGCGACGACGGGTTCCTCGCTGGTGAGCAGCACTTCCCGCGGGCCGAAGGTGACGAGATTGCGCCGGAACAGCATCCCCATGTTGTCGGGAACGGTGGCGGCGATGTCGAGATTGTGGGTGACGATCAGCATGGTCGCGTCGATCTGGGCGTTGAGATCGATCAGCAACTGGGAGAGATAGGCGGTACGCACGGGATCGAGTCCGGAGTCGGGCTCGTCGCAGAGAATGATCTGCGGGTCGAGAACGAGCGCGCGGGCGAGCCCGGCCCGTTTGCGCATTCCGCCGGATATCTCGCCGGGCAGCTTTTCCTCTGCCCCGACGAGGCCCACCATGTCCATCCGCTCCATGACGATGCGGCGGATCTCGGACTCCCTTTTGCGGGTGTGTTCACGCAAGGGGAAGGCGATGTTGTCGAAGAGGGACATGGAACCGAAGAGTGCGCCGTCCTGGAACATCAGGCCGAACAATTTGCGTGTCTCGTAGATGTCCCTTTCGGAACTGTTCACCATGTCCACGCCGTTGATGAGGACCCGTCCCCGCTCGGGCTTGAGAAGCCCGATGATCGACTTGAGGAACACGGTTTTCCCCGTGCCGGAAGGCCCCAGCATGACGCTGACTTCGCCGGCCGGCAGAGTGAGCGTGACATCCTGCCAGATGTTCTGTTTGCCGAAGGACTTCGTCAGTCCGTCGACCACCACTTCGATTCCCATCTCACCTCCTGCGTGTGCTCACGACGTGACAGGGGTGCGCCGAGGGCGCACGTTAAGTTGAGCTGTGGCACGAGGACAAGTGCCTGGACGGTCCCGTGATCGGTGAATTCCCGGGGTGCTGAATTGCTTGTCATGCGGTGACAAGTTCCGGCCGCCGCGTTGTGGAGTTGTGCGCAGCCACGGTCGTCGCGGTGGCCGTCGGTCGCAGTCGCAGTCGCAGTCGCAGTCGATGGTGGCCTCGCGGCCCAGGGGGGCCGGAGCCGCGAGGCCGGTCCATTCGGGAAAGCCGTCGCTCAGGGAAGGACGGCGGAGTGCCAGTGCCGCGACAGCACCTTGCCGGCGTCCGGCTTCACGGTGCCCGGTGCGGTGAGGCCGCCGCTGAAGGTGGAGGCGTTGTCGAGCGTCAGGCGGTTGTTGCCGGACGGCGAGGGCAGCCCCGTCTTCAGGTCGATGGCCCCGTTGAGGATGCCGAACAGGCCGCATCCGTTGGCCTTCGGCACGGAGAAGGCAGTGTCCCCCTGGCTGTTGCCGGTGAGGGCGAACCGCAGCATCGCGCCTGCCGTGTTGGGCGTTCCACCCGCGTCGAAGCGCTGTACGGCGACGGCGGGTGCGGTCGTGTTCTGCGGCCGCAGCACGATGGGGTCGGCGGCGGAGCCGATGTAGCACTGCGAGCCCAGGAACGGGTTCTGCAGTCGTATCCGTACCGGCAGCTTCACGATGGGCTTGCCGGTGGTCAGTCCCGAGGTGAGGCTGAACTCCGTAGGTGTGCCCGCCGATTCCACGGTCGCGGTGACCTTGTTGAGGGTGCTCTCGGTGAGCTGCCGGCAGATCTCGCTGACGACCGGGATGTCGCTGGGACACATGAGGCCGAGCAGTCCGCCGGGGATGGCCGTCGGTGACCCGACGAGAGCGCCGCCGGCGGGCGGCACCACGGTGAAGGTGCCGGTCGCCGTCTGCTGCACCACCCCGAACTGGAGATCGTTGGGGCCGGTCGTCGCGGTCGTCTTGCCCAGCTTGATGGAGCCGCCGGGTGACTGCGAGGACACACAGGTGGCGACCGTGGCCTGGCCGTCGGCGGCGAGCATCGCGGGGTCGTCGACCGGGCAGCGGGTGAACGGCGCCCAGTGGCCGTTGAGTTGTACGGGAGCGGATGCCGTCACCGGCGGCTGCTCGCTCACGGGCTCGGCCGCGCTCGCGGGCCCCGCGGTCAGGGGTACCGCCACGAGGAGGGCGGCGAGCGCGCCGCTCGCGGCGGTGCGCGTTCTGTCGGAGCTCAAGGAGACAGGTCTCATCTCTCCCTCAATCCTTTCCGGTTCTGGGGGAGTTGTGCGGTGACGTGTGCTGTGTCAGAGGGTCAGCGCTCGGGCTTCGGCACCTTGACCGGCTGGTGGTCGGGGGTGCAGTAGCGCGCGTCGGGACGGGGGTTGCCCGATGCGCAGGGGGCGGCCTGCACCTGTTTGAGGTAGTTGCCCGGCCCGGACACGGAGGAGGTGAAGAGGGGGTCGAGGTCCTCGTCCACTCCGCAGCCGCTGAACGGCGGGATGGTCATGGTGGAGGTGAGTACACCGCCGGTGACGAGCTGATAGCCGTTGCCCGGGCCCTTCAGCACCCCGGTGAGCACCACATGGTCCTTGGTGTCCTGCGCGGGATCGGGGTCCGTCGAGTACAGGGGGCCGGTCGTCCGGCAGTCGGGGCCGACGTCCAAGGGAACGCCGTTGACCTTGACGTCGAACAGGCGGAGCCGGAGCGGGACCCTGATGTGGGTGAGGCCGGAGGACTTGGCCAGCAGGATGTCCGAGTCGATGGTCATGGTGTCCAGTTGCGTGAGCTCCATCATGGCCGTCGTCGGCATGAACCCGTAGGTCAGGAAGGTGGCGGGCGCGGGCGGCATCTGGGGGCGGCCTTCATGGTCCAGGACGCCGGTCGCGTGCTGGACCAGATGCAACCCGTCGGGCTTGGGCACGATCTTCTTGGAGACGTCGATGAGCTGGGCGCAGGACAGGGGCACTTCGGATGCCGCGCGGAGCTTGGCGACGTTCGAGTAGCCCGTGATGTACGCGACCATCGCGAAGGGGTTGACGGTGTCGCCGACGCACGGGGGTGGTGCCGCGGGGGTGCTGTCGTCGTTCGGTGCGGGTGGTGCGACACCGAGGTCGCGCGGTCCGTCCGGTCGAGGTGCTCCGGTGGTGGGTGCGGGTTGCTGCTTGGTCGGGGGCGGGGCGGAGGGGCTGTCGCCGCCGGTGATCTCGACCGTGGCGAGCAGCGTCTCCCCGATCTTGTCGGGGGTGCAGGTCAGCGGAACGACGGCCGGTTCGGTGGGGGTTCCGTCCGCCCGGCGCGGTGTGAGGTCGACGGTCAGCCGGCCCGCCGTGAAGGTGAGGCCGCCGGTGTCGCCGGCCGTGACGGTGGGGACGAGCCCGGATGTGCTGAGCGCGATCTCGCCGCTGTCCGGGACGGGAACGGGCTGCGCCGCCGTGCCCGCCCAGACCGCTTCGGCCGTGTGCTCGTCCTGGGCGACGGCGACGGTGAGCCGGCTCGCGCCGGTGACCTCGGCCGCCCGGAGCAGGGCCAGTTCGGAACGGGTGGCCTCGGACAGGATCACCGTCGTGGAGACGTCCTTAGCCTGGACCGGCTCGCCCACCGCGTGCGCCTCGGGGAGGGTGGCGGCGATCCGTACCTGTATCCGTACAGGCTCCTGTCCCGCCGGGGCCTCGCAGGTGTAGGCGAGTTCGGCGGCCACGGTCTGCTCACCGTCCGCGGCACCGGCCCCGGGGACCGTGCCGGCGACGAGGATCACGACGGCGACGGCAGCTCCCCGCACGGCCGTGCGTGAACGCGCTCCCGTCGTACGGCTGCTCCTGCGGCTGCGCAGCACCTGCATGACTCCCTTCACGAGACCCGGTGGGCCCGCACGGCGGTCTGCTCTCCGCCGCGCGGTCCCGGACGGCCGCGGACGTCTTCGGCTACTCGGTGCCCACGAGGGTGGGGTGTGCCGTGCCGCCCGCGGGGGTGACCACGGTGTAGTCGCCGTTGAAGGTGGGGTGGTCACCGTCCTGGGCGATGCCCGCACAGCCGGCGCTGGCGTTGACGACCGTCAGCAGGCGGTCCGCATTGGAGACGGTCAGCACGCCGGTGGAGTTGGTGTAGGTCGCGTTCACCTCGCCCGTGACGTCGAAGGTGCAGGTGAGCACCGTGAGAGACGCGTTGATGCCGGTGAGGTAGCCGGTCGTGGTACCGGTGGCCGCGTCGTAGTCGGTGGCCTGCAACTGCCAGGCGGGGCTGGTGTCGGCGACCGGCTCCACCGGGCCCACGGGGCTGGTGCAGGGATCGGCCTCGCTGCCGAAGGCGGCGCTCGCGATGTCTCCGACATGGGCGGGATTTCCGGTGGCACTGAAGAGATTTCCGCCCGCGGTGGCGGCGGGACAGGTGAGGGGAATTCCGTTGAGGTCGAGAACGGTATTCGTCGACAGCGCCGAGAACGTCTCCGGAGAGTTCGGTCCGACGGTCCATGTCGTGGGTGCGGCAAGTGCCGGTGCGGTGGCGAGGGCAACGGCGGCTGTTGCCCCGACTGCGACTAACGCGGCCTTTCCGATCGGGTTTCGCACGGGTGGTTCCTCCGATTCGTCAGTGCGATGCATTGCTTGCGCAGGACGCGTTCCACAGCCGTGTGGGGGAAGGGCGGGACGCGACGTTGAACCCCGTTCAGTGGCGGTCGACAGGATTCAGCCAGGTACGATCTGTGACGATGCCAGACGTTACTTGCGGGAAACATCGCGCACAATCCCGCCGGTCAAGATTCTCTCGGCGCGCGTTTTTCCTCGTCCCGGGGTACGCAATTCGCGCGCACGGCTTGTCATTCGGTGCGCAATTCCCGGGTACGTACCCGGCCGGCCTCCGGGGACGGCCGACGCAAGCTGTCACCTCGGGACAGAGGGCCGCATACCGGCGGAGAACCCGTACTCCCACCGCCGCGCCGATGATCCGGCCCCACCGTACGGCGCCGCCGTCACCGTCCGTCAGCCGCCGCCTCCCCCGCGGCTATCGGGCCGCAATGGCCGGAACTTTGCTGTGCCCTCACCGGAATGGGAAGGCCTTTTACGTCGTCCGGCGTCATTCCGAGCCACTCGATCACCGCCGACAGAGAGCGTTTTCTGGCCCATGGAAACTCGTTGTGTCCCAAGTGGTGTTCAGCCCTGCGGGGTTGGTCTATCTTCGGCAGGCCGCAGTCGATGAGCGTGAGCTGCTTCCATGGCGAGCGCTTGCATCGAAACCCGACCCCCACCGGCACCGGAAAGCGAGGGGAAGCAGCCATGCCGGGAGCTGTGAATCCGTCGGACACCGGAGAGTCGCTGGGTCCGCTGCCGCAGGAGTTCGCGGCCATCATCCGGCCCGAACTGCCCAGCCTCATCAAAGAGATCGGCATCGAGGTCACCCGCGCCTATCCCGAGTACGCGCGGTTGCTGAACGGCCCGTACGGCCAGGGCATCCGGGTCGGCGTCGAGCAGAGCATCCTGGTCTTCGTCGACCAGGTCGCCGAACCGTCCGCGCCCTCCGCCCTGCGGGACGAGATGTGCCGCAGGTTCGGGCGCTACGAGGCGTACGAGGGCCGCAGCCTCGACGCGCTCCAGGGCGCGTACCGGCTCGGGGCGCGCATCGCGCTGCGCCGGGCGAAGAAGGTCGGCCGGAGCTACAACCTCTCCCCCACGATGATGCTGACCTTCGCCGACGCGCTGTTCGCCTATGTCGACGAGCTCGAAGCGCTCTCCCGCGAGGGCTACTTGGAGGTGCAGTCACGTTCCGGGGAGCAGAACGAGATCCTGCGCCGGCGGCTGCTGCATCTGCTGCTCGCCGGGCCGCCCGTACCCCGTGCCGCCATCTCGGAGCTGTCCGAGCAGACCGCCTGGCCGCTGCCCGAGTACGTCACGCTGGTCGCCCTGCGCTCCCCCGCGGTCCTGGAGCGGGCGGACATGGACAACGATGTCCTCGCCGATCTCAGCGATCCACAGCCGCACTTACTGATCCCGGGGCCTGTCGACGCCGCGCGAAGACGCATGCTGGACAGCGCTCTGTTCGGCAACCGCGCGGCCGTCGGCCTCACCGTCCCGGCCGCCGACGCACATGACTCGATCCGCTGGGCCCGGCGCACCCTGGAACTCGTCGACGCGGGCATCGTCGAGGACGGCCCACTCGCCTTCGCCGCCGATCACCTCGTGCCCCTGTGGCTGCTGTCCGACCCCGGGCTGCTCGACCAGCTCGCCCAGCGTGAACTCTCACCGCTCGCCCAGCTCACACCGTCCCGGCGCGACCGGCTCGTCGACACCCTGCGGATCTGGCTCGACACCCGTGGCACGGCAGCCCGGATGGGCGAGCTCCTCGACGTCCATCCGCAGACCGTCCGTTACCGGCTGCGCAGTCTGGAGTCGATCCTCGGCGATCAACTCGTGGACGCCGAACGGCGGTTCGCCATCGAGGTCGTCCTGCGGGCACTGGCCCTGCGCTCACGGACCGAGGGTTCGCCGGGCAGGCCCCTGGCCGGCTGACGGCTCCGGTAACCCGGCCCCGGCCCCGGCACCGGCCCCGGCACCGGCTCCGGCTCCGGCTCCGGCCCCGCCTACCCGCTACCGCCGCAGCACGGACTGCAGACCGCCGAGGAGATGGGCCCGGTAGTCGGGATCCGCGTACACCTCGGGGCTGTGCCCCAGGGCGGTGTAGAACACCCGCGCTCCGGCGTGGGTGTGACACCACGCCAGCGGGTGGTCACGGCCCATGCCGCCGCCCTCGTACGAGGCCTCGTCGGCCGAGGCGAGCACCCGCACCGCGCCTCGCGGGCTCTTGTCGAAGTCGTACCACTCGTCCGTGACGGGCCAGCGGCCGGGCAGATGCCGGGTCGCGGGGTGGTCGGCGTCCTCGACGACGACCGTCCCGGGCTGCAGCCGCGGATGGCGCACGAAGCGGGCGCCGAGGAGCCCGCCGAAGAACGGCCAACCCTCCTCGGTACAGGCGGCGGCATGCACCCCCATGAAGCCGCCGCCGGCCGCGCAGTAGGCCATCAGTCCCGAGCGGGCCTCGGGGGTGAGGACCTCGCCGCTGGTGGAGAGGAAGACCACAGCGCCGTAGCCGCCGAGCGGCCGAGCAAGGTCGCCGGCCTCCTCGGTGGCGTCGACGGCAAAGCCGTGCTCCTCGCCCAGGGCGGTGAAGGCCCGGATTCCGTCGGGTATGGACGCGTGCCGGTAGCCGGCGGTCCGTGTGAAGACCAGGATCCTCATGGACGGTATTCACTCATGAGGAGGCCGCGATCACGCGGCATCAGTCGTAGAGTGCCGCGATCTCCGCCGCGTAATCGGCCGCGACCGCATGGCGCTTGATCTTCAACGACGGGGTCAGCAGCCCGTTCTCCTCGGTGAACTCCCCCGGCACGACGCGGAATCGGCGGATCGACTCGGCCCGCGAGACCGCCTCGTTGGCGTGGTCGACGGCCCGCTGCACATCGGCGATGAGATCCGCGTCCTCGCAGAGTTCCGCGAGCGGTGTGTCCCGGGGCCGCTTGCGTACGGCGAGCCAGTGCGCGACCGCGTCCGGTTCCAGGGTCACCAGGGCCGCGACGTAGGGCCGGTTGTCGCCGACGACGATGCACTGTCCGACCGGCGGACGGCTGCGCAACCGGTCCTCCAGCACGGCGGGTGAGACGTTCTTCCCGCCTGAGGTGACGAGGATGTCCTTCTTGCGCCCGGTGATCGTCAGATAGCCGTCGTCGTCCAGGCGGCCCAGGTCCCCGGTGGCGAACCAGCCGTCGTCGAGCGCCTCGCCCGTGGCCACCGGGTTGTTCCAGTACGACCCGAAGACGATGCTTCCCTTGATCAGCACCTCTCCGTCGTCGGCGATCCGGATCGCCGTGCCGGGCACCGGCCTGCCGACCGTGCCGGGACGCGGCGACAGCGGCGGGCTGATGGTGGCGGCCGCGGTGGTCTCGGTGAGGCCGTACCCCTCGTAGATCACGATGCCGGCGGCGTAGAAGAAGAGACTGAGCCGGCGGTCGAGGGGCGAGCCGCCGCTGATCGCGTAGTGCAGTCTGCCGCCGAGTTCCTTGCGGATGCGCCGGTAGACGAGCAGGTCGTAGAGCGCCCAGGCGGCGGTGAGCCGGATGCCCGGGCCCTTGCGGGTACGGGCGTCCGGGCCGGTGCGGGTGTCAGGGCCGTTGCCGGTGCCCGTGCCCGGCCTCTCGCCGGTGCCGAGGTACCGGCCGAGGTGGGCCTCGGCGAAGCGGACGGCGATACGGTCGGCCCGCTCGAAGGACGAGCCCCGGCCGATCTTTTCGGCGGTGGCGCGTCCGGTGTCGTGGATCTTCTCGAAGAGATAGGGGACGCCGACGACGAAGGTCGGCCGGAACCTCTGGAGCTCCGGGCGCAGTTCGTCGGGCTTGATACTCGGACAGTGGCCGAGTTCGATCCGGGCGAGCAGACACGCGATCTGGATCGTCCGGCCGAGGATGTGGGCGAGCGGCAGGAAGAGCAGGGTGGAGGCGGCCTGTCCGGTGACCGCCTGGAAGACGGGATGCAGCAGTTCCACGGTGTTGGCGGCCTCGGCGTGCAGATTGCCGTGGGTGAGGACGCACCCCTTGGGCCTGCCGGTGGTGCCGGAGGTGTAGCAGATGGTCGCGATCGAGTCGGGGGTGACAGCGGTCCGCCGCTCGGTCACCTCGTCGTCGGGGAGATCGCTCCCGAGGGCGGTCAGCTCGTCGAGCGCTCCGGCGTCGATGCGCCAGGTCCGCGGTGCCCGGGGCAGCCGGCTCGCCGCCGTGGCCACGGTCGCGGCGAGGTCGTCGTTCTCCACGATCATGTGGGAGACGCCCGAGTCCTCGAGAATCCAGGCGATCTGGTCGGCGGACGAGGTGGCGTAGACGGGGACGCTCTGGCCGCCGGCCGCCCAGACGGCGAAGTCGATCACGGTCCACTCGTAGCGGGTACGGGACATGATCGCGACCCGGCCGCCGGGCTCCAGACCGGAAACGATCAACCCCTTCGCCACGGCGGTGACTTGGCGGGCGAAGCCGGCCGCGGTGACGGGCAGCCACTGTCCGTCGTCGCCCTTGCGTCGCAGGACCACCGATGCGGGTGACTGCTCGGCGTTCGCGTAAGGTATGTCGCCGGTGCTGCCGGAGGCAGGGGGCCGGGCAAGCCGCGTGGTGCGCACTTCTCGTACGACACCGTTGTTCCTGATCAACTCGACAGGAGCACGGTCGGCGAGGTCGCCGCGCTGTTTCGCCTTCTTCAAATCCTTGCGCACGCCCATGGTCGGCTCCGGTTCGCGGCTCGTGGACGGTGAGTTGACGGGACTCAGCACTTACTCGGGAGTCAACTTACCCCCGCGTAACAAGAAATCAATCAGGCGGCCGGAAACGGTTGCCGCACAGAGACATCCCCGAAGACGAACACGGAAGCTCGTCCGGTACGTATGGAGGGGTGGGACGCCGACCACCGGCACCCGACCGAAGAAGAAGGACTACACACGTGACCGCGTCGCCCCTCATCCCCGTGCCGATCCCCGACCGCGTGGCCGCGTTGATCGGATCCTGCATGCCGATCGACATCCTGCAGGCCGAGGTCGACGCGGACTGCGCCGCGCGCGAGGCGAACCGGTTCCGGGGTCCTCTGTGCAACGAGGACCGGGCCGACCGCGAGCACGCCCTCTCCGCCCTCGCCCGGGCGAACAAGATCCTCGCCGCCTACAACCCGCGGCTGGTCATCGGCCCCGGCGGCGTCCACTGATCCCACCCCTGCCCGGACGCACGCCCCCTCCACACTCCACCGCCGATGGGCGGCCCCTTGTCGACGTCACGACCGCGCGGCTACCTTACTCCGAAGTAAGCTGACTCCGGAGTAAGGACGCGTTGTGGCGGAGAACATCGGCGACGAGCTCGCCGCACTCGACTTCTCGGCGGTCTCGCCCGAGGAGTTCGCGAGGATCGTCAAGGGGCTCTCCGGCAGAGAACTCGCTGATGTGATGCAGGGCGAGCTGCGCGGGCGTGTGCTCCGCGAGGTGTTCGGGCGCATGAAGCAGCAGTTCCGTCCGGAGAACGCGGGCTCCGTCGACGCGCTGATCCGCTGGAAGATCACCGGTGAGACCGAGGAGGTCTTCGAGACCTCGATCTCGGACGGCACCTGCACCGTCCACGAGGGCCGCTCGGAGCAGGAACCGCGCACCACTCTCGTCATGGGCGACGCCGAGTTCCTCAAGCTGGTTTCGGGCAACGGGAACCCGGTGACCATGTTCATGATGCGCAAGCTCAAGATCGCCGGGGACGTGGCACTGGCCGCGGGCCTCACCCGCTACTTCGACATCCCGAAGGCCTGACCATGAGCTTCTCCTTCCAGCTCACCGAGGAGCAGCAGGACCTGCGCGACTGGGTCCACGGATTCGCTGCCGATGTGGTCCGCCCCGCGGCGTCCGAATGGGACGAGCGCGAAGAGACCCCGTGGCCCGTCATCCAGGAGGCCGCCAAGATCGGCCTGTACGGATTCGAGTCGCTGGCCGACATGTACGGGGACCCGAGCGGCCTCTCCCTGCAGATCGCCAACGAGGAGCTGTTCTGGGGCGACGCCGGCATCGGTATGGCCCTCTTCGGCACCTCGCTCGCCGTCGCCGGCATCTTCTCCTCCGGCACCCCCGACCAGCTCGCCGAGTGGGTCCCGCAGTGCTACGGCGACGAACAGGACCCCAAGGTCGCCGCCTTCTGCGTCTCCGAACCGGAGGCCGGCTCGGACGTCTCCGCGATGCGGACCCGAGCGCGCTATGACGAGGCCCGGGACGAGTGGACGCTCCAGGGCCAGAAGGCCTGGATCACCAACGGCGGCATCGCGAACGTCCATGTCGTCGTGGCCTCCGTCGACCCGGAGCTCGGCTCCCGTGGCCAGGCCGCCTTCATCGTCCCGCCCGGCACCCCCGGCCTGGAGGGCGCCCGCAAGATCAGGAAGCTGGGGCTGCGGGCCTCCCACACGGCCGACGTCTTTCTCGACGACGTCCGCGTCCCCGGCCACTGCCTGCTGGGCGGCAAGGAGAAGCTGGACGCACGCCTCGCCCGGGCGCGCGAGGGCACGACCGCCAAGTCCCAGGCGGCGATGGCCACGTTCGAGGTCAGCCGGCCCACGGTGGGCGCACAGGCCCTCGGCATCGCCCGCGCCGCGTACGAGTACGCGCTCGACTACGCCGGGAACCGGGTCGCGTTCGGCCGTCCGATCATCGAGAACCAGTCCATCGCCTTCGCGCTGGCCGACATCCGCACCGAGATCGAGGCGGTACGGCTGCTGATCTGGCAGGCCGCCTGGATGGGTCGCAACGACCGCGCCTTCGACGCGGCACAGGGCTCGATGTCCAAGCTCCGCGCGGGCGAACTGGCGGTGGCGGCGTCGGAGAAAGCGGTGCAGATCCTGGGCGGCGCGGGGTACAGCCGGGAGCACCCGGTGGAGCGGATGTACCGCGACAGCAAGATCTACACGATCTTCGAGGGGACCAGTGAGATCCAGCGTCTGGTGATCGCGAGGGCGATCTCGGGGCGTCAGATCCGCTGAAGCCTGCGGGGGCACGATGTGGGTGCCGGAGGCGGGTGCCGAACGCGCGAGGGCTGCGGTCGCGCGATGTGGTCGCCGCACGCGCGTGCCGGCTGCTGGTGAGCGGTGCGGGGTCCGGGAGATCTGCGGGTGTCAGATCCGCTGTGCGGCGGCCACCGGTGTTTCGGCCGCCGGCCCGCCGCGGAACGCGCGGCGGTACGCGTGCGGGCTGGTGCCCACCTGCCGCTTGAACCGGTCGCGGAAGGCCGTCGGTGAGCCGAACCCGACCTGTGCCGCGATCCGGTCCACCGAGTGCGCCGTCGTCTCCAGCAGATACTGCGCCTGACGGACCCGGGCCCGGTGCAGCCACTGGAGCGGTGTGCTGGCCGTCTGCTCGCGGAACCGGCGGTTCAGCGTGCGCGGGCTCATCCCGGCCCGGGCGGCGATCTCGGCGACCGTGAGTTCACGTCGCGCGTTCTCCTCCATCCAGCGCAGCACGGGCTCCAGCGCGGTGCCGTCGGGGCTCGGCGGTAGCTGATGCACGATGAACTGGGCCTGACCGCCCTCGCGTTCGAGCGGCATCACGGACAGCCGGGCCGCGTCGGCGGCGACCGCGGAACCGTGGTCGCGCCGGATCATGTGCAGACACAGGTCCAGGCCGGCGGCCGCGCCCGCGGAGGTGAGGAACTGGCCGTTGTCGACGTAGAGCACATCGGGGTCGACCTCGATCCGTGGGTGCAGCCGGGCGAGCGCGTCCGCGGCCAGCCAGTGGGTGGTGGCCCGCAGACCGTCGAGCAGGCCGGTGGCTGCCAGGACGAAGGCACCCGCGCAGACCGAGGCGATACGGGTGCCGCGGGCGGCCGCCGCCCGCAGGGCCGTGACCACATCCTCGGGCACCGGCACCGTCGGGTCGGCGCAGCCCGGCAGGATGATCGTGTCCGCCTCGGCGAGCGCTTCCAGACCCCAGGGCGCGCGCAGCGTGAACGCGCCCGCGTCGATCTCCGCCGCCGGGGCGCAGACACGGACCCGGTAGGCGGTCCGGCCGTCGGGCAGCCGGGTGCGGGTGAACACCTCGAGCGGGGTGGACAGGTCGAAGGCGATGACGCCGTCCAGGGCGAGTACGGCCACGGTGTGCATGGCCACAACCTAGGTGCTCCGCGGGTTCCGGCCAAGCGGCCCCGGGCTGCTCCCCGTATCCGTGCGTACTGAATCCCCTGCTGGCGGGAATCCGTTGGACTGTGGCATTCACGCCACTGTCGGCACTCCCGCACGGTCCATAGCGTCGTTCCGGGTCCCCGGACGGGTGCCCGGACACGAGAGACAAGGACCGGTGCCGATGCACGCCCAGATCGTTCTGTTCGACGGCTTCGACCCGTTGGACGTGATCGCCCCCTACGAAGTCCTCGGCGCCGGCGGCGCGGTTGCCGGCGGCGACCTCACCGTCGAGCTGGTCTCCGCGGAAGGCCCGCGCGATGTGCCGTCCGGCATGGGGTTGCTCTCGCTGCGGGCCATGGCCGCGCTCGACCCCGGCCGCGCCGATCTGGTGGTCCTGCCGGGCGCCGCCGGGCGTATCTCCGACGACGACGGCGAGGACACCGTCGCAGCGATCCTCGGCCGGAGCCTCGGCACCGGGCTCGCTCCCCTGCTCAGGACCGCGTGCGAGCGACGCGGTCTGACCATGGCCACCGTCTGCGGCGGCTCCCTGCTCCTCGCCATGGCCGGGCTCATCGGCGACCGCCGGGCCACCACGCATCACCTGGGCCTCGACGCGCTCGCCGAGGCCGGCGTGCACGCGATCGACGCACGGGTCGTCGACGACGGCGACCTGGTCAGCGGCGGTGGTGTCACCTCGGGACTCGATGTCGGTCTGTATCTCCTGGAGCGGGAGCTCGGGCCTCGGGTGGCGCACGCGGTGGAGCAGCTCTTCCAGTACGAGCGGCGCGGCACCGTCTGGAGCGCCCGTGGCGCCGGGCGACAGGGCGTCGCGGCGTGACCAAGTTCCTGCTCGCCGTCCATGTCCTGGCCGCGATCATCGCGATCGGTCCGGTGACCGTCGCCGCCAGCGCCTTCCCCGCCGCGGTCCGGCGCGCCGCCGCCGAGCCGGAGAGCGGGCAGGCGGTGGGTGCCGTACGCAATCTGCACCGCATCTGCCGGGTCTACGCCCTGGTGGGGGTGGTCGTACCGGTCTTCGGTCTGGCCACCGCCAACAGTCTCCATGTCCTCGGTGACACCTGGCTGATCGTGTCCATCGTGCTCACCGTGGTGGCCGCCCTCGTCCTCGGACTGCTCGTCCTGCCGGGGCAGGGCGCCGTGCTGGACGACTTCGGCGCGCTCGCCGGCTCCCGGCTCGCGATGTACACCGGCCTGTTCAATCTGCTCTGGGCGACCGTGACGGTCCTGATGATCGTGCGTCCGGGGTCGACCACCGGCGCCTGACCCGCTCCGCATCCGGCGATTCGTCCCGGGCGCGTCGGTCGAGGCGCGTCAGTCGAGGAAGGTGCCGTCCACGTAGACCCACGCGCCGTCCTGCCGCTCGAAGGTGCTGCGCTCGTGCAGCGCGCCCCGCTTGCCGTGGTGCCGGTAGCGGGCGCGGAACGTGACCAGGCCGGAGGAGTGGAACGGGCTGCCGTCGATCGTCTGGAGGATCTCCAGACCGGCCCAGTGCATGGCGGGGTCGAGTTCGAGGTGACCGGGCCGCGTGGCGGGGTGCCAGGTGCGCAGCAGGTACTGCGTGTCGAGCAGGACGAAGGCGCTGTAGCGCGAGCGCATCAGCAGCTCGGCCGTCGGCGCGGCGGCGGCGCCCGAGTGGTACCGCCCACAGCATTCGCCGTAGGGGGCCGGCAGCCCACAGGGGCACGGAGATGCGGCGGAGAAGGCGGGCTCGTCGGTGCGGCGGGAGCGGGAGCTGCGTCGGGACATGGGTCCATTTTCCAGCCATTGAACGAATGGGCGCACGTGTGGCTTCCGGGTCATGGGGGATCTCCGTATGCTCCTGCGCCGGACGCGACTGTTACCGTCGGTAAGGGGTTGGGGATGGACCGGGTGGGCAACTCACGACGCACCTTCATGGCCGGGGCGGCAGCGGTCGGCGGTACGGCAGCACTGGCCACGACGGCCGCGGCGGCTCCGGCCGCGGCCGCCGGGCACACCGCGGCCCGTGCCGCACAGTCGGTCGCCGTGCTCGGCGGCGGGGTCGCCGGTCTGACGGCGGCGCACGAACTGGCCGAGCGCGGGTTCCGGGTCACGGTGTACGAACGCAGGGCGCTCGGCGGCAAGGCGCGCAGCATGGACGTGCCCGGCAGCGCGAAGGGCACCAGAAAGCCGTTACCCGCGGAGCACGGCTTCCGCTTCATTCCCGGCATTTATCACAACCTCCCGGACACGATGCGGCGCATCCCCTTCCCGGGTAACCCGAACGGCGTGTGGGACAACCTCGTGGCACCCCCCGAGATGTCGTTCACGCGCACCGGCCGTGAGGATCTGCGGATCCCGCTCCCCTGGCCGGGGCACAAGCCCGCCGATCTCACCCTGGACGAGATCCGCCGCGCGCTGACCGCCCTGCTGGACACCGCGCTGGGCATCCCGCCGCTGGAGACCGCGTACTTCGTCAACCGGGGTCTGGTCTTCCTCACGAGCTGCGCCGAGCGCCGCGACGCCACCTGGGAGGCCACGCCCTGGTGGGACTTCATCGGGGCCGGCCGGATGAGCTACGACTACCAGCGCGTCCTCGCCATCGGGCTCACCAGGAACATCGTCGCCACCAAGGCCGAGGAGGCCAGTACGCGCACGGTCGCCACGCTCCTCGAGGCGTTCGCCTTCAACGCGCTCGGCAGGGGCGCCGACGGGCCGCTCGACCGGATCCTCAACGCCCCCACGAACGAAGCCTGGATCGACCCGTGGGTGGAGCATCTGACCGGGCTCGGCGTGGAGTTCCGGGTGGGCTGGACGGTCCGGGACGTGACGTACGGCTCCGGGAAGGTCACCTCCGCGGTGATCGAGGACCCGCAGGGCGTGCGCCGGACGGAAACCGCAGACCACTACATCTCCGCGATGCCCGTGGAGCACGCGCGCCGGACCTGGGGCGCCGGGCTCCGTGCCGCGGATCCGCAGCTGGCGCGGTGCGACCGGCTGGAGACCGACTGGATGACGGGCATCCAGTTCTATCTGACCGAGAGCGCGCCACTGATCGACGGGCATCTCAACTGCATCGACTCCCCATGGTCCCTGACGGCCATTCAGCAGGCCGGGCACTGGCCCGACCGCGACTTCCCGGCCGACTACGGGGACGGCGTGGCCGTGGACTGCGTCTCGGTGGACATCTCGGAGTGGGACCGGCCCGGCATCCTGTATGGCAAGACCGCCAAGCAGTGCACCCGCGAGCAGGTGGCCCGCGAGGTGTGGGCCCAGCTGAAGGCGGCCCTCAACGACACCGGCCTGGTCGTGCTCAAGGACAGCACGCTGCACTCGTGGTTCCTGGACCCGGGCGTGGACGGCATCGGCACCCCCCACCCGACCAACGACGACGAACTGCTGATCCACCCGGTCGGCACTCTCCACAACCGCCCGGCGGCCGTCACGAAGATCCCGAACTTCTTCCTGGCGGGCGACTACGTCTCCGTCGACATCGACCTCGCCACGATGGAGGGCGCGAACGCCTCGGCCCGCGCGGCGGTCAACGGCCTGCTGGACCGCGTCGGTTCGACGGCCGCCCGGTGCACGGTGAAACCCCTCTTCAGCGCTCCGGAAGTGGAGGCGCTGAAGCGCCACGACCGGACGCGGTACCGGCTGGGCCTGCGGAATCTCTTCGATCTGGGCTGAGCCTGCCGGGCCCGGAGGGGCAGTACCGCATCACCCGGATCCGGGCTGTCGCGCCGCCGAGCCGTTGACGGACCTGCGCGCCCGGTCGAGGAGTTCGGCGGGGACCGGGCTCAGGTCGTCCTCGGACAGGGTCGCGAGCAGCCGTGCGACTTCCGGGCGGAGCCGTTCCTCGTGCCACGGGTTCTGCGACCACAGGCCGAAGAGCCTCGCGGGATACGCGCGTCCGAGGGCGTCGGCGTAGATGGCGGTGTACTGCTGGAGGGTGGCGTCGCAGGGGTGGGCGTGCAGGGCCGTCAGGCCCGCGGTCACGGCCAGGGCGAGGCCTTCGGTGTCCAAGCGCTCGATGGCGGGTGCGTTCAGTACGGCGCAGACGACGGCAGGGGGCAGCAGGGCGGCGTCCGTGACCAACTGCCCGAGGACGAGACGAGCCGTGCGCCCGAGCGACTCCTCGTCCAGCGCGCTCCACGGTTCGAGGAACGTCGCGCAGTGCTCGTACAGCGCGGCCAGTTCGCTCCCCGTCGCACCGAGGCCGCTCGCGAGCCACAGGGCCGTGAGACCGTGGGCCACCGAGGTGGCGGCACCCCGCGGGGTGGCCACAAAGGTGGTGACGGCGGGGCCCAGCCGGCGGAAGAGGGGGTCGACCGCGTGCAGCACGACCCCGTCGTTGGTACCGGCCGACACCGCCAGCTTGTGCCGGATCTGGTCCGGGTAGGGCCGCGCCCAGCTGATCCTTCTGTTGCGGTCCGTGCTCCCCGGCGGACGGCCGTACAGCCAAAAGGCGTCCACCGGCTCCGGGGAGTCGAGCAGGTCCTCGGCCGGCCTGATGTCGAGCTCCCCCCGGCCCTCGTGCCAGGTGTGGCGCAGGCTCAGGGCCAGGGCGAAGTCCGTCCACTCCGGTTCGGTGAAGGCCGACCGCCACAGCAGCACCCGCCGGTGCCAGGTGCCCGGAGGATTGTCGTCGTCGGGGTACAGCTCACCGGCCCGCATCCCGCCGGTGACCAGCAGCGTCAGCATGATCAGGTTGGCCTCGTAGAGACCGTGGCGCGACGACGTGGCCCGGAAGGCGGGCCGGTAGTCGGCGAACCGGTGCTCGGTACGGCCCCAGTGTTCGGCCATGACCGTGACGAGGAGTTCGCCGAGCCTGGTCCGGTCCTCGGGGGCGATCCCGCGGATCCTGGCGCCGACGAAGCGGAGCATCTGGCGGGAGGAGAGCGGCGCGTAGGACAGCAGGACGTACAGCAGGTCGTCGTCGACCCGCACGCGTCCGACCGCGAGCGCGGGCCGCTGGTCGAGCAGTCCTTCGAGGAGCTGGACGGCGAGCCGTGCGGCGAGGTATTCCCCGAAGGTCGCGTGCAGGAACTCATAGGTCGTCAGCCGCTGGTCGTCACGGCTCGCCTGGGCGCGCTGGACGAAGAAGAACCGGCCGAGCGCGATCTCTCCCCGGTTCAGGGGGGCGCGGAAGCCGTCTCCGGGCGGCTCGGCCCGGCCGAGCAGTGCCGCCAGATCCTGCTCCGCCTCGGTGGTGGTGATCCACTGGCGGCGGCGGTTCAGCATGCCGAAGGAGATCAGGGACAGGCGCTGAAGCTCCTGTTCGGCCCGCTGGACCAGTTCGGTGGCCGTCCACGCCTCGGCCGACTTGCCCACTTCGCGGACCGCGAAAGAGACCAGCAGCTGTTCGTAGAGCTCCGCCTCGCCGAGCGGCTCGTCGTCACCCGCCGCGCCCTGAAGGGCGTTGGCTGCGCCGTCGTACAGCGCGAGCATCATCAGCAGGAGCGGCTGGGAGGCGAGCACCCGGTGGCGGGCGGCCACGGCCGCGGTCAGCGGCCGCAGTCCGCGCTCGGTCAGCCCGGGCTCGTTGAGCCGGTTCCACACCGCCAGCCAGCGTTCGATCTGGCGGCGGCTGAAGGGTTCGAGCCGCAGGGCGACCGCGCCGTCCGGGTAGCGGGCGCGGTCGGCGACGGCGGTGCGGCTCGTCACCAGCGCGAACACGGGCCGCCCCTGGTCGGCTTCGCGCTCCTGGAAGCGGGCCACCCGGATCAGGAAGTCGGACTGACTGACGCCGGTGGCCTGGAGCAGTTCGTCGAAGCCGTCGAAGAGCAGCACGGGCACCGCGCTGCCGGCCGCCCGGACCAGCTCGGGCCAGGACACCCGCTCGCCGGTCGCGGCGCGGACCGCGTACTCGATCTGGTCCTGGACGTCCGCGTCGGCGGGTATGTCGCGCAGCACGACCCGTACGGGCAGATATCCCGCGGTGGGAAGGCGGGCGGCGAGGATCTTGGTCAGCACGGACTTCCCGGCACCCGGCTGGCCGAGGACGACCAGCGGGGCGGTCGTCGCGGCGACGGAGGTGAGGACGCCGGCCAGATATTCGGTGAGGTCGGACCGTACGGGCTCGGACTCCCACCACCCTTCCTCGGCCGGTCCGTGAGCGCCGTCGAGTACCGCACGGACCCGGAAGTCGGGGTCGACGTATCCCTCGCCGAGCTCGGGGATCGTCATGTCCGCGGACGCCTTGACCTCGGAGAGGATCGGACGGGGCAGAGCGGCGCGGTAGCCGGTCGCGAGGGCCGCCGCAGCGTGCTGAAGCGGTCCGGGGGCACTCAGTCCCGCGAGTACGGTCTCGATTCCGGCGAGTGCCTGACGCACCGTCACGCGGGTTGCCTGATGATCGACCCGGCCGGTCCAGAACCCGAACTCAGGTACCTCCAAGGCCAGTTGTGCGTAGAGCTCCTCGTACCGGCTCACGGCGAGATCGTTCAGTGGATGAGTGATGGCGTCCACGGCGGTGGCACGGCAGCGCTCGTCGAGCCGGTCCCAGACGGCGAGCCCTTCGACGAAGCCCACCAGCCGCCCGGAGCACGAGCAGTACCAGCGGTGGATCGCGCGGACGGCGTCCTCGTACGGCAGGTGCGGAGCGGGCTGCGGCACCCCGGCGGACAGCAGCGTCGCCAGGAACCCCTGCTCGTCCCCGGCACCGGACAGCGTCAGCTGTTCACGACGGGTCAGTTCCAACTGCTCGAGGCGGAAGGGCAGTTCCAGCTCTCCGAGTGCCTCGAAGTACGCCGTGACCACCAGTACGGTGTGCGCGGCGGCCAGTAACTCGGTGCGTGAGGCGCGATCGGCAGCGCCCAGATTCCCGCGGAGTCCCGACGTCAGATCACGCCCCAGGCGCAGGATCCGCCCCTGGGCGTCGAAGACGCTCAACACCGCGTCGCTGACTCCGCCGGTCGCCATGGACAGCGCACCGCCGAGCGCACGGTCGGCTGCCGCGAGCCCCGCGCTGTCGCCCGTCAGAATCGCCACCGCGTCCTGGTAGCCGAGCAGTCCTCGTCCCCGCACCGCATCCCCCGGCCGTGTCGTCCTCACCCAACGGGTAACGGTCTATCACGCCGGGGAACGCACAGGTTCGCCTCCGTACCGGCCCGGCCGGTCGCCCTTCTGGTTGCGTGTGCCCGATGCGCTTCCGGTTCCTCGCGCGCCCCGGCTCTCCACACGTCCCGGGCGGCTCAGCGGCTCAGGTCCGCTCCCGGCGTCTCCCTCTGGATCGGTCCTCGCGGACGGGGCGTGGTGAAGACGGAAGGACGGCCGGCAGGAACGGAAGGGCGCGATGCCTCGGTGTTTGCTTGCCAGAGGGTGGTTGCCTGCCAGAGCAGTACGTTCCGCCGTCGCTCCCAGCGGGCCGCCCGCTCGGCCCGCAGCAGCGGATCCACGGCCCAGAAGAAGGGGAAGACCGGAGCCAGCGGCGCGACGAAGGCGAGAGCCACCGCGATCACCGTCCACACACCGAAGGCGACGGCCTGGGACCTGGCCCGCCGCCAGGGACCGGCCGCTCGCCCGGGCACGGCGGCAGGATCGGCGACGGGCACGGCCGCGCGGAAGAGCGCGACATCGCCGCCCTGGAGCAGACCCGTCGTCGAGATCGCTCCCCACAGCGCGCCCCAGCCCACCAGCGCCGCGAGGAACCACCGACCCGGCAGCTGTGCCGGGTCGTTGAGCGTCGCGCTCACCGTCAGTCCGATCACGCCTGCGGACACCACGATCCCCGCCGACGTCAGGTGCTTGTGGACGAACCTCTCCATCGCGACGCCTCCGCGCTCCGGATCGCTGCCCACCGCGAGCGGGCACTCGCTGTCACGGTGCCCGCGTGGACAGGCCACCCGAACCGCTCCGCAGTCCCGTTCGCCCAGTGTTCAACAGCGCGGCATCCGCCGTCGCCGCCTCCTCCTCACCGGTTGCCGTCGCGCTGTTCACCGTCGGGGCCGGCGGCCTTCGCCCTGAGCTCCGGCGGCCCCTTACCCGGTCCGTCGGTACTGGGCCCTCACCTCGTCCGGTACGAGGGCGCGGTCGAGGAACATCAGGTCGTCCATCCGGCAGTCGCAAGGATTGCCCTCCCTCGTGTTCTGCGGATAGCTGCCACCGATCTTGATCCCGCGCGGGTCCGTCGGCGAGACCTCGTCCGGTTCGGGCGGGCCCTCGATGGCCCACGGGTCGCCGCTGAGGGTGTAGAAGCCGGTAACGGCATGGCCGTTGCGGTAGAGCGCCATGGTGCCGTCGTCGTAGTCGAAGGTGGCGGCGAGGTGGACCCAGGTCCCGCGGGGCAGCAGCTTCTGCCAGTCGGCGTCGGCGGCGAAGGTCTGGGAGCTCCCTCCGTCGACCCGCCGGCCGAGGGCGACGACCCGCATCACACCGTCGACGTTGATGAGTTCGAGCAGAGCGCGCACATCGTGGCCCTGCGAGGTGCCGGAGAGCACACCCGCGAGCCCGATGGCGCCGTAGCGGTCGTCCGGATCTGCGGAGCCGGAGTTGGGGGCGGGGTTCTCGCCGGTCATCTTGAACCAGCCCATGACGGTGGCCTCGCGGGCGCTGTTGAACGCGTGCAGGGTCGGCACGCCGTTCGCCCCGTACACCCCCGCCTTCCAGTCGTCGTTGCCCGCCGTCGTCGGCGAGATCTGGCGCGTCCGGAGGACGTGACCGCGCCGGTCGTCCCACGTCCGCATCGCCTGACCGCCGTTGACCAGCTGGATGTCGGTGCCGGAGGAGCCCCGGTCGCGTTCCCACGACGGGTTGCCCCGCACCGGATGCCCGAAGTCGTAGTGGGCGACGAGATGGTGCCGCAGCGACGGCGCGACGGGTTCGGACTGGGCGGTCGCCGCCTCGGGGGCCAGGGTCAGCGGGAGCAGTGCCGCCGCAAGCACTGTCGCGAGGAGAGCTCTACGGCCCCTGGGCGCCCGGCGGCGCGCCTCGCGACGTCCGCCGTCGGCCGCCGCGCGCCCGGCTCGGTCACTTCGCATCCGATACCTTCCAGATCGTGCCGTTGGCCTTGGACAGCACATACAGCTCGCCCGCGCGGTCGATGCCGAACCGCAGGTCGACGCGGCTGTCCCCGGCGAGCGCCCGCATCGAGGTCGGTGCGCCGGCGGCGTCGAAGACCTGCACCTGGACGGTCTCGGCGAGCGGCCGTCCCCGGCGCATGTCGCGGACGTCGGAGACGAAGAGGCGCCCGCTGACACCCTCGGAGTAGAGGTACTTGCCGTACAGCTCCGGCACCTGTCCGCCGCGGTAGACGAAGCCGCCGATCAGAGCGTTGCCGCTGTCCGAACAGGGCTTGTCCGGGGGCGGGTTGTGGTCGAAGGCCGCCACCGGATACGTGTAGCCGTACCGCGCGTCGTCGGCGGGCAGCGGAAAGACTCCGCAGGTGGGATTGGCGTCCTTGCGGTAGGCGAACGGCCCTTCACGATTGCTCCAGCCGAAGTTGTCACCGGCTCGCGCCTCGTACACCGACTCGATGCGGTGCTCGCCGATGTGGCCGATGAACATCTGGTGCCGGCCGCCGGTGTCCCAGCTGAAGCGGTGCGGGTCGCGCAGTCCGTACGCGAAGATCTCGCCGAGCTTGCCCGGCTGCCCCACGAAGGGGTTGGAGCGCGGGATGCCCCACTTGCCGCCGGGCGCGTTCCTGCCCAGCGGGTCGATCCGCAGGATCTTTCCCTGAGGCGCCGTCAGGTCCTGCGGGACCGTGCCGCCGACACCGGCGGCACCGTCCCCGGCAGCGATGTAGAGCAGCCCGTAATCCTTCTCCCCGGGACGGGCGTTGGGGTTGAAGTTGATCTCCTGGACGGTGTGGTACGTGTTCAGGAAGCCCAGCCGCATCACCTCGCGACGGGTGCCGCTGAAGGTGGCGGCGCGCGGGTCGTCGGCGGTCCACTCGGTGATCACGCTGTGGATCCGGGTGCCGGCGGGGTGGGGCAGGTCGGGTGTCCTGTCGGTCAGCGCCGCCCGGGCCTCGGTGTGGACGGTGTAGAAGATGCCGTTCCTGGCGAAGGCGGGGTGGAAGGCCACGAACCCGAAGCCGCTGCCGAGACCCTGGTGCGACCAGAAGTCGCTGCCCGCCGCGGCGCCCACGTCGAGGTACTCGTGCGAGCGGCCCTGGCGGTCGAGCAGGTAGAGCTTGCCGTTGAGGTCGGGGACGTACAGCCGCCGGGAGTGGTCGGGCAGTTCCCCGAGGTGGTTGATCCGGGCCCAGCGCTTGAGTCGTCCGTCCGTCGGCGGGGGCACGGACTCGCTCTTCGGCAGCGTGGCGAACTCCTCGAGCACCAGACCGTGCCGGGAGACCGTCGGATCGGGCAGGGGGTCGGGGATCGGTGTGTCGTCCTGGGCGAGCGCCTCGGGCGCGACCAGCGCCATCAGCAGGGCACCCGCACACAGCGCCAGCCGGCCTCTTCGTAACTGTGGCATCCCGTTCACCTCATCGGTTGGGAGTGCATAGAAAGCGCTTCCCGAAAGCGCTTGCGCCAAGCTACAAAGAGGGGCTGGGGGGCGGCAAGGGGTACGGAACGAGCAATACGAGCCATGCGGGGCATCCAGCCGGCCGACCGCGCACCATCGCAACGGCATTCGGCCATCACACGGTCAACTCATCTGTCTTTACGGCCCGTTGAGCCTGCCCCTACGCTCCCGCCTCATGACCTCACCCGGTACACGACCACGAAGAGCGACGCTGCTCGCCACCGCGGGCGCCCTGCTGGCCGGCTGTCTGCTGGCCGCCGCCGACCCGGCCACCGCCGAGGAGGCGCCACCGGTCACGGAGGCCGCGACCGTCGTCCCCGTACAGACCACCGGTCCGGCCGACAAGCGCTTCAACATCGTTCTCATGGGCGACGGTTACACCGCCGACGAGATGCCCGCCTTCCGCGCCGACGTCGACAAGCACCTCAACGTGCTCTGGTCCGTCGAACCCTTCGCCTCCTACCGCTCCTACATCAATGTCTGGGCGGTGGAGGTCCCCTCGGCCGAGTCCGGGGTGGACTGCGACCCCGGGCTGGAGTCCCCGCGCCGCGACACCGCGCTCGGCATGGGCTTCTGGGGCGGCTGCAACGCGGGCAGCGTGCAGCGCCTGCTCACCGTGAACAGCGGGGCGGCGAGCGCGCTGGCCGACCTCGTGCCGGGGTCGGCGGACGCGAACCGGCAGATCGTCGCGCTGGCCAACAGCGACACCTACGGCGGCGCCGGCGGCACGTACGCCACCGCCTCCGGCGGCAACGCCCTGTCCTCGCTGATCACCCCGCACGAGATAGGCCACTCGCTGGGCAAGCTGCAGGACGAGTACGACTACTACGGGCGCGGCGTTCCCGGCGGCACCCACGAGGGCGGCGAGCCCGGCTCCGCCCACCACACCGTGCTCACCGAGGACCAGATGACGCAGCAGCGCGCGAAGTGGTGGCGCTGGCTGGGCGAGAAGAGCGAGTCGGGCGGTGTCATCGGGCGCCACGAAGGCGGCATGTACGCCACGAAGGGCGTCTGGCGGCCCAGCAAGCACTCGATCATGAAGACACTGGGCTACGCGTTCGACCAGGTGGGACGCGAGGTGATGGTCCAGAAGATCTCCGGCAAGGTGAACCTCCTCCAGGGCCACACACCGAACACCGGGCCCGTCGGCGACGACCGCACGGTGTGGGTCGAGACGCTGCATCCGGTCGGCGGCGAGCTGGATGTCGTCTGGCGCCTGGACGGCCGCCCGCTGCACCGGGCCGGCGACGTACGCACGCTGGACCTGCGCGACCTGCGTCTGCCGCGCGGCACCCATGAGCTGACCGCGACGGTCACGGACCCGACGCCGTTCGTGCGCGACCCGGCGATCCGCGGCTCGTCCGCCCTGACACGTACCGTCACCTGGACGGTGGACACGGCCGTGACCACCCCGCCCGAGGCGGTCCCGGCCGCCTTCACCGGTCACACGGACACCGGAGCCCCGGTGGGCTCGGAGGCGGTCGTGTACGCGGACACGACGCACCCCGCGGACCGCGCGCTCGCCGTGCGGTGGAGCATCGACGGCCGCCCGCTGGCCGACTCCGGCAACGATCGCGATCTCGACCTCGGCGCGCTGCGGCTGCGTCCGGGCAGCCACCGCCTCACCGCGCGGATCGCCGGGACCGCCACCACGCTGAACTGGACGGTGGACGCGAGCCCGGCGAGCAGCCGGTACGCACTGTCCGAGCCCCTGCGCACGGTCCACCGGCCGGGCAGACCGGTGGAGTACGTGTACGACGGCCCCTTCACCATGAAGCTGACGGCCCGCGACGACCGGGCCGGGCACGTCGTCTCGCAGTTCCGGGTCGACGGCGACGGCTGGCAGACGTACTACGGCTGGCCGACCGACGCCGACGCACCCTTCCGCTTCACCCCCGGCGGCACCGTCATCGACGATCTCGTCTACGGCAAGCTCGGCGCCTCACGCGCCGTGCCCTGGGACGACGCGACCCCCGACTACGGAACGCACACGATCGAGCACCGCACGATCGACGCGGCCGGGAACGTCTCGGCGCCGAAGGCGTTCCTCGCGACGCTGGTCCCGCCGGGCACCACCCGCTGACTCCCGCCCGGGAACAGCATGTCGGCGGCGCCCCGCGGGGCGCCGCCGACATGCTGTTCGTGTGTCTGTGTACCGGCCCAAAAGCCCTGGCAGGCGAAGCTGAGCATCGAAAAAGCGCAGGTGGGAGAAGGTGGGAGGGGTCAGGAAAGTGATCAGGTGAGGAGGAAGTCCGCCTGCCCCGACTTGGCCCCCTGGATGAAGGCGGCGATCTCGCTGGAGGTGTAGATCAACGCGGGCCCGTCCGGATCGGCGGACTGGCGCACCGCCACACGGCCGTCGGCAAGCTTCATGGTCTCGAAGCAGTTGCCGCCGTTCCCGCCGCTCCACGGCTTGTGCCAGCCCACCTCGCCCAGGTCGGCGGCAGGCATGCCGTTGTATATGTGATCCATTCACAGCTCCTTGCGGAGATCGCCGAGGATCTCCTTCGTGCGTTGCGCAGTCGCGGCCTGAGCCGCCATGCGGTCCAGAACCTCCAGATGCGAGGCCACTTCCGGGCGCGCGTCGAGATAGACGGCACCGGTGAGGTACTCGCTGTAGACCATGTCCGGGAGTTCGGGGACAGCGAACCGGAACAGCACGAACGGCCCGTAGGTGCCGGGGTGGTGTCCGGTCGAGAACTCCGCGATCTGCAGGGTGACGTTGGGCAGTTGGGCGCCTTCGAGCAGCCGGTCGATCTGCGCTCTCATGACGCCGGGGCCGCCGACGGGTCTGCGGAACACCGTCTCGTCCATGATCACCCACAGCCTGGGGGCGTCGTGCCGGGTGAGGAGGGCCTGCCGCTCCATCCGCAGCGCCACATGACGCTCGATGTCCGCGGAGTCGGTCCCTCCGACGGCGCCGCCGAGCATGATCGCCCGTGCGTAGTCCTCCGTCTGGAGCAGGCCGGGCACGAAGTGCGGCTCATACGCACGGATGATGCTGGCCGCGCCCTCCAGGCTGACGTACATCGAGAACCAGCCAGGCAGCACATCGTGAAAGCGCTGCCACCATCCCGGCTTGTTGGCTTCCTCGGCCAGCTCTATGAAGCCGCGCGCCTCCTCCTCGTGGATCCCGTATGCGTTCAGCAGAAGCTGGACATACGGGATTTTCAGGGCAACCTCGGCGGTCTCCATCCGGCGAATGGTGCCCGCGGCCACACGAAGAACCTTTGCGGCTTCCTCGCGCCTCAGCCCGGCTCGCTCGCGCAGATCCTGCAAGCGCTTGCCGAGTACGACCTGCCCCACGGTGGGGGCGGACCGCGGTTCACTCACTTCGAGACCTCCCCACGTGCTGTTGCGAGCAGTGTGCCACGCGCCTGCATGGATGAATATGCCCACTCTGAATTTTTCAGAGTGGCCCTTGCCAAGGTGACTATTACAGCGGGACAGTGGTCCGGTGAACCTCGACGCGCTCCTTGCCCCACTCTTGGACCCGTGCTCAGAGGCCGACCACCATCGGTACGGCTTCGAGCTGCCGGCGCGCGTCGAATTCGTCTCACGGGCCAGAAAACTCACCCGTGAGCGCCTGCAGTGCTGGGGCATACAAGGCGATGTCCATGACACGGCCATGCTGGTCGTCAGCGAGCTCGTCACCAACGCGGTGGTGCACGCGGACGGTCACCTGGTCTCCTGCGAACTTCTCAACGACGTCGAACACCTGCGGATAAGCGTCCAGGACCAGGGATGCACACCCACCGGCCCGCATGTGTGCCACGCCGTGCAGGAGGAGGAGCGCGGACGCGGACTCCTGCTGGTCGAGTCCCTGTCCACCTCCTGGGGGGCACACGTACCGAACCACGGCGCCGGCCGGATCGTCTGGGCGGAGCTGCCGCACGTGGACATCCCCTACGGGGTGGACTTTCCGCGCGGGGCGGCGAGGCCGTGCTGAGAAATCTGGCGACGCTCCTGGTCCGGGGCGGCAGCCGAACGAGGGCGCACGGGCTGACCCGGCTCGAGCTCCCGCCCAGTGTCGTACCCACCCTGGGCTGCGACGCCGTGGGCGTGCCCGCGCGGCACGGCTTCCGGATGCTCGGCCGGCTGCCCCGCAACGGCTGCGTGTTCGCCGACACCGACTGGTGGTGGTGGATCGTGCCGGCCGGCTCCGACCAGGAGCTGACCTGGCCGCTGCCATCGCACTACGCCGAAGGAGCGTGCGTACCGGCCGTGAACCCGCGGCTCATCCGGCGGCCCGACGACTCCAGTCCCTACACACCACCGATTCCGCTGTACCTGGTCGCCTGCCAGCTCACCGGCACCGCTCCCCTGTGGACGGCCGGCGTCGGCAGCGTTCGGAGCGCATGAGCGGCGCACGTCTCGGACCCGACCGCCTGAGCGGGGACGAGACGACTAATCTTCCCGACATGTCAGAAGCAGAAGCCAGTTCGAGCCCGGAGCGGCAGGGGCTCACACCACGTCAGGCACGCCGCGTCCGGATCGTGCTCTCCGCGCTCATCATGATCGCGGTCGGTCTGACACTCGTCCTGCGGCTCGGCAGCACACACTCCGTCCTGACGATGGGGTTCTACGGGATCGCGCTGATCCTCTCCGGCAGCGCACTGGTCCTGAGCAAGCAGGGGCGTACACGGGTGGCCACAGCGGTACTGGGCGCGGGAGTGGCCGTCGTGGTCGCCGCCGAGTGGGCGGTCGCCGCACTGCGCTGAGCCGCCGCGACGAAGGACAGCCCGGCGACGGCGAGCCGGGGACACAGACCAACGGGGAAATGGGGGGATGGGGAAGAGGCCACGACCCTGCCTGGGGGAAGGGCGGGGACATGGCCTCGCGGGGCGGGGCCCGGTCCCGCAGGGCGC
Organism: Streptomyces sp. CA-251247; assembly: GCF_050952975.1. Classification (NCBI taxonomy): domain Bacteria; kingdom Bacillati; phylum Actinomycetota; class Actinomycetes; order Kitasatosporales; family Streptomycetaceae; genus Streptomyces; species Streptomyces sp. CA-251247. The sequence goes on along the minus strand of NZ_CP191861.1, from coordinate 6,837,913 downwards.
TGGGGGCGTTCTGCGGGACCGGGTCCCGAACGGTTCTCGGCTCCGGAGCCCTGACCCGTCCGGTGTTCAGCGCTGCGGGGCGGGGAACGCGACCGGACTGCGCAGACCGGCCCGGTTCACGGCCCGGACACCGAAGAAGACGTTGTCCTTGGACAGATCCACGGTGTGCCGCGTCGTGTCGCCCGCCCGCACGACGTGGGTCCACTCCGGATCGGTGGTCTCCCGCCAGACGACCTCGTAACCGGCCAGATCGCTCTCCTCGCCCCGCTCCCACACCAGCTCGGTCGCGTTCGTCAGCGCACTGGTGAGGATCTTCGCGCCCTTGGGGGTGCCGGGCGCCTGGGCCAGGGTCCACACCGCGGCGGCGTTGACCTTCGCGACACGGGCGATGTAGGCGAAGTCGCAGAACTCCGGAAGGTCCCCGTACTGCTTGCCGTCGACCACCTTCACGTCCTGGTGCTGATGCGCGTAGTCCTCGGCCGGTTCGGTGAACCGGGCGGCGGGGAAGCCCCGTTCGAGGTACGGGATGTGGTCGCCGCCCCGCAGATAGCGGTCTCTGCGGTAGACGACCCGGACGTGCGTGTCGGTGGCGTCGTTGTCCGCGACGTCCCGCACGAAACGGGCCAGCTGGCGCGACCGTGAGTCGTTCTCGCCGCCGACCGACTGACGGGTGGCCGCCTCGGCGGGGGTCTCGGAGGTGGGCACGCCCTCGGCGAAGAGCCGGACGGTGTGCGGATCCCGGCTGCCGTCGTCGGCCGTCGGACTGCCCACGATGTCGTCGGTGAACATGCCCTGGAGATCGACACCGGCCGACGCGAACGTCCGGGCCATGTGAGCGGCCCCGTACAGCCCCTGTTCCTCACCCGCGACGGCCGCGAACACGAGGGTGGCGGCCGGGCGCCGCTTCGCGGTCACCCGGGCGAGTTCCATGGCGACGGCCACACCCGAGGCGTCGTCGTCGGCGCCGGGTGCGTCGCCCACGGAGTCCATCACATCGGTGGCACGTGAGTCGTAGTGTCCGGAGACGACGTAGACGCGGTCCGGGTCCGTCGAACCGCGAAGCGTGGCCACGATGTTGGTGAGCCGGGTCGCCACGGGGATACGTGAGGCCGGTTCCTGGATGTAGCTCTGGAGCTCCACCGTCATCCGCCCACCACTGGCAGCCGCGTACCGCTTCAGCTCGGCGAAGATCCAATCGCGGGCCGCGCCGATGCCACGCTTCGGGTCGTCCTGGCTGGAGAGGGTGTGGCGGGTGCCGAAGGAGGCGAGCTTGCGCACGGTCGCCTCGATGCGGTCGGTGTCGATCTCCGCGAGCAGGGCCCGCAGTTCACGGGAGGGGCGTTGCGCGGTGGCGGGGAGATCCCGGTCCGGGGTGCGACCGCGCCGCACCGGGGCGGTACCTGCGACGGTCTCCTCGGTGACGGCGGGCGCGGCGGCCGCGGGCGTCGCTCCGGCTCCGGTCAGCGTCGCGCCGAGCGTGACGGTGCCGGCCGTGGCAGCGAGGACCGATCTGCGGCTGGTGCCAGGGGGGAGGGCGTGATCACCGGTGGGTTCTGGCGTCTGCTGCGACATGAGGTCATGGTCGTGGCGCTACGGGCACCTGACAAGGGCACGGGCGGGGGCCGGACGACGGGCTCGGCGGGGCCTCGCCCGGTACGGCAGAGGGCACAGCCCGTCTGTTACGCCTGTTGCCGCGGAGGGCGCGCAGCCCCCTTGCCGCCTCCACGCCGGGCCCGCCCGCGACGCGTCGGCGCTCTCGGCGCTCAGCCGCCGGCGACCGCCCGCAGATGCGGCTTGCCGCGGCGCGCGGACGGCGGCGCCGCGCTCCGGTGTTCGTGCAGCACCAGCGTCATCCGGGTGAAGCCCCGGTCCTGGAGTGTCGCGGGCGTCTCGTCGACGATCCGGCAATCCGTGTGGCCCCAGCGCGGGTCCGGGTGGTGCAACGGCCGTACGGCGCCGTCGTGGTGGACGGCGGCCGCACCCGTGATCCGCATCCAGTGCGGCAGCCCGCACCGATAGGCGGCATCCATGATCGGATCGTCGGCGATGTCGTCACGAATGGCTTGAAGGACCCGGTCGTCCTCGTACCTCTCGAGCGCCGATTCCAACTGCGCGAGCAGCGGCAGGCACCAGCTCGTCTCCCGGTCGCCGAGCACGGTGCCCGCGTCCGGATGGAAGAGGACGAACCGCAGGAAGTTCTGGTCCGGCATGGCCGTGGGGTGCTCCCCCACTCCCCGGAACAGCGCGTGGAAGGCGGGGTTGACGTGCGCCACGTCCCAACGGCTGTCGAAGAGGACCGACGGCAGCGGCACGGCGTCCATCATCGCGGCGTAGTCCCGCAGATACGCCTGCGTCTCCGGGTCGTGCGGCTCGGCCGGCGAGGACGGCTCGGCGGGCAGCGCGGGCGCGGGCACCGGTACATAAGGACGCACAGGCCCGGACGGAAAGGCCGGTCCGGACGGCCGCGCGGGCCCCAGCGGAGCTACGGGCGTAGAAGAGGCCCACAGTTCGGGCGAGGCGTAGGGGGGATCGCGGTCGACGGCGAGGCGGAACAGCCAGCCGCCCTGCTGGTCCGTCATCTCCAGCGCCTTGACCAGCGCGGAGAGCTTCTCGTCGGTCCATTCCTGGGCCGGTGTGCGCTCCCAGCTGCCGTAGGCGCCCGTACTGATCTCCAGCCGTGCCGCCACATCCGCCACACTCAGCCCGAGCTCTTCCCGGCGCCGTCGGAGAACGTCGGTCAGCCGTCGCGACCGGACCGTGCCGCGGCTCGTCGCCGCACACGTCCGTCGACCATGGACACCAGGCCGATCAACGCCCGCCTCATGTGTCATCGAGAACGCCACCCTTCTCGAAGTCCCGCTGCGGCAGCGCCCTTTGGATCTTCACCCCGCCTGGCGATCCTGCTACCGCGGGAGCAGCCATGTCAACTATCGTGGCATTCCGCGCCGTAGAGCGTTCAGATCGCGCCACAGCTGTGGCAAGACCTGGCTGTATTTCCTCGAAGCGGTTAATCTCCGGGCAGCCAACTGTGTGCGGAGCGACCTCGCGTGATCTAGGAGACCTACTGGTGACAGACGGCTTCTCGGTTCCGGGCCCGGCAGCCGCAGGCCCCTTGGCGGCGTCGGTCGCCCGCGTCGCCGAACTCGCAGGCAAGCTCGGACTCAGCCACGGCGAGGTCCTCGACGTGCATCAGCTCTCGGAGGCCTCGGGCGTCCCCGCCGATGTGGTCGGCTCACTGCTCGACGGCCGTCCGGCCGGCGAACCCGATCTCCAGACACGCTTTCTGCAGCGCTTCGACCTTCTGCGCAGAACCCGGCTCAAGCCGAACGGCCGCCGGTACACGCAGCAGGAGATCGCCGACGGCGCCGCCATGTCACGTCAGCAGGCAGGTGCTCTCATCAACGGCGACCGTCGCCCCACCATGGAGCACTGCGATGCGATCCAGAGGTTCTTCAAGGTCCACGCGGGCTTCCTCACGGCCGAGGACGCGGACGCGCTCAACGGTGCGTTGCAGCGCACCGAGCAGCGGCTGCTTCAGGACTATGCCGGCGAGGGCGACCCGCTGGAGCGCCTGCTCCAGGACCATGGAGTACGCGGCATCGCCTGGCGCGCGGCCCAACTGCCCACCGACAAGCACCGGGACAAGGTCACCGAGTGGCTCGACATGCTGCTGGAGAGCGTCAAACCGACCTCGCCGGCGGATCCCTCCGACCCGACGGACCCCTGATTTCAGGCCAGGCTCGACACCGCACGTGTGCGCACAACCGCTGACGGGGAGAGGAGAACGGTGAGCATAGGCAAGGAGATGCGCCGGCTGTGCGGCGAGCTGGTAGCCGGAATCGATCTGCCCGCCCCCGCGGCACCCACCGATCTCTACGGCGCGTTGTGCGGCGTGATGAGCAAACGCCGCGGCCGGCCCGTGCGTTACCGCACGGCCACCTTTCCGCCGGGCACGGCGAGCGGCCTGTGGCTGGACATGACGGACCAGGACCTGATCGTCATCGAGGAGCGCACCGCGCCCGACCACCAGTTGGTCATCCTCGGCCATGAGCTCTGGCACATGAAGGCCGGGCACTGCACCCACCATGTCGACGGCGCGGCGGTCGCCGCACGGCTGCTCTCCGACGAGGCGGACCTTCAGGCCACCGTCCTCAAGGTCGCGGCCAGGACCCGTTTCGACCAGGCCGAGGAGAACGAGGCGGAGAGCTTCGGGCTGCTGCTCAGCAGCAAGTGCCGCTCCTGGCTGGCCGGTTCGGCGGGCCGCGGCCCTGTCAGCCGCGACGGTCTCGCCGGACGGATCGAGGCGTCCCTGGGATATCGCGGGCCACAGGGCTGATTCGTGGAACCACCCGCACGCGTGACACTGCCCGGCCCGGTGGGCCGCACACCGCTGGAGCCCAAGGCCGACAGGGACACCGTGCGACGACACAATCTGAGCCTGGTGCTGCGAGCCGTGCGCGAGGCCGGTGAGGTGACGCGGGCGGGGGTCTCCGCCCGGGTGGGCCTGACCCGCGCTGCCATCTCCTCCCTGGTGGAACAACTACTGGAGAGCGGCTTCCTCTCGGAGTCCGGCAAGACCTTCAGCGGTCAGGCCGGCCGCCCGGGCACGGTGCTCAAGGTCGCCCGCACCGGAGTCGCGGGGATCGGCGTCGAGATCAACGTCGACTATGTGTCCGTGTGTGTGGTGGACCTGGCGGGCACCGACCGGGTCCGGCTCGTCGAGCACCTCGACAACCGCGGCGCGACGCCCGCCCGGGTGCTCGCGCGCGCCGCGGGTATCGCGGCCCGCGCGCTGACGTCCGCGGCCGAGCAGGAGCTCCAGCCGGTCGGCGCCGCGCTGGCGCTGCCGGGCCTGGTCGCCGCGGGCACCGTGCGGCAGGCACCCAACCTCGGGTGGAGCCAGGTCGCCGCCGAGCTCCCGTTCGCCGACGCGCTCGCCGCCCTGCGCCCCGGGCTGCCCGCGCTGCCGGTCCGTTCGGAGAACGAGGCCAACCTGGCGGCGCTGGCCGAGCTGTGGTTCGGCGGCCTCGGCGCGATGCGGACCTTCTTGTATCTGACGGGTGAGATCGGTGTCGGCGGCGCCCTGGTCCTGGACGGCGAGCTGCTGCGCGGGGCGCACGGTTTCGCCGGCGAGATCGGACATGTCGTCGTCGCGCCCGACGGTCCGGAGTGCCGCTGCGGCTCGCGCGGCTGTCTGGAGCAGTACGCGGGTCAGTCCGCCCTGCTGCGTGCCGCGGGCATCGACGAGACGAACGGCGCGGTGGCCGTGGCGGAGCTGGAGCGACGGGCCCGGGCGGGTGAGGCGGCAGCGCTGAGCGCCCTGGAGCGTGCCGGGGCGATGCTGGGCCGGGTGCTGTCCGGTGCGGTGAACCTCTTCGACCCGGACGCCGTGGTGCTCGGCGGGATCTACCGTCCCCTGGTGCCCTGGCTCGCCCCGCCCGCCGGTGCGGAACTGGGCGGACGGGTCGTGTCGGGCCTGTGGCCGGAGGGCGGCGACCGGCTCCGGGCGTCCTCCCCCGCCGCGGACGCCGCGCGGGGTGCCGCGGCGCTGGTGGTGCAGGACGTGCTGACGGACCCGGTGGCGTACGCGATCACCTCGGTCGCCGGGCGGGCCTGACCGCAGCCTCCGCCGGACGGGCCTGATCTCGACCCCCGCCGGGCGGACCTGCTCTCGTCCTCCGCCGGACGGGCCTGAACAGCCCCGGCCCGCCCGGCCCGTCCAACCTGTCGAGCCCACCGGGCGGGCCCACCCGGCCCGCCCGGCCCGCCCGGAGATCCGCAGCTCCGGGCAACGCCCGGTGGACGGTCAGGCCACCCCGAGGAGGTGGTCCATCGCCAGCTGGTCGAGCGCCTCGAACGCCATGCCCCGCTCCGCCGCGGCCGTCACGTCGAACTCCTCGAACGCCGACCGGTCCGCCAGCAGTGCGGCCAGCCCGTCCTCGGCGGTCGGGAGGACCAGCTCATCGAGCCGGGCGGCCCGCAGCGCCTCCTGCACCGTCGGGTCGGACCGGAACGCGGCGGCCCTCTCCCGCAGGATCAGGTAGTTCCGCATGCACCCGGCCGCGGACGCCCACACCCCGTCGAAGTCCTCCGTCCGCGGCGGCTTGAAGTCGAAGTGGCGCGGCCCCTCGTAGCCGCCCGTCTCCAGCAGGTCCACCAGCCAGAACGCGGACCGCAGATCGCCCGCGCCGAAGCGCAGGTCCTGGTCGTACTTGATGCCGTTCTGCCCGTTGAGGTCGATGTGGAAGAGCTTCCCCGCCCACAGTGCCTGGGCGATGGAGTGCGGGAAGTTCAGCCCGGCCATCTGCTCGTGCCCGACCTCCGGGTTCACGCCGTACAGCTCGGGCCGCTCCAGGCGCTCGATGAAGGCCAGCGCGTGGCCGACGGTGGGCAGGAGGATGTCGCCGCGCGGCTCGTTGGGCTTGGGCTCGATGGCGAAGCGCAGGTCGTAGCCCTGCTCGGTGACGTACTCCCCCAGCAGGTCGAACGCTTCCTTCATACGGTCGAGCGCGGCCCGCACGTCCTTGGCGGCACCGGACTCCGCACCCTCGCGCCCGCCCCAGGCGACATAGGTCTGCGCCCCGAGCTCGGCCGCCAGGTCGATGTTGCGGATCGTCTTGCGCAGGGCGTAGCGGCGCACGTCCCGGTCGTTGGACGTGAAGCCGCCGTCCTTGAAGACGGGGTGGGTGAAGAGGTTGGTGGTGGCCATCGGCACCACGAGACCGGTCTTGTCCAGCGCCTGCCGGAAGTGCTTGATGTGGGACTCGCGCTCGGCCTCGGTCGCGCCGAAGGGGATCAGGTCGTCGTCGTGGAACGTGACGCCGTACGCCCCCAGCGCGGCGAGCCGCTGCACGGACTCGACGGGGTCCAGAGGCGGCCGGGTCGCGTCCCCGAAGGGGTCCCTGCCCTGCCAGCCGACCGTCCAGAGGCCGAAGCTGAACCGGTCCTCGGGGGTGGGGGTGAAGCGTTCCGTCATCGCCATGACCGCCTTCGATCCACAGTTTGTTTTCTGGCCTTACTAATAATGCACTTCCCCCGCCCATCTCTGAAGCCCCGCAACACCTGTTCCCCGGGCATGGGTTGACGTAATTTGTTTCTCCCACGGCCAAATAGGCCCTGGACGGGACCGGTCCCGGACGGAGAGGTGGAGGCAATGCCGACGCAGGCTGTCGTCATCGGCGTGGACAGCTCGACCCAGTCCACCAAGGCGGCGTTCATCGAAGCGGCCACCGGCAGGACACTCGCCGTCGGCCGCGCGGCCCATCAGGTCAGCGGCGACCACGGTGCTCGTGAGACCGACCCCGAGGTCTGGTGGAACGCCCTGCGCGAGGCGGTGGCCATCGGGCTGCGGGAGTCCGGCGTGTCCGCCTCCGCCGTGACGGGCATCGCGGTCGCCGGACAGCAGCACGGTCTGGTCGTCCTGGACAGCAGCGGCCGTCCCGTGCGCCCGGCGCTGCTGTGGAACGACACCCGTTCGGCCCCGCAGGCCGCCGCGCTCACGGAGGCGCTCGGCGGCCCGGAGGCCTGGACCGCCCGTACCGGCTCGGTGCCCGTCGCCTCGATGACCGCCGCGAAGTGGCAGTGGCTGCGGGAGAACGAACCGCGCGCCGCGAAGGCCACCGCAGCCGTCCGCCTCCCCCACGACTTCCTCACCGAACGGCTGTCCGGCAGCGCCGCCACCGACCCCGGCGACGCCTCGGGCACCTGCTGGTACTCCACCGCGACCGGCGCCTACGACCCGCGGCTGCTGGAGCTCGTCGGACTGGAGGCGGATCTGCTGCCCGAGGTCGCGGAGACCGGCGCCACCCGTGTCGGCTCCCTCATCGACGCGGCGGCCGAGGACCTCGGACTGCCCACGGGCATCGCGGTCGCCGCCGGCACCGGGGACAACATGGCCGCGGCCGTCGGGCTGGGGCTCGGCGGCGCGGGGCTGCTCGACCATCCGGCCCTGAGCCTCGGCACGTCGGGAACGGTGTTCGCGGCGACCCGCACCCGGCCCGCCTCACCGGTCCTCGCGGGCTTCGCCGCCGCCGACGGCACGTACCTCCCGCTGGCCTGCACCCTGAACTGCACCCAGGCCGTCGACCGGATCGCCTCTCTGCTCGGCCTGAGCCGGGACACGGCGGAGGCGGGCGGCGAGGTGGTCCTGCTGCCGTACCTCGACGGGGAGCGGACACCCGATCTGCCCGCCGCCTCAGGACTCCTGACCGGCCTGCGGCACACCACCAGCCGCCAGCAGATCCTCGGAGCGGCCTACGAGGGCGCTGTCGTGACCGTGCTGCGCGCCCTCGACGAGGTGCTGCGCGCCTGCGGCACGGACCCGGCGGACGCGGACGTCGCCTCGCGCCCACTGCGTCTGGTGGGCGGCGGAGCGCGGGGCAGGTACTGGGTGGAGACCGTACGCCGCCTCTCCGGACGGCCCCTGCTGATCCCCGAGAGCGACGAACTGGTCGCCGTGGGAGCGGCGGCGCTGGCGGCGGCAGCGGCATCGGGCGAGGACCCGGTGGCGCTGGCGAGTCGCTGGCAGGGTGGCCGCGCTGCCCACCTTCCGCCGGTGGAAAGGGACATGGAGACATGGGAGCGGGTCTCGGAGGTGCTGGAGCGGGCGACGCCGACGTTGCTCACGCGCTGATCCGCGACAGGCGGGAGCCGGCTCGGGTGGCCGGCGGCCGGTCCGTTCGGTCAGCCGGCCGGACGGCACCGGCTACTCCGCCGGTGATGCCTCCGCGGGCCGGTGGACCCGGACCGCGTCCTGCCCTCCGCACGTGCGGCACTCGGTGATGTCCTGCACGCTCGACCGTCCACCGTCCACCGTCCACCGTCCACCGTCCACCGTCCGCCGTTCCGCCGGTGATGCCGGACATCGTCGTCCTGAGCAGCGCGATTCCGTCCACCGCCGGCAAGGCCCTCGGCGTGCGCGAACGGGGCGGGCTCGGGTTCGCGGGGGGGGGCGCGCCGGCCGTGGAGCATGACGGACGACCCGCCCATGCCGTCGACCGTGTCGGCGACGACACGACGGTCCGCGCGGAGGCGCGGTTCGGCGCACCCGCTGGGGAGTGTCCGCAAAGTATCGTCGTCCGCCCGGAGGGCGGGGGTCGCGGCGTCCGGTGCGTGCGATCGCAAGGCGCCGGTGCGCCCTCGTAGCGGAGCTTGGGCGTATCGGCAACGCGGCGTGGGGGCACCTCCCGTGCCCGAAGGGCTACGGGGGAGCGTGCAGGGCGTCGCGAACCAGACGAGACCTTGCGGAGACGACCTACGGCTTGCGCCCCACCGCCGCGTACAGCGACGCCCCTTCGTTCCCCTCCGTCGCCTCGTCGACGGCGAGTTCCGGATGCCACCGGGTGAGCTGGACGATTCCCGGCTCGACCACGTCGAGACCTTCGAAGAAGCGCGCGATCTCGGCCTGGGTGCGCGGTGCGAGGGTGACCCCGCCGGCGGCGTACATCTGGACTCCGCGCTGGACCGCCTCCGGGTCGAAGTCGGAGGTGAGCTGGGACAGTACGAGATAGCTGCCCGACGGCAGCGCGTCCACGAGCCGGCCGACCAGGTCGTACGGGCGATCGGCGTCGCCGACGAAGTGCAGGAGTGCCACGAGCGACAGGGCGACGGGCCGGTCGAAGTCCAGGATCTTCCGGGCCTGTTCGAGGATGAGCTCGGGCTCGCGCACGTCGGCCTGGATGTAGTCGGTGACGCCCTGTGGCGTGCTGCGCAGCAGCGCCTCCGCGTGCGTCAGCACGATGGGGTCGTTGTCCGTGTAGACCACGCGGGCCTCGGAGGCGATGCCCTGGGCTATCTGGTGGAGATTCGGCTCGGTGGGAATGCCGGTGCCGACGTCGAGGTACTGCGTGATTCCCGCCTCCCCCGCCAGCCAGCGGGTGACGCGGTGCATGAACCAGCGGTTCGTCCGGGCGACATGCTTGGCGCGCGCGTCGATGCTCATGATCTGGCGGCCGAGTTCCTCGTCCACCGGGTAGTTGTCCTTGCCGCCCAGGAACCAGTCGTACACACGGGCGGGATGCGGCTTGCTGGTGTCGATCCTGGGGCTGGTCGACTCGGTCCCGGTCATACGAGGCTCCTTGGGGGCGGAGGTGCTCAGGTCAAGGGTTCAACGCTCGGTGATCATCCCAGGAGGCGTGCCCTCCGGCAAGTAACCCCGTTACGCAGCAAGGGAGTTCATCGCAGGTCGGGCGCGGTCCCGGGCGGTCTGGACACCGCCCACCCGGCCGCGAGTGAATGGCCCCGGCACCCTCACTGGCATGTCCATGCCTTCAGCCTCATGTCCATGCCGTCGTCCCCGGGGCCCGACGGGTCCCGAGCCGCAAGGGAGGAACCCCGACACATGAACACCACCCTGCCCACCACCCCCAGATCCCGGTTACGGCTGCGCACCCGGGCCCTGCACGTCACCACAGCCGTGCTGGCGACCGGCGCCCTGATCGGGGCGGCCCCCGCCCCGGCATCCGCCCCTGGCGCCGACACCGTGCCCGCCATCGCGCGCCCCACGCCCGTCGTCACCTGGGCCGCCAGTACGGACCTCGTCAGCCCCACCGCCCTCCAGGAGCGCACCTACCGCCTCATCGTCCGTACCAGCGTGGGCGGCGAGGGACTGCGCGTCCGGCTCTCCAACACCTTCGGCACCCTGCCCGTGACCTTCGGCCGGGCGTACGCCGGTCTGCGGGCCACGGGCGCGGCGCTGGTTCCCGGCAGCAACCGGCAGCTCAGCTTCGGCGGCTCCCCCACCGTCACGCTGGCGCCCGGCGCGTCCGTCTACAGCGACCCCCTGCGCGGCACACTCCGCCCGCAGGCCGATCTCGCGGTCAGTCTGTACGTACAGCAGGCGAGCGGTCCGGCCACCGGCCACAAGATGGCGCTCCAGACCTCCTGGATCGCCCCCTCGGGCGACCACGCGGCGGACGAGGCGGCCACCGCGTACACCGACCGCGCCACCTCCTGGTTCTATCTCGACGCCGCCGTCGTGAACGCCCGGCGCGGCACCGGCGCCGTGGCCACGCTCGGCGACTCGATCACCGACGGCGCCTCGTCGACGGCCGACACCAACCGCCGCTGGCCCGACTTCCTGGCCCGCAGGCTCGCCGTCGATCCCCGCACGCGGATCAAGGGCGTGGCCAACGAAGGGATCTCCGGCAACAAGGTCCTCAGCGACGGCTCGGGTCAGAGCGCCCTCAAGCGGTTCGACCGTGACGTCCTGTCGCAGCGCGGGCTGCACACCGTGTTCCTGCTCGAAGGCGTCAACGACCTCAAGGCGACCCCCGCGCCCACCGCCGCCGCCCTCATCGCGGGCTACCGGCAGCTCATCGACCGCTCGCACGCCGCCGGAATCTGCGTGGTCGGCGCGACCGTCATGCCGTACGAGGGCTGGCGGGAGTGGAGCCCCGGTGGCGAGGCGCTCCGCCAGGAGGTCAACGCCTTCGTCCGGGAGAGCGGCGCGTTCGACGAGGTCGTCGACTTCGACGCGGCCGTCCGTGACCCCGCCCGCCCGTCCCGGATCCTGCCCGCGTACGACAGCGGCGACCATCTGCACCCCGGCGACGCGGGGATGCCGGTGATGGCCGACGCCGTCGACCCGGAGCAGCTGCGCTGCTCCCGCCGATAGCGGCCGGGTCGACCGGGAGGTGCGAGAGCCGCAGGTCAGCAGCCCCGGCCCGGGAGAGGCCACACGGGCCGGGACTGATCGGCTTACGTAGACTGTTCGAACTCTCGGACATCACGGCTCACCCGTCCTCGGTGAGGGCCGGCCAACGCCATGGGAGGCGAGCATGGGCACCCGTCGTACCTCTTTGCCGGGAGTCGGTACGCAGTACGACTTCACGACCGAGGCGGGCCGGCACATATCCGTCGTCGTCCACCACGACGGGCGGCGCTTCCTCGGCTTCTTCGCTCCCGACGACCCCGACGCGTGTCTGCTGTCCGTCCCGCTCTCGTCGGACGAGGCCACCGCCCTCGCCCATCTGATCGACCCGGAACCCATCGATGCCGTACGGACCGACGGCATCGACCTGGTCACCGAGCACATCCCGGTGGGCATCCGGTCGCCGTACGCCGGACGGCTCCTCGGCGACACCCAGGCCCGCACCCGCACCGGCGCGTCGATCGTCGCGGTGCTCCGCCGTACCGGTGCGCATCCCTCCCCCGGACCCGACTTCCGTTTCGCGGCGGGCGACACGCTCGTCGCGGTCGGCACGCGCGAGGGCGTCGACGCCCTTGTCGAGATCATCGCCGGAGGCTGACCGTGCACGAGACGACGACCCTGCTGATCGAACTCGGCGCGATCATCCTCGGGCTGGGGCTGATAGGCCGCTTCGCCGGCCGCATCGGCCTCTCCCCCATCCCCCTGTACCTCCTGGCGGGGCTCGCCTTCGGGCAGGGCGGGCTGCTGCCGCTCAGCGCCAGCGAGGACTTCATCGCCGTCGGCGCGGAGATCGGCGTCATCCTGCTGCTCCTTCTGCTGGGTCTGGAGTACAGCGCGTCCGAACTCGTCGGCAGCCTCAAGACGCAGTACCCGTCGGGCGCGGTCGACTTCGTCCTCAACGCCGTCCCGGGCGCGGCGGCCGCCCTGATCCTCGGCTGGGGACCGGTGGCGGCCGTGGCCCTCGCCGGTGTCACCTGGATCTCGTCCTCCGGCGTCATCGCGAAGGTGCTCACCGACCTGGGCCGTCTCGGCAACCGCGAGACACCGGTGATCCTGGGCGTCCTCGTGATCGAGGACCTGTCGATGGCCGTCTACCTGCCGCTGCTGACCGCCCTGCTGGCGGGCGCGGGACTCGCGGGCGGCAGCATCACCCTGCTGATCGCACTGGGCACGGTCGGCGTCGTCCTCTATCTCGCGCTCCGCCACGGCAGGCTGATCAGCCGGGCGGTCTCGTCCGACAACCCCGAGATGCTGCTGCTGGTGGTCCTCGGCCTGACCCTGCTGGTGGCGGGCGTGGCCCAGGAACTCCAGGTCTCGGCGGCGGTCGGCGCGTTCCTGGTGGGCATAGCCCTCTCCGGCGAAGTCGCCGAGGGCGCCCGCAAACTCCTCACCCCGCTGCGTGACCTGTTCGCGGCCGTGTTCTTCGTCTTCTTCGGCCTCTCCACGGTCCCGTCCGAGATCCCGCCGGTCCTGCTGCCCGCGCTGCTGCTCGCGGTGGTCACGGCGGCCACGAAGATCCTGACGGGCTGGTACGCGGCCCGCCGCGCGGGCATCGCGCCCCGCGGCCGGCTCCGGGCGGGCGGCGCACTGGTGGCCCGCGGCGAATTCTCGATCGTGATCGCGGGCCTCGCGGTCGCGACGGAACCCCGCATCGGCCCGATCGCGACGGCGTACGTCCTGATCATGGTGATCCTGGGCCCTCTGGCGGCGCGCTGGACGGAACCGCTGATCTCCCGGCTGCGGCGCACGCCACCGAAGCCGGGGCTGCCGACGGGGCCGGGTGCGTTGGGCGCGCCGGCGGGGCACGAGGAGGTGACGCCGTCGGCGTCGGGGAGCGGGTCGGTGAGTGGCTGAGGGCGCTGCCGACGGCTGTGCGGTCACGAGCGCCCCGACGCATCCGGCCCGGTGACCGGCCGAGCTGCATCCACCCGGACTGCGTCGTTACGGCACCTCGCACCGCACCAACGCCCGGGCGAAGGGTTCTCCGCTGCGTTCGGCGTACGCCATCCGTTCACGTACCTCGGCCAAATGCAGAGCCGACCCGGACGAGGATCGACCCCGCACCTGGCAGCCCGCCCCGGTCAACAATCGCCACGCCACCCACTACTTCGGAGCGAACGCCGACGCCGGCGGGAACACGACGTCCGTGCACCCCCTGCGCTTGGTCACGTCGTCCACGTACGCACGCAAAAGCGCGGCCATCTGCCCGCTCACGACGCCGTCGTACGTGTAGCTCACGGTGAGCGCGTGCAGGGCAGGCCGCCCGTCGCAGCGGGAGGAGGCCCACCAGACGCCTGCTCCCTCGTCACCCCCGGCCGTGCCCGGCTTGAGGAACGTGGTGTCGGTGAAGACGGAGTGGCCCACCGACTCCGCCTGAGTGCCGAGGAACGACGATGTCCTCATCCACCACGGTGAGTGGGTGAGCGCCGGTTCGGCAAACTCCCTGTCGGGTTCCTTCAGATCGTCGGCGATCTCACCCACGGCGGAAGGGCTGACGGCCAACAGGCACGACTCCGTCGAGCTCTTGGCGCCGAGCGGTGCCTCCAGCATGCGGTCGGGCAGTCGGCCCCGGTCGGTACGGCCCAGGTAGCCCCGGTACCACCCGCAGGACGCCTTCGCGGACTTCGGGTCGCCGAGTTCCCGTCCCGGCGTGGGCAACTGCGCCGGAAGAGCGGACAGCTTCGCGTCGCACTTCAGCCGGGCGGCGGCCCTCGCCGCCGACCCGTGGGCGACCTCGGCGAGCGTCCGGCGGTCCTGGTCCGACACGTCCTCGTAGTCGGCCCGGGCGGTGACGGACAGAGTCGTGGGCTTCCCCGACGCGCACACCGCCCGTACCGTCACGGAGTCGTCGCGGTAGTCGCCGAGCGCGCCGTCCCCCAGGGGGTGGGGCTCCGCGTGGTCCGCCGTGCGGGTCACATCCTCGTCGTCGGCGCTGCGGCCCGCGGGGTTCCGGAACGGCTCCAGCCTGCTCTCGTCGCCCACGACATGCAGAGGGCGGTCGTCGTCGGCCGTGCGGACCACCAGCGAAAAGAGGCCGTCCGACCCTCCGGACTCCGGTACCCGGTAGATCTGGCAGGCGCTCGGCAGCGAGTCGATGCGGAGCCCGGCGTCCGCCCCACTGTCGGCCTTCGTCCTGACCACTCCGCCTCGCAGCGACAGCACAGCCTCGGCGTCCACAAGTCCCGCGCACGCCTCGGCGATCCGGTCTTTGCTGTCGGCCTTCTCCCCCATGTCCTCCAGCGTGAGCCAGAGCGCCCAGACGCTCGCTCCCATCCCGGCCAGCGCGAGAACGTACAGCAGTTGGTTGGACCGGCGCCGCCAGGGCCCCTGATCAGGCCTGCCCGGTATCCGCGGCAGCCATCGTGGCCTCATCGGCGGCACCCCCTCGGGCAGCCGTGTGCCCGCCCGGTCCTCCCCCGCGTCGCTCACGCGCCCCCCTCGTGCTCATTGCCGCTGGTCACAATTCGCAGAAGTTACCAGGCAGTCCGGTCGCCACGACCTGCCCGCCCACCCTTCGTCGGGGCTCCCCTCGGCTACGGTCGTGGAGTCCGACACCGGCCACCGGCCCCGGCCCACGAGAAGGCGATGACCACACTCCCCGAGAACGCGCGCGAGCCCTTCCATCTGCCGGCCGGTGCCGAGGCTTCGCCGGTCATCCTGCACGTACCGCACTCCTCGCGGGCACTTCCGGCGTCCGTGCGCGACGAGATCCTGCTGGACGACGACGCGCTCGCGGCCGAGCTGGGCCACATCACCGATTCCCACACGGCCGAACTGGCCACCGCGGCCGCCGGACTCTGCCCGGTCACGCCCTGGCAGTTCGTCAACCGGCTGTCCAGGCTGGTGATCGACCCCGAACGCTTCCCCGACGAGCGGGAGGAAATGCTCGCGGTCGGCATGGGCGCGGTCTACACGCGGACCACGCACCGGGAGCCGCTCCGCCCCGACGGCTTCGACACTCAGCCGCTGATCGACCGCTACTTCGACCCGTACGCGGCGGCCATGACAGCGGCCGTCGCGGACCGGCTGGAGGCGGCCGGGCAAGCCGTGATCATCGATGTCCACTCCTACCCGAGCGAGCCCCTGCCGTACGAACTCCACGGAGACGGCCCGCGGCCGCCCATCTGCCTGGGGACGGACGCCTTCCACACTCCGCCCGAACTTCTCGCCCTCGCGCAGGAGGCGTTCGGGGACTTCGGCGGAACCGGGATCAACAGCCCGTTCGCCGGGACGTACGTACCGCTGGAGTACTACGGCAAGGACGCCAGGGTCAGCGCGCTGATGGTCGAGATCCGGCGGGACGTCTACATGAAGGAACCGGGTGGGCCCACCGGGCCTGGGCTGACGCCGCTGGCGGTGGCGCTGGCGGAGCTGGTGAACGCGCTGACTCCCCCGCGTGGGTAGGTGCCGTTCCCGTAGAGGGGCTCGGAGCAATAGGCGATCACGGCGCGCTGCTGTTGGCCCGACTCAGCCCCGCCCCTCCGCCCACCCCGCCAGCTCCGCCTTCGCCGCCAACAGCAGCTCCCCCGACGGCGCCGGCGCCGCCGCTCCGTTCGTCACCAGCGCGTAGTGCAGCCCCTCGGCCGCCGGCGTCAGCAGCAGCCGCCTGCTTCCCGTTCCGCCCACCTCCGCTGCCACTCCCACCGGTGCCCCTGCCGCGTACGCCGGCAGTCCGTGTACCGAAGCCAGGTCCGAGACCACCGTCGTCGTCGCACTCGGGAACGAGGCCGGCAGGTGCAGTTCCGTCGGTGCGGTCGCGCCCGTCGAGCGCCAGAGCAGGAGGCCGTACTGGCCTCCGCCCACCAGTTCGCGGACCTTCGGCAGCGAGGCCGGAACGGGGTTCCACGTCAGCGTCGTCGAGCCGTCGCGCGCCCGGTCCTCGTAGGTGAAGGCCACCGTGCGGCCGGCCACGGCGCTCGGGTACAGCCGGTCCAGGAGCCGGGCGTCCTGGCGCAGGATCGGGGTGCCGGAGTCGTCCAGACGGACCGCCGAGAGGTCTTCGTCGTTCCACGCGTCCGCCGCGGTCAGGACCTTGTCGGGGTTGCCGTTCATGAGTTCGTGGTGGCGGCCGTGGTAGATGTCCCACTGCCATTGGGTGCCCGAGAGGACGGGGCCCGAGTCCTGAGGGCGTGACCACCATGTGGCGCCGGGCAGGCGGGAGTCCAGGGCCTGGTACATCGCCTTGCCGATCGTCGGGGCCTTGTCGGAGACCGAGCCGGTGAGCGGGTGGCCGAACTCGCTGACGATGCCGGCCGTTCCGGAGGCCGCCGCGCGGTCGCGGACCGTACCGAAGTCGCCGGTGTACTGGCCGTCGGCCGCCTTGCCCCACATGAAGATGCCGGAGATGGCCTTCTGGTCGTAGAAGTGGGTGTTGAAGACGTAGCGCGGGCCGAGCGTCCCGGCGTCCAGCAGGCCGCCCTCCTGCTTCTGGAAGGCGAGGTTGGCGTTCCAGAAGAGGTTCGGCTCCACGAACGCTGGCTTGTGGCGCCAGCCCGCCTCGTCCATGCGGGCACGGAACTTCTCGTAGAACGGCCAGAGGACGTCCCGTTCCCAGGCCCGGCTGCTCTGGCCGGAGTCGTAGGTCCCCGCGTGCGGTTCGTTGTAGGGGTCGAAGCCGGCGATGCCCGCGAACTCCGCCGGGGTCAGGTGCTCGGCGAGGTACGCCATCGTGGTCCGCGCCGTGGCGAGGAAGGCGTCCTGGACACCGCCACGGTTGTGCCAGAAGTCGTACGTGGCGCGCTTCACGGCCTCGTTCTGGGTGATGTTCTGCCCCCAGAAAAGGCAGATCCCGCACGACTCGCGGGGGTAGCCACCTGCTTCGACGACCCATCGGGGGGCGCCGTCGCCGGTGTACCAACTGCCCTCGTGGAAGAGGTGGCGGGAGTAGAGGTCCTGGTGGAAGTCGGGGTAGACACGGACGCCTGCCGCGAGGAAGGCCCGCATCTGCGCGGTGACGGCGGCGAGGTAGGTGACGTCGACCTGCCCGCGTACGGGCTCGGCGTACGCCCAGGAGAGCAGGAAGCGCGCCGTGTTGCCGCCGCCGAGGTTGCGCAGCGCGGCCGCCGACTTCTCCGCGTCGGCGACGGAGGCGAAGGGCAGGCCCTTGTTCTCGGCGAGCTTGGTCTCGCCCGAGACGTTGTAGCCGCGCAGGACGACGTCGCGGCCGAGTCCGTCGGTGAAGCGCCCGTTCTCGACGGTGAACGAGGAAGCGGCCTGCTCGTCGAACCAGAGCCCGCGAGGAGCAGCGCGCGCGGCCGCGGCCCGTTCGTCGAACAGCGGTGTGCCCGGCAGGGGTTCGGGCACCGGAGCCGCGGCGGACGGCCCTCCCACCGTCAGCGAGGCCGCCAGGACGATGAGGAGACCGATCAGACGTCCGCGCATCTTCGCCATGCTCACAACATCCTGACGGACCGTCAGAATGTCAATGGTTCCGGCGGATGCCGCTGTCGCACCTTGCACCACCTCGTCCCGAAAGGAACCGAAGAGCCTCCAGGACCACCGAAGAATACGCAGTAATTCGACCATTCCATGTCTCGCCCGACGGAACTCCGTTATGCCTTTATGTGCCGCACGCTCAGGCCCGGCGGTAGCGCGGAATAGCCTCTCGACTGCATCGCGTGACAATCGGCGACATACGGCCGAAACACCCGGCACTCTTCAGCGAATCTGCACACTGAATACCTCGGCGTCACAACGTGTCCGACAGGCGTTCCCATGCGGGCCGGCGCACCGTACACGTCGAGGCGGAATGTCCCGTTCCGTCGGCGTGGTTGCGCTGACGTGCGGCGATCAATGCGTGGAGACACGTGAAGAAGCTGCTGCCAACTCATGGACGCGCGTACACGTCAGGTAATCCAGCGGCCTGTGAGGCAGCGGATCGGCGCTTGTCCGATTGGCTGAGCAACGCAGCCCCGTGCTTTGATCCTTCGCACCGCGGGAGTCGTGCGAAGGGGTTTCCGAATACGGGCTCGCCTGACTCGTACGACCACCGCCGCTGCGACAGGACTCACCTGACGATGGCTCGGTCGCAGCAATTTCGATATATCCATGCGAAGGGAACCCCCATCATGAACAACTTCCAGGTCGAGACCCAGGAAATCTCGGACGCCGACCTCGACAACGTGGCCGGTGGCCTCGTGAACCAGGCCGTCGGCGCCGTCACGGGCACCGTCGACTCGGTCGTTCCCGTCTCCGGCACCCTCGCCGCCGCCGCCGGCACCGTCGGCTCCGTGACCGGCACGGTCGAGGGCCTCTCCGGCCTGAACACCGCCGGCGTGACGGGCCTCGTCGCCGGTCTCTGACTGGGCCGTGTGCCGCCCCGAGCGGCACACCCACCGGTCGATGACGGCCCGTCGGCTGTCCCCCTCTTGAGCCGATGCGCCATGGCCGTGCTGTCCGAGCCCACCAGGTTCCGGACAGCACGGCCGTCGTCCGTGTGGGGTCCGGCCCCACGTGTCCTTCCGTTGTACCCGTGTACCCCACGGACCCGTACGTCCACGGGTGTTCCACGCCCGTCACCGGTCCCCGCACCGCCGGGGATCCCCGCAGTAGAGGGAAAGCGTCGTGCAATTCCGCCAACAGGCCCTCTCCAAACTGCGTTCGCCCGAGGAACTCGACCTGCCGGTACGGTTCGCCCGGCCGCAGGGTCTGCTCGTGCTGTCCGTGACCGTTCTCGTCATGATCGCCGCAGCGTTCTGGGCCGTGACCGGATCGGTCACCTCCACCGTGAAGGCCCCCGGCGTCCTCACCTACGGCCAGGGCAGCTACGTCCTCCAGAGCCCCGTCTCCGGCCAGATCACCGAGGTCCTCGCCGAGGAGGGTGAGCGGGTGGCCGCCAACACCCCGCTGGTGAAGGTGCGTACCCAGCAGGGACCGGTCGTCGTCCGCAGCATCGCCGCCGGACGGCTCACGGCGCTCGCCGCCACGATCGGCTCCGTGGTCACGACCGGAGCCGACGTGGCCGCCGTGGAGCGTGCGAAGGGGGCGAACGACCCCCTGATGGCGATGGTCTACGTACCGGCGGAGCGGGGATCGACCGTGCCCGTCGGCGCTTCGGTGGATCTCACCGTGCAGTCGGTGCCGACCCAGCAGTACGGCGTGCTCCGCGGCACGGTAAAGGCCGTGGGCAGGACCGCGCAGACCCGTCAGCGGATCAGCGGCTTCCTCGGCAGCAGCCAGCTCGGTGAGCAGTTCTCGCAGAGCGGCCAGCCGGTGGCGGTCCTGGTGCGCCTCGACGCGTCGAAGACGACCAAGTCCGGCTACACCTGGTCCTCCTCGGGCGGCCCGCCCTTCGAGGTCGAGTCGATGACCCTCACGAGCGCTGCGATCCGTCTCAGCGAGCAGCACCCGATCGATTGGCTGCTTCCATGACCGCGACAGGCAAGACCGCAGCGTCACAGCGGCAGGGGTCACAACGACAGGCACCGCAGCAGCAGTTGCCCCCGCCAGGCCGCCGTCGCGGGCGGCAGGAGACCGGCGGCCGGCGGCGCGCACAGCGCAGCCGTCCCCCCAAGCCGCGCAGGCGCAGCGCCGTACGCACCCCCACCATCCTCCAGATGGAGGCCCTGGAGTGCGGGGCCGCCTCGCTCGCCATGGTGCTCGCCCACTACGGGAAGCATGTGCCGCTGGAGGAGCTGCGTATCGCCTGCGGCGTCTCCCGCGACGGGTCGCGCGCCAGCAACGTCCTCAAGGCCGCCCGGAGTTACGGCCTTCAGGCCAAGGGCATGCAGATGGAGCCCGCGGCGCTCGCCGAGGTCCAGGCGCCGGCCATCCTGTTCTGGGAGTTCAACCACTACGTCGTCTACGACGGCATGGGGCGCCGCTTCGGCCGGCGTGGGGTGCACATCAACGACCCCGACAAGGGCCGCCGCTTCGTGACGATGGAGGACTTCGACACCAGCTTCACCGGCGTCGTCCTGGTCTTCGAGCCGACCGCCGCCTTCCGCCGCGGCGGCCGCAAGCCGGGCGTCGCGGGCGCGATGCCCGCCCGGCTGCGCGGCACCAAGGGCACCCTGCTGGCGGCTCTGTTCGCCAGTCTGCTGCTGGTCGCGGTGGGCGCCGCGCTGCCCGCGCTGAGCCGCACCTACATCGACATGTTCCTGATCGGCGAGCAGACCTCGCTGCTGGGGCCGCTGTTCGCGTCGATGGCCGCGCTGGTGGTGCTCACCGCCATCCTCACCTGGCTCCAGCAGGCGAATCTGCTGCGCGGCCGCGTCATCTCCTCGACCCTCGGCAGCGCACGGTTCTTCCGGCATCTGCTGCGGCTGCCGGTCACGTTCTTCGCCCAGCGCAGCCCGGCCGATCTGGTGCAGCGGCTTCAGTCCAACGACGCGGTGGCCGAGACCCTGGCGCGTGATCTCGCCGCGGCGGGCGTGGACGGCGTAGTGGTGATCCTCTACGCCTTCCTGCTGTGGACCTACGACCCCCAACTGACCGTCATCGGTGTGCTGATCGCGCTGCTGAACGTGGTGGCGATGCGGATCGTGATCCGGCTGCGGGCCACCCACACACAGAAGCTGCGGGCCGACAGCGCGAAGCTGACGAACACCTCGTACACGGGCCTTCAGCTCATCGAGACCATGAAGGCGACCGGGGGCGAGAACGGCTTCTTCCGCCGCTGGGCCGGGCAGCACGCGACCACGCTGGAGGAGCAGCAGCGCCTCGGTGTGCCGAGCGCGGTCCTCGCGATCGTCGCACCGACCCTCGCGACCTTCAACAGCGCGCTGATCCTGTGGATCGGCGGTATGCGGGCGGTGGAGGGAGCGATCTCGGTCGGTCTCCTCGTCGCGTTCCAGGCGCTCGTGACCCGGTTCACCGCGCCGATCACCCGGCTGAACGGTGTGGCCGGCCGTATCCAGGACTTCGCCGCCGATGTGGCCCGCCTGAAGGACGTCGAGAACTTCCCGGTCGACGAGCTCTACTCGCGCGACGAGCCGGACCCCAGCACCCGCAGGCTCACGGGCCATGTGACGCTGGACGGCATCACCTTCGGCTACAGCCCGCTGGACAAGCCCCTGCTCACCGGATTCTCGCTGACCGTCGGGCCCGGGCAGCAGGTCGCGCTCGTCGGCGGGTCGGGCAGCGGCAAGTCCACGGTCTCGCGCCTCATCGCCGGGCTCTACAGCCCGTGGGAGGGCACGATCCGGATCGACGGCCGGCGCCTCGAGGACATTCCCCGCAGTGCCCTGGCGGCCTCGGTCTCCTTCGTCGACCAGGACGTCTTTCTCTTCGAGGGCACCGTCCGCGACAACGTGGCCCTGTGGGACCCCTCGATCCCGGACGACGCCGTCGTCGCGGCTCTGCGGGACGCCGCCCTCTACGACGATGTGATCGCCCGCCGTCCCGACGGCATCCACAGCCGCGTCGAGCAGGACGGCCGCAACTTCTCCGGCGGGCAGCGCCAGCGGCTGGAGATCGCCCGCGCGCTGGTGCGCCGGCCCAGCGTCCTGGTCCTCGACGAGGTGACCAGCGCCCTCGACGCGCAGACGGAGCAGCTCATCATCGACAATCTGCGGCGCCGCGGCTGTGCGTGCGTCGTCATCGCCCATCGGCTGAGCACCGTGCGGGACAGCGACGAGATCGTCGTCCTCGACCACGGCACGGTGGTCGAACGCGGCCGTCACGAGCATCTGGTGGCAGCCGGCGGTGCCTATGCCGATCTGGTCAGGGAGCACTGACGTGTCGTCCGTCCACCCGTCGGCCGTCGCCGGCCCCGGCAGCAGCGACCCGGTCACCCACGCTCTCGGCAGCCTCGGCCACCCCGTCGACTGCACGGGGCTGCGCAGTGTGCCGCTGGAGGGGCCGCAGGTGCTGTGGCTCGTCGTCGGCGGTGCGCTCGACGTGTTCGCCGTCGACGCCGCGCAGCGGGGGCAGTGGCACTTCCTCGGCCGGCTGGAGGCGGGGACCGTTCTCCTCGGCCCGGTCGAGGGACCGCAGCACACCCTGGTCGGCCGGCCGTCGCAGGACTGCCTGCTGCGCCGGATCCAGCTGAGGGAGCTGTACCGCCCCGAGTACGCCGGGTACGACACCGGACAGTTCGACACGGGCCAGTACGACACCGTGCAGTACGGCCAGGAGGGGATGCCGACCGCCCTGGAGTACGCGTTCTCCCTCGGGACCGGACGGGCTCTCGGGGTCCTCTTCGAGGCGGCACTCAACGGCCGTCCGGTCGAGGAGGCCGTCGCCGACGACGACATCCTGTGGATGCCCGTGCCGTCCGGCAGCGTCCAGTACGGAGGCGCCTACAGCGCCGACGCGGCCGGCGACCTGCTCGTCGACGCCGCGCTCTGGCAGCGCATGGTGAACCAGCACTACCGGCTCCTGTCGGCGGTCGACCGCTGGATCGACCAGCTGGAGCGCGCCCACGAGGACCGTACGGCCGCGGGCATCAGGGCCGGTGAAGCCGTACGGGCCAGGGCCGACCAGGCGCTGATCGCCTCCATCGGCAGACCTGAGCGGGCCGGGCGCGGCGCGAGCGGACGGGACACCGCCGCGGACGACGCCACGTACGCGGTGTGCCGTCAGGTCGCGCAGGCGGCGGGGATCACGCTGACCGAGCCGCCGAAGGGCACCGCGGTCGACGACCGTGTCGGCCCGGTGGAACGGGTGGCGATGCACTCCCGGATCCGGACCCGCACGGTCCGGCTCTCCGGACGCTGGTGGCGCACCGACATCGGCCCGCTGGTCGGCCACTGGGCCAAGTCGGGGGCGCCGGTCGCGCTCCTGTGGCGGCGCGGACGCTACGAGGCGGTGAACCCGGCATCGGGTCTGCGGCGGCGCATCGGCCAGGACAGCGCGGAGGAGTTCGAACCGAGCGGCGTGATGTTCTACCGGCCGCTGCCGGAAGAACCGCCGACGTTCTGGCGGTTGCTGCGGTTCAGCCTGCGCGGCACCCGGATGGATCTGCGCAATCTCGCCGTCGGCGCGCTGGTGACGGTCGGCCTCGGGGCGCTGGTGCCCATCGCCACGGGACAGGTCCTCGGCGTGTACGTGCCCACGGCCGAGCGGAGCCTGATCGTGCAGGTGTCGGTGGCCGTGATGATCGCCGGCATCGTGGCCGCCGCCTTCATGCTCCTGCAGAACCTCACCGTTCTGCGGATGGAGGGGCGGATCGAGAGCTCCTTGCAACCGGCCGTGTGGGACCGGCTGCTGCGGCTGCCCACGACGTTCTTCGCCGAACGCTCCACCGGGGAGCTGGCCAGTGCGGCGATGGGTGTCAGCGCGGTGCGCCGGGTGCTGTCCGGCATCGGCCCGGTCGCCGTGCAGGCGAGCACGATCGGGACCATGAACATCGTGCTGCTGCTCTGCTACAGCGTGCCCCTGGCGCTGGCGGCCATCGGCATGCTGGTCGTGATCGGCGCGATCTTCCTCGGGATGGGCCTGTGGCAGTTGACGTGGCAGCGGGAGCTGGTGGAACTCGGCAACAAGCTGAACAACCAGGCGTTCCAGACCCTGCGGGGGCTGCCGAAGCTGCGGGTCGCCGCGGCGGAGAGCTTCGCGTACGCGGCGTGGGCACGGGAGTTCGCGCGCTCACGCGAGTTGCAGCAGCGGGCGGGCCGGATCAGGAACCTGACGACCGTGCTCGACGCGGTCTATCTGCCGCTGTGCGCCCTCACGATGTTCATGCTGCTGGCGGGCCCCGCCCGGGGCAGCATGTCGGCGGGTGAGTTCCTGACGTTCAACACCGCCGTCACCATGCTGCTCTCCTCGGTCACCCAGCTCACCGGCGCGCTCGTCTCGGTCGCCGCCGCACTGCCGATGATCGAGCAGATCAGGCCGGTGCTCGACGAGGCCCCGGAGGTCCGCGGATCCAGCTCCCAGCCCGGCGCGCTGACCGGTGCCCTGGAGGCACGCAGGCTGTCGTTCCGCTACGGCGACGACGGCCCGCTGGTTCTCGACGATGTCTCGCTCCAGGTGGGTGCGGGCGAGTTCGTGGCGATCGTGGGGCCGAGCGGCTGCGGCAAGTCGACCCTGCTGCGGCTGCTCATCGGCTTCGACCGTCCGGTCTCGGGCAGCGTGCTCTACGACGGGCAGGATCTGGCGGCGCTGGACCAAGCGGCCGTGCGAAGGCAGTGCGGCGTCGTCCTGCAGAACGCGCAGCCGCTCACCGGCTCGATCCTGGACTGCATCTGCGGTGCCGAGGAGTTCGCTGAGGAAGAGGTGTGGGAGGCCGCCGAGATGGCGGGCCTCGCCGAGGACATCAAGCGGATGCCGATGGGGCTGCACACCATGATCGCGGGAGGTGGCGCGGTCTCCGGTGGCCAGCGGCAGCGGCTGATGATCGCTCAGGCGCTGATCCGCCGGCCGCGCGTCCTCTTCTTCGACGAGGCCACCAGCGCGCTGGACAACGAGACCCAGCGCATCGTCATCGACAGCACCCGCAGGCTCAGCGCCAGCCGGGTCGTGATCGCGCACCGGCTGTCGACGGTGATGGACGCCGACCGGGTGATCGTGATGGCGGACGGCAAGGTGGTCGAGGAAGGGGCACCCGCGGACCTGCTCGCGCGCGGTGGCCACCTTCAGGAGCTGGTGCGCCGCCAGATGGCGTGACCGGCCGGGCGGGCGCGTCCGGAGCGCGGGCCTGCCCGGCATCGCCCGTTCGTGGGCCACGAGCCTGCATGGGCGCGGCCCGAAGGAGGGCCTGTACCGACGCCGTCCGGTCGTGGGCCGCGGGCCTGCGTCGACGCGGCCCGCAGAGGCCTGTATCGACGTCGTCCGGTCGTGGGGCGCGGGCCCATGACGGCGCGTCCCGGATGCGCCGCCCGAGTCGTACCGCCCGGCTCTCGATGGTTCGCGTGCTCGCCGCCGACGCAGGCCCCGGCCCCCTGGACGGCCCTCGCACGGGCTGCCGAGGTACGGCCCCCGGGCGACGATGGGCTCGTTGTCCGCGCACGCGACGAAGGTGAGGAGGCCCATGACCGGCGCGCAGACCGAGACCGGGCCCCGACGGCGGGTGGCGAAACGGCGCTGGCGTACGTGGCTGCTCCAGGGCAGCGAACAGGCGGCCCAGTACCCCGCGCCGCACGGCGAACCGCCGCCCGATCATCCGGGCAATCCCTGGTGGCGGGTCATGTGCCTCAGCGGCGTGGACTACTTCTCGACCCTGGGCTACCAGCCCGGAATCGCGGCGCTCGCCGCGGGGCTGCTGTCCCCGATCGCGACCCTCGTCCTGCTGGCGCTGACTCTGTTCGGCGCACTGCCCGTCTACCGGCGGGTGGCCAAGGAGTCACCGCACGGCGAGGGCTCGATCGCGATGCTGGAGCGGCTCCTGACGTGGTGGTCGGGGAAGGTGTTGGTCCTGGTGCTGCTGGGCTTCGCGGCCACCGACTTCGTCATCACCATCACTCTGTCGGCCGCCGACGCCGCGGCGCACGTGGTGGAGAACCCGTTCGCGCCGCACTGGATGCACGGCTCGGGCATCTGGATCACCCTGATCCTCATCGGACTGCTGGGTGCCGTCTTCCTCAAGGGCTTTCACCAGGCGATCGGCGTCGCGGTCCCCCTCGTGGCCGCGTATCTCGGGCTCAACCTGGTGGTGCTGGTCTCCGCCGCCTGGCAGGTGATCGGGAAACCCGTGGTGATCGGCGACTGGTGGAGCGCCATGACCGCCGAGCACTCCTCGCCCCTGGCCATGATCGGTGTGGCACTGCTGGTGTTCCCGAAACTGGCGCTCGGCATGTCCGGCTTCGAGACCGGCGTGGCGGTGATGCCGCAGATCAAGGGCGGTCCCGGCGACACGTACCAGAATCCGGCCGGCCGGATCCGCGACACCCGCAAGCTGCTGACCACGGCCGCGCTGACAATGTGCTGCTTCCTTCTGCTGTCCAGCCTGGCCACCACCCTGCTGATCCCGCAGGAGGCGTTCCGGGCCGGCGGTCCGGCGAACGGGCGGGCACTCGCCTATCTGGCACACGAGAATCTGGGCGAGGTCTTCGGCACGGTCTACGACGTCTCCACCATCTGCATCCTGTGGTTCGCCGGAGCGTCCGCGCTGGCCGGGCTGCTGAACCTCGTACCGCGGTTCCTGCCCCGCTACGGCATGGCGCCCGAATGGGCACGGGCGGTGCGGCCCCTGGTTCTGGTCTTCATGGCGATCGCCGTGCTGATCACGGTGTACTTCGACGCGAACGTCGACAAGCAGAGCGGCGCGTACGCCACCGGCGTGCTGGTCCTCATGCTGTCGGCGGCCTTCGCCTCGATGGTGGCGGTGCACCGCAGCGGCCGCCGACGGGCCGCTATCGGCTTCGGGACGATCACCGCCGTCTTCGCGTACACGCTGGTCACCAACATCATCGAACGTCCCGACGGCATCAAGATCGCGCTGCTGTTCATCTTCGCGATCATGGTGACGTCCTTCGTCTCGCGCGTCCGCCGCGCCTTCGAGCTACGTGCGGTCGAGGTCGTCTTCGACGACAGGGCGGCGCAGTTCATCGACGAGGCAGCCGCCGAGGGGCCGCTCCAGCTCATCGCCAACGAGCCGCAGGAACACAGCACGGCCGCCTACCGCGAGAAGGAACGGAGCCAGCGCGAGGAGACCCCTATCCCGCTCGGCCGGCAGGTCCTGTTCCTGGAGGCGTTCGTGAAGGACTCCTCCGACTTCAGCGCCGACCTGATCGTCCACGGCGAGGAGAAGCACGGCGTGCGCCGGCTGCGGGTGGAGGGCACGACCGTGCCCAACACGGTCGCCGCGGTGCTGATGTCGCTGCGCGACAGAACGGGCCGGATCCCGCACGCGTACTTCACCTGGACGGAAGGCGGCCCGATCGGCCAGCTGTTCCGCTTCCTCATCTTCGGCAGCGGCGAGGTGGCACCGGTGACGCGCGAGATCCTGCGCCGTGCGGAACCGGACCCGGCGCGCAGGCCGCGGGTGCACGTGGGCTGACGGCAGGCTCGCGCCATGAGCGCGCCCGTCGCGGGCGACCGGGGCAGGGCACCGGGCCGCAGGCCTCTTGACTTCACAAGACCCCCGCGCAACCTTCTCTGACGACCCATCAGCATGGCGCCGCACCGCCCCCGTCACCCCACTGGAGCGACCCACCATGCCCGAGATCACGCCGGTACCGGACACCAACGGGCCCTCGCGCCGCCATGTCCTCGGGGCAGCCGGCGCGGGGCTCGCCGTCGCGGCCGGTCTGCCGGCGGTCTCCGCCCACGCGGCGGAGCCGCCTCTCCTCGGGACGTACGACGTCGTCGTGGTCGGCTCCGGTGCGGCCGGGATGACCGCCGCGCTCACCGCCGCGCGTCGCGGGCTGAGCTGTGTGGTCGTGGAGAAGGCGCCCACATACGGAGGTTCGGCGGCCCGGTCCGGCGCGGGGATCTGGATTCCGAACAATCCGGTGACCCTCGCCGCGGGTGTGCCCGACACTCCGCAGAAGGCCGCGGCCTATCTGGCCGCCGTCGTCGGGGACGAGGTCGGCGCGGACCGGCAGCAGGCGTTCCTCGCGCACGGACCGTCCATGATCTCGTTCGTGACGGCCAACAGCCCGCTGCGGTTCCGCTGGATGGACGGCTACAGCGACTACTACCCCGAGCTGCCCGGCGGACTGTCGGTGGGACGGTCCATCGAGCCCGCCCAGTTGGACGGCAACATCCTCGGCGCGGAGCTGGCCCGGCTGAACGCTCCCTACCTCCCCGTCCCCGCCGGGATGGTCGTCTTCAGCACCGACTACAAGTGGATCGCCCTCGCCGCGGTCAGCCTCAAGGGTGCCGCCGTCGCCGCCGAGTGCCTGGCCCGCGGGACCCGGGCCGCCCTGCTCGGACAGCGGCCGCTCACCATGGGCCAGGCCCTGGCGGGCGGACTGCGGGCCGGGCTGATGAGCGCGGGTGTACCGGTGTGGCTGAGCACCCCCCTCTCCGATCTCCACACCGAGAACGGGCGGGTCACCGGAGTGGTCGTGATGCGCGGCGGCGCGGCCGGGCTCGTCCGGGCCCGGCGTGCGGTCGTCGTCGGGTCGGGCGGCTTCGAGCACAACGCGGCGATGCGTGACCGCTATCAGCAGCAACCGATCGGCACCGACTGGACGGTGGGCGCCGAGGAGAACACGGGTGACGGGATCCGGGCGGGCGAGCGGGCGGGAGGGGCGCTCGCCCTGATGGACGACGCCTGGTGGGGGCCGGCGATCCCGCTGCCGGGTGAACCGTACTTCTGTCTGGCCGAACGCACCCTGCCGGGAAGTCTCCTGGTCAACCAGGCCGGGGCGCGTTTCGTCAACGAGGCGGCGCCGTACAGCGATGTCGTCCACGTCATGTACGAGCGCAACGCGAGCTCACCGGACATCCCGGCGTGGCTGGTGGTCGACCAGAACTACCGCAACCGGTATCTGTTCAAGGACATCGCGCCCACCTTCGTCCTCCCCGAGTCCTGGTACGCGTCCGGTGCCGTGCACAAGGC
The DNA here is from genome assembly GCF_050952975.1 of Streptomyces sp. CA-251247. Taxonomy (NCBI): domain Bacteria; kingdom Bacillati; phylum Actinomycetota; class Actinomycetes; order Kitasatosporales; family Streptomycetaceae; genus Streptomyces; species Streptomyces sp. CA-251247. The sequence continues at coordinate 6,808,874 of NZ_CP191861.1, read as the reverse complement.
GTGGAGCCTGGACCAGCTGGCGGGGCGGATCGGCGTACCGGCGGCCGCGCTCCGGGCGACCGTCAACCGCTTCAACAGCCAGGCCCGTTCCGGCTCCGACGCCGACTTCCACCGCGGCGACAGCGCGTACGACCACTACTACACGGACCCGGGGATCGTGCCCAACTCCTGCCTCGCACCGCTGTGGCTGCCGCCGTTCTACGCGTTCCGGATCGTGCCCGGCGACCTCGGCACCAAGGGCGGCCTGACGACCGATGCCCGCGCCCGGGTTCTCCGCCCCGACGGCTCGGTGATCCCGGGCCTGTACGCGGCGGGGAACGCCAGCGCGGCTGTCATGGGGCGCAGTTACGCGGGTGCGGGCTCGACGATCGGTCCGGCGATGACGTTCGGCTACATCGCGGCGAACGACATCGCGGACAGTCCCTGAGCCCGCCCGGGTAAGAGTGCGACCGGACCCGGGTCCTGCCCGGGTCCGAGCAAGACCTGAGTCCTGCCCCGGCCCGAGCGCGACGGGACCCGAGCACCGGGGCCCGGCCCTCAGGGTCCTGCCCTGGCCCGAGCGCGACGGGACCCGAGCACCGGGGCCCGGCCTACAGGACCCGAGCACCGGGCCGGCCCCGGACCTGAGCATCAGCCCTGCTCCGGTTTCGGGCCGGCCCGAGTTGTGCCTCCCGGGCCGGCCGGCCACCGCGTCGAGCGCCCCAACGACCGGGACGTGTCCGCTAGTCCGCCGCGATGTCCAGATGCGGCAGGTAGTGGTCGAGGCGGTCGCGCTTCGTCCACTGGTAGGACTTGTTCTCGTCGCTCGGCGGAATCAGCAGCGGCACCTGGGAGTCGATCTTGATCCCGTGCCGTTGCAGCGACTCCCGCTTCCGCGGATTGTTGGACAGCAGCCGCACGGACCGCACACCGAGATCGTGCAGGATGTCGGCCGCGACCTGATAGTCACGCGCGTCGACCGGCAGCCCCTGGGCGATATTGGCCTCGACCGTGTCCATGCCCTCCGCCTGGAGTTTCATCGCACGGAGTTTGGCGAGCAGTCCGATCCCCCGGCCCTCATGCCCCTGGAGGTAGACGAGAATGCCCCGGCCCTCCTTGACTATCGCACCCAGGGCTGCGGACAGTTGCTCGCCACAATCGCAGTGCTTGGAGCCGAAGACATCTCCGGTGAGACACTCCGAGTGCAGTCGGGTGAGTGCACCTTCGGTCTCGACGTCTCCGTAAACGAGCACCATTTGCTCCTCACCGCGATTGCGGTCGAGGTAGCCGATGGCAAGGAAATCACCGTGCACGGTGGCAAGCCGGACACTCACCGCGCGTTCGACTCCGGACGGACGAGTACCGTCGTCGAACACGTCATCACTCTCTATCATGTCTCGATCCTAACCGGGCAGGTGGTAATTCCAAGGCGGCGTGGGGGAAAATGAGAGGCGACGCATCAACCGAGTGCCCGGTTCATCACGTTCGACCGGCCATATCCCTTGCAGTGACGTACGAAAGGCCGGAACGACATGAGCGGTTCGGGAACACCACAGTGGGCTTCGGGCCTGCTCCCGACGGACACCACGGAGGACGTACGGGCCCGCCGGGCCGACGTTGCCGTGCTTCCCATCGGCAGCTTCGAGCAACACGGAGCATTTCTCCCCCTGGTGACCGACACGGTCATCGCCGGCACGATCGCCGCCGAGATCGCCGCCGCGCATCCGGTTCTCCACCTTCCTCCCGTGACGGTGTCCTGCTCCCACGAGCATGCCGCCTGGCCGGGTACGGTCAGTATTTCCGCCACGACGCTTTACGCCGTGATCCGTGATATCGCCGACTCCCTCCACCGCTCCGGTATCACCTCGTTGATTCTGGTGAACGGGCACGGCGGAAATTACGTGCTGCGCAATGTTGTTCAGGAATCCGCCTCCTCCAGCGGTTTGCGGATGGCTCTTTTCCCGGGCTCGGGTGACTGGGCTGCGGCCCGGACAAGAGCCGGTCTGGAGACCTCGTCGCACAGCGATATGCATGCCGGAGAAGTGGAGACATCCATCCTGCTGCACGCCCATCCGGACGTGGTCCGTCCCGGATATGAGACAGCTGATCACCTCGCCGACGACCGCAGGCATCTGCTCACTCTCGGTATGCCGGGCTATACGGAGTCCGGTGTCATCGGCCGCCCATCGCTGGCGTCCGCGGATAAGGGGAAGGAGCTGCTGGCCTCACTCGTCGATTCCTTCGGTGAATACCTGTCACTTCTCTCCCGGGGGGAGGCGCGATGAGCGTTCACGGCACCTCCCTGACGGAGGAACAGGCCTGGGAACTGCTGCTCGGCGTGCGCTCCGAGGCGGACGCCGATGCCGCCGGACTCGTGCGCGGACCGGACGGCATCCGGCGGTGGGGCCAGGGCGCGTCGCCCGAAGCGGAGGCGCTCGCCGATCTGTATCTGCCGCTGTGCCTGGCCGGTCCGCGTCTGACCGTCGCTCAGCTCGGCCAGAGCGTCGACGGCTTCATCGCCACCCGCACCGGCGACGCCGACTTCGTCACCGGCGAGGAGGACCGTCGTCATCTGCACCGGCTCCGCGCGCTCGCCGACGCCGTGGTCGTCGGGGCGGGCACCGCCGTATCCGACGACCCCCAGCTGACGGTACGCGCCTGCGCCGGTACCAATCCGGTGCGTGTCGTGCTCGATCCGCGCGGCCGCGTCCCCCTGGAGCGCAAGGTCTTCACCGATGGGTCAGCTCCCACTCTGTGGGTGGTCGGCGCCGGCGGCGACCACGAGAAGCGGGTGCGCGACGGTGTCGGTGGCGGTGTTGACGTGCTGACGCTGCCGGACGACGACGCGTTCGCCCCGCGGCGGCTGGTCGAGACCCTGGCGCGCCGCGGTCTCGGCCGGATGCTGATCGAGGGCGGCGGCGTCACCGTCTCGCGCTTCCTGCACGAGCAGGCTCTCGACCGGCTCTACGTCACGGTCGCACCGGTCCTGCTGGGCGACGGCGTTCCCGGCCTGCGCTTCGCGGGCACGTCCGTGATGCGTGAGGCGCTGCGTCCGCCGACGCGGCGCGCGATGCTCGGCGAGGACACCCTCTTCGAGTTCGGCCTCGGAACGCCGTAGCCGCACGAGCCACTGCCCGGCAAGGACGAGGATGCCGGGCAGACTCGCGGCGAACGCGAGAACTCCGTACACCACGGCGACGGTCAGGCCCTGGGCCGCGCCGAGGCCGGCCGCACCGAAGGCCCAGGCGGTGGCGCCTTCCCTGGGGCCCCAGCCGCCGACGTTGAGCGGCAGCGCCATGGCGAGCAGCGCCAGCACCATCAGCGGCGCCAGTTCGGCGAAGGGCGCGGTGGAGCCGGCGGCGCGGGCCGCCACGAGGAACATCGCGAGGTGGCCCGCCAGTACCGCGACGGACGAGACCACCACCGCGGGCCAGCTCCCCCGGGCCAGCAGCGCGGTCCGCGCCTCGGTGAGCGTGGCGCGGACCGCCCGGCGCCAGCGGGAGGTTGCGGGCTTCCGGCGCCAGCGGACCGCGGCCGCGATGCCGAGGGCGCACAGCGCCGCGAGCACGACGGCGGCCAGGGGGGACGCGACCGCGTCGCGGGTCACGGCCAGGACCGGCGAGGGCAGCGTGAGCAGGATCGTTACGCCTGCGACGAGCAGCACGATCTGGCCCGCCGTCCGCTCCAGGACCACCGCGCGGACTCCCCGGCCGATGTCGCCCGTGTTCTGCCCGTGCCGTACGGCTCGGTGCACATCGCCGAGTACGCCGCCGGGCAGTGCCGCGTTGAGGAACAGGGCCCGGTAGTAGTCCGCGACGGCGCCGCCGAGCGGCAGTTTGATGTTCAGTCCGCGGGCGACCACGCACCAGCGCCAGGCGCTGAGGACGGTGGTGAACAGACCGATTCCGAGCGCGGCCAGGAGGGTGGGACCGTCGATCCTGCGCAGTCCGTCCAGGAAGGCGCCGGTGCCCAGGCGCCACAGCAGTACCGCGAGGATCGCCGCACCGGCGATCGTGCCGATCCGGCCCTTGAGGTTCTGTGCGCTCATGACGTCCCGCCCGTCGGCCGGGACAGTGCCAGCAGATCGCTGTGATGCACCACCACCTCCAACTCGCGCGCGGCGCAGGCCGCCAGTCGGCGCCGCAGATACTCGACGGCGCGCGGCCCGAGGTCCGGGCGCTCCTCGCACGCGGCGCCGACCCAGCCCTGCAGCCACTCGCCCGTCAGCTCCGACTCCTCGGCGCCGAGCCGCCACGGGCTGGCGTGCACCCGTACGGTCATGCCGTGCCGGGCGAAGGCTTCGGACGCCTGCGTCACCGCGTCGGGGCCCAGCAGTCCGCCGCGCCGCTGGTGTGCGTTGAAGGCCTCTTGGATCTCGGCGTCCAGCGGGTCGGCGGGGGTCAGTTCGACCCGGCCCATGACGGACAGGGCCAGCAGCGCCGGGCAGCCGGCCTCGGCACAGGCAGCGGCGAGAGAGTCGATCTCCTCGCGGTTCAGGACGTCGAGCAGGGCCGATGCCGTCACGAGCGAGGCGCCCGCGAGGGTCGTGGCCGTGAGACCGGCGAGGTCGCCGCGTACGGTCGCGACCGTGACCGGGCTGCCGTCGTCGGCGGTCCGGGGCGTACGGTCGGCGGCCAGGACGAGCAGTTCGGGATCGCGGTCGTGCAGGATCCAGTGCTGCGCCCCGGTCAGCCGGGGCGCGAGCCAGCGGCCCATGGATCCGCTGCCGCAGCCGAGGTCGTGGATCATGAGGCCCGTACCGTCCTCCTGACCGCTCCTCAGAGCGCTGATCAGGGGGGCGAGGAGTTCGCTCGCGCGTGCGGCCGCGTCGGCGGGCTCGCGCAGCTCCAGCCACTCGGGGGCGTAACGAGGCACTTCGGTGGCGGTCATGCGACCCTCCGGGGTTCGTGCAGGAGGTGTTCGAGTGCTCCGGCGAGATGACGCGCTGTCGTCTCCCAGCCGTCGAGCACGGCGCGGCGGCCGAGTGCCGCCGTCTTCAGTTGCCGGCGCAGTTCGGGCTCGTCGAACCAGCGGCGGAGCGCCGCCGGGAGGGCCGTCGGGTCCTCGGACCGGACGAGGATGCCCGGCACACTGCCGTCGGGGGCGCGGCCGACCGCCTCGGGGAGTCCGCCCACGGCCGTCGCGAGGACGGGGACGCCGTGGGCGAGCGCCTCGGTGACGGCCATGCCGTACGTCTCGGCGTACGAGGTGAGGACGAGCAGATCGGCGGCGGCGTAGTGGGCGGCGAGTTCTTCCCGCGCGAGCGGCCCCGCGAGCCGTACGCGGTCGGCGAGACCGGAGTTGCCGATGAGCTCACGCAGCCCGGAGACATAGCCGGGGTCGTGGTCGAGGCCGCCGACGCACAGACACGACCAGGGGAGGTCCGCTACGCCGGCGAGCGCCTTCACCAGCCGGTACTGGCCCTTGCGCGGAGTCACGGCCGCCACGCACAGCAGCCGCGAGACCCCGTCGGTGCCGGATGCCGCGGGCTCGATGTCGACGCCGGGGGCGGCGACATGGAGCCGGTCGGGTGCGAGCCGGTGGTGGGCCGCGAGGCGGCGGGCCGCCCAATGGCTGGTCACCACGACCGCCCTGACGGCGCGCAGGGTCTCGCGCTCCAGGGCGTCCAGCTCCGCCGCCCGGGTGGCGACGAGTCCCGTCTCGTCGCCGAGCGGCAGATGCACCAGGACCACGAGGCGCAGCCGCTCGGCCTCGGGGACGACGATGTCGGGCACCCCGCAGGCGACGATTCCGTCGACGAGGACGAGGGAACCGTCGGCCTGCTCGGCCAGGATGCGGCGCAGTTCGTTGCGCGCCGCGGTGTCGGGCTGCGGCCAGCCGCCCGCGACGGTGTGCTCGTGGACCTGCCAGCCGATACGGGACAGGTCCCGGCAGACCCGGCGGTCGTACACGTTGCCGCCGCTGGGTGCGGCGGGGTCGTCGACACCACCGGGCATGACGAAGTGCACCGCGCGCGAGGGCGGGGTGGCGGCGTCGGCACGGTCCACGGGCGTCACAGCGTTCGCTCGTAACTCGCCCACGCGATGTGGGACTCGTGCAGGGTGACCGTGATTCCGGCGATCTCCCGGGCGCCTTCGCCCAGTGCGCCGGCGTGCACCCGGTCGGCGAGACGGTCGGCGATGACCTTGGCCAGCGCCTCCGTGGAGGTGTTGATGCCCGCGAAGTCGGGCTCGTCGTCGAGGTTGCGGTAGTTCAGCGCGGCGACGACGGTGTTGAGCTCGGTGGTGGCGAGGCCGATGTCGACGACGATGTTGTCGGCGTCGAGTTCGGCGCGCCGGAACGTGGCGTCCACGAGGAAGGTCGCTCCGTGCAGGCGCTGCGCGGGTCCGAAGACCTCTCCACGGAAGCTGTGAGCGATCATGAGGTGATCGCGGACGGTGATGCTGAACAACGGACGATCCTCCAGGTACGGCGCCTCTGACCCCCTGCCGGGGTCTGTCGTGTAGTACGGCCGGCCTGTTCTCCTTGTTCAGGCCGGATCGGCAGCAGATTCGTACAGAACCCGGAGACACATCGCAGGCAGGTCGCCCGAGGCGAGCCGCGGCAGTACCTCCGGGAGCTCGTCGAACGCGCACTCGCCGGTGACGAACGTGTCGAAGACGGGGTCCGCGAGAAGATCGAGCGCGATGGCGAGCCGGTCGGCGAAGGTCCGGCGGGAGCCGCGGGCCGGGGACACGGTTCCCACCTGGCTGCTGCGGACGACCAGTCGGCGGGAGTGGAAGGCCTCCCCGAGCGGCAGGCTGATGCGGCGGTCGCCGTACCAGCTCAGTTCGAGAACCGTCCCCTCCGGGGCGAGCAGTTCCAGCGAGCGGGTGAGTCCGGCCTCGGTGGCGCTGGCGTGGACGACGAGATCACAGTCGCCCGTGGCCTCCTCGGGGAGCGCGAAGTCGACCCCGAGGGCCTTGGCGACGGCGGCGCGGCCGGGGTCGGCGTCGACCAACTGGACGCGGACGGCGGGGAACCGGGCGAGGACGGCGGCCACGGACGCGCCGATCATGCCCGCTCCGACGACGGCGATACGGTCGCCGACCAGCGGCGCCGCGTCCCACAGGGCGTTCACCGCGGTCTCCACCGTCCCGGCCAGCACGGCCCGCGCGGCGGGCACGCCGTCCGGCACCGGTGTCACGGCGCTCGCGGGGACGACATAGCGCGTCTGGTGCGGGTAGAGACAGAAGACGGTACGGCCGACCAGCTCCTGCGGCCCCGCTTCCACCAGGCCGACGTTGAGGTACCCGTACTTCACCGGGCCGGGGAAGTCGCCCTCCTGGAACGGCGCCCGCATCGTCGTGTGCTGGTTCTCCGGAACACCGCCCCGGAAGACGAGGGTCTCCGTCCCACGGCTCACCCCGGAGTAGAGCGTGCGCACCACGACGTCGTCGTCCGCGGGGGCCGGCAGGGACACGTCCCGGATCTCTCCGTGACCGGGTGAGCGAAGCCAGAAGGCGCGGGCGGTGAGCTCCATGAGGCGTCCTCCTGAACATTCGGGCAGCGGTCCACGTACTGATCTTTACGAAGCCGCGGACACGGTACGCGGCACTCACGGACTCTGTCACACAGCCGGAGGACACACGGTGACCTTGAACGACACGCTCGACAGGAGGCTCCTGCACCAGGAGACGGCCGTGGGTGCGGGTGCTCAGCTGCTGTTGCTCGCCCTCCTCGGATCGGCGATGGGTCTGGGGCTGGCGGGGTGGCTGACGGGCCTGGCGTTCGCGCTCGTCACCTGGGCGGTGCTCACCCGCGCCCTGTCCCGCTCCTGGCTCCGCTCCTTCGGCGCGGCCAACCGCGTCACCCTCGCCCGGGCCACGCTCGTCGGCGGAGTGACCGCGCTCGTCGCGGACTCCTTCGAGAGCCCCCGTCCGGTCACCGTGCTGGTCGCCCTGACGGCGGTGGCGCTGATACTCGACGCGGTCGACGGCAAAGTGGCCCGCCGGACGGGGACGTCGTCCGCACTCGGGGCGCGCTTCGACATGGAGGTCGACGCCTTCCTCATCCTGGTGCTGAGCATCTATGTCTCCATGTCGCTGGGCCCCTGGGTACTGCTGATCGGCACGATGCGCTACGCGTTCGTCGCCGCGGCCCGCGTCCTCCCCTGGCTGAACGGCGCCCTCCCTCCGAGCACGGCCCGCAAGACGGTGGCAGCGCTCCAGGGGATCGTGCTCCTGGTGGTGGGCGCGGGAATCCTGCCGCAGTGGCCGGCACTGACGGCCGTGGGCATGGCTCTCGGACTCCTGCTGTGGTCGTTCGGCCGGGACATCAGGTACCTGTGGCGGGTGCGGAACGTTCCGGAGTCGGAGGTCTTCGCATCGCCGCGTCACACGGCGGCGGATGCGGTGCGGCACAGCTCGGCTGCGTAACGGGAGGCGCCCGCAGGGGTGTTGCACCGGAGACGGCCTAGGAACCACGGCCCTGAGGCGCCGGGGAGTCCCGCCCGTATGCGCCGGACGGCAGCAGAAAGACCCACGTGCGGTAGGCCCAGAACCGAAAGGCCGTGGCGGCCGCGAGGCCGAGTGCCTTCACCAGATTGTTCTGCAGAACGCCGTTCCAGCCGAGCCAGTAGGTCGCCGCGTAGAGCGTTCCGTTCTCGATCAGCAGACCGACGAGACTGAAGGCGACGAACAGGGAGAACTGCCGGGCGGGACTGCGCTTGTCCCTCTCGCGGTAGGCGAAGTAGCGATAGCCCAGGTAGTTGAAGACGATCGCCGCGGCGGTGCCGGCGATGCTGCATCGCACGACCGACTCGGACGTGGCCGCGCGGCACAGATTGAACACGGCGAAGTTCACCGCCACGCCGAGGCCGCCGACCGTGCCGAACCGCAGCATCTCGCGCATCAGCGGGGGCGGCGTCGCGTTCTGCCTCGGCTTCGCCTCGTGCATGGGCAGCTCCGGGACGGGACGAGGCACGCGCCGGTCGTGACCGGTCATGTGCGACTGGGCCCTCGTCGGGTGATGCGCTCGACGCCACCGCTCCCGCGCGACGGGTCTCCCCTGGACGAAGGGGTCCGCCCGGGCGGCAGACACACCACCTATGCCCGGGCACTGCGCGTGCGTGGTGCGTGGCGGAGGCAGTTCACCCGGTCGCGCCACAGCACGAGGCGTACGAGCTGCGCTGCGACACCGGATCCGCGGACAGGAACCGGGACGGCGGGCAGGTCACCGGTGTCCTCGCCGCGACTCCTGCCGGCCTGACGCACCGTCATGCCGCGTGCCGAGCAGCCGCCCGTCGAACGGAAAATGTGCCGATGTGCCCGGAACCTAGGCAGCCGGACCGTCCGGACGGTATCTTGCGCTCCCTGAGTGCACGGCACGGCGCCCCGGGGGTGGGGAAGGGAGAGGCCACGATGCAAGGACACGGTCCTCCGTTCCGTACCGGTACCGACCGCGCGGGCGGCCTCGCCGACTCGGTGTTCGAGGCCGCACTGCGTCATCCCTCCCTCGTGCAGGTGTCTCGCCGTACCGGGCGGGACGAGGGCACCTGGGAGCCGGTGACCGCACGGGAGCTGTGCGATCAAGTGGTCGCCGTGGCCAAGGGGTTCCTGGCCAACGGCATCCGGTTCGGCGACCGCGTCGCGCTCATGTCCCGTACGCGCTACGAGTGGACGGTGCTGGCCCACGCCCTGTGGTCGGTGGGTGCGGAGATCGTTCCCGTGTACCCCACCTCGTCCATCGAGCAGGTGCGCTGGATCCTCAACGACGCCCAGGTCAGGGCGATCGTGGTCGAGCACGAGAACCACGCGATGACGGTCGCGGCGGCCTCCGACGCGCAGTCGGCACTGACCGCGATCTGGCAGATGGACCGCGGATGTCTGGCGACCCTCGTCGAGGAAGGCCTCGCGCTGGACGACGAGATGATCCATCGTCACCGCGCCGCGGTGCTGCCGGACCAGATCGCCACGATCACCTACACCTCCGGCACCACCGGAAGCCCCAAGGGCTGCCTCATCACGCACGGCAACCTCGCCGCCGAGTGCGACATCCTGCTCGAAGGGTGGGGCGGCATTCTCGCCGAGCCCGGTGTGCAACCGTCGATCCTCAACTTCCTTCCCGTCGCGCACATTTACGGTCTGATGGTCGGGGTCGCCTGCCTGCGCGGCGGCATACGCCTGGGCCATCAGCCCGATCTGAGCCCCGAGTCGCTGCTGCCGGCCCTGTCGTCGTTCCGGCCGACGTTCCTGTTCGCGGTGCCGTACATCTTCGAGAAGATCTTCCACAAGGCCCGCCGGACCGCCGAGGGCGCGGGCAACCTCGGCCTCTTCGACAAGGCCGCCGCCGTCGCCGTGCGTTACGCGGAGTCCCTGGAGCGCCAGTCGACCGGCGCAGGCCACGGTCCGGGTCCGTCGCTGAAGGTCCTGCACGCCGTGTACGACCGTCTGGTGTACACCAGACTGCGTGCGGTACTGGGCGGCCAGGTCCGCACCGCCGTCTCGGGCGGCTCCACTCTCCGCCGCGAGCTGGGGCTGTTCTTCGCGGGCGCGGGCGTCACTGTGTACGACGGCTACGGCCTCACCGAGACCGCGGGGGCGATCACGGCACAGCCGCCGGGCGAGGTCAGGTTCGGCACGGTGGGCCGGCCGATTCCCGGCTGCGCCGTGCACATCGCGGAGGACGGCGAGGTGTGGGTGGCCGGCGAAACGGTCTTCGCGGGCTATCTCAACAACCCGAAGGCCACCGAGGCGGTGCTGCGGGACGGGTGGTTCGCCACCGGTGACACGGGCCATCTCGACGAGGAGGGCTACCTCGTCATCACGGGCCGCAAGAAGGACATCATCATCACCAGCGGCGGCAAGAGCGTGGCCCCGCTGCCGCTGGAGGAGCAGCTGCGCCACCATCCGCTGATCTCCCAGTGCCTGATCGTCGGCGACGACCAGCCCTACATCGCCGCCCTGATCACGGTGGACCCGGAGGCGCTGGCGCACTGGCTGGCCCTGAAGGGGAAGCCGCAGTGGGACGTGTCGGCGATGACGGACGACGAGGACCTGAGGGCCCAGATCCAGCGCGCGGTCTCGCGGGCCAACACCCGGGTGTCCCAGGCGGAGTCCATCCGCGCCTTCCGGATCCTGCCGAGGGAGTTCACGCTGGACTCCGGTCTGATGACACCGACGCTGAAGCTCAAGCGGCGGGCGATCGCGGGGGCGTACGCGGCGGACATCAACGCGCTGTACCGGCGCTGAGGGGGCGCCTCACCGGCGGGGCGCCCGGCACCGGGTGAGCGCCGGGAGCGGCCGGGCAGGTGCGGCGGGAACCGGACCCCCGGACCTCTCGAGCCCGGAAACACAAGAAACCCCACATGATGTGGGGTTTCTCCGTGGTGTCCGAGGGGGGACTTGAACCCCCACGCCCGATAAAGGGCACTAGCACCTCAAGCTAGCGCGTCTGCCATTCCGCCACCCGGACAAGGTGTGTGTCGGCCGTGAGGCATCCCCGCGGCGACATGGACAACAATACCAGGGGTTCAGGGCCCTCCGTGACTGCCTTTTCCCGGGGCCGGGATCGGTCGTGACCAGGCAGGACGAGCCTGCGCGAGGGGCCGGGCCGGTCGGCCGTGCGCTCCGTTCCGGCCTCGGTCGGGAGCCTGCTCGCACACCGTCCGGCGCATCCGCAGCGTCACATCGGTCACCGCCCGTGCTCACCGCCGCATGCCCCGCCGACCCCCTGCACGAGGACCGGGCGGCGTCAGTCCTTGCGGCCCGTCGCGGCGACCGTGACGCCGAGGCCGATCATGGTCACCCCGCCCACTCCGCCGACGAGTGCCAGCCGCCGCGGTGATCTGGCGAACCAGCTCCGCGCGGTGGCGGCGACCAGCCCCCAGACGCTGTCGGAGGCCAGCGCGATGACATTGAAGACCAGGCCGAGCAGCAGCATCTGGCCCGTGACGTTTCCCTGGCCGCGGTCGACGAACTGCGGCAGCACGGCGGCGAAGAACACGATGGTCTTCGGGTTGGCCACGCCGACGGCGAACCCGTCCGCGAGCGTGCGCCAACTGCTGTGGACGGGGGCGTCGCCGGAGAAAGCGGCATGCAACGACCCGCGTTCCCGTACGGCCTTGATCCCCAGGTACACCAGGTACGCGGCACCCACCAGCTTCAGCGTCGTGAAGACGACGACCGAGCGTTCGACGACGGCGCCGACCCCGAGAGCCACGGCGACGACGAGGACGTAGGCACCGAGCGTGTTCCCCACGACGGTGGTCAGCGCGGCGCGACGGCCCTGCGCCAGCGCCCTCCCGACCACGAACAGCACGCTCGGGCCGGGTATCACGATCAGCAGGAAGGACATCGCCGCGAAGGCGAGGAGACGGTCGGTGGACAGCATGCGGCCGATCGTAGCCAGAGCACCACGCGCGCTCGCAGCCCTTTTTCTGCCTGCGCATTCTCTGCCCGCCGGCCGGCGGCACCCGTCCGCCGGCCGGCGCGATCAGTGCAGCCGCGACAGCGCCTGCTGAAGCCCGCCCGGGGTCGGCGCGGGGCCGGGCAGGGACGCGCCCGTGGCCCGCAGCCCGTTGAGGAGGAGCGCCAGCGGACGCCGCCATGCGCCGGACGACGCCGCCTCGGCGGCGGGTACGGCTCGGCCCAGGGCGGCGAGGGCGAAGAGCAGGTCCTCGACCGTCACGTCCTCGCAGACCGTGCCGCTCTCGCGGCAGCGGGCGAGGAGCAGTCCGAAGGTTTCGGCGTTGTGGGTGTGCAGGGCCTCCAGCGAAGGGATTCCGGGGATCGTCGTGGTCATCAGGTCGGTGACGCCCCGGTCGGCGGCGAGTCCCGTGAAGATGTGCGTCACGTAGTCGACCAGACCCGCCAACGGATCCTCGGTCTCGCGGGCACGCTCGCCCGCTTCGCGCGTCGCTGCCAGCAAGTCGTGGAACACCGCCTCGATCAGGGCGGCGCGGTCCGGGAACCGCCGGTAGAGCGTGGCGTTGCCGACGCCCGCCCGGCGGGCGATCACGTCGAGGGGGGCCTCCACGCCCTGCTCGGCGTAGACCTCCCGTGCTGCTTCGAGGATCCGTAGCCGGTTGCGCTCCGCGTCTTGTCTCACACCGTCACGCTACCCGAACCGTGGAGCACTCCCCACTTTCTGCTACGGTCGGAACCCAAAACGGGGAGCAGTCCCCACTTGCTGTACGGACTGCTGCCGCCGTCATCCGCCGCACATCCACGCCACCGGAGGGCAGGCACCGTGACACTCGTCGAACTGGTCCCCGACCAGGACCGCTTCACCGCCGATCCGCACAGCCGATATGCGGAACTCCGCGCACAGGGAGGCATCCACCATGTGCTGCTGCCGTCGAAGGAGGCCGCCTGGCTGGTGACCGACGCCCGAGCGGTACGGGCCGCGCTGGCCGACGAGCGGCTGCGCAACGACGTACGGCACTCCGCGTCCTGGACCCACGACGGCGGGTACGCGATCGGACGGAATCTGCTCCAGGTCGACCCGCCGGACCACACCCGGCTACGACGGCTGGTGGCACGCGACTTCACCCGGCACCGCGTCCAGGCGATGCGCGGGCGCGTCCAGGAGATGGCCGACGGTCTGGTCGACGCGCTGTCACCGGCGGGAGAGGCCGATCTGGTCGACGCCTACGCCTTTCCGCTGCCGGTGACCGTGATCTGCGAACTGCTCGGCGTACCGGACGCGGACCGGGCCCCCTTCCGTACCTGGTCCGCCGAGATCGTCGCGGCCACCAGTCACGAGGCCGCGTCGGCCGCCGGCCTGGCGATGACGGCGTACCTCACCGACCTCATCGAGGCCAAGCGCGCCCTGCCGTCCCCCGCGGAGAGCGAGACGGCCGGATCGGCACGGGGCGACCTGCTGCACGCTCTCGCCCACGCAGCCGGCGCGGAAGAAGAGCCCCTGACGGCACCGGAGTTGCTCGGTATGGCCTTCCTGCTCCTGGTGGCCGGCCACGAGACCACGGCCAATCTGATCTCGAGCGCCGTGAACCTGCTGCTCCGCAACCCGGCGCAGCTCGCGGCCCTGCGCGCGGACTGGACCCTCCTCGAAGGCACCGTGGAAGAGGCCATGCGCTACGAGCCCCCGGCCCTCGCCGCGGCCTACCGCTATCCGGTCACGGACGTGACGATCGCCGGCACCACGGTCCCCAAGGGCGAACCCGTCGTGCTCAGCCTGGCCGCCGCCAACCGCGACCCGGCGGTGTTCGCCGATCCGGACCGCTTCGACATCCACCGCGACCCGGCCACCACGCGTACACATCTGTCGTTCGGCCACGGCATCCATCACTGCCTCGGCGCTCCGCCGGCCCGCATGGAATCCGCGATCGCCCTGCGCACCCTCCTCGAACGCCTCCCGGGCCTCGCTCTCGCCGACCCGTCCGCCCCGCCCGCGTGGCGTCCCAGCCTGCTGCGAGGACTGGACCGGCTGGAGGTGACGTGGTGAGGAGGGGGCGAGCGTGGCCGCAGGCGTCAGTGCGCCATCATCTCCCGTACCAGCGGCGCCACCTTGGTCCCGAACAGCTCGATATTGGTCATCACCGCGTCGTGGGCCATGCCGGGCATGCCGTACTTCAGGTCGAAACGGGTCGCGTCCAGGTCCGTGAGCGTCCTTGCGATCTTGCGGGCCACGGTCTCGGGCGAGCCGACATGCAGTGCGCCCCCGGGGCCCACATCGCGCAGAAGGGTCTCGCGGGTGGGGGTGCGGAAGCCGCGCTCGCGGGACACCCGGCGCATCGCGGCCTCCAGGGCGGGCAGGAACTCCTCGATCGCCTGCTCGTCGGTGGCCGCGACGTGACCGGGCGCATGGATGCCGACCGGCCGCTGCGGATGGCCGAACTGTTCCAGCGCCTGCCGGAACAGCTGTGAGAAGGGCGCGAAGCGGGCCGTCTCGCCGCCGATGATCGCGAGCATGAGGGAGAAGCCGTAGCGGGCGGTGCGGACCACGGACTGGGGGCTGCCGCCGACACCGATCCAGGTCGGGATCGCCCCCGACTCGCTGTGCGGGTAGACCAGGAGGCCGTCGAGGGCCGCGCGGGTGTTGCCCGACCAGGTGACCGGCTTCTCCTTCAGGAGCTCGGCGAACAGGCCCACCTTCTCCTCGAAGAGTTCCTCGTAGTCGCTCAGCTCGTAGCCGAAGAGGGGGAACGACTCGGTGCTCGATCCCCTGCCGAGGATGAGCTCGGCCCGGCCGTTCGACACGGCGTCGAGGGTGGCGTACCGCTGGAAGACGCGGACGGGGTCGTCGGAACTGATCACCGTCACCGCCGAACCGAGGCGTATCCGCGAGGTCCGCGACGCGATGGCGGCGAGGACGACGTCGGCGGCCGAGAGGGGCATGGTGTCGGTGTGGTGCTCGCCGATGCCGAAGTGGTCGAGGCCGACCTGGTCGGCGAGGACGCCTTCCTCCACGAGATGACGGATGGTCTGCGCGTGTGACATCGGACGGCCGTCGGGATCGTCGGTCACATCGCCGAACGTGTCCAGGCCGAGCGTGAGGTCTCCCCCATCGGTCCGGGCGGTCGAAGGGCTGGTCATGTCGTACTCCCTGCATGGTGTGACGCGTAGTTCTCGCGGTCCGCGCCGCACGTCACGGGTGGTCAGGTCGCGATGCGCCGCAGCGCCTGGGTGAGCCGGGCCAGATCGGCGCCTTCGAGGTGGTCGAAGACATGACGGCGGGCGCTCGCGAGATGGGCGGGCCAGGCCTGTTCGAGCCGGGCGAGGCCCTCGTCGGTGAGTACGGCGTTCCAGCCGCGGGCGTCCTCGTCGCAGCGGGTCCGCGCGACCAGGCCCTGGGTCTCGAGGCGGGTCACCACGCGGGTCATCCCGCTGAGGGAGAGATTGCAGGCGGCGGCGAGCTCGCTCATCCGCATCAGCCGGTGCGGCGCCTCGGACAGGTGCATCAGGGTCGTGTACTCGGAGACCGGGATGCGCTGCTCGCGCATCATGTCGGTGTCGATCACGCGCGGCAGGACGATCATCACGCGGCCGAGCTCGCGCAGCAGCGCTTCCTCGTCGGTGCTCAGGGGGCGCAGCGGCTGCTGCTCGGCGTCGGTCATGCCTCGATAGTACTTGCTTGACGAAGCAAGTTCCAGGTGGATACTTGACGAGGCAAGGACCTTTGGCCGGATCATCACAGCGTTCCGGATCACCACAGAGCTATCGAGGGACACCCATGACCAAGATCGGCATCATTCTCGGCAGCACCCGCCCGGGCCGTAACGGAGAGGCCGTCGCCCGCTGGGTGCACGACGTCGCCGTGCAGCGCGACGACGCGGAGTTCGAGCTCGTCGACCTGCTCGACTACAAGCTCCCCCACCTCGACGAGGCGTACCCGCCGTCGCTGGGCCAGTACTCGCAGCCGCACACGCTGAGCTGGGCGAGCAAGATCGCCTCGTTCGACGGCTTTGTGATGGTGACGCCGGAGTACAACCACTCCACCTCCGGCGCGCTGAAGAACGCCATCGACTTCCTCTACGCCGAGTGGAACAACAAGGCCGTCGGATTCGTCAGCTACGGCTCGGCCGGCGGCACCCGCGCGGTGGAGCACCTGCGTCTGATAGCCGGCGAGCTCCAGATGGCCGATGTGCGTGCGCAGGTCGCGTTGTCGCTGTTCACGGACTTCGAGAACTTCAGCGTGTTCAAGCCGGGCGACTTCCAGCGGGACGCGCTCACGACGACGCTCGACCAGGTCGTCTCCTGGAGCCAGGCGCTGGCGCCGCTGCGGGCCGCCTGAGACCGGGCGGGACCCGGGGACGGGAGCCCCCGCCACCCGCTTCGGCAGACGCCCGCGCCCGGCGGTCAGGGCAGCAGTTTGTCGATGGCGCCGGGGCCTTCCTCGGCCAGCTTGCGCTGCGCCCAGGCCAGGTTCTCCGGGGTGAGGTCACGGCCCGAGGCGAGAACGAGATCCTCGGGTGAGACCTCACCCTCGGAGCCGGTGTGCAGCAACGAGTCGGGCGTGACGGAGTCGTCGGGCGGGGGGTTCGCGCCGGACTGTGGATCGGTCATGGTCTCTCCCTGTTCGGTCCGATGTGTCCCCTCGTACCCACCCCCCGTCCGCGCGCGCTCCCGCTTCTCCTAAAACACTCGTCTGGCCGGTGCGGCACGCGTCCGACCGGCAGTGGTCTCCTTTCCGGGACCCCGAGTG
Source organism: Streptomyces sp. CA-251247 (assembly GCF_050952975.1). Taxonomy (NCBI): domain Bacteria; kingdom Bacillati; phylum Actinomycetota; class Actinomycetes; order Kitasatosporales; family Streptomycetaceae; genus Streptomyces; species Streptomyces sp. CA-251247. Next base: position 6,791,786 of record NZ_CP191861.1, on the reverse strand, counting down.
CCGACCGACATGCGGCGCTTCGTAGGGTGAATCCCTGGGGAGTGGTCCGGCCAGGGCCAGTGGGAGCGTGGGGGCTAGATGTTCAACGGCGAGGACGTCGGTACTGTCCGGGGGCACGGGGCGGTGCCGGACCATGGGTAAACACGGACGCGGGCCCGAGACGGACGGCGACGACGCCGCACCGGCCTCCGGCCGCACCACACTGAGCAGCCTCGTCACGCGCCTCAGAGTCGCGCGCCTCCGGGAGGCGATGCAGCAGCCGAACGTCAAGCGGGTCGTGCAGGCGCTCGGACTGCGCACCCGGCTGGCGGACATGTGGCACAGCGTGGACTACCCGCGCTCGGCCCGGCAGGGCTGGCGGCGCTGGGTGCCGTCGTGGCGCCAGTCCCTGAGCCTGTTCCTGGTCTCCACAGCCGGTGTGACGCTGCTGGTGATGTTCGCCTACGTCAAGACCGACATCCCCAAGAACCTCAACGGGTTCGCCACCCAGCAGGACAACATCTACTACTGGTCCGACGGGACGCAGATGGCGCGGTCCGGCTGGGTCAGCCGGCAGGAGACCTCGCTCGACCAGGTGCCGGAGGACGTCCAGTGGGCGGTTCTCTCCGCCGAGAACGCCAACTTCTACTCCGACCCCGGCATCTCCGTGTCGGGCATCGTCAGAGCGCTCGGTCACATGGTCGGCGGCGGTAACACCGAGGGCGGCTCGACCATCACCCAGCAGTACATCAAGAACGCCTATCTGAACCAGGACCAGACCTACTCCCGGAAGTTCACCGAAGTCCTGCTCGCCGTGAAGCTGGACAACCGCCTGAGCAAGAAGGAGATCCTGGAGGGCTACCTCAACACGAGCTGGTTCGGCCGCGGGACCTACGGCATCCAGCGGGCGTCGCAGGCGTACTACGGCAAAGAGGCCTCGCAGCTCAACGCCAGCGAGGGCGCTTTTCTGGCCTCGCTGCTCAAGGGCGCCGCGCTCTACGACCCGACCATCAGCGCCAAGAACCGCGAGCGCGCTGAGCAGCGGTGGAGCTGGACGCTCGACCGCATGGTGGCGGTCGGCAAGCTCTCGCGCGAGGAGCGGGCCCGGTACACGAAGTTCCCCGAGCCGAAGAAGGCTGCGCCGCCGGGCAATCTGAGCGGCCAGCAGGGCTATCTCGTGGAGCTGGCGAAGGACTACACGTCCAAGCACGTGGAGATCTCCGACGCCCAGTTCGACCTCGGCGGCTACCAGATCTACACGACGTTCGACAAACAGCGGGTCGCCTCGCTGACCTCGTCGGTGGAGAAGGTGCGGGCCAAGCTCGACGCGAAGAAGCGTCCCACCGACACGTACGTGAAGACCGGAGCCGCGTCCGTCGCCCCGAACGGCCGCATTCTCGCCGTGTACGGCGGGCCCGACTACCTCAAGCAGGGCTTCAACGAGGCGAACGCGGTGACCGTGCCCGCCGGTTCGGCCTTCACCCCGTTCGTGTACGCGGCGGGGCTCGCCGAAGGCGTCCAGAAGGAACGGGAGACGCCGCGCGTTCCGGTGTCCCCGGACACCCTCTACAACGGCAACGACAACATCGCGGTCCGTACGCCGGAGGGCCCGTACTGGGACCGCAGCGGCAAGATCGTCAAGGGCCGCAACGACGAGAACCGGTCGTGGGGCCAGGCGATCAGCCTGCGCACGGCCATGGCCAACTCGGTCAACACGCCGTTCCTCCAGCTCGGCATGGACGTCGGCCTGGACAAGGTCCGCAAGACCGCGGCCGACTCCGGGCTGCTGACGTCCAGCTTCGGACGCTCCATACCGGAGTTCTCGCTCGGCAACTCCAAACCCAGTGCCATCCGCATGGCGACCGCGTACGGGACCTTCGCCGCGGGAGGCATGCACACCGAGCCTTACTCGGTGCTGAAGGTGACCCGTAACGGGAAGCTGCTCCGGCTGCCCCGGCCGGACGCGGACCGGGCGATGAGTCCCGATGTGGCCGCCAAGGTCACCGACGCCCTCCGGGACTCGGTGCAGGAGGGCAGCGGACGGGCGGCCAAGTCGCTCGGCGAGGACGCGGCCGGCAAGACCGGGACGACGCAGGACGACACGGCGGCCTGGTTCGTCGGGTACACACCGCAGGAGTCCACGGCGGTGGTGCTCTACCGGACGGACCTGAGGAAGCTGGAGTTGCTGCCGCTCAAGGGGCTGGGCGGTCCGGACGCCGACTCACCGGTCTCGATGGCGACGAAAATCTGGAAGGACCACATGGCGACGGCGCGATGACCGGCGCACGCGCCCCGGGACCGGCCGGGGCGTGCGCCGGTCCCGGGGCGCGTCGACAGGTCTGCCGGTCCCTGACCCGCCTCAGTCGATCAAGGCCTTCCAGTCCGGCGACTGCGCCGGGTCGAGGCCGCGCAGATTGGCGAGGACCTTGGGGTCCTGCACATCGAGCCAGTCGCTGAGCTCCCGGAACGACACGCACTTCACGTCGGAGCGGGGGCAGACCTTCCGCATGACGTCCTCCACGGCGTCCATATAGATGCCGCCGTTCCAGTTCTCGAAGTGGTTTCCGATGAACATGGGGGCGCGGCTGCCGTTGTAGACCCGCTCGAAGCCGTTGAGGTAGGCGTCCCGGGTCTCCTTCTCCCATTCCGCGTAGCGCGACGGATCACCTTCGGTGGTACCGCCGGACTGGTTGTAGAGGAAGTTGAAGTCCATGGCGAGGACCTGGAGTTCCTTGTCCGGGTAGGGCAGGAGCTGCAGCGGGAAGTTCCAGATGCCGTTGATCTTGGACGGCCAGATCTGGAAGTCACCGGACGAGCTCGCGTCGTAACGCCAGCCGAACTTCTTGCTCGCGGGGATGAGGTTCTTCTGGCCCTCCAGGCACGGAGCGCGGCCGCCCACGGTCTCCTTCTCCACGTCGAAGGGGAGCGGCGGCAGATCCTTCATGCCCGTGTTCGTCTTCCACTTCTTGACGAACCCGTAGGTCTGCTCGATCTCGCTCTTCCACTCCTCGACGCTCCAGTCGCCGCCGCCCTTCTCACCGCAGAAGTGGCCGTTGAAGTGGGACCCGATCTCGTTGCCGTCCTTCCAGGCGCCGCCGAGCTCCTTCAGGGTGGTGCGGATGTGTTCGTCCGTGGGGTACGAGATCGCGGCCGCGCCGACGCCGTGCTGCGGCGGGCGGTAGAGACTGGCCTTGTCCTTGGGCAGCAGATAGATGCCCGTGAGGAAGAACGTCATGGTGGCGTCGCTCTCCTTGGCCACCTTGCGGAAGCGGGAGAACGTCCGGTCGTCGCCCTCCAGGGCGCCGTCCCAGGAGAACACGACGAACTGCGGGGGCTTCTCCCCCGGCTTGAGCTTCTTGGGCTCGAGCTGCTTGGGCTGCGGCCCGGTGTAGGAGGTCGAGCCGTCCCCCAGCACCTTGGTCGTGCCGTCCCACTTCTCCTCGTCGTCCTTGGCGGACTTCTCCCCCACGCCACTGCGTGACGCCGCGTTGGCGGCGCCGTCCCCGTCCCCGCCGGTCAATGCCAGGATTCCCACCGCGCCGGCCACGACGGCGGCCACCCCCGCGGCTCCGAACCGGATGCGTGCCCGTTTACGGGCACGGGCACGCGCCTGGGCCCTCACACTCTGCGCCATAGATTCCGCCCCCAGAAAAACAAACACATGCCCCCGGTTACACCTGTCCGAATATACGTGTTGATTCGGAACAGGGCGGAAGTGGTCCGTGATGTGACGTGTTTTGCACGGACGGATGTGGCCGACGCGCCGCGAGTGACGGTGCCTCGATCCCCGTCCCCCGACGACAAACCGGTCGACCGCCGATCCGGGACACCTTTACGGTGTCGACCATGACCGGCCTGCCTGTACGAGTACCCGACGTCCGTGTCCACGTCAAGATGAACATCGGCGCCTGTGGCCCCTTCGCGTACATCGTCGCCACGTTCGAACCGCCGCGCGCGGACGCGGGGTTCGAGCTCCGGAACTCCCTGCCGGAGAACCGGCTGCCTCCGGAGTACGTGCCCGCGCTGCGGGAGGGCCTGCTGGACGGGCTGGGCACAGTGGCGGCCGCGGTACTGCTCACGGACGGCAGGCACCACGAGGTGGACTCGTCCGAGTACGGCTACCGGATCGCCGGCCAACAGGCCGGCCGCGCGGCGCTCATCGGCGCGGGCCTGCTGCCGCCGGAGGAGTGCGACTCCCTGCGCTGGGCGACCTGGCCGGGCCGGCTCCGGCCGTGGCCGGGGTTCGTACGACCGCAGACCTGACCGGACCGGACCGGCACGCCTCGCGCCGGGCCGGACGGGCTGAGGCGGCACCCAGGAGCGACATCACTAGGATGAGCCGATGATCAAGGTGCGCCAGGCCGAGCCGGACGACGGACGCGTGCTCGGCGAGATCCACGCCGCCGCCTGGGAGGCGGCCTACGCCCCCTTCTTCGCGCCCGGTTTCGCCGCACGCGGTGTCCGGAGCAGACGGACCCGATGGCACGATCGGGTCGCGGGAGGGACGGGGACGATCCTGCTCGCGGCCCTCGACGACCGCCCCGTGGCGCTGTCCCTCTGCCTCCCGTCCCCTGCCCGCCCGGGTCTCGCGGAGATCTGCAGTTTCTACAGCCATCCCGACGCCTGGGGCAGCGGGGTCGCCGCCGTGCTGATGACGCAGACGCTGAACCGCCTCCGCGACGAGGGATTCACGCGGGTGCACCTGTGGACGTTGCGCGACACCCCGCAATCGCGGCGCTTCTACGCCAAGTCCGGCTTCGCCGAGACCGGCGCCGCACGGGCCTTCGACTTCGGTGAGGGCAACCTGCTCGACCAGATCGAATACGAGCGAGCCTGCTGACCTCAGGGAGCCGCGTCGGCTGCTGTGCCGTCCTCCCGGCAGGCTCCCCTGTTCCTGCTACGGGACAGCCCCTTGGTGAGCGTCACCTCCCCCTCGGCCCTCGGCCGGCGACTACGCCAGCAGCCCCGGCACGTCCGCGAACGAGTCCACGACGTGGTCGGGTTCGCCGGACGCGGCCCGGTGCGTCTCGGGGCGGTACTTCCCCGTCCGGACCAGGACACCCGTGATGCCCTGGCGCTGCGCGGCGAGTACGTCGGACTCGATGTCGTCGCCCACCATCAGCGTCCGCGATGCCTCCGCGCCGAGCCGGGCCAGGGCGGCTTCGAAGAACGCCCCGGCCGGCTTGCCGAGCACCTCCGCCTCCACACCTGCGGCGCGTTCCAGCCCTTGGAGGAAGGCACCCGCGTCGAGTTGCAGCCCCGCGTCCGTCCGCCAGAAGAGATTGCGGTGCATCGCGAGGAGGCGGGCTCCGCGCTGGAGGTGGGCGAACGCCGTGTTGAGGGCCTCGTAGCCGAACTCCGGCCCCGCGCCGCCGACGACGACCACATCGGGACGGGCGTCCGGGTCGAGGAGATCCACGAGGGTCACGTCCGCCAGGTCCTCGGCGATGTCACCGCTGTTCAGAACCGCGCACCTGGCCCCGGGGAAGTGCTCCGTGAGATACGCGGCGGTCGCCGCCGGCGCGGTGAGGATGTCGTCCGCCGTGACCGGGAATCCCGACTCCACGAGGAGCCGCGCGATGGAACTCCGGGTACGCGACGTGGTGTTGGTGAGCAGCGCCAGCGGTACACCCGCCTCGCGCACGCGTTCCATGGCCTCGACGGCTCCCGGAAGCGGCTTCCAGGAGACCGTGAGCACACCGTCGATATCGATCAGGACTGCGCCGACCCGTTCCATGGGCCCGACCGTACCGACGGACGGGGGCCGGACCAAGGAGCCTCCCGGCGGCCGGCCCGGTGGTTCGGTGGGGCCGGCCGCCGAGGGGACGTCACCAGTCGCCGTCGGCCACCGGCTTACCGGGCTGCGGCGCGTCGCCGAGGGGGTGCACCTGGTGGACGCCCGGCGCCTGCCAGGGCACGGAGTCGTCGCCGAGCCACTCGCCGACCGCCTTGACCCCGCCGAGGGAGTCGGTGGGTGCGAGATCGTCCGCGCCGTCGTCGTAGTAGTCGAACCACGGCAGTCCGGCGCGCGTGTACGCGGCCCGGTCGACCGGCGACGGGGGTGCCGCCTCACCGGTGATGCGACGCCACTCCGGCGGTGTCACCAGGTGGACGAAGACCCGGCCCGCGGGCGCCTCGGCCCAGTCGGACAGCGGCCGGTCGTCCTGGTAGACCTCCTGGCGCATGGTGCCGCCCACGCCCAGCCCCATCGCGGCCGCCCGCGGCTGGGACGGGGCCATGCCCGGCGCGGCCATCGCCGGTGCCATGGGCGGGGCGCCGAACGCCGCGGGCGGTGCACCCGCGGGCATCGGCATTCCCCCGTAGCCGGCCTGAGCGGTCGCCGCCCTTGCCCGCGCCTCGCGCTCGGCGCGGGCGCGCTGCTCCTCGCGCCAGGCCTGAAGGGCACCGGCCGCGAGCGGGAACGACTGGAGCTGCACGCCGCCCCAGGTCTCCTCGCCGGTCACCTGGCCCTCCACGGTGGCGCCCATCCCCAGAGGTACGGCGACGAACTGACGCACCGTCCCCTTGCCGGAGTTGATGCCGTCAAGCCATGGCTGACGGGGCAGCACCACGTAGTTCTGCGGCTTCCGCGTCAGCTTGCCGCTCCAGCGCTCGCCGGACACGGCACACACCTTGCCGACCCCGACCTGGAGCGCGGCCGGCTCCACGGTGCCGGAGAAGCTCAGCCACATCGCCTCCCGCAGATACACCGGGAGCATCACCCCGCCGCGTGCCAGCCACTCGGGCGGCACGGTGTCCGGGAAGTCGGCGACACGCCGCACCGGGAACTCGCCCAGCCCCGGCGGCAGCGGGTGGGTGCCGGATTCCGGAAGCCGCAGCGTGCGGATGAACCGCACCCGTACTCCCCCGCCCAGCACCAGACAGTTACCGTCGATCCGCACATCGCTGGTGGACACAGCGAACTCCCCTCGTCCCGGCCGTCTTCCAGCTGCTATCACGACGTGCGGCCGACCGCGGTTCCGGTCGTCCGGCAGGCAGCCGTGAGCCTGCGCCGACGGCCGCCGGCTCGGCTACTCGAAGCGCTCGGGGTCGCCCGCCCCCCGGCGCACGATCTCGATTCCGCCGCCGGAGAAGTCGATGACCGTGGTCGGCTCCGTGCCGCAGTCGCCCGAGTCGATCACCGCGTCCACCACATGGTCGAGCCGTTCCTTGATCTCCCAGCCCTGGGTCATCGGTTCGTCCTCGTCGGGCAGGAGCAGGGTGCTGGAGAGCAGCGGCTCGCCCAGTTCGGCGAGCAGCGCCTGGGCCACGGCGTGGTCGGGAATCCTGACGCCGACCGTCTTCTTCTTGGGGTGCAGCAGCTGGCGGGGCACCTCCTTCGTCGCGGGGAGGATGAAGGTGTAACTACCGGGCGTCGCCGCCTTGATCGCGCGGAACACGTCGTTGTCGATGTGCACGAACTGCCCGAGCTGCGCAAAGTTCTGGCACACCAGCGTGAAGTGGTGACGGTCGTCGAGGTTCCTGATGGTCCGGATCCGGCTGATGCCGTCACGGCTGCCCAGCTGACATCCCAGGGCGTAACAGGAATCCGTGGGATACGCGACGAGCGCACCCGACCGGATGCTGTCCGCCACACTGCTGATGGTGCGCCGCTGAGGGTTCTCGGGGTGCACGTCGAAGTACTTCGCCATCCGGCGAGCTTACGGGCTGGAACCCGTTCGGCCCCCGCAGGCGCCGCTCGCGGTGGACACGGGGAACGGCCGTGTCCCACGATGGGCCCGTGGGTTCGGGGAATTCCGCCGCAGCGTGGGCACTGAGTCAGGTCGAGGCCGTGCGGGACGATCCGGCGGCCCGCCTCGACCTGGTCACCCGCACGTATCACGGCCCGGTCGGCAGGGCCCCGCAGCATCTGCCCTTCCGGCGGGCGGCGCTGTCGTTCATGCGCTGGCAGATCCGCCGCGGTGTGCTGGCACCGATACAGGGGGCGCTTCCCGGGAGCCCGTGGTGGCGTGCGGTCAACGAGCGGCTCCTGCGCGACGGCTGCGAGGCCGTCGCCCGCAGCGGCGGACTCGGCGGCACGGCATCGTCGCCCACGGTCGGACTGTGGATGTCCTTCATCTCCGAGCCGACAGCGCGTACGTGGTACCGGGCCCACAACGCGAGCATCGCCTCCGCCTACCTGGACCACCGCGACCTGGCCGGCGAGGAGAGCCGGCCCGAACGCTTTTTCATGAACGTCGTGCTGCTGCGCGTCCTCTACACCCACGCCCTGGTCTCGGCCCCGCGTCTGGCGCTCGGCCGTCTCGCCGCGCTCGGTCCACGGCTCGGCGATCCCCGGCTCGGAATGGCCGGGATCTTCCTGTCCCTCTCGCGAGTCCTTCCCGACCGGTACCCCCTCGACGACGCGGTGGCCGATTACCTCGCCGTCGAGCACAACCTCGGCCGGATGCTGGACTACGGCCTGATCGGGCCGCGGTTGCAGCAGCTCTACGCCTGGTCGGCCGAGGAGCTCGACGAGCCGCGGCTCCTCGACTGCATCCGGGACGGCAGCCCGACGTACGCCTGGCCGTTCGCCGACCGCGCGGTGTGGCATCCGGCGCGGCCGACCGCGATGGTGCGGGCGATCGAGCGGGTCCTGCCGCCGGACAGCCGCGCACGACGCTGACGCCTTCCGCCCGGCATCGCAGGGCGGCGGCTGGTGCGCGGTCCGGCGGGGTGCGTCCCCCCTACCCGTCGTACCTGAGAGCTACTCGCGCGGGTCCCCTCCGCAGCGGGACGCCGGCCAGGGGGTGCTGTCCCTAACTTCCGTACTGCAGCCACGTGTTGCTGCACCACGGAAGGAGCACTTCTCATGGCGTCCCGCCCCCGCCGCCGTCTGTGCCGCAGCCTTCTCGCCGCACTGGTCACCGCGTCCGTCGCCGTGCCGGTGTCGGGCGCCGCACGGCCCTCGGCCGTTCCGGCACCCGCCCCGGTCGCCCTCGGTCCGGTGAACGTCGCCCCCGGTGCCCTGGCCGCGCGCTACGCGGCTCAGCGGGAGGGCATCCGGGCGGCCGAACGCGCAGCCGCCGGACACGGCGATCACCGGCGCGCGGCCGCGCTGTCCGCCATGGCCGGGGCCGACCGCCGGTTCCTCGCCTTCGACGGCCGCGACGGCGGCCGCGCCGCCGAGGTGTTCGGCGACCTGTCGCACGCCGACCGGATCGCCGTGCTGGTCCCGGGCTCCGACACCGGCCTCGACCGATACGAGCGTTTCCGAGCGGGCGCCCAGGAGCTGGGGCGGCAGCTCGGTAACCGTGGTGCCGTCGTGGCCTGGCTCGGCTACCGGACCCCGGCCACCTTCAGTGCGGCGGCTCTCACGCCCGGGTCGGCCTCAAAAGCGGCACCCGCCCTGCGGTCCTTCGTCGCCGAGTTGGCCGCGGCGGCCCCCGCCACCCGCATCGCGGTGCTCTGCCATTCCTACGGATCCGTCGTGTGCGCCCGTGCCGCCTCGGGTCTGCGGGCATCGGACATCGTGCTCTACGGCAGCCCCGGCGCCGGCTTCGACAACGTCCGGGACCTGCGCACCCGGGCAACCGTCTGGGCGGGCCGGGGCAGCGGCGACTGGATAGCGGATGTGCCCCACGTACGGCTGGGCCTGCACTTCACCACCATCGGCTTCGGCACGGACCCGGTGTCGGACGGGTTCGGCGCGCGTCGCTTCGACGCGGGCGCGTGCGGACACAGCGGCTATCTGCGGGCGGGGTCGGTGTCCCTGCGGAACATCGCCGGCATCGTCACGGCGACCGCGCGGACGGGAGAACGCCATGCATGACGTCGTCCGCCGTATCGAGGGACGGGAGCACGCCATGCGTGACGTCGTCCGCCGTATCGACGCCGCCACCCCGCCGGGCCGCGATCGCGCCGTCGATGCCCTGCGGGCCCTGGCCGTCCTCGGAGTGGTGCTGGGGCACTGGCTGGTGACCGCGCTGGTCGCCGACAGCGGCACGGTGCGGGTCGCGAGCCCGCTCCAGCATCTGCCCCACCTGGCCCCGGTCTCCTGGGTGTTGCAGACGCTGGCGGTGTTCTTCCTGGTCGGTGGGCGGGTGGGGGCGAGGAGTTACCTGTCGGCACGCGAACGCGGCGTGAGCTACCGGCAGTGGTTGCGCACACGGCTGGGGAGGCTGTTCGGGCCGGTGTGCGCCGTGCTGGTGGTGTGGTCCCTGGCCGCCGGGACGATGCTGGCGTGCGGCACGGGGTGGGCGACGGTGCACGCTCTGGGGAAGCTGGTGCTCTCGCCGCTCTGGTTCCTGCTGATCTTCGCCGTCTTGACGGCCGCGACTCCCGTCGCGGCGCGACTGCATCCGCTGTGGCCGCTCGCTGTCGTCCTGCATGTCGACCTGTTCCGCTTCGGGTTGTCCGGACCGGACCGGATCGGCGAACTCAATGTGATGGCGGGCTGGCTGGTCCCGTACTGCCTGGGCGCCGCCTGGGCGCGGGGCAGTCTGAACAGCCGCGCGACGGCGTGGGCCCTGCTGGTGGGCGGTGCGGCCGCCACCACCCTGCTGGTGCTGTTCGCCGGCTATCCGGCGGCCATGGTCGGGGTGCCGGGCGCCGGGATCTCCAATCTCGGCCCGCCCACGCTCGCGGCCGTCACCTTCGGGCTCGCCCAGTGCGGGGCGGCACTGCTGCTGCTCGACCCGTTGCGACGGCTGTGTGCCGGGCCCGTGGCCTGGGCCGCGGTGGCGCTGGTCAACCTGTCGGCGATGACCGTCTTCCTCTGGCATCAGACGGCGATGATGGCGGTCACCGCGACCGCCCTGCTCACGGGGAGGGCGGTGCCCGGCCTGCACACGGTTCCCGACGGACAGGGCTGGGTGCAGGCCAGAGTGCTCTGGCTGCCGGTGTTCGCGGCGGCGCTGCTGGTGTGCTGGGCGGCCTTCAGAACCTACGAGCAGGATCGGGCCCACGAACAACAGAGGCGGGGGCGCACCACGGTGGTGCGCACGGGCAGGCCCGCCCGGAGGGAGGCGGCGCGCGATGTCTAGGGTCGATCGTGTGGGGAACGGCGGGGTGGGACACGGGGGCGACGCGGCGCGCAGGGCGGGAGCCGGACGACGCGTGCCCACGGCGGCGCGCGCGGTCCTGCGGGCGCTGCGCGAGGACTTGTGGAGTACGGCGGCGCGCCCGCTGCCGCCGATCGCGACACCGGGCCGGCAGATGTGGCAGCCGGCCGTCGTCGTGCTGCTGGTGCTGATCGCCGCCGGGATCGCCGCCTTCACCGTCAACACCCTGGCCTTCTCCCCGCGGTACGGCATCGGCACGAGCACGGCCCTGCTGCTCGGCGGGGTGCAGGCGGTGGCTCTGGTCGCGGCGGCCTTCCGTCCGGTGGTGGCCTGGTGGGTGGCGACGGCCGTCATGGCGGTCACGGCTGCCCTTCCGACGCTCGCGGGGGACGCCTCCGCGGCCGGCGGCCTGACCCCGTGGACCGGGACCGCGCTCACCGTGCAGGCGGGAGTGCTGTTCCTGCTGGCACTTCGTCTGCGCCCCCGGGCGACCGCCGGGGCGCTGGCCGTCGGCGTCGTCGTGGCGCTGCTGTGCGCTCCGCTGCCGTCGGGGGCCCACCCCGCCGGCTTCGGCCAGGCCGTCGCGATCCTTGCCACGGCCGCGGTCCTGGGTGCCGCGCTGCGCGGCCGGCAGGTCGCCCGGAGCGAATTGACCGTGCAGGAGGAGCTCACGGCCGGCGAGCGGGCCCGCCGCGCGCTGCTGGAGGAGCGCAACCGCATCGCGCGCGAGCTGCACGACGTGGTCGCCCACCACATGTCGGTGATCTCCATCCAGGCACAGGTGGCGCCCCACCTCGTCGAAGCGCCGTCCGACGAACTCAGGGAGAACCTCGCGGGCATCCGGGACAGTGCCGTCGAGGCGCTGGCCGAACTGCGCCGGGTCCTCGGCGTCCTGCGTTCCGAGGACGCCGTCGCGGACGGGGTGCGCCATGCCCCGCAGCCCACCCTGGACCGGCTGGACGAACTGATCGGCACGGTGCGCGGCGCCGGTGTCAGCGTCGTCACGCAGATCAACGGAGAGCGACGTCCGCTGGCTCCGGGCGTCGAACTGTCGGCGTTCCGCATCGTGCAGGAAGCCCTGAGCAATGCGATGCGGCACGCGCCCGGGGCCCGCGTGCGGGTGCAGGTCGGCTATCACGCGGCCGTGCTCGCCGTCCGTGTCACGAACACCGCCGCCTCCGGTCCGGCCCCGTCCGCACGGGACGGCGGGCACGGCCTGCTCGGGATGCGGGAGCGGGCTGACATGCTGGGCGGCGACCTGGTGAACGGACCGCTGCCCGACGGCGGTTACGAGGTGCTGGCCACGCTTCCCCTGGAGGACGGATCATGACCATCCGCGTGCTGATCGCGGACGACCAGATGATGGTGCGCCAGGGCTTCACCGTGTTGCTGAACGCCGAGCCGGGCATCGAGGTCGTCGGCCAGGCGGTGGACGGCCTCGACGCGATCGCCAAGGTGGCCGAACTGACCCCCGACGTCGTCCTGATGGACATCCGTATGCCCGGCCTGGGCGGCATCGAGGCCACCCGCCGCATCACCGGACCCACCGGGGACCCGGCCGTGAAGGTGCTGGTCCTCACCACCTTCGACCTCGACGAGTACGTGTACGAGGCGCTGCGCGCCGGGGCCTCCGGCTTTCTGCTGAAGGACGCGTCGGCCGCCGAGCTGGCGCAGGCGGTACGGGTGGTGGCGGCAGGTGACGCGCTGCTGGCCCCGAACATCACGAAGCGGCTGATTGCCGAGTTCGCGCGGGTGACCCGCACCCACCGCGCCCCGCTCATGGAGCGCGTCGGAGCTCTGACGGAACGCGAGACCGAGGTCCTGGCGCTGATCGCGCAGGGGTTGTCCAACGCGGAGATCGCGGAGCGGCTGGTCGTGGCGGAACAGACCGTGAAGACGCATGTCGGCCGGATCCTGCTGAAGCTGGGCCTGCGTGACCGTACGCAGGCGGCGGTCCACGCGTACGAAACGGGCGTGGTCCGCCCCGCCGGCTACTGACCCCGCCCTGCCTGCCGGCGCACGAGAAGGCCCCGGCCGAGGACTGAGGAGGCCTGCCGGGGCCGTTCGTGGTGGCCGGCGGAGGGCGGTCGCCTCGCGGCGAAAGGCTCCATGGGGCTTCAGCCGAACGATCTTCCCCATGGGCTATGGGTAGGCCCGGGGACACTGTCCCCTCCGCAGCCACGGAGTCCAGAACCGCGGGCGTCCCCGGATTGTTCCCGGGGTCTCGCCAGGCTTCATCGCGCCCCGTGCCGGTGCGGCTCGTACGCTGGGTCGGGGTCGCGCCGGGGCCCTGGCGAGGACGCGGAGCCCGTGGTCGGTGCGGGCGCGGGATTCGGGTGACGCAGAGCGATGACTTCTGCGCGCTCGCGCCGTCTGCCGAAGCACACGGGACATCACCGACGACCTCTGGGAAGAGCCCACCATGAAGAAGATCATCGCTCAGCTGTTCATCTCGCTCGACGGCGTCGTGGAGGCGCCCGACCAGTGGCACTTCCCCTACTTCAACGACGAGATGGGTGCGGCCGTCGACGCCGCCCTCAGCCCGTCGGACACGCTGCTCCTGGGCCGTAAGACCTACGACAGCTTTGCCGGAGCCTGGCCGGAGCGGGAAGCGGCCGGCGGCGAGGACGCCCACTTCGCCAAGGCCCTCGGAGACGTCCGGAAGATCGTCGTCTCGAACCAGCAGCTCGACTTCACGTGGCGGAACTCCGAGCTGCTCGGCGGCGACCTCGTCCAGGCGGTCACCGCCCTGAAGAACGAAGCGGGCGACGGTCCCATCGGGATCAGCGGCTCGGTCTCCGTCGTCCGGCAGCTGCTGGAGGCGGGACTGCTGGACGAGCTGCGCCTGCTGGTGCACCCGATCGCCGTACGCAAGGGAATGCGCCTGTTCGACGAGGGCGAGGCCCCGATCCCGCTGACCCTGATCTCGTCCGAGACCTTCCGGACGGGGGTGCTGAACCTCGTCTACACCCGCGCCGAATCGACCGGCGAGGGCACCTACGACGACGCGAAGACCCAGCTGCCGCAGCCCGAGTAGATGTGGCCCGGGGAATCACGACCGGCTTCCGCTGGACAGGTCAGGACGTGCCGCCGAAGTCGACCTCCTCGGTCTCCACCGTCCCGGCCGTCCGGCCCGGCGCCGTCTCGTGGGCCCAGTACAGGTTCGTGTGCGCGATGACCTGGGCGGGCGGCGGCGCGCCCCACTCCGTCAGATCCTCGGTCGTGTGGGCGTCACTGACGAGGGTCGTGTCGTATCCCCTGACGAACGCGCCGTGGAGCGTGGCGCGAATACAGGCGTCGGTCTGTGCGCCGACGACGAAGAGCCGCCCGACGCCGAGTCCCGACAGCTCCGCCTCCAGGGTGGTCTCCTCGAACGAGTCGCCGTAGCCCTTCGCGATGCGGGGTTCGGCGTCGTCCGGGGCCAGTTCGGGAACGATCTGCCACTTCTCGCTCCCCTTGGCCAGCTCGTCGTCGGTCTGCTGGACCCAGAGGACGGGGACGCCTTCCCGCCGTGCCTTCTCTACGAGACTGCCGATGTTGCCGACGGCGGCGTCACGCCGGTGCGCCCCCGCGACGACGCCGTTCTGCACGTCGACGACAAGGAGTGCGGTGTTGGGCCGGTTCTCGAGCGTGGTCATGGTCTCCTCCTCGGCAGGCGGGGGTCCTGCGCACGCCGGCCACCCGTGTCCGCCCACGGTAAGCCCGAGGGCGGGCCCGCCGTTCGGGTCGGGCCGGAGCGATGAGCCCGGCCGGATCCGAACGACGGGCTCTACGACGTCGGCAGCGTCAGCACCACAGCCGCCAGCAGGACGTCGAGGACGCCGCAGAACTCCGCGTACCACCGCGGGACGATCATGTCCGCCCGGTGGTGCGCGACATCCCAGCCGGCGTGGGCCAGCCATCCCGCCGCGAGCACCAGCCGTGCCTGCTCCCCGTCGAGAGCCAGGGCCACCAGCATGACGGCGCCGAAGGCCAGGACACCCGCCGTCTCCAGCGTCAGCCAGCCGGGCCGCGACAGCTGCCCGCGTACGCGCCCCAGACCCAGTAGACGATCGCCGCCACGACGATGCCGTGCGCGAACTTCGTGTGCACCCCGATGACGGCGAGCAGTGCCACGGTCGCGGCCCCGACCCAGCTGGGCCAGTGGTACCTGACCAGCACCGGTCGCAGCCGGGCGGCGATGCCGGACGGGCTCATGACCGCACCTCGTGGGCGGCGCGGCGGCGGAGCATGACGAGCAGCATGAGCGGGAACATCGCCACATGCAGCAGGACCATCAGGGTCTGGTCCGAGATGACGTCCAGCCACAGCAACGGGAGGAGGACGGGCAGGGGGACGAACATGACCCCCGACATCTCCGCGATGCCCGCCCGCGGGTGACCTCGCAGGCGCATCCAGATCGCCATCCCGAGCGCCATGTCGACGGTCATCACCACGGAGGCGAGGGCCGGTTGCCGCTCTGCCGAGTAGCCGAGGTCCGCGGCGGCGACGATGCCCTCCACGACCGCGCCGAAGACCATCATCCCGGCGAACATCGCGACGACCATCTCCGCGTAGTGCAGTGCGAAGCGCGACCAGTGTCCGCGTTCCGCTGCGACGTTGCTCATGAGAACCCTCCCTGCTGTGACGACCGGACCGATGTCCTCACCCTCGGATTCCTGCGAGGGAGCGGCAAGGAAGGCCGGAGACGGTGTCCGAATACTTGGGATCCCTGTCATTCGGACATAGGATGGGAGCCATGGACGAGCGGTTGGTGGTCGTCGTCGCCTACGACGAGGCGCAGTTGCTGGACATCGCCTGCGTGACCTCGACGCTGGAGGCGGCCAATCTGGGAGGCGCCAGGCCTCCGTACCGCGTGCGCCTGGCCACGTCCGGCGGCCGGGCGGTCACCTGCGACCAGGGGCTGACGCTCCAGGCACAGGAGTCCCTCGAACGGATCAAGGGCCCCCTGGACACGCTGATCGTCTCGGGTGGCATGGGATTCAAGGCGGCAGCGGCGAACCCGCGCATCGTGGGCCATGTGCGCCGCCTCGCGGGCGAGAGCCGGCGCGTGGCGTCGGTGTGCACCGGCGCCGGTGTCCTGGCGGCCGCGGGCCTCCTCGACGGCAGACGCGCCGCGACCCACTGGATGTGGGCCGACGAGATCGGCGCGACCTATCCGAAGGTCACGGTGGACCCGAGCCCGATCTACATCCGCGACGGCCAGGTGTCCACCTCGGCCGGCGTGACCAGCGCGCTGGACCTGACGCTGTCGTTCGTCGCGGAGGACAACGGCCCCGAGCTGGCACGAGGGGTGGCCCAGGCACTGGTGACGTATCTGCAACGGCCGGGCAACCAGGCACAGATGAGCATGTTCGTCGCCGCCGCACCGCCGGAGCACGACCTCGTACGCCGCGTCGTCGACCATGTCACCGGCCATCCGGGCGCCGATCTGACGACGAAGTCGCTGGCCGTGCTGGTACGGGTGAGCGAACGTCACCTCACACGGTTGTTCATCGAGCATCTCGGCCGGACGCCGGGCCGGTTCGTGCGGCACGCACGGACCGAGGCGGCGGCCCATCTGCTGGCCGCCACCGGACTTCCGGTGGCGAGCGTCGCGAAACGCTGCGGCTTCGGGACGGCCGAGACCCTGCGGCAGGCGTTCGTCGACCGCTACGGGATCCCGCCCTCGCGCTATCGGGCGGCCCAGGCGCAGTCCGGAACGCACCACGCCATGGCGGCCTCACCGCCGGGGAGCAAGTGACAACTCCCGGCACCGCGCAGGATATTCACGCCGTGAGGGGTGATCGTGCCTGCGCGGGGCCGATGGCGGGGCATAATTTGCCGATGGAGGGCGGCGGATGATGCGTTTGACCGGCAAAGACAGCCAAGAACCGGACCACGGGGGTCCGTTACCCGTGCCCGTCTCCCCCTGGCCCAAGTGGCGCGGCGACGAACCCGTGACCGCGCCGGACGGCCACCCCTATCTCCTGGCCACGCTGCGGATGAGCGTGACCAGCGGCAGGACGTGGCAGCGCCATCGCCTGATCGAGAACGACCAGCTCCGCACCCGGCTCACCCCCCTCCTCGGCACGCTCCCGCTGAGCCATTCGTATTTGCAGGAGCCACACGGCGGACACACCTGCCGCTTCAGCGAACCCAGCCTGACGATGTGGCAGGACACCGACCCGGACCACTGGCCGAACACGCTCTACCGTCAACTCACCGCCGAGGACGGCCCCCGCCAGGGCCTGGGCGAGGTGACCGTGACCCTGCGCCTGGAACCCCGCGACGGCGAGGCCTGTCAGGTCGAACGGGTCGTCAGCGAGTGCAACGTACGGGCGGACGGCCGACTCCTCGTGGCACAACTCGGCCACGACAGGCTGCCGTTCACCGAGTAGCGCCCTGGCCGGCAGAAGGCGCGGTGCCGCGCCCGGGGGCGACGTAGACGTACTGCCCTCGGTACGGGCCCGGGTCCTCCAGGCGGTACGCACGCCAGGTACGGGCGTACGGCGGCGGGCCCGAGGTACGGGTGGTGAGCACGGCGACCGGCATCCTCTGCGCCGCACGGCCGATCTCCACGGCGGTGGTGTTGGCGTTGTTGCCGTGGGTGTGCACGGAGGCGCATCCGGCGTAGTAGGCGATCGGAACGGACTCGTGTCCGGAGAGCAGGCACGGCGGTCGCACACCGAGCCGGTGCAGCTGGCCGACGACGCGGGACCATGCCGCGTGGGAGACCGTGGTGCGCTCCACGGCGCGTGAGAGTACCGCGTACTGCACCGCCAGATGCCCGGCCAGCGCGACCGCCAGCAGGGTGACGGCCACCGGGCGCCGGCGCCCGCTCGGCGTGACGGCCAGGCGAAGGAGTCCGTCGGCGACCGGAACGGCGAGCAGGGCGTAGGCGGGCAGCAGGAACCGCGGAGCGGCATAGCCGATCAGGAACAGATACGGCACGGCCACACTGAAGGCGCAGGCCAGCGGTACCAGCGTGCGTGCCGTGCGCCGGGCCCGGACCGCGACGGCCAGCGCGAGGGCGGCGAGCAGGGGAAGGGCGCACCACCAGACGAGCACCGCCACGTCGGGCATCGAGCTGGTGCACGGCCGGCACAGCGTACGGCCGCTCAGACTGCGCAGCTGGTCGCCCACGGCGATGTTCCAGCCGAGATCGCCCTGCACACGGGAGGCCTCGGCCATCCGTGTGCGCAGACCGCCGAAACTGACGTACGCCTCGACGACCCACTCCGCGGCCCCGAGCAGCAGCCCCGCCGACAGGGCGGCCAGCAGGCGCAGGTGCCGCCATCCGGGTACGCACACGAGGAGCACGAGCAGGGGCAGCACCACCCAGACCGCGTCGGTCGGCCGCATCAGTGCCATCAGGGCCGCGCTGCCCGCCACCCCCCACAGGGGCGCCCGGGCGACGCGGTCGGCCTGGGCCCGCAGGAAGCAGCCCACCGCCGCCAACGCGCCGATCGCGACCCAGAAGTTGGGCATCGCCTGCGGGCCGTAGAACATCGTGATCCACAGGGTCGCGAACAGCGCGCCGCCCGACGCGAGCACCCGCACGGGGAACAGGCCACGCCAGCACCGCAGGGCGATGAACAGCCCCAGTCCGGCCAGCACCGCCAGAAAGACGCGCAGCAGGGCGGTGGACGACGACCAGGAAGCGATCGGAGCGACCAGCAGCGAGACACCTCGCGCGCGGGGGGCGCTGAAGAACGCCGCCGGTGCCTGTCCGCCGATCTGGCTGACGTACACCGTCTCGTCCCAGCCGAGACCCATCCAGGGCCGCACCAGAACCAGTTGCAGCAGCGTGAACGCGACCGCCACGGCCGCGAGCAGTCGCGTGTCCGCGGGACTCCACGACCGCCTGCCGGCCACGGACAGTCCGCGCGAGGTGGTCCGGGTCCGCCGCGAGTGCACGGTCGTCTTCGGCATCGTCCACCCTTCGCGCCACCGGCCGGGGAATCTCCTTCGCCCTCGGTCCGCAGCACGGACGGAGAGGAAGGTACAGGGATAAATATCGATAAATTACCCCGCTGGAGTCGGGTGCGCAGTGCGGGGACCGGCGGGACGGCCGTACGGGGACCGGGGAGACGGGTGGTTCACCCGGGTGGTCAGTGGGAGCCGCACCCCCCTGGGCGGGTAGTCAGAGGTTCTGTGCCTCCCGTTCCCGCCCGTGTCCGAGTTCCTGCCCGTGTCCGCCCCCGGAGCCGACGTGAAATGCGGAGTCTCGACCTTCATCACCGACCAGGGCATCAGCCCGGCGCGGCTGGCCGACGTCGTCGACAGGTACCGCTGAGGCGGGGAAAGGGGTGCCATGCCCGTTCTGACGAGCACCCAGGTACGGGAGCGGTTCGCCGCGGCGCGCGTCGCCCACCTCGCGACAGCCGACGCGACGGCACACCCGCACCTGGTACCGGTGGTCTTCGCGGTGGACGGCGACACGGTGGTGCTGGCCGTGGACCACAAGCCGAAGCGGACGACACAGCTGAAACGCATCGCCAACATCGCCGCCAACCCCTCGGTGTGCCTGATCGTCGACCACTACGAGGAGGACTGGGAGCGCCTGTGGTGGGCCCGCGCGGACGGCAGGGCGCATGTGCTCCCGCCACCGGAGCGCTCCCCCGAGGCGGCCCGGTGGGCGGGCCTGCTCACGGCCAAGTACGAGCAGTACGCGGACCGGCCACCCGGCGGCCCGGTCGTCGTGATCCCCGTCGTGCGGTGGAGCGGCTGGCGGGCGTGGTGAGCGACAGCCAGAGCCCGCGGGCAGCCCGGACCGGCATCCGGGCTGCCCTGTGGACTCGTTGTCGCCGGACGGACAGACGCCTGCGGGGCACCGGCGTCGAGCCGGCACCCCGCAGGCCCGGAGTCGCTGTTCCTTGTGCTGCTGTTGTCCGGCGTCAGGCGGCGACCGAGCTGGCCCAGTCGTTGTAGGCGCCGAGGTTCGAGCTGTAGGAGTTGGGGCTGATGGAGATCGTGCCGCCGTTGCCTCCCTCGTCACGGGCGAGCCAGGCGTACGAGTTCGACTGCCTGTTGCGCCACGACGACGTCTGGTCGTTGAAGCCGTACTCGTTGAGGTTGTGCCAGTAGTAGTCGCTGAAGATCAGCCGACGACCGCCGCCGTTCGCGTGCTCGTACAGGCACGTCCAGCCGGAGGCACAGGCCGGCAGTGCCCGGGTGCCGATGCTGCGGGCCAGCGGATCCGTGGCGCGGGAGTAGCCGAGCGCCTTGTCCGCTTCTCCGTGGGTCTTGAAGCAGCGCACCTCGGTCTTGGAGTACACGACGCAGCTGCGGGCGTCGCCCCAGCCTTCCTGCTTGAGGTTGACCGTCTTCTGCCCGTAGGCGGCGACGGCGCCGCCGCCCTGGGTTCCGGCGGCGGACGCCATCGGCGCCGGGCCGGTGAGCAGCGCGGCGGCCGCGGTCAGCGCGGCTGCGGCCAAGACGGAACGTGATGTCTTCACTGTTTCCCCCTGATCGAATTCAGCAGGCCGGCCAGGTGCGCCCCGGGAGAGGTCGAACGTCCCCCTGTGGTCGGTTCAGGGCGTGAAATCCTCCTGGCCGTCCCCTTGTGCGGACAGGGGCAACTAAAGGGGCGGCACTAATGCCCCGTCAACAGCACGCGAAAGGTTGGCAGAGGAACAAGCCATTCCTTTGGGGAATCGGGGTGCGACACTCCACATGTCGCAATTCAGTGAGTGCGGTGAATACCTTGACCGAATTCCGCCCCTGCGTATTTCTGGATCACCCGGCCGACCTGGCACTCCCCGTTCTCAGCGCGGTGATGGGTTCACGAACTGGCTTTGCGCACGACGATCTCCGACACGACCCAGGCAACACCCATCATGACGAGGAGTGTCACACCGCCGGCGACCATGCCCGCGACCAGGAAATAGACAGCCAGCGCAACAACGGCAACGATCAGCACGCGGAGGATGCTGATCATCCGCTTGACGCGCGCCTTGCGCTGCAGCGAAATACCCACCTGATCCATTTCCAACACCTCTCTCATTCAACAATGGATGCGCTTCCGGGAGTAGACGCTTCTACCCCCGGAAGCACGTCGGTCACTGGAAGGGCATCTGCGCGATCTGACTCGCGCTCCAGGAGATTGCGTAGCAGCCCGCGGTGGCGCCGAGGGACGTTCCGAGTGTCGGTGCGGCCGTCACGGCCACCGCCGCACCACAGAGGCCACCCGCGACAACACCTGCGGCGAAGCCCGCGACGTCGCCCCACAGCGCCTTGGTGTCACCTTCCGCGAGGTGACTTCCGGCCTGGACGAGATCGCCGATCGGCCCCAGGGCGTCCCACGCCGCCAGCCCTGTCGGGTCGATGCGGTTGACCGGGTCGCCTTCGGCGTACAGGTAGGGGTTCTTCTCCTGGCCGGAGGGGTCGGGGCTGGTGAAGCGGCCGAGGTTGGGGTCGTAGTAGCGGGCGGCATAGTGGTAGAGGCCGGTCGGGTCCTGGAACCCGCCCGCGAACCGGTACGGCTGAGGCACCTGCTCGCTGGTTCCGGCGCGCTGAACTCCGCGGGGGCTGTAGGAATACGCGTTCACCTTGGCGCCGCTCTCGTCGGCGACCGCGACGACGGAACCGATCGCGTCGGTGAGGTAGTAGTACGACGTGCCCCCGGTCGTCATGGAGTTCAGGGTGCCCCCGGGTTCCCGGTTGAAGCCCATGTCCACTCCGCCCGTCGACTTCGCGGAGAGCCCGAGCGGTCCGTTGTGGAAGAACGTGTCGCCGAGCCTGATGCGCTCGCTCTGGTCGGTGGAGCCGTACTGACCGGCGTACGTCGTGCCGCCCACGGTGAGCGAGGTCAACTGGGAGTGGTCCGACCACTTCTCGGCCGTGCGGGTCTCCTCCGGCGTGGAGGCGCCGGCCGTTTCGTTGCCGAGCTTGTCGTAGGACCAGTTGGCGGTGGAACCGTTCTTCGCGGTGATCTGCTGGGCGTCGTTGACGGTGTAGGTCGTGCCGCGCGGGCAGCCGGACTCGGTGCCCTGGGAGGTGAGGTTGCCCGCCATGTCGTAGCAGTACTGCCAGGAGGAGGTGAGCGTGCTGCCCTTCTCCTCCTTCGCGTACGAGAAGCGGCCGGCGCTGTCGTAGGTGTAGCTGGTCCTCAGGCCGGCGACCGCGTCGGTGCTGGTCCGTATCTTCCCGCCGTCCTTGCCCGCGTTGAGGTACGAGTAGGTGAGGTCGACGAGCGTGCCCTTGGGCGAGGTGGCCCTGACCTTCTCGGGGCGGCCCGACTTGTCCGGCGTCACCTCGTGGACCGTGCCGCCGGGGAAGGACGTCTTGGTGCGGACGTCGTTGTTGTTGTAGGTGTACGTGGTCTTCCTGCCCGTCGGGTCCTTCAGCTCCTTGAGGCTGTTGACCTCGTTCCAGGTGTAGTCGGTGACTCCTGCCGGATCCTCGTAGGTGTCGACGTTGCCCGCAGGGGTGTAGGTCAGCTTGGTCTGCGAACCGTTCTGCAGCGTGCGGACGGTCTCGCGGGACAGCGGATCGAAGTCGTACGCGATGACGCCGGTACGGTCGGAGCGCTGCGTGAGGTTGCCATCACCGTCGTAGGTGTAGGTGACCGTCGCATAGCCGGACGTGTCGACCTTGGTGACCCGGTCACGGTGGTCGTACTCGTACAGGGTGGTCACGCCCCGGCCGTCCTTGACGGTCTTGGCGCGGCCGAGGCCGTCGTAGGTGTAGGTCGTCTGCCCGAGCGGCGCGGGCGGGGTGACCTTGTCGAGGTTGCCCGTGGAGTCGTAATGGAACGACGTGGAGACCGACTTCGTCGAGCTCAGCTTCGTCGTCGCCTTGCACCGCTGACCTTCGAAACCGCCGCAGGTGGGGCTGGAGGTGTTGTAGTCGTACGTCTCCGAACCGCCGCCCGTACCGGTGACCGCCACCGACTTGGTGTTGCCCGCGTCGTCGTAGGTGTAGTCGGTCTTCTCGTTGTCGGCCGTCGTCATCGAACCGGGCAGGTCCGCGCCGGACTTGGTCTGGTAGCCGGTGAGCGACGACGTCGCGCCGGTGGGCAGCTTGGCGGAGGTCGGGTTGTTGCGGCCGTCCCAGCCGTAGGTGGTCACGTTGCCACCCGTCCCGCCCGTCCCCATCGCGTCGGTGGCGGTCTGGACGTTGTTGTTGGCGTCGAACGTCTTCGACCGGGAGTGCCCGAGAGCGTCGGTCACCTTGCCGACCTTGCCCGCGCCGTCGTGCTCGTACGTCGTGGCGTGCTGCTCCGGATCGGTGACCGTCGTCGTTCCCGCCGCCGACGGGGTGCTCGCGGAGTAGCCGTAGGTGTAGGTCGGACCGGTGTGACCGGAGCCGTCGAAGTCCGTCGCACGGAGCATGGAGCGGACGCGGTTCTGGTCGTCGTAACTGAAGTCCGTGACCCGCCCCTCAGGGGTGGTGATCTTCGTCAGGCGGCGCGAGGAGTCGTAGCCGAAGGTGGTGGCCTTGCCCTCGGTGTCGGTCGTCCGGGCCAGGTTGCCGGCCGGGTCGAGGTCGAGGACGGCGGTCCGGCCGGTGTGGTCCTTGGCCTGCCACTGATTCGGGTAGGTCTTGACCAGGTCGACCCATCGGCCCGAGCGGGTCTCGGTCACCTTGAAACCCTTGTG
This sequence comes from Streptomyces sp. CA-251247, assembly GCF_050952975.1. Classification (NCBI taxonomy): domain Bacteria; kingdom Bacillati; phylum Actinomycetota; class Actinomycetes; order Kitasatosporales; family Streptomycetaceae; genus Streptomyces; species Streptomyces sp. CA-251247. The sequence continues at coordinate 6,768,220 of NZ_CP191861.1, read as the reverse complement.
CTCGCTGCCGTCGTCGTGCTGCTCGACGGTGATGGTGCCCTTGTTGCGGTCGGTGACCTTCGTCAGCGTCCCGCTCGCGTCGTAGGTGTCCTTCACGCCCGACTTGCGGCTGGTCAGGGTGTAGGTGCCGTCGGCGTTCTTCTTCAGGTCCTTCGAGTAGCCCTTGGGTGTGGCGAAGGACCCGTCCGTGTTCTCGGTGAAGCGGACGGCATCGCCGGTCGCGTCGTAGACGACCACCTCGGAGTCGACGATGTGCAGATACCGCTCGTACTCCTGCCACCAGCGCTGCGAGACCTTGCCCCAGGGCGCGTCCAGCGAGTTGTACGTACGGGCGAGGCGCAGCTTCTGGCCCACACCCGCGACCTCGAAGTCGGTCCCGGCGAGCATCAGGTTGCCGTTCGACAGATTGATCCGCGCCACGAGCGAGTCCGTGATGCGGAAGTCGGAGATCTGATGCCACGGCACCGACCCCTGCCCCTCCGGGACGTAGACCAGAGGCGCCGCGGAGCTACGGGCAGTGCCGCCGGGTGTCTCTCCGGTGCGGGCGCGCTCCTTCTGCGCCGCGCGCCAGGCCGACTCCTCCTTCGACGGAGCCGCCTCCGCCTCGCCCGGTACGGGCTTGGTGGAGCCCACCTTCACCGGCGGCTCGGTGAGCGGCGCCGTCTTCTTTCCCCACACCGATCCGGGGCCCGGATCGGCAGACGGCGGTGTCGGCGCGGCGAACGCCGGGAGCGCCGAGGCCCCCAGCGCGAGTACGGCAACGGCCGCTGTCAATGAGTGTCTTGCGGACATACGGGCACGCCGGAACGGCGTGCCGGAAGCACGCGAAACCATGCACTTCCCCCCACAGGAAGAGAAACCACAGTGGCCCCCACGGCCACTGGAGCCGCACACGTTTTCACGGCGCCTTCACCGGCGACACGGCGTGCCCGCCAACTGTTCGCACATGCGGGCGAATTTGAGCCGATCATTCGAGACGGGAACGCTCGCGGAACATTGCCCCCCGGCAACAGTTTCCCTGATCAACAGGAAGGGCTTTCCCCTGGCGAACGTGGCCGGAATGCATTCCTGCACTTGGCGTGCGGGACGCCTGTGGGAGATGAGGAAGGCTGCGCGGGGCAGCCGGGGAGACGGCCGGCGGGCGACGGCACGGTCAGCCGGTGACGGCCGGTCAGCGGGTCGACGGACCGGGGAGACAGGGTGATCAGCGAATGACGCCCCCTCCGGTCAGCGGGCGTCGAGCTCGGCGATCAGCTTCTTCGTCGCGATGACGCGGTAGCTCTCCTCCACCCAGTCGCAGAGCACCTCCGCCGAGGGTGCACCCTTCTGGGCGAGCGGGATCTGCACCCAGCCCGCCTTCCCGAGGCCGTAACCGGACGGCTCGGCGCCCGGGCAGGTCAGCGCGTGAGCGTGCATCGCCTCGTCCTTGAGCTTGACGCCGACGCTCAACGGGTAGCTGCCGTCGGTCACCCCGAGGAAGACGAAGATCTTCTTGTTGACCTTGACGACCGTGTCGCCCCAGGGAAATTCCTCGCCGGCGCCGGGCAGTCCCAGGGCAAAGGAGCGCACCTTGTTCCACTTCGCCAGCGCGGGCTTCGGTGGTGCTGCCATGCCGTCCTCCTGATCGCGCGATCCGTCCCTCTCACGCTAGGGCTGTCCCGTAGTCCCCGGCGGATCAGCGCGCGGCGTCAGATGCGGTGCATCGCAAGGCGAAGGGTCGTCCTCATACTGGGCGTATTCGGGCGATCCGACAACGCAGCGAGGGGCCGTAGCTGTCGTCGTGCGCCCGCCGGAGATTACGGGACAGCCCTTAGCTTCGGCCGCTGGGATGCGCCGGGCGGTCACGCGGAAGGCGGGTCGCGATGGGGGCCGGCCGAGCCGGTATGCGGTCGGCCCGGCGGCCGGTCAGCGCTCGGGCTCCCAGTCGATTCCGGCCGCGACCGGCAGGTGGTCGCTGCCGGTCGCGTTCAGGGTCCACACGTCGGTCACCGTGGCCGAACGGGCCATGACGTGGTCGATCCTGGACACCGGGAATCCGGCGGGCCAGCTGAAGGAGAAGCCCTGCTCGGCCGAGGTCAGCCGCGAGGTGACCGGCGCAAGTCCGCGGTCGTCCAGCGTGCTGTTGAGGTCTCCGAGGAGGACCACCGTGTCCAGCTTCTCCGCGCCGAGGGCCTCACCCAGCAGGTGAGCGCTTTCGTCCCGTCGGTCTGAACCGAACCCTCTGGGTCCGATGCGGACGGAAGGCAGATGGGCGACGTACACCGCGAGGTCGCCGCGCGGCGTACGGACGGTGGAGCGCAGTCCGCGGCTCCAGCCGTCCCCGATCCCCTTCGGTTTGATGTCCACCGTGCGGACGTCCGACAGTGGATACGCCGACCAGAGCCCGACGGTGCCTCTGACCGCGTGGAAGGGGTAGGCCGACTCCAGCGCCCTCTCGTAGGCCGGCAGAGCGACAGGGGTCAGTTCTTCCAGCGCGATGAGGTCCGGCGCGGAGTCGACCAGGGCGGCGGCGGTGCCCGCGGGGTCGGCGTTCTCGTCGCTGACGTTGTGCTGCACAACCAGGAAGTCGTACGGGGTCCGGCCCTCACCGAGCAGCAGCCCGCCGAAGAGACCGGCCCAGACAGCCGCGGGCAGCAACAGAGCCACCACAGCGAGGGCGGAGCGGCGCAGCAGGGCCAGTCCGAGCAACACCGGGACGGCCAGACCGAGCCAGGGCAGGAAGGCTTCCAGCAGGCTGCCGAGGCGAACCGCGGTGTTGGGCACGGCGGAGTGGAACGCCAGGAGTCCGGCGGTCAGCACAGCGAGCGCGGCGAGAACGCGCCCGCGGGCCCATGGCGACCGGGGCTTCGCGTCCTTGCCCCGGCGCCACGGGTGGAGGCGAGACAGCTTCCGCCGCGCGGCCGATGCCCTGGCAATCGGCGGCGCAGCGGAACTACCCGTCGCCACAGAGCTGTTCGCCCGGTCCACCAAGGTCCACCCATCCGTCTCGTGCTCGTCGCGCCCTGCCCCGCAGTTGTGAGCGCACGACACGCTCAGTACCACGCATGATCAGGCGATCGGGTTCCGCGCTGCACCGTGGCATTGCCGCGACCGTCCATGAGGGCGGACCAGCGCGGCCCGTGCGGTTACGCTCCCTGGGCGAGGGCCGACATCAACCAAAGCCGGGGGCGACCGTGAGCCGACCACTGCTGTTCCTCGATGTGGACGGGCCGCTCAACCCCTATGCAGCTCAGCCGGAGAGGCGCCCCGACGGATACACCACGCTCAGAGTGCCCCGGCCGGCCGGGACCGCGGAAGGACTCTCGGGCCGGCGGCGCCCCCTGCGGGTGTGGCTCAACCCGGGGCACGGGCCGGCCCTTCTCGGGCTCGGCTACGAGCTGTGCTGGGCGACGACATGGATGGCCGAGGCCAACCGGTGGGTCGCCCCCGTGCTCGGGCTTCCCGAACTCCCCTATGTCGACTTCGGCGACGCCCTGTTCCAGGAACGGCCCGACGGGGTCCACTGGAAGACGGGTCCCCTGGTGGACTTCGCCGACGGTCGTTCCTTCGCCTGGGTGGACGACGAACAGAGCGGCCTGGACGAGGAGTACGTGACCTCTCACCACCGCGGGCGTGGGCTGCTGCACCATGTCGATCCGCGGATCGGGCTGCGCGATGACGACTTCCGTACGCTCGCCGACTTCGCCCGATCCCCGGACACCTCACGAGCCACCGGCTGACCCCGACTCGGGCCCATCCCCGTGACCGTGTACGGAAGTTCAGGACCGGCCGCCGAACTGCCAGCGGTGGACCTCGATGTCCGCGTACCGGTCCGGTGTCAGGACGGCGCGTGCCGTGTCCGGGTCCGGCGCCCGCAGCAGCGCTGCCGTACCCACCCACGTGGCGCCGTCGTCGGACAGCAGCGGCCCGTAGGCGATCAGCTCGTCCTGGTCGGCCGGCACGGTGAGATCGGCCGCCTGTCCCGTGCCGAGACCGAGCACCAGGTACCGGTTGCCGTCGTCGGGCCCGCCGGCGAAGTCCCACATGGTGCGGTCGAGCAGATTGCGCCACCGGCGCAGCAGCACATCGCGGTACACGCCTGCCTGGTAGCCGGGCTCACCGAAGGCGAACGCGCGGGCGGCGGCCGGATCGGGCAGGTCGACGATGTGCACGCTGCCGGTGGGCACCTCACCGTCGCCGGTGAGGGTCGGGCCGCGGGCGATCATCTCCGCCGCGTATCCGTCCATGTAGGACCAGTGGGCTTCCAGCAGCTCGTGACGCAGCTCCAGGGAACCCGGCCGGTCGCGGTGGTAGCAGAAGAACTCCATGGTCCACAGTCTTCATCACGGTGCGCGACGCTCTGACAACGGGTCACTCGGTGAGCCGTGACCGAAGCGACGCGCAGAGCGCACCCCGGCATCGGCTCGGACCTCTCCCGATACAGCACAGCAACCCGCCGCTACGACAACGACTTCGCGACCACCGACGCCGCCTCCGCGATCAGCTTGTCGTCGTGCTCGGCAGCCTCACCGGCGCGGTTCGACATGATCGCCATGACGATCGGGGCAGCGCCCGGCCGCCACACCACCGCGATGTCGTTGCGGGCGCCGTACCCGCTGCCCGTGCCGGTCTTGTCCCCGACCACCCAGCCCTTGGGGACCCCGGCCCTGATGAGGTTCGCACCGGTGGTGTTGGTCCGCAGCCACTTCGTGAGCTGAGCGCGCTCGGCCCTGCCGAGGACGTCTCCCAGGACGAAGGCGCGCAGGTCCTCGGCCAGGGCGCGCGGTGTGGTCGTGTCCCGCGTGTCGCCCGGGGTCCATCGGCTCAGTTCGGGTTCGCGGCGCTCCATCCGGGTGACGTCGTCGCCGATCTCCTTCAGTACGGCGCCCAGGCCCTTGGGGCCGCCCAGTGCGTCGAAGAGCAGGTTGGCCGCCGTGTTGTCGCTGAAGCGGACAGCTGCGTCGCAGAGTTGGGCCAGGGTCATCCCGGTCCCGACGTGCTTCTCGGTCACGGGAGAGTTCGCGATCAGGTCGTCCCTCGAGTAGGTGATCATCCGGTCCATCCCGCTCATGGAGTACCTGCGCAGCACGGCACCGGCCTCCAGTGCCTTGAACGTGGAGGCGTAGGGGAATCGCTCGCCGTCGTTGTGGGCCACCTCGCGCCCGGTGCCGGTGTCGATGGCGTACACACCGAGCCGTGCGTCGAACGTGCGCTCCAGAGCTTTGAGTTCACCCGCGAACGCCTTCGCGTCCGTAGGCGTACTCCCCGGCGAGGCGGATGAGGACGACGACACGTACGGGGACGACACGGACGGGGACGACGAGGACGACGACTCCTGCGAGCCGGAGCAGGCCACCAGCGGGACGAGCGCGAGCGTGGCGAGCGCGCCGAGAAGGGCGTGGCGGACGCGGGTGGGGTGCATGGTCCGAACCTCCGGGGCGCCCCGCACGCAGGGCGCGTAGGGGACAGAGCTCGGCTCCGTCCCGGTGCGTGGTGATGTGTGCCGGGACCACCCTCACCTTCCGATGACCATGCGGTCCAATACGGTCCTGCGCTGTTCCATGCCGAATGGGCATAGAGTCGGGCCGTGGATCTGGTGGCGGCATGTCGCGCGTTCGTCAGCGTGAGCGAGCACGGGAGCTTCACCGTCGGCGCCGCAGCCGCCCGGATGTCGCAGCCGGTGGCCAGCCGTCGCGTCGCCGCCCTGGAGGAACGCTTCGGTGAGCAGTTGTTCGAGCGCACGTCGCGGCGGGCCGTCCTCACCCCCTTCGGCCGGGACATGCTGCCGACGGCCAGGCAGCTCGTGCAGGCGGCCGAGGTGCTGCTGACCGAGTCGGAGGCCGCCAAGCGCAAGCCCTGGCGGCTCGCCGTGCCCGGCATCTGCTCGGTGGCCTCTCTCGCCCGCCTCGTCGCCGAGGCACGCGGGCACGGCGTCACCCTCGACCTCCGTAACGCGGCTCCCGCCCGGCGCAGGGAACTCGTCCATGCGCAGCAGGTGCGGGCCGCTCTGCTGGCGGTGCCGGCGGACGAGGCGACGTGGTCCGTGCCGCTCGGGCTCGCCGGTGCCCAGGATCCCGGTGTGAAGCGCCTCTACCTCGAAACACTGCGGGTCGGCCGCGCCTCGGTCGATCCCGCCTCCCGTGTCTGGATCGAGCCGGAAGACGACGTGCCGCACATTCGTGATCCGCTCACCCGACTGCGGGACGCGGTCGGGCTGCGGCCCGCCCAGCTCGTCGCCGCGGCCGATCTGACATCCGCGGCGGCGGAAGTGCTCTGCTCACGCGATCTGCTGCTGTGCTCCCCCGCGCAGACCGAGGAACTCGCCCTGCACTGGCGGCCCATCGGCGAGATCGCGCTCAGTCGGGGGTTCGCCCTCGTCGCCGCCGGTGACGGCAATCCCCAGGCCGTCGAAGCGCGCCTGGGGGACGCCATCGCCCGCTGTCTCGGCGCGGCCACCCGGGCAGGCAGCGCGGCAGGCACACCGGCGGGCAGCACCGGGGGTTCAGCGGCGTGAGTACCGAGGCCCTGCTGAGCGACCTGCGCCGGGAGCTGCACGACGGTGGTCTGCACGGCTGCCTGCTCGTCCGGGATCTGCACACGGGAGAGGAGCTCGGGATCGAGCCGGACACCCAACTGCCCGCCGCCTCCCTGGTCAAGGTCCCGCTCGCGCTGGCGACGGCGGAGCGCATCCGCCGCGGCGAGCTGGACGGGGCGGCCGTGCTCGATGTGCGCCCCGGGCGGATCACCACGCCCGGCCCCACCGGACTGAGCCGCTTCCGCCACCCCGCCCGGATCGCGCTCGACGATCTTCTCTATCTGAGCACCTGCGTGAGTGACGGTACGGCCGCCGACGTCCTCTTCGACCTCACCCCGCCGGCCCGGGTCGCCGAGATCCTCCACCGGTTCGGCCTGCGCGGTATCACCGTCCGGCACAGCATGCGGGAGCTGTCCGACACACCCGTGGAACGCTTCGACGCCACCGAGGCCCATCTCGCGCACGCCCTCGCGATCGACGCCGGCACCAGCGGCCGGGGACACCGGGTGCCGCAACTCGACACCACCCGCGCCAACACCGGCAGCCCGCGCGCCTACGTGGATCTGCTCCAGGCGCTGTGGACACCGTCGGCGATCCACCCGGAGGTGGCCGAGCGGGTGCGCGGTCTCATGGCCCACACCGTGCTCCGGCACCGGCTCGCCCCGGACTTCAGTTCCGACGCCACCTCCTGGTCCTCCAAGACCGGCACCCTCCTCAACCTCCGCCACGAGGTCGGGGTCGTCGAGCACTCCGACGGTCAGGCGTTCGCCGTCGCCGTCTTCACCGAGTCGCTCGTGCCGGCCAGTACCCAGCCGGGCGCCGAGGCCCTCATGGCACAGGTGGCCCGCAGACTCCGGGACCATCTGCGGCAGTTGTAGGCCGGAGCAGGCCCGGAGTCGTCCGTACCTTCACGGCCGGGCGGCATTGAAAGGGTTCAATTGCCGTTCAATGAAGTTGAGTTGACCGGACCTCAGCCGTTTCCGCAGGTCACCTCCGCATGCCCGAGAAATGGCTCGCACGCGCATTGACGCCCGCCCCACGCACCCCTACCTTCGCAGCCGTGAATCGATTCACCTTCTCCCTCTAGGGGCCGCTGTGATCAGTAGAAGGAACATCCTCGCGAGCGCCGTCGCCACCGCGGGAGCCGTGGCCGCCGGAGCCGGACCGGCCGTGGCCGGTCCCCCGCCCGCCGCGGGACGTGCGGGCAGGAGCGCCTTGCAGATCGTCTCCCCGACGGTGGAGTACGTCCGGCAACCGCTGGGGCTCGACGCCGCCCGCCCGCGCCTGAGCTGGCCGATGGTCTCGGCCAGGCCGGGGCAGCGGCAGAGCGCGTACCACGTGCGGGTCGCGACGAGCGCCGCCGGCCTGTCCCACCCGGACGTGTGGGACAGCGGCAAGGTCGTCTCGGACGCATCCGTCCTCGTCCCGTACGCCGGTCCCCCGCTCGAAGCCCGCACACGCTACTTCTGGTCGGTGCGGGTGTGGGACGCCGACGGCGGTGCCTCCCGGTGGAGCGCGCCCTCGTGGTGGGAGACCGGCCTGATGGGCGCGTCCCCGTGGTCGGCGACGTGGATCTCCGCTCCCTCCGCGCTCACGGATGCGCCGTCCCTGGAGGGCGGTTCGTGGATCTGGTTCCCCGAGGGCGATCCGGCGAGCAGCGCTCCGGCGGCGACCCGGTGGTTCCGCCGTACCGTCGACCTTCCGGCCGGCATCACCGCGGCCACACTGGCCATCACGGCGGACAACGTGTACGCCGTCTCCCTCAACGGCGCCGAACTGGCGCACACCGACCTGGAGACGGACAACGAGGGCTGGCGCCGCCCGGCCGTCATCGATGTCCTCGGCCACATCCGGTCCGGCGCCAACACGCTCGCGGTCTCCGCCGTGAACGCCACGGTGGGGCCGGCCGGTCTGATCGGCGTGCTGGTCCTCACCACGGCCTCCGGTGAGAAGAAGGTCTTCACCGACGCAGCGTGGAAATCCACGGACCACAGGCCCGCCGACGGCTGGCGCGAGCCTGCCTTCGACGACAGCGCGTGGCAGGCGGCGAAGGAAGTCGCCGGGTGGGGGGCCGGGCCCTGGGGCCGCGTCGTGCCGGCCGTTTTCGCAGCCAACCAACTGCGCCACGAGTTCCGGCTGCCGCGCAAGAAAGTGAGCCGCGCCCGTCTGTATGCCACGGCTCTCGGCCTGTACGAGGCGCATCTCAACGGCCGTCGCGTGGGACGCGACCAGCTCGCCCCGGGGTGGACCGACTACCGCAAGCGCGTGCAGTACCAGACCTTCGATGTCACCGGCTCGGTCCGCCCGGGCGCCAACGCCCTCGCCGCCTATGTGGCGCCCGGCTGGTACGCGGGCAATGTCGGCATGTTCGGCCCGCATCAGTACGGCGAACGCCCGGCTCTCCTCGTCCAGTTGGACATCGACTACGCCGACGGGACCAGCGAGCGCATCACCTCGGGGCCCGACTGGCGTGCCACGTCCGGTCCCATCACTTCTGCCGATCTGCTGTCGGGCGAGTCGTACGACGCGCGGAAGGAGACGGCCGGGTGGACCTCACCCGGTTACGACGACGGGTCGTGGCACGCGGTTCGCGGCGCAGCCGACGACGACGTCCCGGAGCAGATCGTCGCTCAGGTGGACGGTCCCGTACGCGTCACGAAGGAGCTCGCCGCCAGGAAGGTCACCGAGCCCGCACCGGGCGTCCACGTGTTCGACCTGGGGCAGAACATGGTCGGGTCCGTGCGGCTGCGCGTGTCCGGCGAGGCGGGTACCACGGTGCGGTTGCGGCACGCGGAGGTCCTCAACCCCGACGGCACCCTCTACACCGCGAATCTGCGGTCGGCCGCCGCGACGGACACGTACATCCTCAAGGGGCGTGGTGAGGAGACGTACGAGCCGCGCTTCACCTTCCACGGCTTCCGCTATGTCGAGGTGACCGGCTTCCCCGGCAAGCCGTCGGCCACCGCGGTGACCGGTCGGGTGATGCACACCTCCGCACCGTTCACCTTCGACTTCGAGACCAATGTCCCGCTGCTCAACACGCTGCACAACAACATCGGTTGGGGGCTGCGGGGCAACTTCCTCTCCGTCCCGACGGACACACCCGCCCGCGACGAGCGGTTGGGGTGGACGGGTGACATCAACGTCTTCGCCCCCACGGCCGCCTACACGATGGAGTCGGCCCGCTTCCTCACCAAGTGGCTGGTCGACCTGCGTGACGCACAGACACCAGACGGCGCGTTCACGGATGTGGCACCGATGGTCGGCACGGTCGGCAACGGCGTCGCGGGCTGGGGAGACGCCGGTGTCACCGTCCCCTGGGCGCTGTACCAGGCATACGGCGACCGGCAGGTCCTCGCGGACGCATGGCCGTCCGTGCAGGCGTGGCTGGGCCATCTGGAGAAGCACAGCAACGGACTGCTGCGGCCGGCGGCCGGATACGGCGACTGGCTGAACGTGTCGGACGAGACGCCCAAGGACGTGATCGCGACCGCCTACTTCGCGCACAGTGCCGACCTCGCGGCCCGGTTCGCGACGGAACTCGGCAAGGATCCGGCGCCCTACGCCGACCTCTTCGCCCGCATACGCACGGCGTTCCGGACCGCGTACGTCGCACCGGACGGCAAGGTGAAGGGCGACACACAGACGGCATACGTCCTCGCCCTGTCCATGAACCTCATGCCGGACGCCCTGCGCACGGCGGCGGCCGACCGCCTGGTCGGCCTCATCCGGGCGAAGGACTGGCACCTGTCGACCGGCTTCCTCGGCACACCGCGGCTGCTGCCCGTCCTCACCGACACGGGCCACACCGATGTCGCCCACCGCCTGCTGCACCAGCGCACCTTCCCCAGCTGGGGCTACCAGATCGACAAGGGCGCGACGACCATGTGGGAACGCTGGGACTCCATCAAGCCGGACGGCGGCTTCCAGACCCCGGAGATGAACTCCTTCAACCACTACGCGTACGGCTCCGTGGGCGAGTGGATGTATGCCAACATCGCCGGCATCGCCCCGGGCCGGGCCGGCTACCGGCAGATCGTCGTCCGCCCCCGCCCGGGCGGCGAGGTCACCTCCGCCCGGGCGACGTTCGCCTCGCTCTACGGCCCGGTCTCGACGGACTGGCAGCAGCGCCCTGGCGGCTTCACGCTGTCATGCAGCGTGCCGCCCAACACCACGGCGGAGGTGTGGATCCCGACGAACGACCCCGCCCGTGTGCGGCACACGGCGGGGAAGCTGTTGCGGGTGGAGGACGGCTGTGCGGTGTTCGACGTGGGGTCGGGGAGCCACCGCTTCACGGTGTGAGCAGGGGCGGTTCGCCGTGCGGGCCGGCGCTTCCCGGTTCAACGCGCACCGGCTCGCACCACCTCACGGTGGTGCGAGCCGGTGTCCTTCAGCTCCTCGGGGCGGACCGCCTGATCAGCCCGCCGCGTCGGGGCTCAGAGGTGACGTGCGTTTCCTCCTCTGCCGCGTACCCGCAGGAGCACGACTCCGGCGACCAGCAGGAGCGCGCCGGCCGCGAGCGGCCACATGCGGGCGCCCGTGTCGGCGAGGCCGCCCTGCGGGGCCGCCGCATTGGCGGCCTGGGCCGGGGTGTTGTACGCCCTCGGCGGGGTTACTTCCTGGGTGGCCGCCTTCAGAACCTGCTGCTTCGGCTCCGCGGGCACGCCGGCCTCGGGCTCTGCTGCTCCCGGGGCGGTCTCGCCGGGCGGGGGCGTCCTCGCGGGCTGCTGCTGCTCCTCGTTCTCCTCTGCCGGCTTGCTCGGCGCGGCGGGCGTCTCGTCGGGGCCGGTCGTGTCGTCGGGCTTCGGGGCGGCGCCGCCCTCGTCCGGCTTGTCCGTCTCCTCGGGAGCCGGAGGCGCTTCGACCGAATTGCTGGGCTCGGGTGCCTGCGACTCGTCCGGCTCGGGGGCCTTCGTCTCGTCCGGCTCGGGGGCCTTCGTCTCGTCCGGCTTCGGGGCCACCTCGCCCGGACCGCACTTCTGGCCGTTGTTGATGCAGTCGACGAGATCGTTCATCAGCTTCTCGTCGAAGACGTTGATGAAGTCGCCGTGGTCCGTGATCGGCTTGTGCAGCTGCTCGGGGAAGGAGTCGAGGGCGAAGCCGGGGCCCGGCGGGACGTCGTAGACGATCCGCTGCACCAGCTGGGGAATCGCCCGGAAGCCGTCAGCGCACTCGCCGTTCTCGTTCGCGAACGAGACATGCGTGCGGTGATTGGCGCTGTCGATGTTCTGACCGTCCCAGCAGCTCTGGAACTTGAAGGAGCGCACGACCTTGCTGCCCTCGGGGCAGATCGGGTACTTGTCCCTCAGCTGACGGTCCTCGAATCCGGTGCAGCTCCAGGAGGCGTTGGCATTCTTGTCACCGTTGGTCAGTGCCTTGGCGTCACCGGTGATGATGCGCAGGAACCGCGGCATCGCGGTGACCTTGCCGACCGGGCTGCCGACGAAGTTCAGCGTCACCTCGGAAGGCCGCTGGATCTCACCGATGTTCTGGTCCTTGCCGCCGCCGTCCGCATTGGCGTCGTTCTCGTTCTGACCGTTCTGCAGACGCAGCACCGGCCAGTAATAGGTCGACTTGTCACCCTGGTTCTGGCAGGTGGTGTCGCCATTGGCGAGATCGTCGTCGCTCGCGAAAGCGTCGTTCGCCTGGTTTCCGACGTAGTCGTGCATATGGTGCGCGCCATTGGCGACACCGGGGGCGACGATGACGTTGTCCGGGTTGAACTTGCCGTTCTCGTTCACCCCGCAGTCGGTGGCGAAAGCGCCGGTCGAGGCGTCATTGCCCGCCTGCGGCGCCTTGACGTTCGGCTGGATGGACTGGATGTCGGCGAAGTCGCTTTCCTCGGGCCCGTTGCCGACCTGGCCGCCGTTGTCCTGGCCACCGTCCTGACCGCCGTTGTCCTGACCCTGGTCCTGCCCGCCGTTGTCCTGACCCTGGTTGTTCCCGCCCTGGTCCTGACCGCCGTCCTGGCCCTGGTCCTGGTTGCCGTCCTGGTTGTCTCCCTGGTTCTGGTCGTTGCCGTCGTCACGCAGCGAACAGGGAGCGAGTTCGTCCATGCCCTGCGGCTTCTCGCCGCCTCGGCCGATCGCCGTCGCGATCCGGTCGATGCTCGCCTGACGCTTGTCCTTCAAGGGATTGAGAATCGCGTTCTCCGCCAACTGCGGATCACGCTGAATCTGTTCCTTCTGATCAGCGAACTTCGCGTACGCCTCGGTGATCTGGCTGTCCATCAGGGCCAGTTCGCGGTCGACCTCGGTCCGCGCCTCGACCGGAACACCCGGCAGTGCGTTGGCGACCTCGGGACACTCGATGGTGGAGGCGCCGGCGCTCAGCGTCCCGTCCTGGCCGGACGAGCTTCCTTCACCGGCAGAGGCGAAGGATCCGAACCCGATGAGGCCGCCCCCTCCCAGAATCAGTGCCACGGCGGCGACAGTCGCGCGCTGTGCACCTTTTGGACGTCTTCGCGTCATGCGTCTCACGGGAACTCCCAGGGCTTCACTGCTGGACCGGTTGATAAGAAGCGCTGCGCTCTATACGCGCGCGAGCTCCGTGGTGTTCAAACCTCGCCGGAAGTTTTTTCGACGCCGCCGAGAGTGCCTCGCCCTCGCACAGCGTGTATCCGCACGACCGCTCTTCGTGACGCTACCTTCGGCTTCGTGAATGATCGCACCAGTTACCGGCGCCCCCGCTTCCTCGCACCCCTGCGCGAGCATCTCCGTGACACCCTATGGTTTGCCCCCACCCTGGGACTGATCGGCTCCGTCGCCCTGTGGGTGGGCGTATCGGAGTTGGACTTCGCGCTCGTCCGCTATCTCCAGGACGCCGGGGAGTTCGAGGTGGTGGCCGACTTCACGTCGATCACCGACGAACTGCAGACCATCGTCACGACCATCAGTTCCGCGATGATGACCTTCATCGGTGTCGTGTTCAGTATTTCGCTGGTCGCCGTGCAGATGGCGAGCGGTCAGCTCACTCCCCGCGTCGTGCGGATCTTTGTGCGGAGCCGGATCAGCAAGGCGACGCTCACGGTGTTCCTGGGGACGTTCCTGTTCTCGTTGCTCGTGCTGACGTCGTACGAGAGCGAGTCCGATCCCAAGCTCGTGAAGTCCGTCCCGTTCGTCCAGAGCGCGTTGACCCTGTTCCTGGTGGGGGTGAGCCTGGTGCTCTTCATCGCGTACGTGAGTTCGACACTGCGCCTGATGCAGGTGGGGCCGGTGGCCGACCGCATCGCGCGGGAGTCGTTGCGGGAGGTGTTGCGGCAGCCGACCGGGGGGAAGGACGCCGTCGACATTCCCGCCGAGAGTGCCCGCATCTCGTATCACGGGCGGCCCGGTGTGCTGAGGGATGTGAACGTGGCGTGGCTCGTCCGGGTCGCCCGGCGGAACGGGATCGTCCTGCGCCTCATTCCGCGGGTCGGCGACTACGTCGTTCCCGGGACTCCCGTGCTGGCCGTGCACGGTGAAGCGGGCAGGGAGCTGAAGGCCGTGGGGCTCACGGCATCCGTCGGGACGGAGCGCGCGACGTCTCAGGACATCGGTTTCGGGCTGCGGCAGCTCTCGGACATCGCGTTGCGTGCGCTGTCGCCGGCGGTGAACGACCCGACGACGGCCGTGCAGTGTCTGGACCGGATCGTCCTGCTGCTCTCCACCATGGCGCGCCAGCCGCTCGGAAGGGCGTACCACCGCGATGCCAAGGGTGCGGTGCGGTTGGTGCAGGAGGTGCCCGGCTGGACCGATCTGGTGGATCTGGGGCTGGCCGAGATCCGTGGCGCGTCCATCGGCAGCCCGCAGGTCACCCGGCGGCTGATGGCCGCCCTCGACGATCTGATGCTGCTCACGTCCGCCGAGCGCAGGGAGCCGCTGCTGCGGCATCGCGAGCTGATGGCGCAGGCGGTGGCACGGGCCGTTCCCGAGGCGGCCGAGCGGGAGTTCGCACTCCGGCCCGACCGCCAGGGGATCGGCTAAGGGCTGTCCCGTAATCCCCGGTGGATCAGCGCGCGGCGTCAGATGCGGTGCATCGCAAGGCGAAGGGTCGTCCTCATACTGGGCGTATTCGGGCGATCCGACAACGCAGCGAGGGGCCGTAGCTGTCGTCGTGCGCCCGCCGGGGATTACGGGACAGCCCTTAGGGACACTCACGGCCTCACGGCCCAGGGGCGTACGGGAAACGGTCAGGGCATCAAGTGGTGGTCGGGGAAGTTGCCCGGCAGCCGCTCCCCCGCCGGACCGTCGGTGACCGCCCTGACGAGCAGCTCGCCGCCGACGAAGGCGCCCCGCCAGGAGCCGCCGAAACCGCCGAACAGTTCGTCGCGGTCGCCCCGCGAACGGGGCTTTCCATGGCCGGTCTTGAACGCCCGGATCTGCGGGGCCAGACGGTCGAAGGTCTGCGGGTCGTCGGTCGACAGGGTGGCGACCAGCGCGCCGTTGGAGGCGTTCATCGCCGCGAGCAGCTCCGCCTCGGTGTCAACCAGGACGATCGTGTCGACCGGGCCGAAGGGTTCGGCGTGGTGGAGCGGGGAGGAGCGCGGCGGCCCCAGAAGGGTGACCGGGGGCAGATAGGCGGAGGTGTCCTGGCCGGGCAGGAACGCACCCTCGTCGAGCGTTCCGCGGTGCAGCGGCACGGCACCCCGCCCGATGGCCTCGGTCACCTGGTCACCGAGTTCCTTGGCCTTGGCCGCGTTGATCAGCGGACCGAAGTCCAGTTGGGGCAGCGGGTCCGACGGGTTCTCCACGGCCAGGGGGTGGCCCGTACGGATGGAGCGTACGGCGGGGAGGTAGGCCGCCAGGAAGTCCGCGAACAGCTCCCGCTGGACCACGAACCGCGGGTAGGCGGTGCAGCGTTGCTTGCCGTAGTCGAAGAGTTTCGGGACGACCGCGGTGAGGGCGTCCCAGTCGCTGTGGTTCCAGATGCCCCAGGTGTTGAGGCCCTCCTGTTCGAGGATGTGGCGCTTGCCGAGGTCGGCGACGGCGGTGGCGATGTCGGCGCCGGTGTCGCGGCCGCCGACGAAGGAGACGCAGCCGATCTCCGGTGCGCGCACGAGTGCTTCCGAGAGCTGGCCGCCGCTGCCGCTGACCAGGGTGATGGGGAGCCCTTCCCGGGCGGCGAGCGCCGAGGCCAGGGTGAGGCAGGCGAGTCCGCCGTCGGTCGGGGTCTTCGCGATGACCGCGTTGCCGGCCAGGGCCTGGACGAGCATGGCGTGGACGAGGACGGACATCGGGTAGTTCCAGCTGGCGATGTTGGAGACCGGGCCGGCGAGCGGGCTGCGGCCGGTCAGCATGGGTTCGATGCCGTCGACGTACCAGCGCACTCCGTCGATCGCCCGGTCGACGTCGGCCTGCGCGAGCCGCCACGGCTTGCCGATCTCCCAGACCAGCAGCAGGGCGAGCAGTTCACGGTGTTCGGTCAGCGCGTCGAGAGCGGCCGAGACCCTGGCCCGGCGTTCGGCGACCGGAACATGGCGCCAGGCGCGGTGCTGGTCCAGCGAGGCTCGCACCGCCTGCTGGGCCGTCACCGCGTCGAGCCGCGGTGGGCCGGTGATCGGGCTGCCGTCCACCGGGCTGGTGGCGGGCAGCGGGTTGCCGTCGTGCTTCCAGCCGGCGGCCCAGAGGTTCAGCACCCGGTCGTCCCGGAAGGCCTCGGGGGCGGTGGTCAGGCAGCGCTGCCAGGCGTCCGACCAGGCGGTGCCGGGCTTCAGGGCGAGTGCGGGGGCGGGAGTGGGTGCGGTGAGGGTGGGTGCCATGAGGGTGGTCTCCGCTCGGAAGGGGGCGGGAGGGGCCGGGCAGGCGGCCGCGTGCGGTGGCACACACGCGGCCTCGGTGACCTGGGTGTCGACGGCCTCGGCAGACGGGGCCGTCGCCAAGGGCCTCAACGAGACTGTTCGAGGCGGTCGATGACGAGCCGTGAGGTCTCGGTCGGGGTGGCTCCGACGCGTACGCCGGCGGCTTCGAGTGCCTGCTTCTTGGCGAGCGCGGTGCCCGAGGAGCCGGAGACGATGGCGCCCGCATGCCCCATCGTCTTGCCCTCCGGCGCGGTGAAGCCGGCGATGTAGCCGACGACGGGCTTGGTGACGTGCTCGGCGATGTACGCGGCGGCTCGCTCCTCCGCGTCTCCGCCGATCTCCCCGATGAGCACGATCAGTTCGGTGTCCGGGTCGTTCTCGAAAGCGGCCAGGCAGTCGATGTGGGTGGTGCCGACGACGGGGTCGCCACCGATGCCGACCGCGGAGGAGAAGCCGATGTCCCGCAGTTCGTACATGAGTTGGTAGGTGAGGGTGCCGGACTTGGAGACGAGTCCGATGCGGCCCGGCTCGGTGGCGATGTCGGCGGGGATGATGCCGGCGTTGGACTGTCCGGGGCTGATGAGTCCGGGGCAGTTGGGGCCGACCACGCGGGTGCCGCGCTGCCTGGCGTAGGCGTGGAAGGCGACCGAGTCGTGCACGGGGATGCCTTCGGTGATGACCACGACGAGGGCGATCCCGGCGTCGGCTGCCTCGATCACGGCCGCCTTGGCGAACGGCGGCGGCACGAACACGACGCTGACATCGGCGCCGGTGGCCTCGACGGCCTGGCGCACGGTGCCGTGCACGGGGACGGCACGGTCGTCGAAGTCGACGACGGTACCGGCCTTGCGGGGGTTGACGCCGGCCACGATGTCGGTGCCGGACGCCAGCATGCGGCGAGTGTGCTTCATGCCCTCTGACCCGGTCATGCCCTGGACGAGGACCTTGCTCTCCTTGGTGAGGAAGATGGCCATGTCGTTTCCTCTCAGTGCGCGTTGGCGAGGTCGGCAGCCTGCTGGGCGGCGTCGTCCATGGTGGTGGCCTGCTGGACGAGGGGATGGGCCCGGTCGTCGAGGATGGCGCGGCCGCGGGCGGCGTTGTTGCCGTCGAGCCGCACGACGAGCGGCTTGGTGAGGGTCACCGTCTCCAGGGCCTGGACGATGCCGTCGGCGACGGCGTCGCAGGCGGTGATTCCGCCGAAGACATTGACCAGGACGCTGCTCACGGCCCGGTCGGACAGGATCACGGACAGGCCGTCGGCCATGACCTGGGCGGACGCACCGCCGCCGATGTCGAGGAAGTTGGCGGGCCGGGCGCCGCAGCCGGCGACGACGTCGAGGGTGGACATGACGAGGCCCGCGCCGTTGCCGATGATGCCGACCTCGCCGTCGAGTTTGACGTAGTTGAGGCCCTTGGCCGCTGCGGCGGCCTCCAGCGGGTCGCCGTGCGGATCGTCTTCGGACGCACCCCAACGGGCCTGCCGGAAGCGGGCGTTGTCGTCCAGGGTGACCTTGCCGTCGAGGGCGAGGATCGTGCCGTCGGTGGTCCGTACGAGGGGGTTGACCTCGACGAGGAGGGCGTCCTCGCGGACGAGGACCTGCCACAGACTCGTCAGGACGGGTGCGGTCTCGGCAGGCAGTCCGGCGGCCGCGGCGATCTCGGCGGCCTTGGCCGCGGTGACTCCTCGCTCGGGATCGACGGGGATACGGGCGACGGCCTCGGGCCGGGTGGCGGCGACCTCCTCGATGTCCATGCCGCCTTCGGCGGACGCGATGGCGAGGAAGGTGCCGGCCGCGCGGTCGAGGACGTAGGAGACGTAGAACTCGGCGTCGATGTCGACGGGTTGGGCCAGCATCACCGTGCGGACGGTGTGGCCCTTGATGTCCATGCCGAGGATCTGGCGGGCCGTCACCTCTGCCGCGGCCGCGTCGGCAGCGAGCTTGACACCGCCCGCCTTCCCGCGGCCGCCGGTCTTCACCTGGGCCTTCACGACGACCCGGCCGCCGAGCCGTTCGGCGGCCTCTCGTGCCTCGCGCGCCGTGTCCGCTGTTTCGGCATCCGGCACCGGGATGCCGTAGTCCGCGAAGAGATCCCTTGCTTGGTGCTCGTACAGATCCATGCCAACCCCTACTGCATCGATTTCACGAGTGAAAGTGCCGCACGCCCCCTGGACACCACCCACCGGATGCGGGATAACAAGCTTCATACAGTATTCGTCGACTGTATGCAATGTACTGGGACGCCGACCGACTCCCCTACGAAGGGACAGGACTTCGCCATGCCCGATGACAACAGCGGCAACAACCCGGAACTCATCTCAGGTGGTCATCTGGTCGCCAAGGCCCTCAAGGCCGAGGGCGTCGAGGTCATCTACACGCTGTGCGGCGGCCACATCATCGACATCTACGACGGCTGTGTCGACGAGGGCATCGAAGTCGTCGACGTACGCCATGAACAGGTGGCCGCGCACGCCGCCGACGGGTACGCCCGCATCACGGGCAAGCCCGGCTGCGCCGTGGTGACGGCCGGCCCCGGCACCACCGACGCGGTCACCGGTGTCGCCAACGCCTTCCGCGCCGAGTCCCCCATGCTGCTCATCGGCGGTCAGGGGGCGCACACCCAGCACAAGATGGGCTCGCTCCAGGACCTGCCGCACGTCGACATGATGACGCCGATCACCAAGTTCGCCGCGACCGTGCCGGACACGGCGCGTGCGGCCGACATGGTCTCGATGGCCTTCCGCGAGTGCTTCCACGGAGCGCCGGGCCCCTCCTTCCTGGAGATACCGCGCGATGTGCTGGACGCCCAGGTGCCGGTGGAGAAGGCCCGGGTGCCCAAGGCCGGGCAGTACCGGGCCTCGACGCGCCAGGCCGGTGACCCCGAGGCGGTGGAGAAGCTCGCCGATCTGCTGGTGCACGCGGAGAAGCCGGCGATTCTCCTGGGCAGCCAGGTGTGGACGACGCGCGCCACCGACGCGGCCGTCGAGCTCGTCCGCACCCTCAATGTGCCCGCCTATATGAACGGCGCCGGCCGCGGAACGCTGCCGCCCGGGGACCCGCACCACTTCCAGCTGTCACGGCGGTACGCGTTCTCCAACGCCGATGTCATCGTCATCGTCGGCACGCCCTTCGACTTCCGCATGGGGTACGGGAAGCGGCTCTCGCCGAACGCGACGGTCGTGCAGATCGACCTGGACTACCGCACGGTCGGCAAGAACCGGGACATCGACCTCGGCATCGTGGGCGACGCGGGACAGATCCTGAAGTCCGTCGCCGAATCGGTCACGGGACGGCTCAACGGCGGCGCGGTCAAGCGCAAGGCCTGGCTGGAGGAACTGCGCGCGGCCGAGCAGTCCGCGCTCGAGAAGCGGCTGCCCCAGCTGAAGTCGGACGCCTCCCCCATCCACCCGTACCGACTGGTCAGCGAGATCAACGACTTCCTCACCGAGGACTCGATCTACATCGGCGACGGCGGCGACATCGTCACCTTCTCCGGGCAGGTCGTGCAGCCCAAGTCGCCCGGCCACTGGATGGACCCGGGGCCGCTCGGCACGCTCGGTGTCGGTGTCCCGTTCGTGCTGGCGGCCAAGAAGGCACGGCCCGACAAGGAAGTCGTGGCGCTCTTCGGCGACGGCGCGTTCTCGCTCACCGGCTGGGACTTCGAGACCCTCGTCCGCTACAACCTGCCCTTCGTCGGGATCGTCGGCAACAACTCCTCGATGAACCAGATCCGCTACGGACAGGCGCAGAAGTACGGACTGGAGCGCGAGCGGGTCGGCAACACCCTCGGCGACGTCCACTACGACAAGTTCGCCCAGATGCTCGGCGGTTACGGCGAAGAGGTCCGCGACCCGGCCGACATCGCGCCGGCGCTGCGCCGCGCCCGTGAGTCCGGGCTGCCGTCGCTGATCAATGTCTGGGTCGACCCCGACGCGTACGCCCCCGGAACCATGAACCAGACCATGTACAAGTAGAGGAGCCCCCTCATGACCAAGGCTCTTGAGGGCGTGCGCGTCCTCGACATGACACATGTCCAGTCCGGTCCCTCGGCGACCCAGCTGCTGGGCTGGCTCGGCGCCGACGTGGTGAAGCTGGAAGCGCCGAGCGGCGACATCACCCGCAAGCAGCTCCGCGACCTGCCGGACGTCGACTCGCTCTACTTCACGATGCTCAACTGCAACAAGCGCAGCATCACGCTCAACACCAAGACGGAGCGCGGCAAGGAGATCCTCACCGAGCTCATCAGGCGCAGCGATGTGATGGTGGAGAACTTCGGCCCCGGAGCGGTGGACCGGATGGGGTTCACCTGGGACAGGATCCGGGAGATCAACCCGCGGATCGTCTACGCCTCGATCAAGGGCTTCGGCGACGGGCCGTACACCAACTTCAAAGCGTACGAGGTCGTGGCGCAGGCCATGGGCGGCTCGATGTCGACCACCGGTTTCGAGGAGGGTCCGCCGCTGGCGACCGGCGCGCAGATCGGCGACTCGGGCACCGGCGTCCACGCGGTCGCCGGCATCCTCGCCGCGCTGTTCCAGCGCGAGTCCACCGGCCGCGGGCAGCGGGTCAACGTCGCGATGCAGCACGCCGTGCTGAACCTGTGCCGGGTGAAGCTGCGGGACCAGCAGCGGCTCACGCACGGTCCGCTGGCGGAGTACCCGAACGCCCAGGACACGGCCGAGGCCGACGAGGTGCCGCGCAGCGGCAACGCGTCCGGCGGCGGACAGCCCGGCTGGGCGGTCAAGTGCGCGCCCGGCGGCCCGAACGACTATGTGTACGTCATCGTCCAGCCGGTGGGCTGGCGGCCGATGTCGGAGCTGATCGGACGGCCGGAACTGGCCGAGGACCCGGAGTGGTCGACGCCGGAGGCGCGGCTGCCGAAGCTGTCGAAGATGTTCCAGCTGATCGAGGAGTGGTCCTCGACGCTTCCGAAGTGGGAGGTGCTGGAGCGGCTGAACGCCCACAACATCCCCTGCGGTCCGATTCTGTCCACCAAGGAAATCATCGAGGACGCGTCGCTGGTCGCGAACGAGATGGTCGTCGAGGTGGCGCACCCGCAGCGCGGTTCGTTCACCACGGTCGGCAGTCCGCTCAAGCTGTCGGACTCCCCGGTGGACGTGGTCACCTCGCCGCTGCTCGGCGAGCACAACGAAGAGGTGTACGTCGGCGAGCTGGGCCTCGGCGACGAGGAGCTGCGGCTGCTGAAGACGAGTGGAGTGATCTAGTAGTGACGACGGCTCACGACGAGGGCAAGGAAGCGGTCCGGGCGCTGCTCGAGACCGTACGGGCCGAGGGGCGCAGCGCGCTCACGGCGCCGGAGGGCAAGACGGTCGCCGACGCGTACGGGATAGCCGTGCCGGGTGAGGCGCTGGCGCGGGACGTGGACGAGGCAGTGCTGTACGCGGACCGGCTCGGCGGCAAGGTGGTCCTGAAGATCGTCTCCCCCGACATCCTGCACAAGACGGATGCCGGCGGTGTCATCGTCGGTGTGCAGGGGGCGGCGGAGGTGCGCGCGGCCTTCTGCACGATCGTGGAGAGCGCCAAGGCGTACGCGCCGGACGCGCGCATCCACGGTGTGCAGGTGCAGCAACTGCTGCCGCCGGGCCAGGAGGTCATCGTCGGCGCGGTCACCGACCCGACGTTCGGCAAGGTCGTCGCCTTCGGGCTGGGCGGCGTCCTGGTGGAGGTGCTGAAGGACGTCACGTTCCGGCTGGCGCCGGTGACGGCGGACGAGGCGACGTCGATGCTGGACTCGATCCGCGCGGCCGAGATCCTGCGGGGTGTGCGCGGTGCGCCGGCGGTGGACCGCTGGGCACTGGCGGAGCAGATCCGCCGGGTGTCCCAACTGGTCAGCGACTTCCCGGAGATCGCGGAGGTCGACCTCAACCCCGTGATCGCGACGCCGGACGGGGCCGTGGCCGCGGACATCCGCGTGATCCTCGCCGACGAACAGCCGGTGGAGCGCCGTAAGTACAGCCGCGAGGAGATCCTGACGTCGATGCGGCGGCTGATGAAGCCGCAGTCGGTGACGGTGATCGGCGCGTCCAACGAGCAGGGCAAGATCGGCAATTCGGTCATGAGGAATCTGATCGACGGCGGTTTCTCGGGCGAAATCCATCCGGTGAACCCCAAGGCCGATGACATCCAGGGCCGCAAGGCGTACAAGAGCGTGATGGACGTGCCGGGTGAGCCCGATGTGGCGATTTTCGCGATCCCCGCGAAGTTCGTCGCGTCCGCGCTCGAGGAGGTCGGACGCAAGGGCATCCCGAATGCCGTGCTGATCCCTTCCGGGTTCGCCGAGACCGGTGAACACGCGCTCCAGGCCGAGATCGTGGAGATCGCGGAACGTCACGGCATCCGCCTGCTGGGCCCCAACATCTACGGCTACTACTCCACCTGGCAGGACCTGTGCGCCACGTTCTGCACGCCGTACGACGTCAAGGGCGGGGTGGCGCTGACCTCCCAGTCCGGCGGTATCGGCATGGCGATCCTGGGCTTCGCCCGGACCACGAAGACCGGCGTGTCCGCGATCGTCGGGCTCGGGAACAAGTCCGACCTCGACGAGGACGACCTGCTCACCTGGTTCGGCGAGGACCCCAACACCGACTGCATCGCCATGCACCTGGAGGACCTCAAGGACGGCCGGGCCTTCGTCGAGGCCGCGCGGGCGACCGTGCCGAAGAAGCCGGTCGTGGTCCTCAAGGCGGGCCGTACGGCGGCGGGCGCGAAAGCCGCCGGCTCGCACACCGGCGCCCTCGCGGGTGACGACGCGGTGTACGACGACATCCTGCGGCAGTCCGGTGTGATCCGGGCTCCCGGGCTGAACGAGATGCTGGAGTACGCGCGGGCGCTGCCGGTGCTGCCGACACCGACCGGCGACAACGTCGTGATCATCACGGGTGCCGGCGGTTCGGGTGTGCTGCTCTCCGACGCCATCGTCGACAACGGCCTGCAACTGATGGAGATCCCGGACGACCTGGACGCGGCCTTCAAGGCGTTCATCCCGCCGTTCGGCGCGGCAGGGAACCCGATCGACATCACAGGCGGTGAGCCGCCGTCGACGTACGAGGCCACCATCCGGCTGGGGCTCGAGGATCCGCGGATCCACGCGCTCGTCCTCGGTTACTGGCACACCATCGTCACTCCGCCGATGGTGTTCGCCGAACTCACGGCGCGAGTGGTCGAGGAGTTCCGCGCCCGGGGCATCGAGAAGCCGGTCGTGGCATCGCTCGCCGGTGATGTCGAGGTCGAGGAGGCGTGCCAGTACCTCTTCGAGCGAGGTGTTGTGGCGTACCCCTACACGACCGAGAAGCCGGTGGCGGCCCTCGGCGCGAAGTACCGCTGGGCCCGGGCGGCCGGTCTGTTGGGGGGCGGCCGATGAGCTGACCCCTCCCAAGCGAGTGCGAAAGGTATTGGACAGGGGGCGCTGGCCAGCTCTTTCGACGCAAGGGGTGCAAACCATCGTGACTACCACCGACATCTCGACACCCGTCGCCTTCAGGGAGGTGACGGACCGCAACGGCCGCGTGTACCGCCTCGGCGAGACCGATATCGACATCATGGGCCGTAAGCGCAAGTGGATGGTCATCCTGCCGTGGATCGGCATGATGGGCATCAGCTCGGCCGAGTACGCGTTCGCGTCGGCCGAGGACACACTGCACATCGCACACAGCTGGAACAGCGGGCACATCTTCTGGATGCTCGGTGTGTGGGTGTTCTTCCAGGCGGCGGTGGCCTTCCCCGCCGGAAAGCTCAGGGAGAGCGGCAGACTGCCCGCCCGCTGGGCGATGATGTTCGGCGCCGTCGGCACA
This sequence comes from Streptomyces sp. CA-251247, assembly GCF_050952975.1. Classification (NCBI taxonomy): domain Bacteria; kingdom Bacillati; phylum Actinomycetota; class Actinomycetes; order Kitasatosporales; family Streptomycetaceae; genus Streptomyces; species Streptomyces sp. CA-251247. The sequence continues at coordinate 6,744,118 of NZ_CP191861.1, read as the reverse complement.
CTGCTGGGGTATGTGTCTCTCGCGTTCGCGCCGCATGTGATCGTCGCGTACATCGGGTTCGGCATGTTCAGCGGTATGGGCGCCGGCATGGTCTACGCGACCTGCGTGAACATGGTCGGCAAGTGGTACCCGGAACGCAAGGGAGGCAAGACCGGCTTCGTCAACGGCGGTTTCGCCTATGGTTCCGTGCCGTTCGTCTTCCTCTTCACCGGCTACATGGACCTGACGAACTTCCGCTGGGTGCTTGTCTCGGTCGGCCTCTTCCTGGCCGCGACCGTGGCCGTGGCCGGCTACTTCTTCCAGGACCCGCCGAAGAACTGGTGGCCCGCCGACGTCGACCCGCTGCGGCCGCCGGACGACCCCCGGGCCCGCCGCGCCCTGGCGATGAACCCGCCCGCCGTACGGCAGTACACCCCGAAGGAGGCCTGGCAGACCGGGCGGGTCGCGCTGATGTGGTTCTGCCTGCTGTGCACCTCGGGCGTGAACATCTTCGGCATCGCCTTCCAGGTCGACATCGGCAAGGAGGCCGGCTTCGCCGGCGGAATCGTCGCAACGGCCATGTCACTGAAGGCCATCGTCAACGGCACCGGCCGGGGGGTGATCGGCTGGCTGTCCGACCGCTACGGCCGCAAGCGGTGTCTGATCTTCGTCTGCGTCGTCCTCGGGCTGTCGCAGTACGGGATCCTGTGGTCCGCCGACATCGAGAACCTGCCGCTGTTCCTGATCTTCTCCAGCATCTCCGGGTTCGGCGGAGGCGCCATCTTCCCGATGTTCGCGGCGATGACGGCGGACTACTTCGGCGAGAACAACAACGCCTCCAACTACGGCCTGGTCTACAGCTCCAAGCTGGTGTCCGGGCTGCTGGGATCCGGCATGGGTGCCGTCGTGGTGCACAACTGGGGGCACAGCGGGGCGTTCACCCTCGCCGGTTCGATCTCGCTGTTCGCCGCGTTCATAGCCCTGTTCCTGACGCCACCGGGCCGGCCGAAATCCAAGAGTCTGACGGCCAATCCGATGCCGATCAGCCGGGACGGCGACTGAGCGGGCGGGTGACGAACGTGTCGCCGAGGGGGGCCGCCGCGACCGGATCGACCGGTCGCGGCGGCCCCCCTCGTCCGGGCGCACACCCTCTGCTCCCCCGCAGGCCCGGCAGTTCCGGGACGGCGAGGGCCTTCGGCGTCCCGGCCCTGGGAGTGTCACCGGACGAGACTTTGCGGACACGACCTAGGAGAGGCCGCTGCTCGACGGGCCGAAGAACTCGATCTCGGCGAGGGAGATCTGCTTGGTGCCCGAGGCTCCGTGTGCCGACTCCAGCGTGAAGCGCACCGCGGTGACCTCGCCGACGCGGAAGGGGCGCCGCTGGCCCCCGGCACTCTGGTCGAGGGTGAGGTACCGCGTCGTCGTGCTGCCGTCGGCGGTGGTGATCCGTGCCTCGACGCGGTGCGGGAGCGCGGACGAGGAGAGCTGGTCGGGGCGGGCCGAGACACCGGAGGTGATCACCAGATCCAGCAGTCGGGTCGGCCGGTCGAAGCGGGCCTCCACCCACTCGCCCTTGCCGGACTGCGAGACGCCCGGACCCCACCAGGTGTTGTTGAGCTTGTCGACCAGGAGCTGCGGGCCATGTCCGGGGTACGAGCGGGAGGCGGTGACCCGGTCCGGTGCGACCGGGGCCCGCTTGGCGAAGTGGTCGCGTGTCGCCCGTACGCCGTCGTCGGCGTTTACCACGGCGGTGATGAGCAGGGCGAGGACCAGCGCCGCCACCACCCAGTTGAGGACACGGCCGAAGCCCCGGCGCAGGCGCGGGCGGTCGCCGGCCCATGGGGTCTCGCCGTTGCGGGAGGCGAAGAGGCGGCGCCACCACGGCAGGTGGCCGGGAGTGGGCGGCCGCTCGGCCATGGGCATGGCGCAGCGGCCGCAGAAGTGCCGGTCCGGCCGGTTGGCGGTGGAGCACCAGGGGCAGCGCACTCCGCCGGTGGTTGCGTGGTCCGGTTCCGGGGCCCGGACCTGCGGACGGGCGGCGACCGGGCGGCCCGGCAGCACGGGCGCCACGGCCGGCTCCGCCGGAGCCCGGTGGTCGGGGTCCGCGACCGGTACGAGCAGGGACCTGGCGCGGTCGGACACCGCGTCCGGTGCGGGAGCAGGGTCGTGGGTGGCGGGTGGAGCGGGGTCGGGGGCGGCGGACGGCACGGGTCGGGTGGGGGCGGTGTCCGCGGTGGGGTCGGTGTCCGTTCGGCGTGCCGTGGTCCGTCCGCCTCCGTCGTGCGGGCTGTCGGTCCTCGGCTCGTGCGGATCGGCCGGAACCGGGTCGGTCGCGGCGGGTCCCGTGCCGTCGGACTGCGCGTGCGCGCGTGCGTCGGGTCCCCGCTCGCTGTCGGCGGTACCGGCCGTAGCGCCAGGGCCGCCCGGGGCCGAGGTCCGGGTCGCCGGGACACGGTCCGCCGCTTGGGCCGCCGCCCCGCCCTCGGCGCTGCGGGTCCGGTCCGGGGTGGCTGCCGTGGGCGCGGATGCTGCCACGGGTGCGGCGGACGCGGACGCTGACGCGGTCCAGCCGAGCACCGCGCCGCAGGAGTCGCAGAAGGACTGTCCGGGTTCCGCCCGGGTTCCGCACTCGGCGCAGCTCGGGACCGCTTCCCGTCCGGGTCCGGTGCCGGAGGTCTGGCTGGTCATCTCTCGGGGTTCCTTTCGGCAGCGATCACCTGGACCGCGTAGGGCATGTGGGCGGGCCGGGCGGCCGCCACGAGGCTGTCCAGACGGTGTTCGTCCGAGGGGGTCGGGTCGGGCAGCCGCAGCGTGACGTTCAGTCGCGGGCGGCGCTCGCCGGGGATCGGGCCGAGCGGGCGGGCGTCCCAGTCGGCGGCGCCGCTCTCGGTGATCTCGGGCTCCACGCCGAAGGCGAGCCGGATCGCCTCGGCGAGACCGCGGCGGGTACCGCGGACGCGGTGCAGATACGCCGCGGCGGCAACGGCCTCGCGCAGCCGGGTCTCCGGCTCCGTGCCGTCGGTTTCGGCTCCGACCCAGCCGCCGAGCCAGTGGGTGAAGTCCACCGGAGCGAGGGTGGGTGTGAAGTAGGAGTCCAGGCAGTCGAGGACGTTCAGGATCGGCGCGATCACCTCGTCGAGCCCGGCGACGAAGCGCTGCGCGAGGTCGTCGTCGGCGAAGACCGCGGGCAGCATCGCGCCGATCGGGGTGGAGGACTCCAGTCCGTCGACGGAGCCCCTCACGCCCCGTCCCCGATCACGCGGACCCGGTGGTCGAAGGAGAACACCAGGGAGGGCGGGGTGAGATCGATGCGGTTCGTGGCCTCGCCGCGCTTGCCGGTGAGGGGGTCGGCGGGGTGGAGCCGCACCTCGTCGACGAGTTCGACGCCGGGGACGCGCTGGAGGACGGCGAAGACCTCGCCGGACTGCACGGGGCGGCCGAAGGGCCAGCCCCGCCCGTCGGCGCCGCCGGTCAGCGGGTCGAGGTGGCGGTAGAGGGCGTCGTGCGCCTGGCGGCGGACCCGGTCGGTGTCGATGCCCCGGAACGCGTGCAGCGTCGCGACCACGGTGACGCCCTGGTAGAAGGGCGGGCCCACCGCCAGCCGGGTGCCGATCAGGCGGCGTTCGTCGAGGTACCGGGTGATGCGCCGCAGCAGCGCGTCGCCGGGCACCAGTTGCTCGAAGCGCAGCCGGCCACCGGGGTCCGGTACCGCCTGCGGGACCACCAACACCCGCACCGCGTACGCCCCGTGTTCTCCCTCGTCGCCCTCCAGGCAGGTGATGCGGGCCGTCTCGGGGGCGGCACGGCGGGCGAGTTCCTCGTAGTCGCGCAGGGTCACCGCCCGCTCCTGGGCGCGCAGGGTGATGGGCGCCCTGGTCTTCGCCTCCGCCACCGTCTCGCCGTCGACCCCGCCGCGCGCGGCCTCCCGGTTGACGACCTCGGAGACGTACGGGACGGAGGTGCGCAGCACCCGGACGGCCCCGCGGGCGACATTGCCGGCCCGGCCGCCTCCGGTGCGGTAGCGCAGGGCGCGGATGACGGCGCCCTTGGCGGGCACGGCCCCGTACTGGCGCAGGGTGCCGTCGGGTTCCCGGACCGCGGGGCCGAAGGCGATCTCGCCGGTGGCGGCGTCGAGCGTGATGTGCAGGTCGTGCGGGGCGGTGGCGGCGAACGACGGCACGACGTCCCAGTCGGCCCACCCGTCGCGCTCGGCGGTCTGGAGCAGCACCGGCGGGGTGTCACCGACCACGGGTGCGTGAGCGAGGCGCAGCCGCTGCCCGGGCAGGCCGGTGGACTCGCCGAGCGCCTCGTCGTACACGGACTCCGCGTGGACGGCGGTGGTGGTGCCGCCGATGGTGAACGCGTCCGCGGACCGTACGGTCGGGGAGGTCGTGTAGAAGGGCTGGTCGGGCAGGGGTTCGGTGACCCGGCAGCGCAGCCAGCCGGCTTCCTGGCCGCCGGTGCGGGACAGGGTGTGCCCGCCGGGGATGTGCAGGACGACCTCGCCCGGCCTGTTCAGTCCGCCGGTGCCGTCCCGGTCGACCTCGCAGACCGCCCAGCCGTCCTCGGTCCAGGCCTCCCAGACCAGCGGCGGCTGCCGCGGGTCGACGCCGACCCCGTCGACGCGGCTGTCCAGTTCCATCGCGAGCGCGCAGTGCGGTACGGCAGCGCTGAGACCGAGCAGCATGCAGTCACCGGGCCGGGGAGACTCGGCGAAGCACATCACGTCCTTGCCCTCGGCGAGGTCGGCGGTCCTGTCGGTGCGGACCTCACCGCTCTGCTGGACCGCGAGATTTCTCAACTCACACGGCACGACGGTCAGTTCGCGTTCGGTCGCGAACACGACGGCCTCTTCGCTCTCGGTGCGCCTGGTGGCGACCTCGGTGCCGACGGGCAGCAGGACGTGGTCCTCCTGCGGCGCGGACAGCCAGAACGTGACGTCGGTGCGGGCGGCCGAGGGCGGAAAGAGGGTGATGCCGACGAGGTCCAGGAAGGCCAGGTGGTTCTTCTCCGGCACCCGGTTGAGCCGGTAGACGATCTGGTCGGCCATGTGGGCGACCGTTTCCACGAGGGTGACACCGGGGTCGGAGACGTTGTGGTCCGTCCACTCGGGGGCGCGCTGCTGGATGTAGCGCTTGGCGTCGTCGACGAACTGCTGGAAGCGGCGGTCGTCGAGATTCGGGGAGGGCAGAGCCATCAGCGGTCGCTTTCGGGAGCCGGGTCCGGCTCGTCGTGGGAGGGGATGACATAGAACGGGAAGACCAGGCTGCGCGGGTTGTTGGTACCGCGGATCGAGTAGCGGACGTCGATGAAGAGCACGCCCTGCTCGGTGCCCGCGGTGACCTCGACGTCCTGCACCTCGATCCGCGGTTCCCAGCGGTCGAGGCCGGCGTACACCTCGTGCTGGATGCGGCCCGCGGTCGCCTCGTTGACCGGCGCGAACACCAGGTCGTGAATGGCGCAGCCGAACTCGGGGCGCATGGGCCGCTCGCCCGGGGCGGTGGCCAGGACGAGCCGGATCGCCTCCTCGATCTCGCGCTCTCCGCTGACCAGGGCGATGCCTCCGGTGGGCCCGATCCGCAGCGGGAACGCCCAGCCGGATCCGACGAACTGCTCGGCCATCAGATCACCGGCTTCCCGTTGGCGGTGACCAGGCCCAGCATGCGGATGAACGGGGACTGCACGTTCACACCGCCCGGTCCGGTCGTCCGGAGCTGCACACTGCCCGAGGGTCCGAGCGCCCCGAGGGCCAGGACCCCGGCGGTCGAGCTGACGTTGAGGGCGGACCGCGCCCGGATGTTCATGAGGCCGCCGCTCTTGATGGTGAGGGATTTGCCCGCCGAGAGGGTCAGGTCGTTGCCCGCCTCGACGGACACCGACGTGCCGCCGGTGATGGTGACGGCGCCCTTGCTGTCCACGGTGATCTCGGTTCGGGTGCGGTCGAGGTCGATGGTCAGCCGGTCGTTGCCGGTGACGATGCGCACCCCCTGCTTGCGGGCGCCGGTCTTCTGGCTGAGCAGGTCCACGCGGTTGCCCTGCCGGTCGGACAGGGTGTGCCGGATCGCCTGCTTCTTGAGCCCGTCGTGCAGCGGCACGTCCTTGACGACGGTCGGCTTGTCCCGGCCGTTGTAGAGCCCGCCGATGACGAAGGGGTGGTCGAGCGCGCCCCGGTCGAAGGCCACCAGCACCTCGTCGCCGACGTCCGCCGGAAAGACCCCGCCGCCGCCCGACCCGCCCAGCTGCACGGTGCGGGTCCAGTCACTGACGTACGCGTCGTCCAGCCACGGGAACTGCAGTTTCACCCGCCCCTGCTTCAGCGGGTCCTGTACGTCGGTGACCAGCGCGTTGGCCACACTCGGCAGCCGAGGGGCCGCCGTACCGCCGCCGGAGGTCAGACCGAACAGCGAGCGCCACTGCCGGCCGCTGACGGTCACCCACGTCTCGTAGTGACTGCCGTCGCCGAAGGTGTGCCGTACGGAGGTGACCGTGTACTTGCCCTCGAACGGTGTGCCCACCTCGGTGAGCGTGACGGGCACACCGGGACGCAGCTTGGGGTTGCCGCGCACCGTGACCTCGAGTTCGGCGAAGGAGGAGGTGATGTCGTCGGCGAGCGAGCCGGCGGCGAACCTCACCTCGGTCTGCCGGTCGTACGGGGTGTCGGTCTCGACCAGCTTGGCGGCCTTGAAGGCCGTGGCCGCCTTGCCGGGGGTGGTGCCGATGGCGATGCCCGGGTTGCTGCTCGCCTTCGCCAGCTCGACGATCTTCTTCTTGGTTCTGACGTCCCAGCCGCGCGCCTCGACCTTGTCGACCTGGTCGGCGGCGGTGACGGCGGCCCGGCAGCGCAGCACGTCGATGCCGCCCTGCAGCACGAACGGGCTCTTCTCGCCGGGCGTGCTCGTCGGGGGCGCCCCGGACGCCGGGTCCGGTTTCACGAACCGGAACTTCCCCTTGGGGTCCAGCGACATCACCATCTCGTTCTCGTCGGCGAGCCGCGCCAGGAAGTCCCAGTCCGTCACATTGGACTGGCTGACGAACTCGTAGACGCCCTTGGTGCCCTGGACCTCCCCGATCGGGATGCCGTTCGTGCCGGCCAGCTTCCGGGCGATGTCGGAGGCGGTCTGGTTGCGGTAGGCGGCCACTCTGCGCACGCGCATCAGACGGTGGCCGGGGTCGTAGCCGCGGATGACGGTGAAGGTGCCGGTGCCGTCGTAGTCGGTCTCCATGCCGGTGACCTCGCCGGTGAGCAGCGGGGACGCCGCGCCCTGGCCGTCGGAGACGGGGGCCAGGACCACCTTGGAGCCGAACCTGATGTTCAGTTTGCCGAGCAACTGCCCGTGCGGGTCACGGAAGGTGAGCCGGAACGCGCCGGGCACCCCGGCCCCGAGGTCGACCCAGCCGCCGACGAGCAGGTCGGCGTATTCGGGCGGCAGCTTCTTGCTGTCGATGGTGACGTGGATGACGTTGGAGAAGGAGGGCTTCACCATCAGAGTCCCACCTCCTCGGCGGCCGGGAGGACGAGTTCGATGCCGGTCGGCAGACGGGACGGGTCGTCGATGCCGTTGGCCTCGGCGATCGCCCGCCAGGCGGAGGCGTTGCCGTACTCGCGCCAGGCCAGTGACGGCAGCGAGTCGCCCGCGACGACCCGGTGCACGCTGCGCGCGGTCAGCGCGCCCGATGTCGGGTTCTGCCCCTTGGTCTTGGCGGGGATCTCGTGCAGCGACACCTGGCAGGTGGCACGGATCGGCACACCGGTCGTCCCGAACAGCGAGTAGGTGACGTCGACGGAGCTGACGTACGCGGTGAAGCGAGCGGTGGAGAAGGAGCCCCACTGGAACACCACCCACGGCGGCGAGGGCTGCTTGGCGGCGATGCTCTTGGCCGTCACCTCGCAGCAGTCGAGCAGAGACTCCACCTTCTTCAGTACCGATGTGCCGCTCGGCCTGCCGGACGAGTCCAGGAAGACCTCGACCGTCATCTCCCGGGGCTCGGGCCCCATGAACTCGGGGACCGTGCCGTCCCGTACGGCCGCCGCGGGCGTGGACTTCCACTGGGCGCGGCGGCTCAGCTGCAACTGAGCGGGGTTGAAGTCGAAGGTGAACGTCTTGATCAGAGCGCCCGGCGTGGTGCTGGTCCCGACGGGCGGCTCGTGGATGGCGAGCGTGGCGCGCACCAGGCTCTTGCCGGCGCCCTTTTTGCCCTGTGCCATGTCTGTGCCGCCCCTCAGTCCGTGAACCCGTGGTGGGTGATCTCCAGGACCTCCGTGGCCACACCCGGGTTGGACGGGTCCAGGGTGGGCCCCTGCCAGCTGACCGGCAGCACGTCGATCAGCCCCCAGTGGGCCACTTCCGAACCGTCCGCGCGCAACGCGGCGATCTGCGCGGTCGGCCGCTTGATCCCGGTGGCCACGGACGAGATCCAGGCCGCGACCTTGGTGGTGTCCGGGGTGAGCGGCCGGGTCAGACGGATGGTGGAGAAGGTGACGCGCGAAGGGAGTTGCCACACGAACCCGTTGTTGCCGCCCTCCTGGTGCTGCTCGACCTCCACCGCGGACGAGAGCCCTTCGCACCCGTTGAAGTAGCCGAGGCTCTCGCCGTCGATGGTGAGGGTGAAGAAGATGGTGGAGCCCGGGTCGAGATCGCGGGACATCGGGGGCGGCCTTTCTGCGGACGTCGGTGGTGCGTGCGGTGCTTGTTCCGGTGGGCGTGGGGGCCGCTCAGCGACGGGGGTCGCGGAGCTTGCCGATCCGCTCCCGGTCGAGGCGCAGTTCGGTACGGATCAGCCGGGTGATCCGGCCGATCAGCTTGTGCGTGAGCTCATCGAGCTGGAAGTCGGTCAGGGAGCGGGGGTCGAACTGGCCCTTGGCAACCGGGGTGTACGCGGGCGGGAGTTCGCCGGCGGCGGTGTCCCGGCCCGGCGGGTCACCGGTGGAGCCGGAGGCCGAGGAGCCGGAGCCACCGGACGCGGTGCGGGTGGCGGTCACGGGCGCGACGGCGGTGGTGGTGGCGGAGGGGGTCGGAAGCAGCGGGTTCTTGGGGTCGCGTTGGACGGGGACGGGTACTGATGTGCGCGCGGGGGTGGGAGCGGCTGCGTCGTCGGTGGTGGTGGCGGTGTGTGCGGGTGCGGCGGTGGCCGCTCTGGGGGCGTGTCGCTGGACAACTGCTGGTACGCGGGGTGCCCTTGGCCGCGTGGGTGCCTGCGACATCGGCGCGGGGCGGCCGGCGAACGGGGTCGGCGAGGATGCGGGCGTGGTCGGCGTGGGCCCGGCTGCCGTCAGGCGTTGGGCCGCGGGGCGGGAGCCGAGGGCGGCCGACCGCTGCACGGCCGGGCCGGCGCCGGAGGGTTCCGGTCGGTCGAGCGCGGGCGCGGGGCGGCGCAGGGGCACGGCGGCAGGGGTCGCACGGCGTTGGACGGCGGGTGCCGCAGGTGGTGGCACGGCCGACGTGAGGGCACGTGCGGGAGTCAGGGCACGGACCGGAGCGGCCGGGGGCGGCGCGGGGGTCGTGGTGGCCTTGCGCTCCACGGCACGGGAGGTGACCGCAGGGCTCGTCAGAGGGGCGGCTGGTGGGACGGACGGTGTCCCGGGCCCGGTCGGCGGCTTGCGCAGGGCCTGCGCCGGTGGCGAGGCCGGACGATCCGGCGCGGCCGCCCCCGGAGGTACGGTCGCCGCTCGCTGTACGCGCGGTACGGGAGGCGGCCCGGCGAGGCTCCGCGTGCCGGGCGTCGTACGCCCTGCAAGGGGCTTCGCGTCCGGGGGCGGGGCGGAGAGAGGTGCGCCGAGAAGGGGCCGCCGCCGGGGGGTGGCGGTGGTGGCGCGCTGTACGGGGGCGGGCGGCGGCCCACTGGTCGCGGGTGCGGGCCCCGGGGTCGGTGTCTCGGGTACGGCCGAGTCGGGCCGGTCTGCCGGGCTCGACGGTGTGGCTGAACTGATGGGCTGGGCCGGGGGATTCACCGGCGCAGGGGTTGCCGAGCTGAGCGGCGGGGTCGCCGAGGCCGGGCGTACGGCCGGCGTGCCGGTTGCGGGGGCGTTCCGCGAGGTCGGCGCTCCGAGTCCCGTAGGCCTGACCTTGTCGGAGGTGCTCCGCTGTACCGGGGGCGCGCCCGTGACGGGCGGAGGGCTCGGGACGGGCGGAGGGCTCGGGACTGCGGAAGCGCCTCGATTCGGCGCAGAATCAGGCGAGTTCGGGGCGGAGGTCGCCGCGAAAGAGGCCGGGACCGCGGGGGTGGCGAAGCCGGTCGCCGTACGCGGTGAGGCGGCCGCCGGACCGTGGGTGTCGGTCACCGCCGCGGTGATCGCGCTGGGGGTGGTGGCAGCAGGGCCGCCGTCCCATGAAGCAGTGGGGGCTGTCGTCCGGGCCGAACCAACGGAAGGCACAGCGAAGTTGGCCGCTGCACCCGGGTGAGGAGCCTCGACACCTCGGTCGGCCGCCGGACGCACGGGCGCGCCGGCCGCAGAAGGCGTGGGCTCGGCCGTGGTTCCGGCGGGAGCTGGCGCGGCGCCCAGGGGGTCGGTCGTCGCTGTCGTGCCGCTCGCGCCGTTCCTCGTCCCGCCCGGCTCGGTCGACCGTGCGGCGGGGCCCTTCTCCGTTTCGGCGGCAACGGTTGCCGCAGGGGCGTCTGTCGCCGCCACCCGTTGGACGTCGATCACGGAGTCGCCGGGGCCGGTCGACGTGCCGCCCGAGCCCGGAGCGGGTGATGGGCCACGAGTCGCGGCGGTCGTCCCGCGGGCGTCGACTGCCGGCCCGCTGGGGGTGGTTGCGGTCCCACTGGGGTCGGCCGTCGTGCCGGTGGCGGTGGTCGACGTGCTGGCGCTCGGGGGTATCTCCGCTCTCTGGAGATGTGCCACCGCCTCGCCCGTCGCGCCTGCCGGAGTGCTGGGCGCGGTCGTCCTGGCATGGCCCCCGGCCGTCGTTGTCGTCCTGGCATGGCCCCCGGCCGTAGTTGTCGTCCTGGCGTGGCCCCCGGCCGTCGTTCCGGTGACCTCGGACGCCGAGCCACTGCGGCCCGCCGTCGGCCGTCGGACGTCGGCCGACGCGCCGCTGGAGCTGTCTGCCGTACTGCCCTTGCCCTGCATCCCTCCGGTGGGAGGGTCCCCTACTGCGCGCGTCGTTGCCGTGCCGTGCGGTTCGGCGGTCGCCCGCTGGACCTCGATCTCGGCTCCACTGGGGCCTCCCGTCCTGCGCCCGGGGCCGACCGCGGGAAGCGCCGGACCGTTCACCGCCGCATCGGAATCAGCCACCGCCTGACGAGACTCGGCGGGCAGACTGCCGGAGGCACTCGGAGCAGTACCGACCGAGACGCCGCCCGCATCGGCCCCAGGGGCGACCACACCGGCGGCTGCCACGGCCGGCGTCGCGCCGACCGGGTCCGCCTCCGTGCCGACCGGGTCCGCCGCCGAGGCGGGACCGACCGGTGCGGCGGCCGAAGGGGGCGCGCCCGGCGTCGCACGCGCCGCCGGCCCGCCACTGCCCGCACGTTCCCGTCGCGCCAGCGGCAGTGCACGCCGCTGCACGACAGGCGTCGTCCGCGCGCTCGTCAACAGGGTCGGCCGGTCGGACCGCGGGGCCACGGGAGCCACGCGCGGGCCCTCCGGGCGCGACGCCGTGACGTCCCCAGGTGCACGCTGTACCGGCAGCGCAGCGCCGGGTTCCGCATCCGGGACCTCGGGTTCGTCCACCGCCACCGGCAGGGTGTGCGACGGCAGTTCGAGGCCGGGGACCGGCTTCGCCGAGGTGGTGAGCACGTCCTTGACCAGCCCGCCCGGGGCCCCGTCCAGGACTGCGTGGGACAGGGTCCCGGTGAAGGAGGGGTTCTGCCAGGTGCTCAGCCGCCCGCCGAACCCGGCGTCCGCGACACCGGGCTGCCGGACGGCAGCCCTCTGCATCGGCGCCAGTCCCGCCCAGCCGGCCGTCACCGCAACCGCAGCCCCGGAACCCGTATCCGAACCCGTCACGCCCGCACCGGACGAACTCCCGGCGTCCACACCAGAGTTCGCCTCGGCGGCCGGGCGCGCGGCAGTCGCCTCCGCGTCGCCGCCCCGGCGCCCGGCGGCGGCCGCCGACCCGCCGCCCCTGAGCCGATCGAGGAACCCCACCCCTCAGCCCTCCGCCCCGCCCCGCGCCACCAGGGACGCGATCTGATCCGTGTAGCGGCGGCGATCGTGGTGTTCGAGGTCCAGGATCTCCTCCATGCTCCAGTGGAAGTGGTAGGCGACGTACGCGATCTCCTCGTGCAGCCGGTCGGTCGCGTACGTCACGATTCCCCCAGGCGGCTCCCGCCGAGTTCGACCTCGAAGGGCTCCGAACAGTGCGGGCACTGCACGGCGGCCCGGGTGTGCCCCTCGGCGTTCACCTGGCGGTAGAAGTCCTGGAGGAACGCGAGGTCGGAGGCGAACATGTTCTCCACCACGCCGTCGTGCACCGAAGGAAGCGTGCCGAGGCCGGTGATGACCCGGCCCAGCAGGACCACCGACAGATAGGCGGGGTTCTCCTGCACACGGACGTCCCGCAGCGGGATCAGCTCGTCGCGGGCCGTGGCGAGACGCATCACGCCGTCCCGGTGGACGGTACCGGTCCCGTCGACGTAGCCGCGGGGCAGCTCGAAGGGGAACTCCGTCCGCAGCCGGTGCTCGACCGGGGCCGGTGCGGGCGCGGGTACCGGAGCGGACGTCTGCTCCGGTCCCGCGGCCGCCTCCGGTGTGTCCACGACCGGGCCGGCGCCCGTTCTGGCCGTCGTACGCCGCATTACTCGATGACCAGTTCTTCGAACACGATGGTCACGGTCTCGGTGAGCGCCGAGGCCTCGCCCGCCTTGAGGGTGCTGGCGTCGATCTTGCTGCACCAGGCCTTGCGCATGTTGTAGCGCTTGACCGGGTTGTTCTCGTAGTCCATCAGAATGATCGAGGCGTCCTTGCGGGCGGTGCTCATCCGGCCGGAGATCGAGTCGTTGATCCATGTCGTGAACGCCGGCGACTGCGTCATGCCGCGTACGACGGTGCACTGACCGTCCTTCTGCACACCCGGCATGAGACTGATCTCGGGCCTGCCCTGCGCCGAGTTCTGCGGGCTCTTGATGACGTCCTGTTCGATGGTCAGACCGCTGACCTCGGCGAGGTACTCGACCATCACTCCGTCGATCTGGAGGCCGAAATTGTGTGAGGTGAGGGAGTCACCCGGGCTGAGGCTCATCTGTTCTCTGTCCTTGTGAGGGGGTTCCGGAGGAAGGTGGGCGAGGGCTGTCGAGTCAGGCCGGCGGCCTACTCCTCCAGCTCCCCGCTGCCGCTGGAGAACTGAGCCAGCCGGAAGATCACGAACTCCGCGGGCTTGACCGGCGCGATGCCGATCTCGCAGATGACCCGGCCGAGGTCGACCGACTCCGGCGTGTTGGTCTCCGCGTCACACTTGACGTAGTACGCCTCCTCCGGCCGTTGGCCGAAGAGGGCGCCGCTGCGCCACTCGTTGACGAGGAACGCCGACACGTTGCGCCGGATCCGGGCCCACAGATTGTGGTCGTTCGGCTCGAACACCACCCACTGGGTGCCGAGCAGGATCGACTCCTCCAGGTAGTTGAAGTACCTGCGCACGTTCAGGTAGCGCCAGGCCGGGTCGGAGGACATCGTGCGGGCGCCCCAGACACGGATGCCGCGGCCCGGGAAGGCGCGGATGCAGTTGACGCCGATGGGGTTGAGCAGATCCTGCTCGCCGCGGGTGATCTGGATCTCCAGGTCGACCGCTCCCCGGACGACCTCGTTGGCGGGCGCCTTGTGCACACCGCGCTCGAAGTCGTTGCGGGCCCAGATACCGGAGATGTGACCGCTCGGCGGGACCAGCGTCGACTGGCCCGAGGCCGGGTCGAAGACCTTGACCCAGGGGTAGTACAGGGCTGCGTACTTGGAGTCGTAGCCCGCGGTCTCCTGGCGCCAGACCCGGATCTGACGGGCATTCAGTCCCGGCGGCGGGTCGATGATCGCGACCCGGTCGCCCATCAGCTCACAGTGCGCGATCAGACCGAGCTGGACCGCCTTGACGGCCTCCAGGTCGATCGCGCCGCGCTGGTAGGCGGCCATCAGGTCGGGGACGGCGACCATGGCGATCTCGTCCACGGCCTCCAGACCGCCGAAGCCCGTGCGGTCGGCGGAGTCGCCGAGGTACTCGGCGGGGCCGGGCTGGGAGTCGCTCGCGCCGGCGGGGGCGGCGGGCGCGGGGGCCGGTGCGGGTGCCGCCAGGGCCACGCTCTGGTTGTCGGGGCGCGCGAGCTGGCCGGCGGGCGCCGACTCCTGGACCGCGATGAGCTTGGAGCGCTCCTTGACCTGGGTGACGACGTAGCTGCGGCCGCCCTTCTTGGCGGTCACGTCGAAGGTCTCGACGGCCTTGTCGCCGTCCTTGACGATCAGCTTGAACCGCTCGGCCGGACCCTCGCCCTCCGGGTCGGCGACCTCGACACTGAGCGAACCGCCCGCGACGGCGGTCACGCTGAAGGTGCCGAGCTGCTTCGGCTCGCCCGCCGGCAGCGCGGCCTGCTGCGCGGAACCCCGCAGCGCGGCCGGAGAACCGTCGGACGACGCGCCGCCGGGCGTACCGCCCACGCGGACCACGTACGCGGCGCTTCCGCCGTTGTTGAAGAACCCGTACACGGAGTGCGCCAGGTAGTACCCGTCGGTGAACTCGCCGAAGGCCGCGACGTACTGGGACCAGTTGGTGACCAGGGTCGGTTCGTTCAGCGGACCGGTCGGGGCCAGGCCGACGAAGGCCGCCACCGAGGTACCCACCCCTTCGATGGGACGGGAGCCGCTGGCCACCTCCTCGACGTATACGCCGGGCGACAGGTAGGACGGCATGCTCTGCGCTCCTCGGGGGTACGAGAGTGGACGTCTCTCACCCTCACGCGCGAAGCGCGTCCGCCGAAACGGCCTCCGGTACCCGTTCGGGGGCAGGACTTCTGCCCCGAGGGGCAACGGCGATCGGGCGTGAAGGCCCCTGCCCTCAGGACTGCCCCGAAGTACCTTCCGTGGCCACGGTGTTGTGCACTACGTCTTGGAGACTGGTGTACCCGTCTTCGAGGGGAGTTCCCGTGCGCGCGCAGGACAAGGAGACCGACAAGGCCCACGGCCGGGCCGGTGCGGGCCGCCCGGCCGGGCGCGTACCCGCACCGGGGCCCGCCTCCGGAATCCTGGCGCTGCAGCGTGCCGCCGGCAACGCGGCGGTCTCCCGTGCCGTCGAGGAGCAGCGGCACCAGCACGACGCGAGCTGCGGGCACGGTCCGGCGGTCCAGCGTTCCGCGGTGCACGACGTGCTGCGTTCGCCGGGACGGACGATGGACGCACCGCTCCAGAACGAGATGGAGAGCCGTTTCGGCGGCGAGGACTTCAGCGGCGTACGCCTCCACACGGACTCGGAGGCCCTTCGCTCCGCGGAGGAGATCGGGGCGCAGGCGTACACCTCCTTCCCGCATGTCGTGTGGGACGGCCGGGACAAGCAGGTCCTCGCCGAAGAGCTGCACCACATCGGCCAGCAGAGCCGGGGGCCCGTGCCCGGCACCGACAACGGCGACGGTCTGATGATCTCCGACCCCCGTGACTGGGCGGAGGTCGAGGCGAAGGAGACCGCCCGGCAGGTGATGAGCGGGCCGGCGCCGGTGCAGCGGGCCGTGGAGACCGCGGGCGGCGCGTCCGGGCCCGCGGGTTCCGCACGCGGCGCGCGTGGGAGTGGGCGGGGGGCGGGAACGCTCAACGTCCAGCGGGTCTCCTCCGGCACCGAGGAGGACACCAAGGGCACGTACAAGCAGAAGGAGCCGACCGCCGCCGAGGACCGGGACGTGACCCTGCGCATGCTGGACCGGATGTCCCGTATCGCTCTGCGGACCATCGTCGGCACGAACGCGGACTACACGAACAAGAGCGGCAATCCCGAACGCGGGAAGGGGAAGATCACGCCGCACCTGGCCGTGTCACTCCTTCCCGACGGCTCGCTGGCCATCGCGGGGAACACGGGCGACAAGCGGGTCATCGAGAGGGACCAGCAGGTCGTCGAGGCAGAGCTGCAGAAGTACGTGGCGATGTCCCCCGAGATGCAGCACGCCCGGGAGAAGGACCGGACGAAGCTCAAGGCCCTGTCCTCGGGCGACTACGCCAAGAAGCACGGCAACGCTCCCGGGCTGCTCGCTCTCGACGCCGCCATGCGCAGGCCGATCCAGTGGTTCGCGGTCGGTGGCACCGAGGCCAACAAGACGTCCCAGCACGGCGAGATGACGGTGCTGGGCAAGCACGTCGCGAACTGGCTGGCGAACCCGAGGGACCCGGGCGAGCCGGAGAAGGTCATGATGGGCGGCGTCAAGAAGGCGTGCCGCAGTTGCCAGTGGGCGTTCGACGCGGTCAACGAGCACATCGGCCGGCCCAACGGGTACGAGGTCGAAGCGTCCGGCACCCACGACCAGTTCTTCCCCGGCTGGCTGATGCCCGAGTGGATGCGGGCCCACCCCCAGGTCGTGGCGGCGGTCGAGGCGAAGGCCAACGCGACCGGCGTGCGGCTGGAGAACGGCGTGCTCCAGGGGCCGATGTCGGAGAGGACCGTCGGCCACGACCCGGACTCCTCGCACTCCGAGTGGTCCTCGGAGAGCGACAGCGAGAAGCGGTAGGGAAGCCGGACCGGCGCCGCACGGGAGGGGCACACGGGAGGTCCGCGAGGACATCCGGTGTGCCCCTGCGACTCCTGACGCCTGCCGACTCCCCGCCTACCGTGGGCTTGTGAGCCTTTGGACTTCCCTCGAACCCGCGTCGGCCACGGTGGACCCCGGCGGCAGCACGACGGTACGGCTGCGCGTACGCAATACCGGTGATGTGGTCGACGAGTACCGCTTCGAGCCGGTCGGCGACATCGCGCCCTGGACCACCGTCGAGCCTCAGACGCTCCGCATCTACCCCGGTACGACGGGCACGGTGGAGCTGCGGTTCGCGCCACCGCGCACCCCGGACGCGACGGTGGGCCCGAACCCGTACGCCGTGCGTATCACCCCGACCGAACACCCGGAGGCGACGACCGTCCCCGAGGGCACTCTGACCATCACGCCCTTCACGGAGATCCGCACCGAACTCGTCCCGCCGACCGTCAAGGGGCGGTTCCGCGGGCGCCCGCGGCTCGCCGTCGACAACCTCGGGAACACGAAGCTCACCGCCTCCGTCAGCGGCAGCGACAACGGCGACCAGTTGTCGTACGACATCCACCCGAGCAACATCCAGATCGAACCCGGCCGCGCGGCCTTCGTGAAGACCACGCTCAAGCCGCGCCAGATCATCTGGTTCGGGTCCAAGGAGGAGCGGCCCTACACGCTCGCCGTGCAGCGCTCGGGAACGGTGCCGCTGGACGTCGAGGGCACCTACGTCCAGCGCGGGTTCCTGCCCGGCTGGCTCGCCACCTTCCTCGGTGTCTTCCTGGCGCTCGCGATCACCTTCGTGATGCTGTGGATCGCGTACAAGCCCCAGGTGCGCAGCGCCGCCACGGAGAAGCTCCAGGAGGCCGGCGTCAGCACGCTGCCGCCGAGCCCTTCGGTGTCCGCCCCCGTCCCGACGCCTCCCGCCCCCACACAGGCACCGGAGCAGTCGCCTCCACCGGCGAACGACGGCGGCGGAGGCGGCGGGGGCGGCGGTTCCGAGGAGAAGAAGGAGTCCAAGGCCCCAGAGGACACCGCGGCGGACGCCGTCACGCGGCTGGCCGCCGAGAAGTCGGGCCGGCACATCTGCTACCGGGCCTATGTCGAGGGCGACGGCTGGACGGACCCGGCGTGCGACGGCAAGACGGCGGGCACGGTGGACAAGGGCAAGCCGATCAAGAAGCTGAACATCGCGGTGTCCGGCACCAAGGGCACGGCCGGCAGCGCCTTCGTCCACGACCCCGCGTCGACCAACGGCCGGGGCCACTACAACGCGCCGTGGTCGGGCGCACCCGACGGCGTCGACAACTACATCGGCAGCCGGAAGAAGGACGCCCCGGACATGCTGGGGTTCGTCATCAACGTCGGCGACGGCACGAACCGCATCTGCCAGACCGCCCACGTCCGCGACGAGGGCTGGCACGGCCTGGGCTGCGACGAGCCGGGCAGCGGCGAGGGCTTCATCTTCGGCGGCACCCTGACGAACTCGCTCTGGCTGGAGGCGGTCCGGTTCACCGTGTGAGTGAACCGGCGTCCTCACCGCGTGAAGCGGTCCGGCGTCGAGGAAGTCACCAGTTCCCCTCGCCCGGGACCAGACGGCCGGCCTTGCGGTACTCGCGCTCAGCGCCCTCCCGCAGGTCGGCCGTCGTCACCTGCCCGGAGCGGCCTGCGGCGGCGTAGGCGGCGGTGACGACGGCGCTGCGGATCGAGCCGCCGGCGAGTTCGAAGTCGCGGGCGACCGCGGCCGGTTCCGTGTCGTCCGCGCACGGCACGGAGGCGAGACTGTGCCGCCACAGGGCCAGTCGCTGACCGGCGTCCGGGAACGGGAAGTCGACCACCAGGTCGAGGCGCCGCGTGAACGCCTCGTCGATGTTGGCTCGCAGGTTGGTGGTGAGCAGGGCGATGCCCTCGAACGACTCCAGACGCTGGAGCAGGTAGGCGCTCTCCATGTTGGCGTGTTTGTCGTGGGAGTCCTTGACCTCCGAGCGCTTGCCGAACACGGCGTCCGCCTCGTCGAAGAGCAGGACGGCGTCGGTGCGGTCGGCCTCGGTGAAGATCCGTTCGAGGTTCTTCTCGGTCTCGCCGACGTACTTGTCGACGATCGAGGAGAGCTGGACCACGTAGAGATCCAGGCCGAGTTCGGCGGCGACGACCTCGGCGGACAGCGTCTTGCCGGTACCGGACTCGCCCGCGAAGAGGCCGAGGACGCCACGGCCCCGTCCTCCCCCGGCGCTCAGCCGCCAGTCGCCGAGAACCTGGTCGCGGTGGCGGGCACGCAGGGCGAGTTCGTGCAGTTGGCCGAGCGGCTTGTCCGGCAGGACGAGATCCTCCCAGCCGACCTCGGGGCGGATGCGGCGGGCATGGCGCTCCAGACCGGACGTGGTCTGCTGGCGTGCGGCGAGCCGCAGATGGGCGGCGGTCACCGGGGTACCGTCGAACGCGGCGAGGTCCAGAGCGGCGCGGGCGGCCCGCCCGATGCGCTCCCCGCCGAGCCGGTAGGGGGCGACGGTGGCCGCGAGGTCGAGACCCGGACCGTCCGCCGCGGGGCCGAGCGCGGCGGACCAGACGTCCACGGCGCCGGCACGCAGCCGGGGTGCGTCGAGGACCAGCGGATCGCGCTCGCACCACTGCGGATCGTACGGCCGGGTCCCGGCGTACAGGACGGGTACGTCGGCCGAGGTCAACGCCCTCAGGAGCGGCCCCGGTTGCTCGGGAAGCGGTGACACGACGATCGCGCAGTCGCGCAGGCGGGCTTCGCGGAGCAGGCGAGGGAGAAGGTCGGGAAGCGGGTCCTTGGCAGCCGAGGGGGTGAAGTGCAGGACCTCGACACCCGCCGCGCGGACCGCGGCCGCGGCGTACACGAGCCCGTCGCCCTCCCGGTGTTCGCGCAGATGGACGACGGCCGGCCGGCTGCCGAGCCGGTCGGCGAGTCTGCGGGTGAACCCCTCGTCGTACGGTCCCGAAGCCGCCGCGAGCGGGCGGAGATGACCCGTCAGCGCGGCGTCCGGGGTGTCGTCGCCGAGGAGATGGGCGACGACCCGGCCGGGGACGCGCAACGGACGGCTGAGGAAGGGCCGTTCGGGCTCCTCCACCACCAGCAGCCCGAGCGTGCACAGGAGCGCGGACGGATGGAACCTCGCCCGTGCTCCGGGGTGGTGCGCGGGCAGTCCGCACAGGTCGAGGGCGAGTCCGACGGTGGCGCGCCGCCGGCTGACGTCGTCGTTGAGATAGCCGTACAGGGACTCGAAGGTGCGGTCCAGATCGGGGGCGAGGGCGATGAGCAGGATGCGCACGTCCAGCCCGGTGAGCCCGAACCGCCGGGCCAGGCGCGCCAGTCGGTCCTCGGGCCCGTCGTACGCCGGGGCGGGTCCGGCCGGGTCCCGCGACGGGGGCCGCAGGAGATGCCGTACGGCCTCCTCGGACAGATAGAGCCCGCGCAGGGGGTCGGTGGCGGTGGGGTCGACTGCGGCACGGTGGTCGACCAACCGGGCGACATTTTCCCGGAGTTGGGAGAGGCGGACGAGGAGGGCGCCGAGGTCGGCATCCTCCGCTGCCGTGGCCGCGCCGTGTCCGGCCGAGGGTGCCGTCAGGTGTGCGGCGGGAGCCGTCTCACCGCTGCTCTCCGTCGCGGTGTACGTGCTCACGTGACCTGCTTCCCCCGGCCCCGGCCGTCCGCTTCTCCCGACGCACTCGGCGGCACCTCGCCATGTTCTCCTGCGGCCGCATGCGCCCCGGCGCGGGCGGCTGTCGCGGACGCCAGATGATGCGGCCGGTGTCTCCGCTCGGGCGAGCCCTCCAGGGTGCCGTCGACGCCGCGCACACGCACCGCCGCGCCCTCCGTGACGGGCGGGCCCGCGTCGTACTCGGGGTATGCCGGGAAGGGGGCTGTCACCACCAGGTCCAGGGAGGGCTTCAGTTCGCCGCCCAGCGCGCTCCAGATCTCCGCCATGGAGCGCGCCTCGGTGTGCAGGCCCGCGACCGTGAGCGGCACGGACAGGCCCAGCTCGCCGAGCGCTCCGGGGAGTTCGTCGGCGGGCAGGATCTCGCGGGGGATCAGTGTCGCCAACACGGCGGACAGCAGACGGTGTTCGTCCTCGGGGCGCTTGGTCCAGGCCGTGACCAGGTAGGACAGCCGGAACCAGCGCGGCGGCTGGCGGCGGCGCACGACCACTCCCCGCTCGTCGAGGACCGCGACGGCGCCGCGCTCGCGCCGTTTCACGTCCTCGCGGATGTCGTACAGATAGGCGTTGACGGCGGGCTGGTTGCGCCGGGCGGCCCAGTCACGGGTCGGGGCGTCGAAGGAGATCTCGATGCCCGAGCCGGCCAGGGCCCCACCCCCGATCAGTCCCTTGAGGACCTCGTCCACCTCGTGGATCACCGTTGTGCTCCTGCCCCGTCGTGTGTCTGTCCGCCGATCGTGCCCTCCGGAGCGCCGACTCCGCAGGGCACGCCGGGGACGTCGAGGGGGCAGGGCGGGATGCCCGAGTGGCCGTGTTCGTCTGCCTGTCGGGTCAGATGTAGCCTTCTCGCAGGGCATATGCCACGGCATGTGCCCGGTTTCGGAGGTGCAGACGCGTGGTCAGGCCGTGCACGACGTTCTTGACGGTCCGTTCGGAGTAGGCGAGCTTGCTCGCTATCTCTCCGGTGTCGAGCCCTTCCGCGACCAGTCGCAGCACGTCGACCTCGCGTGGCGCCAGACCGGAGGAAGGAACACCCGAGTGGTTGGCGGCCGTCCGCTGCAACGTTCCTACTTGGCTGATCAACCGCCCCAGCAGGTCGCCGGGGAGGTCGCCGTCACCCCGGGACGCCGCGAGCACGGCCTGCAACAGCCGCTGTGCGGTCGCTTCCTGCCGCCAGACGATGGTGCCGACGCCGCACTCGATGACATCGAGCAGTTGCGCCTCCCGGATCACCCCCACGACGAGCACGGCACGGGCGCCGTCGCTGCGTACCAGTCTGCGCAGCCTCGCCAGCGTGGTCTCGTCCGGCGTCTCGCTGATCAGCACGACCACGGTGCCGGGCCCGGCCTCCGTGTCCTCGACGAAGTCGATGACCGGCTGCTGCCGCAGCAGACTCATCGCGCCCGCACGGGACACGGGGTCCGCCGCGTTGACCACGACGGGTATCCGGTGCCCGGGTTCGCCCGCGGCGGTGTCTGTGGTCCGTAATGAGCTGTGCAAACCGTTTCTCCCCTGTCCCCGTGCTCGCCCGGTCGGTTGCTCGCCACCCTTGCGGCGCGGGTGGCAAGCGGGCGCATTCCACACTCGTGCGCCAGGGGTGTCGCACGCAATCGTGGAGGACCACGAGACGGACCACGAGATCGGCCACGAGCCCGTCCACGGCAGGAGGCACTGATGCGCGGCCCCGGACCCCTTCGCGAACGCCGGGAGGCGCTGGCCCTGGTGACCACCGAGGTCGAGCGCGCCCGGGGCGGCTCCGGCCGCCTCGTGTTGCTCAAAGGCGCCACCGGCACCGGCCGCAGCGCGCTTCTGGAGGCCGCCGCGGACCATGCGTCGGCGCGGGGCATGCGGGTGCTGCGCGCCCGCTGCTCCCCCGGTGCCGCGCCCCTCGCCGCCGTGCGCCAACTCCTCCAGCCCGGCCATGAGTTCGGGTGCGTCGAGGAGCCCCCGGAGGCGTCCGGCACCGCGTACGACCGGAACGGGGCCGCACGGCTGTGGCACCTGCTGCGCGAGCACGCGGCCGAGGCACCGCTGCTGGTCGCCGTGGACGACGTGCACCTCGCGGACGAGCCCTCGCGGCGCTGGCTCGTCGAGGCGGCCCGGCACGTCGACCGATTACCGGTGCTGCTGGTGGTGACCGAACGCAGCCAGTACGACATCGACCCGCCCGCGGACTGTCTGGACCACAGCCTCTCGCCGGCCCTCGTCCTCGGCCACACCCTCGCCCCGCTCAGCGCGAACGCCGCCACCGACGTGGTCCGTTCGGTCGTGGACGCCACCGTTCCGGCACAGTGGACCGACGCCTGCGTACGCGCCGGCGCGGGCAGCCCACTCCTGCTGCGCGCTCTGCTGGACGATCTGCGCGCCGAGCACCCGGACGACCTTCCGGCCGCCGTGCCGGAGACCTGCGCCGCCCTGTACCCGGGTGCCTACCCGTCGGCGGTCTCGTGGTGGCTGGACAGCGCGGGGCAGGCAACCGCGGACATCGCCCGCGCGCTCGCCGCCGTGGACGACGTCCCCGGGGACCCGGACCACCACGCCGGTCTGGCCGCCGGGATGGTGGGCGCCGACCCCGTCCGCGTCTCGGGCTGGCTCACCGCCATGACCCGCCTGGGCGTGCTGCGCCCGGACGCCGACGGCGGCCCTCGCTATGCCCATCCGCTGTTGCGGGACGCCGTGTTGAGCGGATGGTCCGGTGCCCGGCGGCGGGAGGCGTACCGTACGGCTGCCGAGGTGATGCTGCGCCGGGGCGACCGGGCCGAGGCGGTGGCCAGGCAGCTGTTGCGCACCGACGCGATCGGCGAGGCCTGGGCCACCAGCGCGCTGCTGGACGCCGCCACCGTCGCCGTCTCGGAGGACCGCACGGACGACGCCCTGGCCTATCTGCGCCGCGTGCTGGACGAACCGATGCCGGCCGCCCGCCGGGCCTCGGTCCTCACCGAGCTGGGCTCCCTCGAGTTCGCGACCGTGCGGTCGGCCACCGGCATACCGCGGCTGACCGAGGCGGTGCGACTGCCGGGCATGCCGCACGACCGGGTGCGTGCGGCGGTGGCACTCGGCACCGCCCTCGCCCGGCGGGGCGAGGCGCGCACCGCGATCGACATCCTGCGCGCTCTGGACGAACCCCTGCGGGACCATCCGAACCTGATCCGTACGGTGCAGGCCGCCTCGGCGCTGCTGTCGGACCACGACCCGGGCATACGCGAGGAGGTGTACCGCTGGCTGCGGGAGATCGCCGAGCGGACACCCGACCTGGTCGGCGCGGCGGGGCAGGCGCTGTTGGTGCGGTACGAGGCGACCGCCGGTCTGACGTCGGCGGACTCCGCCATGAAGCGGATCCGCGCTCTGCTGGAGTCACCGCCCGACCCACTGGCGGAACCGTTCCTGCTGGGCACGGCGGCCGCCGTCGCCCAGTGGGCCGACGAACTCGACGAGGCCGAACGGCTCATCCGGCGTGGCCTGACCGGACAGCGCGCGTCTCTGCTGCACCCCATGCACGAGGCGCTGCTGAACGTGCGGACGGACATCGCCGCCGCCCGGGGGCGCTTCGCCGAACTGATCGCCGCCCCCGCCGCGGGGCGGGCCGGCCCGGCACAGGTGGGCCGGCGTGCACCCACCAACGCCCAGGCCCACGCGGTCATCGCGCTGGTGGAGACGGGACGTACCGAGGAGGCCGCCCTGCTCACGGACGGCTTCGACCTGCGGACCGCACCGGAGTCCTGGGAACTGCACCGGTTCCGGTACGCACGCGGCGTGCTGCGCGCGGCCCGGGGGGATGCGGTAGGGGCGCTGGAGGATTTCCTGGAGTGCGGGCGCCGGCAGTCGGCGCGCGATGTGGTCGCGCCCGTCGTCACTCCCTGGCGGACTGCCGCGGCCGAATGCCGGCTGGCGCTCGGCCGGCCGGACGAGGCGCTCGCGCTCGCGGACGAGGAACTGCGGCTCGCCAGGGTGTGGAACACACCGCGCTGCGTGGGCAGGGCACTGCGCGTCCTCGGCACGGCGACGGGTGGCCGGCGTGGTCTGGAGCTCACGGACCGGGCGGTGCGGCTGCTGAGGGACGCGTCGGTGGAGACGGAGTTGCTGCCGGCGCTGATCGCCCGGGGACGGCAGCTCAACGCCGCCGGGGAGCGGGCACGGGCGCGCGACTCCCTGCGGGAGGCGTCCGAACGCGCCGAACGGCTGGGCGCGGTGCGACTGCGGTCCCTGGCGGAAGAGGCCCTGCGCGAGGGCGGCGCCCGCCGTGTCGCGACGGCGCTCACGGGGGCCGAGGCGCTCACCGGAAGTGAGCGGCGGATCGCCGCGCTCGCCGCCGGCGGCATGACGAACGCCGAGATCGCCGAGCTGCTGCACCTCGCACGGCGCACCGTCGAGACCCATCTGACCAGTACCTACCGCAAGCTGGGCATCCGGCGCCGGACAGAACTCGCCACCGCGCTCGACGAAGGCCTTGCGGATGCGGAGTCGGCCGATGCGGAGCAGACCGGTACCCGCCCGGCCGACTGAGCCCGCTTCCCCTTCGGGAGAAGGCCGAGGGGGCCGTGACAACCGGTCGGTCGGTTGTCACGGCCCCCTCGTCGTGCACGGACCCCGCGGAAGCGGACGACCCGCGGATGAGACCTGGAAGACCCAGGAGAGACCTAGGAGAGGTCGCCGTCGTAGTCGGGCAGCTTGAACGTCTTCTCGGCGTGCCCGCCCACCAGGTCGGTGGTGTTGTTGCCGATGTTGGCGATGATCGTGTAGCCCTTGGCCTCGATCTCGGTGCGCTTGTCGGTCTTGTACTTGCTGACCTCGTGGAAGAGGTCGGGCAGGTCACGTACGTACAGACCGTCGACCGGGAAGCCGACCCGCTCCAGGTTGTACTCGGTGAGCGAGTAGATGATGCCCGGGCGCGCGGTGACGAAGAAGATGTCCACACCGCGGGACTCCGCGTACGTGGCAAGGTCCAGCACCGGCTTCACCGCGGGGGTCGGGATCTCCCAGAAGTAGTGGAAGTCCGTCTCCAGCGACGTGTTGTCGATGTCGAGGACGATGGCCTGCTTCTTGCCACCGGTGTTCGCGGTGCGCTGCTCGATGTAGGGGCGCGCGACGTCGATGACGGCCTTCACATCGCGCTGCCACGTCGCGTAGTCGACATCGGCGAGGAACGGACCGTTCGACGTCTGCGCCGTGGCGGCGGCCGTGGCCGCCGGGCCGTCCGACGGTGCCGGGGTTGCGGCGGTGGCCACGGGCGTGGCCACGGTGAACGCCAGTGCGGCGACACCCGCCACCGACCGGACTCTCCACTTGCCTGCATGCATGGGGGGTT
The DNA here is from genome assembly GCF_050952975.1 of Streptomyces sp. CA-251247. Classification (NCBI taxonomy): domain Bacteria; kingdom Bacillati; phylum Actinomycetota; class Actinomycetes; order Kitasatosporales; family Streptomycetaceae; genus Streptomyces; species Streptomyces sp. CA-251247. The sequence goes on along the minus strand of NZ_CP191861.1, from coordinate 6,718,513 downwards.
CTCCTGGTCTCGGAACAGCTCAGGGAAAGCCCCCCGTCCCGTACGGACGGAGGGCCTTGACATGCTCGCGTCCCATGATGGACGGAACCTTACGTTCCCTCTACTGGCCGGTAGCAAGATTCTCGACGGACCTCCAGGAACGGTCCGCGAACCGAACGGGAGATGACGCGGACGGTCTAGCAGTCCTTCTCGCGCAGCGAGTGGAGGTGGGCACTGGACTTGCGGGCGAACGCGAAGGATTCGACGGGGTTGTCGTGCTCCGCCTGCCAGTGGTGGTCCCGGCGGCCGCCGTGGGTCTTGTTCACCGCCGAGATGAAGCGCTTGTAGTCGATGTCGCCGTCACCGACGTCGACCATGTCGTAGCCGTCACGGGCCGCCTCGTTGCGCTCGCCGTCCTTGACGTGGAAGAGCGGGTAGCGGTGCGGCTGCTTGAGGACGTAGCGCAGCGGGTCGAAGGGTGCGGAGGTGCCGTCGACCCGCTTGCCGAAGCGGAACTGGCCCACGTACGCCCAGTAGATGTCCATCTCCAGATAGACGAGGCTCGGGTCGGTCTCGGCGAGCAGCACGTCGTAGAGACGGACCTTCGGCTTGTCGGTGGCGAAGGAGAACTCCTCGGCGTGGTTGTGCTGGTAGAACTTCATGCCGCGCCTTCGCGCGGCAGCGCCGTAGGTGTTGAAGTCCTCGGCGGCGCGCTTCCAGCCGTCGACGGTCGCGCCGTAGCGCCAGGGGCCGGACGCGGTGCCGATGTGCTTGAGTCCGAGGGCCTGGGCGTCGTCGAGCACCTTCTCCAGGTTCTGCGCGAAGCTGTACGCGCCCGGGTTGTTGTCGTCGTAGTAGTTGACGTGACTGCCGATGGGGTTGAGGCCGTGATCCCTGGCCAGCCGCTTGAGCTGGGCGAGCGTGATGGGGCCGGCGGAGCCCTGGGTGTAGCCGGCGAACTCGACCTCGTCGTAGCCGTACTTCGCCAGCTCCGCGAACACGGGCGCGAAGCCGAGGGTGGAGACCTTGTCCCGCAGCGAGTAGAGCTGGATGCCGAGACGCCCGGGCGGCAGGACGGGACCGCCTCGGCCGTGTCCCCTGTCCTGGGCCGCCGTGACGGGTGCCGCGGACGCGGGGACGGCCGCGCCGAGCAGGGCGGCGGCACTGGCGCCGGCGGCGACGCCGAGCATGCCTCGTCTGCTGAGACGGTGGGAGAGCTCCGGGTCGTGGTTCTTGGAGGTGCGGCTCATGTGGATAACTCCTCGTTGTCAGTGCCGTCTGGTTCAGTGGAGTCCAGCGAGGTGAAGCAGCAGGGACTTCACCTCGGTGGCTTCGACGCGGCCGGTGACTGCCTGGGGGGTGGAGCAGATGATGAGCGGGCCTTCGTCGTCGTGCGCGGGCAGCCGGCCGTGGCTGCCACGAATAGGTGACGGGTCGAGGGGGACGACGGCGAGCCGGTAGCGCATGCCGAGCTTCTTGCGCGCGATCGCCGTGGCCGCCTTGACCTTGACGTAGGGATCCTGGGGATCCATGAAGAGTTCGACGGGGTCGTAGCCGGGCTTGCGGTGGATCTCGACCAGCTGGGCGAAGTCGGGGGCCCGGTCGTCGTCGAGCCAGTAGTAGTAGGTGAACCAGGCGTCCGGTTCGGCGACCGCGACGAGCTCACCGGCACGGGGGTGGTCCAGGCCGTGGGCCTTCTTGCCCTCGTCGTCCAGGAGTTGCTCGATGCCCGGGAGGTCCGCCAGCGCCTGGCGGGTGGCCTCCAGATCCTCGGGGCGGCGGACGTAGACGTGGGCGATCTGGTGGTCGGCCACCGCGAAGGCCCGGGAGGCCATCGCGTCCAGGTATTCCATGCCGTCCTGGGTGTGGACTTCGAGCAGCCCGGCTCGGCGCAGGGCCCGGTTGATGTCGACGGTGCGGCTGACCCGGGTGATGCCGTACTCCGACAGTGCGACGACCGTGCGTCCCTCCCGGTGGGCGTCGGCCAGGAGCGGGGCGAGGGCCGCGTCCAGGTCGGTGGCCGCCTGGTGGGAGCGGGGGTCGTCGGGGCCGAAGCGCTGGAGGTCGTAGTCGAGATGAGGGAGGTAGCACAGGGTCAGATCGGGGTGGCGGGTCGCCATGATGTGACGGGTGGCGTCGATGATCCACTGGCTGGACACCAGGTCGGCGCCGGGGCCCCAGAAGTGGAACAAGGGGAAGGTGCCGAGCTCGCCGGTGAGTTCGTCGTGGAGTTCCGGGGGGCGGGTGTAGCAGTCGGGTTCCTTGCGGCCGTCGGCGTAGTAGACGGGGCGGGGGGTGACGATGAAGTCGGTGTCCGCGCCCATCGCGTACCACCAGCAGATGTTGGCCACCGTGTAGCCGGGGTGCGCGCGCCGGGCGGCGTCCCACAGCTTGTCACCGCCCACCAGTCCGTTGTGCTGCCGCCACAGCAGCACATCGCCCAGGTCGCGGAAGTACCAGCCGTTGCCGACGATGCCGTGCTCGGCGGGCAGGGTGCCGGTCAGGAACGTGGACTGCGCGGCGCAGGTCACGGCCGGCAGCACGGTGGACAGCGGGGCCTGGGAGCCGGAGCCGGCCAGTGCCCGGAGGTTGGGCATGTGCTCGAGGAGCTGGGGGGTGAGGCCGACGACGTCCAGGACCAGAAGAGGGGTGGGCGCGGTCTGTCCGGCGTCGGTCATGGCAGCTCCTTGAGGCCGAGGTCGACCAGGAGGTCGCGGGCGAGGGTGAGTTCGGCGGCGATGCCGTCGGCGAGCTGGGTGCGGTTGCGGGGACGCAGCTCGGCGGGCAGGGCCTGCCAGGTGTACGTCTCCACTTCCAGGTGACGGGTCAAGGGCGCCGGTCCCCCGACGAGCCGGGCCAGCGTGTCCTTCAGGACGGGGAGAGTGGAGGTGAGGGGCGGGGCGGGAGGGGCGTGGAGCGGGACGTGGAAGTGCGACCGCCAGGGTGCGCCGTCGGGCAGTGCCTGGCCGGCGACGGCTTCCGGGAGGTCGTCGGTGCCGCGCAGGCCGGCGCTGGTCCGGGTGCGGGTCTGGTGCAGGAAGCGCGGCTCGGCGAAGGCGGCCAACGCGGCGCGCACCTCCGGCAGATGGGGTTCCTCGGCGTGCAGGGCCGCGGACAGCTGGGCCTTGGGAACGGTCACGCCGGCCGAGGCGAGGGCGGCCAGAGCGGTCTCCGGCTCTTCGAAGGAGGTGGCGAGATGACAGGTGTCGATGCAGACGCCGATCCGGTGGGAGGCGATGCCGCTCAGGGGCGCGATGGCGTCGGCGGTGGTCTCCACGATGCAGCCGGGTTCGGGCTCGACGGCGATGCGCACGGACTTGCCGGTGAGGTCCTCGAGGGCGTCGAGGCGTTCGGCGAGGGTGGTCAGCGCCGTCCGGGCGCTCTCGGCGGCAACGTTGTCGAAGGGGGTGCGCCATGCCAGGGGCAGGGTGGAGATGGTTCCTTCGGTGACGTCGTCGGGCAGGAGGCCTGCCAGCAGCCGGGCGAGATCGGTGGTGTGGGCGAGGCGTTCGGGGTCCGTCCAGTCCGGCTTGTAGACGCGGTACTTGACCTCTTCGGCGCCGAACCCCTCGTACGGGAAGCCGTTGAGGGTGACGACCTCCAGGCCTCTCCGGTCGAGTTCGCCGCGCAGGCCCCGCAGTGCGGAGGGGTCGGTGACGAGGGCCCGGGCCGCGTCCTTGGCCAGCCAGAGGCCGATGCCCAGTCGGTCGCGGCCGAGACGGCGGCGCACCGGCTCGCAGTGGTCGCGGAGCTGGGCGAGGACGCCGTCGAGGGTCTCGGCGGGATGGACGTTGGTGCAGTAGCCGAGGTGGACGGTGGTGCCGTCGGGGTGGCGGAAGCGCATGGGACTGCCTCCTCATTCCCCGCCGCGGAGGATGGAGTTGCCCTCGTGCAGGGGCTCCGGTTCCGGGGTGTCGAGCTGGAGGCGGCCGCTGAGGCCGTAGAAGGCGACGGGGTTGCGCCAGAGCACCTTGTCGACGTCGTCCTCGCTGAACCCCGCGGCGAGCATGGCGTCGCCGGTGCTGCGGGTCTTGAGCGGGTCGCTCCTGCCCCAGTCCGCGGCCGAGTTGACCAGGATCTTCTCGGTTCCGTACTCCTTGAGCACCGCGACCATGCGGTCCTCGTCCATCTTGGTGTCGGGATAGATGGAGAAGCCCATCCAGCAGCCGCTGTCGACGGCGTGCTTCATGGTGGTCTCGTTGAGGTGGTCGAGCAGGACGCGCTCCGTCGGCAGGGCGGATGCGCGGATGACGTCGACGGTGCGGTGCAGTCCCGCGAGCTTGTCGCGGTGCGGGGTGTGGACGAGGGCGGGCAGTCCGTGGTCGGCCGCCAGCTGGAGCTGTGCGGCCAGTGCGGTGTCCTCCGCCGGGGTCATGGAGTCGTAGCCGATCTCACCGACGGCGACGACGTTGTCCTTGACGAGATAGCGGGGCAGCTCGTCGAGCACCGGCACGCAGCGGGGGTCGTTCGCCTCCTTGGGGTTCAGCGCGATGGTGCAGTGGTGCGCGATGCCGTACTGGGCCGCACGGAACGGCTCCCAGCCCAGCAGGGCATCGAAGTAGTCGGTGAAGGAGGCGACCGAGGTGCGGGGCTGCCCCAGCCAGAACGACGGCTCGACGAGCGCGCGGACTCCTGCCGCGTACATCGCCTCGTAGTCGTCGGTGGTGCGGGAGGTCATATGGATGTGGGGGTCGAAGATGCGCATCAGATCTCCTCCGTGGGGGACGTCAGGGCGAGGACGCGGTGGAGGTCGGCGGGTACGGGACGGCCGGCCGCGGTGCGTTCGGCGGCGTAGTCGCCGAGCATCCTGGCGAGTTCGGCATCGCCGCGGACGCGCCGTTCGAGTCCGTGGGCGCTTTCCACGGGCACACCGGTGAACAGGCACTTCAGCAGGGCGTGGCGCCAGGCGTGGGGGTCGAGGTACTCGAAGGCGTAGGGGCCGACGGCGGCGGCGACCAGCCGGGTGTCGTTGGTGCGCAGCGCGTCCTCCACCAGCGGGAGGCCGGCGGAGGGCGGTGGGGCGAGCTGGGGCAGTGCGAGGAGGACGGCCCGGCGCTCGGCGGCGCTGCCCTGCTGGTAGAGGCGGGTCAGGGTGGCGGCGTCGGCCCGTGCCTCGACGAGCAGCAGGGCGCGGACGGTGTCGGCGTTGTCCTGGCCGCACTGACGGCCTGCGGCGGCGAAGCGCATCTCCCATGAGCGTGCCGCGTACGCGGTGGTGGCGTCCTCGCCGGCATCCGCGGCGTGCGCGGCCTCGGCGAGCGACTCGTCGAGCCAGGCGCGGGCGGCTCCGCCGAGCCGGCTGTCCAGCTCCTTGCGGGTCATCAGCATGTCGCCGCCCCCTTGGTGCGCAGGAACTCGATGGAGGTGCGGGCGAGTTCGGGGCCCGCGTGGGAGTGGCGGGGCAGTTCGACGACCGTCAGGCCCTGGTAGCCGGTGGCCGCGAGAGCCGCGAGCACAGGCGGGAAGTCGATCTCGCCGTCGCCGAACGGGAGGTGCTCGTGGACGCCTCGTCGCATGTCCTCGATCTGGACGTGCCGCAGCCAGGGGGCCGCGTCGCGGATGCAGTCCGCGGGCGGTGCCGCCTCCAGGCACTGGCAGTGGCCGATGTCGAGCGTGAGGCCGAGCGGGGCAGGGCTGTCGAGAAGGCGTCTGAGGCGGTGGAAGTCGGCGAGGGTGGCGAGCAGATGACCCGGTTCCGGTTCGATGGCGAGGGGCACTCCGGAGCGTTCCGCGGCGTCCAGCACCGGGGTGAGTGCCTCGGTGAGACGTTTCCACGCCGTGTCGTCGTCGGTCCCGGCCGGGGTGATGCCGCTGAAGCAGTGGACGGCGTGAGCGCCCAGGTCGGCGGCGACCTGCACCGCTGTGATGAGCAGTGCGGTCCGGGCGGCCCGCTGGTCCGGATCGGCGTCGAGCAGCGACGGGCCGTGCTTGCGCCGCGGGTCCAGCACATACCGGGCGCCCGTCTCGACCGTGACCTCCAGGCCCAGCTCCCCCAGCCGGGCGGCCACCTGACGGGTGCGGGCGGCGAGATCGGAGGCCAGCGGGTCCAGGTGCATGTGGTCGAGGGTGAGACCGACGCCGTCGTAGCCGAGGTCGGCCAGCAGGGCGAGCGCGTCGGACAGACGCAGGTCCGTCAGCCCGTTCGTGCCGTAGCCGAGACGGATGGAGGGAGCGGGGCTTCGGCTCATGTGGGGCTCACCTTCCGTGCGAGCTTGCGGGCGAGCGGGACGAGTCCCATCAGGGCCAGCGCCGACGCACCGCCGCCGGCGCGTGCGGCGAGCGCTGCCTGGAGCGGGATCATCGCCCGGATGCCCCCGCCCACCGCGCGCTGGGTGAGCGGCGGGGACGGGTTGAGGGCGGCATGCAGGAAGGGCTTCGCCGCGGTGCGGACGTACGCGCCCGCGAGCGCGGTGACCAGCAACCGTGCAGGAGGTGAGCCCGGGGAGGTGCGCTGTTCGCGGATGCCGAGCGCCCCGAGCCCCAGGGTGGCGGCGAGTGCGGTGAGGGGTACGAGCGTCGATCCGCCGTGGGCCTCGTGCCGCGACACGGAGGTGACGGCGTAGGTGTGCGCGCCCATCACCACGGCACCGGGCAGGGCGGCGCGGGTCGTCGGGACGGTGGTGGCGCCTGTGCCGCGCATCGCCCTGCCGACGACGGAACCGTTGCGGGCCGGCGTAGCGACGACCGACCTGGCACGCGCGGCCAGGCCGGTGGCCGCCGTGCCGGTAACCGACGCGGCACGCGCGGCCGTACCGGTGGCCGATGGCCTGCCCGAGGCTGCCGCCGTGCCCGTGGCGGCCGCTCCGAGCAGGACGTCCAGGCTCCGTGCCGCCGCCATCGCCGCCGGGCCGCCCCGGGTGTGCTTGAGGTGCAGATCGTACGACCAGACCGTTGCCGCGAGCGCCGTGGCCAGAGCCAGTGGCCGACGGCCGGCGGCCGCGGACAGGGCGAGGCCCGCTCCCGTCAGGACCACGGCCGCCGTCAGTGCGGAGCGTGGGGCGATACGGCCCGAGGGAATGGGCCGATGCGGACGGTCGATCGCGTCCTCGTCGCGGTCCGCCCAGTCGTTGAGCGCCATACCCGCCTCGTACAGGCAGAGCGAGGACCCGAGGGCGAGAGCCGTGCCGCGGTTGGGAGCCACACCGAGGGCCGCCGCGCCGGCGAGCGCGTCTCCGGGGACGGTGAACAGGGCCGAGACCCGGAGCAGTTCGGCCCACGCTCCCATGTCCCGCTTCCTCACACCGTCTCCCGCAGCCGCTCGGCGAACGTCAGGAGTGCCTCGAACTGCTCGGACAGTCCGGCGGGGCCTCCGTCGGGATCCTTGAAGTAGAAGCCCAGCTCCGGCAGCGGTCCCTCCATGCCCACCTCGTGGGCCCGGGCGACGAGCCGCGCCAGGTCGAGTACGAGCGGCGCGGCGAGTGCCGAGTCGCAGCCCTGCCAGATCGTCTGGAGGATCATCCGCGAACCGAGGAAGCCGTCGAAGGCGATGTGGTCCCAGGCGGTCTTCCAGTCGCCGAGCGCCGGTACGTCGTCGATGTGCACCTCGCCCTGCGGGGTGTGGCCGAGGGCGTCGGCGAGGACGCGTTCCTTGCCGGCGTTCTTCGCCGCCGCGGCTGCCGGATCGGCCAGCGCCGCTCCGTCCCCGCCGCCCAGCAGGTTGGTGCCCGACCAGGCCCGTACGGACAGGGCGCGTTGCACGAACATCGGGGCGAGCACGGAACGGAGCAGCGTCTGGCCTGTCTTGCCGTCACGGCCGGCGTGGGGAAGTCCACCGGCAGCAGCGGCGTCCATGAGGGCCTCGGTGCGCAGCCCGGTGGAGGGGGTGAAGTTCACGAAGGGGCACTCGGCGCGGGCGGCCGCGGCCGCGTAGAGGGAGCTGGGCGGCAGCCGCAGCGCACCCGGTTCCGGCAGGGGTTCGGTCGAGGAGACGTTGATGACGACGACCCGGGCCAGTGCGTGCCGCTCCCGGAAGTCGCGTATGTCGGCGGCGAAGGCGGCGATGAGTTCCTCGTCGCTGCGGGTGTCGCCGGACTGCGGGCCGCCGGGCCGTATCTCGGCGTCGGCGGCGGTGAGTTCACCGCGTACGGCAGCCGCGAGTCCGTGCGGGAGCACGCCGGCCGCGGTGAGTTCCTCGGCCCGCTTGGGCAGCGGGCAGTGTGCGGTGTCGTGGCCGCCGAAGACCAGCGACGGCAGGGCGGGCAGCCGCGATGCCGCGAAGGGCGGTGTCTCGGTGACCATGCCCGTCGGCGGATGCAGGCCCGCGCTGACCGCGGCGCATCCGGCGACGGCCGTGGTGGCGACGGAGCCGCGGGCTCCGACGAACCAGACTCCGGTGCGTACATTCTCGTTCGTCACGGACTGCCTCCCTGCCTTGCGATGGGGTGGAGGACGGCGGGCGGGGGGTACGGCGCCTCCCCGCCCGCCGCCGTCTGGGGGGCGCCTAGGAGGGCAGCTCCCTGAGTTGGATGTTGCGGAAGGACGCCTGGTCGCCGGCTCCGTGGTTCTGGAGACCGATGTAGCCGTCCTTCAGGCTGCGGGCCGGGTCCGTGTTGGTGTAGTCGTTGATCTTCACGCCGTTCAGGAAGACCTGGAGACGTTCACCCTGGACCTTGATCTCGTAGCTGTTCCACTGTCCCGGCGGCCGCAGGACGCGGTCGCGAGCCTTGATGTCCGCCGACTTGAAGCCGTAGACGGCACCGGTGGTGCGGTCGGCGGCGTCCGTGGCGTCGATCTGCACCTCGTAGCCGTTGTTCACGGCCGACCAGGGGTCGTCGGAGGCCGGGAAGCCGACGAAGACACCGGAGTTGTCGTCGCCGTCGAGCTTCCAGTCGAGCTTGAGGGAGTAGGACTTCAGCTCCTTGGCCTGGTACCAGGCCATGCCCATGCCGCCCTCGGTGCGCATCTCACCGTCGACGACGTTGAACTTGCCGGGCCCGGCCTGCTTCCAGCCCTCCAGCGTCTTGCCGTTGAAGATGGAGCGGTAGCCGGTCTGGGGCTTGCAGTCGGCCTTGACCTGGCCGGAGGCGTAGCGCAGTCCGCCCAGCAGGTGCTGCTTGAAGGCCGGCTCGGCGTACGACTCCTTGGTGTGGCCGCCGCCGGTGTAGAAGGCACGGCCGCCCTCGTAGGTCTGGCACCAGGCGATCGGGTGGTCGCCCTTCATCGTGCCGCCCTGGTAGGTGGTCTCGTCCAGGGTCGCCAGCACCCGGGCCTGGTCACGCGGGTTGGTGCGGTAGTTGTACCACTCGTCGGTGCGCTCCCATGCCTCGTCGAGATGCGCGGTCGACGGGTGGGTGTGGTCCTCGACCCGCACGGTCGCGGGCTGGATCTGCGGGTGCGAGGCGAAGTAGGCGCCGACGAGGCCGCCGTAGAACTTCCAGTCGTACTCGGTGTCGGCGGCCGCGTGGATGCCCATGTACCCGCCGCCGGTGGCGACGTAGTTCTCGAACGCCTTCTGCTGGTCCGCGTTCAGCACGTCACCGGTGGTGGAGAGGAACGCGACGGCGTCGTAGCGGGCGAGGTTGCTGGTGGTGAACTGCCCGGCCTCCTCCGTCGCGTCGACCGTGATGTTGCTGGACTTGCCGAGTTCCTTCAGGGCCGCGACACCGGTGGCGATGGAGTCGTGGCGGAAGCCGGCGGTCCTGGAGAAGACGAGGACGCGCTTGGCGGTCCGGTCGGGTGCGCTGTTGGAGAGCTCGAAGTCGTCGACGTCGTAGAGCGCTCCGGCACCGCCCTTGAAGACCAGGAAGAGTTCGGTGGTCTTCTTGGGCACGGCCCGCAGGGGCACGTCGATGTCCTGGAAGGTGTCCCAGCTTCCGGTGACCGGCACGGGCGCGGAGCCGAGGATCGGGCCCTTCGCCGAACCGGTGCGCACCTCGAGGAAGCCGCCGGCCCCGCCGGAGGAGATCCGGGCGGTGAGCTTGGTGGAGCCGGTCAGGTTGTACGGCTTGAAGGAGATCCAGTCGTCGTTGTCGATGTCACCGACGGTCTTGCCGCCGTTGGCGCTCGCCTTGTCGTAGACCTTGATGCCGGAGGAGCCGGTGAAGTGCTCGGCCTGCCGGTGGCGGGGCTGGAGCTGCGCCTGGTCGTGCGAGGTGAGCGCGGCCTGGCCGCCGCCTCCGCCGTCGGTGTACTCGGCGTCGAAGACTCCGAAGATGTTGGCGTTGGGGTCGTGTCCGCCGTCGGAGGACGTCTTGATGGTGCCGGTGCAGCCGTTGGCCGAGGTCACGGGGTGACCGTGGCTGTCATGGCCGAGGATGTACGTCACCTTGACCTTGGCGCAGTCGATGGCCCCGGCGGCGCCGTCTTCGGGGTCGGTGACCGTGACCTTGAAGGGGATCTCGTCGCCGAAGCTGAACAGGGTTCCCTCGGCGGGCAGTTCGAGTGTCACCTTCGGTGCGGTGTTGCCGACGACCACGTGCACACTGGCGGAGCCGGTGCGGCCGGTCGGGTCCTTGGCGGTGACGGTCGCGGTGTAGGTGCCGTTCTTCTTGTACGTGTGGCTGGGGTTGGCGTCGGTGGACGTGCCGCCGTCGCCGAAGTCCCAGGCGTAGGTGAGGGCGTCGCCGTCACCGTCGGTGGTGCCGGCCGAGGAGAAGGCGACCTTCAGGGGCGCCTTGCCGGAGGTCTTGTTCGCCGAGGCCTCGGCGACGGGTGAGCGGCCGCCGGTGGCGTTCTCGATCCGGTAGAGGCCGGAGTTCTCGTCACCGCCGAACCAGGCGGTTCCGTAGTCCAGTACGTACAGGGCGCCGTCCGGACCGAAGGCCATGTCCATGATCTGCGTGCCGGTCCACGGCACGGCGTTGATGGACTGGACCGCGCCGTCCTCGCCCTGCTCGATCCGCTTGATCCAGCGGCGTCCGAACTCACCGGCGAAGAAGTCGCCGTCGTAGGCCTCCGGGAACTTCACCGGGGAGTCGGACGCGGCGTCGTAGCGGTAGACGGGTCCGCCCATCGGGGACTCGGAGCCGCTGCCGAACTCGGGCACCGATCCGCCGTCGTAGGGGATCCAGGCGGCCTGCGCGGGCGGCAGATCGACCAGGCCGGTGTTGTGCGGCGACTCGTTCTTGGGTGCCGCGCAGTCGAAGGCCGCGCCGGACTCCTTGGTCGCGAAGTCGTAGTCGACATAGGCGTCGTTGTTGCCGGTGCAGAACGGCCAGCCGTAGTTGCCGGGCTTGGTCACCCGGGCGAACTCCACCTGTCCGGCCGGTCCGCGCTTGGGGTCGGCAGCGCCCGCGTCGGGCCCGTAGTCGCCGACGTAGACGATGCCCGTCTTCTTGTCGACGCTGAAGCGGAAGGGGTTGCGGAAGCCCATCGCGTAGATCTCGGGCCGGGTCTTGTCGGTCCCGGGCGCGAAGAGGTTGCCCTCGGGGACCGAATAGGTCGCGTCGTCGTTCACCTTGATGCGCAGGATCTTGCCGCGCAGATCATTGGTGTTGCCGGAGGTCCGGCGGGCGTCGTACGCGGGGTTGCGGCCGGGACGGTCGTCGATGGGGGTGTAGCCGTCGGAGGCGAAGGGGTTGGAGTCGTCGCCGGTCGACAGATAGAGGTTGCCCTGCGCGTCGAAGTCGATGTCGCCGCCGACGTGGCAGCAGATGCCGCGCGTCGCCGGGACGTCGAGGATCTTCTTCTCGCTGGCGTTGTCGAGGGTGCCGTCGGCCTTGAGGACGAAGCGGGAGAGCCGGTTGACGCCGTCGAACTTGGCGAAGTCGGCGGGGGTGCCCTCGTTGGGGGCGTCGCCCGCGGGGGTGTCCATCGGCGGTGCGTAGTAGAGATAGATGAAGCGGTTCTCACTGAACTTCGGGTCCAGGCCGATGCCCTGGAGGCCCTCTTCGTCGTGCGAGTAGACCGGGATGGTGCCGACCACGCGGGTGTTGCCGGCGCTGTCGGTCATCCGCAGCTCGCCGTTGCGGGACGTGTGCAGCACGCTGCGGTCGGGCAGCACGGCCAGCGACATGGGTTCGCCGGTCTCCTCGCCCCCCTTGGCGAGAGTGACCTGCTGGAACTCCTCGGCAGCCGGCGCCGGCTCGGGATCGGCGGCGGCCGCGATCTGCGGCGCGGTGAAGAGAAGTGAGGTTGCGGCGAGGAGGCTGCCGGTGAGGAGTGCGAGCGATTTTCTTGCTCTGGGCCTTTTCCTGTGCACGAATGTCCTCCGGGATGGGCCGGTCGAACGGGCGGGGCGGTGTTCTGCCCTCAACCGCCGGGCGGGCTGATCGTGGAACCGGAGTGCGCCGTCACGCCGGGGACCACCTATGTCCTGTACACCTCATGGGACGGTAGTCGGGTTCGTCCTGGACGGAAAGCCCTTGTGCAGAAGGGAAGTTCAACTTTTTCCTACCGCAGGACAAAGGCGAACCCGGGCAGGCCGGACAGGCCCGGCGGCGGATCTGCCGCCGGGCGCTGAACTGCCTGAACACTGCCCGGAGAGCTAGTCGCCGCCTCCGAAGGCCGCGTCGAAGGAAGCGGTGGGCGGGTCGAAATCGAACCGCTTGAGGTCCGCAAGCGCTTGTGGAGCGCCCGCCAGCCGGTCCATGCCGGCGTCCTCCCACTCCACCGAGATCGGCCCGTCGTAACCGATCGAGCGAAGCATCCGGAACACGTCCTCCCAGGGGACGTCACCGTGTCCGGCCGAGACGAAGTCCCAGCCGCGGCGCGGGTCGCCCCAGGGCAGATGGGAACCGAGGCGTCCGTTCCGTCCGTCGAGACGCTTGCGCGCCTCCTTGCAGTCGACGTGGTAGATCCGGTCGCGGAAGTCGTACAGGAAGCCGACCGGGTCCAGGTCCTGCCAGACGAAGTGGCTCGGGTCGAAGTTCAGCCCGAAGGCGGGCCGGTTGCCGACGGCCTCCAGCGCCCGCTTGGTGGTCCAGTAGTCGTATGCGATCTCGCTCGGGTGCACCTCATGAGCGAACCGCACCCCCTCGGCGTCGAAGACGTCGAGAATCGGGTTCCAGCGCTCGGCGAAGTCCTCGTAGCCCCGCTCGATCATCCGCTCCGGCACCGGCGGGAACATCGCCACCAGATGCCAGATCGAGGACCCGGTGAAGCCGATGACTGTCCGCACGCCGAAGGCGGCAGCGGCCCGGGCGGTGTCCTTCAGCTCCTCGGCGGCCCGCCGGCGCACCCCCTCGGGCTCGCCGTCGCCCCAGATACGGGCGGGCAGGATCCCCTGGTGCCGCTCGTCGATGGGGTTGTCGCAGACGGCCTGGCCGACGAGGTGGTTCGAGATCGCCCAGCACTTCAGCCCGTACTTGTCCAGCAGCGCATGCCGGCCGTCCAGGTAGGACGGGTCGGACAGCGCCTTGTCGACCTCGAAGTGGTCGCCCCAGCAGGCCAGTTCGAGACCGTCGTAACCGAAGTCGCGGGCGAGCCGGCACACCTCCTCGAGGGGCAGATCGGCCCACTGACCGGTGAAGAGCGTGAACGGACGTGGCATGGAGGGCCTCCTAGTTCTGCGCCTGTACGGGGGTGTAGACGGCGTTCTTCTCGGCGCTCTCCTCCACCGCGGCGAGCACCCGCTGCACCTGGAGCCCGTCCGCGAACGACGGCGCGGGCTCCCGGCCGGTGGCGATGGCCTCGACCAGGTCGCGCGCCTGGTGGGTGAAGGTGTGCTCGTAGCCGAGCGCGTGACCCGGCGGCCACCACGCCTCGAGATACGGATGCTCCGACTCGGTCACCAGGATCCGGCGGAACCCCGCGGTGGCGGCGGGCTCGGTGTTGTCGTGGAAGGAGAGCTCGTTGAGCCGCTCCAGATCGAACGCGATCGCTCCGAGCTCGCCGTTGATCTCCAGCCGCAGAGCGTTCTTGCGGCCCGACGCCATCCGGGTGGCCTCGAAGGAGGCGAGCGCGCCCGACGCCAGCCGCCCGGTGAACAGGGCCGCGTCGTCGACCGTGACCGGCCCCCGTTCGGCGCCGCCCGCCGCGGACAGTCCGGTCGACGCCCCGGCGAGCAGCGGACGCTCCCGTACGAAGGTCTCCGAGAGGGCCGACACCCCGACGAGGGACTCCCCTGCCAGATACTGGGCGAGGTCGACGATGTGCGCCCCCAGGTCGCCGAGCGCCCCCGAGCCCGCGTGCTCGCGCTGGAGCCGCCAGGTCAGCGGGAAGTCCGGGTCGACGAGCCAGTCCTGGAGATAGGTGAAGCGCAGATGGCGGAGGGTGCCGAGACGCCCCTCCCCGATCAGCTTCCGGGCATAGGCGATGGCCGGCACCCGCCGGTAGTTGAAGCCGACCATCGCCACCTGGCCGCGCGCACGGGCGCGTTCGGCCGCCGCCGTCATCGCCTCGGCCTCCGCGACCGAATTCGCGAGCGGCTTCTCGCACAGCACGTGCTTGCCCGCCTCCAGGGCCGCGATGGCGATCTCCGCATGGCTGTCACCCGGGGTGCAGACGTCGACGAGCTGTACGTCGTCCCGGGTGATGAGGTGGCGCCAGTCGGTCTCCGCCGCGGCCCAGCCGTGCCGGTCCGCCGCGGCTCGCACCGCAGACGGGTCGCGGCCGGCTATCGCGGCGAGGACGGGCCGCATCGGCAGGTCGAAGACCCGTCCCACGGTGCGCCACCCCTGGGAGTGGGCGGCGCCCATGAACGCGTATCCGACCATGCCGACGCCGAGTGTCGGCGGCGCGGCTCCACTGTCCCTCTGTTCCATACGGATTCCTCCTCGTCGGTCTGCTCGGTGGGGGCGGGCGCGCCGGTCAGCTGAAGCCGGTGGGCAGGTACTGGTCGACGTTGTCCTTGGTGACGACGGCCGAGTACAGGGTGAGCGAGGCGGGGATCTCGAGTTCGGCGAGGCCGCTGACGCCCTTGGCCTGTCCGAGGGCGCGGGCGATGTCGATGGCGGAGGCGGCCATCGTCGGCGGGTAGAGCACGGTGGCCTTCAGCACGCTGTTGTCGGCCTTGATGGCGTCCATCGCGGACTTGGCGCCGGCGCCGCCGACCATCAGGAAGTCGTCGCGGCCGGCCTGCGCGATGGCGCGCAGCGCGCCCACGCCCTGGTCGTCGTCGTGGTTCCACAGCGCGTCGAACTGACTCTGTGCCTGGAGGAGTTGCGCCATCTTGGCCTGGCCGGACTCCACCGTGAAGTCAGCGGCCTGACGGGCCACCTTCTTGATGTTGGGGTAGTTCTTGAGCGCGTCGTCGAAGCCCTGGGTGCGCTGCTTGGTGAGTTCGAGGTTGTCGATGCCCGCCAGCTCGATGACCTTGGCGTTGGGCTTGTTCTTGAGCTGCTCGCCGATGTACCTGCCGGCGTTGAGGCCCATGCCGTAGTTGTCACCGCCGATCCAGCAGCGGTAGGCCTGCGGGGAGGCGAAGATGCGGTCCAGGTTGATGACGGGGATGCCCGCCTTCATGGCCTGGAGGCCGACCTGGGTCAGGGCCTTTCCGTCGGCCGGGAGGACGACGAGGACATCGACCTTCTTGTTGATCAGCGTCTGGATCTGGCCGATCTGTGTGGCCGTGTCGTTGGAGCCCTCGGTGATGTCGAGCGTCACGTCGGAGTACTTCTTCGCCCGTGACCTGGCGTTCTGGTTGATCGCGTTCAGCCAGCCGTGGTCGGCCTGCGGTCCCGCGAAGCCGATGGTGACGGCCTTGCCGGGCTTGTCGTCGGCCACCGGCGCGTTGTTGGTGGCCTCGCCCTTCGATTCGGGCTCGTTGCTGGTGCAGGCGGTCAGCAACGCACCGGCGCCGATGGCGGCGGTGCCGAAGAGGAGTCCTCTGCGGCTGGGGACGGGGATTTCTGGCATGGCGGATCAACCCTTCGCTGGGCGGTGCGACAGATGGGGGATGGGGGACGTGGGTGGCGTGGACGGCCTGGGGGTCAGGCGTCCCCGCCGCGCAGGGTGCGGTGCTGCACCAGGACGGCCGCGACGATGATCGCGCCCTTGGCGATCTGCTGGACGGCGGTCTCCAGATTGTTGAGGGCGAAGATGTTGGTGATGGTGGTGAAGACGAGGACACCGAGGACGGAGCCGACGATGGTGCCGCGGCCTCCGCTCAGCAGGGTGCCGCCGATGATCGCGGCGGCGATGGCGTCGAGCTCGTAGAGGTTGCCGTTGGTGTTCTGACCGGAGCCGGCGAGGACGATCAGCATGAAGGCCGCGATGCCGCAGCACAGTCCGGAGAGCAGGTAGAGGTAGAGCCGCTGCCTGCGGACGTCGATGCCGGCGAGCCGGGCGGCTTCCGCGTTGCCGCCGACGGCGACACTGCGGCGTCCGAACGTCGTACGGTTCAGCACCAGCCAGCCGACGACGGTGACCGCGGCGAACACGATCACCAGCGGCGGGATGCCGAGGACGTACGCGTCCTTCACGCCGAGGTCGAGCACCGAGTTCACCGTGACGATCTGGGTGTTGCCGTCGGTGATCTGCAGAGCGAGTCCGCGGGCCGAGGCAAGCATGGCCAGAGTGGCGATGAAGGGAACCATCCGCCCGTAGGCGATCAGTACGCCGTTCACCAGTCCGCAAGCGACGCCCACGATCACGGCGGTGAACAGGATGCCGGCGAAGCCGTACTCCTGGGTGGCCAGGGTGGTCGCCCACACCGATGCCAGCGCCACGATCGCGCCGACCGACAGGTCGATGCCGCCGCTGATGATCACGAACGTCATGCCGACGGTGACGACACCGATGACGGACGCCTGGGTGAGGACGAGTTGGAGGTTGCTGATGGCGAGGAACTGATCGGGCTTGGTGATGCCGCCGACCAGGATCAGCACGGCCAGCACGCCGAGCAGAGAGAGGTTGCGGACATCGGCGCGCAGTCCGAGCGGTCGCCGGCCCCCGGTGTCCGGTGCTGTCTTGGCAGTGGGTGGCGGCGCGTCCTGCTGCGCAGGGGTGGCTGGCTGCGTCATGCCGTCGGGCTCCCTTCCATCACAAGGTCGAGTACGCGGTGCTCGTCCAGCTCCCGGGCGTCGGCCGTGTGCACGACGCTGCCCTCGCGCAGGACGAGCACCCGGTCGGCGAGGCCCAGGACTTCGGGGACTTCGCTGGAGACGAGCAGGACGGCGAGGCCTTCGTCGGCCAGCCGCCGGATCACGGCGTAGAGCTCGGCGCGTGCGCCGACGTCCACGCCTCGGGTCGGCTCGTCCAGCAGCAGGACCTTGCAGCCGCGCAGCAGCCAGCGCGCGAGCACGGCCTTCTGCTGGTTGCCGCCGGAGAGCGTTCGGATACGGGCGTCGGGGTTGTCCGGGCGCAGGGAGAGCTCCCTGGTCGCCTGCTGCGCCGCGGCCCGCTCGGCGCGGCCGTCGAGCCAGCCGCCGCGGGAGAAGCGGGAGAGCGTGGAGACCGACACATTGCGGGTGACCGATTCGAGCATCAGCAGCGCCTGTGCCTTGCGCTCCTCGGGCGCGAGCCCGATGCCGGCGCGCACCGCGGAGCGGACGCTGCCGGTGCGCAGCGGGGTCCCGTCGACGACGACGCGTCCGGCGGTGGGCCTGCGGGCGCCGTAGATCGTCTCCAGGATCTCGGAGCGGCCCGATCCGACCAGACCGGCGAGCCCGACGATCTCGCCCGGCCGCAGTTCGAGGTCGACGGGCGCGAACTCCCCTTTCCTGGTGAGTCCTTCGACCCGCAGCACGGGCGGCCGGCTGTCGGCGACGACCGGGTCGGGGCGCTCGGGGAAGACGTACTCGACGTTCCGTCCGGTCATCAGCGCGACGACCTCGCGGGTCGGTGTGGTCTTCGCCGGCAGTCCGACCGCGACCGCGCGGCCGTCCTTGAGGACGGTGACCCGGTCGCCGATGGTGCGGATCTCCTCGAGGCGGTGGGAGATGTAGACGACCGCGACGCCCTCGGCGGTGAGGTCGCCGACGATACGGAACAGGTTGGCGACCTCGTCGGGGTCGAGCGCCGCGGACGGCTCGTCCATCACGATCAGCCGTACGTCGTGGGAGAGCGCCCGGGCCATGGACACGATCTGCTGCTGGGCCGCGGAGAGATCGCCCACGAGGCGGGCGGGGTCGATCTCCGGGTGGCCCAGACGCTTGAGGAGCCGGCTCGCCGACGCGCGGGCCTCGCCGCCGCGTACGACGAAGCCGGCCGCGGTGGGTTCGTGGCCCAGGAAGACGTTCTCGGCGACCGACAGGCCCTCCACCAGGTCGAGTTCCTGGTAGATGGTGGCGATGCCGAGCCGCATGGCCGCGATGGGCGACTTCAGCGAGACGGTCTCGCCCTGCCAGGTGATGGTGCCGCCGTCGGGCTGGTGGACTCCGGCGAGGACCTTGATCAGGGTGGACTTGCCCGCGCCGTTCTGGCCGAGCAGGCACTGCACTTCGCCGGCCTGGACCTCCAGGTCGACGCCGTCGAGTGCGCGGACGCCCGGGAACGACTTGGTGATTCCGGACATGGTGAGCAGGGGTGGTTCTGGTGCCATGACAAATCCCCTCGGCGGGTGCGGCCGGTGAGTCGGGCAGTCCGTGGTGCCTGGGTGCGGCGGGGCTGGTGGTGCGGCAGGGCTGGTGGTGCCGTGGTGCCGGCGGTGCGGTGTTGCTGAACGTGCCGGTGGTGCTGAACGTGCCGGTGGTGCTCGCGGTGCGAGTGGTGCTTGTGGTGCCGTGGTGCCGTGGTGCTGACGGTGGCAGTGGTTCCGGTGATGCTCGTGGTACTCGCGGTGCCTGGCAGTGCTTGTGGTGCCGTGGTGCTGGTTGCGTGCGGCGCCGGCCCGGGCGTCCCGGCCCGGGATCAGGCCGGTGAGAAGAGGTGGTCGCTGATGAGCCGGGCCGCGCCGATCACTCCGGCGGTCGGGCCCAACTCGCCCAGCACAATGGGCAGGTTCCCGGTGGCCAGGGGCAGCGACTGGCGGTAGACCTGGGTCCGGACGCTCGCCAGCAGCGTGTGGCCGAGTCCGGTCACTCCGCCGCCGATCACCACGAGACCCGGGTTGAAGAAGCTGACGAGCCCGGCGATGACCTGGCCGACGCGGTTGCCTCCCTCACGGATCAGCTCGATCGAGGTGGTGTCACCGGCGGCCGCCGCGGCCGCGACATCGACGGCGGTGAGCCGTCCGGCCGTCTCCAGCCGTGCGGCAAGTTCTTCGGAGCGGCCGCTGCGGGCCGCTTCCTCGGCGTCCCCGGCCAGTGCGGCACCGCTGAAGTGGGCCTCCAGGCAGCCCTTGTTGCCGCAGGCGCAGGGGCGGCCGTCTGGCTCGACCTGGATGTGGCCGATGTCGCCCGCGCTGCCCGTCGTACCGCGGTAGACCTCTCCGCCGACGACGATGCCGCAGCCGATACCGGTGCCGATCTTGATGCAGAGGAAGTCCACGACGGAGCGCGCGACGCCCGCGTGCTGCTCCCCCATGGCCATGAGGTTCACGTCGTTGTCGACCATGACGGGGCAGCCGAGGTCCTGGCTCAGCGCCTCGCGGACCGGGAAGCCGTCCCAGCCGGGCATGATCGGCGGAGCGACCGGCACGCCCTCGGGGAAGCGGACCGGGCCCGGCACGCCGATGCCCGCGCCGTCGAAGCCCTCGGCGAGGCCGGTTGCCCGCAGCTTGGCGGCCATCGACAGCACCTGCTCGAAGACGGCGACCGGACCCTCGCGGACGTCCATCGGGTGGTTGAGGTGTCCGAGCACCTCCAGTTCGGCGTTGGTGACGGCCACGTCGATGGACGTGGCGCCGATGTCCACACCGAGGAAGCGCAGTTCGGGCGCGAGCCGGATGTTGTGGGAGCGCCGGCCGCCGCGCGAGGCGGCGAGTCCGTCGGCGACCACCAGTCCGGTCTCCAGCAGCCGGTCGACCTCGACGGCGAGCTTGGACCGGGAGAGATCGACCTGGTCGCCGAGCTGCGCACGGGAGTTGGGGCCCCCGTCGCGCAGCAGCTTGAGGAGTCGCGCCTGATGCGCGTTCGCGGGTCGAGCGGTCATGCGCCTCACGAACCCCTCCCTCCCCTGGCCATCGGCACGGGGCACCTGATTCGGCTCCGTCTTGTCGTGCTTTCGAGGGGAACGTAGCAGCGCTTTCCCCAAGTGGGAAGAACTTGCGCAGAGTTCCGGTCCAACTTTCTCCACACTCGGGACAAAGCCCAGTTCGGCGAGGAAGGCCGATCTGGGCGAGGTGCGTCGAGGGGGTGCCTGCCGGGGTGTGCGGGCATGCCGAAGGACCGTACGGAGATCCGCACGGTGGTCGATTTCGTAGAAGGCGGGCCGACCGCGGCCGCCCGGGAGGTTCCGCGGCCGAGGACGCGCCGCGGCCCGCGCCCGAGCGGAAAGGCACTCGTGCCCGGCCTACGCCCGACAGGAAGGCGCTCGCGCAGGGCCTGCACCCGACCGGAAAGGCACCCGGCCCCTGGCCTCGGACCCCGCCCTCGGGCCCTGCGGCCTCGCCGCCGGCTACGCCTGTTCGCGCTGGTGGTAGGTCTGGCGGGTGTGCTCGGTGTGCGCCTTCATGACCTCGGTCGCGCGCCGCTCGTCGCGGTCCGCGATCGCCGCGATCAGTTCGCGGTGCTCGATCCACGACTGCCGGCCACGCTGCCGCGCCACGGGCGTGTAGTACCAGCGGACGCGACGGTCCACCTGGGCGGCCAGTTCCCGCAGGACGACGTTCCCGGCGAGCTCCATCACCTTGGCGTGGAAGGTGGCATTGGTGGCCACCGCCAGATCCACGTCGTCGTCGGCGACGGCCCGCTCACCCTGCGCGCAGAGCTCTTCGAGCTCGGCGATGCCCGCGGAGCCGGAGTTCGCCGCGGCGAGCCGGGCGGCCTCGGCCTCCAGCAGGGTGCGCACGGAGAGCAGCTGGTCCGCCTCGTCCTCGGTGGGCTCATGGACGAACGCGCCCTGCGCCGGCCGCAGGTCGACCCATCCCTCGGTGTTCAGCCGCTGCAACGCCTCGCGCACGGGCTGTCGGGAGACCCCGAGGTGACCGGCGAGTTCGCTCTCGACCAGATGCTGGCCGGGGCGCAGCGCCCGCGTCGTGATCAGCTCGAGCAGCGCCTCGTACACGCGCTCACGCAGCGGACCAGGTCGTTCCAGCTTGGGCACGGCGCCCTGCGGCAGTCCTGCGGACAACATCACGGTCCCCCTTGCGGCCGACGGCGGCGAGACACAATTGGTTATCGTCTACAGTCTACCGAGCGCAATCCCCGTCATGCGGAAACCGCACCGAGATACACGTCACCCTCTGGCGGAATTCCCCTGCATCCAGGGGCACTTCGGGCAGGATTCACGCCGTGCCGGGCTCCCGGCGACCGTCGAGAAGGCCCTTCAGGCGGTCGATGAAGACCTGCTGGCCGGCGACCAGCTTCTCGCGCGCCTCGTCCAGCCGGAGCCATGCGACCCGGTCGATCTCCGGGAACTCCTCCATCCGGCCCGAGCGAGGCGGCCACTCCATGGTGAACGTGCCCGGCACCACGAGGCCGATGTCCAGGTCGCCCTCCAGCGCCCAGGCGATCACGATCTTCCCGCTCGACTGGCGGGCGTCGCCGAGCGGCAGCCACTCGCCGTCGGGCGGCGCGAGCCCGAGCTCCTCCTCGAACTCCCGACGGGCCGCGGCCATGGGCTGCTCCTGCGCGAGGTACTCCCCCTTGGGCACCGACCAGGCCTTCTCGTCCCGGCCCTGCCAGTACGGGCCTCCCATGTGCCCGATGAGCACCTCGGTCTCCGTGCCCGTGATGCGGAACAGCAGAAGGCCCGCGCTTCGCTTCGCCACCATGCCGTTCAGTCTGCCCGGGAGGCGGGCCGCGCGGCGCGCCGACGCTCGGCGGCAGCGAAACGGCCACGCAAGGCGCTCAGGGGCAGCGGACGATCTGGCCCGCGTAGGAGAGGTTGCCGCCGAAGCCGAACAGCAGCACAGGGTCGCCGGACTCGATCTCGCCGCGCTCGATCAGCTTCGACAGCGCCAGCGGGATGGAGGCGGCCGAGGTGTTGCCGGACTCGACCACATCGCGGGCGATGACGGCGTTCACGGCGCCGATCTTCTGGGCGACGGGTTCGATGATCCGCAGATTCGCCTGGTGGAGGACGACCGCCGCCAGCTCCTCCGGCGTGACTCCGCCGCGCTCGCACACCTTGCGGGCGATGGGCGGCAGCTGCGTGGTGGCCCACCGGTAGACGGACTGGCCCTCCTGCGCGAAGCGCGGCGGGGTGCCCTCGATCCGTACGGCATGGCCCATCTCGGGAACCGAGCCCCACAGCACCGGACCGATGCCCGGCCGCTCGCCCTCCCGGGTCGCCTCGACGACCGCGGCCCCCGCGCCGTCGCCGACGAGCACGCAGCTGGTGCGGTCGCTCCAGTCGGCCACCGCGGCCATCTTGTCGGCGCCGATGACCAGCGCCCGCTCGGCCGACCCGGCGCGCAGGGCGTGGTCGGCGGTGGCGAGGGCGTGGGTGAAGCCCGCGCAGACGACATTGAGGTCCATCACGGCGGGTGAGCCCATCCCGAGCCGGGCCGCGACGCGCGCCGCCATGTTCGGGGACCGGTCGATCGCCGTGGAGGTGGCGACCAGGACGAGGTCGATGTCCCCGGGGGTCAGGCCGGCCGCGGCCAGCGCCTTGGCCGCGGCGTGCGCGGCGAGCTCGTCGACGGGCTCGTCCTCCGCCGCGACGTGACGGGTCCGGATGCCGACGCGCGAGCGGATCCACTCGTCACTGGTGTCGACCATGGCCGCCAGGTCCTCGTTGGTGAGCACCTTGGCGGGCTGGTAGTGCCCCAGCGCGGTGATGCGCGTGCCGGTCATATAAGGATCCCGTCCTAGAGGCAGATGGAACGTCCCAGTCTTGGCTGCTACCACCCGGTACGACGGCACGTGACCCCACAGGATTCGGGGGGCGGATTTTGGAGCTTCCCGAAGGGTGTGACGAGTATTGACCGGCTGAAAGGCATACTGTAGACAATATTCTGTCGACTCAACCCTCGCCACCTCCGCCCTCGCTCGGTCGCTCAACCGAACGGAGAGCCCCCGTGAAAGTCGCAGTTGTCGGCGCCGGAGCCATCGGCGCGTATGTCGGAGCCGCGCTGCACCGCGCCGGCGCCGAAGTCCACCTCATCGCCCGCGGTGCGCACCTCGCGGCCATGCGCCGTGACGGTGTCCGTGTCCTCAGCCCGCGCGGCGACTTCACCGCGCGGCCCAACGCCACCGACGACCCCGCCTCCGTGGGGCCCGTCGACCATGTCTTCCTGGGTCTCAAGGCGAACTCCTACGCGGCGTCGGGTCCGCTGGTCCATCCCCTGCTGCACGAGCGCACCTCGGTGGTCGCCGCACAGAACGGCATCCCGTGGTGGTACTTCCACGGGCTGCCCGGCCCGTACACGGGACGCCGCATCGAGAGCGTCGACCCGGGCGGTTCGGTGAGCGCGACGCTGCCGCCGGAGCGCGCCATCGGGTGCGTCGTCTACGCGGCGACCGAACTCGAAGCACCTGGCGTCGTACGCCACTTGGAGGGCACGCGGTTCTCCATCGGCGAACCCGACCTGAGTGTGTCGCGGCGCTGCCTCGAGTTCAGCGAGGCCATGGTCGCGGGCGGGCTGAAGTGTCCCGTCGAACCCGACCTGCGCAACGACATCTGGATCAAGCTGCTCGGCAACATCTCCTTCAACCCGATCAGCGCCCTCTCCCGGGCCACCATGGCGCAGATCTGCCGCCACCGGGACACGAAAGCCCTGGTCGAGACGATGATGCGGGAAACCCTCGAGGTGGCGGCCGCTGTCGGCTGCCATCCCAAGATCTCCGTGGAGAAGCGCATCGCCGGCGCCGAACGCGTCGGCGACCACAAGACCTCCACCCTCCAGGACCTGGAGAAGGGCAAGCCGCTCGAACTGGACGTGCTGCTCGCGGCAGTCGTCGAGCTCGCCGCACTGACCAGGACCCCGGTGCCGAAACTCTGCGCCGTGCACGCGCTCGCCGATCTCCTTGCCACCACCGCCTCAGCAGGAAGTGCAGCATGAAGAAGAAGCCGCAGAAGACGTATCCGAGGCTCACCCATCCGCTGGTGCGCGACGACGACGGACAGTTGCGCAGGGCGAGTTGGGACGAAGCACTGGACCGGGCGGCGGCCGGCTTCCGGCAGGCCCGGGAGCGGCACGGCCCCGACGCCTTCGCGATGCTCTCCTGCGCCCGTGCCACCAATGAAATGAACTATGTGGCACAGAAGTTCACCCGCGTGGTGATGGGCACGAACAATGTCGACTCCTGCAACCGCACCTGTCACGCGCCGAGCGTGGCCGGCCTCTCGGCCGTCTTCGGCTCCGGCGGGGGGACCTCGTCGTACGAGGAGGTCGACCACACCGATCTCATCGTGATGTGGGGCTCCAACGCGCGCTTCGCCCACCCGATCTTCTTCCAGCACGTGCTCAAGGGGATACGCAACGGTGCGCGCATGTACGCCGTCGATCCCCGGCGCACCTCGACGGCCGAGTGGGCGGAGAGCTGGCTCGGCCTCAACGTCGGCACCGACATCCCGCTCGCGCACGCCGTCGGCCGGGAGATCATCCACGCCGGCCTGGTCAACCGGGCTTTCGTGGAACGGGCGACGACCGGTTTCGAGGAGTACGCCGCACTCGTCGAGCCCTGGACGCTGACGGCCGCGGAGAAGGTGACGGGCGTTCCGGCCGCCGCGATCCGTGAGCTGGCGCACGCCTACGCCACGGCCGAACGAGCCCAGCTGTGCTGGACCCTCGGCATCACCGAGCACCACAACGGCACCGACAACGTGCGGGCATTGATCAACCTGTCGCTCCTGACCGGCCAGGTGGGGCGCTACGGAGCCGGGGTCCAGCCGCTGCGCGGCCAGAACAACGTCCAGGGCGGCGGCGACATGGGCGCCATTCCCAACCGGCTGCCCGGCTTCCAGGACATCCTCGACCCGGTGGCCCGCACCAAGTTCGAGCGGACCTGGGACGCGGTCATCCAGCCCCGGTACGGCATGACGCTCACCGAGATGTTCGAGGCGATGGAGAGCCGTGAACTGCGCGCCGTGTACTGCATCGGCGAGAACCCCGCGCAGTCCGAGGCCGACAGTGAACAGGCGGTACGGCGGCTGAGGTCGCTCGATCACCTGGTGGTGCAGGACATCTTCCTGACGAAGACCGCGGAGATGGCCGATGTGGTCCTGCCGGCGACGGCGGCCTGGGCCGAGACGGACGGCACGACGACGAACAGCGAGCGCCGGGTGCAGCGGGTACGGGCCGCGCTCGTGCCGCCGGGCGAGGCCCGCGAGGACATCGACATCCTCTGCGCGATGGCCGAACGCCTCGGCCACGACGGCTGGAAGTTCGCCGACTCCGAGGCGGTGTGGAACGAGCTGCGCTCCCTGTCCCCCGACCACTTCGGTATGACGTACGACCGCCTCGACGAGCACGCCGGCCTCCAGTGGCCCTGCCCCGACGTGGACGCGCTGCCCTCCAGCTTCCTGCACGCGCGGCTGTGGGAGACCGACCCGGTCAAGCGCGGCACCCCGGCGGCGTTCGGGCTCGTCCATCACGATCCGCCGGTGGATCTCACGGACGAGGAGTACCCGCTGCGGCTGACGACCGGCCGGCGGCTCGACTCGTACAACACCGGTGTGCAGAGCAGTGGTTTCGCCTCTCCCCTGCGCCGCGGTGAGTACATCGAGCTGTGTCCCGAGGACGCGGCGGCCTACGGGGTCGAGGCGGACGAGGAGGTGCGGATCTCGTCGCGGCGCGGCTCGGTGACGGCGCCCGTGTGGATCGACCCCGGGCTGCGGCCGGGGCTCGCGTTCATGACCATGCACTTCCCGGACGAGGTCGACACCAACCAGCTCACCATCGAGGCGAACTGCCCGATCGCGGGCACGGCCGAGTTCAAGGCGTCCGCGATCCGCATCGAGAAGCTGGTACCGGCATGGACCTGAAGTTCGCCGACGCGGCGAAGGTGACCGACGAGGAACGGGACGCGGTCGACGCCCTGCTGGGTCCGGCAGGAACGGGCTGGGAGGGCGGCACGGAACGCACCGACGAGGACCTGCGCTGGGCGCGCGGCGGTGCGGCGGCACGCGAGCGGCGGGACCTGCTGCTGCCGGCGCTGCACGCGGTCAACGACCGGGTGGGCTGGCTGAGTGAGGGCGCGCTCGACTACATCTGCCGGCGTCTGACGGTGCCGCCTGCCGAGGCGTACGGCGTGGCGACCTTCTACGCGCTGTTCTCGGTGCGGCCACGGGCGTCGAAGGTGCTGCACGTGTGCACCGACCTCGCGTGCGCGGCGAAGGGCTCGTCCACCCTGACAGCCTCGCTGGAGGACCGGCTCGGGCCCGATGTGGCCTACCAGCCGAGCCCGTGCCTGGGCCTGTGCGAACGGGCCCCGGCAGCGCTGGTCATGCAGGCGGGGCAGGGAGATCCTGCCCGGCCCGCGAGCGAGGAACGGGCCGACGGCCGTGCCGGATACGCGACAGCCGTCGTCGCCCCCGCGACGGCGGAGGCCGTCATGACCGCGGTCGCCTCCGTGGCCGGCGCACCCGCCGAGGCGGGCGCCCGTACGGCCGTGCCGCAAGCCGGCGACCCCGGGCTGACGCTGCTGAGGCGGGTCGGCGTCGTCGACCCGCTGAGCATCGACGACTACCGTTCGCACGGTGGTTACGCGGCCCTCCGCCGCGCCTTCGCGCTCGGCCCGGCCGGTGTCATCCGGGAGGTCACCGACTCCGGGCTCGTCGGGCGCGGCGGTGCCGCGTTCCCGACCGGGCGCAAGTGGCAGGCGACCGCCTCGCAGCCCGACCACCCGCACTACCTCGTGTGCAACGCGGACGAGAGCGAACCGGGGACGTTCAAGGACCGGGTCCTGATGGAGGGCGATCCGTACGCCCTGATCGAGGCGATGACCGTCGCCGGATACGCCATCGGGGCCCGCCGTGGCTACCTCTATCTCCGCGGCGAGTACCCCCGCGCCCTGGCACACCTGACGAATGCCATCGACCAGGCCCGGGCCCGCAATCTGCTCGGCGACGACATCCTCGGCCAGGGCTACGCGTTCGACATCGAGATACGGCGCGGCGCGGGCGCGTACATCTGCGGCGAGGAGACCGCGATCTTCAACTCGATCGAGGGCTACCGCGGCGAGCCGCGCAGCAAGCCGCCGTTCCCCGTCGAGAAGGGTCTCTTCGGCAAGCCGACCGCGGTCAACAACGTGGAGACGCTCGTCAACGTCCTGCCGATCCTCACCGGGCGCGCCGAGGAGACCAAGCTCTTCTGCCTCTCGGGGAACGTGGCCCGGCCGGGCGTGTACGAACTGCCCTTCGGGGCCACACTGGGCGAGCTCATCGAACGCGCGGGCCCGCCGCGTACCATCCGCGCCGTCCTGCTCGGCGGTGCGGCCGGCAGCTTCGTCCGGCCCGACGAGCTGGACATCCCCCTCACCTTCGAGGGGACACGGGCCGCGGGCACGACGCTCGGTTCGGGAGTGATCCTCGTGCTCGACGACACCGTCGAGCTGCCGCGCATCCTGCTGCGGATCGCGGAGTTCTTCCGGGACGAGTCCTGCGGCCAGTGCGTGCCCTGCCGGGTCGGCACGGTCCGCCAGGAGGAGGCCCTGCACCGCATCAAGGACCGCACCGGCGCCGCCGCGGCGGACGACATCGCCCTGCTGCGCGAGGTCGGCCGGGCCATGCGCGACGCATCGATCTGCGGTCTGGGCCAGACCGCCTGGAACGCCGTCGAATCCGCCATCGACCGGCTGGGAGCCTACGAATGACCGCGATACCGCTCGGGCCGCCGCGGCGGCTGGTCGAGTTCACCCTCGACGACGCCCCCGTCAGGGTCCCCGAGGGCGACACGATCCTGGATGCCTGCCGGGCCGCCGGCAAGGACATCCCCACCCTGTGCCAGGGCGACACCCTCACGCCGAAGAACGCCTGCCGGGTGTGTGTGGTGGAGGTGGAGGGGGCACGGACGCTCGCGCCCGCCTGTTCCCGCCGCGCGGAGCCCGGCATGACGGTGCGTACGGACACCGAGCGCGCCCGGCACAGCCGCAAGGTCGTGCTGGAACTGCTGGCCTCCTCCACCGACCTGTCGACCACCCCCCGGGCGGCCGAGTGGATCAAGGAGTACGAGGCGAAGCCCGCCCGGTTCGGCCCGGACGCGGCGACGGTCAACGAGGAGCCGAAGGTCGACAACGACCTGTACGTCCGCGACTACGACAAGTGCATCCTCTGCTACAAGTGCGTGGACGCGTGCGGCGAGCAATGGCAGAACACCTTCGCCATCGCGGTGGCGGGCCGCGGTTTCGACGCCCGTATCTCCACCGAGCACGACGCCCCGCTCACCGACTCGGCGTGCGTCTACTGCGGCAACTGCATCGAGGTGTGCCCGACGGGTGCGCTCTCCTTCAAGTCGGAGTTCGACATGCGCGCGGCGGGTACCTGGGACGAGTCGGCGCAGACGGAAACCACCACGGTCTGCGCCTACTGCGGTGTCGGCTGCAACCTGACGCTTCATGTGCAGGAGAATGAGATCGTCAAGGTCACCTCGCCGCACGACAACCCGGTGACCCACGGCAACCTCTGCATCAAGGGTCGCTTCGGCTACCAACACGTACAGAATCGGATCTGATCGCCATGGGACGGGTCACCGAGCGCCGACGCACCATCCGCATCAGGGACGGGGCGGTGACGTCCCGCCCGGACACCCTGGTGGCCGAGGAACCGCTGGAGATCCGTCTGGGGGGCAAACCGCTCGCCATCACCATGCGCACGCCCGGCGACGACTTCGCCCTCGCCGCCGGGTTCCTGGTGAGCGAGGGCGTGCTGGGGGCGGCCGACGAGCTCCAGTCGATCGTCTACTGCGCCGGGGCGACCGCCGACGGTTCCAACACGTACAACGTGGTGGACGTGCGTCTCGCTCCCGGGGTCGAGCTGCCCGACATCACCCTCGAACGCAACGTCTACACCACCTCGTCGTGCGGACTGTGCGGCAAGGCCAGCCTCGACGCCGTCCGCACGACCGCCCGCTTCCCGATCGCCGACACTCCCCCGGTCCGTATCGAGCCCGCTCTGCTGGCGGGCCTCCCCGACCGGCTGCGCGCCGCACAGCGGGTCTTCGACCGGACCGGGGGGCTCCACGCGGCGGCCCTCTTCTCCGAGGAGGGCGAGCTGCTCGACATCCGGGAGGACGTCGGGCGGCACAACGCCGTCGACAAACTCATCGGCCGCGCGCTGCAGAACGGCGATCTGCCGCTGTCCCGGGCGATCCTGCTGGTCTCGGGCCGCGCCTCGTTCGAGCTGGCCCAGAAGGCGGTGATGGCCGGAATCCCGGTCCTGGCCGCCGTCTCCGCGCCCTCCTCACTGGCCGTGGACCTGGCCGCCGAGACGGGACTGACGCTGGTCGGATTCCTGCGGGGCGCCAACATGAACGTGTACGCGGGCGACGAGCGGATCGCCCTGGGCACCGGGGTCTGACGCTCCCCGCTGCACGGGATACGGGCCCGGCCGGCGGGGAGCGCCCCCTGCGCCGGCCGGGTCCTTCCGTGAGGCACCCCTCCTCACCGGTGCGTCAGCGCACCACGTCCACGAACACCGGGTTCGTGTAGCACCACGTGTCGAGCCACGGGTCACCGTTGCCCGGCTCGTGCGGGACCGGGCCGTGCGGGTCGACGGTGGCGCCGAGGAAGCCGGGGCCGCCCCGCCGGCCGTCGCTGCCGCGGAGCCGGACGTAGAACGACTCGTCGGCCCTGCCCAGCGGAATGCGCAGCGTGAACCGGCCGCGGCGGTCCTCGACGTCCGCGGTGTGGACGACCTTCGTGTCGGGTGCCCGCCAGTCGTCCCGGTCGGCCACCGGGCCGCGGACCGCTCCGCGGATCACGTCCAGGTGGGCCAGGCGTGGGATCTCACCGTGGTGGCCCGGGCGGGTCGCCGTCGTGACCGTGACGGTGAGCTCGATGTTCTCGCCGCGGCGGACGCGCAGCCGGCCGCCGAGAGTGACACCGCGGCCGATGCCGTGGCGCCGGTTCACCCGCACGTCGATGCCGTCGACGAGCTGTCCGTGGTCGACCCAGACGCGGCCGGCCCGCAGCCCGGCCATCACGTCGCGGTAGCCGTACCGGGTCACGCCGACGTGCGTACGGCTGAACTGGCCGGGCCAGAAGTCCCCGCCGGGCTGCGGCTCGGTCGTGTTCACCGGGTCCGGCAGCCGGCCGGTGTTGTCGAAGTTCTGCCCGGGAAGCCAGTCGCCGTTCTTCCAGGTGTCGTAGGCGACGCGGTGCACATCGGAGTTGGAGGTGACGGAGAACAGCTTGCCCTCGGCGAGCATCGAGTCCCACAGTCCGCCGACGGTCGCGGTGGCCCAGTCGAAGCCGCCGTAGGTGACGTACGCGGCGGCCGGGTAGCCGGGCCAGGAGTTCTCGGAGGGCTTGTTGACGTACTCGCCGCGGATGCTGTCCGGGCCGGCCCAGCCGGGGAAGGCACCTGCCTGGGCGCCGGGCGCACCCTCCATGCCGATCATGATGGCCGGGGCGGCGTCGCGCCAGGCCCGCAGCTCGTGCGGGGAGTCGATGCCCAGCCGCAGCGGGTGGTTGGCGAGGACGAGGACGTCGTCGACGTAACCTCGGCGGCGCTGCTGGTCGAGCCACGCGAGTGCTTTCACCGCGTGAGCCTCGTTGCGCGCGGTGTCGGGGTGGCCGGGGCCGCCCGCGGTCCAGCCCAGGAGCTTGCCGTCGTACGCCTCCTCGAAGCGGGTGAGCAGTTCGACCTCGTGGCGTCCGGGCGGCGAGAAGACGGTGCAGTGCTCGGCGCCGGGGATGTACCACTCCAGGCCCTGGAAGAGGAGCATGCGCCGGTTGTCGCGGCGGGCCTTCACGATCTCCCGGTGCTCGGCCTCGGCGCCGCCGGCCCGGGCATGGCCGATGTTGCTGTGCTCGGTGAGCACCATCCAGTCCAGTCCGTACCGGGAGGCGGCGCGGGCCAGTTGGGAGAAGGTGTACTTCGCGTCGTGGGAGTAGACCGAGTGCACATGGTGGTCGCCGACGAGGTAGACGAGGTTCGGGTCGCCGTACGCGGGCGTGCGGGCCTCGGTGTGGGCCTCGGCGGTGGTCTGTCCGAGCAGCGCGCTGCCGGCGAACGCGGCGCCGAACAGGCCCGCGCTGCGCAGCAGTCCGCGCCGGGAGACCTGCTGGGGGTCGAGCGCGTCGGTGGCCACGTCCGGGTCCGCCCACTGCGGCAGGGGCTGGTCGGGGATCGGCATGGGTGGGGTTCTCCTTCGGGCGGTGCTGCCGGGCGGGTTCCACGGCGCGGGGCGCGGGATGCGGAGTGGGATTCGAGGTGCAGAGTGGGGTTCGAGGTGCAGAGTGGGGCGCTGGTCAGGCGTTCATGAAGTGACGTACGGGCAGGGCGCGTTCGACGATCCGGATGTCACCGAGCCATCCGCGCAGCAGCTGGTCGAGCGTGCCGCCGTACTCGTATCCGCCGAGCAGCCAGGACAGCCCGAGGGTGGCGAGGCCGTGGGTGCGGGTGGCCGGATTGCGGGC
Source organism: Streptomyces sp. CA-251247 (assembly GCF_050952975.1). NCBI lineage: Bacteria > Bacillati > Actinomycetota > Actinomycetes > Kitasatosporales > Streptomycetaceae > Streptomyces > Streptomyces sp. CA-251247. The sequence goes on along the minus strand of NZ_CP191861.1, from coordinate 6,687,149 downwards.
GACCGGGCAGCCGTCGACGTACATCGTGGTGTGCCGGGAGTCGTTGACGACGGCGAGGTGCCACCAGGTCTCGCGGTCGAGCTCGTGGCTCCAGTTGGTGATCGCGGTGGGCTGGTTCAACGGAGCGGCGGCCCACTGGAGTCCGGGGCCGTCGGACAGGGAGAGGGTGGCGACGGGTTCGGCCGGGTCTCCCCCGGTCTTTCCGGCCGCGCCGAGCGTGCCGCGCCTGCTGAGGATCGCCGACCAGGCGTTGCGGCCGGCGTCCCAGTCGGCGGGGAGCTTGAGGAACGCCTCGATCGTGTAGCCGGACCGGAAGGTCTTGGCGTTGAGGGGGGCGTTCGTGGCGGTGCGCAGATACGCGCCGTGCAGCGGTGGTTTGCCGCCGTCGAAGGACAGGCTGCCGTGGCCGGGCTGGTCGGGGTGGTGGCTGCCGGACCAGCGCAGGGCATCGGCGGGACTGCCCGGGACGGTCTCGCGGACGAGGTCGTTGCCATGGCCGGACAGGTCCTTGACGCGCAGCGCCGGGTCGGCCGGGGTGCCCTCGCGGTGCTCGCCGTCGAAGCGCCAGTACGCGACGGTGCCGGGCACCAGGAGCTTCGACGCGGGACGGGGGCCTCGGGCGGGCAGGGGAGCGAAGCCCGCGAAGCGCTTGTCGAAGTCGAGGGGGACGGAGAAGCTGTCCTCGGGGCCCGTCATCTCGATCTCGCGGCGCTCCAGTTCGTTGAGCCCGCCGGCGTCGCGGCCGAGGATCCACGGGGAGAGGGTCTCCACGTCGATGGTGTTGCGGGCGAGGTCGAACCGGTACAGACGGATCATGCCGCTGCCGCCGTAGTAGCGGTTCTGGTAGTTGGTGATGTGCAGGTGCACGTCGTGTCCGGCGGTGTTCTTGCGGACGGTGCGGGCAGCGGGCCAGTAGTGGCCGTTGAGGGTGAGAAAGATCTGGTCCTGGTCGGCGATCAGCTCGTCCCACAGGTGCTTCCCGTGCGGGGCGAACTCGGCCTCGTCCCCGTACCGGTCCGCGTACACCAGCTCATGGGTGGTCAGGATGACGGGAGTTCTCGGGTGCTGGGCGATGACGTTCCTCGCCCAGGCGAGTGAGGCGGCGGACGGCCGCCAGTCGAGCGCGAGGACCAGCCACTCACGGCCCGCCGCCCGGAAGCGGTGGTAGGTGTTGTAGCCGTCGGGGGTCGCTCCGCCGAACGTGGGCAGGCGGCGCATCCGCCGTGGCCCGAAGGCGTCGAGATACGGCGTCCGGCCGCGCTGGTCGTCGGTCCGGGAGTCGATGTCGTGGTTCCCGGCGAGGACGCTGTAGCCGACGCGCCGGCGGTCCAGAATGCCGAACGCCGCGCTCAGGGGAGCGAATTCGCCCTCGAGGCCGTGTTCGGTGAGGTCTCCGAGGTGGGAGAGGAACACGATGTTCTCGTCGCGGCCGTGTTCCAGGATGTACCGCAGGGACGCCTTGACGGGCTCGTCCGACAGGGAGGCCCCGTCGAAGAGGTACTGGGTGTCGGGCATGACGACGAAGGTGAAGCGGGGGCTGTCCGGGTCGGGCTGCCAGCTGGCAACGTTGTCGGCCGCGTTCTGTGCGGTGCTCGCCACAGCGGGAGCGGCGGCGGCCCCGGCGAGTCCCGCTGCGGCGCCGGTGAGTGCGGTTGCCCGCAGGAAGGTACGGCGGCCGGCTCCGGCAAGAGGGTCGCCGGGCCGGTGGAGCGGACTGCACATGGACGTTCTCCCGCCACACGGTCTCATCGGACTGAACAGCGGCACAGTAAGCGGGGATCGTGTGCGGGCGGAAGCCCGGACGGCGTCCCCGGGGCGAAGACTGGGTGAACGCCTGCGGCTGGGGGGTTGAGGCCGCGGCGGGACCTTGCGCGGGGGCGGTGAGGCTCACGCCTGCCCCGTCGAGAGCCGGGCGGGCGGGACAGCGCGGCCGGCATTCGGCCCGCGGCGGGGTGAATGCCGGCCGCGGGCCGCCTCATCTGCGCGTCGCCGGTGCCGGGATCACCTGGAGTTCCAGCGTCGGCGAGGGGGCGGCGAAGCCCGGGCCGCCCGCCTGCGCCCAGGCGAGGACGTCGTCCGTCGCGTCGTCGTCGAGCGCCCAGCCGATCCAGGTCGCCCTGGCGCCCCGGCGGCGGCCCTCCGTCGAGGGCTGGACCACGATCACGTTCGCCTGGCCGCACGGGCCGAGGCAGTCGCTCGTGCGGACCGCGAACCTGCCGTCCGACGCCGCGGCCGCCGCCCGCAACCGCGCCAGCTGGGCTTGGTGGTCGGTGCCGGGATGCTTGGCCGCGTCCCCGCAGCAGCAGCCGCGGCAGACGACCAGGGTGCAGGGGCGGGCGCCGAAGGGGCGTATCGCGTACGTCGTCACCCGGCGATCTTGTCAGGCGCGGGCGGCCTCACGGGCGCCCGGACTCGGGCGATGTCGCGAGGCGTTGGTCACGTACCGAAGACGTGCCGGTCACCCGCGAGAGGAACGGGCCGGGAGCGGACCGCCGTTCAGGGGGCCGACCGTGCCCCGACAGAAACCCTCGTGCCGGGCGCGGGAGCCACCTCGACCGGCACCTCACGGCCGCGACGCTTGGCGATGACCGCGCAGACCATCAGTTGCATCTGGTGGAAGAGCATCAACGGCAGGACGGCGAGGCTCGCGTGGGCGCCGAACAGCACCGTGGCCATGGGCAGGCCGGCCGCCAGGCTCTTCTTCGAGCCCGCGAACTGGATCGCGACACGGTCCGCCCGCTCGAAACCGAGCCGCTCGGAGCCGTACCAGGTGAGTGTCAGCATCGCCGCGAGGAGTGCCGCCTCGACCAGCAGCAGAGCGCCGAGGCGCACCGGGGTGACCTGGTGCCAGACGCCCGCGTTCATGCCCGCGCTGAAGGCCGTGTAGACGACGAGCAGGATCGAGCCGCGGTCGACGTACCCGAGCACCTTCTTATGGCGGGTGAGGAAGCCCCCGACCCACCGTCGCAGCAACTGGCCCGCCACGAAGGGCACGAGCAGTTGCAGCACGATCCGCAGCAGCGAGTCCGCGGAGAAACCGCCGGCCCGGCCGCCGAGCACGATCGCCGCGAGCAGCGGGGTGAGCACGATGCCGGCGATGCTGGAGAAGGAGCCGGCGCAGATCGCCGCGGGAACGTTCCCGCGCGCCATCGAGGTGAAGGCGATCGACGACTGGATCGTCGACGGCACGAGGCACAGGAACAACAGTCCGCTGGAGAGCTCTGGTGTGAGCAGCCAGGGTTCGAGGCCCTGCGCGGCGAGCCCCAGCAGCGGGAAGACGAGGAACGTCGCGGCGAGCACCGTCACATGCAGGCGCCAGTGCCGCAGGCCGTCGACCGCCTCGCGGGTCGACAGCCGCGCGCCGTACAGAAAGAACAGGAGGGCCACGGCACCGGTCGACGCACCGCCCGCGACGTCGGCGGCGCGTCCGGACGCCGGCAGGAGAGCCGCGAGCACCACCGTCCCGAGGAGCGCCAGGATGTACGGGTCGACGGGCAGCCAGGACGGCAACGACATCGTGCGGCGGCTCATGTGCTCCACTTGCTCTCGGTTCAGGGTCGTGCCCTCCCCATGGTGCTCCTGACACGACCGATCGGGAATCCCGTACACCACGCTCACTGTCATCGCGTTTCGTGATGGGCGGGCGGAAAAGGCCTACCGTGGAGGTCATGTACGACCCCGCACAACTGCGTACCTTCCTCGCGGTCGCCCAAACACTGAGCTTCACCCAGGCCGCCCGCCGGCTCGGGCTGCGCCAGTCGACCGTGAGCCAGCACGTGCGCAAGCTGGAGGAGGCCACCGGCCGGCAGCTGTTCACCCGGGACACGCACAGTGTGGAGCTCTCCGAGGACGGGGAGGCCATGCTCGGCTTCGCCCGGACGATCCTCCAGGCGCACGAGCGCGCGTCCGCGTTCTTCACCGGCAAGCGGCTGCGGGGCCGCCTGCGGTTCGGCGCCTCCGAGGACTTCGTGCTGACCCGGCTGCCGGAGATCCTGGAGTCCTTCCGGCGCGATCATCCCGAGGTGGACCTGGAGCTCTCCGTGGAACTCTCGGGCACCCTGCACAGGCGCCTGGAGGCGGGACGGCTCGATCTGGTGCTGGCCAAGCGGCGGACCGGCGACACCCATGGCGAGCTCGTCTGGCAGGACACGCTGTCGTGGATCGGCGCCCCGCAGCTGCGGCTCGACCCCGCCCTTCCCGTACCGCTGATCGTCTATCCGCCGCCGGGCATCACGCGGGCCCGTGCGCTGGAGGTGCTGGAGGCGGAGGGGCGGGCCTGGCGGATCGCGTGCACCAGTACCAGCCTGAGCGGGCTGATCGCGGCGGCACGGGCCGGGCTCGGTGTGATGGCGCACAGCCGTGGGCTGATCCCGCCGGGCCTGGTTCCGGTGTCGTCGCGGGCCGGTCTGCCCGAACTGGGCGATGTGGACTTCGTCCTGCTGCACGGCCGCCGGGCGGGCGCGGGGCATGCGGCGCAGGAGGCGGCGGCCGCGCTGGCGTCGTCGATCCTGGCGGGCGCCGACCGGCTGCACCGCGGAGGCGGCCCGCGGAGTCGGTGACAGCCACGCGTGGCGGCTCGACCGCCCCGGCCGCCGGCGGCTCCGTCGCGCGAGGGCTCGGTGGCTCGATCATGACCCCGCACCCGGCCGTTCGCGTACCGTCACCCGCCGGACCTGGCCACGGACCCGCTCACCGGCCTGGTACGTACCAAAGCTTCTCGACTCCGTAAAGCGACGGTGCGTGCAGCGTCGAGATTCCGTGGAGATTCGATACCGGCATACTTACTCTTCGGTCAGAACTGTGGTCCAACTCTCTTTCGTGTGGCCGGACATCCGCGTCTGACCTGTGGTGACGCCATTCGTCCACAGTTCTCCAAGGCCCTCCCGCCGGTCAGCGACGTGGGGTAGCGTCGCGGCGCTGTGCGGAGCGCCACAAGGAGCAGGCCATTGCGCGAGTTCACTGTCCCCCCGCTGGACGCAGCGCCTCAGGTCGGTGGACTGGCGGATGCGGTGTTCGACTATGCCCAGGAGGATCCCGATCGCGTCGTTCTCGGACGCAAGGACGCGGAAGGACAGTGGCACGATGTGACGTCCGCGCAGTTCCGCGACGAGGTGCTCGCCCTGGCCAAGGGGCTGCTGGCGCACGGAGTGCGGTTCGGTGACCGGGTCGCCCTGATGTCCCGTACCCGCTACGAGTGGACCCTCTTCGACTTCGCCGTCTGGACGGTCGGCGCGCATTCCGTGCCCATCTATCCCACCTCCTCGGCGGAGCAGGTCTTCTGGATGCTGCACGACTCCGAGGTCACCGCGTGCATGGTCGAGCACGAGGACCACTCCATGACGGTCGGCTCGGTCATCGACCGGCTTCCGCAACTGAAACGGCTGTGGCAGCTGGACGCCGGTGCCGTCGCGGAGCTGAACGCGGCGGGTGCGCACATCGACGACGAGGTGGTGCACCGGCACCGGCGCGCGGTGACGCCCGACTCGATGGCCACGGTCATCTACACCTCCGGAACCACCGGACGCCCGAAGGGCTGCGTCATCACGCACGCCAACTTCATGTTCGAGACCGACACCCTCATCACACGCTGGGAACCGGTCTTCCACTCCAAGCCGGGTGACGAGGCCGCGACGCTGCTGTTCCTGCCGCTCGCCCACGTCTTCGGACGCATGGTGGAGATCGCGGCGATCCGCGGCCGGGTCAAGCTCGGCCACCAGCCGGTGCTCCAGGCGAAGGCGTTGCTGCCCGATCTGGTGGCGTTCAGACCGACGTTCATCCTGGCGGTGCCGTACATCCTCGAGAAGATCTACAACGCGGCGCACCGCAGGGCGGAGGTCGACGGGAAGACGGGCCCGTTCGAGAAGGCCGTCGATGTGGCGGTGCGCTACGCGGAGGCCATGGAGCACCGGGCCTTCGGCCTGGGCCCCGGCCCCTCCGCCGGGCTGCGGATGCAGCACCAGTTCTTCGAGAAGATGGTCTACGGCAAGGTCCGCGACGCGATGGGCGGCCGGGTGCGCCACGCCATGTCCGGCGGCTCGGCCATGGACCGGCGGCTCGGTCTCTTCTTCGAGGGGGCGGGCGTCACGGTCTTCGAGGGCTACGGACTCACCGAGTCGAGCGCGGCGGCGACGGCGAACCCCCCGGAGCGCACCCGCTACGGCACGGTCGGCCAGCCGATCCCGGGAACCACGGTCCACATCGCGGAGGACGGCGAGGTGTGGCTTCACGGCGAGCACGTCTTCTCGGGCTATCTGGGCGACCCCAAGTCCACCGACGCGGTGCTGCACGACGGCTGGCTGGCGACCGGGGACCTCGGGGCGCTGGACGAGGACGGCTATCTGACGATCACGGGCCGCAAGAAGGAGATCCTGGTGACCTCCGGCGGCAAGAGTGTGTCGCCGGTGGGGCTGGAGGAGCGCGTACGGGCGCATCCGCTCGTCAACCAGTGCATCGTGGTCGGCAACGACCGCCCCTACATCGCGGCGCTGGTCACCGTCGACCAGGAGGCGGTCGATCACTGGCTGGCGATGCAGGACAAGGCACCGCTGGCCCCGGCGGATCTGGTGCGCGACCCTGATCTGGAGATGGAGGTCCGCCGCGCGGTGGTGGCCGCCAACACTCTGGTGTCGCAGGCGGAGTCGATCCGCACGTTCCGCATCCTGGCGCACCCGTTCAGCGAGGAGCACGGGCTGCTCACACCGTCGCTGAAGCTGAAGCGGAAGGCGATCGAGGCGGCGTACGCGGTCGAGGTCGACGCGCTCTACCACTGACGGCGAGCGCCCCTCGTACGACGCCACGGCACGGCACGGCGAACTGCCCGGCGCGGCACGGCACGGCACGGCAGGCGAACTGCCCGGCGCGGGGCAGGAAGTCCGCGCCGGGCAGTGGTCGGTGAGGCCGCCGCCGAGCGGCCGGGCCGTGTGTCAGCCGATCGTGACGCGGAAGATCTTGTCCGACCCCGCGGGCTCGCCCCCGTTGCCGTCGGCGTTCGTCGTCGAGAGCCACAGCTGATCGGCGCCGGGCATCTTGGTCACCGCGCGCAGCCGGCCGTACGTGCCGACGTAGTACGCCTTCGCCGTACCGACGCTCTCGTTGTCCGGGTTGATCGGAATCTCCCACAGGCGCTCACCGCGCAGCGATGCCATGTAGACGGCGTTGTCCACGACGGCGACCCCGCTCGGCGAGGCCTCGGCCACCCCCCAGGTCTTCTTGGGGTCGGTCATCCCCGGGACACTGCAGTTGCCCTCGCACGTCGGCCAGCCATAGTTGCTGCCGGGCTTGATGAGGTTCAGTTCGTCCTTGGAGTTCTGGCCGAGTTCCGCTGACCACAGGCGGCCCTTGGAGTCGAAGGCGAGACCCTGCGGGTTGCGATGGCCGAGGCTGAGGACCAGGGTGCCGAAGGGGTTGCCCGGGGCGGCCTTGCCGTCCTTGGTCATACGCAGGATCTTGCCGTTGAGCGAGTTCTTGTCCTGGGCGAGAGAGCCGGTCTGGGCGTCGCCCGTCGAGGCGTACAGATAGCCGTCCGGGCCGAAGGCAAGCCGGCCTCCGTTGTGGTACTTGGCCTTCTTGATGCCCTGCACCAGTGCCTTGTAGCCGGTGAGCGCGGAGCCGTTGTAGGTCATGCGCGCGATGCGGTTGCCGTCGGACGAGGTGTGCATGAAGTAGACGTAGTGGTTGGCGGCCCAGTCGGGGTCGAGCGCGACCCCCATCAGGCCGCCTTCGCCGCCCGTGGTCTGGGAGCCCGGGACAGTCCCGACCTGTGTCCGCGCCCCGGCCGGTGTCACCTTGAACACCTTGAACGAGTCGCGCTCGGTCACCAGCGCGGTGGACCCGTCGGGCAGCCACGAGGTGCCCCAGGGGATCGTCCAGCCGGTGGAGATGGTCGTGATGGCGGTCGGTGCGCCCTTGGCGCCCTTCGCACCGCTGTCGTCGGGCTCGGCGGCGCCCGCGGACTGGACGAGCCCGGCGACGAGCGCCGCCACGCCCACCGCTGCCGCCGTGCCGATCTTGATCTTGGTGGACCTGCTGCCGTGCATGGGTACCTCCGTGGGGGGCTTCTCAGGGGCTCGGTACATGTGGGGGTCGTGCACCCGTGGTCGGGCATCACGCCGGGAAGCGGCGCGTCATGCCGGTCCGTCCAGGTAGTCGAGATTGGGTGCACCGTTCGCCGATGCGGCGGTGACCCGGACGGTGTTGGCCCCGGCGGTGAGCGCCGCCGCGGGCACGGTGACCGTGCGCCAGGAGGTCCAGGCGCCGGTGCCCGCGAAGGGTGCGGCGGCGACGACCGTCGTGCCGTTGACGCTGATGTCCAGGGGGCGGTTCGTGGTGGTGCCGTTGGCGTACGCGATGACCAGATCCGCGCTGCCGGCGACGGGCGCGTTCACCGTCCACTCCACATGGGCACCGGCCGCGTTGGGTGTGTTGACGAATCCGGTCCCGGAATAGCCGGCGTGGTCGGAGTCGACGGTCGAACCGGTGGAGCGTACGGCACTCTCCGCCTCGTACCGCACGGGCGCGGGGCCGCCTCCGCCGCAGTTCTGACTGGATCCGGTCTGGCTGACGCGCAGTGCGCCGCCGCCCGTGTTGCCGCTGTCGGCGACGCAGTAGCCGGTCACCGTCTGGAACAGCACATCGGAGGGGCTGTTGCTGCCCCGCTGGGCGGTGAAGCGGTCGAACCGGATGCCGGTGCTGCTGTTGGCGATGACGGCGGGCCTGCCGTCGTCGGCCGCGAACCGCACCTCGCTGTCGGTGAAGCGGACGTTGTCGGCGTTGCGGATGTACCAGCCGTACGCGGGGCGGGTGCCGATCGCCTTCGGGTTGTAGTCCTTGGGGTCGTTGGCGGGCGGGTTGGTGGACATCGTGCCGTTGCCCCCGGGCACGGTGATGTCCACGTCGGTGAAGGTGACGTCCTTGATCCTGCTGCTTCCGGATTCACCCCAGATCGTCGGTGAGAAGGAAGGGGTGGAGCCGGTCGCCCTGATGTTGGTGTACGTGATGTTGCTGATGGAGCCGACGCCGGGGTTGTTGCCGCAGCGCTTTCTGGTACCGACCTTCTGGAGGATCGGCGAGCGGACATCGGTCATGGTGATGTCCTTGTAGTGGACGTCGGAGATCTTGGCGCCGTCCATGGAGACCATGCCGAGGCCCGACTTGTCGGAGCCCTTGATGGTGATGCGCTCGAAGCGGTAGTCGGTGAAGTCGCCGCAGGTCTCGGAGCCGAACATCAAGGCGTTGCAGCAGCCCGCGGAGAGGTGGGAGTCGGTGACGGTGACATGGCCGTTGTCGAGCTTCGCGCCGAGCGCGTAGTCGCTCTTGAAGGCGAGCGCGTCGTCGTTGGCCTCCAGCCGGGCGTTCGTGATCCGGACGTCGGTGGTGGAGATGATGTTCCAGCCGTCGCGGTCCATCGCGGTGTCGATGACGAGGCGGTCGGAGACGACGTTGTCGCAGTCGTTGATGAGGGCGGCGAAGTGACCGCCCTCGCGCAGGGTGATGCCGCTGAGCGTGAGGTTCGTGCAGCGCGTCAGAGAAATGATCTTGTCGGCCTCGCCGGACTCGGGGTTGCCGGTGATCAGCGCGCCGTCGCCGTCGATGACGCCGGAGCCGGTGAAGCCGATGTTGCTGAGGTTGTCGCCGTGGATCATGGCGTTGTGGAAGTGGCTGTGGCCGTAGTCCTGGTAGTCGTCCCAGGGGTTCGGCTCGGGCGGGTCGTAGGTGTCCGCGCCGCTTCCGCTGATCGTCGATCCCGCGTCGAGATGCAGGGTGACGTTGCTCTTCATCCGGATGGTGTTCTTGGACTCGTACGTCCCCGCCGGAAAGCGGACGATCCCGCCGCCCGCCGCGTTCGCCGCGGTGATGGCCCGGTTGACGGCCGCGGTGTCGTTGGTCGAGCCGTTGCCCACGGCGCCGTAGTCGCGGACGTCGAACTCGGCGGCGGCGGGATCGGCCGCGGGCGCGGGCTCCGCGGCGGATGGGGGCTCAACGGCGGATGCGGCCGCCGGTGCCGCGGGCCGTGGCGGTGCGGTCTGCTGTGCCCCGGCCGGCGGCTGGGCAACGCCCAGGGCGGCCAGGAGGCCGAGTAACGCGATGGCGGCGGTTCTGCGAACGCTGATCATGTCGTCCTCCTCAGACGAGCTGATAGCCGCGCATGTTGGTGAGGAGCATGTGGCAGTTCTGGAGGGAGCCCGAACTGTCGCCCAGGGAGCGGTAGATGCCCCACTTCGGGCGCACCCGGTCCGCGAGGAAGGTGTCGACACCCGACTTCGACGCGTCGATCACCGTCGTCCCGCCGTTCTTGAGGATCCAGCGGACGGAGCCGGCCGTGCCGTTGCCGATCCTGATCTGGAAGTCGACGTCGATCCACTTGTTGTGCAGCGGTTCGAGGTTGGTCCGGCCGACGAGGACATCACCGGAGACGACCTTCAGCTCGATGGTCCGTACGCCGTTCACCCGGCGCAGGGACTGCACGACGATCGGGGACGACCCGGTGCCCGGCTGCTTCATCTGCATGATGTGCGTGAAGCTGGTGGTCGCCTTCAGCGTGCTCGGGATGAACATGCCGTACGTGACGCGCCAGGTCTGGCCCGACTTCCACTGGAGGGACGAGCTGCCGGTGCGGCAGCCGGTGACCTCGTGGCGCTGCCGGTCGGTCGCGGTGTCGCGGTCCACGGTGTGCATCGTGAACCGGAAGTTGTCGCCCTCGGTGGTGATGTGGGGCGCGGCCGACGTGTGCGAGCCGGCCCGGTCGTCCTCGATGGTCTCGAAGGCCCGCAGTTTGTCGGTGCGTGCCGACGGGGACCAGCGCAGTTGCCAGTCGGCCGCGCTCGCCTGCGACATGAGTCCGGGCAGCCCGGCCGTGACGGCGCCGCCGAGTGCCGCTCCCAGGACGGCCCTGCGTGATGTGGTCATGTTTCCTTCACCTCATTGCGAGTTGTTCGTTCATGACGAGACCGGCGCCGAGACCGTGGGCGTCGGCTGCTGCGCGCGGTAGACGTACGCGGGGGCGACCACGGGCTCGGGCAGATGCGTGCGGTCGACGAGGTCGCGTACGAGAGCGTGGTCGGGCGCGAGCGAGCAGACCGGGTCCGTGCGGGTGGCGTCGCCGGTGAGGGCGTACGCCTGGCACCGGCACCCGCCGAAGTCGTGCGTGCGCAGCTCACAGCCGCGGCACGGCTCCTGCATCCACGCCTCGCCGCGGTAGGCGTTGAACGCCGTCGAGTCGCGCCAGATCCACTCCAGGGAGTGGTCCTTGACGTTCGGGGCGTCCAGACCGGGCAGCGCGGCGGCGGCCGGGCAGGGGTACACCGTCCCGTCCGGTGCGACGGTGAGCGACAGCGCGCCCCAGCCGCCCATACAGGGCTTGGCCTTGCCGTCCACGTAGTCGGGCACGACCCACACGAGGTCCATCCGGCCCGCGAGCCGCGGCCTCCAGCGTTCGACGCGGGCCACCGCGTCGGCAATCTGCCGGCGGTCCGGCAACAGGGCGTCCCGGTTGCGCAGCGCCCAGCCGTAGAACTGGGTGTTGGCGAGCTCGATCCGCTCCGCGCCCCAGGCGAGGCCGAGTTCGATCAGTGCGTCGAGGGAGTCGAGATTGTCGCGGTGGAGGACGACGTTCAGACCGAGCGGCAGGTCCGCCTCACGCACCAGGCGTGCCGCTCGTACCTTCGCTGCGAACGAGCGTGCTCCGGCGATGCGTTCGGACTCCGCGGGGTCGGCGTGCTGAACGGACAGCTGCACACTGCGCAGCCCCGCTCCGACGAGGGCCGCGAGCCGTTTCTCATGGAGTCCTACGCCGCTGGTGACGAGCTGGGTGTGTACGCCCGCACCGTCGGCCGCCGCGACGATCTCGGTGAGATCGCGGCGCAGCAGCGGCTCGCCACCCGACAGATGACTCTGGACAACGCCCAGGTCAGCAGCCTGCCGGAAGACGTCCGCCCACTGCTTCGTGGTCAGTTCATTTGACCGACCGATCAGTTCGACGGGGTTCGAGCAATAGACGCAGTGCAGCGGACAGCCATGGCTCAGTTCGGCGAGCAGGGCCCACGGCGGTTCGATTCGGGTCACGTGATCCAGCCCTCCTTGCGTATCCGTTCCAGGAACACCGGGACGTCGTCGGCCACCGGTGCTCCCGGGTGCCGTGCCGCCAACTCGGCGACGATCGCGCCGACGTCCCGTTCGCCGTCGCAGAGTCGGACGATGTCTCCGGCATGGCCGTGCAGCACGACCACCCGCTCCGGCAGGACGAGCAGGTCGGTGTCGCGCACCCGGTCGTGCCGGAAGACCACCGACCGTGACAGCACCGGTTTCCAGGGGCCGGCCGTGTCCCCGCCGGTCCCGTTCATTCCTCTCGCGGCCTGTGCGGCCGCGCCGTTGTCGGTCATGTGCTCTCCCCCGCCCGGTCGACCGCGTCGAGCAGGGACCAGAGAACGTCGCACTTGAACCGGAGCGCGGCGATCGCCGCTTCCTGACCGCGCCGGGTGTCGGCCCACTCGAGGACGAGCGCGAGGGCCTCCTGGCTGTCGCGGCCACCCTGTCCGATCCGGTTGCGGAAGTAGGTGAGTCCGTCGGCGTCGATCCACCGGTAGTGGCGCTCGAAGGCGTCGATGCGAGTGCGCATGATGGTGGGGGCCGCGAGTTCGGTGAGCGAGGAGGCGACCGCTTCGAGCGGCGGGCGCAGCCGGCAGAAGTTGACGTATCCGTCGACCGCGAGCGTCACGCCGGGGAGCACTTCGGCGCCCGAGGTGAGGCGCTCCCGGTCGATGCCGGCGGCTTCGCCGAGCCGCAGCCAGCGCTCGATGCCGCCCTCCCCTTCGACGAGCCCGTCGTGGTCCTGGATCCGGCGCAGCCATGAGCGGCGCAGCGCGGGGTCGTCGAACTTGGCGAGGATCAGGGCGTCCTTGACCGGGATGTGGCGCTGGTAGTGGAAGCGGTTGGTGATCCACCGCCGCAGTTCCGCGCGGCTGAGGGCGCCTTCGTGCATACGGACGTTGAAGGGATGGCGGTCGTGGTAGCGCTCGGCGGGCACGGCACGCAGCCGTGCGGTGAACTCCTCCGCGCTCCACAGCTCACCGGTGCCCGTGGAGGGCGGGGCGACTGTGCTCACAGCTCGATCACCATTCGGTCGGCGGCGACCTCGAGTCCCCATGCGCCGAGCTGGTCGTGCTGCGCGGCGTCCGGATCCACGAGGGGGTTGGTGTTGTTCAGGTGTGTGTACAGGCAGCGGGCGCGCAGGCCGGCCAGGCGCTCCGCGGTGCCGCCCGGCCCTGCGATCGGCAGGTGCCCCATGGCGGTCGCGGTCCCGGAGGAGATCCCCGTGCGCAGGGGCTCCTCGTCGTCCCAGAACGTCCCATCGACGATGACGCAGTCGGCTGCCTCGGCCGCCTCCTGGAACTCCTCGGTCCAGCGGGCGAGCGCCGGTGCATACAGGAGGCTGCGGCCGGTCTCCCTGTCGCGCAGCCGCAGGGCGACCACCCACGTCGGGTCGTCGGGGCCGGTGCCGGCGGCGTACCGCGGCCGTTTTGCCGAGACGGGCACGGCCGCGATGTCGACGGTGCCGCTCTTGTGGAGCGGTTCCGTCTCGGTGGTCAACTCCCGCCATGCGATTCGGGTGTAGGGGGACAGCACCTCGCCCAGCCGTAAGTGCTGGAGCAGTGCCGCCCGTACGGGTCCGGTGGCGAGGATGTCGAAGCCGTCCGCCTCACGCAGCCGGGCGATGCCCAGGGTGTGGTCGAGTTCGGCGTCGGTGAGGATCACTCCGGTGACGGGCGATTCGCGCGGGCCGGGGCCGGGCCGCAGGGGGTGGCTGTCCTCGATCTGGTCACCGATGTCGGGGGTGGCATTGACCAGGAACCAACTGCCCTCGTCCGCGCGCAGCGCGAGTGAGGCGTGGCGGCGGCGCCGGTGCGGGTGTGCGCGCGCCCCGGCGCAGCCGGGACACGCGCAGTTCCACTGGGGCAGTCCGCCGCCCGCCGCGGTGCCGAGCACCTGCAGCAGCATGGCGGCGGGGCTATCGGTCGGTGAGGGCGTAGGCGGTGACTTCGAGCGCGGTCTCGACGACCTCGAACCCGGGAGTCTGCCAGTTGACCGTCTCCTCCGATGTTTCCTTGGTGTCGTTCATGAGCGGTGCCTGCCTTCCTGAGGTGTGGGGGTCAGGATTGATTCAGGTGTCTGCTGCTCGGTGACACAGGGTGGTGCAGCTGAACGTCCGTTCACATGAGCGACCGGCGTTCAGTTATGTGCCATAGCGTTCCGCCTTGACGGGACGCGGTCAATGGTCCGGACCGAGAAGGTCGGAGCTGTATCGGCCAACTTCACTGGCGGGAATGCGCTCGGCAGGTTGATCGTTGACGATGGGAGTACCAACCGAACGACGTAAGGATCGACCGCTCGTGAGCAAGGTCCCCTCCATCACACTCAACAACGGCGTCGAGATGCCGCAGCTCGGCTTCGGTGTCTGGCAGGTACCGGACGACGAGGCGGCGCAGGCGGTCTCCACCGCTCTGGAAGCCGGTTACCGCAGCATCGACACCGCTGCCATCTACGAGAACGAAGAGGGCACCGGGCAGGCCATCGCCGATTCCGGCATCCCGCGCGAGGACCTCTTCGTCACCACCAAGCTGTGGAACGGCGACCAGGGTTACGACGCGACCCTCCGCGCCTTCGACACCTCACTGGCGAAGCTCGGCCTCGACCACCTGGACCTGTATCTGATCCACTGGCCGATGCCGTCGAAGGGGCTGTACGTGGAGACGTACAAGGCCTTCGAGAAGCTTCTCGCGGACGGCCGCACCAGGGCCATCGGTGTCTCCAACTTCCTTCCGGAGCACCTCGAGCACCTGATCGCGGAGACCTCGGTCGTGCCCGCGGTGAACCAGATCGAGCTGCATCCCCAGCTTCAGCAGACCGCGTCGCGCTCGTTCCACACCCAGCACGACATCGCCACCGAGGCGTGGTCGCCGCTCGGTTCGGGCAAGGGCCTGCTGGACGTCCCGACGGTGGTCGCCGTCGCCCGGAAGCACGACCGCACGCCGGCCCAGGTGGTGCTCCGCTGGCACCTCCAGCTCGGCAATGTGGTCATCCCCAAGTCCGTGACCCCCTCGCGCATCCGGGAGAACCTCGACGTCTTCGACTTCGAGCTGGACGGCGACGACCTGGCAGCCTTCGCCGCCCTGGACGAGGGCAAGCGACTGGGCCCGGACCCGGCGACGTTCAACGTCGGCTGACCTCCGGCCGCCCCACCCGCGCCCGAGCGCTCAGCGCCGCCCGGCTCCTGCCGGGCGGCGTTTCGCTGTTCCAGGCCGCCCAGAACCTCCGGAATCCCTGGAACAGCCCTCCCCGAATGGCGGGATTCCGCCGGTCGTGGTATTCCTTTCGCCGCTTGCGCGTCGTCTCGTCATATTTACAGGCGGTATGCCTACTTTTGGCGCTCCGAACGAACCTGCACCCCTTGGAGGCAGTCCGATGGAGCGCATCAAGAAGGCAACCGTCACCGGCATCACCACCGCCGCCCTGCTGGCCGGGTCGGTCGGCGTTTCCCTGGCCGTTGTCGACTCGGCCCCCTCGAAGACCGTGACCGCTCGCGACAACGGACGCGACGAACGCCCGGCCCTCACGGCGAGAGCCACCAAGCGCGGCGTCGCCGCGTGGCAGCAGTTCCGCGTGTACGGGTCGGCCAGGCAGCTTCCCCCCGGCACCCGTGTGCGTCTGCAGCAGCGGCAGGACGGTCAGTGGACGACCCTCCCCGCGTCGATGAACACCACGCGCAAGGCCACCTACAAGATGCGCGTCTACCTCGGCTTCAAGGGCCGCAACACGCTGCGCATCGTCGGCGGCGGCACGGCGTCGGCCCCCTTCACCGTCACGGTGCGCTGATCCGGTCCCTCCCCGGAGACGGACCATGCCCTCGTCGGCCGCGGCAGCGGCGACGAGGGCATTCCGTATGTCCCCCCGCGCCCCTCTCGTACGATCGTCCGCGTGAACATCACGGCGCCGGACAAGGAGTACGGGAATTGAGCGGGGCATTCAGACCTGGCCAACTGGTGCGCAATGTCGGCAGCGGGCTGCTCCTGGAGGTGTACGGCGGGGTCAGGGGCAGCGGGGCCGTCGTCCAGCAGGGCAAGGAGACCGGCGCTCCCGGACAGCAGTGGCAGATCGACCCGGTGCCGAACGGCAGCGGACTCCACCACTTCGTGAGCGTGGTCAGCGGCAAACGGCTCGACGTCGCCGACGCCTCCACCGAGAACGGCGCCCGGATCCAGCAGTGGCGCCCCAACAACTTCGGCGCCCAGGAGTGGATCATCGAGCAGCATCTCGACGCGCCGGGCACCGTCACCATCGTCAGTTTCATCAGCGGACTGCTCCTCGAAGTCGCCGACGGCAGCACCGAGGACGGCGGGCGCGTGCAGCAGTGGGAGGACACCGACTCGCCCGGTCAGTGGTGGCGGCTCGAACCCTGTCCCTGACCGGGCCCGCGGCGGTCAGCCGCGGCGGGCGGTGTGCACCGTGCGCGCCGTGAGCAGATAGACGTCCGGGCGCTGCGCCAGCCCCTGTTCGTCGTGCGGGTCGAGCAGCCGGTCCACAACGGCGATGTCGTCCGGAGCCAACAGCCCGTCAAGCACCTTCCGTTGCCAGGCGAAGGCCGAGGCCAGCTGCTCCCGTACCGTCTGGGGCACCGGCGCGGGGATGTCGAGGAGGAAGGACCGCGTGCCGCTCGGCGCGAGACCCACCGCCGCCATCAGCGCCCGCCAGTCCTCGATCTCGTCCTTCGCACCCGGCAGTTCGGCGCGCATACCGAGGAACCACTCGGCGGAGGCCGCGTCCAGGCGGGCCTCCAGCCCCGGCCGTCCGATGCCGATGTCGCGCGGCAGATGCCGGGCGGGCAGTCCGCCCTCCACCACGGCCAGCAGGCCGCCCGGGCGCAGCAGCCGGGAGAAGCCCGCGAGAGCCGCGCGCTGGTCGCCGATGTGGTGCAGCGAGGAGCCCGCCCAGATCAGGTCCGCTTCCCCCAACGCATCGAAGTCGTCGGGCAGTTCGGCGTGCAGGGTACGGACCCGGTCGCCGAGGCCGGCACGCTCGGCGCGGGCCCGCGCGAGCTCCAGGAGCGGGACGGTCGCATCGACCGCCACGACTTCGGCGTACGGAAAGGCCTCGGCGAGCACCAGGCTCATCACTCCCGGTCCGCTGCCGATGTCGAGGATCCGCCGGACGCCCGCCGCGGGCACCTGATCCCCGAGCCAGGCCACGGCCTGGCGGTGCACGGGTCCCTGGAGCTCCGCGCCGCGTTCCAGCAGCGGGCTCATCTCGTCCCAGTCGATGTGGGTCTTGTCGTGGTGGTGACTGCTCATGTCCTCAAGCCTGCCGCGCCGGTGCCGATTCGGCGAGCTTTGTTGCGGCTACGGCAAAACGCTGTTCGCGCGGTGCACCATCGGGCTCACCCCGCGGACCCGCTTGAAGGCGGCACTCAGCGCGAAGGACCCGCTGTAGCCGACCTTCCTGGCCACCGCCTCGATGGTGGCGTCGCTCTCGCGCAGCAGGTCCGCGGCGAGGTCGAGCCGCCAGGTGGTGAGGTAGCCCATCGGCGGCTCCCCCACCAACTCGTGGAAGCGGCGAGCGAGTTGGGCACGGGACACCCCGCACTTGGCCGCGAGCGACGCGACCGTCCAGGGGTGGGCGGGGTCGTCCTGGAGCAGGCGCAGAGCGCGGCCCACCACCGGGTCGCCCATCGCCACGTACCAGGCCGGTGCCTTCGCGTCGGGCCGGGAGAACCAGGCCCGCAGGACGGCGATGAGCATCAGGTCGAGAATCCGGTCGAGCACCACGCTCTGGCCGGGCTCGTCCCGTGAGATCTCGTCGTCGAGGACCGGCATGAGCGGGCAGTTCCACTCGTCGGCGGTGAGGTGGACCAGCGGGGGCAGGGCGTCCAGCAGCCTCGCGGAGACCTCGCCCTTCATCTGATAGGTGCCGACCAGCATCACGGACGAGCCGTCGGGGTCGTTGCCCCAGCTCCGCACACCCAGGGCCATGGACGTCTCGAGCGGTTCGCCGCGCAGGGTGTGACAGGTGCCGCCGGGGCCGATCAGCGCCAACGGCTCGGTCCGCAGGTCGTCGCCCGTGGTGTAGCCGCCCGGCCCCCGGGCGATCGCCACGTCACCGGGCCGCAGCAGCACCTCGTCGCCGGCGTCGGAGCTGATCCACGTCTGCCCCTCGGTGACACACATCAGGGAGAGCGGTGCCTGGTCCTCGATCCGCACGGACCAGGGCGGCTCCATCACCATCCGCAGCAGGAAAGCGCCTCGGGCACGCGGTCCGTCGAGCAGCCCGGCAAGAGCGTCCATGACTCCAGCGTAGACGCAGAAACATGCCGTTGAGCCTTTACAGCATGGAGAGTCCAGAGCACGGCCGCCAATCTGGAGGCATGACAGAGAACCTGAAGCAGGAAACGGTGTTGGTGACGGCGGCCACGGGCAAGACGGGTCACCGGGTGGCAGAGCGGCTCGCGGAGCGCGGTGTGCAGGTGCGGGCGGGCTCGCGCCGCGGCGCGGTCCCCTTCGACTGGGAGGACCCCTCGACCTGGGCCCCGGCGCTCGGCGGCGCTGACGCGGCGTATGTGACGTACTACCCCGACCTCGCGGGACCCGGCGCCACCGAGGCGATGCGGGCCTTCGGGCAGGCGGCGGCCGCGGCGGGCGTGGGGCGTCTGGTGCTCCTCTCCGGCCGTGGCGAGCCGGACGCCGTCGAGGCCGAGAGCGCGCTGCGTGAGGCGGGCGTGCCGCTCACGGTCGTGCGGGCCAGCTTCTTCGCACAGAACTTCAGCGAGGGCCCGATGGCCGAGGGCGTGGCCCAGGGCGAGCTCGTCTTCCCGGCGGGCGGCACGGCAGAGCCGTTCATCGACGCGGACGACCTGGCGGATGTGATGGTCGCCGTCCTCACCGAGGAGGGCCACACCGGCGAGACGTACGAGGTGACGGGCTCGCGGCTGTTGACCTTCCAGGAGGCGGCCGAGGAGATCGGACGGGCGACCGGGCGCGAGGTGCGCTATGTGCCGGTGACCGGCGAGGAGTACCAGGGGATGCTCCAGCAGGTCGGGCTTCCCGCGCAGGACGCGCAGTGGCTGGTCGAGCTGTTCACGATGCTGATGGACGGGCACAACGCGTCGACCACGGACGGGGTCCGGCAGGTGCTGGGCCGTGCGCCGCGGGACTTCGCGGACTACGCCCGGGACGCGGCGAAGGCCGGCGCCTGGGACGCGTGAGCAGTCCGGTCACGGGGCACGAGCGGGGCTGGTACGCCGCCCGGTCAGCCGGTGGCGTACCGTGCCGCGAGTTCGCGGACCGTCCCCGCCAACCGGGCACGGAGTTCGGCGGGTTCGAGCACCTCGATCCCCGTGCCCATCGCGAGGAACTCGCGGTGCGCGTGATCCAGGGACTCGATGGGGAGCGACGCGCGGGTCCAGCCGTCCGGTTCGGCCGTGCCGTTGTCCGCGAGGGCCTGCGCCACGGGCCCGGTCAGTCCTTCGGCGGCGGCGGGCGAGATCCGCACGAGCGCCCGGCCGCTGTACAGCCGGGCGTGGAAGTCGGCCTGGTGGCGCTGCCAGTGGGCGGCCAGATCGAATCCGGGCGGCGGCTCGAACACCTCCCCGTCGCAGGAGAGTTGCAGGATCTGGTCGACCCGGTACGTGCGCGGACCGGGGGCCGCGACGACGTACCAGCGCCCCGCTTTGAGCACCAGGCCGTACGGCTCCAGACGGCGGTCCACATCGGTCGGCTCCTTCCAGCGGCGGTAGCGGACGTCGATCACCCGGCTGTGCCAGACCGCCTCGGCGACCCGGGTCAGATAGGGCACCTCTTCGTCGGGGGCGTACCAGCCGGGTGCGTCGAGGTGGAAGCGCGAGCGCATCCGGTCGGCCTGGTCGCGCAGTTCGGCGGGCAGCGCGGCCCGCAGCTTGAGCTGGGCGGCGGCCAGATCCGAACCCAGACCGAGTTCGGCGGCGGGTCCCGGGACGCCGGAGAGGAACAGGGCCTCCGCTTCTTGGGCGGACAGCCCGGTCAGCCGGGTCCGGTAGCCGGCGAGCAGCTGGTAGCCACCGGCGTGGCCGGCGTCCCCGTACAGCGGCACACCGGACGCGTGCAGGGCCTCGATGTCCCGGTAGACGGTCCGGACGGACACCTCCAGCTCCTCCGCGAGGCGGGCGGCGGTCATCCGGCCCCGGGTCTGGAGCAGCAGAAGGATCGACACAAGACGGCTGGACTTCACTGACACAGGATGTCAGTGAAGCGGCTCTAGCGTCCTGCTCATGAGTTTCGCCGAGAAGTTGCTGTTCGTGCCCCCACCGATCGAGGTGGGCGGCCGTCGGATCAAGCGCTACCACGTCACGAGGGACCCGGCCGGGATCGAGCCCGCGGTCGAGAAGGCCGCGTACGAGATCCTGCCGATGTTGCTGCCGGTGCCGGACGGTACGCCGGCGGCCGCGTTCGTCGTCCTCCACAGGGGAGAGGACGACGGCGCGTACCTCAACGCGTACAGCTGGGTCTGGGACAACGCCGTGCACTTCGCGGGTGCGGCGGCCGGACAGCCGGTGCTGGACTGCCCGGACCGTGATCCGACCCATTTCATCAGGCTGTCCAAGCCCTGGATCGGCTGTGTGTACGAGCTGCCGCCGGTGGTGCACGAGCGGGACGCCTGGGTGCGGCATGTGCTCACGCCCGAGCGTCCCGACCTGGACGCCTATCTCGCCGACTCACTCGGCGAAGGAACGACCGGAGGCCGCTCATGAGCACGGCCGACTTCGACTTCCTGGTGGGCGAGTGGGTCGTCGCGAACCGTCGCCGCACGGACTTCCTGGACGGGACGAGCGCGTGGGAGGAGTTCACGGCGATGAGCCGGGCGTCACGCCACTTCGACGGCGGGGCGAACTTCGACGAGATCGTCTTCCCGTCGCTGGGGTTCCGCGGTCTGACGCTGCGGCTGTACGACCCGGACCGCGACGAGTGGTCGCTGCACTGGGCGAACGACCGCTCCGGCACGCTGTTCCCGCCGGTGGTGGGACGCTTCGGCGCGGACGGGCACGGTGAGTTCTACGGCGACGACACGCACGACGGCAAGGACGTGCGGGTGCGGTTCGTCTGGTCCGGCATCAGCGACACGACGGCGCGCTGGGAGCAGGCGTTCTCGGTCGACGGGGAGCGGACGTGGGTGACGAACTGGGTGATGGACATGTCGCGGCCGGGCTGAGGGCTGTCCCGGCCGGCCGGTGTCCCCGGCCCGACCGGTGGTGTCGGCCGGGCCGGTGTCGCCGGGACTGCTGGTATTGCCGGCCCGGCCGGTGCTCGGCGACCGTGCCGGTCCGCGCGGATCTGGCGCCTCGGCCTGCGGACCGGCCGGCAGCCGTGCCCGGCACGCTCCGGGATCAGCTCGCGCCGTGCCCCGGCGCGAGCTGTTCCACTCGTCGCGCCAGCGTGAAGTCCTTCTCGGTGACCGCGCCGCCCGCGTCGTGGGTGTGCACCGTCAGCGAAACGGTGTTGTAGCCGAGCGTCAGGTCGGAGTGGTGGTCCAGTTCCTCCTGGACCTGCGCGATGTGCACGACCATCGCGGTGGCCGCGAAGTGGTCGGCGAGCCGGTAGGAGCGGGAGATGCGGTCCCCCTCCAGCGACCAGCCGGGCAGCTCGGCCACCCGGTCCTCGATCTCCTTCTGCGACAGCGGCTCTGTGGCCATGACCAGGGTCCCTTCGGCAGCGGATGGGTGGGCTGAGGCGGCTTCGGCCACCATAAAGGGGATGCCCGCTCCCCTGCGATCTGTGTACCTTCCACCGGTGGAAGCGCTGACCGAAAAACAGATTCGCGGCTCGTTCGTCAACTGCACCAAGGGCGAGGCGACCCGTCTGAAGCTCCCCGCCGACTTCGGGCAACTGCCCTGGGGCGATCTCGACTTTCTGGGCTGGACCGATCCGGGGGCTCCGCTGCGGGCCCACCTCGTGCTCCCCCGTGCGGACGGCCCGGTGGGCATCACGCTTCGCGTGCCCTCGGCCGGGCGGACCAGCGCCATCAAGTCGAGCATGTGCCATGTGTGCCTCACCCCGCATGCGTCGTCCGGGGTGACCCTGTTCGCCGCCCCGCTGGCGGGCACGGCCGGACGGGAGGGCAACACCGTGGGGACCTACCTCTGCTCCGACCTCGCCTGCTCGCTCTACATCCGCGGCAAGAAGCAGCCGAAGCTGCGGACCGGCGTGGACGCGGAGACGCTCACCGAGCAGGAGCGCATCGACCGTACGGTCGCCCATCTGACGGCCTTCGCCGAGAAGGTGCTGGGCACACGCTGACCGCGCCGCTCAGCCCCGGGACTCAAGGACCTGCTCGATGGTGTCGGCCTCCTGCGCCGGCTTGTCGGTGCGGTGGCGCAGCACCCGGGCGAAGCGGAGGGTGACGCCCGCCGGGTAGCGGGGAGAGCGCTGGATTGAGTCGTACGCGATCTCCACGACCAGTTCGGGACGGACCCGGACCGTGAACCCGTCATCGTCGACGGCGAGTTCACGGAGCCGGTCCGTCTGCCAGCGCAGCATCTCGTCGGTCAGCCCCTTGAAGGTCTTGCCGAGCATGACGTACGTCCCGTCCAAGGCGCGGGCGCCGAGGTGGAGGTTGGAGAGCAGGCCCGTGCGGCGGCCGTGGCCCCATTCGGCGGCCAGGACGACGAGGTCGAGGGTGTGGACGGGCTTGACCTTCAGCCATGAGCGGCCGCGCCGGCCCGCGACGTAGGTTGCGTCGAGCGCCTTGACCAGGACGCCTTCATGACCGCGGCGCAGTGTCTCGGCGAAGAACTCCTCGGCGGCGGCGACCTGTTCGGTGTCGCCGGGGTCGGCGACGACATGGCGGCGGACGCGCATGGGCTCCGGCACGAGGCGGGCGAGGACGGCGTGCCGTTCGGCGCCCGGGAGGTCGAGCGTCTCCTCACCGTCGGCGGCCAGTACGTCGAAGAAGACGGGAGAGACGGGCAGCGTGGCGCGGGCCGCCTCGACGTCGACCCGGGAGCCGACGCGGGAGGCGATCTCCTGGAAGGAGAAGGGGCGGCCGTCCCGGTCGAGCGCGATCACCTCGCCGTCGAGGATGAACTGATCGCCGGTCATGTCCCGTGCCGCGTCCACGACTTCGGGCAGACGGACGGTGATGTCGTCCAGCGAGCGGGTGTAGACCCTGATCTCGTCGCCGCTGCGGTGCACCTGGACACGGATGCCGTCGAGCTTCTCCTCGACCACGCAGGGCACGTCGAGGGTCATGACGGCCTCGGTGACCGACTTCGCGGTGTGGGCGAGCATCGGCTGCACGGGGCTGCCGACGCGCAGCCGGAACTCCGCGAGCGCCGCCGGCCCGTGGGCGAAGAGCGCACCGGCGACGCGCGGCAGCGATCCGTCCAGCATCACCGCCCGGCGTACATCATCGGCGGGTGCGCCCGCGGCCTTGGCGACGGCTTCCAGGGCCACGGCGTCCAGCGCGCCCTGCCGCACCTCGCCCGTCAGCAGACGCGTCAGGAACTGCTGTTCCTCGGCTGTGGCCGCCGCCATCAGATCGCGTACCAGGCGCTTGCGCTCGTTCTGGGAGCCGGCGCCCTGAAGGCCGGCGAGGGCGGTGAGTGCCGCATCGGTCTCGGGAACGGTGAGCGCGGCGGTCTGCGCGGGCTCCGGCCGCTCCTTGAGCACGCTCCAGCCGATGCCGATGCGGCCCTGCGGCACCCGCCCGGAGAGATACGAGATCACGAGGGCCACCTGCTCGGGCCGGGTGTCAGCGAACAGCTCGGCGAGGAGTGCGATCTTCCGTGAGCGCGCGGAGGTGGTGGCCACGTCCCTGGACACGTCGGCGACTCGAGCCAGCAGCATGCGGCCATGGTGCCCCGAAGGAGCGCGGCGCGCACGTGCAGCGGGTCAGGCCTTCCGGAGGCCCGGGCACACGGCCGCGCGCCGCGCCGGGCACCCACGGCTCACCGGACGGCGGCAGGCCCTCCCCCTTCGCCTGCCCGGCCCGCGGACGGGAACGGCCCACGGACGGGAACGGCTCGCCGGCGAGGAGCCGAGATGCGCAGTGCCTCGCCCGCGGATGCCGGCACGGTGGCGTGGCGGAAGGTCATCCGGACGGCTTCGCCGTTCCCGCGCGCGCACGACATGCGCGGATACCGTCCTTCACGCCCTCCCAGGCCGCGGGCTCGGCGGTGGTCGTGAGCAGCGGGACGCCCATACGGCCGGCGAAGCTGCGGGTCGCGGCGGGGCAGACCCGTGGGCCGTGCGAGGCGACGGCCACCACCAGCCCGGCCGCCTTGTGCTGCGCGAGATCGCACAGCATCCGGTCGACGGCCGAGGCGGTGGCCCCCTCGAGCGCCGGCTCGGTGATCCTGAGGACCACGAGGGCGCCCGCAGAATGCGAGAAATCGCTCCGCACCGCGAGCAGTTCGTCCTGCCCGACAGTGACCAGGCTTCTCACCTCGGTCGCCGCCCTCAGCGCCCCGTGTCGCTCGACGAACCGCAGTTGAAGCTCCGAGCATTCCTCGGCCAAGTGCCTGAGTGTGGGCATGTCCCCCCTCACGCCGACAGCACCTGGGACTGCACTCTGCAGCGTGATCCTCGTATCCGCGGCCCCCACATGTCAACTTCTCTTACCCTGCTGGGTAATAATTTCTGTCACCCTCGGTGGCTCACTCGCATCCGGAGCGGATATTCTCCGGGCGCAGCCGCCGTACCCCACGGATCGGCCGCCGTACCGCACGGATCAGCCCTCGGACCCAGGGAGACTCACCGGTGAGTGACTCACGCGCCGCCCTGGCCGAGACCCTGCGGACGATTCACGCGATCGTCGACGAAGCCGGGCTGCGCCGTGAGGACGTCCTCGACGTGGCGGCGCTGTCGTTCGAGACCGGCATTCCCGAGGAGACCGTCACGGCTCTCCTGAACGGTGAGTCCGTCGAAGAGGTGGAGCTCGGGGAGCGGGTGAGCCAGCGGTTCAGATTTCTGAGGGAGACCCGGCCGCGGCCCGGCGACGGCAAGGAGTTCTCACTGCCCGAGATCGCCGCGTCATTCGGCGCGTCCCGGCAGTCGCTGACGCCCCTGGCCAAGGGAACCGGCAAGCCGGGCCTCCAGCACGCGTTCAGCATCGAGAAGTTCTTCGGCGTCCCCACCGGGTTCCTGACGACCGAGGCGGCCCCGGCGCTCGACCGAGCCCTCCAGTCGGTCCTGAAGGACCTGCGGGAACTGCACCCGCTCACGGCTCTGATGGCCAGTCACGACGTCAAAGAAATCGCTCTGCGGTCGGGGAAGTTGAAGGGTCTGTCCGACGACAGCAGGCGGTTGCTCTGGGAGACTCTGGACGCCCTCTTCGAACGCGACAGCAAGGGCCAGTAGCGTTGCCCTGTGCAGAGCGGGGCCCGGACGTGGGCCCGCGCCGGGGCGGGCTTCGAGCGGGGAGTGGGCTGTGGGCGGCAGAGCCAGGGAGATGCGCCGGTTATGCGCTCTGTTGTCCACGAGCCTGGAGCTGCCCGTTCCCGTCGATCCGGCGCGCCTGTTCGAGGAGCTCGCGGCGACGCTGAGCGCCCACCGGCAGCGCGAACTCCGTCTGCGATTCGTCGCGTTCCCCCCGGGGACGGTGAGCGGGATCTGGGCGGACCGGGGCGACCACGACCTGATCGCCGTCGAGGAGGCTGCGGCACCGCAGCATCAACTCGTCATCCTGGGCCACGAGATCTGGCACATGCACGCCGGGCACGGGGGCGGACACGCGGGCACCTCCGCCGCACGGTCCGTCACCGAGGAGACGGATCTCCAGGAGGTCATCGTGCGTGCCGCCCGGACGGACTTCGCCGACAAGGAGGAGAGGGCGGCGGAGTTGTTCGGCATCATGCTGGGGGCCGAACTCCGACCGTGGCTGGAAGGTCATCCCGGCGGCACGGCTCCGGAGGGCCTGGCCGGCCGGCTCCAGGCGTCCTTGGGCCGCCACGGCGTCCAGGGACGACGGTGAACGACGGGGAGCGAACCGTCACGAGCACGACCGCGGGTGAGCACCGCACACCCCATCCGACGCGGACACCGCAGGCGACGCACGGCGGTGGCACATGGGCGATCTGAGCATGACGATCCCGGCGCTCTTCGTCTTCGCCGCGCTCCTGCTGAAGCTGCCGGCCCTGCGGCGCAATCCGCAGGACGTGCTCCTGCGGGCGGTCTGCGCACTGCTGCTCGTGGCGGCCCTGGTGTTCCTGCTGGGCGCGGTGCCGGTGATCGCCGCCGTCAACCGCGTCACCGGCATTCCGAACCTCGCGGCGCCGCTGGTCTACAGCGTGCTGAGCGCGTTCAGCGGCGCCTGTGTCGTCCTCGTCCTGATCTGGCGCACCGGCCCGACCCCGCGGACGATGCGCGCCTGCCGACTGTGCGTCATCGGCTACGGCGTGGTGATCCTGTCGCTCAACGCCCTGTTCGCGCTCGGGGACGCGCCGGTCGAGCGGCTGCGGGACCTGGACACCTACTACGCGAACACACCGTTCATCCGCGAGATGATCGTCCTGTATCTGCTGGCGCACACCGTCGCGGCCGTGGTCGTGACCGTCCTGTGCTGGCGATGGTCGCTGCGGGTCGACGGCGTACTGCGGGCGGGCCTGGTGCTGATCGTCGTCGGCTATCTGTTCAACCTGGGGTACGACGCGGCCAAGTTCAGCGCGATCGGCGCGCGGTGGGGCGGCCACGACTGGGACAGCCTGAGCACCCATGTGGCCCGCCCCATCGCGTCGGTGTCCGCCGTGCTGATCGGTATCGGCTTCGTCCTGCCCCACCTGGGGCAGCGCCTCGGCATCAGCTGGCGCACGGCCGTCCGCTTCCGGCAACTCGGCCCGCTCGCCCATGAGTTGGGCGGTACGACAGGCTACGGCTCGCCGGGGGTGGCCATCGGACGGTGGGCCTCGCTGGAACTGCGGCTGACGCAGCGCGAAGCCGCCATCCACGACGCCATCATCCATCTGCGGCCGTACTTCGACCATGCGCTGCACCGCGACACCAACGACTCCGCACTGGCGCAGGGGGACTCCCCCGCCCAGGCGAGGATCGTCGCCGACGCCGCCATGATCGCGGCCGCCGGCAAGGCACAGACGGCGGATCCGGGCCGGACAACCCTTGCCGAAGGCGCGGAAAGCGTGCAACCTTCCACACGAGCGGACGATCTTGTGCAGATGTCCCGTGCGCTGCGCCGCTCGCCACTCGTCCACGAAGCGTGCCGCCGCACGGCACTGTCCGGAAGCAGCAGCCCATGAGCGAACCCTCCAGACCCACCCGGACCGGCACGCCCCGCAGGGCGGTCATTGTCGGAGGAGGACTCGCCGGAATGCTGGCCGCGGCCGCGTGCCGGGCGTTCGTGGACGACGTCACGATCGTGGAGCGCGATGAGCTGCCGGGCGGCCCGGAGCCCCGCAAAGGACTCCCGCAGGCGCGTCATGCGCACATGCTGTGGTCCGGAGGCGCCGACGCCATCGAGGCACTCGTACCGGGCGTGACCGGCGGGCTGCTGGATGCCGGGGCGCGGCGCATACCCCTGCCCTCCGGTGTGGTGACCCTGTCGCCGGAGGGCTGGTACCGCCGCTGGCCCGAGTCCCACTACGTCATGGGGTGCAGCCGCGACCTGCTGGACTGGGCGGTTCGCGAGCGGGTGCTGCGCGACGAGCGCATCCAGGTGATCTCCCGGGCCGAACTGCTGGGCCTGACCGGTGACACGAGCAAGGTCGACGGCGTACGTCTGCGGCTGGCCGACGGGACCGAACAGCGGCTGGCGGCCACCCTGGTCGTCGACGCGGGCGGCCGCGCCTCCCGCGGCCCGCAGTGGCTACGGGAGCTGGGCGCCGGCGCCGTGCGGGAACTCACCGTCGACGCGGGCGTCGTGTACGCGAGCCGCTTCTACCGCGCCCCCAAGGGCAGCGAGAACTGCCCCATCATCAGCATTCAGGCGGACCCGCGGCTGCCCCGGCCCGGCCAGGTGGCCACGATCATCCCGATCGAGAACCAGCAGTGGCTGGTGAGCCTCTCGGGCACCCGGGGCGGCCGGCCCACCGACGACGAGTCGGCCTATGTGGACTTCGCCAAGAGCGTCCGGCATCCGCTCGTGGGTGAACTCCTGGCACACGCCGAACCGTTGAGCGAGATCGCGGTGACCCGCAGCACCGTGAACCGGCGCCGGTTCTTCGAAAAGGTCCGCAACGCCCCGGAGGGCTTTGTGGCGCTCGGGGACGCCCTGACCGCCCTCAATCCCGTCTACGGACACGGTATGTCGGTCGCGGCGCTGGGCGCGCTGGCCCTGCGCACCGAGCTGAGGCGCTCAGGCGTCGCGGCACCGGGCTTCGCCCGCCGGGCCCAGCGGGCCGTCGCCCGCCCCGCCGGCGTGGCCTGGGCGCTGGCGACCGGGCAGGACATCTTCTTCCCCGGCTCCCGGGGCCGGCGGCCGCACGCCGTCGACAGACTGCTGAGCCGCTATGTGAACCGGCTGGCCGAGACGTCCACCGGCTCCTACTACATGGCCAAGGCGGTCTCGGACGTGATGACTCTGCAGGCCGGGCTCGGCCGGCTGGTCACGCCCGGTGTGCTGCTGGCGGCCCTGCGCGGACCGCTGCGCCCCCAGCTGGAGGGGCCGCCGCTGACGGCCGAGGAGCTCACCATCCTCATGTCGGGCAACCCCGGCGCGGACCCCGCTCCCGCGCCAGGGAGCCCGTGACGCGGACCCGGTTCGCCAGGCTGCTGCGAGGGGCCGGACCGGGTCGGTACCGTGTGGTCTCACGCGGGCGCTCGCCGCACCGCCGCCGTCCCGACGACAACTCTCAACCGGGGGGAGTGAAGTGAGCCGAAAGAGCGCCATGCGCGAGCTCCGCAACGACCTGGCGCGCGCGCTGGAGCAGGCCCGGCCGACCGAACCCGACGAGGTGTTCGCCGCCATGTGCGCCCAACTCGGCAAGAGGCGCGGCAGACCGGTGATCCACCGTCTGGTGGACTTTCCGCCGGAAACGGCGAGCGGGCTGTACCTGGACATGGTCGACCGGGACATCATCTGCATCCAGGCCAACACCCGGCCCTTCCACCAACTGGTCATCTTCGGCCACGAGGTCTGGCACATGATGGCCGGGCACGGGAGTCACACGGGGCACGGCGAGGGCGGCACCTCGGTCGCGGCGCGCCTCGTCACGGACGGCACCGACATCGATGCCACCGTGCAGAACCTGGCGGCGCGTACGGACTTCCGGCAGGCGGAGGAGACCGAGGCGGAGACCTTCGGGCTGGAGCTCGGCACCCATCTGCGGGGGTGGCTGGAGGGCACGGCCACCGCCGCGCCCCGCAGCGAACTGGCCGAGCGCATCCAGCAGTCGCTCGGCCGACGCCGGACCTGACCCCATGAGGAACTCCGACTACTACCTTCCGGCCATCGCGCTGGGCATCGCGTTCATCACCAAACTGCCGTCCCTGTGGCGCGGTTGGCGCGACCCTCTGGTGCGTTCGGTCCACTTCCTGCTCTTCACCGCGGCCATCTGCTTCTTCTTCGCCGCCCCGCCCACCATCACCGCGGTGAACCGGCTCACGGACACCCCGAACTTCTCGGGCCCGCTCGTCTACTGCATCATGTGCGCCTTCAGCTGCGCGTGCCTGGTGCTCATCGTCAACTGGCGAGGCGGTCCGCGGGAGGTGGTCCGGCGCAGTTCGTACATCTGGATCACCGCCTACGCCGCGGCCGTCGTCGCACTGCCCGTGCTCTTCGCCCTGGGGGACGCCCCGGTCGAGCGACTGCGGGACCTGGACACCTACTACGCGAACACACCCTTCGTCCGCGAGATGATCGTGATCTATCTCGCGGCGCACATCACGTCCGCCGCGGTGACCACCGCCATGTGTCTGCGCTGGGCGCGGGAGGTGGGCCAGTGGCTCCGCCTCGGGCTCATCGTGCTGGTCATCGGCTTCCTGTTCAACCTGTTCTTCGGTCTCACCAAACTGACCGCGGTCTTCGCCCGGTGGGCGGGGTACGACTGGGACACCCTCAGTACGACCGTGGCACCGCCAATGGCCGCCGCCGGCGGTCTGATCACCACCGTCGGGTTCCTGCTCCCGCTCCTGGGGCCGCAGGTCAGCGACGTGTGCCGGGCGTGGATCACCTACACCCGCCTCGGGGCGCTGTGGCGGCAGCTGCGGTCCACGCCCGGCGACCACACCCCCCTGCCGCAGGTCGCCTGGTGGTCGGATCCCGAACTGCGCCTGACCGTCCGCGAGACCGCCATCCACGATGAGCTCCTGCGGCTCCAGCCGCATCTGGACGATCTCGTACGGCAGCGGGCGTACGACACGGCGACCCGCAGCGGCCTGCCGGCCGGGCAGGCTCATGTGGTGGGCGTCGCCGCCATGGTGGTGGCCGCGGTGGAGGAACGGCGCCGCAGGACGGACCCGGAGGCCGACGACCGCGGACCGGCCGGCGCCGACGCCCTGACGGCGGCGCTGAGTCCGGGGCGCGATCGCCTCGTCCACCTCTCCCGCGCGCTGCGGTCCCCGTACGTCGCGGGGGCCGGCCGGGACGCGACACCCGCGGGGACCGGTTCGCGGTGAGTCGGGGGCTTCGTCCTCGCCGCTCCCCCCGACCCCCTCTTTCCACGCCTTCAACGGCTGAGTCCAGTCTCCCCACGGTTCACTCAACTCCCCTAGCCTTCCCTCGACTTGATCGAACCGGCGTCGTCGACGCCATCGACACAGAGGCAGGGAACCCACCATGGGGAAGCTCTCGCGTGCGGCCGTGACGACAGCGGTCGCGGCCGGTCTGCTCGGCGTCGCTCTCGCTCCGGCCCGGGCGGCCACGGACCGGGCGGCGGACCCGGGGCAGCTGCCGTACTCCTCGGCGACCTGGGTCGGTGTGCACAACGCGTACGAGAAGACCAAGTACGGGTACTTCGCGGACGCGCTCGACTCCGGCGCCGGCATGCTCGAACTCGACGTGTGGACCAATGTGTTCGGGCGCTCCTGGCGGGTCTCGCACAGCAACCCCCTCGGCAACGACAACAACTGCGAGAACGCCGCGACGGCGGCCCAGCTGCGGACCAAGGCGAGAAACCAGGACCTCGGCGGGTGTCTGTCCGACATGAAGGCCTGGCACGACGCCCACCCCGGCCACCGGCCCATCCTCGTCAAGATCGAGATGAAGGACGGCTTCCAGGGGCAGAACGGGCGCGGCCCCGCCGCACTCGACGCCCTCCTCACGGCCCGGCTCGGTGACGCGCTGTACCGGCCGGCGGACCTCGCGGGCGGGCAGCCGGACCTCGACACCGCGGTGCGGACGAACGGCTGGCCCACGCGGTCCGCACTCGCGGGCAAGTTCGTGATCGAGCTCATCCCGGGGACGGTGGAGAAGAGCAACCCGCTCGACACCCTGTGGACCGACCGCGAGTACGCGACGCACCTGCGGACCCTCGCGGCGTCGGGCCGGCTGGGCGACGCAGCCGCCTTCCCCGCGGTGCTCGGCGCGGCCGCCGGCGACCCCCGCACGCGGTACGCCGACACGACCATCCGCCCGTGGTTCGTCCTCTTCGACGGGGACGCGGGGACCTACTCCGGCGGGACCATCGACACCGCCTGGTACCAGCGCAACAGGTATCTCGTCGTGATGACGGACGCGCACAACGTGGCGCCCGCCATCGACGGCACGAACCCGACCGAGACACAGGCACGGGACCGGGTCGGACTGCTGGCGGGACGGGGCGCGAGCGTGGTGTCGGCCGACTGGTATCCCCTCCCCTCCGTCCTTGCGACAGTGGTGCCGCGGGCCGGAGCGCAGTAACAGACGTCACTCCTGTCACGGCGGACCCGCAGTGCGGGAACCACCTACAATGGTTTACCGTTCATCTATAAGCGGATGCGCACAGACGTGCCCACCGCCCCTTTGCCGCCCCGGCCAGAACCCCCGTCTGGCCGGGGCTTCCCCTTGCCCGGCCCCTCCACCCTCACTCGTGTGATGCAGGTCACATTGGACAGTGGCGGTGTCGAGAAGTGGTGAGGGTCCCGGCTGCGTCGTAGAGGCATGAGGAGCTGAACAGCCACCAGCCGCAGCACCCGCGAGGAGCGATGCCGATGTTCCCGACCGTCGAACAGTCCGTGCCGGCCCACCTCATCAGCGACGCCCCGCAGCCCGCCCCCCTGCCGGTCACCCTGTCCTACCGCGCCGATGATCCACTGGCCGTCCGGATGGTCTTCCCGGCGGCGGTCTCCCTCAGCGGCGCCACGGTGACCTGGACCTTTGCCCGCAGCCTGCTGGACGCCGGCCTGCACACCCCGTCCGGCACGGGCGATGTGCACGTGTGGCCGTGCGGACGCACCCAGACGATGGTCGAGCTGCGCTCCCCCGAGGGGGTGGCGCTCCTGCGGTTCGCGACCGGACGGCTGCGTCACTTCTTACTGCACTCGTACGCGACCGTGCCCGCCGAGCTGGAGACCCGGGCCATCGACATCGACAGCGGGCTGGCGTCCCTGCTGGGCGAGGCACGCGGCTGACGGCGGCGCCCGCCGTGGGCCCGTCTGCCGTATTACGGTTCCGGTATGGCAACTGTTGCGCCCGGCACCCGAGTAGGACCGCTGCTGCGCGGCTGGCGGGAGCGCCGCCGGGTGAGCCAGCTGGAGCTGGCCCTGCGCGCCGACTCCTCGGCCCGCCACATCAGCTTCATCGAGACGGGCCGCTCACGCCCGAGCGAGGAGATGATCCTGCGCCTCGCGGAACACCTGGAGGTGCCCGTACGGGAGCGCAACGCCCTGCTGCTGGCGGCCGGTTACGCACCCCGGTACGCCGAGACGTCCCTCGACGACCCGGCGCTGGGCGCCCTGCGCGAGGGCCTGGAACAGCTGCTGCACGGCTATGAGCCCTACCCGGCGATCATCGTGGACGGCACCTACACCGTGGTCGCCGCGAACCGCGGCATCGCGATCCTGCTGGACGGCCTTCCCGAGCACCTGCTCACGCCCCCGCTGAACGCCATGCGGATCACGCTCCACCCCGAAGGGCTGGCCCCGAAGATCCGCAATCTGCGGGAGTGGCGCGGCCATCTGCTGGCCCAGATGGAACGCCAGATCGCCCTGGCCCGCTCCACGGAACTGCGCGAGCTCTACGACGAGGTCGCGGCCTACCCCGTCCCGGACCCACCGGACACCGAGCCGTCCCCGGCGGACGCGGCGCCCGCTCCCCCGTTCGCCCTGCCGCTGCGGATCGAGCACGAGGGCCGCGTCCTGTCGTTCGTCTCCTCGATCTCCACGTTCAACACCCCGATGGACGTGACGGTCGCGGAACTGGCCATCGAGACACTGCTCCCGGCGGACCCGGCGACGGTGAAGTACCTCCAGTCCCTGACCCCGTAGCTCATCGGGCCGGATCAACTCCGGGCCATGGCGCGCAGGGCGGACCACTGGAGAACGGCGAAGGCGGCGACGGTCATCGCCTGCAGCGGGATCCACACGGCACCGGCGGTGCTGGGCTCCAGCCAGAGGGCGAGCGCGGCGATGCTGAGGACCGCCCAGGCGAGGTTGGCGTCGATGACGAACTTCACGGCGGCGACCGGCGGCTGCGGCCGCGAGGCGAGATACCCGACCCCGGCCCCGTAGACGGCGAGGAAGACCCCCAGCCCGAGCACCACCCCGGCGTCGACCCCCAGCAACCGCCCGAGGGGCCCGGAAGCAACGGCGTACGCCAGCCCGTTGACCCCGGTCACCAGCGCGTCGAGCGCGAGAAACCGGCGCAGCATGGTCCGCGGTTCGGTGGTGCGGGAGATACCGGCGAGCAGAGTTGCGGACATGACGAATCAGCCTCCATCGAGGTCGTAGGGCCTGCTGGGGACCCGGAGCTCGGGCGGAGTGCGCCGCCCGAGTTCCAGTACCGCAAGACTGCCGGGGCGGGGGTGGGGCGGTCGATTACGCGGGAGGTAATGGTGGTGCAGGGTCCCCGTGCAGGTCACAGACCCAGTGCTCGACGCTCACCGCCCATTGGGAGCCAGACGGGGAGCCACGGCTCCCCTAATGCGAGGTCCCATCTGCCTCTGGAGCTGTCGTGCCGACCTTCTCCTTGAAGATGTCGTCCATGGCTTCGGCACCCGAAGTGATCACTGGACGCAACTGCTTGCGGTAGACCCGCTCAGTGGTGCTGCTCCCGCTGTGGCCCACGACGCGAGCGATGACCTCAATCGGGATTCCGTGATCCGACAGCAGCGATACGAAGCTCGTCCGCAGCATCCGCGTGGTCCACTCCTTCGGATCCTCGAAGCCGGCTTCCTTCAGCAAGGACCTGAAGTTGCGCAGGACGTTCACCGAGCTGCGCTGCTCGCCGGTCTCGCTCGGAAAGACGAAAGCGTCGTCGGTCCAGTTCGCCCCTGCCTCCTGCCTCTGGCGAACCTTGTACACCTCCATTACGGAGGCGGCTTGGTAGGGCATGACGAGTGAGCGACGGCTCTTGCTCGTCTTGGTGTCGCCATGCCGGCGCACTGAACGCCACACGTCTATGTGCGGCCGCGTTTCGGCCGATTCGGCGTCGTGCACGTGCTTCCAGGTGAGCGCCCGGCCTTCCTCCGTGCGGACGCCAACGAGTAGGGCCAACACCACGTACGCGTGAATCCAGCTTCCTTCGCGCGCCCGAAGAACCGCTTCCGCCTGCTCCAGGGTCAACGACCTGCTCGGACGCCCAGGCTGCCCGTTGGGCAGGTCCACCCATTCGGCAACATTGCGCATCGCCAAGCCTCTGCGCTGTGCGTGGTTGATCGAACGCCGCAGGATTGAGCGCACCATCTTGAGGGAGGTATGCGAAAGGATCTCTGCTTTGCCTTCCAGCCACTCATCCAAGTCATCAGCTTGGAGGTCTCGGAGCCGGGCCCTGCCGAGGTCGGGCGTGATGTGGTTGCTCGCCAGGCTGCGGTAGGTGTTGATGCTGCTCTGTTCTCGGCCTTTAAGCCCGTGAGTGAGCCAATCCTCTACCGCGCCGGTGACCGTGTAAGTCGCTGAAGTCTTGACCCCAGCCCGTAGTTCCTCCTTGAGATCCCTGAGCTTCCGGCGGACCTCCGTCTTCGTCTTACCTGTCACCTTGGGCCGATTGCGCTTGCCCGCAGGGGTGTAGCCAAGTGACGTCGCGCCTACATAGCGGTTCTTGGACTTGTCCCAGTAAATCGAGTCTTCCCCGTTGCCCGCCTTACGAGGCCGCCCGGTCGCGTCCG
The DNA here is from genome assembly GCF_050952975.1 of Streptomyces sp. CA-251247. Classification (NCBI taxonomy): domain Bacteria; kingdom Bacillati; phylum Actinomycetota; class Actinomycetes; order Kitasatosporales; family Streptomycetaceae; genus Streptomyces; species Streptomyces sp. CA-251247. The sequence goes on along the minus strand of NZ_CP191861.1, from coordinate 6,651,946 downwards.
TCATGAGTTCTGAGCGCCCTTTCAGTGAACGACCGGAGCCGCGCCCTGTTCGGGTGCGGCTCCGGTCTGATGCTTCGTTGGTTCAGCGCGTGGTGTCGGCCTCGCGCTTGAGGAGTTCGACGTATTCGTCGATGTACTCAGTGGGGATGAGGCGCCGCCGGCCGACCCGGACTGTGCGGAGTCGTCCGAGGCGGATCTCCACGTACGCCGTGGAACGTCCGACGTCGAGCAGTTCTGCGGCTACTTCGACGCGGTGCATACGGCGCTGGGGCGTGGACGCATCAGGAGCCGTGGCCATGAGGTGGTTTCCCTTCGTGACGTGACGGTGGGGCCTTGCCCCTTCCTGTCAGGTCCGCTACTTCCGCTACCTCCGCTACCTGCCTGGTCAGGGGCATGATCGAGGTAGCGGATAGGTGCTGCGGTAGCGGATAAATGCGCTACCGGCCCCGGTTGGTGTCCGTGGGCCGGTAGCGGATGGAGCGGTGAGGTAGCGGATAGATTTCGGCTATCCGCTACCCTTTTCAGGCCTCTGACCTGCGCGGTAGCGGAGGTAGCGGAAGTAGCGGACTCTCAGGGGTAGGGGGGCAGTACCGCGCCCACGCGTCGTTCAGATCGGACGCGTAGTAGCCCTTCATCACGCTGCCGCCGGTCTTGATGTTCCTCGCGGCGATGGGCTTGTTGTCCGCGGTCATGTACTCGCGCAGCATCCGCGAGAGCCCCCGTGCATCGAGCGGCTTGCCGCTCATGTCCGCCCACGGCGCCTCGTCGAGGCTATGGAGGCGGTCGAGGACGGCGACGGTGGGCAGGCGGTCGATGCCGTTGAAGACGTAGTCCCGCAGATCGGTGAGCAGCCGGATACCGATGCTGCCCTTGTCGCCTTCCTTCGCCGCGTTGACCAGCTCGACACATGCCGCACGGGCCCGGGTTGGCCAGTGGCCGCCAGCCGCATCCGCCATAGCAATCAGCGGTTCCCATACGTCGGCGGGCCGGTCGGTGACTTCCGGCGGGAGCTCCGGGAAGACTCCGTCCACCAGGTGGCTCACGGTCTGGGCCCAGTTGGCGAGGCGGTCACGCAGCGCGTTGCCTTCCTTCTCGTGGATGCGCTGCCGGTAGGGCTCCACGTGCTCGTTCCTGGCGCGGCGGCGCATGCGGATGATGACCGAGCGGGTCAGGATCGTGTCGGGGAGGGAGCCGAGCCCGGCCATGGCGACGGCGCAGTAGGAGGGGAATTCCTGCACCTGCTGATTCGCGCCGTCGCCGACGCACCGCCACATGCCCACGCCGCGGCGGTGGCCTGCGTTGAGGAATCCGCGGAGCGGTTCGTTGTCCCCGGCTTTGGGGCCGAAGACGGTGTCAATCTCGTCGAAGAGGACCGTGGGGCGGGTCTCGAGTGTGGACACCGCGCGGAACAGCACCGAGGCGGATGCGTTGGCCGCGACGAGCGGTTTCGGTACGAGCGTTTCGACGATCTCCAGTGCCCGGGACTTGCCCGAGCCCGGTTCGGGCGAGAGGAACGCGATGCGCGGGGTGGCGTCGAAGCAGTCGAGCAGGTGCGCGTGCGCATCCCACAGCGTGACGGCGACGTAGGCCGCTTCGAGGGGGAAGACGTTGAAGCGGCGGTGGAAGGCTTCCACTTCATCGAGCAGCGCGGAGCCGTCCGTCGATGGTGCCGGCCGATTGATGCTCATGCTGCCTGCCTTCCTTCCTGCGGGGTGCGGAGCGGGCATGTGTCGCGGTGGGTGGTGTGCAGGTCGATGAGGTGGCGCACCTTGTTCCGGCCGATCGCGCTGCGGTCCCAGCCGCACGTGCACTTCGACGTGGCGGTGGGCACCGCGGCGCGGGGCGCGCTGATGTGCAGCCACGCGACCGGATACCGCCCGTCCGGCTGGTGCGGGTCCGGGAGAACTGCAGAAGGGACGCCTTCGGCGACGACCTTCGGCGCGCCGACACCCTGTGGAGCTACGGCCTGTTCGGCGGCGCGCGGGCCGGTTGCGGCTGAGGCGAGGCTCTTTGGGCGGGGAGGATGCGGGGCGCTCATGCCGTCCTCCGCTGCGGGTTGTGGGCAATGGACCAGTTCAGTCCGTCACGCACGGTCGCGCGGCAGCGGCGGGAGGAGAGCCCGGCAGCCTCGCCCGCTCCCCAAAGAGCCTCCTCGACCACATCGCGCGGGAGGTCGCCCCACGCGATGAACCGCCCTAGAGCCCGCGCCCCCGCGAGTAACGCCGCGTTGCGCTCGCCCTGCGGCGCGTCCCGCACGGTCGCTGTTTCCGCCCTGAGCGCGGCTGCGGCGTAGCGAGAGGCCCGAGACGATGCGGGGACAGCCATCAGTCCCCGCGAGGGTCGACGGGGCGTCAGAAGGCTGTGCAGCCAATCCGGGAGTGGAGCGGGCGGGGCGGGATTGACCGGGGTGTAGGGGCCGGTGGGGGTGATGCTCCCTGCGGCAACGACGTAGCCGCCCCAGGCACGGGTGTCGATGAGCTTGCCGAGCCTGCCCGCGGTGTTCGCGAGGCGGGCCCCGGCGGGGGCGGTGAAGTACAGGTGCACTCCCCCGCTCGCAGTCCGCACCGTGTGCGTGGTGGGCAGAGCCTGCCCGGCGCGCTCGCAGAGCGCCCTAAAGGTCGTCACGCCGGAAGGCGTGTCCGCACTACAGCTTTTGCTCTTGCGCTTGGGCATGTCGAGATCGACGACCAGGAGCCCGGAGGGGCCGGTGGCGATGCCGACGTTGAACGGGAGGGAGGCCCAGGCGCGTCGGATGCGGTCGGGGTCGATGGTGGCCCGGTCTTCCCACTTGCGGTGGCCGCCCGCGCAGTCCCCGATGCCGGGGCACACCGTCTCCCCGTGCAGGGCGGGGCGCTTGTCGTGCGGGCGGAGCGGGATGACGTGCCAGCCGCGTTCAGCGGCAGTCAGCGCGGCCGTGAGCGGCGCCGATGGGGGGTGATGCGTCATGCTGGAGACCTCCAACAGGTCTGTAGTGGGCTGGTTGGCCGGGGCGGCCCCGTGTCATTGGCGTGAGAGGGGGCCGCCCCGGGCGTAGTTAGGCCGCGTCGCGGCGTCGGGCGGCGAAGTCGATGACCGTGGCCACAGGCGCGGGCGCCGTCTGGCGCGGGGCCTTGATGCGGCCCTTCGGCGGGGGCTCCGGCTCGGTGGTCTCGGTGGGCCGGAAGCCAGCGACGACGGACGCCACGGTCTCGTCGTGCCTGCGGGTGATTCGGTGCCCGATGAGGCACACCGGGCCGACGATTGCGGCCGGGCCGAACAGCACTGTGGCGGTGATCAGTTCACTGTTCATCCCGCTTCACCCCTTGCGGTGGTCAGCAGCGCGGGGAGCGTGCCACCGAGGGTGTTGAGGCGGTGCTCGATCGCCTGCCAGGAGGCGGGGTCGATGCTCATGAGCGCGGCGGCGGCTGTCGGGAGGTCGCCGCGGGCCTGGGCTTCGAGCGCAGTGCGCAATTCACCCGCGGCCATGAGCGTGATCCGATCGGTCATGGAGGGGGCTCCCTTCTAGAGGTCGCTGACGGCAGCGATGACGGCGGTGGTGAGTTCGTTGACGGGACCGGCGGCGCCGGTGGAGGCGAGGAAGAAGCCGAACATCACGGCGACGAACGCGGAGCCGTAGCCGAGGGTCTTGGAGCGCAGCAGGAAGAACAGGACCAGTCCGTACAGGGCGACGAGCGAGACGGTCACGGCCATGGCCGGACCTCCTTTCGGGTCAGGGGCGGGTGCCGGCGCGGTAGGTGCGGGCGGCGACGTTGAACAGGTGGCGGCCGATGCGTATGCGTTTGCCGTGGCCCTTGCAGCGGCGGCAGGTCTTGCCGCGCTTGGGCCGTCCCTTGCGGTCCGTGGTGGTCGCGAAGCCGAAGCCGTGGCACTTGCGGCAGTCGCCGAACGGCGAGCCCGCACACACAGCGACGTAACACAATGTGACTACGAGCAGGAGCGTGATAGCGAGCAGGGCAGGGGGCATGACGGGCCCTTCCAGGCGGTGTTCAGGGGTTTTCGCAGGTGGGCCGCTATCGGCTAGCGGCCTGATCAGATAGGGCGGGGACCGCTAGCGGGCCCTCTAGCGCTAGAGGGCCATCCCCCTAGCGCTAGAGGCGGGTGGACGGTCAGCCCGCATCCCGCTTTCGGTCACGCTCCGAAATCGCGGTGGCGATGTGGGCCCGTTCGAAGCCGGTCCGGTTGACGGTCTTGCCCTTGATCCGCCGGGCCACCTGCCCGGTGGCGACGCCGTACGGCTTGAGCGCGGTGGTGAGTTGGCGTGCCTTGTCAGCGGGCGCCATCTCGCCCCATGCGCTGTACCGCTCCGGCCGCAGCTCGGCGAGCCGGTCCACCGTGACGTCGTTCCACGGCTTGGCCTCATCCGCCGGAACAACGGCGAGGATGTCGTCAAGCAGCGGGTCGGCCGCATCCCGCCGCTCCGGCTGCTGCCCGGCGGCAATGCCGCGCAGCGTGCCGGCGTCGATGCGGGCCTTGCGGGCGCGCTCGCAGATCACTTCGGCGGCCGGGTTGTCCAGGTAGTAGCCACGCACGATTTGCGGGTCATCCGCAGCGCCGACCAGGTACCCGATGCCCTTGTCGGACTTGGTGAACGACGTTGCGCGGATGCCGTTCTTGTAGGTCGACGTGCCCAGGATCATGTCGTTCTCGATCTGACCCATCACCCGCAGGCAGAACCGGGTACCGACGTTCGCGCTGATCGCCGGGGGCAGCGATTCCTTGTCCGGGCGCTGGGTGGCCAGCAGCAGCATGACGCCAAGCGCACGGCCGCGCTTGATGATCGCCGTGCACAGCGCCCCGGCTTCCTTGCCGAACTTCTCGTGGGAGAACAGCTCCTGGCACTCGTCGATGGCCAGCACCAGCGGATGCAGACCCAGCGACCGGTTCGCCGCCAGCTCCGGAGTTACCTTGTTCTCCGGGCACTTGTCCTTCGGCAGGCTGCTGATGACCTTGGCGCGGCGCTCCAGGTCCTTGTGGACGTAGCGGATCGAATCGAGCGTGGCCGCGCACGTCTCGTCGTCCGGTCCGGAGCCGTAGTCGGCGGCCACCCTCTTCAGCGGATCCAGGTCGCCGGTGCCCTTCAACTCCCACACCAGCAGCTCAGAGAGCACGTCCAAGGCCGCAGCCAGCAGCGGGGTACGCAGGGAGAACGTCTTGCCCATGCCCGGCATCGCCCCGATGAGGACGTTGTCGTACATCAACGTCAGGTCGACGTTCCGGCCCCGCTGATCGGTACCGAACGGCAGCGGCTTGAACAGCGAAGCCGTCCCGGACTTCGCCAGCGGCCACGTTGCGAGCGGCACCTTGTTCAGCGCCCGGTCCCCCACCCACAGCACCATCCGGCCGGCATGCTCATCCGGAACCGGCTCCGGCCACACACAACCCAACGGGCGGCGCAGACCGGACGCAAGCTTCTCGCGCCGGTCCAGGATGTCCGGCACCGTCACGCCGTAGGGCAAGTCCACATCCGCCCGCCACCCGGGCCCGTCCCGCGTAATCGGCGCGGGGAACTTGATGCCCTCCCCGCCCTTGCCGAGCGCCTTGTTGATCTCAGCAATGCCGAGCGCACCCAGTGCGCGTTCCACGATGCCGGACGTCAGCCGCTCCACCTCGCTCGTCACCACAGCGCGAGTAATGACCGGCTTGTCGGACGGGGCACCCAGGAAACCGAGCCCGGCCGTGAGCACCGCAACCGCCAGCACCGTCAGCCAAGTCGGGGCCAGCACGTACAGCAGCAGCGCGACGACCGGACCGAGGACGAGTCCGAGGACCATGAGGATGCCGCGCAGCTTCACCCGGTTGTCACGCTGCCGGGACAGCTTCAGGTACTGCTCGACGTCCTCGCGCCGGGCAGCGACCTGCCGCAGCGGATCGCCCTCCGTATCCGCCACCCAGCGCAGTGCACCGCCGATGAACCGTGCCGCCCCCGCCGGGGCCTGGAACGTCAGGCGGAGGCTGTACCAGGGCAGGCGGACCGCGTGGAACGCGGTGGTGTGCCAGGCGTGCCCGGCCAGCCAGCCCAGCGCATCCAGGAACTCAGGCTTGGAGCGCGCCCACGCGGGGATCACCTCGCGCCGCCTAGCGCCACGGACCCTGTCCATCAGGCTCGGACCGGACGGCGCGGGGCCGTCGACCATGAGAGCCGACTCCCCCTCACTCCAGTCGGCCCACTGCTCGGGCTCGGAGTCGGGTGCATGGTGGCCGACCGGGTCGGCCGACTCGCTGCGAGCCGACCGCGCCCGGTCCAGGTCGACTACGTCCGCACCGAAGTCGGGGCCGAAGTCGGCCGCCATAGCGGCTTCGAGTCGGCGGATCAGATCGTTCTCATCGTCGTGATTCACTGAACGTCCCTCCCTGGAACCAGGGTTGGAAGGGGCCCGGACGGCGCTTTGGACGGCATGCGTCCGGGCCCCACTTGGTTGGTGTCGTACGAAGTCATGCGGCGCGCTGTTCCTCGGGATAGGCGCACGGGACGCACGTGCCGAGCGATGCGGGAATGACGTATCCGGCATCCATCCGGCAGGCGGGGCAGGTACGGCGTGCCGTCATCGCCCGGTCGAGCGCGGCCCACTTCGCAGGCGTCATCGGCCGCACCGGCTTGGCCCGGTCGACCCGGTACAGGAAGGCGGCCAACGCGCCCGACTTCCGGCGCCGACTGCGACGCATCACCTGCGCGACGACCTGCTGCCCGCCAGGCCGTAAGCCGCGGGCCCGGAGCTGACGGCGAGTGGCGTAGCCGTCCGGCGCGAACCGCCACGGGAAGGTCGGTATCCCGTACGTGGTGCCGTTCGGGTCGTAGCAACTCGCCGGAGCCATCAGGCGGCCACCGGCTCAAGCTCCTGCCGGCCACCGCCGGTGGCGCGCTCCGACTTGAGCGCGTCACGCAGCATCCGCGCGTTCGCTGCAGACACCCGCACCGTGGTTCGGATGCGGTCCGCGGTCAGCTCAGCATCCGACCAATCGGCCGTAGCCTCACGCGCTGCAATCAGCAGGTCGGCAGGCGTCCGCGATCCGGCTTTGCCCTTGGTCCTGCTACGTCGTCCGGGGCTGGGCTTGGCCTTCGGCTCGCCCTCGGCAGCACGGCCCGGCTCAGGGTCAGACGGTGCAGCCGGTGCAGGCGCGGGACCCAGTTCGCCCAGCCTGAGCAGCACGCGGGTGCGCTGCGGTGTGCGCTTGCGCCAGCGACGCCCGTAAATCTCGCGCAGCTCCGCGCGAGCCAACTGCCGTTCCTTCTCCCGCTCCAACGCCACCGCGTAGGAGGTGACCTCCCACAACGTCATCCGACGCCACAGGGCGAACGTGGAGGGGAAGGCCAGCAGCCACCGACCAAAGCGAATCTTGTCCATGCGCCGGCCGGTCGCCGCACCAATGCGGACGGCGTAGACGTGGGCGCCGATCTCGGAGAACACCACCCACAGCAGCGGCATCGTCCCGTGAGCCACCTTCGCCCACATGCCCTGCCCGGCCGCGACGTTCAGCCCGCACGTGATCAGCGTCAGCGCCCACGGCACGAACCGCACCCAGGCCAGCGCCATATCCATCCGGATCAACAGCAAGTTGGCGACGGTGAACACCGGAATCGCCACATCAATGCCGACCGGCAGCATCCACGGCGAGACGAAACCCCACCGTGCGGCAGCGACCGACACGGCATCAAACGAAGCAACCAAGCCCAGCGCCCCGACCCCGGCCGCAGAAAGCGCACCCAGAGCGGCCAGCCCCAGTTCCGGGCGGGTCAACGGCGGCACTTCCGTCCGCGCAGACGTCGACTTGGTCATGCCGCCACCGCCTTGCCGCCGCGCGGCCAACGCCGACTGGTCCGGCGAGGCAGCGGGGTGATGTTGAACAGCTCCGGGGCGTACGTCTCGATGGCCTCGGCAGCGACCCGGCTCACTGTGTCCGGGAGCTCCGGGTAGGCGGCGAGGATGTCCCGCGCGGCATCGAGGCGGGCGGCCCGTTCCATCTCGCTCTCACCCACCACACCGAGCCACAGATCCAACGGGGTTCCGAGCGCGAGCTCAACGAACTCTGTGGCGGTAACAGCCACATGACCAGCAACGATGTTCTTCATGGGTCGTACTCCTCTCACAGTGGAACGGCCCAAACAGCGGCCCCGGTGTTCCAGCACCGGGGCCGCGCGCCGTCGACGTCTTGTTCGGCCTAGCGGCCATCAGGTTTGTGCGCGGACATGAGCCGCGCCGGCCGCCTTTTCTGAGGAGGCGGTGACCTCGTCACGCTGTTGAGTTCTCAAGGAACGACCAGCAAGGGGCTCCCGTCGTGGCGAGCGATCCCGAGCCGGCAAGCCGCCCGCCCGAAGCGTGGCATGTATTACCTACCACTCACGTTGGCAGATCGATTCCGCGTCGTCAAGCACTCGGCTTTTTTGAACTCGGAACCGTCGCTCTGCCTTGCGGCGGTGACTCAACTATTGCCAAAGGGAGGGGACTTCAGGAGCGTGTACTTGGGGGTGTACTCGTGCACTCCGACGTGCAAACCCTCTGCACCCCTTGCCTGGCCTGCGTAGAGTGACAGTGCGTCAAGCTGTGACTTCGGCCGCTCCATGGGGGATCAATGGCAGACGGGAACGCCAGATTGACGGCGCTCATGGAGCAAGGCGGCTTCTCGCACAAGGCGCTCGCTCGCGCCGTGGTCGTCGCTGCCGGCCGCTCAGGTCAGGACGTCACCTGTGATCACACCTACGTCAGCCGCTGGCTCAAGGGCTCCATCCCGCGGGGCGACATGCCTCGGTTCATCGCTGACGCCGTCGGGCGGAAGCTGGGACGCCAACTCACCATTGACGACATCGGGATGGGTGACGCGGCTGTCTCCGCCATACAGCCTGACTTGGGCCTCGATTTCGCAGACCGCCCCGAGTCGGTCACCACCACTGTGGCCGACCTTTGGCGCGCCGATCTCGCGGAATCCGAGCTGCTGATTCGAGCGCTCCCAGACTCCGCCGCATGGAACGAGACGTCCGTGCGTTGGCTCGTCTCACCGCCGGACGGCGAGCTCACGCGCTCTGGCGGCCGGTCCGTTGGGGCCGTGGACGTCGACATGGTGCGCTCGACTGCCGACGCGTTCAGCATGCTCGACGGCAAGTTCGGCGGGGGCCACGCACGACGCGCGCTCATCCAGTACCTGCACACCGATGTGCGACCCATGCTCGACGGAAGGCACTCCGATGCCGTGGGCAAGCAGCTCCATTCGGCAGTAGCCGAAGCGCTCTTGCTCACAGGATGGATGTCGTACGACAGTGGCCTGCACGGCATCGCACAGCGCTACTTCATTCAGGCCCTGCGCATGACGCATGCGGCTGGCGACAGGCTGCTAGGCGGGTGCATCCTCTCCGCAATGAGCCACCAGGCCACCTTCGTAGGGCGATACCGCGAGGCTGCGACCCTGGCTCGTGCCGCGCTCACTGGTCCGGCCGCGAGGCTCACGCCGACACTCGCAGCGCAGTTCCGCGCGATGGAGGCGCGGGCACTGGCGCGCTTGGGCGACGCGCGAGGCTGCGACCTCGCCCTGTCCGAGGCGGAACGTCAGCTCAGCCAGCGCACCACGGACAGCGATCCGGCCTACATCGCGTACTTCGACGAAGTGGAATTGGCAGCCGAGTTCGGGCACTGCTTCCGCGATCTGGGGCGCTCCGCGCAGGCCACGGAACGGGGCGCGGGCTCCATATTTGGCGATGGTCTCAACAACCGCAGCGACTTCTTCGCGACGATGGTGCAGGCAGAGGCGTACATCAACCAGGGCGAGGCCAGCCGAGGGTTCGACATCGCCCTGAGCGCGTTGCAGCTCGGAGAGGGCCTGAAGTCGGCACGCTGCGTGCAGTATGTGCACGAGTTCCAGGGGCGCATCACCGACGGCATGAAGCGGGCCGGGGAGTTCCGCGACTTCATAGAACAGGCCCGCGGCTTCCGCCTCTGGCAACAGGTCGGGGTCCAGCCCTAGAACGGTGCCCAGTCGCGGCGCGAGCCGCCTGAGCGCAGTGTGTCTACCCGCTTCTCCACTTCGTCGGCCGCGCGTGAATTCGTGCCAGCGTTCTGCGAGAGCCACGTGACCATCAGCAGCTCGCGGACGCTGCGCAGCACCTCATACCCGGACCACTCTCGAACGTCAAAGCCGTAGCCGTCTGCAAAGTCGACGTACTCGGCCTTCGTATGCCAGCCGAAGCTGTCGTAGTACATGGCCGTCTGCATGAGGTCCCACTCCCGTGGGCCGGTCACGAAGCCATCCAGATCGATGACTTTGGGATGTCCCGCAGCGTCGCGCAGGACGTTGCCGATGTTGAAGTCTCCGTGCAGTGGGCCAGCCGGAAGGACGAACCGCAGTCGGTCGTACTCAGCCGCCAACTCCTCTGCCAGGGTGGCTAGATATTCGCGTGTTCCAGACGGGATCACTGCCAGCTCTAGGCGCTGTTCCACCTTGTCAAAGGGGTGGAGCGGCGGCAGGGAAAAGGGCGGTGGCTCTAGTTCGTGGAGCTGCCGCAGTAGTTCACCCATCTCGCGCGTACTGGCGTAGGTGTCCCCGTCAGCCAGCCCTTCCCAGAAGGTCACGGGGTGGCCGTCGATCACAACGGGCTGTTCCGCCTCCGTGACGAGTCTCGCGGCCGGGTACTTCCCGGCTGCGAGCCACATCGCCACGGCTACCTCTCTACGGACGGACGGCAGCCGGTCAGCGCTGCGACCGACACGGGAAACAATGCGACCACTATCAATGCGGAACACTGCGTGATCTCCGAACCGCAGCATCTCGATACCGTCCGGATCCACATCGGCGAGAGCGCATGCCCTCCGCAGGATGTCCTCTGCCGCTGCGGCGTCGAACACGATGCGTTCGGTCGTCGTCATCCCGTCCGATCCCCCTGCCCGGCGGGCAACGCACGGACTTCCCGCCCTCGCGTCGTCCCTCTTGCGATGAGTCCCTGTCCCTCCATCTGCGCGATGGCGGAACGGACCGCGGTCCGCGACACGCCGAATCGATCGCACAGCTCTTGCTCGGTAGGGAACCGGTCACCGACCTTGACCTCATCAGCCCGCAGGAGGTCAGTCACCCTCTCGACCAACGGACGCCGGTCACCAGTCCCCGCCACGTACCACCCAGCCCCCTGCACGGACTCGATCGCACCTTCGCTCTTGAGCACACTGAGTGCCCGCTCAATGGTGCTGCGGCTCACGCCATACGTACCGATGAGCTTCGCCTGAGACGGTAGCGCTTCGGTGATCTCGCCCTTCTTGATCTTCTGACGCAGAGCCTCAGAGACCTGCAAGTACGTACCTCGCGGACTGACCTGCGACACCTAACCTCCCATTCGATGATCTCGCTGCGTAACACCCGCCGCCTCAAGCTTCCCACGACGAGGGAGCGCACCCCAGGGGGTCGCTCGCGGTGTCCCGACGAGGTCCCCACCCTCGGCGCCCCACCAGTACCTGAAAACGCCGCGTGCCGAAACATCGTGTGAGCTACCGTCCTCCCGTGTTCACCAACCTGGACGGCTTTGACCCTGAACTCAATAGAAGGTCAATCGCTGGCGAGTGCGCGAACTGCATGCGCCACACGACACTCCAGACCAAACTCCATTCCAAGCTCGACGGCACCGGAGTCAAGGTCGGAGAGAAGCAGACGGTTCGCTTTCTCCTGCAACTCACCTGCGACTGGTGCAATAACGACTGCGCATTCATCCGACGGGTTGAGATCGGTAACAGGCAGACCACCGGGGGGCTTCGAGAGGAGTACAGGACGATCTCGCTCGAACGAGTCTGGCCCAAGCAGACCCCCCGCGAACTTGCACCGGAAGCCCCTGACATCGTTCGGGAGGTTTTCGCCGAAGCGGCGCTCGCCGAAGCTGCTGGGGCCCTCCGCCTCGCTGGCATCGGCTACCGCGCCACAGTGGAGCAGATCGTCAAGTACCAGGGAGCAGCAGGCAGCAACCTCAACCAGCGCATTCTCGCCCTGTCCGGGATGGGCGTACCTCAAGATGTCGTGGACGCTTTCCACGAGGCCCGATTCGTCGGGAACGACGCAGCACACGATGCCCTCGCCTACGACGATGAGGAAATCGCGGACATCGCCGAGCTGATCCACGAAGCGGTGCTCGTCCTGTATGTCCAGCCTGCGCAACGGGCCAAGATGGCTACCCAGCGGGCCACCCGCCGTGCAACCGCGAAGCGGGCTCCCTGAATAACTTCGCACGCAGTCCTTGACGTGCGACATGCCCGCTCGTCACGCTCCTCCGGGCCAGATTCCCTGTGCCAGCGGATCCCGAACGCGTGCCATCGATCCTTGACTAGTGAAACTAGTCAGCATCAGGTAGCCGCGGGGATAGGGCGCGCAGGTACTCACCTGTCCATGCGACGTAGTCCTCGGCACCGCTGGCCTTGGCCAGTTCGAACGCCAGGAACATGTTCAGGTTGAGTAGACCCGCGACGACATGCATCACTTCAGGGAGTTCGCGATCTTGGAGCACGTCGGTGATATGTGTAGCGGCGGCAAGTCGATCCGCCTCCATCCACAGCATCAGGAACTCGACGGCAATGCGGGTCGAGTCTTTCTTGGCTTCGCTGGGGTCTGTCATCTGAGTAGCGTAGCCCGTCCGATTTCACCAAAATTGCCGCAAGTCATGGAACTTCTGGCACTAGACAGTTGCCCCCGCCCAGGGCGCGCCGGCATGTGCTCATGCATCGCCGACGAAGGCATCACAGTACCGACTGCCCACTCAACGTCAACGTCCGTGTGGGCACACCAGTTATGGCACAACCTTCAGCGAGTGAAATTATCGATGCGCGTATCCAACCCCATCTGAAAAGCAGGGTGAATATTAAAGTCCGTAATCGCTTCGAGGTTTCTAGTCCTATGCGCAAAATCCGGGAAGTCTTGGGCGTAGCGAAATTCTGTGCGAATGCCAGTCATGCAGCCAATAAACCCGATGTCGTACAGCAGGCAGACCAATGGACCGTACCAGTCCGACCAGCTCCCATCTGGATGGGACCACATCTTCGCAGTGAGGCCATGCACCCAATCCGCTCCACGAAATCCCGGGTCACCCGTCAGAGTGATTGCGTCATCGAGGATTCTAGTGAAGTCAGCGCGAGGCAAGGGCAGCGTGACGCCTTCGAATAGGTAGAAGACCTTGTCGATTTCAGGAAAGGAAGTCTTCCATTCATCGCGCAACGCAAGCAACCGCTTATGCGAGTACGACTCTTCCGCGTTGCGAATATCGTCCCAAGTTAGTCGAGTACTCGTGGAAATCGATAGCGCTTCATTAAGAAAGGCGATTATGTCTCGCGGCCTCATTAGGGTTCGCTTGAGCATGTACTCCAAAGCGTCCCCTCGTGTGCGATTGCTGCGGGGCAGGATGTCGTAAATGGAGTGGGCGCTAGTTCCGTGCTTGGTGGCCGCCACGCGCAGACGCTCAGTCACAAGCTCTTCCAACTCGCCCGCGGTCCACCGCATCCTGAGCGCCATCGACCTGAATTTCTCTTCTTGGCCACCAGATCTATGGCCAAAATCTAGATGCTCAAAAATGTTTGTGCGGAGAGCGACGATCACTTTGAGATTGGTTACGCGCTGGAGGTCTAGGACTGCGCGAAATAGGCACCTGATCAAGCCGTTCGCCAGTTTCTCATCAACCCAGTCGCGGTCCAAGTCATCGATCACAACGAATGTGAAGTTTTGGCGACTCTCAAGAATATCCTCATCGAGGACCTTCATCATTTTATTGAGTCTGGCCATCTGGGTTTCGTTGACGATTCTCTGAAATCTATCAGCCAGTTCCGTCCTCACCTCCGAGGAGAAGGTATCCCCCGAAGAAGCGCCTAGTGTCGCGTCAATCTGTCCAGGCAGGCCGATCTTCCCTTTCGCCTCTTTATTTATCTTCTCTTCAAACTTCTCAGTGATCTCCTTGACGCGCTGATCCGCTTCGACCCAAAATCGGTCCTGGAATTCCTCTAGATAATCGAGCGCGGCACGCTTTCCGGGATCTCGTCTAATCTTCTCCCTCAGGGCGCTGAGAAAATTGGCTTTCGCGGTAGGTGAATTCACCTTGTACCTGTGGCGAATTAGCTCAACCAGCAGGACATGCTTCCAGAGAGCAATAAATAGCGGATCCAGGCTCACTTCCAAGCTATCCAAGTAGCGCATCACGCTGAGATTTGTGATGTATTGCAGGGACAAATCTTCCGGAATGATCCGCACTACGTGATCCGGGAATTCCTCCTCTAGCTGCTGAAGCGCAGCAGATTTCCCGGTTCCGGTTCTGGCAATCACAAAACAGTGAGGGTCATCTTTATCGGAGATGGTGATGTAGTCGTCTGATTCATAGAATGCCGAACGCAACAGCTGCTTGTCAGCTTCAGCTTGTTCGGCCCCGAGGTTGAAATTCGGCCCTCGGCGGCGCGCTCTGTCCTGTGACATGCCCCCCCTGCCCGCAGCAGCTCCCCAGCTACTCCGTGTAATGATCCCTTCACCATAGCGGAACCGGAGTTTGCTGAGTAGACACTCGGCAGCACCTTCAACTTCGGGCCCGTTAACGTGTCCTGAGGCCAGCGGCCGTTGCCGGACATCAGACGGAGAGAAGCGTCTTCCCGCCTGGTGAGCACGCCCGGTGGCCTCAGTGCGGGAGCCAGAAGGGGAGCCAGAGGGGGCGACACATGCTGGTCCGTCTTGGACGACAACGGACGGTGACGCCCAGCGGTCATCGCCGTAGCGGCACTCTCCAACTGCCTGTTCCCTCCCTCTGATTACGCGGGAGGTAATGGGCGGTCCGGCGCCGTCTTACGGAGTCATGACGTACCGCCGCCGCACCCCGGTGCGCCACCCCCGCGGCGCTAGCGTGGCCATATGCGTGTACTGGTCACCGGCGGTGCCGGGTTCATCGGGTCCCATGTCGTCGCTGCCCTCCGGGAGCGCGGGCACGAGCCCGTGGTGTTCGACGTCAAAGTCGATCCCGCAGCAGACGTGCGGGATCCGGTGGCCGTCGGGCGGGCGCTCGGTGGGGTGGATGCCGTGTGTCATCAGGCCGCGATGGTCGGGCTCGGCAACGGGGTTGCCGACGCCGCCGAGTACGTCTCGCGCAACGATCTCGGCACCGCCGTGCTGCTCGCCGCCATGGCCGAGGCCGGTGTCCGGCGGCTCGTGCTCGCCGGGTCGATGGTCGTGTACGGCGAGGGGCGGTACGCGTGCCCGCTGCACGGAGTCGTACGGCCCGGGCCTCGTGACGTCGCCGATCTCGACGCGGGGCGGTTCGAGCCCACGTGCCCGGTGTGCGGGGAGGGCCTCTCCCCCGGGCTGGTCGGGGAGGACGCCCCGGCCGATCCGCGGAACGTGTACGCGACGACCAAGCTCGCCCAGGAGCATCTGGCCGCCGTCTGGGCCCGCTGTACCGACGGGTCGGCGGTGTCGTTGCGCTACCACAACGTGTACGGGCCGGGGATGCCCCGCGACACCCCGTACGCCGGTGTCGCCTCCTTCTTCCGCTCGGCGCTCGCCCGGGGCGAGGCACCGCGTGTGTTCGAGGACGGGGGGCAGCGGCGGGACTTCGTGCATGTCCGGGACGTGGCGGCGGCCAACCGGGTGGCGTTGGAGGCGGAGGCCGCCCGCGGGGTGCTCACCGTGTACAACACCGGCAGCGGTGACCCGCACACCGTCGGCGAGATGGCGCGGGCGCTGGCCGCCGCGTACGGCGGACCCGAGCCGGTCGTCACCGGCGAGTACCGGCTCGGGGACGTACGGCACATCACCGCGGACTCCTCGCGGCTGCGGGACGAGCTGGGATGGCAGCCGGAGGTCGGATTCGAGGAAGGCATGACGGAGTTCGCACGGGCCGGGATGCAGCAGGCATAGCGCCCGGTGGTGGTGCCCGCGTCAGGAAACGGCGGCGGGCAGCACCACCTCGAAGCGGCAGCCGCCGGGAATGTTGCGTACGCCGGCCCGGCCCTGATGCGCTTCAACGATTCCCCGCACGATGGCGAGGCCCAGCCCCGCGCCGGCCGGGGGCGTCCGGGCGTGGGTGCCGCGCCAGCCGGTGTCGAAGACGCGCGGCAGGTCCTCCTCGGGGATGCCGCCGCAGCCGTCCGACACCGACAGCACCACGCCCTCGGGGGAACGTTCCACCGTTACCGCGACCGTGCCGTCGGCCGGGGTCCGGCGGATGGCGTTGACCAGCAGGTTGCCCAGCACCCGGCTCATCTCCTTGCCGTCCACCTCCACCGGTACCGGCTCGATGCGGCCGCCGACCAGCCGCACGCCGTGCTGCCGGGCGAGGGGGTCGACTCCCGCCAGCGCGTCGCCGACCAGGTCGTAGAGGGAGATCCGGGTGGGCATCAGGGGCAGGGTGCCGGCCTGGATGCGGGAGAGTTCGAAGAGGTCGCCGACCATGTCGTTGAGGCGTTCGACCTCGGTGCGCATCTGCTTCAGATAGCGGTCGGGATCGGCGGCGACGCCGTCCTCCAGGGCTTCCGACATGGCGCGCAGGCCGGCCAGCGGGGTGCGCAGGTCGTGCGAGATCCAGGCGACGAGCTCGCGCCGGGAGGCCTCCAGGGCGCGTTCGCGCTCACGGGACTGGGCGAGCCGGGCGCTGGTGGCCGCGAGTTCGCGGCTCAGGAACTCCAGCTCGGCGGTCGCCGGGCCGTCGGGGGCGGCGAAGTCCCCTCCGTCACCGAACGAGCGTGCTGCCACGGCGAGTTCGCGGCTGCGCGCGACGACCCAGCGACCCAGCAACAGGGCGGTTGCCAGGGAGACGACGGCCGCCATCGCGACGACGGTCGTGACGACGGTCAGGTCGTGCGGCGACAGGAACATCGCCCAGGCCACGGCGAGCGTGCCCGCGAGCATCGCGACGACGCCGACCGCAGCGACCACGGCGAGCGAAGCGGTGAGCGAGCGGCGCCGGATCAGGCGCAGGAGGCCCGCTCCGGCCAGACCGGTGGCGGCGGCACCGGCGAAGGCGTACAGGGCGATGAGCAGGGTGTCGCGCACGGTCAGTTCTCCTCTGCGGCGGGATCGAAGCGGTAGCCCACGCCCCACACGGTCTGGATCAGCCGGGGCCGGGCCTGGTCGGTCTCGACCTTGCCGCGCAGCCGGCGGATGTGGACCGTGACGGTCGACAGGTCGCCGAAGTCCCAGCCCCACACCTCGCGCATCAGGTCCTCGCGGCTGAAGGCCCGCCCCGGGTTGCGCAGGAAGAAGCAGAGCAGGTCGAACTCCCGCAGGGTGAGGGCGAGTTCAGCGCCGTTCCGGGTGGCCCTGCGGGCCGCGGGATCGAGGGTCAGACCGGCTGCCCCCAGCCGGTGTCCGGCGGCGGGCCCGCTGCGGCGCAGCACCGACTCGACGCGCAGCACCAGTTCACGGGGACTGAAGGGCTTGGTGACGTAGTCGTCGGCGCCGACCTCAAGGCCCAGGATGCGATCGTCCTCGTCACCGCGGGCGGTGAGCATGATGACCGGCACGGGGGCGCGGTCGCGGATCCGCCGGCAGACCTCCAGACCGTCCATGCCGGGCAGCATCAGGTCGAGCACCACCAGATCCGGGCGGTGCGAGGCGGCGCGGGCGAGGGCCGTCGGACCGTCGTCGGCGCGGTCGACGAGGTAACCGGCGCGGTCCAGATACCCGGCGACGACCTCGGCGACGGTCGGATCGTCGTCGACGACCAGGACCCGGAGGGACCTGTCGGTGGCGTGCGCCCCTGGGGACTCGTACGGCTGTTGCTGCATGCCCCCAGCCTGGCACTGTGCCGCCGGTGAGGAGCATGCCGGCCTCCGACGTCCGCGTTTCGTAAGGAGTAGAAGTCCGGTATGCCCGGTTCGCGTTCGTAGGGTGAGACCGTGACCACGACACCTTCGGACGTCGATGTGGTGCTGCCCTGCCTGAACGAGGCCGAGGCCCTTCCCTGGGTTCTCGAACGGATTCCGCCGGGCTGGCGTGCCATCGTCGTCGACAACGGTTCCACCGACGGCTCGGCCGCGATCGCCCGCGCGTACGGCGCCACCGTCGTGCCCGAGCCACGCCGGGGCTTCGGCGCCGCCTGCCACACCGGGCTGACCGCCGCCACCGCCGACGTGGTGTGCTTCTGCGACTGCGACGCCTCCCTCGACCCTTCGCTCCTCGTCCCCTTCGTCCGCGAAGTGCGCGACGGCGGGGCGGACCTGGTGCTCGGCCGGCGGCGTCCGCAGGGCCGGGGTGCCTGGCCCGCACACGCCCGGGCAGGAAACCTCGCGCTCGCCCGGATACTGCGCCGCCGCACCGGGCTGCGCCTGCACGACCTCGGTCCGTTGCGCGCCGCCCGCCGGGAGCCGCTGCTCGCCCTCGGCCTCACCGACCGGCGCAGCGGCTATCCGCTCCAGATGGTCGTCCGCGCGGCCGACGCCGGCTGGCGGATCGCCGAGCACGACGTGCCGTACCTGCCGCGCACCGGAGCGTCGAAGGTGACCGGCACCTGGCGCGGGACCTGGCAGGCCGTACGGGACATGAGACGCGTGCTCGGCGAGACCCCCGCGTACCCGGCAGGCACCGCACACCCAGGAGGAACCGTCCGTTGACCACGCTCCTCGTCATCGCCAAGGAGCCGCGGCCGGGCCGGGTCAAGACCCGGCTGACTCCGCCGTTCACGCCGCACGAGGCGGCGGAGCTGGCCGAGGCGGCCCTCGCCGACACCCTGCATGCCGTGGCGGCCACCCCCGCCTCCCGGCGCGTCCTCGTCCTCGACGGCGCCCCCGGCCCCTGGCTGCCGTCCGGCTTCGACGTCGTACCGCAGTGCGCGGGCGGGCTCGATGAGCGGCTGGCGGACGCCTTCGCGCACTGCGACGGGCCCGCCCTGCTCATCGGTATGGACACCCCGCAGGTGACGCCCGAGTTGCTCACCGTCGATTTCGCTGCCTACGACGCCTTCTTCGGCCCGGCCGAGGACGGCGGCTTCTGGGCGCTCGGGCTGGCGCACCCCGATCCCGCCCTGCTGCGGGGCGTGCCGATGTCGACCGCCGGGACGGGTGCGGTCCAACGGGACCGGCTCGTCGCCGCCGGGCTGCGGGTGCGCGACCTGCCGCGCCTGCGCGACGTCGACACCGCCGCCGACGCGCACGCCGTCGCCGCACTGGCCCCGCACGGCCGCTTCGCGGCCCGGCTGGCCCGGTGCACGGCGGTCACGGCAGCGAAGCCGGCCTCGCGACCGGCCACACCCCGATGAGCACGCCTCCCGCCACCGCCCTCCCCTGGGCGACCGCCGACCCCTACGCCGCCGCCCTGCGCGCCGGTCACGGTCCGCTGTTCCTGCGCCGCGCCGACGGCTCGCTGCTGCCCCTGGAGGTGGAACGCTGGTGCGCCCGCGCCGATGCCGTCGACCGGAGCGTGCTGGACCGGTGCGAGGAGACCGTGCTCGACGTGGGGTGCGGGCCCGGGCGGCTGGTGGCCGAACTCGCCGCCCGGGGGCGGGCCGTCCTCGGTATCGATGTCAGCGAGGCGGCCGTCGAACACACCGTGCGGCTCGGTGGTCAGGCGCTGCGGCGCTCGGTCTTCGAGCCGCTGCCCGGCGAGGGCCGCTGGGGCACCGCCCTGCTCATGGACGGCAACGTCGGCATCGGCGGCGACCCGGTCACCCTGCTGGACCGGCTGGCCGGACTCCTGCGCCCCGGTGGCCTGCTGATCGCCGAGACCGTCCCCGTGGACGTCGACGAACGCGCCCGGGTGCAGGTCGTCGGCCTCGGCGGCACCGACGGAACCGACGCCCTCTTTCCCTGGGCGCGGCTCGGCACTCGCGCGCTGCTCCGGTACGCACGGGGCTGGGAGCAGACCGGTCAGTGGACGGCCGGCGGACGGTGCTTCGTCTCCCTGCGCAGCCACAGCCGCAGCACCAGGAGCAGCGCCGAGCCGCCGAAGAGGACGGCGGTGATCAGGAGCCAGCGGGCGAGGAACACGTCCGCGGGGAGCCCGGTGGCGGACCGGTAGCGCGCCTCGGCCGCCCCGCTGATCAGCGGGAACCACACGAGAAGGAGCAGTCCGGAGAGGGCGGCCGGTACGCGCACGTACAGGATCCGGTCCCGGCGCCGGACGGCACCGAGCCCACGTACGAGTGCCCGGTCGGCGACCGAGTACAAGGGCACCAGCACGAGGTCGTGCAGCAGTGCCGCCCCCACGAACCACAGGGCGACACCGAGCCAGTCGTCCGCGAGCAGCCGTACACCCGCGTAGGCGGCCAGGGCGAACGAGCAGGCGAGCAGCAGCAGTTGCACGGGGCTGCCGATCGGGATGCGGCGAAGCGGCGGAAGCATCAGAGGTCTCCGAACGTCATCCGGGCCACCCACTTGGTGTTCAGCACACCGGGAGCCGCGGGCACGATGATCCGTGCCGGGTAGCCGTGGTCGGGGGAGAGCTGCTCGCCGTTGACGTACAGGGCGAGCAGGGAACGCGGGTCGGCCACCTGGTTGGCACGCAGGGCGGCCCGCCGGAAGGCGCCTCTGCGCTGGAGGGACTCGACGAACACGTCGGGCGGGTCCTCGTCGTACCCGGCGAGCGCCGCGAGGTCGCGCAGCCGTACCCCGCGCCACCACTGGTCCGACGTCGACCAGCCCTCCACGCAGGCGATGGGCAATGCGGAGCTGTGCTGGGGAAGTCGGAGCAGCTGGTCCCGGCTGAGGCGGACGGTGCCCGAGCGTCCCGTCACGACGAGTCGCCACGCGTCCTCGCCGGTCTCCGCCGCGACGATCCCGGCGTACCGGGCGGTCTTGTTGATCTGGAAGCCGTTCGGGCCGCTGCCGGGGTCGTCGCCGCCGTGCGGTGCGAGGAGGGCGGTGCGCCGCAGCAGGCCGTCGAAGTTCTGTCCCACCGTCGTCGCGAACAGCAGCAGCGAGCCGCCCCCGACGAACCACAGAGCGCCGCGGCGGGAGACGGTCGGCTCGGCGGGACGCGGCGACACCAGGTCGTTCTTCTCCTCCCGCAGGTGCCGCAGGTTGCGCAGCGCGATGGGCATCTTCAGCAGTGCGTGGGCGACGAACGCGGCGAAGAACACCCACGCTCCGTAGAAGTGCAGCGGATAGAAGGAGCCGGGGAAGATGTAGTCCAGCTGGACGTTGAGCGCGCCGGTCACGAACTCGA
The DNA here is from genome assembly GCF_050952975.1 of Streptomyces sp. CA-251247. Lineage (NCBI taxonomy): Bacteria > Bacillati > Actinomycetota > Actinomycetes > Kitasatosporales > Streptomycetaceae > Streptomyces > Streptomyces sp. CA-251247. Next base: position 6,630,865 of record NZ_CP191861.1, on the reverse strand, counting down.
ACAGCGCCCCGCCCACCAGGAGCAGCAGCGAGATCCGCTCCAGGGCGTGGGCGAGCGAGCGGGCGGGCGGCAGCGCGAACAGCCTCGGCACCACGGACCACAGCTTGGCGAGCAGGACGGGGATCACGGTGATGCCGAGGGTGACGTGGACGCCCTGGTTGAGCCGGTACAGCCAGTGCGGGTTCGTCGGCCAGGAGAAGAGGTAGAAGCCGAGAATCCCCTTGTCGGGGGTCTGGTCGTTCACCGGCGACAGGTTCGGGTTGTAGGCGGCGTACGAGACCAGGCCCGTCACGAACAGCACGGTGATGCCGACGAGCAGGACGAGGCCCAGCACCGAGGTGAACCAGGGGCCGCGCAGAGGGCTGCGCCAGAAACCGGGCGAGGAGGGAAGCCGTGGGGCGTCGGGGTCGGGCATGCCCCGACGTTAGGCCGGGACCACCCCGCAAACGGGTGCGCAACCCATGACGAAACGCTGACATCGGCCCGGACGGCGGTCCGTGGACCGGTCGCGCGGCCTAGCGTTCCCGTGTGATCCGCACCCTGCCCTCCGCCGAGCCCGACGCCGTACCCACCCGCGCCCCCCGCGGCCTCCGCCATGACCTGTACGCCGCCGGGGCGGCCGTGCTGCTTGTGACGGCGGCCGTGCTGGTCGGCCACCACATCCAGAAGACCAGCGGGACGCTGCTCGTCAACTGGCCCCCGCTGCTGGCATCGTGGGGACCCCACCTGGGCCCCGGCACACCGGCGGCCGTCCTGGTGGCCATCGCCACCGTGGTGTACGGCCCCGCCCTCGCGGTCCGTCTCCCCTGGCGGGCCCTGCTCCCCTTGACGTGGGCCGCGGCCATGGCGTGGATCTACTCCCTCGCCCTGATCGACGGGTGGCACCGGGGTATCGCCGCCCGGCTCACCACCCGCCACGAGTACCTCCGGGTCGTCGACCGCTTCCACGACATCCCGGCGGCCCTGCGGGACTTCACCTCGCACATCCTCATCGGCTCTCCCGACAACTGGCCCGCCCATGTCGCCGGCCACCCGCCGGGTGCCACGCTCACCTTCGTCCTGCTCGACCGGGCCGGGCTGGGGGGCGGGGCCTGGGCCGGAGTGTGGTGCATCACCGTCGGCGCGACGGCCTGCGTGGCCGTGCTGGTGACGATCCGCGCCCTGGCCGACGAGGCACTCGCGCGCAGGGCGGCGCCCTTCCTCGTGCTCGCCCCGGCAGCGGTGTGGATGGGGACCTCGGCGGACGCGTACTTCGCGGCGGTGGCGGCGTGGGCGGTGGCGCTGCTGGCCCTGGCGGTCACGAGGCGGTCTGCGCTGTGGGCGGGGGCGTCGGGACTGCTGTTCGGTCTGACCTGCTATCTGTCGTACGGCCTCACGCTCTTCGCCCTGATCGCGGCGGCGGTACCGGTGCTCGGCCGGCACGGAATCCGGGAGCGCCCCGCCCTGTTGGTGGCGCTGCTCGCCGGGCCGGCGGTGGTCACCGCGGCCTTCACGCTCGCCGGGTTCGCCTGGTGGGAGGCGTACGACGTGCTGGTCACGCGCTACTACCAGGGCGCGGGCGGCATCCGTCCCTACGGCTACTGGGTGTGGGGCAATCTGGCGTGCGCGGTGCTCATCACGGGCCTGGCGACGGCGGCGGGTCTGCGGCGTTCCGGAGTGCTGCTCCTGCGGCACCGTGGCGGTGCGCTCACCCGCCCCGGCGGCCCCGGCGCCGACGCCCGTCTCGCGCTCCTCGTGGCCGCCGCCGTCCTCGCCCTGCTGGTCGCCGACCTGTCCGGCATGAGCAAGGCCGAGACGGAACGCATCTGGCTCCCCTTCGCCCTGTGGCTGCTTCCGGCCTGCGCGTTCCTGCCCCGTGCCCGCGGCTGGCTCGCCGCCCAGGCGTTGCCGGCACTGCTCCTCAACCACCTGTTGCTGACCGGCTGGTGATCCGACACACGGCCTCGGGGTGAGACAGGCCGGCACCCCGAGCAATCCGCCGCCCCTCCCGCTCCGAAGAGAACCATGACGGCGCGCCCACCGGCGGTGCGCGGATCACCCGGGTACTGGGGGCGCACATGCGAGCGACGGTACGGGTACGGGTACTGGCCACGGACGGGCCGCAGGTGTGGATCGCCGTGAGCGGACGGCTGGCGCGGAGCACCCTGCCCGCCCTCGCTCAGGCGCTGCGGGAGCGAGCGGGCGAGGGGTTCACGGCGTTCTTCCTGGACATCAGTACGCTTGCCGACGACCGGGATGTACCGGCCGACGCGTTACGGGAGTTGTTCCCCGCCGGCGCACGGCTGACGTTCCACCTCATCGGTGCTGCCGGCGTTCTTCGATTGCAACCCGGCCACGATCGCCGCCTGGTCTTCCATCCGGACCCCTCGTCGGCGTGGACTGTCTGGGTGTGCGGTCCGCCCCCGAGGGGCGCCAGGGGCCGCCGAGCAGCACGTACCCCCGCCGTCCGTACCCGTAGCCGCAGGAGTTCCCTTGGCAGCGTCACCTGAACCCGGTAAGCCCGTCCCCGACTTCACCCTCCCCGGAGGCGTGCTCGCGGACGGCGCCTTCGAGCGGCGTGAGTTCTCGCTCGCCGCGGTGCGGGGGCGACCGCTCGTGCTCGCGTTCTACCCCGGGGACGACACCACCGTCTGCACCAAGCAGCTGTGTTCGTACTCCAGCGGTCTGGAGTCGTTCACGGAGTGCGGCGCCGAGGTGTGGGCGATCAGCCCGCAGGGGGTGGACAGCCACGAGGCGTTCGCGCGCAAGCACGGGCTGCGGATGCCGCTGCTCGCGGACACCGACCGGGCGGTCTCCAAGGCTTTCGGGGTCGCGGCCCCGGGGATCGGGCTGCGGCGCGCGGTGTTCGTCGTCGCCGGGGACGGCACGCTGCACTGGAAGCATGTCGCCCTGTTCGGCGCGACGTTCCAGTCGAAGGAGACGCTGGCGGCGCAGCTCGCCGCGCTCCAGGAGGCGTAGTTCCTGGGGCGAGTGGCTGCCGGTGGCAGCCACTCGCCCGCACGCGTCAGGCGGTCGGCGGTACGCCGGAGGGACGGCCTGCGCCCCGTGTCAGCGCGTATCCGGCGATCGCGCCGAGCGCACAGAGCAGCCCGCCCGCGACCGTCCAGATCCAGCGGTCCGACCACCAGCCGGAGGACCAGCCGTCCTCAGGCTCACCGAGGACGCCCGCCTGCTTCGGTTCGCCCGCCGTGTCGGCCGTCTTCGCGCCCGCCACGAGCGGAGCCGCGAGCGAGCCGTCCACGGCGGAGGCGCCGCCCGCGTCGGACACGTCCGCACGGACCTCGGCGCGGACCGGCAGTCCGAGGTCCTCCTCGGGGAGCTCGGTCACGGTCAGGCGGACGGTGTAACTGCCGGGCAGCGGATCGTTGTCCCACGGCTCCGCCCAGGAACGGACGGTCCGCAGCGTGCAGGACAGCTCCACGGTCGCCGCGTCCTTCGCCGCCGCCCGGGTCTGCATGCCGTACATGCAGGCCTGGCGCCGGCGCAGCCCGTCGTACACATCGAGCTGCCAGGTGGACGAACCGGTCCGGGTGGCCGACTCGGGCAGGGTGACGGTGGCCTTCACCGTGGCCCGGTGGCCGGCGTCCGCCGGGAACACCCAGTACAGATAGTCGCCCGCCGATGCGGTGGCGGTGGCGGGCTGCCCCGGCTCGATCGCGGTGGCGTCACGGAATCCGGTACCGGCCTCGGTCGGTCCCGCCCCGCTCGCGCCGTCGCTCGGGGACGGCGACGGGTCGTCGGCGACGGCGGCACCCGCCGTACCGCTCAGTACGGCGGCGGCGAGCAGCACGGTCGTCAGTGCGCGTGCGATACGCATCAGTTGGTCCTCCATACGGCGACGCGCCAGCGCGAGATCCAGCCCCACAGCACTCCGGCCAGCAGGCCTGTGAGCGCGAGGACGGCCAGGAGCCACCAGCCGCGGCCGAGACCGAAGGCGGCGACGTCGGACGACTCGTCGGGCGCGTCCACGATGTCGACGGTGAGCTCGACGGGCATACCGGGCGTGGTCTTGACCGCGGGAGCCGCGGCGAAGGCGTTGCTGACCTCCAGGCAGACGGACTCGGCGGCGGGCTTGGTGTCGTCCGTGTCGTCCGCATCGTCGGCGGACTCCGGCTTCGGATAGCGCAGGCCGGTGGAGATGACGTCGGTGCGTCCGTTACCGGCCTCCGACCCACGGACGATCTCCCGGCCGTGCACGGTGACGGCCCGCAGGAGTACGCCGTAGTCGTTGTTGACGGCACGGTCGGCGCCGATGCTCACCGAGGCGCGCAGCTCCTGGCCGGGCAGCACGTCCACGCGGTACCAGCGGTGCTGGCCGAAGGTCTCCCGGTCGCTGTACAGGCCCGGTTCGAGCCGCGGGGCCTTCGCGCACTGTGTCGCGCCCTGGGTGGCGACGGGGGTGACCACGGGCTCGGCCGCACGGTCGACCAACTGGTTGACGCGGTCGGACAGTTCGTCGGTGTGCTGCACCGAGGTGTAGGTGCCGCCGGTGGCCTCCGCGATACAGCTCAGCTGATTGCGGGTCTTCGCGTCCGGGACCAGTCCCAGGGTGTCGATGACGAGGTGGATACCCTTGGCCGCGATGTCGCGCGCGACCTCGCACGGGTCGAGCGGGGCGCAGGTGTCCTCGCCGTCCGTGATGAGCACGATCCGCCGGGTGCCGTCGCCGCCTTCGAGGTCGTCGGCCGCGCCGAGCAGCGCCGGGCCGATGGGCGTCCAGCCGGTGGGGGCGAGGGTGGCGATCGCGGTCTTGGCCTCGGTCCGGTCGAGCGGCCCGACGGGGTAGAGCTGCTTGGTGTCCTTGCAGCCGACCTTTCTGTCCTTGCCGGGGTAGTCGGCCCCGAGGGTGCGTATGCCGAGCCGGACTTCGGCGGGCACGGCGTCCAGTACGTCGTTGAAGGCCTGCTTCGCCGCCGACATACGGGTCTGGCCGTCGATGTCCCGGGCACGCATCGAGCCGCTCACGTCGAGCACCAACTCGACCTTGGGAGCTGCCGCGGGGGTCTTGTCCGCCGGTTCGTCGTCGGCGGCGGCGCCTGCCGGGAAGAGCCCGACGGCGAGGGCGGCGAGCAGGCCGCACGCCCCGGCCGCCAGCCGTTTTCTATTGATCATCAGCGGATCGTATTGATGATCTGCTGATGCTCCAAAACGGGCCGGTGGCAGGGGCGTCGGGCGGTGTGGGCGCGTCAGACGGTGCGGTCGTCGGTGCGCGAACGGCGGGCGTCCGGCCTCGGTTCGGACACGGTCTCGGGAGGCCTGCGCCGCTCGGTGGGCTCGACGGTGTGCGTGGTCTCGGTGCGCGCCGCCTCGGCGCGGACCATGGCGCTGAGCGCGGCGAACGGGTCGATGGGCATGGCTGTGCACCTCGCGTGGTGTGGGGGTGATGGTGCGGAACAGTGCTGGGGTCCCTCAGCACTGTCAGCAGCGCAGCACCACACAGCGCACGGCGAGCGGAACACGTGGAGGCCCGTCCGGAAAGCGCTGGGAGGGCCGGACGGCTCGTCCGCCGGCCCCGGCGCCGGCATCGTCACCCGGCGGCCGCAAAGAGGCGCGGGCGCGGGCCGGCGCGGACGTTCCGGTGTCGCCCTCCTCGGGCTGGCCCGGATGTGCCGGGTCGGCGGGCGCGGAGGCAGGCGGCCGGAGTTCGCCCATCGCCACGGTCTGCGCCCCGGGTCCGAGGGACATGCCCAACAGGGCGAGGAGAGCCACCAGCGCTATCGGCGCAGCCCGGCGCGCCAGGGCGCGGAGTGCGACGGTGTACGGCGCGGGCTGGTTCATGGGGCGTGACCTTCCTGGACAGGCCTCCTTTACCCCTGCGCGCCCGCGGCCCGGCCGTCGTGGCCACAGATCCCCTCCACCGGGGGACGCCCGTTAGCCCGATTCCCGTACACGCCGGATCCGGACGGGTGCACCGGCCCGCCGCACGGACGGCTCCACCGCGGCCTTCACACCCGGTGCGGCCGGATCACCGTCACTCCGCTGCCGGGCGCGGTGCCGAGCGACGCGAGCGCCTCCGGAACCGCGTCCAGACCGATCTCTTTCGTCACGAGGAGATCCGGGCGCAGCACCCCGGACGCGACCATCGCCATCATCGCCGGGTAGTCGTGGGCGGCCATGCCGTGGCTGCCGAGGATCTCCAGCTCCAGCGGCACGACCCGGTCCATCGGGAGCCGTACGCCATCGGGCAGCAGGCCCACCTGGATGTGGCGGCCCTGACGGCGAAGGGACTGGACCGAGTTCACGCAGGTCACCGGGGAGCCGAGGGCGTCCAGCGAGAGGTGGGCGCCGCCCCCGGTCGCCTCACGGACGGCTTCGGCCACGCCTCCGGCCGTGGCGGAGTCGGCCGCGCCGCTGTTCGGGGTGGAGTCGGTCGCGGTGCCGGGCGGGACGGAGGTGTCGACGCCGCCGGTGAGTGTGGAGGCGTTCACACAGACCTCGGCGCCGACTGCCCGCGCCAGGTCCAAGGCCCCCGGCGACACGTCGACAGCGACCACCCGCGCCCCGCACGCCGCGGCGATCATCACCGCGGACAGGCCCACCCCGCCGCAGCCGTGCACCGCGACCCACTCCCCCGCCCGCACCCGGCCCTGGCCCACCACCGCACGGAAGGCGGTCGCGAACCGGCAGCCCAGACCGGCCGCGGTGGCGAAGGACATCGCATCGGGCAGGGCCACCAGATTGGTGTCGGCGTACCGGAGCGGCACGTACTGCGCGAACGAGCCCCAGTGCGTGAACCCGGGCTGCTGCTGGCGTTCGCACACCTGCTGCGCTCCCCGCGCGCACGCGGCGCAGCGCCCGCAGGCGCAGATGAAGGGCACGGTGACACGGTCTCCCGGGCGCCAGTTGACGACGTCGGCGCCGACCGACTCGACGACACCGGCCAGTTCGTGGCCGGGCACATGCGGCAGCGTGATGTCGGCGTCGTGGCCCATCCAGCCGTGCCAGTCGCTGCGGCACAGCCCGGTCGCCTCGACGCGGATCACCGCACCGTCCTCCGCGGGCGCCGGTTCGGGCACCTCCCGTACGGCGAGCGGCTTCCCGAACTCCTCGAACACGACAGCACGCACCCGGCACTCCTCACGTCGGCACACGCGGTGGACCCCACAGCGCGGCCCACGCTATCCGGGCGATGCCGTCCGGCCGAGGGGGGCGATCGGCACCTGCGGACCCTCCGACTCGTTCAGCCAGCGCCGCAGGACCTCGTGCACCTGCTCCGCACCGATCAGTTCGGCGCCGCCGCTCACGGGTGGTGACAGCTCGAGCGGCGACAGCAGGAAGGGCTGGGACTGCTCACCGCCGAGGCCGCCGTGGGAGCCGATCTGCGCCTCGAAGGCGTGGACGGTGCCCGTCTCGGGGTCGTACATCGAGTTGACCATGATGTCCGCGACGTGCGGGAAGGAGTCGGTACGGCGTACCGCATCGGCCGCCCCGGCGCCGAACACCGCCAGCGGGCCGTCGTCGTCCAGCTCCGCGAGCGGGATCTCCACTCCGCCGGGGCCGAGGACCAGCGAGCCGTGCTCCTCGCTGCGTACGAGGAGGAAACCGACGCCCGGGTGGCTGGCGAGCGTCCGCAGCAGGGCGGGGTGGCGGGCGTCGATCTCCTCCCGGCTCAGCCGCTCGGGCACGTCGGGGAAGGAGATCAGCGCGAGATTGCCGGAGGCGAGCACGATGGGTTCGGAGCTCGGTGCGGCGACTTCGTCGGCTCCTTCCGTGAGCCGCCGGTGCAGAGCGGTGTGCAGGGTGTGGCGCGCCGCGTCCCGCGCTTCCGCGCCGCTCCTGGAGCGCTCGGCGCGCCGGGACACCGGCAGGCCGCAGCCGGCCCGGACGAGGTCCTTGAGGGTGAGACCGTAGGCGCCCGCGAAGGTCTGGCCCGGGCTCTGCCCGTGGTCGGACAGCAGCACGATCCGGTAGCCGCGCGGGGTGTGCTCGGAGACCTTGGCGATCAGGGCGAGCGAACGGTCGAGCCGCTCCAGGACCTGCATCGCGTCGCGGCTGTGCGGTCCCGAGTGATGTGCCACTTCGTCGTAGGCGACGAGGTCGGCGTAGACGGCGGTGCGCCCGGCGAGCATGTCACCGAGCACCGCGGCGACGACGACGTCGCGCTCCACGACGGTCGCGAACGCCCGGATGAAGGGGTACAGACCGCCGCGGCCGATCCGGGGTGTGTCACCGCGCAGCCGCGCCCGCGTCGACTGGCGGATCTCACGGACCACTTCGGCGAAGAAGGCGCCGGCCGTGCGGACGGCGTTGGCGGGGTCGGAGAAGTAGGCGAAGTACCCGGCCCGGGAGCGGTTGGCCTTGCCGCGCCTGGCCGCGATCGACAGCACCAGGGCGAGCTGGTCGGCGCCGCCGCTGAAGAGGTTGCCGCGGCTCGCTCCGTCGACGGTGAGCAGCCCGCCGTCGCCGGTGCGCTCGATGGCGCGGCGCTGGAGCTCGGCCGCGCTGGCGGGCCGGTTGCTGACCATGACCCGGCCGGTGTCCTTCTCGTACCAGCGGAAGGCGGGGACGTCGTGGTTGGTTCCGTGCAGGATGGCGAGCTGGCTTGCGCCGGTCTGACTGGACCAGTCCGTACGCCAGGGGGTCAGCCGGTGGGTCGTGGCGAGCCACTCGGCGACGGTCGGCATCACACCGTCCTTGGCCGCGCGCTGGAGCACCTCGTGACCGACGCCGTCGAGCTGGAGGAAGACCGTGCCGTCGGCGGCGGTACGGCCGACGTCCTCTCCGCGTCTTCGGCGGCGCCGGGTGGCGAGCCGGGAGAGCCGGCGCCGGTAGGCGTTGTCGTCGTGGACGGCGAGGGCCGTGGAGGTCGCGGAGGCGACGGCGGACATCACGGCGGCGACGAGGACTGCGGTCTCCGGAGCCGCCTCTCCCCCGCCGTCGGGGATCAGTCTCAGGGCGAGGAGCAGCAGGGAGCCGTTGAGGAAGAAGACCAACAGGCCGAGCAGGAGTGCCGGTACGAGCAGCAGCGCCCGTACCGCCACCGGCCACACCAGTGCGCCCAGCAGACCGAAGGCACCCGCGCCCCAGGCGGCCGTCACGGCGGTACGGGTGATGCTCTCGCCGTCCTCGGACTGGAGCCGGAAGTCGGGCAGCAGCCCGGCGAGAGCCAGCATCGTCAGTGTGGAGACCATCCACACGGCGACCACCCGCAGCAGGGTGCTCCCCGCCCTGCGCCATCGGCTTTCGACCACGCCGCTTCCACCTCACCCCTGGATCAGGTCTCCAGCGTGGCACAGCGGTGGGCATGATCCGCTCGCGCGTCCGCGCAGGCCGGGGGCGACGGCTCAGCGGCCGTTGTAGCCGGCGGTCGGCATGGAGAGCCTGCGGTGGACGTCCGCCTTCATGGAGGCGTCGTAGACGGGCTCGTCCAGGCCCGCCGTCTCCAGCCGTACGCCACGGCGCTCGCACTCGGCGACGAAGTCCCGCACCGAGGCCAACGCCCGTGCCAGCACCCGGTCGTTGGGGGCGATGAAGAGGTCCACCTCGCCGGCGTCCACATCGGCCCACAGCCCGCAGTGGTCGTGCCGCAGCCCGTAGAACAGCAGCTGCCGGGTGACGACGCCGCCCTTGTCGGCGGCCCAGCGGGCGCACATCGCGTGCTGACTGCGGGTGTCCACCAGGAACGGGTCGCTGTCGAGCTCCTCGAGGGGCGTCAGGCTGGCGATCGCCGCCACTCGTAAGGCATCCATCAACATCCCCCTGCGCTCTCCGGTCGCGCCGACCCTACTCCGACGGGACCGGCTCCAGGGAGCGCGCACCGAGGCGCATCAGAGGGCGCGACGGGAGCGGGCGGAGGGCTCGTGCGCCGGGACGCGCGGGCCCGCGGAGAACGACAGACCATGGGCTCCAGACCCGCTCGGAACGACAGGCCATAGGCTCGGACGGGTACCCGCCCGCGAAACGGGCAGTGGTTCGCAGAACGGTCCTCGTGGTTCGCACAACGGGCCGACGTGGGCAGAAGGAGGCGCTGCGTGCCGGTGGAAGTCACCTGGTGGGGTCATGCCACCTGCACGGTCGAGGACTCCGGGGTCCGGGTGCTGACCGACCCGTTGTTCGTGCGCCGGCTCGCGCATCTGCGCAGGCGGCGCGGGGCCGTGCCGCCGCCGGAGGCCGCCGTCGCCGACGCGGTCCTCGTCTCCCATCTGCACTCCGACCATCTGCATCTGCCGTCACTGGCCAGGCTCGCGCCGGGCACCCCGCTGATCGTGCCGGAGGGCGCGACGCGTTCCGTGCCGGGCCTGAAGCGGCTCCCGCTGCCGGTCACCGAGGTGCTCCCCGGCGACGAGGTGCCGGTCGGCGACGTGGTGGTGCGGGCGGTGTCCGCGCTGCACGACGGACGGCGGCTGCCGGTCGGCCCGCACCGGTCGCCCGCGCTCGGCTATGTGATCACCGGTGAGGCCCGCACGTACTTCGCCGGGGACACCGGACTCTTCGACTCGATGGCGGACGAGGTCGGTCCCGTCGATGTGGCGCTGCTGCCGGTCGGCGGCTGGGGTCCCTACCTCGGGCACGGGCATCTGGACGCGCACCGGGCCGCCGAGGCGCTGGTCTCCCTCGCGCCGGGTGCCGCGGTGCCGGTGCACTACGGCACGTACTGGCCGATCGGGATGGACGGCGTCCGCCCGCACGAGTTCTACGCCCCGGGCGAGGAGTTCCTCCGCAAGGCGGCGCGGATCGCGCCGAAGGTGGCCGTGCACCGGCTCGGCCACGGCGAGCGGGTCAGACCGGAGGCGAGGCGGTGAGCTCGAAGGCTGCGGAGCTGTTCGGGCAGCTGTCGGACTTCGTGGCCCAGCTGCCGCCGGAGTCCACCCAGCAGGCCGTCACCTATCCCTCGCTGTTCCTGCTGGTGGCGCTGGGAGCCCTGGTGCCGGTGGTGCCGACGGGGGCGGTGGTCAGCTCCGCGGCGGTGGTGGCCTTCCATCAGACGTCTCCGCTGAGCCTGCTGTTCGTCTTCCTGGTGGCGTCATTCGCCGCGTTCCTGGGCGATGTGACGCTGTACTGGCTCGGGCAGCGCGGCGTCAGGTCCAAGAACGGCTCGCGCTGGCTGGCCGCGCTCCGCGACCGCGCCGCGCCGGAACACCTCGAACAGGCGCAGAGCAAGCTGGAGGACCACGGCGTGGCGGTCCTGGTGCTGTCGCGGCTGGTACCGGCCGGGCGCATCCCGGTGATGCTGGCCTGCCTGCTGGCCAAGATGCCGTTGCGCTCGTTCGTGCGGGGCGACATCCCGGCGTGCCTGGCATGGGCGGCGACGTACCAGCTGATCGGGATACTCGGCGGCTCGCTGTTCGACGAACCGTGGAAGGGCGTGGTCGTCGCGGTGGCGCTGACGGTGGTGCTCAGCGGGGCGCCGCCGCTGTGGCGCCGGTGGCGCCGGAAGGGGCACCAGTCGGGGTCGTCGGGGCAGCACGCGTAGGGGGCCCAGTCGGGGTAGCACGCGTAGGGGCTCCGGTCGGGTCGCGGCCGGATCGTCCCGCCTGCACCTGCGAAGGCCCGTCAGCCCGCGTCCAGCACCCGCGATCCGCCGACCGGCAGGTCCCACAGCTGCTCGCGCGGCCGGCCGGTCCGCTCCCACGCGGCGCGCACCCGTACGAGCGGTTCGAGGACCGGTTCCGCCGAGAGGACGAACGTCCCCCAGTGCATCGGGGCCATGTGCCGTGCGCCGAGATCCTCGAAGGCGCGTACGGCCTCCTCCGGATCGGTGTGCACATCGCTGAGCCACCAGCGCGGGGCATAGGCACCGATGGGCAGGAGCGCGAGATCGAGACCGGGGTGGCGGCGGCCGATCTCGCGGAACCAGTGGCCGTAGCCGGTGTCGCCGGCGAAGTACACGGACCGGCCCGGCCGGTCGCCGAGCACCCAGCCGCCCCACAGCGAGCGGCACGTGTCGACGAGGGTCCGCTTGGACCAGTGGTGGGCCGGTACGAAGTCGAAGCGGACGCCGTCCAGCTCCGCGCCCTCCCACCAGTCGAGCTCGGTCACCCGGGTGAAGAGCCGGCGGCGGAACCAGCGGCCGAGGCCGGCGGGCGCGAAGACCGGCGTGTGCCGCGGCAGTCTCTTCAGGGTCGGAGCGTCCAGATGGTCGAAGTGGTTGTGGCTGATGACCACGGCGTCGACGGGCGGCAGGTCCTCCCACCGCACCCCGACGGGTGTGACCCGGGCCGGGGTGCCGAAGATCCGGCGGGACCACACGGGGTCGGTCAGCACGGTGAGTCCGCCGATGCGCAGCACCCAACTGGCGTGTCCCGCCCAGGTGACAGCCACGGTGGTGGCGTCGACGGCGGGCAGCGGACCGGGTTCGAAGGGCAGCAGCGGGATGTCCTGGAGGCCGTCCCGGCCGGGGCGCACCGCGCCCTCACGGGCGAGCCGGGCCATGGCCCGCACCCCGGGCAGCGGTGCGGTCAGGCGGTCGGCGAACGAGCGGGGCCAGTGACGGATCTCGCCGATCGGACGGGTCCGGAGGTGTGGCCGTACGCCGGCGGTCAGGGACGCGGTGGGCTCCGAGGTGGTGAGGGCCGCCCCCGCGAGGTCCGCCCCGGGCGCCTGGTCGGTCCGGTCTGCCTGTCCCGAGTGCTCCGCCTGTTCGGTCTGTTCCGTCATCCGGGGCTCCGTTCAACGCAGTTCGTCGAAGGCCGTTCCAAGAATGCTCAATGCCCTGGATACGTGCGGCAATTCCAGGGGCGCCGGTGAGGTGAGGGACGCGTGACGCTGTTCGGGGTCTGCGCCCAGCAACGGCCCCGCGGCCAGCCGCACCCGCAGCTCGCCCAGCTCGTCACCGAAACGGTGCCCGCCGGGCGCGGGTGACCCGAGACGGTCGCTCAGATACTCCTCGAGCTCCATGGAGTCGGTCACACCCAGCCGGGCGAGAGGGGCGCGCAGCGGGCCGAGGTCGGCGTAGAGATGCCGGCCGGCCTGCGGCGGGCGGGCGACCGCTCCGGACACGAGCACCGCGTGGTGCATCGCGGTGGTCACGGCCCCGTACAGCCCGGCCGCCTGCTCCGACCTGGTGACGACGGGCCCGGGCTCGTCCAGTGCCAGGGCGGCGGCGGCCGCGACGGGTTCCGCCACCACGGCGCCGAGGGCGGTGAGGATGTCGAGGGTTCTGGCGCGCCGGGCTGCCCCCTGCTCCGTCGGGGGGAACCGGGCGACGGCGACCGGCCACGAGGCGGGCATCAGCCCGCCGGCCAGATCGCTGAGGACGGTGACCTCCCCCGGGCACATCTCCGCCGGGCTGACCAGCACCGTCTCGTGCGGCCGGTGGAGGGTGTCCCGCCAGGTCTCGTCGCTGATGATGAGCAGGCCCTCGGCGACGGCAGCCTCGCAGGCCTCGCGCACGAGCTCGGGCGGCGCCACGGTCGCGGTGGGGTCGTCGGCGACGGAGAGCAGCAGCAGCCCCGGGTCGCCGCCCTCCGCGCGCACCCGGCGCACGGTCTCCAGCAGTGCGTACGGGTCGGGTACGCCGCCGCACTCCGCCGGGGTCGGTACGTGATACGCGGGCCGGCCGAGGAGCCGGGCCTGCGGGGTCCACCAGGCGGGGCAGGGCCGGGGCAGCATCACGTCCCCGCGGTGGGCGGCGATGAGGGCGAACAGCAGGGGCTGCGGGCCGGAGGCGGCGACGACCTCGTCGGACCGGCTGCGCAGCCCGCGCCGCGACCAGTAGCCGCAGGCCGCCTCACGCAGCTCGGGGCCGCCCCCCGGCGGCTCGCCCACGGGCCGTGCGGCCGCCGCGGCGGTCGCCTCGGCGAGCTCGGGCAGTACGGGGAGTCCCGGTTCGGGCGCGGGTGGTCCGTAGCGGACAGGTCCGCGGCCTTCCGGGTCCGTCCGCTGCATGCCGCCGCCTCCGCCGTTCGTGTCCCGAGGGCCCGCCCGGCCCACGAGCCCTTTATACGGAGGTTTGCCCGAGCCCGCCGCGCGGGAGAGCCGGTCCGCGCGAACGCAGCGGGGGCATCTGTCGGGGTGTTCGCGGATGCCGGACGGACGGGTGCCCGATGCCGGGCGTTCAGCGTGGCGGGCCCGTCCACGGGGTACCCGCGACCCATGTCTGACGCTCATACACAGGTGAACCCTCAGCTCCGGGACAGAATCTCGGCGCTGCTCAGCAGCTGGGACCGGCAGATCTTCAGCACGGTCGCGGCCCGGGAGTGGCCCGGTGCCGAGCCGGTGCTGCCACGGCTGAGCCGCAGCGCCAACCACGGACTGCTCTGGTTCGGTGCGGCGGCCGGGATGGTGGCGCTGGGGCGCAGCCCCCGCTCGCGCCGGGCGGCCGTACGCGGTGTGGCGTCTCTGGCACTGGCCTCGGCCACCATCAACACGGTCGCGAAGCGGTCGGTGCGCCGGGCGCGGCCGATGCTGGACGCGGTGCCGGTGATACGGCAGCTGAAGCGGCAGCCGTTCACCACGTCCTTCCCGTCCGGGCACGCCGCCTCGGCCGCCGCCTTCGCGACCGGGGTCGCCCTGGAGTCCAAGAGCTGGGGCGGGATCATCGCCCCCGCCGCGGTCTCGGTGGCGTTCTCCCGTATCTACACGGGCGTGCACTACCCGAGCGACGTCCTGGTGGGGGCGGCGCTGGGCGTCGGGGCGGCCTTCGCCGTCCGCGGTCTGGTGCCGACCAGGTCCCAGCTGCCGCCGCCCGGACGGCCGCAGACCAGCGCGCCCGTGCTGGCCGGCGGCGACGGCCTGGTGGTCGTGGTCAACCGGCAGTCGGGATCGGCGGATTCCTCGCACCTGCTGCAAGAGGCTCTGCCGATGGCCGAGGTCGTGGAATGCGAACCGGAGGATCTGCACGCGGAGCTGGAGAAGGCGGCCGGACGCGGCCGGGCGCTCGGCATCTTCGGCGGCGACGGCACCATCAACCGGGCGGCCGTCGTGGCCGCGCACCGCGGTGTGCCGTTGGCGGTCTTTCCCGGCGGTACGTTCAACCACTTCGCCTACGACCTCGGCATCGAGTCGGTGCACGACACGTGCCGGGCGCTCGCGGGCGGCGAGGCCGTCAAGGTCGACCTCGGCCGCTTCACGCCCGGCCCGCCCTCCGCCGAGGGCAAGGAGCGCTCCGGATACTTCCTCAACACCTTCAGCCTGGGCGTCTACCCGGAGCTGGTCCGCATCCGCGAGCACTGGTCGCCGCGGATCGGCGGCTGGCCGGCGGGGGTGCTCGCGGCGCTGGTCGTCCTGCGCGGCGAGCATCCCCTGGAGGCCGACGTCCAGGGCCGCCGGCGCCCGATGTGGCTGCTGTTCGCGGGCAACGGCATGTACCAGCGCATGGGGCCGACGCCCGGACACCGGCTGGACCTCGCCGACGGACTGCTGGACGTACGCGTCGTGCACGGCGGCCGGTGGCCGGGCCTACGGCTGCTGGCGGCGGCACTCTCGGGACCCCTGAGCCGGTCGCCGGTGCACGCGGCGCAGAAGCTGCGCAGGGTCCGTATCACGGGCCTGGCGCCGGGCACTCCGCTGGCGTTCGACGGTGAAGTGACCGAGGCCCCCGGTGAGTTGGTCATCGACAAGGCGGCGGAAGCGCTCACGGTGTACCGGCCGCAGGCTCTGCTGTAACGCCTGGCGTGCCGTGCGGACGCACGGGGCGTCGCCCGCCGGCGGCCTGTCGCGAGCGCGCGCCACGTCGGGTGGGCAGGGCCTCACTTCGACCAGCGCGAGCTCGGCGGCGCGTCGGGTGAGGCCGGCGGCACGCCGGGGGAGACCTGCGGTCCGGCGGGCGGGGCGGGAAGCTCCCGTCCCAGGCGTGCGAGTGGGGACACAGCCATGACCGCCGGGGACAGCAGCATGCCTGCGGCCGTCACCAGAAGGCTGGTGCGCAGTCCCCACTCCTGCGCCAGGAATCCGCCGAGCAGAGAACCGAGCGGGGTCAGTCCCATGCCGACGAACGTGATCGTCGCGGCCGCGCGGCCCTGCATCCCGGCCGGAGTGACGGCCTGCCGGACGGCCATGACCGTGACGTTCACCAACTGGCCGCCGAGCCCGAACACGAAGCCGGCTGCCAGGAGTACGGGAACCGTCACCGCGGAGGAGCCGTGCAGCGCGGGCACACACAGGAACACGCCGTCGCCGAGTGCCGCCGCACACACGAGCACGACGCCATGGCCGAACCGGCTCGGCAGGCGGGCGGCCAGCGCTGAGCCCACAAGTGCGCCCGGTCCTGCCGCCGCGAGTGCCAGCCCGACGACGGTGCCCGACAGGTGCAGTTCCCGCGACAGGAAGAGCAGATAGACGGTCATCATGGCCGCGAAGGAGAACTGGAAGGCGGCCGAGGCCAGGCACACGCTGCGCAGTGCGGTATCTCCGGCGACGAATCGCAGGCCCTCATGGATCCGCCGCCAGACCCGGGAGGGACGTTCCGCGCGTTCCGGGACGGATTCGGAGCGGCGGATCTGCCGGATCGACAGGAACGACAGCGCGAAGAACAGCGCGTTGGAGGCGGTGGCGAGCGGCGCCGACAGCAGGGTCACCAACGCGCCGCCGAGAGCGGGACCGCCGATCTGCGCCGCGGACCGGCTGCCCTCCAGCGCGCTGTTGCCTCGCACCAGTTGGCCGCGTTCCACCAGTCGTACGAGAGACGCCTGGTAGGCCACGTCGAAGAACACGGACAGGGTCCCGACGGCGAAGGCGAGCGCCAGCAGCGCGGGCAGGCCGAGCACGCCGAAGAGGCCGGCAACGGCCGCGACGCCCAGGACCAGGGCCCGGCCGACGTCCGTGAGCACCATCGTCGTACGGGTCCGCCACCTGTCGACCCATGCGCCGACGAAGAGCGAGAGCAACAGGATCGGCGCCTGCCCCACCGCCCGGAGGGCGCCCAGTTGGCCGGCACTGGCGTCGAGCGTCAGGACGGCGAAGAGCGGCAGAACCACCAGATTCGCGTGTTCGCCGAGTTGGGAGGCTGTCTGCCCCATCCAGAGTCTGCGGAAGTCGGCGTCCCGCCACAGGCTCGACGGAGCGGGCCGACCGGAATCGGATACAGCGGAGGAAGCGGACGGCACGGGAATCCCTCGGGTTGCCGACAACGAGGCCCGTCACCCGGCGCCTATCAGGCGCACCGGTTCGGGCAGGGAAGGCTCGCTGTGCCGCAACGTCAAGGGCAGCACGCGATGACAGGCCGGTCGCGGCCTACAACGTCAACGCGCGCTCGGACGACCGGGCATGCCTCAGCTCCTCGTGGGTGGCTCGCTGCGGCGAAACCCTAGCCTTCACCAGCCCGACGCGGAAGGCGGCCTCGCTCGCCCCACCTGCGGACAGGTGAGGGGGCGTCCACCGCGGTGGACGCCCCCTCACCTGTCCGCACCATCCCGTTGCCGGGTCGGGGACTTGCCTGTGAGACCTACTCCTTCTCGCGTGCGTGCGGCACGGCCGGCGGCGTGACGGGCGGCGGGCCGACCGGGCTCCCGGCGGGCGGTACGACCGGGGGCGCCTCCGGCATGGGCGGCTCGTCGGCCGCCGCCGCGGTTCCGGCCGTGCCGGCGACGGCCGCGCCCGGCCCCGGCTTCGCGGCGCGCTTCATCATCTCGGCCGCGGCCAGCAGCAGGACGGCGACGATGAGGGCGGCCGCCCAGCCGGGCATCACCAGAGCGAGCGCGAGGACGGCGCAGGCGACGACCGCCGCACCGCCGTAGAGACCGGCGGCACTGGCGCCCGCGTACATACGGGCGGCGTGCCGCTGCTTCCTGGTCTGCTCGCGCAACTCGTCCTTGATGGCGTCCCGGACGACCTGCGCCACATTCTGAGCCGCAAGATCCGACAGGTTCGTGTCCATGGGGCGCGGGTACCCGGCGGCCTCGGTGCCTAACGCGCCACGCCCGCTCCGCGTCCATCATGCAAGACAGCGGTCTCAATATGCGGCAATTCCGCCTAGGCTGGTGTCATCATCCGGGGCAGTTCGCACCAGAGGAGATCCGGCCATGCCGCAGGAGACCGCCGTCTACACCCACGGTCACCACGAGTCCGTACTGCGCTCGCACACCTGGCGCACCGCGGCCAATTCGGCCGCGTACCTGCTCGACGAGTTGCAGCCCGGCATGCGGATCCTCGACATCGGCTGCGGCCCGGGGACCATCACCGCCGATCTGGCGGCCCTGGTCCCCGAGGGCCGTGTGACGGGCGTGGACCTGGCCGCCGACATCGTCAAAAAGGCCCGTGAGCTGGCCGCCGAACGCGGCCTGGGCAACACGGACTTCACCGTCGCCGACGTCCACGCACTGGACTTCCCCGACGACTCGTTCGACGTCGTCCATGCCCATCAGGTCCTTCAGCACGTGGGCGACCCGGTCCAGGCGCTGCGCGAGATGCGGCGGGTCTGCCGCCCCGGCGGCACGGTCGCCGCGCGCGACAGCGACTACGGCACCTTCACCTGGTTCCCCGAGGTGCCTCTGCTGGACGAGTGGCTGGACCTCTACCGTCGGGTCGCACGGGCGAACGGCGGTGAGCCCGACGCGGGTCGACAGCTGCTGTCCTGGGCGCGCGCCGCAGGCTTCGACGAGGTCACCGTCACCGCCTCGGCATGGTGCTTCGCCGGAGCGCAGGACCGGAATTGGTGGAGCGGGCTGTGGGCGGACCGTACGACGGCATCGGTGTACGCCGAACTCGCCGTCGACGGCGGTCACACCACCGCCGACCGCCTGACCGCCATCGCCGAGGGCTGGCTCGCGTGGGGCTCGCACGAGGACGCCTGCTTCCTGGTGCCGCACGCCGAGGTGCTCTGCCGGGCCTGACCGCCCGCAGGGGCAGCGGCACGCCCTCCCCCGCAGGCACGACCGGCGGCGCGGACCTTCGCATCACACCCTCAATCGGGCAACCGATTCCGCCTCCCCGCCCCCTTTTACTAGGCTCTGCGTATGGAGATCCTGGGAACCACGCTGCGCATCTGCGTCGACGACCTGGAGGCCGCGGCGGCCTTCTACCAAGGCCTCACCGGCACCGAGCCGATGCGCTTCGAGCGCGGCGGTGTCTCGGTGGCGGCCGTCGGCTGCTTCCTGCTGATGAGCGGCCCCGAGTCGGAGCTCGAAGTGCTGCGCAAGGTGACGGCGACGATCGCGGTCGCCGACGTGGACGACGCGTACGCCACCCTCTCCCAGGCCGGCGCGCAGGTCGTGGCAGGACCGGTCCCCACCCCGGCGGGCCGCAATCTGATCGCCGTTCACCCCGACGGCACGGTCTTCGAGTACGTCGACCGCAAGGCGGTCTGAGCACCGGCCGCCGGGGCGCGTGCGTCAGCCCTGGGGCCGCATCCGGTACTCGTACGCGTCGGGCAGCGGGTCGTCCGTCGTGGCCGCCCAGACCTCGTTGAGGATCTCCGCACCCTCCCGCAGGTCGGCGACCTCGAAGCCCTCGTCGAAGACCGCCCGCGCCTCCCGCGGCCGGCCTTCGGCCAGGAGCAGTCTGGCCTCCGCGAGACGGAACCGGCCGCGCTGCCGTACCGCCGGACGCAGCCGGGACCAGACCGAGCGGGCGTCGGCGGGGCGGTCGGCCGCGAGGAGGGCGTCGATCGCCTCACGGGCGAGAGCCGCCAGCGCCGCCGTCCACGCCTCGCCGTCGTCGCGACGCTCCTGGCACAGGTCGTCGAAGGCCTCCAGATAGCGGTCGGCGGCCCGTTGGCCGTTGCCGCCCTCCTGGTCGGCGACGGCGAGGCAGCGCAGCAACGGCCAGCGCGAGGGGGCGAGTGCCAGTCCCCGCTCCCAGCTCCGGACGGCCTGCGCGAGATCGCCGGCGTGCCACTGGGCGACACCCAGGTGGTATTCGGTCAGCGGGTCGGCGGGAGCGGTCTCCAGCATGTCCCGCCAGTGCGGCGCGACGAGTGAGGGGCCCGGCGGGGCGACGCGGCGCGGCTCGGGCAGGACACCGGAGGTCAACAGCTCGCGCCAGGGCGCCTGTTCCTCGCCGAGTGTCGACTCGTCGAAGGGTGTGCCGGGCAGTTTGTGACCACCGCGCTGGACTTCGAGCGCGCCCCAGCCGGATCCGCGGGCGAGCCGGGCGCCCGGCTCGGCGTCCGCGCAGGGCAGCCAGGCCTCGTACGCGGCGTCGACGGCCTCGCGCGGCAGCGCGTCCGCGAGGCGCGCCTCCACCTCGGCACGGGCGGCGCCCCAGTCCTCGCCGTGCACCGTGCCGGGGTCCGCGGCCAGCGGGCCGTACGACTCCAGCCAGCTGAACTCCTCGCCGCCGTCCAGCCGTACGTGTTCCAGCTGGGTGCGGGCGAGACCGGCCTGGATCTCGGCATATCCCGGGGTGTCCGGCTCGGTCAGCCACTGCTGCCAGCGCCGGCCACCGCGTCCGGAGCCCCACAGGAACAGCTTCCGGCCGCGCAGGGTGTCGGTCGACGTCTGGACGAGCCCCTGTCCCGCGGCGTCCAGGGAGGTGATCCACTTGCGCGCTTCGGGAGGGACTTCGTAGAAGTAGTCCGCCGGGTACTCACTGCGCAGCGGGTACGTCCGGTCCGCACCGCGGTACTCCGGCACGGGCACCCGGCGCAGGCTGCGTTCGTAGCCGAAGTGCCAGGCCTCGTCGGCGGGGGCGAGCACGCGGGTGGTCGCGTGCTCCTCGACGGCGATGTTGGACCACCAGTACACGGGCGCGGGCTTCTCGTGAGGATTGCGGATCCGCACGCCGACATGAAGGAACGCGGAGTCGGCGGGAAGCCACAGATCGACCTGGAAGGGCAGGTCCCGCAGCCGTTCCCACTCCCAGAGCCTGACCATCTCGCCGCCGTCCGGGGCGGGCACGACGGCCGCGTGCAGGGGTGCGCAGGACAGCGTGGTGTGGCCGGTCGCGCCGATGTTCCACTCGATGCCGCCGGAGTACCAGGCACCGTTGAGCGCGAAGTCGGCAGGCTGGAACACCGGGTTGCGGTACAGGAGTTCACGGCCGGTGGGCTTGTGGTGCAGCGAGTGGATCCGGCCGCCGAGGCCCGGGAGCACGGTCGCACGCAGGTGGTCGTTCTCGATGACGATCGCGTCGAGATCGGCGGCGGCGCGGTCGCGGCCGTAGCCGTCGAGCACACGCACCGGCAGCAGGGTGCGCAACGGCTCGTAGCCGATCTGCCGCGCCATCTCACGCGGCAGTTCCACTCTGGTCCGCTCGTCGATCGCGTGCATCTCGTCGAGCGGTCGCAGCGCGGGCAGCGGGTTCGGCGGCCCCACGGGGGCTGCGGGCAGGGTCAGTACGGTGCGCCGGACGGTCGTGGCCAAGGCAACCTCGCTTTGCTCGCCGCGGGGCCGGCCGACGGTTCCGGCGGCAACCCGACGACCATGGAACAGCTTTGTCGCCGCCCCGGCCAGAGGGCTCGGGGGGTCAGTCCTCGGTGAAGGCGGCGACGATCAGGTCGGTGAGCAGCGCTCCCGCGCCGCCCTCAGGGTCGAGATCGGGGTCGTACACGGTCACATTCATGCCCACGCAGCGGGGCGACCGCACCAGTCCCTTGAGCAGCAGCGTCAGTTCGTGCGGCAGCAGGCCGTCCGGGTCGGGGCTGTCGACGGCGGGCATGACGCGCGGGTCCAGCACATCGGCGTCGAGATGGACCCAGTAGCCCTCCAGCGGGGGCACTTCGAGGGTCTGCACGACGGCCGACGTCAGTTCGGGGATGCCCCACTCCCGCAGTTCCGCCACGGTCATCGTGGGGATCTTCAGCTCGGCGAGTTCGGCGCGGTCGTCGTGGAAGCAGTCGCGGATGCCGATCAGCCGGATGTCCTCGTCCCGCAGGTAGGGACGCAGCCCTTCCAGGTTCGTCAGGTCCTCCTGGCCGCGCCCGGTGGCGAGTGCCAGTTCCTCACCGGCCGCCGCGCCCACGTGCGCGGAGTTGCCGGGGTGCCGGAAGTCCGCGGAGGCGTCGACCGCGGCGAGTCCGTACCGGCCGAGCCGGCGCAGGGCGAGCGAGGCGCCGAGCTGGATCGAGCAGTCGCCGCCGAGGACCAGAGGGAAGTCACCGGCGCGCACATGGTGTTCGATGCGGTCCGCGAGCCTGGGGGTGTACGCGGCGATCGCGCCGGCGTTGAAGACTCCGTCGCCCTCCTGCCAGTCGCCCCGGTCGTAGCGGGGCGGTACGACGACACCGCCCTCGAAGGCTCCGAGCCGCTGAACGATGCGCTGTTCGCGCAGCGCGCCGGCGAGCTTGTAGCAGCCCGGCACGGCTCCGGGGGCGGGCGGGCGCAGGCCCAGGTTCGAGGGAGCGTCGACGATCACGATATTTCGCATCGTTCCATCCTCACGCGCGTCCACCGGGTCTTCAATGTGCGCGACGCGAGGAAGGCGGCGGGAGGAAAGCGGGCGGAGGAATCCGACATCGCGTCAGGTCTCCACCCGCGGACCGGGGCCTGCCGGACACCGGAGCCAGGCGTACGGGTGGAGGCATGGCAAGCTGACGACACCGGCCGTCGGCGGCTTGCCACCCTGAGCGCCGTTCACCATCCTTGTCTGACAAGTGGTCGAGGCGAACCGAGGAGGGGCCATGGCAGTCGGCGGTCAGCAGCGCAGACCGGTCGTCGTGCTGTACGAGCGGATCGCCGACGCGATCCACGACGGCACCTACCCGCCCGGATCCACCCTGCCGTCGGAACCCCGGCTGGCCGGTGAACTGGGCGTGAGCAGACCCGCCCTGCGCGAGGCCCTGCTCCTGCTCCAGGAGGACGGACTGCTCTCGGTCCGGCGGGGAGTCGGCAGGACCGTGAGCGATCGTCCGCCCCGGCGGGGCTACGAGCACATCCAGCCGCTGGAGGACCTGCTCGCCGCGGGCTCCCCGCTCCGGGTGCGGCCGCTGCTGCGCACGGTCGAGGAACCCACCGACTTCACCACCCAGCATCTGCTGGCACCGGCCGGTGCGGAGCTGCGGTTCTGGGAGTCCCTGCTGGCCGGAGACGGTACGGCGGCTGCGCTCAGTCAGGAGTGGGCGGCCGCCGACGAGGTGCTGGAGAAGGCGCACCGCGACTTCGCCGAGGCGCTGCGCACCGCGTCCGCCCCTGCCGGCTCGATGCTCGCCGTCCTGACCGGCGCCTCGCGCGGGGTGGCCCTGACCGCGCACAGCGCGGTGAGCGCGACGCTGCTCGGCCGGCGGCGCGGCGAGCAGCTGGGCCGGGCGGCCGACACCCCCGCCGTACTGATCACGCAGGTGGTACGGGTCGGGGACACCGCGATCCTGGCCGCCAAGCACATGCTGCCGACGGGCGCGCCCGCGATGCCGGTGCTCCAGACGAACTGACCGGCCGGCCCGTGAGACGGCCGTCACGGCCCACCCGGAGATGGTGCCGTACACTCCCGGTGCATGCACTTGTCTGACATCCTGCGCGCGCCCAAGGCCGTCCTCCACGACCACCTCGACGGCGGCCTGCGCCCCGCCACGATCATCGAACTGGCCCGGGAATGCGGCTACCGCGATCTGCCCACCGAGGACCCGGCCGCGCTCGCGACCTGGTTCCGTGACGCGGCGGACTCCGGCTCGCTCGAGCGCTATCTGGAGACCTTCGCCCACACCTGCGCGGTGATGCAGACCCGCGAGGCGCTGGAGCGTATCGCGGCGGAGTGTGCCGAGGACCTGGCGGCGGACGGCGTCGTCTACGCCGAGGTGCGCTACGCCCCCGAGCAGCACCTGGAGCGCGGTCTGACCCTCGACGAGGTCGTCGACGCGGTCAACGCCGGATTCCGCGAGGGCGAGCGCCGCGCGGACGGCCGGATCACCGTCCGCGCCCTGCTCACCGGCATGCGTCACACCGACCGGTCGCTGGAGATAGCGGAGCTCACGGTTGCCCACCGGGACCGTGGAGTGGCGGGCTTCGACATCGCGGGCGGCGAGATCGGCAACCCGCCGGCCCGCCATCTGCCCGCCTTCCAGCATCTGAAGCGGCACAACTGCCACTTCACGATCCACGCGGGCGAGGCCGTGGGAGCCGAGTCGATCCACGAGGCCGTGCAGATCTGCGGCGCCGAGCGGATCGGGCACGGTGTGCGCATCACCGACGACATCACGGTGCACGACGACGGCACGGCGGAGCTGGGCGGGCTCGCCGCCTACGTCCGGGACAACAGCATCGCGCTGGAGGTCTGCCCGACCTCCAACCTCCAGACGGGGGCGGCCAAGGACTACGCGACGCACCCGCTCGACCTGCTGCGCCGCCTCGGCTTCCGCGTCACGCTCAACACCGACAACCGACTGGTGTCGGGGACGACCATGAGCCAGGAGTTCCAGCACATGGCCGACGCGTTCGGCTACGGGCCCGAGATCTTCGAGGAGCTCACGGTCGCCGCGGTCGAGTCCGCGTTCCTGCCGCTGCCGGAGCGCCGCCGGCTGATCGACGAGGTCATCAGGCCGGGGTACGCGGCGCTCGGCAACTGACCGTCGTCAGATCAGCGCCGGCTCGTCCAGCGTGAGGGTGCACGACTCGGCGTCCAGCACCGCCGGAACGCCGAGCGGCATCGTCAGAGCGGTGTCGCTGTGCCCGAAGCCCAGCTCCTCGACCACCGGGACACCGAGGCCGCCCAGCCGGTCCCGGAGGACGGCCCGGATCTGTTCGTACGGGCCGCACTGCGCCCAGGAGCCGAGGGCGACACCCGCGACGCCGTCGAGCCAGCCGGTGCGCAGGAGCTGGGTGAGCACCCGGTCGAGGCGGTAGTCCTCTTCGCCCACGTCCTCCAGCAGCAGCAGTCCGCCCCGGGCGGAGGGTCTGGCGTGCGGTGTGCCGAGGTCCGCGGCGAGGAGGCTGACGCAACCGCCGAGGGTGACGCCCCGGGCCCGGCCGGGGATCATCGTGCGGGCCGTGTCCAGGCCGAGTGTGCGCACCGACTCCGGCTCGAACAGTGTGGCCCGCAGCGACTCCTGCGTGCGGTCGTCCTTGAGGAAGGTGACCGCACCCACCATCGGCCCGTGCAGTGTGGCAAGGCCCATGCGGGTCGCGAACGCCTCGTGCAGGGCGGTCACATCGCTGTAACCGACGAACACCTTGGACCCGGCGGACCGTATGGCCGTCCAGTCGAGGAGGTCGGTCATGCGCTGCGCGCCGTAGCCCCCGCGGGCGCAGATGACGGCCGACACCGAGGGGTCGCACCAGGCCTCGGTCAGGTCCCGGGCGCGGTCGTCGTCGGATGCGGAGAGGTACCAGAACTCCGGGTGCCGCCCCCGGACATGGGGCATCACGACAGGCTCCAGGCCCCAGCCCCGCAGGATGCCGAGGCCCTCCTCCAGGCGGTCGTCGGGGACGGGACCGCTCGGTGCGACGACGGCGACCCTGTCCCCCGCCCGCAGTCGTCGGGGCCGCGTCAGGGGCGTGACGGTCACTTCTTGAGCTCCAGCAGCGGGATGTCGGACCGGGCGATCCCGAAGGTCTGTGCGTACAGGGAGAGTTCGGCCTCCAAGGCGCGGATCATGGTCTCCGCGCGGCGGAAGCCGTGACCCTCCCCCTCGAAGGCGATGTAGGCGTGCGGCACACCGCGGCCCGCCATCCGCGCCAGGAACCGCTCGCACTGCACGGGCGGGCAGATGACGTCGTCGAGACCCTGGAGCAGCAGGAACGGTGTGGAGATCCGGTCGACGTGCTCCGACGGCGAGCGCTCGCGATAGCGGCCGGGCACCTCGTCGATCGGTCCGATCAACGACTCCAGATAGCGGGACTCGAAGTCGTGGGTCTCGCTCGCGGCCCAGCTCACCAGGTCCAGCACGGGGTAGATGACCGTGCCGCAGGCGTACACATCGGTGCTGGTCAGGGATGCGGCGGTGGTCCATCCTCCGGCGCTGCCGCCACGGATGGCGAGGCGGGCCGGGTCCGCGGTGCCCTCGGCGGCGAGGGAGGCGGCGACGGCCGCACAGTCCTCGACGTCGACGACCCCCCACTGCTCGCGCAGGCGCTCGCGGTATTCCCTGCCGTATCCGGTGGAGCCGCCGTAGTTCACCTCGGCGACCCCGATGCCGCGCGAGGTGAAGTAGGCGATCTCCAGGTCGAGGACGAGGGGGACCTGACTGGTGGGGCCGCCGTGGGCCCAGATCACGAAGGGCGGCAGCTCGTCGTCGGGCGCCACCCGGTCGGGGCTGTGCGGCGGGTAGATGTGCGCATGGATCGCACGGTTGTCGGGACCGGCGAAGGTACGGATCTGCGGCTCCGGGTAGTACGCCGGGTCCACCGGGTCGTCATGCGCCGAGCCGATGACCCGGGTACGCCCCGTGCGGGTGTCCAGCTCGACGATCTCGTAGGCGCTGCGGGGGCTGGCCGCCACGCCGATCACCCGGTCGCCGTGCACGGTGAGCATGGGGGCCCAGTCGGTCCAGGGCCCGGCGGCGTCCACGAGTTCGCCGGTCTCCGGGTCGAGTATCCCGAGGGTGGTGGCGCCCTTGCCGTGGATCACGGCGACGAGTCCGTCGGCCAGGGGGCGGAACCAGGTGAGGCCCAGCTTCCACAGCGGCCCGCCGAACTCCTCCCCGCGGCCGGGGCACAGCGGGGTGGGCCGCGCGACACCGGACCCGAGGGCTTCCGGCCGGACGCGCTGGAGCTCCCACCAGTTGCCGGCGTCGGAGACGAAGAGCAGCGAGCCGTCCGGAGCCCAGTCGACCTGGCAGACGGACTCGTCGCTCTCGCCGACGACGGGGCGCACCGAGGCGAACGGGCCGTCGTGGGTGACCTCGCCGAGCATCACCACGGTGCCGTCCCAGGGCATCCGCGGATGGTCCCAGGCGATCCAGGCCGCGTGGCGTCCGTCCGGCGAGAGCCGCGGCCCGGTGACGAAGCGGTGGCGGTCGTCGGAGAGCTCCCGCACGGCGCCGCGGTCCCGGGCTGCCGAGCCGTCCAGTGGCACGGCAGCGATCACGCGCCGCACATCGGTGGGTGCCGCGCCGGTGAACTCCTCCAGCACGCACCACACTTCGTTCCGCTCGGCGTGGATCCTCGGCTCGGCCCAGCGCAGGCCCCCGCCGACCGACGACAACGGCGTGAGGGGGCGCGGCTCGGCACCGGGCTCGTCCGGCTCGTAGGCGTACAGCCGCTGGTCGACGAAGTTCACGAAGACGACGAGCGCTCCGCCGTCGCCTTCCACGACGCCGTCCCAGGGGTGTCCGCCGTACTCGATGACGCGGCTGCGGACGTTCCACGGAGCGGGGAGCACGGATTCCTCGACGCCGTCGGCCCGGCGGCGCATCAGGGCCCGTCTGCCGCCTTCGGTGGGGCGCGGCGCCGTCCACCAGACCTCGTCACCGACCATGCCGGGGAACTCGGGCCTGCCGCTGTGCGACGCGGCGAGCGCCGCGTCGATCGGCGACGGCCACGTTCCGTAGGCTCCTGTCGGTACCATTCCAACTCCCCCTATGCGGACCGCAGATAATGGTCGAGCACCCGCACCCCGAAGTGGAGTGCCTCCACCGGGACCCGCTCGTCGACACCGTGGAACATCGCCGCGTAGTCGTAGCCGTGGGGCAGCTTCAGCGGCGAGAAGCCGTAGCCCGTGATCCCGAGCCGGGAGAACTGCTTGGCATCGGTGCCGCCCGGCATGCAGTACGGCACGACATGGCCTTCGGGGTCGAACCGCTCGACGGCCGCGCGCAGTTGGGCGAAGGTCGGGGAGTCGACGGGTGCCTGGAGGGGCACCTCCCGGTGATGGAACTCCCAGTCCACGTCCGGTCCCGTCAGCCGGTCCATGGTCTCGCGGAACTCGTCCTCGCCGCCGGGCACCATGCGTCCGTCGACGAATGCCGTGGCATGGCCGGGGATCACATTGATCTTGTAGCCGGCGTCCAGCATGGTCGGATTGGCGCTGTTGCGCACGGTCGGCTCGACGAGGGCCGCGGACGTGCCGAGCTTCAGCATCAGTTCGTCCGCGTCGAAGTCGTCGGCTTCCACATCGGCGTCGAGGCCCTGAAGGGCGGCGAGCTCGGCGAGAGCCGCACGCACTGTCGGGGTGAGCCGCAGCGGCCACCGGTGGTCCCCGATCCTGGCGACGGCGGCCGCGAGGCGGCTGACCGCGTTGGTCCGGTTGACCTTGGAGCCGTGACCGGCCCGCCCGTGTGCGGTGAGCTTGAGCCAGGCGGTGCCCCGCTCCCCCGCGGCGATGGGGTAGAGCGTCATCCCGGGACCGGCGTGAAAGCTGAACGCCCCGGACTCGCTGATCCCTTCCGTGCACCCCTCGAAGAGACCGGGGTGCTCGTCGGCGAGGAAGCCGGAGCCGTCGGCCGCGCTGGCCTCCTCGTCGGCGGTGTAGGCGATGACGATGTCCCGCCGGGGCCTGACGCCCGCCCTGGCCCAGGCCCGGACGACCGCCAGGATCATCGCGTCCATGTTCTTCATGTCGACCGCGCCGCGGCCCCAGACGACGCCGTCGCGGATCTCACCGGAGAAGGGGTGCACCGTCCAGTCGTCGGGTTCGGCGGGCACGACGTCCAGATGACCGTGGACCAGCAGGGCGTCGGCCGACGGATCGGTGCCCTCGATGCGCGCGACGACATTGGTGCGTCCGGGGGTGCGCTCCAGCAGGGTCGGTTCGATTCCGGCGTCGGCGAGCCGCTGCGCCACATACTCCGCGGCGGGCCGCTCGACGCAGTCCCCGCCCCCGCGGTTGGTCGTGTCGATCCGGATGAGCTCGGAGGTGAAGGTCACCACCTCCTCGAGCGCCCGGTCGTCGATGGGCCCTGTCACGTCAGCCATACTGCTCCTCCATCGCCGCCGAGACGATCGTCGTGACCGCTTTGAAAGCGCGGATGCCTTCGAACATGGTCTCGCTGCTGTAGGCGACCCGCCGTTCCCCGCTGCCCGCGACCCCGGGCACGACGGTGGCGGCGGCCGCCAGATGGTCCGCGTCGAATTCCAGCTCCACGGTGAACGGCCCGCCGCGCACCGGATCGTGGCGCACGGCGAGCGCGGTCGCCTCCTTGGCCGCGGCACGGATGTCGGCCGCGGTACGGGCCGGGGTGCGGCACACCGCCGCGTACCGCGAGACATGGTCCTTCACCGCGACCGTGCGGGCCGCGGGCGCGTATCCCCCGGCGTCGACGCAGGTCAGGTCGTCCCCGGTGACGAGGACGACCGGCACGCCGTACTCCGCGACCACGTGCGCGTTCAGCAGGCCCTCGCTCGCCCGGGTGCCGTTCAGCCATACGCCCGTGATCGAGTTGGCCAGGTAGGTGTGCGCGAGCACGCCCTGGGTGCCGGCGCCCGTGTGATAGCCGACGAAGGCGATGCCGTCCACGTCGCCGTGCTGCACGCCCTCGACCATGGACAGCGACTTGTGCTTCCCGGTGAGCATCTGCACCCGCTCGTCCAGCTGCTCCAGCAGCAGATTGCGCATGGTCCAGTGCGCTTCGTTGATGAGCACCTCATCGGCGCCGCCGTCGAAGAAGCCGACAGCCGCGGCGTTCACATCGGAGGTGAACAGGACCCGGCAGCGCTCCCACTGGGGA
This sequence comes from Streptomyces sp. CA-251247, assembly GCF_050952975.1. Classification (NCBI taxonomy): domain Bacteria; kingdom Bacillati; phylum Actinomycetota; class Actinomycetes; order Kitasatosporales; family Streptomycetaceae; genus Streptomyces; species Streptomyces sp. CA-251247. Next base: position 6,601,515 of record NZ_CP191861.1, on the reverse strand, counting down.
GTGCCCGGCAGCACGTCGGCAGGCCAGGTGACACCGGTGGCGCCCTCCATGTCGGCGCTGATGAGGATCTTCATGCGACGAAACCGTACGCGTCGCCCGGCACGTCGACCAGCCCTGTGGATAACTGCCTCTGGGGTGGACCACTGGCATCACCCGTTCCGGTCAACGCGCGCCGTCCGCCGACGTCAGGACCCCGCGTCCGGAGGTGTCCCGGGCTCCAGGGACCAGACCAACTCGGCGCTCAGCGGTCCCGTGCGGGCGAGGAATCCGCCGTGGTCACCGGCGAGCATGGCCTGCTGCGAGCCGTGGCACAGCACGGCCGCCCGCTTGCGTGCCCACTGGTCGTCGTCGAGGCGCAGACCGTGCCGGACCGTGGTGCGGTGGCCGTCCAGCAGTTCCCGGTACGCCGGGCCGTAGGTGGTGTTCGCCCTGAGGGCGGCGTCGGCCTCGTCGGTTCCCCACTCGGGCAGATGGCCGGTGTAGGGGAGGTCCGCGTAGACCCAGGGCAGGGGCGCGCGGAGGCCGGCGAGGACCTTCAGGGCCCGGCGCCGCACCGTCGCGTGGTCGGGCTGGTTCGTGCCGAGCGGGACGAGGAGGCGGACATCCGGCGCGAGAGTCTCCACAAAGGCGTCCAGGCCGGGGAGTTCGGCGCTGTCGGCGTAGGGACCGTCGGGATGGTCGAGCACCACCTGTTCGGCACCGAGCAGGTCGCACGCCGCGGCGTCCTCGGCCCGGCGGCACCGGTGGGCCTCGGCCGCGGAGGAGAAGCCGCAGGAGCTGTCCCACCAGGACGTCGGAGCGTCCGCGGGCGGGGCGCCGCCGTACACGGTGACGATCGCGGTCGGCCCGGGCAGCAGGGGCAGCAGCCCGCCCAGGGAGAGCGCGGCGTCGTCGAAGTGCGGCGAGAGGACGACCGTGCGCCACAAGGGGTGTGCGGACACAGACATGGGCTCCTCGGTGGGGTCGGACGGGCGGGAGGGGTCGGGCGGCGCCCGCCCTCCGGGGAACCGTGGCCCCCGGGGGTTCAGGGATCAGCCGGATCCGGGCCACAGGACGTGCGGGGCGAGCCGGGCGAACGCGGCGTCCCAGGCGCCGTCGTCGCCTTCCCAGCGTCCGGGCCGGGCCGCGACGGTGTCCCAGGCGATGCCCGGCGGCAGCGCGGCGGCGTCCGGTGGGGGCGTCCGGCGCAGCCAGAGCAGCGTGAACCGGTGGCCGGGGCTGCGGGCGGACAGCAGTGCTCGAAGCCGTCGGAGGTCGGCCGCTGTGAGTTCGTCGAACGCGTCGTGGTGCACATAGAGGACCCGGGCGTCGGAGGAGGTCAGCTCCCGCCACCGCGCTGCCAGGTGCTCGAACTTGGCCCTGACCGCCGGGAACTGCCGCGCGATGTCGTCCGCGGTCAGCGGTTGTCCCTCCGCGGCCCGGAACTCGTGGAAGAACCGGATGTCGGACCCCCGGTCGAGTGCGCAGGCTCCGTCGCCGAACGGCTCGGTCAGCCCGGGCCGCAGTACATTGCGGAAGTCGGATTCCACGGCTTCGAGCACGGACTCGAACTCCAGGTCCAGCCAGTCGAAGAAGTGCGCGCGGTCGCTGCCGGTGATGCGCCGGATCTGGTAGGTCGACTCGCAGTGGTATCCGAGCCCGACACAGACGTCGTACACAGGGGCCCTCCGGGGCGCGACAGCGATGTCAGCCGGCGGTCCGGCGCAGCAGGACGCCGACGCTGCCGCGTTTGCTCAGATAGGCCCGGCCGCCGCACACCGACTCCACGGCGGGGAAGACCAGTTGGGTCTCGTCGACCTGTTCCCAGCCCGTCGAGGCCGCGAGCCAGGGACGCAGCCGTGTGGCGAGGGCCGCCGGTTCCAGGGCGACGAAGACCAGATCGGCCGGAAGGCTGTCCAGGAGGCCGAGATCCTGGCCGTAGTAGAGCATCTCGATCAGCAGGTACGCGGCGCCCGGAAGACGTCGTTCGGCGGCGAGCGTCTCGAGGTCGTCGGGGTGCACGCGGGCCTCGCCGGTGACGCGTTCGGCGAGCCGGGCGCGGAACAGCGCGTTGGGCTCGGTGGCCTCGACGTCGAAGCCCTTGCCGGTGAGCCGGGTGGTGAGTGCTCCCTCGCAGGCGCCGACCTCGATCAGCGGTCCGTCGTCGAGGGTGCACCAGCCCGCGATCCACGAGGTCGTGGCGTCGAGTCGTTCCTGCTCGTAGGCGGAGGTGGCGAACTCCCAGGGGTCGACGACCGAGGCGGCGTCGTCCCCGAGGCTCGCGAGCAGGGCGAACAGCCGCTCGCGCTCGTCGGCACCGGCGGCGAAGAAGCGTTCGGTCGCCGGGATACGGGCGGTGTCGAGCCGGTGCTGGGCGGAATCGGTACGCAGCAGATGACCGCAATGACGGTTCACGAAGCGGAGTTTGGCGGCGACGAGGTCGCGGTCGAGGGGACGGTCGAGGTCGCTGACGACCTGGAGGTAGGGCGAGTAGCCGACCGCATGGAGTACGGGCAGGCCCCCGGCCGCTGTGGCCGCGTCCCGCCCGAGCAGGCCGCGGCTGCCCCGGTTGTCGGCGGGCGAGTGTGTCCAGACCCGGGCCGCCCGGCCCGCCGCGGCTGTGACGATGGCTTCGGCGAGCGGACCGGGCCCGGGTGAGGCGGCGGCTTCGTCCACCGGCCGTTCCCGCCGGGCCAGCGCGGCGAGCCGGTCGGCCCGGTTGCTTCCGGCGGGCAGCACCACCGATTCCGCGGCGCGGGCGCACAGGACGTGGACCTCGCGGGCCTCGGGGTCGGTGAGTACGGAGAGAAAGTCGAGAACCGCGTCCTCGGCCCTCAGCACCACCACGATGTCGATCACAGCCCGGTCCCATCAGCAGCTCGGCAGGAGCGGACCCGTGACCGGGGTGAGCGGTGCGGGTCCACAGCGCACCCTAACCACAGTTCACCGTCGTGGTCCAGACCAATTTTTGGTGACAGGGGAAGAATCTGACGGACAGTCATATGCCGTGCCGGGAAAGGGCAGTGGAACTCGTGGGGCGTACGTCAGCGGCGGCCGAGAACCAGCCACTTCGAGGGCAGCTCGATCCGCGAACCATCCTTCTGGTACTCGGTCGTCGTCAGCGGAAGGCTTCCGCTCGCGAACACCGTGAGTCCCGCCGTACGGAAGTACTCGACCATGTCCGCGTCCGACACCGCTCCGGGCACGATGCCGTGCCGGAACACCGGCTGGAGCTTGGGCGGCGGCCCGGACGCCGCCTGGGCCAGCCGGGCCAGCTGCTGTCCCGCGGCCTCCGCCAGCTCCACCACGAACGCCCGCCCCCGCTCACCGACCAGGGTCGCGACCGTGTCGGCAAGGATCTGGCGGTCCTGCGGGTCGCACTGGTGGAGCACTCCGCGCATATAGACGTTGCAGTCGCCGAGCTCCTCGCGCAGTGCGGCCACCTGGTCGGTGTCGACGGCGTCGAGCTGCCGGAACCGCATCTCACCCGAGGGCGCGTCGCCGCCCGCGGCCTGGGACTTCTCCTGCTGCGCGGCGAGTTCGACGGCGGCGTCCGAGAGATCGGCGCCCATCACCGTGGGGAAGCGGTCGGCGAGGAAGCGGGTCTGGGTGCCGTTGCCGCAGCCGAGGTCCAGCAGGGTCAGTCCGGGGTGGTCCACATGCGGCTCGTACAGCGCCAGATGCAGTCCCGCGGTGAGCGCCGGCTCGGCGTCCCACAGGACCGATCCCGGTTCACCGGAGGCCTCGCCCCAGAAGCCGTCCCAGGCGTCCTTGTACCGACTCGTCACGCTCATGACCAGCTCCCCAGGATGTGACACGACGTCAAGATCGGTCTACCGCTCCGTTGTTACGGCGACAAGCATCGTGTGCATACCTTCACGTCGCGTTCGACAGCGTGACGGTCGGCCCACGAGGGCTCGCCGGCGCAGAAACGGGTCTGCCTTACACGTGCCCCGCCGGCGCGGACCCAGACGCGCCCTACGCCCGCCCCGCTCGCGCAGCAGCCCCTGCCCGGGGCAGAGCCAGCTCGAACCACACGGTCTTGCCGCCTGCCGTACGGCTGGTCCCCCACTCACGCGACAGCGCGCTCACCACCCGCAGTCCGCGCCCCGCCTCGTCGTCCCCCGAGGTGTCGAGCAGTGTCGGCAGGGTGTGGTCGTCGTCCGCCACTTCGCACACCAGCGACTCGGCTCTGACCAGCCGCAGTTCCGCACGGCGCCCGTCCGCATGGCGGATCGCATTGGTCACGACCTCGCCGACCAGGAGCTCCACGGTCTCGGTCACCGAGGTGAGCCCCCAGGACGCCAACTGCCCACGGACCAGCCGGCGCGCCCGCGCCGCCTCCCGCGGCTCCAGCGACAGTTCCCAGGTCGCGACCGACTCGGGAGTGATGCCGTTGAGCCGGGCCATCAGCAGAGCGACGTCGTCCTTGCGCCCACCACGGGTGTTGAGCGATCGGATGATGGTGTCGCAGGCCTCGTCCATCGAGGCGGCCGGGTGCGCCGCCGACTCGCACAGCGTCGCGAGGCCGACCCCGATGTCCTCTCCCCGCACCTCCACCAGACCGTCGGTGCACATCACGAGGCGGTCGCCGGGGGCCACCGGCACCCGGACACTCCGGAACGGCACCCCGCCGACGCCGATCGGGGCGCCGGTGGGCAGGTCGAGCAGTTCGCTGCGCCCGTCGGCCGCCCGGACGAGGACCGGCGGCACATGCCCGGCGTTCGCCATCAGCAGCTCGTGCCGGATGGGGTCGTAGACCGCGTACAGACAGGTGGCGAGATAGTGCTCGCCGAGGCGCTGGGCGAGGTCGTCGAGGTTGCGCAGCAGCTGCTCGGGAGGCAGGTCGAGCGCGGCCATCGTCTGTACGGCGGTACGCAACTGACCCATCATCGCCGCCGAGTTGAGCCCGTGACCCATGACGTCGCCCACCACCAGGGCGGTCCGTGAACCGGGCAGCTTCACGGAGTCGAACCAGTCGCCGCCGACCCGGCCGAGCAGGGTGCCCGGCAGATAGCGGGTGGCCGTGTCGCACCCGGCCATCCGCGGGGTGACCTGCGGCAGCATCGAGTCCTGGAGCGTCTCGGCGACGCTCTCCTGGTAGGTGTACATCCGGGCGTTGTCGAGGACGAGCCCGGCGCGCGCGGCCAGTTCGGCCCCGGTCACCCGGTCCATGTCGTTGAACAGGGCGCGCTCCGCGTGGCGCAGCAGGACCATGAAGCCCAGGACGACGTTGCGTGCCTTCAGCGGCACGACGAGCATGGAGCGGCCGTTGATCAGCGGCCGGATGTCGCGCTTCTCGAACTGCGAGGCGATGGCGGTGCCCATCTGCTCGCTGATCCTCGGCACCAGCACCGGATCACCGGTGGTCATGCACTGGAAGAACGGTGTGTGCTCGGGGAACGGCATCGACTCGCCGACCGGTACGACATCGTCCCAGCGGCCCGGTTCGTCGACGTGCTCGACGGCGACCCGGTGCCACAGGGTGGTCGCGTCGGGCGGCCCGTCCGGGAAACCTTCGCCCGCGATGACCTGCTCACGCAGATACGTGCCCGCGACATCCGTGAAGCGCGGTACGACGGCCGCGCTGACCTCCTGGATGGTGCGGGAGAGGTCGAGGGAGGATCCGATGCGGCCGCTCACCTCGTTGAGGAATTCGAGGCGCTCACGGACCGCGGCGTACTCGAGGTCCTGCTCCAGATCGGCGGAATCCGCGTCCCGGCCCGCGGCGACGGCCGCTTCGGCCGCCCGCTGCCGTGCCCTGCGCTCGGCGCGCCGCGGCACACCCCAGTCGGGCGTGACCGGCACCCGGTCGTGGTGACTGAACTCCAGTACCGGGTAGCCGAGTTCGAGGATCTGGGAAACGATCCGTGTCGACTCCTGCACGCTCATGCTGGGCAGGATCTCGGGGAGCCTGCGCGCCAGTTCGTCCGAGCCGGAGAACTCGGTGTGCAGGGCGAAGCCGGGCGCGATGCGCTCGACCCTCTCGTCCTCGGCTCCGAACAGCCGTGCGTCGGCGGCCAGGACGAGCAGTCGCTCGGTGCCCGGTCCGACCATGGGGTAGGCCCACCAGAGCACGTCGAGCCGCTCGCTGCCGGGTTCGGAGAGCCGGGCCCTGCCCGCCGCCGGGTAGGAGGTGCGGCCGTTCAGCGGTGCGTCGAGGCCCGTGCCGAGGCCGCCGTACCCCTCGTACTCGTCGTCGGCCGCCAACGCTCCGGTGACGGGGAGCAGTTCGGTGGCGGGCCGGCCGACGGCCTCCTGACGGGCATGGCCGAAGAGCCTGCGCGCTCCGGTCGACCAGTGGGAGACCAGGCCGTCGCCGTCCACGACGACCACGGCGAGCGGAATCCGGCCGGCCACGGCGAACTGCCGTGGCGGTGTCGGAACACCACTGTCCATGGCTGGGAGGCTCCTTCCCCGCCGCCGGAAACCGCGGCCTCGGCACCACGGTACGGCGGCGGCGACACGGTGCGCGGCGCAACCGCGGAATAGGTGGTGCGCCCGCGCGAAACTGACAAAGAGTCAGTCCTCGTGCCCCAACTGGAGATCGCGTTCGGTGCGCCCCCCGCCCGCGACCTGCAGAACTGTGGCGACCGGCGGATAGCCCGCCGCGATCACCGTGTACTCGCCGGAGGAGAGGTCGACGAACCGGAAGGTGCCGTCGGGACCCGTGGTGAGGGTGTCGACCACATTGCCCGCCGCGTCGAGGAGCGTCACGCGGGCCTCCTCCACGGGACGCCCGCCGCCGGCCCGCACCGTGCCGCGCAGCACCGCGCCTCCGGCCAGTTCGACGTCCTGCCGGGTCTCCCGCGAGGCCTGCACGCTCACCGGGAGCGCGGCGGGGCGGAAGGCGGGGGCGCTCGCGGCGAGCGTGTACTCCCCCGCCACGAGTTCCGTCATCACATACCCGCCCTCGCGCCCGCTGCGAGTGGTGGCCACGACATCGCCGCGGACATCGGTGAGGGTGACCGTCGCCTCCCGTACGGGCAGGCCGTCGGCGGTGGTCACCGTCCCCGCGAGACGTCCGGCGCCGCCGAGGACCACGTCCAGTTCCACGGGGCGTTCGCCGACGGTGACGGTGACCGCCTGCGGCTGGTGCCCGCCGGCCGCGGCGATCATCACATAGGAGCCGGTACCGGGCACGCTCAGCGCGTACCGCCCGTCCTCGCCGCTGGCACCCCGGCCGATCTGCTGCCCCTGGACGTCGATGAGGGTGAGGGCGGCGCGCGGCACGGTGGTGCCGTCGTGGTGCTGGACGGTCCCGCAGACGGGGACGCCGAAGGAGTGGGCGGGCGCACTGCGGGCCGGGGGCACCGAAGCGGTCTCGGCGGCGGAGGCGTTGTGGGACACCAGCGGTTTCTCCTTGAGGAAGAAGGCGATGAACAGGCCGAGCACGAGCACCGGCACGAGATAGAGGAAGATCCGCGGCATGGCGTCGGCGTACGCCTGGATGTAGCCGTCGCGCATCACCGGCGGCATGGCGTGCACGAGCTGCGGGGTGATCGACTCCGGGTCCGGCAGGCCCGCGCCCTGCGGGAGGCGGTCGGCGAGCGAGTCGGTGAGCCGGTCGGCGAAGAGGGTGCCGAAGACCGCCGCGCCGACGCTGCCGCCGATCTGGCGGAAGTAGTTGTTGGCGCTGGTGGCGGTGCCGAGGTCGGCGGGCGGTACGGCGTTCTGCACGGCGAGGATCAGCACCGGCATCACCAGACCGATCCCGACACCGAGCACCGCCTGCCAGGCGCTGTACTCCAGCCGCGACGTGTCCGTCTCCAGGCGCGACAGCAGCCACATACCGGCGACCGAGACCGCGCTGCCGAGCACCGGGTAGACCTTGTAGCGCCCGGTACGGCTGATGAGCTGGCCGGAGACGATGGAGGCGACGACGATGCCGCCCATCATCGGAAGCATCAGCAGACCCGACTCGGTGGCGCTGGCTCCGTCGACCATCTGGAGGAAGGTCGGCAGATAGCTCGCGGCGCCGAAGAGTGCCACGCCGACGACCGCGCCGACGAGACTGGTGATATTGAAGACCGAGTCGCGGAACAGCCGCAGCGGGATGATCGGTTCGGGGGCGAAGGACTCGACGACGAGGAAGAGGACGGCTGTTCCGGCGGCGCCGGCCGCCAGGCCGAGGATGACGTGTGAGTCCCAGTCGTACTCCGTGCCGCCCCAACTGGTCAGCAGGACGAGGCAGGTGGAGGCGGCCGCGAGGAAGAACGCGCCCAGTACGTCGAGCCGTCCTCGTGCGGCGGGCTTCGGCAGCTTCAGCACGGCGGTCACCACGACGAGCGTGAGCACACCGAAGGGGACGTTGAAGTAGAAGCACCAGCGCCACGAGACATGGTCGGTGAAGAACCCGCCGAGCAGGGGTCCGGCCACGGAGGCGAGACCGAAGGCGGCCCCGATGAGGCCCATGAACCGCCCGCGGTCCCGGGCCGGGACGATGTCGGCGATGATCGCCTGGACGCCGATCATCAGGCCGCCGGCGCCGATGCCCTGGATGGCGCGGAAGGCGATGAGCTGGTCCATGCTGCGGGACCATCCGGCCAGTGCCGAGCCGATGATGAAGACGACGATGGCGAACTGGAAGACGCCTTTGCGTCCGAAGAGGTCACCGAGCTTGCCGTAGATGGGCAGGCCCACCGTGGCGGTGAGCAGATAGGCGGTGATCGCCCAGGGCATCCGGTCCAGCCCCTGGAGCTCACCGACGATCTTGGGCAGCGCGGTGGCGACGATCATCTGCTCCAGCGCGGCGAGGAGCAGCGCGAGCATCAGGCCGCAGAAGACGAGGCGTACGCGCCGGGGGCTGAGCGGTTCGGGGGCCGCGACCGCGACGGCCGGGGGTGAGGGATCCGAGGGACCGCCGGCGACCGGTGCGGCCTGCTCGTCCTTCACCAGAGTGATGCCGCCCACGTATCTGCTCCCCTCGTCACGCCCTGCGCGGCGTAATTCTTCGCATTACACGCCAAGAGGGAGCAAGCGGGGCGCTGTTCGGGGACGCGGCGCGCCGTGGGCGCCAACTGCCGTTCGGGGGGCGCGCGTCGGGCGCTCATCAGGGGCTTTCCCGCGGCTCGTGGCGCCGGGGGCGCATCACGAGACCGCGGGGAAAACCACTCGAAACGGTGAGTGTTACCGCGACTCGGGCGGGCCTACTTCTCGACCTCGTGCGCGAGCTTGTCGAGCTCGGCGTCGTAGATGCGGGCGAGCCCCTTGGGGGCGAAGGTCCGCTCGAAGAATCCGCCGATACCGCCGGCGCCGTTCCAGACGCTGGTGACGACGACCTTGGACTTGCCCTCCCCCGCGGGGGTGACGGTCCAGGTGGTGACCATGGAGGAGTTGCGGTCCTTCTCGACCAGCTGCCCGTCGGTGGGCTCGGTCACCTCGAGGAGGCAGTCGCGGATGCGCTTGCTCGTCGCCTGGAGCTTCCAGTGCACGAGGGTGCCCTCGCCGTCCCCGCCCTCCCGGACCTCGTACTCGCTGAAGTGCTCGGGCAGCAGCTTCGCGCGGGTGTTCTCGTAGTCGGCCAGGGCATCGAACACCTTCTCCGCGTCCGCCGAGATGATTCGTTCCGTGGTGGCCTCGACCTGCGCCATTGCTGTTCCTCCAGCACTCGGTTGTTCGGGGTGGCGCTAGCCAACCACCTCGGGTGCGGGCACCCAAATCCGCAGCTTCGGTGCCGACGGCGCACAAGGGTGCCCACAGGGGTTGCAGTGATCATGGGAACACGTGTTCTATTCTGGGGTCAGTGCTACCGAGGAGGCGACCATGCGCTGGGACAATCTGGTCGAGAACCCCGCAACGGCCGGGGAGACCGCGCTGTTCGGGACGTCCGCGGTGACCACCAGGACATTCGACACACCGGAGTTCCGGGGGATCACCTTCCACGAGGTCCGCGCGCGTTCGATTCTGAACCGGGTGCCCGGAGCCTCCCGCATGCCGTTCGAGTGGACGGTGAACCCCTACCGCGGCTGCTCGCACGCCTGCGTGTACTGCTTCGCCCGCAAGACGCACAGCTATCTCGATCTCGACACCGGCCTCGGCTTCGACTCCCAGATCGTGGTGAAGATCAACGCGCCCGATCTCCTCCGACGCCAGCTGGCGTCCCGCCAGTGGCACGGCGCGCATGTCGCGATGGGCACGAACGTCGACTGCTACCAGCGGGCCGAGGGTCGCTACCGCCTGATGCCGGGCATCATCTCGGCGCTGCGGGACCGGGCGAACCCCTTCTCCATCCTCACCAAGGGGACCCTGATCCTGCGCGACCTGGACCTGCTGGTGCAGGCGGCTGAGGTGACCGACGTCGGGATATCCGTGTCGGTGGGCTTCATCGACGAGACGCTGTGGCGCACGGTGGAACCGGGCACACCGGCGCCGGAGCGCCGCCTGGATGTCGTGCGCTCCCTCACCGACCACGGGATCGGCTGCGGGGTGCTGATGGCACCCGTCATCCCCTTCCTCGGCGACCGCCCGGACCAACTGCGCGCGACAGTGAAAGCGATCGCCGCCTCGGGGGCCACGTCGGTGACCCCGCTCGTGCTGCATCTGCGGCCCGGTGCGCGCGAGTGGTTCATGGCCTGGGTGGCCGAGCACCATCCCCATCTCGTACGGCGCTACGAGCGGCTGTACGCGGAGGGGGCGTACGCACCCAAGTGGTACCAGCGGCGGATCACCCGCCATGTCCACGAACTGGCGGCCGAGTTCGGGATCGGACCGGCGAACCGTGGGATGCCCCGCCGGATCCGTACGCCGGAGGCCGCGGTCGAGGAGGCGGTGGCGCCGACGCAGCTGACCCTGCTCTGAGACCGCGCGCCTGGCGGGCGGGGGAGCGGGAGGACCGGCGGACGGGCGGGCGAGGGAGCCGTCCGGTCCGGATTGTCAGTGGCGTACGCAAGGATGTACGCATGACTGCACAGCTCACCCATGTGAAAGCCCCCCACGGCGTGGCCCCCGGCACCGGCTACAGCCATGTCGTCTGGGGCACCGGCCGGTTCGTCGCGATATCCGGGCAGTGTGCCTTCGACGAGGACGGCAGGATCGTGGGCGAGGGCGACCCCGCGGCACAGGCGCGGCAGGTGTTCGAGAACATCCGCCGGTGTCTCGCCTCGGCGGGTGCGACGTTCGCGGACGTCGTGAAGCTGACGTACTTCGTGACCGATGTCGCGCAGCTGCCCGCGGTGCGTGCCGCCCGGGACGAGGTGTTCGCCGGGGAGCACCTGCCGGCGAGTTCGGCGGTCCAGGTGGCTGCCCTGTTCCGGCCCGAACTGCTCGTGGAGATCGAGGCGTTCGCGCTGGTCGGGGAGGAGAACTGAACCGTGGGGGTGCGGATCCGGGACATGACGATCGATGACTGCGACGCCGTCGCCACCGTTCGGGTGCGAGGATGGCAGGCCGCGTATGCGGGGCTGATGCCGCAGTCCTACCTCGATGCCATGAGTGTGGCCGAGGACGCGGAGAAGCGCCGCGGCTTCTTCGCCCGGAGCGCGGGCCGGGTGACCAATGTGGTCGCGGAGCGGGACGGCACCGTGGTCGGCTGGGGCTGCTTCGGGCCGAGCAGGGACGCGGGCACGACCGCCGACAGAAGCGAGTTGTACGCGATATACGTGCTGCCCGAGCAGGTCGCGACGGGCGTGGGGCGTGAGCTGATGGAGGAGCTGACGCGCCGGGCGTGGGAGGCCGGGTTCCGCGGGATGGAGCTGTGGGTGCTCAAGGAGAACGACCGCGCGCGCAGGTTCTACGAACGGGCCGGCTTCACTCCCGACGGCGCGGAGGAACTCTTCGACGTGGACGGGGTGCCGGTACCGGAGGTCCGCTACACGCGGTCTCTCACCGGATAGCTCCTGTCGTGACGGGTGCCTTCGACGGATGTGCGCCGGCCCTCGTCCCGGCACCGGCTTGCGTGCCCGCACCCGACTCGGCGCCCGCTTCCGTCCCGCCGTCCCCTCCCGGTTCGGCGTCCGTCTCGGCGTCCGTCTCGCTCCCTGCCGAGATCCAGCGGCGGGAACCGGAGTCGTACTCGTGGACCGGCCTGCCCTGGTAGCCGCTCGTGCGGAACGGGCGCCCGTGGTCGTCGATGCGCACGGTGCCGGACCGGTCGCCGCTGCTCCACGCCAGCTCCAGGAACCAGTCGCAGTCACAGGTGACCGTGCGGCCGGTGACCAGCAGAATCTCCGGGTCCTTCGCCGACACCTTGTAGGGGAAGGAGAGTGCGGGGATCGGATCCCCGGCGTCGTTGCCCGCCACGGAGCGGGCGACCGGGCGGGAGGCGTCGAGGTTCACGTCGAACAGCCGCGGAGTGATCGATCCGCCGCAGCCGGGGCTCATGCTGTACGCGTCGGCCTTCAGCGGTGCCCGCCGAGCAACCACCCGGACCTGGATGCCGTGGAGCACGACGGCCGTGTCGTTTCGGCCCTGCACCGTGATCCGTACACCGGCGTCGCCCGCGTGCACCGCGCCCACGGACCGCGCCCACTGTTCGGCGTCGGCCTCGGCCGGCGGAGGGGGTACGGCGGAGGGGCCGCGCTTCACGAGATAGGTGTGGCCGCAGCCGTTCTGCCACACATGCTGATCCGTGGTCCAGGTGAACGGCGTGCCGCTTCCCTGTGCTTGGGGGCCGCCGGGCGCCCGGGTGGCCTTCGTCCGGGGATCGGGGGTCTTCCCCTCCCCCGCGCCGTGCTCGCCTTCCGCCGACTCCGTGCCGGCCGCCTCGGGGGTGGTGAGCTCCTGAGGAGCGGAGCCGTCCCCCGGCGGCTGAGAGGTGCCCGAGTCCTGGTCGCCGGGCTGCTGGGCCGTCGTGCGCTGCCGGTCCGCCGCGGAGAGCGGTGACCGGTCGAAGGCCATGAGCAGGACGAGCGCGAGGACGGACGCGACGAGGGCGGCGGCGTAGACAGCGGGGCGACGGAACCGACGCGAGCCGGCCCCTGCGGGCACGGCCGCAGGTGCGGCCGCGGGCACGGCCGCCCGCGGGGGACGTTCTGCGGATTCCCGGTCTGCGAGCGGGGGCCGGCCCGGGACGGGGATGCCGACACTCACGTCCTCGCCGGGGACCGCCGGAACAGGGTCGGCCGAAACGGGGGTGGCCGGAGCGGGGGTGGCCGATGTCTGGGAGGTGACCGACGTGTCCGACGCCTCCGAGGTGTCCGAGGTGTCCGAGGTGTCCGTCGGGCCCGAAGTGCCGTGCGGGGCACCGGCGTCCGCCCGGCCGCCACCGCTTTCCATGCGCCGGCGGCGGTCCGCGTCCGCCCGTACCCACAGCCGGTGCAGTGCGATCAGGTCGTCGCCGGCGCAGCCGCACAGCCTGGCCAGTCGTTCGATCGGCGCGAACTCCACCGGCACCGTGCTGCCCGAGCAGTACCGGTGCAGAGTCGACGCGCTGACGCCCACCCGACGTGCCAGCGCGCCGTAGCTGCGGCCCGACGCGTCCCGGATCTCGCGCAGCCGCTGCGCGAACGCCTCGGTTTCGGACTCTCTCGGTGTGCTCACGCCTTTCAGCTCCCCCCGGCCGTCCCAGGACGGCGTTTCACCCCTGCTGAAGAGTCCCACGTCAACGGGGGTGGAATGGTTCCACGGTTCCGGACGTGCCTCAGGTGCTTGCCGCCGTCTCACGAGCCGTCAAAGCTGGTGATCGCTCCACCAACCACGAACAACGGGGAAGTCCTTTCATGAACATGTTCCGCACCGCTGCCCTGACCACGGCGGCCGTCGGTCTGACGGTCGTCACGATCGGCGCGGCCACTGCCGCTCCCGTGACGCCCGCCTTCCTTTCCGCCTCCCAGTTGCCGGCCGCCTCCACCGCCTGGCACGCCGACCCGGTGAAGCCCGGCACGGGCGACGACTTCTGCACCCAGGGAGTCGCGCCCCACGCGGCAAGCAGGCACCGGGAGTTCAGGACCGAGCTGGACACCGGAGCGCAGCAGACCATCACGGTCGCGGCCACCGAGGCCAAGGCGAAGGCGCTCGTCACCAAGCTCCGCGCATCGGTCGAGAGCTGCCTCGACCGGATGAAGGAGCAGTACCCGACCATCGAGGGTGAGGCCTTCCACCACGGCAGGGTCGATGTGGAGGAAGGTGCGAACGTCTACAGCATCGACACTCACGACACGGAGATCGGCTCCTCCGACATCGCGCTCTACTCGGTCGGCCGCGACGGCAAGGCCGTGACGGTGGTCCGCTGGAGCCAGTTGGGCGAGCTGGACGGGGCGCCCCTGGACGGGTTCCGGAAGACCACGCGCTCGGCGGTCGCCAAGCTCTACTGATCCTCGCGCGCCGCCGGCCCCCGACCGGCGCGGACCGCCGCGGGCCGGCGCGCACGAGCACGCCACAGACTGCCCGTCGGGTTCTACCGACCCCGACGGGCACATCGGGGGAGCCCGCGGGCTCCGGGTCCGGAATCCTCCGGCCCGGAGCCCGCATGCGTTTCTGCGGCCACGAGCCCGCTTGCGTTGCGGCACCCTCCGTGCCCGGTCGCCCAGGAAGCGCCTCCGCGGGACCGTAAGGCACCCGCCGGCCTCGTCGGTCTCGTCGGTCGCGTCGGTCGCGTCGGTCGCGTCGGTCGCGTCAGCCGATCCTGGCCAGCGCCGCCTCCGCCGCCGCCGTCAGACGCGGATGCGTCCGTGCGGATCGCAGTATGTCCCCCGCGCGCCGGTCGCCGAGTGCCCCGAGGCCCTCCACACAGGCGAGCGCCACCCGCCAGTGCGGATCGCCCGGTGCCAGACGGCGCCGGAGCACCGTGATCAGGGCCGGTGCGGATTCCGGGGCGCGCAGGCGGGTGAGCAGCCGGACCGGCACCAGGGCGTAGGCGACCCTCAGCTCGTTCGTGGCCAGCGCGGCCGCCGCCCGCGGTGTACGGGGGTCGGCCAGCGCGGCCAGCGCGTGCGCGGCGGAGACACAGCGCGCGGGATCACGGTGGTTGAGCAGCAGTACCAGGGCTTCGAAGGCCCGCCGGTCCCCCGCGCACCCGAGCCGGAAGGCTGCCATCTCCCGCGCCCACAAGGGACGTTCCTGTTCGATGAGGACGCCCGCGAGCTCCTCCTGGTCCTCGGTCGCCAGCAGCCGTTCATAGGCGACCGAGCCGCCCGACTCGCCCCTCAGCCGCTGGGCCAGCGACCGTAACTCCTCGTCCATGCCGGTCAGCGTAGCGACGGGAGGGGCCGCGCACGGCGGCGATCCAGATCACACCGGACCAGGTCTGGCGCGCTCGTTACTGGCGAGTTAATCTCAAGTGAGCGGGTAACCCCCGCACAGCTCCCGGTGGCCTGGTGACGCAGCCGCCGCGAGTGCAGTCGGTTCGGCAAGCACCGTGATGCGTCGGTGGACGTATCGCGTACGGCGTGACTCCGGGACAGAGTCCGCCGGCCCTGCACCACGACACGCAATCGACGTGCGCCGTGCGCCCTATGGCACCTCCCCACGCGCACCGCCCGTGCGCCTCTCCCCGCGCGCACCTCCTCTTCAGTCGTCACTCATCCCTGGAGTCCCCTGATGGACACCCCTCTCCACACCATTGCCGTCGTCGGCCTCGGCACCATGGGCACCGGCATCGCCGAGGTGCTCGCCCGGGCCGGCCGTGAGGTCATCGGCATCGACATCAGCGCCGCGGCCGCCCGCCAGGCCGTCGTCGCCCTCGAAGCCTCCACCGCACGCGCCGTGGAGCGTGAGCGGATCACCGAGGAGGAACGCCGCAACACGCTCGCCCGCTTCCGCACGTTCTCCGATCTCCAGGCGGCCGCCGACGCGGATCTCGTGATCGAGGTGGTGTCCGAGTCGTACGAGGCCAAGCAGCAGGTCTTCCGTGCGCTGGACGGCATCGTCCGCCCCACCACCATCGTCGCCACCGGCACCAACGCCCTGTCCGTGACCCGCCTGGCCGCCGACTCGTCGCACCCCGAGCGCATGCTCGGACTGCACTTCTTCAACCCCGCCCCCGCGATGAAGCTGGTCGAGGTCGTCTCCTCGGTGCTGACCGCGCCCGCCGCCGTCGAAGCGGTCACCTCGCTGGCGCGTGAGCTCGGCAAGGAGCCCGTCGCCGTGGGCGACCGGCCCGGTTTCGTCGCCGACGGACTGCTCTTCGGCTATCTCAACCAGGCCGCCGCGATGTACGAGGCCAAGTACGCCTCCCGCGAGGACATCGACGCCGCGATGAAGCTCGGCTGCGGCCTGCCGATGGGACCGCTGGCACTGCTGGACCTGATCGGCATCGACACCGCCCGGACGGTTCTCGACGCGATGTACTCCGCGTCCCGTGACCGGCTGCACGCGCCCGCCCCCATCCTCAAGCAGCTGAGCGAGGCCGGCCTGACCGGCCGCAAGGCGGGGCGCGGCTTCTACACCTACGCGGCACCCGGTGCCGCGATCCCGGTGCCGGATGCCCTCACCCCGCAGCCGGCCGCCGAGGGAGCGGGTGGCCGTGAGGTCCGTTCCGTGGGCGTGGCCGGTTCCGGGACCATGGCGAGCGGCATCGCCGAGGTCTTCGCCAAGGCGGGCTACGACGTGGTGCTCGCCGCGCGCTCGCTCGAGAAGGCGGAGACGGCCAAGTCCCGTATCACCAAGTCTCTTTCGCGTTCTGTCGACAAGGGCCGGATGACGGCCGAGGCGCGGGACGAGGCGCTCGGCCGGATCACTCCCGCCGGCTCCCTGGACGCCTTCGCGGACGTCGATCTCGCGGTCGAGGCCGTCGCCGAGGATCTGGAGATCAAGCAGCAGCTCTTCGCCACCCTGGACAAGATCTGCAAGGAGGGTGCGGTGCTCGCCACCACCACCTCCTCGCTGCCGGTCGTGGCCTGCGCCCGCGCCACCTCGCGCCCGCAGGACGTCATCGGTATGCACTTCTTCAACCCGGCGCCGGCGATGAAGCTGGTCGAGGTCGTCCGTACCGTTCTGACGGCCGACGACGTCCACGCCACGGTCCGCGCGGTGACCGCGAAGATCAAGAAGCACCCGGTGGACTGCGGCGACCGTGCCGGATTCATCGTGAACGCGCTGCTCTTCCCGTACCTGAACAACGCGATCAAGATGGTCGAGGAGCACTACGCGACCCTCGACGACATCGATGCCGCGATGAAGCTGGGCGGCGGCTACCCGATGGGGCCCTTCGAACTCCTCGACGTGGTGGGGCTCGACGTCTCGCTCGCGATCGAGAAGGTGCTGCACCGCGAGTTCCGCGACCCGGGTCTCGCTCCCGCGCCACTGCTGGAGCACCTGGTGGCGGCGGGCTGCCTCGGCCGGAAGACCGGGCGTGGCTTCCGCGAATATGCCCGCCGCTGATCACCCCGCCGGCTGGGGCGGACTGCTCGATCCCTCGGACGGTCCGCCCCCGGCTCCGGCCCCCGTTTCCGCCCCCGCCACAGGGGCGGGCGCCCCCCACCCACAGGCGCGCTCTCCTGCACGGATGCAGTACGTTCAGGTCATGCCGCAGCCCGCCAAGCCCGCCCGTACCAAGGCCACGTCCGACGCCCCGGAGAGCGCAGCCGGCAGTCGCGCCGCCGCACAGCGCCTCAAGATGCGGCGCGAACTGGCCGCCGCGGCGATGGAACTGTTCGCGACCAAGGGCTACGAAGCGACGACCGTGGACGAGATCGCGGCGGCTGCGGGCGTCGCGCGGCGGACCTTCTTCCGCCACTTCCGCTCCAAGGAAGAGGCGATCTTCCCGGATCACGACGACACGCTCGTACGGGCCGAGGCGGTGCTGAACGCGGCTCCGCCCCACGAGCACCCGCTCGACACGGTGTGCCGGGGAATCAAGGAGGTCATGCGGATGTACGCGGCCTCCCCCGCCGTCTCCGTGGAGCGCTACCGGCTGACCCGCGAGGTCCCGACCCTGCGGGAGCGCGAGATCGCCTCGGTGGCCCGCTACGAGCGGCTGTTCACCCGCTATCTGCTGGGGCACTTCGACGAGCGGGACCACCACGACGGCAACGACGATCCTCTGCTGGCGGAGGTGGCGGCGTCCGCGGTCGTCACCGCGCACAACCACGTGCTGCGCCGCTGGCTGCGCGCCGGCGGCCAGGGCGACGTGGAGACCCAGCTCGACCACGCCTTCGCGATCGTCCGGGACACCTTCGGCACCGGCATAGGGGCGGGCCGCTCGCGGGACCGGGTGCCCACGGCGTCCGCGTCCCGCTCAGGCGATCCGGCACCGGCCGCGGCGGTGACCACCGAGGGCGAGGTACTGGTGGCCGTGGCGCGCACGGACGCGCCACTGGAGGACGTGATGCGCACGATCGAGCGGGCGCTTCAGGACCGCCGCACCTGACCCGCAGTGCCGGGGTTCCGACCTCCCGCAGGGCCCCGAAGTTCATACGGATGGCGGTACCCGCGGCCCCCGGGCCGCCCCGGGAATCACCCTCAGGCTCCCTGCTCCGAGCAGCGGAGCGCACGCGATCACTCACAGTGAGCAACGGCCGTCCCCCCAGGGGCGGCCGTTGTTGCTCATACGTGCCCCCCAGATGACAACTGAGAGAAATTGTTGGCACGCAGTGTCTTGTCACATGGCACGCCGTGCCATACGTTGAAGTTGTCCGGGCGGCCGGCGTGCAGAGACCATTCGTACGCCGGCTGTCCCAGCAAACCCTGAGTTTGCGGCCCGGACGCCTGCGTCACAGGCACCCCTTCGCGCCCACCGGCGCCGCCACACCTGCACCACCCGCCGAACCGACGGCACACCTCCACACAGCAGCACACCGACGTTCCCCTCAGCGTTCCCCGCAACGCGCTTCGCCGGAGGCACCCGTGAAGGACATCCTGGACGCCATTCAGTCGACGGACAGCACGCCCGCCGACTTCGCCGCACTGCCCATCCCCGAGTCCTACCGCGCGGTCACCGTGCACAAGGACGAGGTCGAGATGTTCAACGGCCTCGAGACCAAGGAGAAGGACCCCCGCAAGTCCCTCCATGTCGAGGACGTCGCGGTCCCCGAACTCGGCCCCGGCGAGGCGCTGGTGGCCGTCATGGCCAGCTCGGTGAACTACAACTCGGTCTGGACCTCGATCTTCGAGCCGATGGCCACCTTCGGCTTCCTCGAGCGCTACGGAAGGCTCTCGGAGCTCACCAAGCGCCATGACCTGCCGTACCACGTCATCGGCTCCGACCTGGCGGGCGTCGTCCTGCGCACCGGGCCCGGCGTCAACGCCTGGCGGCCCGGCGACGAGGTCGTCGCCCACTGCCTGTCCGTCGAGCTCGAGTCCTCCGACGGCCACAACGACACGATGCTCGACCCCGAGCAGCGGATCTGGGGCTTCGAGACCAACTTCGGCGGCCTGGCGGAGATCGCACTCGTCAAGTCCAACCAGCTGATGCCCAAGCCCCAGCACCTCAGCTGGGAGGAGGCCGCTGCACCGGGCCTGGTGAACTCCACCGCGTACCGCCAGCTCGTCTCGCGCAACGGCGCGGGCATGAAGCAGGGCGACAACGTCCTGATCTGGGGTGCCAGCGGCGGACTCGGCTCCTACGCCACCCAGTTCGCCCTGGCCGGCGGCGCCAACCCGATCTGTGTCGTCTCCAGCGAGCAGAAGGCGGACATCTGCCGCTCGATGGGCGCGGAGGCGATCATCGACCGCAGCGCCGAGGACTACAAGTTCTGGAAGGACGCGCACACGCAGGACCCGAAGGAGTGGAAGCGCTTCGGCAAGCGCATCCGCGAGTTCACCGGCGGCGAGGACATCGACATCGTCTTCGAACACCCCGGCCGCGAGACCTTCGGTGCGAGCGTCTACGTCACCCGCAAGGGCGGCACCATCACCACCTGCGCCTCCACCTCGGGCTACATGCACGAGTACGACAACCGCTACCTGTGGATGTCGCTCAAGCGCATCATCGGCTCCCACTTCGCCAACTACCGCGAGGCGTGGGAGGCCAACCGCCTGATCGCCAAGGGCAAGATCCACCCCACCCTCTCCAAGGTCTACTCCCTCGAAGAGACCGGCCAGGCCGCGTACGACGTGCACCGCAATCTCCACCAGGGCAAGGTCGGCGTCCTCGCTCTCGCCCCGAGCGAGGGTCTGGGTGTGCGCGACGAAGAGATGCGCGAGAAGCACGTGGACGCCATCAACCGCTTCCGCAACGTCTGACTGAGGTCCCACACATGACAGAGCGTCAGAAGGACCGGCCGTGGCTCATGCGGACGTACGCGGGCCACTCCACCGCCGAGGCGTCCAACGAGCTCTACCGGCGCAATCTCGCCAAGGGCCAGACCGGTCTGTCGGTCGCGTTCGACCTGCCGACACAGACGGGCTACGACCCGGACCACATCCTCGCCCGCGGCGAGGTCGGCCGGGTCGGGGTTCCCGTCTCGCATCTCGGTGACATGCGCAGGCTGTTCCAGGACATCCCCCTGGAGCAGATGAACACCTCGATGACGATCAACGCCACCGCGATGTGGCTGCTGGCGCTCTATCAGGTCGTCGCGGAGGAGCAGGGCGCGGACGCCACCCGGCTTCAGGGCACCACACAGAACGACATCGTCAAGGAGTACCTGTCGCGCGGGACGCATGTCTTCCCGCCCGTGCCCTCCCTGCGGCTGACCACCGACATGATCACGTACACGGTGGCCAACATCCCCAAGTGGAACCCCATCAACATCTGCAGCTACCACTTGCAGGAGGCGGGCGCCACGCCGGTCCAGGAGATCGCGTACGCGATGTCCACCGCGATCGCGGTGCTGGACGCGGTGCGGGACTCCGGCCAGGTACCGGCGGAGAAATTCGGCGACGTGGTCGCCCGTATCTCCTTCTTCGTGAACGCCGGTGTCCGCTTCATCGAGGAGATGTGCAAGATGCGCGCCTTCGGCCGCATCTGGGACCAGGTCACCCGTGAGCGGTACGGCATCGAGAACGAGAAGCAGCGCCGGTTCCGCTACGGCGTCCAGGTGAACTCCCTGGGGCTCACCGAGGCGCAGCCGGAGAACAACGTCCAGCGCATCGTGCTGGAGATGCTCGCCGTCACGCTGTCCAAGGACGCCCGCGCCCGAGCGGTACAGCTCCCGGCCTGGAACGAGGCGCTCGGTCTGCCGCGCCCGTGGGACCAGCAGTGGTCGCTGCGCATCCAGCAGGTCCTCGCCCACGAGTCGGACCTGCTGGAGTACGAGGACATCTTCGCCGGCTCGCACGTCATCGAGGCCAAGGTGGACTCGCTGGTCGACGAGTGCCTGGCGGAGATCACCCGGATCCAGGAGATGGGCGGCGCCATGGCGGCCGTCGAGTCCGGGTACCTCAAGTCGCAGCTGGTCTCCTCGCACGCGGAGCGGCGGGCGCGGATCGAGGGCGGCGACGACAAGATCGTCGGCGTGAACATCTTCGAGACCACCGAGCCGAACCCGCTGACGGCCGACCTCGACACGGCGATCATGACGGTCGACCCGGAGAACGAGGCACGGGTGGTCGCCAAGCTGCACGAGTGGCGCGACAACCGCGACGAGACCCGCGCCACGGAATCGCTCACCGCGCTGAAGAAGGCCGCCGCGGGGACCGAGAACCTGATGGCGGCCACGGTCGAGTGCGCCCGTGCGGGCGTCACCACCGGCGAGTGGGCGTGGGCGCTGCGCGATGTGTTCGGCGAGTTCCGCGCCCCGACGGGCGTCTCCAGCGCGCCTGTCGCGGTCACCGCGGAAGCGGGCACGCCGCTCGCGGTCGTCCGCGACAAGGTCTCCCGCACCGCCGACGAGCTCGGCTCGGGACGGCTGCGGCTGCTGGTCGGCAAGCCGGGCCTGGACGGGCACTCCAACGGCGCCGAGCAGATCGCCGTACGCGCCCGCGACGCCGGCTTCGAGGTGGTCTACCAGGGCATCCGGCTCACGCCCGAGCAGATCGTCAACGCGGCGCTGGCCGAGGACGTGCACTGCGTGGGCCTGTCCATCCTGTCCGGGTCGCACGCCGAGCTCGTGCCCGATGTGCTGGACCGCCTCCGCGAGGCGGGGGCGGCTGACATCCCGGTCGTCGTCGGCGGAATCATCCCGAACGCCGACGCCACCGCTCTGAAGGCGGCGGGGGTGGCCGCCGTGTTCACCCCGAAGGACTTCGGCATCACCGAGATCATCGGCCGTATCGTCGACGAGATCCGGAAAGCGAACAAGCTCGACCCTCTGGAGGTCCCCGCATGACTGTCAACCGTCTGAGGCCGCGCCGTTCCTGCCTCGCCGTGCCGGGCAGCAACCCGCGCTTCCTGGAGAAGGCCCAGGGCCTCCCGGCGGACCAGGTCTTCCTGGACCTGGAGGACGCCTGCGCGCCGCTCGCCAAGCCGGACGCCCGGCACACCATCGTGAAGTTCCTCAACGAGGGTGACTGGACGGGCAAGACCAGGGTCGTGCGGGTCAACGACTGGACCACCGAGTGGACCTACCGCGACGTGGTCACCGTCGTCGAGGGCGCCGGGCAGAACCTCGACTGCATCATGCTGCCGAAGGTGCAGGACGCCCAGCAGATCGTGGCGCTGGACCTGCTGCTGACCCAGATCGAGAAGACGATGGGCTTCGAGGTCGGCAAGATCGGCATCGAGGCGCAGATCGAGAACGCGCAGGGTCTGAACAACGTCAACGAGATCGCCCAGGCCTCCCCGCGCACGGAGACCATCATCTTCGGCCCGGCCGACTTCATGGCGTCGATCAACATGAAGTCGCTGGTCGTCGGCGAGCAGCCGCCCGGCTACCCGGCGGACGCCTACCACTACATCCTGATGAAGATCCTGATGGCCGCCCGTGCCAACAATCTCCAGGCGATCGACGGCCCCTACCTCCAGATCAAGAACATCG
The DNA here is from genome assembly GCF_050952975.1 of Streptomyces sp. CA-251247. Lineage (NCBI taxonomy): Bacteria > Bacillati > Actinomycetota > Actinomycetes > Kitasatosporales > Streptomycetaceae > Streptomyces > Streptomyces sp. CA-251247. The sequence continues at coordinate 6,578,800 of NZ_CP191861.1, read as the reverse complement.
AGGGCTACAAGGCCGTCGCCCAGCGGGCCGCGGCGCTCGGCTTCGACGGCAAGTGGGTCCTGCACCCGGGTCAGGTCGAGGCGTCCAACGAGGTGTTCTCCCCCTCGCAGGAGGACTACGACCACGCCGAGCTGATTCTGGACGCGTACGACTACTACACGTCCGAGGCCGGCGGCAAGAAGGGCTCGGCGATGCTCGGCGACGAGATGATCGACGAGGCCAGCCGCAAGATGGCCCTGGTCATCTCCGGCAAGGGCCGTGCCGCGGGCATGACCCGTACCTCGACGTTCGAAGCCCCGGAGGCCTGAGCACCATGCAGTTCGGACGCACCTACGAAGAGTTCGAGGTCGGGGCGGTCTACAAGCACTGGCCCGGGAAGACGGTCACCGAGTACGACGACCACCTCTTCTGTCTGCTGACCATGAACCACCACCCCCTCCACATGGACACCAACTATGCGGAGAAGTCGACGGACTTCGGCAAGAACGTCGTCGTCGGCAACTACATCTACTCGCTGCTCCTCGGTATGTCCGTGCCGGACGTCTCCGGCAAGGCCATCGCCAACCTGGAGATCGAGTCGCTGAAGCACGTCGCGCCGACGTTCCACGGCGACACGATCTACGGCGAGACGACCGTTCTCGACAAGACGCCGTCCCGGTCCAAGAGCGACCGCGGCATCGTCCACGTCGAGACGAAGGGGTACAAGCAGGACGGCACGCTGGTCTGCGTGTTCCGCCGCAAGGTGATGGTCCCCACCGAGACGTACATCAAGGAGCGCGGCGGCGAGCAGCCCGGCCGCCCGGAGTTGATCGAGCCCTCCAAGAAGCCGGAGAAGTAGTCATGAGCCGACTCGCCCAGACGCACGGGCTGACCGACATCCAGCAGGAAATCCTGTCGACGGTCCGGGACTTCGTCGACAAGGAGATCATCCCGGTCGCCACCGAGCTGGAGCACCGCGACGAGTACCCGACGCAGATCGTCGAAGGCCTCAAGGAGCTCGGCCTGTTCGGGCTGATGATTCCCGAGGAGTACGGCGGTCTGGGCGAGTCGCTGCTCACGTACGCGCTGTGCGTCGAGGAGATCGCCCGTGGCTGGATGTCCGTCTCGGGCATCATCAACACGCACTTCATCGTGGCGTACATGCTCAAGCAGCACGGCACCCAGGAGCAGAAGGACACCTTCCTGCCCCGGATGGCGCTGGGCGAGGTGCGCGGCGCGTTCTCCATGTCGGAGCCGGCGCTCGGCTCGGACGTGTCGGCCATCACGTCCAAGGGCGTCAGGGACGGCGACGAGTACGTCCTCAACGGCCAGAAGATGTGGCTCACGAACGGCGGAACGTCGAATCTGGTGGCCGTTCTGTGCCGGAGTGACGAAGGACACCCGGAGGGCACCGCCCCCCACAAGTCGATGACGACCTTCCTCGTCGAGAAGGAGCCCGGCTTCGGAGAGGTCCGTCCGGGCCTCACCATCCCCGGGAAGATCGACAAGATGGGCTACAAGGGCGTCGACACGACCGAACTCATCATGGACGGACTGCGCATTCCGGCCAATCGGGTACTCGGCGGCACCACCGGCCGAGGGTTTTACCAAATGATGGACGGCGTCGAGGTCGGCCGCGTCAATGTCGCGGCACGTGGCTGCGGTGTCGCGCACCGTGCCTTTGAGCTGGGCGTCTCGTACGCACAGCAGCGTCACACCTTCGGCAAGCCCATCGCCCAGCACCAGGGGATCCAGTTCAAACTGGCCGAGATGGCTACCAAGGTCGAGGCCGCGCATGCGATGATGGTGAATGCGGCACGCAAAAAGGACTCCGGGGAACGAAACGACCTGGAGGCAGGGATGGCGAAGTACCTCGCCTCCGAATACTGCAAGGAAGTCGTCGAGGACGCCTTCCGCATCCACGGCGGCTACGGCTTCTCCAAGGAGTACGAGATCGAGCGCCTCTACCGCGAGGCTCCGATGCTGTTGATCGGTGAAGGTACCGCCGAAATCCAGAAAATGATCATTGGACGCAGGCTGCTCGAGGAGTACCGGTTCCAGGGATGATTGTCGCTTTCGGGCCGGTTCGGCCGCGAAGAACATCACACCCTGTCAGCGTTCTCTGAGGGTTTCCGGCCGACCGACTCGGCTTCTGGCTTTCCCAGTTACGGCCCACAACCGATAACATCGCTCGGAAAGCCGCCGTCCCCCGTTGCCAGCGCGGCATCATCCGCTACGAAGGTCATCCATGCCCCACAGCCAAACCTCTGCACCTCGCGACAGCCTCCGTGGCGTACGCCTCGCGCGCGGAGCATCGCCGTGGCTTCTGCCGACCGTCGCCACTGCCGCCCTCAGCCTCGCCCGCTCGCGCCGTTCGCGGCGCGCGGCGGTCGTGGCCGTGCCCGCCACCGCGCTCGCGGCGGGCATGCTGTGGTTCTTCCGCGACCCCGAGCGCGAGATCACTCAGGGTCGCGTCATCTCTCCGGCCGACGGTGTGGTGCAGAGCATCATGCCGTGGAAGGACGGGCGCACCCGGGTCGCGATCTTCATGAGCCCGCTGAACGTCCACGTCAACCGCGCGCCCCTCGCGGGCACGGTGACGTCCGTGGAGCACATCCCCGGCGGCTTCGTGCCGGCGTTCAACAAGGAGAGCGAGAACAACGAGCGCGTTGTCTGGCACTTCGACACCGAGCTCGGTGACATCGAGATGGTGCAGATCGCCGGTGCCGTCGCGCGGCGCATCGTTCCTTACGTGCCGCAGGGCACGAAGGTCGAGCAGGGCGACCGTATCGGCCTGATCCGCTTCGGCTCGCGCGTGGACATCTACCTTCCGGAAGGTGTCGATGTCGCTGTCGAGGTCGGTCAGACCACGACCGCGGGGGTGACTCGCATTGACCGTGGTTGATCCCGACACACAGGCGGGCTGGGTCGCCGAGGCGGACGCCGAGGACGACGCGGAGGAGATGCCTCTCTCTCTGCGGCTGTCAATAGCGGACACCCTCACTCTCGGTAACGCGACGTGTGGATTCATGGCGGTGTACTTCACCACCACCGGCATCCTCATCCCGCACCTCCAGGGCAGCCAGGAGACCGGCATGGCGCGGCACAGTGCCGCCACCGCCGTGATCCTGATGCTGCTCGCCGCGATCTTCGACCTCTGCGACGGGCTCGTGGCGCGCAAGCTGCGCAGCTCGCCGATGGGCGCGGAGCTGGACAACCTCTCCGACCTGATCAGCTTCGGGCTCGCCCCGGCCTACTTCGTACTCGTGTACGGCATGGTCGCGGACGACGCCCACCAGCGGGTCTCGGCGGTGGCCGCGATCGTGGTGCTCCTGGCGGTGGTCCTGCGGCTTGCGAGATTCTCGTGCGTGACCCTGAAGGACGGCATGTTCCAGGGCATGCCGAGCCCCTTCGGCGCGCTCACGGTGGTCTCGATCGTCCTGCTGGAGCTGCCGTTCATCCCGACGCTGCTGGCGATCATCGGTACGGCGTGGCTGATGGTGAGCCGGGTCGAGTACCCGAAACCGCGGGGCGTCCTGGCGGTGGCGATGCTCGGCTGGATCGTGGCCGCGATGGGTCTGCTGGCGGCCTGGGCGTTCGACGCCCCGGCGGGCCAGCTGCTGCTGCAGACCGGCTGCGCACTGCAGATCGTGCTGGCGGCGACGATCCCGCTGTTCGCGACGGCACGACGGGTGAACACGTTCCGTGACAACCGTCGTGAGAGCCGTGAGGCCAGGGCGGCCCAGCTGCCCTGACACGGCGACGGCATACGAGGAGGGCCCGGGTGCGATCCGCACCCGGGCCCTCCTCGTGTGTGCGACAGCTTTCAGTCGCTGTGGGACACGCCCTATCCGCCGCTCTTGAAGGACTCCGCCGCCTTCGCCACGGCCGCGGGCCGCACCACCTTCAGTCCGCCGGGGACCTTGTTGTCCGGCTTCATGATGACGCTCTGCCGGGTCGACGGTGCCGCCGGGTCGGAGAAGTCGTGGGTGATGCCGAAGCCGCTCTCGTACGCGGAGAGGGTCAGCAGGGCCTTGTCGATGCCCTCACGGGTGAGGTTCTTGTCGGCGCAGGCCTTCTTCAGCACCTCGCCGTAGACCCCCATGGCCGTGTACCCGGCGACCACGCCGTTGTCGAGGCCGTCCTTGGGGTAGGCGGCCGCGTACTCCTTGGCCAGCTTGGCCGGCGCCGCGTCCGTGGCGCCGATGGGGAGGGTGGAGGCGGCGACGTAGTAGTCCTTCATCAGCGCGGGCCCCGCCGGGGTCGCGAGGAGCTGCGGCGCGTAGGCGGAGTTGTTGCCGACGACCGGCACATTGAAGCCGCCGGCGGCCGCCACGCCGACGAGGGAGGCCGCCTGACGCGGTCCGGCGCTGATGACGACGGCCTTGACGCCCGCCTTCTTGAGCGCGGCCACCTGGGCCGACATGTCGTTGTCGGTCGGTTTGATCTTCTGCTCGACGATGCTGAGGCCTGCCTGCTCGGCCGCGTACTTGGAACCGGCGAGGGCGTTCTCGCCGTAGTCGCCCTCGAAGTAGACGTGACCGATCTTGTCGCCCTTGGCGATGCGCTTCTGGGCGAGCAGATAGTCGATCGCGTTGATCGTCTCGATGTCGTACGTCGCGCCGACCACCCGGACGTACGGGCTGCCGAGCAGACTGGCCGACCATGCCTGCGGCAGGACGAGGCCCTTGTCCTGGCCGTCGATGCGCTGCTTGACGGCCGCCACGAAGGGCGAGCCGATGAACTGGGCGAAGCCCAGCACCTTCGGTTCGAGCTCGGTGTAGCCGGCGAGGGCCTTCTGCGGGTCGTAGCCGTGGTCGCGCACGGTCAGCTCGATCTGCCGGCCGCAGACACCGCCGGCCGCGTTGGTCTGCTTCGCCCACAGCTGCTGGGCCTGGGTGACGCTCTTGCCGAGTGAGGCGTAGACACCGGTCATGTCGGTGAGCACACCGAGCGTGATGGTCTTGGCGGTGACGCCTTCGCCGGTCTTCACTCCCCCGGCGTCCTTCCCACCGCCGTCACCGCTCGTCGCCTTCTCGCTGCAACCGACGGCGCTGAGCGCCAGTACGGCCAGCACCGCCATGTATCTCTTCGGCTTCATGTCTTCTCCCGTCGGGACACTGTCGGGCGGGTGAGTCCGCCGGGCAGGAACAGCACCACCGCGACGACCGCGGCGCCGTACAGATAGCGCGACGCCTCCCCCGGCGAGACGCCGCCCGTGCCCGGGGCGGCGACCAGCGGGAGGCTGTCGCTGTAGTGGGTGAGCACTTGGGGCAGCAGGGACACGAACGCCGCGCCGACGACCGCGCCCGCGACCGTGCCGAGACCGCCGATCACGATCATGGCGAGATATTCGAGCGAGAGGATCATGCCGAAGTACTCGGGGACCGTGCGCTGGAAGACCAGGGCGAGCAGAACACCCGCGAGGCCCGCGTACATCGACGAGAGGACGAAGACGGCGGCCCGGTAGCGGGCGACCGGAACTCCCATCACGCCCGCCGCTATGCGGTGGTCGCGCAGGGCGTTCATGGCGCGCCCGGGACGGCCGCGCAGCACACCGCGGGCGAACAGCCCGCAGGCCAGGAGCGCGACCAGGGCCGCGTACCAGAGCTTCTCCGCCGACTGGAACGGCACGGCCGCGATCACGACCTCCGTGTCGTCGAAGGTGAAGCCGAACAGGGACAGCGGCGGGACGGCGCGGCCGTTGAACCCCCCTGTCAGATCACTCGCGTTGAACAGCACATGCTGGCCGATGAAGATCAGGGCGAGGGTGGCGATGCCGAGATACGCCCCGCTCAGCCGGCCCGCGATGGGGCTGAACAGGCCGCCCGCCGCGCCCGCGAGCAGGACGGCGAGGATCGCGGCCAGCCAGGTCGGGAGGCCGAGGCCGGTGAGACGGTGGCCGTTCTCGACCTCGTTCCCGCCCGCGAGAACGCAGTAGCCGTACGCGCCGACGGCGAGGAAGAAGGCGTGGCCCATGGAGAGTTGGCCGGTCGCGCCGGTGAGCAGATTGATGCCGATGGCGCCGATCGCCGCGGCCATCGCGAACAGTCCGGCCTGGAGCCAGAAGCGGTCGAGGTAGAAGGGCAGGGCGAGGAGGAGGAGACCGCCGAGGATCCAGGCGTACGCCCGGGGGTTCCTGAACGCCACCGATACCCTGGGCGCCCTGAGGGACGGGGACGTGTCGAGCGTCTCGGGCAGGGTGTCAGACACGCGCGGGCTCCTTCGTGCCGAAGAGTCCGGCCGGCCTGATGAGCAGGACGAGCACCATCACCAGATAGGGCGCGAGATCGCCGATGCCCCGGCCCAGGAAGGACAGTTCGCTCTGGTACCCGGTGGCGAACGACTCGGTGACACCGACGATCAGCCCGCCCGCGAGTGCGCCGGTGGTGGAGTCGAGTCCGCCGAGGATCGCGGCGGGGAAGGCCTTGAGCGCCGCGAGCGAGGTGGCGCGTTCCAGCCCGGGGGTCGGGAAGACGGTGAGGAACAGCGCGGCGACGGCGGCGAGGCCGCCCGCCACGCCCCACGCGGCGAGCGAGACCCTGCCGAGCCGCACCCCCATCAGCGCGGCGGTCTGCGGGTTCTCGGCGGCCGCCCGCATGGCCACGCCCCAGGAGGTGAAGCGGAAGGCGAGCAGGAAGGCGGTGATGAGGAGCGCTGCGGCGACGAACGCGGCGATCCGGGTCTGCGCGATGGTGATGTCGCCGATGGTGACGACCCGGTCGCCCCAGGGGTCGCCCAGGGCGAGGACGTCCGTGCCGATACGGCGGGTGAGTTCGGTGGTCAGCAGGATGTCGACACCGATGGTGACGATGGCGAGGACGCTGTGGTCGGAGCCCCGGTAGCGGCGCATCACGAAGAACTCGACGGCGGCTCCCACGACGGCCGCGCTCGCGATGCCGACGGCGAGCGCCGCCCAGAAGCCGATGTCGTCGTGGAGGACGGCCGTGACGTAGCCGCCGGCCAGCAGGAGGGACGCGTGGGCGAAGTTGACGACCTCGGTGGCCTTGAAGATGACGACGAAGCCGAGGGCGATCAGGGCGTAGACGGAGCCGATGGAGAGCCCGCCGAGGAGAAGTTCGGTGAAGGTCGTCATGCCTGCGCACCTGTTCCGAGGTAAGCCCGGACGACCGCCGGGTCGCTCTGCACCTGGGCCGGGGTGCCGTCCGCGATCCGGCGCCCGAAGTCGAGTACGGTCACGGCGTCCGCGAGCCGCATCACCACCCCCATGTCGTGTTCGACCAGCACGATGGATATGCCGAGACCGTCGCGCACACCCGCGATGACGGCGGCGGTCTGCTGCCGCTCGTCGGCGGTCATGCCCGCGACGGGTTCGTCGAGCAGGAGCAGCCGCGGCTCCATGCACAGCGCGCGGCCGAGCTCGACAAGCTTCTGTTTGCCGTACGGGAGTGCTCCGGCCGGCCGGCCGAGATCGGCCGCGAGCCCGACGAACTCCGCTATCTCGCCCACGCGTTCCCGGTGTCGCCGTTCCTCACGGGCGGCGGACGGCAGCCGCAGTCCGGCGGAGAGGAACCCCGTGCGGGTGAGCCGGTGTCTGCCGAGCAGCAGGCTGTCCGCGACGGTGGCGTGCGGCGGGAGGGCGAGGTTCTGGAAGGTGCGGGCGACACCGAGCGCCGCGATGCGGTGCGGGGGCAGGCCGGTGAGTTCGCTGTCGCCGAAGTGGACCGTGCCGGCTGTGGCGCGGTAGACACCGGACAGGACGTTGAAGCAGGTGGACTTCCCCGCGCCGTTCGGGCCGATGACGGCATGGACGCTGCCGGGCGCGACGGTGAAGGAGACGTCGTCGAGCGCGGTGAGACCGGCGAAGCGGACGGTGAGGCCGGAGACCGTGAGCGCCGGTGTGGAGGCGGCGTCGTCCACGGCGGCCGTGTCCGGGGTCGTCATGCGGACCACCTCCGCAGCGCCGGTGCGGCCGCCTCGGCCCGTACGGCGTCCTCCGCGGCCTCCTCGTCGACCACTCCCAGATAGCGCCTGCGCACCTCGTCGGAGGCGGCCAGCCGGTCGGCGGGTCCCTCCAGGGCGACCTCTCCGACCTCCAGGACGTACGCCGTGGATGCCAGCCGGAGCGCGATCGCCGCGTTCTGCTCCACCAGCAGGACCGAGGTGCCGGCGGTGTTGATCTCCTGGACGGTCTGCGCGATCCGTTCGGCCATCAGCGGGGCAAGTCCCAGGGACGGCTCGTCGAGGAGCAGCAGCCGGGGCCGTGCCATCAGCGCCCTGCCCAGCGCGAGCATCTGCTGCTCGCCGCCGGACAGCAGACCGGCCCGTTGGTGGGCGCGGTCGGCGAGGACCGGGAAGAGTTCGTGGACGCGGGCGAGCGCCGCGGCGGCCTCCCGCCGGCCGCCACGTGCCCCCAGTGCGCCCGCCCGCAGATTGTCGGCCACCGTCATCCGTGCGAACACCTGCCGTCCTTCGGGTACTTGGACCACCCCGGCGGCCACGACGCGCGCCGGGCTGAGCCCGTCCAGCGGGCGGCCCTCGAAGTGGACGGAGCCCGCGGTGACCCGGCCGCGCTGAAAGGTGAGGGTGCGTGAGATCGCGCGCAGCAGCGTGGACTTGCCCGCGCCGTTGCCGCCGAGCACGGCGACGATCCTGCCCTCCGGCACATCGACGGAGACCTCACGCAGCGCCCGCACCGGCCCGTAGCCGACGGACAGTGCTCGTACCTCGAGCGAGGCGGCCATGCAGTCCCCCTTCCGGGGCCTGTGTCCTGCGTGCCCCTGTGGTGCCTCACATCAGCACCGGCGCCCCCCGGCCGTCCACGCCGCGGGGGCGAATCGCTGCGGATGACCAGCGGCGCAGCGCACGCATTGTGCACGGGCACAAGCGCCGGCACCCTCAGCGGCCGGTGGGCGTGGAGTGTGCGTCACACCTCCGCGCAGTGGGTGCGGGCGCAGCCGGCGCGAGCTGCCGAACAGCCGCTTCCGTGAAACCCGTTCGACCGTGACCCCGGGCCTGGGGATCATGGCCGGATGCCGTCGACCGAAGCAGCGCTGGGCGAACTCCAGGACCGTGCCACGCTCTGGAGCGTGGGCGAGATCCCCGCGGGCGATGTCATCGACGCGGCCTGCGACGCGCTCGTCGCCGGACTCGACAGCCCTGGACTCCGGGTGCTGGCGGCCTGCACCCGCGCCGAGGCGGGCTACGCCGTACACGACCTGCTTCCCACTGCGCTCGACGAGCTCGCAGTGGTCTTCCATCCGGTCGCGGGCGAGGCCCGTGACGAAGCGGCTGTGCGAGCGCTCGCCCGGCGCATGCTGTCCGGGCAGCTGACGCCCTGGGAGCTCACGTTCCGGCTCCACCAGCGCTACGGGCACGAACTGCCCCTGGCCGAGCGGCTCATCGAGCTCGATGACGAGTACGCCGTCATCGAGGGCGACGACGCAGCGGCGGCCCTGGTCACGGCCGCGGTCATGGAGGAGGCCCGCCGCATCGCGGGCCGCCCGGGCGTTGCGACCGGATCCGCGGACGCACCGAGCTGAAACGGACCGGCTGGACCGGCCCGTGGTCGTCGACCAGCTTGGCCGGCGAGAGCGGCGGGGCACCCTTGTCCCCCGACCGGGCACCGCGATGGCCCGCGCCGACGGTGACGGTCGGAATGACGATGGACACCGGCGTGACCGGGACGAGGGTGGTGACCTCGGGGAAGAACACCATCAGCGCCGGACCACCGATGTCGGCCTGGTCGTCCCCTCCGCCCGCTCCCCGGGCGGCTTCCGCCTCTGCACCGAGCACGACGTCGCCCGCTCATGGTCACCCGCCAGATGAAGCCCCTCGGCTTCACGCTGGACCAGATGCGCGACCACCCGCTGGAAGCCACGGGCCGCCTCGACGCACACGACGGCCGACCGGAGCGTAGACGGGCCCGTACACGCACGGGCCCGTGCCCGTGCCCGCCGGGCGCGCGGCCGGGCCCCGGCGCCCGGCCCGCACTCCCGTGCGCGCCCCCGCCGGCCCGGCTCAGCTCACGTCAGGAAGTCCCGTGCGATGTTCTCCGACACCTTCTCCAGGAGCGGGCCCGCCTCCGCCATGCAGCGGGCCGGGTCCGGTTCCAGCTCCAGCAGGGCGTAGGCACGGCGGATGCCCGCGCGGCCGAGGGCCTCCGGGGGCAGGGTCAGCCGGCCGCAGACCGCGACGACCTCGATGTTCTGCGCACGCGCCGCCGCCGCGACGCCCGCCGGTGCCTTGCCGTGCAGGGTCTGCTCGTCGAGGGAACCCTCGCCGGTGATCACCAGGGTCGCTCGCGCCAGGGCGGGGGCGAACCCGAGCACGTCGAGCATCACCTCGATGCCGGGGCGGAAGCTCGCGCCGAGCGCGACCAGCGCCCCGTAACCGATACCGCCTGCCGCACCCGCGCCGGGCAGGCCGGCCCGGTCGGGGCCGAGGATCGAGGCGTAGTGCGTCAGCGCCTCGTCCAGGGTGGCCACGTCCTCCGGTGTCGCGCCCTTCTGCGGGCCGTACACGGCGGGCGCGCCCTTCGGGCCGGTGAGCGGGTTGTCGACGTCGCTGGCAAGGACGAGTTCGACGTCATTGAAGCGCGGGTCGATCCCGGACAGATCCGCGGTGGCCAGCTCCCGCAGACCACCGCCGCCGGGAGTGACGGGCGCACCGCCCTCGTCGAGGAAACGGGCGCCGAGCGCGGCCAGCATGCCCGCACCGCCGTCGGTCGTCGCGCTGCCGCCGACGCCGAAGACGATCGTGCGGGCGCCCGCGTCGAGGGCGGCACGCAGCAGCTCGCCCGAGCCGTAGGTGGTGGCGGTCAGCGGCGCGAAGACTCCTTCGGGCAGGTGCTGGAGACCGGACGCCTCCGCCATCTCCACGACGGCGGTGCCGTCCCGCAGGGCGTAGGTCGCCGTCACGGCCTGGCCGAGGGGGCCGGTCACCTGCGCCTCGCGGCGTTCGAACCCGGCCGCCACCGCCGCAGCGACGGTGCCGTCGCCGCCGTCGGCGACGGGCAGGGTCTCCACCTCCAGGCCGGGCACCACCCGCTGGAGGCCCGCCGTCACCCGCTCCGCGACCTGTACGGCCGTGAGCGAGCCTTTGAACTTGTCAGCCGCCACGAGCACGCGCGCGGGCTGATGAACTGCTCCGTCCGTCACTCTGCTATCCCTTGCTGTCGAACAGGCAGTCGCGCCGCCCCGACCCTATCCGGCAGGTCACAGGACGTGCCACCCCACCACGAACCGTGAGAACCCGCGCACGCGGCAGAACGGCCGGCCCACCACCGCGCGCTTCGGGCCGCATTTCGGTAGACCGGACGTATGGGACTGCACCATTCGGAGCTCGCCGACCGGACGCTCGGCGGCTGGCTCGGCAGGATCGCGGGGAACATGCTCGGCAAACCGGTGGAGCGTGGCGATCACTGGACGCGCGAGCGCATCGACCGGTATCTGCGCCGCACCGGTGCCCTGCCGCTCACGGACTATCTGCCCGGACCGCCGCCGGACGCGGGGCCCGGTGAGTTCGAGCTGCGCCCGGAGTGGCGGGAGTGCGTGCGCGGCCAAATCCACGGCAGCTGCCGGGACGACGACATCGACTACGCGATCCTCGGTCTGCATCTGCTGGAGACGCACGGCTTCGCCTTCACCACCGAGCAGGTGGGCGATCTGTGGCTGCTGCGGCTGCCGTATCTCCAGACGTTCACCGCCGAGCGGGCCGCGTACCGCAGTCTGGCGAACGGCCTCAAACCGCCGCTCACCGCCTCGTACGACAATCCGTACCAGGAGTGGATCGGCGCTCTCATCCGCGCGGACATCTTCGGCTGGACGTCCCCCGGTGATCCGCACCGTGCCGCCGCACTGGCCCGCCGGGACGCGGTCCTGTCGCACACCGGCAACGGTGTCTACGGATCGATGTGGGCCGCCGCCCTGGTGGCCGCCGCGTTCACCGCGAGCCGCCCGCGCGAGGCGATCGAGGCGGCCCTGGAGCGCATCCCGGCGAGCTGCCGCCTGGCCCGTACGGTCCGCCACACCACGGCCCTGTACGACGCGGGGACGTCCTGGTCCGACACGCTGGCCGAGATGGAGGACCGTACGGGCGGCCTCGGCTGGATCCACGTTGTGCCCAACGCCGCCGTCATCACGGCCGGACTCCTGTACGGCGCCGGGGACTTCACCGGCACCGTCGCCCTCACCGTCCGCGGCGGGCTGGACACCGACTCCAACGGCGCCACGGCGGGCTCGGTCGTGGGCGTGCTGTGCGGAGCCGCCGCCATCCCCGCGCAGTGGACACGGCCGCTGGAGGACCGGGTGCGCAGCGCGGTCTTCGGATTCGACGGCTCACGCATCAGTGAACTCGCCGAGCGTACGGTCCGGTTGACCGCGACGGTGTGAGAAGGCGGCGGCTGCCGTTCAGTCGTCGAGGACGGCGAGGTCCATCCGGCCCAGCCGTCCGCGGTCCGCGATGACGTCGATCGCCGTGATCCCGTCCTCGGTGATCGTGAAGGCGAGGACCAGGGACAGCCGGCCGCGCGGTGCCATCGCCAGGCCGATCCGTCCGTCGAGGAGCGCGAGTCCGGTGAAGCGGGCCCGGCCGGTGGCGGCCATCGCGCCCTTCGCGACGGTGGCAGCACCGCTGACCACGACGGGTTCGGGGGTGGGAATGACCGACGGGTCGGCGGTGAGGACGACGTCGGGGTGGAGCAGCGACACCAGGGCGTCGAAGTTCCCGCCGCGGGTGGCCGCCAGGAACGCCTCCACGGCCTCACGCTGACGGATCATGTCGGCGTCGGGCGCCGGTGTGCCGCCCTTGATCCGGCGGCGCGCCCGGCTCGCGAGCTGTCTCACCGCGACCGGCGAGCGTTCGAGCATCGGACCGATCTCGTCGAACGGCACCGTGAACATGTCGTGCAGGACGAAGGCGAGCCGCTCGGCCGGCGTCAGCGTGTCGAGGACGACCAGCAGCGCGACCCCGACCGAGTCGGCCAGCAGCGCCTCCTCTTCGGGGTCACCGCCGCTCTCGGAGCCGAGGGGCGGTTCGGGCACCCCGGCGTCCCAGGGGTCCTCACGCCGTGACTGACGTGAGCGCAGCATGTTCAGACAGACCCGGGCGACCACGGTGGTCAGCCAGCCGGTGAGGTTCTCCACGCCCTCGGTGCCGGCGCGACGGGCACGCAGCCAGGCTTCCTGCACCGCGTCCTCGGCCTCGCTCAGCGAGCCGAGCATCCGGTAGGCCACCGCCACGAGGTGTGTCCGGTCGGCCGCGAAACGCTCGGTCAGAAAGTCGTGCTCGTCCATCGGTCACGTTCCCCGTTCGCCATGTGTCAGAGAGGCAGAACCTCGAAAACTACCGAGCGAGCCCGGGAGTTGCCTCCCCGGCCCCACGACTTCTGGAGAAGAAGATGGCATCGACGATTCTGGTCACCGGTGGTACGGGCACCCTGGGCCGGCACGTGATTCCGCTGCTGCTGGACGCCGGCTCCGAGGTCCGGGTCTTCAGCCGCCACGGCCGCGCGTCGGGGGACGGCGTCGACTACGTGACCGGTGATCTGGTCAAGGGCGAGGGCATCGAGGCCGCGGTGGACGGGGTCGACATCGTGCTGCACCTCGCGGGCGGGCCGAAGGGCGACGACGTGGCCGCCCGCCATCTGGTGCGGGCGGCGTCGGCGGCCGGGGTGCGGCACCTCGTCCTCATTTCGGTCATCGGGGCGGACAGGGTCCCGCTGGCGTGGCTCCGGTCGAAGCTGGCCGCGGAGCAGGCCGTGGCCGGGTCCGGGATTCCGTGGACGACGCTGCGGGCCGCACAGTTCCACGACCTGGCGCTGACCATGGCGGAGAAGATGGCCAAGCTGCCGGTGATCCCCGCTCCGGGCATGCGTCTCCAGCCGGTCGACTCCCGCGAGGTGGCCGCCCGCCTCGTGGAACTGACGCTCGGCGCCCCGGCCGGCCTGGTGCCGGACCTCGCGGGTCCCCAGGTCTGCACGATGGCCGACCTGCTCGGCGGCTACCTCCGGGCGTGCGGCCGGCGCCGGCCGATGCTGCCGGTCCGTATCCCGGGGAAGGCCGGCCGTTCCTACCGCGCCGGGGAGAACCTGTCGCTCGACGGGGCCGTCCAGGGGAAGCGCACCTGGGAGGAGTTCCTGGCGGAGCGGGTCGGCCGGAACCGGCCCCTGCACGGTGCGGACAAGAGCTGAGGCGCTCCGGCGCGGTGGCCCGCGAGCCGGGGGCGGTTCCGAAGGACAGGCCCGGCGGTCACGATCTAAGGGCTGTCCCGTAATCCCCGGTGGATCAGCGCGCGGCGTCAGATGCGGTGCATCGCAAGGCGAAGGGTCGTCCTCATACTGGGCGTATTCGGGCGATCCGACAACGCAGCGAGGGGCCGTAGCTGTCGTCGTGCGCCCGCCGGGGATTACGGGACAGCCCTTAGGCTTCCTGCGTGACTTCCGACTACTCCGCGTACATCGCCTCCCTCCCCCGCGTCCTCGTCGGCGCCGCCACGCTCTTCCTCGACGAGGAGGGCCGGGTGCTGATCGTCGAACCCAACTACCGCAAGGGCTGGGCACTTCCCGGCGGGACGGTCGAGTCGGACGACAACGAGACGCCCCGGCAGGCGGCCCGCCGGGAGACGCTGGAGGAGATCGGCCTCGATGTGCAGCCGGGGCGGCTGCTCGCGGTCGACTGGGTCCCGGGCGCGGGACGCCCGCCGATCATCGCCTATGTGTACGACGGCGGGGTGCTCAGCGAGTCCCGCCTCAAGGCGATCCGGCTCCAGGAGGAGGAGCTGCTGTCGTGGCGGCTGGTCGGCCGCGAGGAGATCCACACCTATCTGCTGGGCGAACTGGGCCACCGCGTGGTGGCTGCGCTCGACGTACTGGCCACGGGGGCGGGTGCGGTGGAACTGGAGGACGGCAGGCCGGCAGTCTGACGGGCTGCCCCGTGCGGCCGTGCGGCGAGCGGTTGGCGCGGCGAGCGGTTGGGCGTAGCCGCCCCGGCGCGGCAAAACCGGTTCGCTGTCGCAGGACCCGCTGCATAGGCTCGCCGTATGACTCTCGTCGCGATTCTCAGCGGCGCCGGGATCTCCACGGACTCCGGCATTCCCGACTACCGCGGGCCGGGCGGCCTGTGGCGGCGCGATCCGGAGGCCGAGAAGCTCGTCACGTACGACTACTACATGGCCGATCCGGACATCCGGCGCCGCGCCTGGCAGATGCGACGGGACAGCCCGACCTGGCGCGCACGTCCCAATGCCGCCCACCGTGCCGTCGCCGAGCTGGAGAAGCGGCCGGGGTTCGCGGTCCGGGTGATCACCCAGAACGTGGACGGGCTGCACCAGCTGGCGGGGATGCCCGACCGCAAGGTGCTCGAACTGCACGGCACGTCACGGTCGGTGGTGTGCACGGGCTGCCATCTGCGCTCCTCGATGGAGGACGCGCTGGCGCGGGTCGAGGCGGGCGAGGAGGATCCGTCCTGCCTGGCGTGCGGCGGGATTCTGAAGTCGGCGACGGTGATGTTCGGGCAGCGGCTCGACCCCCAGGTGCTGTCCGAGGCGATGGCGATCGCCAAGGCGAGCGAGATCTTCGTCGCGGTCGGCACGAGCCTTCAGGTGCAGCCTGCGGCGTCGCTCGCGGGGATCGCGGCCGAGCACGGCGCGCGTCTGTCGATCGTCAACGCGGACCCGACGCCGTACGACGAACTCGCCGACGAGTTGATCCGCGAGCCGATCGGTACGGCGCTGCCGAAGCTCCTCGCGGCGCTCCGGGGTCCGTCCGGAGGATGACTGAAGGCGCGGTCGGCCCTGCGGCGCCCGCCTCCGCCCGTCAGTGCGTGCGCCGGTTGCGTTCGGTTCGCGGAACTCACTCGGCACGCCGACGCCTTGGAGACCGCGCCCGGAGACACGCCGGCCGGCTCGCCGCGGACATGCGCCGGCCCGACAGTCCGCCCGAGCAACTCGCTACCGTGGCGCCCTTGACGCTCACCCCGCGCAAGGGCCGGGATTCTCGCGGCCCGTGCCGTGATCTTCCTGATATCCACGGAGGCAACCGATGACCGACAACGACTTCTGGGAGTATCCGCCCGAGCAGGCCATCGCTCAGCTCGGCGAGTTCAGGCTCACCCTCGTCGAGCCGCCCTTCCCTGCCGGCGAGGAGGCCCTGCCCCCGCATGACCCGGCGCGGGCACGGGAGTTCGCCGCCGCCTTCGGCACCATCGACACCGTGGTGGAGGAGGTGGACCGGATCGAGGCGACCGAGCGGTCTCCCTTCGCCACACGTGCCGACCTCGATCTGGTGGGTGTCGGGTGCTGGGGGACGGTGACCGAGATCAACGATCCTGCCCTGGTGTTCACCGGGGGCACCTTCCCCCTTGCCGAGCAGGCCGACGCGCTGTCCGAGCGTTTCCCCGGGGCGGTCGTCATCGGCTCGGCGACGATCGACCACAACCTGACCCACGGCGCCCATGTGATCCACCACCCGGACGGCGCGCGCCTGTTCGCCGCCGGGTGGAGCGGGGAGGGGGACTGGGATCTCCTCGGCACCCCGCAGGAGATCATCGACGCCTTCGGCATCTCCCCCGACGACCTGGCAGACAAGGACATCGAACTCGACGCCGCCCCCGGGTCGTTCGCCTGGGAAGGCCTGGTCCGGCTCGCTCTCCGGCGCACCGCCCCGCTGTTCCGCAAGGGCCGCACTCTCTCCGTGTTCCGCGTCCGGCACACCGAAGAGGCCACCGGCGATCTGGAGGACACCTGGATCGGCGAGCTCGGGGAGTTCGATGAGTTCTGACCGTAACAATCGCGAAACAGCCCCCACTTGTCGGGGACATGCCGCACAAAAACCCGGGCCCCTCGGCCACCACACCCCTAGTGTGAGCAACTGGCGGCGCACACGGACCAGTTGACATCGGAGCCCCCTTGGTGCCGCGCAACTCTCCCAGTGACAACGGGGGTTCCAACGGGGAGAAAGCCAGTGATCACTCAGACACCTCGACCTGCGCGTCATCGGCGTGTGTGGGCGCGCTTAGCGATCGCCTTCACCGCCGCGGGAACCCTGACCCTGACGGGCCTGCCCGCCCTCGACGAGGCGCACGCCGCGAAGCCGCCCAACGTCAAGCCGATCCGGTGCGACGAGAAGTTCCTCAAGACGAAGCTTCCCTCGACGCCCGCCAACTCCGGGCCGCCGAACAGCCTTCCGTACGAGGCGTGGCCGAACGACGAGAACTACACCTACGACAACCCGCGAAGGCCTATGACGGGGTGCTGCCGCCGACCGACGCCCAGCGCGAGGCCGCCGGAACGGACTACCGCAAGTGGCAGCGTAAGTTCAACCGGACGAAGAACCCGGCCGACAAGGTCATGGAGATCTACGCCCGCTACAACAGCCAGTACAACAACCCGACGGGCTACAAGGACTTCAAGCGGTACCTCGACGTGCGCTACATCGGCGCACACGGCAACCCCCCGCGGGGCGAGGCGTTCGAGGCCCGCATGGTCAAGAAGTACAACATGGTCGGTCCCGACTGGTGGTGCCAGGACGTCATCGAGTACACCGACCCGGAGACCGGCGAGAAGCGCTACCGCGTCGTCGACATGCACAACCGCCGGACCGAGCGCAAGGTCGAGGCGAAGTCGAACGGCAGGATCGAGAGCGACCAGCTCAAGGCGGACCGGCAGATCGCCAAGGAGAAGCCGAAGTCGACGTTCCGGTACCTCACCGGAGCGCGGACCGAGGACTCGACGAGGGCCAAGATCAAGCAGTTCGACGACGACCTCAAGCGGGACCGGGGCACCGACCGCACCCAGGCCGGGGTCAACGAGCGCCGGTCGAACGCCATCGAGCGCACACAGAAGCCGAACGTCTACACCAACTACGACAAGCGCTTCAACCCCGATCCGCTCAAGGGCGGCCGGGGACCGATCATCGATCAGGCACTGCGGTCGGGGAAGACGCTCGAGGAAGCCCGCCGGCTTCAGGGGATGTACAACCAGAACAACGGCGGCGGCTACTTCAACCGCGGGCCGGGCGGCATCGACTTCTCCACCCTGGAGATCAACTACGTCGGCACCCCGGTCAAGGGCAAGGGCCTCGACTATTCGATGAAGGCCGACTACGTCAAGAACCCGGACGAGAACCCGGGCTACGGCGGTGACGCCAAGCTCCAGCTCGCCTCGGACGCCTTCTTCACCTGGCTCGCCCTGACCCCGGACAAGTTCTGGGTCAACCTCAACCCGATCCGTCCCGACGTGATCATGGACAAGGAGTTCGCGAAGACCGACGCCGGGCGCATCCTGCTGGAGGCCGACCTGACCCTCAAGCACGACTACGCGGATGCGATGAACCCCGACAAGTACGAGCGCGGGGAGCGCTTCTGGCGCGCGGCCCCCCGTACCCCGGAAGGCATGCCGTGTCTGCCGGTCATCCGTCAGTGGATCACCCCGAAGCCCGCGAAGATCCGGGAGCAGGACGGCGGCATCTACATCCTGGACGCGCCGCTCAAGGTCAACATGGAGGTCCCCACCGGACCCGATGTGCCGCCCGGCAACTGCAAGCTCACCGAGGCGCAGACCAAGCAGGCCGAGAACCTGATCCTCACGATGATCCAGCCGGAGCTCGAACGCCGCGTCAACGACGACACGTCCTACGTCGACCTGCGCCGCGTGTACTCCTCGCGGGTGGCGGCCGAGTACATCCGCCGCCAGGACGCGGTCAGCCCCACCGACTTCCGCAAGATCATCAACAGCAACGATGTGAAGCGGTGGCCGCTCAGGGGCGAGAACAAGGACTGGGACAAGAAGACCGTCTACGACAGTTACGTCCACTCGTTCAAGAACGGTGACTACAAGTTCGAGCGCGTCTACGACGGCAAGGTGTGGATCCTGTCCATGGGCGGGGTCGACTTCTCCAAGGCGCCGAAGAAGAACATCACCCGCACGCAGTTCAACACCCAGCACCGCGGCCTGGACAAGACCACCAGGACATCGGTCCAGAGCGAGGTGACCTACCAGGACAGTGAGACCGCCTACTTCGGCGGAAGCACCTCCGATCAGCAAACCAGCCCGGAGGACCCGAAGCCGACGCCGACACCGACCGGCCCGGACGACCCGAAGCCGACCGACCCGCCGTCGACCCCGGCACCCGACCCGTCCACGCCCGGCGGTGACACGACTCCGCCGGCCAAGGACCCGGACGGCGACCTCGCCGACACCGGAAACAGCACTCCCGTCGGCCTGATCGCCGCCGTGGCTGCCGCGCTCGCCGTCGCGGGCGGCGGGCTGACGTGGTGGATGCGACGCCGCAGGGCCTCAGGCAGCTAGGGCCTGTCGTTGGGATGAGGGCCTGAGCGGGGCGCGGCCCGGCCCGTCCGACGGGGCCCTCGCGCACATGACTGTCCCCCGCACCCGAGGTCAGGGTGCGGGGGACAGTCATGTCGTGGGGGCGGGCGGAGAGGCCCTAGAACAGGGCGCCCTCCGCGCCGCGTTCGTGGGCGAGCAGCCGCTGCTTGCGGTCCAGCCCGCCGCCGTAACCGATGAGACTGCCCGAGGCGCCGATCACCCGGTGGCACGGGACGATGATCGACACCGGGTTCTTGCCGTTGGCGAGCCCCACGGCCCGTGAGGCGCTCGCCTTGCCGAGCTGCTCGGCGAGTTCGCCGTACGTCCGCGTCTCGCCGTACGGGATCTTCAACAGCAGGTCCCAGACGCTCCGCTGGAAGGGGGTGCCTTCCAGCCGGACCGGCACGTCGAACTCGGCCAGTTCGCCGGCGAAGTACGCGTCCAGCTGTCTGATCGTGTCACCGAACGGGGCCGGGTCCTCCTCACCGAACGTCTCCTCGCCGGGGCGGTGGCGCTGATCGGTCATGTAGAGGCCGCTCAGCATGCCGTCGGTGGCGACGAGCGTCAGCGGGCCGTAGGGGCTGTCGACCACCGTGTACTGCTTGGTCATGAGGAAACTCCTTACGCGGGAAGGCGGTTGACGGGGTGGTCGCCGGTCGCCCACAGGTGCTGGACGGCATAGGCGCGCCAGGGGCGCCAGGCCGCGGCGCGTGCGGTGAGGGCGGCCGGGGTGACGGGCAGGCCGAGTCCGGCCGCCGCGTGGCGGACTCCGAGGTCGCCCGGCAGGAAGGCGTCCGGGTCACCGAGGGCCCGCATGGCGATCGTCTCGACCGTCCACGGCCCGAACCCGGGCAGGGCGGTCAGCTCCGCCCGGGCCTGGTCCCAGTCGCTGTCGACGCCCAGCCGGAGCGAGCCGTCGGCCAGCGCCCCGACCAGCGTGGTCAGCGTGGTGCGACGGCTGCGGGGCAGTGCCAGGGACTCGGGGTCGAGCGCCGCGAGGGCTTCGGAGGACGGGAAGAGATGGGTGAGGCCACCTTCCGGGTCCTCGACCGTCTCACCGTGCGCGAGGACCAGTCGGCCCGCGTGCGTACGGGCCGCGGCCGTGGAGACCTGCTGGCCGAGCACGGCCCGTACGGCGAACTCCGCCGCGTCGACGGTGCGCGGCACCCGGCGCCCGGGTGCCTTGTCGACGAGGGGCGCGAGCAGGGGATCGGTCCGCAGCTGGTCGTCGACCGCGACGGGGTCGGCGTCCAGGTCGAGCATCCAGCGGCAGCGGCTGATGGCGATGGTGAGATCGCGCGGGTCGGTCAGCGACAGCCGGCAGGCGATGTGGTCGGGACGGGGGGTGAGGGCGACGACGCCGTGGCCGTGCGGAAGCCGCAGGGTGCGCCGGTAGGCACCGTCCCGCCACTCCTCGACGCCGGGCACGGCCGTGGCCACGAGGTGCCCGAAGAGATTGCTCGGATCGAGCGGCGCCCGGTACGGCAGCCTGAGCGCGATGACTCCCGGCGTCTGCGGCGGGGCGGTCGTACTGCGGGCGGCGCGGGTGCGCAGGTCACCGGGTGCGAGCGCGAAGACCTCACGGACGGTGTCGTTGAAGGTGCGGATCGAGGAGAAGCCGGCCGCGAAGGCGACCTCGGCCATCGGAAGGCCCGTCGTCTCGATCAGGACGCGCGCGGTCTGCGCGCGCTGGGCCCGGGCGAGGGCAAGAGGGCCCGCACCCAGCTCCGCGAGGAGCTGCCGCTCGATCTGGCGGGTGGAGTACCCGAGGCGGGCGGCGAGGCCCGGGACGCCCTCACGGTCGACGACCCCGTCCCGGATCAGGCGCATGGCACGGGCCACCGAGTCCGCGCGGGCGTTCCATTCGGGAGAGCCGGGCGTGGTGTCGGGGCGGCAGCGCTTGCAAGCACGGAAACCCGCCTGCTGGCAGGCGGCGGCGCTCGGGTAGAAGGTCATGTTCTCGACCTTCGGCGGCACCACCGGGCAGCTGGGACGGCAGTAGATCCGCGTCGTCAGGACGGCCGTGAAGAACCAGCCGTCGAATCGGGCGTCCTTCGACCGGACGGCGCGCACGCAGCGCTCAGTGTCGGTGTGCATGGGTCAAGCATCGTGCACAGGCAGTGCCGAAGCTGGCGAGAAAACGACATCAGCCTTGAGCTGCCAGGACCGGGCCCAGGTCGAACCGTACCTGTGCCCGGGCCGTGCCCGAGCCGGGGCTTCAGCCGCTCAACGCCAGGATCACGGCGCCCCACCCTCGGAGACCGGGACCGCCATGCCCCGCCTGCACGGCAGGGCCGCGCCGATACCCCCTCGGGAGCCGCCGCCGGATCGCGAGGGATCACCCCTCCGCGGCCAGCACCGCGGCGAACTCCTCGTACGCGCGGTCGTCGAACAGCACGAACCGCACCTCCGCGACCGGTGGGCCCGCCTCGGCCCGGACCGTGTGAACGGCGATCCGGGCCCCGTCGTCCATCGGCCAGCCGTAGATGCCCGTCGAGATGGCCGGGAAGGCCACGGTGCCCGCCCCCAACTCCCGCGCCACGCGCAGCGATTCGCGATAGCAGGAGGCGAGGAGGCCGCTGCGGTCCTGCTCCCGTGACCACACCGGACCGACGGTGTGGATCACATGTCCGGCGGGCAGATGGCCCGCGGTGGTGGCGACCGCCTGGCCGGTCGGCAGGCCCTTGCCGTAGTGCGAGGCACGCAGGTCACGGCACTCCGCGAGGATCGCCGGGCCGCCGCGGCGGTGGATGGCGCCGTCGACACCGCCGCCGCCGAGGAGCGAGGAGTTGGCCGCGTTGACGACGGCGTCGACCTGCTGCTCGGTGATGTCCCCGCGGACGAGCACGATCTTCGGCTGCTGCTGTGTCATACGTCCATCATCCGCCCGCGCGCCCGCCGCCGCGTGGCCTCCTCAGCGTGCACCCCGCAGCCGGCGCCACACGGCCTTGGCCGCGTGGTGACCCGACATCCCATGGACCCCCGGACCCGGCGGGGTCGCCGACGAGCAGAGGAACACGGCGGGGTGCGCGGTCGCGTACGGGACGCGGGCGAGCTTGGGCCGGAGGATCGTCTGGAGGCCGGCGAAGGCACCGCAGGCGATGTCCCCGCCGATGTAGTTGGCGTTGCGCGCGGCCAGTTCGGGAGGGCCGGCGACCGCGCGGGCGAGCACGAGATCGCGGAAACCGGGTGCGAAGCGCTCCAGTTGGCGCTCGATCGCCTCGGTGGCGTCCCCGTCCCAGCCGGCCGGCACATGGCCGTACGCCCACAGGACGTGCTTGCCGGCAGGCGCCCGTGAGGAGTCGATGAGGCTCGGCTGTGCCGTGATGAGGAACGGCTTGTCGGGCTGACGGCCGTGCAGAGCCGCGCCGAGCGCCGCCTCGATCTCGCCTGCCGTGGGGCCGATGTGCACCGTCCCGGCGCTGCGGGCCTCCCTCGCGGTCCACGGCATGGGGCCGGAGAGCGCGTAGTCGATCTTGAACGCGGCGGGGCCGTAGCGGTAGTGCTCGTACGCATTGCCGAGGCCCGCGATACGGGCGAGGGCGGTCGGTGAGGTGTCGAAGATGTACGCGCGGGCCGGGGGCAGCTCGTCGAGGCGCTTGACCTCGGCGCCGGTGTGGATCGTGCCGCCCTGGTCGCGCAGATACGCGGCGAGGGCGTCGGAGATCGACTGCGAGCCGCCGCGGGGCACCGGCCAGCCCTTGGCATGGGCGGCGAGCGCGAACAGCATCGCGATGCCCGCCGTCGCGATGCCGCTGGTCGGCGCGATGGCATGGGCGGCCAGCCCGGCGAACAGACCGCGGGCCTTTTCGCCCTGGAACCGGCGCGCGACCCATGACGCGGGCTGGATCGCGGTCGTCCCGAAGCGGGCGAAGCGGTAGGGGTCCCGGGGCAGCCCGTCCCAGGGCGTGCGCAGGAAGTCGGCGGCCATCGTGTCCCAGTGCCCGATGTACGGCGCGACCAGCCGGCGGTAGGTCCCCGCGTCCCCGGCCCCCAGCGACATGGCGCTCTCTCCCACCGAGCGGCTCAGCACGGCGGCCGTGCCGTCCGGGAAGGGGTGCGCCAGCGGCAGTTCGGGCTGCAGCCACTCCAGGCCGAACCGCCCGAGCGGCATGTCCGCGAAGGCGGGCGAACCGACGCCGAGCGGGTGGACGGCGGAGCAGGGGTCGTGGCGGAAGCCGGGGAGGGTGAGCTCCTCGGTCCTGGCTCCCCCGCCGACGGTGTCGAGGGCTTCGAACACCGCCACGGAGTGGCCACGGCGGGCCAGTTCGACGGCGGCGGTCAGTCCGTTGGGGCCCGCCCCCACGACGACGGCATCGAGCATCGACGGCACCTTCGGACTCCTTTGTCAGCCGATGGCCAGGAGCCCCAGGATATTCCGCAGCGCCGCCGGTGGTGCCCTGGGTAGGGTCCGGTGCCGTGAACAACGTGATCGAGGCGATGTCCGCGCAGCTCATGACCGTCGCAGGGGTACGCGCCGTGGCACTCGGCGGAAGCCGTGCCCGGGGTACGCACCGGCCCGACTCCGATTGGGATCTCGGCGTTTACTACCGGGGTTCGGTGGACGTCGCGGCACTGGCCGCGCTGGCGACGGAGGCGACGGGCCACCCGGTCGAGGTGGCAGGGCCGGGCGGGTGGGGACCGTGGGTCGACGGCGGGGCGTGGCTGGTCGTCGACGGCACGCCCGTGGACTGGATCCTGCGGGATCTGGACCGGGTGGAGCGCGTCTGGGCGGAGTGCCTCGCCGGCCGCTACGAAACGGGCATGCAGCCGGGGCACCCGCTGGGGTTCTGGTCGCCCGCGTACGCCGGGGAAGTGGCGCTGTGCCGCGTACTGGCCGATACGGACGGCGAGTTGACGGCGCTGCGGAAGGAGACGCAGGTGTACCCGCAGGCGCTGCGGGAGGCCCTGATCCGCGCCTCGTGGGAGGCGGAGTTCTCGGTGGCGGCAGCGGCGAAGTCGGTGAGCACCGGGGACGCACTGCATCAGTCGCTGTGCCTGTCCCGCGCGATGGGAATCCTGGTCCAGTCCCTGCACGCCCACCACAGGGTGTGGTGCCTGAACGAGAAGGGCGCGCTGCCGGCGGCGGCGGCGATGCGGGACACACCGGAGGGGTTCGCGGAGGACGTGGCGAGGGTGCTGAAGGGGCTGGACGGGGCGGCGGTGGAGGCGGCGGCGAGTCTGGTGCGGGAGGTGAGGGCGGTGTTCGGGCAGTGACCGGTGCCGGGCCGGGCGACGCGGCGGGTGCCACCCTCGTCCCCCTCAGGTCGTCAGCAGCGCGCGGATCCTCCGGGCCACCGCGTCCGTCCTCGCCGACGTGAACGGCAGCGTGTTCCCGCCCGCTATGCGGAACCTCTCCCCCGCGACCGTCACGTCCGTGCCGCCCGCCTCCTCCACCAGCAGCAGTCCCGCCGCGTGGTCCCAGGCGTTCTCCCAGGAGAAGGCCACGCCGTCCAGATCACCGCGGGCGACCGACAGGTACTCCAGGCCCGCCGAGCCGCACGGGCGGGCGTCGACGCCGTCGACGTTCAGTCCGAGCAGGGCGCGCTTCTGGTCGGGGGTCGTGTAGTCGGGGTGGGACATCGCGACGCGCAGGACGGCGTCGGGGCCGGGCGAGCCCGCGCGGAGGGGGTCGCCGTTGAGGCGGGCGCCGCGGCCGCGGACCGCCGTCGCCATGTCGTCGCGGACGGGTGCGTACGTCCAGGACGCCAGCACCTTCCCGTGCTGCGCGAGCGCGACCAGTGTGCAGAAGCCGGGATCGCCGTGCACGAACTGGCGCGTGCCGTCGACGGGGTCGACGATCCACACGGGTGCGTCGCCCCGAAGCGCGTCGTACACGGCGGGATCCGCGTGCACCGCCTCCTCGCCGACCACGACCGAGCCGGGCAGCAGCGCCGTGAGGGAGGCGGTGAGGTGCTCCTCGGCCTGGCGGTCGGCCGTCGTCACCAGGTCGTGCGGGCCGGTCTTCTCGACGATTTCGTGTGCGGCGAGCTGGCGGTACCGCGGCATGATCTCGGCGGCGGCCGCCTTGCGGATCGCCTCCTCGACGTCGGACAGGTCACCGGCAACAAAGTCATCGATCATATGTCCAGCTAAGCACGGCCCTCTGACATCGGGCTGTCCTCTCAGCGTCCCACCGCGTAACCCTGCATTCCCCTCGGGTTCGCCCCGGCGGAAAGCACCCCGGTGCGCGGGTCCCGGGCGACGGCGCACAGCCGGCCTTCGGACCACGCGTCACCCACCGTGACGTCGTGGCCGCGCCGCCGCAGCTCCGCGATCACGTCGGGCCCGACGCGGGATTCGACCGTGACGCTGCCGGGTGACATGCCGCGCGGATAGAAGGAGCCGGGGAAGCTGTCGTTGTGCCAGTTGGGGGCGTCGATCGCGCCCTGGAGGTCGAGCCCGCCGCGTACGGCGGAGCCCAGCGCCACCGCCAGGAAGAAGTGCAGCTGCCACTGGTCCTGCTGGTCCCCGCCGGGCGTGCCGAAGGCCATCACCGGCTCGCCGTCACGCAGGGCGATCGAGGGCGTCAGGGTGGTGCGCGGCCGCCGGCCGGGGGTCAGGGAGTTGGGCAGTCCGGGGTCGAGCCAGGCCATCTGGAGGCGGGTGCCGAGGGGAAAACCCAGTTCGGGTACGACGGGGTTCGACTGGAGCCAGCCGCCGCTCGGAGTGGCGGCGACCATGTTGCCCCAGCGGTCGACGACGTCGATGTGGCAGGTGTCGCCGCTGCTCCTGCCGTCCTTGGCGACGGTCGGCTCGCCGACACCCATGGCGTCGTCACCGGCGTCCCCGGCCACGTCCGTGGCGTGCGGACCGAGCCGGGGCGTCCGGCCGCCGGGGCTGCCGGGCCGCAGTTCACGAGAGGCGCGCTCGCCGATCAGGGCGCGTCGTGCCGTGTTGTACGGCTGCGAGAGCAGGTCTTCCAGGGGCACGTCGTCGGCGTCCCCGTACCAGGCCTCCCGGTCGGCCATGGCGAGCTTGCAGCCCTCCACGAGCAGGTGGATGTACGCGGCGGAGCCGTACGGCGGCAGGTCGTCGGGGAGCAGCGCGAGCTGTTGCAGGAGCGCGGGTCCCTGGCTCCAGGGGCCCGCCTTGCACAGGGTCCAGCCGTTCCAGTCGTAGGTGACCGGTGCTTCGTGGGCGGCGGAGAAGGCGGCGAGGTCGGCGGCGGTCAGCGTGCCGGAGTGCCGTCGCCCGCTGGTGTCCATGGTGGGGCGGTCGGACTGCTTCAGCAGTGCCTCGGCGACGAAGCCTTCCCGCCACACCCGTCGCGCCGTCTCGATCTCGGCCACCCGTCCGCCGCCCGCGCTCTCGCTCTCGGTGACGAGCCGTCGCCAGGTCGCCGCGAGGGCGGGGTTGCGGAACAACTCGCCGGGCTCGGGGGCGCGGCCGCCCGGCAGATAGACGTCGGCGGACGAGGTCCACTCGGTCTCGAAGAGCTCGCGGACCACCTCCACGGTCGCCCCGACGCGCTCCACCGGCGGATGTCCGTCCTCGGCGTATCCGATCGCGTAACGCAGCACCTCGGCGAGGGACTTGGTGCCGTGGTCGCGCAACAGCACCATCCAGGCGTCGAACGCGCCGGGCACCGCGGCGGCCAGCGGCCCGGTGCCGGGCACCAGGTCCAGTCCGAGGGACCGGTAGTGGCCGATGGTGGCCCCGGCGGGTGCGGGCCCCTGTCCGCAGAGCACGCGTACGTCGCCGCCGGCCGGGGCGAGGAGGATGGGCACCTCGCCCGCGGGCCCGCACAGATGCGGCTCGACGACGTGCAGCACGAAGCCGGCGGCCACGGCCGCGTCGTAGGCGTTGCCACCGTCCTCGAGGACCGCCATCGCGGACTGCGAGGCGAGCCAGTGCGTGGACGAGACCATGCCGAACGTGCCCTGGAGGGTGGGCCGGGTGGTGAACATGGAGCCCCTTTCGCAGCAGTGGGCCGTACGCGGCCCCTTTCCGCCGGCCCGCCGCCCGTCGAGCGGTACGACCGGTCACCGAACCTGTGCGGCATCCCGAATTCACCGGGCGCGAGGCGGGAGTTCGGCATTCGTGCAGGCTAGTCGCCTACGCTGCGACGCCATGAGCCACTCCCCCGCCCCGCCCGCATCCGTCCTCACCGCGTTCGGAACCGCCGGCAGGCCGGCTCCCCTGCCCGGTGGCCAGGGTTCGGCGTGGCGGTCCGACGCGGTGGTGCTGAAGCCCGCCGCGACGGGACCCGAGACCTCGTGGCGCGCCGGGGTGCTGTGCCACCTCGCGGAGACCGGCGGCTTCCGGGTCGCGCGGCCGGTCGCGGCGGCCGACGGCTCCTGGTGCGCCGGCGGCTGGGAGGCGTGGCGCATGGTCGGCGGTTCGGCCGATCCGCACCGGCCCGACGACGTGATCCGCGCGGGCGAGGCGTTCCACGCGGCGGTGGCACACCTGCCCCGGCCGCGCTTCCTCGGCGTACGGGACAACGCCTGGTCACGGGCGGACCGGCTGGCGTGGGGCGAGAGCGAGGAGGGCCCGGACTTCCCGCTGCTGCGGCCCCTGCTGGCCGCGCGCCGTCCGGTCGCGGCGCCCGCGCAGATCGTGCACGGCGACCTGCTCGGCAATGTGCTCTTCGCGACCGACGCTCCCCCCGCGATCATCGACTGGCCGCCGTACTGGCGGCCGGCGTCCTGGGCCTCCGCGGTCGTCGCTGTCGACGCGCTGTGCTGGTGGGACGCCGATCCCGCGCTGCCGGAGCGCTGGTCGCACCTGCCCGACTGGACCCAACTGCTCGTGCGCGCACTGGTGTTCCGCATCGCCACGCATGCGACGCTCGACGCGACGCAGGAGAGCGCGTACCGCAAGGTCGTGGACCTGGTCCTCGGCTGACCGGAACGACGGGCCCTACGGACCCGACCTAGGGCCTGTCCGGGACGGCCGCGCCCCGCGCGAGCAGCAGCAGCGCGTCCACCAGGTCGTCGGCCGAGCTGCCCGTCGCGAGTCGGCGCAGCTGGAGGCCCATCACGAGGGCGACGGTCGTCGCCGCGAGCCGTTCGGCGTCGGGTACGCCGAGGCCCGTGAGGATCTGCGCCGCGAGCCGGTCGTACGCGGTGAACGCCTCGGCCGCCGCCTCCCGCAGCCGCTCGTCCCGTCCCGCCTCGACGTACAGCTCGAAGGGCGCGATGTGCGCGCTGTCGAAGGAGGTGCCGTCCGCGACCTGGCCTGCCAGGGACGCCGCGCCGCCGATGTCGATGCCCTCGCTCTGGCACTGGTCGGCGAGTTCGGTGAAGCGGCGGGTCTCCTCGCGCACGAAGTGCAGCAGGCTCTCCCGCAACAGGTCGTGCTGGGTCTCGAAGTGGTAGGTGACCGAGCCGAGCGAGACCCCGGCCTCCTTGGCTATCCGCCGGTTGGTGACCGCCGCGACACCGCCCTCTCCGATGATGTGCAGGACGGCGGCGATGATGCGCTGCCGGGTCGGCGCGGAGCGGGCGGCGTGGGACATGCCTCTCATTGTTCCACCGGGGTGCTCCTGGAGATCCCGGGGGCATGGGGACGCTTCTCGTACCAGCGCTGGTCGGCCTCCAGTTGGGCGGCGAGCGAGATGAGCGTCTCCTCGCTGCCGGCCGGACCGAGGAGCTGGGCGCCGACGGGCAGGCCGTCGGCGGTGAGGCCGGCGGGCACGTTGACGCCCGGCCAGCCGAGGACGTTCCAGGGCCAGGCGTAGGGGCACGCGGCCGCCATGACGGCGTTCGTCCGCCAGGCGCCCAGGTGGTCGAAGGTGCCGATGCGCGGGGGCGGGGTCGCGGTGGTCGGGGCGAGCACGACGTCGAACCCGCGCCCGTCGAAGATCTCGCCGATCCGTGCGTGCTGGCGGGCCTCACGGGCGCGGGCCGCGCGCACGACCCGGCCGCCGAGCCGCTTGCCGGAGCGCATCGCGCTGCGGGTACGCGGATCGAGCAGCGCCGGCTCGGGGTGCAGAGCGGCGACCTCCGCGACGCCGGCGGTGGCGCGCGGCACGAAGGAGAGGCCGATCAGGCCGTAGCGCGGCCGCGCCTCCTCGACATGGTGGCCGAGCCGGGCGAGCGCCTCGGCGATACCGGTGACCGCGCGCCGCACCTCGGGGTGGGGGCCGGTGCGGGTGAGGGTCAGCGGGGGCCGCCAGGCGAGCGCGATCCGCAGCCTGCCCGGTTCGCGGCGGGCGGCGGTGGAGGCATCGATCGCGTCCGGGCGGTGCAGATCCTCGGGGTGCGGGCCCTGCACGACGTCGAGCAGCAGGGCGGCGTCGGCCACGGTGCGGGCGAGCGGGCCGTTGACGGCGAGACCCTGGAAGGCGTCGGAGTACGGGTGCAGGGAGACACGGCCGCGCTGGGGCTTGATCCCCACCAGGTGCGTCCAGGCGGACGGGATGCGGATGGACCCGGCGCCGTCCGAGCCGAGGGCCGCGGGCACGAGCCCGGCGGCGACGGCGGCGGCCGAGCCGCCGGACGAGCCGCCCGGGGTGTGGTCGGTGGACCAGGGGTTGCGGGTGGCGCCGAAGGCGGGTCCCTCGGTGAACGGCCACTGGCCGAGTTCGCAGGAGTTGGTCTTGCCGACGATCACCGCTCCGGCCGCGCGCAGCCGGCGGGTCGCCTCACCGTCCGAACCCGCGGCGACGATGTCACCCTGACAGCCGAAGAGGGTGGGCAGTCCTGCCACGTCGGTGTCGTCCTTGACGGCGACCGGTACGCCGAGCAGCGGCAGCCTCTCCCCCGCGGCGAGCCGCCGGTCGGCCTCCCGGGCCTCGGCGAGTGCTTCCTCGGAGCGCACCCATCGGAAGGCGTTGATGGTGCCCTGACTTGCCTCGATGCGCTCGACGGCACGCGCCACAAGGGCCTCGGACGTGGTGTGGCCGTCCGCCAACTCGCTTACGTGTTCCGTCAGTCCGCCGAATTCGTCTGTGGACACGACCGCCCCGCCTCCCTATTGTTCGTTCGAACGAACAGAACTGGAGGGTAACCAGATGCGCATCACCGGAGCAACCGTTCTGCTCACCGGCGTGACGGGGGGCATCGGCGGGGCGCTCGCCGCCGAACTGGCGGCGCGCGGGGCGACCTTGGTGGTGTCCGGCCGGCGCGCCGAGGCACTGACGCCACTCGCCGACGCCTACGGCGCCCGCACGATTCTCGCGGACCTCGGTGACCCGGACGACGTACGGCGGCTCGCCGAGGAGGCCGCGGGCACGGACATCCTGATAGCCAATGCCGCCCTGCCCTCCAGCGGCGACGTCCTCGACTACTCGCCCGAGGAGATCGACCGGGCTCTCGCGGTGAATCTGCGCGCTCCCACGATGCTGGCCCGGCTGCTCGCGCCCGCGATGGTCGACGCGGGCAGAGGCCACATCGCCTTCGTCGGTTCCCTGTCCGGGAAGGCGGCGACCAAGTCCTCGTCCCTCTACAACGCGACCAAGTTCGGGCTGCGCGGCTTCTCCCTGGGCTTCCGCCAGGATCTGCACGGCACGGGCGTCGGCGTCTCGGTCGTCCAGCCCGGTTTCGTCCGCGACGTCGGGATGTTCGCCGCCACCGGCTCCGGCACGCCCGGCGGGGTCCGTACGGTCTCGCCGCGCGCGGTCGTGAACGCCGTGGTGCGGGCGGTCGAGCGCGACGTCGCCGAGATCAACGTCGCTCCCCTGGAGCTGAAGATCCTGAGCGCGATCGCCGGCCAGTTCCCCGGCTTCGCCGAGCGGGTGCAGCGGCGGGCCGGGGCGGAGCCGACGGTCGAGAAGATCGTGGAGGCGCAGCGTTCCCGTCGCTGAGCGCCGCTGAGTGGCGGGGACGCCGCGCCTCCGTGAGGTCTCACGCCTTCCGGCGCTCCGAGAGCCCCATGAGCGTGACGTAGAGCAGCAGCGAGGCCGCGAGCCCGACGGCCCAGCCGTAGTCGGCGAGCGGTTTGAGGAACGGGATGAGGCCGTCCTCGGGGAAGGGCCCCTTGCCCGGCGCCGAGTGCGAGCCCCCGATCGCCAGCACACCGCCGACGACGAAGGCGGCGACGGCCCGCAGGTTCCATCCGGAGGTGTACCAGTAGCGGCCGCCCTTGGTGTAGAGGCCGGGCAGATCGAGGACCGTGCGCCGGATCAGCCAGTAGTCGGCGATGAGGATGCCCGCGACCGTGCCGAGCAGGCCGCCGACCAGGCCGAGCCAGGTGAAGATGTACAGCTCGGGTGTCTCGGTCAGCTTCCACGGCATGATCAGGACACCCAGCACGCCCGTGATCAGCGCTCCGGTGCGGAAGTTGATGAACTTCGGCGCCAGGTTCGCCAGGTCGTACGCGGGTGAGACGACGTTGGCCGCGATGTTCACCGAGATCGTCGCGATCAGCACCGTCACCAGCGCGTAGAGCAGCCCGAAGACGTTGTCGGTCTTGGCGGCGAGCTGGACCGGGTCCCAGACGGCCTCCCCGTACACCGCCTGCGAGCCGGAGGTGACGAAGACCGACAGGAGGGCGAAGAGCGTCATCGTCGTCGGCAGACCGAGCGTCTGGCCCCAGATCTGGGCCCGCTGCCCGGCCCCGAACCGGGTGAAGTCCGGGATGTTGAGGCTCAGGGTCGACCAGAAGGCGATCATGCCCATCAGGGAGGGGAAGAAGACCGGCCAGAAGTCGGCGCCCCAGCCGAGCTTGGAGGGCTGGTCGAGGAGCGGGCCGAAGCCGCCCGCCTTGACGGCGATCCACACGAGCAGCACCACGGCGCCGACGATGACGAAGGGCGCCGCCCAGTTCTCGAAGCGCCGCAGGGTCTCCATCCCCCGGTAGATGATGGCGAGTTCGAGGACCCAGAAGAGCAGGAAGCAGACCCACAGCGTCCAGGGCTGGCCGCCGATCTCGGCGGCCGAGGTCCAGCCGCCGAAGATCTTGCCGAGCAGGATGAAGATGCCCTGCCCGCCGATCCAGGTCTGGATGCCGAACCAGGCGCAGGCCACCGCGGCCCGGATCAGGGCGGGCAGATTCGCGCCGCGCAGCCCGAACGAGGCACGCGCCAGGACCGGGAAGGGGATGCCGTACTTCGGTCCGGCGTGCCCGGTGAGCAGCATCGGCGCGAGGACGATCACGTTGGCCAGCGCGATGGTGAAGACCGCCTGCTTCCAGTCCATGCCGAGAGCGACGAGTCCCGAGGCGAGCAGCCAGGACGGGATGTTGTGGGCCATGCCGACCCACAGGGCCGCGAAATTGTAGGTGGTCCAGCGGCGTTGGGCGACGGGGACGGGCAGCAGGTCGTCGTTGACGAACCGGCCGTCGACGGGTACCGCGCCGGGTGCGAGTTCGACGCGGCCTGACGAGTCGGGTATCGGCCGGCCGGAGGGGGTCGGGGGGACGGTCGCGGTCATGGCGCTGGCCCTTCGGAGGTCTTCAGCGGTGGTGAGCGGTCATGCACGGTGGAGCGGGAGCAGGCTGTGGCGCGCTGGGGATCAGCCGTTGAGCGCAGGGATGATCTCGGCGCCGTACGCGTCGATCGTCACTTCCTTGGCGTCGTGCATGTTGTAGACGGCGAACTGGTCCACGCCGAGGTCGCGCAGCGCCCTCAGCTTCTCGATGTGCGCCTCGGCCGGTCCCAGCAGACAGAACCGGTCGACGATCTCGTCCGGGACGAAGTCCGTGGAGGGATTGCCGGCGCGGCCGTGGTGGCTGTAGTCGTACCCCTCACGCGACTTGATGTACGAGGTGAGGGCCTCGGGCACCAGGCCGGAGTGCTCGCCGTAGCGGGAGACCAGATCGGCGACGTGGTTGCCGACCATCCCGCCGAACCACCGGCACTGGTCACGGGCGTGGGCCAGGTCGTCGCCGACGTAGGCCGGCGCCGAGACGCAGATGGTGATCGCGTCGGGGTCCCGTCCGGCGTCGGACGCGGCGGTGCGCACGGCGTTGATCATCGACTCGGTGAGATACGGGTCGGCGAGCTGGAGGATGAATCCGTCGGCCTTCTGACCCGCGAGAGCGAGCGCCTTGGGGCCGTACGCGGCCATCCACACCGGCAGTTTGCCGCCCTGCACCCACGGAAGGCGCAGCGGCTGACCGTCGACCACGGCCTCGCGGCCCTCGGCGAGATCGCGGATGACGCCCATCGCCTCGCCCAGCCGGGCAAGGGTGTTGGGCTTGCGGCCGGCGACCCGCATCGCCGAGTCGCCCCGGCCGATGCCGCAGACCGTGCGGTTGCCGTACATGTCGTTGAGGGTGGCGAAGGTGGAGGCGGTGACCTCCCAGGTCCGGGTGCCCGGGTTGGTCACCATCGGCCCGACGATCATCGTCTCGGTGTGTTCGAGGATGCGGCTGTAGATGACGAACGGCTCCTGCCAGAGCACCGCCGAGTCGAAGGTCCAGCCGTAGCGGAAGCCGTTGCGTTCCGCGCGCCGCATCAGTCCGACGACGCCGGATGCCGGCGGATCCGTCTGCAGGACGAGTCCGAAGTCCATGGTCTTGACCCCTTCTAGCCGAGGTACTGGCAGGTTCCGCGCGGGGTGTACTGGCCGTGTCCCGTCCGGCCGGTGAACTTCCGCTGGTCGATGACGACTTCACCGCGCGAGAGCACGGTCTCCACCTGGCCGGTGACCCGCTTGCCCTCGTACGCGGAGTAGTCGACGTTCATGTGGTGGGTCTCCACCGAGAGGGTCTGCTCGGTGTGCGGGTCGTAGACGACCACATCGGCGTCCGCGCCCGGCGCGATGGTCCCCTTCTTCGGGTACATGCCGAACATGCGGGCCGGGGTGGCGCACGCGATCTCGATCCACCGGCGGCGGGTGATGTGCCCGTCGACGACGGCCTGGTGCAGCAGATCCATCCGGTTCTCGACGCCCGGCAGGCCGTTGGGAATCTTCGAGAAGTCGCCGCGGCCCAGATCCTTCTGCCCGACGAAGCAGAACGGGCAGTGGTCGGTGGAGACCACCTGGAGATCGTTGGTCCGCAGTCCGCGCCAGAGCGCCGCCTGGTGCTCCTTCGGCCGCAGCGGCGTGCTGCAGACGTACTTCGCGCCCCCGAAGTCGGGCTCGGCGAGGTTGTCCGTGGACAGGAAGAGGTACTGCGGACAGGTCTCGCCGAAGACGGGGAGCCCCATGTCGCGGGCGGCGGCGAGTTCGGCGAGGGCCTCCTCGGCCGAGACGTGCACGACGTACAGCGGGGCGCCCGCGACCCGGGCCAGCTGGATGGCGCGGTGGGTGGCCTCGGCCTCCAGCAGTACCCGGCGCACCTCGCCGTGGTAGCGGGGATCGGTGCGGCCCTCGGCGAGAGCCTGTTCGACGAGGACGTCGATGGCGATGCCGTTCTCGGCGTGCATCATGATCAGCCCGCCGTTGGTGGCGGAGCGCTGCATGGCGCGCAGGATCTGGCCGTCGTCGCTGTAGAAGACGCCCGGATACGCCATGAAGAGCTTGAAGGAGGTGACGCCCTCCTCCACCAGCCGGTCCATCTCCTTCAGCGACGATTCGTTGACGTCCGAGAGGATCATGTGGAAGCCGTAGTCGACGGCGCAGTTGCCGTCGGCCTTGGCGTACCAGGCGTCGAGTCCTTCGCGCAGCGGGCGGCCCACCGACTGGACGGCGAAGTCGACGATGGTGGTCGTGCCGCCCCAGGCGGCGGCGCGGGTGCCCGTCTCGAAGGTGTCGGAGGCGAAGGTCCCGCCGAACGGGAGCTCCATGTGCGTGTGGGCATCGACGCCGCCCGGGATGACGTACTTGTTCGTCGCGTCGATGATGCGATCGGCCGTCCAGGGCTCGGAGACGGCGGACCCCTGCGCGGCGAGCGCGGCGATGCGGCCGTCCTCGATCAGTACGTCTGCGTGGATCTCGTCCGATGCGGTGATGACCAGTCCGCCACGGATGAGGGTGCGGGTGCTGCTCATGGCTGGTGCGCTCCCTTTGGATACGTACGGTCGGCTGGGGCCCGATCCCGACGACAGGCCCTGCGCGGGACCTGTCCGGCGTCAGGCCCCGGGGCCTGTCGTGTGGATCAGGCCCTAAACGCTGCGCAGGGCGTGTTCGAGGATGGACGCGCCCTCTTCCGCCTCGGCCACGGTCAGGGAGAGCGGGGGCGCGACG
The DNA here is from genome assembly GCF_050952975.1 of Streptomyces sp. CA-251247. Lineage (NCBI taxonomy): Bacteria > Bacillati > Actinomycetota > Actinomycetes > Kitasatosporales > Streptomycetaceae > Streptomyces > Streptomyces sp. CA-251247. The sequence continues at coordinate 6,543,518 of NZ_CP191861.1, read as the reverse complement.
CGCAGCACGCTGGTGTTGTGCCCGCCGCCCTTGCCGATCAGCAGCCCGCCCTCGCGCGCGGCCTCCAGGACGGCCGCCGCCGCCTGCGGATCGGCCTCGTCGGTGCCGGGCCTGACCAGTTCGATGCCGAGCATCAGCCCCCGGCCGCGCACTTCGCGGACGGCGGGCACGCTCGCCCCGATCCCGCGCAACCGCTCCAGCAGCAGTCCGCCGACGCGGCGGGCGTTGCCCTGGAGGTCGTGCTCCAGCAGATACGCGAGGTTGGCGCTGCCCGCGGCCATGGTGACCGGTGAGCCGCCGAACGTCGAAATGGAGTTGGCGTCCAGCGAGTTCATGATCTCGGCACGCGCGACGACCCCGCCGACGGACATGCCGTTGCCGATGCCCTTGGCGAAGGTGAGGATGTCCGGCGGTCCGTTGCCGGCGTGCGCCTGCCAGCCCCAGAAGTGGTCGCCGGTACGGCCCCAGCCGGTCTGCACCTCGTCGGTGATCCACAGGATGCCGTGCCGGTCGAGAACTTCGCGGAACGCGGCGTACAGACCGTCGGGCGGGGAGGTGAACCCGCCGACGCCCTGGATGGGTTCGGCGATCAGCGCGGCGACGTCGCGGGTGTGGCCGAGCAGGTCCTCCAGGTCCGCCACGCACGCCTCGATGAACTGCGCGTCGGACAGGTGGGCGTACGGCCCCCGGGTGCGGACGCCGCCGTGCACGTACAGCGTCTGCAACGGGGAGAGCGAGGTCGGCGACCAGCTGCGGTTGCCCGTGATGGACACGGTCGAGAACGAACGGCCGTGGTAGCTGTTGCGCATCGCCAGGATCTGGTTGGACCGGCGGTGTCCGGTGGCCAGCAGCAGGGCGGTGTCGTTGGCCTCGGTGCCCGACGTGGTGAAGAAGACCCGCGCGTCGGGGATGCCCGAGAGCGCCGCGATCCGTTCGGCGAGCTCGACCATCGGGCGGTTCAGATAGAGCGTCGAGGAGTGGATGATCCGCCCGGCCTGCTCGCTGACCGCCTTGGTGACCTCGGGCAGCGCGTGGGCGGTCATCGTCGTGAGGATGCCGCCGAAGAAGTCGAGGTAGCGGTTGCCGTCCGCGTCCCAGACATGGCGGCCCTCGCCGTGCGTGATCTCGATGGGCTGCTGGTAGTAGAGCGCGACCCAGTCGGGGATCACGGCCCGGTGCCGGTCGTACAGATGACTCACGGCTGCACCAGCCCCTCGTAGGCGTCCGGGCGCCGGTCGCGGTAGAAGGCCCACTGCTGCCGCACGGTGTCGATCAGGTCGAAGTCCAGGTCGCGTACGACGAGCTCCTCGGCCTTGTCGCTGGCCACCTCGCCGACGAACTGGCCGCGCGGGTCGACGAAGTAGCTCGTGCCGTAGAAGTCGTTGTCGCCGTACTCCTCCTCGCCGACACGGTTGATCGCGGCGATGAAGTACTCGTTCGCCACGGCCGCGGCCGGCTGTTCGAGCTGCCAGAGGTAGCTGGAGAGGCCGCGCGAGGTCGCCGAGGGGTTGTAGACCAACTGGGCACCCTGGAGGCCCAGTTGCCGCCAGCCCTCCGGGAAGTGGCGGTCGTAGCAGATGTAGACACCGACCTTGCCGACCGCGGTCTCGAAGACGGGCCAGCCGGCGTTTCCGGGCCTGAAGTAGTACTTCTCCCAGAATCCCTTGACCTGAGGAATATGGTGCTTACGGTATTTGCCCAGGTAGGAGCCGTCGGCATCGATCACGGCGGCGGTGTTGTAGTAGAAGCCCGCGCCCTCGATCTCGAAGACCGGGACCACGATGACCATGCCGGTCTCGCGGGCCAGCTCCTGCATCCGGCGGACGGTGGGACCGTCCGGGACGGGCTCGGCCCAGCGGTAGTGCTCCGGGTCCTGGACCTGGCAGAAGTACGGGGCGTTGAAGACCTCTTGGAATCCGATGACCTTGGCGCCCTGACGGGCCGCTTCCCGGGCATGTTCCTCGTGTTTGGCAATCATGGATTCGGTGTCGCCGGTCCAGGTCGCCTGGACGAGTGCGGCGCGTACGACAGTGGCCATGAGCTGCTCCTTCGGCCGAACGGCAGAGGGCCTCTACGCACGTAGACGAATGCGTAGATGGAGAACGTAAGCCCCGTCACACACTGGGGCAAGACCATCGTCGTCAACCCGCAGAGTCGATCGTGTTTCGCACCCGAGCGGTCGACACCGTACGGGTCAGGCGCCGAGGTGGCCCGAGACACGTAAGGCGTGGACAAGATCGCGCTCATGGGACGCGGATCCGGCACGGGCCGCGGCGAGCAGACGGGGGACGAGACGGGCGGGGTTCCGGTCGGCGATTCTCGCCGTGTCGGCGGGGGTGTGCAGCTGGAGGTAGGCGATGAGGAGCGCGAGCGCCTCGGGGGCACGGCCGTCCTCGTCGAGGGAGAGCACGGCGGCCGCGATCTCGTCGGCCGGGCGGGTCACGCCCTGGCGCAGGAGCTGGTGACCGTCCTGGGCGCGGCCGGCGCCGGTGAGGGCTCCGGCGATCGCCGCGAGCCGCAGCACGGGCTGCGAGGCGGCCTCCCACAGCAGCGTGGCCCAGTCGGCCTCCAGCCCGGCGCGGTGGAGCTCGGCGGCGAGCACGGGCAACCAGGTGGCGGGCAGGGTGGCGGCCTCGCAGAGCAGGGCATGGGCCTCTCCGCTGCGGCCCTCCGCACGCAGCCGCCCGAGGGTGCGCACGGTCTCGCGCGCGGCGCGCAGGGCGTCGTCGGGGTCGGCGAGGACGGGCTGCTCCTGTTCGGGATCCGCGCCCGCGCCGCCGTACCGTGCCCCGCGGGGCAGATCCCCGCCGACGGGGAGTTCGGGCACGGCGACGGCCTCCACGTCCTCCTCCATGCCGGCGAACCGGGCGCCGCGCGGGCGCCGGCGCTTGTCCTTCGTCTTGCCGCCGTCCTTGCTCCTGCCCTGGCCCACATCGGGCCAGGCGGGTCCGCCGGACGGCCCGGGCGGGTCCGCGTGCGGACCGCGCCGAGGTCCTTCCTGTGCCGGATGGGGCCACTGCGCAGGGTCCGGCCCGGACGCCTGCCGCGGCACACGCTCCGATGGTCCCGGGACGCCGGCCCGGCCGTGTTCCGGCGGGGGCAGGGCGGCCAGGCGCCGACGCAGTTCCGCGATCCTCGCGGTGGCCCGCGCATGGTCGTCCCGGACCCACTCCAGCTCGTACGCCAGCTGTTCCGCCGTCTCCGTGCCCTCCGGCTCGGAGACGATCAGCCGGATGAGCTCCTCGTTGCGACCGGAGGCGTGGATCAGTTCGCGCCGCATCAGCTCCAGGCGCTCCACAAGAGCCTCACGGCCGCCCGGCCGGCGGTCGTGGGCGGCGACCGAGGCCGTGTGCAGCTGTTTGGCCCGGAGCTGTTCCTGCTCCACGAACTCCCGTCCGCGCACCGCCGCGAGATCCTGGAGCAGCGATCCGACGACGTCCCACGGCGGGACCTCGAAGCCGTCCAGGCACGCCTGCATGCCCTGCGGGTCGCGGTGCAGGAAGACCGCGTACCAGCCGCCGTCACGGTCCAGCAGCGCGGCCAGCCCCTTGAGGTACCGCGCGAACACACCGGTCTGTGCCGGTACTTGATGCACCGCCATCACTGTCCCGCCCCACCCTCGACTGGGTGGCATTGGACATCAGGCGTGTTACGGCATTGCTACGCGCTGTTTTCAGACGGTTACCGCAATGCCGGTGTGCGGGCGCTTGCCGAGCCGCACCAGCGTGGCCGGCCAGTCGACCAGCCAGAACTGCCAGGTGTACTTGCGGGCCAGAAGTTTGCGGATCCGTGCGGTCGCCGCCGCGTCGAGGAGCTCGGCCGTCCCCTCGGCGGTGGGGGCGCCCTCGGCGATCCGGCCGCGCACGTCGCACACGCTCACCACGACGCGCGGGTCGTTGCGCAGCCGCTTGACCTTCCACGAGTCGGTCCGAGTCCAGGCGTACAGCTTTCCGCCGTCCTCGGCGAACCAGACGGGGGTGGCAACACCCGTTCCGTTCTTACGGAACGTGGTCACGCTGATGTACTTGGCGGCGGCGAAGTCCTCGGCAGTCACGTTCGCGAGACTACGCCGTGTCCGGGGCTCCCGGCGCGGCCGGTCCGGCTAGCCGCGCCCGTGTTCCGGGTCCGCATCCCTGGCCGCGACGAGCTCGGGCCGGTGCGTACGCGCCCAGTCGCACGCCGTGTTCATCGGCTGGAGGGCCGACCGGCCGAGCGCGGTGAGTTCGTACTCGACCCGTGGCGGATTCTCGTCGTACGACGTCCGCTTCACGAAGCCGTCGCGCTCCATCGCGCGCAGCGTCTCGGTGAGCACCTTCGGGGTCACCCGGTGCAGCGCGACGCGCAGTTCGGAGAAGCGGCGCCGTCCGTCCTCCAGACAGCGCATCACCATCCCGGACCACTTGTCGCCGAACCGGAACGCCTGCAACCCGGCCGAGCAGTCGGGATCGGCGAACATGTCCGGCCTCAGCGGCTCCGGCTTCGTCTCCATGCCCTCCATCCTGCGTCCTCCCCCGGGCCGGCTCGGTACCTTTGCAGTAACCGGCCACCTCCGTTCTACCGTCCGGGACATGAGCCACATCATGGTGTTCGGAGCAGGCGGACGGGTCGGCAGAGCGGCGGTGTCGGAGGCGGCGGCGCGCGGCCACAAGGTGACGGCGGTGGTGCGCGATCCCGGCAGACACCCGGATCTCGCGGCGGACGGCGTGACGGTCGTACCCGGCGACGCGACGGACGGAGCAGCGGTCGCCCGGCTCGCGGCGGGCCACGAGGCAGCGGTCAACGCGGCGGCGCGGCTGGACGTCCCGGCGGAGGAGTTCTTCGTGAGCGCGGCCGAGGCGATGGCTGCCGGGCTGACCGAGGCCGGCGTGCGCCGCTTCCTGACGCTGGGCATCGCCTCGACGCTGGAGACGTCACCGGGGGTACGGGTGATGGACGATCCGGGCTTCCCGGGGGCGTACCGGGCGTTCTCGCAGGGGCATGTCGCGGAGTTCGACGTCCTGCGCCGGGCGCCGGAGGCGCTGGACTGGCTGATGGTCGTCCCGCCGATGGACCTGGACGGGGAAGCTCCGCGCACGGGCCGCTACCGGACGGCGCAGGGACAGCTCATCGACGGCGGCGGCCGGATCGCGCACGGCGACCTGGCCGTGGCCCTGCTGGACGAGATCGAGCGGCCACGCCACCGCCGCATCCAGCTCGCGGTGGCGGGCTGAGGGCTGTCCCGTGGACTCCGTCAGGCCGCCGGCACCAGCGCGCAGCGCACCACCAGTTCGTCCATCGACAGACCGAGCACCCGCGCGAGTGCGGCGACCGTGAAGAACGCGGGCGTCGGGGCCCGGCCCGTCTCGATCTTGCGCAGGGTCTCGGCCGAGAGGCCGGCGGCCGCGGCGATCTCCACCATGCTGCGGTCGCCGCGGGCGACGCGCAGGATCCGGCCGAGCCGTTCGCCGCGTTCGCGCTCTTCGGGGGTGAGAGGGGTGCGCACCATGGCGGTATTCTAATGCTGGTATTCCAATACCGGTAGGACCGGTATAGTAATTGGCATGGTAGAGATCAAGACGGATGCCTCCATCGAGGCGATGCGCGAGGCCGGCCGCCTCGTGGCGCAGGCACTCACAGCGGCCCGCGAGACCGCGGCCGTGGGCGTCAGCCTGCTGGAACTGGACCGTGCCGCACGCTCGGTGCTGGACGAGGCCGGGGCGGGATCACCGTTCCTGGACTATCACCCCTCCTGGGCGCCCATCCCCTTCCCTGCCGTCATCTGCGCCTCCGTCAATGACGCGATCGTGCACGGCATCCCGGACGGATACCGCCTGCGGGACGGCGATCTGGTGAGCCTCGACTGCGGGGCGATCCGGGACGGCTGGGTGGGCGACTCGGCCGTCAGCTTCACGGTCGGGCGCGCCCGGCCCGAGGACCTGCGGCTGATCACCACCGCCGAGGAGGCCCTGGAGGCCGGCATCGCGGCCGCCGTCGTCGGCAACCGCATCGGCGACATCGCCCATGCCGTCGGCCGCGTGTGCCGGACGGCCGGGTACGGCATCCCGGACGGCTTCGGAGGTCATGGCGTGGGGCGCAGCATGCACGAGGACCCGGGCGTCCCGAACGAGGGACGCCCGGGCCGGGGCATGCCGTTGCGCCACGGGATGGTGCTGGCGATCGAGCCGATGGTGATCGGCGGCGGCACCGACGGCCACCACACGGCGGGCGACGGCTGGACGGTCCGCACGCTCGACGGCAGCCGCGCCTCGCACGCGGAGCACACGGTGGCGATCACGGACGACGGACCCCGCATCCTCACCGCACTCTGACCGCGCCCTCGCGGGCCGGGCCCCGCTGTCGGAACCCGGCGACGAACTGCTTGGCGAGCGTCTCGCCGAGGGTCACCGCCGCCTCGTGGTTCTCGATCGGCAGCACCGTGGTGTTGGGGAAGAAGATGTATGTGACCCCGGCGGCGGTGCCGCCCGTCGACGGGTCCGGGTCGATGCCCAGCGCCCGGGCGGTGGCGTAGGACGCCTCGCCGATGATCTGGCTGGGGCCGGTGTCCCCGACGACCGCGTACTGCACCTGGTTGTTGTGGATGACGGCGACCACCCCGCCGCCCTTGATGCCGGCGCTCGCGTAGTTCCAGATGGCACTGCTGGTCGGTACGACGACGTACGGCAGCCGCTCGGCGTCGAGGGCCCGGCCGTCGGACTGGTGGAAGGCCGTCGCGGCCTGGAACCAGGGGTCGGTACCGGTGTTGCACGCGCTCGTGACCTGGCCGTCGCAGTCGATGTCCATGTCGGCCGTCCAGTACACGACGCCGTCCTTGCCGCAGACCGGGATCGTCGCCGGGGCCTCGCTGTCCGTCCGGTACAGCCCGTTCGAGATCTGCGGACAGCCCGTCACCTTGGCGAGCAGGTCGGCCGCGGCGACCGTGCCTTCGCGGAAGGCACCGGTGCCGGTCGCCGCGGAACTCGCCGTGGCGGGCAGCGCGACCGCCGCGAGGAGGGCGGCGCCGGAGACGGCGAGCGCGAGTGTGCGAGTGCGCATGGGGGGTGTCGCCTTTCTGTAAGGAAAGCGTCCTTACCCGCTCACGCGCCCATCCGATCGCCCCAACCCGGCGCCCGCCGGCCCCCGGACGGCCAACGTCCGCCGCCCGTCCGGGGTTTGGGGCCCCGGACGGGCGGCGGACGTTGCGCCGTTCGGTCAGCGGCCGTACGGATCACCGCTGGGGCGGACGACCATGGCCGATCCGCCGCCCCTGCGGACCTTTTCGGCAGCGGCGAGCCAGCGGCCGTCGGGCAGCCGCTCGATGCCCGTCGCCGCGCCGATCTCCGGGTTCTGCCGGAAGGCGTGCCCGATCTTCTCCAGCTGTCCGCGGAGCGGGCTGTTCCACAGCGCCGGCTCGATCTCCGTCGTCGTCTGGTTGCGCTGGCTGGCGCGCGGCGCGGCGATCGCGTCCACCAGGGGCAGATCCCGGTCCAGACGGCCCGTCAGAGACTGGAGGACGGTGGTGATGATGGTCGCCCCGCCCGGGGAGCCGAGTGCGAGGACGGGACGGCCGTCGTCGAGGACGATCGTCGGCGAGATCGACGAACGCGGCCGCTTGCCCGGACCCGGCAGGTTCGGGTCGTGCACCGCCGGGCTCGCCGGTGCGAACGAGAAGTCCGTGAGCTCGTTGTTGAGCAGGAAGCCCCGGTCGGGCACGGTGATGCCGCTGCCGCCGGTCGACTCGATGGTGAGCGTGTAGGCGACGACATTGCCCCACTTGTCGGCCGCCGTCAGATGCGTGGTGTTCTCTCCCTCGAACGTGGTCGGGGCCGCCGTGCCCGATCCTCCGCACGCCGCCGGCCGGTTCGGATCGCCCGGCGCCAGCGGGCTGGTGAGCACCGCGTCGTCCTTGATCAGGCATCCGCGCGAGTCGGCGAACCGCTGCGACAGGAGCCCCTTCGTCGGCACCTTCTCGAACGCCGGGTCACCGACCCAGCGCCCTCGGTCCGCGAACGCGATCCGGCTCGCCTCGATGAAGCGGTGCAGATACTGCGTCTGCGTGGCCTTCGACAGGTTGCTCCGCTCCAGGATGTTGAGCGCCTCGCCGACGCTGGTGCCGCCGGAGGAGACCGGAGCCATGCCGTAGACGTCCAGGCCGCGGTAGGAGACCTTGGTGGGCGCCCGCCGGATCGTCTCGTACGCGCGCAGGTCGCTCGTGGTCAGATCGCCGGGCCGCACGACCCGGGTGACGCCCTTGGCCACCGGAGGCGTGCGGACGGTGCGCACGATGTCCCGGGCGAGGTCGCCGCGGTACAGCGTGCCGACGCCCTTGCGGGCGATCTCCTTGTACGTACGCGCCAGATCCGGGTTCTTGAAGACCGAGCCGACGACCGGCAGCTGCCCGCCGGGCAGGAAGAGCTCTGCCGAGGCGGGGAAGTCCGCGAAGCGGGCCTGGTTGGACTGGGTCTGCGAGCGGAAGGTGGCGTCGACGGTGAAGCCGTCCTTCGCCAGGCGTTCGGCCGGCTGCAACAGCTGCCCGAGCGGCCTGCTCCCCCAGGCGTCCAGCGCCGACTCCCAGGTCGCCGGGGTGCCGGGGGTGCCGACGCCCAGACCGCTCGTCACGCCCTCCTCGAAGGGGATGGGCTTGCCGTTCTCCAGGAAGAGGGAGGCGTCGGCCGAGCGGGGCGCTGTCTCGCGGCCGTCGATGGTGTGGACCGTGCGGGACTTGGCGTTGTAGTAGACGAAGAAGCCGCCACCGCCGATGCCGGCGGAGTACGGCTCGGTGACGCCGAGCGCGGCGGCCGTCGCGACGGCGGCGTCCACGGCGTTGCCGCCGCGGCGCAGCACCTCGATGCCCGCGGCCGATGCGTCCGCGTCGACACTGGCGACGGCGCCGCCGTAGCCCACGGCGACCGGTTTCTTGACCGGCGCCCCGCCCGGCGGCGAGGGGCTGGGCGGGGCCGCCGCCCCGATCGAGATGACGGCCGCGGTCACGGCCAGGGCCGACACATTCCGTGCGACGGAGCGACGCATCCGTACCTCCAGTCAATGTACGTCCGCGCAGCGTAACTTCACCGCGCACGTCTCGTCAGGACCGTCTCGAACAATGTCGCGACAACCCCGCTACCATGCGCGCCCATGACTGACGACGTACGCAACATCGTGCTCGGCGTGGTGGCCGCCGGCATCAGCGCCACGCTCGGCTGGCTCGCGCGCACGTATCTGTGGCGCCGCAAACTCCGTCGCAAGCAGGCATTCTTCGGTCTGCCCACGAACTCCGAGTCGCTGCTCGTGGTGAACCGCGAGGCCGGCCGGGACGGCTCCGTGCACCGTTTCGACGTCTTCGCCCTGCTGGAGCTCTCCGCGCTGATCAAGGGCTGCGGCGCGCACGCCCAGATCGTCTGGCACGACACGGCCCAGCAGGGCTTCGGCGAGCGCACCGAGTTCTGTGTGGGCGGACCCTTCTCGAACCGGCGGATGGCGGCGCATCTGCATTCGCTGCTGCCCGGTGTGCGGATCAACACCGATCCGGAGCCGGGGCCGGACCAGGGGGCGTTCCAGATCGGGTCGGAGCGCTACCGGATGGAGCCCGGCGTCGCCGAGTACGTGTTCCTCGCCCGGCTCACCGCGGGCCAGGACGCCCGGCCCGTGTTCCTCTTCTGCGGCCAGCGAGCGATAACCAACCAGGCGGCGACCCGCTATCTCGCCCGCAACCACGAGAAGCTCACCCGCAAGCACGGCGCCTCGTCGTTCTGCCTGCTGCTCAAGGTGGTCAACTCGCAGGCATACGGGCCGGACGTGGTCGAGCTGGTCGCGGACGTCACCCGTGCGGCACAGGCACCGCTGCCCACCCCGCGGCCCTCGGCCCAGGCAGCGAGCTAGACCAGGGCACGCGAGCCCCGGCAGGACCCGGACGACAGGCACTGGGACGGCGCTCGCGCCCGTCAGGACCGTCCCGTACGCACCGTGGTCCCCTGCGGGGCGTGCCGGGCGATCGCGTCGAGCAGATCGGCCGCCTCCAGGTCGAAGACGCGGGTCTCGAAGCAGAGCCCCTGACCGCCTGCGGGCCGTCCCAGGTCGGCCGCGCGTCTGCGGTACGCGGCCCGTGGCCGGCAGGTCGGCGGCAGGCCCCCGACGGGTGCGGCGCAGTCGACGACGACATGGTCCGGCGGGGCGCTCACGCCGGTGATCCGGGACCAGGGGACGGTCCTGGCCGGCCAGAGCGGCAGCCGTACCTCCAGCCCGTCGGCGTCGACGGTGAGGCGCATCGGCCGCACCAGATGCGCCGCGCAACTGACGGCGAACACGGCCACCGGGACTCCGACGACCGCGAGCGCGATGCCTCCGGAGGTGCCGTTGGGCCCGTCGACGATCGACGCCGTGGCGATGCCCCAGAGAACGAGCAGCACGATCGCGGCGAGCGGTACCCACTCGGCCCGCCGCCTCAGCCTCAGTCGCAGGATCGTTCCTGCCGGTGCCGGATCCATCAGGCGAGAGTGCCTGACGACCGGACAGAACACCAGGGGTCACGGCCCGCAGGGGGTCGTGGCGAGACCCCGGGCCCGGGTCTCGCCGTGGACCAAACGTCTCTTTCCCTGCGTTTCTCGTCACACCGGAGTTAGAGGGAAATCCGGGAAATTCCGGAACCTGCGACACCGGAGCGGACTCTCACTGCGCGACGAAGACCGCAACGGAGGTTTTGCCTTGAGCCGCACACGACCGCGCTTCCCGCTCGGCCGCCGACCCGTCCGACCCGTCGTGTCCGTCGGCGGCGCGGTGCTTGCCGTGCTGCTCACCGGATGTTCCGGCGGCACGGCGGATGCCGATGCCGACGGCAAGGACGGTCCCGCGATCTCGGTGACCCCGACAGGCAAGCAGGCCGCCGGCGAGCCCGTGCGGGTGACGCTCGCCGAGGGGAAGCTGAAGGAGGTCACGGTCACCGACGCCAAGGGCGGACGGCTGGACGGACGCATCGCCGAGGACGGCAGGAGCTGGACGTCGGTGCGCCCCGCGACCCCGGGCGCCCGGTACTCGATCGCGGCGAAGGACACCCGTGGAGGCGCCTCCACGGCGGCTTTCGCCACCGCCGCCCCCGCCAAGGTCAACAAGCTCGCGATGGCTCCGGGCAAGAACGCCACGGTCGGCGTCGCGCACCCCCTGTCGATCGTGTTCGACCACCCGGTGAAGAACAGGGCCGCGGTGGAGAAGCAGCTCAAGGTCACCACCTCGAACAACACCGAGGGCTCCTGGGGCTGGATGCGGGACTGGTCGGGCAGGGACAGGGTCGACTGGCGGCCCAAGGAGCACTGGCAGCCGGGCACGAGGGTCTCGCTCGACGCGAAGCTGAGCGGCATCGACTCGGGAGCGGGCGGGTGGTTCGTCCGCGACTACGCGACGACCTACACCATCGGCAGGAGCCAGTCGGTCGCGGTGGATCTGGACCGGCACCGCCTGACGCTCGTGCGCGACGGCCGCGCGGTCGGGGCGGTGCCGATGTCCGCGGGCACCCCGGGCGGCGAGAAGGCGTCCTGGCGGGGCAGGACCGTTCTGATGGCGAAGGAGGGCACGATCAACATGCGTTCCGAGACCGTGGGCCTCGGTGACGCCTACAACAAGATGGTCGACTACTCGATGCGGCTGACATGGTCGGGCATGTACGCGCACGCCGCGCCCTGGAACGCCGGCTACTTCGGGAACGCCAACCGGAGTTCCGGCTGCATCGGCATGAGCGACGCGGACGCCAAATGGGTCTACGGCCAGGTCCAGGTGGGCGATCCGTTCGAGGTCACGGGCAACGAGGCGAAGGGCACGCAGGCCCTCAACAACGGCTACGGCGAGTGGAATCTGCCGTGGGACGCCTGGCGGACGAAGAGCGCCCTGTACTGACGCGACGTCCAACAATCTTTACTCACACGTAACTTACCGAGGAGTTACCTCGCGTAAGTCGCTGACGTTACCGTCGGGTCACTTTCCCGTGACACGTGTGAGGAGTGACCTGTGGGACAGCCGCGCAAGGTTCTGCGTACCACCGCCATCGGCACCGTCTCCGCCGCGCTCCTCGCCGGGCCGGCCGCCGGTGTCGCGCCCGCCGCACCGGTCGCGGGAGTCACCGCACCGATCGGCGCCGAACAGCAGACCGGGGTACCCGGCGTACGTTTCGTCGACATCAAGGGCGACGGCGGCACGGTGCTCAAGTCGAACGTGGTCACCCCGGCCGGCGCGGACGGCAGCCGCACCTATCCCGTACTGATCCTGCCCACCAGCTGGGCGCTGCCCCAGATCGAGTACCTCGCACAGGCCAAGAAGCTCGCCGACGCCGGCTATGTGGTGGTCACCTACAACGCCCGTGGTTTCTGGCAGTCGGGCGGCTACATCGAGGTGGCGGGGCCGCCCGACATCGCCGACGCGTCCAAGGTCATCGACTGGGCGCTCGCCAACACCCCGGCCGATCCGAGCCGGATCGGCATGGCCGGTGTCTCCTACGCGGCCGGGATCAGCCTGCTGGCCGCCGCCCATGACAAGCGGATCAAGGCCGTGGCCGCCCTCAGCGGCTGGGCCGACCTGGTCGATTCCATCTACCGCGGCCGCACCCAGAACCGGCAGGCCGCTCTGCTTCTCAGCGGTGCCGGCTATCTCACCGGCCGGCCCAGCCCCGAATTCCAGCAGTTCACCCATGACTTCCTCGGCTCCCATCTCGACAAGGAGCAGGAGATGGTCGACTGGGGGAAGAAGCGCTCACCGGCCGCCTTCGTGGACCGGATCAACGCCAACGGAACAGCCGTCATGCTGGGCAACGCCTGGGGCGACACGGTCTTCCCGCCGAACCAGACCGCGGACTTCTACGAGAAGCTGACCGTCCCCAAGCGGCTGGAGTTCCGCCCGGGCGACCACGCCACCCCCGAGATCGGCGGTCTGCTCGGGCTGCCCAACGACACCTGGACCAGCACCCACCGCTGGCTCGACCACTACCTCAAGGGCGACGACAACGGCGTGGACCGCGAGCAGCCGGTCCGTCTCAAGTCCCGTTCCACCGGCGCGTACGAGAGCTACCCCGACTGGAAGTCGGTCGCGGCGGACCGGCGCAAGCTGAACCTCGACCGTACGAAGAAGATCTGGGCCAACGTCGACTCGGGCGCCAACGGCGGGCTCATCCTGCTGTCCAGCATGCTCGACCAGTTCGTGAAACTTCCCCCGATCGCGTCGATCCCGCTGCTGCCGCGGCCGTTCGCCGCGGTGTGGCAGTCGGAGCGGTACGACTCGACGCAGCAGATCCGGGGAACCGCGAAGCTGCACACCACACTCACCGGTACCAAGGAGAGCGGCACCCTCGTCGCGTACCTCTACGACGTGGGCCCGCTCGGCCTCGGCAAGCTGGTCAGCAATGCGCCGTACACCTTCCACGACAAGACGCCCGGCACGCCGTTCGCCGTCGACCTGGAACTGTTCTCCACGGCCTACGACGTACCGGCGGGCCACCGTCTCGCCCTGGTCGTCGACACTGTCGACCCGCTCTACATCGAGCACAACCCGTTCGGCGCGCAGCTGACCTTCTCCTCGTCCGCAGCCGACCCGTCGTATCTGTCGGTCCCGCTGCGCCAGAAGTGATCACCGGCTGCTGCCAGGGGCCCCCGCCCAGCGCGGGGAATTGGGTTGTGCCCCATGAGCTGCTGTCCTGTCCTCCGCACCTATCGAGGCTCGGGAGGACCCCCGGGCAGCAGCGTCCCTGGTTGGGCCGGGGCGATGTCCACGGCCTCTGTTCTCGGATTGCGCCGCTGTCGCCTGGCCATCCAGTTGGCGAACCAGGAGAGCAGCATGCACATCCCGATGTAGATCGGCGAAATCACCATCACCACAGGGATGAACGGCAAATCGTAGTCGAGATTCGACGCGATGAGCTTGCCCGCGTGGAGGAATTCCTCATAGGTGATGAGATAGCCGAGTGAGGTGTCCTTGAGGGCGACCACCAGCTGACTGATGATCGTCGGCAGCATCGCACGCACGGCCTGCGGCATCAGAACGTGGGCCATGACCTGTGTCTTGCGCATGCCCAGTGCGTACGAGGCCTCCCGCTGGCCCTTCTCCACGGAGTTGATGCCGGCCCGGAACACCTCGGCGAGCACCGAGCCGTTGTAGAGCGTCAGTCCGGCCACCAGGGCGGGCAGCGGCTGCACCTTCAGCGCCACGAAGATGAAGAAGATCATCACCAGCACGGGCATCGCCCGGAAGAACTCCACGAGCACCGTGGCCGGCCAGCGCAGGGCCCGGTGTTCGGAGAGCCGGCCGACGGCGAGGATCCCGCCGAGGAGGAGCGAGAGCACGGCGGCGCAGGCGAACGCCTTGAGGGTGTTGCCGAGCCCTCGCAGGAGCAGTTCCTGGATGCCCTTGTACTCGAAGGGGGTCCACTTGGCCGCGGTGAACTGGCCGGTGTCGAACAGCAGATAGACGATCCAGCCGACCAGGGCGAGGACGGCGACGGTGGAGATGACGCCGTAGAGCCGGTGCCGCCTGCGGGTGTGGGGTCCGGGGACGTCGTAGAGGGCGGTGGAAGTCATCGGGCGACTCCGAAGCGCTTCTCGAGCACGTTGAACAGCGCACTGATGGTCAGGGTGATGATCAGGTAGCCGACAGCGATCCAGACGAAGGACCAGATGATGCTGTAGCCCATCTCGCTCAGGGGCTTGTAGACGCCGAGGAGTTCGGTGACGCTGAACGCGCCCGCGATCGCGGAGTTCTTGGCGAGGGCGATGAGCGTGGAGCCGACCGGTGGGATGACGCTGCGGAACGCCTGGGGCAGCACCACGGTGTTCAGGGTCTGGCCGAAGCTCATCCCGAGACTGCGGGCCGCCTCGCCCTGCCCCGTCGGCACGGTGTTGATGCCGGAGCGCAGCGCCTCGCAGATGAACGCCGAGGTGTAGCAGCCCAGCGCGATCACCGCGAAGACCTGGAAGGGCAGGACCAGCCCGAAGCGCGGGAGTCCGAGCAGGACGGCGAAGAACAGCAGGGTGAGCGGGGTGTTGCGCAGCACGGTCACCCACACCGTGCCGACGACGCGCAGCGAGCCGACGGGGGCGGCGCGGAAGGACGCCATGACGAAGCCGAGGACCAGGGCGAGGAGCGAGGCGTACACCGTGAGTTCGACGGTGCCGAGAAAGCCCTTGCCGTACAGGGAGAAGTTGTCGGTCAGTACGTTCACAGGTGCCTCGCTCAGGACGCCGGATAGCGGTCGATCGGGGGCGGCTCCGGGGCCGGTACCCCGGACAGGCCGAGCGTCGCTGCGTAGGCCTTCTTCCAGTTCCCGTTCTTCTCGTTGGCCGCGAGCGCGTCGTCGATCGCGAAGCGCAGGGCGTTGTCGTTGCGGGGGACGCCGATGCCGTACGGCTCCTGGGAGAACGGCTTGCCGACGACCTTGAGTTCGTCGGGCACCTTGGCCGCGTAGCCGGTGAGGATCGCGTCGTCGGTGGTCACGGCGTCGACCTGATAGGTGAGGAGGTTGTCGACGCAGACGGAGTAGGTGTCGTACGCGACGAGGTCGGCCTTCGGGTAGTCCGTCTCGATGCGCTGGTAGGGGGTCGAACCGGCGGCCGAGCAGACGCGTTTGCCGTCGAGGTCCTGCGGGCCCTTGATGTCGTTCTCGTCCGCCCGTACGAGCAGCGACTGGCCGGCGAGATAGTACGGGCCCGCGAAGCCGACGAGCTTCTTGCGGTTGTCGTTGATGGTGTAGGTGCCGACGTAGTAGTCGATCTGGCCGTTCTGCAGGGCGGTTTCGCGGTTCGCGGAGGCGATCGTCCGGAACGTGATGGTCCGGGGGTCGAACCCCAGATAGGCGCCGACCATTTTGGCGATCTCGATGTCGAACCCGGTGTACAGGCCGGTGGCCGGGTCCTTCTCGCCGACGTACGGCTGGTCCTCCTTCGCCCCGACGACGAGGTGGCCGCGCTTCTTGGCCTTGCGCCAGGTCGGCGAATCGGGCAGCTGGAAGCCCTTGTTCACCTGGTAGTCCGGCAGTTGGTCGGCCTGCGGCCCCTTGACCGGTGGGCTGCCTTCCTTGCCGCAGGCCGTGACGGCCACGGCTGCCAGGACGAGCGTCAGCGCCGCCAGGGCGCGCCTCGTACGCATCATCGGTACTGCACCCCCCGTCAGTGCTTGAGGATCTTGGACAGGAAGTCCTTGGCGCGGTCGCTCTCCGGGTGGGTGAAGAAGTCCTCCGGGGCACGGTCCTCGATGATGCAGCCGTCGGACATGAACACCACACGGTTGGCGGCGGAGCGGGCGAAGCCCATTTCGTGGGTGACGACGACCATGGTCATCCCCTCGCGGGCGAGCTGCTGCATCACCTCCAGCACCTCGTTGATCATTTCCGGATCGAGGGCGGACGTCGGCTCGTCGAAGAGCATGACCTTGGGGTCCATCGCGAGCGCGCGGGCGATGGCGACGCGCTGCTGCTGGCCGCCGGAGAGCTGGGCGGGGTACTTGTCGGCCTGGGAGGCGAGTCCGACGCGGTCGAGAAGCTCATGGGCGCGTCGGTGCGCGTCGCCCTTCGAGCGGCCGCGGACCTTGACCGGTGCGAGGGCGACATTGGCCAGCACGGTCTTGTGCGCGAAGAGGTTGAAGGACTGGAAGACCATGCCGACGTCGGCGCGGAGTTTCGCCAGTCCCTTCCCCTCCTCCGGGAGGGGTTGACCGTCGATGGTGATGCTGCCGGATTCGATGGTCTCGAGTCTGTTCACGGTCCGGCAGAGGGTCGATTTGCCGGAGCCCGAGGGGCCGATGACCACCACCACCTCCCCGCGCCCGACGGTGAGGTTGATGTCCTGGAGGACGTGCAACTGTCCGTAGTACTTGTTGACGTCGCGCAGCTCGATCAACGGATCAACGGCCATAGACTGCCCTACCCACCCATCGCTGTGTCGAGGTCAGCGCAAACTATCCAGCCCGATAAGGGACTTCACACCCGACACGCATAAATGGGGCATAAGCCGTATTTACCAACTTCAGGCTTCGGCGGCCTCCGCGTAGACCTGGGAAAGCTCCGGCGAACCGTTGACGGCCCAGTCCAGACCGGCCTCCACGACGCTGATCTCACGGCCGGAGACGAGGCGCACCACCGGGCTGCCGCCCGGCCAGATGTGCCAGCTGGCGCCCGGGACGGTACGGACGATCACCGTGCCGAGGTAGAGCCCCGCGTCGTTGCCGAGCCAGGGCAGCTCCTCGGGGTCGTCGCGCCAGCGTGGCGGCAGCTGGTCGAGGGCGCTCAAGGATGCCGGTGAGTCGTCCAGTTCGAGCCCGGCCTGGCCCACTCGGACACGCAGCAGCTCGCACTCCGAGAGCAGCTCGGCGATGGCGGCCGCGCGCTCGGGGTCCTTCTCGGCGGCCGCGAAGTCACTCTCACCGGTGTCGGCGCTGTGCCGCTTGAGCCAGTTGTCCAAGAAAGGGATGTTCATACCGCTCAGCCTCGCATCTCGGCAGCCTGACGCACCACAGGGCACGCGTCGGCAGTCGTCAGATGTCCAGATCCACCACCACCGGCGCATGGTCCGACGCGCCCTTGCCCTTGCGCTCCTCACGGTCCACGAAGCTGTCCTTGACGGCCTTGGTGAACGGTTCGTTGCCGTAGACCAGGTCGATACGCATGCCGCGGTTCTTCGGGAAGGCCAGCTGGCGGTAGTCCCAGTAGGTGAAAGGCTGGTCGTACTTGAGCGGACGCGGCACCACGTCGGACAGACCGGCCTCGCGCAGCGAGGCGAGGGCCGCACGCTCGGGCTCGGTGACATGGGTGCTGCCCTCGAAGACCGACCGGTCCCACACATCGTCGTCGGTCGGCGCGATGTTGAAGTCGCCCAGCACCGCGAAGGGGCGGCTGCCCGCCGTGTCCTCGGCCACCGACAGCTTGAGCGCGTCGAGCCAGCTCAGCTTGTAGGTGTAGTGGTCGTGGGCGACCTCGCGGCCGTTGGGGACATAGACCGACCGGAGGCGGACCGGTCCGCAGGTGCCGGCGATCGACCGCGGTTCCTGCGTGCCCTCGTAGTCCGGGCCGTCGGGCAGGCCTTTGACCACGTCCTCCAGACCGACCCGGGAGACGAGCGCCACGCCGTTCCACCGGCCGGCGGCGTGGACCGCCGACTCGTAGCCGATCTCGCGCAGCGCGTCGGCCGGGAACTGCTCCTCGGTGCACTTGGTCTCCTGGAGGCACACCACATCGGTGCCGCTGCTCTCCAGCCAGGCCAGCAGCCGGGGCAGCCGGGCGGTGATCGAGTTGACGTTCCACGTGGCGATACGCATGAGGAGAAGCCTAGCCGCGGGGTGTGACAGTCACAGGTCCGCCGTCTCCCCCGGGCCGAGCCGGTCGTGCTCCGCGCCGCTGAGATTGCCGAGATGCTGGTCGTACAGAGGGCGTGCGAGGTCGGTGAGCAGGGCGTCGTGGATGTCGACGGACCGCCGCGGCTTCACCTCGCGTACATAGTCGATGATCTCCGCGATCTTGTTCCACGGCGCGTGCACCGGAAGCATCAGCGTCTCGACGGGGTGGTCCGGAACCGTCAGCGCGTCGCCGGGGTGGAAGACCGAACCGTCCACCAGGTAGCCGACGTTGGTGATCCGCGGCAGGTCCGGGTGGATCACGGCGTGCAGTTCACCGTGGACCTGGACGTCGAAGCCCGCCGCGGTGAAGGTGTCGCCGTGCCCGACGGTGTGGACACGCCCCGGGAACGCCGCCGAGATCTTCTCGGCGACGCTCCGCAGGGTCCAGATCTCCGCCTCGGCGTTGGCCTCCAGCGCCGCCCGCAGCCGTCCCTCGTCGAAGTGGTCGGGGTGCTCGTGGGTGACGAGGACCGCATCGGCTCCGACGGCGGCGTCCTCCTCACTGAAGGCGCCGGGGTCGACGACGAGGGTCCGTCCGTCCTTCTCCAGCCGGATGCACGCGTGCTTCTTCTTCGTGAGCCTCATGACTCCATCCTGCTACGGCCTCGGTGTGGTCTCCTCCTGGATGACGGCCTGGGCTACCTTGAAGGCGGAGTTCGCGGCGGGGACGCCGCAGTAGACGGCGGTGTGGATCAGCACTTCCTTGATCTCGTCGGGCGTGAGCCCGTTGCGCAGTGCCGCCCTGGTGTGGAACGCCAGCTCGTCCAGGTGACCGCCCGCGACCAGCGCGGTCAGGGTGATCACGCTGCGCGTGCGTCTGTCGAGTCCCTCCCGGGTCCACACCTCGCCCCAGGCGTAGCGGGTGATCAGCTCCTGGAAGTCGCCGGTGAAGCCGTCGGCGGCGGCCGTCGCGCGGTCGACGTGCGCGTCGCCCAGCACCGCGCGGCGTACCGTCATCCCCGCCTCGTACGGATCGGGGCGGCCGTGCGTCACCGCCTCGGGCTGTGCGTGACCGGCGGGGGCGATCTCGGCGACCGGGCCCATCGGCGCGGAGACCGCCGGTACCGCGTGCGGCACCGGGATGGCGGTCAGCGTGTCCTGCCAGGCACTGGAGAAGTGGCGCACGAGAAGGTCGGTGACGGCGGAGGGCTGCTCCACGGGCGCGAGGTGCGAGGCACCGGGCACCAGCGCCAGCCGGGCGTCCGGTATGCCGGCGACCAGGGTGCGGGCCTCGGCCGGTCCGGTCACCTGGTCCTCGGAGCCGACCAGGACGAGCGTGGGCACCCCGACACGGCCGAGTTCGGCGCGGACGTCGAAGGCCGCGAGCGCCTCGCAGGTGGCGATGTAGCAGCCGGGGTCGGTGGTGCGCACCATCTGGACCGCCCATTCCACGATCGCCGGCTGCGCGAGGGCGAAGCCCTGGGTGAACCAGCGTTCCGGCGCGCTGCGGGCCATCGGGTCGAGGCCGTTCGTCCGCACGATCACGCCCCGCTGACGGAACTCGTCCGCCGTGCCGAACCGGGGGGACGTGGCGACCAGCGCGAGCGACGCGAGGCGGTGGGGATGGCGCAGCGCCAGTTCGAGGCCGATCGCGCCGCCGACGGAGCAGCCCGCGTAACCGAAGCGCTGGATACCCAGCTCGTCGAGCGTCGTCAGCAGCCGGCCGGCGAGCTCGGCGACGGAAGGGGCGGGGTACGCGGGAGCGCCGCCGTGCCCGGGGAGGTCGAAGCGGAAGACCCGCCACTGGCGGGCGAGGTCCCCGATCTGGCGGTCCCACATGTGCCAGGTGGTCCCGAGCGAGGGCCCGAGGATGAGTACGGGGGCGTCGTCCGGACCGTCGATCCGGTACTGAAGGGTCTTCGGGGGCGTCTGCGTGTCACTCACCCGCTCCACGGTAGTGACTCCGGGGTCATGAGTGGACGGCCCCCCTCCGCTCACTGCCACGAGGCCCGGCCGCATGCCGGTCAGGGGGTGGTCGTGGAGACGACGTAGACCTTGGGACGGTCGGTACGGGTCATGTCGACCGTGATGTCCTGGCTGGGCAGCGGGTCCTTCTGCGTATGGCTGGCGCCCGCCCAGTCCCGGGACGGCGGGAACTTCCAGCCGACGGTGTCCGCGTCCCGGTCGCCGATGGTGATCTCGCCGTTCTTCAGCGCCGCACGGTTGATGCCGACGCCCTCCAGGAACAGGTCCAGCCCCGCGGACGTGGTCCGGAACTGCACGAACAGCCGGCTGGTCTTCCAGTTGCTGGTCTCGTAGTACGCGACCCCCTTGGACTTCGGAGGGATCGGCACCCCGAAGACCCGGCGCTTCATCTGCGACGGCCAGGTGTCCCGCAGCCCGCTGGCCGAGGACTCGGCCTCCTTGTCCCGGCCGCTGTCCCGGCTCTGCTCGGCGGAGACCACCAGATAGCCGGCCGGGACACCGACGAGCAGCACGATGATGATCGCCGTCAGCCAGCGGCGGCGGATCATGTGGCGTCGGTCCTCCGGCGGACGGAAGTTCTCGTCGGGGGCGGCGGACTGGCGGGGCACGGTCATGACTACGGTTCCTGGGTGGGGCCGGGCGATCCGGCGTTGCGGAGGGCCTGCGCATAGCGCTCGTACCGCTCGTGGCGCTCCACCCGTCGCCGGTTGGTGCGGCGGAAGCGGCGTGCCACGAGCCGAGCGAGGTCGGCCGCGCCGACCATACCCGCCTCGGGCCCGAGCTGCGCCTTCGCGATCTTGGCCTCGGGCCGGTATCCGCGGCCCGTGAGGTGGCGGCGGAAGGCTTCCCGGGCGGGTCCGATGAGCAGGTCGTCGGCGGCGCTGACGCCTCCGCCGATGACGAAGCAGGAGGGGTCGAGCGCGGCGGCGAGGTTGGCGATGCCGACACCGAGCCACTGGCCGATGTCCTGGAACAGTTCGACGCACATGGCGTCGCCCTCACGGGCGAGTTCGGTGATCAGCGGCCCGGTGATGTCGCCGACGTTGCCGCCCACCCGGTCGATGAGGCTGTAGGCGACCGGGGAGTCGGCGGCCGCCAGTTCCCGGGCCTCGCGGACGAGGGCGTTGCCGGAGCTGTACTGCTCCCAGCAGCCGCGGTTTCCGCAGGGGCAGCGGTGCCCGCCGGGGACGACCTGCATATGGCCGAACTCACCCGCGACCCCGTACTTGCCCCGCTTGACCTGGCCGTCCTCGAGGATCGCGCCGCCGATGCCGGTGCCGAGCGTGATCATGACGAGATGGTCCTCGCCGCGGCCCGCGCCGAAGCGCCACTCCGCCCATGCGGCGGTGTTGGCGTCGTTGTCGACGAGTACGGGGACGGCGAGCCGGGCCGTGAGCGCGTCACGCAGGGGTTCGTTGCGCCAGGCGAGGTGCGGGGCGAAGAGCACCGTGGACCGGTCGGCGTCGACCCAGCCGGCCGCTCCGATGCCCACCGCGTGCACGTCGTGCCGGTCGGAGAGGTCGAGCACGAGCTCGCAGATGGTGTCCTCGACGACCTTCGGGCTCTTGGACTTGTCCGGCGTCTCGGTGCGGACCTTCTCCAGGATGACCCCGTCGGCGTCGACGACGCCGGCCATCACCTTCGTGCCGCCGATGTCGATTCCGACGGTCGGCACACGCGGCGCCGTGAGGTGCGACCGCCGCTCCCGGGTGCCGACGGTACGCAGGACGGTGGCGCGGGCGGAGCCGCGGTGGGCGAAGTCGCGGTAGGTGCTCATGTCCCTGCGGGGTTTCGGGGGCGGCTGACGGGCCCGATTCTGCCATCCGGGCCGTCGGCCCGCGGCCCCGGCCGAAGGCCGGACCGGCCCGGAGCCCCTGGGCGGGAGCGCCGGGCCCGCGGTGCGGACGGTTACTGGTCGTGGCCGCCCAGGTGCGTCGGTACCGGCGCTCGTTCCAGTTCGTGGCGCAGGTCCTCCAGCTCGCTGCCGCCCGCCATCTGGCGGGTGAGCTCGTCGAGCGTGACGGAGTCCTTGGTATGGCTGGCGGACATGACACCGCGCTTGAGCAGGATGAAACGGTCGCCGACGAGATAGGCGTGGTGCGGGTTGTGGGTGATCAGCACGACCCCCAGCCCGGCGTCGCGGGCGGCGGCCACATACTTCAGCACCACGCCCGACTGCTTCACCCCGAGTGCGGCGGTCGGTTCATCGAGGACGAGGACCTTCGCCCCGAAGTAGACCGCTCGCGCGATGGCCACGCACTGGCGCTCGCCGCCCGACAACGTCCCGATGGGCTGGTCGACGTCGCGCAGGTCGATCCCCATGCGCAGCAGCTCCGACCTGGTGGTCTCGCGCATCTTGTCGACGTCGAGCCGCTTGAGGGGACCCTTGCCCCTGGTGGGCTCGGAGCCGAGGAAGAAGTTCCGCCAGACCGGCATCAGGGGCACCACGGCGAGATCCTGGTAGACCGTGGCGATGCCGCGGTCCAGCGCCTCGCGGGGGCTCGACAGGTCCGCCTCCTCCCCCTCGATGAGGAAGGTGCCCGCGTCGTGCCGGTGCAGGCCTGCGATGATCTTGATGAGGGTGGACTTGCCGGCGCCGTTGTCGCCGAGGACGCAGGAGATCTCTCCGGCGTGCACCTCCAGCGAGACACCTTCCAGCGCACGGATGTTGCCGTAGTACTTGCTGACGTCGTCGAGCTCGACGAGAGGCGTCCGCCCGGTGTCCGCGGGCTCCGTGGACTTCGGCGTGGTCATCGCGTTGCCTCCGCACGCTTGCGGACCCATGCGTTGAGCAGGGTGGCCAGAAGGAGCATCGCTCCCAGGAAGAACTTGAACCAGTCCGGGTTCCACTCGGCGTAGACGATGCCCTTGCTGGTCATGCCGAAGATGAACGCGCCGACCGCAGAGCCGATCGCGGAGCCGTAGCCGCCGGTGATCAGACAGCCGCCGATGACGGCCGCGATGATGTACGTCAGCTCGTTGCCGACACCCTCGCCGGACTGCACGACGTCGAAGGAGAACAGCAGGTGCTGTCCCGAGATCCAGGCGGCGAACGCGACGCCCATGTAGAGGCCGATCTTGGTCCTCGTGACCGGCACCCCGACCGCGCGGGCCGCGTCCGCGTTGCCGCCGACCGCGAAGATCCAGTTGCCGAAACGGGTGCGCAGCAGAATCCAGGTGGCGAGCGCGACCAGCGCGAACCACCACAGGATCGTCACCTTCAAGGTGATGTCGCCGAGGGTGAGTTCGGAGGCGAAGAGCTTCTGCGCGGAGGTGAAGCCGTCCATGTCGGCGATGGACTTGGTGGAGACCGTGCCGCTGATCAGCTTGGTGAAGCCGAGGTTGAGGCCGGTCAGCATCAGGAACGTGCCGAGCGTGATGATGAAGCTGGGCAGTTTCGTCCGGATCAGCATGTAGCCGTTGAAGACCCCGACGGCGAGCGTCACCACCAGCGAGACGAGCAGCCCGACCCAGACGTTGGCGGTCATCTGGTAGCTGAACATGGCCGAGATCAGCGCGGAGGTCGTCACCATCACACCGGCCGACAGGTCGAACTCGCCGCCGATCATCAGCAGCGCGACCGGCACCGCCATGATGCCGAGCGTGGAGGCCGCGTACAGCACGGTGGAGAAGCTGGACGCCCGCAGGAAGGAGTCCGCGACGATCGAGAAGAAGAGGAAGACCGCGACCGCGCCGACGACCGAGCCCAGTTCGGGCCTCGCCATCAGCTTGCGCAGGGGCGAGGTGCGCATCAGCCGCTCGTCGGTCTTCTCCGGCTGCCTGGTGCCGGCAGGTGGTGCGGTAGCACTCATCGGGTTCCCCGCTCGGTGTAGTCCTCGAGCTCGGCGGCGTTCTCCTTGGTGATGATCTGCGGCCCGGTGAGGACGGGCCGCCCGCCGCCGAGGACATCGGCGTTGTACTGGTAGAGCCACAGCAGGTCGACGGCCTCGTACCCCTGGAGGAACGGCTGCTGGTCGACCGCGAAGCCGAGGGTCCCCGCCTTGAGGCCGCTCGCGACCTTGGCGTTCAGATCGAAGGTGTCGATCTCGGCCTTGCTGTCCGCGGTCTTCTTCGCCTGGACGGCCGCGTCCGCGAACGGCGCGCCGAGGGTGACGACCGAGTCGATGGAGGGGTCGGCCTGGAGCTTGGCCTCGATGGAGGCCTGCACGTCGGGCATGTTGGTGCCGTCGACGTACAGGTTCTGCAGGGTGCCGTCGAAGGTCTTCTTGGTGCCGGCGCAGCGCTGCTCGTGTCCGACGTTGCCCTGCTCGTGCAGGACGCACAGGGCCTTCTTCTTGCCCCGCTTGTCCAGCTCGTCGCCGACGGCCTCGCCCGCGATGGTCTCGTCCTGGCCGATGTGCGTCAGCGCGCCGTACGGCAGGGACTGCTCGGATCCCGAGTTGACGGTGATCACGGGGATCCCGGCCGCGGTGGCCTTGGCGAGGACGCCCTTCATCGCGTCCGGCTTGGCGAGCGTCACGATCAGGCCGTCGACCTTCTTGTCGATGGCGGCCTGCACGAGCTGGGCCTGCTGCTGGCCCTCGTCGCTGTGGGAGTACAGGAAATTGATGTTGTCCTTGGCGGCGGCCTGCTTGGCGCCGTTCTGGACGATGTCCCAGAAGGTGTCGCCGTCGCCCGAGTGGGTGACCATCGCGAAGGTCCAGCGAGGGGTGTTCACGGCGGCCTTGCCGGCCGCGGCCTGTGCCTTGCGCGCGTCCTCGGCCCGCTTCCCGCCGGTGCTGCTGCATCCCGCGAGGGAGGCTCCGAGTACCGCCGCCAGCAGCGCGCCCAGTGCGCGTACCCCAGTCCTTGCCCTAGCCACGACGCCGTGCCCTTCTTGCCGATTCTCCCGGTGCGGCCGGGGGGCGTGTCCTCGCGCCCCGGCCGCCCAAGTATGTGTCACGGCAGGTGGGAGGGTCGGCATCGGGTGGGCCGGGTACGTCATCGGGTTCCGTCGGCGGTGAGCTTCTCCAGCGTGGGCACGTCCTTCTCGGTGACGAGCGCCGGGCCGGTGAGGACGGGCTTGCCGCCGCCGATGACGTTCAGGTTGGTCTTGTTGAGCCACAGCTCGTCGATGGCGAGGTAGCCCTGGAGGTAGGGCTGCTGGTCGACGGCGAAGCCGATCTCGCCGGCCTTGAGCTGTTTGACCACCTCGGCGTTGAGGTCGAAGGTGTTGACCTCCGCCTTCGAGCCCGCGCCCGACTTGGCCTTGACGGAGGCGGCGGCGAACGGGGCGCCGAGCGTGACCACGGAGTCGATGTCCTTGCCGCTCTGCAGCTTCGCCTCGATGGAGGAGGTGGAGGCGGGCATGTTGGTGCCCTCCACGTTGAGGTTCTCGACCGTGCCCTTGAAGGTCTTCTTGACTCCGGCGCAACGGGCTTCGAGAGAGACGTTGCCCTGCTCGTGGATGACGCAGAGCGCCTTCTTCTTGCCGCGCTTGTTGAGTTCCTCGCCGACCGCCTCGCCGGCGACGGCCTCGTCCTGGCCGATGTGGCTGAGTGCGCCGAGCGCCTCGGAGAACTCGGCGCCGGAGTTGATCGTGACGACGGGTATCCCGGCCGCGACGGCCTTCTTGACGACGGCGCCGACCGCCTCGGGCTTGGCGAGGGTGACGATGATCCCGTCGACCTTCTGGTCGATGTAGGTCTGGACGAGCTGCGCCTGCTCCTTGCCCTCCTTGTTGGCGGCGTAGAGGAACTCGACGTTGTCCTTCTTGGCCGCGACCTTGGCGCCGCTCTGGACGATGTCCCAGAAGGTGTCGCCCTCACCGGAGTGCGTGACCATGGCGATCTTGAGGCGCTCGGTGGCCGCGGGGACGCCGCCTCCGCCGTCCTTGGAGGTGTCCTCCTTGGCCTCCTTGCCGCCGGAACTGCTGCATCCTGCGACGGCGACCAGGGCGCATGCGGCGAGCACGGCTGCTGCCTTGCGGTGGGTTCGCATGGTGGGGTCCGCCTTCTCTCCCGGCCGCCCGGTTGCGGCTGGGTGAGTTTCTACGGCGACGGCCGCACCCCGTCAAGACTTTGTCCGAACATTCTTACCAGAAGGACATTCTTACGTGACCTGATCATGTCCGTCGTCCGCCGGAAGGTCTCCGGCCGCGCTCAGGGGCGTACGAGGAGCTGGAACTCGAAGGCGTAGCGCGAGGCGCGGTAGATGTGCGAGCCGAACTCGACGGCGCGGCCGGTGTCGTCGAAGGTGGTGCGCTCCATGGTCAGCACCGGCCCGCCGGCCTCCTCGGTGAGGAGTTCCGCCTCGGGGCCGCTGGCGGCCCGCGCCCCGACGGACTGGCGGGCACTGTGCAGAGTGATGCCCGCGGAGCGCATCATCCGGTACAGACCGGTGGCCTCCAGCCGCGCGGTGTCGTAGTCGAGCAGTCCGGCGGGCAGGTGGTTGCGCAGCAGGGCCATGGGCTCGCCGTGGGCGTACCGCAGCCGCTCGATCAGCTGGACCTCACTGCCCTCCGTGACGCCGAGAGCCGCGGCGACCTGGGCACTCGCGCTCTCGACGGCATTGCTCAGGACGATCGTGGCGGGCCGCTGACCGGCCGCCTCCAGATCGTCGTAGAGGCTACTGAGCTCCAGCGGACGCTTGACCTGGCTGTGCACGACCTGGGTGCCGACGCCGCGGCGGCGCACCAGCAGGCCCTTGTCGACGAGGGACTGGATCGCCTGGCGGACGGTGGGTCGGGACAGCCCGAGCCGGCCGGCCAGCTCGATCTCGTTGCCGAGCAGACTGCCGGGGGTGAGGGTTCCTCTCTCGATGGCCGCTTCCAGCTGCTGCGACAGCTGGAAGTAGAGCGGGACCGGACTGGTGCGGTCCACGCTCAGCTGGAGAGACAGGGACGAGTCCGTCACGTGTCTGGGCTGCTTGGGCACGGGCCGAGCGTAGTCGCCGCTCATGTTGACGGGAAGTCGTGAAGTTCGGTTGTCAGGACAAAGTCTTGACACAGTGCCCGGCCCGGCTCCATTTTTGGGCCATGCGCATCGGACTGATCGGAACCGGACGAATCGGCACCTTCCACGCGGGCGTGCTCGCCCGCCACCGGGAGGTCGGATCCCTGGTCGTGGCGGACGCCGACCCGGCGAGGGCGGCCGCGGTCGCCGAGCGGACCGGGGCCACGGCGGCGCCCAGCGCGCACGAGATCTTCACCTGGGGCGTGGACGCGGTGGTGATCGCCTCGGCGACGGCCTCCCACGCGGAACTGATCGGCCGCGCCGCCCGGGCCGGGCTCCCCGCCTTCTGCGAGAAGCCGATCGCGGTGGACCTGCCGGGCACGCTGGGTGCGCTGCGCGAGGTGGAGACGGCGGGTACGGAGCTCCAGCTCGGCTTCATGCGCCGCTTCGACGCCGGGTACACCGTGGCCCGCGACCTGGTGCGGTCGGGAGCCCTCGGCCGCCTGCACACGGTCCGGGCGATCACCTCCGACCCGGCGCCGCCGCCCGCCGACTATCTGCCGCTGTCGGGCGGCCTGTACCGGGACTGTCTGGTCCACGACTTCGACATCCTGCGCTGGGTCACCGGGCGCGAGGTGGTGGAGGTCTACGCGACCGGCTCGGACGCGGGACCGCCGATGTTCCGCGAGGCGGGCGACGTCGACACGGCGGCCGCGGTGCTGACCCTGGACGACGGGACGCTCGCCACGGCCACGGCCACACGGTGCAACGGCGCCGGCTACGACGTCCGGATGGAGCTCGCGGGCGAACTGGACCAGGTCGCGGTCGGTCTCGACGACCGCACCCCGATCAGCTCGACCGAGCCGCAGGGCGCCCCGGCGGCCGACAAGCCGTGGCCGGGCTTCCTGGAACGCTTCGCCCCCGCGTACGAGGCGGAGCTGGACGCGTTCGTCCGGATGGTCCAGGGCGAGGGCACGAATCCGTGCGACGGACGGGAGGCGCTGACGGCTCTGCGGATCGCGGAGGCGTGCGAACTGTCCCGCCGTGAGCACAGGCCGGTGCGGCTGGAGGAGATCGCGGGCGCCTGAGGGGTCCGCGGTCGGGACGTCCGGGGCACCTGAGCCGGCCCACGGTCAGAACATCCGGGCACGTGAGGGGGCCTCAGAACGTCCGGGGCACGTGCGGCAGCCTCAGGGCGTCTGGGCCGAGAGCACCGTGCCCTGGGCCACCGCGCACAGTGTCTCCTCGCCGCCCTCCCCCACCGCCAGAAGATCGCACCGCACCACGGCCTGCCGCCGCCCGCTGTGCACGACGGTGGCCCGTGCCCGGAGGATCACCCCGGTGGCGGGCCGGACGTACTGCACGGAGAACCCCGCGGTGAGGACGGCGGGCCCGAGGGTGGTGCCGGCGGCGAAGGTGATCGAGTTGTCGGCGGCGTAGGCGAGGACACCGCCGTGCAGATACCCGTTCTGCTGCCGCAACTCGTCCCGTACATCGAGCTCCAGCACGGCGGCCCCGTCCCCGAACGCGGTGATGCGCGCCTGGAGCAGCCGGCTGAAGGGCTGGCTGTCGAGGACCTTCTGCGCGAGGCCGAGGTCAAATCCGGTCATGGTGGGGCTCCTCGGTATCCGTTGCCGCTCTCGTGCTTCTGCCGCCGTCGGTCACGACGACCTACCGCGCCCGGTGCGCCATCGTCGCCCTACCAGCGCACGGGGAGGCTGCGTACGCCCCGCATCAGCAGCCCCGGGATCCACTCCGGCGGGCCCGCCGACGGGTCCAGGGAGAGGTCGGGGCAGCGGATGAGCAGCGACTGGAGAGCGATCCGGGTTTCCAGGCGGGCCAGGGGCGCGCCCAGGCAGAAGTGGATGCCGTGGCCGAACGCCACATGGCCGCGGGTGTCGCGGCGGATGTCGAAGGTGTCCGGGGCCCCGTAGCGGGCCGGGTCGCGGTCGGCCGCCGCGAGGCCGACCAGGACCATCGCGCCGGCCGGGAGCGTCCGGTCGCCGATCCGCAGGGACTCGGCGGTGAAGCGCACGGTCGCCGCCTCCACCGGTCCGTCGTAGCGCAGCATCTCCTCGACCGCGCCGTCCAGGAGGGAGAGGTCGGCGCGCAGGGCGGCCAGTTGATCGGGGTGCGCGAGCAGGGCCCGTACGCCGTTGCCGATCAGATTGACCGTCGTCTCGTGGCCCGCGATCAGCAGCAGATAGGCCAGTGCCCGCAGTTCGGCGGCCGAGAGCCGGTCGTCGTCCTCCGCGCGGGCGGTTATCAGGGCGGACAGCAGGTCACCCGTCGGCCCCTGGCAGCGTTTGTCCTCGATCAAGTCGTCGAGATAGACGGCCAGTTCGTCGACGGCCCCCTCCAGCTCGGCCTGCCCGGAGGGTGCCACCACCTCGTTGGACCAGGCGCGGAAGGCGTCACGGTCCGCGGCCGGCACGCCCAGCAGCTCACAGATGACGATGATCGGCAACGGGAAGGCGAGGGCGTCGACCAGGTCGCCCCGCCCCGCAGGCAGCATCGCGTCGAGCAGCTCATCGGTGATCTGCCGGATGCGCGGGGCCAGTTGCTCCACGCGGCGTCCGGTGAACTCCCGCGCCACCAGTCTGCGCAGCCGTGTGTGGTCCGGCGGGTCCAGGACCAGCAGATTCGGCCCGATGACCCGCTCGTCCAGCATCATCCGGCCGACCACGGCCGGTGACTTCAGCAGCCTCGGGTCGGCCAGCGCGGCGCGCGCCTCCTCATGGCCGACGATCAGCCAGAACTCGTCGCCCTGCGCCCCGCGCATCTGATGGACGGGACCGGCCTCGCGCCACTTCGCGTAGTACGGATACGGATCGGCGACGAAGTCCGCCCCGTACTCCCCCAGATCGATGATCGCCACCCCGCCAGCCTACGTCGGCCCCTCCTCGTCCAGCAGGCCCGCGTCGTGCGCGAGCAGCGCGATCTGGACACGGTTGTTGAGATCCAGCTTGGCGAGGATGCGCGACACATGGGTCTTCACGGTCGGCACGCTCATGTACAGCGTCGCCGCGATCTCCGCGTTGGACTGGCCGCGGCCCACCGCGACCGCCACCTCCCGCTCCCGTTCCGCGAGCGAGTGCAGGCGCTGGGCCGCGGTGCCGCGGCGCGGGTCGGGCACCCGGTCGGCGACGTGCGACATCAGCTGGCGGGTCACGGCCGGGGAGAGCACCGGGTCCCCGGAGGCCACCCGCCGCACCGCGGCGACGATCTCGGCCGGCGGGGTGTCCTTGAGGACGAACCCGGCCGCCCCGGCCCGCAGCGCCCGCAGCACCTGCTCGTCCGCGTGGAACGTGGTGAGCACGACGACCTCGGGGGCGTCGGGCCTGCGCCGCAGCTCCTCGGTGGCGCGCAGTCCGTCCACCGTCGGCATCCGGATGTCCATCAGCACGACGTCGGGCGAGAGGCGGTCGATCAGTTCCGGTACCTCGGAACCGTCCGCGCCCTCCCCGACGATCTCGAGGTCGTCGGCCCCGCCGAGCATGAACGAGAGGCCGGCTCGGACCAGGGGGTCGTCATCGACGACGAGCAACCGGATAGTCATGCGGCCCACGGTAGCCAGGCCCGGACGTGGAATCCGCCGTCTCCGGTGGCTCCGTGCTCGAGGCTGCCGCCGGCGAGCGAGGCCCGTTCGGTGAGCCCGATCAGCCCCTGGCCGGAACCGGGCACGGTGCCGACGTCATCGACCGGAGCGGGATTGTCGACCGCGACGGTGACCCCGTCGCCCGGGCCTCCGCCGACGGCGACGGTGACCTCGGCGCCCGGCGCGTGTTTGCGGGCGTTGGTGAGGCCCTCCTGGGCGATGCGGTAGACGGTGCGCCCCACGATCGCCGGGACGGATGCCGTGTCGGTGATGCGGTTGTCGAGGGTCACCTTCATCCCGGCCTCGCGGGACTCGGCGACCAGCGCCTCGAGCGTGGCGAGCGTCGGCTGCGGACGGTCGCCGTGGTCGCCCTCGCCGGGTGCCCGGAGCACGCCGATGATCTCGCGGAGGTCCTGGAGCGCGTCGTGTGCGCTGTCGCGGATCACCCCGGCGGCCCGTGCGACCTCGGCGGGTGGCGCGTCCGGCCGGAATTCGAGGGCGCCCGCGTGCACGCTGAGCAGGGTGAGCCGGTGGGCGAGCACGTCGTGCATCTCGCGGGCGATGGCCTCACGGGCCAGCCGCTGGGCCTGCTCGGCCCGGAGCTCTGCCTCCGTCTCGGCCCGCAGGGCCCGCTCCCGCAGCGCCACGACCAGCTGGCGCCGGGCGCGTACCAGCATGCCCCAGCCGATCGCCAGCAGCAGCAGGACGACCCCGGCGATCATCGACACCCAGTAGTTCACCGTCGGGTCGGGGCGCACCAGCGGCTGCACGACGGAGCCGACCAGCGCGACCAGTCCCACCAGGGCGACCGGCCTGAACAGCCGGTGCACGGCGAGGCTGAAGACGGCCACCAGCATCGCGCCCCCGGCGACCGGCGTGAGCACGGTGGCGACGGTCAGGACCAGGGCCAGGCCGACCGGCCAGCGCCGCCGCACCCACAGTGCGCAGCACGCCGCCGCACCCAGCAGCTGATCGGCGAGGACCACCATCTCGGAGGTGTTGTACTGGTCGCTGGCCTCCGCGGCGATCAGTCCGAACAACGCGGCCAGCACGAAGGCGCAGGTGTCCACGATCCAGTCGCGCACGGTCCGCCGGCGCCGGCCCGTGGACGTCTCCCCCCGTGGATCGGGCTCCTGGGGGTCCGCCATGGCCGAGGGCAGCAGCCAGGGGTATTCCGTACGCGTCATACCGACCAAGTTACGCAGGTGGGAGGCGTCGGACAGGCCGGGACGGACGGGAAGCTACCAAAGTCGCCGACGTGGAGACTTTCGGAGCAGGAGTGCATGCCGAGGGCCGACGCGCCGGGGCACGGTGCGGCACGACGATCGCGGGCATGAAGAAGATTCTCGAAGGCGCCGGCCTGATCATGCTCGTGCTGGGGGGCTGCGGCGTGATCCGCGAGCTCACGGGCTGGTTCCGCTTCATGGCCTTCACCCGCTTCCTGACGGAGAACGTCTCCTTCCTCGGGGATGCGGCCCTGCTCACGAACATCGTGATCGCCGTGGTCGGCTTCGCGGTGATGATGATGGCCGACAACCTCAAGTGACGACGGACGCCGGAAGCCGGCGATGCCGGCGGACGGGAACCGTCAGGCCTTCGCCTCGTTGAGCCGGGTCACCTCCGCCAGGTGCTCGCTCATCCGGTTGCTCACCGTGCCGCTGGTGAAGAGCACCGCGCCGACGACGGAGACGGGAACGGACAGCCCGAGCACAGCGATGAGTTCGGGCCAGTCCCGCTCGGCGGGGCACCAAGAGCCGTTGCCGAGCCCTTCGTTGGCGGTGGACCGGTCCGTGAACAGACGTGCCTCGCACTCGTAGCTCGTACCGTCGGCGTCGTAAGGCGTCAGAAGCAGCACCCCGAACCACACCCACAACAGGCTGGAGAGCGCGAGCAGTCCGACGCCCCAGGCCTGAACACGCCGTGCTCGGCTGCGGAATTCGATGTCGTACGGGAGTGATCGCATGGCGGTCCAACCTAGCAACCGTGCACTCCCGGGCTGTCAGGCCCCGTACGTCCCGTACTCGGGGCGGCCGGCCAGTTCGTAGGTCTGGATCGTCACGCCGCTGCCGGTGGTGCGGGCGTCCGTGTGCCGGAACGCCGTGGGCACCGCGCCCTCCGGGAAGAGCCGCAGCCCTTTGCCCAGCACGACGGGGTAGGTCAGCACGTGGAGGGTGTCGATCAGATCGTGCTCCAGCAGCGAGTGGGCGAGCCGGCCGCTGCCGTGGACCTGCACCTCACCGTCCGTGCGCTCCTTGAGCGCGGGGATCTCCTGGGCGAGATCGCCGCGGATGATCGTGGACGGCTCCCAGTCGGCCCGCTCCATCGTGGTGGAGACGACGTACTTCGGCTTGGAGTTGAGCTTCGAGGCGATCGGGTCGTCGGGGTCGGTCACCGTCGGCCAGAACCCGGCGAAGATCTCGTACGTCCGGCGGCCCAGCAGAAACGCACCGACGCGGCCGAAGACGCTGTCCATGAAATGGCCGAAGTCGTCGTCCGCGTAGGGAACGGTCCAGCCACCGAGGTCGAAGCCGTCACGGCGGTCCTCCTCGGGCCCTCCCGGTCCCTGCATGACGCCGTCGAGAGAGACGAAGGTGGTGATCGAGAGCTTCCCCATGAGAGGCACCTGCTTCCGTTGCTCGTGTTCCCCCGGTGGTGATGCGGTCATCAGCTACGACCCTGCCGGCGCCGGGATCTCATCGGTCACCCGGTGTGAGGACGCCCGCCGAAGGGTCACACCGGGATTCAACGTCCGTTTGCCGCCAGCAGCGGGGAGGCCGGGCCGCTTTGCTTGATGTCATCAGTCGTTACGACACGTCATGACACATCATCACAAGGGGAACTCATGTCCAGGACAGCTCTGGTGACCGGTGGCAGCCGCGGAATCGGTGCGGCGATCGCGCTGCGACTCGCGCAGGAAGGCGCCGATGTCGCCATCACCTATGTGCGGAGCGAGGAGGCAGCCCAGGAGGTGGTCCGCAAGATCGAGGCGGCGGGCCGCCGGGGCGTCGCGCTCCGGTCGGACGCCGCCGGTTCGGAAGGCGCCGCCTCTGCCGTCGGCCGCGCGGCCGACGCGCTCGGCCGGCTGGACATCCTGGTCAACAACGCCGGTGTCGGCGTACTCGGACCGGTCGACAGCCTGGCGACGGCCGATGTGGACCGGGTGCTGGCGGTGAACGTCCGCGCGGTCTTCCTCGCCTCCCAGGCGGCAGCGGCCCGGATGGAGCGCGGCGGGCGGATCGTCTCCATCGGCTCCTGTATGACGAAGTACGTGCCGGGGCCGGGAGGCTCGCTCTATGCGATGAGCAAGTCGGCCCTGACGGGCCTGACGAAGGCGCTGGCCCGCGAACTGGGCCCGCGCGGCATCACGGCGAACCTGATCCACCCGGGCCCGATCGACACGGACATGAACCCGTCGGACAGCCCGTACGCGCCTGCCCAGAAGGCGGGCACGGCACTGGACCGCTTCGGTACCGCGGAGGAGGTGGCGTCGCTGGTCGCGTATGTGACGAGCGACGAGGCGTCGTACATCACGGGAGCGGAACTGGCGGTGGACGGCGGCCACGCGGCGTAACGCCGGGGGCGGAAATCAAGCCCGTCCCGCCCGGCATGACGAACCCGGGCGGAAACCCAGCCCGTCCGCCCCGGATCGACGAACCCGGGCGGAAACCCAGCCCGTCCCGCCCGGCATGACGAACCGGGTCGGAAATCAAGCCCGTCCCGCCCGGCATGACGAACCGGGTCGGAAATCCAGCCCGTCCGGCCCGGATTGACGAACCGGGTCGGAAATCAAGCCCGTCCGGCCCGGATTGACGAACCGGGTCGGAAATCAAGCCCGTCCGGCGATTGAGGACACGGCCGAAGGCCGTACCCCGGCGCGGCCGGGCGCCCGGGCCGAGCCGCGGACAGAAATCCACGGCTCGGCCCGGACCGCGAAGGTCAGAACCGGAGCAGCCTCAGCCCCCGAGTTCCTGGTGCCGCGCCCTCAGCCGCGCCGCCCCGTCCGCCGTCAGCGACCCGAACAACCGCAGTCGCGAGATCCCGCCGTCCGGATAGATGTCGATCCGCACCCGGCTGCCCACCGCCGGCGCGGCCAGCACGAAGCGGTGGTTCGTGTCCGGATGGAGCCGGGTCCGCGGGAGGATCTCCGCCCACTCCCCCGTCTCACCGTCGCTCAGCGAAATCGCCGCCCAGCCCGCGCTGTTGCCCTTCAGATACGCCGTGTCGATCTCCACCGCGCGGATCTCGGACTGCTCCACGAGCTGGTAACGGATCCAGTCGTTGCCCTTGTCCCGGCGGCGGCGGGTCTCCCAGCCGTCGTCCATCTTGCGGGAGCGGCCCGGCTGGATGGTGTTGGTGGCCGGGGAGTAGAAGCGGTCGGACGCGTCCTCCACCCGGCCGCCGTTCTCCAGCGCGACGAGGTCGAAGGTGCCGAGCACGTCGAGCCACGCCGGGTCGGGTGTCACCTCGCCGTACACCCGCAGGCGCGCGATGCCGCCGTCGGGGTGCTGGTTGACGCGCAGGTGGGTGAAGCGCTGCTCGACGTCGACGACGAAGCCGTTGGCCGCGTGGCCGCCGATGGCCGTCCGCGGTACGAGCGCGGTCCACTTCACGTCGTCCGCGAGCAGGTCCTCCGGCGAGGGGGACCCGGCCACCGCGGTCGCCTCGACGGAGACGGCCTGCGGGTAGTTGCCGCGGAAGTGCGCGGTGTCGATGACGATGCCGCGTACGACACCGGGCGCCCCGAGGCGTACGAGCGCCCAGTCGTGGTCGTCGTCGGTCGGGTGCGGCTGCTCCGCGCCCACGCCACGGCGGCGGCGGGTCTCCCAGCCGTCCATGATCTTGCCCTTGTGGCCGAAGTGCTCCGGGTCGAACTCCGCCGCCTCGGGCTTCAGCATGTTCTCGCGCTCGGCGAAGAACTCGTTGTTGGCGGCGATGACGCCCGCGCCCAGGCGCCGGTCGGCGAGGTCGGCGTGGTGCGTGAAGGGGAAGTCGGCCGTGCGGTAGTCGGCATACGGGTCGCCGCCGCCGTAGGGGCTGGCGTCACCGGTGAAGGAAGGGATGGACACGGTCAGTTGTTCCTTTCGAGCAGACGGCCGGTCGGCTCCGCCAGGGTGCCGTTCTCCACGATGCGCTCGCCCCGCAGCCAGGTCGAACGGACGACGCCGTAAAGGGTCTTGCCCGCGTACGCGGTGACCTGGTTGCGGTGGTACAGCTCGGCCGGGTCGACGGTGAAGGTCTCGTCCGGGGCGAGGACGGCGAAGTCGGCGTCGCGGCCGGCCTCGATGGCGCCCTTGTGGGTCAGCCCGGCGAGTTCGGCCGGGCCTGCGGACATCCACCGCACGACGTCCTCCAGGGAACGGCCGCGCCCGCGTGCCGCGGTCCAGATCGCCGGGAGTCCCAGCTGAAGCGAGGAGATACCGCCCCAGGCCGAGGCGAAGTCGGGAGTCTTGAGGTCGGTGGTGCAGGGTGAGTGGTCGGAGACGATGCAGTCGATGGTGCCGTCGGCCAGGCCGGCCCAGAGCGCGTCCTGGTTCGCGGCTTCACGGATGGGCGGGCAGCACTTGAACTCCGTGGCGCCGTCCGGGACTTCCTCGGCGGTGAGGGTGAGGAAGTGCGGGCAGGACTCGACGGAGATCCGCACCCCCTCCGCCTTGGCGGCGGCGATCAGCGGCAGTGCGTCGCTGGACGACAGATGCAGGACGTGCACCCGCGCGTTCAGCCGTTTGGCGTGGGCGATCAGGTTCTCGATGGCGGTGTTCTCGGCGTCGCGGGGCCGGGAGGCGAGGAAGTCCGCGTACCGGGGGCCGGGCTCCTGGGGAGCGGCGGCCAGGTGGTGCGGGTCCTCGGCGTGCACGATGAGCAGTCCGCCGAAGCCGGCGATCTCGGCCATGGAGCGGGCGAGCTGCTCCTGGTCGAGTTCCGGGAACTCCTCCACCCCGGACGGCGACAGGAAGCACTTGAAGCCGAAGACACCGGCGTCGTGCAGTGACCGCAGATCCTTGGTGTTGTCCGGGATCGCGCCACCCCAGAAGCCCGTGTCGACGTGGGCCTTGGGCCGTGCGACGTCCTGCTTGGTCCGCAGGTTGTCGACGGTCGTGGTGGGCGGAAGGGAGTTCAGGGGCATGTCGAGCAGCGTGGTGATACCGCCCGCGGCGGCGGCGCGGGTGGCGGTCCAAAAGCCCTCCCACGCGGTGCGGCCGGGGTCGTTCACATGGACGTGGGTGTCCACCAGGCCGGGAAGGACGACGTCGTCGCCGACGTCCTCCAGCCCGGCCCCGGCCGGCACCTCGGCGTCGTACGGGAGCACGGCCGCGATCTTGCCGCCGGCGACGGCGACCGCCGCGGCCCGCGTTCCGTCCGGGGTGATCACCCGCGTCGAGCGCAGTACCAGGTTCACGTCCACATCGGCCACCCGTGCCCCTCACTTCCGTTCCGTGCGGCAAAAATTCAACGAACTGTTGAAGGAGTCTTCACTCCTCGGTGCGGTCCGTCAAGACCCCTCCCGACCGCCGGAGCCGCCCGTGACCTGCGAAGGGATCATCCCCCCGGACCGCAGGCGCGCGAGCGAACCACCCCGGAGGCGTCGATCCGACGAGCCCGAAGCGGCACCTTGGACGTTTCCACAAAGTGGAAGTAAGATTTCACAGAGCAGAACGTTGCTTCAACCAAGGCGGGCGCCACGGCCCCTCGGAGGTGTCCGCCGACACAGGGACAAACAACCCCTGACCGGCAGAGACGCCGTGAAGGGAGCAGTGTGCCGGTCACAGCCGCCCGGTAGGCTGCTGACTTGCCCGCCCTGCCCGAAAGGACCGTTGCCGTGCCGACGTCCAGCGCCAGCACCACCGATGCAGCCAAGGCCGCGAACAGCGGCGGCGTGCAGTCCCTGGAGCGTGCCTTCGACCTGCTCGAGAGAATGGCCGACGCGGGCGGCGAGGTCGGACTGAGCGAACTCTCCGCCAGCAGCGGTCTGCCGCTGCCCACGATCCACCGCCTGATGCGCACGCTCGTGGCCTGCGGTTATGTACGCCAGCAGTCCAACCGCCGCTACGCGCTCGGCCCCCGGCTGATCCGTCTCGGCGAGTCCGCGTCCCGGCTGCTCGGGACCTGGGCGCGTCCGTATCTGGCCCGTCTGGTCGAGGAGACCGGCGAGACGGCGAACATGGCGCTGCTCGACGGCGACGAGATCGTCTACGTGGCCCAGGTGCCGTCCAAGCACTCCATGCGCATGTTCACCGAGGTCGGCCGGCGGGTCCTGCCGCACTCCACGGGTGTGGGCAAGGCGCTCCTGGCGCACACCCCGCCGGACGAGGTGCGGGCCCTGCTGGCGAGGACGGGCATGCCGGCCGCCACCGAGAAGACGATCACCACACCCGAGGGCTTCCTGGAGGCGCTGGAACTGGTCCGGGCCAGCGGGTACGCGGTGGACGACAACGAGCAGGAGATCGGCGTGCGCTGCCTCGCGGTGTCCGTGCCGAACTCACCGACAGCCGCGGCGGTCTCCATCTCGGGCCCCGCCGGACGGGTCACCGAGGCGGCCACGGAGAGGATCGTGCCGATCCTCCAGGAGGTCGCGCAGGACCTGTCGACGGCGCTGGCGAACACGGCCGGCGGGAACGGCTGACGGATCCCGGCGGACTGCCACTGCCCCACGCGTCGCGCCGGGCGCTCAGCGCCCCGGGAGTTCAGCCACGTGCCTGGAGGCGCCGGCGGAGCAGCTTGTTCCGGGTGGCGAGCGTGTCCGGGTGCCTCGGACCCAGCACCCGCTCCTGCACCGGAAGCAGCTCGGCCCAGGCTTCCACCTGACCGGGCACATCCCCGAGCACACCCCGCAGACCGGCGAGCTCGTGCCGGGTGGCGAGCGTGCGCGGATGCTCCGGACCCAGCACCCGCTCCTGCACCGGAAGCAGCTCGGCAAACGCTGCGACCGCACCGG
Source organism: Streptomyces sp. CA-251247 (assembly GCF_050952975.1). NCBI lineage: Bacteria > Bacillati > Actinomycetota > Actinomycetes > Kitasatosporales > Streptomycetaceae > Streptomyces > Streptomyces sp. CA-251247. The sequence continues at coordinate 6,504,838 of NZ_CP191861.1, read as the reverse complement.
CCACATCCCCTGCCAGGCCTTCGTACCGCACCAGGTGGCGCCGGTTCTCCAGAGTGACCGGGTGATCCGGCCCCTGCATCCGCTCGCGCACCTGGAGCAGTTCGGCCAGGGCCCGTACCGCGCCGACGGCGTTGCCGGCCTCACCCTGCCAGCGAGCGGCCTCGTGCCGGGTGGCGAGCGTGCGCGGATGCTCCGGACCCAGCACCCGTTCCTGCACCGGAAGCAACTCGGCCAGGGCCGCGACAGCGCCGGACACATCTCCCACCTCGCCCCGCCACCTGCCGAGAAGGTGCCGGGTGGTGAGCACCTCCGGGTGCTCCGGGCCCAGCACCCGCTCCTGCACCGGAAGCAGCTCGGCGAGGGCCTCCACCGCGTCGACCGCATCCCCCGCCTCACCGTGCCAGACGGCGAAACTGCTCCGGAGGGCCAGCGTGTCCGCGTGCTCCGGGCCCAACACCCGCACCACCACGGGAAGCAGCTCGGCGAAAGCCTCCACCGCGCCGGCCGCATCCCCCGCCTGCCCGCGCCAGTTGGCGAGATTGTGCCGGGTGGCCAGCGTGGCGGGGTGTTCCGGACCCAGCACCCGGTCGAGCAACGGGACCAGCTCGGCGAATGCCTCGACCGCGCCGGCCAGGTCGCCCGCCTCGCCTCGCAGACCGGCGAGGTTGTGCCGGGTGGCCAGCGTGTCGGGGTGTTCCGGACCCAGTACGCGCTTGCGCACGGCGAGCAGCTCGGCGAAGGCCTCGGCCGCGCCGGAGGTGTCACCCGCCTTGCTCCGCCAATGCGCGAGCGTGTGCCGCACTGCGAGGGTGAGCGGGTCCTCCGGCCGGCCCGTCTTCTCCGACGCGGCGACAAGGAGGGTGCTCAGCCGGACGGCTTCCCGGTAGTCGCCCCTGATCTGTCCGGCCGCGACGATGGCGGGCCAGATGGTCTGGACGTTGTCCTCGGAGAAGTGGCTGCCTGCGGGGTTGTCCGGCTCCTTCTCCGGGACAACTCCGGCGGAGTCCGGGGCAAAGTCCTGCGCGATGTCCCGCAGTACGTGGCCGTCCTGCTCGTTGACGGCGGATGCCCTGCGGAGAGCCTGCTCGATGTCGTCGCCGACCGGGTCCGCGGTTCCGCAGGCCCGCTCAGGCCGGGGCACCGGGGGGCGATCTTCGTCCCGTGTTCCGTCGGTGGCGCCGGAGCGCAGCCGGTCCAGCTGGTCGGTGAGTTCGTCGACGCGGGCCTGAACCCGCTCGGCGAGCTGCTCTGCCTGGCGCTGCTTCTCCTGGGCGCGCTGCAGTTCCGCTTCGGCCCGCTGCTCCTGCTCCCGGGCACGGGTGAGCTGATGCTGCGTCTGCCGCAGGACCGTGGGATCGGCGTGGGAGGCGCGGAGCTGGTCGCGTTCGTCGGTCAGGTCGCTGATCCGCCCCTCCAACTTGTTGATCATCGTCAGCAGGACCATGACGAGCTTGGCGGAGTTGCCGCCGGCTTCCCGGAGCTGGTTCTGCTGTTCCAGCGAGCGGGTGAGCCGGTCGTAGACGTCGACCTGCTGGGCACGTACCTCGGCGAGCTCCAGAGCCGGTGAACGCACGGGGGCGGGAGGCGTCCTGTCCGGCGAGGGGCTGAGAGCGGCCCGGAGGAGTCTCCCGGCCTCGTCCAGTCGCCGCTCGCGCAGCCGTGGCTCGGGAATCGTGGCGCGGATCAGGTCGGTGACGAATCGCCGGCCGGGGACCTTCCCGGCCAGTTGCTGACTGATCTGCGACTTGGACACATGGACCTGTTCGGCCAGCGTCTTCAACGTCTTGCCGCTGGCGTCGACCTGTGCGCGCAGAAAGAGGGCGAGCTCCTCGGCCTCTTCGCTCTCTGCCCGGATCGGCCCCCAGGGCCTGCCTCCCCGATTGCGCGCGGTCACATGTCCCCCTGCGTGGCTGCCCCGGTTGTCCACCCTGTCCCGGGACAACATCACCGTTTTCCGGACCTTACCTGCGAGAACACACCGGACAAGTCCGAACCGTACGATCCGGCGGCACAGTCTTCCCGTGCCGGCATCCCGACAGCCCGGCAGCACGGAGAAGGAGTTCAGCGATCAGCATGCCGACGCACCGAGTCCCCGCCGCCCACGGCGAAGCAGGTTCCGAAGAAGCAGGTTCCGAAGAAGCAGGTTCCGACGAAGCAGGTTCCGACGATGTCAGGGGGAGCCGCCGATGAACGGCCTCGACACCCGTACCGCCGTCCTGATGCTCGCCGGTGCCGGCGCGACGTACATCGCGTTCGTTCACCCCGCGGTCGGTACGGCGCTTCTCGTCGGCATCGCCGTCGTCACGATCCTGCACCTGCTCGTGAAGTGACTCCGCCTCCGGCCGGGTTCCTCGCCCGGCCGGCGGCGGGTACGGCCCAAGTGCGGGCCTGCCCGTTCCGGGTACGCACCCGCCCTGCGCGGCGCGGCGCGGCGCGGCGCGGCGCGGCGGCGCGAACGGGCCGTACCGGCACGTCTAGCGCGGCACCTCGCCGAAGAGGTCCATCGCGTTGCGCACCTGCATCAGCGCCGGTGCCAGCGCGCTCACCGAACCGATCGCCCCGGCGATCAGGAGCAGCGACCGCCGCATCCGGGGGACCTCCGGGTCGCCGGCCGCGACCATCGCCGCCAGCACGGCGAGTTCGTCCTCGGCGATGTCCCGGTCGGGGAACTCCGGCGGGTGACCGGCGAGTTCACGGCGGAGCCGGGCGACGGCAGCGCGCAGCTCCGTCGTTCTCGGGTCCTCGCCGCTCCCTGTCACCCGCGTCTGCCCCACGCTCCGCAACAAAGCTCTCCCCCTCGCACGTCGTGGTGCCGGCCTCTGACCGACCGTTGTTGGCCGGACACCCAGGGTCGCGGGCAAGTTAACGCCATACGGGTCCGTGCGCGCCACCGCACGGACCGAATTCAGGACGTCGGGGTCGGAGGCGGCGGGCCCCTGATCGCCCGTGTCCTCGCCCGTGTCCTCGCCCGTGTCCTCGCCCGTGCCCTGGCTCTGCGACGCGTCGTTCTTGTCGTCGTTCCGGCCGGAGAGCGCCAGGAACACTCCCCCGCCGGCCAGCGCGCCGAGCACGACGGTGGCGACGTCGGCGATGACCGGATTCCGACCGGTCTTCCTCTTCGCCGTGGCGGGCGCGAGGTGACCGGCGGGCCTGCCGAACGTGTACTGCTGCGGCGGACAGGCGTACCGCGGCGTGGGTGCGGTGGGCGTGCCGGTGGGGCCGCCGGGCGTGTGCCGTCCGCGTGTGGGCAGGAGCCGGGGGCTGGGCCGGCGGCTGCGCGGGCGCCCATATTTGAGGTAGGGAGTCCTCATGGCACACGCACCGAACGAACCCGTCGTCGCCGGACTGCTGCTCGCCGCGGGCGGCGGGCGGCGCCTCGGCGGCCGCCCGAAAGCACTGCTGTCGCACCGCGGGCGGCCACTGGTGGAGCATGCGGTTCGGGTGCTGCGCGAGGGCGGCTGCGACACCGTGCACGTGGTCCTCGGCGCGGCGGCCGACCGCGTACGGCAGGAGGCCGATCTGTCCGGCTGCGTCGTCGTCGACAACGCGGACTGGCAGGACGGCATGGGGTCGTCGCTGCGCACCGGACTGGAGTCCCTGTCCGCGACGCCCGCGGACGCCGCGCTCGTCTGTCTGGTGGACCAGCCGGGGATCGGCGCGCCCGCGGTGGCGCGGGTGCGGGCCGCGTACCGGTCCCGGGACGCGCTCGCCGCGGCCTCGTACGCGGGGGAACGGGGACATCCGGTGCTCTTCGGGGCGGAGCACTGGAAGGCGATCGCGGCGAGTGCGGTGAGCGATCGTGGCGCCCGCGCGTATCTGAAGGAACACGCCGACGCGATCGAGCTCGTCGAGTGCGGCGACATCGCGGAGGCGTACGACATCGACACGACGGAGGATCTGGCGCACCTCGAATGACCGGCACGCGGCGAGCGGCCGGGACACCTCGAGGGCAGGGCACACCTTGAGTGAACGGCGTGGCACTCAGAGCCATGGTCTGTCGACCCGGAGAATCTCGATATCAACAAACCATTGAACTTCCACCATGAGGAAACTACTATCCACTGGTCAGAAGCGCCCGACACCACACAAGCGCCCGCGACCGCATCTCGGCTCTTGCGGCACCGAGTGCCGCACCCCTGCGCCCGGCGGCCGTCAGGCATCGCCCGCTGAAGGAAGTGACAGCTCATGTCCGCACCAGCGCCGTCCCCGCTGGCCATCGTCGAAGCCGAGCCCCTGCCCCGGCAGGAAGAGGTCCTCACGGACGCGGCACTCACCTTCGTGGCCGAGCTGCACCGTCGGTTCACGCCCCGGCGTGACGAACTGCTCGCCCGCCGCGGCGAACGCCGCGCCGAGATCGCCCGCACCTCCACGCTGGACTTCCTCCCGGACACGGCCGCCATCCGCGCCGACGACTCCTGGAAGGTCGCCCCGGCACCCGCGGCGCTGAACGACCGCCGCGTGGAGATCACCGGTCCGACCGACCGCAAGATGACCATCAACGCCCTCAACTCGGGCGCCAAGGTCTGGCTCGCCGACTTCGAGGACGCTTCGGCCCCCACGTGGGAGAACGTGGTCCTCGGCCAGCTCAATCTGATCGACGCCTACGAGCGCCGTATCGACTTCACCGACCCCAAGTCCGGGAAGTCGTACGCCCTGAAGTCCGCCGACGAGCTCGCGACCGTCGTGATGCGCCCCCGCGGCTGGCACCTGGACGAACGCCACCTCCAGCTCGACGGCCGCCCGGTCCCCGGCGCGCTGGTCGACTTCGGCCTCTACTTCTTCCACAACGCCAAGCGGCTGATCGACCTGGGCAAGGGTCCGTACTTCTATCTGCCGAAGACGGAGTCGCACCTGGAGGCCCGCCTCTGGAACGAGATCTTCGTCTTCGCCCAGGACTACGTCGGCGTCCCGCAGGGCACCGTCCGCGCGACCGTCCTGATCGAGACGATCACCGCCGCGTACGAGATGGAGGAGATCCTCTACGAACTGCGCGATCACGCCTCCGGGTTGAACGCGGGCCGCTGGGACTACCTCTTCTCGATCGTCAAGAACTTCCGGGACGGCGGCGAGAAGTTCGTACTGCCGGACCGCAACGCGGTGACGATGACGGCGCCGTTCATGCGCGCGTACACCGAACTGCTCGTCCGCAGCTGCCACAAGCGCGGCGCGCACGCCATCGGCGGCATGGCGGCGTTCATCCCGTCCCGGCGTGACGCCGAGGTCAACAAGGTCGCCTTCGAGAAGGTCAAGGCCGACAAGGACCGCGAGGCGGGCGACGGCTTCGACGGCTCCTGGGTCGCGCACCCGGACCTGGTCCCGATCGCGATGGCCTCCTTCGACGCGGTCCTGGGCACCAAGCCCAACCAGAAGGACCGGCTGCGCGAGGACGTCTCGGTGGCGGCCGGCGACCTGATCGCGATCGACTCCCTGGACGCCAGGCCGACCTACGACGGCCTGCGCAACGCCGTCCAGGTCGGCATCCGCTACATCGAGGCCTGGCTGCGGGGCCTGGGCGCGGTCGCCATCTTCAACCTGATGGAGGACGCGGCCACCGCCGAGATCTCCCGCTCGCAGATCTGGCAGTGGATCAACGCGGGCGTGGTCTTCGAGAACGGCGAGCGGGCGACGCCGGAACTGGCACGCACGGTCGCGGCGGAGGAACTGGCCGCGATCCGCGCCGAGTTGGGCGACGATGCCTTCGAGTCCGGCAACTGGCAGCAGGCGCACGACCTCCTGCTGAGGGTCGCGCTGGACGAGGACTACGAGGACTTCCTGACGCTGTCGGCGTACGAGCAGCTCCGCGGCTGATCCTCTTGGCTTCATCGACGCCCCCGGTACCGCACAGCACCGGGGGCGTCGTCATGTCCGGCCGGGCCGGACGTCTACTCCGCCGACCTGTCGGAGTGCCCGAGCGTCCGCCCGGGCGCCACGCGGTCCCGCACGAGCCGCTTGACGGCGGTCGGCTCGGGAAACCCGTGCTCGCGCCGGTCCCACACGACGTCACCGTCGACCCGCACGACGAACACCCCACCGGTCCCGGGCTTGAGAGCGAGCTCGTCCAGCTCGGCCTCGAAGGTCGTGAGCAACTCCTGCGCCAGCCACGCGGCACGAGGGAGCCAGCGGCACTGGGTGCAGTACTCGATCTGGACGCGGTGGGTGGGGGCGGGGGCGGCTGGGGTGTTCACGGGGTGACGCCTTTCGGCTGGTGAGGGGCGGGGCCGACACCATTGTGCCGAGGGTGGCGTCCCCCTACCGCACCACGACCGTCCGCTGCGCCGAGAAGTCCCCCCACTTCCCGTCCGGCAGCTTCGCCCGCAGCTTGATGCTGTAGCGCGTGCCCGGCTTGTCGGTGACCGTCATCGTGTACGTCGCCGTCGGCCCCGTCGGCATCGCGCCCCACACGATCGTCGTGGCCGGCTTCCCGTTGAGGTACAACTCGTGGGCCTCCACGGGCTCCCCTCCGGTGTCCGGCGGGGTCCAGGTGAGGTCGATGCTGCCCTTGCGGGCCGTCGCCTCGAGGTCCGTGGGAGCCGTGCTCGGGCCCTTGCCGGGCGCGGCGGGGGTGGTGACGTCGACAGCGGTGCTGTCGGGGGACGAGTTCTCCGCCGCGTCGCGGGCGCGCACGGTGAAGGTGTAGACCGTCCCCGGCCGCAGTCCGCCGACCTGGGCGGTCGTCTCGGTGCCGGACACGCTGTGGATACGGGTGTCCTCCTGGTAGATGTCGTACGAAGTGACCTGGATGTTGTCCGCAGACTTCCCCCAACTGAGGGTCACCGCCCGGCCTCCGTCGACCCTGCCCTTCAGTGTGGCCGGCCGCGTGGGCGCCTTCTTGTCCTCCGGCGTGGGGGCCGGAGTGATGACGGCCATCGCGGCGCTCGCCTTCGACAGATTCCCGGCGGCATCACGCGCTCGCACGGTGAAGCTGTACGCGGTCTTCGGCGCCAGCCGGTCGATGTCCACCATCTGCTTGGTGGCAGGCAGCGACTTGACCTTGGTGCCCTTCTGGAAGACCTCGTATCCGGTGACGGCCGTGTCATCGGTGGCGTGCTGCCACATGACATGGACGGACGTGGCACTGCCCGCCTGCGCGCTGACGCCGGAGGGGGTGCTCGGGCTGGTGGTGTCCTTCTCCTCGCCGCCGCAGGCCGTGAGGAGCAGCGCGGCCGCACAGATCAACGCGGCGAGTGTGGGGGGACGTTGCACGGTCGGGCCTCCGCGGACGACGGGCAATGGTCCAGACCTATATGCCACAGTCGGGGGCCGCTCACAAGGGGTGGGACGTCCAAGCTCCCCGACGGCGCGCACCAAGACTCCGCGGTCCGGCCGATTCCGCCGTACCCGGATCACCCCGCAGCACGAGCAACGAAAGGGGCTCCGCTTCCACCGGACCTGGATGGCGTCGAGCGCTGCTCCTCCTTGCTGGTCGCAGCGGGGGGCGTCAGGCCCGGCTCGATACATGGATGCGCGTACTGCCCGGCTTGAAGCCGTGGGTACCGCCTTGTGCGGGTCGGCAGAAGCACGCCCGCCCACATGGGGCACACGCCCTCCCCCACACCCCGCCCGCCCGATCGAAGTCTTATGGCTTCCTTAGGGCTTGTTGAAGAAGCCCTTCCGGGCCCCCTCCCCGGCTCCCGTCCGCCATAGGCTCTCTCGGCAACCCCCCACAGTCCCGGTGGGCGCGTCCGCGCGCCTACCGGGGTTACCGGCTCGCCGAATCGACGAGGTGCCTGACGCATGAGTTCCCACCGTGCCGCTGGATCCCGCTCCCACGCCCGCCGCAAGGACGGGCCCGGCAAGCGGAACCTCGTCCTGGCACTGGGCGCGCTCACCGTCACGGCCGGCGTAGGGGCCACCCTGCTCACCGGCGGCGGGGAGCAGGGCGGCAAGGGGGAGCGCGTGACGACCAGCGCCGCCGACAGCGTTCCCGACACGACCGCCGGTGAGGACGCCGCGGGCAGCGCATCTGCCTCGCCGTCCGCGTCCGCGAGTCCCAGTCCGTCGGCCACGCCGAGCCCGACCGCGAGTGTGCCGGTCAAGCCGAAGGCGAAGAAGACCCCGACGACCGCCCCGAAGACCAACGCGAAGAGCGCCAAGGGCACGGGCGGCAGCGGCGGAGGGCGCGCGCCGGGCCCGGTGTCCGGTGGGTCCGGCTCCGGGTCCGGCGGGTCGGGCAATTCGGACGGCGGCAGCTCGAACGGCGCCGAGGCGCAGGTCCTCGCCCTCGTCAACAAGGAGCGCGCGTCGGCCGGTTGTTCGCCGCTGACCGCGAACGCGCAGCTGACCAAGGCCGCCGACAACTACAGCGACACCATGGCCGCGAGCGGCGTGATGTCCCACACCGGCCCCGACGGATCCACCATGACCAGCCGGGTGGAGGCCGCCGGATACGCCTGGTCCACGCTGGGCGAGAACATAGCCCGCGGCCAGGCGGACGCCGCCTCGGTCATGGACTCGTGGATGAACAGCCCCGGCCACCGCGCCAACATCCTGAACTGCTCGTTCAAGGAGATAGGCGTCGGCGTACACGTCGGCGACGGCGGCCCCTGGTGGACCCAGAACTTCGGCGCCCGCCGCTGACCGGGCCCGGTCAGCACCACCCAGGGCCTGATCGGCTACTCCCCTGCCTCCGCCAGCGCGAACGACACCCGTACCCGCCCGCCCCCCATCGGCCCGCGCGATATCTCCAGCTCCCCGCCCGCGTCACGGGCCGCCCTGGCCACGATGTCCAGGCCGAGACCCGTGGAGCCGCCGACGCTGACCCCGCGGGTGAGCGCGGTCTCCGGGTCGGCGAAGCCCGGTCCCGCGTCGTCCACCGTCAGCCGCACGCTCCGGTCGTCGCGCTCCACCCGTACGGCGAAGGCGGTGCCCTGCGGGGTGTGCCGGAAGACATTGCCGATCAGCGCGTCGACGACGGCCGCGAGATCGTCCTCCGGGAAGCGGACCGGCGTACGCCGCGGGGTGAAGGAACGCTCGCACAGCCGCTCCTGCTGGGCCGCCAGCACGGACCAGAAGTCGAGCCGCATCGCGACCACTTCGGCCATCTCCGACGATCTCGACGACACCGTCCCGCCCGCGTGGCCGGCGGCCAGCGGGGTCCGGGCCGCCGTGATGATCGAGTCGAGCTCGGTCTCGAGCTGCTCGACGGCCGCGGTGATCCGTCCGGCTCCGGGCGAGCCCCTGATCAGGTCCACTTCCAGGTACAGCGCGGTCAGCGGCGTTCTGAGCCGGTGCGAGAGGTCGGCCACCATCTCCCGCTCGATGGCGAGCAGTTGGACGACACGGTCGGCCATGTGGTTGAACGCCGCGCCGGCCTCCTGGAGTTCCGGCGGCCCGTCCGGATCCACCCGTACGTCGAGGTCGCCCGACCCCAGGGCCAGTGACGCGCTCTTCAGGCTCCGCGACGAGCGGACCACCCGGGCGCCCAGCCGGTCGGCGACCAGCACCGAACCGCCCACCAGTCCGATGGCCAGCAGCGCCATCACGCCCCACGACGCCCACACCCCGCGGGTCAGATCCGCGCCGGGCACGTACGACTCGACGACGGCGACCCGGTCCTCGGCGAGGACCACGGGCTGCAAGTAGATCCAGCCGTCGGCGGTGTTCATCGCCAGCGTCTCGCGCTTGCTCACGGCTCGTTCCAGCGCCTGCCGCGGGGCGTGCACCGTGCCGACGAGATCGCCGTCCGGGAGCCGTACGGCCAACTGGTCGTCGGAGCCCAGGCCCGAGACCGCCTGCTGCACATCGGCCGGCTTCGTCGTCAGGGCGAGTACCGGCGAGAGGGCGGCCGCCCGCTGCTCGGCGGCGGTGGTGACCCGGTCCCGGGCCTGTTCGCGTACGAGCAGGGCCAGCGGGATGAGGAAGGACAGCGCGACCATCGTGGTCACGGCGAGGGCGATTCCTGCGAGGGCACGTCTCATGGCGCGCTGACCAGCTTGATCCCGATGCCGCGCACGGTGTGGAGGTACCGGGGCCGCGAGGCCTTCTCGCCCAGCTTTCTGCGCAGCGAGGAGAGGTGGACGTCGACCGTCTGGTCCTCCAGATACGGCTGCTGCCACACCTCGGAAAGTATCCGCGTACGGGACATGACCTGGTCGGCGTTGGCGGCGAGGTAAGCGAGCAGGTCGAACTCACGCCGCGTGAGCGAGAGCTCGTGGTCGGCGAGGTGCACGGTGCGGGCGAGCGTGTCGATGCGGAGGTCGGCGATCTGGAGGACGGGGTCCCGGTCCCGGTTCGCGTCGGGCGCGGACCGCCGCAGCACGGCGGCGATCCGGGCGGCGAGCTGCCCTCCGGAGAACGGCTTGACCATGTAGTCGTCGGCCCCCGCGTTGAGGAGCCTGATGACCTCCCGGTCGTCGTCGCGGGCCGTGGCGACGAGCACCGGCACCCGGGAGATCCCGCGGATCATCCGCAGCACGTCGAGACCGTCCAGATCGGGCAGTCCGAGGTCGAGCACGACGATGTCCGGCGGGCCCTGAGTGATCTCGCGCAACGCTTCGAACCCCTGGTGAGCGGTCTTGATCGCATACCCGTGCGCACTGAGGACCTCGGTCAGTGCGGCACGGATCACAGGGTCGTCCTCGACGACAAGTACGGAGGCCATGGGCAGGAACGTTAGCCGGTCCGCCACTATGGTGCCGTGCCCCGGTACCTGCGCTATCTGCTCATCTGGCTGTCGTGCACGACAGCCAGCGTCACGGCCGTGATATTCACGGTCCACTTCGTGGTCGGCTCGACCAGGCCCACGGCGCCGGTGGCGCAGTCGGCACCCGAGGACTTCGCCGCCTCCCCCACACCCTCGGCGCGCCCCTCGCGCTCCCCGAGCCCCACGCCCTCTCCGAGCGCCTCCCGGCGGCAGCCGGAGCCGACGCCGACGAAGACGGCCGACAAGCCGCGGGAGTCACGGCCGCCGACACCGCGCGCGACGCCGAGCCCGCAGGATCCGCCGTCCGACACGACGCCGCCCGGGAACCAGGGCTGCCAGGAGGGCGGATCCGGAGTGCACACCATCTCGTCCCGGGGCGGCAGGGCCACGGTGCGCTACGGCAGCGGCGGTGTGTGTCTGATCTCGGCGGTGCCGAACCAGGGCTTCACGGCGAGTACGACGCAGAGTGCCCCGGAGACGCTGACGGTGACGTTCGCGGCCGAGCGGCAGCGCTCGGAGGTCACGGCGACGACGGAGCCGTCGGACCGGGCGAGTGTGCGCGAGACGTCGTTCTAGGCACACGACCTGGCCCCAGGGGTGGGGCGAGGGTCAGGTCATCACCGCGCCCGCCCACACAAAGCCGCAGATCAGGATGAACAGGATCCCCAGCAGCGGCGCCACGAACCGCAGGTACTTGTTGTAACCCACCTTCGCCAGCGCCACGCCGCCGATGGTGACCGCCGTCGTCGGGACCCACAGGTTCATCCAGCCGCTCGCGGACTGCCAGGCCGTCACGACCACCGCGCGCGAGACGCCGGCGAAGTCCGCCAGTGGGGCGAGGATCGGCATCGCGAGGGTGGCGTGGCCCGAGGTGGAGGGGATCAGGAAGGCCAGGGGGAGGTTGACGATGAAGACGATGACGGCGAACAGCCCCGACGAGGTGCCCTGCACGACGCCCTCGATCGAATGCAGGACCGTGTCCGTGACCTTCGAGTTGTTCATGATCACCGTGACGCCGCGTGCCAGCACGATGACGAGCGCCGGGGAGATGAAATCGGCCGCGCCCTGGATGATCGTGGAGCTCAGTTTCTGCTCGCCGAAGCGCGCGACCAGGCCGACCACGACCGCGGCGACCAGGAACATCGCCGCCAGTTCGGGGAAGGACCAGCCGAGTTCGAAGCCGTACGGCTCGGCGTCGGCGTCGCCGGTCAGGGCGCCGGCCCAGGGGACGACCGAGAAGATCATGAAGGCGAAGACCAGCGTCACGACCACGAGGACGGCCTTGTGGAGGGCGGTGAGTTCGGGCGGCTCCTCGGCGTCGCCGGTCGCGCGGTGCTCCCGGTCGCCCGGGAGGAATCCGGAGAGCGAGCGCCCCGGATCCTTCTGTACGCGCTTCGCGTAGTGGATGACGTACGCGATGGTCACCGCGGTCAGCACCACCCACATGATCGCGCGCAGCACGATGCCGTCGCCGAGGGAGATACCGGCGGCGGAGGAGGCGACGCCGGTGGCGAAGGGGTTGACGGTGGAGCACAGCACGCCGATGCCCGCGCCGAGGATGATCGTGCCGGTGGCCACCATGCGGTCGTAGCCGAGGGCGAGCATCAGGGGCACCATCAGCCCGTAGAAGCCGAGCGTCTCCTCGGCGAACCCCTCCACCGAGCCGAGAAGGGAGAAGACCAGCATGACGCCGGCGATCAGCAGTGCTCCGCGGTGGCGCAGCCGGTGGGCGAGCCGGCCGATGCCGCGGTCCAGCGCACCGGTGGCGAACACGACGGTGATGAACGCGCCGATGGCGAGGACGAAGAGGAACACGCCCGCGCTGCCGTAGAGCTCGCCGGCCAGACCGGGGCCGACCTCACCGGTCTTCGCGTCCTGGATGCCGTAGAGGCCGTTGACCGGTGCGAGGAACAGGTCGTTGAGCCGGTCGACGAAGCTCTGGCCGCTGTCGACGCGGTGGTACGTGCCCTCGATCGGCGCGCCGTCGGCATTGCGGTCGTACTGTCCCGAGGGGATCAGGAAGGCCAGCGCCCAGACGGCGACGGTGACCACCGCGAGGACGGTCAGCGCACTGGGGAAGATGAAGCGCTTCTGTGCCGGGGGCTCTTCAGGGGCCTGTTCGGGGGCCGACGTCGTCATGCGGTCCTCCTGAACCCGGCGGCGTCCTCAGGCCCGCCGGTGGCCGCCTCGAAGCCCGGGCCGGTGTCCCCCGCGGTGACGGGCTCGGGCGGGAAACCAAGGAAGGCGACCGAGGGGACACGGGTGAGCCGTTCCAGGTCCGCGCTGAGATCCTCCACCAGGACGTCGACCGTCGACCCCAGGTCCGTTCGCCTCCGGTCCGTCGGCCCCAGGTCAGTAGACCCCCGGTCTGTCGACCCCCGGTCTTGGGACGGCGGAATCGTCGGCCGCGAACCCCCGGACGCCGGATTCGCCGGGCCCGGATCATTCGCTGCGGGATCCGTCTCTCCCCATCTCATCGCCGCGCCCCTGTCCCTCGCTGTCAGGCAGTCTGCTCAAAGGGATCATGCAGGGGCATACGCCGCATCTCGGCCCCGGCGTCGCGGAGAGGCCGATCCGTCCGTGATGTTTTCCCGTCGATCAGCCCCTGCGGCGATGAGTTTCCGGGCGCCCGTGGGTCTCCCCTGGTATGGACTCCACAGCGCAGACCTCTGCCCCCGACCTCCGTCCCGCCGCCGAGGCGGTGGCGTGGCTCATCGCCGGCATCTCGGACGAGCGGCTCGGCGATCCGACCCCCTGTCCCGAGTACGCCGTGCGGGAGCTGCTGGCCCATGTCGTCCTGCTGTCCACCGCTTTCCGCGATGCCGCACGCAAGGACCTCGGGCCGCTGACCGCCTCCAGTCCCGGCGATTCGCGGCCCGTCCTCGGCGACGACTGGCGGGACGTGCTGCCTCAGCGGCTGGACGAACTGGCCGACGCGTGGACCGTGCCCGAGGCGTGGGAGGGGGATACCCAAGCCGGCGGGATCACCTTCCCGGCCGCGATCGCCGGCCGGGTGGCGCTGAACGAGCTCGTCGTCCACGGGTGGGATCTGGCCCAGTCCACGGGACAGAAGTACGCGTGCGACGAGGCGAGCCTGCGCGAGTCGTACGCGATGATGAGGCCGGCACCCGGGGACGAAGAGGCTCGCGGCGACGCGTTCGGACCCGTGGTCGACGTCCCTGCCGAGGCGCCGCTGCTCGACCAGGTCATCGGGTTCAGCGGGCGGCGTCCCGACTGGCAGCCGGGGAACTGACCCGGCCGCTCTCGTACCGCAGCCGGGCGGGCGGTCCCCCCGGGGGGCCGCGGCCGGGCGGGAGACACCCCGGTAAGTGCCGCGTGGTGGCGGGCCGGAGCCCGGTCCGCCACCGATCGAATCCGGCACCACCCGTGACGCCGCCGGCAGCCCGCGATGCGCCGTCAGGCCCCGAGCAGCTTCCGCGCGCGCTCCCTCAGCCGCTCGTCCGCCGGGACCATCTCCGGCTCCACTCCCGACGTCACGACCCGCAGATCCCGTTCGGCCAGCGCCTTCAGCCGGGCGCTCACGGTGGGCGTCAGGGCCTCGGGGCCGAGCGCGCCCAAGGCGTCGAGTGCCGTGTCGGCGTCGGCGTTGCGCTCGACGGAGGTCAGGAGTATCTCCGCCGTACGGACAGGGTCCGGCCCGCCGCTGATCGCCTGGAGGGCACTGATCGCGGCCGGAGCGTGGGAGGGGTCGTCCAGCAGACCCTCCAGGGCGGGCGTCAACGCCTGTGCCGCCGGGCCCACATGGGCGGCCGCGAGGGCCGCCTCACGGAGCGACCAGCGCGTCCAGGTTCCGTCCGACGCCTCGGCCAGGACACCCCCGAGCACGTCGACCGCCTCGGTCGCCTCGCCGGTCAGCCGCCACAGCGCGAGCGCCGTCTGGATGTCCGCGTCGAGCTCGGGAACGGTGCGCTTGCGGCCCGCGGGCGTCAGGGCCGAGCGCAACTGCGGGACCAGACAGGCGCCTTCCTCGCCGAGCGCGCCCGCGGTGCGGCAGGCTTCGGGCCCCGCGCTCTGCTCCAGCCGGCGCCGGAGCTCGTGCACCAGCGGGCCGGTCTCACCGGTCAGGTTCCACAGGGCGTCGGCTGCCGCGTACCGGCCCTCCGGTGGTCCCGTGGCGGCTGCCCGCCGCAGGACGGCCGCGGTGGCGTCGCGGCTGTCGGGTGGGCAGACCGCCGCGAGCGCCCGGGGCACGGCTGCCGGGAAGCGGTCCATCACCGCGGTCAACTCGGGCAGGGCGGCCGCCGCCTGCACACCCCAGTCCGCCAGCAGGCCGGTCAGCCACACCGGTTCGTTCCCCGCCAGCTCGTCGTCGGTCAGCCGGATACGGATGGCGTTGAGCAGCTCCGGTGCGTACGGCATGTCACGCTCACGCCGGTTGCCGGGGAATCCGCACGCTGCCGCCAGGGCACGTGAGCGGTCGGGGAGGTCGCGGGCGAGGAGCGGGGCCGCCTCCTGCGGGGCGACCCGCACCAGCACCGCGAGTGCCCGGTCCGCCAGGTCGCCGCCCGCGGCGGCGAGCGCGGCCAGCGCCGGGGCCGCCGGCTGCGCGTGGACGCCGAGCTTGTCGAGGATGGGCAGCAGGGAGGCCGTGTGCTCGCCGGCCTTCAGCAGGGACAGCAACGAGGGAGCCAGCCGGCCGGGGGCGCTGCGGGAGATCGTGCAGGCGTGCTCCGCCGCCCACAGCGCCTCCTTCCGGGCCTCGGGGTCCCCTGCGGCCAGAGCGGCCTGGATCAACTCGTAGGCCGAGGAACGGTCCTGGTCGGTGTCGCGCCGCAGCAGCGTGTCGACGACATGGTGCAGCGGCTCGGTGCGTGCCTGGTCGAAGCGGCCGGCGACATGCCGGTCCGCCGGGAGCAGCGACACCAGGGTGTCCCGGTGCGCGGGCGTCCACGGCAGACCGGCGTCCAGGCAGGCCATGGCCGCGACGACCCGCAGCTCGGCGGGTTCGCCGGGCGCGATCGCCGTCCGGGCGGCATCCACGGCATCCGGGTGGCCGAGCCGCACCAGCGCCGCGAGCAGCTCCGCCCGGACACCCGGTTCGGGCTCCTCGTCCCACCGTCGGCGCAGCTGCGGCAGGGCCGAGGCGGCACCGGTGCTGCCCGCCGCCCAGACCGCGGCCTGACGCACCCGTGCGTCCGGGGACGCGAACAGCGGCAGGATCAGCGGGAGTTGAGCCGCGACGGCTGCCCGGCACGCGCCGGGACCGGGCAGTCCGTACGCGTCGTCGCTCTCGGCTGCGCCGCCGAGCAGAACCAGCAGATCGACGGTCCGTGTCCCCGCCGCGGCCAGCTGCGCCAGGAAGGGCACGGCCTGCACGGTGGCGGCATACACCGTGCCCTGGTGCAGGATGCTGCTCCACAGCTCGTCGAGCGCCTCGGCCGCCTGCTCGTCGTCGCCCGCGAGGGCACGCAGCATGCCGGGGAGGTCGTCGGCTTCGCCGTACGCATGCTCCAACTCGGCCCAGCGCACGCTGTCCAGACCGGCGAAAACCTGCTCGTGATCCATGCTTCCGAGCATGTCACGGGGGTCTGACAACGCCCCCGACGCCGGTTCCCGCCCCCGATGCGCTCTGCGGGCCGAGCCCGTGTCCGTACATACCGTGCTCCGTAAATGCGGATGTGCCGGCAGCCACCCCGCTGCGATGCTCCCCGTATGGCCCGACGTACGCCACCACGCGTGAAACCCAGCCTCTACATCTCTGTCGACATCGAAGCCGACGGTCCGATCCCGGGTCCCTACTCGATGATCAGCTTCGGTGCCGCCGTGGCGGGCCGCCAGGACGCCGACGGCTATGAGCCGGCTGACCCGCAGGCGCGGACGTTCTACCGCGAACTGCGCCCCATCAGCGAGGACTTCGTACCCGAGGCCCTCGCGGTGAGCGGGCTGGACCGGGACAGGCTGATCGCCGAGGGCTGCGAACCGGGCGACGCCATGGCCGAGTTCGGCGCCTGGGTGCGGGAGGTCTCCACCGGTGCGCAGCCGGTCATGTGCGGCTACCCCGCCTCGTACGACTGGACGTTCCTGTACTGGTATCTGATCCGGTTCACCGGCGCGAGCCCGTTCGGTCACTCCGGCTGCTTCGACATGAAGACCCTGTACGCCACCAAGGCGCGGCTTCCGCTGCGCGCGGTCGCGAAGGGAACCATGCCGCCGGAGCTCCACTCCAAGAGGCGGCACACGCATCACGGACTGGACGACGCGATCGAGCAGGCGGAGCTCTTCAACACCCTCATGGCGTGGCCGGGGCGCTGACCTCGCGGGTCTTCCGCCGCGGGGCTCACGGCCCGCAGCACGGTCGAATTTCCTTGCGGGGAAAGGGTGTACGAGTCGTTCCCGGCTCTGATAGGAAAGCTTCCTAACAGAACACGGAACGACGAACTCCCCATGGAGGCAAGGTGCCCACCCCCCACCAGCGCGCCAAGAGTCCGCTCAGGTTCCTCCCCCGCGTGGCACTCGGCGTGACACTCATCGCGGTGCCCGCCACCGCCTTCGCGGCCAACTCCCCTTCGGACGCGGGCGACGGTCGCTCCGCGACCGCGGTGGCCCCGGCCGCCGTCGGTCTCGACGACCCGGCGAAGAAGGAAATCGCCATGAAGATCGTCTCCAGCGCGGAGAACTCCTCGCTGGACTGGAAGGCCCAGTACAAGTACATCGAGGACATAGGCGACGGGCGCGGCTACACCGCCGGGATCATCGGGTTCTGTTCCGGCACCGGCGACATGCTCGACCTGGTCGAGCTCTACACGCAGCGCAAGCCGGGCAACGTCCTCGCGAAGTACCTGCCCGCGCTGCGCAATGTGGACGGCAGCGACTCGCACGCCGGCCTCGACCCGAACTTCACGAAGGACTGGAAGAAGGCCGCCGAGGACTCCGCGTTCAAGACCGCGCAGAACGACGAGCGGGACCGGGTGTACTTCAACCCGGCGGTGAGCCGCGGCAAGAGCGACGGCGTCGGCGTGCTCGGCCAGTTCATCTACTACGACGCCATCGTGATGCACGGCGACGGCGGCGACCCGACCAGCTTCAGCAGCATCCGCAAGCGGGCGCTGGCCAAGGCCAAGCCCCCGGCCCAGGGCGGCAACGAGAAGACCTACCTCAACGCGTTCCTCGACGCCCGCGTCTGGGCGATGAAGCAGGAGGAGGCGCACGAGGACACGAGCCGGGTCGACACCGCTCAGCGGGTCTTCGTGCAGAAGAACAACCTCAACCTGAACACGCCGCTGGACTGGAAGGTCTACGGCGACAGCTTCCACATCGACTGACGGCCGAGCACCGGCCGCACCGAGCGCGGCACCGGCCGAAGAGGGCGCGTACCCGTCGTGGGGTACGCGCCCTCGCGCGTCTCCGCTGCCCTGCCGTCACCGGCGAGGGGCCGCTCAGTGCACCGCGGCCGCCGGTGCGGGCACCGTCGCCCCGTCCGGCTTTCCACTGCCCTGCGTGTCCTCCTGGACCTCGTCCGAACTGCCCTTCTTCCCCAGGTGGTTGAAGGCGAGGTTGAGCGCGATCGCCACGATGCAGCCGGTGGAGATACCGGAGTCGAGGACGACGAGCGCGTCCTTCGGGAAGGCGTGGTAGAACTCCGGGGCGGCGATCGGGATCAGTCCGATGCCGACCGACGCGGCGACGATCAGCGCGTTCTCGCCCTTCTCCAGGGCGGCGGTGGCCAGCGTCTGGATGCCGCTCGCCGCGACCGAGCCGAAGAGGACGATGCCCGCGCCGCCGAGGACCGGCAGCGGTACGAGCGCGATCACCGAGGCGGCGACGGGGCACAGGCCCAGCAGGATCAGGATGCCGCCGCCCGCGGCGACGACGAAGCGGCTGCGGACCTTCGTCATCGCGACCAGGCCGATGTTCTGGGCGAAGGCGCTGCACATGAATCCGTTGAACAGCGGGCTGATGGCGCTGCCGAGGGTGTCGGCCCGCAGCCCGCCCTCGATGACCCGCTCGTCGGCGGGCCGGTCCACGATCCTGCCGAGGGCGAGCATGTCGGCGGTCGACTCCGTCATACAGACGAGCATCACGATGCACATGGAGACGATCGCGGCGATCTCGAACTGCGGCGCGCCGAAGTGGAAGGGCGTGGGGAAGCCGACGATGTCGGCGTTCTTGATGGCATCGAGGTTCGCCATGCCCAGCGGCGCCGCGATCACCGTGCCCGCGACGAGGCCGAGCAGGATCGCGATCTGCTGGAGGAAGCCGCGCAGGACCTTGCGCAGGGCCAGCACGATCACGAAGGTGAGGGCGGCCATGCCGATGTTCTTCATCGAACCGTAGTCGTCGGCCGTGGAGTTGCCGCCCTGCGACCAGTTGAAGGCCACGGGCAGCAGCGACACGCCGATGAGGGTGATGACGGTGCCCGTGACGACGGGCGGGAAGAAGCGGACCAGCTTCGAGAAGTACGGCGTGAGGACGAAACCGAGCACGCTGGCGACGATGATCGCGCCGAAGATGACGGTGATACCGTCCGCTCCTCGGTCCCTGCCGATGGCGACCATCGGGGTCACACCGGCGAAGGAGACTCCGTTGACGAACGGGAGCCGGGCGCCGACCTTCCAGAAGCCGAGCGTCTGCAGAAGGGTGGCTATGCCGGCGGTGAAGAGGCTGGCCCCCATCAGGAAGGCCGTGTCCGTGACGCTCAGCCCCACGGCGGGTCCCACGATCATGGGCGGGGCCACCACACCCGCATACATCGCGGCCACATGCTGAAGGCCGCTGGTGAACATCTTCACAGGAGGCAGGGTCTCGTCGACCGGATGCTTCTCTGCCGGTACGTCCGGCGCTGCCGGTACCGCGTCTGCGTCTGCCTCTGCGTCTGCGGGTGTGTCTGCATCGTTCGGAAACCTGGGCTGTGCGGCCACGGTCGGTTCCTCCGGTCGGGTACACGTCGGCGGTGACGCGGGTGTCAGGGAGGTGGTGCGAAGTGGTGCAGCGGTGAGCCCGGTGCTTCGGGGGTGTGAAGACACGAGTCACCGTCCCGGGAGGCGCGGCACCGATATGCGGTGCCGCACCCCCCGGTCACGGCTGCCATGGACCCCGCTCGGGTCCACGGCTTCCGGTCGAGGGCCGTCCCCCTCGACCGGACGCTTGGGTCAGTCCTGCGCGGCGATCCGCGCCAGGCGCTGTGCCTCGTCCCGCGCGGAGCGGGCGATGGCGTCCTCGTCCACCGTGGTCAGGTGGTTGTCCTCGACGACGGTCTTGCCGTTCACGAGGGAGAGGGATACGGGGGCTGCCGCGCCGAACACGAGCGCGATCACCGGGTCGGCGATGGAGGAGTGGGCGAGCGTGTCCAGCTTCCACAGCACGAGGTCGGCGAGCTTGCCGGCCTCCAGCGAGCCGATCTGCTCGGCGCGGCCGAGGACCTGGGCACCGCCGTACGTGCCGAGGCGCAGGGCCTGACGCGCGTTCAGGGCGGCCTCGCGGTGCGGGCCGAGGCGGTTGACGAGCAGCGCGTTGCGCAGCTCGGTGTGGAGTTCGCCCGACTCGTTGGAGGCGGTGCCGTCGACGCCGAGACCGACGGGGACGCCCGCCTTCAGCATGTCGGGGACCCGGGCGATGCCGGCGCCGAGCCGTGCGTTGGAGGACGGGCAGTGCGCGACGCCCGTGCCCGTACGGCCGAAGGCGGCGATGTCCGAGTCGTTCATGTGGACGCAGTGGGCCATCCACACGTCCTGGCCGAGCCAGCCGGTCGACTCGAAGTAGTCGGTGGGGCCCATCCCGAAGAGTTCCTTGCAGAACTCCTCCTCCTCGACGGTCTCCGAGCCGTGCGTGTGCAGCCGTACGTTCTTGCGGCGTGCCAGCTCGGCGCCCTGCCGCAGCAGTTCGGTGGAGACGGAGAAGGGGGAGCACGGCGCG
Organism: Streptomyces sp. CA-251247; assembly: GCF_050952975.1. Lineage (NCBI taxonomy): Bacteria > Bacillati > Actinomycetota > Actinomycetes > Kitasatosporales > Streptomycetaceae > Streptomyces > Streptomyces sp. CA-251247. The sequence continues at coordinate 6,484,323 of NZ_CP191861.1, read as the reverse complement.
ACGGCGACCTGCGTCATCGCGTCGAAGGAGGCGTCGTGGTGCTTGTCGATGGTCTCCTCGGTGGCGGCGAGCGCACCCTCGAGGGACTCGACGGCGAAGTCCGGCGGCAGTCCGCCGGCGGACTTGCCACGGTCCATGGAACCGCGGGCGAGCGTGAAGCGGACACCCATCTCGCTCGCCGCGCCGATGATCGCGCCGGACAGGTCACCGGTGCCCCGCGGGTAGACGTAGTGGTGGTCCATGGCGGTGGTGACTCCGCCGCGGGCCATCATGGCGAGGGAGCCCTGGGCGGCCGCGCGGGCCATCGGCTCGTCGATCCGCGCCCACGTCGGGTACAGCGCCACCAGCCAGTTGAACAGGTTGTGGTCGGTGGCGAGGCCCCGGGTGATCCACTGGTAGAAGTGGTGGTGCGTGTTGATCAGACCGGGCGTGGCGAGATGGCCGGTGCCGTCGATGCGGCGGACCACGTTCTCCAGTCCGGCGGGGGCCTGTCCGGCGCCCACCGACTCGATCCGGTTGTCGGCGACGACGATGTACCCGGACGCGTACTCGGTGTCGTCCGCGTCCACGGTCGCGATGGCACAGTTCTCGATGACGATGCGCGAAGCCGCCATGGCGGTTCCTCGTTCTTCCCATTGATGGAACGGGCCCGGGGGTCGAGCGGGGTGACGACCGGGTCCGCGGTTCTGTTGTTGCGCAGATGCCCCCGCTCTCCCCCTGGGACCTGGGGGTGTCTCTTCGGATCCTGCCGGGTTCGCGTGCCCCGGTGCGGCACCTCGCTGCGTTGTCGTCAGTCGCCGACGCTCCGCGTCGGCTCCTTCCTCCGCCTTGCGATGCACCGCACCGGACCCCGCTCACTGATCCGGCTCGATCCGAAGAGACACCCCCCAACGCCGGCGCACGCGTCGGGGGTTCAAGCGGTTCGTCTACAGGTTGGTCATGTCGACCGGGATCCGCGGCTCCACGCCGTCCCGCAGGATCGTGGCCTCGATCAGGCCGTACGGACGATCTGCCGCAAAATACACCTCATTGTCGTTCTTCAGCCCGAACGGCTCGAGGTCCACGAGGAAGTGATGGTTGTTCGGCAGCGAGAAGCGGATCTCGTCGATCTCGCTGCGGCTGTTGATCACCCGCGAACCCATCTGGTACAGGGTCTGCTGGAGCGAGAGGGAGTACGTCTCGGCGAAGGCCTGCAGGATGTGCTTCTTGGCCTGCTCGTACGACTTCTCCCAGTTGGGCATCCGGTCGTCGTCGCTGGTCCAGTTGTGGCGCCAGACCGAGGAGACGTCGGTGCACAGGATGCGGTCGTACGCCTCCTTGAGCGTCGTGTACTTGTCCTTGACGTAGCCCCAGAACTCCGAGTTGGTGGAGTTCATGACGGTGAGGTCCTTCAGACCGGACAGGACCTCCCAGCTCTCACCGTCGTAGGTGATCTGAGCGGTGCGCAGTTCCTGGCCCTTGCGGGCGAAGGAGTGCCGTACCTCGTCGGAGCCGATGAACTTGGAGTTGGCGTCCGAGGTGGCGATGCGCTCCCAGGAGTACTCCTCGATACGGATGCGCGCCCGGTGGATCGGCTCCTGGGAGGTCACGAAGTGACGGGCCAGGTGGATGCCGAACTGCTCGGCGGACTCGATGCCGTGCTCCTTGGCGAACGCGTACACCGTGTTCTTGGTGGTGTCGGTCGGCAGGACGTTGGCGTTGGAGCCGGAGTAGTGGACGTCGTCCATGTCGCCGGAGAGGGCGACCGAGACGTTCAGGTCCTTGATGTGGTGGGTGTCGCCGTCCCGCGTGATCTTGACGACGCGGTTCTCTGCTTTGCCGTACTGGTTCTGGCCGAGAATCGTGGGCATGTCTGCTAGCTCCCTCGGTAAACGGAGTAGCCGAACGGGTTGAGCAGCAGCGGTACGTGGTAGTGCTCGCCCGGTACGACGGCGAAGGTGATCGCCACCTCCGGGAAGAACGCACCGCTGTCCCTTACGCGGGGGGCGTCCTGCTGCGCCTCGGCTTGCTGGTTGGCGTTGTTCCTGCGTGAGAAGTACGCCTCGGTCTCGAAGTCGAGACGTACATGGGTGGTGCCCTCCGGCAGCGCCGGCAGGTCCTTGCACCGCCCGTCGGCGTCGGTGGCGGAGCCGCCGAGCGCGGTCCACTCCGTGCCGGGGCCCGGGCGGGCCGACAGCGCGATGGCGACGCCCTCGGCGGGGCGGCCGATGCTGGTGTCCAGGATGTGGGTGGACACGGAAGCGGTGGTCTCGGTGCTCACAGGTCACTCTCCTTCTACGAGTCGGGCCAGCCGGATCCTGTTGATCTTGACGAGCTCTCCGCGGGCGATCTCCCGCTCCTTCTCGTCGGAGTTCTGGATCCGGACCCTGACCGCGTCCCGCATCTGCTCACCGGTGGCGCCGGTGGCGCAGATCAGGAAGACGTGACCGAACTTCTCCTGGTAGGCCAGGTTCAGTTCGAGCAGTTCGGCCTTCAGTTCCTCGGAAGCGCCGGCCATCCCCCGCTGTTCGCGGGCGGAGGTCGGGTCGCCCGGCTTCGGCCGGCCGATCGGCGGGTGTCCCGCCATCGCCTCGGCCAGATCCGCGGCTGTCAGCTCGGCCATCGCGGCGTCACTGGCGGTGCAGAGGGCCTCGGCGGTGGCGTAGGGACGCTGCGCGAGCAGCTTGTTTCCCCAGGCCGAACTGGCGCACACCTCGTGGAGCGCGGCAGTCGCGTCGCTCTCCGCCGATGTGTTGAACCGGGCGAGGCCCGGCGTCGAGTTCGAAGTCACGGGAGCCTCCGTGGCTGTTTTTCGCTGTGCATTGGACGGGGCTGCGGACAGCTAACGCCCTCCGGCAACATAACGTCAACACTTTGTTGAAAACTCGGTGACACGCGAGCCGCCGCCCGGAGATCGCCGCCACGGGCCGTGACCGCGAGCGATCACAGGGTGAAGGGGGGCCGTACTCACTCGCTCTTGGTGCCGTTTTCGCGGTTCAGATAGTTGTAGACGGTGAAGCGGCTGACGCCGAGCGCCCCGGCCACCGTCTCGACACCGTGTCGCACCGAGAAGGCGCCGCGAGCCTCCAGGGAGCGCACGACCAGCTGCTTCGTCCTGCGGTCCAGGGCGGACAGCGGCATGCCGTGACGGCGCTCCAGGGCGGCCAGGATGTGATCGAGGGAGTCGGAGAGCTGCGGCAGCCGAACCGCTATGACGTCCTCGCCCTCCCAGGCGAGCACCACGTCGTCCGGGCTCGCCTGCCCGGGCTCGACCATCTCCGCGCCCATGGCATCGACGAGCGGCTTGACCGCGCGGGCGAGGGGGTGCTCCGAGGGGCCGGTCACTTCTCGCCCTCCCCGACCACGTTGATCTGGAGCGAGACCCGGGTGGCGCCGGCCTCCAGGGAGCGGCGCACGAGCGCGTCGACCGCGGTGAGCACGGCGTCGGCATCACCCTCGGCCGTGTTGCCGAACGGCCCCACGTCGACGGCGTCGAGTTCGGCCGACTGGACGACCTCACGGGCCACCACGGCATGGGCGGGCGCCTCGTCCAGGTCGAAGGGCTCGGTCGTGAACTCCACTCTCAATCGCACGCGCACAACCTAACGCGAGAGAGGCGAAATCGGAGATGGCCCCTTGACAAGTTCGACGAACCGACTGCAATCTTCCGTTAAGCAGAAACTGACTTCCGCCATACGGAAGGAGCACCCACCCCTCATGGCCCCCTCTTCCACGGACAAGCACGGCACCGACCAGCGCTTCGATGTGAACCTTTCGATCCTCTTCACGGAACTCCCGCTCCTGGAGCGCCCCGCGGCAGCCGCCGCGGCGGGCTTCACGGCGGTCGAGCTGTGGTGGCCCTGGATCGAGACCCCCACCCCGGCGCAGGCCGAGCTCGACGCCCTCAAGAAGGCGCTCGACGACGCGGGCACCCAGCTGGTGGGGCTGAACTTCTACGCCGGGCAGCTGCCGGGCCCCGACCGCGGCGCGCTCTCCGTGCCCGGCAAGGAGTCCGACCGCTTCCGCGCCAACATCGAGGTGGCTGCCGACTTCGCCGCCTCGGTGGGCTGCAAGGCGCTCAACGCCCTCTACGGCAACCGTGTCGAGGACGTGAACCCGCAGATCCAGGACACCCTGGCCCTGGAGAACCTGGTGCTGGCCGCCCGCGCGGCCGACCGCATCGGGGCGATCCTGCTCGTCGAGACCCTCAACAAGCCGGAGTCCCCGCTCTACCCGCTGGTGAGCGCCCCGGCCGCGATCGAGGTCATCGACCGGGTCAACGCGGCGACCGGCCTCGGGAACGCCAAGTTCCTGCTCGACATCTACCACCTGTCGATGAACGGCGAGGACGTCAGCCAGGTCATCGCGGCCTACGCCGACAAGACCGGCCACGTGCAGATCGCCGACAACCCCGGCCGCGGCGCCCCGGGCACCGGCTCGCTCCCGCTGGAGCAGCTCCTCGAAGAGCTGACGAAGGCCGGATACGAGGGCTGGGTGGGCCTGGAGTACAAGGCCGGCGACCGCCCGAGCGCCGAGTCCTTCGACTGGCTCCCGGCCGAGGCGCGCGCGGCGCGCTGAACTCGCAGACGTACGGAAGTTTTCAGGAAGGCACCCTCATGAGCAATCTCGCAGACTCCTCCCGATCCACCCGCCCGACGATCGCGTGGATCGGTCTCGGCATCATGGGCTCCCCCATGTCCGAGAACCTGCTGAAGGCCGGCTACTCCGTCACCGGCTTCACGCTGGAGCAGGACAAGCTCGACCGGCTCGCCGCGGCCGGCGGCGCCGTGGCGTCCTCGATCGCCGAGGCCGTCAGGGACGCCGACGTGGTCATCACGATGGTGCCGGCGTCCCCGCAGGTCGAGGCCATCGCGTACGGTCCGGACGGCATCCTGGAGAACGCCCGGTCCGGCGCGCTGATCATCGACATGTCGTCGATCACCCCGCAGACCTCGGTCGACCTGGCGAAGGCCGCCGCCGAGAAGGGCCTGCGCGTCCTCGACGCCCCGGTCTCCGGCGGCGAGGCCGGCGCGATCGAGGCCGTGCTGTCCATCATGGTCGGCGGCGAGCAGAGCGACTTCGACACCGCTCTGCCGATCCTCGAAGCCCTCGGCAAGACCATCGTGCTGTGCGGCCCCCACGGCTCCGGCCAGACGGTGAAGGCCGCCAACCAGCTGATCGTCGCCGTGAACATCCAGGCGTGCGCCGAGGCCGTGGTCTTCCTGGAGAAGTCCGGCGTGAACCTCCAGGCCGCGCTCGACGTGCTCAACGGCGGCCTCGCCGGCTCCACCGTGCTGACCCGCAAGAAGGACAACTTCCTGAACCGGGACTTCAAGCCCGGCTTCCGGATCGACCTGCACCACAAGGACATGGGCATCGTCACCGACGCCGCCCGCAATGTCGGTGCCGCGCTCCCCGTCGGCGCCGTGGTCGCCCAACTGGTCGCCTCCCTGCGCACGCAGGGCGACGGCGGCCTGGACCACTCGGCCCTGCTGCGCGCCGTCGAGCGGCTCTCCGGCCAGCAGGTCTGAGCAACCGGCCCTCGCTCGGGGCCCCTTGATTTCCGGGCGGCGTCGGCGCTGACACCTGTCCTGTCGCGCCCAGGCGCCGGCGCCGTCCGGAACACCACACTTCGTTTTCAACAAACTGTTGACGCTGCCTCCGGGGCGAAATTACGCTCCTCGCACCGCCGGCCACCTCAACAGCTTCAGTACGGAAGGTCAGACCCGCCACCATGACGCAGCGTGTGCTTACGACCGAGTCAGGCGCCCCGGTCGCCGACAACCAGAACTCCGCCACCGCCGGCGTCGGTGGCCCGCTCCTCCTCCAGGACCAGCACCTCCTGGAGAAGCTCGCCCGCTTCAACCGCGAGCGGATCCCGGAGCGCGTGGTGCACGCCCGCGGCTCCGGCGCACACGGCTACTTCGAGGTCACCGACGACGTCACCGGCTTCACCAAGGCGGACTTCCTCTCCGCGGTGGGCAAGCGCACCGAGACCTTCATCCGCTTCTCCACCGTCGCCGACTCGCTCGGCGGCGCGGACGCGGTCCGCGACCCGCGCGGCTTCGCCCTGAAGTTCTACACCGAAGAGGGCAACTACGACCTCGTCGGCAACAACACCCCGGTGTTCTTCATCAAGGACCCGATCAAGTTCCCCGACTTCATCCACTCCCAGAAGCGCGACCCCTTCACGGGCAAGCAGGAGCCGGACAACGTCTGGGACTTCTGGGCGCACTCCCCCGAGTCCACCCACCAGATCACCTGGCTGATGGGCGACCGCGGCATCCCCGCCTCGTACCGCCATATGAACGGCTACGGCTCACACACCTACCAGTGGACCAACGCCGAGGGCGACGCCTTCTTCGTCAAGTACCACTTCAAGACCAACCAGGGCATCCGCTGCCTCTCCTCGGAGCAGGCCGCCGAAGTCGTCGGCTCGGACGCCAACTCGCACCAGACCGACCTGCTCCAGGCCATCGAACGCGGCGTCAACCCGTCCTGGACGCTGTACGTGCAGGTCATGTCGGCGGCCGAAGCGGCCGACTACCGCTTCAACCCGTTCGACCTCACCAAGGTCTGGCCGCACGCCGACCACCCGCTCCAGCGCGTCGGCCGGCTGGTGCTCGACCGCAACCCCGAGAACGTCTTCGCCGAGGTCGAGCAGGCGGCGTTCTCCCCCAACAACTTCGTTCCCGGCATCGGCCCCTCGCCGGACAAGATGCTCCAGGGCCGGCTGTTCGCCTACGCGGACGCACACCGCTACCGCCTCGGCGTCAACCACACCCTGCTGCCGGTGAACGCCCCCAAGGCGACGACGGCACAGAACTACGGCCGCGACGGCATCATGGCCACCCGCAACGGCTCGCGCCACGAGAAGAACTATGAGCCCAACTCGTACGCGGGACCGGCGCAGAGCGACGGTGCCCAGTCCGCACCGCTCGCCGTCCAGGGCTGGACGGGCACCCACGCGGCCCCCGCCCACGTCAAGGACGACGACTTCTTCCAGGCCGGCGAGCTGTTCCGGCTGATGTCCGAGGACGAGAAGCAGCGCCTCGTCGCGAACATCGCCGGCGGTCTGTCCCAGGTCGGCCGTGACGATGTCATCGAGAAGAACCTCGCCCACTTCCACGCCGCCGACGCCGACTACGGCAAGCGCGTCGAGGAAGCGGTCCGCGCCCTGCGCGAGGACTGAGGGCACGACTGCGCCCAGGATCTGACGGGAGGTCATGTCCTGGGCGCCGAGCCCGCACGGCGGACCCGAATGAGGGGTGGTCCGCGGAGCGGGTGAAGGCGAGGACCGCGGCGGTCGTGCGATGCCAGTGCGGTGGTGAAGGCTCCGGAAGCCGCTTCTTGACCAGAAGGAGGCGGCCTCCCGGGACCAATCGCCGCCGCCGCGGTCCCAGCCAGACCACAGACTCCGTCCGGCGGTGCGAATGTCCTGTCGCGCCAGCCTCGCTCCGTCGGGCGGCACCACATACGTGAGGGCGTGGAGTACGGACGGTCCCGTACTCCACGCCCTCACCTCATTTCTCGGCGTACACCCCGGCCGTACGCGACAATCACCCCATGCCCACGTCGACATTCGCCGCGGTCAACGCCCTCGACGGGCTTCTCGACGAGCTCGGCGTCGGCGCGGCACGCCGACGGCAGCTCGACATGGTCCGCGGCGAGATGGACCGGGCGCTCGCCCGCGGCGCACTGCCCGTCGGCGCACGGCGCAGCCTGCGACGCCTCCTCGAAGAGGACGCCATCACCCCGTATCTGCGCCTCGCCGAATCCGGTGCTCTGCGGGCCCGCCGCGTCGCGGGCGGCCTCCCGCCCACCTCCGGGCCGACGAACGAGATCCGCCGCCGGTGCATCGACCTGCTGCGCGAGGCCCACGGCATGCCCGCCCCACAACTGGCAGGCGGCGAGGTCGCGTTGCGCCCCGTCCCGCGGCAGGCGACGCTCTCGGCGCTGCGCCGGCAGCTCGACAGGTACCTCGGCGGCGCCATGTCCCCCGCGCAGACCCGGCTGACGGCCGTCCTCTGCGTGGAGCTGGACACCGCCGCACGCAGCGGCGAGTTGACCGGACAGCGCCTGACCCATCTGGCGGACGGCAACGCCGCCGTCTACATCGAGCGGCACCCCCAGGGCGGGGCCGTCGTCGGCGCGGAGCCGGGTGAGTGGATCGACACCTCACCGCTGACCCGCGCTGCCCTGGAGAGATGGCTGCCGCTGCGCGCGGAACTCGTCCGGCGCACCCACGGCACCAGCAAGCTCTGGGTCTCGCTGTGGATGAACCACGACGGGATCCTCGACGAGGACGGCCGTACCGTACTGCGCCCCGCCGGCATGCCCCTGGAGGAGAACGGCCTCATCACCTCCTACCGCGTCGGCCGTTTGCGCTACGACGGCCTGCGCCCGCTGCTTCCCCTCAAGCTGGAGGCCCTGCGCCGGGCGATCGCCGCGGAACGGGAGCGCACCGCCGCATAGGGGCCGGGGCACACCGGAGCGACGCCGCCGCCGCGGACCTGTCGGCCCGGGTCGGTGGCTGACGGAGCGACGGCGGAGGCGGAGAGGAGCGTCGCACCGGCCAGGGTGCCCCAGAGCGCGGCCGGGCCCTGGGGTGCGAGAGCGGTGATGACCGCCGGGGAGACAGCCAGACCGAAGCCCGTGGAGAGCTCGAAGCGGGCGAGCGTGCGTCCGAGGACATGCGCCGGAGCGAGAGCGGTGGCGAGCGCGGTCGCGCTGCCGGCATAGAGGATCTCGCCGAGGGTGCAGACCACGGACACCGCCGCGACGGCCGGGGCGCCCCAACCGGGTACCAGCGACATCGCCGCCAGGAAGCCGAGGTAGGACGCGGCGAGGACCACCCCCGCGAGAGCCAGCACGGTCCGCCGGGGGAAGCGGGACATCAGGACGGTGAGCGGTACCTGGAGGGTGACCACCAGCACCGTGTTGGCCACGAAGATCGCTGCCGACCACACCGGGGACGCGTGCAACTGGGTCACCAGGACCAGCGGGAGCGCGATTTCGGGGACATTGAGGCAGAAGGCGTACACCACGTTGGCCGCAAGCAGCGCCCCCATCCGGGGCGGCGGCCCGTCGTCACCGCCCTCGGGCGGGGCGGCGGCCGGATCGGCGTGCAGTCGGACCGACCACGCCAGGGCCGCCGCGGTGAGATACGCCAGCCCGGTTATGGCGGCCAGCGCCTGCAAGGCGGTGGCGCCGCCCGCCAGGCATGCGGTGGCGAGGAGCGCGCCCACACCCATACCGGCGTTGCGCAGGGCGCGGCCCGCCGCGAGAGCGGTGTCGCGTTGCCGGCCGTGGGCGACCGTGGCCACAAGAGCCGCGTGGGCGGCCGGCCATGCCTGGTTGCCGATGCCGAGGAGGAGCGCCGCCGCCGCGAACGGCCAGACGTACCCGGCCGGAGTGGCCAGCAGCAGCACAACACCCAGCACGCGCACCAGCATCGACGCCGCCACGACCGTGCTGCGCGCGCCCCGGTCCAGCCATCGGCCGACCGCGGGCATGCACCCCAGGCCCACGACGACACCCGCCGTCATGGCGATGCCGGTGGCGGGCGCGGACAGCCTCAGCACCATCACCCCGTAGAGCAGCAGAAAGGGCCGCAGCAGGCCGGTGCCGAGTGCGTCCACGACCAGCGCGACGGCATAGCGGGGGCCTCCCGTGGCACGGACGAGGGCCCGGGGCTGGATCTTGGTGGTGGTTGTCATGGCGTCAACGGTGCGTTCGGCCACCGGGCTTGCTGCGTCGGTTGACGGACTACGTCAACCGACACCGTCGCCGGCCGCCCGGTCGGTGATGATGAGGCGATGACGTTGAGGATCGACATCAGCGGCCTGCCGTCCGAGCGACTGCGGTTCGCCGCCTCCCCGCTGGCCGAGCTGACCGCGATGCTGCACGTGCTGGCCGAACCCGGGCATCATCCGCAGTTCGCCGGCTGGGCAGGCGACGTCTGGGCCGGGCTGCGTCCGGAGTCGGCCGAGCGGCTCAGGGAGGCCGAGTTCCTCTGGCGTTCCTCACAAGCAGACTTCCTGCTCCCCGCCCGACCTCGGCCGACCCTCGCCGAGGAGTTGGACGACGTGGACCGCATCGACGACGAGACGTATGTGACCGCCGCGCTCGTTACCACGTGCGGCAGCAGCCGGGTCCATTTCGCCGCGCCGTCGCCGCTCACCGACGCGACGGCGCGCGAGCGGGCCCTGGACCTCGCCCAGGCCCGCGGCGCGCTGCAAGAGGCTTTCGCGGAACGGCTGCTCGCGGACCCGGCCGCTGTGCGGGCGCGGGTGCGTCACACCCTCGAACAGTGCGCCGAGGCCTTCTTCGACGCCGCCTGGGCGGGCGTCGCCGTGCAGCTCGCCACCGACCTGCGCGTGAAGAACGACCTGCTGAAGCGCCACGGCATCGGGCCGGCACTCGCATCCGTCTCCGCCGCAGTCACCCTGGCACCGGACGGCGACTGCATCATCGTGGACAAGGTGCAGGACAAGGCGACCGCCGCTCATGGCACCGGAGTCACCTTCATCCCGAGTGTCTTCGGCCGCCCGCACCTGGTGGCGGTCCACGCGCCCGGGTGGCAGCCGGTGGTGCAGTACCCCGTGGCCGAGCCGACTCCATCGGAGCCGGTATCACTGGAAACGGTCACGCTCCGGCTGGAGGCGCTCGCCCATCCGGTACGGCTGCGGCTGCTGCGCACCCTGGCCCGCGGCCCGCACACCACCAGCGAACTGGCCCACGCCTGGGAACTCTCACGCCCGGAGGTCTCCCGCCACCTCGCCGTCCTGCGCCGCGCGGGCCTGCTCACGGCCCAGCGGGACGGCCGGTACGTCCGTCACACCCTCAAACCGGCCGAACTGACCGCGCTGGGCTCCGACCTGCTGGCGGCCGTCCTGCGCTGACTGCGCCGGAACGCCGGCCCCCGCCCCGTCCTTGCGGCACGGTCCGGCTTCTGTCGGCTGCCGGGCAGCCGACCACCGGAAGAGGGCCAAGGGGCTTGTTATCGGATGATCAGATGGGGGAGGCGTCCCGACAGCACCCCGGAAAACCCCGGAAAAGGGAAACGGTCCCCGCCCCGGGGTCAGGACCGGGGCGGGGACCGTTGGTGCGGGGAGGGATCAGACCTTCAGGGGCTTGATGGACGTGGGAGCGTGGCCCGGCTCGGTGGCCAGGTCCTCCCACTCGTTCACGCCGTCGATCTGGACACCCATCGAGATGTTGGTGACGCGCTCCAGGATCGCCTCGACGACCACCGGCACCCGGTACTCGGCCGCCAGCTTCTTGGCCTCCTCGAAGGCCGGCAGCAGCTGGTCCGGCTCGGTGACGCGGATGGCCTTGCAGCCGAGGCCCTCGACGACCTTGACGTGGTCGACGCCGTAGACGCCCAGCTCCGGGGAGTTGATGTTCTCGAACTCCAGGTTGACCTGGAAGTTGATGTCCAGGTTGCGCTGCGCCTGGCGGATCAGGCCCAGGTAGGCGTTGTTGACCAGGACGTGGACGTACGGGATCCGGTGCTGCGCGCCGACCGCCAGCTCCTCCAGCATGAACTGGAAGTCGTAGTCGCCGGACAGCGCGACCACCGGGGTCTCCGGGTCGGCGGTGGCGACACCCAGCGCGGCCGGGATCGTCCAGCCGAGCGGGCCCGCCTGGCCGCAGTTGATCCAGTGGCGCGGCTTGTAGACGTGCAGCATCTGCGCGCCGGCGATCTGGGAGAGGCCGATGGTGGTGACGTAGCGCGTCTCCGGGCCGAAGGCCTTGTTCATCTCCTCGTACACGCGCTGCGGCTTCATGGGCACGTTGTCGAAGTGCGTACGGCGCTGCAGCGTGGCCTTGCGCTCCTGCGCGGAGGCGGCCCACTCGCTGCGGTCGGGCAGCCTGCCCTCGGCCTTGAGCTCCTTGGCGACCTCGACGAACAGCTCCAGCGCGGCGCGGGCGTCGGAGACGATGCCGTAGTCGGGCGCGAAGATCTTGCCGATCTGGGTGGGCTCGATGTCGACGTGGACGAACGTGCGGTCCTTGGTGTACACGTCGAGGCCGCCGGTGTGGCGGTTGGCCCAGCGGTTGCCGATGCCGATGACGAAGTCCGACTCCAGGAACGTCGCGTTGCCGTAGCGGTGCGAGGTCTGGAGTCCGACCATGCCGGCGTTCAGCTCGTGGTCGTCGGCGATGGTGCCCCAGCCCATCAGGGTCGGGATGACGGGCGTGCCGGTCAGCTCGGCGAACTCCACGAGCAGGTCGGACGCGTCGGCGTTGATGATGCCGCCGCCGGCGACGATCAGCGGCCGCTCGGAGGCCAGCAGGAGGGACAGCGCCTTCTCGATCTGCGGGCGGCTCGCGAACGGCTTGTAGACCGGCAGCGGTGTGTACGTCTCCGGGTCGAACTCGATCTCGGTCAGCTGGACGTCGATCGGCAGGTCGATGAGGACCGGGCCGGGACGGCCGGAACGCATCAGATGGAAGGCCTGCTGGAAGACGCCGGGGACCTGCGCGGCCTCCAGGACGGTGGTCGCCGCCTTGGTCACCGGCTTGGCGATCGACGCGATGTCGACGGCCTGGAAGTCCTCCTTGTGGATCACCGCGGTCGGCGCCTGGCCGGTGATGCACAGGATCGGGATCGAGTCGCCGATCGCGGAGTAGAGGCCGGTGATCATGTCGGTGCCGGCAGGGCCGGACGTACCGATGCAGACACCGATGTTGCCCGGGTTGGCCCGCGTGTAGCCCTCCGCCATGTGGGAGGCGCCCTCGACATGGCGGGCGAGCGTGTGGTCGATGCCGCCGCCCTGCTGGAGGGCCTTGTAGAAGGGATTGATCGCCGCGCCGGGCACGCCGAACGCGTTGGTGACGCCTTCGCGCTTGAGGATCTCAACTGCCGCTCGGGCAGCGGTCATACGAGGCATGGGTGCTCCTGCTTCGGCCTGGCGGATCCCGGCTCCTCGCGCCCCTCAGAGCCAGATTCCGTAATGCGGAAGAATAGTTCTGCTATATGGAAGCAATGTAGGCGGCGGGCCTGACGTCGTCAAGGGATGCCCGAAGTCCCTCCCCAAGGCCGCGCTCTTGATGGACGATGGACGGCAGCAGGACAGACCAAGGGGGAAGTGATGGCCGAGCCGGTCCCGGTGCGCTGCCCGTGCTGCCGCCGCGACCATTTGTTCGCCTCACCGGTGTATCCGTGCGCGTGCGGCGCGCCGCTCGCACCGCCGCTGGTGCGCGCCGCCCCGCCGGAACGCATCACGCACCGCACCTGGACCGACGACTGGGTGACCGTCCGCTGCACGGAGTGCGGGCGGCAGGACCAGTGGCCGCAGCCGGAGCTCGGCTGCCCCTGCGGCACCGTGCTGCGCATTCCGGTGCGCCCGGTGAGCACCCCCGTCCCGGCCGGCCGCTCCTTCCCGGCGCCGGCCGCGCACATACCACTGCCCCGCACGGCGACGGTGCCGCGGCCCTCGTTCCGCCCGGTCACCATCCGTACGGCGCGCGACGCGGTGACGGCTGCGACGCGCTATCTCCAGTGGCTGGGGTTCCGCGATGTGGTCCAGCCGGACACCCGGCCCGCGTCCGGCACGGATCTGCGCGCCCAGGGCCTGATCGCCCGGGTCGATCCGTCGACGCGGCCCGCCACCCTGCGCGATGTCGAGTGTCTGTGGCTGAGCGGTATGAGCGCCTCGGCCTCGACCGTCTTCTTCTCGCTCGCGGGCTACGAGAACGACGCCAGATCCCGGGCGGACGGCGTGGGCGTCCCGCTGTTCGTCATGGACCTCACGGGCAGTCCGCAGCCGGTCAACGGCCCGGCGGACGCGCTGGTCTCCACCGGCGCGTAGGCCCGCGGGTCGTGGACCGCGCGGCCCCGCGGCCCGGCGCCCGCGCCGGAAGCCCCCCAACGACGCTCGGTCATACTGCCCCCATGGGCATCCGACCGGCAGCGGCCGCCGAACTCCCCCTGCTCCAGGACATCGAGAGGGCGGCCGGCGATCCGTTCCGCTCCCTCGGCATGGCGGCGATCGCCGACGACGAGCCTCCGGCGCTCGACCTGCTGGAGCACTGCCGTCGCGAGGGCCGCGCATGGGTGGCCGCCGACGACGAGGGCCACCCCCTCGCCTATCTGATCCACGACGAGGTGGACGGGACGGCCCATGTCGAGCAGGTCTCGGTCCACCCGGCCGCCGCCCACCGGCGGCTCGGGCGCGGCCTGATCGACCATCTCGGCGGACGGGCCGCCGGGAGCGGCCTGGACGCGCTCACGCTGACGACGTTCGCCGAGGTCCCGTGGAACGCCCCCTACTACGCGCGCCTGGGCTTCCGGGTCCTCGACGAGGCGGAGCTCACCGAGGGCCTGCGGCGGATCAGGCGCGCGGAGAAGGAGTGCGGCCTCGACCGCTGGCCGCGGGTGTGCATGCGCCGGGAGCTGTGAGCCTCAGCCCCGGGTGTACCGCTCACGCAGTTCGATCTTCCGCACCTTGCCGCTGACGGTCATCGGGAAGGTGTCGACGATCTCCAGCCGGCGCGGGACCTTGTAGTGCGCGAGGCGCTCGCGGCAGAACGCGGCGATGTCCTCCAGGGCGGGCGGATCGGCCGGGTCGCGGGGGACGACGCAGGCCAGGATCTCCTCGCCGTACTTCTCGTCCGGGACGCCGACGACCTGCACGTCCGCGATCTGGGGGTGACTGTAGAGGAACTCCTCGATCTCACGCGGATAGACGTTCTCACCGCCCCTGATGATCATGTCCTTGATCCGGCCGACGATCTGGAGACAGCCGTCCTCACGCATCGTCGCCAGGTCGCCCGTGTGCATCCAGCGTCCGGCGTCGACCGCCTCGGCGGTCTTCTCCGGCTCGTCCCAGTAGCCGAGCATCACGCTGTAGCCGCGGGTGCAGAGCTCGCCGGCCTCGCCGCGCGGCACCGTCACCCCGGTTGCCGGGTCGATCACCTTGACCTCGACATGGGGCAGCACCCGGCCCACGGTGCTGGTGCGGCGCTCCAGGTCGTCGTCGCGGCGGGTCTGGGTGGAGACCGGGGAGGTCTCCGTCATGCCGTAGCAGATCGACACCTCGGCCATGTTCATCTCGGAGACGACCCGCTTCATCACCTCCACCGGGCACGGCGAGCCCGCCATGATGCCGGTGCGCAGCGAGGTGAGGTCGTAGGAGGCGAAGCCGGGGAGGTTCAGTTCGGCGATGAACATCGTCGGCACCCCGTACAGCGAGGTGCAGCGCTCGTCCTCGACCGCGCGCAGGGTCGCCTCCGGGTCGAAGGAGGGCGCCGGGACGACCATGCACGCGGCGTGCGAGGTGGCCGCAAGATTTCCCATGACCATGCCGAAACAGTGGTAGAAGGGCACCGGGATGCAGACCCGGTCCTGTTCGCTGTAGCCGATCATCTCCCCCACGAAATACCCGTTGTTGAGGATGTTGTGGTGCGACAGCGTCGCGCCCTTGGGGAAGCCGGTGGTACCCGAGGTGTACTGGATGTTGACCGCGTCGTCGCAGGACAACTCGGACTCACGGGCCGCCAGTTGCGCGTCCGTGACGGCCGGGGCCGCGTCGGTGAGCGCGTCCCAGGAGCTGTCGTCGATGTAGTGGACGGAGCGCAGGCCGGGGCAGTTCGCCCGTACCTGCTCGACGAGCGCCCGGTAGTCGCTGCTCTTGTGGCGCTGGGAGGCGCACAGCACCGAGACACCCGCCTGCCGGAGGACGAACTCCAGCTCGTGCGCCCGGTACGCCGGGTTGATGTTCACCATGATCGCGCCGATGCGGGCGGTGGCGTACTGCACGAGCACCCACTCCGCGCAGTTCACCGCCCAGATCCCGACCCGGTCGCCCTTGGCGACACCGATGCCCATGAACCCGCGGGCCAGCCGGTCCACCGCCGCGCCGAACTCGGCGTACGTCCAGCGGCGGCCGGAGGGCACGTCGACGAGTGCCTCGCGGCCCGGGTGCGCGGCGACCGCCCGGTCGAGGTTCTCCCCGATGGTGTCGCCGAGCAGCGCCGTGCTGCCCGTGCCGTGGGCGTAGGAGAGGCTCATCGCAGGTCTCCCTCGGTGTACTCGGCGGACGAACCCTCGGCCGTGCGCTCACGCAGCTCGATCCGGCGGATCTTGCCGGAGACCGTCTTCGGCAGCTCGGCGAATTCGAGGCGGCGGATGCGCTTGTACGGGGCGAGCACCGCACGCGCGTGCTCGAAGATCACTTTCGCCGTGTCCGGTCCCGGTTCCCAGCCCTCGGCCAGCACCACGTACGCCTTCGGGACCGCGAGCCGCAGCGGGTCCGGGGCGGGCACGACAGCTGCCTCGGCCACCGCCTCGTGCTCCAGCAGCGCGCTCTCCAGCTCGAACGGCGAGATCTTGTAGTCGGACGCCTTGAAGACGTCGTCGGAGCGGCCGATGTAGGTGATGTATCCGTCCCCGTCACGCGCGCCGATGTCGCCGGTGCGGTAGAAGCCGCCGGCCATCGACTCGTCCGTACGCTCCTGGTCACCGTGGTAGCCGGTCATCAGGCCGACGGGCCGGGCCGACAGGTCGAGCGCGATCTCGCCCTCCTCCGCGCCGGGTTCGCCGGTGACCGGGTCGAGCAGTTCGACGCGGTAGCCGGGACAGGGCCGGCCCATGGAACCGGCCTTCAGCAGCTGGCCGGGGCTGTTGGCGACCTGCACGGCCGTCTCCGTCTGTCCGAAGCCGTCCCGGATGGTCACGCCCCACTCGCGCCGTACCGTCTCGATGACCTCGGGGTTCAGCGGCTCCCCCGCCGCGACGACCTCCCGCGGCCGGGTCCGCAACTGGCCGAGGTTCGCCTGGATCAGCATGCGCCACACGGTGGGCGGCGCGCAGAAGCTGGTCACACCGGCCCGGTCCATCTCCGCCATCAGACGGCCCGCGTCGAAGCGCGTGTAGTTGTGGATGAAGACGGTCGCCTCGGCGTTCCAGGGGGCGAAGAGATTGGACCAGGCGTGCTTGGCCCAGCCGGGCGAGGAGATGTTCAGATGCACGTCGCCGGGCTTCAGCCCGATCCAGTACATCGTGGTGAGATGCCCGATCGGATACGACACATGGGTGTGCTCGACGAGCTTGGGCCGGGCGGTCGTGCCGGAGGTGAAGTACAGCATCAGCGGGTCGTCGCAGCGGGTGATCCCTTCGGGTGCGAAGCCGGGATCGGCGTCGTACGCCTCGGCGTACGGGAGCCAGCCCTCCGTCTCCTCGCCGACGGCGATCCGGGTGTAGTCGCCGGGCACCTCGGCGAACTTGGCCGTGTCCTCGGACCGTACGAGCACGTGCGAGGCCCGGCCCCGCTCGATGCGGTCGCGCAGATCGACCGGACCGAGCAGCGGGGTGGCGGGGATGACGACGGCCCGCAGCTTCATCGCGGCGAGGGCGGTCTCCCACAGCTCGTGCTGGTTGCCGAGCATGACGACGATGCGGTCGCCGGCTCCGACGCCCTGGGCGCGCAGCCAGTTCGCGGCCCGGTCCGAGCGCTCGGACATCTCGGCGAACGAGATCCGGGTCTCGGTGCCGTCCTCGTCGACGATGTGCAGCGCCGTGGCGTCGTTGCCCTCCGCGATCACGTCGAACCAGTCGAGGGCCCAGTTGAACCGCTCGGGGCGCGGCCAGACGAAGCCCTGGTAGGCCGTCGTGTAGTCGTCCCGGTACCGCAGCAGGAAGTCCCGTGCCGCCCGGAACTCCTCCGTCGCGCCGCTTGCCGCCATGTGTCCTCCTCGTTGCCACACCACTGCGTAGCATCGTGTAATCAGTGACCCAGGTCTCACTACCCCCTTTCGGGGGTGACCCGCCGAGGGAGATGAGCAGTGTCCGAGCCTGCCGACGCGGTCGAGATGCGAGCGGCGCTGCTGCGGCTGCGCCGGACGAGCGGGCTGCCCATCGCGTTCGGCGGTCTGCTGCACGACAGCCGCCAGCTGCGGATAGCCGAACTGAGCGGGGCACAGACCGGGGCGCTGCGCGGGCTCGCGATCTGTGCGGGCAACGGTCTCGGCGGAAAGTCCATGGCGCTGTCCCGGCCGTGCGCGGTGACCGACTACCGCGAGGCGCGCCACATCAGTCATGAGTACGACGCGGCGGTCTCCACCGAGGGGCTGCGCTCGGTGCTCGCGGTACCGGTCGTCGTCCGCCGCAAGGTGCGGGGCGTGCTGTACGGCGCCCTGCGCCGGCCGGTGCCGCTGGGCGACCGGACCTTCGACGCCGCCGTGGCCGCGGCCCGTGACGTGGAACAGACCCTGGTCGTACGGGACGAGGTGCGGGAACTGCTGGCCGTGGCACGGGAGCCGGCCGCCGGCAACGGGGCGTGGGAGGAGGTGCGCGAGGCGCACGGCCAGTTGCGTGCGCTCGCGCCGCGAGTCGTCGACCCGTCGCTGCGCGCATCGCTGCTGGAGGTCTGCGGCAGGCTGGCCGCTGCCACGGGCGGCCGGTCTGCGGACCCCGCGATCGCCCTGGCACCCCGCGAGCTGGATGTGCTGGCGTGTGTGGCGACGGGCGCGACGAACGCGGGCGCGGCGGAGCGGCTGGGTCTGAAACAGGAGACGGTGAAGGGATATCTGCGGGCCGCGATGCGGAAGCTGGGTGCGCACACCCGGACAGAGGCGGTGGTGGCGGCACGCCGCGCGGGACTGCTGCCGTGAGGTGATCCGCCGGGGCCTCGGGAATCTTGGGGACCCGCGGACAGGATCCGTGGGGGCTCGGGCCTCGCGGGTACGAGCCTTGGAGGCACGATCTGTGGGGGACACGATCTGTGGGGGCGCGAGCCTCGCGGGTACGAACCCTGCGGGCACGACCGAGGAGTGGCGATGAGCGGGCTGTTCTCACTGGAAGGACGTACGGCGCTGGTGACGGGCGCACGTTCCGGCATCGGCCGGGCGATCGCCCTCGGGCTGGCGGAGGCGGGAGCCGATCTGGTGCTCGTCGGCCGTGGCGGGCCGCTGGAAGAGACCGAGAAGGCGGTGCGCGCCCTCGGACGGGACGCCGAGACGCTGGTGCTCGATCTGGCCGTGCCGAGCGCGATCCCGTCCACGGTGCGGGAGTTGCTGGCCCGGCGGCCCGTCGACATCCTGGTCAACAACGCGGGCGCCATCCACCGCTCACCGGCCGAACACACTGCCTACGAGGAGTGGCGCGGTGTCCTCGCGGTCAATCTCGACGCCGTGTTCCTGCTCTGCCGGGAGATCGGCACGGCGATGGCGGCGCGCGGCAGCGGGAAGATCGTCAACGTGGCGTCGCTGCTGTCGTTCCAGGGCGGTGTCGGGGTGCCTTCGTACGCCGCGAGCAAGCATGCGGTCGCCGGGCTGACCAAGGCGCTGGCCACCGAGTGGGGCCCGCGCGGAGTGCAGGTCAACGCGGTCGCGCCGGGCTACATCGCCACCGGTTTCACCAGGTCGCTGCGTGAGGACGGCGAGCGGAACACCGAGATCCTCGGCCGCATCCCGGCCGGCCGGTGGGGCAGCCCCGAGGACCTCGCGGGCAGCGTGGTCTTCCTCTCCTCGTCGGCGGCGGACTACGTGAATGGGCATGTGCTCGTCGTGGACGGCGGCTGGATGGCACGGTGAGCCGCCGCGGGCCGGTGAACAGCACACGGGCGGATCCCGGCCCTGGAGGAGCCGCCCCGACGTCGGGTTGAATGACGCCCATGGTGTCGACCGAACGCTTCCTGGCCTTTGCCGCGATGTCCCTCCTCGTGATCGTGATTCCCGGCCCGAGCGTGCTGTTCGTGATCGGGAGGGCGCTCGCCCATGGCCGCCGTACCGCGGTGGCCACGGCTCTGGGCAATGTCGTCGGCTCCTACGCGCTCGTGGTGTTCGTCGCCCTGGGCGTCGGCTCGCTCGTCGAACGCTCCGTCCTCGTGTTCATGGCGGTGAAGCTCGCCGGCGCGGCCTATCTCATTCACCTCGGCATCCAGGCGTTCCGGCACCGCAAGGACATGTTGGTCTCCGACATGTCGGCACCCGCCGGCCCCGCCCGCAGCGATGTGCGGACCGTCGTGGACGGCATCCTCGTCGGCGTCACCAACCCCAAGGGCATCGTCTTCTTCGCCGCGGTGCTGCCGCAGTTCGTGGACCACTCGGCGGGCAGTCTGCCCGCGCAGATGCTGCTGCTGGGGCTGGTCCCGATCTGCATCGGCCTGGTCACCGACACGCTGTGGGGTCTGGGCGCCGCCGCGGCCCGCGGCTGGTTCGCCCGCTCCGAGCGGCGGCTGTCGATGGTGGGCGGCGCGGGCGGGTTCGCGATGATCGGCCTGGGTGTGACGGTCGCGGCGACGGGCCGCGCGGACTGACGGGGACGGTGCCCGGGGGCGGCGCGGACCGACCGGAAGGCGCCCGTTCCCGCCGTCGCACGGCCTGCCCGTCGTCCCCTGCCGTCGCACTGCTGCCCTTAATCCCCTTGGGCCGTCGCGTCGCCGCCCCTACTGTGGCGCGATGACTCGGTTGATCGTTCTCAACGGTGGTTCCAGCTCGGGGAAGACGGGGATCGCCCGGTGCCTTCAGGCGGTCCTGCCGGATCCCTGGCTGGTCCTCGGGGTCGACACGCTGGTCGACGCGATGCCCGCGTCCCTGCGGACGTCCGGCGCGGGGATCGACTTCGCCCCGGACGGCGGGGTGCACGTCGGGGACGCGTTCCGCGCGGTGGAAGCGGCGTGGATCGAGGGGGTCGTCGCCATGGTGCGGGCGGGCGCCCGGGTCGTCGTCGACGAGGTGTTCCTCGGCGGAGCGGCGTCGCAGCAACGGTGGCAGCGGGCCGCGGGCGAGCTGCCGGTGCTGTGGGTCGGTGTCCGGTGCGAGAGCGCGGTCGCGGCGGGCCGTGAGGTGGCGCGGGGCGACCGGATCGCCGGGATGGCCGCGGCGCAGGCGGACCTGGTCCACGCGGGCGTCCGCTACGACCTGGAGGTGGACACGACGCACACCGAGTCCATGGAGTGCGCGCGGGCCATTGCCGCCCGGGTCGGGTGAGGGCCATCGCCCATCGCCTCGGGTGAGAGCCATCGCCGCTCGGGGTGGTAATGGTCGCGTGAGGTCCGGCAGTGGCTGTCCGCATCCCGCAGCGTGACACCGGGTGATCGCCTCCGGGCACGCCGCCAAAGGCGCGTCAAAGAGCGGCTCCGCACGATCAGCAGCGCGTCAGGGAACCGCCGTTCCGTGTCCGGGCGGGCATAGCTTCGAGTGGTCAGGAAAGCGCTCGACTCCCCCAGCGGAGGACATGATGAACACCCTCACCCGTGAGGACGCGGACACCGCCGACCCCGACGAACGCCGCCCGGCAGGGCCGCTCTACGTGCCGGTTCGGCTCGGCTCTGCCGGAGGACACCAGCTGCGTTTCGTGCGCAACCCGCTCGGCGTCCGCACCGCGGTCGGCTTCACCAGCAAGGAACGGCTCCTCGCCGTCCTCGGCGACGGGCAGCAGTGGATCCGCCTCGCGGAGCCCGCGCTGCGGGCACTCGCCGAACCGCTGGGCGTGACGCTCGTGACGGTCGACCCCCAGCTCTCCGCACGGCCGCCCCGGCGGGCGCCCGCTCCCCCCGCTGTCCAGCCCTGCCCGCGCCGCGGCGGCTGGGACCCCGACGCGGTCGGAGTGCTCCGGGTGACCGGGGCGACCGCGTTCGTGTGGACCGCGGTCACCGCCGTCCACGCTTTCCTCGACTGAACCACTGGAGGTGTACGGATGACTGCCATCCCCGCAGTACCGGTGTCGATACCCGAACTCGCCGCACCCTCGGTGTGGCCCGTGTCCGCCGTCTCCGCGCCCGGGGGCGACGTGGCGGTCGGCGGAGTCCCGCTCACCGAGATCGCCGAACGGTACGGCACCCCGGCCTACGTCCTCGACGAGGACGAGGTCCGCTCCCGGGCCCGTGCGTGGCTGCGCGCCCTGCCCGACGCCGAAGTGGTGTACGCGGCGAAGGCGTTCGTGTGCCGGGCCGTCGTCGACTGGATGGAACAGGAGGGCCTCGGCCTGGACGTCTGTTCCGCGGGCGAGTTGGAGCTGGCCGCGGTCCGCGGCTTCCCCGCCGAGCGGATCGTGCTGCACGGCAACGCCAAGTCGCCCGAGGACCTGCGCACCGCGCTGCGGCTCGGCGTCGGCCGGATCGTGATCGACTCGGACTGCGAGATAGCCCGGCTCGCCGCTCAGGTGACGGGGCCCGGGGCGCAGCAGGTGATGGTGCGCGTGCTGCCCGGCATCGAGGCCGGCGCCCACGCGAAGATCCGTACGGGCGCGGAGGGGCAGAAGTTCGGCCTGTCCATCGCCGACGGCGACGCCGAGGACGCGATCGCCCGTATCCTCGGGCAGCCGCGGCTCGAACTGACCGGTCTGCACAGCCATCTGGGCTCGCAGATCTCCTCCCCGGAGCCGTACGCGCAGAATGTTCGGCGGGTGGTCGCCTTCATGGCCCGCATCCGCGAGCGTCATGGGATCACCCTGCCCGAGCTCGACCTCGGCGGCGGCTTCGCCGTGGCGTATCTGCCGGGAGACCCGGCGCCCCTTCCGGCGGCGTACGGCCGTCGTATCAACGACGAACTGGTCCGCAGCTGCGCGGAGTTCGACTATCCACTGCCCCGGCTCACGGTGGAGCCGGGCCGCTCGATCATGGCTCCCGCGGGCATCGCCCTCTACCGGGTGCTGGCGGTCAAGCGGACCGGCGGGCAGGTGTTCGTGGCCGTCGACGGCGGAATGAGCGACAACCCGAGACCGGCGCTGTACGGGGCGCGGTACACCGTCCGCCTGGTGGGGCGCGCTTCGGCCGCCCCGATGCGCGCGACGACGGTGGTCGGCCGGCACTGCGAGGCGGGCGACGTGCTCGCGGAGGCGGTGGAACTGCCGGAGGACGTACGGCCCGGGGACGTCCTGGCCGTGCCGGCGTCGGGCGCGTACCAGGTGTCGATGGCGTCCGGCTACAACATGACGGGGCGGCCGCCGGTGGTGGCCGTGTCGGGTGGCCGGTCGCGACTGCTGGTCCGCAGGGAGACGTTCGACGACCATCGCAGCCGGGACGTCGGCCTCTGATCAGGACGTACCGATCGGGCAGTCGGCTCTGATCAGGAGGTACCGACCAGGACATCGGGCTGACCAGGACGCCGGGTGACCGGGACTCCCCTCCCGGCGCCCGGCCGTCAGCCGAGAACGTCCCCGAAGCGGATGTCGTGCGCGGTGGCCGTGGACAGGGTGGAGAGCATCGACTCCCCCTCCGCGGCCACCGTGTCGCGCTGCGCGCGGGTGAGCTTCCCGAAGGCCTGGATCGTCAGGCTCACCGTGTCCTTCTCCTCCACCGACCGCCAGATCCCGGCGAGGAAGCCGTCCACGAGCAGCGTGGAGTACGCCTGGTTGCCGCGCCAGGTCAGGCTCTTGTGGTCGTCGGCCACCACGCGGCTGCGGTCGGCGTGCGAGAGCAGCAGATTGTCGAACTCGGGCAGGAAGCGCGGCGGGGCGGGCGTGTCCTCGTCGGGCCGGGGCGCGTCCGGGAGGTCGAACAGCTCCACGCCCTTCTCGTCCTGGAAGACGGCGAGGCCGGGCCGCAGCCGCTCGAAGACCTGCCGCATCCGGGTCAGCCCGCACCACGTCTGCATGTCCTTGACCGACGCGGGCCCGAAGGCGGCCAGATACCGCCGTACGACCTCGTCGGCGGACGCCGCGGGCGACGGCTCCCGGCCGAACCACCGCTCGGCCGTGGTCAGCACGATCTGGCCGCTGCGGCCCCACTCGCCGCGCGGCGTGATCTGCACCAGGGGCAGTACGCAGCGGGCGGCGACCGACAGGGAGAGGGGATCGGCGTCCGGCCACTGCTTCAGCAGTTCCTCGCGCAGTTGCTTGAGAGTCCGCGGCTCGTCCTCGACCACCTCGCGGGCGACGGTACGGAGCCGGTCGGGATCGACCCCGTCCAGCCCGCCGCGGGACTGGAACATCCTCAGCTCCCGGTCGGGGCCGCCCGCCTGCGCGAACGGCCGCAGGCTGAGGCAGTCGTCCGCGGAGTGCGTGTGGATGGTGGAGCGCAGGGTCACCAGGCGCGCGACCTCGCGGGACGCCATCAGCGCGGAGAGCTCCTCGGGGCGGAAGCCGTCGAGCCTCGCGGCGAGGGCGTAGTACGGCGGTTTCACGTTCTGCGCCTGGAGGCCGACGAGGTGCTCGACGGCGCCCTTGACGGACATCTCCGAACGGGGAGCGCGGCGCAGCAGGAGCTGACGTTCGAGGGTGGCGCGGTTGAGGGCGCGCCTGCCGAGTACGGGATGCGTCGTCTTCGTGGCCATGGACCACACGCTACTCAGACTTGCGGACACCTTCCGTCCTCAAGGGCGTGCGGTGATCGGGTGGTGCCGAGCCGCAGGCACTCCCCCGGCGGCGCCACGGACGCCTCTCGGTCGTACCTGCTGATGCGACGTGGATATCCTGCACCGAGGCCGTGGCGGCGCCTTTCTCCCTGCGCGCCGCCGACCGACGTGGGAGGTGAGACGCCGATGCCGTTGACGCCGAAGCGACCCCAGTGGCGCCGCCGGCCCCAGTCCCCGGGCGGCTCTTCACCGGAGAACGCGGCGGGCACCGAGTCCCCCGGCGCCGGACCGGTGCACAAGGACCAGGGCAGCGTCGTCCAGGCGTCGCTGTACCGCGAGGGCCGTCGTGTCTCGACCCCCGACTCGCTCGCCGAGACCTACCGCGAGCTGCACGAGTACCCCGACGGCATGGCCTGGATCGGACTGCACCGCCCGTCCGAGGCCGAACTCCTGTCGCTGGCCGCCGAGTTCGACCTGCACGAACTGGCCGTCGAGGACGCGATGGAGGCCCATCAGCGCCCCAAGCTGGAGCGCTACGGCGACACGCTCTTCGTGGTCCTGCGCGCCGCGCGCTATCTCGACGCCCAGGAGGAGGTCGACTTCGGCGAGCTGCATGTGTTCGTGGGAAAGGACTTCCTCATCACGGTCCGCCACGGCGCGGCCCCGGACCTCTCCGCGGTACGCCGCCGCATGGAGGAGAACCCCGAACTCCTGGCGCTGGGACCGGAAGCGGTGCTGTACGCCATCCTGGACAGCGTGGTCGACGGGTACGCCCCGGTCGTCACGGGTGTCCAGAACGACATCGACGAGATCGAGACCGAGGTCTTCGGCGGAGACCCGGCGGTCTCCCGCCGCATCTACGAACTGTCCCGGGAAATGGTCGAGTTCCAGCGCGCCACCCGTCCGCTGGTCGGGATGCTGCACGGTCTGATGGCCGGCTTCGCGAAGTACGGCACGGACGAGGAACTCCAGCGCTATCTGCGGGACGTCGCCGACCACGTGACCCACACCAGCGAGCGCGTCGACGGCTTCCGCCAGGCGCTCTCGGACATCCTCACGGTGAACGCGACGCTGGTCACGCAGCAGCAGAACGCGGAGATGCGGGCACTGGCGGAGGCGGGCTTCGAGCAGAACGAGGAGATCAAGAAGATCTCCAGCTGGGCCGCCATCCTCTTCGCGCCGACCCTGGTCGGCACGATCTACGGCATGAACTTCGAGAACATGCCGGAGCTGGGCTGGGGGTTCGGCTATCCGTTCGCGATCGGGCTGATGGCAGTGGTGTGCGTGAGCCTGTACTTCATCTTCAAACGGCGGGACTGGCTCTGACCCGGGCCTCCCCATCGTTCTGCGGCCCGCACCCTCCTGTCGGGGTGCGGGCCGCAGACGTTGTCCGGCGATCAGCGTCCGCCGGTGAGCTCCTTGAGTGCGATGTTGAGTTCGAGGACGTTGACCGTGGGCTCGCCGATGAAGCCGAGGGTCCGGCCGTCGGTGTGGTCCTTGACCAGCTTTTCGACCTTGTCGACGTCGAGGTTGTTCTTCTCGGCCACCCGGTGGACCTGGAGTTCCGCGTACTGCGGCGAGATGGCCGGGTCCAGGCCGGAGCCGGAGGAGGTGACGGCGTCGGCCGGCACCTCGGAGGGCTTGACCTTGTGGGTGGCGGTGGAGTTGTCCTTGACGACCGCGGCCTTGGCGTCCTTGACCCACTGGATCAGCTCGGGGTTGTCGCCGGAGCGGTTGGTCGCTCCGGAGAGGATCAGCGAGTACTGGGTGTTGACGCTGTTGCTGCCCAGGCCGTTGGACGGGCGCGGCTGGAACCACTTCAGGTCCGGGACCGCGGCCTCCTCCGGGTCGTTCGGGTTCTTCGGCGGCAGGTTGTACGTCTGCCCGATCAGTTCGGAGCCGACGACCTTGCCGTTCGAGGACACCTCGGAACCGTTGGCCTTGTTGTTGAACAGGGCCTGGGCGACCCCGGTGATGGCGAGCGGGTAGATCACGCCGCAGATGACGGTCAGGACGAGGAGGGCGCGCAGCCCTGCCCCGATCAGCCGTGCCGTACTGCCGACAGAGTTGTTCATGACGTCACCCGATGCCAGGGATGAGGGAGATGAGCAGGTCGATGAGTTTGATGCCGATGAACGGGGCGATGAGGCCGCCGAGTCCGTAGATCCCGAGGTTGCGGCGGAGCATCTTGTCGGCGCTGGTCGGACGGTACTGGACGCCCTTGAGGGCGAGCGGCACGAGCGCGACGATGATCAGCGCGTTGAAGATGACCGCGGACAGGATCGCGGACTCGGGTGAGGAGAGGCCCATGATGTTGAGCTTGTCGAGGCCCGGATAGACCACCGCGAACATCGCGGGGATGATCGCGAAGTACTTCGCGACGTCGTTGGCGATCGAGAAGGTCGTCAGAGCGCCTCGGGTGATGAGGAGCTGCTTGCCGATCTCGACGATCTCGATCAGCTTCGTCGGGTTGGAGTCCAGGTCCACCATGTTCCCGGCCTCCTTGGCGGCCGAGGTACCGGTGTTCATGGCCACGCCGACGTCCGCTTGGGCCAGCGCGGGGGCGTCGTTGGTGCCGTCGCCGGTCATCGCGACCAGCTTGCCGCCGGCCTGCTCCCGCTTGATGAGCGCCATCTTGTCCTCGGGCGTGGCCTCGGCGAGGAAGTCGTCGACACCCGCCTCCTCGGCGATCGCCCGGGCGGTGAGCGGGTTGTCACCCGTGATCATGACGGTCTT
Source organism: Streptomyces sp. CA-251247 (assembly GCF_050952975.1). Lineage (NCBI taxonomy): Bacteria > Bacillati > Actinomycetota > Actinomycetes > Kitasatosporales > Streptomycetaceae > Streptomyces > Streptomyces sp. CA-251247. The sequence goes on along the minus strand of NZ_CP191861.1, from coordinate 6,457,362 downwards.
GATGCCCATGCGGCGCAGTTCGTCGAACCGCTCGCGCATGCCCTCCTTGACGACGTCCTTGAGGTGGATGCCACCGAGGATCCGGGCGCCCTGGTCGTCCTCGACGGCGACCAGCAGCGGGGTGCCGCCGGCCTGCGAGATCGTGCCTGCGAGGGTGTCGGCGTCGTCCGAGACATCGCCGCCGCGCTCGGTGACCCAGGAGATGACCGAACCCGCCGCGCCCTTGCGGACCTTGCGTCCGGACCCGTTCTCGACGAGGTCGACGCCCGACATCCGGGTCTGGGCGGTGAACGCGATCCACTCGGCGTGCGCCAGTTCGCCCTGGTGACGCTCCCGCAGGGCGTACTTCTCCTTCGCCAGGACGACGATGGAGCGGCCCTCGGGGGTCTCGTCGGCGAGCGAGGAGAGCTGGGCGGCGTCCGCCAGATCGGCCTCGGCGACCCCCTTGACCGGGACGAACTCGGCGGCCTGGCGGTTGCCGAGGGTGATGGTGCCGGTCTTGTCGAGCAGCAGCGTGGAGACGTCACCCGCGGCCTCGACCGCGCGGCCGGACATCGCCAGCACATTGCGCTGGACCAGCCGGTCCATGCCCGCGATGCCGATGGCCGAGAGCAGGGCGCCGATCGTGGTCGGGATCAGACAGACCAGCAGTGCGGTCAGCACGATCATGGTCTGTTCGGCGCCCGCGTACTTCGCGAACGGCTGGAGGGTGACGACCGCGAGCAGGAAGACGATGGTCAGCGAGGCGAGCAGGATGTTCAGCGCGATCTCGTTGGGCGTCTTCTGACGGGCGGCGCCCTCGACGAGCGCGATCATCCGGTCGATGAACGTCTCACCGGGCTTCGCCGTGATCTTGACGACGATCCGGTCGGACAGCACCTTCGTGCCGCCGGTGACCGCGCTGCGGTCGCCGCCGGACTCACGGATGACCGGGGCCGACTCGCCGGTGATGGCGGACTCGTCGACCGATGCCACGCCCTCGACGACGTCACCGTCGCCGGGGATGATGTCGCCGGCCTCGCAGACGACGAGGTCGCCGATGCGCAGGTCGGTGCCGGGCACCCGCTCCTCCGCCCTGCCGTCCTTGGTCAGACGGCGGGCGACGGTGTCGGTCTTGGCCTTGCGCAGGGTGTCGGCCTGCGCCTTGCCGCGGCCCTCGGCCACGGCCTCCGCCAGGTTGGCGAAGATCGTGGTCAGCCAGAGCCAGGCGGCGATCGCCCAGCCGAACCAGTCCGTCGGGTCGGTGATCGCGAAGATCGTCGTCAGCACGGAGCCGACCAGGACGACGAACATCACGGGGGACTTGATCATCACCCGCGGGTCGAGCTTCCTGAGGGCGTCCGGCAGGGACGTGATCAGCTGCTTCGGGTCGAAGAGACCCCCGCCGACGCGGGCCGCGTCGGGCTTGTGACCGGTGGGCGCATCGCTGTGAGGCGCCCGGGTCGGTGTGGCAGTGGACATGGAGCCGGGCTCCTCGTGCTTCTTCGTTGCGGGGGTCATGACGCCAGTCCTTCGGCGAGGGGGCCCAGCGCCAGGGCCGGGAAGTAGGTCAGACCCGCGATGATCAGGATGGTGCCGACCAGCAGGCCCGCGTAGAGGGGCTTGTCGGTCCGCAGGGTGCCCGCGGTCGCCGGCACCGGTTTCTGCTCGGCGAGCGAGCCCGCCAGAGCCAGCACGAACACGATCGGCAGGAAGCGGCCCAGGAGCATCGCGAGACCGAGTGTGGTGTTGAACCACTGCGTGTCCGCGTTCAGACCCGCGAAGGCCGAGCCGTTGTTGTTGGCCGCCGACGTGTACGCGTAGAGGATCTCGGAGAAGCCGTGCGCACCCGAGTTGGTCAGCGAGTTCACCGGGGTCGGCAGGACCATCGCCGCGGCGGTGAAGCACAGCACCAGCGCCGGGGTGATGAGGATGTAGCAGGCCGCGAGCTTGATCTCGCGGGTGCCGATCTTCTTGCCGAGGTACTCGGGGGTACGGCCGACCATCAGGCCCGCGATGAACACCGCGATGATCGCCATGATCAGAATGCCGTAGAGACCGGAACCCGTACCACCGGGGGCGATCTCGCCCAGCTGCATCCCCAGCATGGTGATACCGCCGCCGAAGCCGGTGAACGAGGAGTGGAAGGAGTTGACCGCGCCGGTCGAGGTGAGCGTCGTGGCCACCGCGAAGATCGACGAACCACCGACTCCGAAACGGGTCTCCTTGCCCTCCATCGCACCGCCGGCGATGTCGAACGCCGGGCCGCCGTGGTGGAACTCGGTCCACATCATCAGCGCGGTGAACCCGATCCAGATCGCCACCATCGTCGCCAGGATCGCGTAGCCCTGCTTGACCGAGCCGACCATCTGGCCGAAGGTGCGCGTCAGGGCGAACGGGATCAGCAGGATCAGGAAGATCTCCAGCAGGTTGGACAGGCCGTTCGGGTTCTCGAAGGGGTGGGCCGAGTTGGCGTTGAAATACCCGCCACCGTTCGTGCCCAGCTCCTTGATGGCCTCCTGCGAGGCCACCGCGCCGCCGTTCCACTCCTGCGTGCCGCCCATGAACTGGCCGACCTCGTGAATCCCGGCGAAGTTCTGGATCGCGCCGCACGCGACCAGGAGGATCGCACCGATCACGGCGATGGGCAGCAGGATGCGGACGGTGCCGCGGACCAGGTCGGCCCAGAAGTTGCCGAGTTCACCGGTGCGGGCACGGGCGAAGCCCCGCACGAGAGCCACCGCGACGGCGATGCCGACGGCGGCGGAGACAAAGTTCTGCACCGCCAGGCCACCGGTCTGGACGACGTGGCCCATGGCCTGCTCGCCGTAGTACGACTGCCAGTTGGTGTTCGCGACGAAGGACGCGGCGGTGTTGAACGCCTGGTCCGGGTCGATCGAGGCGAAGCCGAGCGAGCCGGGCAGGCCGCCCTGGAGCCGCTGGAGCAGATAGAGGAACAGGACGCCGACCGCGGAGAAGGCGAGCACACCGCGCAGATAGGCGGGCCAGCGCATCTCGGCGGACGGGTTGGCACCGATGGCCTTGTAGATCCACTTCTCGACCCGCAGATGCTTGGTCGAGGAGTAGACCCGGGCCATGTAGTCGCCCAGCGGGCGGTACGCCAGCGCCAGCGCGACGATCAGCGCGAGCATCTGGAGCACGGCGGCGAGGATGGGACTCATGACGGGGCTCAGAACCTCTCCGGGTACACAAGGGCGAGGACGAGGTAGCCCAGCAGGGCGACGGCCACGATCAGGCCGACGATGTTCTCTGCAGTCACAGCTTCGCCACCCCCTTGGCAATGAACGCCACCAGCGCGAAGACCGCGATCGTGATGACGACGAAGGCCACGTCGGCCATCGTGAGCTCCTCAAAGAGAGGCGGAAAATTTTCGGACCTCTTGAGGAAACCTCGTCTCCTGGCGGACATGCCCGTCGTTGACGGGTCCCTTACGGCCATGGGCGCTCCCTTGACGGCACTCTGACGTCCACGTCTCCGACCTGTGCGAATGCCGTCCGTCGCTCCTCCGTTCGGGGGTCCTCGGCCTCGCTGCAAGGGCGGTTTTCCGCCACCGGACCGACGTCCGGGCGACACGGCCGGGCACCCGTGGACAAGGCCGCCGCCCGCCCGGCACCCGCCCCACGTCCCCTGACTCCGTCGCTCGGGGAAAGGGACGGCACGGCCCCGCGGCATTCCACGATTCCGGCCGACCATGGGTCACACTGACGGTCAGTCAATGCCCGACCGGAAGGCTCTGGACGTGCTGGTCAGAAATCGCACTCGCGCATTTCTTCTCGCTTTCTCCTGCGCCGGACTTCTGCTCACGGGATGCTCGGCGGGGCCGGGCACCGGCGGCGCTCCCGACCCGGCGAACGCCCCACGCGCCACCGCGTCGCCGCGCGGACAGGCAGGGGCGCAGGTCAAGAAGGCGGACGCGGGTGTGATCCGGGGGCTGGGCCCCATCACCAGCTCCCGCGTCCCCGCCGACACACGGCAGGCACTGGTCGTCACCGGCGCCGGCGTTGATTCCTCCATCGCCTCGGCGGTCCTGTACCAGCGCGAGGCGGGCCGGCCGTGGGCCCCGGTGGCGGGCCCCTGGCCCGCGCACAACGCACTGCGCGGGTGGACGGACGACCACGTCGTGGACGACCTGCGCTCGCCCGTCGGCGTCTTCTCCCTGGGTGACGCCGGCGGACGGCTCCCGAATCCCGGTACGAAACTCCCCTACGACCAGGACGAGCAATTCACGGAATCCGGTATCGGCTTTCTGGGTGAATCGCTGGAAGGCTCTTTCAACTACGTCGTCGCCATTGATTACAACCGTATTCCCGGAACGTCACCGCTGGACCGGAACCGGCCCGAGGGCGAGGAAAAGGGCGGCGGTATCTGGATCCACGTGGATCACGGCGGACCCACGCGCGCGTGCGTTTCGCTGGAGCAGCCCCATATGGAGGATCTGCTGCTCCGGCTCGACCCGGCCAGGAACCCGGTCATCGTCATGGGCGATGTGGCCTCACTGGTGCGCTGACTGACCCGGCGGACGGCCGCCCGCTCGTCACGGGCGGCCGTGCCAGTCGAGGCACACCACCATCGCGTCGTCGTCCGCCTCGCCCACCCCGCGGTGCCCGGAGAGCTCCTTCAAAACGGCGCCGGGCACCTGGGAGGGCGGCAGCAGACGGGTGGAGGTGATGGCCCGGGCCAGGGCCTTCTCGCCGTAGCGTTCGCCAAGCGGTGAGAGGACGTCGTAGACGCCGTCGCTGGCGAACAGCAGGCGGTCACCCGGCTGCACCTGGAAGCGCTGGGCCGTGTAGATCGTCTCCTCGAACATGCCGAGCGGCAGCTGGGGTTCGAGTTCGACGGGCTCGATCCTGCCCTGCCGCATGCGCCACATCTTGGGGGATCCGGCGTCGACGATCTCCACGTCTCCGGTGGCGAGGTCGAAGCGCAGCAGGAGCGCCGCGACATGGACGATGCCGTGGTAGTGCCCGTAGACCGCCTGATCGGCCAGGAACGCCTGGTCCACGAGCGAGAGTCCCGCGCGGCGGGCGTTGCGCAGTCCGTTGATGGCGAGGTTGGTGAGCAGGGCGGCCTCGATGCCCTCGCCCATGCCGTTGGTGAGCGTGAGGGTGAACTGGTCCGCATCGCCCGACCAGTCGAAGTTGTCACCGTGCATGGAGTACGCGGGCTCCAGCTGGGCGCCGATCTCGTACTCGGGGCGGGTGCGGGAGCGGCCGGGCAGGAGCTGCCACTGCATCTCGGCGGCGAGCGTGAGCCTGCTGGCGCGGCTCGCCTCGAGGAAGCGGTCGGTGTCCCGCCCGGCCACGATGATCTCGTGGCCGAGAATCTCCGCGATGTCCGTCAGTTCCCGCTCGACATCGGGTGTGAACCGGTCGGCGGCGAGCTTGACGGTGAGGACCCCGAGACGGTCACCGCGGACGCTGACCGGCAGGTGGGCGGTGCGCTCCCCGGACCTCTCGTCCTTCTCCACATGGGGCTGCTGGGCCCCGAAGGCGCGGCCCGGTCCGTTGGCGTGGGCCGGGACCGAGCGGTCGGCGCCGGAGGGGACGTTCACGGGCTGCAGTATGGTCATCGCGTAGTCGGCGAGGAGCAGATCGACGGAGACGGCCGCGTAGTGGGCGGCGAGCGCGCCCTGCACTGCCTCGAGGAGTGCGTGAGGCGCAGCCCCGCGCAGTGCACGTTCCACGGCCGTGAATCTGTCCACCGTTCGATTACCACCTGTTCGGGAAGAATGAGCAAAAGGACCGGATGGCCTCTTATGTCTCAGCGACTGACAAGGCCGTTGCGAAGTGTCACAGTTGGGGTCATGCATTCCGAGACTTCTTCGAACGACGATCGGGCTGCCGCCGTCCACGCAGCCCGTGAGGTCATCGAACTTCTCGAAGTGCTCTGGCACCAAGGCCGCGACGCGACGTCCACGGCCCCCGTCTCGTCCTCGCAACTGCGCGTGCTGTACATCCTCGACCGCGACCAGCCCATCAACCTGCGCACGCTCGGCGAGGTCCTCGGGTCGGCACCCTCGTCGGTGAGCCGGATGTGCGATCGACTCGAAGCCTTGGGCTTCATCCAGCGATCTCCCAGCTCAGCCAGCCGCCGCGAGCTGGAGCTGCGCCTGTCGGGCCGGGGTGAGAGCTACCTCCGGGATCTGCGGATCCGGCGCGAAGGCGCACTGCTCGAGGTCATCTCCAGCATGACACCCGCGGAGCGTACGGCGCTCGTGGACGGCCTCGGCGGCTTTCGCTTCGCCTTCGAGGGCGCGCCCTCGAAGGACGGACGGGCGGGCACCGCGGCGGAGTCCGCCTGACCGGGACGTCAGAGAGCGGGATCCCTGCACGGTTCACCTGCCTTGTTCCGGAGCGTAGGGACGGCGCGGACGCTGATCCGCACGAGGTCAGATTGTTTCCTTTGGTGGACAGTTGTCAAACGACAACCGTTGACCCTGCGCCACTGTCATCAGCCGCCACTGGACGACAGCGCCCGGATGAGGTGGGTGCGCGCGATGTCGCACGCGGCCGCGAAGGCCTCCACCTCGGACCCCGACGCGGGCAGCGCCACCCCGATCAGATCCGCCGTGCGCGCGTGATGGCTGCGCACCTCCTCCGCGCCCGCCGGGCTGAGCTCGACCAGCGTCTTGCGCCGGTCCCTCGGATCGACGTGTCGCGCGAGCAGCCCCGCACTCTCCAGCCGGGCGCACAGCCGGCTCGTGGAGGGCGCGGTGGTACCCAGGGCACGCCGCAGCTCGCCGGGGCAGTCGGCCCCGGCCTGCACGGCCAGCAGAGCCCGCAGCCACAGGTGGGGAGGGGGCGCGGTGAGGCCGGCGTGCTCGGACAGGGCCATCAGAGCCGCTACCACTGTCTCGGTGCCCGCCGGAGCCTCGCCTTCCACTTTGGCTGCATCTCTGCCTTCCCGGGGTATCAGCGCTTCACTGTCGCTCATCACACGTTCGGGTCGAGGTTCGGTGTCGCACTGCGCCTGCCCGGCATCGCGAGCGGCATGCGCGGGGCTGTCGGGGCCACCTTGGGCCCCTACGACCCCTCCGCTAACATTTTCCGCGCGACAACCATGACGAGGTGGACCGAATGAACGCCAGTGAGCCTGAGGCCCGGCTCGACATCTGCGCAGTCCTGCGCGAGCAGGGCGAGAAGGTGGCCGACCGGTGGGTGCAGCTTCAGCTGGAGCAGACAGCGCTCGGAACCGGAATCACCGAAGCCGAACTCCGCGAGGAGGCCGACGCCCTGGTCGACGCGCTGCGGGCCGGGCTGGAGAGCGACCAGCCGGTCGAGCAACTGGTCGAGGCCCACCAGGGCCTGCACCAGGCGATCACCGAGCTGTCCCTGCTGCGGGCCCGGCGCGGAGCCTCGCCCGCCGTGATCGCGTCGGCCGTGCGGGCGCTGAAGGAAGCACTGCTGGAAGCCGTGCAGGACCTCTCGCGCGACAGCGCGTCCCTGTATGCCACCGCCCGGCTGACCGACCGCCTGCTGGACGCCGCGGCCGCGGTGTCCTTCGCCACGTTCGTGGAGGGGCGCGAGGAGATCATCCGGCGGCAGAGCCGCCAGCTGCTGGAGGTGTCCACGCCGGTCGTGCGGCTGTGGGACAAGGTGCTCGCGGTCCCGCTGATCGGCACGCTGGACACCGCCCGCACCCAGGTGGTGATGGAGAACCTGCTGGAGGCCATCCAGCAGTACGAGGCGCAGGTCGCGATCATCGACATCACCGGGGTGCCGACGGTGGACACCGCGGTGGCCCATCACCTGATGCAGACGGTCAACGCCGTACGGCTCATGGGCGCGGACTGTGTCATCAGCGGCATCCGCCCGCCCATCGCCCAGACCATCTCCCAGCTCGGCATCGACCTGTCCGCCATCCTCACCCGTGCCACCCTCGCCGACGCCCTGGCCGCCGCCATCCCTCTCACCGAGGCGTCCGGGCAGGCGACCGGTACCGCGGCTCTCCGGTGAGCGGCGGCGGTACCGCGGGCGTACCGGTTCTGCGCCTGGGAGACGTCCTGATCACCGGGCTGCTCAACGAGCTCGACGACAAGGCGGCCATCGACTTCACCGACGAACTCACCGAGCGGATCGTCGCCGACCGGGCCGCCGGCGTGCTGATCGACATCTCCCGGCTGGAGATCATCGACTCGTTCGTCGCGCGCACCCTGATGGAACTGACCACCACCGCAAGCCTGCTCGGGGCCCGCGTCGTGGTCGCCGGAATGCGGCCCGCCGTCGCCATCACGCTGGTGGAGCTCGGTCTTCAGCTCGACGGCGTCGAGACCGCGCTCAACGCCGAACAGGGCCTCGCCGCCCTGGGCTGGCGCCGGGTTCCCCAACTCCAGAAGGGGACTGCCGGTGCTTCCACACGGTGATGTCAACGCCGGGCCGGCCGCATCGCCGGGGCGTTCCACCGGTACGGAGAAGGACGGCGACGAGACGTACGAGATCCGGACCGCGGAGGACCTGCTCGTCGTCCGCCACGCGGTGCGTGCGGCCACCCAGCGTGCGGGTTTCGGCCTGGTGGACCAGACGCGCATCGTCACCGCCGCCAGCGAACTCGCCCGTAACGCCTACGTCCACGGCGGTGGCGGCACCCTCGCGATCGAGCACGTCCGACGCACCGGGCAGTGCGGTCTGCGCCTGTCCGTCACGGACCAGGGACCGGGTATCGCCGATGTCGACCGGGCTCTCACCGACGGGTACACGACGGGCGCGGGGCTCGGGCACGGCCTGGGCGGCGCGCGGCGCCTGATGGACGAGTTCCAGGTGGACACCGCCCCCGGGCAGGGCACGGTCGTCGTCGCGCTGCGATGGAACGCGCGGACGTGACGCCTGCCGTACCCCGGCCGACCGTGCAGATCCCCGTCGACCACCACAGTGCCGTGCAGGTCGCGGCGGACCGGGCGCGCTCTCTCGCACGGGAGTGCGGCCTGCCCGGGGCGCTGCCGGACCACGCGGCCGTCCTGGCCAGCGAACTCGCCACCAACATCGACAAGCACGCCCGTGACGGCGCGATCTACCTCCAGCCGTCCCCCCGCGGGGACGGGCTGGACGTCGTCGCGGTGGACCGGGGACCCGGTATCGCGGACATCCCGCTGAGCTTCACCGACGGCTACACCACGACCCGCACGCTGGGCGCCGGCCTGGGCACGGTGCTGCGTACCGCCACCGACTTCACGCTGCGTTCGGAACCCGGGCACGGCACCCTCGCCCACGCGTGGCTCGCAAAGACGCCTGGACAACAACACCCCGTCGCCGTGGGCGGGTTGTGCCTGCCGGCGACCGGGGAAGAGGTGAGCGGGGACGGCTACGCCGTCGCCCGGCACGACGGTCACTGGACCGGACTCGTGCTCGACGGACTCGGGCACGGCCCCGAGGCGGCCACGGCCACCCGGCGCGCGGTGCGGACGTTCCGGGCGCACCCCGACCTGCCACCGGCCGAACTCCTCACGGCCCTCCACAAGGCGCTGCGGCACAGCCGGGGCGCCGCGGCCACCGTCGTCCGGGTGCATCCGGGGTACGTCGAACACTGTGGGATCGGCAACATCCGGGTGGTGATGTGCTCCCGCGAAGGCATTGCCCAGCAGTTCACCGGGCAGCCGGGGATAGTGGGATACAACATGCCGACACCACGCACCGTGCAGCTCGAACCCGCTGCCGCGGTGCTCGTGCACACCGACGGGATCGACCACCGCTGGACGCGTGACGTCCCGCCGGCACAACTGCGCCTGCCGCCCACGCTGCTGGCGGCATCCCTGATGCACTCCCACCGCCGGCACCGGGACGATGCCACGGCCCTCGTCCTCGGCGGTCTCCCCCAGGGGCAGTCATGATCCGCGACACGTTCCGTACGGTGCACGCACTGCGCCGTACGGCCCGCAGGATCGCCGTCACCCACCGCCTCAGCGCCGAGCAGCGGGCCCGGCTGGTGATGTCGCTCAGTCAGGTCGCCGCCCCGCCCCTGAACAGCGGGCGTCTGGTCACGCTCACCGCCGCGCAGGAGTCCGGCCGCGGCGGCGACCAGGTGGTCGTCACCCTGCGGTTCACCCACCCGGGAGCCCCGTGCGGCACCGACCCCGAGACCCTGCCGCTGCCGGGGAGGGCCACCTCCGACGGCACGCTGGTCTGGCGTCTGAGCGCCCCTCCCACGGCGCAGCAACCACCCGGCGGGGAGCAGCCGGGCCGGATCGTGCTGCCGTCGCCGGGCGAGCGGTCGCACAACGGCCGGGCACACTCCGCCACCGCCGTCGCCGGCGCGGAGGCCGATCTGGCGCTGGTCGAGGAGGAGTTGCAGGCCACCCTCGCCCGCGCGGACGCCCTCGCGGTCGAGCACCGCCGTCTGGAGGAGGAGCTGGCGGAGACCAACAGTGGTGTCCTCGCCCTCTACGTGCAGCTGGAGGAGCGGGACGAACAACTGCGTGCGGCCCACGGACACACCCTGCGCGCCCTGGAGGACGCGCTGCGCCCGCGCCCGCTGCGTACGGACGGCGTCGAACTGGCCGTGCACTACGCCCCCGCCAGCGATGACGCACCCACCGGCGGAGACCTCTACGACTGGTTCACCCTGCCGGACGGCACCGTGCACATCACCATCGTCGACGCGCTCGGCCACGGCGTCACCAGCACCCGGACCGCTCTGACCGTCACCCACGCGGTGCGCACGCTGGCGCTGGAGGGGCACTCACTCGGCAGCATCGTGGCGCGTACGGACGAGATCCTCGCGCCGTTCGACCAGAACGTGATGGCGACCCTGCTGCTGGCCCGCCTCGACCCCGCGTCCGGCGAACTCGCGCTGGCCAACGGCAGCCATCCGCCCGCGCTGCTGGTGCGCGCCGACGGGACCGCGTCCTACCTGGAGGTCCGGGGCCGCGGCGTCGGCTACCCCCAGCCGGGCAGCGAGCGGGTCCTCACGACCGAGCTGGAGCCGGACGACCTGGTCGTCCTCTACACCGACGGGCTCACCGAGTGCCGGCGCGATCCCTACGAGGGCGAAGCGGCCCTGATGACCTCCGCCCTCCGCCACCGCGCCCGGCCCACCGACCGCATCCCCGGCGCCATCGCCGCGGACATACTGGTCGACGTGCTGCACAGCGACGACACCCTCGCCATCGCCGCCCGCTTCACCTCCGCAGGAGCCGGGAGTGACGACGGAGAACCGGGGTAGACGAGCAGGGCCGCAGAGCGCGGAACACACAGGGCGCAGGAGCAGCATGGAACAGATCCGACTGACCGGCAGGGACGCGGTGCTGTCGTCCGGTACGACGCCGTGGGCGAGCGTCTGTTACGACGGTGCGCCGGAGAGCATCGCCGCCGCGCGGTTGTTCACCAAGGAGTTCCTGACGCGTGTGCAGGCCGAGTTCGGCCTTCCCGTGTCGGCGCACGCGATCGGGACGGCCCAGCTGGTCGTCAGCGAGCTGGTGACCAATGCCTGCAAGTACGCTCCCGGTCCCTGCCTCATGGACCTGGAAGTGACCGGTGATCTCCTGGAGATCACCGTGTGGGACACCAGCACCGTCCTGCCGGTCGCCCGGGCGGCCGAGCCGGGAAGGGTCGGCCAGCACGGACTGGAGATCGTCCTCGCCCTGTGCGAGGGCTTCGACGTCAGGCGCGATCCGGTCGGAAAGCGGATCAAGGTCCGCACGGCCCTCGGCCTGTAGACCGCCTCCGGTCCGCAGCACGGGCGCCTGGCCTGTTCTGTCACTGCCGCGCACTCCTGCTCCGCCGGCCGCGGGGGTGCTCCCGATCCCCGAGGGACGAACCACCATGGATCATCAGTCCACCCAGTCCTCCGCCGCCGATGCGCCGGACCTGCCGAGAGTGACCCTGCTGTCGGACGCGGCCGATCCGGTCCGTGTCATCTCCGCGGCCGGGGCGTTCGACCTCGGCTCGCTCCAGCAGCTTCAGGACGTCCTCGCCGAGCCGGCCGGGGATGCGGCCGTACGGACCGTGCTCGACCTCTCGCGTGTGACGTTCGGCGACTCCAGCCTGCTCAACCTCCTGCTGAGCACCCACTCCGAGCAGAATCTGGTGCTGGCCGGCCCGCTCAGCCCTCCGGTGCACAGGCTCTTCGAGGTGACCGGCACGGACACGATCTTCGCCATCGCCCCCGACCTGGACGCCGCTCGCTCCGCCTGACGGGATCCCCGGCCCTCGGGTGCACCGACGGACAGTGGGAGAGCGCATGCAGCGGCCGATCGACGTACTGGTGATCGGGGCGGGCCTGGCAGGCCTGGCCTGTGCTCACGACCTCGGCATGGCCGGGCTCGCCGTCCAGGTCCTGGAGGCCTCGGACGGTGTCGGTGGCCGGATGCGCACCGACCGCCGTGACGGCTTTCTGCTCGACCGCGGGTTCCAGGTCTTCAACACCTCCTATCCGCAGGTCAAGAAGCGGCTGACGCTGCGGGACCTGCGACTGCACCCCTTCACGCCCGGCTTCCTGCTGCACCGGGGCGGCGAGCTGCTGCGGGTCGTGGACCCCACCCGGCGGCCGCGGGCGGTGGCCGACCTCCGGCCGGGACGTCTCGCTCCGGCCCGGGACATGGCAGCCCTCGGCGTGCTGACGGCACGGGACATGCTGGCGCCCGCGGCCCTTGTGAAGCGGGGGCCGGACCGGACCACGTGGACCGCTCTCGCCGAGGCCGGGGTCGGTGACGAAACGATCGACACCGTGCTGAGGCCGTTCCTCTCCGGGGTGTTCCTGGAGGACGAACTGGAGACGTCCGCCCGCTTCTTCCATCTGGTGTGGCGCAGCATGACGCGCGGCAGTCTGTGTCTGCCCGAGGAGGGCATCGGGGCCGTGCCGGCGCAGCTCGCCGACCGGCTGCCGCCCGGCACGGTGAGTCTCGGGACGCCGGTCACGGCCGTCACGGACAGCGGGGTCCTGCTCGACGACGGAAGTGAGCGGTCCGCACCTGCCGTCGTCGTGGCCACCGGTCCGCGGGCGGCGTCGCGTCTGCTGCCCGGGCTGGAGGTACCGGGGACGCGGACGGTCACGACGTACTACCACGCCGCCTCCACCCCGCCGCTGGCCGAGCCGACCCTGGTCACCGACAGCACGCACCGGTTCCTCAACACCTGTGTGCTCAGCGAGGTCTCCCGGTCGTACGCGCCCGAGGGCCGGTCGCTGATCTCCACCTCGGTGCTCGGCGGTGACGAGCCAGGACGCGAACGGGCCCTGCTCGCCGACCTCGCGGACGTCTACGTCACCGGCACCGGCTCCTGGGAGCGGGTGGCCACCTGCACCATCGAGGACGCGCTGCCGGCGATGCCGCCGCCGTGGCCGCTGAGCCGCTCCTCGCGCTTCGGTCCCGGGCGCTACCTGTGCGGCGACCACCGTGCCACCGGCTCGGTGCAGGGTGCTCTGGCCTCCGGGTCGCGGGCGGCCCGTGAGATCCTGGCCGACCGGTGCGCCGGGCCGCGGGGGCGCGGGTAGTCCCCGGCGCCCGGCACCCCGCCTGAACGTCGCGAACGTCAGGCGCCCAGCGCCGATTCCAGGGCTCCGAGCGCCTCGCCGAGCCCCAGCGGACGCACCGTGCCCTCGACGCGCGGGCCCGCCCACCCCGGTCCGGCGGTCAGGACCACCGGCTTTCTGCGCGCGCCCCGGACCCCCCAGGTGATCCGGGCGACGTGCTGGGCCAGCGGCGCGCTCGCGGTCGTCCGCGACTGCGCCCAGAGCACCACCGCCGCCGGCCCGGTCCTGCGGACGGCACCGTCGAGCGCCTCGACCGGCAGGGCGGGCCCGTACATCCGCACCGGCAGATCGCGTTCGGCGAGGGCCGCCGCGAGGGCTTCGAGCGGCAGGGTGTGGTTCTCCCCCGGCACACAGGCCAGCAGCACGGGTGCGCCCGGCTCCTTCCCGGACGCGGGGCCGACACTCCGCCGCAGTGCGCTGGAGACGTGCCACGAGAGGAGGTGCTCGACCTCGACGTACTGCTCGCCGGAGCGCTCCCACTTGCGCCCGACGGCGCGCAGCGTGGGCACGATGACCTCGTCCCAGGCGGTCACCAGCCCGTGCTCCGCGATCACCGCGGCCAGCAGGGTGTCGACGGACCGGGCGTCGAGACGGAGCGCGGCGCGTGCGAGGCCCCGGCACTCCTGGCGTACGTCGCCGAGCTGCAGACCGGTGCGGGCCCCGCGCCGGCGGCCCGGCTCCTTGCGGACCGGCGACTCCGGACCCGCCTCCGCCGCCTCGGCAGCGCCGGCCACCACGGCCCCTGACGACGCCGCGGCGAGGGCGACGCGGGCGGCCTCGGCGGGCGGGAGACCGGTGCTGGTCAGCGCGCACATGCGCTCCAGCAACGCGATGTCCTCGTCCGTCCAGCGGCGGTGTTTCCTGCCGTCGCGCCCGGCGGGGCCGATGCCGTAACGCCGGTCCCACGAGCGCAGCGTGGTGGGCGCGACCCCGAGCCGGCGCGCGACCGCTCCGGTGGTGAGGCCGCCGGCCCGCCGTGGTCCGTCAGCTGCGGATGTGTCCACGCCTTCGAGCATACGACGCACAAACGATGCGTGTTGCCCGCGTCGATTCGCCCGTCCAAGACTGAGTCACCCCGCGGGACACCGGCCCGGTGACCCGGGGGGCGAGCCGCGGACAGCGGCGTCGGACCTGTTCGACGCACCAACCGGCCGGGATCCGGCGGAAGGAGCGAGACCATGACCACGTCAGCACTGGCCGGCCCGGCCGGGCAGTTGCATCCACCGGCCGAGGAGACCCACGAGTCCGGGCAGCTCGCCGAGGGACTGCTGCGCGGCGACGAACAGAGCTTCGCCGCGATCTACCGCCACTGGGCACCGCTGGTGCACACGCTGGCCGCCCGCACCCTCGGCGACGCGCGGGAGGCCGAGGACGTCACCCAACAGGTCTTCCTCGCGGCTTGGCGGGGCCGGTCGGGATTCCGGCCGGAGCGCGGCCCGCTCGGCGCCTGGCTCGTCGGGATCACCCGGCGCAAGACGGTGGACGCCCTGGCCGCGCGGACCCGTCGCACCGAACTCGCCGCGGCCGCCGCCCATGTACCGGCGCAGACCGCCGAGCCGAAGCCCGGCGTCTCGCCCGAGGAGTGTCTGGACCGGGTGCTCCTCGCGGACGAGCTGGCGAAACTGCCGCTCCCCCAGCGGGAGGTGCTGTGCCTGGCCTTCTACGAGGACCTGACGCAGGTGCAGATCGCCGAGCGCACCGGCATCCCGCTCGGCACGGTGAAGAGCCACGTACGGCGCGGGCTGCACCGGCTGCGGCGGCGGATCACCGAGACCTACGGCCCGGCCCGGTCCGGTGTGGCGCTGTGAGGTCCACGGCGCCCGCCGGCCGGGGGAACACCTGACGGCCGACGGGTTGCGCGCCGGCCCCTCTACTCCTTGCCGCGTGCGTGCTTGAAGCGCGCCAGGCCCTCGGACAGTTCGACGATCGGCTCCGGGTAGTCGTACTGCTCGCGGTCCAGCCCCTCCAGCCGCCACGGCTCGTGCACCGCGGAGCCGCGCAGATCCGCCAGCTCCGGGACCCAGCGGCGTACATAGGCGCCGTCGGGGTCGAAGCGCTTGCCCTGGACGACCGGGTTCAGCACACGGTTGGGGCGGGTGTCGGTGCCGGTGCCCGCCACCCACTGCCAGTTGAGCTGGTTGTTGGCGATGTCGCCGTCCACCAGCTGTTCCAGGAAGTAGCGGGCGCCGATGCGCCAGTCGACGTAGAGCGTCTTGGCCAGGAAGGAGGCGGCCAGCAGCCGGCCGCGGTTGTGCATCCATCCCTCGTGCCGCAGCTGGCGCATCGCGGCGTCGACCACGGGGTATCCCGTGCGGCCCCGCTTCCAGGCCTCGATCTCCTCGGCCGCGTCCTCCTCGGTGCGCCATGCGTCGCCGTGGGGCCGGTAGTCGTCCCGGGAGACAGCCGTACGCGCGGCCAGCACCTGGTGGTGGAAGTCGCGCCAGCACAGCTGACGGACGAAGGCCTCCGCCCCCGCGCCACCATGGTCCCGCGCGCGGTGCACGAGTTCGACCGGGGACAGCGCGCCGAAGTGGAGGTACGGGGAGAGCTTCGACGTGTCGTCGCCCGGCAGGTCGTCGTGGTGGTCCGCGTAGCCGGCCAGTCCCCGCCGCTTCCAGGTGAGGAACTGTTTGCGGGCCGCCGTCTCGCCGCCCTCGGCCAGTCCGGGTGCCACCCCCTCCACGTCCTGGCGCGGCGGAAGCCGGTAGGAACCGACGTTGTCGGGGACCGTGACGCGCCGGGGTGCGCCGTAGGCGGTGCGGAGGTGTTCCTGGGCCCAGCGTCTGAAGTACGGGGTGAAGACGGCGAAGTGGTCGGAGCCCGCGGGCACCACCGCCCCCGGCGGTACGGCGGTGATCACGGCGTCGTGGACCTCCAGACGGCAGCCCTGCCCGTCCAGTTCGCGCCGCAGCTCCTCCTCGCGGCGGCCCGCGTACCCGGAGACGCCGGCAGCGGTGTGGACGGTCGACGCTCCCGTTTCCGCGACGACCTTGCACACCTCCTCCGCCGTACGGCCGGACCGCAGCACGAGCCGGCCTCCCCGCTCTCCGAGCCCGGCATCGAGATCCGCCAGGCAGTCCGCGAGGAACGCCCGGCGGTTGGGCGCGTCGAAACCGGCGGCCTGGATGCCCGGGTCCAGGACGAACAGCGGGACCACCTCGTCCGCGGATTTCACGGCCGCGCGCAGGGGCGGATGGTCGTGCAGCCGCAGGTCCGACGTGAACAGGACGACGGAGACCGTCATGGGCGCCTCTCCTGGTGGGAATGTCGATGTCGACGGGGAGCCATGGAGCTCTACGGGGATGATTCGGGCGCAGGCGGCCCGGCGGATGCACCCTTCGGAGGGAAATGCACCGCTCAGAGGGAGACCGGATGCACCGCTCAGCGGGAGACCGGCCGCCGGGAGGCCTCGGTGGGCATGCCCTTCACCGCCGCCTGCGCGATGTTGCGGGCCATGCCGCCGAAGACGATCGCGTGGAAGGGCGACACACTCCACCAGTAGGCGTGGCCGAGCAGGCCCCGGGGGTGGAAGAGAGCGCGCTGCCGGTAGCGGGTGCGTCCCCCGTCGTCGTCCTCGGCGTACATCTCCAGCCATGCCAGACCCGGCAACCGCATCTCGGCCCGCAGCCGCAGCAGACGACCGGGCTCGATCGCCTCCACCCGCCAGAAGTCCAGGGAGTCACCGACCCGCAGGCGTTCGGCATCCCGCCGTCCGCGCCGCAGGCCGACCCCGCCCACGAAGCGGTCGAGCCATCCCCGTACCGCCCACGCGAGTGGGAAGGAGTACCAGCCGTTGTCGCCGCCGATGCCCTCGATCACCCGCCACAGCGAGGCGCGCGGTGCGTCCACGACCAGCTCCCGGCAGTCCTTGTAGAGGCTGCCGCCCGCCCAGTCGGGGTCCGTCGGCAGCGGGTCGCTGGGGGCGCCGGGCACCGAGGCCGACGACCAGCGCGTGGTGACCTGGGCCTCGCGGACCCGTCGCAGGGCGAGGGTGAGGGCCTGTTCGAAGGTGAGCGGCCGGCCCGGCACGTCGGGCACATGGCGCGCGATGTCGTGCTCGTCGCACACCACTTCGTGCCGCAGCGACTCGGTGAGCGGCCGGGCGATGGAGTGGGGCACGGGCGTCACCAGCCCGACCCAGTGGCTGGAGAGCCGGGGCGTGAGGACGGGGACGGGCACGATGAGCCGCCGCGGGAGTCCGGCCACGGCGGCGTAGCTGCGCATCATGTCGAGGTAGGTGATGACGTCCGGACCGCCGATGTCGAAGGCGCGGTTCACCTCCTCGGGCATACGGGCCGACCCGACGAGATACCGCAGGACGTCGCGTACGCCGATCGGCTGAATACGGGTCCGCACCCAGCTGGGGGTCACCATGACCGGCAGGCGCTCGGTCAGATAGCGCAGCATCTCGAAGGACGCCGAACCGGAGCCGATGATCACGGCAGCGCGCAGGAAGGTCGCGGGGACCTCCGCGTCGAGGAAGATCTGTCCGACCTCGGCACGGGAGCGCAGATGCGCGGAGAGCTCGTGCCGGGGGACACCGGCGGGTGTGAGACCGCCCAGATAGACGATGCGCCGCACGCCTGCCGACCGCGCCGCGTCGGCGAAGATCCTGGCGGCCTCGCGGTCGGTGTCCTCGAAGTGCGAGCCGGTGCCCAGGGCGTGGACCAGGTAGTAGGCCACGTCGATGTCCTGCATCGCGGCCTTGACGGACTCGGGGTCGGTGACATCGCCCCGGACCACGTCGGTGTCCTCGGCCCACGGGTGGCCGCGCAGCTTGTCGGGAGAGCGGGCGAGACAGCGTACGGAGTGTCCGGCTTCGAGCAGCTCGGGCACCAGCCGGCCGCCGATGTACCCGGTGGCCCCGGTGACCAGGCACCGCAGCGGCGAGGTGTCCTGTCCCGTCTCCGGCTGGTCACGCGTCACCGGTCGGTACCCGGACTCCTGCCGGTCCTGCGCCCCCGTATGTCCGTTGTGCCCATCCGTCGGCATCGGCGCCTCCTGTGCCCGTGGTCCGCTCGTCCGTCGCATGATCCGCGACCGTGCTGTCGCCGAGCTGCACCGACTCTTCCGGCGAAGGACGGCGAACGGATGCGGTCGCGGGACGGCGAGTGGCAGGTCACCCAGGACCGATCATGTCGCGGACGACGCCGGGACGCGCGGGGACACGGGCCCGGCAGGGCCCAGGAGCGCGCCTGCCGGGACCGCGTCATCACTTCGCCGCGACCGGGGGCGGCGGATGCACAGATACGGATGCCGCGCCCGCCGTCGTCCGGCGGGCGCGGCATCCGCGCGGAATTCGTTGCCGATGCTCGGGCTCAGCGATCGGTGAGCATGCCCGCCCGGAGCTTCGCCAGGATGCGGGTCAGCAGACGGGAGACGTGCATCTGGGAGATGCCGAGCTCCTTGCCGATCTCGCCCTGCGTCATCTCCTGGCCGAAGCGCATCTGCAGGATGCGGCGCTCACGGTCGTCCAGCTGTCCGAGCAGCGGTGCGAGCGTGTGCAGATCCTCCGTCAGTTCCATCGCCGGATCGATGTCGCCGAGCATCTCGGCGTACGCACGGCCGCTTCCGGCGCCGGTGGGCGCGTCGTCGCTGTCGGCGTTCGGGGTGTCGAGGGAGCCCGCGGTGTAGCCGTTGGCGGCGACCAGGCCCTCGATGATCTCGTCCTCGCTCAGGTCGAGCAGCTCGGCCAGTTCCTTCACCGTCGGGTCGCGGTCGAGCACACCGGCCAGTTCGTCGCGGGCCTTGGCGAGTTCGGTACGCAGCTCCTGGAGCCGGCGCGGGACGTGGACCGCCCAGCTGGTGTCACGGAAGAAGCGCTTGATCTCGCCGACGATGTACGGCACCGCGAAGGAGGTGAACTCGACCTCGCGGCTCAGTTCGAAGCGGTCGATGGCCTTGATGAGACCGATGGTGCCGACCTGGATGATGTCGTCCATCTCGCCGTTGCCGCGGCTGCGGAACCGGTTGGCCGCGAACCGCACCAGCGAGAGGTTCATCTCGATCAGGGTGTTGCGCGCGTACTGGTATTCGTGCGTGCCCTCTTCGAGGGTCTGCAGCCGGTCGAAGAACACCTTGGACAGGCTCTTCGCATCCCGCGGCGCGACCTTGCCGGCATCCTCGACCCACGGCAGGTCCCCCACCCACTGCGGGGCCCCGGCCGTCGACACTGAGTCCGACAGGCTGCGGTGCGTGGACGGTATGACGCTCGGCATGTCAGGTCCCTCCCCTGAAGACGGTGTGACGAAGAGGCGTGTGCCCCCTATCCGCCCGCTCACACACCCGATCCCGAAGAGATGGAGGCAAAAGCTCCAGGAAATCGACCTGGATCCCCCATCCCTGTCGGGCAGGTACCGGGTCAGTATGCGCGATGCGCGCGGATCAGCTCAACGGGACCAGCGGGACCAGAACGGAGATCCGCTTGCCGCCGCCGTCATGGCGCGTGATGGCCACGTCCCGCGCGATCCGGCTGATCACACGCCAGCCGTGTCCCCCGATTCTGAACCGGCCACGAGAGTCGGTGCGTTCCAGGACGGTCGGTATCTCGTCGCTGTGATCGCTCACACTCACACGGACACCTTCCTTCGTCAGCTCCGCCTCGAAGTCCGTGACCCCGCCACCGTGCAGAAGAGCATTCGTCACCAATTCAGAGGTCACCAGCAACGCATCCGTCAGGGCGAAGTCGTCGCGATCGGAATCGGGCCGGCAGAATCGCTCGTGCAGCAGGAACTCCACTTCCCTGCGCGCTTCGGCGGGACCTTGCGGAACCGGGTGCACCGGTCCCGTCAATTCATCAGCAGACACGCTCCAGCACTCCTTGGGCATCGTCCTGGTGGGGCCCTGGGCCCCGAAGGACAAGGGCCCGTCGCACAGCGGGGTGCGACGGGCCCGACAGTGTGTGCAGACCTCAGTGGTCGAACGCGTTCTTGGTCTTTTCCTTGGCCTGGCGGGCGTCGCCCTTCGCCTGCTCGGCGCGGCCTTCCGCGGTCATCCGCTCGTTGCCCACGGTGCGTCCGACCGCTTCCTTGGCCTTGCCCTTGGTCTGTTCCATCTTGGCCTTGGCCTTCTGGTTCTCAGCCACAGCTGTTCACTTCCAAGTCGGCTAGACAACAGGTCCTGACATTCGCGTCACCGCTCACAGGGCCGGTAAACCCGTGAGCTTCACGGAAAAGGCGGAGGGCATGTTCGGTTGCCGTGGGGGCATGCGGCGGACCGGGGGGCTGGACAGAGGGTTCCTCGATCTCGGGTACCCGCCGGCATCCTCGTGGCCCCGACCGGAGCGGTCGGGGTCCCTTGCTGGGTACCGTCTCGGCGTCGCCGCCCCCTGGCGCGGCGCCCCTCTTGCACCGGAGCAGTGAATCGATGACGAGCACACAGGACCAGCCGCGGATACGTCCCGACAGACGTATCGCGAGATCCGGCGAGGCATTCGGCGCCGAGGCATCCACGCCCGAGCAGCGGATCCAGCGTCTGCGGCGGCGTCTGGAGCGCCTGATCGGCATCGCCGCCACCGAGGGCAACGGTCTCGTCCCGCTCCGCAACGGGGACGAGATCTTCGCGGCCATGCTGGAGAGCATCAGGTCCGCGCAGCACACCGTGGACATGATGACCTTCGTGTACTGGCGGGGGGACATCGCCCGGGAGTTCGCCGAGGCCCTGTCCGAGCGAGCACGCGCCGGTGTGCGGGTGCGGCTGCTGCTGGACGGCTTCGGCTGCCGGCTGATCGAGAAGGATCAGCTGACGATGATGGAGCGGGACGGCGTACAGGTGGCCTGGTTCCGCAAGCCGCTGTATCTGTCCCCGCTCAAGCAGAACCACCGCTGCCATCGCAAGGCGCTCGTCGTCGACGAGTCGACGGCCTTCACCGGCGGTGTGGGCATCGCCGAGGAGTGGTGCGGGGACGCCCGCGACGAGAACGAGTGGCGTGACACGCATGTCCGGCTCCAGGGCGCGGCGGTGGACGGCATCGCCGCCGCGTTCGCACAGAACTGGGCGGAGTGCCACGACGAACTCTTCGACGGACGCGACCGGTTCGTCGAGCACGAGCGGCAGGGCTCCGCGATCGTGCAGGTGGTGCGCGGCTCGGCGAGCTTCGGCTGGCAGGACATGCAGACGCTCATGCGCGTCATGCTGGAGTCGGCCGAGGAACGCTTCCGGCTGACCACCGCGTACTTCTCACCGGACGCCTACTTCATCGACCTGCTGTGCGCGGCGGCGCGGCGGGGCGTGGAGGTGGAGATCCTGCTGCCGGGCCCGTACACCGACAAGCGCGTCTGCCAGCTGGCCGGGCAGCACCACTACGACGAGCTGCTCGCCTGCGGCGTGAAGATCCTCCAGTACCAGCCGACGATGCTGCACGCGAAGGTGATCACGGTCGACTCGGTGGCCTCGCTCATCGGGTCCACCAACTTCAACCGCCGGTCGCTCGAACACGACGAGGAAGTCATGCTGGCCGTCCTCGACGAGGCGTTCACCGCGACCCTGGACGGCCATTTCGACGAGGACGCCGCCCGGAGCGAGCCGATCAAGGGCGGCCGCTGGAAGCGGCGGTCGGTGCTCCAGCGGGCCCGGGAGGCCGCGGTGCAGCCCATCCGCCGGTATCTGTGAGCGGTGCCGGTGTGCGTGACCGCGGTCCGGGGTCCGGGGTCGGTGAGGAACCGGAGGTAGCCACTCCGTCACCCGGGGTGTTTACGCACCGGCACATTGGTAACACGCAGTGACACACAGAAGCCGTGGAGACCTCGTCGAAAGGCAGGAACCATGTCCGTGAGCATCCTGGTGATTCTGGGACTGGTGGCAGCGATCATGGCGGTACTCCTGCTCGCCCGGCCGGTGAAGCTGTACAGCACGGCCACGCTCACGCGCCGCTTCGGACCCGAGTACGACCGGGTGGTCGCTCTGGCGGGCGGGGACATGCGGGCGGCGGAGCGCGAACTGGCCGACCGGCTGCGGCGCTTCGGCGGTCTCTGCCCCTTCTCGCTCACCGACACCACCCGGCGGCAGTATCTGAGCCGCTGGTCAGGACTCCAGGAGCAGTTCGTCGACGCGCCCGGAGCGGCCGCGGCGCGGGCCAACCAACTGCTGAGCCGGCTCGCCTCCGACCGGGGCCTCGCGGCCGAGTCGCGCGAGCGCCAGCTCGACGCCCTGTCGGTCCACTTCCCGCGGCACGTCGACGGTGCCCGTCTGCTGCACGCCGCCGCGCAGCAGGCCGCGGCGGGCGTCACCGATGCCGACGCGATGCGCCGCGCCATGGTCGCCGGCCGGGCGCATCTCGAGGAGCTCCTCTGCGACCAGGGCCCGCGGGTGCCGTCCGGCGGCGCGGCGGGCCGGCGGACCGGTGCCCGTCACCCGCTGCGACTGCCGTCGCAGCGCACCATCCACTCCACCCATCTCTGAACCCGTCCCGGCCGCCGCCCTCATCCGGCCGGGTGCCCCGCGGCGCTCGGGCCCGTTTACTGGTGTGTACCGGCAGGGCGTTTCCATCCCTCCACGGCTGCGAGACAGGTGACGTTTGTGAGTGACGCACACGACCGGGACGACCAGCACAGCCTCCTCGACGGCCTGACGGTGGACGAGAGCAGGCCCGAGCATCCGGTTCTGCTGGACGAGCAGGGCCGCCCCATCAAGACCTGGCGCGAGAACTATCCCTACGACCGCAAGCTGCCGCGTTCCGAGTACGAGCGGCGCAAGCGGCTGCTCCAGATCGAGATGCTGAAGCTCCAGCGGTGGGTCAAGGACACCGGCCGGCGGCTGGTCGTCATCTGCGAGGGGCGTGACGCGGCCGGGAAGGGCGGCACGATCCAGCGCTTCACCGAGCGGCTGAATCCGCGTGGCGCGCGCGTCGTGGCCCTGGAGAAGCCGACGGAGCGCGAGGCGGGCCAGTGGTACTTCCAGCGCTATGTGGCCCATCTGCCCGCGGCCGGCGAGATCGTCTTCTTCGACCGCTCCTGGTACAACCGGGCCGGTGTGGAGCGGGTCATGGGCTTCTGCACCACGGAGCAGTACGAGCTGTTTCTGCACGAGTGCCCGCGCTTCGAACAGATGCTGGTGGACGACGGCATCGTGCTGGTGAAGTTCTGGTTCTCCGTGTCCAAGGCCGAGCAGCGCACCCGTTTCGCGATCCGCCAGATCGACCCGGTACGGCAGTGGAAGCTCTCCCCCACCGATGTCGCGTCGCTGGACCTGTGGGACGACTACACCGCCGCCAAGGTCGACATGTTCCGGGCCACCGATACCAGCCATGCCCCGTGGACCGTGGTGAAGAGCAACGACAAGCGGCGGGGACGGCTGGAGGCGATGCGCAGCCTGCTCTCGCAGCTGGACTACGCGAGCAAGGACAAGGAGACGGTCGGCCGTCCCGACCCCTTGATCGTCGGCCCGGCGGACACCCTGCTGGAGCCGGGTGAGGAGAGCACCGCGCTGTCCCCCACCCCTCTGGCCAGCCACACCGAGGGGCCGGGCGAGCACCCGGGTAAGCCGGACCGGCGGGACACGTATCGCCCGGAGCGTCCCGGCAGGTGAGGCGGACGGCGGGTGAGCGGGCCGGGCCCCCTGACGACCTGCCGGGTACATCTCCCCGTCCCTGGACGGGGAGATGCGCCGCAGAGGAAAATGAGCCTCCGTCGGATCCAGCCGTTTTTCCGAGGAGGCCCACCCGCCGTGACCACCAGCGACCAGGAGTTCGGCTCCTACGGGGAACGGCTGGCCCAGAAGCAGTTCGGCACCGCCGAGCGGGCTGCCGACTTCTACGACCGGCAGATGCACGACGTTCTCACGCCTCCCATGCGGGAGTTCATCGGCAACCAGACCATGGTGTTCCTGTCCACGGCGGACGCCGGCGGTGCCTGTGACGCGACGTTCCGCGGCGGCCCGCCCGGGTTCGTCACCGTGCTGGACGACCGCACGCTGACCTATCCCGAGTACCGAGGCAACGGCGTCCTGGCCGGTGTGGGCAACCTCGTCGAGAATCCCCATCTCGGCCTGCTGTTCGTCGACTTCACGCGGCATCACATAGGTCTGCACGTCAACGGCGCGGCCGCACTGCGCACCGACGAGGAGCAGCGCGCCGCGCACCCGGGCCTTCCCCGGGACGCGGCTCCGGGACGGCAGGCGCAGTTGTGGGTGCATGTGACGGTGCACGAGGCGTACGTCCACTGCTCCAAGTACATTCCGCACCTGGAGCCGGCGCCGAGGCCGCGGACCACGGAGATGGGCCGCCCGAAGGACGCGGAGTACTTCCTGCGGCGTGAGTCGGCCCATCCGGCGTCTGCCGGTGAGACGACCAGGGCGGGTGGTGTCCCGCAGCCTCGTGGACTGCGGCGGCTCTGGCGCCGCTGACGTGCTCTGCGCCGGCATGCTCTACGACTGACGTGCTCTGCCGCTGACCCGCCGGGCCGCCGACAGGTCGCCCGGCTGACATGCTGGGCGGGTGAAGCCACCCTCTCCCGGCGCATGGCTGCGCGCCGGAATCAGCCGTGACGGCGGGCCGTTGCGGGAGAACGAGCACGTGGTCTGGCTCCAGGCCGGCGACTGGTACGCCGACAGCCGGGGTTTCGCCGGCGTCACCGCCTACGACGACGGCCTGGTCCGGTTCCATCACGACGTCGGGGAACCGGGCGAGGACGTGGGGCGGCTGGAGCGTGCGTCCGGCGGTGACATGACCGAGTCGGGCACGAACCCGGACGGCAGCACGTTCCACGAGGTCTGGACACCCCTGCCCGGCAGCGAAGGGCCGTGCGCCGCCTGGCGGTCGGGCCCGGTGCAGGTCGTCCGCGTGGGCAGGTACGTGGTGCATGTCGACGAGCGCGGCGGCAGTTTCTTCGCCTTGCCGGAGGACGACCGCGGGTGAGTGCCCACCGCGGCTACACCTCGGTCTCTCCCCAGGTGCCGACGGTCAGTTCGTCGCCCACGGACAGCGTGCCGGGCCGCACCACCGCGAATTTCGCGCCGAAGGCGACGCCGCCCTCCCTCGCGCGGCGGTAGCCGGCCAGCGAGCGGAGCGGCTCCGGGCCGTCCCGTTCGCCGGTCAGCTGGTCGACCACCGTCACGGCGCAGCGAATGGCCGGTTTGGCGTAGCCCAGTTCCGCCGTTCCGACGGTGATGCGGCGTGCCCGGTCCTCCGTGTGCGGCTCGTCCCAGCCGCCGACGACGATGTTGGGGCGGAAGCGGTCCGTCGGCATCGGCGCGGCGCCCCGCTCGGCGAGCTTCGCGTTCAGCAGGTCGAGGCTCGACCGGGACAGCAGGTGGACGGCGCAGCTGTCGGCGTAGCCGGAGGTGCCGGGTGTCCGGCCGTCGGTCACCCGGTGGTGCTCCGGCGGCACGCGGACGAGCCTGCTCGGTGCGGCGAGGACGGTGGAGAGCCAGTGGGCGGCGTCGTCGCCCTGGTCGATCCCGAGGAAGGCGGCACCGAACAGATCCACGTCCCTGCGTGGTCCGGTGGTGTCGACGCCGATCGCGACCGGCTCGTGCCGGGGCGCGTTCAGGGTGAGCCGGAGGCCGTCGGCGCTGATCGCGGGGACGATCAGCGCGAGGCGCGGGTCCCGGCGCTGGGTGCGGTACACCCCCTGCTCACCGACCACCATGAAACTCCGGTCGTGTGCGAGTCCCGCAGGTGTCAGCACCGCCTCGTGCAGCGCGCTGCCGGCGCACCCCTTGACGGGGTAGTACGCCAACTCCACCACTCGTGCCACATGCGCCCCCTGGTGTCTCCGCACTCGGCCCGACCGTACCGCCGCCGCCCCGTCACCGCCCGCACCATCCCGCCGACTTGGTCCAGACCTATTGACGAGAGGTCTGGACCACACGACGCTGAACTCCTCCGGCAACACTCCGGCACGAAGGGAGCACGGCATGATCGGACGGAAGTTACGTCTGCTGGGCGTCGGTCTTGCGATGGCGGTCGTCGTACCGCTGCCGGCCGCCGCGGCGTCGAGCGGACCGCCCACGCCGAGTGAGCCGCGGGCCGTCGCCTGCGCGGTGAAGTCCAAGCCCTCGGGCAAGGTGCTCCAGGGGTACTGGGAGAACTGGGACGGCGCCTCGAACGGTGTCCATCCGCCCTTCGGATGGACACCGATCACCGATACCCGCATCCGCGAGCACGGCTACAACGTCCTCAACGCGGCCTTCCCCGTGATCCGTTCGGACGGCACCGTCCTGTGGGAGGACGGGATGGACTCCACCGTGAAGGTCGCCACCCCCGCCGAGATGTGCCAGGCCAAGGCGTCCGGCCAGACGATCCTGCTGTCCATCGGCGGCGCGACGGCCGGCATCGACCTCAGCTCCCGTGCCGTCGCCGACCGGTTCATCCAGACGGTGGTGCCGATCCTCCAGACGTACAACTTCGACGGCATCGACATCGACATCGAGACCGGTCTCGTCGGCAGCGGGAACATCAACCAGCTGTCGGCCTCGCAGGCCAACCTCGTCCACATCATCGACGGCGTGCTCGCGCGGATGCCCGCCAACTTCGGTCTGACGATGGCACCCGAGACCGCCTACGTCACCGGCGGCAGCGTGGCCTACGGCTCGATCTGGGGCGCGTACCTGCCGATCGTGAAGAAGTACGCCGACAACGGACGGCTGTGGTGGCTCAACATGCAGTACTACAACGGCAGCATGTACGGCTGTTCCGGCGACTCCTACTCCGCCGGGACCGTCCAGGGCTTCACCGCGCAGACCAACTGCCTGAACAAGGGCCTGGTCGTCCAGGGCACCACGATCCGGGTGCCGTACGACAAGCAGGTCCCGGGTCTGCCGGCCCAGCCCGGCGCCGGCGGCGGCCACATGGCGCCGAACCTGGTCGCGCAGGCCTGGAACACCTACGGCGGAGGGCTCAAGGGCCTGATGACGTGGTCGGTCAACTGGGACGGGTCGAAGAACTGGACGTTCGGGAACAACGTCAAGGCCTTGCAGCGCCGTTGAGGCGCAGTCGGGCAGCCGTGCGAGGGGCCCGCACCGAGACGGTGCGGGCCCGGTCCGCAGGCGGGGTTGCCGGCGCGTGCTAGATCAGGCCCTGGGCCAGCATCGCGTCCGCCACCCGCTCGAACCCCGCGATGTTGGCACCCGCCACGTAGTCGCCGGGAAGGCCGTAGCGCTCGGCCGTGTCGTGGGCGACCTGGTGGATGTCCCGCATGATGACGGCCAGTTCCTCCTCCACCCGCGTCGCGGTCCACGCGTCGCGGGAGGCGTTCTGCCGCATCTCCAGGGCGCTGACCGCGACACCGCCGGCGTTCGCGGCCTTGCCCGGGCCGAACGCCACGCCCGCGTCCTGGAGGATGCGTACCGCCTCGGGGGTGGTGGGCATGTTGGCGCCCTCGGAGACGGCCTTGACCCCGTTGCGCACGAGGGCGAGCGCGTCGTCGGCGTGCAGCTCGTTCTGGGTGGCCGACGGGAAGGCGATGTCGCAGGGCACGTCCCACACCCGGCCGCCGGGGAGGTAGCGCGCCGATGCGCCGCGGCGCTTCGCGTACTCACTGACCCGGGCGCGCTCCACCTCCTTGATCTGCCGCAGGAGTTCGAGGTCGATGCCCTTCTCGTCCACGACGCAGCCCTCGGAGTCGGAGCAGGTCATGGGGTGGGCGCCGCTGCGCGTCAGCTTCTCGATGGTGTAAATGGCGACGTTGCCGGAGCCGGAGACCACGGCCGCCTGGCCTTGGAGCTCCTCGCCGCGCAGACGCAGCATCTCGGCGGCGAAGAGCACGCTGCCGTACCCGGTCGCCTCGGTGCGCATGGCCGAGCCGCCCCAGCCCTGGCCCTTGCCGGTGAGGACGCCGGCGTCCCAGCGGTTGGTGATCCGGCGGTACTGGCCGAACAGATAGCCGATCTCCCGGCCGCCGACGCCGATGTCACCCGCGGGAACGTCGGTGTGCTCGCCGATGTGCCGCTGGAGCTCGGTCATGAAGGACTGGCAGAAGCGCATGACTTCGGCGTCCGAGCGGCCGCGCGGGTCGAAGTCGCTGCCGCCCTTGCCACCGCCGATACCGAGCCCGGTGAGCGCGTTCTTGAAGACCTGTTCGAAGCCGAGGAACTTCACCACGCCCAGGTTCACGGAGGGATGGAAACGCAGTCCGCCCTTGAAGGGGCCCAGCGCGCTGTTGAACTCGACCCGGAATCCGCGGTTGACCTGAACCTCACCGCGGTCGTCCTGCCAGGGCACGCGGAAGATGATCTGCCGTTCGGGTTCGCAGAGTCGCTCGACGAGCCCCGGTTCCGCGTACTCGGGCCGGGCGGCGAGTACGGGCGCCAGGGTGTCCAGCACTTCCGTCGCCGCCTGATGAAATTCGGGCTGTGCCGGATTGCGGCGCTCGAGGTCGGTGCGCAGCGCTGCCAGTCGGGCCTTCGAAGAAGACAGGGTCACAGCATGTCCCTCCTGCCCGGCCGGCGTATGACGGACCGACCGTGGCGGTGACGGTCCAGGTGTCGTTGCCAGTCAGCAGTACGGCCGTGCGGGGCCGGACGTTCATCGGCCGGAAGTCTGCCACGCCCGGCCCGCCGGGGTGCGGCCGCCGCGCAGTCGGCGCGCCGGTCAGCGGAAGATCGCCATCGCCTGCACCTCCAGCACGGCCTCCTCCGCGTTCCAGTCCTGGACCTTGCCGAGACAGCGGGCGGAGAACGTGCCCTGCGGGACCTCGTTGCGCAGTCCCTCCGTCGCGCAGGTGACCCGCACGCGCGGCCCGCGGGCCGGATCGTCGGGATCCCCGTAGGGCGCGAGCAGGACCGTCGACTCCGCCGACTCGCCGACCTTGCGGAAGCGGCCGCGGATCAGGACGAAGTCCTCGATGTCGCGCAGCCGGGCGGTCGTGGGCGCGGATCGTGAACGGGGCAGTGCGGCCAGGCCGTTGATGAGGGCGGCGTTGCGCCGCACGGTCTGCCGGACGAGGTCGACGTGGACGATGACGTCCTGTGCTTCGAGGACGTCCATGATGACGCCGATCACCGAGATGGGCTCGGCGACCTGGAGGTACTTGCTGACGACCTCGCTGTTGTCGCGCCGCCCGCCCCCCGCGCTCACTCCGAAGACGCTGGCACGGATGGTGCCGTCCTTGCTGTCACTGGTCCGCTGTTCGACCTCCTTGCGCAGGGCCGCCGCGTAACCGCGCATCTGGTAGTGGTCCATGACCGAGCGGTCGTGCAGATAGAAGCAGATGCTGAAGGTGAGGTTCCGGTCGCGGGACCTGCGTCGGCGGACCGCCCACAGGAACACCGCTCCCAGCAGCGCCGCCGCCCCCGCCGCGGTCGCGAGCCACAGCAGCATCCACGGCCACCAGACATCCCACCACGCCTCACTGAACGCACCCACGGATCTCCTTGAAAGCGCTGAGAAGGGACTGGGCGGTGGCGTCGACCATGCGGCCGCCTGTCGCCCGTGCCGCCCGGTCGAGTTCTGCCGTGTCGGCCTCGCCGTAGCGGACGGTGTACGTACGCACCGCCCGCGCCGCGTCCGGACGGCCCGCGTACCGCCGCACGAACGCGTCGAGGCCGAGACCCGCGTTGTTCTCCCCGTCCGTCATCAGGACGACGGACAGGGGCACGTCCGGCCGGTCCCGGACCAAGGCCGCGACCTTCCTGTAGGCGTGGTCGAGGGTGGACCAGATGGCCGTGGCGTCGCCGAAGTCGTCGGAGGCCACGAGGGCCCGCAGTCGCGCCAGATCCCGCGGACCGCTGTAGGTGACGCTCCGTTCGTCGAGGACCCGGCCGCCGAACCGCATCACGGTCACCGTCTCGCCGCGGTGGAACCGGACGAACTTTCCCGAGCGGCTGTCGTCGGCGCCGCTGAGCCCGTCGAAGGTGGCGCGGAGCTGCTCGATGCGCTCTCCCCGCATCGAGCCGGAGAAGTCGAGCAGAAACAGCACATGCCCGGCCGCGTCCCGCTTCGGGTCGCCGTAGTCGGCGAGAAGCCGGTCGACGACGGCCTGCTGGTCCGGGAAGTACAGCGCGTTGCCGATCGGTTCGCGCAGGGCGGGGATGCGGGTCAGGCCGGCGTCGATGGGCCTGCGCTGCGTGCGTTCCATGATCCGCTTCTGGACGCGCTCGCTCTTGAGCCACTCGACCAGCCTGTCGTACGCGGCCCGCTTGGCCGGGTCGAGCAGGAGCAGGGGGTAGTCGGACAGCACCGTGCCGTCCTTGGGTCGGACGATCTCCAGCGGGGTGCGCAGCCTGCCACCGGAGTTGAGGGCGAGGATCTCGGACTCGTAGGTGATGAGAGCGTCCAGGCCGTCCTGCCGACGGGCGAACGCGTCGGTGAGGCGGACGGTGGAGTCGTCGGTGAGGCGGTGGCCGCTGAAGAAGCCGCGCAGCCGGTCGCAGGAGACGTCGCCCGGGCGCAGCACTCCGCCGGTGCCGGCGGCGGCGGTCGCGACGCCGACGAGGGCGGCGAGGCCACTGTTGGTGCGGTGCGGGTCGGCCATGGCGAACCCGAGAGACCCCTCGGCCGCCGCGTCCGCCACATCGGCCCAGGAGATCTGCCCGCCCGGTGCGCCGCGGCGCAACTGGGCCGCGACGGCCGGTTTCATGCCGATGACGACAGGCGAGCGCATAATGCTCGTGGTCAGCGGTTTCTCGGCGTTCCGGCCGGACTCCTTCAGCTTGAGCTGGAACCAGCGGTCGGAGGAGAGCCAGGCGAGATCGTGCCGGTACCTCCCCGGTGCGAGCGCGTTGCCGGCGTCGACGGCACCGCCGTAGTCCATCTTCAGGGTGATCCCGGTGTCCTTGCGGAGGTCGTCCAACAGGGGGCCCATGTCCGCGAGTTCGGAGCCGGCGAGCACGCTCAGGCTGATCCGCCGGGGCTCGTCGGTGGTGCACGCCGTCGCGGATCCCAGCACCAGGGCGGCGAGGGTGAGGGCGGCCCATCGGGTCAGGCGGGAGAGCCTGTTCATCCTGAGGTCCCGGCAGCGGGGTCGGCGGCGGGGCAGTCGCCCACGACGGAGATCATCCGCTCCAGGAAGCGCAGCCGGGGCATCGAGGAGCGGGTGTTGTCGCTCGCCACGGACGGGACGGGGATGCCCCGTTCCGTCAGGAACCGCGAGAGCTGGTCCCCCGCTACCTCGCCCGAGGGATCGAGGATGCGGAAGCCCAGTTCCATGGCGCGCCGGCGCAGCTCGGGGTCGCGGGTGATGAGTTCACCGAGCCGGTCGCCGTCCTCGGTGAGGGCGATGAACAGCGGCTGCGTCACCATCTGTCCGGCCGGGTACAGCAGCACCCGGTCGGTGTCGAGCCTCTTCGACTCGGCCAGGAACTGCGCCTGGTAGGTGAGGTACTGGTGCTCGTACGCCACGACCACCGGCGCTATCCCCTTCCCCTCGGGGGAGATGTACGTGCGGAACACATCGGCCGCGGGCAGTCCCTGCTCCAGCAGCGGCTTGATGGCCCGCGCCCGCGCGTCCGCCTCCTGGTCGCTCTGTGGCACCTCGTTGCCCTTGCCGCGCCAGGTGAAGGAGACGAGCGCGAGATAGGTGCCGGCCGAGTTGGAGCCGCAGACGTCGGGACTCTGGGCGAGGACCCGGTTGGCGTTGGCGATGCCGTACTTCTGGATCCCCAGGTCGTTCCACTGGAGCTTGTCGTCGATGCTCCGGAGGAACTCGAGCATGTCCAGGCCGTAGTAGAGCGGTCTGTCCTGGCCCGGGGTGCGCTGGGCGGCGGCCATGCCCCGGTCCTGGAGGGTCTCGGCGTACTCGCGGTAGGTGGCGAGCACGATGGGGCTGACGAACGGCCGGTGCACCTTGGCGTAGGCGTTCCGGGCGGCGAGCCGGCTGGTGATCAGATCAGCGGCGGGCTGCCCGGAGGGAAAGACGAAGTCGTACGAGGAGATGTCCTGGATCGCCACCTCGCGCGAGCCCGAGCTCGTGATGTGCACCTTGATGTGATGCTTCATCAGGAGCCGCTGGACCTCTTCGTCCTCGAAGAAGTCGCGCTTGGACGCCATCTTTCCTTCGAGGGTGATGACGCGTTCGAAGGGCAGCAGCGTGTTGCCGGAGACGGCCAGCGCGGTGACGCCGGTCAGGACGAAGGCCAGCGCGGGCAGGAAGGCGGCCAGGAAGCCGCGCCGGGACCAGAAGGACGACGACGGCCGCCGTACGGCCAGGCTCGGTTCCTCGACGACACGTCTCTGCCCGACGACCACGGACGCCTCCCCCGATTCCCCCGCCTCAGCCGATGACAGCATTCCGCAGCCAGGTGGCCGCGCGGGCACGGTTGAGCGAATCGACGGTGAACAAGTCCGCTGTCACATAGGGCAGTTGGGACGCGTGATGCAGATGGGGACGAAGGGGGCGTCAGGAGGACGGAGCGCCGCCCGGGGCCGCGTCCCGCAGACGGACGACCTCACCGCCGAGCTTGCTGCGCAGGGAGTCCAGCAGCTCCGGCTTTCCGCCGACGGCCCATCGCGGCCCGACCAGATAGGTCCCGCCGTACATCCGGGCACTGTCCAGCCAGATCGTCTTGAACTTCTCCTCGGGGAACGTGGTGACGGTCCAACTGCCCTGCGCCGTCGTGCACACGCCTTCGCGGAGTTCCTTGGCCTGGACACGGACCTCGGGAGTGCAGCCGGTGAGCGCGCCGATCTTCTCGACGTTCGCGGGAGCCGGCGCCGGCGCGGCCGGGCGGGGTTGCTGCTTCGCCGGGGTCCGCTTCTCCGCCGCCTGCCTCCCCGCCGCCTTCTTGTCCGCCGCCCCGTCCGGCTCTGCGGAGCAGCCGGCGAGCGGAAGTACGAGCAGGCCTGCGAGCAACACGGTGGCCCGTCGGCTCCGGGTCGCGTATCCCATGCTGAAGGTCCCTTCGGGGCGTGCGGGAGCGTACGGGAAGGGATACGTACGACGCGTGCGCCCTGCTCAGCGGCAGCCGTGAGACATCGGTCCAG
The DNA here is from genome assembly GCF_050952975.1 of Streptomyces sp. CA-251247. NCBI lineage: Bacteria > Bacillati > Actinomycetota > Actinomycetes > Kitasatosporales > Streptomycetaceae > Streptomyces > Streptomyces sp. CA-251247. Next base: position 6,424,046 of record NZ_CP191861.1, on the reverse strand, counting down.
GAGGGCTGTGGTGTGCCCGTCCGTTCAGGCGGGCTGCTGCGGGTCCGGTTCGGCGACGCCCAGCCGCTGCGCCCACTCCAGGGCGCTGGGCACACGGGACTCCCACGGCAGCGGGCTCGGATCGGAGGTCGAGTCCATCAGGTCTCTGAGAGCCTCGGCGTTCACCGTGCGGGACGCGACCCGGGCGGTGAAGCGCTCGGTCACCTCCCGGTCCCGGTAGCCCGCGTCCGCGCAGCTGTCGGCGAGCGACCTGTCGTCGAAGAGTCCGGCGTAGCCGTCGCAGGAGGCGGCCAGACCGTCGTCCTCGACCAAGTCGGGGTAGGGGGCACGGCCCCAGCGGTCCCCCTCCCACCAGTACAGATAGCCCAGTTCATAGCCGTCGTTCAGATCACGGAGTCTGCCGTGGGGCAGCCAGGAGGGCGCGCCCGCCAGCAGGTCGACGGGCTTGTCGCCCCCGTAGGTGGTGTCGCTGCAGTCGACGTCCTGGCCGAAGAAGAGCGCATTGCCGTCCGGCAGCAGCTCCAGATTCCACCCGCCATTGGAATGCGAACACTCCAACGCGCGCTCCCCCAGGCGGAATGCGGGACGGGCCGTTCTGGTGACGGCGATCAGCACGAGGACGACAGCGCGTTCCCACATGCGCTCGGGCCTGCCCAGGAGGGCTGGTATTTCCGGCTCGTTGGTCATCTTCCGTTTCCCGTGTCGTAGCCACCTACTGACTCACCATTCAGCTGGTATAGAACCATACGGCGGTGCGCAAGGGCGCCGTCGGCGAATGCGCCGCGCCCCGGCCGCGGCATCCTTCGCCGCCGCCGGGGCCCTGAGGGCTGTCCCCAATCCCCGGCGGGACAGCCCTCAGCCCGAAACCCTCGGTGACGTCAGGCGATCGTGTGCACCAGCTGACTGTCCAGTTCGTAGCGCGCCCCGACGACGGCCAGTTCACCGGCGGCGATCTTCGCCGCCAGGTCGGGTTCCGCCGAGAGCCGGCCGTGCACCAGAGCGACCTGACGGTCGATCGTCGAGTCGACGCGTGCGTCGCCGTGCTGGCCGCGGTCTATCGCCGGGCGTATCTGGTCGGCCAGATACTGGATGTGCACGGGGAGTTCCTCCCCCGTCTCGTCGGCGTGCACCGCTGCCTTGACCGCACCGCATGACTGGTGCCCGAGCACGAGGACCAAGGGTATGCCGAGTTCCAGTACACCGTACGCGACGCTGCCCAGCACCGCCTCGTCCAGCACCTCGCCCGCCGACCGCACGGTCAGCAGATCGCCGAGGCCCTGATCGAAGACCAGCTCCGGAGGTACCCGCGAGTCGACGCAGCCCAGCACGACCGCGAACGGGTTCTGCCCGGAGACCAGGGCATGGCGAACGGCCCTGGTCTCGTGGGGGTGTTGCTGGCGGAAAGTGCGCCAGCGGTGGTTGCCCGCGGAAAGCTCCTTGAGCGCGTGAGCGGGGGTGGCCGGGCGGGTGCCGGTCCGCGGTGCCGCCGTGGCGGGCGTCGCGCCGAGCGCGAGCCCGCCGACCGCGGTCGCACCGCCGGCGACCGCGGCACGCAGCAGCGCACGGCGTCCGGTGCCGGGCCGGTAAGGGCCTGCGCCGGTCCGGGGAAGGCCCCTGTCGGCCTGGGGAAGGTTTTTCGGATTCACGGCTCGAACGTATCCGCCGCGATCGACACGCCGTTCCCATTTACTGATCGTTTACCGATCAGGAATGACCACGATGGCTCGAATGCAATGGCCAACGGAAAAGGAGGTGTTGAGTACTCGTGTCACACCCGCGCATGCGCGGTGATGTCCGCTCCGAACTGCTCGATCATTTCGGTCGTCACCGTCGGGCGGCACGCGGAGATCGCCGTCAGATAGTCCTCGGTCCCCGCCCCGAGATCGCGGCGGTCGAGCGGGTCGCCGCCGATCGTCTCCAGGTCCCGCTCGAACGCGCTCTGGGCCGCGATCCGTGCCGCGTGCTCGATGTCGGCGGGCGTGAACAGCTCACTGGCCGCGACCAGGACAGGGACCTCGACATCAGGGCGGCCGTCCGTGAACCGGGACCAGATCGCGGCCCGGGCCGCCGCGTCCGGCGTACCGATCGGAATCAGGTAGTCGAATCTGCCGGGCCGCAGGAACGCCGGGTCCAGTGAGCGTACGGAGTTGGTGGCGCACACCAGGAGGCGCTCGTCACCCTCCCGGAAACCCGGTATGAGCTTGAGCAGTTCATTGGTCACACCGTGCATACCGCCCGGCTGCACCGCGTCTGCGCGCACCGGGGCGATCTCCTCGACCTCGTCGATGAAGACCAGCACCCGCTCCAGCTCCGCGATCCGGGCGAAGGCGCTGCGCAGCGCGGCGGCGAGATTGCCCTCGTCCGCCAGCCGGGACGGCAGCAGTTCGACGAAGGGCCAGCCGAGCCGGGCCGCGACGGCGCGGGCGAACGTGGTCTTGCCCGTCCCAGGCGGACCGAACAGCGCGACGGCGCGCGGCGGTCGGACGCCGTGCCGGGCGGCGCGCTCGGGCTCCGCCAGCGGCAGCACCACCCGCCGTTCGATCAGGTCCTTCTCGGCCTCCATGCCGGCGACCCTGGTCCACAGATCGCTCGGCAGGAACCGGCCGCCGAGGTCCTCCAGCAGATTGGCGGCCGGGCCGTGCAGCGGCTCGACCTTCTCGAAGTAGGCGACGGCGGGCTGCCGGGTGTACCCGGCGTTCAGCAGTCCCTCGCCGAGCAGTTCCTCCTCGGGCAGCACATAGGCGATGCGACCGACGCGGGCGGCGATCAGGCGCCGCTCCAGCTCCACGAGGAGCGCGCTCGCAAGACCCCGGCCGCGCCAGGCGGAGGAGATGGCGATACGCATCACCCAGGCCCTCTCGCCCGCCACGGTGGCGAGCGCCGCGCCGATCGGTACGCCCTGGTGCACGGCGACGACCGCGGGCTGGCGCGAGGTGAGCGCGCCGATGCACTCGGCGAGCGAGAACACGGACTCCTGGCCGAGCTCGGCCGTGGTGTCGATCAGGTGGACCACCGCCGCGAGATCGCTCTCGCGGTAGTCGCGGATGAGCCAGTTCACCGGTACCGCCCCTCGTTGGTGCTGTTCCGGCGAGGCTAGGGGCGGTGTACCGCTGCGGGCCTGCGCCGTTGTGCACAAGGCCGGCGGCGCGAACGCGACGTTCCGTCGGTAGCCAGAGGCACCCGGGTCCGGCGTGGCGCCTTTCGGGCCTCCGGCGTCCCGCCCGCGGTTCAGCCGGTTCAGCCGGACGTCTCCGCGCCCGTCGTGCGGTGGACGATGTTGGACCGGTGTCCGTAGCGCAGAGGCCGGACGCGGATCGCCGCCTTCTTCTCCTGCGGCAGCGTGATCAGCCCGGCGGACTCGATGTCCGCGTCGAGGACCGCGGCGACCCGGTACTCGCGGGCACCGGCGGGCCGTATCTCGATCAGATAGCCCACTTCGTCCCGGGCGTGGTCCTGCCAGGTGAGCTTCACACCGTTCGCGTGCATGACGGTCGCCTTCAGCCCGGTCGGCGCCGCTGCCCTGTCCGGGCCTCCCGTGACGGGGTGCCGAGGTGCGCCGGCCCCTTCGTCGCCGGGGAGCTTGCGGGGCTCGGCCCACCCGTGGTCCTTCCGCTGATCCCGCTCACCGAACCCGCCCGGCGGCAGCGCGATGCCGACCGCGTCCGACGCCGGCCCGTAGTAGGGCCGGAGCCGGTAGTAGAACGGGGTCATCGGGATGAGATCGGGATGGGTGTACGTCCGCCGGCCGGGCGGTGCGAACTGCAGGATGGTGTACGGCCCCTGCCGCTCGGTGGCGAACTCGACGACGTGCCCCGCCGCCCCCGGGTCCCGGCCGCTCCAGTGCAGGGTGATGTCGGTCGGTGAGTCGAGCGTGGCCGCCAGCGTCACACCGGCCGTGGTGTCAGGTTTCCCGGCGGCGGGCCCGTCCGCCCGCGCGCCCGCAGTGGCGTCCGGGGAACTGTCCGTGCAGCCGGACAGGACGGCGGACACCAGAGCGGTGGCCAGCAGCGCGCGGGCGGCCGGGCGGGGAATCGTCGTCATCCGTGGACCGTGCGCTCACTTGCGCCAGAACGTGATGCCGCTCCACTGCACGGTGGCGGTCCCGTTGCCGCTGTTCGTGCGATAGGCGCCGAACTTGTCGTAGTAGCTGCCGCCGGGGCTGTCGTACGTGTGCCGGCGGGAGCCGTTGATGTAGGTGCGGTGGGATGTGCCCACCTGGTGAACGGTGTTGACGCGGACCTGCGTGCCGACCGTCGCACCGTCGGCGACGGTCGCGCCGCCGTGCACGGCGTACAGCCGACCGCCGCGCTCGACGGCGAGCATGAAGTACGGACCGGCCGACGAGCCGTCGCGGAACGTCTGCTTGAGACTGATGCGGGTCCCGCCCATGGCCGTGATGCGGAAGTAGCCCTCGAACTGGTGGGTGCCGCCGTTGTACGTGGCGTACCGGCGCTCGGCGCGCTGGTCGCCGCTGGTGGTCGAGCAGGTGAGGCGGAAGGTGAGGTTGTCGACCTGGCCGCACCCCCTCTCCTGGACGGAGAAGGACGGCGAGTGCGACGTCCACCCTCCCGGCTCGACCTCCGCGGAGGCCTGGGGCGCGACGAGGATCAGTCCGCAGATCGCTGCGGTCCCCGCCAGTAAGAGACGCTTACCGGTCATCATGGGCTCCTTCAACCGCTGCTCGTTCAGGATTCTGAACGATGGGTTAATAGCTGAACAACCTCAGCGATAGGAAGGTAGGTCTGTGGCGTGTCTGCGTCAAGACACCCGGACGCCGCGGTATCAGGCCGCGGGCCGGACGTGGACCGCCGCGCTGCCCGGGGCATCAGGAACTGCCCAGGCCGCGGCGAACCCCCGGCCCGTGGCGGCCAGTCCCATCTGCTCCCCCAGGAAGTAGCCGCGCGGGCTGCTCGCATCGGGAATCCGGGGCGCCTGACGCATGTCGAAGGACTCGGGAGTCAGCCGTGTCTCCTTCCAACGGGCTGAACCGCGGTCCGTACCAGCGGTCGGCAGATGACAGCCGCCCGCGGCCGACGCGAGCGGGCGGCAGCGCACCAGCCAGCGGTCCGTGAACAGGGGCGCCCGGGCGTCGTTGTGGCGGAAGTCGGAGTACGCGACACCGACCGTCCCGTCCCGGGCCACGTCCAGCGAGACGGTGAACGCCTGCTGATGGGGGGCGGGGATGCCGGCCGGTGTGCGGTTCACCTTGACGGGCTCGCTCCAGGTGCGCCCGCCGTCGCCGGAGGACGACAGCGCCACCCCGTCGGCTGCGTCTGAGCTGAACCGCGCGTCCTGCCAGGCCGCGTACATCCGCCCGGTACGCGGATCGACGGCCGAGTCGGAGAGCAGGCTCGTGGTGTGGGAGACCTGCTCCCCCGACTCGGGGTCCTGGAACAGCCACTTCGTGCGCAGATCGGACACCTTGACCGGCGCCGACCAGGTCCGCCCGCCGTCCGTGGAACGCGTGGCCTGCACGGACAGGACGGGGCCGCCGAACCGGATGAGGGTGTAGACGTCGACGAGCGTGCCGTCGGGCAGCACGCTCAGCCGGTGCCCCGACACCATGTGGCCCTCGCCCGAGTCGACGACCAGGTGCGGGCTCTGCCAGGTCCGTCCTCCGTCGCTGCTGCGGGCGATCAGGGCCTGGTTGCGCGAGCGTTCCGTCGCCGGGAAGCGCGGGGTGACGGCGTACATCACCCGGGGGCTGCGCGGGTCGACGACGACCGGTCCGGCGGCGACCCCGCCCTCGGCCGGGTCCGGCTCGCGGGCGATCACCGCCGGGGCGGCCCATGTCGCCCCGTCGTCGTCGGAACGCACCGACAGACCGGCCGAGTCGGATCCGTCGGCCATGAACAGACCGCCCGACACGACGAGTCCGCCGTCGCCCGTGAAGGTCACGGACGGCTCGTCGACGTAGTCGAAGTGGCCACCCGAGCAGCGGGTCAGACCGGGAACGACGGACCGCTTCCACGTGCGGCCGCCGTCCTTCGTCACGGCGACGACCAGACCCCGCTGGCGGTCCTGCGGCCACACCGCGGCCATCCGGCCGGGACGGGACGGGTCGGACGCGAGGCCGGGTTCGATGGCGCCCTCGGCCATCAGTCCGTCGGCCGCGCCGGGGGCACAGCCGGCGAACGGGCTGGGCCCGGACAGCCGTACCGGCCCGGATCCACCCCCGGACGCGAACGCCGTACCGGCGGTGGACAGGGCGATCAGGGGCAGCAGTGCGGTGGCAAGCAGCGCGGCAGGGTGGCGCATGGCGACTCCTTCGGACGGTTGCTGCCATCCTCGGCATCCGCCTCGGGCCGGTCGTCCCCTGCTCGGCGCAACTGCCCGTACCCCACGGGGAGCAGGCCTGGCCGCCGCGTGTCGGCCTGCGGACGGACACGGCGTCAGGGCCACGCATTCCGTTCTCCCCGGAAGGTCACGCCCCCGCGATCAGCCGGTCGACCGCCGCCGTCCCCGACGTGTAGCCGGGAACCATCGCCTGCGAGAGCGCGGCCGCGGGTGCCGCCGGGGGTGCAGCGGTGCGGCCGGGGGCCGGCCGGCGGGCCGGGGACAACCCCCGGGCCGAGACCGGTTCCTGAGCGAGCGCCAGCATCGGTGCCGGGGCCTGCATCTGCATCTGCATCTGGGGCTGCGGCTGGCGCTGGGGCTGCGGCTGGGGCTGGGGTTGGGGCTGTGCCTGCGAGGGGACCTGCGAGAGCATCGGCGCCATCGGCTGCGGAGGCTGCTCGGGGACCTGCACGCTGCGGCCGTAGAGGACCTGTTCCATCGCCGACATCAGCCGTGCCACATCGTGCTGCGGTCTGATCACGAGTCGCAGGAAGCGGCTGGAACTGCCCACCTTGTTGCTGCACTCGCGCACCAGCACGCCGTGCTCGCCGAGCAGGCGGTCACGCAGAACGGACCCGTCCACCCCCTCCGGAAGGCGTACGTAGAGGAAGTTCCCCTGCGAGGGGTAGACGGTCAGCCCCGGCAGCTGGGACAGCCGCCACATCATCTCCTGCCGGTCCTGGCGCGCCTGGGCGAGGCTCTGCGCGTACTCCTGGCGGTGTTCCCTCAGCATGAACACCACGGTCTCGGCAAAGGAGTTGAGGTTCCACTTGGGCAGCGCGGCGCGCACCTTGCCCGCGAGCGTCGGATTCGAGACGAGATAGCCGAAGCGGACGCCGTGCAGGCCGAAGTTCTTGCCGAGGCTGCGCAGCACGATCACGTTCGTCCGCAGGACGGCCTCGGCGGCGACGCTCGGATCGGGTTCGGCGTCCGAGAACTCGAGGAACGACTCGTCGACGACGACCAGATCGAGGTCCTGGAGCTCGTCGAGGAGGGCGATGACCTTCTGCTTGGGCAGATAGCCGCCGTCGGGGTTGTTGGGGTTGCAGATCACGGCGGTGCGGGAGCCGCGGGACCGGATGAACTGCACGAAGGAGGCCGGGTCCAGGCCGAATCCGTGTGCCTCCGGAAGCAGCAGCATGTCGACGCGCTTGCCCGTCTCCATCGGCTGGTCGGTCCACCGTCCGAAGGTGGGCACGGGGACGGCCAGCGACTCGCGGACCAGCAAGTGGTCGATCCAGGTGATCAGTTCGGTGGAGCCGTTGCCCATGGCGACGGTCTGCGGGTTGAGGCCGAGCACCTGGCACAGCTCGGCGGTGATGGTGTCGGCGCCGCTCGGGTAGTAGGTGAGGATCTCGCGCAGCCGGCTGCCGAGCATCTCGAACATCTCAGGGGTGGGGAAGTACGGGTTGCACGGGATGCAGAAGTCGGTGATCTCTCCCGCCTCCGCGCCGCCCGCCCTGTTCAGCGTGAAGTACGAAGGGCTGTGCGCCGTGGACGCGCGAAAGAGTGCCGTGACATTGCTGCCGGCCATGAAGCTGCCTCCCCTGCCTGCCTGTGGCCCTCACGATGCGCAGGGACCCTCTCCGAATACGGATCGTGGAGTGGTGATGTTCAACCCCTGAGGCACGCGGGGCACTACTGTGAAGGTGATGTTCACCCCATCGGGCCCCACCCTTCGCGAGCTGGCCGTCCAGGCTCTCTCGTCGGTCGAGCACGGCTACGACCTGCTGGCTCCCACGTTCGACAGGACGCCCTTCCGTACCCCGGACCGCGTACTGGATCCGGTGATCCGCGCGTTGCGGGCCCTCGGTCCGTTCCGCTCGGGGCTCGATGTCTGCTGCGGCACCGGCGCGGGCGTCGGCGTACTGCGCCAGGTGTGCGAGGAGCAGGTCACGGGCGTCGACTTCAGTGCGGGGATGCTCGCCCACGCGCGGGCGGTCCTGCCGGAGCCGGGCACGCCGAAGGGCCCGTCGGTGCACTGGGTCCGCGCGGACGCCCGGGCGCTTCCCTTCGCTCCGGTCTTCGATCTGGCGGTGAGTTTCGGCGCGTTCGGGCACTTCCTGCCGCGTGAACTCCCGGCGCTGTTCACCCAGGTCCATCGGTCGCTGCGGCCCGGTGGCCGGTTCGTCTTCCCGCTTCCGGCGCCCGCGCGGGTGGGCTCACGGCAGTACTGGACGCTGTGGGGCTTCGACGCGGTGATGCGCGTACGGAACCTGGTCTGGAAGCCGGAGTTCGTCATGTACTACCGCACCTTCCGCCTCGTCGAGGTGCAGGACGAGCTGACCCGGGCGGGGTTCACGGTGGAGTTGCTGCCGCTGGAGGAGCTGGGACGCCTGACGGACGGCAGCCCGCGCTGCCGGCTGGTGGTGGCGACGAAGGGCGGCTGAGACGGGCCGTGCGTCCCGGGTCCGGGGACCCGGGACGCACGACTCGTCGTCACAACGCGGTCAGGCGCTCCAGCGGGAACGGCGGCTGCGCCAGCGGCCGGACCGCGAGGCGTGTCAGCGGCAGGGCGTTGTCATCGCCCGCCGTCCGGTTGGCGTGGAGCACACCGCAGTGCGTACAGCGGTGGACGAGCACCCACTCTCCATCACCGCGTACGGAGATGGCGAGGGGTTCCATCCGGGCGCCGCAGTCGGCCGCCCGGTCGCCCGGGGTGTCGTCGAGGTGACGGCTCCACAGGCAGTTCGGACAGTGGTTGCGGTGGCCGGTGCCGGCAGCGGTCATCGGAACGTCGAGACCGCACTGCAGACAGCGGAAGGACTCGGCGCGCGCCTCGGTGCGGGCGCGCCGGGAGGTGTTGCGTGACATCGTGGACACGACTCCTGGGTGATGCGTGGGACAGGGCGACAGCGGTCGATGTCGTCTCGCATCCGGGGAGTTCACACCACGGGGGTGGGAGGCCTTCCCCGATCGCGAGAACGCTTCCACCGGGCCCTGGGCATACACGCACCACCTCTGAGTCGTCGAGTCTTCCCCCTGATGAGACCGTGCCGTGCGGGAGTTCGGCAACCGAATTCCTGGCGGTCGGCGGGAGCGTCCCGCCGGTGGGCCGCCGGAGCGCGTTCCGGCCCGGGAGCCGCGTCGTTCCCCGCAGGGGCGCAGCGTCCGAGATCGGGCGGACAGGCGGACGGGCGGACGGGCGGACGGGTCAGGCGACCGAGCCGATGCGGCCCGCGGTGCGGTCCGTGCCGTCGTGGTGGATCGGGGTGTGGGCGCCGGTCAGTGAGACGCCGCTGCCGCCGCGGCGATGGGCGACGATCTCCGCGGCGATCGACAGCGCCGTCTCCTCCGGGGTGCGGGCTCCGAGGTCCAGGCCGATCGGGCTGCGCAGCCGGGCCAGTTCGAGTTCGCTGACGCCCACCTCGCGCAGGCGCCTGTTGCGGTCCTGGTGGGTCCGGCGGGAGCCCATCGCGCCGATGTAGGCGACCGGGAGGGTGAGGGCGAGTTCGAGGAGCGGCACATCGAACTTGGCGTCGTGGGTCAGGACGCACAGGACCGTACGGGAGTCGACCTCCGTCGAGTCCAGGTAGCGGTGCGGCCAGTCGACGACGATCTCGTCCGCCTCCGGGAAGCGGGTCCGGGTCGCGAAGACGGGCCGTGCGTCGCAGACGGTCACGTGGTAGCCGAGGAACTTGCCCATCCGTACCAGCGCCGAGGCGAAGTCGATCGCACCGAAAACGATCATGCGCGGGGCGGGGACGCTCGACTCGACGAGCAGCGTCAGCGGACGGCCGCAACGGCTGCCGTCCGCGCCGATGGTGACCGTGCCGGTGCGGCCGGCGTCCAGCAGCGCGCCCGCCTCCGCCGCGGCCGTACGGTCCAGTTCCAGATGGCCGCCGAGGCTGCCCTCGCGGGAGCCGTCGGGGCGCACGAGCAGCGCCCGGCCCAGCAGGTCGGCCGGGCCCTCGGTGATCCTGGCAAGGGCCGCAGCCTCACCCGACGCGGCCGCCGCCAGAGCCGCCGGGATGACGGCGCCGCGGACCGGGGTGACGAGGATGTCGATGACCCCGCCGCAGGTCAGACCCACGGCGAAGGCATCGTCGTCGCTGTAGCCGAAGCGTTCGAGGACGCTTTCGCCGTCCTCCAGCGCCTGCCGGCACAGGTCGTACACCGCGCCCTCCACACACCCGCCGGAGACCGACCCGATCGCCGTGCCCTCGCTGTCGACGGCGAGCGCGGCTCCCGGCTGCCGGGGCGCACTGCCGCCGACCGCCACCACGGTGGCGACAGCGAACTCACGGCCCTGCTCGACCCACCGGTTGAGCTCGTCGGCGATGTCCAGCATGTCGGTCTCCTCAGAGTGTGTGGCGGGCGGCGGGAGCTACTTCACTCCGAGCCAGCCCTCGATCGGGTGAAGGGCGAAGTAGGCAAGGAAGACGACCGACAGCACCCACATCAGCCAGCCGATGTCGCGGGCCCGGCCCTGGACGGCCTTGATGAGGACGTGGGCGATGACACCGGCCGCGATGCCCGCGGTGATCGAGTAGGTGAAGGGCATCAGAACGGTGGTCAGGAAGACCGGGATGGCGGTGGCCTGGTCGTTCCAGTCGATGTGCTTGGCGTTCGTGAGCATCATCGATCCGATGACGACGAGCGCGGCGGCGGCGACCTGGGTCGGGATCAGCTGGGCGAGCGGGGTGAAGAAGAGGCAGAGCGTGAAGGCGAGTCCGGTGATGACGCTGGCGAAGCCGGTGCGCGCACCGTCGCCGACACCGGCGGTGGACTCGACGAACACGGTCTGGCCGGAGGCGCCGGCGAGGCCGCCGATCGCGCCGCCCGCACCGTCGATGGCCAGGGCCTTGTTGAGGCCCGGCATCTTGCCCTTGTCGTCGGCGAGGTTCGCCTGCTGACCGATGCCGATGATGGTGCCCATCGCGTCGAAGAAGCCGGCGAGCACGAGGGTGAAGACGATGACGCCGACCGTGATGCCGCCGACGCTGCCGATGCCGTCGAACGAGACCTGGCCGAAGAGGCCGAAGTCGGGGGTGCTCACGATGGATCCGGTGAGCTCGGGAGCGTTCAGACCGCCCCAGGCCTTCTTGTCGAGCCCGGCGAACTGGTGGACGACGGCGGCGAAGACGGTGCCGCCGATGATGCCGATGAGGATCGCGCCGGGCACCTTGCGCACCTGGAGCAGGAAGATCAGCAGGACCGTGACGGCGAAGCAGAGGACCGGCCAGCCGGTGAGCATGTCGCTGGTGCCGAGCTGGATGGGCTTGGCACCGGCGATGCCTCCGTCTCCGGGCATCGAGGTGACGAAGCCCGCCTGGACGAGACCGATGAGGCAGACGAACAGACCGATGCCCATGGTGATGGCGTGCTTGAGCGCCAACGGGATCGCGTTCATGATCAGTTCACGCAGGCCGGTGACGACCAGCAGGACGATCACGAGGCCGTAGATGACGCACATGGCCATCGCGTTGCCCCAGGTCATCTCCGGGGCGACCTGGAAGGCCATGACGGCGGAGACGCTGAGTCCCGCCGCGAGGGCCAGCGGCACATTGCCGATGAAGCCCATCACGATGGTGGTGGCCGCCGCGGCGAAGACGGTGGCGGTGGTGAGCTGGTCGCCGTCGAGCCGGTGACCGGTCGCGTCGGGGACCGAGAGGATCACCGGGTTGAGAAGGATGATGTACGCCATCGCCATGAAGGTGGTGATGCCGCCGCGCACCTCCCGGCCGACGGTCGATCCCCGCCGGGATATGTGGAAGTAACGGTCGAGCCAAGAGCGTCCGGCGGGCGAGCGAAGCGAGGTGGGGGTCCCCCCAGGCCGAAGGTTCTGGGGGAGGGTGCCGGTGCCGGCGTCCTCCTCGCTGCTTCTGGGCTTTTGGGACTGCTGGGTCATGATGCCTACTCCCAAGGTTCACAGGGGCACCCGCATGGAGACGGAGATTGCGGGATTTGGGATGACTGTGTGGGCTGCACGACCCGGGGGACGGCCCGAGACGAACGGTGGGGGAACGGCCGCGAGCGGTGCGGTGCTCCGGTGCTCCGGGCGGTACGCCGTGGAAGTGTGACGTTCCCTGGACGTACCGCCCGGAGGGCTTGACTCAGGTGCCGGTGAGGTGCTCGGGACGTACCGGCGTCCTGTTGAGTTCGAGACCCGTCGCGTTCCGGATCGCCGCGAGGACGGCCGGGGTGGACGACAGGGTCGGGGCCTCGCCGATGCCACGGAGGCCGTACGGCGCGTGGTCGTCGGCGAGCTCGAGCACATCGACGGGGATGGTCGGGGTGTCGAGGATGGTGGGGATCAGATAGTCCGTGAAGGAGGGGTTGCGCACCTTCGCGGTCTTCGGATCGACGATGATCTCCTCCATGACCGCCACGCCCAGGCCCTGGGTGGTTCCACCCTGGATCTGGCCGACGACGGACAGCGGGTTGAGCGCCTTGCCGACGTCCTGGGCGACCGCGAGTTCGACGACCTTGACGAGCCCGAGCTCGGTGTCGACCTCGACGACCGCGCGGTGCGCGGCGAAGGAGTACTGGACGTGGCCGTTGCCCTGGCCGGTGCGCAGGTCGAAGGCCTCGGTGGGCCGGTGGCGCCATTCGAGCTCCAGGTCGACCGCCTCGTCCTCGAGGACGTCCACCAGGTCGGCGAGGACCTCGCCGCCGTCGGTGACGACCTTGCCGCCTTCGAGCAGCAGCTCGGCGGTGGCCCAGGCCGGGTGGTAGGAGCCGAACTTGCGGCGGCCGATCTCGAGGACCTTCTCGCGGACGTTCTCGCAGGTGTTCTTGACCGCGCCGCCGGTGACGTACGTCTGGCGGGACGCGGACGTCGATCCGGCGGAGCCGACCTGGGTGTCGGCCGGCTGGATGGTCACCTGGGTGACGCCGAGCTCGGTGCGGGCGATCTGCGCATGGACGGTGACACCGCCCTGGCCGACCTCCGCCATGGCGGTGTGCACGGTCGCGACGGGCTCGCCGCCCACGACCTCCATGCGCACCCGGGCGGTGGAGTAGTCGTCGAAGCCCTCGGAGAAGCCGACGTTCTTGATGCCGACCGCGTAACCGACGCCGCGGACGACGCCTTCGCCGTGGGTGGTGTTGGACAGACCGCCGGGCAGCGCGCGGACGTCCGCCTGCTCACCGGCCGCGAGCCACTGCTGCTCGGGCGGGAGGGGCCTCGCCTTGACGCGGCGCAGCAGCTCGGCGACCGGGGCCGGCGAGTCGACCGGCTGGCCGGTCGGCAGCAGGGTGCCCTGCTCCATCGCGTTGAGCTGCCGGAACTCCACCGGGTCCATGTCCAGTTTCGCGGCGAGCTTGTCCATCTGCGCCTCGTAGGCGAAGCACGCCTGGACCGCGCCGAAGCCGCGCATCGCGCCGCAGGGCGGGTTGTTGGAGTAGAGGGCGATGGCCTCGATGTCGACGTCCTCGATGACGTAGGGGCCGACGGAGAGCGAGGAGGCGTTGCCGACGACCGCCGGGGAGGCGGAGGCGTAGGCGCCGCCGTCCAGGACGATCTTGCACTTCATGTGCGTGAGCTTGCCGTCCTTGGTGGCGCCGTGCTCGTAGTAGAGCTTCGCCGGGTGCCGGTGGACATGCCCGAAGAAGGACTCGAACCGGTTGTAGACGATCTTGACGGGCTTGCCGGTGCGCAGCGCCAGCAGACAGGCGTGGATCTGCATCGACAGGTCCTCGCGGCCCCCGAACGCGCCGCCGACGCCGGAGAGCGTCATCCGCACCTTCTCCTCGGGCAGGCCGAGTACGGGTGCGATCTGGCGGAGGTCGGAGTGCAGCCACTGGGTCGCGACGTACAGCTCGACGCCGCCGTCCTCGGACGGCACCGCGAGGCCGGACTCGGGGCCGAGGAAGGCCTGGTCCTGCATGCCGAAGGTGTACTCGCCCCGGACGATCACATCGGCGCGCTTCGCGGCCTCGTCGGCATCGCCGCGCACGATGGGCTGGCGGTGCACGATGTTCGGGTGCGGCACATGGCCGATGTGGTGGTCGTCGCGGTTCTCGTGGACCAGGATCGCGTCCGGAGCGGTCGCCGACGCCTCGTCGGTGATGAGCGGCAGCTCGGCGTAGTCGATCTTGATCTTGGCGGCCGCGCGGCGTGCGGTCTCCGGGTGGTCGGCGGCGACGATGGCCACCGGCTCGCCGTGGTGGCGGACCTTGCCGTGGGCGAGCACCGGGGTGTCCTGGATCTCCAGGCCGTAGTTCTTCACCTCGGTGGGCAGGTCGTCGTGGGTCAGCACGGCGTAGACGCCGGACATCGCGAGCGCCTCGGAGACGTCGATCGACCGGATCTCGGCGTGCGCCACGGTGGAGCGCAGGGTGTGGCCCCAGAGCATGTCCTCGTGCCACATGTCGGAGGAGTAGGCGAACTCTCCGGTGACCTTGAGGGTGCCGTCGGGGCGGAGCGTCGACTCGCCGATGCCGCCCTTGGTCTTGGAGCCCTGGGTGATGTTCGTGGGGGTACCAGTCGTGGCCATGGCTGTCAGACCGTCTCTTCCTGGCGGGCCGCAGCGAGGCGTACCGCGTCGAGGATCTTCTCGTAGCCGGTGCAGCGGCAGAGGTTCCCGGAGAGCGCCTCGCGGATGTCCGCGTCGGACGGCTCGGCGTTGCGCTCGAGCAGCTCGTCGGCGGCGACCAGCAGACCGGGGGTGCAGAAGCCGCACTGGACGGCGCCGGCGTCGATGAACGCCTGCTGGATGGGCGAGAGCTCGGCGCCCTCGCGGGTCTGCGAGTCGGTGCCCTGGGCGCTCCACTGACGGGCGTCCTGAAGGGTCGTCCCACAGGCGCCGGTCGCGCAGCCGCCGGCGGAGCGCTGCTGGGCGAATTCGGCCAGGCCCTCGACCGTCACGACCTCGCGGCCCTCGACCTGGCCGGCGGCGACGAGGCAGGAGCAGACCGGCACACCGTCGAGGCGGACCGTGCAGGAACCGCACTCGCCCTGCTCACAGGCGTTCTTGGAGCCGGGCAGACCCATGCGCTCGCGCAGGACGTAGAGAAGGCTCTCGCCCTCCCACACATCGTCGGCCTCCTGCTTGCGGCCGTTGACCGTGAAGTTCACGCGCATTATGCGACTCCCTCAGTGCTGCGGCCGTTGCCGCGGTACGACTCCCAGGTCCAGCCGAGCGTGCGGCGGGCCATGATCCCGACAGCGTGACGGCGGTAGTTCGCGGTGCCGCGAACGTCGTCGATCGGGTTGCAGGCGCCGGAGGCGAGCTGGGCGAACTGCTTGGCGACGGACGGGGTGATGATCTTCTTGCTGTCCCAGAAGCCGCCCTCTTCGAGCGCGGCGTTCAGGAACTCCTCGGCCGCCGTCGCCCGGACCGGGGTGGGCGCGGCCGAACCGATGCCGGTACGGACCGTCCGGGTCTCGGGGTGCAGCGCCAGACCGAACGCGCAGACCGCGATCACCATCGCGTTGCGGGTGCCGACCTTGGAGTACTGCTGCGGCCCGTCGGCCTTCTTGACGTGCACGGCGCGGATCAGCTCGTCCGCGGCCATCGCGTTGCGCTTCACGCCCGTGTAGAAGGCGTCGATGGGGATCAGGCGGCTGCCGCGCACCGACTCCACCTCGACCTCGGCGCCCGCGGCGAGCAGTGCCGGATGGGCGTCGCCGGCCGGGGAGGCGGTGCCGAGGTTGCCGCCGACGCCGCCGCGGTTGCGGATCTGCGGGGAGGCCACGGTGTGCGAGGCGAGGGCCAGTCCCGGCAGCTCGGAGCGCAGCTGCTCCATGATCTGCGTGTACGGGACGGAGGCGCCCAGGCGGACGTTCTCCTCGCCCACCTCCCACTCGCACAGCTCACCGATGCGGTTCAGGTCCAGGAGGTACTCGGGCCGGCGGTGGTCGAAGTTGATCTCGACCATCACATCGGTGCCACCCGCAATGGGTACAGCGGTGGGGTGCTCTGCCTTGGCGGCGAGCGCCTCCTCCCAGCTGGCGGGGCGAAGGAAGTCCATGAGTGGCTCTCTTCTGAATCGAAGTCGTTCGTCTCAGCGGGCCCGGGACGGTCGGCCCTCGACTGGTTATTCACGTGCTGTTAACGCGGTGTGGCATCAGTACACAAGGGCGTGCTCCGGTCGGTGCAGTCACCGAAACCATGAAGGAGTTGGCTGGTCGCCCGTCCCGTCTTGTAGATTCGAACGAAAGGTGGGGCTCAGTAACCCCACTGTTTTCCCCTGGAAACCCTGGCCACGGGCCACCGGCAACAACGAGACAGATCGGCGGCGACGAGATGCGGCTGCGCGCACTGCTGGAGAACGACGCGCTGGGGCTGCGGCTGCTCGGCGGCGAGGACGAACTCGACCGCGGCGTACGCGGCGTGATGACGACGGACCTCAAGGACCCGAGCCGCTATCTCTCGGGCGGCGAGCTGGTGCTGACCGGGCTGGCGTGGCGGCATTCCGCGGAGGACTCGGAGCCGTTCGTACGGATCCTCGCGGGCGCGGGGGTCGCGGGGCTGGCGGCGGGCGAGGCCGAGATGGGCGACATCCCGGACGATCTGGCGGCGGCGTGTTCGCGCCATCGCCTCCCCTTGTTTGCAGTCAATGAATCCGTTGCATTCGCAACGATCACGGAGTATGTCGTCCGTCAGGTCTCCGGCGAGCGGGCGGGCGACCTCGCCGCCGTCGTAGACAGGCACAGAAGGCTGATGACCTCCGGCCCGGCCGGCGGCGGACCGGAGGTCGTCCTCGATCTTCTCGGCTCCGACCTGGACCTTCACGCCTGGGTCCTCTCCCCCACCGGCCGCCAGATCGCCGGCGCGGGCGACGAGCTCCCCGCTTCCGTGAGCGCCACTCTTGCGGGTGAACATCTGGCCGCGACCCGTACGGGACGCCGTGGCCCGCACCGGGCGACGCTCGGCGGTACGACGTACTCGCTCTTCCCGATCCGGAACACCGGCCGCGGAGCAGCGCCCGCGTCCCGGGACGTCCGCGAGAGCGTCCTGTCCGACTGGCTGCTGGCCGTGGAGGCCGACGCGGGCGACTGGCCCGCCGCCCGGCTGGACCTGCTCCAGGGCGTGACCCAGCTGATCGCCGTCGAGCGGGACCGCCGCGAGGCGGCCCGCACGGTACGGCGACGGCTCGCCCAGGAGGTCCTCGAACTGGTCCAGACGGGCGCCGCGCCCGCCGAGATCGCGGCGCGTCTGCGGGTGGCCGCGCCCGTGCTGCTGCCCGGCCTCGGCACCGCCCCGCACTGGCAGGTCGTGGTGGCCCGGGTGGACTGGGACCAGGAGTCCACCGGCCAGCCGGGTTCGGCGGCCACGGCGATCGAGGCCGGCCCGGTCGCACAGTCCCTGCTGGAGGAGATCCTGGTCGACCCCACGGCCCCGGGACCCGACTCATCGGACCGGATCGCGGTGGCCCATACGGGTGACGAGGCGATCGCCCTGGTACCGCTGCCCGCCGTACCCGCGGACCCGGACGCGGAAGACGCCAAGACCACCGACGAGGGCCTGCACGCGGACGCCCTGCTGTCGTCCGTACGCGACCCGCTGTCGGCCGGCCTCGCGGACGACGGGCGCCTGACGCTGGGCGTGAGCGCGGCGGTGAGTTCGGCGGAGGGCCTGCGTGGCGCCCTGGAGGAGGCCCGGCACGCCCGCCGGGTGGCGGCGGCGCGCCCCGGCCGGGTGTGTGCGGCGGGCCACCACGAGCTGGCGTCGCACGTCCTGCTGCTGCCGTTCGTCCCGGACGACGTCCGGCGCGCGTTCACGGCCCGGCTCCTGGACCCGCTGCGGGACTACGACCGCCGCCACCGCGCGGAACTGATCCCGACGCTGGAGGCCTTCCTCGACTGCGACGGCTCCTGGACCCGCTGTGCGACCCGCCTCCACCTGCACGTGAACACGCTGCGATACCGCGTGGGCCGCATTGAACAACTGACGGGCCGGGACCTGTCGCGCCTGGAGGACAAGCTGGACTTCTTCCTGGCCCTGCGGATGAGCTGACGGGACGGCGGGCCGCTTCGGGTCCGCGGTGAACGGGGCTCGGGGCGCGGGGAGTTGACGCAGCGGCGGCACCTGCGGCCGCGGTCGGTGCGGTGCGTGCGCAGGCCGGTGTTCCCGCTCGACCCGTGCCCGGCCCTCCCGCTCGCGTACACCCGGGTACAGGCAACGAGAACGAACTCGCCCCGCCCGCCGCCGCATCGCGCCCCACCCGGCATTCCCGCCGGATGCCGACATCCGTGGCCGGCGGGCCCCTCGGCACGGGGGGGGGCCGTCACCCCGGCACGGCATCGGGGACTTCACTCGTGGCGGTCATGGAAAGATCCAGCTGGTTGACGCCTCGGCGGCCGATCCCGTAGCCCCACCGACCGCGCCCACTGCGGTCGATCACTCCCCCACGCCGGCGCATATCACGATCCCACCACCCGCTGAGCGATTGTGAATTCATTCACCTAGCCTCTTGGCCCGGCGTGCACATCCATGCTGAGATGCGACTTACTCAACAGCTCAATGGCGTGCTCGGGGAGGGCATAGTGGCGCATACCGCCATGTCTGGTTACGGAACCACTGCGGGTGACGATCCTCTCCAGACCGCGGTATGGCGGCTGCGTTCGCGCGGCTGTTGGACCGACGCGGCTGCTCTCCTCGCCCCGCGGGCCGCGGACCCCGCGGCCGCGCTCGAACGTGCCGGACTGCTCGTCGAGCGCTGCCTGTTCACCGGCGACGGCTGGGCCGAGGCCGAGGACGCGCTGCGGACCGCGGAGGCCGTCGCCCGGGACGACGAGGAGCGCGGTGGGGCCGCCTGCGAGCGCGGCAGGCTGGCCTACGCGGCCACCCGGCTCGGGGTGCGCGACCGTGCGGACGAGGCCCGGTCCGCGCTCGGCCGCGCGGCTGCCCTGCTCGCACCCACCTCACCGGGACGGCCGCTGCTGGACTTCCGCCGGGGGCTGGTCGCCGAGCACATCGCCGACTCGCCGCAGGCCGCTCGCGCCGCGTACCGGCGTGCGCACGACGGCGCCACCGCACAGGGCGACACCCTGCTGCTCTCGTTCACCTGGCACCATCAGGCCGGACTCGCCCTGCGTGAGGGCGAGTTGGCCGAGGCACGGCACGGCTTCGCGGAGTCGCTGCGGATCCGCGAGGAGCTCGGCTATCTGATCGGTACGGCCCCGACGCTGGCCGCGCTCGCCGACTGCGAGCCGGAACCGGAGGCGTCCCGGCTCCGGGCGGAGGCGGGACGGCTGTTCCGGCTGCTGGGCGGTGTGCCGGTGTGGCTCGAGAGCCAACTGGCCGCCGGCATCCCCCCGCAGCCGTCCCCGGCCCAGCCGGAACCCGCCGCATGAGCGGGCTGTCCGCCCGGTGAGAACGCGCCGCAGGGAAGGGGACGTTCCGGAGCCGCGGTCCCGGTGGGACGAGATCACGACGGGCCTGTGGATGGGCGGCCATGTCTGGGCGGACGGGGAGCGGGACCACCAGGACGTGGTCGTGGACCGTGAGTTCGACCTGGTGATCAGCCTCTACACCCGCGAGGGTCACGGCCCCTCCCCCGGTGTGGAGCACCGGGTCGTACCGATCCCGGACGACTGGCTCACCGCGGAGGAGATCGACCGCGTACGCCGGATCGCGGAGGTTGCGGCCGACGCGGTCCGCGGCCGGCGGCGTGTGCTGGTGCGCTGCTACTCCGGATACAACCGGTCGGGGCTGGTGGCCGCGCAGACGCTGATCGAGCTGGGCCACGACGCACCCGGGGCGATCGACCGGGTCAGGCTGCGGCGCTCACCGTGGGCGCTGCACAACCGGGCTTTCGAGGAATACCTGCTGACGGGTCTCGACGTGGCGTCACTGCTGACCGGGCTGGAGCCACCGGCTTCCTGACACGGGGCCCGCGGAGCCACGGACCGTCACCAGCGTCAGCGCGTAAGAGGGTCAGAGGGTCAGAGCGTCGCAAGAAGATCGGTCACGCACGGACGGTCACGAGAGCCAGGACAGCGCTCGGCCGGGATTCATGACCACCAGGGCGACCCCGACCGCCACCACCACCCAGACCAGCCCCCAGGCCCTGCTGCGGGGCTTGTGCACCCGATCCCGTGATGCCCATGCCCGCCATGCGTCGGGCTCCGCCCTGCGGCGCCTGCCGAGGCCCTGCCGCGCGGCCTCCTCGTCGGCCCGCCGCAGCCGCTCGGCCACGATCCGGGCCCGCGCCGAGGGCTCCTTGGGTGCCCGCAGCCGCGCGGGGCCCTCGCTCTCCCGCTGGAACTGCTCCCATGCGTCGTCGGGTATCGACGACGCAGACAACTCACTCGACTCACTCGACTCATTCGATTCCGACGAGTCCGGCGACTCCGCGGTCATGGATGAACCCCCCGTTGCTGAGGACGTGACCGCGCACGAGCGGTACCGCTCATCACTTTAGTCCCCTCCGCCCCGGCAGCACCGGGGGTCGCGGAGGCATACCCGTCACATCAGATCTGACGGTGCGTCAGCCATCCGCGCCCGTGAAGTGCTCCCGCACCAGCGACCGCACCACGGTCAGGTCCTGGGCGATGAGGGCCTCCAGGAGGGCCATGTGTTCCGCGGCGTCCGCGACCAGGTCCGCCCGGCGGCTGACCAGGGAGGTCGACAGCGGCCACTGGGACCGGCGATGGAGGTCGTCGGCGACCATCACCAGCTGGTCATTGCCCGACAGGGCGAGGACGGCACGGTGGAAGGCCCGGTCCGTGTCCGCGTACGCCGCGCGGTCGCCGACGGCCGCCGCCGCTGCGGTCGCGTCCGCGAGCGGACGCAGCTCGGACCAGCGCGCGACGGGCACCGTACGGGCCAGCCGCAGCATGACGGGGATCTCGATCAGGGCGCGGACCTCGGCCAGTTCGGCGAGTTCGCGCGGGGTGCGGACGATGACGCGGAACCCGCGGTTGGGCACGACCTCGACGGCGCCCTCGACCGCCAACTGCTGCATCGCCTCCCGGACCGGGGTGGCCGAGACGCCGAACCGTTCGCCGAGGGCCGGGGCCGAGTACACGGTGCCGGGCACCAGTTCCCCGTCGACGAGCGCGGTGCGCAGCGCGTCGAGGATCTGACCGCGGACGGAGTGACGCCGGACGGTGTGCGGGGCCGGCGGCTCGCTGTGGGTGTGCTCGCCGCGGGCCTGCTCCGGGACACGGGGCGAGGAGCAGGGCACGGGGCGGTCCTCTGCTCCCTGCTGGCCGGGGATGCGCACCGAGGCGTGGGGCTGCGAGGTCGCGGCATCGCGCGCTCGGGCCTGCTCCACTCGGGTCCTCCTCCGGGCTGGGCCGAGTCCGGCCTGCGATGGCGGGGCCCCTGGAGCACGATAGGCGGACCGGCCTCCAGTTCAAACATCGATCACATCGGGTAAGGTAAGGCTAACCTGCTAACGATCGTGATTCGGTGGTCCCCGGCATGGCCGTTCCCACACTTCTGCCCTCCCTCACCTCGCCCGTCGAGGACGCCTACGCGCGCCTCTCCGAGGTCTTCTCCGGGTTGCGCGTGCGCGAGCTGAAGGACGGCGAACAGTCCCCCGCCGGCGGCGGCTGGGTCGGTGCGAGTGATCTCGCACACGGCGGGCCCGCGCTCGACGCCTTCCTGGCCTGGGACAACGCGCAGGTGCTGCGCGACTACGGACAGCAGGCACGGCCCGACGTGATCGCCAGCTTCGGACTCCACCGCTACGCCTGGCCCGCCTGCCTGCTGATCACCGTCCCCTGGTTCCTGCACCGCCGGGTTCCCCGGGTGCCGCCCGAGCACGTGGCCTTCCAGCGCGTACTGGGGCACATGACGGTCCGCGTGACCGAGTTCGCCTGTCTGCCGGGGGACCCCGCGGCCGCGCTCCCCGGCGCCCGGGTCGTGCCGGACGAGGAAGCCCTGCGCGACGAGGTGAGGGCCGCCGTCGCCGAGCATCTCGGGCCCGTCCTGGACGGCTTCGGGCCGCGGATGCGGCGCGGGAAGCGGGCCCTGTGGGGCATGGCGACCGACGAGGTCGTCGAGAGCCTCTGGTACATCGCGGGCCTGTTCGGCGAGGAGCAGCGCGCCATGACGGAACTGGACCTGCTGCTGCCGGGCACCACCAAGCCGTACGTCGGCACCCCCGGCTTCCGGGTGCTCACCGGGCCCGCGGGCGAGGAACTGCCGACCCGGGACCGGGCGAGCTGCTGTCTGTTCTACACGCTGCGTCCGGAGGACACGTGCGGGACCTGTCCGCGCACCTGTGACGCCGACAGGATCACCCGGCTGCTGGCCGACGCCTGACCCCCCGGCCCGCCCACGCCACCCGTGCGAGTGGACTAAATCGAACTCAACTCACTTCGCCCACACGGCCGTTCGAGTAAATCGCACCTATCTGTGCTCCGTGTGGCCCCGTTGGCGTTCTCTTGCCCCGAAACCCTCTGCCGTCCCCAGGACTTCGGCCACTATGGCGGCCGAAACGCCCTACCGCGATGCAGATGCAAGGGACACCGCACATGAGACTGACCGACATATCGCTGAACTGGCTGCTTCCCGCCGGAGTGATGCTGGTGGGAGTCCTGGTCGCGGTGGCGGTCGTCGCGCGCGGCAAGCGGGCCGCCGGGCAGGCTGCGGCCGAGGACTCCTGGGAACGCAGCGAGGAACGCCGCCGGCGCAAGGAAGCCGTGTACGGCACCGCCTCCTACGTGTTGCTGTTCTGCTGCGCCGCGGTGGCCGCCGCCCTCTCCTTCCACGGACTGGTCGGCTTCGGCCAGCAGAATCTGAACCTCTCCGGGGGCTGGGAGTACCTCGTCCCCTTCGGCCTCGACGGCGCGGCCATGTTCTGCTCCGTCCTCGCCGTGCGCGAGGCCAGCCACGGTGACGCGGCCCTGGGCTCACGGCTGCTGGTGTGGACCTTCGCGGGCGCGGCGGCCTGGTTCAACTGGGTCCACGCACCACGGGGTCTGGGCCACGCCGGCGCACCGCAGTTCTTCGCCGGCATGTCACTCTCGGCCGCGGTCCTGTTCGACCGCGCGCTCAAGCAGACGCGCCGGGCGGCGCTGCGCGAACAGGGCCTGGTGCCCCGTCCGCTGCCGCAGATCCGGATCGTCCGCTGGCTGCGCGCCCCCCGGGAGACCTTCGGCGCCTGGTCGCTGATGCTGCTGGAAGGCGTACGCACCCTGGACGAGGCGGTGGAGGAGGTCCGCGAGGACCGGCGCGAGAAGGAGCAGAACCGTCTCCGCAGGCGGGACCGGGAGAAGCTGGAGCGGGCGCGCATCAGGGCGTTCAACCGGCAGCACCGGGCCTGGGGCCGCAGTCGCACCGGCCGGGAGCCGGAGCTCGCCGCCCTCGGTGCGGCAGGCGGACCCGCGCTCGGCGCCGGCTCGGCCTCCGCACCTGCCGTCACCGGCGGATCGGGGTCCGTCGCGGAGCCTGCCATAACGGAGCCGGGACAGCTGCCGCTGCGTTCCCGGCCCTCCCTCCAGGCCGTCCGCGCGGACGGCACTGAGCCCCGCACGGTCGACCTCACCGCCGAGGACGACACCCAGGCGCTGCCGCGGCTGGACTCGCTGGAGCGCAAACTCAAGGATCTGGAGCAGCAGTTCGGCTGAGTGACACAGCCCCGGAAGGCCGGCCCGAACCCTCAGGCCGGCCTTTCGTGCAGCTCGAACCAGACCACTTTGCCCATGCTGTGCGTCCGTACGCCCCAGGCGTCCGCGAGGCTCTGCACCAGCATCAAGCCGCGTCCATGGGTGCCGAGATGGACCTCGGGGAGGCTCGGCATGGGCAGCCCCGCCATGAAGTCACGCACCTCCACCCGCAGGGTGGTGGAGGCCACGGTCGCCGTCACCACGGCGCCGTGATCGGTGTGGATCAGTGCGTTGGTCACCAGCTCGCTCGTCAGCAGTTCCGCGACATTCGCTCGGTCGGACCCGTGCCAGTGGTGCAGCAACTCCCGCAACACCTGCCGGACTTCGGGGACGGCTCTGAGGTCGGCGCAGCCCAATCGCCGCCGCAGCCGGCCCGTCGCCTCCTCCGCCCCGGGGTCGCCGCCGTACCCACCCGCACCGGCTCCGGCTCCTCCCTGACGCCCACTCATCATCCCCACCCGCACGTCGGAACAGCCCCTTACTCCGGAACGGCCTCGAAAGCGTTCACGGAAAGCATTGCCCCGACCACGGCGCGCCACTCATCGGGCCGGGTCAAGCACTCCCAGGAGACGGACTTTGCGCACAGAAGTGGGAGGCGGGGTACGCCCATTGCCGCAGTCGGCACGCGGCCCGAGCGGTTCATGCTTCGTGGTGGAGCACGTCCAGGGCGGTGAGTTCGTCGTCGGACAGCTTCAGGGCTCCGGCGGCCACGTTCTGCGTGAGGTGGTCGGGGTTGCCGGTACCGGGGATGGCCAGCACATGGGGGCCACGGTGCAGCGTCCACGCCAGCCGGATCTGCGCCGCGCTCACCCCGTGGGCGCGGGCGACGGCCTGCACCTGAGGGGTAGCGTCCGTGGTCGCGCCGGCCTCGCGGCCCGTACCGGCGATGGAATAGAACGGCACGAACGCGATGCCTTGTTCACCGCAGGTGCGCAGGAACACCTCCTGCTCGGGCGACGCTCCGATGCCGTACATGTTCTGGACGCAGACCACCGGGGCGATGGCCTGAGCCTCGGCGAGGTGATGGGGACGGATGTTGGACAGGCCCAGGTGGCGGATGAGCCCCGCCTCGCGCAGGTCGGCCAGGGCACCGAAACGCTCGGCGATCGAATCGGTCCCCACGATGCGCAGGTTCACCACGTCCAGGTGGTCGCGGCCGAGCTGGCGCAGATTCTCCTCGACCTGGCTGCGGAGCTGCTGGGGGCCGGCATGGGGCAGCCATGTGCCCGACGGGTCCCGGCCCGGCCCGACCTTGGTGACGATGACGAGATCATCGCTGTAGGGGGCGAGCGCCCGGTTGATCAACTCGTTGGCGGAGCGCAGCGCCGAGAAGTAGAAGGCGGCGGTGTCGATGTGGTTCACCCCGAGTTCGACCGCGCGGCGCAGCACGCTGACCGCCCGCCCTCGGTCGCTCGGGCGGGCATCGGCCGCGAACGCCTCGCCCTCCTGGGTCAGGCGCATCGCGCCGAACCCGATCCGGTGGACCACCCGGTCCCCGAGTGTCCAGCTGCCCGATGCCGCCGCGGTGATCGTCTCTGCTGTCATGCCGGAAGACTGCCGCGCGATAGACTCGCGCACCATTGATTAAGGCATGTCCGAATTCTGGGAGTGGTACCCCTGCAGGAGCTGGCCTTCTCGGCGCATGATCTGGCGCAGCTGCGGTTCGCCGTCTCGCCGATGTGGGAGATCACTCCCAGCTTCCGACTGCTGGAGTCCGCCGCCACGCATCCCGTGCACCATCCCTGGGTGGAGCAGGTCCGGCCGCGCACGGCGGCCGCCGGGGCCGCCCGGGGCTGGCTCGCCGAGCTGATCCCGCCGTCGGGGTACGTGCCCGACTTCCTCAACCCCGCACCCGTTGGCCCGGCCCCGACCCTGGCGGCGGAACTGGCCGCGATCCGCGCCGCACCCGTCGACCGGGTACGTGGCGACCTCGACCACCTGGCCCGGCATCAGGGGCGTCTCGGCCCCCGGGCACGGGCTCTGTACGCCGACCCACGGGCCCTTCTGCCCAAGGTCACCGCAGCGGTCGAGACCTACTGGGAGCTGGCGCTCGCCCCGTACTGGGCCCGGATCCGCACCGTGCTGGACGCCGACGTCTTCCACCGGGCCCGCCAGGTCGCCGAGCGCGGCACCAGCCATCTCCTCAACGACCTGCACGCCACGGTGAGCTGGGACGACAACGCCCTGCGGCTGGCCCGCCGCAAGCAGCCGTTGACCCGCGAGACGGCGGGCGCGGGGTTGGTGCTGATCCCCTCGGCCTTCACCGGCCCGGACCTGCGCACCCGCGTGACCTTGCCCGACCCACCCCAACTCGCCTATCCGGCCCGGGGTGTGGGCCTGCTGTGGGAGTCCCGGCCCATCACCGGCACCGAGGCCCTGGCCGCCGTGCTCGGCCGCTCACGCACGCGGCTGCTGACCGAGCTGGAGACTCCGGCCTCCACGACCGACCTGGCACGCCGTACCGGACTCTCGGCGGCCGGGGTGTCCCAGTACCTGACAGCACTGCGCGACGCGGGCCTGGTCAGCGCCCACCGCGCGGGCCGCTCGGTCCTCTATGCCCGCACCGCCGCCGCCGAGACCCTCCTGGCTGCGGTCAGGGTCCGGAGCTGATCCACCCAACAGGTCTTACGGACACCACCTAGGGCCTCGGCACATTGCGCAGATTCGAGCGGGCCATCTGGAGCATCCGGCCCACCCCGCCGTCCAGCACGATCTTGCTGGCCGACAGGGCGAACCCCGTCACCATCTCCGCGCTGATCTTCGGTGGGATCGAGAGAGCGTTGGGGTCCGTGACCACGTCCACGAGCGCCGGGCCCTTGTGGCGGAAGGCGTCCTTCAGGGCGCCTGCCAGTTGTTTCGGCTTCTCGACCCGGACGCCGTACGCTCCCGCCGCGCGGGCCACGGCCGCGAAGTCGGGGTTCACGTTGGTGGTGCCGTGCGAGGGAAGACCGGCGACCAGCATCTCCAGCTCCACCATGCCGAGCGCGGAGTTGTTGAACAGGACGACCTTCACCGGCAGGTCGTACTGGACCAGGGTGAGGAAGTCGCCCATCAGCATGGAGAATCCGCCGTCGCCGGACATCGAGACGACCTGGCGGTCGCGGTCGGTGAACTGCGCCCCGATCGCCTGCGGCAGTGCGTTCGCCATCGAGCCGTGGCTGAACGAACCGATGATCCGGCGCCGGCCGTTGGGGGAGAGATAGCGCGCGGCCCACACATTGCACATGCCGGTGTCGACGGTGAACACGGCGTCGTCGTCGGCGAGTTCGTCGAGCACCGAGGCGACGTACTCCGGATGGATGGGCATGTGCTTCTCGACCTTGCGGGTGTACGCCTTGACCACGCCCTCCAGCGCGTCGGCGTGCTTCTTCAGCATCTTGTCGAGGAACCTGCGGTCCGACTTGGCCCGGACCCGCGGCGTCAGACAGCGCAGCGTCTCGCGTACGTCGCCCCAGACCGCGAGGTCCAGTTTGGAGCGGCGGCCCAGGTGTTCGGGCCGGACGTCGACCTGGGCGATCTTGACGTCGTCGGGGAGGAACGCGTTGTACGGGAAGTCGGTGCCCAGCAGGATCAGCAGGTCGCACTCGTGCGTCGCCTCGTAGGCGGCGCCGTAGCCGAGCAGTCCGCTCATGCCGACATCGAACGGGTTGTCGTACTGGATCCATTCCTTGCCGCGCAGGGCGTGCCCGACCGGTGACTTGATGAGCTCCGCGAACTCCATGACCTCCGCGTGCGCCCCCGCCGTACCGCTGCCGCAGAAGAGGGTGACCCGGTCCGCCTCGTCGATCATCCGGACCAGTTTGTCGATCTCGGCGTCCCCGGGCCGTACGGAGGGCAGGCTCGTGACGAGAGCGTGTTCGATCGTCTTGGCCGAGGCGGGCTGGGACGCGATGTCGCCGGGGAGTGCCACGACACTGACACCGCTGCATCCGATCGCGTTCTGGATCGCGGTCTGCAGCAGCCGGGGCATCTGCCGTGCGTTGGAGATCAGCTCGCTGTAGTGGCTGCACTCGCGGAACAGCTGGTCCGGGTGGGTCTCCTGGAAATAGCCGAGCCCGATCTCGCCGGAGGGGATGTGCGAGGCGATGGCGAGCACCGGAGCCATCGAGCGGTGGGCGTCGTACAGCCCGTTGATCAGATGCAGGTTGCCCGGGCCGCTGGAGCCCGCGCAGGCTCCGAGCCTGCCGGTGATCTGTGCCTCGGCGCCCGCCGCGAAGGCTGCGGTCTCCTCGTGCCGGACGTGGATCCACTCGATGCCGTCGTGCCGCCGGACGGCGTCGACGACAGGGTTGAGGCTGTCGCCGACGACTCCGTACAGCCGCTTCACACCGGCGCGGACGAGGATGTCGACGCACTGCTCCGCGACGTTCTGCTTGGCCATGGGATGCGTACCCTTCTCGGCTTGACGGCCCGGAGGTCCATCAACCCATGGCGCAGCCGGTTACGCCTCCCAGACGGCGACGGCCGTACGGTCGTCGGCGTAGCCCTTCACCCGCACCTGGGTGTCGGCGAGGAAGGTCGCGAGGCCCGGTGGCTCGACGGATGCCCAGCGTCCGGCCAGTTCGTCGGCGAGGGCGGGCTCGCCGCGCAGCGGCTCCGCCAGGCCCGGGCTGCACAGCAGGAGCGCGTCACCCGGGCGGGCCACGGAGGCACGGAAGCGGAACGGCTCGGGAGGCGGCGGCGGTGGTGCCTCGACATAGGGGGCCGGGGGCGTCGGGATGCCGAGGTCCATCGTCAGCCGGTCGCCGGCGGGGGTCTCCGAGGGGATGCCGGCGAGCGGATTCCCCTGGATGCCGTCCCTCCCGTCCCCGGCCGGTGCGGAGCCGAACCCGACCACGGGAGCGCCGGCCGCCGGCTCGGGAACGGGCGGCTCGATGTCCTGCCACACGCCGTCGCGCAGCCGGAAGAGGCCGCCGGGGCCCACTCCGAAGAAGACGCGGGTACGGCAGTCGGGGTCGGCGGAGAGCAGAAGGCAGCGCAGACCGGCGCTGTAGTCCTCGGGCTCCACGCCCCGCGCCGCGGCGCCGGCCCGGAGCTTGCCGAGGCTGCGGTCGGTGAGCCGGTGCAGACCGGATTTGAGGTCGCCGCGCCGGCCCGCCCGGATGTCCTCCGACAGCCGGGCATGACTGCGGCCGACGGCTCCGCCGATCCAGCGACAGGCGTCGGCGGCGGCGAGATGGGCACCCTCGGCCGCGCGGGCCCCGCTCGCGACGGCGACGAGGAGCAGTGCGGCGGGTCCGCTGCCGAACCGTGCGGTGAGCAGGGCGTCGCGCCGTGGCTCCCCCCGGAAGCGGGCGGAGTCCCCGCGCACGGACGCCGCGCGCAGGGTGTACGTGCCGTACCGGGCGCCGTCGAGCACGGTGTCGGCGACCAGGTCGTCGAGCGCGTCGGGGCCGGCGGCGGGGAGTGCGGTGGGCTCGGGGTCGTAGGTGGGGGGCCCGTCACCGACGTGGTCGACGCGGGGGCGCGGCGATGCGACGGGAGGCTGCGCGGGCGGCTCGGGTACCTCGGCGGCGACGGGTGCGGGCACGTACCGGGGCTGCGGCGGCTCGGGTACCTCGGCGGCGACGGGTGCGTGCCGGGGCTCGGGGGGCGAGGACTGCGGCTGTGCCGGTACGACAGGTGGCTCCCACGGAGCACGCCGGCGCGGCGGTGACGGGGGCACAGGCGGCGTACCGGGTGCGGACGGCCCGCCGTCGTCCGACGGCCGGGGCGGGCGGGCGGACGACGCGCTCCCTGGCCGGTACGGATCGAACCCGGTTCCCGCTGACCGGTCGTCGGTGGACGCCGGTGGCCTGCCGGGGCGGTCCGGCAGTCCGGACCCGGGTGCCGCAGCCGGCCGATCCGGTCCGGGCCGGTCCGGCACCGACCGGGCGGGCGCCCGGGGTTCGTCGGCGTGGCGGGGTGCGGGCGGCCGCGGCGCCTGCCGGTCCGGGGCTGTGAACGGCCAGTCCGGGCTGTCCGAGGTCTCGTCGCCGGACGGGCCGCCCGCCGACGGGGCCGGCGCGGCCAAGCCCTCCGGGAGGCCCGGGACTTCCAGCGTGTCCGCCGGGTCCGTCTCCCACCACGCCTTCGGCCGGTCCGGCTGATCGGCGGCAGGCTCGGGCGCGGAGACCGCGTCCGCTGCCGAGTCGAAGCGGTCGTCCAAGGTGTCGCCCGGCTTCGTCGCCGGGCCGGTGTCCGGGGCGGACTCGTCGTACAGCCGGTTCCACCAGTCGTTCTCGGTGGTGGGCCTCTCCCCCTGCTGGCTCATGCCCTTATTGTCCACCGCCAGGGCGGTACGAAAACGGGGCATCCACAAAAAGAACGCGGCGAAAGTGGTCCGCCGGGCGCCTCAACCCCCCACGGGAAGAACGCCCGGCGGACCCGTTCGTGGTCAGCGCACGGCGTACGCGTCGACCACGAGCTGGGTGACGGAGTTGCCGCGCGCGTCCGTCAGTTCGGTCCTGAGGGTGACGGGCCGGCCCGCCGCGCCCGCGTGGCCGACGGTCGCGGTCCAGACTCCGTCCTTGCGGGCGGTCGACGCCTGGATCCACGTCTCGCCCCGGTCGTACGAGTACGACAGTTTCGCGGCGGTCAGGGCGCCGGGCGTGTAGCCCGCGTGCCCGGTGACGCTCAGGGCGATCTTCTGGCCGTCCTTCGCCGGCAGGGTCTTGAGCCCGTCCTCGGGCAGGCCGTAGTGCGGGAAGAGGAGTCCGAGGCCCTGGGAGTAGACGTTCTCGTCCAGCCGGGAGCGGAACCTCCAGGTCGTCAGCACCTCGGTCGAGCGCTTCCAGACAGCGGCGGGCTGCCCGAACTTGGTGGTGTCGAGGGACAGTTCGTAGGCCGCCTCGTCCGCCGGGACCTCGAAGACCCCGAACGGGTACGGGCTCTCGCCGATCTGCTCACCGTCACGGCGCAGCCGCATGCTGCCGATGTCGCCGAACGAGCCCGCGATACCGGCGTGTTCGGCGTCTCCCCAGAATGCGGGGGCCACGCCGAGGAGATTGCCCTGCCGTTCACCGGCCAGCGCCGGCCGGCCCGTGGTGTCGCGCGGGGCGGCCGGGGCGAGGACCCCGCCGTACCAGCTCTCCTTGCGCACCGAGCCGGCCCGGTAGGTGCGCGGCTCGTCGATCAGGAACTCGCCCCAGGGGAAGCTGGAGGAGACGTAGTGGTCCCAGGAGGTGTCACCGGCCGTGTAGTACTCGGTGCGGGTGCCGGGGACGGCGACCAGGTCGAATCCGGAGGCGGAGGCCGTCGCGCCGCTGGGGCGCTGGGCGAGGACGGAGTCGGAGTAGTCGGCCTTCAGACCCATGGCGTGATACGTCGACTCGTTGCGGCCGAGCTTGCTGTCGCGCACCCGGTAGGTGCGGTCCGAGGTGACCGGGCCGGTCTCGGGGAAGGCCAGGTTGTAGACGTACGGGCTCGCGGCGGTGGCCTTCCAGCGGAGGGTGACCGGTCCGTCCGCGAGCCGCGTCAGCAGGTCCTTCGCCTCGGCGGCCTCCAGACCGAGCACCGGGTGCGGCGCGGTCCCGAAGCCGGTCGACGGGAGCCAGCGGCCGGCGGCCGGACGGTGCACGATGACGGCCTTGGCGCCCGCGGCCTTCGCGTTGCGGGCGACCGTGATGATGTCGGCGTCGGTGTCGGGGACCTCGACCAGGGCGAACGCGCCGTCGGCGCCCGCGGCCCGGAGCTCTTCGGGCGTGCCCGTGCCGGCGTCGACGACGGGGGCCTGTCCGGTGCCGTCGAGGTTGACGGAGCCGAGGCTCGCGACCACGGGGTGCAGTGCGGGTCCGCCGGCCACGGAGAGCTTCTCGATCTGCGGGGCGTAGGCGCGCCAGTAGCTGGCGAACTCGAACCGGCCGTCCTCGGCGCGGCCCTGGACGTCGGCGTAGTAGCCGGCGGCGAGCCGGTTGCCGGAGATGCTGCCGGAGTGCAGCCAGGTGTCGTCCCAGCTGCGAGCGAAGCCCAGGGTGACGGTGCGGCTCTCGCTGGTGCGGTCGGTCCGCACGCTCAGCCGGTGGGCCCTGCGGGCGTCGAGGACGACCGTGGTGTCCTTCGTCAGATCGAGCTGGGGGCGGCTCAGGTAGCCGACCGTCAGGTCGGGCGAGTCGACGAACGAGGACAGGAAGTACGCGCCGGGCCGCAGCCGGTAGACCTGGTCGGCCGCGCCGTCGTTGAACCGCCGCTCGCCGCTCGCGTCGTCGGTGCCGATGACGTCCAGCGAGGACGCTCCCCCGGCGGGCCTGCCGGAGCGGTCGACGAGCTTGACGCGCAGGGTCACGGTCTCGGGCTGGACGTACAGCGCGAAGGGGGTGGAGACGCTGACGCCGGACGCGGTCGCGACGATGCGGCCGGTGACGTCGCCGTACTGGGCGCGGTCGATACGGGCGGACGGGTCGAGGGTCAGCGGCACCTTCACCGTCGCGCCGGCCGGGACGGTGACGGACCGTGCGCCGAGGCGGGCGAGCGAGGAGCGGATGCGGGAGCCGTCGTTGCCGGTCACGGACCGGACGTCCAGGCTCAGCCGGACCGGCTTGTCGCCGGAGTTGGTGTACGGGACCTGGACCGTGGTGCGGTCGCTGCCGTCCTGGGGCCAGTTGAAGGTGCCGCCCTGGACGGCCGGCGCACCGGTCACGGTCGTGGAGATCGCGGCCTTGGCGTCGAGCCGTCCACCGCCGGTCTCGCGCACGTCCCCGGGGACGGCGGTCGTGGCGGAGGAGACGAGCGCGGCCTTGATCTGCTGGGCCGTCCAGTCCGGGTGGCGCTGCTTGACGAGGGCCGCGGCGCCCGCGACATGGGGCGTCGCCATCGACGTACCGGACATCGCCTGGTAGGCGTACACCCCGCGGCCGCCCGCGGCGGCGGCGGAGATGGCGACGCCGGGCGCGGAGATCTCCGGCTTGAGGGTGTGGGTGACGGGCGCGGGGCCACGGCTGGAGAACGAGGCCGTGGAGTCGTCGCGGTCGACGGCGCCGACGGTGAGCACGCCGGGGGTGCAGCCGGGCGAGGAGACGGTGTTGAGGCCCGGGCCGGCGTTGCCGGCGGCGACGACGAACAACGTGTCCTCGCTGCGGGAGAGTTCTTCCGCGGCGACGCTCATCGGGTCGGTGCAGTCGGTCGGTTCGGGGCTGCCGAGGCTCATGGAGACGACGTCGGCCTTGTTGTCGACGGCCCACTGCATTCCGGCGATGATCCATGAAGTGGCGCCGGAGCCGCTGTCGTTGAGCACCTTGCCGTTAAGCAGCGCGGCGCCGGGTGCGACGCCCTTCTTCCTGCCGCCGCTCGCCGCGCCCGAGCCGCCGGCCGTGGAGAGGGTGTGGGTGCCGTGCCCCTGACGGTCGGTGTCGGAGTCGGAGTCGGTGAAGTTCTTCGCCGCGGCGATACGGCCCGCGAGGTCGGGGTGTTCGGCGTCCGCGCCGGTGTCGAGCACGGCGATCCTGGTGCCCTTGCCGTCGTAGCCGGCGGCCCAGGCGAGGTCGGCGCCGATCTGCCGGGTGGAGCGGTCGAGCGTGGCCTCGACCTTGCGGTCCAGCCAGAGCTTGCGGAGCCCCGACGCGGCGCGCGAGCGGGTGGCGGTGACGTCGGACCAGAAGTGCGCGGCCTGCTTCTTGTCGGCCTGGAGGGCGACGCCGTCGACGGCGTTCAGGACGAGGCCGCGGCGCGCGCCCCGGGGGACGACGGGCACCGAGCGGGAGACGTCGGTGCCGTAGACGGCGATCAGCGGCAGGGTGGCGGAGTGGGCGTCGTCGTAGCCCTGGCGGACCAGGCCGGTGACGTTGAAGAGTTCCTCGTCGACCGTGCCGGCCGCGAGGGCCGCTGCGGCGCCCTCGGGGTAGACGTACAGGTCCGAGCCGGACCGGCGGGTCTGCACGAGCGGAGCCGTTCCGTCACCGCCGGGCAGGACGGTGGCGGACGGTGCTCCGGACCGGTCGCGGCTCACGGCCACCCGGTCGCCGGTCACGAGGGTCACGGTGACCGGCCGTTCCGCCTGCGCGGCGGCGGACCCGCTGCCGGTCAGCGGTCTCTTGCCTGTCGTACCGTCGTCGGGCCGCCCGGCGGCCGTCGACGGCGCGACCGCCGTGACGGCCAGAACGGCGGCGGTGGCCGCCCCCAGGGCCGTACGCGTCATCAGGCGCATCGCTCTCCCCATCTGAATTCGGCACAAGTGCACACCAAAGGCACGGATGCCGAAGGCTGTTGGTGCTGCGGTGGCGCCACATTGGCAGAGCGGCGGGTGGTGCAGGGATGATGTGCGCGGCGGGAACACGCCGTGGCCGGTTTCCGCCAGCGCGGCGAGGAAGTGCACGTCCGGGGAGGGTTCTGGTGCTGGGAGCGATAGGTCTCGACGAGAAGCAGGAGTCCGCGTACCGCGCGTTGGTTGCGCTCGGGGCGGCGGAGGTCACCGATCTCGCCCATCGGCTCGCGCTGCCCGAGACCGTGACGGAGCGGGCGCTGCGGCGGCTCGAACAGCACGGGCTGGCGGCTCAGTCGTCGGCGCGCACCGGCCGCTGGGTGGCAGCGCCCCCGGGGGTGGCCCTGGGCGCCCTGCTGACCCAGCAGCGGCACGAGCTGGAGCAGGCGGAACTGGCCGCAGCGCTGCTGGCCGAGGAGTACCGCGCCGAGGCCGCCGAGCCGGCCGTGCACGACCTGGTGGAGGTGGTGACGGGCGCGAGCGCGGTCGCGCACCGTTTCGTCCAGCTCCAGCTCGGGGCGACGGAGGAGGTCTGCGCCCTGGTCACCGGAAATCCGGTCCTGATCACCGGAGCGGACAACGACGCCGAGGAGAAGGCGGCGCGGCGCGGGGTGACCTACCGCGCGGTGATCGAGCGCGAGGTGCTGTCCGCGCCGGGCGGGGTCACGGAGCTGACCGCCGCGCTGGGCCGCGACGAGCAGGTACGGGTGGTGGACCGGGTGCCGACCAAGCTGGTCGTCGCGGACCGCACCCTGGCGATGGTTCCGCTGACGGGCCGTGGCGCCGACCCGGCCGCGCTCGTGGTCCACGGCAGCGGCCTGCTGGACTCGCTCATGGGCCTGTTCGAGGCCGTGTGGCGGGAGGCGCTGCCGCTGCGGCTCGGAATGGGCGCGGTGGGCGGGTCCTTCGAGGAGGTGTCGTCGGGCCCCGACGCGACGGATCTGGAGATCCTGTCGCTGCTGCTCGCCGGAATGACGGACGCTCGGGTGGCCAAGCAGCTGGACCTGGGGCTGCGGACGGTCCAGCGGCGCGTGAAGGGGCTCATGGAGCTCACCGGGGTGACGACCCGTCTGCAGCTCGGCTGGCATGCGTACGCGAAGGGCTGGGTGGCTCGCGACCTGCGGGAATGATCCCGATCCTGCACGCTGGGCAAATGAGCGTGTGGCAGCTCCTGCTGGTCGGCCTGGTCATGGTGCTGGGTCTGGTCGGGGTGCTCGTCCCCGGTGTGCCGGGGCGCTGGCTGGTGTGGGCGGGGATGCTCTGGTGGTCGCTGCATGTGCAGACGGGCCTGGCCTGGACGCTGCTGGTGGCGTCGACGGTGGTGCTGCTCGTCGACCAGGTCGTGGTGTGGCAGCTGCCGCCCCGCAGGATCCGCGAGGTGGGAGTGAGGCCGGAGCTGGCCGCCTGGGCGGGCACCGGGGCGTTGCTCGGGTTCCTTCTGCTGCCCGTGGTGGGTGCGATCCCGGGGTTCATCGGCGGGATCTATCTGAATGAGCGCCGGCGGCTCGGCGGGCACGGTCCCGCGGCCGCGTCCACCCGCGCGGTGATGCGGGCCGTGGGGACGAGTGTGCTGGTGGAGCTGTTCGCCTCGCTGCTCGTGGTGGGTGCCTGGCTGGGCGCGGTCGTCTGGGGCTGAGGGTCCGGCGTTACCGCTCGTGAATGGGATTCAGATGAACGGAGACACATCGGATCTCTCTCCCTGTATTGACGACCTCCCGCCACTTCTCTACGTTCCCTCCCGGGATAGCTCGGATGAATAGGCATGTCGGCAGACGAGCCGCCGGGAGGCGACATGGCAACCGCACCAGACCCATCTCCTGCCGTCGAGGCCGAGCACGTGCCGGAAGGCGGGGAGCCCCCGTCCAGGCGGTCCGTGCTCGCCACCGGGGTCGCGGTCGGCGGCGCGCTGGCCGTCGGAGGTCCGGCCGCCCCTCCTGCCGCCGCCCTTCCCGCCCCGGCCCCGCCCGTGGACGCGACGACCACCGTCACCGCGGCCGGCGACATCTGGCGCACCGTCCTGGACGACGCCGACCTCGTCTGGCAGAAGATGCCGACGACCTGGTACGAGGGCCCCTACCTCGGCAATGGCCGTCTCGGATCCGGCATCTACGCCGAACCCGGCCGAGGCGCCGTCCGCTTCAACGTCCAGCACTCCGAAGTGCAGGACCACCGGCCGGAGTTCGGCTCCCTCTTCGGGCTCGCCCGGCTGCCCATCGGCCACTTCACCCTGGAGCCGGTCGGCACGATCACCGGCCTCGACTGGCGGCTGCGGCTGCGCGACGCGGAGCTCACGGGAACGCTCACCACCACCGCGGGCACGGTACGGCTGCGCGCCTTCATCCACACCACGGCCTCCGTCATGGCCGTCGAGATCACCCCGAGCGCGGGCGAGAAGAACATCCGCTGGGTCTTCCACCCGGCCGAGGCCATCAGTCCGCGGGCCGCGTTCAAGCCGCTGCCCGACGGATACCGCGGCAATCCGCCGGCCGTCGTGGAGAAACACGGTGAACTGACCGCGGCCGTCCAGCCGTTGCTGGCCGGCGGACAGCATGTGACCGCCTGGCGCGAACGCGCCGACCGGCGGGGCGCCGGGCGCACCCTCTACGTCGGCGTGGAGCACTCCTTCCCGGGAACGACCGCTCGCGACCGTGCGCTGCGCGCCGTCCGTACCGCCTCGGCCGTTCCGTACGACGTGCTCGCACTCCCCCACCGCGCCTGGTGGGACCGCTTCTACCGCAAGAGCTTCCTGTCCCTGCCCGATGCCCGGTTGCAGCGCTTCTACTGGATCCAGCTGTACAAGACGGCGTCCGCGGCCCGGCGCGACGCGCCCGCGATGGCGACCTGCGGACCCTGGCTCGAATCCACTCCCTGGCCCAACACCTGGTGGAACCTCAACGTCCAGCTGGAGTACTGGCTGATCCACGGCTCCAACCATCTCGAACTCGACGCCGTGACCCGGGCGCTGAGCGAGTTCAGGTCCCAGCTGACCGCCGAGGTCGCCGCGCCCTACCGCGCCGACTCGGCCGGCATCCCCCGCACCACAGACACCCGTCTGGTCAACGGCGGCGCGACACCGACCGGCAACGGGTACGGCGTCGGCATCCCCGGCGAGAACCCGCCGACCCCCGAGGTCGGCAACCTCACCTGGGCCCTGCACAACGTCTGGCTCTCCTACCGTCACACCATGGACAGGTCGATCCTGCGCGACACCCTGTTCCCGCTGCTGCGCAAGGCGGTCAACTACTACCTGCACTTCCTCACCCCCGGCGCGGACGGCAAGCTGCATCTGCCCGCGACCTTTTCGCCCGAGTACGGCGTGGACGCCCCGGACTGCAACTACGACCTCATGCTGCTGCGCTGGGGCTGCCGCACCCTGCTGGACTCGGCCGCGGAACTGGGCGTCCTCGACCCCCTGGCCCCCCGCTGGCAGGAGGTGCTCGCGCGGCTGGCGCCGTATCCGGTGGACGCGAACGGCTACATGATCGGCGCGGGCGTCCCCTTCGCGAAGTCGCACCGGCACTACTCGCATCTGCTGGCCGTCTATCCGCTGTACGAGGTCACCGGCCGCACACCCGAAGAGCGGGCCCTGATCGAGAAGTCCCTCGACCACTGGGTGAGCTTCGAAGGCGCCCTCCAGGGCTACACCTTCACCGGGGCCGCCTCGATGTCAGCGCTGCTGGGCAAGGGCGAGGACGCGCTCAGGTACCTCGGCGAGCTGATGAGCCGTTTCATCCAGGCCAACACGATGTACAAGGAGTCCGGCCCGGTCATCGAGACTCCGCTGTCGGCGTCCCAGTCGGTGCACGACATGGTCTGCCAGTCGTGGGGCGGAGAGATCCGGGTCTTCCCCGCGCTGCCGGCTGCCTGGCGGGAGCTGGTCGTGCACGACTTCCGTACGCAGGGGGCGTTCCTGCTCAGCGCGGTCCGCGAGAACGGCAGGACGCGCTGGGTCCGGCTGCGGAGCGAGGCGGGCGCGCCCTGCGTCGTACGCCACGGCATCGAGGGACCCATCGAGGTGCGCGACGGGCACGGGCGGCGGCTAACCGGGGAGCCGGCGGGCGACGGGGCGATCCGCATCCGGCTGCGCAAGGGCGAGTCGGCCCTGATCACGGCTCATGGCGACCGCCCGGACCTGCGGATCGGGCCGGTGCGGCCGAACGCGCCGGCGCCGCGGTGGGGGTTGCCGGCATGAGGCGTAGGCCGGGAGCCGTAGACCGATGATCCGATGCGGTGGGCACGCCCGGCGTGTGAGGCTGGCGGTATGACCGAATTCAGTGATGCCGAGCGTGCTTACCTGGCGTCCCAGCGGCTGGGGCGGCTCGCGACTGTCGATCCCAAGGGCCAGCCGCAGGCCAACCCGGTCGGCTTCTTCCCGCAGGAGGACGGCACGATCCTGGTCGGCGGATACGCCCTGGCGACCACCAAGAAGTGGCGCAACCTTCAGGCGAACCCGAAGGTCGCGCTCGTCGTCGACGACATCGTGAGCCTCAAGCCGTGGAAGGTGCGCGGTGTGGACATCAGGGGCGAGGCCGAACTGCTCACCGGACCGCACGAGCTGGGCCCGCACTTCAGCGAGGAGCTGATCCGGATCCACCCGAGGAAGATCCACAGCTGGGGCCTGGACTGACCGGGTGCGGCGCGCGGAGACCGCGCGCCGCACCCTGCCCGTCGAGACCCGTCGAGGCCCGTCGAGGACCGTCGGGACGACGTCAGCGCAGATGTCCGCGCTTCGCCTGCATCGCCGCGCGCCCTTCCGCGCCCTTGCGCTTCCAGTCCTTGAGGATCTCCGAGCGGAGCCGGGCATCGGTCTTGGCGACGATGCGGCGGTTCTCCCGGAGCAGCTTGCGGTAGCTGTCGAGACGGCGTTCGGGCAGTGAGCCGTCCTCGACGGCGGCGAGCACCGCGCAGCCCGGCTCCGCCTCGTGGGCGCAGTCGTGGAAGCGGCACTGCCGCGCGAACTCCTCGATCTCCGCGAAGACCTGGCCGACACCGGTCTCCGCGTCCCAGAGCCCGACACCGCGCAGCCCCGGCGTGTCGATCAGAACACCGCCACCGGGCAGGACGAGCAGGTTGCGGGTCGTGGTGGTGTGCCGGCCCTTGCCGTCGATGTCACGGGTGGCCTGCACATCCATCACGTCCTCGCCGAGGAGCGCGTTGGCGAGGGTGGACTTGCCCGCGCCGGAGACCCCGAGCAGCACGCTCGTACCGTCGGCGACGACGGCACCGAACACGTCCATGCCGTCGCCGGTCAGCGAACTGACGGTCAGTACCTGCACGCCGGGCGCGGTCGTCTCGACGTCCTGGACGAGATACGAGAGCCCGGTCGCGTCCGGCACCAGGTCGGCCTTGGTGAGCACCACGACCGGCTGGGCCCCGCTCTCCCACGCGAGCGCCAGGAAGCGCTCGATCCGGCCGAGGTCGAGCTCGACGGCGAGCGAGACCGCGATGACGGCGTGGTCGACGTTGGCCGCGAGGATCTGCCCCTCGGAGCGGCTGGACGAGGTGGAGCGTACGAAGGCGGTCCGGCGCGGCAGATACGTCCGGACGAACCGGGGATCGCCGGCCGGGTCGACGGCCGCCCAGTCACCGGTGCAGACGACCCGCAGCGGATCGTGCGGGGTGACGAACGCCGTGTCGGCCCGGACCGGGCCGGCGGCGGTGACGACGTCGCACTGGCCCCGGTCGACCCGTACGACACGGCCGGGCAGCAGACCCCGCTCGGCGTAGGGAGCGAACTCGTCCTCCCAGCCCTCGTCCCAGCCGTAGGCGGCCAGCGGATGCGAGGACGACGCGACCGACGAGGAAGACAACGACGATGACGAAGAAGACGACGCCGGAGGAGAAGAGTGGGACGGAGAGAAAGACAAGGGGTGACCCTTCACATGGGTGGCCCCGGCACGCGCACACAGGCGCGGAGAAGTGAGGTGAGGTCAGCCGGAGACCACGGGGGTGGAGTGGATGAACATCTGAGTGAGGGCAGCGCCCAGCGCGATGACAGCCATCGTTCACACCTCCCGGATCATGCTCGGCCTGACGCGGCGACAGTGGGCCACCGCGAGAACGCCGTCACGTTAGCCCGGCCCGCCCGTCCGGCGCCACGGGTTTTTCTCCGTCGTACCGGCGCGGGGCGGAAAACACCCGGTCGCCGCACGCGGTGTATCCATCCGCTCACTCCGTGTGGCGGGCCCGAATGATCACCCATAGCTTCGGCTCATGACGAAACGACAGTTCAGGTGCCTCGCATGCACCGCAGTCGTCATGGTCTCGGGACTGGGCGCCGCCGCCCCCTCGTCCGGAGCGACCATGCGCGCGGTCCATCCGGGCGAATCGATCCAGGCAGCAGTGGACGCGGCGAAGCCGGGCGACACGATTTTCGTCGCACCCGGCACCTATCGCGAGAGCGTCCTTGTCACCACGTCCGGTCTGACCCTGCGGGGCGCCGGCCCGGCCACCGTCATCCGGCCCGCCGCGGCCGGTACACGGGCCGCCAACGCCTGCGCGCAGATCGGCAGCGGCATCTGCGTACGGGGCACGGACAGCAAGCCCGTGAAGAATGTCGCCGTCCGCTCTCTGACGCTGAGCGGCTTCGCGAAGAACGGTCTGTGGGCCACCCGTACCGACAGGCTCTCGGTCCGGAAGGTGACCGCGGAGAAGAACGGCACCTGGGGTCTCGCCCAGGAGCGCTCCACCCGGGGCGTGTTCCGCGAGAACACCGCCCGCTCCAACGGTGACGCCGGGATCTTCCTGGCGAACACCAT
This sequence comes from Streptomyces sp. CA-251247, assembly GCF_050952975.1. Classification (NCBI taxonomy): domain Bacteria; kingdom Bacillati; phylum Actinomycetota; class Actinomycetes; order Kitasatosporales; family Streptomycetaceae; genus Streptomyces; species Streptomyces sp. CA-251247. Next base: position 6,383,266 of record NZ_CP191861.1, on the reverse strand, counting down.
CGACAGGGAGGGCGGCGCCACCGACATCGGCGGTGCGGTGGTCGCCGGCAACCGGCTGTCGGACAACCGCATCGGCATCACCGTGCGGCGGGTCCGGAACCTCTCCGTACTCCGCAACGAGATCACCGCCAACTGCGCCGGCATCTTCGTCGTGGGTGACGAGTCGAAGCCGGCGGCCGGCGCGATGACGATCGCACGCAACGTCGTCAGCAAGAACAACAAGCACTGTCCGGCCACGGCCCGGCTGCCCTTCCTCCAGGGCTCCGGCATCGTGCTCACCGGCTCCGAGGCCACTGTCGTCCGCCACAACAAGGTGACCGACAACGTGGGCACTTCGCCCCTGTCCGGCGGCATCGTCCTGTTCCAGAGCTTCGTGGGGGCGGCCAACACCGACAACGTCATCGAGAACAACCGGGTGACGGGCAACGGCAAGGCCGACCTCGCCAACGCCACCGGCGGCGCGACCAACAAGTTCAGCGGCAACCGCTGCAAGACGTCCGTACCCGCGGGGATGTGCTGAGCCCGTGACCGCGATCAGCCCCAACCCCCGTTTCACCGGGTCCGCCGGAGCGCGGACCCTCAGACGATTCGAGGCCGCATGACCACCGTAAGCCCCAGACCTGTCCAGCCCGTCGTGGACGACGTCGCCGCCCCTCCCCCGGCCATGCGCCTGCGTGAGCTCGTCTTCGGCGCGGCGGTGTCCGCGGCCGTCCGCGCGGCGGCCCGGCTCGGCGTGGCGGACGCTCTCGACGAGACGCCCACCACCGCCGAGGCGCTCGCCGTCAAGGTGACCACCGAGCCGCAGCCCCTGCGCCGGCTGCTGCGTGCGCTGTCCTGCTACGGGATCTTCGTGGAGACCGAGGACGGCACGTTCGCCCACACGCCCATGTCCCGGATGCTGCGCGAGGACGACCCGAACAGCCTGCGCTACATCTCCCTGTGGTGCACCGAGCCGTGGACCTGGGACGCCTGGCCGCGCCTCGACCAGGCCGTGCGCTCCGGCGAGAGCGTCTTCCAGGACCTGTACGGCAAGGGGTTCTTCGAGTACCTCCACGACGACGCCCGTGAGTCGGCGCACGTGTTCAACCGCGCGATGACCACGTCCAGCGTGCAGTCGGCGCAGGACGTCGCCGACCTGCTCGACCTCAAGGGCGTCAGGACCGTGGCCGACATCGGCGGCGGTCAGGGCCATGTGCTGGCCAGCCTGCTGGAGAAGCACCCGACGGTGAAGGGCACCCTGTTCGACCTGCCGGGCGTCGTGGCGAAGGCGGACCCGCGGCTGCGGGACGGCGGTCACCTCGCGGGCCGGGTCACCATCGTGGCCGGCGACTGCCGCCGCGAGATGCCGGTCGACGTCGACCTGTACGTCATCAAGAACATCCTGGAGTGGGACGACGAGAGCACCCGCAGCGCCCTGCGGAACGTCGTCGAGGCGGCCCGGCCCGGAGCGCGGGTCGTGGTGATCGAGAACCTGGTCGACGACACCCCGTCGATGAAGTTCACGACCGCCATGGATCTGCTTCTGCTGCTGAACGTGGGCGGCGCGAAGCACACCCAGAAGTCGATGACGGACCGGATGACGCAGGCGGGCCTGGTGGTCGGTGAGGTCCGTCCGGTCAACGCCTACCTCCACGCGTTCGAGTCCGTCGTGCCCGGGTGAGTCGGTCCCACCACCCCCGCAGCACGCCGACGCCCCGGGTCCTCCGATCAGGAGGAGCCGGGGCGTCGTCGCGGTCTCACGCGGTGCTGTCGCGTTCCCACCGGTAGAACTGACGGGCCATCGCGTCCTTCGGACTCCGCCAGGTCTGCGGGTCGTAGGGGCTGACGAAGGCCGTCAGCCGGTCGCTGATGTCCTTGAACGCCGGGTGCTCGGTCACCTGGGCGATCGCCGGTCCCGGAGGGCGGTCCGACTCGATCAGATGCATGTACACATCGCCGAACTGGAACAGACTGCGCCGGGTGACTCCGACGAGGTGCGGCAGTTCGCCGCCGTCGGACGCCGCGAACAGCTCGGCGATGTCGGGTGCCGACTCGGGCGCCATGCGGGCCACGATCAGCGCCTGGTGCGGGGAGTTCATCCGCTGTGTCCTTCCTTCCGGGTCAGTTGGAGGGAACCGCGGCGCCGCGGCTCTCCCGGTCGCGCTGCTCGATCTTGTCCTTGATGAGCGCCATCTGGACCTTCGAGTTGCGGTTGATGTTGTCGGTCATCCACTCGTCGTCGACGGGCGCGTCGGGCTTCATGGCGAAGTCCTGGCGCCACAGCATCCGCGTGCCACCGGCGACCTCGGAGTACTCCCAGTGGATGTTCATGTGCTCGAAGGGGCCGGTCTCGACGCGACGGGCCTCGACCGTGCGCGCCGCACGGTTCGGGGTGCGCTCGGAGACCCAGCTCCAGACCGTCCCGTTCTCGTCCGGGTGCATGGTCAGCCGGAACGTCGTGGTGTCGCCCTGGCGCTCGATGACGTCGACGGAGGCGTACTCGCTGAACAGCTGCGGCCAGTTCTCCAGGTCGTTGGTCATGTCCCAGACGAGATCCAGCGGCGCTGCGACGACGATCTCGTTCTCGGTGTGTCCGGACACTTCAGGCTCCGCTCATGAGGTTGGCGTTGACGAGGTCGAGGAACTCCCGCGGGGTCTTGCACCGGTCGGCGTCGGGCGGGAGGGGACGGCCGTGGCGGTTCTCCAGCTCGCCGACGATGCCGAGCAGACCGAGCGAGTCGAGGCCGAACTCGTCGAAGCGGGTTTCGCTCCGGCCGGCGAGGTCGGCGGGATCCACGGTGAGGCCGGCGCCCTTCTTCATCAGGGCGGCGAGCTCTTCGATGGTCAGTACGTCTGACATGGCAGTTCTCCTTGTCACGAGTTGTCACGAGGGCGATCGGCCGCACCGCGCACCACCAGGGCCGCGTTCGAGCCCATCAGCCCGCGGCTCAGGACGAGGGCCGTACGCAGCGGTGCCTTGCGGGCCTTGCCCGTCACGACGTCGATGTCGTGGCACACGTCGAAGACACCCGGGGTGGGCGGCACGACGCCGTGCTCCATCGCGAGGACCGCCGTGGCCACGTCGAGCACGGGCCCGCCGCAGTACGCCCGGCCGATCCCGGTCTTGGGCGCGGTCACCGGGACCCGGCGGCCGTGCGCGCCCAGGGCGTCGGCGATAGCCAGCGCCTCGGCACGGTCGGCCTCGGGCACACCGAGCGCGTCGGCGAAGACCACGTCGATCTCCTCCGGGGCGCAGCCGGCCTGCTCGAGTGCGCCACGGATCGACATGGCCAGTCCTTCCCGGGACTCCTTCCACCGGGAAGGACCGGTGAAGGTGGCCCCGTGCCCGGCCACGTATGCGCGCGGCTGCACACCGCGGCGCAGCGCCGCCGACTCCTCCTCGACGACGAGCATCGCCCCGCCCTCGGCGGGGACGAAGCCGCAGGCCTCCGAGGTGAAGGGCCGGTAGGCCCGGGCCGGGTCGTCGCTGGTGCTCAGGTCCTGGTAGCCGAGCTGGCAGACGACCGAGTAGGGCGCGAGCGGGGCCTCGGCGGAGCCGACGACCACCGCGTTCGTGCCGCGGGCGACAGCGCCCGCGGCATGGGCGAAGGCGTCCAGGCCGCCCGCCTCGTCACTGGCCACCACACCGCAGGGGCCCTTGAAGCCCCCGCGGATGGATATCTGGCCGGTGCTGGCGGCGTAGAACCAGGCGATGGACTGGTACGGCCCGACATAGCGGGAGCCCTGGCCCCACAGCCGCTGGAGCTCCCGCTGGCCGAACTCGCCGCCGCCCGACCCGGCGGCGGTGACGACACCGACGTCGTAGGGCTCGTCCTCGTAGTCGGCGCGGCCGAGCCGCGCGTCCTCGAGGGCGAGATCGGCGGCCGCCATCGCGAAGTGCGTGAACCGGTCGGTCTGGACGAGGTAACGCCCCTCGATCATGGTGGCCGGATCCAGTCCGCGCACTTCGCCGGCGACGCGCAGCGGCAGATCGCCGCATCCCTCCCGGGTGACCCGGTCGAGGACGCTGATGCCCTCCTGCGTCGCCTTCCAGAAGACATCGGTACCGACCCCGTTGGGGGCTATGACACCGATCCCGGTGACAACCGTGCGCCGGTCGCTGCGGGTGCTCATCCTGACCTCCCACTGGGTCGGGTCATGACGACCGCCGACTGGAACCCGCCGAACCCACTGCCGACGGAGAGCACGCTGCGCAGCTTCCGGGAGCGGGCGGTGCGCGGCACGTAGTCCAGGTCGCACTCGGGGTCGGGGGTCTGGTAGTTGGCCGTCGGCGGGACCACCTGCCGGTCCATCGCCAGGACGCACGCGACGAGTTCGATGGCGCCGATGGCACCCAGCGAGTGACCCACCATGGATTTGATGGAGCTCATGGGCGTCTTGTAGGCGTGGTCGCCGAGGGAACGTTTCACCGCCGCGGTCTCGTGGCGGTCGTTCTGCTTGGTTCCCGACCCGTGCGCGTTGACGTAGTCGATCGCGGAGCTGTTGATCCGGGCATGGCCGAGGGCGGTGTCGATGGCGCGGGCCATCTCCAGGCCCTCGGGCGTCAGTCCGGTCATGTGGTACGCGTTGCCGAAGGTCGCGTAGCCACCGATCTCGCAGTACACGGTCGCGCCACGGGCGCGGGCGTGCTCCAGCTCCTCGAGGACGAGTACCGCTCCGCCCTCGCCCATGACGAACCCGTCACGGTCGGCGTCGAACGGCCGGGAGGCGTGCTCCGGGTCGTCGTTGTTCGCCGATGTCGCCTTGATCGCGTCGAAGCACGCCACGGTGATCGGGGATATGGGCGAGTCCGACGCGCCGGCTATGCACACGTCCATCCGTCCGTCCTCGATCGCGTGGAACGCGTAGCCGATCGCGTCGAGTCCGGAGGTGCAGCCCGTCGAGACGGTCTGCACCGGACCGTGGGCGCCGATCTGTTCGGCGACCGCCGAGGCGAGGGTGCTCGGCGAGAACGCGCGCTCGAGGTGCGGTCCCGCCGGGCGGTGGTCCACGTCCCAGCGCGCGCCCGAACTGCTGACGGCGACGTAGTCGTGCTCGAGGCGCGTGGTGCCGCCGACCGCGGTGCCGAGCGACACCCCGATCCGCCAGGGGTCCTCGTTCTCGGGGTCGAGACCGGAGTCCTGTACGGCTTCCCGGGCGGCCACCAGCGCGAACTGGATGTACCGGTCCGAGCGCGCCACCAGCTCGGCTTCGAGACCGTGCCGCGCGGGGTCGAAGTCGACCTCGGCGGCGATACGCGAGCGGAAGCCCTCGGGGTTGAAGAGGGTGATACCCCGCGTGGCCGTACGTCCGCTCGCGAGCAGGTCCCAGAACGCCGGGGCGCCGACACCGCCGGGGGCGACGATGCCGACCCCGGTGACCGCCACCCGCCGGTTCACGAAACGGCCCCAGTCCGTTCCGGCGGCCTGCCCTGCTCGGCAGCCTCCTCGACATGCTCGGTGTCGACGTGCCCGAGTTCGGGGCGCGGCGCGAGCGGGCCGAGGTGGAAGACCATACGGGCCTCCTCGTTGCCGACGTTGCGGAACCGGTGCCGCACGTTCAGCGGGATCATGAGGCCCTGGTCGGGACTCATGGAGTGCGTCTCGCCGTCCAGGTCCACCTCCAGGAGCCCCTTCACCACGTACACGAACTCCTCCGAGTACGGGTGGTAGTGCTCGGCGATGGACTCACCGGGCGGCACGATCGCCAGGCCCATGAACCCGCTGGTCGCTCCCACGGCCGTCGGCGTGAGCACGGCGCGCAGGTCACCGCCTCGCCGGGTGTTGGGCTGGGTCTCGCTGAGGTCCACGATGCGTGGGCTGTGCGTGGTCATGCTGCTTCCTCCAGATGCAGGGTCCCGGTGGTTCGGCCCGCTGGCCGCTTCGCCGGGCGCGGGGTCAGGACGTCGTCAGGACTCGGGCGGCGCGCTCCGGTCGGTGATGAGCTGCATGTCGGAGCGCGCGAGGAAGCGCGAGATCTCCGCGTCGGTGGTCGGCACACCCTCGTCGCCGTCGGCGAGGAGCTTGGCGAGGCAGGCGGCCTTGCGGTCACCTGCGACGCCGAGTGCCATGGCGGGGTGCCCGTCCAGCGGCCCGACGACGTCCACCAGGCGGACAACGATGTCGTCGCGCTGGAAGACCGTGCTGCCGGCGATGGGGTTCCCGGGGCTGTCGGCCGCCGCCTCGTCCTGCTTGGCGAGCATCCGGGCCAGGGCCATCCCGCAGCCCTCCTTGGCCTGGTAGAACAGCGCGTGCCGGTTGACCTCGTCGGTGTCCACTCCGTCGCCCGAGACATGGTGCACGGCGGGCAGTGCGGCACGGGTGAAGAAGAGCCGCGCGGAGTTGGGGTCGTCGAGATCCCGGTCCTGCTCCAGGTACGGGTTGATGGCGTCCTCGACGGCCCGCACCTCGGGCTGCCGTGCCACGTGCCGCAGCGCGGCCATCAGGTCGCCCTGCACCTCGATCGCCCTGACGACGCGGTTGCCGTGCATGAAGAGCGAGGTGCGGCGCAGCCGGGTGTCGTCGTCGACGCGAGCCGACGGCGAGGTGTAACCGGCAAGGATCTTGGCGACCTTCTCCTCGGTGCCCGGCTTGACCGTGAAGGTCAGCGCGTGCCGGACCACTCCGTCGCCGACGCGAGGAGCCGCCTGGAGGCCGCCCTTGCTGGGCGCGAAGGACTCGGTGAACGGCGCTCCGGTCTCCCGCAGCACACTGAAGCGCAGCGAACGCGTGTCCCGTACGCAGCTGTGCAGCGGCTGGACCGTCTCCACGTGCTCCTCGCTGTTGACCCACGCGAGGAAGGGCGGTGCACTCTCCCACTCGCTCGTGATGAGCCACTGCGACGGGTTCTCGATCGACTGGCAGAGCTGGTCGTTGATGTGCCCCGGTACGGAGGCGACCTGGTTCCGCATGTGCTCGTACGCCTCGAGGAACTGCTTCTGCGCCCCGTCGTGGAGGTCCAGCAGCAAAATCACCCGAAGCCTGGAGCCGTCGAAGGCGGACTGCGATATCCGTTCCGACAAGGTTGTCATCCTTGTTCACACTCCTTCGCGACCGTGCCAGACATGGCCCGTCGTCAGTTGTCGGTGGAATCCGCACGGTCGAGCCCTGCGGATCCGCAACGATCGCCCCACATGGCCCGGGGGCGCTCCCGCAACCGATCGTGGTCCGGTCCCACGTCCGGCGCGAGAGCTGAGCACCATGCGGGTGAATGGGCGAGGGAACCCCTGTCGCGCCGGGCATCTAGTTCCCATGGAAGAGAACGCCGATCACCGCGTGCCGGTACTGATCGTCGGCGGGTCCCTGGTGGGCCTGGCCACCTCGATGTTCCTGAGCCGTCATGGCATCGGGCATCTGCTTGTCGAGAAGCACTCGGGCACATCCACCCACCCCCGCGGACGAGGAATGAACGTCCGCACAATGGAGCTGTTCCGCGTCTGCGGAGTGGAACAGGACATCCGCGAGGCTGCGGCCGTCCTTGCCGAGAACCACGGAATCCTTCAGGGCGGGTCCCTGACGGGCAATGACTCCGCTTGGCTGTTCAAGGAGATCGACCCGGGCGGCCGGCTGGCGCGGATCAGTCCCGCCGGCTGGTGCCTGTGCAGCCAGAACGACATCGAGCCGGTGCTCTCCGAGCATTCGCGAAGGCTCGGGGCGCAGATGCTGTACTCGAACGAGATGCTCTCCTTCGAGCAGGACGCCAAGGGTGTCAGCGCGATCGTCAAGGACCGTACGACCGGCGAGCACAGGACCGTGCGCGCCGACTACCTCGTCGCCGCCGACGGGCCGCGCAGCCCCGTCCGGGAACAGCTGGGCATCGGCCAGACCGGCAACGGCGAGCTGTTCCACAACGTCAGCGTCACCTTCAACTCCCGGCAGCTCGCCGACGTCGTCGGCGACCGGCGCTTCATCGTCTGCTACCTGACCAAGCCCGGCGCGGACGGGGCCCTGCTGCCGGTGAACAACGTCGACCGCTGGGTCTTCCACGCTCCGTGGCACCCCGAGGACGGTGAGACCCTCGACGACTTCACCGACGAGCGGTGCGCCGACCACATCCGCCGGGCGGTCGGGGCCGAGGACCTCGATGTCGAGATCACCGGCAAGGCGCCGTGGCACGCGGCCGAACGGGTCGCGGAACGCTACTCGGACGGCCGGGTCTTCCTCGCCGGCGACTCCGCCCACGAGATGTCCCCGACCGGGGCGTTCGGCTCCAACACCGGTATCCAGGACGCCCACAACATCGCCTGGAAGCTGGCGGCGGTACTGAAGGGCTGGGCCGGGCCGGGGCTGCTCGACACCTACGGCATGGAGCGGCTGCCGGTCGCGCGGGTCACCAGCGAGCGCGCCTCGGCCCGCTCGGCGGAGCACAGCCACCCCGGCTACGCACCGTCGCCCACCTCGGGCGGCGGCCGGCAGGGCGGTGTGCTGATGGTGGCGATGGGCTACGGCTACCGCTCGGGCGCGGTCGTCGGGGTCGACCCCTCGCTGGCCGTGGTGCCCGAGCGCATGCAGCTCTCGGGGGACCCCGGCACCCGGGCCCCGCACATCTGGGTCACCGGACAGAACGGCCGTGTGTCGACGGTGGACCTGTACGAGCAGTCGCTCGTGCTGCTGTGCGCCGAGAACTCACCGTGGCGCGAAGGCGCCCGCAAGGCCGCGGCGGGACTGTCCCTACCTCTGGAGGCCTACGCGATCGGCGGCGGGCCCGCCGCCGACCTCGCCCCGGAGGACGGGGAGGACTGGGCCGAGCGGCACGGCACCACCCCCGAGGGCGCGGTGCTCGTCCGTCCCGACGGCTTCGTGGCGTGGCGTTCGCCGGGTGCGGCGGCCGATCCCGAGGCGACGCTGCGGAAGGTGCTCACGGAGGTTCTGAGCCTGGGCTGAGTACTTCCCCGGCAGACAGCTGGTCCGGCACGCGCGACGCATCTGGGCAAACGCGTCGCGCGTGCGGCCGTTGCGCTCTACGGTGCGCGGATAGCCCACCGTATGCGGGAGGTGTAGAAATAGGACATGGCCGCACGCTACGGCCGCCGGCGCTCGGTTCTCCGGATGAGAACCCTCGCAGGTCAGGTCTTTCTCCTGCAGGTGGCGATCGTGGTGTTGCTCGTCGCCGCAGGCATGGGCGCGCTCGTCCTGCAGTCCCGGTCGGACAGTGAGCGCGAGGCACGCAACCGTTCGGTGGCGGTGGCCGAGACGTTCGCGCACTCGCCCGGTATCGAGGCTGCGCTGGAGAGTCCGGACCCCACAGCAATTCTCCAGCCGCGCGCCGAGGAGGCGCGTAAACGTTCCGGCGTCGACTTCATCGTCGTGCTCAGTACCCAGGGCATCCGCTACACCCATCCGCTCCCCGACCGGATCGGCAAGCAGTTCGTCGGCAACCTGGCCCCGGCCCGGGCCGGCAAAGTGGTCACCGAGAAGATCACCGGGACCATCGGGCCACTCGTCCAGGCAGTGGTGCCGGTGCGGGGGGCCAACGGGGCGGTCATCGGCATGGTGTCGGCGGGCATCACGATCGACCATGTCAGCGGTGTCGTGGAGGACCAGTTCCCGCTGCTGCTGGGCGCCGCGGGAGTGGTGCTGCTGCTGACCACCGGTGGCACGGCCCTGGTCAGCAGACGGCTGCGACGGCAGACGCACGGCCTCGGGCCCACCGAGATGACCCGGATGTACGAGCACCACGACGCCGTCCTGCACGCCGTACGCGAAGGCGTGCTCATCGTCGACGGCGAGGGGCGGCTGCTGCTCGCCAACGACGAGGCGCGGCGGCTGCTGAGTCTTCCGGCGGACGTGGAGGGCCGGCCGGTCGCCGAGCTGGGACTGGACCCCCGCACCGCGGAGCTGCTGACCTCGGGACGCATCGCCAGTGACGAGGTGCATCTGGTCGGGGACCGGCTGCTCGCCGTGAACCAGCGCTCGACCGACGCGGACGGCGGACCGCCCGGCAGTGTGGCGACGATCCGCGACACCACCGAGCTCCAGGCGCTCAGCGGCCGGGCGGACGTGGCCCAGGCGCGGCTGAAGCTGCTGTACGACGCCGGTACGGAGATCGGCACCACGCTGGACGTGGTGCGCACCTGCGAGGAGCTGGCGGAGTTCGCCGTGGGCCGCTTCGCCGACTACGCCACCGTCGACCTGATGTCCGCCGTGCTGCGCGGCGAGGAGCCCACGCCGAGCGGCGGCGGCGCGGAGATGCACCGTGTGGCGTTCCACGGACTGCGGCAGGACACGGCGCTCTACCCGCTGGGCACGGCCATCCGCTTTCTGCCGACCACCCCGATGGGCGCGGGGATCGGCAAGGGCGAAGCCGTCCTGGAGCCGGATCTCGCCGCGCTCAGAGGCTGGCAGCAGCAGTCGCCCGTCCGGGCGCAGAAGCTGGTCGACTCCGGATTTCACTCCATGATCGCGGTGCCGCTGCGGGCTCGCGGGGTGATCCTGGGTGTGGCGATGTTCTGGCGCTCCAAGCGGCCGGAAGCCTTCGAGGAGGAGGACCTCTCCCTCGCCGAGGAACTGGTCGCCCGGGCGGCGGTGAGCGTGGACAACGCCCGCCGGTACACGCGCGAGCACACGATGGCGGTGACGCTCCAGCGCAGTCTGCTCCCCCGCGGGCTGCCGGAGCAGAACGCCCTGGATGTCGCCTTCCGCTACCGCCCCGCCCAGGCGGGCCTCGGCGGGCTCGGCGGAGTGGGCGGCGACTGGTTCGACATCATCCCGCTGCCGGGTGCGCGGGTGGCGCTCGTCGTCGGCGACGTCGTGGGGCACGGGCTCCACGCGGCGGCCACGATGGGCCGGCTCCGGACGGCGGTGCACAACTTCTCCACCCTGGATCTGCCGCCCGACGAGCTGCTGTGGCATCTGGACGAACTGGTCGCCCGGATCGACCAGGAGGAGGTCGCCGACGGCAATGAGGGCGGCGAGGCGGGCGTCACCGGCGCGACCTGCCTCTACGCGATCTACGACCCGTCCACCGGCCGCTGCACGATGGCGCGGGCCGGGCACGTCCAGCCGGTGGTGCTCCACGCGAACGGCACCGCGGACTTCGCGGAGGTCCCCGGAGGCCCGCCCCTCGGTCTCGGCGGGCTGCCCTTCGAGACGCTCGAACTCCAGCTGCCGGAGAACAGCAGTCTGGTGCTCTACACGGACGGTCTCGTCGAGGACCGCGAGCGGGACATCGACGAGAGCCTGGCCCTGCTGCGCCGAACCGTCGCGGGGCATCCGGACCGCAGTCCCGACGAGACGTGCGAGGCAGTGCTCCGGGCCCTGCTCCCGGAGCGACCGCGGGACGACATCGCGCTGCTGGTGGGCCGCACCCGCGTACTCGACCCGGCGAAGGTGGCGGACTGGGAGGTCCGGCCGGACCCGTCCGCGGTCGGCGAGGTCCGGGGGGCTGTGGCACGCACGCTGGCGGAGTGGGGTCTGGAGGAGGAGGCCTTCACGACGGAGCTGATCCTCAGCGAGCTCGTCACCAATGCCATCCGCTACGCCATCGGGCCGATCCACGTCCGGCTGATCCTGGACCGCAGCCTGATCTGCGAGGTCTCGGACCACAGCAGCACCTCGCCACATCTGCGCCAGGCCGCCACCACCGACGAGGGGGGCCGCGGCCTGTTCCTGGTGGCCCAGTTCGCCGACCGCTGGGGCACCCGGTACACACCGGACGGCAAGGTCATCTGGACGGAGCAGCCGTTGCCGTCCGAGGACCTGTGACGGGCGGTGGGGGCGCCGGGGTGCTGTGGATCGGCGGCCCGCCCGGCGCCGGCAAGACGACGGTGGCCAGGCTGCTCGCCCGTCGGCACGGTCTGCGCTGGTACAACGCCGACGCGCACACCTGGGAGCACCGTGACCGCGCGCTCGCGGCGGGCCACCCGGGGGCGGTGAGGTGGGAGGCGCTGTCGCGTGAGGAGCGCTGGTCGGCTCCGGTGGCGGAGATGTTCTCGATGTCCCTGCACCGCGAACGCGGGCCCATGATCCTCGACGATCTCCGGGCGCTGCCGCCCGCGCCGCTGACCGTCGCCGAGGGCACCCCGGTCACGCCCTCGGTCACCGGCGCCGAAGCCGCCGCCGTGTGGCTGATGCCCACGCCGGCGGTGCAGGAGGCCCGGCTGGCCGAACGCGGTCTGGAGCGGGGCCAGAGGGAGCTCTACCGGTTCCTGGTCCGCGAGATCGCCGAGGAGGTGGAGGCGTACGGGGGTGCGACGGTCATGGTGGACGGCAGCCGCAGCGTCGAGGACACGCTTGCCGAGGTCGGGAAACATCTCGCGGCGGCACTGGCCGAGGGCCCGGCGGCACGGACGGCGGCCGGGCGCGGTGAGCTGCTGCGGTATGCGAACCGGGCTGTCGTCTCCCAGTACCTGGCCTTCTACGCCCGGCCGTGGGCACCGGGAGATCCGCGGACGACAGTCCTCGCCTTCGCCTGCGAGTGCGGTGCGGACGGGTGCGAGGAGGATGTCCGGCTCGCGGTCGCCGCGTTTCCGCGGAGCCCGGTGCTCGCGCCAGGACACGGATAGAGGCCGAGGAGACCGACGCCGGTGGTGTGTTCGGCCCCTGCCGGCCGAACGGGCCCCAACTGCCGTCACAGCGGCGGCCGGACAGGTCACGGCCGGTCCCGCTCCCCCGCGAGTGGCCGGCCGCAGCGCAGATTCCACCGGCCGGCCCGGCCGCTCAGTTCGGTGAGCGTCAGCGGTGCCACGTCGAGCCGCCAGAACACCTCGGTGGGAAGGCCCAGCGCATGGACGGTCACCGCCCGCGCGAACGCGGGCTCCACGACCGCCAGCACCCGTCCCGCGTCCTCGGGCAGGGAACGCAGCCAGTCGCCCGCCCGGGCGCAGAGCGCCGTCAGGCACTCGCCGCCGTGCGGGACGGCCGACGGGTCGGACAACCAGGCAGCCACCGCCTCGGGTTCGCTCGCGCTCACCTCGTCCAGCCGCCGTCCCCGCCAGCGGCCCATGTCCCAGTCGGCGAGCCGGTCCACGGGCTCGGCCCGAAGCCCCAGCGCCTCGGCCGTCGCGCGGCAGCGCAACGACGGTGCGCACAAGGGCTGTTGGACCCGCGGCAGATCGCCTGCGGCGGCCCGCGCCGCGCGTGCCCCGAGTTCGTCCAGCGGCTCGTCCGCCCCGAATCGCGCCTCCCGCACAGCGGCCGTCGTCGCAGGTGAGACCAACATCACCCGTACTGTCATCGGTTGCCCGTCCTTCCCGCCGCAGTGCCCACGGCGCAAGCACATCACGGGTGTTCCGGTGTTCTCCCGCGCCCCCACGCGCCGTAGCGGCGCGGGCCCGCAAGCGGTACGGTCGCGTGGACATGACGACGGTGTGACGGAAGCCCGGTGAGAATCCGGCACGGTCGCGCCACTGTGAACCCGTACCTCTGCGGGAAGTCAGACCCAGCACCTTCGTCTCAGGCACCACGATCGGGACGCGTGTTCCCCAAGGAGGTTCTGCCATGGCTCAGTCCGTTGCGCCCGCCACCACCGCGCCGGCCATCACCCCCATCTCGCTCAAGGCGATTGCCCCCTGGGCGGCCTTCTTCGGCATTCTGATGCTGGTCCTGCTGTACTTCGTCGGCGCCGAGCAGGGCGCCACCTCGCTCATCGCCGGTGAGAACGTTCACGAGTGGGTCCACGACGGACGCCACCTGCTCGGCTTCCCCTGCCACTGAGATCCCGGGGGAACCGATCATGAACTCCATATCTGTGAGAGCCCTGCTCGTCCGCGGCATGCTCGCCGGACTGGTCGCCGGTGCGGTCGCCATGGCCGTCGCGTACTTCCTGGGTGAGGGTCCCGTCGACTCCGCCATCGCGTTCGAGGAGAGCCACTCCCACGAGCACGGCGGCGAGGAACTGGTCACCAGGGCCATGCAGTCGACCGCGGGTCTCGCCACCGGTGTGCTCGTCTTCGGTGTGGCGGTCGGCGGCATCGCCGCCCTCGCCTACTGTGTCGCGCTCGGCCGCATCGGCCGGTTCGGTCCGCGCGCCACAGCCGCGCTGCTCGCGCTCGGTGCGCTGCTGAGCGTGTACGTCGTGCCGTATCTGAAGTACCCGCCGAACCCGCCGGCCGTCGGCGACCCCGACACGATCGGCCAGCGGACCTCGCTGTACTTCCTGATGGTCCTGCTCAGCGTGCTGCTCTCGGTGGCAGCGGTGATCCTCGGCAAGCGGCTGGCCCCGCGCCTCGGCAACTGGAACGCGACGATCGCCGCGGGCGGTGCCTTCGTGGTCGCCGTCGGTCTCGCCTACGCCTTCCTGCCGTCGTTCAACGAGGTGCCGAAGGGGTTCCCGGCCACGGTGGTCTGGGAGTTCCGGCTGGCGACGCTGGCCATCCAGGCCACGCTGTGGACCGTCTTCGGTCTGGTCTTCGGCTTCCTGGCCGAGCGGCTTCTGACGCCGAGGACGGTGCCGGCGGCGGACGAGAGCGCCTCTGCCTCTCCTGCCGTGGCAGCCAACTGATTTACCGTCAGCATGGAGGAACCCGCCGGGAGACCGGCGGGTTCCTGTGTTTGGCCCGCCCCGGTCCCTTGGAGAAGGGGCCGGGGCGTCGCCTGACTCACCGAGGCCGTCGCCTCACGAACGAGGCAGGCCGCGGCGGCGTCTCACCCACCGAGGGCTTCGCCGCTCGGAGTTCAGCGCGTGAACGTCACGCCGACCTGTTCCGGCGCCTTTCCCGCGGCTCCGCGGCACTGGGCGTCCGCGCCCGGCTCGGCGGTCGCCAGCCTGCCGACGACGAGCGTCAGACAGCGGCCGAGCGCCTGCTGGCCGTAGTAGTTGGGGTGCAGAAGCTCCTGTGCCTCGTCGACGGGGAGTTCGGTCTTCGTCCGTGGCACATAGCGGGCCCATTCGGCCGTGGTGGCGGGCGGCGAGACGACGGCGCCGTCCGCGGCGAAGGCGGTCTGGAGAGACTTCTTGCCGCAGACCTGGTGGCCTTCGAGCAGCCGGCCGAGGTCGACGTGGTCGGCGCCGGTCCGCACGGCAGCCTTCTTGATCTCCCGGTTGAGGGCGGCACCCAGACCGGTCGCGATCCAGCGCAGGTCACGGTTGTAGAAGGGGCAGCCGTACGCGCTCCAGCGGTCCCAGCCGTTCTCGTCGTGCGCGGCGGTCGTGGCCGCCTTCCCCGAGGCCAGCGGCATCGGATAGGACTGCACGAGGATGCGCGGGGAGGACCCGGTGTCCTTGACCGCTGCCCGGACCGCCTCGACGGCCTCGGCCACCTTGGCGCCCACGGTACGCACGCGCTCGGCGGCCGGGGCGGTGACCGCTGTGTCGGTCGAGCAGTAGCGGTTGTTCTTCCAGGCGTCGGCGCACACCTTCATCGTGTCCGTCAGGTGGACGTCGTTCCCGCCGACCGAGACGACGACCACCGTGACGTTGTTCTCGGTGGCCAGCGTCCTCAGCCGGGCCAGCTGCGACTCCTCCGTGCGGAAGTTCCGCGACAGATGCTGCGTCGCCGCCCCGGAACAGGCGATGTTGAAGCGCTTCGGGGTGCCCGCACCGATGACGGCGGCGTCCGCGCGGTGGCAGCCGGGGCTGTAGATCTTCTCCAGGCCGATGCCCGCGGTCTTCACACGGTCCGTCGCATCGCGCAGAGCCTGCGGGATGCCGCCGAAGTTCTTGAGCCCTTCGGCATTCCCCTGCCACCGGGCGCCCTCGCCGGAGATGAAGCTGTCGCCCATGGTCACCAGAGCGTCGGGCTTCGCCTCGGCCGCCACAGCGGCCGGGGTGCCGAAGGTGGCCGTGGCGGACAGGACCGCGAGGGCGCACAGGGTCGCGGCGGCCCGGTACCGGCGTGCGCGCACCGTCCCGGCTCCGGCCGTGGCGGGGGCCGGGACGGTGGTGGCACGCGCGGATCCGGTCGTCTCAGGGGCGGGGCATGTGGTCATCGGCGAGTCCTTCCGCAGTGGTTCCCCCTCTCACTCAGTGATGTTGGAGTCGGCGCGGGACGGTCAGTCCTGCCGGGGCGGGAAGTCACCCGTACGGAGCGGGACGGCTCGGCCGGCCGCACAGGTCCGATTCGTTCAAGACCCGCTGCGGGCGCCCTGCCTAGATTGACGTCATGACTCCACAACTCGACGCGATCGGCATCGTCGCCTCCGACATGGCCGCATCTCTCGCCTTCTACCGCCGCATCGGCCTGGACATCCCGGCCGGCGCCGACACCGCCCCGCACGCCGAGGCGACGCTGCCCAACGGGCTGCGTGTGCTGTGGGACACCGAGGAGACCATCCGCTCCTTCGACCCCGAGTGGACCCGCCCCACGGGCGGCGGCGAACGCATCGGTCTCGCCTTCCGCTGTGACAGCCCGGCCGAGGTGGACGCCGTGTACACGGACCTCACCGCGGCCGGATATCAGGGGCACCTCAAGCCCTGGGACGCGGTCTGGGGACAGCGCTACGCCGTGGTGCTCGACCCCGACGGCTGCGGGATCTCGTTCTTCGCGGACGCCGCGTAGGCACTGAGGGTCGTACCGCCGAGGTCCCGCATCTCCCGGGCGAGGTGCGCCTGGTCGGCACAGCCCGCGGTGAGTGCGGCGTCGGCGTACGGCACTCCGGCCCGTACGAGTGTCAGCGCGCGCTGGAGCCGCAGCACCCGGGCCAGGGTCTTGGGCCCGTATCCGAACGCCGCCAGGGAACGGCGGTGCAACTGGCGGGCGCCGAGGCCGGCCGCGGAAGCGGCGCCGGCGACGGTGCCGCCCTCGTCGAGACGGCGGACGACCTCGCCCAGCAGCGGGTCGGGACGTTCGGCGTCCGCGGCGCGGGCGATCGCCACGGTCTCCAGCTCCCCGACGGTGTCGGCGGCCGTCAGGATGCGCTCGGTGAGCCGGCGGGCCTCGGCCGCACCCCACAGATCGGCGATGTCGACGCGCCGGTCGCGCAGTTCGTGCGCCGGTACGCCGAGGAGCGCGGGCGCGGTGCCCGGGGCGAACCGGACGCCCATGGCCGTGATCGGCCGGGTGTCGGCGATCTGGGCGCGCGAGTCCGGACCGGCGACGAGGAGCCGGCCGTCGACCACCATGAGGTCCATGCAGCCGTCGGGCAGTACGGGGTGGGCGGGACCCGGGCGGTCGGCCGGGGTGCGGGTCCACACGACGGCGCCCTCCAGGCTTGAGGGGCGTTCCACGTACATGCCATCGAGGCTAGTGCTTCCCCCCTCGTCCCGCGGCGGCGCGGACGAGCGGCTCCCGGGGACCCGCCGTCACTCCCCCGGCGGCGCCTGCTTGTGGTGCTCCCTGCCGGAGTGCAGCCGGGAACGTACGTCGTCCGGGGGCAGGAAGCGCGACCAGCGCTCCGGGAACTCCGAGGGCATGGGGGCGTCGTCCCCGTCCGCCTCGTCGTCGTCCGGGTCGTCGTACATGTGCGCCGCCTTCGCGCGGGCGAGGATCTCCGCCGCCTGGGCGGCGCGCATGCGCTCGTTGGCGGCGCGGGCCGCCGACGTCGCGACCGACGGCCAGACACGGTCGATCGCGGCGTTGACCGCGGCGCCGACGAGCACCGCGAACGCGGTCAGACCGATCCAGAGCAGGACGGCGATGGGCGCCGCGAGGGAGCCGTAGATCGTCGGGCCCTCGACCGTGCTGGTGAGGTAGATCCGCAGCAGGAAGCTGCCGAGCACCCACATCGCGAGGGCCACCAGGGCGCCGGGGACGTCCTCGATCCACGGCGAGCGCACGGGTACGGACACGTGGTACAGCGTGGTCAGGAAGGCGATGGAGAGCAGGATGACCACCGGCCAGTACAGGACCGCCACCACTTCCGTGCCCCACGGCATCAGCTCCACCACCCGGTCGGGGCCGACGACCGCCAGGGGCAGGACCACCGCCCCGATCAGCAGGGCGATGATGTAGAGCAGGAACGCGAGCAGGCGGGTGGCGACGATGCCGCGCTGGCCGTCGAGGCCGTACATCACGGTGATGGTGTCGATGAAGACGTTGACCGCGCGCGATCCCGACCACAGGGCGATCGCGAAACCGATGGAGATGATGTCCGGCCGGCCGCCGTGGGTGACGTCCTCCAGCAGCGGCTTGGCGATCTGGTTGACGCCCCGGTCGGACAGTACGGTGCCCACGGCGGTGAGGATGTTCTCCTCGATCGAGGCGACGGTGGTGGTGTCGGTCCAGTCGTCTATGTAGCCGAGCAGACCGATCAGGCCCAGCATCAGCGGCGGCAGGGACAGCAGCGTGAAGAACGCGGCCTCGGCCGCGAGGCCCAGAATGCGGTACTCGATGCACGAGTTGACCGTGTCTTTCAGGAGCAGCCACGCCATCTTCCGCTTCGAGACGTTGCGGTAGAGGACCCGGGCCCGGTGGAGCCGTCCCGGTGGCCGCTCGGGTGTTTCATTTGCTGCCTGCACCTCCTTACCGTAGCGGCATGGCAGCTAGCACCCACACAGTGACCAACCAGGCTCCGCCCCTGGTGGGGTACGACGTCTACACGTCCGACCGGGCCCTCACCGAAGCCGTGGAGCGGCATGTCGCACCGGGCCTTCTCGACGAGGCACGAGAGGAGCTCTCGGAACTCGGCCGCAGCGCCGGATCCGCCCAGGCGCAGGAGTGGGGGACGCAGGCGAACGAGAATCCGCCGAAGCTGCGGACGCACGACCGGTACGGCAACCGGATCGACGAGGTCGACTTCCATCCGGCCTGGCACCGGCTGCTCGGCCACGGCGTCACCTCGGGTCTGACCAACGCCTGGGGCAGGCCCGGCGGACACGTCCGTCGCGCGGCCGGTTTCCTGGTGTGGACGCAGGCCGAGCCCGGACACGGCTGTCCGCTGTCCATGACGCACGCGGCCGTGCCCGCGCTGCGGACGGACCCGGCGCTGGCAGCCGAGTGGGAGCCGAAGCTGACGTCGCAGATCTACCAGGAGGACCTGCGGCCCGCGGCCGACAAGCCGGGTGTGCTGTTCGGGATGGGGATGACCGAGAAGCAGGGCGGCAGCGACGTCCGGGCGAACACGACCCGGGCCGAGCCGGTCGGCGGGGACGGCGAGTATCTGCTCACCGGTCACAAGTGGTTCTGCTCCGCCCCGATGTCCGACGGCTTTCTGGTGCTCGCGCAGGCCGCCGAGGGCCTGACCTGCTTCCTCGTGCCGCGGATCCTCGCGGACGGCACCCGCAACGTGTTCCGGATCCAGCGGCTCAAGGACAAGCTGGGCAACCGGTCGAACGCGTCGAGCGAGGTGGAGTTCGACGGGACGTGGGCGCGCCGGGTCGGTGACGAGGGGCGCGGGGTGCGCACCATCATCGAGATGGTGGCGGCGACGCGGCTGGACTGCGTGCTCGGGTCGGCGGCGCTGATGCGGCAGTCGGTGGCGCAGGCCGTGCACCACTCCGTGTACCGCAGCACCTTCGGCGGTCCGCTGATCGACAAGCCGCTGATGCGCAACGTCCTGGCGGACCTGGCGCTGGAGTCGGAGGCGGCGACGGCGCTCGGGCTGCGGCTGGCCGCCGCGTACGACGCCGACACGGAGGAGGAGCGTGCCTTCCTGCGCCTCGCCGTGCCCGCCGCCAAGTACTGGGTGACCAAGCGGTGCACGCCGACGGTCGCCGAGTCGCTGGAGTGTCTGGGCGGCAACGGCTATGTCGAGGAGTCGGGGATGCCCCGGCTGCTGCGCGAGTCGCCGCTCAACTCGATCTGGGAGGGCTCGGGCAATGTCCAGGCGCTGGACCTTCTGCGGGCGCTCCAGAGGGAGCCGCGGGCCCTGAACGCCTTCCTCCAGGAGGTGGGCCGGGCGCGCGGCGCGGACCACCGGCTGGACGCGGCGATCAAGAATCTGCTGACCGAGCTGGCGGACCTGGACGGCATCGAGGCGCGGGGCCGCCGGCTGGCGGAGCGGATCGCGCTGGTGCTCCAGGGTTCGCTGCTGGTGCGGTGGGCCCCGCCGGAGGTGTCGGACGCGTTCTGCGCCTCCCGGCTCGGCGGTGACTGGGGTACGGCCTTCGGCACCCTGCCGCACACGCTCGACCTGGCGTCGGTCGTCGAACGGGCGCGGGCCGAGGTCTGAGCCGGCGGGGCCGAGACGAACCCGGGGTGGTGCCGCGTCGGCGGCACCACCCCGGGGGCCGTGCACCGTCGTATCCGCGCAGGCAGGTGCGCGATGGCGGCCCCCGGCACGAGCCACGGGACCGCCGTCCACCGTCCGACCCCCCTTGCGCCCCACCGCCCCCCTCATGGTTCCCTGGCGCTCATGAGCATCACCGTGACCACCTGGCACCTGGAGCAGACCTCGCCCTCCGATCTGCGGCCCGCGGCCGCACCCGGGGACGACGTGCGCATCGTGCGCGCGGAGGTGCCGTCGCCCGAGTTCAGCCGGTTTCTGTACACGGCCGTCGGCGGCGACATCCGGTGGACCGACCGGCTCACGATGACGTACGCACAGTGGGAGGAGGTGCTCGGCAGGCCGGGCACCGAGACCTGGGTGGCGTACGACCGGGGCACACCGGCAGGCTACGCGGAGCTGGAGGCCCAGGACGGCGGCTCGGTGGAGATCGTCTACTTCGGCCTCGTCCCGGCGTTCCGGGGGCGCCGCATCGGCGGCCATCTGCTGTCGTACGCGACGGCGAGGGCCTGGGACCTGGCGGAGCGCCGGCCGGACATCACGCCGACGAAGCGCGTCTGGCTGCACACCTGCTCCAAGGACGGCCCGCACGCCATGGACAACTACCTGCGGCGCGGCTTCACTCTCTTCGACACCACGGTGGAAGAGGAGCAGGAGTCGGTCACTCCCGGCCCCTGGCCCGGCGCTCACGGCTGAGTGACCGGCAGCACACGTCTCACAGTACGGGACATCCTTGTCCACATCGTGGATAATGGTGGACTGCCGTCGGATCCGCGTGACACGCTTCCGTCATGTCTCGAGCTGGAATTGCCTTGGTGAGTCGGCGGCACGTCGACCTCGGCCGCATGTCCAGCGCCATCTGTCCGGTCTGCTGACAGACCAGCACAGCCGAGCATTCCCCACCGAGCAACCGCCCTGCGCACCGACGCGCCTCCGCGCGAGTGTGCAGCTCAGAGCCGCCCTCCTGCAGTCTCGAAGGACGTACAGCCATGGCCTCCACCCCCGAAAAGCCCACTCCCGCCGCGTCGCGTCGCAAGACAGGACGTCACCGCGGCGAGGGCCAGTGGGCTGCAGGGCACATGACGCCGCTCAACGCCAACGAGCAGAACAAGAAGGACGACGACGGTCTCAACGTGCGGACACGCATTGAGACGATCTACGCCCACCGCGGCTTCGACTCCATCGACGGCGCCGACCTGCGCGGACGCATGCGCTGGTGGGGTCTCTACACCCAGCGCAAGCCCGGCATCGACGGCGGCAAGACCGCGATCCTGGAGCCGGAGGAGCTGGACGACAAGTACTTCATGCTGCGCGTCCGGATCGACGGAGGACGGCTGACCACCGAGCAGCTGCGGGTGATCGGCGAGATCTCCCAGGAGTTCGCGCGCGGTACCGCCGACCTCACCGACCGGCAGAACGTGCAGTACCACTGGATCCGCATCGAGGACATGCCGGAGATCTGGCGCCGCCTCGAAGGGGTCGGTCTCTCGACGACCGAGGCCTGCGGTGACACCCCCCGGGTGATCCTCGGCTCGCCCGTCGCCGGTATCGCCGAGGACGAGATCATCGACGGCACGCCCGCCATCGAGGAGATCCACCGCCGGATCATCGGCAACAAGGCCTTCTCGAACCTCCCGCGCAAGTTCAAGTCCGCGGTCTCCGGATCGCCGCTGCTGGACGTGGCGCACGAGATCAACGACATCGCCTTCGTCGGGGTGAACCACCCGGAGCACGGCCCCGGTTTCGACCTGTGGGTCGGCGGCGGACTCTCCACCAACCCCAAGATCGGCGTCCGGCTGGGCGCCTGGGTGCCGCTGGACGAGGTGGCCGACGTCCACGAGGGCGTCATCTCGATCTTCCGCGACTACGGATACCGCCGGCTGCGCACCCGCGCCCGGCTGAAGTTCCTGGTCGCCGACTGGGGGCCGGAGAAGTTCCGTCGGGTGCTGGAGGACGAGTACCTGAAGCGCACGCTCGTCGACGGCCCCGCGCCCGAGCAGCCCGTACAGCAGTGGCGCGACCACGTCGGCGTGCACCGGCAGCAGGACGGCCGGTTCTACGTCGGGTTCGCCCCGCGCGTCGGACGCATCGACGGCGCTACCCTCACCAAGATCGCGGACGTCGCCGCGGCGCACGGCTCCGGCCGGCTGCGGACCACCGTCGAGCAGAAGATGATCGTGCTCGACGTCGAGGAGGACCGGATCGAGTCACTCGTGTCCGGACTGGAGGCGCTCGACCTGCGGGTGAACCCCTCCCCGTTCCGGCGCGGCACCATGGCCTGCACCGGCATCGAGTTCTGCAAGCTGGCGATCGTCGAGACGAAGGCGCGCGGCGCCTCGCTGATCGACGAACTCGAGCGGCGTATGCCGGAGTTCGACCAGCCGGTCACCATCAACATCAACGGCTGCCCCAACGCCTGCGCCCGGATCCAGGTCGCGGACATCGGCCTCAAGGGCCAGCTGGTCCTGGACGACGAGGGCAACCAGGTGGAGGGCTTCCAGGTGCACCTCGGCGGCGCCCTCGGCCTGGAGCCCGGCTTCGGCCGCAAGGTCCGCGGGCTGAAGGTCACCTCCGCCGAACTGCCCGACTACGTCGAGCGGGTCCTCAAGCGCTTCGAGGCGGAGCGCGAGGACGACGAGCGCTTCGCCACCTGGGCGGCGCGTGCCAGCGAGGAGGCCCTCTCATGAGCGAGCGCGCCGCCCCGTTCTACTGCCCCTACTGCGGCGACGAGGACCTGCGTCCGAACGAGCAGGGACACGGCGCCTGGGAATGCGCGGCATGCAACCGAGCCTTCCAGTTGAAGTTCCTCGGGCTGCTGACCCGTGGACTTCAGCGCAACGACGGTGGAGGGGACGAGATATGACGCTGACTCGGACGAATCTCGAGGAGCTCGCCGAGCAGGCCGGGCGGGAGCTCGAGGACGCGCCGGCCCTGGACATCCTGAGGTGGGCCACCGAGACCTTCGGGCCCCGCTTCTGCGTCACCTCCTCGATGGAGGACGCGGTCGTCGCCCATCTCGCCTCCCGCGCCCTGCCGGGCGTGGACGTCGTCTTCCTCGACACGGGCTACCACTTCGAGGAGACCATCGGCACGCGGGACGCCGTCGAGGCCGTGATGGACGTCAACCTCATCACGCTCACCCCCCGCCAGTCGGTGGCCGAGCAGGACGCCGAGTACGGCCCGAAGCTGCACGACCGCAACCCCGACCTGTGCTGCGCGCTGCGCAAGGTCAGGCCGCTGGAAGAGGGCCTGACCGGGTACGACGCCTGGGCGACCGGGCTGCGCCGCGACGAGTCCCCGACCCGGGCGAACACCCCGGTCGTCGGCTGGGACGAGAAGCGGCAGAAGGTCAAGGTCTCGCCGATCGCCCGCTGGACGCAGGACGACGTGGACGCCTATGTCGCCGAGTACGGCGTCCTCACCAACCCGCTGCTGACGGACGGCTACGCCTCCGTCGGCTGCGCACCCTGCACCCGCCGGGTGCTGGAGGGCGAGGACGCACGCGCCGGCCGCTGGGCAGGGCGCGGCAAGACCGAGTGCGGGCTGCACGGCTGATGGACGACGACGAGAAGCAGCGGGAGAAGCACGTGACTGGGGCCACTGTCTGGCTCACCGGTCTGCCGAGTGCCGGCAAGACCACGATCGCCTACGAACTCGCCGCACGGCTGAGCGCCGACGGGCACCGCACGGAGGTGCTCGACGGCGACGAGATCCGTGAGTTCCTCTCGGCGGGCCTCGGGTTCAGCCGCGAGGACCGCCACACCAACGTCCAGCGGATCGGCTTCGTCGCCGAACTGCTGGCGTCCAACGGCGTCACGGCACTCGTCCCGGTGATCGCGCCGTACGCGGACAGCCGTGAGGCGGTGCGCAAGCGGCACGCGGCTGAGGGCACTGCGTATGTCGAGGTGCATGTCGCCACCCCGGTGGACGTCTGCTCCGCGCGCGATGTGAAGGGTCTCTACGCCAAGCAGGCGGCGGGCGAGATCAGCGGGCTCACCGGCGTCGACGACCCGTACGAGGAGCCGGCGAGCCCGGATCTGCGGATCGAGTCGCAGAACCAGACCGTTCAGCAGTCCGCGGCGGCGCTGCACGCGCTGCTCATCGAGAAGGGCCTGGCATGACGACGAGCGTCAACCATCCGAGCGGGGACGTCGACAGCCCGTACGCGCTGTCGCACCTGGACGCCCTCGAGTCGGAGGCCGTCCACATCTTCCGCGAGGTGGCGGGTGAGTTCGAGCGGCCGGTGATCCTCTTCTCCGGCGGCAAGGACTCCATCGTCATGCTGCACCTCGCGCTCAAGGCCTTCGCGCCCGCCACGGTCCCCTTCACGCTGCTGCACGTCGACACCGGGCACAACTTCCCCGAGGTCATCGAGTACCGCGACCGCACGGTCGAGCGGCACGGTCTGCGTCTGCACGTGGCGTCCGTGCAGGAGTACATCGACGCCGGCACCCTGCGCGAGCGGCCCGACGGCACCCGCAACCCGCTGCAGACCGTCCCGTTGACCGAGGCGATCCAGCAGCACCGCTTCGACGCGGTGTTCGGCGGCGGGCGGCGCGACGAGGAGAAGGCGCGCGCCAAGGAGCGGGTCTTCTCGCTGCGCGACGAGTTCTCGCAGTGGGACCCGCGCAGGCAGCGCCCCGAGCTGTGGCAGCTCTACAACGGACGGCACGCGCCGGGCGAGCACGTCCGGGTCTTCCCGCTCTCCAACTGGACCGAGCTGGACGTCTGGCAGTACATCCAGCGCGAGAAGATCGAACTGCCGGAGATCTACTTCGCCCACGAGCGCGAGGTGTTCGCCCGCAGCGGTATGTGGCTGACCGCCGGCGACTGGGGCGGCCCCAAGGAGTCCGAGTCGGTGGAGACCCGGCTCATCCGCTACCGCACGGTGGGCGACATGTCCTGCACCGGCGCCGTCGACTCCGACGCCACCACGCTCGATGCCGTGATCGCCGAGATCGCCGCCTCCCGGCTCACCGAGCGGGGCGCGACCCGTGCCGACGACAAGATGTCCGAGGCCGCGATGGAAGACCGCAAGCGCGAAGGGTACTTCTAGCCATGACGACCACCACCGGGCAGCTCGCCGGTATCTCGGCCACCACCCTGCTGCGTTTCGCCACCGCCGGCTCCGTCGACGACGGCAAGTCCACGCTGGTCGGACGGCTGCTGCACGACTCCAAGTCGGTTCTCACCGACCAGTTGGAGGCCGTGGAGCACGCCTCCCGCTCGCGCGGCCAGGAGACGCCGGACCTGGCGCTGCTCACCGACGGCCTGCGGGCCGAGCGGGAGCAGGGCATCACCATCGACGTGGCGTACCGCTACTTCGCCACCGCGCGCAGGCGGTTCATCCTCGCCGACACCCCGGGCCATGTGCAGTACACCCGCAACATGGTGACCGGCGCGTCGACGGCCGAGCTCGCGGTCGTGCTGGTCGACGCGCGCAACGGAGTGGTGGAGCAGACCCGCCGGCACGCCGCCGTCGCCGCTCTGCTGCGCGTTCCGCACGTCGTCCTCGCGGTGAACAAGATGGACCTCGTCGACTACGCCGAGCCCGTCTTCGCCGCCATCGCCGAGGAGTTCACCGCGTACGCGGCCTCCCTCGGGGTGCCCGAGATCACCGCGATCCCGATCTCGGCGCTCGCCGGTGACAATGTGGTCGACCCGTCCGCGAACATGGACTGGTACGGCGGCCCGACCGTGCTGGAGCACCTGGAGACGGTGCCGGTCAGCCACGATCTGACGAGCTGCCACGCGCGGCTGCCGGTGCAGTACGTGATCCGTCCGCAGACCGCCGAGCACCCGGACTACCGCGGCTACGCGGGCCAGATCGCCGCCGGCACCTTCCGGGTGGGCGAGCAGGTGACCGTGCTGCCGGCGGGCCGCACCTCGAAGATCGCGGCCATCGATCTGCTCGGCAACGCGGTGGACGTCGCCTGGACGCCGCAGTCGGTGACCCTCCTGCTGGAGGACGACATCGACATCTCGCGCGGCGATCTCATCGTGCCGAGCGACGACGCCCCGGCCACCACCCAGGACATCGAGGCGACGGTCTGCCATGTGGCGGACCAGCCGCTGACGGTCGGCCGGCGCGTGCTGCTGAAGCACACGACCCGCACGGTCAAGGCGATCGTCAAGGAGATCCCCTCGCGGCTCACCCTCGACGACCTCTCCCAGCACCCGAACCCGGGACAGCTGGTGGCCAACGACATCGGGCTGGTGAAGGTGCGGACCGCCGAACCGCTCGCGCTCGACTCGTACGCGCACTCCCGGCGTACCGGATCCTTCCTGCTGATCGACCCCGCCGACGGCACCACGCTGGCCGCGGGTATGGCGGGCGATTCCTTCGCCACCACCGCCGAGGCCGTGCAGGCGGCCGAC
The DNA here is from genome assembly GCF_050952975.1 of Streptomyces sp. CA-251247. Lineage (NCBI taxonomy): Bacteria > Bacillati > Actinomycetota > Actinomycetes > Kitasatosporales > Streptomycetaceae > Streptomyces > Streptomyces sp. CA-251247. The sequence goes on along the minus strand of NZ_CP191861.1, from coordinate 6,356,870 downwards.
GACGACGCCGAATGGGACTTCTGATGACCGACGTCTTCTCCACCTTCGCGAAGGAGGGCGGCCGCGTGGGCAGCGGCACCCTCGGCGCGGGATCCGGGGGTGTCGTGCGATGTGCGCGCTGACCCGCATGCACGACCGAACGCTGCACCACAGACGAAGACACAGACCAGTCGACCTCCCGGCCACGCTCCGTAGGACGTGACCGCCGGGCCTCCGAGAGGAACACCTCCCGTGCCTGCCACCCGTACCACCCTGCGCCGCGGCATCGCCGCCGCCGCCGCACTGCCGCTGCTGATCGGCGCACTCGCCTCCTGCGGATACGGCTCCGAGGCAGAGAAGGACGACAAGGTCGCCCCCGTCGCCAAGGGCAAGAAACTCTCCGCCGACAGCGTGAAGCTCGGCTACTTCCCGAACCTGACCCATGCCACCGCCCTCGTGGGCGAGCAGGAGGGCATCCTCCAGAAGGAACTGGGCGGGACGCAGATCAAGTCCACGACGTTCAACGCCGGTCCGTCCGAGATCGAGGCGCTGAACGCGGGCGCGATCGACATCGGCTTCATCGGCCCCTCCCCCTCGATCAACGCCTACACCAAGTCCCAGGGCAAGAACCTCCGCATCGTCGGCGGCTCCGCGTCCGGCGGTGTGAAGCTGGTGGTCAACCCCAAGAAGATCAAGACCCTGGACGACCTCAAGGGCAAGAAGATCGCCACGCCCCAGCTGGGCAACACGCAGGACGTGGCCTTCCTCAACTGGATCAAGGAAAAGGGCTGGAAGGTCGACGCCCAGAGCGGCAAGGGCGACGTCTCCGTGGTCCGTTCGGACAACAAGATCACCCCGGACGCCTACAAGTCCGGCTCCGTGGACGGCGCGTGGGTGCCGGAGCCGACCGCGTCCAAGCTGGTCAGCCAGGGCGCCAAGGTCCTGCTCGACGAGTCCGCCCTGTGGCCCGACAAGAAGTTCGTCATCACGAACATCATCGTGTCGCAGAAGTTCCTCAAGGAGCACCCGGACGTCGTCGAGGCGCTGCTGCGCGGCACGGTGAAGACGAACGCCTGGATCAACGCCAACCCGGACAAGGCGAAGGCCTCCGCCAACGCCAAGCTGAAGGCGCTCACCGGCAAGGATCTGCCCGCCGACATCATCGACCCGGCGTGGAAGTCCGTGCAGTTCATCGACGACCCGCTGGCCGCGACGCTGCAGGCACAGGCGGACCACGCGGTGAAGGCGGGGCTGCTGGAGAAGCCGGACCTGACCGGCATCTACGACCTGACGTCGCTGAACAAGGTCCTGAAGGCCGAGGGCAAGCCCGAGGTCGCCGACGCCGGTCTCGGCGTCAAGTAACCACGTAAGCCCACGTTCCCAGGAGGTGACGACCATGGCCAGCACCCTCACCAAGGACCAGGCCGAGGAGCGCACGACGGCCGGGCACGCCGCCCGTCTCGAGCATGTCTCCAAGTCCTTCGCAGGACCTGCCGGACAGCAGCTCGTCCTGGACGACATCACTCTCGATGTCGCGCCGGGAGAGTTCGTCACGCTCCTGGGGGCATCGGGCTGCGGTAAGTCCACGCTGCTCAATCTGGTCGCCGGGCTGGACGCGCCGAGCGCCGGGGCCATCGAGACCCCCGGCGGCCGGCCGGCCCTGATGTTCCAGGAGCACGCGCTGTTCCCGTGGCTGACCGCGGGCAAGAACATCGAACTCGCGCTGCGGCTGCGCGGTGTCGCCAAGGCCGAGCGGCGCAACGAGGCCGAACGGCTGCTGGAACTCGTACGGCTCAACGGCGCGTACGGCAAGCGGGTGCACGAGCTGTCGGGCGGTATGCGCCAGCGTGTCGCCCTGGCCCGTGCGCTGGCGCAGGACAGCCAACTGCTGCTGATGGACGAGCCGTTCGCGGCGCTGGACGCGATCACCCGGGACGTGCTGCACGACGAGCTGACCCGGATCTGGCGCGAGACGAACGTGTCCGTGCTGTTCGTCACCCACAACGTCCGCGAGGCCGTCCGGCTCGCCGAGCGTGTGGTGCTGCTGTCCTCCCGTCCGGGGCGCATCGCCCGCGAGTGGACGGTGGGCATCCCGCAGCCGCGCCGGATCGAGGACGCCGCCGTGGCGGAGCTGTCGATCGAGATCACTGAACAACTGCGTGGGGAGATCCGCCGACATGGCCAGCACTGAGACCACCGCGAAGGTCACCAAGTCCGACGACCTCGCCGGGCTCGAGGCCGGCCTGGACGCACTGGACGCGGTGCAGTCGCACCGCACCCCGGTGCGAGAGGTGCTGCTCAAGAAGGTGCTGCCGCCGCTCACCGCCGTCGCGCTGGTGATCGTGGTCTGGCAGGTGCTGGTGTGGGGGAAGGTCACGGACGAGGGCAGCCTGCCCGCGCCGTCCGCCGTCTGGACCAGCGTCTTGGACCTGTGGCTCCAGGGCAGCCTGCTGGAGATCGTGTGGACGAGCATCTCGCGCGGTCTGCTCGGCTTCCTCCTGGCGCTCGCCATCGGCACACCGCTGGGTCTGCTGGTCGCCCGGGTGAAGTTCGTCCGTGCGGCGATCGGGCCGATCCTGTCCGGTCTCCAGTCGCTGCCGTCGGTGGCCTGGGTGCCGCCGGCCGTGATCTGGCTCGGGCTGAACAACCAGATGATGTACGCGGTGATCCTGCTGGGCGCCGTCCCGTCGATCGCCAACGGTCTCGTCTCCGGGGTCGACCAGGTGCCGCCGCTGTTCCTGCGGGCGGGCCGGACGATGGGAGCGACGGGCCTGCGCGGAACCTGGCACATCGTCATGCCGGCAGCACTGCCCGGCTATGTGGCCGGACTCAAGCAGGGCTGGGCCTTCTCCTGGCGCTCGCTGATGGCCGCCGAGATCATCGCCTCGTCGCCCGATCTCGGCCTGGGACTTGGCCAGTTGCTGGAGAACGGCCGCAACAACTCCGACATGCCCGGGGTGTTCCTGGCGATCATTCTGATCCTGATCGTCGGTATCGCCATCGACCTGCTGATCTTCAGTCCGCTGGAGCGCGCGGTGCTGCGGGGCCGCGGTCTCCTCGTCAGGAGCTGAGTGACGTCATGCCCCGACCCGTACTCCTCGTCGTCGCCCACGGCAGCCGCGATCCGCGGCATGCCGCGACCGTCCATGCGCTGGTGAACCGGGTACGGGCCCGGCGGCCGGAGCTGCGGGTCGAGACGGGCTTCCTGGACTTCAACGCGCCGTCGGTGCCGCGTGTCCTGGAGCGGCTGGCGGCGGAGGGCACGGAGGAGGTCGTGGCGCTTCCGCTGCTGCTGACCCGCGCCTTCCACGCCAAGTCCGACATCCCCGCCGTGCTGCGGGAGGCGTCGGGGAGGCTGCCGCGGCTGCGGGTGCACCAGGCGGAGGTGCTGGGCCCCTCACCGCTGCTGCTGGCCGCGGTGGAACGGCGGCTGCGGGAGGCCGGGCTCGGCCCGGCCGACAAGCGCTCGACCGGGCTGGTTCTGGCCTCGGCGGGCTCCACGGACCCGGAGGCGATCGCAGTGATCGCAGAAGTAGCGCGGGAGCTGCGGGACACCGGTTGGTGCGCCGTGCGGCCTGCGTTCGCCTCCGCATCACTGCCCCGCACCGAGGACGCGGTGCGTTCCCTGCGGGCCGACGGCTGCGCGCGCGTCGCGGTCGCCCCGTACGTCATCGCGCCGGGCCGGCTGCCGGACCGGATCGCGGAGGGTGCCGCCGAGGCGGATGTCCTGGCGGATGTGCTGGGCCCGTCGCCCGAGCTGGTCAGCCTGCTGCTGGAGCGGTACGACGAGGCGCGGGTCGGGCACCGGATCGCGGCCACTGCCTGACGGCGGAGCGGCCGCCCCGGCCGCACGGGCCCGATCGGGCGCACGGGCCGTGGGCGCGGGAGCGCCGAGCGATCAGGGCGATCAGGCGCCGAATCCGGTCTCATGAGCCCACAGATGGGCGCAGTTGGAGCACTGGAGCTGGAGTGTGCTGCCCCGGCTGGAGAGCAGATAGCGCCAGTGGGTGCTGCACGAGCGGCCGGCCAGGCAGACGGCGCAGTCCTGGTGGTCGGCGCACCCCGGGCACCGCACCCAGGCCCGTCGTCCGGCATCGGCCGTGGGATCAAGCGGCAGCACGGCCCCCGCCCTCCCCTCCCGGAAGGACGCCGGCCGCGACCAGCCGGTCGTAGGTCTCCTGCTGCCCGGCGTCGAGGTTCGAGTAGAGCAGGCGGTACGCCTCCTGCTCGCCCGCCAGCACGGCCACCGGGTCCCAGTCGTCCCCGAGTGCGCGGAGCACCGCGGCGCGCCGCCGTACCTCGTCACGGGTCAGGTCCATCTCGAACTCGTGGAGATCCGGAGTCTGGTCGTGGATCATGCCTTGCTTCTCCCGCCGGGTCGCTGACCGAACCCGACGTGTCTATCAAGGGCATCCGAACCGAGGAAGCGTCAGCTCAAAGGGGTCGTCACCACCTGAAACGGACGGTCGACCCACTGAAGTCACCACCCTCACATATCGGGCAGAAGCCATCGGAAACGGTGGGTCGTGTGAGGGACTCCACAGGGTCCGCCGGCGCCGGACGGACGCCCTCGCGCACCGGTGGCGGTGCTCTCAGGCCCGTGGGTCGCGGCCGCTCGTCGCGAGCGCCCGCTCGAAGGCCGTGGCGTCCCCGGCCGTCGGGACGGGGGCGGCGAAGCCGTCGTACTGCCGGTAGACCTCGGCGTGCTCCTCGACGACCGTCAGCACGAACGCGCCTGTCGCCTCCGGAAGGCTGAACGCCTGGCCGGTGGAACGGGCCAGGTCCCAGCCGTGGAGAGCCAGTTCCTTGACGATGAGCGAGGCGATCTCCGCGGCGGGCATCGCGGTGAAACCGAGGTCCACCTCCCCCTCCCAGGCCTCGGGCACCGACCAGGCCTTCAGTGCGCGCTCCAGCCGGCCCGCGTACTGCTCGGCCCAGTCGGCCTCGGCGGTGAAGTCCCGCTGTACGAGCTCGTCGGGCAGCTGGACGCGCAGGGCGCGGTGCTCCAGTCCGTGCGAGGAGTACAGGACGAGGTGGTTGGCGAGCTCCCGTACGGTCCAGGCGTCACAGACGGACGGCATCGTCAGCTGGTCGGGGCTCACGGCGCGGGCGACACGAGCGGCCTCGGCGGCACAGGTCGTCAGGTGCGGGTGGATGCTGTTCATGCCTCGACGCTAGGGCGACGCCTCCGACGGGTCTTGAAGAATCGCGACAGCCTCGTCGACCAGGGCGGTCAGCTCGGCGACGGTCATCGAACCGGCCGCGCGGCGCTCGCGGGCGAAGCTGTTGGCGACGCGCTGGAGGGTGTCGTTGACCGGGGTCGGTACGCCGTGCAGCCGCCCGAGCAGGGCGATCTCGCCGTTGAGGTAGTCGGACTCGATCGTGCCCGTACCGCGGTCGAGCGACTGCCAGGACGAGCCGCCGCGCCGCTTGGAACCGTCGAAGGGATCGAAGCGGATCTTGTCGGTCCGTACCTCCTTCTGCTCCTCCTCTCCGGCCACCTCGATGCCCGCGGCCGCGAGGACCACGCGGCCCTCCGCCATCACACGCCGGGCGAGGGCGACTCCGGCCTCGTCGGCGAGGACGCCGGTCGCGGCCTCGATGGCGTTGGCGAGGTTGCTGGTGAGCTTCGCGTACTTCCAGCGCATGACATCGGCGACGACCGGGGCGAGAAAGTTCGACTTCTCCAGGTCGGCGGAGACGCGCCGGGCGGTCTCGTCCGTGCCGCCCGGGAAGCGGCCGATGTGCAGCACTCCGGTCAGCGGCCGGCCGGACGCGGAGACCGCACCCGGTTCGAGGTGGGTGGCGGGCAGATAGACACACATCCCGTAGACCCTGCGGAACCTGCGCAGTGCGAGACGTTCGCTCTCCACGCCGTTCTGCGCACAGACCAGGGGCAGCCGCTCCGACGCGGTGCCGCCGCCGTCCACGGGCTGCGCGGCCCAGTCCTCGAGTGCGGCCGTGCTGTCCTGGGTCTTCACGGAGAGCACCAGCACATCGTCCGGCGTCAGCCGGACGGCGTCGGCCCGGTCGACGACCGGCAGCCGCTGCGTGCCGGTGCCGTCCGCCGTGGTCAGGCGCAGTCCGCCGTCCCGCAGTGCCGCGTAGTGCGCCCCGCGCGCGACGAGCACCACCTCATGGCCGGCCTCCGCCAGCCGTCCGCCGATCGTGCCGCCGACCGCCCCTGCCCCGATGATGATGTAGCGCATACGTACGAGGCTCGCACAGCCGCAGCCGATCTCGCACGGGCCGGCGGTGACACAACCGTGGCGTGGCGGTGACGGCCACGGGGCCCGCACGGTTCACCATCGAGGGAAGGAGGCCGACATGTCGTTCTATTACCACAAGCGGATCACCATCATCCCCAAGCTGCTGCACCTCAACATCGGCTCGCACGGCTGGTCCTGGACTCTCGGCGGGCGTCGCGCCCACCTCACCCGGGACAGCCACGGACACCGCAGCGCGTCGGTGCGGCTGCCGGGCGGCTTCAGCTGGCGCCGGCGCTCCGGACGGCACTGATCCGCGGCGGGCCGTCAGCTCCGTGTGAGCTCGACCAGCTTGACGACCGTGTTCCAGTTGCGGGTGGTGGCGACGATGCCCCGGTTGAACCGGGGCCTGCCGAGCGCCTCGGCGAGCTTGGAGCGCCCGAGCCCGTTCGGCGCGTAGAGGTACAGCGCCCGGTCGCCGATCCGGAACTCCTCCGGGACGAAGGCGGCCGGGTCGATCTCCGCGAACCGTTCGGGGCCGACGGGGTCCGAGAAGTACGTGACGTGGAGCTGCTTGCCCTCCAGCTCGGCCGCGGGGAACGGGCAGTCGTCGGCGATCGCCCGCAGATAGGCGGCGTCGCGTACGAGACAGTCGACGCGGAAGCCGAAGTGGTCCTCGATGCCTCGCTCCAGCTCCACCGCGAGGGACTGCTCGTCGCCGGCGGCCGCGTCGAAGACGGCGTTGCCGCTCTGGAGGTGGGTCGCGACGGCCGAATGGCCCAACTCCTCGATGAGCACACGGAGTTCGGCCATGGGCACTCTCTTGTGCCCGCCCACATTGATCCCGCGCAGAAGTGCCGCATACCTCGTGGTCATCGGCCCACCCTAACCAAGGCGACCGCCGCGCCCCGTGGGGGAGGGCGCGGCGGCCGCCGGTTCAGCGCGGGTGGGCGTCGGTCACTCGACGACCTTCAGCAGCTTGTTGGGCGTGCCGGCGCTCGGGTTGGAGATCTTGTCGGCCGTGGCACCGTCGGTGAGGGCCTTGGCGACCTGCTCCGGGGTGGCGTCCTGGTGACCGGCGAGGTAGACGGCCGCGGCACCGACGACATGGGGCGTCGCCATGGAGGTGCCGGAGATCGTCTTGGTGCCCTCGTCACTGTCGTTCCACGCCGAGGTGATGTCCGAGCCCGGGGCGTAGATGTCCACGACCTTGCCGAAGTTGGAGAACTCCGACTGTGCGTCCTCCTCGGTGGAGGAGGCGACGGTGATGGCCTCGGTCACCCGTGACGGCGAGCCCTGGCCCGCGTCCGAGGACTCGTTGCCGGCCGCGACCGCGAAGGTGACGCCAGCGGCGACCGCCTTGCGGACGGCCTCATCGAGCGCCTCGTCCGCGCCGCCGCCGAGGCTCATGTTGGCGACGGAGGGTCCCTTGTGGTTCTTGGTGACCCAGTCGATGCCCGCGACGACCTGCTCCGTGGTGCCGGAGCCGTTGTTGTCGAGCACCCGGACGGCGACGATCTTCGCCTTCTTGGCGACACCGTGGCTCGCACCGGCGATGGTGCCGGCGACATGCGTGCCGTGGCCGTTGCCGTCGTCGGCGTTGTCGTCGTTGTCGATCGCGTCGAAGCCGCTGGTCGCCCGGCCCTCGAAGTCCTTGTGCGTGACACGGACTCCGGTGTCGATCACGTAGGCCGTCACCCCCTCGCCCGCACTGTCGGGGTAGGTGAACTTCTTGTCGCCCGCCGTGTCGGCCTGGTCGACACGGTCCAGACCCCACGACGGCGGGTTGTCCTGCGTCGCGTTGGCCTTGAACTTCTTGTTCTGCACGACCTTGTCGACCGCGGGGTCGGCGGCGAGGCGCTTGGCCTCGGTCTCCGTGAGACCGCTCGCGGAGAAGCCGTTGATGGCGGAGCCGTAGTTGCGCTGGAGCTTGCCGCCGTACTCGGTGGCCAGGTCCTGCTTGTCGGCCTTCTTGTCCAGCATCACGATGTAGCTGCCGGCGACCGCGCCTTCGGCGTTGGCCCCGAATATGGTGCCTTCGGCGGGCGTTGCCGCACCGGCGAAGGACGTGCCGAGCACGGTCACTCCGGCCGCTGCCGCGACAGCTGTGATGGCAGCGGTGAGCTTCATCCTGCTCGTGCGCTTGTGATCTGCCATGAAGAGGGGTCTCCTCGTCATCATTTGTGGGGGGATTGGCCCTCGGCCGGAAGATCTCCGGGGGCTGGTTCGAAACCCTGACCGATTGACGCGCCCAGATCAAGACCTTCATGCAGCTGTGACTTAGACAACAAGGTTTCGTAATAAGAAACCGGCCAAGGCCTCCCACATCGGGCGGCAGACCCATCTGCCTTTACATGTAAGGGGCTTCGATCCTTCTTGTCGGGGATGCGCCCGGTCCGAAAGGAGGAGATGACGGCCTCCCGGGGTCACCGCCGGGCAGGAGGAGACGGCCTGAATGTGCCCCTAGCGTCAGAACCGAGACGCAGGCGCCGTGTTCGCGTCCGGGAAAAGGGGGCAGCTGTCATGGAGAACGCAGCGAGAGGACCGCGCGGTCTCGCCGCGCGGGCAGGCGGCTGGAGCGCCCGGCACCGATGGGCCGCGGTGGGGATCTGGGTGGTGTTCGTCCTGGTCGCCATGGTGGCCGGCTCGGCCGCCGGCACGGTGGAACTGAAGGACAGCGACCAGTTGAAGGGGGAGACCACTCAGGCATCGAAGATCACCGAGGACGCCGGGGTCGACGAGCCCGCCAGCGAGTCCGTACTCCTCCAGGCGAGGAACGGCTCACTCAAGGCCACCGACGCCGAGTTCCGGTCGGCCGTCGACGCGGTGATGAAGGCGGTCAACGCCACCGGTGAAGTCACCGGCGTCACCTCGCCGTACACCACCCGGAGCATTTCGAAGGACGGGCGCAGCGCGCTCGTCCAGTTCGATGTGCGCGGCGAGGCAGAGACGGCCGGCGAGCGGATCGAGCCGGTGCTCAAGGCCGTTGCCGACGTGCAGGACAAGCATCAGGAGCTGCGGATCGAGGAGATCGGCGGCGCCAGTATGAACAAGACGTTCGACGACGCCTTCGGTGACGACTTCAAGCAGGCCGAACTCTCCGCCGTGCCGGTAGCGCTCGGCATTCTGCTGATCGCCTTCGGCGCGCTGGTGGCGGCTCTGCTGCCCGTCGCGCTCGCCATCACCGCCATCATGGCGACGATGGGTCTGATGGGTGTCGTCAGCCATGTCATGCCGATGAGCGAGACGGCGAACTCGGTGATGCTGCTGGTCGGTCTCGCGGTCGGCGTCGACTACTGCCTCTTCTATCTGCGCCGTGAGCGCGAGGAACGGGCGGCGGGGCGCGACGCCCACACCGCGATGCAGATCGCCGCGGCGACCAGCGGCCGGGCCGTCATCGTCTCCGGTGTGACGGTGTGCGTGGCCATGGCTGGCATGCTGTTCACGGGCATCGGGGAGTTCGAGTCCATGGGCCTCGCGTCACTGATCGTGGTGGCCGTGGCGATGGCCGGCTCGGTGACCGTCCTCCCCGCACTGCTGTCGCTGCTCGGCGAGCGGGTGGAGAAGGGGCGCATCCCGTTCCTCAACCGGGCCAAGCGCGGCACGAACGGCGAGAGCCGGCTGTGGACCGCGGTCCTCGGCGGAGTGCTCAAGCGGCCGATGGTCTCCCTCGTGGTCGCCGCGGGCGCACTGGTGGCGATCGCCCTGCCCGCGATCGGGATGAAGACCCAGAACCTCACGCTGGACCAGGAGTTCGGCGACTCGGTGCCGATCGTGGCGACGTACGAACGGGTCAACGAGGCCTTCCCCGGCGGCGCCGACCCGGCCGAGGTCGTCATCAAGGCCGACGACATCAACGCGGCGCCCGTGAAGTCGGCCATCGCCGACTTCCGTGCACAAGCGGTGAGTTCGGGCGCGTCCAGGGGCCCGGTCGAGGTCGTCACGCACGACGCCGAGAACATCGCCTTCATCTACGTCCCGCTGGTCGGCGGTTCCGACCAGGAGAAGGCGGAGAAGAGCCTGGGCATCCTGCGCGAGGAGGTCCGGCCCGCGACGCTCGGCGCGGTCGACGGCGTCCAGGCGCCGATCAGCGGCCAGGTCGCCGGCTCGAAGGACTTCAACGACCAGCTCACGGGGTCCGTCGCACCGGTCTTCGCCTTCGTGGTGGTGTTCGCCTTCATCCTGATGCTGCTGTCGTTCCGGTCGCTGACGATCGCGGTCACCTCGATCGCGCTCAACCTGCTGTCGGTGGGCGCGGCGTACGGAATCCTGACCGCGGTCTTCCAGCACGGCTGGGGCGCGTCACTGGTGGGCGCCGAGGGCGTGGGCGCGATCATCTCCTGGCTGCCGCTGTTCCTCTTCGTGATCCTGTTCGGGCTCTCGATGGACTACCACGTGTTCGTGGTGTCACGGATCCGCGAGGCGAAGATGCAGGGCCGCGACACCCGCGACGCGATCACGCACGGCGTGGTCACGACCGCGGGAGTGGTGACGAGCGCGGCGGTCATCATGGTGGCGGTGTTCGCCATCTTCGGAACGCTGTCGATGCAGTCGATGAAGCAGATGGGTGTGGGCCTGGCCGCCGCGGTGCTGATCGACGCGACGATCATCCGCGGAGTGCTGCTGCCGGCGGTGATGGCGCTGCTGGGTGAGAAGAACTGGTACTTCCCGACGTGGCTGCGGTGGCTGCCGGACATGACGCACGACGAGCCGGTGATTCCGGTGGAGGCGGGAGCGGGGGTGCGGGGTCATGACGACGACGGTCGCGGCGCGCCGGTAGCCGTGTAGGAGCCCTTCGTTCGGGGCGAACTCGGATGCGCAGCACCGGACCAAGGTGCCCGAACGCGGGGGGCGCGGCCCCGAACCGGGGGCACGGCCCCGAACCGGGGGCACGGCCCCGAACCGGGGGCACGGCCCCGAACCGAGGGCGCGGCCCCGAACCGGGGGCGCGGCTCCGAATCCGAGCGCGGGCACAACCGGCAAGGCCCTCGGTGCACAGCCTCTGACGCACGGCCCCTGTGACAAGGGCCCCCGACCCCGCCTCCTCGATCGCCGGACGGGCTTCTCCCCGAAGCCCGTCCGGCGATCGCCTCATGTCCGCGGCAGCCCGGCCTCGCGTCGCACCCGCGGCAGCTCGGCCTCGATCAGGTCCGCCGCGCGCGGTGTGCCACCCTCCCCCGCCATCCCCGCCCCGATCTCCGTGAGCCGACGGGCCACTTCCGGGTCGGAGGTCAAGGACAGCACCGCCTCCCGCAGGTCCTTTGCCGTCGCGGTCGTCGAGTCCAGACGGCGCGCCACCCCCAGACCCACCAGCATGTCCGCGTTGCCGAACTGGTCGACCGCCTGCGGCACCGCGACCATCGGGGTGGCCGTCGCCAGTCCCTCCTGGCTGCCGCCCGCGCCCGCGTGCGTGATGAACGCGTCCGCCTCGCGCAGCACCGCCAGTTGCGGCACCCACGAGCGCACCTCGATGTTCGGCGGTACGTCCCCGAGCTCCGACTCCTCGACGTAGCGGCCGATCTGGAGCACCACGTGCCAGCCCGGCAGTCCTCCGAACGCCTTCACGCACTCGCGGTAGAACGCCGGGACCTTGGTGAAGGCCGAGCCCAGCGAGACGAGCAGCACCTTCTCCGCGCCGCCCGGCCGCTGCCACTCCCCCTGGTCCTTGCGCTCGCCCTGGCATGCGCCGACGAAGGTGTGGACGGACTCGTCGACCCGGTCGGCGTTCGGCTGAAGTGCCCTGGGGATCAGGACGAGCGACCGCGCCGGGCGACCGACGAAGGCGTCCGGGTCACGGTCGGCGAGCCCGTTCTCCGCGAGCCACCCGCCAAAGCGCGCGTAGTACGCCCGGCCGCGCTCGGACGCCTTGAGCTCCGCGAACATCGGCTCGGCCACCTCTTCCTCGTATCCCTCCCAGGCGACGAGGTTCGGGGAGAGCGAGACGGCGGGCACGCCCCAGCGGTGGGCGAGGATGCGCGCCGGATAGGAGGTGATGTCGTGGATCACGAGGTCCGGCTCGTCGCCCTCGAAGGCCGCCGCCAGCTGCGGCAGCACCTGGATCGCGTCGTGGAGGAAGGGCTCGATGTTGTCGATGAGTTCGGTTCCCCACGCCTCCGGTTCCTCCTCCGTGGGCAGGGTCGAGGTGTAGACGACCGGCGTCGCTCCCGTCGCGGCGACACGGTCGGCGTACGAGGCGGGGATCGCGTAGCTCACGCGATGGCCGCGTGCGACGAGTTCCCGGACGACCTCGATGCTCGGGTTCACATGCCCGGGGGCGGCGATGGAGAACATGGCGATATGGGCATGCTGTCGCTCGGTCATGGGATCAACCGTAAACGAGACGAGACGTCTCGTGCAACCAGAAAGCCCCGGCCGGCGTCAGCGCTGGTAGCGCGCGAGCACCAGATTGCCGTCCTTCACCAGCCGCTTCTCCAGCTCCTTCCGGTCGATGGCACCGCTGTAGTACTCCTGAAGCGCGGGCGTCGCCACCTTGTCCTTCCACTCCGGATAGCCGCGGACCGACTGCGCCGGGGCGGACCGCAGACTCCGCGCGAGCTCCGCGCCGGTGGCCCAGCCGTCCTTCGGGGTGTGCAGTGCCGGGTCCGCGAGCGCCCGGGTGCCGGTCGGCAGCATCCAGTCCCCCTTCGCGAGCCGCACCATGTTCGGCGGCCGGAGCATGAAATCGATGAACGCGGCCGCCTCCTTCTTATAGGGACTGTCCTGCGCGACCGACAGGGTCTGCGGACTGACGCCCTGGGCGTTCCCCTCGTCACCGGCGGGGGCCGGCAGCACCGTCCACGCGAAACCCTTCGGCGCCTGCTGCACGACCTGCTGCCGGAACGAGAAGCCCAGCGGGACCATCGCGTACTTACCGCCGAAGAGGCCGGGAAGCGTGTCGGAGCCGCTCATGCCGAGCGTGGTCCGCGAGGCGCTCCGGTCGGTGTTGACCTGGTCGTGGACCGTCCCGGGCATCACCCCGTCGGCGTCCGTGAACCGGACGGTGACCTTGCCGTCGTCGCCCCGGTGGAAGAGCCGGCCGCCCGCCGACAGCCCGAGGTTGAGCGTGACGGACACCGGCTCCTTGAGCGGCCAGGCGACGCCGTACCTCCCCTTGCCCATCGCGGCCGTCAGCGTCCTGGTGACCTCACGGAACTCCGCCCAGCTCCACGGATGCGCGGCCGTCGGGACCCTGACCCCGGAGGCGTCGAGGATCTTCTTGTTGGCGATCAGGACCCGCGGTTCCTGGAGGAAGGGGACGCCGTAGGTCTTCCCGTCGAAGGTGGCCGTCTCCCAGCTCTGCCGGGGGATGTCGTCCTTCAGCCGCTGAGGCAGGAGGCCGGTCAGGTCGGCGAGATAGCCGCCGTACGCGAAGTCGGCGAGGTCGTCGGACGCGTCGTGGATGATGTCCGGCGCCTCACCGCCCTCGAACGAGGTCAGCAACTGGTCGTGGACGCTGTCCCAGCTGCCCTGGACATAGTCGACCTGCACGCCGGGATGGGTCCTGTTCCACTCCGCGACGAGCTCCTTGTTCGCGTCGACGGACTCCTTCTGCCAGGCGAGGGACTGGAACCGCAGCCTCACGGTCCCGTCCGTCCGCCCGTCGTCGCCGTCCGAGCAGCCGGTGAGCAGCAGGGCCAGCACCGTGGCCGCGGCGGCCAGCGTCCGCGCCCGCATCAGGACTTCACCGCCCCGGCCAGCATGCCGCCGGTGATCCGCTTCTGGATGACCGCGAAGATGACGAGCGAGGGAAGCGTGGCGAGGAACGCGGCGGCGGCGAGCGGTCCGAGATCGGCGGCCCCCTCCGCGCCGAGGAAGTGCGTCAGGACGACCGGCAAGGTCTGCTTCTCCGGGGTCTTGAGCAGGACGAGCGCGAAGAAGAACTCGTTCCATGCGGTGATGAACGCGAACAGTGCCGTGGCGACGATGCCCGGCGCGAGGAGTGGCGCGGTGACCGACACGAGCGTGCGCAGCCTGCCCGCGCCGTCGACGGCCGCGGCCTCCTCCAGCTCGCGCGGCACGGCCCGTACGTATCCGACGAGCATCCAGAGCGCGAACGGCAGCGCCCACACGACGTACACCATGATCAGCCCGGCGAGGGTGTTGATCAGATGCAGGTTCTTGAGGATCAGGAACAGCGGAATGATCACCAGGACGAACGGGAACGCCTGGCTGACCACCACCCACCCGGTGGCGGCGGTGGAGAGCTTGGTGCGGTTGCGGGCCATGACGTACGCTATCGGCGTCGCGATCAGCACCGCGATCAGGGAGGCGGACACCGCGGCGATCAGGCTGTTCCCGGCTGCCTGGAGCAGGGGCTGTTCGTCGAAGGCCTGACGGAAGTTGTCGAGCGTCGGGTTCTCGGGGATCCAGGTGGGGTGCAGCGAGCCCAGTTCCCGCGGCGGCTTGAAGGCCGTGGAGATCAGCCAGAGGAAGGGGAAGGCGAGAAAGACGAGGTAGCACGCCAGCGCGGCGTACTGTCCTGCGCGGCCGGCCCTGCCGGTACGGAGCGTGCTCACTCGTCCCCTCCCTTGAGTCGTCCCACGAGATAGAGGGCGAGCATCACCGAGATGACCGCGACCATCACACAGCCCATGGCGGCGGCGTAGCCGAACTGTCCGTAGCGGAAGGCCTCTTCGTAGGCGAAGAGCATGGGGAGGCGGGTGCGTCCGCCGGGCCCGCCGTTGGTGAGCACGTACACCAGCGCGAACGAGTTGAAGTTCCAGATGAAATTGAGCGCGGTGATCGCGAGGGCGATGGGCTTCAGCGCCGGCCAGGTGACCGTACGGAACCGGCGCCAGGCGCCCGCGCCGTCGAGGGCGGCGGCCTCATGCAGTTCGTGCGGTGTGTTCTGCAGTCCGGCGAGCAGGGCCACGGTGGTCTGCGGCATGCCCGCCCAGATGCCGACGACGATCACGGCGGGCAGGGCGGTGGCGAGCCCCGTCAGCCAGTCGCGTCCGTCGCCGAGCCCCAGATCGCGGATCGTCTCGTTGAGGATGCCCGCGTCGGGGTTGTAGACGAGCCGCCACATGATGCCGACGACCACCTCGGGCATCGCCCAGGGAATGATCGCGAGGGCGCGGGCGAGCCAGCGCAGCCGGAGCTGCTGGTTCAGCAGCAGCGCGAGGCCGAGCGCCAGCACGAACTGCGGCACCGTCACGCCGACCGCCCACAGCAGGCCGATTCTGAAGGAGTCCCAGAACAGCGTGTCGTGGAGCAGGTCCTGGAAGTTGAGGGTGCCGGTCCACTCCGTCGGCTCGGTGCGTCCGGCCTGGGAGTCCGTGAACGCCAGCGAAATGCCGTAGAGCAGCGGCCCCACGCTGAGCACCAGAATGGGGATCAGCGCGGGGAGGACCAGGAACCAGGCTCCATGGTCCGTCCTGCGCGCAGACCGCTGCGCTGCGGTCGCCGATGTCACGGAATCGACTCCTTCGGGCGGCTGGTCCTGCTGGTCCGGCCGCCCTGGCGGCCCCCGTCATGGTGCTGACGGCCCGTCGCTTCGTCAACCCCACCTGCACGGATGCGAGACTTTGGCGGATTCGTCAGGCCGTGGGAGCAAGAGCGGGAGTGGTGCCGAATGGACGAGACGAGGGCACGCGAGGTGCTGAGGGCCGCCGGGCTGCCCGCCGACGCGGCACTGCTGGCGCTCGGCGAGAACGCGGTCTTCTCGGCGGACGACCTGGTCGTGAAGGTCGGCCGGAGCGTCGGCGACGAGACCCTTCAGGCGCGGGCGGAACGCGAACTGGCCATCGGTGTCTGGCTCGCGGACGCGGGGGTGCCCGCGGTTCGGCCCGCGGAGCCGCAGGCACGGCGGGTCGAGGGGCACCCGGTGACGCTCTGGCACCGCCTCCCCGACGCGGTACGCCCGGCCGACGCGACGGACCTCGCCGGTCTGCTGCGTCAGGTGCACGCGCTGCCCGAGCCGGACTTCACGCTGCCGCGGCGGGAGCTGCTGGGCGGGGTCGAGCGGTGGTTGCACCTGGCCGGGGATGCGATCGACCCGGCGGACGCGGCCTATCTGCGGGAGCGGCGCGACGGTTTCGCGGCGGCGTCGGCCGCGCTCACCCCGCACCTGCCGCCCGGGCCGATCCAC
Organism: Streptomyces sp. CA-251247; assembly: GCF_050952975.1. Classification (NCBI taxonomy): domain Bacteria; kingdom Bacillati; phylum Actinomycetota; class Actinomycetes; order Kitasatosporales; family Streptomycetaceae; genus Streptomyces; species Streptomyces sp. CA-251247. The sequence continues at coordinate 6,340,595 of NZ_CP191861.1, read as the reverse complement.
GGGGACGCACTGCCCCGCAACGTCCATGTCGGCCCGGACGGCCCGGTATTGGTGGACCTGGAGACATTCTCCGGCGACTTCCGAGAGCACGACCTGGTGGTGATGGCCCTGTCCAGGGACCGGTACGGCCTGGGGTGGGAGGCGTACGAGTCCTTCACCGAGGCGTACGGGTGGGATGTGCGGGAGTGGGAGGGGTGCGAGGTGCTGCGGGGCGCGCGGGAGACGGCGAGCTGTGCGTGGGTGGCGCAGCACGCGCCGACGAACGAGGCGGCGCGACTGGAGTTCGGCCGCAGGGTGGAGTCCCTGCGGACGGCCACGCCGGACGTCCGCTGGTACCCCTTCTGACCGCCTGTTTTCCGACCCGGGCGTCCCGCACGCTCTCGGCCCGCATGACCCGCGTCCTGCGACCCTCTGCCGTCAGGCCTGGAGCACGGCCTGGATGTCGAGGTCGATCTTGATCTTGTCGCCCACGACCGTGCCGCCGCCTTCGAGGGGCATGTCGAAGGAGATGCCGAACTCCTTGCGGCTGATCTCGGTCGTGGCGGCGAACCCGGCACGGGTGCCCAGAGGGCTGTCGACCTGGACACCGTTGAACTCGACGTCGAGCTCCACCGGACGGGTGGTGCCCTTGATCGTGAGGTCACCGGTGACCGTGTAGTCCGTGCCGGAGCCCCGCACGCCGGTCGTCACGAAGGTCATGACCGGAAAGCGGTCGCTCTCGAAGAAGTTGGTGCTGCGGAGGTCGTTGTCGCGGTCCTCGTTGCGGGTGTCGATCGAGGACATGTCGATCTCCACGCGTGCGGAGGAGAGCAGCGGGTCCTCGGCGATGATGATCTCGCCGGAGAATCTCTCGAAGCTGCCGCGGACCTTGGACACCATCAGGTGACGTACCGAGAAGCCCACCGAGGAGTGGACGGGGTCGATGGTCCACGTGGCGGGGGTGAGGTCCGGGATCTGCTGTGGAGCGGTCATGCGAAGCGCCTCCGAATGTCGTTCGAACCGTCGACAACGGTCTCGTGGGATGCGTAACCCGGTCGGAGGTCACGAAACGGCCCGTCCGGGCGAGGCACCGCCGACCCCCTGTCGTGGCGCGTGCACGGTCCCCGGCCCGGCCCCGGATGGCCCCCGGACAACGCCCTTCGTCACCGGACGCGAGGACGTCAGGATCCCGTCGGTGCCACTTCCCGCAGGGGCCAGGACGCGTCCACCCTCGCGTCCGCGCTCCCCTTGCGCCGCAGGAAGGCCTCGAAGTCCGTCGCCCACTCCGCGTACCACTCGATCTGACGCTCATGCAGCTGCTCCGGCGTCAGCGACGCCACCGGCACATGACGCTGAGCCAGTGCGCACGCCACCCGCACGGCCGCCAGTGCGTCGGACGTCGCGTCGTGGGCCGTGTCCAGCAGCACGCCGTACTCCCCGCACACCGCCTCCAGATTCCGCTTGCCCTTGCGGTAGCGGTCGACGGCGCGGTCGATGGTGTACGGGTCGATCACCGGGCCGATGGGCCGGCCGTCCAGCCGGTCGCTCAGCGGCGCCAGCCCGTGCCGCCGCAACTCCGCCGTCAGCAGCGTCAGATCGAACGCGGCGTTGTACGCGACCACCGGCACGCCCCGCGCCCAGTACCCGCACAGCGTCGAGGCGATCTCCTCGGCCACCTCGCGGGCCGGACGTCCTTCCGACGTCGCCCGCTCGCTGCTGATGCCGTGGATCGCCGAGGCCTGCGCGGGGATGAGGATGCCCGGGTCCGCGAGCCACACCCGCCGGTCCACCGGCTCCCCCGCCCGCACCTCGACGACCGCGGCCGTCACGATCCGGGCCTCCAGCGGCTCCGTGCCCGTCGTCTCCAGGTCGAAGCCGACCAGCGGTTCCCCGTGCCAAGCCATCGTGGCCCTCCTCCGTACTGCGTGATGCTGTCCCCCGTGCGTTGCTCACCCTCCCACGCGGCACTGACAACCCAGGAAGCCGACCGCCGCACACGGACCGTTCAGGAGACGGGCCGTGAGTCCGCCCAGACCGACTCGAATTCCTCGCGGTAGGTCTGGAACAGACCGTTCTCGGTGTCGTTCCCGGCGCGGACCACGGCCCGGCCCCCGCCGCGCAGCACCAGGACGGGCGCCTCCATGCCGCGTGCCTTGCGCAGATAGGACTGGATGACGGCGAGCCCGTCGGCGCCGTCGCCGTCGACGAGGTAGGCGGTGAAGCGCGGGGTCTCGTCGAAGACGTGGATCTCGAAGGCCCCCGGGTCGCGCAGCCGGGAGCGCACCCGGCGCATATGGAGGATGTTCATCTCCACCGTGCGGCTCAATTCGCCCTTTCTGATGCCCAGTTCCCTCTCGCGCCGTTTGACCGCGCTGCTGGCCGGGTTCAGGAAGAGGAGGCGGATGCGGCAGCCCGACTCGGCGAGGCGGACCAGCCGGCGGCCGGAGAAGTTCTGGACGAGGAGGTTCAGGCCTATGCCGATGGCGTCGAGCCGGCGCGCGCCGCCGAACAGGTCCTCGGCCGGCAGCTGGCGCTGGAGCCGAACCCGGTCGGGGTGGACGGAGACGACGTCCGCGTACCGGTCGCCGACGAGCTCCTCGACCGCGTCGACCGGGAGCCGGTCGGCGGAGGGGACCCCGGCGCCGCTGCCGAGTATCTCCAGCAGTCGCGCCGAGGCGCGCTCCGCCTGGGCGAGCACCGCCTCGTTCAGGGCGCGGTTACGGGAGACGACGTTGCGGGCCACCTCCAGCTCGTCCAGCGCGAGCTCGACATCGCGCCGGTCGTCGAAGTAGGGCTCGAAGCAGGGCCAGTGCTGGACCATCAGCTCGCGCAGCTGGGGCAGGGTGAGAAAGGACAGGACGTTGTCGTCGTTGGGGTCCAGGAGATAGCCCTTGCGGCGGGAGACCTCGCGTACGGCGACGGCCCGCTGCACCCACTCCTGCCCGGCGGGCCCGGCCGCGGCCACCACCCAGTCGTCGCCGTGCACCGGTTCGTAGATGGGGCGCAGCACAGCGGCCACCACGGCCCGCAGCCGCTGCTCCACCAGATTCAGCCAGATGTAGGCCCGTCCGGCCCGTTGCGCGCGCGTACGCACCTCGCTCCAGGCGTCCGCGCCCCAGTCCAGTTCCGCCCCGATCTCCATCGGCCTGGCGAGGGAGACCGCTCCTGGCGGGACCTCGGCGGAGTCCCCCTCGTGACCCGCGTCACCTGGGGGTAGCTCCAGCCCTCCCGAGCTCACCCGCGCACCGCCTTCCCGTCCCCCACCCAACGATCAAGGAAGACTACTCCGCATGCGGGACAAGGTGCAGCCGGATCGACGGGCGGCTTTCCCAACTCCCTTGATCCTCTTGGACGTTCCGCCTGGCGAGATCGGCCGGAGTGAGGGGTTTCATAGCGGTTGGGTACCCGGGCGACAGAAGGAACACGATGTTGACCGCGTCGTCCACTGCCATGGAGGCGTTCGGCGGCGATACTTTCGGGGAGGATCTGGGCCAAGTGCCCTCCAGCACCCGGATCAGAAGTGGAAGAGTCATATCTATGCAGGTCTGGCCGGGACAGGCGTATCCGCTCGGCGCCACGTACGACGGCGCCGGCACCAACTTCGCGGTGTACTCCGAAGCCGCACAGCGCATCGAGCTGTGCTTGCTGCACGACGACGGATCAGAAACGGCGGTGGAGCTGCGCGAGACGGACGCCTTCGTGCGGCACGCCTATCTGCCGGGTGTGATGCCGGGTCAGCGGTACGGCTTCCGGGTGCACGGCCCCTATGAACCGGAGCGGGGGCAGCGCTGCAACTCCGCCAAGCTTCTCCTCGATCCGTACGCGCGTGCGATAAGCGGAAGCATCGACTGGGGCGAATCGGTGTACGGCTACCACTTCGGCAAGCCGGACTCCCGCAACGACCTGGACTCCGCGCCGAACACCATGACGTCGGTCGTGGTCAATCCGTACTTCGACTGGGGCGACGACCGGTCCCCCCGGACGGACTATCACCGGACAGTGATCTACGAGGCCCATGTGAAGGGCCTGACCATGCTCCATCCGGAGCTGCCGCAGGAGCTGCGCGGCACCTATGCGGGGCTCGCGCACCCGGCGGTCATCTCGCATCTGACCGAGCTCGGGGTGACGACGCTCGAACTGATGCCGGTGCATCAGTTCGTCAACGACCACCGGCTGGTGGACGCCGGTCTCAACAACTACTGGGGCTACAACACCATCGGCTTCTTCGCCCCGCACAACGCCTACGCCTCCTGGGGCGACCGCGGTGAGCAGGTACTGGAGTTCAAGCAGGCGGTGCGGGCCCTGCACCAGGCCGGTATCGAGGTCATCCTCGACGTCGTCTACAACCACACGGCCGAGGGCAATCACCTCGGCCCCACGCTGTCCTTCCGGGGCCTCGACAACGCCTCGTACTACCGGCTCACCGACGACCGCCGCTACTACATGGACACCACGGGCACCGGGAACTCGCTGCTGATGCGCAGCCCCCATGTGCTCCAGTTGATCATGGACTCGCTGCGCTACTGGGTGACCGAGATGCACGTCGACGGGTTCCGCTTCGACCTGGCGGCCACCCTGGCCCGTCAGTTCCACGAGGTGGACCGGCTGTCGTCCTTCTTCGACCTGGTGCAGCAGGACCCGGTGGTCAGCCAGGTGAAGCTGATCGCCGAGCCGTGGGACGTGGGCGAGGGCGGCTACCAGGTGGGGAACTTCCCGCCGCTGTGGACCGAGTGGAACGGCAAGTACCGCGACACCGTGCGGGACCTGTGGCGGGGCGAGCCGCGCACGCTCGCCGAGTTCGCCTCCCGGCTGACCGGCTCGTCCGACCTCTACCAGGACGACGGGCGCCGGCCGCTCGCCTCGATCAACTTCACCACCTGCCACGACGGCTTCACCCTGCACGACCTCGTCGCGTACAACGACAAGCACAACGACGCCAACGGCGAGGGCAACCGCGACGGCGAGAGCCACAACCGGTCCTGGAACTGCGGCACCGAGGGCGACACCGACGACCCCGAGGTCGTGGAGCTGCGGGACCGTCAGATGCGCAACTTCATCGCGACGCTGATGCTCTCGCAGGGTGTGCCGATGCTCAGCCACGGCGACGAGTTCGCCCGCACCCAGGGCGGCAACAACAACGCCTACTGCCAGGACAACGAGGTGTCCTGGGTGCAGTGGCCCGAGCCGGGCTCGGACACGGACGGCACGCTGCTCGCCTTCACCCGGGCGATGGTGTGGCTGCGCCGCGACCACCCGGTGTTCCGCCGCCGGCGCTTCTTCCACGGCCGCCCGGTGGAGGGGACGCACGATGAGCTCTCCGACATCGCCTGGTTCACCCCCGAGGGCGAGGAAATGAAGCAGCGGGACTGGCAGGCGGCGCACGCCAAGGCGCTGTCCGTCTTCCTGAACGGGCACGCGATCTCCGAGCCCGGGCCCCGGGGCGAACGGATCGGGGACGACTCGTTCCTGCTGATGTTCAATGCCAGCGCGGAGGAGCTGGACTTCGCGGTGCCGGTGAACCACGGCCGGCAGTGGCAGGTCGTGGTGGACACCGCCCGCAAGGAGGGCGTCCCGCCGGGCGAGGGCCCGAAGGTGGCGGCCGGCGAGCGGGTGAAGCTGGTGGGCCGGAGCCTGACGGTGCTTCGCCGGCCGGCCTGAACCGCCGGCCCCGACGGGACTCCCGGCGCGGCCACGGGCATCAGCGGGCGGAGCTCTCCACGGGCTCCGCCCGCTCCGTCGTTGCCGGTGTCCCGGTCCGTACCGTCCACGACAGCAGGGCGCACAGGGCGGCGGCCGCCACCGCCACGGCGAAGGCCGCAGCCGGGCCGCCGGACTGCGCAAGCGTGCCGGACAGCATGACGGCGGCGGCCTGACCGGCGACGACACCGCTCGTCAGGAAGGCCATGCATTCGGCGAGCCGGGCGGCCGGGACACTGCGCTCGGTCAGGGCGAAGACCGTGATCAGCTGAGGCGCGTACGCGACGCCGAGCACGGTCACCACCGCGTACAGAGCGCCGAGCGAGTCCACGAACAGCAGGGGCGCCGACAGGACGATCAGCGCGGCGGTCGAGGCGCGCCAGCGGGTGGTGAGCCCGAGGCTCTGCGGGAGGGCGGCCATGGCGAGACCGGCCGCCGCGCTCATCACCCCCATGGCCGCATAGACCAGGGCCGCCTGTTCCGGCCGTCCGAGCCGGTCCGTCAGGGCGGTGATGCCGGCCTGCGAGGCGCCGAACATGGCGCCCTGGAGGACCATCGCGACCCGCAGGCCGTGGACCGCGCCGGACAGCCGGGGCTTCGCACCGGACGGGGCCGGTGCGGCCGTGCCGCCGGTTCGTGCGGCCGTCGGATGCAGGGCGAAGGCCGTGCCGCACACCGCCAGCAGCGCCGCGGCCGTCAGCAGCGCGGCCGCCGGATGGGCGAGGGCGGCCGCGATGCCGACGAGCGCGGGACCGAGGACGAACGACACCTCGTCGAGGGTCCCCTCGAAGGAGAGCACCGCGCCGGTCACCCGGTCGTCGGCGCCGGAACCGCGGGCCAGGGCCACCGAGCGACTGCGGGCCAGCGGTCCGATCTGCGGCACCGTCGCGCCCGCGAGGGCGCCGAGGAGCACCAGCAGGGCTGTTCCGGCGTCACCGAGGGCGGCGAGGACGAGCGCGGTCACCGCGACCCCGCCCGCGAGAGCGGCGGCGAGCACGACACCGCGCTGGCCGCGGCGGTCCGCCGCACGGCCGAGCAGGGGGCCACCCACCGTCTGGCCCCCTGCCAGTGCTCCCCCGACGAGCCCCGCGGCCACGAGGCTGCCACTGGTCTCGGCGACCAGCAGCAGACTGCCGAACTGGCACATCGCCGTGGGCAGTCGCCCGAGGAAGGAGATGACCGGCAGCAGCGGCCCGGTGAGGGCCACCACCTCGCGATACGTGCGGAGCATCGGGCGAACGTAGCCCGATCGGCCGACACCGGCGCAGGGACGGATGACACAGAAGCCCTCAAGGTGGGTACGTACGTTCGCATGAGGCCCACCGCCACGTACCGGCTCCAGATCCAGCCGGACTTCCCGTTCACGTCCGCCGCGGCAGCCGTGCCGTACATCGCCGGTCTCGGCGTCTCGCATCTGCATCTGTCGCCGGTGCTGGAGGCCGTGCCCGGCTCGACGCACGGGTACGACGTCGTCGATCCGACCCGGGTGCGCGAGGAGCTGGGCGGTGAGGAGGGCCTGCGGGCGCTCGCCCGCACGGCACGCGAGCACGGTCTCGGGCTCGTCCTGGACATCGTGCCGAACCACATGGCGGCCGTGCCACGGCACAACCCCGCCCTGTGGGAGGTGCTGCGGGAGGGACCGCTGTCGCCGTACGCGCCGTGGTTCGACATCGACTGGGAGGCCGGCGGCGGGAAGGTGCTGCTGCCGGTGCTCGGCGGACGGGTCGGCGACGAGCTCGGCTCCCTGAAGGTCGAGGGGGACGTGCTGCACTACGGGGAGCAGCGCTTCCCGTTGCGCGAGTCGACGTCGCACCTTCCGCTGCCCGAGCTGCTCGCAGCGCAGTGGTACCGGCTCGGCTGGTGGCGCCTCGCCCGCACCGAGCTCAACTACCGTCGCTTCTTCACGATTTCGGACCTCATCGGGGTTCGCGTCGAGGACCCGGACGTCTTCGGGGCCACGCACGCCAAGATCCTGGAGCTGGTGCGGGACGGTGTGGTGGAGGGTCTGCGGATCGACCATCCGGACGGGCTCGCCGATCCGGAGGGCTATCTGCGGCGGCTGGACGAGGCGACGGGCGGTGCGTGCTGGACCGTCGTCGAGAAGATCCTCACCGGTGACGAACGGCTTCCCGCGGGCTGGCCGGTGGCGGGCACCACGGGCTACGACGCGCTGCGGCAGCTGGACGGGCTGTTCACCGATCCGGTGGGTGCCGGGGAACTGGTCACGCTCTACCGGGAGTTCGCGGGCCCCGCGGGCGACCGCGGCGGGTACTGGGAGGCCACGATGCGCCGCGCGGCGTACCGGGTGGTCACCCACGAGCTGGCCGCCGAGACCGCCGCGCTGACCCGGCTGGCCGAGCGGGTGTGCGACCGGGATCCGGCGCTGCGCGACCATGCTCCGTGGGCCCTGCGGACGGCGATCCGGGAACTGCTGGTGCGGGTGCCGGTCTACCGCCCGTACCGCGTCGGCGGGGACGAGGTGCTCACCGTGAAGGCGGCGGCGAGCGCCAAGGGCGCCTTCGCGGTCCCTCAGGAGGGCACGGCGGTCGACGTGGTGCGCGATCTGGCGCTCGGCCGGCTCGGCGACGGCCCGGACCACGTGGCCTTCCGTGCCCGCTTCGCACAGACGTCCTCGGCCCTGCGCGCCAAGTCCGTGGAGGACACGGCGTTCTACCGCTACGTCCCGCTGATCTCGGCCAACGAGGTCGGCGGCGACCCGGGCAGCCCGGCGGTCGCCCCCGGGGACTTCCACGCCTACTGCGAACGGCTTGCGCGTGACTGGCCCGCCACCGGCACCGTGCTGACCACCCACGACACCAAGCGCAGTTCCGATGTGCGGGCCAGGATCGCGGTGCTGTCCGAGTGCCCGGACCGGTGGGCGGCCTTCGTCCAGCAGATCACGGAGGAGGCCGGCCGGCTGGAGGGCGGGCGGGCTCCCGATCCCCATCTGGCGTGGGTGGCCTGGCAGACCGCCGTCGGCTTCGGGTTCCCCTACGAGGGGCGGCTGCGGGAGGCACTGCTCAAGAGCGTGCGGGAGGCGGCGCTGCACACCACCTGGACGGAGCCGGACGAGGCGTACGAGAGGGCCGTCGCCGACTTCGTGGAGGCGGGTCCCGAGGGGCCGCCGCTGTACTCGGTGGCGCAGTTCGCCCGTGAGCTGGACCCGTTCGTGCGGGCCAATGTGCTGGGGTCCGCGCTGCTCCAGCTGACGATGCCGGGGGTGCCGGACCTCTACCAGCGCACGGAGGGCGAGTTCCTGGCCCTGGTGGATCCGGACAACCGGTACCCGTTCGGCGAGGCCGTGCCGAACGAGAAGACGGCGCTGACCCGGGCGGCGCTGCGGCTGCGCCGGGAGCGGCCGGCGGCCTTCGGCGAGTCGGGGACCTATGTGCCGCTGGCCGCGAGCGGTCCGGCCGCCGCGCACTGTGTGGCCTTCTGCCGTACGGGCGAGGTGGTCACGGCCGTCACCCGGCTCTCCAAGCGCCTGGCCGCGGCGGGCGGCTGGGAGGGGACGGAGCTGGCCCTGCCACCGGGGCGCTGGGCGGATCTGCTGGACGGGGCGCGGGAGTTCGACGGCGGCGCGGTGCCGCTGGCCACGCTGTTCGCGGACCGGCCCGTCGCGCTCCTCAGCCGCACGGCCGTACGAGAAGGCTCCGAGGGGAGCGGGTGAGCAGTCCGGTCGCCGTGGGCCGGAACCCGTCGGCCCACCGGAGGCGGGGCATCGCGCCGAAGAGCGCGCGCAGTCCGTGCTCCGCCTCCAGGGCGGCGAGCTCCACGGCGGGGCAGTCGCCCGGCCCGTAGGTCAGCTGGCCGGTGTCCTCCCGGGTGAGGTCGAACAGGTCGGGCTCCCGGAACCGGTCGGGGTCGCGGCCCGCCGCCCCGATCAGACAGGCGACGGTGGCGCCCGCGGGTATCGTGCCGCCGCTCACCCGTACCTCGATGGAGGCCCGGCGCACCACGACGAGGACGGGCGGGTCGCGGCGCAGCGACTCCTGCCAGGCGCGGCCGATCAGCCCGGGGACGCTGCGGAGCGCGGCGATGCGGTCGGGGTGGTCGAGGACGTTGGCGAAGAAGGACGCGAGGGCCATCTCGCGGACCGACAGCTGCGCGACGCACCTGCCGGCGGGACCGACGGCAGGCGCCCGTCGTCCGCGCCCGCCGAGGGCTCCCGTGGGCAGCCAGCGGCAGAACTCCTCGACCAGGTCCGCCTGTTCACGCCGGGCGATGCGGTGCGCGAGGACGTACGAGGTGCGCTCGACGACCTCCTGCATCGCCTGCGGCACGGCACCCCGGTGCCGGCCACAGGCCCGGTCGCCGGGCCGGCGGCCGTCGACGAGGCGTGGGTCGCGCAGGGCAGCGGCGACGTCGGCGTAACGGCTGAGCAGCCAGGCGCCGATGGAGGGGTCGTAGACGAGGGGATGGTCCTCGCGCAGACGGCGGTAGAGCTCGTACGGGTCCTGCTCACGGGTCTGGGAGAGCAGGCCGGGCAGGGGTGCGGGACGTGCCGTCGCGGAGGACTGGACCGGTATCAGATCGCCGGGTGCGGCAGCGTCCATCGTGACTCGTTTCCCTGAGGCCGCCGCGCGCGACTCGTCACGCGGATCCCCCCAAGGCGACCACCGGTGCGCGGTCCGCGCAGTCCGCGTGCGCCGGACGGGTGAGGAACCGGAGGGCCGGCCCGGGTGCGGCTTCGGGCCCGGTCAGGGGCAGCGTCGGTCAGCGCGCGGTGAGCCGGAAGCTCATCCGGCCGAAGCCCACCATGTCGCCCTCACGCACCACGACCGCCCCGGTCACCCGCTGCCCGTTGACGGTGGTGCCGTTGGTGGAGGCGAGATCGCGCAGGATCCACCGGCTGCCCTGCATGCTCAGTTCGGCGTGCAGCCGCGAGACGCTGTCGTGGCTCAGCCGCAGACCGTTGCCCGGGTCGCGGCCGATCCGCAGGGGGTAGGGGCCCGGTTCCGGCAGCAGCAGCGGCGGCAGCTTCTCGGCCTGCCACGCCCTGCGGAGGCGTACGAAGAACGCGGACACTCCGCCCACCGCGCCGAACAGCACCTGTGACGCGCGGTTCTCTACCCGGAGATCGGCGGTGAGCACGCTCAGTTCCTCCGGCCGGCGCGCGACCAGGGCCAGCTCCATGCGCCGCAGGAAGGTGTCGTGCGACAGCTTGCCCTGCGCGGCGCCCTCCCGGAGCACGCCGACGACACGGTCCCGCTCGGCATCCGAAAGCCGTGCGGGGTACGTGGGGAACTCGGGGGACGACGTCACGTCCGTAATTGTCGGGCCGAAAGGCCTGGGGTGTCCAGAAGAACCGGCGTTCTCATCCTTCCCGACCCACCGCTGACCTGCACGGAAGCAAACATTCCGGCCCGGGAAAACCTCGTTGCGCCTGCCCGCGCGGCTGTTACTGTCCCCCGGACCCGAACACCGAGGAGCCCTCACCCGTGACAGCTGCACCGGCGGCACACCCGGAGTTCACCGTCCGCGCGCTGAGCGGACCGGACGAACTCCCCCTGTTCCAGCGCCTTTCGTACGTTCTCGACCATGAACTCGAGGACGATCTCGCCACCGGCCGGCGGCGTCCCGAGTGGATGTGGGTCGCCCTGCGCGGGGAGCGGGTGCTCGCCCGGCTCTCCTGGTGGACGACGACCGGCGGTGACAGGCCGCTCGCCCTCGACTTCTTCGACGTCGACGACGAACTGCCCCCGGCCGAGCGGTCGGAGGCCGGGCTGCGGCTGCTGGAGACCGCGACGGCCGCGGTCGTCCCGGCAGGCGCGCCCCGGCCGGAGTACGGGCGCTTCATCCCGCCCGACTGGCGTGAGGACCCGGCGGCCCGCGCGGTGGTGGAGACCCGCACGGCCGTCCTGGAGGCGACGGGCGCACGGCAGCTGGTGGAACGGCTGCGGCTGGAGTGGCGCCCGGGAACCGCCGTGCCCGCGCCGGGCGGACGTCTGGACTTCCGCGCCGTCGCCGGCCGGGACGATCTCCTCACACTGATGACTCCGGTCATGGAGGGCACCCTCGACGTGCACGCCCGGGCCGATCTCGCCTCCGGCCTCACCGCCCGCGAGGCGGCGGAGAAGCACTACGACGAGGAGCTCGCCGGCTACACGTCGCCGCGCGCGTGGTGGCGGATCGCCCAACTGCCCGGCGGCGGAGAGCCGGTGGGCTTCGTGATCCCCGCCCGCAACAACTACAACGCGATCATCGCGTACATCGGGGTGCTGCCCGGCCATCGCGGCAAGGGGTACATCGACGAGATCCTCGCCGAGGGCACCCGCATCCTGGCCGCCGAGGACGTTCCGCGGATCCGGGCGGCCACGGACCTGGCCAATGTGCCCATGGCCAAGGCCTTCGAGCGGGCCGGGTATGTGAACTTCGAGCGGGCGCTCAATTTCGTCTGGGACTGATCCCGGGGTCCGGGGACTGCTACCGAGGCCCGGGGCATGGCAGTCGTCCCGGAGAGGTACTCCGCCGGCAGTCGCCGGGTCCGGGTGACTGTGGCCGGGTCCCGGGCGGAGGGGCCGAGCGCCGGGCTCCGGCGGGACCGGTCGCGAGTTCCCGGAGTCCCGGACCACGGGCCGGAGCTCACCCGGGAAAAACGCTGGACGGCTCGGGCCGTGCCGTCTACGGTGATCACCACGCCTGTGACGACGGAAGGAGGCGAGTGCGATGCCCACCACACGATTCCCGCGCTCCCGCCCCGTCCGCCCGGCGTTCGCAGTCTGACCGGGAGCGCATCACCCTGATCTCTTCCCGGAGGACTTCCTCATGACCGATCTGGTCATCCGCGCTCTCGACGAGAGCGACGCACATCTCTTCGACTCGCTTCCCGACCCGCTCGGCGTCGGCCGTGCGCTGTCCCGTGCCACCCACCGGCCCGAGTGGAAGCGCGTCGCCCTGCGCGACGGCAAGGTCGTCGCACGGGCCGCCTGGTGGGGCGGGCCCGACGACACGGCCCCCGTCAACGTCAACTGGTTCGATGTCGCCGACGGCGAGGAGGACGCGGGCGCCGAACTGCTGCGCACCTCCCCGCACCAGGTGGAGTACGAGCTGATCCTGCCCGCCGGCTGGCGTGAGGACCCGGTGCTGCGGGCCGCCGGTGAGAGCCGGCTGCGGGCCGCACAGGCGGCCGGGATGACGGTGCTGGTGGAACGCTTCCAGTACCGGTGGACACCGCAGAACGGGCTGCCGGCGCGGCCGGGCCGGCTGGTCTTCCGGCCGGAGCCGGACGACGAGGTGTTCCTCGACGTCCTGCGCCGGGTGCACTCGTCGACCCTCGACGCCCATGCCCTGCGCGCGATCGCGGACGGCGGTCTGGACCGGGCGGCCCAGGAAGAGCTGGACTTCTTCCACTGGTGCCCGTCACCGCGCGAGTGGTGGCAGCTGGCCCACACCCCGGACGGTGAACTGGTCGGGTTGCACATCCCGGCGCACAATCCGTCGGGGCCGTGCGTCGGCTTCATCGGGGTGGTGCCCGGGCAGCGCGGCCACGGTTACGCCTACGACCTGCTCGCCGAGTGCACGCACTTCCTGGCCGAGCGGGGCGCGGAGTTCATCGCGGGCGCCACCGACCAGGGCAACTTCCCGATGGCGGCGAACTTCACCAGGGCCGGGTACCCGGTCGTGCAGGAGCGCGTCCACCTGGAGCCGGGCTCGCAGGACTGAGGTGAGGGCCGGGGCGTCCGGAGTTCCGGGCGCCCCGGCCCCCGCGTCCTCGGCCCCTGCCTGCGCCCCCCGTCCTACTCCCCTGCCCGCTCTTGCCTACTCCGGTGCCGGCGTGCCGATCCGCTTCTCGAACCAGTGGTGGGCGTACGGCTCGTCGTTGAAGGCCGGGACCTCCTCGAAGCCGGCGGAGTGGTACAGGCCGATGGCCGCGTCGAGTGCCTTGTTGGTGTCCAGGCGCAGGAGACCGCAGCCGTGCCGGACGGCCCGCTTCTCCAGCTCCCCGAGGAACCGGCGGCCGAGACCGAGGCCCCGGGCCCGGGGTGCGACCCACATCCGTTTGATCTCGGCCGGTGCCCCGGCCGGCAGCTTCAGACCGGCGCAGCCGATGGGTTCGCCCTGCATCCGGGCGACGAGGAACAGGCCGTGCGGCGGCCGGAGTTCGCCGGCGTCGGGCAACAGACTCCTGGCAGGGTCGAAGCCGTTGTCGAAGCGCTCCTGCAGCTCGGTGAAGTAGGACCGCAGGCAGTCCCGGGCGTCGGGGCTGTCCGGGTCGACGGCGTCCAGTACGACCGTCGCGGCGGTCAGCAGGCGGTCGACCTCGGCCATGGCCGCGACCAGCCGGCCGCGCTGGGCGGGGCTGAGCGGTTCGAGCATGGAGCCCGCCAGCTCGTCGCTGCGGCCGTCGAGCACGGCGCGCTCCGCGCGGCCCGCGTCGGTGAGCCGGACGGTGCGCACCCGTCTGTCCCGGGGCTGGGGTTCCACCGTCACCAGACCGGCGGCCTCCAGCGAGCGCAGGAGACGGCTGACGTACCCGGAATCGAGCCCGAGACGCTCGCGCAGGCGCCGTACGTCCTGGCCCCGGTCGTCGATCTCCCAGAGCAGCCGGGCCTCGCCGATGGGCCGGTCGCGGCCCAGATAGTGGTCCTGGAGCGCGCCGACGCGTTCGGTGACGGTGCGGTTGAACCGTCGCACCTGTCCGATCTGCGTCGCATCCATTCTCTGACTTTAGTCAGAGAATGACGAGGGGTCCAGTGCGGCCCTCACCGTGGCCGAACGGCGTGCTGGGCTGCGATCGCGTCCCGGTACCAGGCGTACGAGGCCTTGGGAGTGCGCTCCATCGTCGCGTAGTCGATGTGGACGAGGCCGAAGCGCTGCGAGGCGCCCTCGACCCACTCGATGTTGTCGGTGAGCGACCAGGTGAAATAGCCGCGCACGTCGACACCCTCACCGATGGCCCGGTGAAGTGCCCGCAGATGCGCGTCCAGGAACGTGATCCGGCGCCGGTCGTCGAGCCCGTCGTAGGAGCAGCCGTTCTCCGTGATGTACACCGGCGGCAGGCGGTCGCCGTAGCGGTCCTTGAGGTGGACCAGCATCTCGCGCAGTCCGTCGGGGACGACGGGCCAGCCGAAGGCCGTGCGCTCCTCGCTCGGTGTCTCCCGCAGCCCGAAGGGCAGTTCGGCCGGCATACCGACGCCCGCGAAGTCACCGAGCGCGTCCTGGGCGGGGGCTCCGACGAGCATGGGGTGGTAGTAGTTCACGCCGTACCAGTCGAGCGGAGCGGCGATGACGGCGAGATCCTCGGCGACCGGGCCGGGCATCAGCGCGGCGACGTTCTCGTCGGGGTAGGCGCCGGTGAGGATCGGGTCGGCGAAGAGCCAGTTGGTCAGCGTGTCGTAGAGGTCCGCGCCGAACCGGTCCTCCTCGCTGGTGCCCGCGGCCCGTACGGGCGAGTGCGACACGGCGATGCCGATGTTCGTCGCGCCGGCCGCCCGCAGGGCCGCGACCCCGAGTCCGTGGGCGAGCAACTGGTGGTGGGCCGCGGGCAGGGCGTCGAACAGCAGCTGCTTGCCGGGGGCGTGCTCGCCGAGTGCGTAGCCGAGCAGGGTGACCTCGGCGGGCTCGTTGACGGTGATCCACAGGGGGACGCGGTCCGCGAGCCGGTCGGCGACCGCGGAGACGTAGTCGGCGAAGCGGTACGCGGTGTCCCGGTTCATCCAGCCTCCCGCCTCGTCCAGCGGGAGCGGGGTGTCCCAGTGGTAGAGCGTGGGCGCCGGGGTGATGCCGTTCGCGCACAGTTCGTCGACGAGCCGGTCGTAGAAGCCGAGCCCGGCCGCATTGACCGGACCGCTGCCGCCGGGCACCACCCGCGGCCAGCTGACGGAGAACCGGAAGGCGTCCGCGCCGAGCCCGGCGAGCAGGGCGACGTCCTCGCGGTAGTGCTCGTGGAAGCCGGTGCCGCGCGAGGCGTCGGAACCGTCCTTGATACGGCCCCGGGCCGCGAAGGCGTCCCATCCCGACGGCCCCTTGCCGTCGGTGTCCGCGGCCCCTTCCGTCTGGAAGGCGGAAGCGGAGGCGCCCCACAGGAAGCCGGGCGGAAAGGCGGGCAGCGGTGGCATGGAGCTGGCCGATGACATAGCCGTTGACCTTAATGGCCGCAACGTCACCCCCTCCAGACCCCGGCCTTGTCAGGATGGGGGTCGGCATCGACGACGAGGGGACCGCCAGTGCTGTTCGAGGTATGGGCACCGCAGGCCGAGGAGCAGGTCACGCTGCGGCTGGAGGGCGCCGAGCGCCCGATGGCCCGGGACGCAGAGCGCAGGGACTGGTGGACCGCCGAGGCGGAGGCCGACGACGGCGCCCGGTACGGCTTCTCGCTGGACGGCGGCCCGGTGCTGCCCGACCCCCGCTCGCGCCGTCAGCCCGACGGCCCGGACGGCCCGAGCGCGCTGGTGCGGCAGGACACCTATGTGTGGCGCCACGCCTGGAACGGGAAAGAGCTGCGGGGTGCGGTGCTGTACGAGCTCCACATCGGCACGTACACCCCCGCGGGAACGCTCGACGCGGCGGTCGAACGGCTCGGCGAACTGGCCGAGTTGGGCATCACCCACATCGAGCTGATGCCGCTCTGCCCGTTTCCCGGGGTGCACGGCTGGGGCTACGAGGGGGTGTCGCTGTGGGCCGTGCACGAGCCGTACGGCGGACCGGAGGCACTGAAGCGCTTTGTCGACGCAGCCCACTCGCACGGCCTCGGCGTGGTGCTGGACGTGGTCCACAACCACTTCGGCCCGTCCGGCAACTACCTGCCCGCCTTCGGTCCCTACCTCACCGACACCCACACCACGCCCTGGGGCTCGGCGGTCAACCTCGACGCCCCCGGCTCGGACGAGGTCCGCGCCTTCCTGCTCGGCAGCGCGCTCGCCTGGCTGAGGGACTACCGGCTGGACGGCCTGCGCCTCGACGCCGTGCACGCCCTGGTCGACCACCGGGCGCTCACCTTCCTGGAGGAACTCGCGGCCGCGGTCGACGGACTCTCCGCCGAGGTGGGGCGCCCGTTGTTCCTCATCGCCGAGTCGGATCTGTGCGACCCGCGCACGACGACACCGCGCGACGCGGGCGGTATCGGCCTGCACGCCCAGTGGAACGACGACTTCCACCACGGCCTGCACACCGCCCTGACCGGCGAGTCCCAGGGCTACTACGCCGACTTCGCCGCAGCGCCCCTCGCGGCCGTCGCCAGGACCCTCACCCACGGCTTCTTCCACGACGGCACGTACTCCAGCTTCCGCGGCCGCGCACACGGCCGCGCCCTGGACGTGGCCGCCACGCCCGCCCACCGCTTCCTCGGCTACGCCCAGACGCACGACCAGATCGGCAACCGGGCACTCGGCGACCGGCTCTCGGCCTCCCTCTCCCCCGGGATGCTGGCCTGCGCGGCCGCGCTGGTCCTGACCGGGCCGTTCACCCCGATGCTGTTCATGGGCGAGGAGTGGGGCGCCCGTACACCCTGGCAGTTCTTCACGGACCACACCGACCCGGAACTCGCCGAAGCCGTACGCAACGGCAGGCGGCGGGAGTTCGGAGAGCACGGCTGGGCGGAGGAGGAGATCCCTGACCCGCAGGACCCGGCCACCCGCGATCGCTCCTGCCTGGACCGCGCGGAACGCGACCGCGACCCGCACGCCCGGCTGCTGGCCTGGCACCGCGAACTGATCGCCCTGCGCCACGCCCAGTCGGACCTGGCGGACCCGGATCTGGCCGCGGTGAAGGTGGCGTTCGACGAGCAGGCCCGCTGGCTGGCCTACCGACGCGGCGATCTGCGGGTCGCGATCAACCTGTCGAAGGAACCGGCGGCGATCCCGCTGGGGGGCGGGGGGAGGGTGCTGGCGGCGTGGGAGTCGGTCGAACCGCCGGGCGGGGACGGGATGTTGCACCTGCCGGCGGAGTCGTGTGTGGTGCTGGCGGACGGGTGAGGCCTCCGCACGCCGGTGCGGCTCTCCCGCTGCGGAGCGGGCGCCGTCAGTCCATCAGGTCCGGCCAGATGGTGAAGTCCCTGTCGTCCACGACGTCCTCACCGAGGCCGAGCTCGTCGCCGAGCGCGAGGTAGCGTTCGTACCGGGCCTCGCTGATCGGCACGGAGTACGCCTTCAGGGCCCGGAGCAGCAGCCGGAAACCCAGGTCGGCCTCGACGTCCGCTGCCTGTTCCATGGCCGGGACGACACCGTCGAGCGCGTTGTAGGGGTGGTGGGCGGTGGCCTGCTCCAGGGCAGGCCCGACCGACCTGATCTCGGTCCGGACCGCCTCTTTCGTCGCGTCGTCCACGATCGGTGCGACAGCCTCGGGCTCGAAGGAGGGGTCGTCGCGCCGGATCCGGTCGGTACAGATGTCCGCGATCTGGCGCAGCCACGCCCGCCCGTCGATCCCAAGGCGCTCCACGTCGAATTCGCGGAACGTCCCTGCCAACCACAGGATCTCGATGTCCCGGCCGGCCAGCGGTGAGTCCAGGAGGACAAGACAGTCCCGCAGTAGCTGATGGGCGAACGCCCCGTCGAACCGGTCGGCAACGCTCGTGACGACGTCCAGGCCGGCGGTCTCACTGATGACCAACGGGTAGCGGATCCACTTGATCAGCCCGCTGAGTCCGATGTCGACACCGAGGTGCCGGTGTGACAGCGTCATGGTTCCGTCTCCTGCTTCGGGTGGGGGGTGTGTATCGGCGTCCGGTCGACTGCCTCCTCGCGGCGACAGAGGGGCTCAGCCGCTCATGCCGGGCTGGGCGGCAACCGCTCGTCAATATGGCCGTCGCCGTAGCCCAGTTGATCGGCAATCGACTTGTACCGGGTGCGCGTGCCCTCGGTGATGGTGATCTCGCACGCACCGACAATCTGCAGGAACAGGCGAAAACCCAGGTCGGGATCGACGGCCATGACCACCTCTTGCAGCGCCGCCACGGCGTTCCGCAGTGTCGCGGCGCCGGTCTCTTCGGTCCTGTCCGTCAAGTTCGGGACCATCTGCCTGACCTCCGCAAGGACCGTCTGCGCCAACTCGGTCCGGGCGGGCGACACGACGGGGGTGTAAGCGGGGTCGACGTTCTCCAGGTGCTCACGGCACACTTCGGCGATTTGCCGGAGCCATGTCCGGCCGTCCGCGTCGAACTCGTCGGTGTTGTTCCACCGTCCCGAAGCCGCCCGCCACAGCGCGGTGACAGCGTCGTCCGGCAGAGTGGAATGCAGCAGCCGTTGCACATCTTCCAGCAGCACGGACGCGTAGGAGCCGGGAACGTATCCGGAGTCGGCAGTGGTGACGTTCTCGACGTTCTCCCGCACGGTGCCGACGTACGGCCACCCGGATCCCTGGAAGACGGCCGCCAGGATCGGGAGCCCGAAGCGCCCCAGCTCGAAGTCACGCCGACTCGAATCGATCGGTGCCCACGACACGTTCAGATCCTCGTAGACGGCGGCTGCCGGATAGGCCAGTCGTTCACCGATCGTCATCAGCCGGTCGTACTGCTCCATCCCGATCGGGACGGAGTACGCCTTGGCCGCGCGCAGCAACATACGCAGACCCAGGTCGGCGTCGACCTGAGCCACCACCTGATGCAGCGCCGCGACAATGCCGGTGACCGCGACAGCCTTTTCCAGGCCGGCTGCGGCCCGGTCGATCTCCGCCGCCACGGTTGCGCGCAGTTCCTCCTCGGCTGCCACCGGTCGTTCCGCGTCCAGGACCATCGCCTCGATCGGGTCCCTCTCCCGCACCCGCGGCGGGCATACATCCGAGATGCGGCGCAGCCAGGCGCGCACATCCGAACCCAGCTCAACCGGATCGAAACACCTTCGCGCGGCAGCCAGCCACACGGCATGGATCGTCCTGTCCGGAAGCGAAGAATCCAGCAGCAGCCGTACGTCCTTACCGAGCTGATCGTCCTCGTCCTCCTCGGCCGCCTTCGCAGCGAGGGCGAGCACCACCGGGTCGTCGAGACGCAGGTTCGTACGGGAAGAGAGGGTTTCCGCGAGGCCGCTGAGCCCGAAGTCCGCGCCGAAGTCGTCGTAGTACACCTCGCGAGGCTGAACCATCACACACCTTTCGCCGGGCACAGGCTCACCGAGGCATGACCTGGAGCGTGCCGTCATCGACAACCAACTCGTGGTACCCGAACCGCTCGCCCAGTTCGCGGTACCGGAGGTGCTGCGACTCGCTGATGTAGATCAGATACGCCTTGAGGACCCGCAGGAAGAGCCGGAACCCGAGATCGGGGTCGACCTCGGTGACGAGCCGTTCCAGCGCCGGAACCACGTCCGGCACGCTCAGGTAGGGATGGTCGGCGGTGGCACGCGCCAACTCGGGCGCGAACGCGCGCACCTCGGCGAGAACCGCATCCTTGAGGTCCCCGAGGTCCGGATCGCAGGGAGTCACCGGAGGGAGGTCGTGGGATCGCGGTTCGTCCCGGCGGATGCGTTCCTCGCAGACGTCCACGATCTGGCGGAGCCAGTCGCGTCCGTCGATCCATCGCTCATCCGGGACAAACTCAGAGCGCACGGCCGCGCACCACAGAATGTCGATCACCCTGGTCGGCAGGGGTGACTCCAGCAGCCTGACAGCGTCTTCCCGGAGGGTGGGTGCGTAGGCACCCTCCCCCCCAGTCCGCGGCAGCGACGACGAGTTCCAGCGGAGTGAACTCGAAGAGGCTGCCGAACCATTTAGTGAGACCGCTGAAACCGAAGTCGATCCAGACGTCCTTGCGATCCATTGCCTTACGGCTCTCATTCCGGGTGCGATGTGGAAACCAGATGGCCGGGCTTGTGCAGGGGGCGAATCGTCCAGCCTCGAAGTCTGGTGCTGCTAGGTGCCAGGTTCCACGAGGTAGTCGATTGCACTCACCACGTACTCCCCGCAGTGGAAGTCCTTTCCCAACGCCTGCAACCTTTCGTACTGCCCCTTGGACAGATACAGATAGTTCGCAGCAGAGCCGCCTGACAGGCACGATCCGACGAAATCACCGTCTGCCCAAGGCCGTTCGCACGAAAGCGACGACCGCCTCCACGAGCGACCCGAGGTCGTCCGTATCCCTCCCCCGTGGCGGCACCGTTCCCCCGGCCGCCGACCGATACGCGTACGTCACGGCAGAGCGGTCAAGGACCGCCTCGCGTATGCGGTGGACACCATAGGCACAGGCCAACACCCCCGAGCAAGGCATTACTTGACCACCCCGTCAGCCCAGCCGCACATCCTCCCCCCGCGCGTGCACCGTCACCCCCGACTCCCCCACCGTCACCTCCGTCGGGCTGAGACCCGCCGGCAGGTCCGGCACCACGCGGTCCCGTTCCGCGAAGGCCCGGGCGATCCGGGGAGCGGAGGGGTCGAGCGGGCGTCCCGCGAACGAGGCCGACACCGGGACCGCCGTGATGGTGCGTCCGGTGAGCCGCAGTTCCGCCGTCACGGTCAGGGGGAGGCCGCGCACCCCCTCGATCCGCAGCCGTCCGTCCTCGTCGGCGGAGAGCGACGCGGCCCCGCCGGAACCGCCGCCCAACGAGTCGAGCGGCACCGTGAATCGTCCGTCCGCGCTCGCCGCCGTATAGGTGCCGGCCTTCTCCGTCACGGTGTGCAGTTCTATCGCCGCACTCACGGGCTGCTCCTCGGCCGTGACCGCGTCGGCCCGCACCGACACCTGCGGGAAGGTTCCGCGGGCCGCGTCCAGGAGGAAGGGGAAGCCGTCGATCCGTACCTGCGGGGTGCCGACCACCGCGGTGCTCACGGCGGCGACCCGGTCGGCGATCCGTCCCTCGGCGACGCCGGCGGCGACGCGGTCGGCAACGGGCAGAGCGGCGAGTACGGCGCACAGCGCGAGAACGGTCCAGCGGCGTCGGCCGCGCCAGGTCGGGAACAGGCGGGTCACGACGCACCTCCGTCGCCCGCGAAGGCCGCATCGGCGACCGCGTCCTTGCGGGGTCGCGCCGGACCGTGGCCGTCGTCCTCGATGTCCATGTGCGGCAGCAGCCGGTCCAGCCAGGCGGGCAGCCACCAGTTGACGCGGCCGAGCAGGATCATCGTGGACGGGACGAGAATGCCTCGGACCACCGTCGCGTCCAGGGCCACGGCGGCGGCCAGGCCGATGCCGAACATCTTCACCACCGGGTCGTCGGACAGCACGTAGCTCAGGAAGACGCTGACCATGATCAGTGCCGCGGAGGTGACGATCCGGCCGGTCCCCGCCAGGCCGCTGATCACCGCACGGCGGTTGTCGCCGTCGCGTACATAGGCCGCCCTGATGGCGCTGAGCAGGAACACCTCGTAGTCCATCGAGAGCCCGAACAGCACGGCGAACATCAGCAGCGGTACGTAGCCGGGTATCGGGACGGCCCCCTCCAGGCCGATCAGTTGCGCGCCCCAGCCCCACTGGAAGACCGCGGTCAGCACGCCGTAGGCGGCCGCCACGGACACCAGGTTCAGCACCGCGGCCTTCACCGCGATGACCGGGGAACGGAAGGCAGGCAGCAGGAGCAGTCCTGCGACCGCCAGGACGAAGCCGACCACCAGCGGCATCCGCCGGGCCAGGCGTTCGTTGAGGTCGGCCTGAGCTGCCGTCGCGCCGCCGACATGCGTGACGAGTCCACTGCCGGCCGTGGCCTCGGGCAGGGTGTCCTCGCGCAGCCGGTGCACGAGAGCGGCGGTGTCCGGATCCCCGGGCGCGGTCTCGGGGGTGACCTGCCAGCGGGCGTGGCGGCCGTCGGCGGCCAGTTCGGCCGGTGCGACCGCGGCGACGCCGGGGGTCGCCCGCAGCGCGCCGACGACCGGGGCGAGCCTCGGGTCGTCGGGTGCGGCCGCGGGGTCGGACAGGGTGCCGGTGACCTGGAGCGGCCCGTTGGCGCCGGGGCCGAAGGCCGCCGCGGTCCGGTCGTACGCGGTACGGCTCGCCGTACCCACGGCCCGGTCACCGCCATCGAGTTGACCGAACGTCAGGTGGGCGGCGGGTGCGGCCAGGACACCCGTCAGGACGAGCCCGGCCGCCAGGCAGCGCCACGGCCGGGCGGCGACGTACTCGGCGATACGTCCCCAGCCGGGCGGGCGGGCGTCGGCGCCGGTGTCGCTCTCCACCGGCCGCGATGCGGAACGCTTCGATGCGAGCTTGGGTATGAACCTCGGTACGCGTATCGGTACGGGCTTCGGTGTCAGCCTGGGCCCGAGCAGCGCCAGCACCGCCGGCAGCAGCGTCAGTGTGGCCGCCACTGCGACCAGTACGGCGATCCCTGGTGCCAGGGCCAGAGCGTGCAGCAGAGGCAGCCCGCCCAGAGAGAGACCGGCGAGCGCGGCGATGACCGCGGCTCCGGCGAAGAGCACCGATTTACCGGAGCCGGCCATGGTGCGTGCGACCGCGTCCTCCACGCCCGCCCCGGCGGCCAGCAGTTCACGGAACCGGGTCAGACAGAACAGCGTGTAGTCGATGCCCACGCCGAGGCCGATCATCGCCGCGATCGTGGTGCCCGACGACGGCATGTCGACGACGTGCCCCACCAGCCCGACCACACAGAGGGAGCCGGCCAGCCCCAGCGCACCCGTGAGCAACGGCACCCCGGCCGCCACGAGACTGCCGAACCCCACGGCGAGGACGACGAAGGCGGCGGCGAGCCCGATGATCTCGCTGTGTCCGGTGGAGCCCTTGTCCTCGGCCTCGGCGAGGTCGCCGCCCGGCGTGACCTCGATGCCCGCGTCGGTGGCAGGGCCGGCCGCGTCGACGATGCCGCGGGTGATGACAGGCGTGATGTCCCGCCCGGTGAGGTCGAGTTCGACCAGCATCCGGCCGGTACGGCCGTCGGCGCTGAGGGCGCTCGTGCCCGACCGGCCGTAGGGGGTGGTGACGGCCACGACATGGTCCACGTCGGCGATGGCCCGCGCCGCCGCCTCGACCGCCGCCCGCTGTGCCGGGGAGGTCAGCCCCGCCTCCCCGGACGCGGTGTGGAGGAGGACGGGCTGGGGCCCGGAGGCCGCGTCGCCGAACGTCTCGCCCACGTCGCGGGCCGCCTGGCTGTCGCTGCCCGGGATGGTGACGGCCTCACTGGTGACCGTTCCGAAGACCCCGACGGCGGCGGCCAGGGCGGTGAGCAGCAGCAGCCAGGCGGCCACGGTTCGCTTGGGTCTGCGGGCGCACCAACGCCCGACGGACAGGAGCATCAGGATTGCGGCCCTTTCGTACGAAACTCATTGCACTCGGCGTGCAATCAGAACCGTTGCATCGCGAGTGCAACAATGTCAACAGCGAGACTTCAGGAGGGACCGTGGTGAAGCAGCCGGCGCGACAGTCACCGGACGGCGGCGAGACGCGTGCCCCGGGCCGGAGCCCGGGCGGCAGCGAGGGACGCACTCCGCCGGGCCGGGCCCAGGGCGGCAGCGAGGGGAACACCCCCGCCCGCGCTCCGGACGGCCGTACCGAGCGCGGACGGCAGACGCGCGAGAAGATCGCCGACGCTCTGCTGGCGCTGCTCGACGAGGGCGAGGCGCACTTCTCCGCGGACCGGGTCGCCGAGCGGGCCGGTGTGTCCCGGCGGTTGGTGTTCCATCACTTCGCCGACATGTCCCAGGTGATCGACACCGCGATCACCCGCCGGCTGGAGCAGCTGTTCGCACAGATCAAGCCGCTGCCGACGGACGGTCCCCGCAGTGCGCGCGTCGCGGCGATGGCCGAACAGCGCGCCCGGATCCTGGAGTGGATGACCCCGACACGGCTGGCGATCATGCGCCAGGACCAGCCGTCGGAACGCGTCGAGCAGGTGACCCGTGAGGTCTACGACTTCGCGCGCGATCGCCTGGCCGAGATCTTCGCCGTCGAACTCGACCGGCTGCCCGCGGACCGCCGGGCGGATCTGCTCAACGGGCTGGACGGGGTGACCACCTGGGGCGCCTGGTACCACTGGCGCAGCAGCGGCCTGGACACCGCGACGGCCCGCCGCGCCATGGAGACGACCGTGCACGCGCTGCTCGCGACGACGGACACGCCCGCGTCGGCGTCGGCACCGACCCCGTAGATCTCCCTGCGCCGGCGACACCGGGCGAGGCCGGGTCTTGCCATCGAGAGTGCTCCAACTCCTAGTCTCGGGGCATGAAGCAACTCAATCTCGGCAGGACGGGTCTGCGCGTCAGCGAACTGTGCCTCGGCACCATGAGCTTCGGCGACGACACCGGCGGTCATGGCGCCCTCGACGCCTTCACCGAGGCGGGCGGCACCTTCATCGACACCGCCGACATGTATGCGCGAGGAGGCTCCGAGGAGATCCTGGGGCGCTGGCTGAAGGGACGCCGCAGGGACGACCTCGTCATCGCGACCAAGGTGTGGGGGCGGATGGGCGAGGCGCCGAACGACGGTGGCCTCAGCCGCAAGCACATCATCGCCGCGGTGGAGGCCAGCCTGCGGCGGCTCGGCACGGACTACATCGACCTCTACCAGACGCACATCTGGGACGCGACGACCCCGCTCGAGGAGACCCTCGCGACGCTGGACACGCTCGTGCGGTCGGGCAAGGTCCGCTACGTCGGCACCAGCAATGTGACGCCGTCCCAGCTCCAACGCGCGCTGGACCTGGCGCAGTTCCGCGGCTGGGAGCCGTACGTCAGCCTCCAGCCGCGCTACAACCTGCTCAGCCGCGAACTGGAGTGGGAACTGGCGCCGATGTGCGAGGAGCAGGGCGTCGCCGTCATCCCGTGGAGCCCCCTCGCTGGCGGCTGGCTGACGGGCAAGTACCGGCGCGGCATGGAGTCCGTGCCCGCCGGTTCGCGTGAGGCCTACTTCCAGGAGCAGTCGGGCAAGGAGGGCTGGCGCGAGCGTGACACCGAGGAGACCTGGCGGACGCTGGACGCGGTGGACGAGGTGGCGCGGGAGACCGGCCGTACGGCGTTGCAGGTGTCGCTGCGGTGGCTGATGCAGCAGCCGGCGGTGACCGCGCCCATCATCGGCCCGCGGAACGCGGAGCAGTTGAAGGAGAACCTCGGGGTGGTCGAATTCGAGCTGACGGAGGCGCAGTTGGCGCGGCTGGACGAAGCAAGCCGCAGGCCACTGCCGTATCCGTACGAGATGCTGGCGCGGCTGTCGCACCACGACCCGCGGTAGGCCCCGGCCCGGGGTGCGTTACTCGGCCCCGGGTGCGTTACTCGGCCCCGGGTGCGTTACTCGGGCCAGGGGCGATGCTCGGCCCGGGGCCGCTAGTCGACGATCGCCATGGTGCGTGGCGTGTTGTTGAACCGGCGGCCCCCGGTCTCCGTCACCGTCACGATGTCCTCGATACGGACCCCGAACCGGCCCGGCAGATAGATCCCCGGCTCGACCGAGAAACACATGCCCGGCACCAGCGGCTGTTCCTCGCCCTCGATCATGTACGGCGGTTCGTGGGTGGTCACGCCGATGCCGTGGCCCGTGCGGTGGATGAACAGGTCGCCGTATCCCGCCTCTTCGATGATCTCGCGGGCCGCCCGGTCGACCTCCTGGCAGGCGACGCCCGGCTTCACCGCGTCGACGCCCGCCTGCTGGGCCTCCAGCACCACGTCGTGGATGTGCTGTTCGGCGGGGGCGGGCTCGCCGACGTGGACCGTGCGGGAGGTGTCGGAGCCGTAGCCGTCCAGCAGTCCGCCGAAGTCGAGGACCACCATGTCGCCGGTCTCGATGGTCCGGTCCCCCGCCTCGTGGTGCGGGTTGGCGCCGTTGGGCCCGGAGCCGACGACCGTGAAGTCGACCTGCGAGTGGCCGAACTGCCGCAGCAGGTCGGCGAGATCGGCGGCGATGTCCGACTCCTTCCGCCCGGAGAAGCGGACCTTGAGGATCTCCTCGTAGGTCGCGTCCGCGGCGGCGCCGGCAGCGGCCAGCCGCTCCAGTTCCGGCCCGTCCTTCACCGCGCGCAGCATGGGCAGCACCTCGGTCACCGAGGCGTACGAGGCATCCGGCAACTGCCGCTGGAGACCGAGCAGATGCATCGCCCAGGTGTTGTCGCTGACGCCGAACCGGCCGCCGGCCGGAAGCAGCGGCCCCGTCACGCCGTAGGGGTCGGTGCCGTCCGTCCAGTCGCGCAGCGTGAGAGCGGGCCCGCCGACGGCACCTTCCGCGTCCGGTGCTTCCAGTTTGGGGACGACGAGCACCGGGTCGCGGCCCGCGACGAGGACGAGCAGCGTGAGCCGTTCGGTGACCCCCGGCTGATAGCCGGTGAGATGCACGAGATCGGGCCCGGGGGCGATCAGCAGACCGTCGAGCCCCGCAGCGGCGGCGGCCTCGGCGGCGCGGACCATACGGGCCCGGTAGTCGTCGGCGGTGAAGGGCGCGGGAGTCGTCGGCATGAGCCCATCCTGCCTCCGGCTCACATCCCGCGCGAGCTCAATCTCCGTATCCGCCGTCCTCGGCCACGAGCCGTTCCAGCAGCTCCTGGAAGTCCTCGCCGACGACGATCCGCAGGCCGTCGCCGTCCTCGTCCCGGTCGCTGAGCTGGGTGAGCGTCCCGTCGCGCCACCAGTAGACGTACGGGCTGATCGCGCCGGGGGTGTCGGCGAAGCCGGAGGCGGCGAACGAGGTCATGGCGCTCAGCGTGGGGATCACACCGGTGTCGTGGATGGCGTGGAAGGCGAGCTGGTGCCGGAACGGCATGGCCACCAGTGCGCCGTCGGCGGTGAGCTGCTCGCCGCCGATCTGCCGGATGACGCTCTCCAGCGCGAGGACGCGGCTCGCGGTGTAGAAGGAGTCGCCGAGGACGACCTCGAAACACATGCCTCCCTCGCCCTTGACGGTCTCGTGCCCCTCGACCGGCAGGCCGCGCAGGTTGTACAGCGCCTGCTCACGGAGGTACGGCAGATCACCGAGCGGCTCCAGGGCCTCGTCGGTGAGCATCATGACGCTCTCCGGCAGATCGAGCGCGATGATCTCGAAGAGGCCGGGGGCGAGGGGGCGGGCGTAGCCGAAGTTCTGCGGATCGAAGCCCTCGTGGCCGACCACCCGGGGGTAGAGCTGGGCGCGGATCTGCTCGGTCGGCAGGGTGTCCAGGGCGGAGGGCGCGTTCATGGTGCGCAGGACCATGCCGACGTGCCGCCGGACCAGCTCGGACCAGGCGCGGGGTCCACGGTCGTCGTTGTGCAGGACGGCGGCCAGATTGCCGAGTCCGAACTGACGTCCGTCGCTGTCGGTGACGACATCGGCGAACACGGTCACTTCGAGGCCGTGCTCCGCGAACGCCTCCCGCACCTGGCCCCGGAAGCGCGCACCCTCGTCGACCGAGAAGAAGGAGAACTCGGGGTCCCGGGGCACATCGAGTCCGTCGCGCTTCGGCCCCCGCCGGAACAACCCCACGTCATCAGCCCTTTCGTTCGCCCGCCAGGACCGGACCTGCCTGGACTCCGAGCGTACCCACCCCGTCGGCGGGTGATCCCCCGGGGAATGGGTCGTGGCCTGCGCTGTGCCCGGCCTGTGCCGACTCATGGGCCGGCCGGGCCGTCAGTACCCCTCGGTAGCATGCGGGCGCATGACCGATCTCGCCCTGGAGCTGCTTCGGCGGCGACCGGATCTGGCGGCCCTGGCCGCGTTCCCCTTCGACTTCGACCTGGACCGGGCGGAGCACGGCGAGGAGGTGCACCTCGCATCCGGCGCCTCGCTGGAGCCGATCGCCGGGGACGACACCGGCGGGACCTTCTTCCTGTGCGGCGGGCGCACGGTGCTGTATGCCGACTCGGAAGGCGGCGCGGGCCTCATCGCGGACAGCGTGACGGACGCGCTGGACGTCGTCATCGGACTGCCGGCGTGGCGCGACCTGATGCACCCGGGCCCCGATCCGGAGACGATCCGCGAGCTGGAGGACGGGATGCGCACCTCCTACGCGCCCGACCTGGACGCCCGGCGCGCCGAACTGCGTACCGCCCTCGGTCTGCCCGAGCGCTCCCCGGCCGAGCTGGTGGCCCGTCTGCACGCCGCGCTGTTGCGCACCGACCCGGACCATCTGCTGCTGAACACGGACGAGTTGCTCGCGTACGACTTCCTGGACCGGCTGCCCCGCGAGCCGCAGCGCTCGATCGGGCCGGTCCGCAGGGAAGTTGTCCGCGCTTCGCTGATCCGCCGGCTCGACGACACGGGCCCGCATCCGGAGCGACTGGGCGAACTGGGCCGGGAACTGGAGCAGATCGGCGAGTACGCGCAGGCCGCCCGGGCGCAACGTGGGTTGCTCTCGCTCCGGACCAGCGCCTGGGACCGGGCCGCGGCCGGCCATGTGCTCGCGCGGCGAGAACGCTCGGCGGGAGATCTCGCGTCCGCCGGCCGGACCCTGGCGCGCGTCCGCACGGCGATCGGTCTGGACTCCCCCGGCACGCCGCCCCCGCGCGAGCAACTGACACGGGACCTCGGTCCGGGCGGCGAATCGCCCGCCCGGGACACGAGCGCCGAGGAATGGCACCGTCGCGGTCTCGGCCGGATGATCACCGAGGAGCATCTCGCGCTGGTGCTCGCCGCGATCGCCGCCGGGGAGGAGGGCCTGGCCCGGGAGACGATGGCCCACGCCCACCACCTGCTCGCGGTGATCGCGAAGCAGTTCCGCCAGTCGCTGGGCGATCTGCCCGCCCGGGCGAAGTGGGCAGTTGCGCGCCTTCCCAAGGTGTGAGCCCTCAGGGCTCCCCGCTCCCGAGATCGAGCTCCGCGCGCACGGTCTTTCCCACCGGGACGCGGTCCAGCACCGACCACCTGTCCGCCAGGGCCTCCACCAGCATCAGCCCCCGGCCGGTGCCGTCGAGTGCGGCGGGCGGGTGCACATCGCCCGGGCCGGGCGGACGGCGTTCCCCGCGAGTGTCGGAGACCTCGATACGCAGGGTTGCGGGCGTACGGGTGAGCCTCAGCTCGAAGTCCCGGCCGGGGACCCGGCCGTGCGTCACAGCGTTCGCCGCCAGCTCGGCGACGATCAGTGCGGCGGTGTCGGACGCCTCGGAGCCGTGCGGCACGTCCCAGGCGTGGAGTTGATGGAGAGCCAGGTGACGGGCGAGCCGGGCGCCGAGAGCTGTGGAGCTGAACCGCTGCGTGAACACACGTACGGTGCCCAGCTGTTGGGGTGTGACGGGTGGGTGCATGGCCCCACCGTGGCCGCCCGGAAGAGGCCTCTCCAGATCAGCGACTCGTACGCTGCGTCAGCGTACGGGTACACACGGTGGACAGTCGCAGTGACCCTCCGTGACCATGGACGCGGGAGGTGGCCGTCCATGGTGGACAGCGGGTGCGGGGAGCCGGAGGTCTCGGACAGCCTGAAGGCGTTCGGGGAAGTGGTCAAGGCTTTCAGGAAGAGGGCGCGACTGACACAGGAACAGTTCGCGCCACGGGTGCGGTATTCGGTGCCGACGGTGGCTTCGATCGAGCAGGGGCGGAGGTTCCCGCCGGCGGATTTCGTGGACCGGGCGGAGGAGGTGCTGGACGCGTTCGGAACGATCCGGGGCGCGGCACGGCACTTGTCGCGGCGGCCGGGGCTGGCGAGCTGGTTCCGGCAGTGGGCCCAGCTGGAAACAGAGGCGGTGAATCTGTGCACCTACGAATGCCGGTTGATTCCCGGCCTGTTGCAG
The DNA here is from genome assembly GCF_050952975.1 of Streptomyces sp. CA-251247. Taxonomy (NCBI): domain Bacteria; kingdom Bacillati; phylum Actinomycetota; class Actinomycetes; order Kitasatosporales; family Streptomycetaceae; genus Streptomyces; species Streptomyces sp. CA-251247. The sequence goes on along the minus strand of NZ_CP191861.1, from coordinate 6,310,427 downwards.
ACCGAGGCCTACGCCCGGACGCTGTTCACGAACCAGTTGCCGCCGCTCTGCGACCAGCAGATCGCGGACCAACTGGCCGCGCGGCTGGACCGTCAGAAGCTGTTACGGGAGAGGCCGAACACGGCGTACAGCTTCATCCTGGAGGAGCATCTGTTCCTGCGCCGCGCGGGTGGTGCGCAGATCACACTGGAGCTCATCGAGCACATCCTCGGGCTCGCGGAACTCCGCAACATCGAGATCCAGGTCATGCCGATGGTGCGAGAGAGTCACGCCGGGCTCGACGGCCCCATGCAGCTCCTGGAGACCCCGGACAACAAGTGGTTCGGTTACTGCGAAGGGCAGAAGAGCGGTCAGTTCATCTCCGACCGGAAAGTGGTAAGTGAGCTCCAGATGCGGTATGCCAGGATGCGGTCACAGGCTCTCTCTTTGGAGGACTCCGTGAGCCTGCTGCGGCAGATGCGAGGAGAGGCATGACCACCACGGAACTGGCCTGGTTCAAGAGCAGCTACAGCGGTGGTGACGGCGACAGCTGCGTCGAAGTCGCCCTCGACTGGCGCAAGTCCAGCCACAGCAGCGGATCCGGAGACGACTGCGTCGAGGTCGCCACCTGCCCCACCACCGTCCACGTCCGGGACTCCAAGGTCGAGCAGGGCCCCCAACTCGCCCTCTCCCCCGCCTCCTGGACCACTTTCATCACCCACACCGCTCAGGCCTGACGGCGCCTCACACGCCCTACGGCATCGGTACGACGACGTCCGCCCGGTCCCTGCCCCGTGCGACCAGGCGGGCGTTGGCCTCGTCGGAGTCCCGGACCCAGCACTCGGCGAAGGACATCTCCTTGCCGAACTCCACGTGCCGGTCCACCAGTCGGGGGACACGGACCGCGGGATCGAGCTCCAGGTACCAGATCTCGTCGAGCAGGGCGCGGATCCCGGCCCAGGCACCCTCGTCGTGCAGGAGGTAGTTCCCCTCCGTGACGACGAGGGGAACGTCGGGCGGGACGGCGATGCTCCCGGCGACCGGCTCCTCCAGGCGCCGGTCGAAGGCGGGCGCGTAGATGGTGGTGTCCGCCGACCGCGTGCGCAGCCGGGCGAGGAGAGCGGCGTATCCGGCCGCGTCGAAGGTGTCGGGGGCGCCCTTGCGCCCGGCCCGGCCGAGGCGTTCGAGCTCGGCCTGCGCCAGATGGAAACCGTCCATGGGGACGAGGACGGCGAGCCCGTCGAGGGCGTCCACGAGACGACCGGCGAGCGTCGACTTGCCCGCGCCGGGCGCTCCGGCGAGCCCCAGGATGCGACGCCGGCCGGGGACGGCGAGGGCGCGGGCTCGTTCCAGCAGGTGCGGAGGGGGCGGCTGCGCAAGCATGTGCGCATTGTTCCATCACCGGTCATACGTATAACGTGAGTGCCATGTCGTTCATCGCCCTGGTCACCCTCGTCGTCCGTGACTACGACGAGGCCATTGCCTTCTACACCGACGCGCTCGGCTTCGAACTGGTCGAGGACACCGACCGCGGCGACGGGAGTCGCTGGGTCGTGGTCCGCCCGGCCGGTTCCGGCCATGGCAGCGCCCTGCTGCTGGCCCGCGCCAGGGACGAGGAGCAGCGCGCGAGCGTGGGCGCCCAGACGGGCGGCCGCGTCGGCTTCTTCCTGCACACCGAGGACTTCGCGGGCGACCACGCACGCATGACGGCGGCGGGCGTGCGCTTCCTGGAGGAGCCGCGGCACGAGGCCTACGGTTCGGTGGCGGTCTTCGAGGACCTGTACGGCAACCGGTGGGACCTGCTCCAGCCCAAGTAGCCCCGCCGGACCGGCGGACCGCCCTGCGGCACGGCATCGCGGGCGCGATCGATGTACGGGACGAGCGCGGCAGGCCGCTGCCGTACCGGGACATGGGCGGGGGCAGGATCGCCGTACCGCTGCGCAGGGGGCGGGCCTCGGTGATCAGCCGCGAGGGCAGCCGTCCGTCGCCGCGTCCCCGGGATGTGCCGACGAACGGGCCGGCCGCGGTCTGGGGGCTGCCCTGGGGCAGGAGCCCCGGCCGCGGCCGGCTGTGCTCGGTAGGGGGTCACCCGGCCGTAGCCGGGTTCGCCCGTGGGATCAGCTCTCGTCCGGCGTCAGCCGCAGCGAGATGCTGTTGATGCAGTACCGCTGGTCGGTCGGGGTGGGATACCCCTCACCCTCGAACACGTGCCCGAGGTGCGATCCGCAGCGCGCGCAGCGCACCTCGACACGGGTCATGCCGTGCGAGCGGTCCTCGATGAGTTCGACCGCGTCCGTGTCCTTCGGGTCGTAGAAGGACGGCCAGCCGCAGTGCGACTCGAACTTCGTGTCGGAGCGGAACAGCTCGGCGCTGCATGCCCGGCAGGAATAGACACCCTCCGTCTTGGTGTCGGTGTACTCACCGACGAAGGCGGGCTCCGTACCGGCCTGGCGCAGCACCTTGTACTCCGCCGGATTCAGCTCCGCGCGCCACTGCTCGTCCGGCTTCTCGATGTCGTACGCCATGAAATTCGGCTCCCTCAGCTCGACAGACGGGCCAGGATCAGCGGACCGAGGTCCGTGACGTCTCCCGCGCCCATCGTGAGAACGAGATCGCCGGGCTTCGCCATTCCCGCGACCACCTCGGGGACCGTCTCCTTGTCGTGGACGGCGGTGACGTCCGCGCCCGCCGCGTGGGCGGCGTCGATGATCAGCTCGCTGGTGACGCCGGGGATCGGGTCCTCGCGGGCCGGATAGATGTCGAGGACCACCGAGGCGTCGGTCAGGGCGAGTGCCTGGCCCATCTCGGTGGCGAGCTCCTGGGTACGGGAGAAGAGGTGCGGCTGGAAGACGACCAGCAGCCTGGAGTCGGCCGCGGCGCCCCGCATGGCCTCCAGGTCGGCGGTCATCTCGGTGGGGTGATGAGCGTAGGAGTCGATGACCTGGACGCCCGCGGCCTCGCCCTTCAGCTGGAGCCGGCGCTTGACCCCGGTGTACTTGCCGAGGGCGGAGGCGAGATTGTGCGCCGGGATGCCCAGCGCGACACCGGCGGCGAGGGCCGCCACGGCGTTGTGCGCGTAGTGGCTGCCGGGGACCGAGACGGTGAAGGTCAGGAACTTGCCGTTGAGCAGGACGGTGACCTCGCTGGTGAGGCCGCGCGGGGTGACCTTGTGCACCCGCACGTCCGCGGACTCGGCGGCGCCGTAGGTGACGACCTTCAGCGTGGACAGGTCACGGATGCGCGAGGTGAGCTCCACCGCGCCCGGCTGGTCGGCGGAGATCACCAGGGTGCCGCCGGGGACGACCTTGCCGACGAAGGTCTCGAAGGAGTCGTAGATCTCGTCCATCGAGGCGTAGTTGGCGTGGTGGTCGAGCTCGACGTTGAGGACGATCGCGACCTCGGGGTCGTACTTCTGGAAGCTGCGGTCGCTCTCGTCGGCCTCGGCGACGAAGATGTCCCCGGCGCCGTGCCGGGCATTGGTCCCCGGGCCCTCCAGGTCACCGCCGATGGCGTACGAGGGGTCGAGACCGAGCTCGGTGAGCGCCACCGCCAGCATGGACGTGGTGGTGGTCTTGCCGTGGGTGCCCGCCACCGCGATCGAGCGCAGGCCGGTCATCAGGGACGCGAGCGCGTCGGACCGGTGGACGACCGGGACCGAGAGCTCGCCGGCACGGGCCAGCTCCGGGTTGTCGGCGCGGATGGCGCTGGAGACGACGACACAGCTGGCGTCGGAGGCCAGGTGCTCGGCGGCGTGCCCGATGTGGACCGTGGCGCCCAGCGAACGCAGGCTCTCGGCGGTCGCGGACTCCTTGGCGTCGCTGCCCGCGACCGTGGCGCCGCGCTGGGCGAGGATCTTCGCGATGCCCGACATTCCGGCGCCACCGATGCCGATGAAGTGCGGGCGTTCCATGGCGCTAGGGATGGCGGGTGCCATGCGTGTGTCTCCCCACGAGGTACGAGTACGTGCGAGGGGCCAGCCTATTCGCTGTGCGCGAAGAGCTTGAGCACCGGGACGCCGACCTTGTGGCGGGCTCTGGAGGCCCAGTCCCGGTGGAAGAACTCCTCGACGTAGTGCGGTGCGGTCAGCACGATCACCTCGTCGGCGCCCGCCTCGTCGACGACCGCCTTGAGCTTGTCGAGCGGATGGTCCTCGACGACCTGGCCGACGGCCTCGCTGCCGGCGGCGCGCAGGGCGGCCAGGGAGTTGTCCAGCGCGCGCTCGGCGGGCGCCTTGGCAGCCTCGCCCTCCGGCTCCTCACCCTCCTTGACGGCCTCTTTCAGTTCGCCGTAGGCCACGTCGTCGATGGCACGCAGCAGGAGGTCGGCCTGGTCGCCGCGCGGCTGCATCAGGACGACGAAGGAGACGTTCTCATCACCGTGCAGTGTGGTGACGAATTCCACATCTTCCGAGGTCAGGGGCTTCTCGATCATCAATACGCTTGTGAACACGTCAGGAGCCCTTCTGCGGAAACCATCCTTCCCCGCGCCGGCACGGGGACTGCGAGAGTAGTCTGCCCGGCCGGAGCAAACCGGAACGACAAATTCCGCCGATTGTCAGATGCGACGGTAGCGGGTGAAAAGGAACCCCGCCTCCTCCAGTACGGACGTCGGCGCGAAGCGCTCCGGGACGGCGAGTCCCGGCCCGCCCGTGATGCGCTGCGCGTCCCCGACCGTGAGCATGGGCGACACGGTCAGACACAGTTCGTCCAGCACGCCCGAAGCGGCGAACTGCCCCAGCATGCGCGGCCCGCCCTCGGTGAGCAGCCGCCGCAGACCCCGTTCGGCGAGCGCCCGCAGAGCCCTCGGCGGATCCACCCCGGGCCCGTCGCCCGCGACCACCACCTCGGCGCCCGCCTTCTCCGCCTCCCGGACCCGGTCCTGCGGGGCCGCGGCGCCTGTCAGCACCAGCGTCGGCACCAAGGGCTCGGTGAACAGGGGCAGGGAGAAGTCGAGGTTCAGCGAGGCGCTGACCACGGCGATCGCGGGGGCGGGACCCTGGCCGGCCGCGGCCCGGCGCTCCGCGAAGGCTTCCCGGGCACGTGCGGGCCGGTAGCCCTCCAGACGTACCGTTTCCGCCCCGACCACGACCGCGTCGGCGAGGCCCCGCAGGGTGCCGAAGATCCGCATGTCCGTGTCGGAGGAAAGAGGCTGGGACCGGCCGTCGTGCTGGGCCGCGCCGTCCAGCGAGGACACCATGTTGGCTCGCAGCCAGGCACCCTCCAGGGCGTCCGGATACGCGTAGGCGTCCGCCAGCTCGTCCAGGGACCACTCGCGGTCCTCACCGGATGACTGGTCGGTCACAGGGAGCAGTCGTCGCATGCGGAGCAGTCTGGCACGACCCTTACAGTGGGGAACTGTGTCGACCAGTGCCATAACCGAAGCGGCCCCCCTTTCGCTGTGCGCCCGCGAGCCGCACGTCCCCGCCGACCGGCTGGTCGCGGAGATGGTGCCGCCGCCGCGCTTCGACTCGGTGCGCTTCGACACCTACGTCCCGGACCCGAACCAGCCCAGCCAGCGCGAGGCGGTCACGGTCCTCAGCACGTTCGCGGCGGGCCTCGGCGGGGCGCACGCGAGCGGATCCGGCAAGCGCCGGTGGTTCGCGAAGAAGCCGGCCGCTCCCACCGGGCCTCGCGGGGTCTACCTCGACGGCGGCTACGGCGTCGGCAAGACCCACCTCCTCGCCTCCCTCTGGCACGCCACCCCGGCCGAGCCCTCGCTCAAGGCCTTCGGCACCTTCGTGGAGCTCACCAACCTGGTCGGCGCCCTCGGCTTCCAGCAGACCGTGCGCACCCTGAGCGGTCACCGGCTGCTGTGCATCGACGAGTTCGAGCTCGACGACCCGGGTGACACCGTCCTCGTCTCGACCCTCCTCGGCAAGCTCGTCGAGGCGGGTGTGGCACTCGCGGCCACCTCCAACACCCTGCCGGGCAAGCTGGGCGAGGGCCGGTTCGCCGCCGCCGACTTCCTCCGCGAGATCCAGGGCCTCTCCGCGCAGTTCCGTCCGCTGCGGATCGACGGGGAGGACTACCGTCACCGCGGACTGCCCGACGCCCCTCCCCCGTACTCCGAAGAGACGGTCACCAAGGCCGCGTACGCCACCGACGGCGCCGCGCTCGACGACTTCCCGGCACTGCTGGACCACCTCGCCAAGGTGCACCCGAGCCGCTACGGCGCCCTGACCGACGGCATTCGCGCGGTCTGTCTCACCGATGTGCAGCCGGTGCCCGACCAGTCGACCGCCCTGCGCCTCGTCGTGCTCGCCGACCGGCTGTACGACCGCGAAGTGCCGGTGCTCGCCTCGGGCATGCCCTTCGACCGACTGTTCAGCGAAGAGATGCTGAACGGCGGCTACCGCAAGAAGTACTTCCGCGCCATCTCCCGTCTCACCGCGCTGGCCCGGGACGCAAAGGGCCTTGTGGAGCAGTAGGTTCGGGTGCGTAACCACCTTTCCGTCAGAAGGGATTCGCATCATGGCCACCACGCGTCAGGCGCACACGGTCTGGGAGGGCAACCTCACCGAAGGCACGGGCACCGTCACCTTCGACTCCTCCGGAATCGGCGAGTACGCCGTCTCCTGGCCGTCCCGCGCCGAGCAGGCCAATGGAAAGACGAGCCCCGAAGAGCTCATTGCCGGCGCCCACTCCAGCTGCTTCTCGATGGCCCTCTCGCACGGGCTCGCCCAGGCCGGCACCCCGCCGACCCGGCTCAACACCCAGGCCGAGGTGACCTTCCAGCCCGGCACGGGCATTACCGGAATCCACCTCACCGTCGAGGGCACCGTCCCCGGCCTCGACGAGGCGGGTTTCGTCAAGGCGGCCGAGGACGCGAAGGCCAACTGCCCGGTCAGCCAGGCCCTGTCGGGCACGACGATCACCCTGAGTGCATCGCTCGCCTGAACGGTTGACTTGTAGGGACAGCTGAAGGCTCATGTGGCCCGCACGGTTCCCGTGCATCCAGGTGCGTGATACACACGTGCGGGTCACATCTCCTGTCCCCTCCCCGGCTTCGGCAACGGGAGGTCCCCCCAACAGGGAGTTGCCTCATGTCCGCAACACGTCGACAAGTTCTGGCCCGCACCGGCGCACTGACCGCCGGGATCGCGTTCACCGGCGCCTTCTCCGAGCTCTTCGCGGGGACCGCGGCCGCTCGCGGGCACCACACCGGCTACGGACCGCTCGTCCCCGACCCCGCCGGTCTGCTCGACCTGCCGAAAGGATTCCGCTATCGGGTCCTCTCGCGGGAGGGCGAGCCGCTGAGTTCCGGCGAAGGCCGCGTTCCGAGCAACCACGACGGCATGGCGGCCTTCGCGGGGCGCCGCGGCCGGGTGCACCTCGTCCGCAACCACGAGAACCGCGTGGACGCCGCGATCTCCGTCCCCACGGTCAAGGGTCTGACCTACGACCCGATGGGCAAGGGCGGTTGTACGTCCCTGGAGCTCGACGGGCGGGGCAACGTCCTGTCCGAGCGGGTGGCGATCGCCGGCACCGCCGTCAACTGCGCAGGCGGGCCGACCCCTTGGGGCACCTGGCTGACCTGCGAGGAGACCGAGGACAAGGCCGGCACCAACGGCTACACCAAGGATCACGGGTTCGTCTTCGAGGTGCACGGCGCCGACCCGCAGCGCACCGGGGCCGTACCGCTCACCGCGATGGGCCGCTTCCAGCACGAGGCGATCGCGGTCGATCCGCAGAGCGGGATCATCTACGAGACGGAGGACGCCTTCCAGCGGCCCTTCGGACTCTTCTACCGCTTCCTGCCGAACAGGCCACTGGGCGGGACGCGTTCCCTGCGCGCGGGCGGCGAACTGGAAGCCATGCGGGTGCCGGGCGTGCCCGACCTCTCCGCGATCCAGGAACCGGGAGCGAGCTTCGACCGGATCGAGTGGGTGCCCGTACCGGACAGCCAGGCGAAGCAAACACCCATCCGGCTCCAGGACTTCGGCCCCAAGGGCATCACCCACGCGCAGAAGCTGGAGGGCTGTTACTGGGGCGGGCGCTCCGTCTACTTCGTCTCCAGCTTCGCCCGCAGCGGCGAAGGTTCGGCGGCGGACCACTTCGGCCAGGTGTGGAAGTACGAGCCGCACCGGCGCCGCCTCACGCTGGTCATCGCCTTCGGTCCGAGCACGGACATCCAGCTGCCCGGCGAGTCCCCGGACAACATCTGTCTCGCGCCCAGCGGCGGGCTGATGGTGTGCGAGGACGGCAGCGGCGCCCAGCACGTGTACGGGCTGACCAAGTCCGGCACGGTGTACGCGATGGCCCGCGGCCGCCAGAACATCGGGACCCCGGAGGCGCCGGAGTGGGGCGAGTTCGCGGGGGTCACCTTCTCGCCGGACGGCGAGACGATGTACGTCAACTGCTACACACCGGGGACGACGTTCGCGGTCACGGGCCCCTGGGGCTGACGGACGCGGGCGGGGCAGGCGCGGCAGCGCCGGGCGGGGTGGAGGCTGCCGGGCGGGCCGTCGCCGGGTGACCGGTCCATGGCTGCCGGGGGGTCTTGGCCCCGGGTCGTGGGATCCAGGCTCCGGGCCCACGCGCGGGAGCCCGTGGGCTACGGGCTCCCGCCCGCGGCCACCGTGAGCTCCGGCGGGTGCCGGCCGGGCGGGCGGGATCCCCTGGTCAGCCGCGCCCGGCGTGCGCCCGTGACAGGCGCGCCGCACGATGGAGCCGTCTCCAGAAGCGCTCCCAGAATTCTGGAGCAGCCGGTGAAGCCCGGGACAGGTCCGGTAACTCCCTGTCCCGGGCTTCACCTTGCGCGGGGCGACTACTCGATGACGAGCTCGACCGGCAGGTTGCCGCGGGTCGCCTTGGAGTAGGGGCAGTAGGCGTGGGTCTTCTCCAGGAGGTCACGGCCGGCCTCGCCCTGAAGGTGGTCCGGAAGCTCGACGCGCATGATCACGGAGAGGCCGAAGCCACCGTCGGTGTCCTTGCCGATGCTGACCTCGGCGGTCACGGACGCGTCCTTGACGTCGATCCGCTCCTGTCGGCCGATGGCGCCCATCGCGCTGGCGAAGCAGGCCGCATAGCCGGCGGCGAAGAGCTGCTCGGGGTTGGTGCCCTGACCGTTGCCGCCCAGCGCCGCGGGGAAGGCGAGCGGGAGGTCGATCTGACCGTCGGAGCTGACGGCGCGGCCCTCACGGCCATTGGCGGTGGCGACTGCGGTGTAGATCGCGTCCATGAAATGCATCCCTCTTCGTCCGTTGCGAACCGATGACGCAAGTAGAGCACACAACTAAGTTGTGCACAACTGAATGGGACGCAGGTATGCTGGACGCATGGAGAAGACGCCACTGACCGATGTGCCGGACGAGGCCTTCCTCCGCCTCGACCACCAGATCTGCTTCTCGCTGCACGCCGCGTCCCGGGCGTTCAACAGCGTCTACCGGGTCGCCCTCAAGGATCTGGGGATCACCTACCCGCAGTACCTGGTGATGCTGGTTCTGTGGGAGCACGGCGAGCTGCCCGTCAAACAGATCGGCGAGCATCTGCGTCTGGACTCCGGGACCCTGTCCCCGTTGCTCAAGCGGCTCGAATCGGCGGGCTATGTGGAGCGCCGGCGCAGCAAGGAGGACGAGCGCTCGGTGACGGCCCGGCCCACCGCGGCGGGTGCGGAGCTGCGGGAGAAGGCACTGGACGTACCCCGCAGGATCGGCGAGGCCACCGGCCTGTCGGTGGAGCGGATCCGGGCGCTGCGCTCCGAGCTGGAGGCACTCACGGCCACGCTGGACACGACCGGCGTGGGGGCCGCGGCCTGCCTGACGGAGGACGACTGACGCCCGGCACGGAGGACGGCTGACGCCCGGCGGAGCCGAGGACGTCACGAACGCAGGACGGAGCCGGGCACGGTCGCGGCCGACGCGCCGACCACCCCGGGCACGGACGAGCCCCGGACATCCGCCGATGTCCGGGGCTCCTCGTCTGCGGGTGTCCGCGGAGACTCGGCCTCAGTTGTGCTGGCCCGTGCCGTCGCCGGCCGCGTCACCCCCCGCGTCGTTCCCGCCGGCACCGTTGTCGTCGGCGCCACCGTTTCCGTCGGCTCCGCCGTTGTTCTGCAGACCGCCGTCGGCACCGGCATTGGCCTCGGCACCGCCGTTGTCCTGGACGCCGCCGTCGAGGCCGCCGTTGTCCTCGGCACCGCCGTCGGCACCCGCGTTCGCCTCGGCACCGGCATTGGCCTCGGCACCGCCGTCGGCACCCGCGTTCGCCTCGGCACCGCCGTCAGCTCCCGCGTTCGCCTCGGCACCGGCATTCGCCTCGGCGCCGCCGTCCGCACCCTCTCCGGCGCCCGCGCCGTCACCGATCTGCGCGCCGACCGCCGCGAGGGCCGTGGTCACCGGCTGGAAGAACGTCTCGCCGCCCGAGGTGCAGTCGCCGCTGCCGCCCGACGTGAGGCCGATCGCGCTGCCGTCCTGGGTGAAGAGCGCACCGCCGCTGTCACCCGGCTCGGCACACACGTTGGTCTGGATCAGACCGGTGACGGTGCCCTCGGGGTAGTTCACGGTGGCGTCGAGTCCGGTGACCTGGCCGTCGTTGAGCCCGGTGGTGCTGCCCATCCGGATCACGTCCTGGCCCACGGCCGCGTCAGCCGCCTGGGTGATCGCGACCGTCTGGCCGTTGCCGAGGTCGACCTCGCTCGGTGCCTCGGTCGCCGGGTCGTCGTACGTCACCAGCGCGAAGTCGCCCTCGCCCGGGAACACCGCTTCCTGGACCGTGCCGATCGGCTCGCCGTTCGCCTCCTCGGACCACTGCTCGGCCGCGACACCGCAGTGTCCGGCGGTCAGGAAGCCGGGGCTGCCGTCCTGCGTGGTCACGTTGAAGCCCAGGGAGCAGCGCGCACCGCCACCGAAGATGGCGTCGCCGCCCTCGAGGAAGGTCTTGAACTCACCGGCGGACTTCTGGATGCGGGCCACGCCGGGGCCGAGGGCCTGCACGGCGGATTCCAGTCTGTCCCAGCGCTCGCCGGCGACGGTGCGGTCCGCGGTGACCAGGACCTGGTTGTTCCGCGGGTCGACGGCCCAGGAGGTGCCGGCCATGGTGGCCTGCTTGCTGAGCGTGCTCTTCGCCGCGGTCAGCTTCGTGGCGCTGTTCTGGACGCTCCTCGGCACCGCGCCGGCCTTCTTGACCTGGACGACGACGTTGTTGTTGTTGCCCACGACGTTCACGACGAGCTGCTGCTTGTCGGAGTCGTAGTACGCACCGCCGTAGGACTCGCCGAGCTGCTGGCCGAGTTGCTGGAGGAGCTCTGCCGCGGAGGCGGCGCTCATCTTCTTCGGAGCCGACGCCGCCTCGGACTGGGAACCGTCTTGCCCAGCGTAGGCCTGTGGGAGCAGGATGGCGGCCGCGGCGATGCCGACGGCACCCGCTCCCGCCAGTACGGCCTTTCGCTTGGTTATTCGCCTGTGACTCAACTCGTCGCCTCCTGTAGGGGGTACGGAGTCCGGTTGCCGATGGACACCGGGGGACGCGTCCGCCCTTGGATACGCATGAGGCGCGTGTTGTTCTCATCGCACAAGCAAAAGAACCTTGTTGATGGTTCGTCAGAAAGCGCTCAGGACGCCAGTGAACTGCCGCAACGGCTGCAGTAACGTGCGTCGATTGCTTCGGCCGGACGGTCGCAGGCGGGACAGATCCGGCTCAGCAGACAGGCCGCTTCGCCGCCTTCCGGCTCCGCGGAAACGGCGGCGACGGCGGAGGCGTTGCGGATGGCGAGCCCGGGACGGCGGGTGTGCGCGGTGACGTAGGCGAGTCCGTCCGCCCCGGCCGACAGCGCGCGGTGGCTGCCGCGCGGGAGCCAGGCCACGGAACCGGCCTCCAGACGTTGCCGGCCCGCGTCGGTCTCCAGCTCGCCGTCGCCGTCGAGTACACAGAGCAGGACGTCCAGGTCCGCTTCGGCATGGCGCGCGACCCGGTCACCGGGCGGTACGCGGATGATGTTGGCGTCCAGTTGCCTGCCCGCCTCCGACAGTCGCCACAGCGCGCCGCCCCGGTCCACGGGCACCGCGCGCACGTCGGCCAGGCCGGCGAGAACTCCGGCTCTCGGGGACACCGTCATCTCATTCCTCCCGAACAGGGCCCAGACGTCGGCGAGCCCGCGCCGGGCATCATTGCACAGTGCAAGAGAGCGGTACCGCCACCGGCGGCCGGTGCGGCGCCCCGCCATGAGTACGCGTCGGGCGAGGAGCACGTTCACCGGCGGCGGTCGCCGCGGCAGGGTAGAAAGAGGCCCATGCAGGAGCAGACAGAGCAGCACGGCGCGACCGGTCACCACCGGGAGCCGGCCGGTCCCGGCAGCGGGCTGCGCGCCGACGGAATGGACGACGTGGAGGCGGTCACCGGCGCGGTGCTCACCGCCTCCCGACTGCTGGTCGCGATCTCGGCGCGGTCCCTCGCGTCGGTGGAGGACCGGGTCACGCTCCCCCAGTTCCGGCTGCTGGTCGTGCTGTCCACGCACGGCGCCGCCAAGCTCGTCCTGCTCGCGGAGCGGCTGGCGGTCAGCCCCTCGACGGCGATGCGCATGGTGGACCGGCTGATCGCCGTCGGCCTGGTGGACCGCCGGACCAACCCCGGCAACCGCCGCGAGACGGAGCTGCGGCTGACCCCGGAGGGCGCGCGCATCGTGGACGAGGTGATGACCAAACGGCGCGGGGAGATCAGCACGATCGTCGAGCGCCTGGCTCCGGAGCAGCGCGCGGCCCTGATCGCGGCGCTGAACGCCTTCTCGGAGGCGGGCGGCGAGCCGGACGCCCCGTCCGGACCGGTGGAACTGCACCCGCTCGGCTGGACCTCGGGGACGTAGCCCCCGACACCAAGCGCCGCGTCCCTTCACTGATGGAATGATCGTATATTTTCCGTCAGTGATCATTATCGTACGAAGGCTTGCGGCCGTGACCGCCCTGGGTGCCGTGCTCGCCGGCTGCGGAAGCGGGGCATCGTTCACCCCGCCTTCTCCCGGCAAGGCAGCCGCCGCCTCGCCCCATCCCGGAAAACCCCCGGAGCAGCGCCCGAAGCAGGCCCCGCCGACACTAGCCCCCGGTCCCGGCGGGGTGACACCCGTCTTCGAGCGGGCCGCCACCTCCACCGCGACGGGCGACATGACCGTCGCGCTCACCTTCGACGCCGACATGACGGCGGATCAGGGACCGCGGGCGGCCGACGGAGAGCACTTCGACAACCCCGGGCTCATCGCGTCGCTGCGGGAGCTGAAGGTCCCCTCGACGGTCTTCATGACCGGCCGCTGGGCCGAGCAGTATCCGGACCAGGCGAGGGCGATCGGCAACGACCCGCTCTTCGAGACGGCCAACCACTCCTACAGCCACTACGCCTTCAAAGCCTCCTGCTACGGCCTCCCGACGGTCGCCAGGAGCGAGATGCGGGCCGATGTGGACCGGGCGTTCGCCGCGTTCTCGAAGGCCGGGGTGCGCAACACCGTGCCGTACTTCCGCTTCCCGGGCGGCTGTTACGACGACGCCGCCCTGCGCGCCATCGCCCCGGCCCAGGTGACCGCCGTCCAGTGGGACGTCGTCAGCGGGGACGCCTTCGCGACGGACGCGGACGCGGTCGCGGAACAGGTGCTCGACGGGGTGAAGCCCGGATCACTGGTGGTGATGCACTGCACGCGCAGCGCCGCCCCGGTCACCGAACAGGCGGTCCGGAGAATCGTCCCCGAACTGCGCAAGCGCGGCTACCGCCTGGTCAAGGTCTCGGAGCTGATGCGGAGGGGCCGGGCCTAGGGTCGTAGCCGCAAGGTCCCGCCGTCCGCCGGAGGCGGACATGATCACGACCGGCCCGGGGTCCTCTTCGGGCGCCCCGAGTGGAGCAATCGCCGCCCCCAGGCGCATGCTGGAAACAGGCCTTCAGGGCAAGGGAGCCCTTTGTCCTCGGAGCACGTCCTGCGCTGAGGAAGGCGATGCGCGCATGCCCATCATTTCGCCAGGATTCCACGGCCGGCGGCCTGCCGACGGCAAGAAGCTGCCGCCCGGCCAGTACGAGACATTCGACTTCCCGGTGCTCTCCGCCGGCCCGACCCCCCATGTGCCGCAGGAGACCTGGGAGCTCGCGGTCATCGCGGAGGACGGCCGGCGCCACACGTGGGACTGGGCGGCCCTGCTGAAGCTCCCGATGGAGACTCCCACGGTCGACCTGCACTGCGTGACCAAGTGGTCCAAGTACGACACCGAGTGGCGGGGCGTGTCCCTCGACGTACTGCTCGAAGATGTCGAGACCGCGGCGGACTTCGCCCTCGTCCATTCCTACGGCGGCTACACCACCAACCTCCCGCTGGAGGACCTGCTCGACGGCAAGGCGTGGATCGTGCACGACTACGACGGCCAGGAGTTGGCGCCCGAGCACGGCGGCCCCGCCCGGCTTCTCGTTCCGCATCTGTATCTCTGGAAGTCCGCGAAATGGGTGCGCGCGATCGAGCTCCGCCTGGACGACGAACCGGGTTTCTGGGAGAGCGCCGGCTACCACAACTACGGAGACCCATGGCAAGAGCAGCGATACAGGGGCGACTAGGTGACCGTCTGCGCTGGCGGACCGCTCAGGTGGAGGACCGGCGTACGGAGTCGGGTACGGCGACCACGCTCGTGCTGAGCGTGCCGGACTGGCCGGGCCATCTGGCAGGCCAGCACGTCGACGTCCGGCTGACCGCCGAGGACGGATACAGCACGCAACGCAGCTATTCGATCGCGTCCGTCGCGGACGGCGAGCATCTGGAACTCACGGTGCAGCGCATAGAGGACGGGGAGGTCTCGCCCTATCTCGTGGACGCGCTGCTGGTCGGGGGGCTCGTGGAGATCCGCGGGCCGGTCGGCGGCTGGTTCGTCTGGCAGCCCGAGCAGTCGGAACCGGTCCTGCTGGTGGCGGGCGGCTCCGGAATCGTCCCGCTGATGTCCATGATCCGTACCAGGGCGTCGATCGGCAGCCGGGTCCCGTTCCGCCTGCTGTACTCCGTACGCGATCCGGCGGACCGTCTCTACGCCGACGAGCTGCGCAAGGGCTCACCGGGCCTGGACACGTCGTACGTCTACACACGGGTGACACCCGACGGGTGGCCCCGGCCGGCGGGACGCGTGGAGCCGGACGACCTGGTGCGGCACGGCTGGCCCCCGGAGTTCGAGCCGACCTGCTACGTCTGCGGCCCCACCGGCTTCGTCGAAAAGGCCGCCACCTACCTGGTCCTGCTCGGCCATTCCCCCGATCGCGTCCGCACAGAACGATTCGGCTAGCGGAGGGTGACATGACGGTTTCAGCCGGCTACGCGTCCAGCGGGCCCACCTACAGGGACGGCAACGCACTCGCCGGACCGCTCTCCGAGATCTTCGCGGTCGATGTCACCGCGGCGATGAGCCGGTGTGCGCACTGCACCCGCACCGGGCCCCTCGGCGGGCTGCATGTGTACGACCGCGGCCCCGGCCGCGTGGCCCGCTGCCCGGGATGCGGTGAGGTCATGATGCGCATGGTCCGCGGCAGGGGCGAGGTCTGGCTCGACATGAGCGGCACCTCGGCGCTCGCCATTCCGATGGACGACCGGTGAGCATCCCGTTCGGCTGTCGGACCGGTACGCGCCGGCGAACACGCGCTCCGTACCGTCCTGCCGCGTGACCGGGTGCTGCTCGGGCGGGAGTTGACGCATCGTCGGACGGACACACCGATCGCGCGGAGGCACCGCAGACACCGGAGACACCGGATCGAGGACCGCGCGGATCTCAGCGCTGCTGGTCCTCGGCGTCGGGGACGATATGGACGGCTGCCTCCTCGGCGGAGGCGGCCCCGCCGTCGACGCCCACGTCACGCGCCCAGTAGTCGTAGCCGTCGTAGCGCCGGCCGCCCGTCACGTCGGTGTCCCAGGCGAGCAGGCGGCCCGCTCGCGCATCGCCCACCTCGTCGTCGATCAGCTCGCCATCGGTGTCCGATGCGTCACCGATCCCGTCACCCTCGTCGACCGCGTCCTCGCCGACCTCCCGGGCCAGCCGATGGTCGAGGTCCTCGTGCGACAGCGCCTCTCGGGCCGTGACGCCCCATTCGCCGATGCCCAGAGGCCTTTCCGGCGGCGAGTACCCGGCGTCCAGAAAGTCGCCGATCTCCTCGTCGTCCAGACCCTCCTGGGATCTGAGCAGCCCCGCCGATTCGGAGCTTTCCGACTCGCTCGTCGATGCCATCGCTGAGTCCTTCGTGCCGTGGGATGCGCCCCGGCGAGGGCTGAACAGCGGCCCGGGGGACGCCGCCATCCCGGAATGCATCGTTCCACCCAGCGTAACGCGGTTGGCCGTCAAGGGAATGCGGGCGGACGGGACCCGCTCCCGGTCAGTCCTCCGCGACGCGGATGATCGTCTTGCCGCGGGTGCGCCGGCCGGGGCCGAGTGCGTCCGGCGCTTCGGCGAGGCGCCGCACGGATCCGACGATCGGCTCGACCCGTCCGTCCCGGAGCCGCCGCGCGAGGTCCATGAGCCCGGCGCGATCGGGTTCGACGATGAAGAAGACCGCGCGCCCGTCCTCGGGACGGACCGTGGGCGGCGTGGCGACGGCGACGAGCGTGCCACCGGCGCGCACCAGCGCGGCCGAGCGGTCGAGGACCTCGCCGCCGATCGCGTCGAACACGACGTCGACCTCGCCGGCGTCCTCCAGCCGGTCGTTCTCGAGGTCCAGATAGACATCCACGCCGAGACCGAGGGCCACCTCCCTGCCGCCGGCCCGCCCGGTGCCGATCACCCGCGCTCCCGCGTCGTGCGCGTACTGCACCGCGATCGACCCGACGCCGCCCGCGGCGCCGTGGATCAGTACGGTCTGCCCCGTCGTGAGACGGCCGTGGTCGAACAGGCCCTGCTGCGCGGTCAGCCCGGAGATCGGCACCGCCGCGGCCACCACGTGGTCGACGTCCGACGGGAGCGGTGCGAGGTTGCGGGCCTCCACAGCGGTGTACTCGGCCAGTGAGCCGTTGCGGGCCCAGTCGGTCAGTCCGAACACCCGCTGGCCGACGGTGAGGCCGGTCGTTCCGTAACCGAGTTCGGCGACCACACCGGACAGTTCATGGCCCGGCACACTCGGAGTCCGGTCGCGGCCGGCGCGGTCGGTCCACGTCCCCGGCCAGTCGAGTTCCCCGGAGGTGAACCCCGCGGCACAGACCTTCACGATGACGTCGTTCTCCGCGGCGTGGGGGTGGGGCATGTCCGTCAGGGAGAGTCCACCGAGACCGGCGGCGCGATCTCGAACGGTAACGGCTTGCATGGCAGGTCCTCTCTGTGACGGAGACGTCCGGTCGGAGCGCACAGATCATGCGGACCTCGGTTCACCGGGGGCTTGACCGCCATGTGTTCGCCCGGCGGGGCGACATCAACCGCGTGAGCAACGCGTTCTGCGGGGACGTCTGCGGGCATCTTCGTGCTGCGCGGACCTCGATCATGACGAAGGATCACAGCGGTCGCCCCGCGCACATGTCCCTCCATCGACACAACCACCCAGCCGTGGCACGGGCAACTCGGCCGGGCTCACGCACCGTCGCGCCGCCGGACCTCCCTGTCGTCGCCGGCGTGGTCCACGCAGAGCGGCCCTGCCGGGCCGTTGGGCTGGTGGTGTGGTCGTCCGTCGCCCGCCGCGCCGTAGCGGCCGGAGCAGGGGCCCGGAGCGCACCATGGACGGCGTCGCACCGCCGTGAACGGCACGGTGACAGACTCCAGGAGGGCTCCGTGACCGCCCAGCCGCCGACCGCCGATGCGCTTCCCGACCGCTTCGACGGCCTCCGCGCCCTCGTCGTCAACTGCACGCTCAAGCGGTCGCCCGAGGTGAGCAACACCCAGGGACTCATCGACAAGAGTCGGGCATTGATGGAGACGCAGGGGGTCCGGGTCGACGTCGTACGGGCCGTCGATCACGACATCGCTACCGGCGTGTGGCCGGACATGACCGAGCACGGGTGGCCGAGCGACGAGTGGCCCGCCCTGTACGAGCAGGTCATCGCGGCCGACATCCTCGTACTGGCCGGTCCGATCTGGCTGGGCGACAACAGCTCCGTCATGAAGCAGGTCGTCGAGCGGCTGTACGCGTGCTCGTCGCTGCTCAACGACCGTGGCCAGTACGCGTATTACGGGCGGGTCGGCGGGTGTCTGATCACCGGCAACGAGGACGGGGTGAAGCACTGCGCGATGAACGTCCTCTACAGCCTCCAGCACCTCGGATACACGATCCCGCCGCAGGCGGACGCGGGCTGGATCGGTGAGGCCGGGCCCGGGCCCTCGTATCTCGACCCCGGTTCGGGCGGGCCGGAGAACGATTTCACCAATCGCAACGTCACGTTCATGACCTGGAACCTGATGCACCTCGCCGCCATGATCAAGCGGGCCGGCGGCATCCCCGCCCGGGGAAACCAGCGCACCGAGTGGGACGCGGGCGCGCGCTTCGACCAGCCGAACCCCGAACACCGCTGAGCGGGCCGGTGGGCGGCGGGCAGGTCGCTCGGCGGCCACCGGTCGCAGCGGAACTGCCGGCGGGTAGGTCGCTCCGGGGCCACCGGTCGCAGCGGAACCGCCGGGCGCCTACTCCTTCGACCCGCCGCCGGATCCGCCCTCGCCCTCACCATGGCTCATCTCGACGAAGCGTGCTTCGTCCTTCACCACCTGAACGGCCTCCTCGAGGATGTCCAGCACCTCCGCCCCGGGAATGATCGCCGCCCCGGCCGCGTCGGCGAACACATAGTCACCGGGACGCACCACCACTCCCGACACCACGGCCGGCCGGTTCGCCTCGTACGGCGTGACGGCGTCCCCGCCCCAGTGCACGGCTTCTCCACTGCAGTAGGCGGCGAACTCGTACTCCGCGAGCTCTGCGAAGTCACGCAGGCGAGCGTCGGTGAGGATGCCGGCGAGCCCGTGGACGGCGAGCGGGGAGAGCTTGACCTTGCCGCCGAGCGAGGCGTCCGGGTAGCCGTTGCTCGCCAGGACCAGCACCCGCCCCTGCCCGCCGTCGCGGATGGCCTCACGGAAGAGCTCGGTGAAGTTGTACCGGTCGGTCGGCAGGGACTTCTGGCACGACGGCAGATACGAGACGGTGACGGCCGGCCCGAAGAGCAGGCGATCCGGCGTGGGACTCTTCAGATCCGTCAGATGGCATCGATGCCGGTGAAACCGCCCCACGGCGTCGACCACGTCAGCGGTGCGTACACGAGCTGCGAGTTCACGCAGTCGCGACTCTTCCTCCACCATCGCACCTCCCGCACGTCCGCCGCAGCCCGGCCTGCGGCGCGGGAACGGCGGCGCCAGATGGCGTGCCGGCGCCTTCGGCGAGCTCTTCAGCAGCACTCTCCATCTTGCGCCGCCGAGCGGGCAGCGGCTACACGATCACCGGGGGCGTCAGTTCGACGCGGGCTGCGCCGTGAGCTCGCTGGGCCGCACGATCACGAAGCCCTCGCCCTGGAGCATCAGCTGGACGGCCTCGCCCGAGCCGCCGCGGATCATCGAGCCGACGGACTGGGAGCGGTGCAGCGAGGTGTTCAGCTGGGCGCTCCAGCCGACGACCGCGTCCGTGTCGACGTAGACGGGCTGCTGGGCAGTGACGGGAATGACGATGGGGTTGCCCTCGCAGATGACGGCGAGCTTCCCGTAGCCGGTGAAGAGGCTGTTGAAGAGGCCCCCGCCGGTCATACCGGCGCCCTTCACCGTCCGTATCTCGTACGACAGTGTGGCGTCGAAACAGAGGACGTTGCGGCCGTTGATCGTCAGGGCGTCGCCCTGGTCGATGTCGACGATGAAACAGTTCTGTGCCTCGTGCGCGAACCACGCCTCACCCTGGCCGCGTACCGCCATCAACGCCAGGCCCTCACCGGTGACCGCACGCTTGAGCATGCCGCCGATGCCCTGGCTCTTGCGCTCGAACTGGAGGTTTCCGCGGTAGGCGATCATCGACCCCTGCCGCGCGTGCATCTCGCCGTTCACGGCGTACTTGACCGATTTGGCGTTCTGCAGGGTCATTCCGGGCACGGTGGCCTGCTGCGCCATGTTCTCCGAGGCAAAGAGATCGCTTTTCATGGGGTGCATCGTCGCCCGGACGCATCCGTTCCGCCAACAGCCCCCGCAAAACGGGCCCGGAGCGGCTGGCAGACTGGCGGTGTGAGCAGCGAAGACATCAGCCCCGACAGTCCCTTCCGGCACGAGAGCGTCGCGCGCGACGAAGCGCCTCAGTACGTACTGCCGCTGGTCGTGCGGATCGAGAAGGCCGCGCCCCCGGCGCGCACCGACGCGCTGGAGACCGCCGCACGAGCTGTGCTCACGATCCTGTCCGACGACCGCTCGGCCGGAGACGGCGAGTGGGCGCAGGCGATGCGCGACTGGCAGGACGCCCGCATCCGCAAGGTCGTCCGGCGGGCGCGCGGCGCCGAGTGGCGCAAGGCGTCGGCGCTGCCCGGGATCACCGTGACGGGCGAGGAGGCGGAGGTACGGGTCTTCCCTCCGGTGCCCCTCGACGGCTGGCCCAAGGAGCTGGCCAAACTGCAGGTTTCCGGCACGGATCTGGATGATCCGGAGCCGCCGGCCGAGCCGGGCCCGGGAGAGCCGGTGCTGTGGCTGAGTCCCGAACTGGACATGTCGGCCGGCAAGGCGATGGCCCAGGCCGGGCACGGCGCCCAGCTGGCGTGGTGGGAACTGTCGGACGCCGACCGCAAGTCGTGGCGGGACACGGGATTCCGTTTGTCCGTCCGCACCCCGGGGCGCGCTCTGTGGCAGGAACTCACGGTCAGCGGGCTGCCCGTGGTGCGCGACGCCGGTTTCACGGAGATCGCTCCGGGCTCCTGCACCGTGGTCGCCGATCATCCCTCGCTCCGGAGTTGAACACTCCGCCGCTGCGTTACGTACCTCTCAGTACCGCCGAATGCATTGAACACGGTTTCAGTTGGCGGTTGGTTTGCGGTGTAGCACATCGGCTCAGGAGGCATTTTGTTGCGGCGCATCAACGGGACGGCACTCATCATCGCGGCCCTGGTCGCCACGGTAGGGGCCCTGGCGTTCCCTGTGTGGTCGTACGCGGACCGTTCCGGCACCGGCCAGGACAACGTCAACGCCTCTTCGGTGGCGACCCAGTGGGGACCCCTGACGGCGACGGACCGCGATTTCCTGGTGAAGGTCCGGCTGGCGGGACTCTGGGAGCTGCCGGCGGGGCAGCAGGCGATCGAGCGGGCCCCCACGAAGGCGATCAAGGACGCGGGTGACCACCTGATCGTCGGTCACTCGGACCTCGACAAGCGGTCGCGCACCGTGGCGGCGCAGCTCGGGGTGGAGCTGCCGAACCAGCCCAACGACATCCAGCAGGGCTGGCTGCGGGAACTCTCGGCGGCCAGCGGGCGCGAGTACGAGTACAAGTTCGCCAACCTGCTGCGCAATGCGCACGGCAAGGTGTTCGCGCTGATCGCCCAGGTCCGGCACACCACCCGGAACACACTGATCCGGCAGCTCGCGAGCGACGCCAACCTGACGGTCCTCGACCACATCACCATGCTGGAGAACACCGGCATGGTCGACTTCGACGCCATCGCCAACGAGGCGGCCACCGGCGTGACCGCGAGCCCCACGGGCCCGCCGCCGCCGGACGGCAACCTGCCGCCGGCGCCGCAGCCCGCGGAGCCGTCCGGGAACCAGTCCTTCACCTCGAGCCCGTCGCCGGTCGCGCCGGGCACGGTCAACACCAACCGCCCGGAGGCGTCCGAACCGCAGCCCGCCGGCTAGGAAGCCGGGCGGCCCGCAACCTCAAATCAACCTCTGAACGTCCCCTCCTCCGGATTCACCGCCGTCCTGCGGGGCCATAGGCCCTGCACGCACCGTCACACGGCGCAGTGGGCAGAGGAGGGGACTTCCCATGGAACTGGGTATCGGAATCGGCTGGCGTCCTGAGATCGCGGACGCCGTGGAGGGCCTGCCGGGCCTCGACTGGGTCGAGGTCGTGGCGGAGAACGTCTGCCCCGGCCATCTGCCCGCCTCGCTGACGCGGCTGCGTTCGCGGGGTATCAAGATCGTCCCGCACGGGGTCTCCCTCGGTCTGGGCGGCGCGGACCGTCCCTCGGAGCAGAAGCTGGGGGACCTCGCGGAGCGGGCTGTGGCGCTGGATTCGCCGCTCGTGACGGAGCACATCGCGTTCGTCCGGGCCGGGGGCGTGCTCACCGCCTCCCCCCAGCTCGAAGCCGGCCATCTGCTGCCGGTGCCCCGCACCTGGGACGCGCTCAAGGTGCTCTGCGAAAACGTCCGCATCGCCCAGGACCTCCTGCCGGTGCCGCTGGCCCTGGAGAACATCGCGGCGCTGATCTCCTGGCCCGACGAGGAGCTCACGGAGGGCCAGTTCCTGGCCGAGCTGGTCGAGCGCACCGGCGTGGGCCTGCTGATCGACGTGGCGAACCTCCACACGAACCATGTGAACCGCGGTGAGGACCCGGCGAAGGCGCTCGACGAACTGCCGGTCGAGGCGATCCGGTACGTCCATGTCGCGGGCGGTGTCGAACGCGACGGCGTCTGGCACGACACCCACGCCCACCCGGTCACCGAACCGGTCCTTCGGGTTCTGCGCGAGCTGAGGTCCCGGGTCGCGCCGCCCGGCGTCCTGCTGGAGCGCGACGACGACTTCCCGCCGCCGGGGGAGCTGGCGGCCGAACTGGAGACCGTCCGCGCGACGGTGGTGAACGGCGCCGGGCCCGCGGCCCGCGCCGACGGCGACGCGCACACGACCCGCGCCGGCGATGGCGTGCGCGCGGCGGCGGAGACCACGGACGGCGGCGGGCGCGCCACCGGCCGGGAGGAAGACCCCGGGGCCCGGGAGCGCGTCGGCATCGCCCAGGCCTCCCTGCTCTCGGCCCTGGTCGCCGGGACCCCCGCTCCCGAAGGCTTCGACCCGCGGCGGCTCCGTGTGCAGAGCCGGGCGCTGGCCGCCAAGCGCGCCGACGTCGTCGCCAAGGTCGCGCCCGAACTACCGGAGATCCTCGGCACGGACTACCGGCCCGCCTTCCTCGCGTACGCCAAGTGCCGCCCCATGGAGGCCGGTTACCGGCGTGACGCGCTCGACTTCGCGGAGCAGCTGCTCGTCACCGGGCAGCCCGCCGACGAGACCGCCCGCCGGCTGCTGACCCGCTGGTGGGAGGAGCGGGCCGGAACGCACCCGCCCCGGCGCACCGCCCGCATCGTCCGGGCGGCACGGGCCGCGCTGGTGAGGAGGTGACTGCCGTGACGGTCCTCGCGATCCTGGTCTACGTCGCCGTGGCCACCTCGTCCACCGCGCTGCTGGTCCGGGTGTCCAGGTCGCACCGCGGCCCCGGCCCCGGCCACCGGGCACAGATCCACGACGTGTACGAGGCCGCCTTCCTCGGCGGCGGTCCCGCGCGGGTCGTGGACGCGGCGCTCGCCGTTCTGCACGCGGACGGGCGGCTGGCGATCGGCGGTCCGGGCATCGCCGTCGCCCAGCGCCCGGTCGCCCAGGACCCCGTCGAACGGGCGGTGTTCGACGAACTGGCCGTATCGCCCACCGGGGCGCTGCACACCCTGCGCCGCTCGGTGATGCGCAGCCCCGCGGTGCAGGAGATCGGCGACGGTCTCGCCGCACGCGGGCTGATGCTCCCGCCCCGGGCGAACCGCGCGCTGACCGTCTGGGGCCTCTGTCAGGGGTTCGTGTGCGTGATGGGGATTCCGTTCGCGTTCGTCGTCACGGTTCTGAGCTTCGTCTCCGGTCCCGACGACCCCGACATTCCGTTCATCATGCTGGTACTGCCCGCCCTGTTCGTGGGCATCGGGTTCGGCTTCACGGCGGCCGCCCGCTCGCGCCGCCGGATCAGTTCGGCCGGCCAGGACGCCCTGCGTTCCTTCGGGGTGCAGTTCGCGCATCTGCACTCCCCCGCCCATCTGGTCGCCCTGTACGGCCTGCGCGGGGTGACGGACCCCTTCCTCCAGGCACAGCTGAGGACCGCGGCCCGGACTCCCGTGTCCCGGCAGGAGCGTTCGGCCGCGTTCGCGACCACCACCGCGGTCGTGTGGTGTGCGGCGTCGAGCCCGGACGGCGGCGGAGGGTCCGGCTGCGGCAGCAGTTCCGGTTCGGGGTGCGGCGGTTCGTCGGGAGGGTCGGGCTGCGGCGGGTCCTCCGGCGGTTCGTCGGGCGGCTCCAGCTGCGGCGGCTCGTCCGGCGGGTCGTCCGGCGGATCGAGCTGCGGGGGTGGCAGCAGCTCCTGAC
This sequence comes from Streptomyces sp. CA-251247, assembly GCF_050952975.1. Classification (NCBI taxonomy): domain Bacteria; kingdom Bacillati; phylum Actinomycetota; class Actinomycetes; order Kitasatosporales; family Streptomycetaceae; genus Streptomyces; species Streptomyces sp. CA-251247. Next base: position 6,286,260 of record NZ_CP191861.1, on the reverse strand, counting down.
CCCGGCTCCGCCGTGCCCGCCGGGCCGTCACCGGTCCCCGATGTGGTGTCCGGATCGTGGACACGATGTGGCGCCGCGAAGGAGATCTCGCGTACAACACGCCCATGCTCTCGCTCCTGTTTCTGTTCCTGGCCTGGTCAGCGGCAGGACTCAGCTGCGCCCGCCTGTGTCTCGCGGCGGTCGACACGGCCCGCCCGCCCAGCGTGCGGCTCGGCGCACAGCGGGAGTTGACGCTGTACGAGGCGGCCTTCCTGGCCGGCGGCCCGCAGCGGGTCACCGAGCTCACCCTCGTCTCGATGCACCGCCGGCGCAGGCTGCTGCTGGCGCACACGGGCTGGGCCACCGTCGTGGACCCGGACGGCGAGGACGAACTGGAACGTTCGGTGATCGGCGCCATCGGGCCCGCGGGTCAGGCGCGGATCGGTGCGGTACGGGCCGCCGCGTCCGCCGCCGACGCGGTGCGCTCCCTCGCCGACCGGCTCGTCCACGCGGGCCTCGCCGTCCCGGACGGAGACCGGACGCAGGTGGCCTCCGCCGTCCGTCAGGTGCGCGGCGCGACCGTGCTCACCGCGGCGCTGGCAGCTCTTTCGCTGCTGATGGTCCCTCAGGAGGAGGGCGGCGGCGGGCCCCTGATCGTCTGGTTCGCGCTGCCGCTGATCCTCACGCTCGGCGCTCTGGCGATCGCGCGGATCGAGGCGCATCCCTACACCCGGTGGGCCTCACCCGACGGCCGGCGCCTGCTGGGCAGCCTCGTCGGCACCGGGGACGGCAGCGAGCGGGCATTCCTGACCGCGGTGGCGGTGCACGGCGTCGGTGCGGTCGACGACCCGTCGCTGCGTGCCGCTCTCACGGCCGGCCGCACAAGTGGTTCACCTCTTACGGGTCATTGAGGCCGACACCTCATTCAGGTTCTTTACATGACTATCTGCTCCGCGAAGGATCTCCCTTTCCACGGCCGCACAGCCGCCGTCCGTACGAAGGGAACGCGATGAGAGCAGTGACGAAGTACGGGGCCGTGAGCGGCCTCGGCTCCTTGGTCATCACCGCACTGGCCGTCGCCCCGGCCGGCGGTACCACCACCCTCGACACCGAGATGCAGGGAACGGCTGTCGCCGCGAAGCGGGCCGCCGACGCGGGCATCGTGTTCGGCACCTGTCCCAAGGTCGAAGGGCTGCCCTCGTCCGTCAGCTGCGGGACGGTCAAGGTTCCGCTGGACTACGCGGACCCGTCGGGCCGTCAGATCACCCTGACCGTCAGCCGGGTGCGGGCGAGCGGTGAGGCGACCGAGTACCAGGGGGCCTTCGTCTACAACCCGGGCGGCCCCGGCGCCTCCAGCATGTACTTCCCGATGGCGGCCCAGCTCCCGGAGTGGAAGCGGATCGCGCGGGCGTACGACATCGTGGGCTACGCCCCGCGCGGGGTGGGCCGTTCGGCGCCGCTGTCCTGCCAGGACTCCGCCGGCTTCGGCAAGGCTCCGACGCCGTCTCCGGTGGACCCCTCCCCCGCGTACAAGAACGAGCGGATCGCGCAGGCGAAGGCGTACGCGGAGGGCTGTGCGCGCAAGACCGGTCCGGCGCTGCGTCATTACACCTCGCTCAACAACGCCCGTGACCTCGATGTGCTGCGGGCGGCGCTCGGCCAGCCGCGGCTGACCTTCATGGGTGCCAGCTACGGCACGTACTTCGGCGCGCTGTACGCGACCCTCTTCCCCTCGCACGTACGCCGCATGGTCTTCGACTCGGCGGTGAACCCGGACACCGACCAGATCTGGTACCGCAACAACCTCGACCAGTCACTGGCCTTCGAGAGCCGCTGGTCGGACTTCCGCGCCTGGGCCGCCCGGCACGACGGGACGTTCCATCTCGGCACCACGCCCGAGCAGGTCATGCGCAGTTACGAGAAGGCGCGCGACCGTCTCGCCACGAAACCGGCGGGCGGGAAGGTGGGCCCGGGGCAGCTGCACGCGGCGTTCCTCGGCACCGGGTACTACGACGACGTCTGGGTGGCGCGGGCGACCGCGCTCTCGGAGTATCTGAAGGGCAACGAGAAGCCGCTGATCGCGCAGGCCGCCCCCAGGCCGGAGCACGCGGCGGACTCGGAGAACGGCAACGCCGTCTACACCGCCGTCGAGTGCAACGACGCCCCGTGGCCCACCGAATGGGAGGTCTGGGACCGCGACAACACCGCACTCGCCCGCCGGGCGCCGTTCGAGACCTGGGACAACGCCTTCATGAACCTGCCGTGCGCGTTCTGGACGGCGCCCCGGCAGGAGCCGCTGGAGGTGCGTACGAAGCGTGGGGCGCTGCCGCCGACGCTGATCCTGGCGGCCGAGAGGGACGCGGCGACGCCGTACGAAGGGGCGCGCGAACTGGCGCAGCGGCTGAAGGGTTCCGTGCTGATCACGGAGGAGGACTCCGGGACGCACGGCATCGGGGGCGGCAGCAACGAGTGCGTCAACGCCCACCTGGAGAACTACCTGCTCCGCGGTGAGACACCGGTGCGGCGCGCGTCGTGCGCGCCGCACCCGGAGCCTGACCCGGTGTCGCTGGACCGGCGGGCCGCGCAGCCGAAGCTGCCGCACGCCGTCTGATCTTCCGGGTCGCCGAGGCCGGGTCCGCGGATGCGGGCCCGGCCTTCATGGTGTGGCCGGCCTCAGGCGAGGCCGGCCACCAGGTCGCCGACCGACTTGCGGCGGCCGGTGTAGAACGGAACCTCTTCACGGACGTGCATCCGTGCCTCGGAGGCGCGCAGATGACGCATCAGGTCGACGATGCGGTACAGCTCGTCCGCCTCGAAGGCCAGCAGCCACTCGTAGTCGCCGAGCGAGAACGACGCCACGGTGTTGGCGCGCACGTCCGGGTAGCCGCGGGCCATCTTGCCGTGGTCGGCGAGCATCCGGCGGCGGTCCTCGTCGGGCAGCAGGTACCAGTCGTAGGAGCGCACGAAGGGGTAGACGCTGACGTAGTCGCGCGGCGTCTCGTCGGCCAGGAAGGCCGGGATGTGCGACTTGTTGAACTCGGCGGGGCGGTGCAGCGCCATGTTCGACCAGACCGGCTCCAGCGCCCGGCCGAGGCGGGTGCGCCGGAAGAGGTTGTACGCGTCCTGGAGCTCGTCCGCGGTCTCGGCGTGCCACCAGATCATGAGGTCGGCATCGGCGCGCAGCCCGGACAGGTCGTACGTGCCGCGCACGGTGACGTCCTTGGCGGCGAGCTGGTCGAACAGCTCCTGGACCTCGTCCGCGTAGGCGGACCGGTCGGTGTCGCTGGGGAGCACATCGCGCAGCTTGAAGACGGACCACAGCGTGTACCGGATGACCTCGTTGAGGTCCTTGGCCTTCTTGCCTGCGTTCGGGATCTTTTCGGGCGCACTCATGAGGCTATTCTCCCGCCTGCCGACCGGTGCCTCGCGCCAGGGTCGGCGTGGCGATGATCTCCTCCGCGGCTCGCCGGCCGTCGGCGATGCAGGCGGGGATGCCGACACCGTCGTACGCGGCCCCGCAGACCCGTAGGCCGGGCAGCTTGGCGACCTCGTCGCGGATGCGGGCGACACGGGACAGGTGGCCGACCGGGTACTGCGGCAGCCCGCCGATCCAGCGGGTCACCTCGGTGGCCACGGGACGGGCCGCGAGCCCCGTCGCCTCACCGAGATCGTCCAGGGACACCGCGACGAGGTCGGCGTCCTCGCGGTGCAGATGCTCCTCCTCGCCGTACCGGCCGATGGAGGTGCGCAGGACGAACAGGTCCGAGGAGCTCTCGCCGACCCAGCCCCACTTGCTGCTGGAGAAGGTGGAGGCCTTGATGGTGCGGCCGTCGACCGGCGGCACCAGGAAACCGCTGCCGTCCGGCAGGCCGGTCAGGTCCGCCCGCCGGAAGGCGAGGGTCACCAGGGCCATGGAGGCGTACTCGATCCGGCCGAGTTCGGCGGATGCTTCGGGCGACTCGGCGGACAGCAGTGCCGAGGCCGACCAGGCGGGGGTGGCGAGCACCACCGCGTCGGCGGCGAACGCCCCGCGGTCGGTACGGATCTGCCAGCCCTCGGCGTCGCGGCTCAGACCGACGACGGGGGTCTCGGTGAGGATCTCGCCGCCGGCGGCGCGCACGGCGTCGGCGACGGCCCCGGGCAGCAGGCCGACACCGCCCGCGATGCCCATGAAGACGGGCCCGCTCTGCGGCCGTTCCTGCGCACGGCGCTGGATCTCGGCCACGCCCTCGAGCAGGGAGTCGTGGGTTCTGGCCGCCTCGAAGAGCTGGGGGACGGCGGCGCGCATCGAGATCCGGTAGGCGTCGCCCGCGTACACGCCGCCAAGGAGGGGCTCGACCAGGCGGTCGACGACCTCGCGGCCGAGGCGGTCGGCGACGTAGGCGCCCACCGCGACATCGTCGCCGAGTTCGACGGGGGCGAGGTCGCGCTCCCGCTCGATCCGGGCGATGCCGTCGGCGGAGAGAAGTCCGGCCAGGGCGTCGGCGGAGCCCGGTACACCCATCACATGCCCCTTGGGCATCGGGCGCAGCGCGCCGCGCGTCCACACGGAGGCGGTGGCCGTGGCGGGCGGCTGGAGCCGCTCGCCGAGTCCCACGGCGCGGGCGAGGTCGACGGCTTCCGGGCGGCGGGCGAGCATCGACTCGGCGCCGAGATCGATGGCCAGCCCTTCGATCTCGCCGGCCTGAAGCTTGCCGCCCAGCCGGTCGGTCGCCTCCAGCAGTGTCACGCGCACCCCGGCGGTGACGAGCCGGTGGGCGGCCGCGAGGCCGGCGATGCCGCCGCCCACGACGACGACATGGCCGGTGGGGGTGCCCGTGTTCGGGGAAGACTCCATGTCCCCACTCTCTCAAACGCCGTTCCGAGTCCCGACCGTGACCGCTTCGGGACCGCAGGACGGCAACCCTTGCCGCGGGCCCGCCGTCGAACCGGTGACACTCACCGATGTCCCTGGGGGGCCGACATGCGGGCTCGACGTACGTTCGCGGCACTGCTGCTCACCGCTTCACTCGCCGTCGCCGGATGCAGCGGCGGGGCGAGCGACGACAAGGGGGAGAGCGCGGCCGGTCCGGCCGCACGGGAGGGGGCGGCAGGGTCCGCCGCGGACAGGGCGGAGTCCGACGCGCAGCACGCCGCGCCGAAGAAGCCCGTCTCCCTCGCGCCGGCGCACATCATCCGTACCGCGGCGCTGGAGGTGGAGGTCGCGGACGCGCAGAAGGCCCTGGCCTCCGCCCGCAGCGCCGTCGAGATGGCCGGGGGTCATGTCGCCGACGAGTCGACGGAACGGATCGACGACACACATGTGGCTTCGCGGGTCGTGCTGCGCGTGCCGCAGGAGAAGTACGACGAGGTGCTGTCGACACTGGCGGGCACGGGCAGGCTGCTGTCCCGCAAGGCGGACGCCAAGGACGTCACCGACCAGGTCGTGGACGTGGAGAGCCGGATCGCCACCCAGCGGGCGAGCGTGGCCCGGGTGCGGGCACTGATGGACCGGGCCACCAAGCTCGACGACATCGTCGCGCTCGAAGGCCAGCTGAGCAGCCGTCAGGCGGATCTGGAGTCGCTGCTCGCGCAGCAGGCCGCGCTCAAGGACCGCACCACGCTGGCGACGATCACCCTCTCGCTCTCCGAAAAGGAGAAGGAGGAGGAGCAGCGCGACGACGACCCGGGCTTCATGGACGCGCTCGGCGGCGGCTGGGACGCGCTGGTGGCCACGGGCCGCTGGGCGGGCGTCGTGATCGGCGCGGTGGCCCCGTTCGCCGCGGTGCTCGTCCTGCTGTACGCGCTCTGGCGGTGGGGGGTACGGCCGCGGCTTCCGCGGCGTGCGGCCACCACGCCGGCGGCGCCCGCGCATCTGCCGTGGCCGGGTGACAGCAATGCGGGTGGCACGGGGTCCGGCCCGGCGCGCGGCCCTGGCCAGGACTGAACCGCCGCTCCCCCGTAGCGTGTTCCCATGGCAACAGAGCGACTGGTGATCGTCGGGGGCGATGCGGCGGGCATGTCCGCCGCATCGCAGGCACGCAGGCTCAAGGGCCCGGAGGAGCTGGAGATCGTCGCGTTCGAACGCGGCCACTTCAGCTCGTTCTCGGCCTGCGGGATCCCGTACTGGGTCGGCGGTGACGTACCCGAACGGGACCGGCTGATCGCCCGTACGCCCGAGGAGCACCGCGAGCGCTCCATCGGTCTGCGCATGCGCACGGAGGTCACGGAGATCGATGTCGCCGGCAGCCGGGTGCGCTCGCGTGACCTGGAGAGCGGCGAGGTGGCCTGGACGGGCTACGACAAGCTGGTGATCGCGACCGGCGCCCGCCCGGTCCGCCCGCCGCTGCCGGGCATCGACGCGCCCGGGGTGCACGGCGTGCAGAACCTGGACGACGGTCAGCAGCTGCTGGACACGCTCGCCGGCACCGAGGGGCGCCGCGCGGTGGTGGTCGGCGCGGGCTACATCGGCGTCGAGATGGCCGAGGCGATGCTGAAGCGCGGCTTCGAGGTGACCGTGCTCAACCGCGGCGAGCAGCCGATGATCACTCTCGACCCGGACATGGGCCGGCTCGTCCACACCGCGATGGACAACATGGGCATCACGACGGTGAACGAGGCCGAGGTCACCAAGGTCCTCACCGGTGAGGACGGCCGGGTCCGCGCGGTGGCGACGGAGGACAGGGAGTATCCGGCGGACGTGGTGATCCTCGGCATGGGGGTGCGGCCGGAGACGACCCTCGCCGAGGCCGCGGGGCTGCCGCTCGGTGCGTACGGCGGGCTGCTCACCGATCTGGCCATGCGGGTCCGCGGCCACGACAACATCTGGTCGGGCGGTGACTGCGTCGAGGTGCTCGACCTGGTCTCGGGCCGCGAGCGGCACGTCCCGCTGGGCACACACGCCAACAAGCACGGCCAGATCATCGGGTCGAACGTCGGCGGCGGGTACGGGACGTTCCCGGGCATCGTCGGTACGGCGGTGAGCAAGGTGTGCGAGCTGGAGATCGCGCGGACCGGTCTGCGCGAGAAGGACGCGGCCGAGGTCGGACTCCAGTACGTCACCGCGACGATCGAGTCGACGAGCCGGGCGGGCTACTACCCGGACACGGCGCCCATGACGGTGAAGATCCTCGCCGAGCGCCGCACGGGCCGGCTGCTGGGCACCCAGATCGTCGGCCGGGAGGGTGCGGGCAAGCGGGTCGACATCGCGGCGGTGGCGCTGACGGCCGGGATGACGGTGGAGCAGATGACGGCCCTGGACCTGGGCTACGCACCGCCGTTCTCACCAGTGTGGGACCCGGTCCTGGTCGCGGCCCGCAAGGCGGTGGCGGCGGTCCGCAAGGCGGGCTGATCCCGGTCCGAACCCCTGCCGTGACCGGACTTCGGCCCGGTCACGGCGACGAGGAAAACTAACGGACGGTCCGCTCGTGGACGAACTCCACGAGCCGGGTCAGGGCGTCCGGGTCCGTCGTCGGGAGCACCCCGTGGCCCAGGTTGAAGATGTGGCCCTCGAGGTCCGACGCCGCGTCCAGCACCTCCCGGGTCTTCGTCTCGACGGCCTCGCGGGTGGAGAAGAGAACCGCCGGGTCGAGATTGCCCTGGAGCGCCTTGCCGGGGCCGACGCGGCGCGCGGCCTCGTCCATCGGGACGCGCCAGTCGACACCCACGACGTCGGCCCCGGCCTCGCCCATCAGACCGAGCAGTTCGCCCGTGCCCACGCCGAAGTGGATACGGGGCACGCCGTACGAGGCGACCGCGTCGAACACCTTCGCCGACGCCGGCATCACCGAGCGCCGGTAGTCCGCGGGGGCCAGCGCGCCCACCCACGAGTCGAACAGCTGCACCGCACTGGCGCCCGCCTCGATCTGCACCTTGAGGAACGCGGACGTGATCTCCGCGAGCCGGTCCAGCAGATCCGCCCACAGCTGCGGATCGCCGTACATCAGCGCCTTGGTGTGCTCGTGGTTGCGTGAGGGGCCGCCCTCGACGAGATAGCTCGCAAGAGTGAAGGGCGCACCGGCGAAACCGATGAGCGGGGTGGAACCGAGCTCCTGGGTGAGCATGCCCATCGCCTCGGTGACGTACCAGACGTCCTCGGGCGTGAGATCGCGCAGCCGGTCCAGGTCGGCCCGGGTGCGGATCGGATCGGCGACGACGGGTCCGACGCCGGGCTTGATGTCGAGGTCGATGCCGATCGCCTTGAGCGGGACGACGATGTCGCTGAAGTAGATCGCTGCGTCGACCTTGTGGCGCCGTACGGGCTGCAGCGTGATCTCGGTGACGAGCTCGGGACGCATGCAGGACTCGAGCATCGGGATGCCCTCGCGGACCTTCAGGTACTCGGGCAGTGAGCGGCCCGCCTGCCGCATGAACCAGACCGGCGTGTGCGGCACCGGCTCGCGCCTGCACGCCTTGAGAAAGGCGGAGTCGTACGTCTTCGGCTGCTGGCCCGAGGGGCGTTCGTTGGCGCTCACGTCCCAAATCTTCGCACGTACACCTGAAGTGGCTGCCCCGGCCCGGGTGTCCCTCCCTGCGCCGAGCCCCCGTTCCGCCTACTCTTCCCCGCATGGCTGCGGCTCAGGGACAGTTTTCTGATCATCCGGATCATTCCAACGGCGCTGATGCGACGGACAGCGCGGAGGGGAATGCCGTCCCTCGCGCGTTCTCGCAGGCGGTCGACGCGCTGCGGGCCGCACGGCTGCGCCCCGAGATCGAGGTGGATCCGGCCCGGCCGCCAAAGCGGCTCGCCCCGCATGCGTACGCGCTGGAGGCGGCGGTGGTCGACGGCGAGGACGATCTCGCCGACGGACGTCTTGTGCTGCTGCACGACCCGGCCGGCCACGATGCCTGGCAGGGCACGTTCCGGATGGTGACGCTGGTGCGGGCGGAGCTCGAACCGGAGATGGCCGCCGACCCGTTGCTTCCGGAGGTGTGCTGGTCGTGGCTGACGGGCGCGCTGGAAGCGCGCGGACTTTCGTACGGTGAGCCGAGCGGCACCGTCACCCGCGCGGGGTCTCACTATTTCGGTGGACTCTCCGACCGGCGGCCGGCGACGCAGATCGAGATCCGTGCGTCCTGGACACCGCGCGAGGGTCACGGCGGGGTGCCGGACTCGGGCGCACACCTCGCTGCCTGGTGCGATCTGCTCTGTCAGATCGCGGGGCTGCCGCCGACGCCGGCCGGTCCGGCGGACGCGGTGACGGGCGTGGTCTCCCTTCCCCAGCGGCGGGGCCCGCAGCATCGGTGACGTTCACCCCCCGCACGGCCCGCGACACTGTGCGCGGGCCGTGCTTCGTGCCGTGCCCGCACCGCTCTCCCCACCGGGCCTCGCACGAACGGCCTGATGAGCTCGCTCGTAGGATGATCGATCACCTGTCCGAATTGCCCCAATTGTTACTCACTAAATCGTGATCATTCTCTAAAGGCGGCCGGGTTCGGTGCCGAAGAGGTCAGTGACCTAACTGCACGGTTTCGCCCCGGCTTCCCCGAGCCGGCCCCGTCCCGCACCTTCCCCAGGAGGCCTGGTGTCCGTTCTTCTCGAGCAGCCCGCAAGCCTGGTCGCCTACCGCCCGAACAAGCCGACGGCCATGGTCGTCGTGGCCGACCCGCGCGTCCGCTCCACCGTCACCCGCCACCTGTGGGCCCTCGGAGTACGTGACGTGATCGAGGCGTCGTCCATCGCGGAGGCCCGTCCCCGCGTCGGCAACCCGCGCGACATCTGCGTTGCCGACGTCCACCTGCCCGACGGTTCCGGGCTGACCCTCCTGTCCGAGACCCGCGCGGCCGGCTGGCCGAACGGTCTGGCCCTGTCCGCGGCCGACGACATCGGCGCCGTGCGCAACGCGCTCGCCGGCGGCGTCAAGGGGTACGTCGTCACCGGTACCCGTACGAACATCGGTCACCCCACCCGTCCCGGCGCGGCGCCCATCGGCGCCGGAGCCGGCCGACTGCACCGCCGCCCCCCGGGTGCCCCGAGCCACCCGGGCGGCTACCGCGAGCTCTCCGGCCGTGAGGTCGAGGTGCTCCGGCTCGTCGCCGAAGGCCAGTCGAACAAGGCCATCGGCGTCTCGATGGGCCTGTCCGCGCTCACCGTCAAGAGCCACCTCGCCCGCATCGCCCGCAAGCTCGGCACGGGCGACCGTGCCGGCATGGTCGCCGTCGCCCTGCGCACCGGCATCATTCACTGATCGCTCCACATTTCTTTCGCGCCCGTCGACGGAACGTTCCGTCGACGGGCGCTGTCCGTTCACAGATACCCTTGACACGTGACCGACGCCCAAGAGACCGCAGCAGAGACCGCACTGCGAACCGCCGGGGGCGCTCCCCCGGACGACGGCGTCGCAGCCGAAGAAGTACCGATCCCCTTGCTGGAGCCCCGCGAGGGGATCCCGCCGGTGGTCGCCGACGCCGATGCGCTGGCCGAAGTGATCGCCGCGTTCGCCGCCGGCACCGGCCCGGTCGCCGTCGACGCGGAGCGCGCGTCCGGCTACCGCTACGGCCAGCGTGCCTATCTCGTACAGCTGCGCCGTGAGGGCGCGGGCAGCGCGCTGATCGATCCGATCGGCTGCCCCGATCTGTCCGGTCTGGGCGAGGTGCTGTCCGGCACGGAGTGGATCCTGCACGCCGCGACACAGGACCTGCCGTGCCTGCGCGAAATAGGCATGCTCCCCACCCGGCTCTTCGACACCGAGCTGGCCGGGCGGCTCGCCGGCTTCCCCCGGGTCGGGCTCGGCGCGATGGTGGAGTCCGTCCTCGGTTTTGCCCTGGAGAAGGGCCACTCCGCCGTCGACTGGTCGACCCGCCCGCTCCCCGAGCCGTGGCTGCGCTACGCCGCGCTCGACGTCGAGCTGCTGATCGATCTGCGCGATTCACTGGAGAAGGAGCTGGACCGGCAGGGCAAGCTGGAGTGGGCCCAGCAGGAGTTCGACGCGATCGCCTCGGCGCCGCCCGCTCCCCCGCGCAAGGACCCCTGGCGGCGGACGTCCGGCATGCACAAGGTGCGCAGGCGGCGTCAGATGGCCGTCGTACGGGAGCTGTGGACGACCCGGGACCGGGTGGCACAGCGGCGGGACGTGTCACCGGGCAAGGTGCTGGGCGACGGCGCGATCGTGGAGGCGGCGCTCGCCCTCCCGGCGAATGTTCAGGCACTGACCGCGCTGCCCGGGTTCGGGCACCGGATGGGCCGGCGGCAGCTGGAGCAGTGGCAGGCGGCGGTCGACCGGGCGAAGGCACTGCCCGACGCCGAGCTGCCGCAGCCGGGCCAGCAGCTGAACGGCCCGCCGCCGCCGCGGTCCTGGGCCGACAAGGACCCGGCCGCCGCCGCACGTCTGACGGCGGCGCGGGCGGCGGTGTCCGCGCTCGCGGAGGAGCTGAACCTGCCGCAGGAGAATCTGATCACTCCGGACACGGTCCGGCGCGTGTGCTGGGAACCGCCGGCGCAGCCGTCGGTCGAGGCGGTGGCGCAGGCGCTGGCGTCGTACGGGGCGCGGCCGTGGCAGATCGAGCAGGTGGCGCCGCTGCTGACGCGCGCGCTGGCGGCGACGGCGACGACCTGACGCAACGGGACCCCGCGCCTCCGGCCCCGCCGCGATCGAGGCGCGCGGTCCGGTCGGGATCCCGCGAGAACCCGCGCACGCCGCGGGCCGGCACACCCTTGCGGGCCTGTCCTCCCCTCCCGACGGGCTGGATGTTCCGGGCCTGCCGGCCATCGAGGCCCGGGGCCACAACCCCCCATGCATCCGCACACCGGAACGGCTGAAGCGCCTCACCCCGGTGTGACGTTCGCCGCTCCCGCCGCTTGGGGTGGGCAGCTTGGTTACCCACAAGTAGCATGGCCGGAGGAAAGCGCGCGCTCAGCGCGCCCCGCAGCAGTGCCACCCCGCACCCTGGAGGAGAGCCATCGTGCCTCGTACCGTCAGGGACGTCGTCTTCGTCGACGGCGTCCGCACCCCGTTCGGCAAGGCGGGCCCGAAGGGCATTTACCACGAGACCCGGGCCGACGATCTCGTCGTGAAGGCGATCCGGGAGCTGCTGCGCCGCAACCCGGACCTCGACCCCGCGAAGATCGACGAGGTGGCGATCGCCGCGACCACGCAGATCGGTGACCAGGGCCTGACCATCGGCCGCACCGCCGGCATCCTCGCGGGTCTGCCGCAGTCCGTGCCCGGCTACTCGATCGACCGCATGTGTGCCGGCGCCCTGACCGCCGTCACCTCCGTCGCGGGCAGCGTGGCCTTCGGTGCGTACGACATCGCCGTCGCCGGCGGTGTCGAGCACATGGGCCGCCACCCCATGGGTGAGGGCGTCGACCCGAACCCGCGGTTCGTGAGCGAGAAGCTCGTCGACGAGTCCGCCCTGTTCATGGGCATGACCGCGGAGAATCTGCACGACCGCTACCCGCACATCACCAAGCAGCGCGCCGACGAGTACGCCGTGCGCTCGCAGGAGAAGGCGGCGAAGGCGTACGCGAACGGCAAGATCCAGCAGGACCTGGTGCCGATCTCGGTCCGCCGCACCAACCCCGAGGCCGGCGAGACCGGCTGGGGCCTGGTCACGCAGGACGAGCCGATGCGGCCCGGCACCACGCTGGAGAGCCTCGCGGGTCTGAAGACCCCCTTCCGTGTGCACGGCCGGGTCACCGCGGGCAACGCCGCCGGTCTCAACGACGGTGCCACCGCCTCGCTCATCGCGTCCGAGGAGTTCGCGCGCGAGAACAACCTGCCGGTCAAGATGCGTCTCGTCTCGTACGCCTTCGCCGGCGTCGAGCCCGAGGTGATGGGCTACGGTCCGATCCCGGCCACCGAGAAGGCGCTGGCCAAGGCGGGCCTGTCGATCGAGGACATCAACCTCTTCGAGGTCAACGAGGCCTTCGCCGTCCAGGTGCTCGCCTTCCTCGACCACTACGGCATCGCCGACGACGACGCACGCGTCAACCAGTACGGCGGCGCGATCGCGTACGGCCACCCGCTGGCCTCCTCCGGTGTCCGTCTGATGACGCAGCTGGCCCGCCAGTTCGAGGAGCAGCCCGAGGTCCGCTACGGCCTCACCACGATGTGCGTCGGCTTCGGCATGGGCGCGACGGTCATCTGGGAGAACCCGCACTTCGACGGAGGCACCAAGTGAGCACCACCACGGAACTCCTGAAGGGCGCGGCCGAGCTGTTCCCGGACGAGGTCGTCACGCAGGCGCACGTACGCCACCTCGACCTGCCCGGCGCCGGCCGGTTCGCGCTGATCACGCTCGACAACGGCCTGGACCACACCAAGCCGACCACCTTCGGTCCGCAGTCGCTCGCGAATCTCGACGCCGCGATCGACCAGGTCGAGAAGGAGGCGTCGGAGGGCTCGATCACCGGCGTCGGCATCACCGGCAAGCCGTTCATCTTCGCCGTCGGCGCCGACCTCAAGGGTGTGGAGCTGCTCAAGGAGCACTCCGACGCGCTCGCCATCGGCAAGGGCGGCCACGACGTCTTCAAGCGTCTGTCCCACCTCGCGGTGCCGACCTTCGCGTACTACAACGGCGCGGCGATGGGCGGCGGTGTCGAGGTCGGTCTGCACTGCTCGTACCGCACCGTCTCGCAGGCCATCCCCGCCTTCTCGCTGCCCGAGGTCTTCCTCGGTCTCGTCCCCGGCTGGGGCGGCTGCGCACTGCTGCCGAACCTGATCGGCCCGGAGCGCGCGGTCTCGGTCATCATCGAGAACTCGCTCAACCAGAACAAGCAGCTCAAGGGCGCGCAGGTCTTCGAGCTCGGCATCGCCGACGCGATCTTCGAGGGCGCCGACTTCCTGGAGCAGTCGCTGCTGTGGACGGCGTCCGTCCTCAAGGGCGAGATCGTCGTCGAGCGTGCGGAGATCGACCGCGGTGACGCCTGGGACCAGGCCGTCGCCCGTGGCCGTGCCATCGCCGACTCCAAGGTGCACGGCGCCGCCCCGGCCGCCTACCGCGCCCTGGACATCGTCGCGGCCGCCAAGGACGGCGACCTCCAGGCCGGCTTCGACGCCGAGGACACCGCGCTGGCCGACCTGATCATGGGCGGCGAACTGCGCAGCGGTATCTACGCCTTCAACCTGGTGCAGAAGCGGGCCAAGCGTCCCGCGGGCGCCCCGGACAAGAGCCTGGCGCGCCCGGTCACCAAGGTCGGCGTCGTGGGCGCGGGCCTGATGGCCTCCCAGCTGGCGCTGCTGTTCCTGCGCCGCCTCGAGGTGCCGGTCGTCCTGACCGACATCGACCAGGAGCGCGTCGACAAGGGTGTGGGCTACGTCCACGCCGAGATCGACAAGCTGCTCGGCAAGGGCCGCGTCAACCAGGACAAGGCCAACCGCCTGAAGGCCCTGGTCTCCGGTGTGCTGGACAAGGCGGAGGGCTTCTCCGACGCCGACTTCATCATCGAGGCCGTCTTCGAGGAGATCGGCGTCAAGCAGCAGGTGTTCGCCGAGGTGGAGGCCGTCGCCCCCGCCCACGCGATCTTCGCCACCAACACCTCCTCGCTGTCCGTCACCGAGATGGCGTCGAAGCTCCAGCACCCCGAGCGGGTCGTCGGCTTCCACTTCTTCAACCCGGTCGCGGTCCTGCCGCTGCTGGAGATCGTCCGCGGCGAGCAGACGGACGACGCCTCGCTCGCCACCGCGTTCGGTGTCGCGAAGAAGCTGAAGAAGACCGCGGTCCTGACGAAGGACGCCCCGGCGTTCGTCGTGAACCGCATCCTGACCCGCTTCATGGGCGAGATCCAGAACGTCATCGACGAGGGCACCCCGGTCGCCACCGCCGAGAAGGCGATCGAGCCGCTCGGACTGCCGATGTCGCCGCTGGTCCTGCTGGAGCTCGTCGGCCCGGCGATCGGTCTGCACGTCTCCGAGACCCTCAACCGCGCCTTCCCGGACCGGTTCACGGTCTCGGCGAACCTGGCCGCGGTGGTCAAGGCCGGCAAGCGCGGCTTCTACGTCTACGATTCCGGCAAGCCGGAGCTGGACCCCGAGGTCGCCGCGCTCCTCCAGCAGGGCGACTCCGTCCTCACCGAGGAGCAGGTCCGCGACCGCGTTCTCGACGCGGTGGCGCAGGAGATCGGTCTGATGCTGGACGAGGGTGTCGTGGCCGAGGCCCAGGACATCGACCTCTGCCTGATCACCGGCGCCGGCTGGCCCTTCCACCTGGGCGGCATCACGCCGTACCTGGACCGTGAGGGTGTCTCCCAGCGGGTGAACGGCAAGCCGTTCCTGGCGCAGGGCGTCGCGAGCGTCCCCGCCTAGTCGTACCGCTGACGAAGGCCCCGGCACCTCTCTCGGTGCCGGGGCCTTCGCATGTCACGCTGGCTGTATGGAACCCCTGCTGATCGTCGATGCGGCCAACGTCATCGGATCCGTGCCGGACGGCTGGTGGCGGGACCGGCGCGGGGCCGTGGAGCGACTGCGCGACCGGCTGCCGCAGGTCGCCGCCGCCGGGCTGCCGACGCATCCCGGTCCCCTCGACGTGGTGCTCGTCGCGGAGGGGGCCGCGCGGGGTGTGGAGAGCATCCCCGCGGTACGGGTCTCCTCGGCACCCGGCAGCGGTGACGACCGGATCGTGGAGCTGGTCGCCGAGGCGGACGCCGGCCGGGACATCGTGGTGGTCACCGCCGACCGGGAACTGCGGCGGCGGGTCGAGGCGCTCGGCGCCGGCTGCGTGGGTCCCCGAGCGCTTCAGCCGCCGGACGAGCGGACGTAGAGCACCGCGCCGTCGATCTCGTCGGGGAGCGGTTCGTAGTGCCGCTCCAGGAGCCTGCGCAGGGTCGGGACGCGTTCGGGGGCGAACGGTTTGCCGCGGGAGTCGTCGACGATCAGCGCCGGCGGGTGGGTGCGCATCTCGTCGGCGAACGTGGGCCAGGCCCCGTCCACCCCGTACTTCTCCCCCACCTGGGGGCCGTTGCGGCCGCCGCTGTAGTTGGTGAGCAGTCCGGCCGTCAGAAAGCGGCTGGCGGGCGGCCGGTCGGCGAGCCAGTACGTCTCCGGGTGTATCCCCCACACGAGAACGCTCTCAGCGGGGCCTGTGCGGGCCTGTACGGCCGTCGCGAGGCGCTGGGCGTGGGCCAGCTCCGGACGAGGCGTCAGCGTCCCCCACAGGAGGAACAGGGCGCAGCCGCAGGCCGACCACAGCAGCGCGGACGCCAGCCGGTGACGCGGCAGGATCTGCAGCGCGCCCGTCGCCAACAGGGCCAGCGGCGGGATCAGTTGCAGGTAGTAGTGCCCGAAGAAGTGGAAACCCAGCAGCACGGCGGCCGCCGAGGACGCCAGCCACAGCCAGAGGTCGCCCACGCCCGTGCGCGCACTGCGCAGCACCCGCACGACCGGCGGGACCAGTCCCGCGCAGGCGACCGAGAGCAGCGCCGTGTTGGCCACGGCCCGGGACAGGACGTGCAGTTCGGAGCCGGTGAACGAGGCGTACGCCCCTGATCCGGTGACCGTCCAGAACAGAAAGCCGGACGGGTCGGTGAGCAACGCGGCGGCCAGCACCGGCAGGGCGAATCCCAGGGCCGTGCGCAGCAGGGCGCTGCGGTGCACCGGCGCGGTCTGCCAGAGCAACCACAGGACCGGGCCGAGGACGGCTCCGCCGGTCTGCTTGGTGAGGAACGCCCCCGCCACCGCGACGCCCGCGGCGCCCCAGCGGCCGCGGTCCGCGTACCGGACGGCCGCGGCCGTGAACGGCAGTATGAAGACCTCGAAGGTGGCGGCCTGGGCGTCCTCGGGGTTCAGACCGATGGACACCAGCAGATACAGCACGCCCGCGGTGCGCCCGGCGCGGTCGCCCCAGCGGCGGCGGGCGATGCTGGCGAGCAGTGCGGCGGTGACGAGCTGGGCGAGGACCGCGAGGACTCTCACCGAGCGCAGCGACTCGTCGCCGAACAGCGCGAACAGCATCTCGTAGAGCAGCGGCAGCAGGGGCGGCTTGCGGTCGACGACCGTCTCGTACAGCGCTCCGCCGTCCGCCAGTATCCGCGCCTGGACGGCGAGATAGCCCTCGTCCGGGCTCCACAGCCGGTGCCCGAAGGACGGGAGGCGGGTGACGAGCGCGAGCAGGCCGAGGGCCGGAAGCAGGCGCCGCCAGTAGTGGAGACGGCGCGCCGGGGCCGGTACCCGGCGGCGCTGCCGGGGCAGGGACCGCGCGGGGACGCGGCGTAGCGAGGATGGCGGCTCCGCCGGCATGAGTGCCTTTCCGGGTCAGGGTGCAGGCCCGGAAACGCACAGTATCCGGCCCCGCAGGTCCTGCCGGGGCAGGACATACGGGGCCGGTGCGAAAGGTGGCGCTGTTACTGCTGCTGAGCGGGGGTGCGGCCCGCCGGGCTACTTGGGGTTCCCGTCACCCGGGAGGGATCCGCCGTGCCCGGCTCGCGTCTGCAACCGGCTGTGCCCGCGGCCGTAGAGGTAGTACACGACCACACCGATCACCATCCAGACGCCGAACCGCAGCCAGGTCTCGGTCGGCAGGTTCAGCATCAGCCAGATCGACGCCCCGATGGAGATGATGGGGAGCGCCGGCACCCACGGGGTGCGGAAGGCGCGGTGCAGGTCGGGGCGGGTGCGGCGGAGGACGATGACGCCGAGGGCCACGATCACGAAGGCGAAGAGCGTGCCGATGTTCACCAGGGCCGCGAGCGCCTCGAGGCTGGTGAAGCCCGCGATGACGGCGATGACGCAGCCGAGCACGATGGTCGCCCGGTGGGGGGTCCGGAACTTCGGGTGGGTGACGGAGAAGAAGCGCGGCAGCAGCCCGTCACGGCTCATCGCGAAGAACACCCGGGTCTGGCCCAGGAGCAGGATCATGCAGACGGTGATGAGGCCCACGACCGCGCCGAGGCTGATGGCACCGGCGAAGAAGGGCTGGTCGACGGACTTGAAGGCGTCGGCGAGCGGCGCGGTCGCCGACATCTCCTTGTAGTTCTGCATACCGGTGACGACGAGCGTCACGGCCACGTAGAGCACGGTGCAGATGACCAGCGAGCCCAGGATGCCGCGGGGCATGTCCCGCTGGGGGTTCTTGGTCTCCTCCGCCGCGGTGGCGACGACGTCGAACCCGATGAAGGCGAAGAAGACGATGGACGCCGCGGTGAAGATGCCCATGACGCCGAAGTTGGTGGGGTCGTAGCCGAACAGCACCTGCACCAGCGGCGCCGTGAGACCGCCCCCCGTGTCCTGCGCCTCGGCCGGCGGGATGAACGGGGTGTAGTTGTCGGCCTTGATGAAGAACGCGCCCGCGACGATGACCAGCAGGACCACGGTGACCTTGATCGCGACGACGATCGCGGTGATCCGGGCGGACAGTTTCATGCCGATGACCAGGATGACGGTCAGCGCCAGGATGAGCAGGAAGGCCAGCAGGTCGAAGTGCCCTCCCGCATCGGGTCCCGACAGCGCGGCGGGCATCTGCCAGCCGAGATTGGTGTCCAGGAGGTGCCGCGCGTACCCGGACCAGCCGACCGCCACCACGGCGGTGCCGAGAGCGAACTCCAGGACCAGGTCCCAGCCGATGATCCAGGCCGGCAGTTCGCCGATGGAGGCGTAGGAGAACGTGTACGCGGAACCTGCCACCGGCACGGTGGAGGCGAACTCCGCGTAGCAGAGCGCCGCCAGTGCGCAGACGACGCCGGCGACGACGAAGGACAGGGCGGTCGCGGGCCCGGCGTTCTCCTTGGCCGCGATACCCGTGAGGACGAAGATGCCCGTGCCGATGATGACGCCGACGCCGAAGACGGTCAGGTCCCAGGCGGAGAGGGACTTCTTCAGCGCATGCTCTGGCTCTTCGGTGTCGCGGATCGACTGCTCGACCGTCTTGGTCCGGAAGATGCCCTTTCTGCCTGCTGGGCCGCCTGCAGGGTCTGTCTGTGTGCTCACCGTGCACCTCCACGCTTGACGTCCCCGACATCATCGGGACGGTGGGTGGTCCACGGGCGGCCGTCAAAGCACGCTTCACGCGAAGGGGCCGGTAGGACCACCCCACCAGGGTGACCCTCCGGCCCCTATTCATGCACGCTGTGCAGCGCCATTCGCGTCAACCGGGTGACGGTCAGTCGCGGGCGGGCTCCACGGCCTCGCTGTCGAAGCGGCCGTCGAGCCTGGCCACGAGACCCGTCACCTGACGGGCGATGTCCGGCGCCGTCAGGCCGATCTCGGCCATGACCTCCTTGCGGGAGGCGTGGTCGAGGAAGCGCGGCGGGATGCCGAAGTCTCGCAGCGGGACATCGACGCCGGCGTCCCGCAGCGCCTGGGCGACGGCGGAGCCGACGCCGCCGACCCTGCTGTTGTCCTCGACGGTGACGACGACCCGGTGCAGCTCGGCGAGCGGCGCGAGGGCCTCGTCGACCGGCTTGACCCAGCGGGGGTCGACCACGGTGGTGGAGATGCCCTGCTTGTCGAGGAGATCGGCGATCTCCAGGCACATCGGGGCGAGCGCGCCGACGGAGACGAGCAGCACGTCGGGGTCGGCCACCTTCGCCTCCCGCAGGACGTCCATGCCTCCGACCCGGCCCACGGCCTGCACCGAGGGGCCGACGGCGCCCTTGGAGAACCGCACGACGGTCGGCGCGTCGTCGACCTCGACCGCCTCACGCAGCTGGGCCCGCACCTGGTCCGCGTCGCGGGGGGCGGCGATCCGCAGGCCGGGGACGACCTGAAGGATCGACATGTCCCACATGCCGTTGTGCGAGGCGCCGTCGGTGCCGGTGACACCGGCGCGGTCCAGCACGAACGTGACGCCGCACCGGTGCAGGGCCACGTCCATCAGGACCTGGTCGAACGCGCGGTTGAGGAAGGTGGCGTAGACCGCGAAGACGGGGTGCACACCGCCGGTCGCCAGACCCGCCGCGGAGACCGCGCCGTGCTGCTCGGCGATGCCGACGTCGTAGACACGGTCGGGGAAGGCCTTGGCGAACCTGTCGAGCCCGACCGGCTGGAGCATCGCGGCGGTGATCGCCACGATGTCCTCCCGCTCCTTGCCGAGCTCGACCATCTCCTCGCCGAACACGGAGGTCCAGTCGAGTCCCGAGCTGGCGATCGGCAGTCCGGTGTCGGGGTGGATCTTGCCCACCGCGTGGAAGCGGTCCGCCTCGTCCTGGAGGGCGGGCTGGTAACCGCGGCCCTTCTCGGTGAGGCAGTGCACGATCACGGGCCCGCCGAAGCGCTTGGCGCGGGCGAGGGCGGACTCCAGTGCCTCGATGTCGTGGCCGTCGATGGGGCCGACGTACTTCAGTCCCAGGTCCTCGAACATGCCCTGCGGGGCGATGAAGTCCTTGAGGCCCTTCTTGGCGCCGTGCAGGGTCTCGTAGAGCGGCCTGCCGACGACGGGGGTGCGCTCCAGGATGTCCTTGCCGCGGGCGAGGAAGCGCTCGTAGCCGTCGGTCGTCCGCAGGGTGGCGAGGTGGTTGGCCAGGCCGCCGATCGTGGGCGCGTAGGAACGCTCGTTGTCGTTGACGACGATGACGAGGGGGCGGTCCTTGGCGGCGGCGATGTTGTTCAGCGCCTCCCAGGCCATACCGCCGGTCAGCGCGCCGTCACCGATGACCGCGACGACGTGGTCGTCCTTGCGGAGCACCTCGTTGGCCTTGGCGAGGCCGTCCGCCCAGCCGAGCACCGTGGAGGCGTGGGAGTTCTCGATGACGTCGTGGTCGGACTCGGCCTGCGACGGGTAGCCGGAGAGGCCGCCCTTCATCTTGAGCCGGGAGAAGTCCTGACGGCCGGTGAGGAGCTTGTGCACGTAGCTCTGGTGACCGGTGTCCCACAGGACCTTGTCCTTCGGGGACTCGAAGACCCGGTGGAGAGCGATGGTCAGCTCGACGACGCCGAGGTTGGGACCGAGGTGTCCGCCGGTCTTGGAGACCGCGTCGACGAGAAAGGTCCGGATCTCTGCGGCCAGCTGATCCAGCTGCTCCGGGCTGAGCCGGTCCAGATCGCGCGGTCCCTTGATACGGGTAAGCAAAGCCACCCGTGCCTCCTTGACTGTTGAGCTGGTCGAGCGTGCCGATTCGTCGAGTCTAATGTTCCGCGACGGACCGCAGTCATCGGGCGGTGCGTTCCGCATCACTCCAACGGCCCAGACGCAGCAGTGCCCGACACCGTGTCACGGTGCCGGGCACTGGCTGGTTGTGCTACGCGCGACCTGCGGTCTTCTGCGTCTTGCGGGTGATCGAGTCGATCACGACGGTGGCCAGCAGCACACCACCGGTGATCATGTACTGGATCGGGGTGGCGATGCCCTCGAGAGCCAGTCCGTACTGGATCGAGACGATGACCATGACGCCGAGGAGGGCGTTCCAGGTCCGGCCCCGGCCGCCGAAGAGGCTGGTGCCGCCGATGACGGCCGCCGCGATGACGTTCATCAGCAGGTCACCGGCGCCGGCGCTCTGGTTCGCCGCCGCGATCTTGGAGGCCCAGAACAGGCCGCCGATGGCCGCGAAGGTGCCGGCGAGCGAGAAGACGGAGATCCGGATGGCCGTGACGTTGATACCGGCACGCCGCGAGGCCTCCACGCTGCCGCCGAGCGCGAAGATCTTCCGGCCGTAGGTGGTACGGCGGAGGACGAAGTCCGTGATCACGAGGACGGCCAGGAACAGGACCAGCGCCAGCGGCAGGCCCTTGTACTGGTTGAACATGATCGCGCCGGCGAAGGCGATCACGGCCAGGGCCACGGTGCGCACCACGATGTCGACGAGCGGCCGGGACGGGATGCCGGCGGCCGCACGGCGGCGGTTGTCGAAGAAGCTGGAGAGGAAGAAGCCGGCCACGGCGACCGCGGCCAGACCGTAGGCGGCGGCCACGTCGGTGAAGTAGTACGTGGTCAGCTTGCCGACGACACCTTCGCCGTCCAGGTTGATCGTGCCGTTCGTGCCGAGCAGCTGGAGCATGAAGCCGAGCCAGAACAGCAGGCCGGCCAGCGTGACGGCGAACGCGGGGGCGCCGATCCGGGCGAAGAAGAAGCCGTGGAGCGCACCGATGGCGGCGCCGCTGACCACCGCGACGAGGATCGCGAGCCACTCGTTCATGCCGTGGGTGACACTCAGCACCGCGACGACGGCGCCGGAGACACCGCTGACGGAGCCGACCGACAGGTCGATCTCACCGAGCAGCAGGACGAAGATGATGCCGACCGCCATCATGCCGGTGGCGACCATCGTGACCGCGATGTTGCTGAGGTTCTCGGCGGAGAGGAAGTTCGAGTTCAGGCTCTGGAAGATCGCGCCGATGATGATCAGACCGACGACGACCGGAATCGAGCCCAGGTCACCGGCGTGCATCTTGCGCTTGAACTCGGAGAAGTAGCCCGCGAGGCCCTGCTCGCGCACCAGCAGCCGCGGGTCGACCGCGGTGACGGCGGCCTTGGCGGCTTCCGGGTTCACGACGGGCGCGTCCGCAGGCGCGCCGGTCGTCGTGGAGGTCTTGTCGATGTTCACTTCTGAACCTCCGCGTTGCGCGCCGCACGACGGGTCACGGCGTTGTCCGTGGCGCCGGTGATGGCGGAGATGATCTCTTCCTGCGACGTGGACTTCACGTCGAAGACACCGTTGTTGCGCCCGAGGCGCAGGACGGCGACCTTGTCGGCGACGGCCTTGACGTCAGCCATGTTGTGGCTGATCAGGATCACCGCGTGGCCGCGCTCGCGCAGCCGCTCGACGAGGTCGAGGACCTGGGCGGTCTGCTCGACACCGAGGGCCGCGGTCGGCTCGTCGAGGATGACGAGCTTGGGCTCGCCGAGCATCGAACGGGCGATGGCCACCGTCTGGCGCTGACCACCGGACAGCGAGGCGATCGGGATGCGCACGCTGGGGATGCGGATCGACAGCGTGTTCAGGAGCTCGAGTGCACGACGCTCCATCTCGACCTCGTTGAGAATGCCGCGCTTGCGGATCTCCCGGCCGAGGTAGAGGTTTCCGACAACGTCGATGTTGTCGCACAGCGCGAGGTCCTGGTAGACGGTCGCGATGCCCAGGGCCTGGGCGTCGTGCGGACGGTTGATCGACACCGACTTGCCGTCCCACTCGATGACGCCGTCATCGATGGGGTGCACGCCGGCGATCGTCTTGACCAGCGTGGACTTTCCGGCGCCGTTGTCGCCCACCAGGGCTACGACCTCTCCGGAGTGGACCTCAAGCTCTACGTCGGTGAGCGCCTGGACGGCACCGAATCGCTTGGAGACCCCTCGCAACGCCAACACGGGCGTAGCGGACACGTGAACCATCTCCTTCGCCGCCTGACCGGCGGGGATGCCGCGCCGGGGTGTGGCGCGGAGGCTGAGCAGCAGGGAACAGGGGCGAAGCGATCCGTCCGGCGCCCCGCCCCATCAGCGGGGTGGTTGGGATGGGGCGGGGCGCCGGACAGGCTTCTGCGGGTGCGGGCCCGGACGGGCCCACGGCCTTACTTCAGGCCCGCCGCGTCACAGGCGGCCTTGTACTTCGGGGTGCAGATCTCCTGGACGGTGTAGACGCCGTCCTTGATGACCGTGTCGTTGATGTTGTCCTTGGTCAGCGAGACGACCGGGACGAGCACGGTCGGGACGCCCTTGGTGGTGGGGCTGTCCACGGTGTCCTTGGCGATCGAGTCGAGCTTCTCGCCCTTGGCGAGCGCGACAGCCATCTCGGCGGCGGCCGCGGCCTCCGGCTGGTACGGCTTGTAGACGCTCATGAACTGCTCACCCGCGACGATGCGCTGCACACCGGCGAGCTCGGCGTCCTGGCCGGTGACCGGCGGGAGCGGGGAGATGCCGGCGGCCTTGAGGGCGGTGATGATGCCGCCCGCCATGCCGTCGTTGGCGGAGTAGACGCCGACGATCTTGTTCTTGCCGAGGGCCGAGATCGCCGCCTCCATGTTGGCGTTGGCGTTCTCCGGCTTCCACTCCTTGGTGTCGTACTCCTTGCCGACGGTGACCTTGCCCTCGAGCTCGGCCTTCGCACCCTTCTTGAAGAGCGCGGCGTTCGGGTCGGTGATCGCACCGTTCATCATGACGATGGAACCGGCCTTGGCCTTGGTGCCCAGCGCTCCGAGGAGCGCCTTGCCCTGGACGTGGCCGACCTCTTCGTTGTCGAACGAGGTGTAGGCGTCAATCGGACCCTCGGCGAGACGGTCGAAGGCGACGACGGGGATGCCCGCCTCCTTGGCCTTCTTGACGCCACCGGCTATGGCCTTGGAGTCGACAGCGTCGACGATCAGAACGTCGACCTTGTTGGTGATCATGGTGTCGACCTGCTGCGTCTGCAGAGTCGCGTCCTGCTTGGCGTTGGCGTAGACGACCTTCGCCTTGCCGTTCGTCAGCTCGCCGACCTTCTTCTCGATCAGCGGCTTGTCGAACTTCTCGTAGCGCGCGGTCTGGTTCTCCGGCAGCAGCAGACCGACCGTGATGTCGTCGCCCTTCGCGGCGCCCGACTCCTTGGCCTTGTCGCCGGACTCCTTCGCGCTGCCACAGGCAGCGAGCGAGACGGCCATGGCGGTGGCGGCAGTAGCAACGGCGGCACGACGCAGATGTGCGTTCATCTGTGGAAACCTCCCTGACGGGGCCGCGTCGTTGCGGCCGAGGTGGCTGGAAGTCAACTCGGCCCCGGTGCCAGCGTCAAGGAGTAAATCCTTAACGAGATGACAACGGTGCCATTCGTTATCTAAGTGAAGGCAGGCGCACTGGTCGGCAGAGCGCTGTCAAGAAGGGTCGAATCGCCCATTTCGCTGAGCACCAGAGCCAGCGCGCCCAGCACCTCGGCCCGTCCGCCGAGGGCGCCCGGTGCCACCGACAGCTGCCGCGCGGCGCTGGGGATGGCGTACCGGGAGACGGACTCACGAATGGGTCCCAGAACCAATTCTCCGGCCTCCGCGAGGTCCCCGCCCAGTACTACGCGGCTCGGGTTCAGGAGATTGCAGAGATTGGCCACGCCGCTGCCGATGTGGCGGCCCACATCGGCGACGACCCGGCGGCAGCCGGGGTCGCCCTCCCGGGCCAGCTGGACCACGCGTTCCATGGTCAGATCGACGCCGTGGCTGGACTGGAGCAGCGGCAGAACGTAGCGGGCCGCGGCGAATGTCTCGAGGCAGCCGCGGTTGCCGCAGCGGCACACGGGACCGGACTCGTCCAGGGTGATGTGGCCGATCTCCCCGGCCGTGCCGCCCGGCCCGCGGTAGATCTGGCCGTCGATCACCAGACCGGCGCCGACACCGCTGGCGACCTTGATGTACGCGAGGTCCCGCACCCCCCGTCCGCTGCCCCAGACCAGCTCGCCGAGGGCGCCGAGGTTGGCGTCGTTGTCCACGTAGACCGGGACGCCGAGCCGTCCCGAGAGCTCCTCGCTGGGGTTTATCCCCGTCCAGCCCGGCAGGATCGAGGTGGAGCCGAGGGTGCCGGACTCCACGTCGATGGGACCGGGCACACCGAGGCCCACGCCGATCACCTTGTCCGGGCCGATCCCGGTCGCCGAGATCAGCCGGTTGACCAGCTGTTCGGCCCGCCCGAAGCCCTGCGCGGAAGAGGCGTCGACATCGAGCGGCTCCGACTCCTCGGCCAGCACCTGGTGGGCGAGATTGCCGACGGCGACCCGCAGATGCGTATGGCCGAAGTCGACGCCGATCACGATGCCCGCGTCACCGCTGAGGGAGACGCTGCGGGCCCGCCGGCCGCCGGCGGAGGTGGGTGTGACCTCGACGGTGCCGCCGTCTTTCAGTTCGCGAACGATGTTGGAGACCGTGGCCGCGGACAGGCCGGTGCTCCTCGCGATCTCGGCCTGCGTCAGCGAGCCCGCCATGCGGACCGCGCGCACAACCCGTTCGAGGTTGGCCCGGTGCAGAGATGTCTGCGATCCCGGAGTCTCCATTGACTCATCCACTCCTGCCCCCGGTGGGCGGCACGACGGCCGCCCCCGGCCGGAATCCCCGTGAGGCAATCCCGACGTCTCTCCAACTTGTGAACTCTAAGCTGAACGCCCAGGGGGTTATCCCGTCAAGACCTTGAGCGGCGCGAGGGACACCCGCGCACCGGTTGTACAGGGCAACGGTACGGCGAATGCCCCGGCGGGAAGGCCCGCCGGGGCACGGCCGTCGCTTCGGCACGGACGGGCTACTTGATCGCGCCGGCCGTCAGTCCCGCCACCACCTGACGCTGGAAGATGATGTACGCGGCAAGCACCGGCAGCATCGCCATCACCAGACCGGCGAACAGTCCGGACCAGTCGCCCTTGTACCCCTGGCTCACGGCCAGCTCCACCAGACCCTGCGAGAGCACCTTGCGGTCCGGGTCCGTGTTGAGCACGGTCGGCAGCATGTACTGGTTCCACTGCCCGAGGAAGTTGAAGATGCCGACGCTGATCAGTCCCGGCTTGGCCATCGGCAGCATGACCTGGAAGAAGGTCCGGGTGTGCGACGCGCCGTCGATCATCGCGGCCTCGGCCACCGACGAGGGCAGCGTCCGGAAGAAGGCGGTCAGGAAGAAGACCGTGAACGGCAGCGAGTAGGCGATGTAGACGAGGATCAGACCGTGCAGCGTGTTCAGCAGGCTGACGTTGTTCAGCACGTAGAACAGCGGCACCAGCGCCAGCATGATCGGGAAGCTCATTCCTCCGATGAAGAGGAAGTAGATGAAGCGGTTCCCGGGGAAGTCGAAGCGCGCCAGGACGTACGCGGCCATGGAGCCGAACAGCAGCGTGCCGATCAGCGAACCGCCCACGACCAGGATGGTGTTGAGGAAGTAGTCGCTCATGTGCGCCTGGCTCCAGGCGCGCGACCAGTTCTCGAAGTGCAGCGAGTCGGGCAGCGACCACGGCGAGGTGAAGATCGCCCGGTCCGTCTTGAAGGACGTCATCACCGCCCACAGCAGCGGCAGCACGACCATGATCGCCCAGATGACGAGCACGCCGTGCGAGAAGACGTTGAGCACGCTGCCCGAGGTCTTCTTGGCGGGGGCGGCGGGCTGCACCTTCGTCTTCATGACCGGCGGGCGGACCTCGGAGACACCGGCGGGCGGCGCGTCAGTGGATTTCACCGGAAATCACCTCGTACTGTCGTGCCGGCCACCGCGACCGAGCTGCTTTTCTGCCGGGGGTCCGAGGGCGTGTCCCCGGGATGACGCCGCATCAGTACTCCAGCCGCTCGCGCCGGCCCAGCCGCATCACGACGGCCGCGAAGGCCAGGGTGACGACGAGCAGGGCGACACCGATCGTGGTCGCATAGGCGGCCTGTCCGTCGCGGAAGGCCGTTTGGTACACGTACAGCGTGAGAACCGTGGTCGAGTAGTCGGGTCCGCCCGGTCCCACGGTCATGATCTGCACGACCGCGAAGGACTCCGCACCCAGGGCGAGGATGCCCATGTAGACCCAGCCGGACTGCACGGTGTCCCACAGCAGCGGCAGGGTGATGCGGAAGAAGGTGGTGAACCGGCTCGCGCCGTCGAGCAGCGCCGCCTCGTAGAAGTCCTTGGGAATGGACGCCATACCGGCGGAGAACAGGACGACGAAGAATCCGACCGTGCTCCAGACCAGGACCGCCATGACGCACCACAGGGCGAGGTCCGGGTCGCCGAGCCAGTCCGGCTGGATGCTGTCGAGACCGACGGCCTGAAGGGCGCCGTTGATCGCACCGTCGTTGGGGTTGTACGCGAACTGGAACAGCAGGGCGACAATCGCGATCGACAGCACCTGCGGGAAGAAGTACGCGATTTTGTAGAACGACGAACCGCGGACGCCGGCGATGGCGGCGCCTTTCCGGCGCCGCCCGCCGACATTCAGCATGAACGCGAAGAACAGTGCGAGGCCGAGCGTCACCAGCGGCAGGAGCAGCGCGAACCAGAGGCTGTGCTGCAGTGATTTCCAGAAGATGTCGTCGTCGAGCATTCGACTGTAATTGTCGAAGCCGACCATCTTGAAGTCCGGGCTCAGGCCCGTCCAGTCCGTGAACGAATAGTAGATGGACTGGATGAACGGCCAGATGACGAAGACCGCGTACAAGGCCAAGGGGGCAGCCAAGAAGCCCACGATGAACCGGTACTTGCCGTGTTGCATGGTTACCGACCCCGATCTTCCGGCGAATGCCGCCGCTGGTGACGCCTGCTCACTGGTGCTTGTAGTGCTTGATCGACTGGTCCTTGGCCGCCGCGTCCGCGAAGCCCTGGATCTTCTTGATGGTCTCCGCGGGGGTCGCGCGGCCGGCCATCATCTCACCGAGACCGGCGACGCCGATCTGCTCCTTCTGGAGCTTCACGTACCAGTCCTGGATGCGCGGGTTGACCACGTTGTCGCCGGCCTTCTTCAGCGAGTCGACGCCGGACTGCATGGCCGTCGAGAGCGTCAGTCCGTCGGTTCCGCCGTTGAACGCCGTCAGGGACTTCACCGACGCGGTGAAACTCTTCGACGAGGCCTCGCTGAGCATGATGCGCAGCTGCTCCATACCGCCCTCGGCGTTCTTCGCCTTGGCCGGCACGATGAAGGGCTCACCGCCGGACGCCCAGATGGTGCCGAACGGCAGCTTGTCGGACGCATCCAGGCTGGAGGGCGCGGCCACCATCATCTTGAAGTCCTTGGGCGTGGTCTTCGCCGCCTCGTTCTCCACCCAGGAGCCGTTGGGGATGAAGAGCGCCTTGCCCTCGGTCCAGGCCGTCTGGGACTGGATGTGGTCGATGCCGGGCGTGCCCTTGAGGATGTAGCCCTTCTGGTAGAGCTCGTAGTACGCCTCGAACGCGGCCTTGACCGCCGGGTGCTCCCAGGCCTTCGGCTCCAGGTTGTCGATGGCGTCGAGGACCTCGCGGCCACCGATCTTGGCGATGAAGGGGTACAGCGAGAACGGCAGGTAGTACGGGTGCTTGCCCGCGTACGTCCAGCCGGCGATGCCCTTCTTCTTCGCCTTCGCGCAGAGCGCGAGCATCTCGTCCCAGGTCTCCGGGTACGCGGAGTCGAGCTTCTCGAGGTTGGTCTGCGAGTACCAGACGCCGTAGACGGTGTAGGCGTAGTAGAGGATCCAGACCGGTGCGCCGTCGAACTGGCCCATCTCGACGATGCCCGGCCGCAGGGTGTCGCGGACCTTCTTGTTGGGGTCGTCGATGGAGGGCGCGTCCAGCAGCGGGGTGAGGTCGGAGAGCTGCTTCTTGCCGACCAGGACGCCCATGTCCATCTGCTGGGCGCCGGAGTTGTCGATCAGGTCCGGCGGGGTGCCACCGTTGAAGCGCGGCTGGAGCTCCGACTGGATCTTCTGGGTGGCCCGGTGCTTGACCTTGGGGGCCTTGGGGAAGGCGGCCTGGTACTTCTTCTCGGCGTCCAGTGCGTACTGCTGGCCGAATCCGCCGTCGAAGATGACCACCTCGAGCTGCGCCGTCTCGTTGACGCCGAGCGGGTTCTTGGCGGACTTCTGGCCCTTGTCGACCTTGTCGCTGCTGCCACCGTCGCCGCTCGCGCAGGCGGACAGGAAGCTCATCGTCGGCACGGTCAGCAGGCCGAGTGCGGCAGACCGCTTGATCAGACTACGACGGCCAAGGCCCTCATTGTTGTGGGCGGAGGTGGATCCCATGCTCAAGTCCTCGCCTTCTCCAGGACTCAGGCGGTGTACCGGTCGCCCGTCCATATCGCCACAGGCGAAGGGCCCCGCCACCGCGGTCAGTTGCTGTGTTCTCCCGGGGGGAAAACCAGTGAAGCTCGGGGTCGTGCACGGTTGGCAGCGGGAACGGATCGTGTGGGGGCGGTAGTCGATACGCTCGGCCGCCCGCCTCCCCCGTCCCCCCTGGCCCGCTGCCATATAAAACAGGTATGCGGACGCCGACAGGTATAGTCCACTTCAGGTCAACGGAGCAAGATCGAAAGCAAGTTTGGGGAGCAGTCTTTCCCGAGTTGAGACCTCGACGGATACCTGGCCCCCGTGCGCGCCCATATGACCACATCATTTGCGGCGGAACGGTCGAATCCAGCCGCGCCACATCGCCAACACCCTTGACACCGCGTGGCACTTGCCTCCCTACTGGAGCCTGCGCATCGCGCTGACAACGTTGTCCGACGCGGCTTCCCCTGGAGGACAGGCCCGTGATGGCCAGACCCAGACTTCGGCAGAGTCCACTCAATGCGGCAGCCCTGGCGGCTGCCGCTTCCCTGCTTGTGGTGACGGGCCAGTCGGCCGCCGTCGCCCAGCCCGCGCCGGCGGCTCGATCCGCCGCGGCAGACCGGGAATTCACGACCTCCTTCGAGGAGGACGAACGCCAGCCCGACTGGCGCAATACCGTAGAAGTCGGCCCGGACGGAAAGAAGCGGTCATCCGGTGTCGATGGCGGCTTCTCCACCGGAATACCGGGCAATATCACCGACAAGGTGATAGAGCTCCGCGCGAGCGGCGAGAACACCGGCGCGGGAGAAACCAAGGAGAACCTGGTCGATCTTCAGCCGGGCACCAAATGGCTGGGATTCGAGCCCACCGCCTGGATCGAGTTCGACACCGACGAGCCGGTCAAGGTCGTCACGTACGCCATGACGTCCGCGAACGACCACGCCGAGCGGGACCCGAAGGACTGGACCCTCAAGGGCTCCGCCGACGGCAAGGACTGGAAGGTCCTGGACACCCGCGAGGGCCAGAGCTTCGAGAAGCGCTTCCAGACCACAACGTACGACATCGGCGCCGCCTCCGAGGTGACGGCGTACGCGCACTACCGGCTGGAGATCACCAAGAACAACGGTGCCTCGGACGCCACCCAGTTGGCCGACGTCCAGTTCTCGGACGGTGACACCAGCGCCCCGACGCCGGACGAGATGCGCAGCCTCGTCGACCGCGGACCGGCCGGCTCCCCCACCGCCAAGTCGAACGCCGGATTCACCGGAAAGCGTGCCCTGCGTTACGCCGGCAACCACAAGGCGGACGGACGGGCCTACTCGTACAACAAGGTCTTCGACGTCAACACGGCCGTCGGCCGCGACACCGAGCTCTCGTACCGGATCTTCCCCTCCCTCCCGGAGACGGATCTGAACTACCCGGCCACGAACGTGTCGGTGGACCTCGCCTTCACCGACGGCACCTATCTGAGTGACCTGCGGGCAACAGACGCGCACGGCGGGCTGCTGACCCCACAGGGCCAGGGCGCCGCCAAGCGGCTGTACGTGAACCAGTGGAACCACGTGGCCTCCCGGATCGGCTCGGTGGCGTCCGGCAAGACCGTCGACCGCGTTCTGGTGGCGTACGACTCCCCCAAGGGCCCGGCGAAGTTCCAGGGCTGGGTCGACGACATCACGCTGGCGCCGAAGGCCCCGGAGAAGCGCCTCGCGCACCTCTCGGACTACGCCTCGACCACCCGCGGCACCAACTCCAGCGGCTCCTTCTCGCGCGGCAACACCTTCCCCGCGACCGCCGTGCCGCACGGCTTCAACTTCTGGACCCCGGTCACCAACGCCGAGTCCAAGAGCTGGCTGTACGAGTACTCCCGCGGGAACAACGCGGACAATCTGCCCGCCGTGGAGGCGTTCGCGGCCAGCCACGAGCCCAGCCCCTGGATGGGTGACCGGCAGACGTTCCAGGTGATGCCGTCGGCGCTCGCCGGCACCCCGGACACCGACCGTGACAAGCGGGCGCTGCCCTTCAGGCACGAGAACGAGACCGCGCGTCCGCACTACTACGGCGTCACGTTCGAGAACGGCCTCAAGGCCGAGATGACACCGACCGACCACGCGGCGATGATGCGGTTCACCTATCCCGGTGACGACGCGAGCATCCTCTTCGACAACGTGACGAAGGAGGGCGGCCTGACCCTCGATCCGGCCACCCGTTCCTTCAGCGGCTACTCGGACGTGAAGAGCGGTCTGTCGACGGGCGCCACCCGGCTCTTCGTCCACGGCGTCTTCGACGCCCCGGTCACCGACTCGGGCGCCACCGGCGTCAGCGGTCACTTCCGGTTCGACGCCGGCAAGGACCGGAGCGTCACGCTGCGCCTGGCCACCTCGCTCATCAGCGTCGACCAGGCGAAGAAGAACCTCGCCGACGAACTCCCGGCGAGCAGCCGCTTCGACCGGGTCAAGGACAAGGCGCAGGACGCCTGGGACGAGGTGCTCGGCCGGATCGAGGTGGAGGGCGCCAACCGCGACCAGCTGACCACGCTCTACTCCAGCCTGTACCGGCTGTACCTCTACCCGAACTCCGGGTTCGAGAACACCGGCACGACGTCGCGGCCCAAGCAGCAGTACGCGAGCCCGTTCTCGCCGATGACCGGCCCGGACACGCCCACCCACACCGGCGCGAAGATCGTCGACGGTGAGGTCTACGTCAACAACGGCTTCTGGGACACCTACCGCACCACCTGGCCCGCGTACTCCTTCCTCACCCCGAAGAAGGCGGGCGAGCTGGTGGACGGCTTCGTCCAGCAGTACAAGGACGGCGGCTGGATCTCCCGCTGGTCATCGCCGGGCTACGCGGACCTGATGACCGGCACCAGCTCCGACGTCGCCTTCGCGGACGCATACGTCAAGGGCGTGGACTTCGACGCCGAGGCGGCGTACGAGGCGGCGCTGAAGAACGCGTCGGTCGTCCCGCCGTCCTCGGGCGTCGGCCGCAAGGGCATGGAGACCTCGCCGTTCCTCGGCTACGCCTCCACCTCGACCCATGAGGGGCTGTCCTGGTCGCTGGAGGGCTACCTCAACGACTACGGCATCGCCTCGATGGGCAAGGCGCTCTACAAGAAGACCAAGAACCCGCGGTACAAGGAGGAGTCGGAGTACTTCCTCAACCGGGCGCGCAACTACGTCTCGCTCTTCGACTCCGAGGCCGGCTTCTTCCAGGGCCGTGACCTCAAGGGCGACTGGCGGGTGCCGAGCGCCTCGTACGACCCGCGGGTGTGGGGCTACGACTACACGGAGACCAACGGCTGGGGCTACGCCTTCACCGCTCCGCAGGACAGCCGCGGTCTGGCGAACCTCTACGGCGGACGCTCCGGGCTCGGCAAGAAGCTCGACACCTACTTCTCGACCCCGGAGACGGCTTCCCCCGAGTTCGTCGGCTCGTACGGCAGCGTCATCCACGAGATGACGGAGGCGCGTGACGTACGGATGGGCATGTACGGCCACTCCAACCAGGTCGCCCACCACGTCACGTACATGTACAACGCGGCCTCGCAGCCCTGGAAGACGCAGGAGAAGGTGCGCGAGGTGCTCTCCCGCCTCTACACCGGCAGCGAGATCGGGCAGGGCTACCACGGCGACGAGGACAACGGCGAGCAGTCGGCCTGGTACCTGTTCTCCTCGCTCGGCTTCTACCCGCTGGTGATGGGCAGTGGTGAGTACGCGATCGGTTCGCCGCTGTTCACCAAGGTGACGGTCCGCATGGACAACGGCCGCAAGCTGGTCGTCAAGGCACCGAAGAACAGCGCGAAGAACATCTACGTCCAGGGCCTGAAGGTGAACGGCAAGTCCTGGAACTCCACCGCTCTGCCGCACGAACTGATCGCCCGCGGCGGCACCCTGGAGTTCGCGATGGGGCCGAAGCCGTCCGCCTGGGGCAGCGGAAAGAAGGCGGCCCCGGTCTCCATCACCCAGGACGACCGGACGCCGAAGCCGCGGCACGACGTGATCGAGGGTTCGGGTCCGCTGTTCGACAACTCGTCGGCGACGGAAGCGACGCTCGGCACGGTGGAGCTCCCGGTGGCGTCGAAGACGCGCGCCCTCCAGTACACCCTGACCTCCTCGGCCCGCGCCAAGGCGCCGACCGGGTGGGTGCTTCAGGGCTCGAACGACGGGGAGCGCTGGAAGGACCTCGACCAGCGGTCCGGCCAGAAGTTCACCTGGGACAAGCAGACCCGCGCCTTCACCGTCGCGCGGCCCGGTACGTACACGAAGTACCGGCTGGTGGCGGTGGGGACACCGACGCTGGCGGAGATCGAGCTGATCTCCTGACCCTGCTCTCCTGATCCGGGCACTGCCCGGCAGTGCCCGGATCAGGCCCCGGTCATACGGAAGGGCCGCACCCCCCACCGGGGGTGCGGCCCTTCCGCCGTACTGCCGTGCCTAGCTGCGGATCAGGTTCCGCAGCACGTACTGCATGATGCCGCCGTTGCGGTAGTAGTCCGCCTCGCCCGGGGTGTCGATGCGGACGACCGCGTCGAACTCCACACCCGTGTCGGTGGTGACCTTGACCGTGCGCGGCGTGGAGCCGTTGTTCAGCTCGGTCACACCGGTGAAGGAGAAGGTCTCCTCGCCGGTCAGACCGAGGGACTCGGCAGTCGCGCCCTCCGGGAACTGGAGCGGCAGGACGCCCATGCCGATGAGGTTCGAGCGGTGGATGCGCTCGTACGACTCGGCGATGACGGCCTTGACGCCGAGGAGCGCGGTGCCCTTGGCCGCCCAGTCACGGGACGAGCCGGAGCCGTACTCCTTGCCCGCCAGGATCACCAGCGGCGTGCCGGCGGCCTGGTAGTTCTGCGAGGCGTCGTAGATGAACGACACCGGAGCGTCGTCCTGGGTGAAGTCGCGGGTGTAGCCGCCCTCGGTGCCCGGCGCGATCTGGTTGCGCAGGCGGATGTTGGCGAACGTGCCGCGGATCATGACCTCGTGGTTGCCTCGGCGCGAGCCGTAGGAGTTGAAGTCGCGGCGCTCGACGCCGTGCTCCGTGAGGTACTTGCCGGCCGGGGTGTCGGCCTTGATGGCACCCGCCGGGGAGATGTGGTCGGTGGTGACCGAGTCGCCGAGCTTGGCGAGCACCCGGGCGCCGGTGATGTCCTCGACCGGGGTGGTCTCCATGGTCATGCCCTCGAAGTACGGGGGCTTGCGCACGTAGGTGGACTGCGGGTCCCACTCGAAGGTGTTGCCGGTCGGGATCGGCAGCGCCTGCCACTGGGCGTCGCCCGCGAAGACGTCCTGGTAGGACTTGTTGAACATGTCCTCGCCGATGGCGTTCGCCACGACGTCGTTGACCTCGGCCTCGGTCGGCCAGATGTCTTCGAGGAACACCGGCTTGCCGTCCTGGTCGATGCCGAGGGCGTCCTTCGTGACGTCGACCTTCATCGAACCGGCGAGGGCGTACGCGACGACCAGCGGCGGGGACGCCAGGTAGTTCATCTTGACGTCGGGGTTGATCCGGCCCTCGAAGTTGCGGTTGCCGGAGAGCACCGAGGTGACCGCGAGGTCGTGGTCGTTGACGGCCTTGGAGACCTCGTCCGGCAGCGGGCCGGAGTTGCCGATGCAGGTGGTGCAGCCGTAACCGACCAGGTTGAAGCCGACCTTGTCGAGGTAGGGGGTCAGGCCCGCCTTGTCGAAGTAGTCGGTGACGACCTTGGAGCCCGGGGCGAGGGTGGTCTTGACCCACGGCTTGCGGGTCAGGCCCTTCTCGACCGCCTTCTTCGCCACGAGCGCGGCGGCGACCATGACGTACGGGTTCGAGGTGTTGGTGCACGAGGTGATCGCGGCGACGGTGACGGCGCCGTGGTCGATCTCGTAGGTCGAGCCGTCGGGGGCGGTGACGGTCGTCGGACGCGAGGGGACGCCGTTCGTGGAGGCCGGGGCGTCGGAGGCCGGGAAGGACTCCTTGCCCGCCTCGTCGTCGTCCTCGACGTAGTTGCGTACGTCGAGCGAGAACTGCTGGGCGGCGTTGGCGAGGACGATGCGGTCCTGCGGACGCTTCGGACCGGCGATGGAGGGGACGACCGTGGAGAGGTCGAGCTCCAGCTTCTCGGAGAAGTCGGGCTCGGCGGCCGGGTCGAGCCAGAGGCCCTGCTCCTTGGCGTACGCCTCGACGAGCGCGACCTGCTGCTCGTCACGGCCGGTCAGGCGCAGGTACTTCAGGGTCTCGTCGTCGATCGGGAAGATCGCGGCGGTGGAGCCGAACTCCGGCGACATGTTGCCGATGGTGGCGCGGTTGGCGAGCGAGGTGGCGGCGACGCCCTCACCGTAGAACTCGACGAACTTGCCGACGACGCCGTGCTTGCGCAGCATCTCGGTGATCGTGAGGACCAGGTCCGTGGCGGTGGTGCCGGGCGTGAGCTCACCGGTCAGCTTGAAGCCGACGACGCGCGGGATGAGCATCGAGACGGGCTGGCCGAGCATCGCGGCCTCGGCCTCGATGCCGCCGACGCCCCAGCCCAGCACGCCCAGGCCGTTGACCATGGTGGTGTGCGAGTCGGTGCCGACGAGGGTGTCGGGGTAGGCCTGGCCGCCTCGGACCATGACCGTACGAGCGAGGTGCTCGATGTTGACCTGGTGCACGATGCCGGTGCCCGGCGGGACGACCTTGAAGTCGTCGAAGGCGGTCTGGCCCCAGCGCAGGAACTGGTAGCGCTCCTTGTTGCGGCCGTACTCCAGCTCCACGTTCTGGCCGAAGGCCTCCGCGGTACCGAACTTGTCGGCGATGACGGAGTGGTCGATGACCAGCTCGGCCGGGGAGAGCGGGTTGACCTTCGCCGGGTCGCCGCCGAGCTCCTTGACGGCCTCACGCATGGTGGCGAGGTCGACGACACAGGGCACACCGGTGAAGTCCTGCATGATCACACGGGCCGGCGTGAACTGGATCTCCTGGCTCGGCTGCGCCTGCGAGTCCCAGTTGCCGATGGAGCGGATGTGGTCGGCGGTGATGTTCGCGCCGTCCTCGGTGCGGAGCAGGTTCTCCAGCAGCACCTTCAGGCTGTAAGGGAGGCGGGCGGCCCCCTCGACCTTGTCCAGCCTGAAGATCTCGTACGACTCGTCGCCCACGCGCAGCGTGCTGCGGGCGTCGAAGCTGTTCGCCGACACGACAGTCTCCTTCATCAATGTGCGCGTACTACGTCCATGCTGCCGCCACGGCTCCTCGCCGATCCGCTAAGGTAAGGCTTAGTTAGGTAACCCTTACCGGTGGCGGCTGCGGTACGCCTTCGGCAGATATCTCGATGTCGAGATAACCCTAGTACATGACCGCGGATCGGTCATGCCTGGACTCAGGTGACGGACCTCATGCCCTGAGCGGGTCCAGGCGGGCGAACCCGGTCATTTCTCCCGAGGGCGAGGCGATGGGCGGAGGGCGGGGCAGGACGTCCGGAGCGGCGATGGGCGTCGCGGCGCGTGCGGGCTCGGCGCGACCGCGGAGACCGGGCGGTCGGTTCGGCCGCCGTGGCGCGGTCGGCGGCCGAACCCCTCGACGGCCCCAACTGTCCCTGAATGGGCAGCATCACCCGTTTGCTCATGATTCGTCACTCCGACAGGCCCCCTTCACGTGATCGCATCTCATATCTGAGATAGCGTGCCCCCATGGCAGACGACTACCTCGTACGCATCGGCAAGCTCATCCGTGACGCCCGGCAGCACCGGGGCTGGACACAGACACAGCTCGCGGAGGCACTCGGCACCAGCCAGAGCGCTGTGAACCGCATCGAGCGCGGCAATCAGAACATCAGCCTTGAGATGATCGCTCGGATCGGCGAGGCGCTCGACAGCGAGATCGTGTCCCTCGGCTATGCCGGGCCGATGCATCTGCGGGTGGTCGGCGGACGCCGGCTCTCCGGCGCCATCGACGTCAAGACGAGCAAGAACGCCTGCGTGGCGCTGCTGTGCGGCTCCCTGCTCAACAAGGGCCGCACCGTACTGCGCCGCGTGGCCCGCATCGAAGAGGTCTTCCGCCTGCTGGAGGTGCTCAACTCCATCGGCGTACGCACCCGTTGGATCAACGAGGGCCTCGATCTGGAGATCGTGCCGCCCGCCCAGCTCGACATGGACGCCATCGACGCCGAGGCCGCCCGGCGGACCCGGTCGATCATCATGTTCCTGGGCCCGCTGCTGCACAAGATGGACGCCTTCAAGCTCCCGTACGCGGGCGGCTGCGACCTCGGCACCCGCACGATCGAGCCGCACATGATCGCGCTGCGCCGCTTCGGCCTCGACATCACCGCGACGGAAGGGCTGTACCACGCGGAGGTGGAGCGGGCGACGACGCCGGACCGGCCGATCGTGCTGACCGAGCGCGGCGACACGGTGACCGAGAACGCGCTGCTGGCCGCGGCGCGGCACGACGGTGTGACCGTCATCCGCAACGCCTCCTCCAACTACATGGTCCAGGACCTGTGCTTCTTCCTGGAGGCACTCGGTGTACGGGTGGAGGGCGTCGGCACCACGACGCTCACCGTGCACGGCATCCCGACCATCGACGTGGACGTCGACTACTCCCCCTCCGAGGACCCGGTCGAGGCGATGAGCCTGCTGGCCGCTGCCGTCGTCACGGAGTCCGAACTCACCATCCGGCGCGTCCCGATCGAGTTCCTGGAGATCGAGCTCGCGGTGCTGGAGGAGATGGGCCTGGACCACGACCGCACGGCGGAGTACGCGGCGGACAACGGCCGCACCCGGCTGGTGGACCTGACGGTGCGCCCCTCGAAGCTGGAGGCGCCGATCGACAAGATCCACCCGATGCCGTTCCCGGGCCTGAACATCGACAACGTCCCGTTCTTCGCGGCGATCGCCGCGGTCGCTCAGGGCAAGACGCTGATCCACGACTGGGTCTACGACAACCGGGCGATCTACCTGACCGACCTCAACCGCCTCGGCGGCCGCCTCCAACTCCTGGACCCCCACCGCGTCCTGGTCGAGGGCCCGACCCGCTGGCGCGCGGCGGAGATGATGTGCCCGCCGGCCCTGCGCCCGGCGGTGGTGGTGCTGCTGGCGATGATGGCGGCGGAAGGGACGTCGGTCCTGCGCAACGTGTATGTGATCAACCGGGGTTACGAGGAGCTGGCGGAGCGGCTGAACTCGGTGGGGGCGCAGATCGAGATCTTCCGCGACATCTGAGGCAGCCCCGGGTCCTACCTCCTGGCGGCGTGCCGGCCGTCGGCCGTGTCACCGGAATCGTCCGGACACGGCTGACGGCCGGGAGGCCGGGCTTCAGGATGCGGTGCACGCCTGGGCGATCGACAGGCTGTTCTCGTACAGGTGGTGCCGGGTGATCCGGCCCTCCTCGACCGTGAGGTGGAGGGCGAAGGGGCCCTCGAAGGTCTTTCCCGTCGCCCGAACGGTTCCCGAGAGGTGCCCCATCAGGACGGCGTCGTTGCCGTCCACGAGGAAGGTGTCGACGGAGGCCCGTGCGTCCTCGGCCACCGTGTGCTCGGCGAGGTCGGTGAACTGGGCGGCGCACTCCGCTCCGGTGGAACGCGGGCGGATCCACGGGACGGCGGGGTTCTCGGCGAGCTGCCAGTCGACCTCGCCGGCAAAGATCTCGACGAGCCGCTCGACGTCACCGGCCACCCGGGCGGCGATGAACTCCTGGACGACGTGACGGGTGGCGTCGTCGGTGGAACTCGCGGTCGTGTCGGGGGACGTGAGAGACATGGTGCGCGCTCCTCGGGGCCTGCGCTTCCGGATCCCTCGCCGGGGATCTCGCTGACGTGTTCCACGGTGCCGTGATCGCGTCGTGGGGTCGATTACGTCAGGGGTAAAGGGACTCCCCCGCCGGAGCATCTCTCCGCGGGGTCGGGTCTCCTTCAGCCAGCCTGTTCGGCGTGCACGAAGGAGCGGCCCCCTGCAGCGCACCTTCCGCGGGCGCTGCAGGGGGCCGCTCCTTCGTCCGATTCTGATTCCGGAGCCCAGGTACGGGCGTTTCACTGGCAGTTGTCGCCTAGGCCAAGCACTCCTGGAACGGGTTCTGTTGCAGGCACTTCGGAAGCGAGTCGTCCCACTGGGTGAGCTTCTTGGTTGCCTCGGACCGTTGCTCGGACGAAGAGTTCGGGTTCTGGGCCGCCTTCATCGTGTTGTTCACCTGGTTCGCGAAGTTCGTCGCCGCCTTCTGTTGCGCTGGTGGCGTACCGGCCTTCAGAGAAGAAACCAGGATCTCCGATGTCGACTTCACGACGTTTGTCGCCGACACCTTGACCGAGGACGGTGCATCCGACTTCAGAACGTCCACCAGAACACTCGTCGTCGTCTCCACCGTGTTCGTCACCGCGACCTTCACTGCGGGCGACGCATTGGACTTCAGAACGTCCACCAGGACGCTGGTCGTCGTCTTCACCGTGTTCGTCACCGCGACCTTCACCGCGGGTGAGGCACCGGACTTCAGGACATCCACCAGAACACTCGTCGTCGTCTCGACCGTGTTCGTCACCGCGACCTTGACCGACGACGGCGCATCCGACTTCAGGACATCCACCAGAACACTCGTGGTCGTCTTCACCGTGTTCGTCACCGCGACCTTCACCGCCTGCGACGCATCCGACTTCAGCACGTCGACCAGCACGCTCGTGGTCGTCTTCACCGTGTTCGTCACCGCGATTTTGACTGCGGGCGAAGCATTGGACTTCAGGACATCCACCAGAACGCTCGTCGACTGCTCCACCGTGTTCGACACAGCGATCTTGACCGCGGGTGACGCATCCGACTTCAGGACATCCACCAGAACACTCGTGGTCGTCTTCACCGTGTTCGTCACAGCGACCTTGACCGAGGACGGCGCATCCGACTTCAGCACGTCCACCAGAACACTCGTCGTCGTCTCCACGGTGTTGTTCACCGCGACCTTGACCGACGACGGCGCATCCGACTTCCCGATGTCCACCAGAACATCCGTCGACTGCTCCACCGTGTTGGTCACTGCCGCCTTGACCTCGGGCGACGCATTCGACTTGTCGACATTCGCCAGGACATCCGACGACTGCTTCACGATGTTCGCGAGCGTGACGCGCTCTGCCAGCGGTGTGTTCGGGTTCTCGATCACCTTGAGCGTGTCGTTCAGCTTGGTTGCCGTCTCCTTGAGCTCTTGCGGGGCGTCCTGCTGATTCGTCAGTTCCTGAACGTCCTTCTTCAGGTCAGGCGTCAGCTTCTTCAGGTCCGCCTCCTGCTCCGCCGGGGGCGGCGGAGGCTGCTCCTGCTCCGCCGGGGGCGGAGGCGGAGGCTGCTGCTCCTCCTCCGGGGGCGGCGGAGGCTGCTGCTCCTCCTCCGGGGGCGGAGGCGGGGGCTGCTGTTCCTCCTCCGGAGGCGGCGGAGGCTGCTCCTGCTCCTGAGGCGGTGGCGGAGGCTGCTCTTCCTCCTCCGGCGGTGGAGAAGGAGGACTTGGTGCGGCCGGCAGCGCAGTCGCTGCTTCAGCGCGTGCTTGGGGTGCTGCCTCAGCACTCGCCAGGCCCGGCGACAGCGCGAGCGCCGCAGCCAGGCAGGAGGCACCGACAAAACGGAAGACTTGTTGCTGAGCAGTTCTCGACATGGCTGTTCCAAGTGTGCTCTGCACGTACTTTCTTGGCGCCCCGAGGAACCCGAGTCTGAAGGCGACGACGGCCCGTGGCATGGAGATCTACAGCTCAACGATGCACAGGCGATACAAGACCCACTCTTCTCCCCCTTGAGGGATCTCGCAAGGCGACCGAAATCGATGGGGGAGCTGTGTCATACAGCGGGCCCGCGGAACCCGTCTCCTGAGCGAAGCAGCCCCGTCCTCGCAGACACATCAAGGAGCGCCCCATGCCCAGGAATCGCACCCGCCTCGCCGCCGCCGGCCTCGCGCTCGTGGGAGCCGCCACCATGACCGGTGTCGCCGCGGGGACCGCCCACGCCGGGACTTCGGGGTTCTACGTGTCGTTGCAGCCGAACAGCAACGTCCGTACAGGCCCCTTCGTCGTGGCCAGACTGCTCGCCAACACGGGCCCCACGGTGGACCGCTTCTACATGGACGGCGTCTGCTATCTGGAGGGCGACCGCGTCACGGCCGGCGGCTACACGACCGACATCTGGTACCGGGGAACGGTCTTCGACAGTGCCTCCCCCGCCACCTATCGGACCGCTTGGGTGTGGGGCGGCAACGTGAACATCGGGAAGGACCCCTCCGACTCCGTCGACCAGTGCTGACACCCCTCGGCGATTCGCCCCCGGTCGCCGTCGGCCCTTCGGCCGCGTGCCGTGCGTCGCGCGCTCACCCCTCCTCCCCCGGCGCCTTGCGCCGGATCCTCACCGCCATCAGGGCCACGTCGTCCTCCGCGTGCGCCGCGTCCAGCTCACGCAGGACCTCGTCCACCAGGTCGTCCAGCGAGCCCTTCGGGTCGGGGCGGACCGCGGCCAGGCGGGCGAGGGAGACGTCGATGTCCTCGCCGCGGCGCTCCACCAGGCCGTCCGTGAACAGCAGGAGCGTGTCCCCGGGGTCGAGGGCGCGGGACACGATGTCGTAGCCGCCGACGCCGGTGCCGAGCGGGGGGCCGACCGGGACGCGGATCAGGTCCGCCACTCCCTCGCGGTCGAAGACCACCGGCGGAAGGTGGCCGGCGCTGGAGAAGGTGGCGAGTCCCCGGGCCGGGTCGAGGCGGGCCAGCAGGCAGGTCGCCGGCCGGCGGGTGTCGGCGTCGGAGATGTCCTGGTCGAGGCGGCGCAGGACGCGGTGCGGCGGGAGGTCGGCGGAGGCGAAGTCCCGCAGGGCCGAACGGTAGCTGTTCATGTCGACCGCGGCCTCGACGCCGTGGCCCATGACGTCGCCCATCGCCAGCAGGGTGCGGCCGAAGTGCAGCCGTACGGTCTCGAACCAGTCGCCACCCACCAGCGTGCCCATGCCCGAGGGCAGGTAGCGGGTGGCGAGCTGGAGGTTGGGGTGCGGCAGACCGGGGTCGGTCAGCAGGGCCCGCTGGAGTTCGACGGCCGTGCGCTGGGCCTGGGCGAACATCCGTGCGTGCTCGATGGCGACGGCCGCCCGCCGGGCCGCGGACTGGGCGATCAGCAGATCGCGGTCGGTGAAGTCGCCGTCGGCGCGGGCGAGGGTCACCGCGCCCAGGACGCGGCCCTTCAGCGCGAGTGGCAGGGCGAGCCGCCCTTCGACGAGGACCGGCCGGCCGCGCAGGACGGCCCGGGGCGGGTGGTCCGGCAGCAGCTCGACCCGCCCGGCGGAAGCCACCCGGTCCGCCACGGGGCCGTTGTGGGCTGCCGGATCCTCCGGCAGCAGGTCGACGGCGGCGGCGTCGGCGAGTTCGGAGTGCAGGAAGCTGACGACTTCCAAAAAGGTGGCCCGCTCGTCCAGGGTCGTGCCGATCCGGTCGGCGGCCTCGGCGATCCGGAGCCGGTCGGCCGTGGTGGTGGTCTCGGTGACCAAGACCACCACACCCAGTACCTCGCCGTGGACGGTGAGCCGCTCCCAGGTGCAGCGCGTGGCGGGCGTGGCGAACGAACGGGTGTGGCCGTCGGCGAGCACGGCGGCCGACAGCGGCGCGGCGCCGACACTGA
Source organism: Streptomyces sp. CA-251247 (assembly GCF_050952975.1). Classification (NCBI taxonomy): domain Bacteria; kingdom Bacillati; phylum Actinomycetota; class Actinomycetes; order Kitasatosporales; family Streptomycetaceae; genus Streptomyces; species Streptomyces sp. CA-251247. Next base: position 6,243,230 of record NZ_CP191861.1, on the reverse strand, counting down.
GCGCCGCGCGGGCGCTGATGCTCCGGCCTTCCAGGCCGGCGCGTACTTCGCCCGAGATCCGGCAGTAGGACGGGTCGGCGAAGAGGTATTTCATGTCCGTATCGAGCACGGCGAGGCCCACCGCCTGGGACGCACCCCCGTCTCCGTCAGGCGAGTCGGCACGCACACGATCACCTCCTCCCTCACGGGCGATGATCTCAGTCTCGGGCGCCCCACGTGACACCGCATCCGGCCCGCCGGCCGTGGGACAGAAGGACCTGGTGGGAGGTGCGGTGTCAGGGGGTGGCCACTGGAGGTGGTGTCAGGGGCCGGGGGTGACCCCGCCTTTCAGCCGCTCCAGGTCGGAGGGCCGGACCTGGATCGCCAGGAGAGCGATCACGGCGGCGATCACCGTGAAGATCGCGGCCACCACGAAGGCCGCGGAGACCCCCGAGGTCAGCACCTCGTCACCCCAGTGCGCCGGCAGCTGCCCCGTACGCTGGAACATCAGCCGTTCCGCCGGGGTGGCGTTCGCCATGAAATCCCCGATCTGGTCCTCGGCCTCGTTGCGGCTGGCGGTGCCGAACACCGTGACCAGGATGGACAGGCCCAGCGAACCGCCCACCTGCTGGGTGGCGTTGAGGAGACCGGACGCCGCTCCCGTCTCGGCCGGTGCCACTCCGGAGACCGCCATCAGTGTCAGCGAGACGAACTGCATGCCCATACCGAGGCTGAAGATCAGCATGGGTCCGAGGATGCTGCCGAGATACGTGGAGTGGATGTCGGTCTGCGTCAGCCAGCCGAGGCCGATCGCGGCGAGGATCGCGCCGGTCACCATGAAGGGCTTCGGCCCGAATCTCGGCAGGAGTTGGGAGGCCAGTCCCGCGCCCACGGCGATGACGGCGCTGACGGGCAGGAAGGCGAGACCGGCCATGAGCGGGCTGAAGCCGAGGACGTTCTGGACGAAGAGCGTGAGGAAGAAGAACATGCCGAAGATCGCTGCCGCGAGGCTCAGCATGATGCCGTACGTGCCCGCGCGGTTGCGGTCGGCGAACATGTGCAGCGGTGTGATGGGCTGGGACGAGCGGCGCTCGACCATGATGAACGACGCGAGCAGCACCACCGCCGCCGCGAACGAGCCGAGTGTGACCGGATCGCGCCAGCCTTCCTGGGCGGCCCGGATGAAGCCGTAGACCAGCGCGACCATGCCGAGGGTCGAGGTCAGCGCCCCGAGGAGGTCGAAGTTGCCTGGATGGCGCTCGGACTCGTTGATGTGCCGGGGGGTCAGCAGCACGATGATCAGGGCGATCGGCACATTGACGAAGAACACCCAGCGCCAGTTGAGCCATTCGACGAGCATGCCGCCCGCGAGCAGGCCGATCGCTCCGCCGCCCGCGGACACGGCGGCGAACACGCCGAACGCCCGGTTGCGGGCCGGGCCTTCGGGGAACGTCGTGGTGATCAGCGAGAGAGCGGTCGGCGACGCGACGGCACCGCCGACGCCCTGGAGGGCGCGTGCGGCGAGGAGTTGGGCCTCGTTCTGGGCGAACCCGCCGAGGAACGAAGCGAGTGCGAAGAGCAGCACACCGAAGATGAAGACCCGGCGCCGGCCGAGGATGTCACCGGCGCGGCCGCCGAGCAGGAGCAGTCCGCCGAAGGTCAGGGTGTAGGCGTTGACCACCCAGGCCAGGCTCGTCGTGGAGAAGTCCAGCGAGCTCTGGATGTGCGGGAGCGCGATGTTCACGATGGTGATGTCGAGAACCACCATGAGCTGGCAGGACGCTATGACGAGGAGAGCTATTCCGTGGCCTTTGCCGGAGTCCGGCGTGGTGGTCGGCGAGGCGGGTGTCGGCTGCGAGCTCGTCATGGCGCATCGTGCCCTCACACAGCGGTGAGCAGACGGTTCCGTCCACTCATCGACGGTAAACCCGGGCACTCGGCGCCACCAGTCGATCAACACCCCCCGGCCGTGGGCTCCGCGATGAACGCGCGCAGGGCGCTCGCGAGCCGCTGCGGCTGGTCCTCCGCGACGAGAGTGCGGCTGTCGTCGATCTCCAGCAGCCGCCCCCGGGGCAGCAGTTCGGCCAGCCGCCTGCCGTGCTCACGCGGCATCATCCGGTCCTCGGTGGCCCAGACCACCAGGGCGGGACGGTCGAATGCCCGCAGTCCGTCGACCGCTTCGAGCAGTTCGGTCCTGCGGACGGCGTTGCCGTAGCGCCGGAAGTCGGCCCGGATCGCCCTGTCGGTCAGCAACGGCCGCAGCCAGGCGTCGACGACGTCGTCCGGTACGCCGTGCTTGGTGAGCGCGCCGAAGCCGACGGGCAGCCGGCGCAGCGGCTTCAGGGCGAGCGTGCGCACCAGCAGGCCGACACCGCCCGGGACTTTGCAGGCTGCCGAGATCATCTTGCCCGGCAGGCCGGGCGGGTAGTTGTCGAAGGCCTCGCAGGAGATGAGCACCAGCCGCGCGAGCCGCTCCGGATGCCGGCCGGCGACGGTCTGAGCGCGCCCGCAGTCGCTCTCGACGAGGGTCACTTCGCGCAGATCGAGCCGGTCCAGGAACTCCGCGATCAGCTCGTTGACGGAGTCGGGGCTCAGCGCGACGTCCGGGCGCATGGGCGTGCGGTGCGCACCGTAGGGCAGGGTCGGGGCGATGCAGCGGTGGTCCCGGCGCAGATCCGCGATCACCTTGCGCCAGACCGTCGCGTCGTGGACGAGACCGTGCAGCAGTACGACAACGGGACCGGAACCGCCGGTGTCCTCGTAGGCGATCGTCCCGGCGCGCAGCTCGATCTCCGGCATGTGCACATCCCCTCGTTCCCCGGCCGTGACGGTGTCGCGGGGGGTGCGTTACGGCAGGACCGCCATGCCGTCGAGCTCCACCAACGCCTGCTCGTCCCAGAGCCGCACGACACCGATGACGGCCATCGCGGGATAGTCACGGCCCGCCAACCGCCGCCAGATGGTGCCCAGTTCGTGCGCGTGGGCGCGGTAGTCCTCGACGTCGGTGGCGTAGACGGTCACCCGGGCCAGGTCCTGCGGAGCTCCGCCGGCGCCGGCGAGGGCCGTCAGCAGGTTCGCCAGAGCCGTCTCGAACTGTTCGATGAGGGTCTCCCCCACGACCTTTCCGCCCATGTCCAGCGAGGTCTGGCCGGCGAGGAACACCAGCCGGGTCCCGGTCGCCGTGACGGCGTGCGTGAAGCCGGTGGGCGGCGAGAGCTCGGCCGGGTTGTGGCGGTGCAGGCTCATACGGGCGGCTCCTTGGCGGCGTACGGCTTCCCGGCGTACAGCTCCTTGGCGATGATCGAGCGCTGGACCTCGGTGGCACCCTCGTAGATCCGGGGAGCCCGCACCTCACGGTACAGATGCTCCAGCAGATGGCCACGCTGCAGCGCACGCGCGCCGTGGAGTTGGACGGCCGCGTCGACGACGGACTGCGCCGTCTCCGTCGCGAGAAGCTTCGCCATCGCGGAGCGCTTGGGCACATCGGCGGCGCCGTCGTCGTACGCCTCGGCCGCGGCGTACACCAGCAGCCGGGCCGCCTCGGTGCGGGTGGCCATCTCGGCGACCTGGTGGGCGACGGACTGGAGGTCCTTGAGCGGGCCCCCGAAAGCCGTGCGGCGGGAGGTGTGCTCCACCGTGGCGTCCAGGGCCGCCTGCGCCATGCCGACGGCGAAGGCGCCGACGCTGGGGCGGAAGAGGTTGAGGGTGTTCATGGCGACGCGGAAGCCGCGGTCGGGTTCGCCGAGCATGTCGTCCCTGGTGACCGGTACTCCGTCGAAGGTCAGCGCGCCGATGGGATGCGGCGAGAGCATCTCCAGCGCCTGTCCGCCGAGCCCCGGCCGGTCGGCCGGTACGAGGAAGGCGGTCACCCCGCGGGCGCCCGCGCCCTCGGTGGTGCGGGCGAAGACGGTGCAGAAGTCGGCCTCGGGGGCGTTGGAGATCCAGCGCTTCTCGCCGGTCAGCCGCCATCCTTCGCCGTCCGGTTCGGCCCGCAGCGCGAGGGCGGCCGCGTCCGAGCCGGCGTCCGGCTCGCTCAGCGCGAAGGCCGCGACGGCGCGGCCCGCGATCACCTCGGGGAGCCAGCGCTCCTGCTGGGAACGGGTACCGGCCTGGACGACCGGGTACGTGCCGAGCCCCTGGAGGGCGAGTGCGGTCTCGGCCTCGGTGCAGCCGTGGGCGAGCGATTCGCGCAGCAGGCACAGTTCCAGCGCGCCCGCGCCGAAGAGGCGGGCGAGGAGACCGCGCTCGCCGAGAGCGGCGACCAGGGGGCGGTTCACCCGGCCCGGTTCGCCCTTCTCCGCCAGCGGGCGCAGCGTCTCGGCGGCCAGGGTGCGCAGCTGGGCACACCAGGCGGTCTGAGCCGGATCGAGCGAGAATACGGGCATTCGTGCCCCCACTTCGACGGCCGGGGGTCCGGCGGTGGCCCCCGGAGCAGCACAATATCGCGGACCATTGACTGTCGTCACCTTAACGATACGCTCCATTCACGACCCCACGACGAGAAGGGGGCGCACCATGGAGCTGACACCCTCGGCCCACGTCGACACCTTTCCGCGCGACCACCTCCCGCCCGCCGGGCAGTGGCCGGAACTCCTCTTCGAGCTGCCCGCGCTGCACCACCCCCCGCGGCTCAACTGTGCCGCCGAGCTGCTGGACCGCACGATCGACCGATTCGGGGCCGAGAGGCCCGTCTTCCGTACCGGAGGGGGCGAGATCTGGTCGTACGGAGACCTGCGCGACCGGGTCGACCGCATCGCCCGCACGCTCACGACCGATCTCGGGGTCGTCCCGGGCAACCGCGTCCTGCTGCGCGGCCCCACGACGCCCTGGCTCGCGGCCTGTTGGCTGGCCGTGCTCAAGGCGGGCGCGGTCGCGGTCACCGTGCTGGCCCAGCAGCGGGCGGGAGAACTGGCCACCGTGTGCGAGATCGGCGCGGTCAGCCATGCCCTCTGCGACATCCGCTCCCTCGACGACCTGGCGAAGGCCGAGGTGCCGGGGCTGCGGATCACCTCGTACGGCGGTGACTCCCCCGACGACCTGCTCCAGCTCGCCGCCGCGCAGCCCGCGGAGCCGTTCACCGCGGTGGAGACGGCCGCCGACGACGTCGCACTGATCGCCTTCACCTCCGGCACCACCGGCCGCCCCAAGGGGTGCATGCACTTCCACCGGGACGTGCTGGCCGTCGCGGACACCTTCTCCGCGCAGGTGCTGAAGCCGGAGCCGGACGACGTCTTCGCCGGCAGTCCGCCGCTCGGCTTCACCTTCGGCCTGGGCGGACTGGTGATCTTTCCCATGCGGGCGGGCGCTTCCGCGCTCCTGCTGGAACAGGCGGGTCCGCTGCAGATGCTGCCGGCCATCGCCGAGCACCGGGTGTCGGTGCTGTTCACCGCTCCGACCGCCTACCGCGTGATGCTGAACAACCTGGACACCTGCGACGTCGGCTCGCTGCGCCGATGCGTGTCCGCCGGGGAGAACCTGCCGTCCGCCACCTGGCAGGACTGGCTGGAGCGGACGGGCCTGCGCATCATCAACGGCATCGGCGCGACCGAACTGCTGCACATCTTCATCTCCGCGGCCGACGAGGACATCAAGCCCGGCACCACGGGCATCCCGGTGCCCGGCTGGCAGGCGCGGGTGGTGGATCGTTCCGGCACACCCGTCCCGGACGGCGAACCGGGGCTGCTCGCGGTCCGCGGCCCGATCGGCTGCCGCTATCTGAGCGACCCGCGGCAGCTGGACTACGTGCGCGACGGCTGGAACCTCACGGGCGACACCTATGTGCGCGACCCGGACGGCTGGTTCCGCTACGTCGCCCGCGCCGACGACATGATCATCTCCGCCGGCTACAACATCGCCGGACCCGAGGTCGAGGAGGCCCTGCTGCACCACCCGGACGTCGCGGAGGCCGCGGTGATCGGACGGGAGGACGGACTCCGCGGGCAGATCGTGGTGGCGTACGTCGTTCTGAGCGACGGGGTCTCCCGGGGCGAGGAGACGGTGGCCGCGCTCACCGAGTCGGTCAAGGACCGGCTCACGCCCTACAAGTGCCCCCGCGAGATCGTCTTCCTCGACGCGCTGCCGCGCACCCCGACCGGCAAGCTGCAGCGCTTCCGCCTGCGGGCCCTAGAGTGATCACGTGGCCGACCAGCACACCCCCCGTTCCCTGATCGTCACCCTCTACGGCGCGTACGGACGCGAACGGCCCGGGCCCCTGCCCGTCGCCGAGCTCATCCGGCTCATGGCGGTACTCGGCGTGGACGCGCCCTCCGTGCGCTCGTCCGTCTCCCGCCTCAAGCGCCGCGGGCTGCTGATCGCCGGCCGCGCGCCCGACGGCGCGGCCGGATACGCGCTGTCCGAGGACGCCCGGCAACTGCTCGACGACGGCGACCGGCGCATCTACGAACCGCCGGCGCCGCTGCTCACGGACGGCTGGGTGCTGGCCGTCTTCTCGGTTCCCGAGGCCGAACGCCACAAGCGGCATCTGCTGCGTTCCCGGCTGGGCCGTCTCGGCTTCGGGTCGGCGGCGCCGGGGGTGTGGATCGCGCCGGCACGGCTGTACCAGGAGACCCGCCACACGCTGCGCCGCCTCCAGCTCGACCCGTACGTCGAACTCTTCCGCGGTGAGCACCTCGGCTTCGCGGCCACGGCGGAGGCCGTCGCGCGCTGGTGGGACCTGGGCGCGATCGCCAAGCAGCACGAGGAGTTCCTCGACGCGCACGAGCCGGTGCTGCGGGTCTGGTCGGCGGGGCACACGGGCTCGCCCGAGGAGGCCTACCGGGACTATCTGCGGGCGCTGGACTCCTGGCGCCGGCTGCCGTACGTGGACCCCGGGCTGCCGCTCGAACTCCTCCCGGAGGGCTGGCCCGGCGGCCGTTCCGCGGAGGTGTTCACCCGTCTGCACGAGCTGCTGCGGGATGCGGGAGCGGTCTTCGTCGAGACGTGAGGGTGGCCGTGGCGGTCGCGGCGGGTGCCGGTCCGAACTCGTCCGCACCCGCCGTCCGCGCCACTCGCCTCAGCGCAGCGTGAGCCTCGGTTTGGGGGCGTCCGTGCGGCCTGTCGGGGGCTTGCGGCTGCCCGCGCCGTACGGCAGCGGCCAGGGCGCGCCCGGGCCCGTGTAGTCCTGTTCGGCCGCCGCGTGCAGCGTCCAGTGCGGGTCGTAGAGGTGGGGGCGGGCGAGGGCGCAGAGGTCCGCGCGGCCGGCCAGCAGCAGCGAGTTGACGTCGTCCCAGGACGAGATCGCACCGACCGAGATGACCGGCACGCCGAGGGTGTTGCGGATCCGGTCGGCGTACGGCGTCTGGTACGAGCGGCCGTACTCGGGGCGTTCCTCGGCGACGACCTGTCCGGTGGAGACGTCGATCGCGTCGGCGCCGTGGGCGACGAAGGCCCGGGCCATCGCCACGGCGTCCTCGGCGGTGGTGCCGCCCTCCGCCCAGTCGGTGGCGGAGATACGCACGGTCATGGGCCGGTCGCCGGGCCAGATGTCCCGCACGGTGTCGAAGACTTCGAGGGGGAAGCGGAGCCGGTTCTCGGGCGATCCCCCGTACGCGTCGGTGCGGCGGTTGGTGAGGGGCGAGAGAAACCCGGACAGCAGGTAGCCGTGGGCGCAGTGGAGTTCGAGGAGGTCGAAGCCGCTGCGGACGGCTCGGCGGGCCGCGTCCGCGAACTGTTCTCGGATGTCCGCGAGTCCCGCACGGTCCAGTTCCCGCGGGATCTGGTTGACACCCGGGCGGTACGAGAGCGGTGAGGCGGCGACGAGCGGCCAGTTGCCGGTGGGCAGCGGCTCGTCGATGCCCTCCCACATGAGCTTCGTGGACCCCTTGCGGCCGGAGTGGCCCAGCTGCACCCCTATGGCCGTGCCGGGCGACCGGTCGTGCACGAAGTCGGTGATACGGCGCCAGGCCGTCGCGTGCTCCTCGGTGTACAGACCCGTACAGCCGGGTGTGATGCGGCCCTCCGCGCTCACACACACCATCTCGGTCATGACCAGCGCGGCGCCGCCGAGGGCCCGCGCGCCGAGGTGGACGAGGTGGAAGTCGGCGGGCAGTCCGTCCGTCGCGGAGTACATGTCCATCGGCGAGACGACGACCCGGTTGCGCAGTTCGAGGCCGCGCAGCCGGAACGGGGTGAACATCGGGGGCGTGGCGGGCGGACACCCGAAGTCCTTCTGGACGTCGTCGGTGAACGCCGGATCGCGCAGCCGGAGATTGTCGTGGGTCACCCGGCGGCTGCGGGTCAGCAGGTTGAAGGCGAACTGCCGTGGCGGCTGGCCGAGATAGGTGCCGAGCTCCTCGAACCAGCGCAGACTCGCGGCAGCCGCCCGCTGCGTCGACTCCACGACCGGCCGGCGCTCGGCCTCGTACGCGGCCAGTGCCTCGTCGAGGGTCGGCTGCTCGTCGATGCAGGCGGCGAGGGCGAGGGCGTCCTCGACGGCGAGCTTGGTGCCGGAGCCGATGGAGAAGTGGGCGGTGTGCGCGGCGTCGCCCAGCAGCACGGTGCGGCCGTGGGACCAGCGGTCGTTGACGACCGTCCGGAAGGCGATCCAGGCGGAGTTGTTGCTCCGCAGCGGCCGGCCGTCGAGAGCGTCGGCGAAGATCTTGGCGCAGCGTTCGGATGACTCCTGCTCGTCGCAGGCGTCGAAGCCCGCCGCCCGCCACACCTCCTCACGCATCTCGACGATGACGGTGGAGGCGTCGGGCGAAAAGGGGTAGCCGTGGAGCTGCATCGCGCCGTGCTCGGTCTCGGCGATCTCGAACCGGAACGCGTCGAGGGCGAAGTCGGCGGCCAGCCAGATGTAGCGGCACCGGTGGGTGGTGATCCGGGGCGCGAAGGCGTCGGCGTGTGCGTCGCGGGTGAGGCTGTTGACCCCGTCGGCCGCGATGACGAGGTCGTGCGTGGCGGCGAGTTCGGCGGCGGGGGGCGCGGGGGTGCGGAAGCGGATCCGTACGCCGAGGGACTCGCAGCGCTCGTGCAGTATCCCCAGCAGTGTGCGCCGGCCCAGGGCGGCGAAGCCGTGGCCGCCGGAGGTGAGGGTGCGGCCGCGGTGGACGATGTCGATGTCGTCCCAGCGGACGAACTCGTCCTGGAGCGCGCGGTAGATGACGGGGTCGGCGTGCTCGATGCCGCCGAGGGTCTCGTCGGAGAGGACGACGCCGAAGCCGAAGGTGTCGTCGGGGGCGTTGCGTTCCCAGACGGTGATGTCGCGGGCGGGGTCGAGCCGCTTGAGCAGGGCGGCGGCGTACAGTCCGCCGGGTCCGCCGCCGATGACGGCGACGCGCAGGGGGCGCGGGCCGGAGCCGGTGGGGTCCGTCGCGGGCAGCGGGGCCCCAGCGGGCCGGTCGGAGGTGCGCGGTGCTTGACCGCCGGCGGCCGGGCCTGCGGCTTCCGCGGGGTTCACCGGCCCTGCCACTTCGGCGGGCGCTTCTCGGTGAAGGCCGCGTGGAACTCCGCGTAGTCCTCGCCCTTCATCAGCAGGGCCTGGGTCGAGGCGTCGAGCTCCACGGACGCGGCGAGCGGCATGTCCAGTTCTGCGGTCAGTAGCGCCTTGGTCTGGGCGAGGGCCAGCGCCGGGCCGTCGGCGAGACGGCGGGCGAGTTCGGCCGCGCGGGCGTCCGCGTGGCCCTCGTCCGTCAGCTCGCTGATCAGTCCGATGCGTTCGGCCTCCGGCGCGCGCACCGCTTCGCCGAGCATCAGCAGCCGGGTGGCGTGTCCGAGGCCGACGACGCGCGGCAGCAGATAGGCGGCGCCCATGTCACCGCCGGAGAGCCCGACCTTCGTGAACAGGAACGCGAACCGGGCCGACGGGTCGGCCACCCGGAAGTCCGACGCCAGCGCGAGCACGGCGCCGGCGCCGGCCGCGACCCCGTGGACCGCCGCGATCACCGGGAAGGGGCACTCACGGATGGCCCGGACGACCTGCCCGGTCATCCGGTTGAAGTCGAGCAGTTGCGCGGTGTCCATGGAGAGCGTCGCGCCGATGATCTCGTCGACGTCGCCGCCGGAGCAGAAGCCGCGGCCCTCGCCGGCGAGCACCAGCGCCCGCACGGAGCGCTCGCGCGACAGCTGGGCGAGCAGATCGCGCAGGTCGGCGTAGGCGCCGAAGGTGAGGGCGTTCAGCTTCTCGGGCCGGGCGAGCGTGACGGTCGCGACGCCGTCCTCCGTGGTGACGCGCAGATGACGCCATGCGTCCGCGCGCGGCGCTGAGCTGGGAAAGGGGCTCATGGAGTGGTGCCTCCCTCGGCCGGCGGTCCTGCCTGCCCTTCGAAGCTATCACTCGTACGTGACTGCCGTCACGAGTGCGCTATACGCCGGACCGGGACGGGCGCCGGGGCTGTGATGTGCGCGACAGTCATGGCGTGACACGGCAATGGTCCTGTAGCGGTTGTGACACAGGTCCTGACCAGGGTGGCCTGCGCCCCTTGTTCGCGCAGCCGCGATTCCTATGGTGGAGGGCAGGACCTCACCTCGTGAACGGATCCACCCAGAGCTGACCCCTGAATGGACCCTGCCTTGCTCGAAGCCTCCGGCCCCGCCTCATGGCGCATCGCCCTGCCGCACACCACGGCAGCGGTGCCCATCGCGCGTGCCCTGGTCCGCACGGCGCTCGCGGAGATCGAGGCGACGGCGGACAGCGACACGGCGGAGCTGCTGACGGCCGAGCTGGTGGCGAACGCCGTGGAGCACACACCCAGCGAGTCGCCCATAGAGCTCGTGGTGGAGCTGCTCGCGGGCGGCTGCCAGGTGGAGGTCCACGACGGCGACCCGGCGCCACCCGGGGATCTGTGCCGTATCGCCGTGCCGGGCGGTGAGCCGGACCCCTGGCAGGAGCACGGGCGCGGACTGCTGCTGATACGGGCCCTGAGCTCGGACTGCGGGCACCGGGCGACCGCGGAGGGCAAGGCCGTCTGGTTCACACTGCCGTCACGGACCTGACGCGCTCCTCCCGCATGACTATCCGGAGAACGCGGCGTCGGCGGGTCCCGCCAGCGTGGCGACCAGGACCGCCTTGATCGTGTGCATGCGATTCTCGGCCTCGTCGAAGACGACGGAGTGCTCCGACTCGAACACCTCGTCCGTCACCTCCAGTTCGCCCAGACCGTACGTCTCGTGGATCTCCCGGCCGACCGACGTGCCGAGGTCGTGGAACGCGGGCAGGCAGTGCATGAACTTCACTTCCGGGTTGCCCGTCGCCCGCAGCACATCCATGGTCACCGTGTACGCCGCCAGCGCCTTGATGCGCTCCGCCCAGATCTCCTTGGGCTCCCCCATCGACACCCAGACATCGGTGGCGACGAAGTCCGCGCCCCGGACGCCCTCGGCGACGTCCTCGGTCAGCGTGATGCGGGCACCGCTGGACTCGGCGGCCGCGCGGGCACGGGTCACGACCTCGTCGGCCGGCCAGTACGCCCGCGGGGCGGCGATCCGTACGTCCATGCCGAGCAGGGCTCCGGTGACCAGATAGGAGTTGCCCATGTTGAAGCGGGCGTCGCCGAGGTAGGCGTAGGCGATCTCCCCGAGCGGCTTGCCACTGTGCTCGACCATGGTGAGCACGTCGGCGAGCATCTGGGTGGGGTGCCAGTCCGCGGTGAGGCCGTTGTAGACGGGCACCCCGGCGAACCGTGCCAGTTCCTCGACAGTGGCCTGCGCGTCACCGCGGAACTCGATGGCATCGAACATCCGGCCGAGGACCCGTGCGGAGTCCCTGGCGGACTCCTTGGTGCCGATGTGGGAGCCCGACGGGTCGATGTACGTCGTCGCGGCACCCTGGTCCGCGGCCGCGACCTCGAACGCGCAGCGTGTACGCGTCGAGGCCTTCTCGAAGATCAGCGCGATGTTCTTCCCGCGCAGCCGCTGCACCTCGGCACCGGCCTGCTTGGCAGCCTTGAGCTCGGCGGCCAGCTCGACCAGAGCGCGGAACTCCTCCGCGGTGAAGTCGAGCTCCTTGAGGAAATGGCGGCCTTCGAGATGTATGGCCATGGCGGCTGCTCCTGGGTCGCGACATGCGGTGACCATGGAAGTGTATACGACAGACCGTATTGCTATACAGCATCCCTCTCGACCGGGCAGCTCATACAGCGGGGCCCGCCCCTGCCACGCCCCAGTTCGCTGCCGGGGATCTCGATCACTTCGATGCCCTGTTTGCGCAGATGCGTGTTGGTGGTGACATTGCGCTCGTACGCGACGACGACGCCCGGCTCCACCGCGAGAACGTTGCAGCCGTCGTCCCACTGCTCCCGCTCCGCCGAGTGCACGTCCTGCGTCGCCGTGAGGACGCGGATCTCCTTCAGCCCCAGCGCCGCGGCGATCGCGCTGTGCATGTGCTCGGGGGGATGGTCGCTCACCTTCAGACCGCTCGAACCGTCCGCGGGCTCGATGGTGTACGAGCGCAGCATGCCGAGACCCGCGTACTGCGTGAAGGTGTCCGCGTCGACCATGGTCATGACGGTGTCGAGGTGCATGAAGGCGCGTCTCTTCGGCATGTCCAGCGCCACGATCGTGCGCGCCGATCCGGCCGCGAACAGCCCCCGCGCCAGCATCTCCACCGCCTGCGGTGTGGTGCGCTCGCTCATCCCGATCAGCACCGCGCCGTTGCCGATGACGAGCACGTCGCCGCCCTCGATGGTGGAGGGGTAGTCGTCCTGCCCCTCCGACCAGTGGTGGAACGGTCCGGCCTGCGAGCCGGTGAAGAGCGGGTGGTACTTGTAGATCGCCTCGAAATGGACCGTCTCGCGCTGCCGGGCGGGCCAGCGCATGGCGTTGATCGAGACCCCGTCGTAGATCCAGGCGGACGTGTCCCGGGTGAACAGGTGGTTGGGCAGCGGGTCGAGAAGGAAGTCGTCCAGGTCCATCACATGGAAACGGACGGACGTCGGCTCGGGGTGTCCCGCGAGGAACTCCCGCTTCGTCATCCCGCCGACCAGCGCCTCCACGAGATCGGGCGTCGGCAACTCGTCGAAGGCGACCCTGAGGTGGTCGGTGGCGAGCGGACCGTACTCCTTCTCGTCGAAGACCCGGTCCAGCACGATCTTGCGGGCCTCGGGGATGTCCAGCGACTCGCGCAGCAGATCGCCGAAGAGGTGCACCTCCACCCCGCGGTCACGCAGTATGTCCGCGAACCCGTCGTGCTCGTGGCGGGCTCGGCGCACCCACAGCACGTCGTCGAAGAGCAGCGCGTCCTTGTTGCTCGGGGTGAGGCGCTTCAGTTCGAGGTCGGGCCGGTGCAGTATGACCCGGCGCAGCCGCCCGGTCTCGGAGTCGACGTGGAATCCCATGTCCCCATCCTCACCGCGCGATGCGCCGTTCACCCGGCGAATGGCCAGTCAAACGATGAATCCTGATGTTTGCCGCCGCCGCATCGGGCATTTCGACGGCGGTTCGCCCTCGCGCACGGACACCTGCACACCGTTGTGCGGGTTCCGGCGCGCCCTCGGTACTGCAACGGCCTCGCGTCCGGGGTGCGGGTCCGGGGTCCGCCGCGGCGGCGGACCCCGGACCGGGCCGCGGCGGCAGATCCGGCCGCCGGGCCCGGCCCGCGCCTGCCGGGAGGTCAGAGCCGCGGGTCCACCGGCTCCGACTCCAGTGCCAGCACCGCGAACACCGCCTCGTGGACCCGCCACAGCGGCTCCCCGTCGGCCAGCCTGTCCAGCGCCTCGAGACCGAGCGCGTACTCCCGCAGCGCCAGCGAACGCTTGTGGTTCAGGAACCGGCCGCGCAGGCGCTCCAGGTTCTCCGGGCGGGTGTACTCGGGGCCGTAGATGATCCGCAGGTACTCGCGGCCGCGGACCTTGATGCCCGGCTGCACCAGGCGGCCCTTCCCGTCGCGGGCCAGCGCCCCGAGCGGCTTGACGACCATCCCCTCGCCGCCCCGCCCCGTCATCTCCAGCCACCAGTCGACCCCGGACGCGACCGAGGACGCGTCGGCCGTCTCCACGACGAGCCGGCGGGTGACCTGGAGCAGACCGGTGGGGTCGTGCTCCACCAGGCGGTCCAGCCAGACCAACTGCTCGTCGTGGGGCACACCCGCGAGCGAACGCCCCCGCACGGCGAGGATCTGGAACGGCGCGAGACGCACCCCCTCCAGCCCCTCGGTCGTCCAGCAATAGCGCCGGTACGCCTCGGTGAACGCGGCCGCGTCGGCGGCCCGTTCGCGCTGCGTGGCCAGCAGGCCGTCGACCGGGATACCGCGCGCGACCGCCTTGTCGAGGGCGGCCGTGGCGCCGGGGAAGACCGACCCGGCCGCGGCACCGACCGCCGCGTACTGCGAGCGCAGCAGGCCCGAGGCCTTCAGCGACCACGGCATCAGCTCCGCGTCGAGCAGCAGCCAGTCCGTGTCCAGCTCGTCCCAGAGCCCCGCCTCGGTCACGGCCGTCCGCAGCCGCTCCAGGATCTCCTCGGTGACGGCCGGGTCGTCGAAGAAGGGCCGGCCGGTACGGGTGTGCAGCGCGCCCGTCGGTCCCTCGACCCCGAACCGCTCGCGCGCGGCAGCGGCGTCGCGGCACACCAGCGCCACCGCCCGCGAACCCATGTGCTTCTCCTCGCACACGACCTTCTCGACACCGTCCGCGCGGTACTGCGCGAACGCCTCGACGGGGTGTTCCAGAAAGCCCTCCGCCTTCGAGGTGGCCGTCGGTGCCATCGTCGGCGGCAGATAGGCCAGCAGCTGAGGGTCGACGGCGAAGCGGCTCATGACTTCCAGCGCCGCCGCCGCGTTCTCCTCGCGCACACCGATCCGTGCCATGTGCCGGGTCTCCACGACCCGGCGTCCCTGGACGTCGGCGAGATCCAGCGGCCGGCCCTCGCGGCCGCCCGGTGCCTCGGTGAGCAGAGGCCTGACCGGCTCGTACCAGACCTTCTCGGCCGGTACGTCGACCAGTTCGCGCTCGGGCCAGCGCAGCGCCGTCATCTTTCCGCCGAACACCGCGCCGGTGTCGAGGCAGATGGTGTTGTTGATCCATGAGGTGCTGGGGACCGGAGTGTGGCCGTAGACCACCGCGGCCCGCCCCCGGTAGTCCTCGGCCCACGGATAGCGCACGGGCAGCCCGAACTCGTCGGTCTCGCCGGTCGTGTCGCCGTACAGCGCGTGCGAGCGGACCCGGCCGGAGGTGCGGCCGTGGTACTTCTCGGGCAGTCCGGCGTGGCAGACGACCAGGTTGCCCCCGTCCAGGACGTAGTGGCTGACCAGGCTGTCGATGAACTCCCGCACCTGCGCCCGGAACGCGTCGTCCTCCTTGTCCAGCTGCTCGATGGTCTCGGCCAGTCCGTGCGTGTGCTGGACGTTGCGTCCCTTGAGGTAGCGGCCGAGCTTGTTCTCGTGGTTTCCGGGCACGCACAGCGCGTTGCCGGAGGCGACCATGGACATCACGCGGCGCAGGACGCCGGGGCTGTCCGGACCGCGGTCGACCAGGTCACCGACGAACACGGCCGTACGCCCCTCGGGGTGCACGCCGTCGCTGTAACCGAGCGCGGCGAGCAGCGTCTCCAGCTCGGAGCTGCAGCCGTGGATGTCGCCGATGATGTCGAACGGCCCCGTCAGGTGGGTGAGGTCGTTGTAGCGCCGCTCCAGGACGACTTCGGCGGCCTCGACCTCCTCCACGCTGCGCAGGATGTGGACCTTGCGGAAGCCCTCGCGCTCCAGGCCGCGCAGGGAGCGGCGCAGTTCGCGGCGGTGGCGCGAGATGACGTGGCGGGGCATGCCGGCACGGTCGGGACGTGCGGCATTGCGTTCGGCGCACACATCCTCCGGCAGGTCGAGGACGATCGCTATGGGCAGCACGTCGTGCTGCCGTGCCAGCTGGACGAGCTGACGACGGCTCTCGGACTGGACGCTGGTGGCGTCGACGACGGTCAGCCGCCCGGCGGCGAGCCGCTTGCCCGCGATGTAGTGCAGGACGTCGAAGGCGTCGCCGCTGGCGCTCTGGTCGTTCTCGTCGTCCGCGACGAGCCCCCGGCAGAAGTCGGAGGAGATGACCTCGGTGGGCTTGAAGTGCTTGTGGGCGAACGTGGACTTGCCCGACCCGGTGGCGCCGATGAGGACGACGAGGGACAGGTCGGTGACGGGGAGCACGCGCTTCGCCGGCGCGGCGGTGGTACTGGTCGTGGTCATGCGGCCTTCGCCTCCTTCTCGGTCCCGGTAGTGCCGTTCCCGGCGTCGTTCCTGCTGTCGGTGTCGCTCTTGCTGCCGTTGTCGTTCTCGATGTCGCTCTTGCTGTCGTTCCTGGTGAACACGGCCATCTGGGTCGGCGGTCCGACCTCGGGGTCGTCGGGCCCGACGGGGACGAACGCGACGCTGTAGCCGTCACGTTCGGCGACGCCCGTCGCCCAGCCGCGGAACTCCTCGCGCGTCCACTCGAAGCGGTGGTCGCCGTGGCGGACGTGTCCGGCGGGCAGCGTCTCCCAGCGGACGTTGTACTCGACGTTCGGCGTCGTCACGATCACGGTATGCGGCCGGGCGGACCCGAACACCGCGTACTCCAGGGCGGGCAGCCGCGGCAGGTCGAGATGCTCGATGACCTCGCTGAGAACAGCCGCGTCATAGCCGGTCAGCCGTTTGTCGGTATACGTGAGCGAGCCCTGCATCAGCCGGACGCGTGCGGCCTGGCGCTCCCCCATGCGGTCCAGCTTCAGCCGCCGCCCGGCGATGGTCAGGGCGCGTACGGACACATCGACCCCGACGATCTCGGTGAAGCGCGCGTCCTTGAGCAGCGCCTGCACCAACTGGCCCTGCCCGCAGCCCAGGTCGAGCACCCGGCCCGCACCGGCCGCGCGCAGCGCCTCGAGGATCACGTCCCGCCGCTGCACGGCGAGCGGCACGGGCCGCTCCTCGGTGTCGGTCGTCTCGTCGACGGCGTTGTCCACGGCCTCGACCTCGAGGTCGTCGGCCTCGGCGAGGCGGACCAGTTCGAGACGTTCCATCGCCTGCCGGGTCAGCCCCCAGCGCCGTGACAGATAGCGGCTGGTGATGAGCTTCTGCTCCGGGTGCTCGGCCAGCCAGCCCTCGCCCGCCCGCAGCAGCTTGTCGACCTCGTCGGGCGCGACCCAGTAGTGCTTGGCGTCGTCGAGCACCGGCAGCAGCACATACAGCTGCCGCAGCGCGTCGGAGAGCCGCAGCTCCCCCTCCAGCACCAGCTGTACGTAGCGGGAGTCGCCCCACTCCGGGAACTGCTCGTCCAGCGCCACCGGCCGCGCGTCCACCGAGGTCCAGCCCAGCGGCCCGAACAGTTTCCGCACCAGTTCGGCGCCACCGCGAGCGGGCATGGCGGGCACCTCGATCCGCAGCGGCAGAGGTGCCTCGGCGCGCTCGGGAAGCGCGGCGCACACGCCGCGCAGGGCGCTCTTGAACACGGTGGTCATGGCGACCGAGAGCAGTGAGGACGCGGCGTAGGGGCGGTCGTTGACGTACTGCGCGAGCGCCGCGTCGGGCGCGCCGCCACGGCCCTTGCCCTTGCCGCGCCGCACGAGCGCCACCGGATCCACCTCCAGCAGAAGTGCGGCAGTGCACCGCTCGGCGGACGCCTCGGGGTAGAAGACGTGCGCCGTGCCGTGCGAGGTGGAGAACGTCTGCGCCTTGTCGGGATGCTTGTGCAGCAGAAAGCCGAGGTCGGTCGCGGGACGCTCTGGGGTGCCGGTGGTGCTGATCGTCAGGAACACCCGTCCGAGTATGGCCGCATTCACCGGTCCCGACCAGGGAATTCCTTGTCGGACGGAAGCGGGTCGACGGGCGCGGCGGCAGGCCGCGGCGCACCTGCGGTTGCTTCGGGCGCCGGAGGTTCGGCCCAGTAATCCGCATGCGTTCCGGCCGCCCCGCGTGCTACCTCAGCACCATGGACGACCTTGTGACAGCGCGGCTCGTACTGCATCCGATGAGCCCCGGCGACGCGGAACGCGTGCTGGCGGGCGAGCCGGACAGCAGCACCCGGTGGGCGCCCGGATACCCGACCGACGGGGACGTGGCCGGAGCCAGGCGCTTCCTGGGTGTGTGCGCGAGCACCGGTGATCCCCAGCCCTTCGGCGCCTATGAGATCCGGCTGCGCGAGGACGGACAGGCGATCGGCGGGACGGGCTTCCACGGTCCCGCGGACCACAGCGGCAGCGTCACGATCGGCTACGGTCTGATCCCGTCCGTGCAGGGCAAGGGATACGCCTCCGAGGCGCTCCGCGCTCTGCTGGCATTCGCCCGCGCACGCGGCATCACCTGCGTGCAGGGTGACACCGACCGCGACAACATCGCGTCCCAGCGCGTCATGACCGCAGCCGGTATGGAGCAGTTCGCGGAGGACGAACGCTTGACGTACTACAAGATCACCTGGCCCGACGCGTCGGCGCTTGCCGACCCGCGCGCTTAGGGAGGGTCCGCAAAGTGTCGTCGTCCGCCGGGAGGGCGGGGTTCGCGGCGTCCGGTGCGTGCGATCGCATCCGGCTCGCGACGGCCGACCGGTCGTGACCTACCCGTCAGGGGTCCAGCCGCCACCACGCGTGAGAGCGGCGACGCGGGCGATCGTGTCGGGACCCACCCGGCAGCAGCCGCCGATCAGACGGGCGCCCGACGCGGCCCAGTCCGCTGAGCGAGCGGGATCATAGGTCGGCCCGCCCCGCCATCGCCGCGCACCGGCGTCCCACTGTTCGCCGCTGTTGGGGTACACGACGACGGGCTTTCCGGTCACCGCGGCCACCTGCTCGACCGCGGGGCCGGCGTCGTCCGGCTCGCAGCAGTTGATGCCCACCGCGATCACCTGGTCGTGCCCGGCGGCCGGTTCGCAGGCGGCTGCCAGCGGCTGGCCGGCCCTGGTCCGGTCACCCGAGACGCTGTACGACAGCCACACGGGAATCCCGCAGCCGTCGACCGCGCGCAGCAGGGCCTCGGCCTCGTCGAGGTCCGGCACCGTCTCCAGGGCGAGGACATCGGGCCCTGCCTCGGCCAAGGCCTCGATCCTGGGCCGGTGGAAACGCTCCAGCTCCCGCACGGACAGCCCGTACCGCCCGCGGTACTCGCTCCCGTCGGCGAGCATCGCTCCGTACGGCCCCACCGAGGCCGCCACCCACACCTCGTTCTGTGTCGACTCCGCGGCGGCCCGGGCCCGACGCACGCTGCGGGCGAACAGCTTCGCCGCCTCGGGACGGCGCACGCCCCGGCGGGCGAAGCCTTCGAACGTCGCCTGATAGCTGGCGGTGATGAGGACCTGTGCACCCGCCCGGACATACGCGGCGTGGGCCGCCTCGATCTGCCGCGGATCGTCCGCGAGCAGCCTGGCCGACCAGAGGTCGTCGGACAGATCGCATCCCTGGGCCTCCAGCTGGTTGGAGAGGCCTCCGTCGAGGACGACGGTGCCTTCGGCGAGGGCGGCGGCGAGCGAACGGGCGGGCTGCACAGGTGTCAGCTCAGCTGGGACTGGACCTGTGCGGAGATCAGCTCCAGGTGTTCCAGGTCGTGCAGGTCCAGGACCTGGAGGTAGAGCCGGGACGCGCCGATCGCCTCGTACCGCCCGATCTTGTCGACGACTTCGGCGGGCGAGCCGGCCAGTCCGTTCGCCTTGAGCTCGTCGACGTCCCTGCCGATGGCGGCGGCTCGGCGGGCCACCTCGGCGTCGTCCTTGCCCACGCAGACGACCAGGGCGTTGGAGTACACCAGGTCGCCGGCCGCGCGCCCGGCCGCCTCCGCGGCGGCGCGGACCCGGCCGAACTGGCGCTCGCTGTCCTCGATGGAGGCGAAGGGGATGTTGAACTCGTCGGCGTACTGCGCGGCGAGGCGCGGGGTGCGGGTCGCCCCGTGTCCGCCGATCAGCACCGGCACCTTGCCGTGGACCGGTTTGGGCAGCGCGGGCGAATCGGTCAGCTGGTAGTGCCGGCCCGTGTGGGAGAACGTCTTGCCGACCTCCGTCGCCCAGAGCCCGGTGACGATCGCGAGCTGCTCCTCCAGCCGCGCGAACTTCTCCTTGGGGAAGGGGATGCCGTAGGCCCTGTGCTCCTCCTCGAACCAGCCGGCGCCCAGGCCCAGCTCGACCCGGCCGCCCGACATCTGGTCGACCTGGGCCACCTGGATGGCCAGCACGCCCGGAAGCCGGAAAGTGCCCGCGGTCATCAGGGTCCCGAGCCGGATCCGGCTGGTCTCACGGGCGAGTCCGGCCAGGGTGATCCATGCGTCGGTGGGCCCGGGAAGCCCGTCGGTGGAGCCCATGGCGACATAGTGGTCGGACCGGAAGAAGGCGTCGAAGCCGAGGTCCTCGGTCGCCTTGGCAACGGTCAGCAGGGTGTCGTAGCTCGCCCCTTGCTGGGGCTCGGTGAAGATTCGAAGATCCATACATCCATCCTGCACCTTCGAGGGTGAGTCAACCCCACCGTCGTGGCCAGTCCCGCCCTGCCACGGTCGGGTGAACACCGTGCCCCGGGGCACAAGACCGGTCGTGGCACACCGGCACCCCCACCGGCACCCGGGGCCGCGCCATGCCCGGCACCCTCGCCCGAGCCGGCGCCGCCTCCGGCACCCGCACCCGCACCCGCACCCGCACCCGCACCGAGTCGGCATACGCGCCCGCGCCGCGCCCGGCACACGCACCGGTCACGATGTACCCGCCGCCGAGTCCACCGCATCCGGCATGACCACCGGCCCCGACGTCCCTGATGTCCCTGACGTGCCCGGCAGCTCCGACGGCCCGGACCTCCCGGGCGGCGCCGGGGGCCCGGACTGCCCGGACGCGCCACGCGGGCACGGCGGACCGGCCTCGGACGGCTTCGTCAGGCGCTCGGCCGGAGAGTCACTCCGAACGGACGGGGTGGCCGCAGGTCCGGCTCTCGCTCTGACCGCATCAGGCGGTCTCGCCGCTTCCCGCGCGGTCAGCCGTCGCAGCATCCCGCGCACCCGGTCGTTCGACTCGTCGGCCGCGTCTATGGCCTCGATGCACTGCCAGTACAGACCCTCCTCGTCGGTGCCGCAGGCCACCCCGACCAGGGCGATCCCCACGTCGCCCAGCAGCGCGCCGAGTCCGATCAGCGTCTCTCGTGCGTCGGCCACCCCGGAGAGCTGCGCGGCTCTGATCCCGGCGCTGCGGACGACCGGGTGGTCCAGCGCGGAACCGCCGCCTCCGCCGATCTCGCTGAGTCCGCGCGCCTCGCCTCTCACCTCCAGTGGCCCGTGGGCCGCCAGCCTGTCTCCGATCGCCTGGGCGAGGGCCTGGGCCTGCCAGGCCTCCGCCACGATGTCCGGCACTTCCCTGCTCTGTGCCAAGGCATGTCGACTCGCGTCGATGAGCCGCTCCGCGTCCATGAACGCCGCCCCCGTTCGTACGACTTACTGCCCACTCAGTTCATTACCCAGAGTGAAGGCGGTTGAGCCTGAACGCCAGAGGAATTCGGAAATCTGTGGACAGCAAGGCGGTTGTGGATAAGTAGACAACTCCGGAGAGTGACAGAAGCATGATCAACAGGCTTCCGGACCCTCTCATTCCACCTGGAGTTCACTTCACCGGGAAGCGGGTCTCGTTGCGGTCGATCTTGTCGGAGAGTGCCGACAGCGCGTCCACACCGAGCACTTCGCAGAACTGGAGCAGGTATGCCAATACATCGGCGACCTCGTCCCGCACCCGGTGCGCCTTCTCCCGGTCCTCCATCACGCGCGCCGACTCCTCGGGCGTCAACCACTGGAAGATCTCCACCAGTTCGGCCGCCTCGACGCTGAGCGCCACTGCCAGATTCTTCGAGGTGTGGTACGGCTCCCAGCCGCGCGCCTGAGCGAATTCGGCGAGCCTGCGCTGCAACCCGGCCACATCCAGTCCGTCGTGTCTCGTCACGGGACCAGATCTACCACCGTCACGCCCTCCACCCCGCGCGCGAAGCCCGCATCGGCGACGGCCCCCACCAGCCGTACATGCCCGCGTGCCGTCATCTCCGCGGCCAAGAGGGCCAGTTCGCGTGCCTGCCGCGGGTCGAGACAGCGGTCGAAGCCGTCCGCGAGGACGGTGAGGGACTGATACGCGGACGGCACCTCCGCCGCCTGGTCCATCGCGAGCACGCCGGGCCCGGTGAGCAGCACCAGCGCGAGTCCCAGGTACCTCAACTCGCCTTCCCCGAGCCGCCCCACGGGCGTCGCGTCCCGCCCTTCGCCCCGGCCGAGCAGAGCCCGTACCGTCCCGTCACCCAGTTCCTCCACGGCCAGATCCGCCACATCCCCGGCGCATCCGGTGCGGGCCGCCGCGGCCAGCCGGGCATGACGCCTGGCACACTCGCTGCGCGTGCGGTGCAGCACTTCGGCGAGGTTGTCGCAGCCCCGTCGCAGCCTGCCCTCCCCCGCCGCCACCGGCCGACGCATGCCGTACGGCTGCGGGTCGCAGGCGAAGACCGAGCGCAGAGCGACCACCACCTGTTCGGCAGCGGCGAGCACGCGTAACTGGCCGTCCGTCTTGCCGGCCACGCGCAAGGGCAGCAGCGCTGTGCCGAGCCGGTCGTCGGGGAGCGGTGCGCGGGTCACGGACACGGATCCGGCGGTGTGCCAGGCAGCTTGGACCGTGGCCCGTCCTGGGTCACGCAGCGCGGTGGTGAGCAGTGTCTGGCGCCCGCAGCTCAACCGCTCGCCGACGATGCGCAGCTCGGGTTCGGCCTGGACGGCGAGGTCGAGCCGTACCGGGCCCACGGGACCGTCGACCGTGCAGCCGATGCGGAATCCCCGTCGCCCCTGTGCGTCGGGCCCCGCCGACTCCGGTACACAGGCCGCCGGGTCCGGGAACGCCTCGTCGAGTTCGTCGCCCGCGCCGAGCCGTGCCAGCGCCTCGTACGCCTGGAGGACACTGGACTTGCCGCTGCCGCTGGGCCCGGCGAAGAGGGTGAGCGGGGCGACGGGATACGTCGCTCCCCGGTGCTTGCGGAAGGCGGACAGCCGCAGTTCGGTGACGGTCGGGCGGGCACTGGGTGCGCCGGCCGGCACGGAATCCGGGCCGGTGAGCGGACTGCTGGTGGTCATGAACCGGACCGTACGCAGCGTTCGACACGCCGAACCGTTCCGCCTCGGCGACCTTCCTACGAACGGGGGACGGAGCGGCTCAGGGTGTCGGTGGCGGCTGCCAGGCCCTCGACCTCGGTGCCGACGGGGGCGAGCAGAAAGACGTTCCGGTCGACCCGGTGCATGGCGCTGCCGAGGCCGAAGACGACACCGCTGCTGAAGTCCAGGATGCGCTTGGCGACATCGGTGTCGGCGCCGGTCAGGTCGAGCAGGACCGGGATCTGCGCGACGAGGTACTCGGCGACCTCGCGCGCGTCGGCGAAGACCTGCACGCGCAGAACGACGAACCGGCGCTGCTCGACGGCCTCGTAGTCGTGGGGGACGGTCCGGTGGTCGACACGCGACGGCCACTCGTTACGGCTGCGCAGGGGGACGACCTGGGCGAGGCCCTCCCACTGCTCGTCGGTGACGTCGTACCTCTCGTACCTACTCATGCTCCCCATCCTGGCGCGCCTCACCCGTTCGGCCCAACAGCGACACGGGTGAGTCGGGCACGGATCGGGCGCGCGGGGTCAGCCCTCGGCGGGTGCGGGCACGAGGCCGTCGGCGACCAGACCGGCGAACACGGCGTCCGCCATGGTCTGCACGGCGGACAGCGGGCGGACCATCACGGTGAACTCCTTGATCCTTCCCGACTCGTCGAACTGAAGGAGGTCGAGGCCATGGATCTGCTTGCCGTTGACCGTGGCCCGGAAGACCAGGATCTCGGACGGCGCCTCCTTGCCGTCCGCGGTCTCCCCGGTGCCGTCGAGCCGTCCGACGTAGCGGAACTCCTCAAAGGTACGGAACAGGACATTGCACAGGCCGATCACCATCGGCCTGCCCTCGAAGGGCTTGAACTTGACCGGGCTGTAGAAGCGCACGTCCTCGGTGAACAGATCGTCCAGAGCGGTGAGATCACGGCTCTCCACGGCTGCGCGGAATCGGTCGGTGGTGCTCGTCATGGTTCCTCCAGGCTTCCCGGACTGACTCTGCATGGATGCCATAGTCAGAATAGTGACTAGTCAGTTTCTTGACTATCACGCCGAGTGCGGACGACGGAAGGGGTGAACGCGGACCCGACGGCCGCGGCAAGCGCCGCCGACCCGACGCGCCTCGGCAACTGTCCACGCCAGGGGTTGACTTGGAGTACTCTCGAAGATCCAGACTCCTCTCCTGCGCCCTGGCACCACGGCGCAGGAGAGGAACCGGGATGAGATACCGCACGATCGGTGAGGACCCGAGAACCCGCCGCGAGGTGAGCGTCCTGAGCCTCGGCGCCATGCTGCTGGGCACCGCCACCGACGAGACCACGTCGTTCGCCGTGCTCGACCGCTATGTCGAGGCCGGTGGCACCTTCATCGACACCGCCGACAACTACGCGTTCTGGAACACCGGAAGCCAGGGCGGGGAGAGCGAGCAGCTCCTCGGCCGCTGGCGGCGCAGCCGCGGAGTCACGGACGAGGTGGTGATCGCCACCAAACTCGGCGGACGGCCCAACAGGCCCAGCACCACGTTCTCCCACGACATCGAAGGGCTGTCGGCGCGGGTGATCCGGGAGTCCGCGGAGCGGAGCCGCAAGCACCTGGGCGTGGAGAAGATCGATCTCCTCTACGCCCACACCCAGGACCGGCGGGTGCCGATGAAGGAGACCGTCGAAGCCTTCGCCGGGCTCGTCGCCGACGGCAGCGTCGGTCTGCTGGGGGTGAGCAACCACTGGGCCTGGCAGGTCGAACGTGCCCGGGCCCTGGCCAGGGACGCCGGTCTGCCGGGGTACGAGGTTCTTCAGTACCACCACAGCTATCTGCGCCGGCGCACCGACTTCCCGAGCCGTCGATCGCCCGACGGTCAGGAAGGCGTGGTGAGCGGGGAGTTGCTGAGCTATCTGCGCTCCGAACCCGGGCTGCCGCTGGTCGCCTACTCGCCACTGCTGTCCGGCGCGTACGTCCGGGAGGACAAGCCGCTGGGGAGCGACTTCGAGCATGCGGGCACGCCGGTACGGCTGGCGGCGCTGCACGAGGTGGCGAAGGAGGCCGGCGCGACCGTCAACCAGGTGGTGCTGGCCTGGCTGATCGGCGGGGAGGTTCCCATGATTCCCCTCGTCGGGGCGTCCTCGGTGGCGCAGCTGAACGAGAGCCTGGAGGCGGTCGACCTGGAGCTCACGGAGCAGCAGCGGGAGCGGCTGGATGCGGCGTACTGACCCGGCGGGCAACCCGGCCGGCGGCCCTCAGCCCAGCGGCTTCTGCAGGACGGCCTTGCGGTGGCTGAACGTCTCGATCGAGTACCGGCCGTGGTAGTTGCCCATGCCGCTTTCGCCGACTCCGCCGAACGGCAGGTCGGAGACGGTGAGATGGGCGAGCGGCAGACCGAATCCGAGGCCGCCGGAGGACGTCTCCGCCGCGAGCCGCCGGCGGGTGTCGGCCGACTCGGTGAAGGCGTACAGCGCCAGCGGCTTGTCGCGGTCGTTGATGAAGTCGATGGCCTCATCCAGTCCGGGAACGGTGACGATGGGCAGGACCGGGCCGAAGATCTCCTCCTGCATGACCGGGGCGCCGGGGTCGACATCGGCCAGGACGGTCGGGGCGATGTACTTGCGGTCGCGGTCGGTGGTACCGCCGACCACCACGCGTCCGGAGTCCAGCAGGCCGCAGAGCCGGTCGAAGTGGCGATCGTTGACGATCCGGCCGTACTCGGGGGAGATCGCCGGCTCGGCGCCGTACAGCTGCCGCACGGCCTCGGTCAGGGCGGGTTCCAGGGCGCGAGCGGTGTCCGGATCGGTGAGGACGTAGTCGGGTGCGACGCATGTCTGGCCGGCGTTGAGGAACTTGCCGCGCGCCAGGCGGGCGGCGACCGTGGTGGGGTCGGCGTCCCGGTCGACGAACACGGGTGACTTGCCGCCCAGTTCGAGCGTGACCGGCGTGAGGTGCTGGGCCGCGGCCGTCATGACGATGCGGCCGACCGTCCCGTTGCCGGTGTAGAAGATGTGGTCGAAGCGCTCCGCGAGGAGGGCGGTGGTCTCGGGAATCCCGCCTTCGACGACGGCCACGGCGTCCGTGTCGAGGAACCGCGGCAGCAGGCGCGCGAGGACGAGAGAGGTGGCCGGGGCCATCTCACTGGGCTTGGCCACCACCGCGTTGCCCGCGGCGAGCGCGCCGATCATGGGCGTCAGCAGCAGCTGCACCGGATAGTTCCACGGCGCGATCACAAGAACGACGCCCAGCGGGTCGTACTGGGTCCAGGCCGTCGCCTCGCCGATGTGCGCGGGGACGGGCGCGGGCTCCGGGCACAGCCAGTCGTCGAGGTGCTCCAGCGTGTGGTCGATCTCGCGGACCGTGAAGTCGATCTCGGTACGGAAGGCCTCGGTGGAACTCTTGCCGAGGTCGGCGTGGAGGGCGTCGGCGAGGTCGGTGCCGTGCTCGGTGAGCATCTCGCGCAGCCGGCGGAGCTGGGCCGTACGCCAGTCGACGGGGGCCGTTCGGCCGGCGCGGTACGTGGCCCGCAGACGGGGAACGATGTCGGCGGGCTGCTCGGGGCTGTGCTGGTTCACGTTTCCTCGCTGGTGACGTGGGAGCTTCGGTGTCGGTCGTTGCAGATACCAACGTTCTGGCGGACGGAGACATTCCGGCGCTGGTGTGCGACTTCCCCGCGCGAGCGGGGATACGGCTGCGGGGGTGAGGTGGTGCGTCCGCGGGGCGACGTGGTGCGGCCGCTCCGGGAGACCGCGAGGGGCCTGTCCGGCGCGATCGGGGTGGCGCGGCTCGCCCATCCCGTCCGTCCGACCCCGAAGGTCCGGCCGGGCCCCACCTCGGTACGGGCCCGGACCGCGTCGCATCGTGTCAGGCCCGCGCCTGCGGCACCTTGGGCGAGGGCTGCTCCCCGCCTTCGGGCAGCGGTGCCGCGGCCACGGCACGGACGGGAATGAGCGCGGCGACGACCGCGGCGGCCAGACCCACGCAGCAGCCGATGCACCTGAGGTCACCGCGTCCGCCTCTCCCAAGGCCCAACTCCTCTGGCTCAAGATGCCTGAGTCGCCGAGGCGGGAAGCGGCGGCAGAACCAACGGGGCGGCGTACGCCGACGCGATGTCGGAGTACGCCGCCCCGGAGGACGATCCGCGGGTGCGGCCCGCAAGCTGCCACCCCCTACTTCGGGTCGCGGTTGAACACCGACTTGGACCAGACGTAACCGAGGACGGCGAGCCCCACGCACCAGACCACGGTCAGCCACCCGTTGTGGCCGATCTCGGTGCCGAGCAGCAGACCGCGCAGGGTCTCGATGGCCGGGGTGAAGGGCTGGTACTCGGCGATCGGCTGGAACCAGCCCGGCATCGCGTCGACCGGGACGAAGGTGCTGGAGATGAGCGGGAGGAAGATCAGCGGCAGGGCGTTGTTGCTGGCAGCCTCGGCGTTCGGGCTGATCAGGCCCATCCCGACGGCGATCCAGGTGAGCGCCGTGGCGAAGAGCACGAGCAGTCCGAGCGCCGCGAGCCACTCCAGAACGGTGGCGTCGGTGGAGCGGAAGCCGATGGCCACTGCCACCGCGCCGACGAGGACCACGCTGGCGACCGCCTGAAGGACGCTGCCGACGACGTGTCCGATGAGGACGGAGCTGCGGTGGATCGCCATGGTGCGGAAGCGGGCGATGATGCCCTCGGACATGTCGGTGGAGACGGAGACCGCGGTGCCGATCGTGGTGGAGCCGATGGTCATCAGCACGATGCCCGGGACGAGATACGCGATGTACTCGGATCTGTCGGCTCCGCCGCCGCCGATGCCCGCGCTCATCACCTCGCCGAAGATGTAGACGAAGAGCAGCAGCAGCATGACCGGAGTGAGCAGCAGGTTCAGGGTCAGCGACGGATAGCGCCGAGCGTGGAGCAGGTTGCGCCGCAGCATCGTGTTCGAGTCACGGACGGCGAGAGAGAGGGCGCTCATCGGACGGTCTCCTTGGACTGGTTGGGGACGGCGGTGGAGCCGGCAGAGGGGCCTGCGGTGGGGCCGGTCAGGGCGAAGAACACGTCGTCGAGGTCGGGGGTGTGCACGGTCAGTTCGTCCGCCTCGACTCCGGCGGAGTCCAGCCAGTCGAGGATCGAGCGCAGCTCACGCTGGCTGCCGTCGCTCGGGATCTGCAGCGACAGCGACTCGTCGTCCCGGGTGACCTCATGCAGGGCAACGGCGGCGGACTGGTAGGCGGCCGGGTCGGTGAAGCGGATTCGGACGTGTCCGCCGGGGATCAACCGCTTCAGCTCGTCGGCGCTGCCCTCGGCGACGATCTTCCCGCCGTTCAGGACGGCGATGCGGTCGGCGAGTTCGTCCGCCTCTTCCAGGTACTGCGTGGTGAGGAAGACGGTGACGCCGCCGGAGACCAGCTCACGGATGATGCCCCACATGTTGTGCCGGGCCCGCGGGTCGAGTCCGGTGGTCGGCTCGTCCAGGAAGATGATCCGCGGATCACCGACCAGCGTCATGGCGATGTCGAGACGGCGCTTCATGCCACCGGAGTAGGTGGATGCGGGCTTCTTCGCCGCGTCCGTGAGGTCGAATCTCTCCAGCAACTCAGCTGCGGTACGCCGCCCTTCGGCACGGGACAGGTGGTGCAGGTCCCCCATCAGAAGCATGTTCTCCTCGCCGGTGATCAGACCGTCGACAGCGGAGAACTGCCCGGTGACACCGATCGCGGCCCGCACCGCCTGCGGCTCGGCAGCCAGATCGTGGCCCGCGACCTGGGCCTGCCCGCCGTCGGCCGCGATGAGCGTGGAGAGGATCTTCACGGCGGTGGTCTTGCCGGCGCCGTTCGGACCGAGCAGCGCGAACACGGACCCGGCCGGCACGACGAGGTCGATGCCGTCGAGGACGGTCTTGTCGCCGTACGACTTGCGCAGACCGACGGCGGATACTGCGGCCGGCGAGGGGGAACCGCCGGACCGACTGGACGTGGGCATGACAGAAGAAGGCATGAGGCCCTCCCATTCGAAGGAGCGGTGAGCGGTGAAGTGGGGCTGGTGGGCGGAGACTTGGCAGTCAGGCGCGGGCGCGGCGGATGTCGATGTTGCCGTAGCGGGTGCGGGCCTTGACCTCGACGGTCTCGTCGGTCTTGTCCGGGTTGTCGGAGGAGGCGAGCCCGTTGCGCACCTGCCCGTTGCTCGAGCTGACGTCGAGCCAGGCGGCCGTGCCCTCGCGGACGCCGATCTCGATGGCGCCGTAGGAGGTCTCCAACTGGACGGTGCCACGGGCCACATCGCCCACGCGCAGGGTGCCGTGGGCGGTGGTCGCGGTGACCGAGCTCTCGGCGCGCTGAATGTCGATGTCGCCGTTGGCTCCGCTCACCCGCAGCTCACCGATCGCGGCGCCGACGTTCGTGGAGCCGTGCGAGTTCTTCAGAACGGCCGGGCCGTCCACGACACCGACGCGCACACTGCCGGAACTGGTGGTGATCTCGGCCAGGCCCTCGACCTGACCGACGGTGATCGAACCGTGCGACGCGGTCAGCTGGAGCGGGCCCGTCTCGTCCAGGCGGACGTCACCCGACGAGGTCTTCACGCGGACCTCGCCGAGCCGGCCCTCGCCGAGCACCTGGGTCCAGGAGCCGGTCGTGTCGATGCGCGAGCCGGTGGGCAGTTCGACCGTCACGTCGACGCTGCCGGTGGGCCCGATGAGGTAGGGACCCTTGGGTGTCCTGATGGTCAGCACACCGCCGGAATAGGTGACCTCGGTCTGCTCGACGACCCGGACGTCCTTGTCCTTCTTCGGGTCGCGGGGCCGCACCTCGACGACGGTGTCGTGGCGGTCGGTCGCGGTGAACTGGATGGAACCGGCGGCCACGTTGGCGGTGACCGAGATCGGCAGAGGGGTGTCGAAAGAAGGCATGGCTGTCCCGTCCTCTTGGGTCTTCGCGGCGTCCCTGCTGGTGGGACGTGGTGTGAGTGAAGTGGGAGCGGGGCGCGGCTAGCGCACCCAGCCCGTGAAGCTGTTTCCGACGGTGCGGGTGGCTCGGGTCTTCTCCGACGTACGCGACTGAGTACCACCGTCGACCGCGGCCGACACGGCCCGCACCAGCCAGGCATTGACCGACAGGCCCTCGCGAGCCGCGGCCTCCTCGGCACGCGCCTTGAGGTGGGCCGGCAGGCGCAGATTGACGCGGGCGGTACCGCCCTCGTCGCCGTCGGCGGGCGCCGGAGCCGGAGCCCTGAGCGGCTCGGCCGGCCCGCTCCCCTCTTCGTACGCCTCGTCGCCCGCCGGCCGTGTCACCACGAAGTCGGGGTCGAGTCCGCGCAGCCGTACGTCGACCGAACCCGGGGCGAGTTCACGGGTGACCTCGTCCATCGCGGCGGAGAGCACGTTGAGCATCGTCAGGCGGGTCGCCGACTCCAGGGGAGCGGTGAGGCGCTCGGCGATTTCGCGGGCTTCTTCGCCGCCGGCTTCGGCGGCCACCGCGAGTTCGCGGCGCAGGTTGTCGACATACGGCGTGAGGTCCATGACGTCATCATGGCACCACAGTGGCATCACAGGCAAGTACCCACGGGAAGCAATCACCGTCTCCGATCAACCTGAAGGCTCTGAGCTGCGGAAATGCGTCATCATCAGATTGCGCCAGCGCGGCACCACATGGATTCACGGCCTCCTGGACGCCACCATCGAGGCACCTGATGGCGCCGACTGGCATCGCCAGGCGCCGCGAGGTTCGACGATCGACCTCCGGGAGCCCGCCCAGAGGGGTCCCTTCAGAGAATGCGCGAGGGGAACTGCCTCCACCCAGCACCCGCGACCCGCGACGACGAAGGGCAGGCACCGAACCTCCGGCACTACATCGAGCCTCCGACCTGCGCATTCGCGATTCACGCCCCGCCACGACACTGCGGGCGGCACGCGCGATGCCGAATATGGCTCCACGTGGCGCCATTTATGTGCCACTATGGCAGCACAGCCTCCGGCCCCGCGGTCGAGGGGTGCGCGTTTTCGCAGAGTGAGAGCCGAAGGGGTCGGACCATGGAGACAGCACAGGGTCAGCAGCAGGCGATGCCCGGCGCCGTCACCGCCTTCGCCCGCTTCGTGCTCTGCGGCGGCGGGGTGGGGCTGGCCTCCAGCTTCGCCGTGGCGGCCCTCGCCTCCTGGATCCCCTGGGCCCTCGCCAACGCTCTGATCACCGCGGTCTCCACGCTCCTCGCCACCGAGCTGCACGCACGCTTCACCTTCGGCGCGGGTGGGCGCGCGACCTGGCGCCAGCATGTGCAGTCGGCCGGATCCGCGGCGGCGGCGTACACGGTGACCTGTGTGGCGATGCTCGTTCTGCACCAACTGGCTTCGGAGCCCGGCGCGCTGCCCCAGCAGGTCGCCTACCTGTCCGCCTCCGCACTGGCCGGTGTCGCGCGGTTCGCGGTGCTGCGTCTCGTCGTCTTCGCACGCAAGCGCTCGCAGGGCGCGGCGGACGCCCACCCGGTGCACCTGACCGTGGGCCGGCCCTCGATCCCGGCCGGCTCCGAAGCGCTCTGCTGCGCCGCCTGACGGTTCCGCCGGGCATCTGCCGCTCGGGATTGATCAAGCTTGCCCGCACGTCGAGCGCCGGCTGTTCGCGACGCACCCCTCATCGGCGCCTGGGCCGCCGGCCCGCACTCGGACCGTGGCGCGGCGGGGCGCTCTTGAACTTGCCGCCGGACACCGACACCCTCGCATCGTGCGCTCCTGAGCGCACGATGGCATCAAGTCACCTGTAGACACCGGCAGTTGAGTCCAGCCTCAAAGCTTGACCACAAATTGCACACATCCTCTCTACAGATCGGCCCTGCTGGTCTAGATTGACCGTGCTTCAACCGCTCGGGCACGAGACGACCAGTCTCGGACACAACGCGACCAGTAGTGACCGACAAGTCCGGCACTACGGAAAGTCAGCAGTCGTATCCTCACCGCCAGATGTGGGGATGATCAGTTCTTGGGGCCCAAGAGGGGGCTTCGGGTGCGGGGAGCACCCGAGGTTCCGGCGGTTCCCATGCACCTCGAGAGTCCGACAGGACGTGCAAGTCCGCTGCTGGCAGGGCGGGTTGTTCAAGTAGCGCCGAAGCGGCCGTGATGTCGTGCAAGGGGCGGGCGGGGGCCCTCCCACAGACGAGGAACAGCGCGGCGCGGGGGGCGATGGGCCTCCCGAGGGGTGGATGCGTGCGGGGGGCGGGGGCCCCCGGGGGGAGGAACAGTGTTAGGCGAGCACGTCGAACCACTGGGAACCTGGGGGGTTCTGTGCAACAGGGGGGACTAGTCGGCCCTGTTCCGTCGACGCGGGGGCGTCTGGCGAATGGGGCAATCAGCCGGCCTGTGAACGGCTGGGAACAGCGGTACCGCCGCACCGTGATCATCAGCGACACCGTGGCCACCGCCTTGGTGGTGGCGGCGATCGGCAACTTCTTCGGGTCCCGAGACGCGGCCAACTGGCACGAGAAGTGGGGAATTCTCGCATTCGGCACCGAACTGCTGGTGCTGGGAGCACTTGCGGTGAACCGGTCGTGGGCTCCGGCGGTACTCGGCCAGGGCGCCGAGGAATTCCGCCGGCTCGGACGCTCACTGTTCACGGCGACCGTCGTCCTGGCGCTCGGCGGGATCGCCCTCACCTCGCGCAACATCAAGCTCTGGATCTTCGTCGCGATCCCCGCGATCGCGCTCGTCACGATGACCGAGCGATATCTGCTCCGCCTCGGGCTGCACAAACAGCGGTACGAGGGACGGTGTTTGAGACCGGTGCTCGCTGCCGGGAGCCCGGCCACCGTGCGCGACCTGATCAGCCGGACCCGCAAGTTCCCGCACCTCGGCTGGCGGGTGGACGCCGTGTGCACGACGGACGGTCTCGGGCTCGACGGTGACCAACTGGACGGTGTGCCGGTCGTCGGCCGACTGACGGACGTCGCGGGCCACGTCCGCCGCGACGGCTACCGTGTCGTCGCGGTCACACCGGACCCGCACTGGTCACCGGACCGGCTCCAGCGGCTGGCGTGGAACCTCGAGGGCAGCGATGCCGAGATGGTCGTGGCCCCCGTGCTCATGGAGGTGGCCGGACCGCGGCTGCACGTCGACGCGGTGCTCGGGATCCCGCTGTTGAGGGTCAGCATGCCGACCTTCACCGGGGGCCGCCGGGCGGTCAAAGGGGTCGTCGACCGCGTGGCCGCGGCGGTCCTGCTGATGCTGTTCGCCCCGCTGATGGTGTTCGTCGCGCTGCTCGTCCTGGTGGACAGCCGGGGTGGGGCGGTCTATCGCCAGCGCAGGGTCGGCAAGGACGGCCGCGAGTTCACCATCCTGAAGTTCCGCACCATGGTCGCCGGGGCCCACGGGGCACGTGCCGAGCTGGCCGGCCTCGACGAGGGGGCAGGGCTGCTGTTCAAGCTCCGCCGGGATCCGCGAGTCACCCGGGTGGGAGCCGTGCTGCGCCGGTACTCGATCGACGAACTGCCGCAGCTTTTCAACGTGCTCACCGGCTCGATGTCGCTCGTCGGTCCGCGGCCGCCGTTGCCGGAGGAGTGCGCTGCGTACGGCCCGGACATCCGGCGACGGCTGCTGGTCAAGCCCGGACTCACCGGCCTGTGGCAGATCAGCGGACGCAGCGACCTGCCGTGGGAGGAGGCGGTCCGCCTCGACCTGCGGTACGTGGAGGACTGGTCGCTCGCCCTGGACACAGTGATCTTGTGGAAGACGCTGCGTGCCGTGCTCCACGGGCAGGGGGCCTACTGATGCGCGGAAGGCAGCGGCTCAACCGGCCGGCCGACGCAGGTACGGCAGGCCACCAAGGCCTGTCTGGGGGGAGGAACGCGTCATGAGAGTCAGCGTTTTCGGGCTCGGTTACGTGGGCTGCGTGTCGGCCGCGTGCCTGGCCAGCATGGGCCACGAGGTCATCGGGGTGGACGTCAACCCGGTCAAGGTCGACCTGGTCAACGACGGCAAGGCCCCGGTGGTCGAGGAGCGGATCGGCGAGCTCATCGCCGACGTCGTACGGACCGGAGCACTGCGCGCCACCGGCGACGTCCGCGAGGCGATCATGGGCAGCGAGGTGTCGCTGATCTGCGTCGGTACACCGTCGGAGCCCAACGGAAGCCTGTGCACCACATATCTGGAGCGGGTCACCGAGCAGATCGGTGCCGCGGTGGCCGAGCGGGGCGGGCGGCAGACCATCGTGTTCCGCAGCACCATGCTGCCGGGCACCTGTCTGAACCTGCTGGTCCCGATCCTGGAGAAGTACGCCGGCGGCACGGCCGGGGTGGACTTCGGAGTCGCGGTCAACCCGGAATTCCTGCGCGAAGGCACCAGCGTGCGGGACTTCTTCGACCCGCCCAAGACCGTCATCGGCGAGCTCGACCCGGCAAGCGGCGATGTGCTGACGGCGCTGTACGAAGGATTGCCCGGCGAGGTGTTCCGGGTGCCGGTCCCGACGGCCGAGGCGATCAAATACGCGGACAACGCGTTCCACGGCCTCAAGGTCGGCTTCGCGAACGAACTGGGTGCGGTGTGCCAGGCGCTCGGCGTGGACTCGCACCAGGTGATGGACGTGTTCCTGGCCGACCGCAAGCTGAACATCAGCCCCGCCTACCTGCGGCCCGGCTTCGCCTTCGGCGGCTCCTGCCTGCCCAAGGACCTGCGCAGCCTGGTCCACGCGGCGCAGCGGGCCGACGTCTCCGTACCCATCCTCGCCCATGTGCTGCCCTCCAACTCCGCACATCTGCAACGCGCGGTGGAGCTGGTCGAACGCACCGGCAAGCGCCGGGTGAGCCTGTTCGGGCTGTCCTTCAAACCCGGCACCGACGACCTCCGCGAGAGCCCGCTCGTCGAACTGGCGGAGACACTCTTCGGCAAGGGGTACGACCTGCGGATCTACGACCCCAACGTGAACCTCTCCCGGCTGCTCGGTGCGAACCGCGAGTACATCGAGACCCGGCTGCCACACCTCGCCCGGCTGCTCGCGGATTCCGTCGACGACGTGCTCGAGCACGCCGAGGTGTGCCTGGTCGGGACCAGAGACCCGGCCGTGCTCTCGGCGCTGCCTCATGGCGACGGCCCGGTGATCATCGACCTCATCCACCTTCCCGACGCCGAAGCGCGCCGGACCGAACCGGGGTACGTGGGCCTTGCTTGGTGACGCAACCAGCGGCGACGGGACGGCCCGTCGCGCGCTGATCCTGGTGGAGAACCTGTCGGTGCCGTTCGACCGGCGGGTGTGGCAGGAGTGCACGACCCTGCGCGACGCGGGCTGGGAGGTGCACGTCATCTGTCCCCGGGGGGAGAAGCGGGACACGGAGCCGGAGGCAGTGATCGACGGGGTGCGGATCCACCGCTACCCGCTGCGCGCGGCCACCGGCGGACCGGCCGGCTACCTGCGGGAGTACGGAACGGCGTTGTGGCACACGGCCCGGCTGGCCCGCAAGGTCGGCCCGGTCGACGTGGTCCACGCCTGCAATCCGCCCGACCTGCTGTTCCTGCCCGCGCTGTGGCTGAAGCGGCGCGGCGCGCGGTTCGTCTTCGACCAGCACGACCTGGTACCCGAGCTGTACCTCTCCCGGTTCGGCCGCGGCAAGGATCTGCTCTACCGCGCCGTGTGCGCGCTGGAACGGCGGACCTACCGGGCCGCGGACATCGTGCTCGCCACGAACGAGAGCTATCGGGACGTCGCGGTGCGCCGTGGCGGCCGACGCCCTGAGGACGTTTTCGTGGTGCGCAGTGCGCCCCAGACCGACCGGTTCCAACCGGCGCCTCCCGAGCCGGAGTTGAAGCGCGGCAAGCCGCATCTGCTGTGCTACCTCGGCGTCATGGGTCCTCAGGACGGCGTCGACTACGCCCTGCGGGCCCTGGCGAAGCTGCGCGACGAGTTCGGGCGGACCGACTGGCACGCGGTGTTCGTCGGTGCCGGCGACGCCTTCGACGCGATGGTGGAGCTGTCCCGGCAGCTCGGACTCACCGAGCAGGTGCAGTTCACCGGGCGCATTCCGGACGCCGACCTGGTGCGCTACCTGTCCACGGCGGACGTGTGCCTGTCTCCCGACCCGCGTAATCCGCTCAACGACGTGTCGACCATGAACAAGGTCCTGGAGTACATGGCGATGGGCCGGCCGATCGTCTCGTTCGACCTGAAGGAGGCGCGCGTCTCCGCCGGTGACGCCGCCGTCTACGCGCCGGCCAACGACGAGGCCGAGTTCGCCAAGCTCATCGCCCTGCTGCTCGACGATCCGCAGGAGCGAGCCCGTATGGGCGGGATCGGCCAGGAACGGATCAGCGGACCGCTGTCCTGGCGGAACTCGCAAGCGTCACTGCTCGCCGCCTACGCCGCAGCCTGCCGCAACCACACTCCGGTATCGGCGGGCGACCCGGACCGTGCAGGGAAGAGGCCGCACCGTTGAGCGATGACACGATACGCCTGGCCACGATCGGCAGGATCATCCGTCGGCGCCGGCGGCTTCTCACCGTCCTCACCCTGGTGGGTGCGCTCGCCGGCTACGGCACCTCTTTGCTGTTGCCGCCGCGCTACACGACGTCGGCATCCGTCCTGCTGCCCGGGGCGTGGGAGGAACGCGAGCTGCTCACCCAGGCGGAGATCGCGACCAGTTCGGTCGTGGTCGACCGCGCGGCTGCCACGCTCGGCTGGAGCGGGGTCAGCGGCAGCGAGTTGCGGGACCGGGTGAACGCCGAGGCCGCCGACGGGAACATCATCACGATCTCGGGAACGGCCGAGACCCCGGAGCGTGCGCAGCGGCTCTCCGACCAGGTGGCCCAGCAGTACGTCACCTTCGCCGCGCGGATCGCGGGCGACAACGCCGACCCGGAGACGGCGGCGGCGCCCGAGGCGCTGCGGAAGATGGTGGCGCAGACCAGCCGCCGTATCACCGAGCTGGCCGAGGCAGCCGATCCGGGTCGGACCGTGGAGAGCGTGCAGACCCGCACCGAGCTCGCGAAACTGCGCACCGCACTCCAGGTGGCCGTCAGCAAGCTGGAGCAGGCCGACCCGGCCACCAACAAGGCCAACATGGTCGTCATGGGGCCGGCTGCCCGGCCGGCCGGCGAGGCACCGCCGACGAGGATGCAGCTCATCGTCGGCGGTGCGCTGCTGTTCTTCCTGATCACGGTCATCGGCCATCTCACCGCCGCACGGATGAGCCGCCGGCTGCGCAGCGAAGCCGAGATCGCCGCCGCGCTGGGCTCGGCCCTCCTCGGTACGGTCGACGTACCTGGTGAACCGCGCGCGCGTCGGCCGAAAGGCCTTGGCCCGCGGGCCCGGATCCGGCGGCTGCTCGGCGTCGACATGCGGTGGGACACACCGCCCCCGCAGGCGTCCGGCGACGAGGCCGGCAGGAAGATCCGCTACCGGCGGGTGTGCGCCCGCCTGCGGGACCAACTGCCGTCCCCCGCAGGGCTGCTGGTCGTCGTCCCGGACGGCGACGAGATCGCCCAGCGGGCCGCCGGGCACCTCGTCGCCGAGGCCCGGAGCGATCCTTCCCCCAGCTCTTCGAGCAGGGGTTACCCCGCGCTGCGCGTGGTGGGGGTTTCGGTGTCCCAGCCGCTGATTCCGGACCGCGACGAAGAGTCCGGTGCCCTGGTCGTGCTCAGCGCGGGCAACTGGACCGCGGCAGAGCTCGCCGGCATCGCCGAGGCGTGCGCGGACGCCGGGCACAAGGTCGTCGGCATCGTCGTCGCCGGCACGGTCCGCGGCCGTCCGACGCCATCCGCCGACGATTCTCCGGATGGCGCCACTCCGGCCGTTCCGGTGGGCGTCGACGCAAGGGGAGGTACAGCATGACGACGAGCACGACGTCGAAGTCGTCGGCCGCCACTCCGCTCTTCGACCTGCACGCGCTGGTCGTCGCGGTGCGCAGGCGCCGCCGCCTCTGGTGCTCCATGGCGCTGCTCGGACTGCTGGCCGGCGCGGCGGTGGCGGTCCTGATGCCGCCGCCGCCGACCGCGGTCACCAAGGTGCTCGTCGCCCATCAGGCGGACCAGCCGAACGACCCCGGAACACTGATCCGCACCGACGTCGCCCTGCTGCAGACGACGCGCATCGCCGGAACAGCCCTGAAGTCCCTCGACTCCCCGGTAAAACCTGAGGACTTCATGCAGGACTACGAGGGTGTCGGTCTGACCAACAACCTGCTGCAGATCAATGCGACGGGTGACAGCGACGCCGAAGCGGTGGCTCGCGCCAAGGCGCTGGCCGAAGCGTTCGTCGCGGACCATGTGAGACGGATCCAGCAAGCCGCGAACGCCGAGGCCAAGGATCTGCTCAGCCAGCGTGACCGCATGCGGGACGAACTCGCCCAGGTCAACGAGGCGATCGGCGAGGCATCGCCTCAGAGCGGCCCCGAAGACTCCGCGAACCTCGAGTCACTCTTCGCCCGCCGGGCCGAACTCACCTCGCGCATAGCCGATTTCGATCAGCGCGCCGGAGAGGCGCGCACCGGCACACCCCGGCTCGTCGCCGGCACACAGATCGTGGACGCCCCCCGCGCGGTGCGGCACTCCCTGCCCAGGGCCGCTGCCACCAACGCCGCCATCGGGCTCGTCCTCGGGCTCGTCCTCGGGCTCGCGCTGGCCGCCGTCGGCACCGTGGTGGCGGACCGCCCCGTACTGCGCCGGGACATCGCGGCGAACCTCGGCGCCTCGGTCATCGCGGAACTGCCCCGCCGCTCGGGCCGGCTGGGGCAGCGCCGGCGGACCCGAGCGGCACGCGAACGGCTCACCGCGTCCCTGGCCCGCACCGTGCGCGGTTCCGCGGAACCCGTGTCGCTGCTCGAACTGGGCTGCGCGCACAGCGCGAGCGTGATCGTCCTGGACCTCGCCAAGGCACTCGCGGCGGAGGAGCCGGTGGTCGTCATCGACGCTCTGCCCGGCCGACAGCTCGCCAAGCGCCGCCCGAAGCCAGGAGACCCCACCGTGGTCGGCAGCGAAGCCGCCGCGACCGTGCCGCATCGGGAGCGCCGGCTCGGCGTCGGCTCCGTGGCGCCCGGCACCGCATGGACCACCCTTCCGGACCTCGGCACGCAGACCGTGCTCGTCGTGCGTGCCGGACACGGCAACGCCGCATGGCTGCACACCGTGGCGCGGCAACTCGCGGACCTGCTCATACCGGTGATCGGTGTGGTGCTGATCGACCCCGATCCGCGGGACCGGACCGACGGCACGCTGTGGGACGGCCTGCACACCGCGCTGCGCAGCCACAACGCGCGGGCCCGGGAGAACGTGACGGACCGGCCGCGGAGTCAGCCGCCGTCATGGGCACGAGTCCCGGACATCGACCAGGAAGCGCGGTAAGACATGTGTGGCATCGCAGGCACGTACCGCTGGCCGGACGGAAAGGCCGTGACCGACCGGCTCACCGATACCCTCGCCCACCGCGGTCCGGACGGAGCAGGCCGCTACAGCCACCCCGTCGGTGACGGCGAAGTGCAGCTCGGACACCGCCGGCTGGCCATCATCGACCTGTCCGAAACCGGCGCCCAGCCGATGGTCTCGGGCGGCCTCGCCCTCACCTACAACGGAGAGCTGTACAACGCGCCCGAACTCCGTGCCGAGCTGACGGCCGCCGGGGTGCGCTTTCGCGGAACCTCTGACTCCGAGGTACTGCTGGAAGCCTGGCGACGCTGGGGCACGGACTGCCTGCCGCGGCTGCGCGGCATGTTCGCCTTCGGGATCTTCGACGAGCGAACCGGTGACCTGGTGCTCGCCCGCGACCAACTGGGCATCAAGCCGCTGTTCTTGCTCCGGCGCGGTGAGGGCCTCGTCTTCGCCTCCGAGCTCAAGGCGCTCGCCGCCGCCACCGGCGGAGGGCTGGAGGTGGACCACGCGGCGCTGGTGGCCTCGCTGCTGTACTACTGGGTGCCCGACTCGCGGTGCGCGTTCCGCGAAGCAGAGAAGCTGCCACCGGGAAGCTGGCTCCGGTGCCGGCCGGACGGCCGGGTGGAGCGCGGCCGGTACTGGAACCTGAAGGACATCGCCGCCGAGGGCCAGGAGCGGGCCCGGGCCGGCGAGCAGCCGGACCTGGCCGCCATCGTCGAGGAGTCGACGCGTCGCCACCTGCTCTCCGACGTACCTGTGGCGACCTTCCTCTCCGGCGGTCTCGACTCCAGCTATCTGACCGCACTGGCGGCCCGCGACCGGCCCGGGATCTCCGCCTACACGATCGGGTTCCGCGCCGAGGACGCCAAGTTCGAGGCGATGCCGGACGACCTGCGCTATGCCCGGCAGGTGGCCGCGCGGTTCGGCGTCGATCTGCACGAGATCGAGATCGCTCCGAACGTGCTCGACCTGCTGCCGCAGATGACCTACCACCTGGACGAGCCGATCGGCGACCCCGCCGCGATCAACACCTTCCTGATCTGCTCGGCCGCCCGCGAGGCCGGGGTCAAGGTGATGCTCTCGGGGATGGGCGCCGACGAACTGTTCGCCGGGTACCGCAAGCACCTGGCCAACCTGATCGCGCTGCGCTACCAGCGCGTCCCACGGCCGCTGCGCCGTGCCCTGTCCACGTCCGTGAACCGGCTACCGGTCGCCACGGCCCGCCGGGGGTACCGCTCGGTGCGCTTCGCGAAGCGGTTCCTCTCCTTCGCCGACCTGCCGGAGGAGACCGCGTTCCGGCGCAGCTACACCATGTACGACCAGGACGAGCTGCTCGCCCTGATCGATCCGGACCTGGCACCCACGGTCGACGACGTGCTGACCGAACATGCGGACATCTACCAGGACAACGACCTCGACGACTTCGTCAACCGCATGTGCCTGGGCGACGCCCGGATGTTCCTGCCGGGCCTGAACCTCGCGTACACGGACCGCTCGAGCATGGCCGCCTCGACCGAGGTGCGCGTGCCGTACGTGGATGTCGAGGTGGTCAAGGCGGCGTTCGCCGTGCCCGGCGACCGCAAGATCGCCGGACGACAGGGCAAGGCCGTCCTCAAGGAGGCGGCCTCCTCGATCCTGCCCCGGGAGATCGTGTACCGGCCCAAGGGCCTGTTCAGCGCCCCGTTGCGGGCCTGGATGAGCCGGGACCTGGCACCGCTGGTGCGCGAGGTGGTCAACGACGGCGTGCTCGTCAATTCCGGGTTCCTGCGCCGCGATGCGCTGGCGCGCATGGTCGCCGAGGACGCCGCCGGGCAGCGGGACTTCTCCAAGCATCTGTGGCATGTGCTGACGCTCGAGTACTGGTATCGCGACGCGACCTCTGGCTCCGGCCAGAGCCAAGCGGCTTGACGGCGTAGAAACAAGAGGAGCTCGGGTGAAGCAGGTTGTTCAGAACTACAAGAGCGGCGAGCTGTCGGTGCTCGACGTGCCGGTGCCGGGGTGCAAGCCGGGCGGTGTGCTGGTCCGCACCGCCTACTCGCTGATATCCACCGGGACCGAGCTCATGAAGGTGTCCGAGGCCGGCATGTCGATGCTCGGCAAGGCCCGCTCCCGCCCGGACCAGGTGGCCAAGGTCATGCAGAGCGTGGCCACCAACGGGGTGCCCGCCACCTACCGCAAGGTGATGGGCAAGCTGGACTCCTACACACCGCTGGGCTACTCGCTGTGCGGGGTGGTCGAGCAGGTCGGCGCCGGGATCGACGACGTGAAGGTCGGCGACCTGGTCGCCTGCGCCGGCAACGAGCACGCGTTGCACGCCGAACTGAACTGGGTGCCGAAGAACCTCTACGCCCCGGTGCCGGACGGCCTCGCGCCGCGGCACGCGGCCTTCGGCACCGTCGGGTCGATCGCGATGCAGGGCGTCCGCCAAGGCGAGTCGCGGCTCGGCGAAGTCGCGCTGGTCGTCGGCCTCGGGCTGATCGGGCAGCTGGTGGCGCAGCTGCTCACCGCCTCGGGAGTCCGCGTCGTCGGGGCCGACCCCGACCCGGCGCGCTGCGAGCTCGCCGAGCGTCTGGGCGCGGCGGCCTGCGGCGATCCCGCCTCCGCCGCCGTGGAGGCCGCCGTCGCCGAACTCACCGGCGGTCACGGCGTGGACCAGGTGTACCTGGCCGCCGGCGGCAGCAGCAACCAGCCCGTCGAGCTGGCCGCGCGGCTCTGCCGCGACCGCGGCCGTGTCGTCGACATCGGCAAGTGCCGCCTGGACCTGCCGTGGAACGCGTACTACGAGAAGGAGCTCGACGTCCGCTTCTCGCGCAGTTACGGCCCCGGACGCTATGACCCGGGGTACGAGCTCGAAGGGCGGGACTACCCGATCGGCTACGTACGCTGGACGGAACGCCGGAACCTGGCGTGCTTCCT
This sequence comes from Streptomyces sp. CA-251247, assembly GCF_050952975.1. NCBI lineage: Bacteria > Bacillati > Actinomycetota > Actinomycetes > Kitasatosporales > Streptomycetaceae > Streptomyces > Streptomyces sp. CA-251247. The sequence continues at coordinate 6,201,087 of NZ_CP191861.1, read as the reverse complement.
CGATCTCCTTGCCCGCGGCAGGGTCGACGTGGAGCCCCTGGTCTCCCACATCGCCGACTTCGATGACGCCGTCGCGACGTACCAGAGCCTCAAGGACGGCGACCTGAAGGCCGTGGCCGTCCTGTTCCGGTACGCCGGCCCCGCTGAGGACACAGCCGAGGCGGTGGCCCCGGTGGTGACCGTGCCCGCGGTGAAGCGGCGGAGCGGCTCGGTGTCCACCCCGGCCCGCTCCGCCACGGCGCCGGTGCGGCTGGCGTTCGTCGGCGCGGGGAACTACGCGACGTCGATGCTGCTGCCTCATCTGACACAGCGCGCCGGCGTCGAGTTGTCGACCGTCGTCACCACGACGGCGCTGTCCGCGGCCAACGCCCAGCGGAAGTTCGGCTTCGCCGAGGCGACCACCGATCTGGATGCCGTACTCGGCGACAAGTCCATCGACGCGGTGTTCGTGGTCACCCGGCACAGCTCGCACGCCGAACTGACCCGAAAGGCGCTGCTGGCCGGCAAGGCGGTGTTCGTGGAGAAGCCGCTGGCGCTCACCGAGGACGACCTGGCCGATGTGCTCGCAGCGGTGGAGGAGTCCGGCAACGACCGGCTGCAGGTCGGCTTCAACCGCCGGTTCGCGCCGCTGTTGCAGGAGGCCAAGAAGCGGTTCGGCGCCCGGACCGGTCCGGCGAGCCTGCGCTACCTGGTCAACGCGGGCCGGTTGCAGCACGGCAGCTGGTACCTCCAACAGGGCACCGAGGGCTCACGGTTCGCCGGCGAGGGCGGACACTTCATCGACACGGCGAGCTGGCTCCTCGATGCCGACCCGGTCTCGGTGTACGCGGTCGCCACGACCGGCAACGAGGTCGGCAGTGACATGCAGATCGTGCTGCGCTACCCGGACGGGTCCACCGCCACCATCAGCTACGTCACCACCGGCGCGGCCGGCTTCCCCAAGGAAACGCTGGACCTTGTCGCGGACGGCAAGGTGCTGCGACTCGACGACTTCGTCCGTGCCTCGCTGTTCGTGGACGGAGGGGCCGGCCGCAGACGGTGGGTCAGCTCGCGGCTGCCCAAGGCCCGGGACAAGGGCCAGTCCGCCGAACTCGCCGCGTTCATCAAGGCCGTGCGGACCGGAGGGCCGATGCCGGTACCGCTGGAATCCCTGGTCACCACCACATCGGCCACCCTCGCCGTGCAGGCCGGCCTAGCCGGCGGCGCGCCGGTGACGCTGGCGAGGACACGATGACGGTGAGCTCGGGGAGTCCGGGCTGGTACCTGCGGCGGCTGTCCCGGATGGGACCTCGGGAGATCAGCGGGCGGGCGGGCGACGCGGTACGCAGGCGCCGGTGGCGGTCGGCGCGGCCGGACTGCCCGAGCGTGACCGGCGCCCGGTTCACCGCGGTACTGCCCGCCGGGACGATCGCGGCCATACCTCCGGACGCGGCGAAGCGTCTCATCGCCGAGGCGGACCGGCTCATGTACGGGCACGCCGAGTATTTCGGCGTGGTCCGCGACGACCTGGACGACCCGGACTGGTGGTGCGACCCGAAGACCGGCCGCCGGGCCCCGTGGGGCTACGCCTTCGACGTGCCGTACCGCAACGAGGACGCGGTCGGGGACATCAAGCAGATCTGGGAGCTGTCCCGGCATCAGTACCTCACCGTGCTCGCCGCCGCCTATGCGATCACCGGCAACGAGCGGTACGCGGAGCGGGTCGCCGAGCACCTGCGGTCGTGGTGGACCGCCAACCCACCGCTGCGCGGCGTGCACTGGATCAGCGGCATCGAGCTGGGCATCCGGCTGCTGTCCTGGGTGTGGATCCGCCGGCTGCTCGACGGCTGGCCGGGGGCGGCCGGACTCTTCGAGGACAACCCGGTGGCGCTGAACCAGATCTGGCACCACCAGCGCTGGCTGGCCGCCTTCCCCAGCCGGGGGTCCTCGGCGAACAACCACATCATCGCGGAGGCCGCCGGACAGTTCGCCGCAGCCTGCGCGTTCGGGTGGTTCCCCTCCTCGGCACGCTGGCGAGCCGGTGCGCTGCGGTCGCTGGAGCGGCATCTGCACGACAACACCTTCGCATCCGGCCTCAACCGCGAGCTGGCCACCGAGTACCACGGCCTGGTGCTGGAACTCGGCCTGGCCGCGACGGCCGAGGCGGATGCCGCCGGCGTGCCGCTCCCCGCGTCGATCCGGCTGGTACTGCAGCGGATGACCGACGCGCTCGCGGCCGTCGTGGACAGCCGGTTACGTCCGCCACGCCAGGGAGATGCGGACGACGGGCACGGTCTGATCGTGGACGGCGCGGGCACCGACCGCTGGGCCTCGCTGCTGGCCACCGGGGACGCGGTGTTCGGCCGGCTCGCCTGGTGGCCGGCGGTGACCGGCACCGATGTGCGCACCCCGCTGCTGGCCGCGCTCATCCGGCCGCACACGAACACCGGAACAGCGCCGGCCGCGACCCGCCCGGCAAGCCGACCGGACCATTTCGCCGACGCGGGCATGACCATCCTGCGCGGTCCGGGGGAGATCTGGTGCCGCTGCGACGGTGGCCCGCACGGCTTCCTGTCCATCGCCGCGCACGGCCACGCGGACGCGCTGTCCCTGGAGGTCCGGCACGACGGGGTCGACGTGCTCGCCGACCCGGGGACGTACTGCTACCACGGGCAACCCGAGTGGCGGCAGTACTTCCGGTCGACGCTCGGCCACAACACCCTGCAACTGGACGGCCATGACCAGTCCGTCTCCGGCGGCCCGTTCCTGTGGACCCGGCATGCCCGCAGCCGCGTCCTGACCGCGGACACATCCGGCGCTTCCGAAGGGGGGACGGCCCGCTGGTGCGCCGAACACGACGGCTACCAGGGCTCCGTGCACCGCCGCCGGGTGGAACTGAGGTCCGCAGCACAGGAGTTGAGGGTGGTCGACGAGGTACGCGGCCCGCGCCGGGCCGTGCGCCTGGCATTCCACCTCGGCCCGGCGATCACCGCGGACCTGGCGGACAACCGGGCACAGCTCACCTGGACCCGGGACGGGCAGGAGCGCACCGCGGAGTTCGACCTGCCCGGGCAGCTGACCTGGCAGGCGCATCGCGGCGAGACGGACCCGCCGCTGGGCTGGTACTCCGCCGGCTTCGGGCGCAAGGAACCCACCACAACGCTGGTCGGCACCGGCTTCACCGACGGCACGGAAGGCTTCACCACCGTGCTCAGGTTCCACGGCTAGGGGGGCGCGTGGAGATCAAGAGGCGGCACCGGGCATGGGCTGCGGCACCACTGGCGCTGGCCCTGCTCGCGGCGACCGGCTGTGAGAGTGAGAGCACGCCCACCGCCCGGGCGAAGCCGACCGCTGCGCCGTCCACGCCCGTGGCCCGCGTGTGCGCCAAGCCCGCCGCCGGGCCGGCGAAGGCGCCGGCAGGCGCCGTGACGGTCGACCCCGCGGTGGTCGGCGACCTGGCGGCAAAGACCCGGAGCAGCCCTCCGAACACCTCGTTCTGGCTTCGGCCGGGCAGGCACACGCTCGCCCCGGACCGCTACGCCCAGGTCGTTCCCAAGGAGGGGAACCGCTACTTCGGTGCGCCGGGCGCGGTGCTCGACGGCCGGAAGAAGAACCAGTACGCGTTCAGCGGCAACGCCCGCAACGTCACCATCCGCCACCTGACCGTGCAGGGCTTCGTCGCCCCGCACAACGAGGGCGTGGTCAACCATGACTCGGCCGACGGGTGGGTGATCGAGCACGCGACGATCCGCAACAACTCCGGCGCCGGACTGATGGCCGGTGCCCGCCAGCAGGTCCGCGCCAGCTGCCTGCGCGACAACGGCCAGTACGGCATCAACGCCTACAAGGCCGGGGACGCCATCCGCGGCCTGGTGGTCGAGGGCAACGAGATCGCGGGAAACAACACCGAGGACTGGGAACGGCGGCGACCGGGCTGCGGCTGCACCGGCGGCATCAAGTTCTGGGCCGTCAACGGCGCCGACGTACGCGGCAACTGGGTGCACGACAACCGCGGAGCAGGGCTGTGGGCGGACACCAACAACAACGACTTCCGCATCGAGAACAACCTGCTCGAGGCCAACGACGGTGCCGCGCTGATCTACGAGACCAGCTACAACGCGGTCATCCGGAACAACACGATCCGGCGGAACAACTGGGTCGAGGGCCGCAGTTACGCCGACCGCGGCGACAGTTTCCCGTTCGCGACCATCTACCTGTCCGAGTCCGGCGGCGAACCACGCGTCCGGGCCCGTACCGACAAGATCGAGATCTACCGGAACGTGCTGGAGAACAACTGGTCCGGGATCACCCTGTGGGAGAACGCCGACCGCTTCTGCAACAGCCCGGCCAACACCTCCGCCGGCGACTGCACGTTGCTGGTGGACACCACCGGCCGCTGCGCACAGCCGGCCATCGCCGGCGCACCGCTCTACGCCGACTGCCGGTGGAAGACACAGCGGGTGGACATCCACCACAACCGCTTCGTGCTGGACACCTCCGTCGTCGACTGCGCGGTCAAGTGCGACCGCATGGCGGTGCTGGCCAACTACGGCACCTATCCGGACTGGTCGCCGTACCAGGGCGAACGGGTGGCCGAGGCGATCACCCACCGGCAGCACAACCGCTGGCACGACAACGTCTACCTCGGACCATGGAAGTTCGTCGCCCACGACCCGAGCCGGATACTCGACCCCGTGCAGTGGCAGGGCACGCCGTACCAGCAGGACGCGGGCAGCACCTTCCGTGCAGGGAACGGTGGTTGAGATGAGCCCGGACCACACGGACCACAATGACCACACGGCGAAGATCGTCGGGGCGGTCTGGGGGCTGCTGATCCTCAACACGCTCGGCTCCGCCGGGGCGAAGACCATCGTCCCGCTCCCCCGCTCCCTCATCCAGATGGTCACCATGGGGGCCCTGGTCGCCGCGTTCGCGCTGGCGCTCGCGGTCAACCTCCATCTGCGCATCCGGCCCAGCGCTTTCGTCTTCCTGCTCACCCTGCTGCTGGTGCCGAGCGTGATCTCCAGCGCGGACCTGGAGTCCGGGTTCGGCGCACTGTTCCGATGCGCCCGGCTGGCTCTCTTCATCGGCACGCTGTGGTTGCTCAGCCGCTGGTGGAACGGCGGCCTCACGTTCGTCCGGCACCACATCCGGGTGTACTTCGCGGTGCTCGGGTCGGTGGCCGCCGGCCTGGTCGTCTCACCGGGCGCGGCCATGCCCGAGCTCTACGGCGGGCGGCTGGTCGGCGCGTTGTGGCCGCTCACCCCGCCGCAGATCGGACAGTACGCCGCGGTGATCATCGGGCTCACCGTGCTGCTCGTCCTGGGCCGGCGGACCGACCGGGTCAGCGCCGCGGTGGTCATCGTGCCGTCACTCGTCCTGCTCGCTCTGACCCATACCCGGACGGCCACGCTCGGCCTGTTCATCGGGTTGGCGTTGGCGATCGGCTCGCTCATCCTGACCAGCACCGCGGCCCGCCGCTTCTTCACCTGGGCGGTGGTGTGCGCCGCGGTGGCCGCGGTGGGATTCGGCTCCGCGCTGCGGGAGTGGTTCCTGCGCGGACAGAGCCAGGAGAACTTCACCAGCCTCACCGGTCGGGCCAAGGTTTGGGACGCCCTGCTGGCAGCGCCCCGGACGTCCGCGGAGGAGTTGTTCGGCATCGGCCTGGGCGACAAGTCGTTCGGAGGACTGCCCATCGACAACAGCTGGCTGGCCGTCTACCACGAGCAGGGTCTGACCGGCGTCACCCTGGTGGCGGCGATCATCGTCGTGCTGGGCGGCGTCGCGCTGCTGAGACCACCGTCGCTGCCGAGGGCCTGCGCGATCTTCCTGATCAGCTACTGCGCGATCGCGTCGTACACCGAGGCCGGCCTCGGCGACGCCTCGCCGTATCTGCTGCATCTGGCCCTGGCCGCCTCGCTGCTGGCGGCGCCGGCCACGGCCGCCTCCCTCGCCACGCCCGCCCCCCTCGCCGCGCCCGACGTACCTCGACGACGTATCCCGCGATGGGCCCGAAGATCGGAGGTGATCTGACCATGCACGGCATTCACGTTCTCGTGGTGCACAACCGCTACGCCTCGGCGCAGCCGAGCGGGGAGAACAAGGTCGTCGACCAGGAGGCGGAGCTGCTGCGCGCGGCCGGCCACCGGGTCACGGTGTTCGAGCGGCGCAGCGACGACATCGCCGCCCGTTCCCTGCTCAGCAAGGCCGCAGTGCCGCTGCTCGTGCCGTGGAACCCGGCGGTCCGTGCGGAGCTCGCCGCCCGGCTGCACACCGAGCGGCCGGACGTGGTGCACATCCACAACGTCTTCCCGCTCCTGTCACCCGCGGTGCTGGCCGCCTGCGCCGACGCCGGCGTGCCCGCCGTCGCCACCCTGCACAACTACACCCAGGTCTGCCCGCCCGGCACGCTGCAGCGGGACGGCCGGCCGTGCACCGAATGCGTCGGGTCGGCGACGGCGCTGCCCGCCGTCCGGCACGGCTGCTATCGCAGCTCCCGCCTCGCGACGGTGCCGCTCGCCGTCAGCCTGCGGGTCAACCGGCGGCGGTGGTGGTCCGGCGTGGAGCGGTTCTTCTGCATCTCCGCGGCGCAGCGCGAGGTCCTGGTGCGGGCCGGCATGCCGGCCGAACGGCTGGCGGTGAAGCACAACTTCGTGCCCGACCCGGAGGCCCGCCGGTCAGGCACCGGCGAACATCTGCTCTATCTCGGCCGGCTCGCGGAGGCCAAGGGCGTACGGCTCCTCATGGCCGCGTGGGACGAGATCGCAGCGAGCGGCGGTGTGGGAGTGCCCCTCGTGATCGCCGGCGCCGGGCCGCTGGAGCGGGAGGTGACCGCCTGGGCGGCGGGCCGGGACGACGTGCGCTACGTCGGCCTGTACGACACGACGGAGTGCCGGCAGGCCATCGCGCGGTCGGTCGCGGTGGTGGCTCCCTCGACATGGCTCGAGGCGTTCGGCCTCGTGGTCGTCGAGGCGATGGCGGCCGGCGTCCCGACGGTCGCCGCCGGCCACGGCGCCTTCGTCGAACTCGTCGACGACGGCGTGACCGGGCTGCTGCACCGGCCGGGCGAGGCGGCCTCGCTCGCGTCCTGCGTACGCCGGATCGCGTCCGAGCCCGCCCGCAACCGGGAGATGGGTCAGGCGGCCCGGCACCGATACGAGCAGGGGTTCAGCCCGGCCGTCGGCCTGGAGCGCCTGCTGGAGGAGTACCGCACCGCGATCGCGGGACGGTCAGCACTGGCTCGCGGCGGAAACGTCCGCGCGAGCAGGGGGGATGGGGACAGCAGATGACACGATGCCGACTCTGCGGCTCGGAAGCGATGGCGAGCGTCGTCGACCTTGGGGCGACGCCACCATGTGAGAGCTTTCTCGCCGCGGACCAACTCGACCGACCGGAGCCGGCGTACCCGCTGCACCTGCGGGTCTGCACCGACTGCTGGCTGGCGCAGATCCCGCCGCTGATCACGCCGGAGGAGACGTTCAGCGAGTACGCGTACTTCTCCTCCTTCTCCACCTCCTGGGTGGAGCACGCGCGCACGTTCGTCGCCGACGCCGTGCAGCGGCTGGGTCTGGGCACCGACGCCTTCGTGGTCGAGGTGGCGAGCAACGACGGGTACCTGCTGCGGCACGTGGTGGACCGCGACATCCGCTGCCTGGGCATCGAGCCGTCGGTGAACGTCGGCGCCTCGGCGCGGGACGCGGGTGTGCCCACGCTGACGGAGTTCCTCGACCCGGCCACCGGCTCGGCCGTCCGCAAGGAGCACGGACCGGCACACCTGGTCGTGGCCAACAATGTGTACGCGCACATCCCCGACGTGGTCGGGTTCACCCAGGGGCTGCGCGCCCTGGTCGCCGACGACGGCTGGGTCTCCATCGAGGTGCAGCACCTGCTGACCCTGATCGAGGAGAACCAGTACGACACGATCTACCACGAGCACTTCCAGTACTACACGGTCGCGTCCGCGATCCGGGCGCTGGCCAGCGGCGGACTCGCACTCGTGGACGTCGAGTTGCTGCCCACGCACGGCGGCTCCATCCGGCTGTGGGCCCGGCCGGCCGAGGTGGCCGGCGAGCCGAGCGGACAGGTGGCCGACGTGCTGGCCCGGGAGAAGGCCGCCGGGCTCCAGGAGCTGTCCGGGTACACCGAGTTCTCCGCCCGGGTGGCCACGGTGCGCCGGGACCTCCTGCGGTTCCTCATCGAGGCGGCCGACCGCGGCGAGACGGTCGTCGGCTACGGGGCACCGGGCAAGGGCAACACCCTGCTCAACCACTGCGGCATCCGGCCCGACCTGCTCCCGTACACGGTCGACCGCAACCCCTACAAGCACGGCAGGTTCACCCCGGGCACCCGCATCCCGATCCTGTCGCCCGATCAGATTGCCGTCGACCGGCCGGACTACGTCCTCGTCCTCCCGTGGAACCTGCGGGCCGAGCTGGTCGAGCAACTGTCCTTCATCGGCGACTGGGGCGGCCGACTGGTCTTCCCCATCCCGGAACTGAGCATTGTCGAGGTCACGTCGTGAAGGTCGTTCTGTTCTGCGGCGGTTACGGGATGCGGATGCGCAACGGAACCCCCGACGACGTGCCCAAGCCCATGGCGATGGTCGGCCCGCGCCCGCTGATCTGGCACGTCATGCGCTACTACGCGCACTTCGGGCACACGGAGTTCATCCTGTGCCTCGGGTACGGGGCCCACCACATCAAGGACTTCTTCCTCAACTACGAGGAGACGACGTCCAACGACTTCGTGCTGCGAGGGGGACGGACCGAGCTGCTGTCCACCGACATCTCGGACTGGACGATCACGTTCGCTCAGACCGGCGTCGAGTCACCGATCGGGGAACGGCTGCGCCGGGTGCGACACCACCTGGACGGCGACGAGATGTTCCTCGCCAACTACGCCGACGTGCTCACCGACGCCCCGCTGCCGGAGATGATCGACCGGTTCGCCGGGCGCGACGCCGGCGCGTCGATGATGGTGGTGCCGCCGCAGTCGTCCTTCCACTGCGTGGACCTCGGCGAGGACGGCCTGGTGGGAGGCATCACCGCGGTGAGCGAACTGCCGCTGTGGGAGAACGGCGGCTACTTCGTGCTCCGCCAGGAGGTCTTCGACCACATCCCGGAGAACGGGGACCTGGTCGCCGACGGATGCGCCCAACTGGCCAAGCACGGACGGCTGGTGGCGCACCAGCACCGCGGCTTCTGGAAACCGACCGACACGGTGAAGGAGCGGGCCGCGCTCGACGCCGCCCATGCCCGGGGCGACCGCCCGTGGGCCGTGTGGGAACGGGACGGCGCGGGGGCGAAGGCCGGAATGAGGACCACATGATCCGGCTCGGCGCCGGACGTCCGGACCGGATCGCCGCGGTGGGCGCGCACTGCGACGACATCGCCATCGGCGCCGGCGGCACGCTGCTGACGATGTGCCTCGCGCGCCCGGGCATCCGCGTCGACGCGCTGGTGCTCTCCGGCGGTGGCAGCGACCGGGAGCAGGAGGAGCAGGCCGCGCTGGCCGCCTTCTGTCCCGGCGCCGACCTGCGGCTCACCGTGCACAAGCTGCCGGACGGCCGGCTGCCCGCGTACTGGGAGGAGGCCAAGGCCGCGGTCGAGGAACTGCGCGGACAGACCGACCCGGATCTGATCCTGGCCCCGCGCACCGATGACGCGCACCAGGATCACCGCGGCCTGGCGCAGCTGATACCCACCGCGTTCCGCGATCACCTCGTGCTCGGCTACGAGATCGTCAAGTGGGACGGCGACCTCGGCCGTCCCTCTGCGTACCAGCCGCTGTCACCGGAGATCGCCGAACAGAAGGTGCGGCTGCTGCAGGAGCACTACCCCTCGCAGCGGCACCGGCCCTGGTACGACCGGGAGGCCTTCCTCGGGCTGGCCCGGATCCGCGGTATCGAATGCCAGGAGCGCTACGCCGAGGCCTTCGCCGTCACCAAACTCACTCTCGACCTGGGGGAATGAACCTTGCGCGTATTGCTGACCGGACATCAGGGCTACCTGGGCACCGTCATGGCCCCGGTGCTCACGGCCGCCGGGCACGAGGTCGTCGGGCTCGACGCCGGCCTGTTCGCCGACTGCGTGCTGGGCCCGCCGCCCGCGGCCCTGCCGGGGCATCGGGTGGACCTGCGCGACGTCACGGCCGAACACGTGGCCGGGGTGGACGCCGTGATCCATCTGGCCGCCCTGTCCAACGACCCGTTGGGATCGCTGGCGCCGGAGCTCACCTACGACATCAACCACCACGCGTCCGTACACCTGGCCCGGCTGGCACGCGACGCCGGAGCGCGGCGCTTCCTGTACGCGTCGACCTGCTCGGTCTACGGGGCCTCCGGCGGTGACGACCTGGTGGCCGAGGACGCCCCGCTGCGCCCGGTGACGCCCTACGCGGAGTCGAAGGTGCGGGTGGAGGACGACCTGCATGCGCTGTCCGACGGTGACTTCAGCCCGGTGTACATGCGCAACGCCACCGCCTTCGGCTACTCACCCCGGCTGCGCGCCGACATCGTGCTCAACAACCTGGTGGGCCACGCGCTCCTGTCCGGCCAGGTGCTCGTCCTCTCCGACGGCACCCCCTGGCGTCCGCTGGTCCACGCCGCCGACATCGCACGGGCCTTCGCGGCCGCGCTGACCGCGCCGCGCGAAGCCGTGCACGACCGGGCATTCAACATCGGCAGCGAGATCAACAACGTCACGGTCGCCGAGATCGCCGAGCAGGTCGCCGAGGCGGTCTCCGGCGCAGTGGTGAAGATCACCGGGGAGAACGGTGCCGATCCGCGCTCCTACCGCGTGGACTTCTCCCGGTTCCGCGCCGCGATACCCGGCTTCGACTGCGAGTGGACGGTCAAGCAGGGCGCGCTCGAACTCGCCGACGCCTACCGGAAACACGGGCTGACGCGGGAGGACTTCGAGCGACGCTTCACCCGCCTCGCCGTGCTGCGCGAGGCGTCCGAGGCCGGCGCCGTCGACGACACCCTGCGGTGGCGCCGATGACCTCTACCGGTGAAGAGATGCACGCGCTGGTGGAGCGGCTCTACCCGCTCTGCCGGAGCATCACCGGCGACGGAGTGCGGGCCACCCTGGACATCGTCGGCGAGTACATCCCGCTGCGGACGCACGAGGTGCCGACCGGGACACAGGTCCTTGACTGGACGGTGCCCCAGGAGTGGAACATCCGGGACGCATACATCGCCGACGCCGCCGGAAACCGGGTCGTCGACTTCGCCGCGTCCAGCCTGCACGTGCTCGGCTACAGCGTGCCGGTGTCGCGCACCATGCCGCTCTCCGAGCTGCGGGCACACCTGCACACCCTGCCGGACCACCCGGCCTGGGTGCCGTACCGCACGAGCTACTACACGCCGGAGTGGGGATTCTGCCTGTCGCAGGAGACCCTGGACGCGCTGCCGGACGGCGACTACGAGGTGCGCATCGACTCCACACTCGCGGACGGCCACCTCACCTACGCCGAGCATGTGATCCCCGGTCAGGTCCCCGACGAGGTGATCGTCTCCTGCCATGTCTGCCACCCGTCGCTGGCCAACGACAACCTGGCGGGCATCGCGGTGGCGACGTACCTGGCCCGCGCGCTGGCGCAGGAGACGCCGTACTACACCTACCGGTTCATCTACGCGCCCGGCACCATCGGGGCGATCACCTGGCTGGCCCGCAACGCGGAGCGGATCGAGCGCTTCCAGCACGGGCTGGTGCTGGCCTGCGCCGGCGATTCGGGGCAACTGACGTACAAACAGAGCAGACGCGGCGACGCGGAGATCGACCGGGTGATGCGACACGTCCTGGCCGCCTCCGAACGCCCGCACCACGTCACCGAGTTCACCCCGTACGGCTACGACGAGCGGCAGTACTGCTCGCCCGGGTTCGACCTCGGCGTGGGCTCGCTCAGCCGCACTCCGTACGCCGGCTACCCCGAGTACCACACCTCGGCGGACAACCCGGACTTCGTCTCCCCCGCGGCGATGGCGGACACGCTCGCCGTCTGCCGCGAGGCGTTCGCCGTCCTCGACCGCAACCGGAGTTACCTCAACCTCAGCCCGTACGGCGAACCGCAGCTCGGCCGACGCGGGTTGTACGACTCGCTCGGCGGCCGCAGCGACGCGAAGCAGGCCCAGATGGCCATGCTCTGGGTGCTCAGCCTCTCCGACGGCGAGCACAGTCTGCTGGATGTCGCCGAGCGGTCCGGGCTGCCGTTCGACACCGTCGCCGCCGCGGCCGACGCCCTGCACGGCGCCGGTCTGATCAAGGCGTGACGCAGATGACCACCGAGGAGGAGAAGGCAACGGCACCGGCCGGATCCGCCCGGCGGGCCTTCGCCGGGCGGCTGTCCTGGGGACTTGCCGACCAGGCGGCCTCCAGCATCAGCAACTTCGCGGTGGGGATCTACGTGGCGCGCTCGCTGGGGGTGACGGCGTTCGGCGTGTTCAGCCTCGCCTGGGTGACGTACGGCGTGGTGCTCAACGTCTCCCGCGGCCTTGCCACCGATCCGCTCGTGGTGCGCTTCAGCGGAGTGTCGGACGCGTCCTGGCGCGGGGCGGTGGCCCGGTCGTCGGGTACCGCGCTCGGCGTCGGTACCGCCATCGGTGCGGTGTGCGTGGTGGTCGGCGTCGCTCTCGGCGGCAGTGTGGGACCCGCGTTCGCCTGTCTCGGCGTCATGCTGCCGGGGCTGCTGCTCCAGGACGCCTGGCGGTACTCGTTCTTCGCCGCCGGCCTCGGGCGGAAGGCCTTCGTCAACGACCTCGTGTGGGGTATCGCGCTGGTCCCGGCCCTGGTCGTGGCGGCCCATGTGGGCAGCGTGGCCGCATTCGTGCTCGCCTGGGGCGCGTCCGCCACGGTGGCCGCGGGGTACGGCTGCATCCAGTCCGGCATCCGGCCCCGGGCGACCCGGGCAGGCGCGTGGCTGCGCGAGCAACGCGACCTGGGCTACCGGTACCTGGTCGAGAACGTCAGCCTCAGCGGCGCGGGCCAGCTGCGTGCGTACGGGCTCGGCGCGATCGTCGGGATCGGCGCGGTGGGTGCGGTCCGGGGCGCCGAGCTCCTGCTCGGCCCGTTCCTCGCCGTGCTGATGGGTCTCTCGCTGGTCACGGTCGCGGAGGCGGCACGGGTGCTGCGGCAGGCCCCGCACCGCCTCGGCACGTTCTGCCTCCTCCTCGGCGGCGGGCAGGCCGTCGCCGCGCTGCTCTGGGGCGGGGCGCTGCTCCTGATGCCGGACCGGCTCGGCGAACTCGTGCTCGGCGACGTCTGGCACACCGCCTCACAGCTCATCGTGCCGGTCACCATCGGCGTCGCGTGCGCGGGCCTCGGCACCGGCGCGGCGGCCGGGCTGCGCGCACTCGCCGCGGCCCGGCGCAGCCTGCGCTGCCAGCTGTTCGCCTCCGCCTGCTACGTGGCAGGCGGGCTCGGCGGGGCTGCCCTGGCCGGCACGGTCGGCTCGGCCTGGGGCGTCGCCGCCGCGACGCTCGCCGGCTCCGCCGTGTGGTGGCTCCAGCTGCGCTCCGCCCTGCGCGAGCACCACCAGGACACCATTCCCGAAGTGAGGACACCATGACCGCGCAACCCAGGCTGAGCATCGGCCTGCCCGTCTACAACGGCGAGGAGTATCTCGCCGAATCGCTCGACGCCCTGCTCGGCCAGACCTACGAGGACTTCGAGCTGGTCATCTCCGACAACGCCTCGACCGACGGGACCGAGGACCTCTGCCGCACGTACGCCGCGCAGGACTCGCGCATCCGGTACATCCGGCTGCCGCGGAACATCGGCGCCGCGCCGAACCACAACTACGTCTTCACCGAGTGCCGCGGCGAGTTGTTCAAGTGGGCCTCGCACGACGACCTTTACGCCCGGGACCTGCTGCGGCGCTGCGTGGAGGCGCTGGACGAGCGGCCGGACGTGATCCTCGCGCACTCCGACCAGGCGGTCATCGACGGCGAAGGACAGCTGAAGGTCCCGTACGAGTACGGGCTCGCCACCGGCTCGCCGCACGCGCCGGAGCGCTTCCGCAGTTTCCTGTTCGAGCCCGGTGGCGACGACTTCTACGGGGTGATGCGTGCCGACATGCTGCGCCGGGTGCGGCCGCACAACAGCTACCACCACGCCGACCGGACCTTCGTCGCCGAGATCGTCCTGAACGGGCCCTTCCACCAGGTGCCGGAGCTGCTGTACTTCCGCCGCGACCACCCCACCCGCGCCGAGCGGGCGAACCCGTCCAAGCGATCCCGTTGCGTCAATCTGGACCCGCGCCGGGCAGGTGCGCTGCACCCGACGCCCCGGCTGCTCGCCGAGTACGTCTGGGGCTTCGTCGCGGCGATCCGGCGGGCTCCGCTGTCCCCGGCCGACCGCCGCGCGTGCTTCCGCCACCTGGCCGCATGGATGACCAGCCGGGTCCGGCCGGGCGCGGGCGAGCGGGTCGAGGACCGCGCCCCGGTCGACCCGGGCCGCCTCACCGTCTCCGTCGACGCCCTCGTCGCCGGACGCGAGGGGAGGCAGGCATGACGTCCGCGGACGAAACTCCGGTGCGTGTGGGGGTGTTCGGCCTGCTCGGCTCCGGGAACCTCGGCAACGACGGGTCGCTGGAGGCGGTGCTCGGGTACCTCCGCGCCGAGCATCCGGAGGCGGTCGTGGACGCGCTCTGCGGCGGACCCGAGGTCGTCGCGGCCCGGTACGGGATCCCCGCGACTCGGCTGCACTGGTACCGCGGGGAGTACCGGACCGCGTCGCGTGCGCGCGCGATCGCGGGCAAGGCTCTGGGCAAACTCGCCGACGCGTTCCGCACCGCCGCCTGGGTGCGCCGGCACGACGTGGTGATCGTGCCGGGCATGGGCGTCCTGGAGGCCACGCTGCCGCTGCGGCCGTGGGGCTTCCCGTACTCGCTGTTCCTGCTCTGTGCGACCGGCCGGCTGTTCGGCACCCGGGTCGCGCTGGTCGGCGTCGGCGCCGCGGCGATCGGCGACCGGCCGACCCGGGCCCTGGTGCGCCGGTCGGCACGGCTGGCCACGTACCGGTCGTACCGGGACGCCCTGTCCCGCGACGCGATGCGGGCGATGGGCGTGGACACCGCACGCGACGACGTCTACCCGGACCTCGCGTTCGCCCTGCCGACACCGAGCGCGGGGGCGCCCTCGGGTCCTCCGGGTCCGGTCTGCGTCGGCGTCATGGCCTTCCACGGCGGCAACGACGACCGCGCCCGTGCCGAGGAGATCCACCGGCGCTACCTCGACGGGACGACCCGGTTCGTCCGCGCGCTGGTCGAGGACGGCAGGCCGGTCCGGCTGCTCATCGGCGACGCGTGCGATGCGCCGGTGGTCACCGCGATCCTCGACGCGGTGGACTCGCCGCTGGTCACCGCCGCCGAGGCGGCCTCGCTGGCCGACCTGATGAAGGAGATGGCGGCTGCCGACACGGTGGTGGCGACCCGGTACCACAACCTGATCTGCGCGCTGAAGGTCGGCACCCCGACGCTCGCACTGAGCTATGCGGCGAAGAGCGACGCGCTCATGGATCGGATGGGGTTGGACGCGTACTGCCACCCGGCTCGCGAGGTGGACGCCGACCGGCTGCTGGAGCAGTTCCGGGAGCTGGAGAAGCAATCGGCGGAGCTGCGGCGGACTCTCGCCGAGCGGAACCTGGTCGTCGCCCGCCAACTCGAGGACCAGTTCACCGCGTTGACCGCCGCCCTGTTCCCGGCGACCGACCACGGACACGCCCGCACCCGGCAGGAGACTCCATGAAGGCGACCGAAGTCCCGGCGATCGCCGGCGCGTACCTCTTCGAGCCGACGTCGTACGCCGACGAGCGCGGCTTCTTCTGCCGCACCTTCGACGCCGACGTGGTCCGCTCGGTGGGCCTCGATCCGAACGCCTTCGTCCAGGACAGCGTGTCCCGCTCGGTCCGAGGCGTGCTGCGCGGTCTGCACCTGCGCTCCGGCGCCGGCGAGTCCAAGCTGGTGCGGTGCTCGTACGGGCAGATCTTCGACGTCGTCGTGGACCTGCGCCCGGAATCGCCGACCTACCGCAACCACGCCTCCTTCGAGCTGTCCGGCGATACGCAGGTGACCCTGTACATCCCGGCGGGGTGCGCGCACGGCTTCCAGGCACTGAC
Source organism: Streptomyces sp. CA-251247 (assembly GCF_050952975.1). Lineage (NCBI taxonomy): Bacteria > Bacillati > Actinomycetota > Actinomycetes > Kitasatosporales > Streptomycetaceae > Streptomyces > Streptomyces sp. CA-251247. The sequence continues at coordinate 6,184,993 of NZ_CP191861.1, read as the reverse complement.
GGAAACCGCCGACACCTCGTACCGGATAGACCGCCCCCATGATCCGGCCGAGGACGTGACGATCGCCTTCGACGACCCGGAGCTCGCCATTCCCTGGCCGCTGCCGGTCACATCGATGTCCCAGCGGGACCGGGAGGCGCCGAGCCTCGCCGAGGTCCTGAAGCACAGGGAGAGTTGAGGTCGGCGTGGACACCGAAGAGTTCCAACTGCCCCGGTCGCAGGCGGCGAACGAGCGGCTGCACGCCATGATCCCCGGGGGCGCGCACACCTACGCCAAGGGCGACGACCAGTATCCCGAGAACCTGGCCCCGGTCATCAGCCACGGCCGCGGTGCCCACGTGTGGGACGTCGACGGCAACCGCTACATCGAGTACGGCTCCGGCCTGCGGTCGGTCAGCCTCGGTCACGCCCACCCGCGCGTGATCGAGGCGGTGCGGCGGGAACTCGACCGCGGCAGCAACTTCGTCCGGCCCTCCATCGTGGAGGCCGATGCCGCGGAACGCTTCCTGGCCACGGTGCCGACCGCCGAGATGGTGAAGTTCGCGAAGAACGGCTCCGACGCCACCACCGCCGCGGTGCGCCTCGCCCGCGCCGCCACCGGGCGCCCACGGGTGGCCATCTGCGGCGACCAGCCGTTCTTCTCCGTCGACGACTGGTTCATCGGCTCCACGCCGATGTCCGCCGGTATTCCGGCGGCGACGACCGAGCTCACCGTGTCCTTCCCCTACGGGGACCTGGCCGCGACGGAGGAGCTGCTCACCCGGTATCAGGACGAGATCGCCTGTCTGATCCTCGAACCCGCCGGCCACACCGAGCCGCCACCCGGCTACCTCGCAGGCTTGCGCGAACTGGCCGACCGGCACGGCTGCGTACTGGTCTTCGACGAGATGATCACCGGCTTCCGCTGGTCCGAGGCGGGCGCCCAGAGCCTGTACGGCGTCGTCCCCGACCTCTCCACGTTCGGCAAGGCGCTGGGCAACGGATTCGCCGTCTCCGCACTGGCCGGGCGCCGCGAGCTGATGGAGCGGGGCGGGCAGCGCCACTCCGACGACCGGGTGTTCCTGCTGTCCACCACGCACGGCGCGGAAACGCACTCCCTGGCAGCCGCGATGGCCGTGCAGTCCACTTATGTCGAGGAGGGCATCACCGCACAACTGCACGCCCTCGGCGCACGGTTGGCCGCCGGTGTCAGCGACGCCGCGGCCGGCATGGGTGTCGGCGACCATGTCGTCGTCCGAGGCCGGGCCAGCAACCTGGTCTTCGCCACCCTCGACGAGAAGGGGCAGCCGTCGCAGCAGTACCGCACCCTCTTCCTGCGCCGTCTCCTCGCGGGCGGGGTGCTGGCCCCGTCGTTCGTGGTGAGCAGCGCGCTCAGCGACACCGACATCGAGCACACCGTCGATGTGGTGGCCCAGGCATGTGCGGTGTACCGCAAGGCACTTGACGCCGGTGACCCCACCCCCTGGCTGGGCGGACGACCGGTGAAGCCGGTATTCCGCCGCCGGGCATGACGTGACGTCAGCGGCGGTGCCACCGACCGTTGCCGGCGATCCGGTCCACCAGCCACGCGGTCGCCGGGACCACCACCAGGGCGGTGCACCAGCCGCCGAGGACGTCGGTCGGGTAGTGCGCGCCCAGCGCGACCTGCGCCCAGCCCATGGCGACACCGGCGACCAGCGCCGCGGTGAGCACTGTCAACGTGCCGGCCGTGCTGCCGAGTCCGAGCCGGCCGGTCGCGAGTAACGCCACCACGAGGGCGAGCGCGGTGAAGAAGGCGGTGTGCCCGCTCGGATAGGACAGGTTGTCGGCACCGTGGATGGTGCGTCCCACCAGGGACTTGAGCAGCGTGGTCGTCCCCACGGCCAGGCCGGTGCCGGCAACGACGAGCATCGCCGCGCGGGGACGCCGTAGCAGCAGGCAGCCCGTCACAACAGTCGCGACCAGCGCCGCCGCTCCGGCGGGCTCCCCCAAGAAGTCGATGGCCAGGGCGACTTCCCGCCACGGCGACGGCACATCGCCCACCGCCGACTGGATCCACACGTCCGGACGGCTGGGCTCGCTGTGGCCGGCGTACAGGACCCCGAGCACGAGGACCACGAGCGCGGCGAGGGCCGCGACGAGCCCGAGCCCGGCGCGCAGCGAGGGGGGCAGCACCGCGGGCACCGGCGGGCCGGTCACACGGTCACCGGGGGTGGTCGACCTGCGGTGGCCTGCCGTGATCGGTGGAGGGCGTTCCGGGTCCTGACTTCTGCGCCTCCCCCGTCGTCCACGAGAACTGCCCACTGCCGCCCGCCGAGATGGCCGGGACGTCAGATGTGCGGACTGCGGCTCAGCCTCGTCCGGCTTCGATTCCACGAACCTTCCCTTCAACTCGGGGCAGAACCAGCTGTCACAACCGGCTCCCTCCGCAGGCTCCGCACGCTCACTCCGGACGCCGGCTCGCACATCATGACCCCCGCCCCTTGTCCGGCCCGCCACATCGGAGTCATGTCCTCGAGCCCACAAAGCAGCCCGCACCCGCGCCGACGGACCTCTCTGGCGCGGCCGCATCGAAGGGCTGGCCGCCCCGGGCGACCGGGTGGTGCTCTCCGAATGCAACGGCCGCCTGGGCGGCGCCACCCACCTGCACTGGTTCGGAGAGCGGCGCCGTCGATTCCAACCATGACTGCGTGGGGGCCTTCGAGCCTCATCGGCAGGGCCGCAATCCTGTGATTGCTGCCGCGTAAGATCGATTCACCCGAGCCGACAGCACCAGGAAGGCGAACTCCCATGACGGATCAGCGCGTTGTGGTCGTGACGGGGGGAGGAACCGGAATCGGTGCGGCGACGGCACGGCTGCTCCGGGCGTCCGGCCACGACGTTGTCATCTCCGGTCGACGGCCGGAACCGTTGCACCGCATCGCCGAGGAAACCGGAGCCCTGGCTTGTCCGGCCGACACCGCCGACCCGGACGCCGTTCACCGTCTCGTCGAAACCACCATGGCGCAATTCGGCCGCATTGATGGATTGGTCGTCAATGCAGGAGTGGGACGCGGTGGCGGCGTCGGAGACCTGTCCGACGAGGACTGGGATCTGGTACTCCGCACCAACCTGACCGGCCCTTTCCTCTTGATGCGCGCGGCATTGCCCCACCTGCTCCAGGCCCATGGCTCCGTCGTCGCGGTTTCTTCGGTGTCCGCCCTCCTCAACGGAGTGGGCAATGCCGCGTACGCCGCCTCCAAGGCGGCATTGCTGCAGTTGTGCCGGTCACTTTGCGTGGACTACGGGCCGCAAGGCTTGCGGGCCAACGTGGTCTGCCCGAGTTGGGTACGTACGGAGATGGCCGACCGCCGCATGACACGGTTCGCGGACGACGCCGGACTGACCATCGACGAGGTCGACGAAGCATACGAAGAAGCCACCCGGTTGCTGCCGGCACAGCGCCCCGGAGACCCTCGTGAGGTTGCCGAGGCAATTTCCTGGCTGTTGTCCTCGGCCGCGTCTTTCGTCAACGGAGCAGTCCTGACCGTGGATGGCGGAGCAACCGCACTGGATCCCGGAACCATTCCCTTCGAATTCCACGTCACCCGGCGCGATGTCAAACACTGAACTTTCGTCGGCCGGACCGCGCCGGGCCGCCACAGGCCAGGAGACGTACGTGAGGTGATCGCCGAACTCGTAGCGGAGAGCAGCCTGTTGTTGCGCGAACGGCACCGGGCGGCACTTGCTTCGCGTCCTCGTCGACGAGCTGTCGGCGCCGGTGCCGGTGCCCTTGAGCCCGCAGCTCAGGCGCCCTTGTCCGCCGGCTCCAGCACCGCCACGCACTCCACATGATGCGTCATCGGAAACAGGTCGAACGCCCGCAGCGTCCGCACCCGGTACCCGTTCTCCGCGAAGTACGAGATGTCCCGCGCCAGCGCCGCCGGGTCGCATGCCACGTACGCGATCTTGCGTGCTCCCAGGCCCGCCAGGTGCTTCACCGTCTGCTTGCCCGCCCCCGCGCGCGGCGGGTCGAGCACGATCAGGTCCACCTCGGTGATCTGCGTGCGCGGCAGCACCTGGTCGACCTTGCCCTGTTCGATGCGGACACGCTCGAAGTTCTGCAGGTTGTGACGCGCGTCCTCGACCGCGCGCTTGCTCGATTCGATGCCGAGCACCGCGCCCTTGTCGCCCACCCGGTCGGCGAGGGCGCCCGCGAACAGGCCGACGCCGCAGTACAGGTCGAGCGCCATGTCGCCCTTGCGCGGGAGCAGGCCCTGCATGACGGCCTTCATCAGGGTGTCCGCGGCCTGCGGATGGACCTGCCAGAAGCCGCCGTTGCCGACGCGGTAGGTGCGGTCGTCGGCACGCTCGCGGACGAAGGCGCGGCCGTGCACCCGGTGCACTCCCCCGTCGCGCTCGTCCACCCGCAGCACCGAGACCGGCTTGTCCAGTTCGACCAGCGGGAGCCGGCCGCCCGGCTTCGGGGTCAGGATGACCTGGCGGTCGTGGGAGCCGGTGGCCGCGATCGCCTCGACCGTGGACATCTGGGCCCAGTCCTGCTTCTCGATGCCCAGCTCCGTGACGCCCGGGGCCGCGATCATGCAGTGGTCGATCGGCTGGACGTCGTGCGAGCGGTGCTTGCGCAGACCCGCGCGGCCCTCCGTGTCGATCGCGTACTGCACGCGCGTGCGCCAGGCCGGCACCTCGCCCTGGGGCAGCTTGTCGCCCTCGGCCGGCATGACCGTGCCGTCCCAGCCCGCCTCCTCGGGGGTGAGGCCCGCGAGCCGCTGGAGCTGTTCGGCGATCACCTCGCCCTTGAGCCGCCGCTGGGCACCCGGCTTGGCGTGCTGCCAGTCGCAGCCGCCGCAGTTCCCCGGGCCGGAGTACGGGCAGGGCGCCTCGATCCGGTCCTTGGAGGCGTCGATGATCCGTACGGCGTCGGCGCGCAGGAAGCGGGAGTCCTCCTCGCCCTCGGTGACCCGGGCGACGACCTTCTCGCCGGGCAGCGCGTGCCGGACGAACAGCACCCGCCCCTCCTCGGTGCGGGCGATGCAGTGGCCACCGTGCGCGACCGGCCCGACCTCGACCTCGTACTCTTCCCCGACCAGCGAAGACTCAGGTGCGTTCTGCATGGCGGGGTGACTCCAGGGATCAAAGGAAAACGGCCGGACAACAACCCACCACTGTACGTGGGTCCCGACCGGCCGCTTGCCATGAACGTCTCAGCGCAGGATCACTCCTTGCCGGTCGGCTCCTTGGGCCGCTGGTCCACGGGGCCGCGCCGTACCGAGCCGGGAGCGTTCCAGTCCTGGCGCTTGCGGGCCCGCTTCTTCGCCGCTTCCGAGGACTGCAGCTGGTACGGCACCGAGGTGACCATCACGCCGGGCGTGAACAGCAGCCGGCCCTTGAGCCGCAGAGCGCTCTGGTTGTGCAGCAGGTGCTCGTACCAGTGGCCGACCACGTACTCGGGGATGACGACACTCACCACGTCCCTCGGGCTCTCGCGGCGCAGTCCCTTCACGTACTCGATGATCGGCCGGGTGATCTCGCGGTACGGGGAGTCGAGGATCTTCAGCGGCACGTTGATGCCCCGCCGGTCCCACTCCTCGCGCAGTGCCTTCGTCTCGGCGGCGTCCACGCTGATGCTGAGCGCCTCGAGCTTGTCGACCCGCATCAGCTTGGCGTACGACAGGGCGCGCAGCGTGGGCTTGTGGAGCTTGGAGACGAGCACGATGGCGTGCACCCGGGAGGGCCGCGCGGTGTCGTCGCTGGGCTCGTCCGGTGCCGCGATCTCCTCGGAGACCCGGTCGTAGTGCTTCCGGATCGCGCTCATCGTGCCGTAGAAGATCACCATGCCCAGCAGGGCCACCCACGCGCCGTGGGTGAACTTGGTGGCGAGCACGACCACGAGCACCAGGCCGGTGAAGAAGGCGCCGAAGGTGTTGATCGCCCGGGAGCGGATCATGTGGCGGCGCTTGGCGACGTTCTTCTCGGTCCGCAGATGGCGGTTCCAGTGCCGCACCATGCCCGTCTGGCTGAGCGTGAAGGACACGAAGACGCCGACGATGTAGAGCTGGATCAGCTTGGTGGAGTCGGCTCCGTAGATCCCGACGAGCAGGATGGCCGCGCCGGACAGCAGCACGATGCCGTTGGAGAACGTGAGCCGGTCGCCGCGGGTGTGCAGCTGGCGGGGCAGATAGCGGTCCTGCGCGAGGATCGAGCCGAGCAGCGGGAAGCCGTTGTACGCGGTGTTCGCGGCCAGGAACAGGACGAGCGCGGTGGCCGCGGCGAGGACGATGAAGAAGAACGTCCCGTCGCCGAAGACGGCGGCCGCCACCTGGGAGATCACCGGGTTCTGGACGTAGCTCTCGCCGACGGGGGTGCCGTCGCGGAGCAGATCGTGCGCGGGCTGCTCGGCCATCTTCACGTCGGTGGCCATGGCCAGGCCGATGATGCCGCAGAACATGGTGACGGCCAGGCCGCCCATCAGGGCCAGCGTGGTGGCGGCGTTCCTGCTCTTCGGCTTGCGGAAGGCCGGCACGCCGTTGCTGATCGCCTCGACACCGGTGAGCGCGGCACAGCCGGAGGAGAACGCACGCAGCAGCAGGAAGACCAGGGCGAAGCCGGCGAGGCCCTGGTGCTCGGGCTTGATCTCGAAGTCCGCCGTCGGGGCCTTCATGGTGTCGTCGAGGACGAGGCCCCGGAACGCACCCCAGGCGATCATGACGAACACGCCGGTGACGAAGACGTACGTCGGGATCGCGAAGAGCTTGCCCGACTCCTTCACGCCGCGCAGGTTCATCACCGTCAGCAGCACGATTATCCCGACCGCGCAGAAGACCTTGTGCTCGACGACGAACGGGATCGCGGAGCCCAGGTTCTCGACGCCGGAGGAGATGGAGACGGCGACGGTGAGGACGTAGTCGACGAGCAGGGCGCTGGCGACGGTGAGACCGGCCTTCGGGCCGAGGTTCGTGTTGGCGACCTCGTAGTCGCCGCCGCCGCTCGGGTACGCGTGGACGTTCTGCCGGTAGGACGCGACCACCGTGAACATCAGAACCACGACGGCCAGCGCGATCCACGGGCTGAAGTGGTAGGCCGACACGCCCGCGATGGAGAGCACGAGCAGGACTTCACCGGGTGCGTAAGCCACCGAGGACAGCGGGTCGGAGGCGAACACGGGAAGCGCGATGCGCTTGGGGAGAAACGTCTCCCCCAGCTTGTCGCTGCGCAGGGCCCTTCCGATGAGGATCCGTTTGGGAATGTCGGTCAGTTTGGACACGCAGAGGATCGTATGCGGTCGATATGAACAGCGCCCACCCACCACCCCCGTCGCCCGGGATTCTTCGCCCCCAGCCTCGCGAGGGTCCCCGCGCGGACCGCGCGTGTGTAGCTTGGGCCACGGTCTGAGACCCTGTTAAGCCTGAGTAAGGGCCTTTGCAGAACTGACAGCCGGAAGGACGGGCGTGCACATCGTCATCATGGGATGCGGGCGAGTGGGATCCGCTCTCGCGCAGACCCTGGAGCAGCGGGGGCACACGGTCGCCGTCGTCGACCAGGACCCCACGGCCTTCCGCCGCCTGGGCTCGGGGTTCGGTGGCCGTCGCGTCACCGGAGTCGGGTTCGACCAGGACACCCTGCGCGAGGCGGGGATCGAGGAAGCCGGCGCGTTCGCAGCCGTCAGCAGCGGCGACAACTCCAACATCATCGCGGCGCGGGTGGCGCGCGAGATGTTCGGCATCGAGAACGTCGCCGCCCGTATCTACGACCCGCGCCGCGCCGAGGTCTACCAGCGTCTCGGCATTCCGACCGTCGCCACGGTGCGCTGGACGGCCGACCAGATGCTGCGGAGGCTGCTGCCGTCGGGGGCGGAGCCCTTGTGGCGCGACCCGAGCGGCGGGGTCCAGCTCGCGGAGGTGCACACCTCCGCCGCCTGGATCGGGCACAAGGTCAGCACCCTCCAGGAGGAGACCGGCGTACGGGTCGCCTTCCTCACCCGGCTCGGGGAGGCGGAGCTGCCGACGTCGCAGACCGTGCTCCAGGAAGGCGACCTCGTCCACGTGATGATGCGCACGGACGAGATCGAGAAGGTCGAAGCGGCGTTCGCCGAAGGCCCTGAGGGGGGCGGTCACTGATGCGCGTCGCAATCGCGGGCGCCGGCGCGGTGGGCCGTTCCATCGCGGGCGAACTGCTGGAGAACGGGCACGAGGTCCTCCTCGTCGACAAGGCGCCGACCGCCATCTCGGTGGAGCGGGTGCCGCAGGCCGAGTGGCTGCTGGCCGACGCGTGCGAGATCACCTCGCTCGACGAGGCGGCGCTCCAGCGGTGCAACGTCGTGATCGCGGCGACCGGTGACGACAAGGTCAATCTGGTCGTCTCACTGCTGGCGAAGACCGAGTACGGGGTGCCGCGGGTGGTGGCCCGGGTCAACAACCCGAAGAACGAGTGGCTCTTCAACGAGTCCTGGGGCGTCGATGTCGCGGTCTCCACACCGCGCCTGATGTCGGCGCTGGTGGAAGAGGCGGTGAGCGTCGGTGATCTCGTCCGGCTGCTCCGCTTCAGCCACGGCGACGCGAACCTCGTGGAGCTCACCCTCCCGCCGGAGTCGGCGCTGGCGGGCACCTCGGTCGGCGATGTGGCCTGGCCGGAGGACACCTCGCTGGTCACGATCATCCGCGGCTCGCGGGTGCTCACGCCCAGTACGGAGGAGACACTGGAGGCGGGTGACGAGCTGCTGTTCGTGGCGGCCCAGGCCCGCGAGGAGCAACTGGAGGACCTGCTCTCGGTCCGCCGGGAGACCTCCTGACAGCACAGCATGACGAGAGGGGCCCGGGACCGATCGGTCCCGGGCCCCTCTCGTCGTAAGAGCTCCGTGCGCTGCCGGCGAGGACTACGCCTCGCGCTGCTGCGCCGCCGCCTTGCGCTCCTTCTCGGCAAGCTCCTCCGCCTCCATCTCGGCGAAGACGTCGATGGGCGGGGGCGCCTTCGCCAGGAACAGCCAGGTCAGATAGACGGCCAGCAGGAACGGCGGGATCTTCAGGGCGACCAGGACCCAGCCGAACTGCGTGGTGTCGGCCCACCAGTAGAGCGGGAAGAGAATCGCGCACTTGGCGAGCAGGATCAGGCCCCACGCCCAGCTGGCCTTGGCGTACGCCTTCTTGCGGCCCGGGTTGCGGGTGCGCCAGGACAGGTTCTCCTTGAAGACCGGTCCGAGGATCAGACCGATCAGCGGGACGCCCGCGATGGTCGTGATGATGTACGCGAGGGCCAGGCCGAGGGTGTAGAGCATGCCCGGCAGGTAGAAGTCCTTGGCATTGCCGGTCATCATCGCGAAGACGACACCGAAGGCCACACCGAAGACGCCGCTGAAAGCGTGCTTGACGGTGTCCTTGCGCAGCAGGCGGACCGCGACGAGCGCGAGGGAGACCGCGAGGGCCGCGATCGCCGCGATGTGCAGGTCCTTGTTGATCGTGAAGATCGTGACGAACAGCAGTCCGGGCAGGACCGTCTCCACCATGCCGCGCACGCCGCCGAAGGCCTCGAACAGGGCCGCCTCGGTGACCGCCTTGGCGTCCCTGTCCTGCTGCTGCTGGTCGTTCGTCGTGGTCGGCTTGTCGACAGACGTCACCGGCTACTCCTGTCCGAGTGGTCGGAGTTCGTATTTGGGATTGAACAGCACCCGGCGGCCGTGGCTCATGGAGATCCGTCCCGAGGCGATCAGCCTGCGGCCCGGTTCTATGCCCACGATCGACCGGCGGCCGAGCCAGACGACGTCCAGTGGGGCCGTACCGTCGAAGAGCTCCGCCTCCAGAGCGGGCACTCCGGCCCGCGGGCGCAGGGTGACCGTGCGCAAGGTACCAGTCACCCGGACTATCTGGCGGTCGTTGCACTCGGATATGCGGGTACACCCCGATGCCTGCGCGTCCTCCCGCAGCTCCTCCGATTCGAGGTCTTCCTGCGAGCTGGACAGCCGGTCGAGCATGCGGCGGAAGCGGCCGGCGGGCTTCGGTGCCCGGTCGGCATTCCCGGAACGGGGTACAGCGCTCATACAGCAAGCCTACCGGCCGCCGGGGGCGGCTCCGGGAGCCGCGTTGCCCCGGCTGCCAGGGCGGCCGGAAGGGGCCTCAGGAGCGCTCGAAGCGGTAGCCCATTCCAGGCTCGGTGACGAAGTGCCGCGGGTGCGAGGGGTCGGTCTCCAGCTTGCGGCGGAGCTGGGCCATGTAGACCCGCAGATAGTTGGTCTCGGTGCCGTAGGACGGGCCCCAGACCTCCTGGAGGAGCTGCTTCTGGCTGACCAGACGACCGGCATTGCGCACCAGGACCTCCAGCAGATGCCACTCGGTCGGGGTCAGCCGCACATCGCGTCCGTCGCGGTGGACCTTCTTGGCGGCGAGATCGACGGTGAAGCCCTCGGTCTCGACGATCACGACGTCGTCGTCACCGCCGCCGACCGGCTCGGCCCTGCGGACGGCGGCCCGCAGCCGTGCGAGCAGTTCGTCCATGCCGAAGGGCTTGGTGACGTAGTCGTCGGCGCCGGCGTCCAGCGCCTCGACCTTCTCGTCGGAGGTGTGCCGCGCGGAGAGGACCAGGATCGGCACCCGGGTCCAGCCCCGCAGGCCCTTGATCACCTCGACGCCGTCCATGTCCGGCAGGCCGAGGTCCAGGACGATGACGTCGGGGTGCCGGGCGGCGGCCAGCTGGAGCGCCGTCGCACCGTCGGGAGCCGCGTCCACGTCGTACTTGCGTGCCTTCAGATTGATCACGAGGGCACGTACGATCTGCGGCTCGTCGTCGACCACGAGCACCCGGGTCATGGCGGGCCTGCCTTTCTGCACTGTCGTTTCTCCACTGTCCCCGCCCACGCTGCCCCCGGCTCCCCCGTCGCGGCCGGTCACGTGGTGACCCCGGAGGAGAGACCGGGCTCGGCGGGCTCATGTCGCTGAGCCGCCTGGAGGGTGAGGACCATGGTCATGCCGCCGCCGGGGGTGTCCTCGGCGGTGAGGGTGCCGCCCATGGCCTCGACGAAGCCGCGGGCGACCGCGAGGCCGAGGCCGACTCCGGCACCGCGTGGAGCGTCACCGTAGCGCTGGAACGGTTCGAATATCCGCTCCTTCTCGTCATCGGGGACGCCGGGGCCGCGGTCGGCGACGCGCACCTCGACCCGGTCACCGAGGGCACTCGCGGCCACGGTGACGGGGGTGGCGTCGGGGCTGTACTTGACGGCGTTCTCGACGATGTTCGCGACGGCGCGCTCCAGCAGGCCACGGTCGACGGCCACCATCGGCAGGGTCTCGGGCACGTCCAGTTCGACGCTGTCGTCGGGGACCGAGACGAGGGCCATCGGCACCACCTCGTCGAGGTCGGTCACCCGGATCAGCGGGGTGACGGTGCCGGTCTGGAGGCGGGACATGTCGAGGAGGTTGCCGACGAGATGGTCGAGCCGGTCGGCGCCGTCCTCGATCCCTTCGAGGAACTCGTCCCGGTCCTCCTGCGACCACGCGACGTCGTCGGACCGCAGCGAGGTGACGGCGGCCTTGATGGCGGCCAGCGGCGTGCGCAGATCGTGGCTGACGGCGGCGAGGAGCGACGTACGGATCTTGTTGCCCTCCGCGAGCCTGCGGGCCTCCTCCGCCTGCCCGACCAGGCGCTGGCGATCGAGGACCACGGCTGCCTGCGCGGCGAACGCGGCCAAAACCCGGCGGTCCTCGGCGGGCAGCACCCGCCCGGAGAGAGCGAGCGCCATGTGGTCACCGACGGGCATGTCCACCTCGGCGTCCTCGGGCCGCACGACGGAGCTGGGGCCGACGCTGCCCGCGGTGGTCCACGGATCCACGTCGCTCTGTCTCTCCAGCAGCGCCACGGACTCCATGGCGAACGTCTCGCGGACCCGTTCCAGCAGGGCGTCCAGGGTGGTCTCGCCGCGCAGCACGCTGCCGGCCAGGAAGGAGAGGATCTCGGACTCGGCACGCAGGCGGGCGGCCTGATGGGTGCGCCGGGCGGCGAGATCGACCACGGAGGCCACCGCCACGCCCACCGCGAAGAAGATCACGATGGCGACGAGGTTCTTGGGGTCGGCGACCGTGAGGGTGCGGGTGGGTGGGGTGAAGTAGTAGTTCAGCAGCAGCGAGCCCACCGCCGCGGAGGCCAGGGCGGGCAGCAGCCCGCCGAGCAACGCCGCCAGCACGGTCAGGAACAGGAAGAGCAGGACGTCATTGGCGAGGCCCAGGCGGTCGTCGAGGGCGGTGAGCAGCAGGGAGAGCAGTATCGGGGCGGCGACGCCGACGATCCAGCCCCAGATGATCCGGGAACGGCCGAGCCGCGCGCCGCGGGCCACCGGCAGTCCGCGGCCCTTGCCGGCCTCGCCGTGGGTGACGATGTGCACGTCGAGGTCGGGCCCCGACTCGCGGGCGACCGTGGCCCCCACGCCGGGGCCGAAGATGTACTGCCAGGCCTTGCGGCGGCTGGAGCCGAGCACGATCTGGGTGGCGTTGACCCCGCGCGCGAAGTCCAGCAGCGATGTCGGGACGTCGTCGCCGATGACGTGGTGGAAGGTGCCGCCGAGGTCCTCGACGAGGGTCCGCTGGACGGCCAGCTCCTTGGGCGAGGCGGAGGTCAGTCCGTCGCTGCGGGCGATGTAGACGGCGAGGATCTCGCTGCCGGAGCCCTTGGCGGCCATGCGGGCGGCGCGCCGGATGAGGGTGCGGCCCTCGGGTCCGCCGGTGAGGCCGACGACGATGCGTTCCCGGGCCTGCCAGGTGGAGCGGATGTTGTGCTCGCCGCGGTACTGCTGGAGGTATTCGTCCACCCGGTCGGCGACCCACAGGAGCGCGAGTTCGCGCAGGGCCGTGAGGTTGCCGGGGCGGAAGTAGTTGGAGAGGGCCGCGTCGACCTTGTCCGGCTTGTAGATGTTGCCGTGGGCCATGCGGCGGCGGAGTGCCTGTGGCGACATGTCGACCAGTTCCAGCTGGTCGGCGCGGCGGACGACCTCGTCGGGAACGGTCTCGCGCTGCCGTACGCCGGTGATCGACTCGACCACGTCACCCAGCGACTCGAAGTGCTGGATGTTGACGCTCGACACGACGTCGATCCCGGCGGCGAGCAGCTCCTCGACGTCCTGCCAGCGCTTGGAATTGCGCGAGCCCGGCACATTGGTGTGGGCCAGCTCGTCCACCAGGGCGACGGCGGGCCGTCGCTCCAGTACGGCGTCGACGTCCATCTCCGTGAAGACGCTGCCGCGGTACTCGATCTCACGTCGCCGGATCTGTTCGAGGCCGTGCAGCATGACCTCGGTACGGGGGCGGTCGTGGTGCTCCACGAAGGCCACGACACAGTCCGTGCCCCGCTCCACACGGCGATGTGCCTCGGAGAGCATGGCGTAGGTCTTGCCCACGCCCGGCGCCGCACCGAGGTATATCCGTAGCTTGCCGCGTGCCATGGCCCCATTGTCTTTCAGAAACTGTCCGTCAACCTGCGTGCACCCTACGGCGGGGGTTTCGGACATATCGGACCGATGGCCGTCGTGACCGGCGTCTTTGACGTGATTCTGATGCGTGTACGACCGCGGCGGATGGGGGTGCCGCCGCGGCGCCCGGGAGCTCTCCCGCCGCGGTGTCGGGGGCCTGTCCCGGCACGGCACCCGGCGCCCGTCCCGCGACGGCGCCCGTCCCGCAACGGCGCCCGGACAGCCGGACGGGCCGCACCCCCGCTCGGGGAGTACGGCCCATCCGTCATGCCGGAGCGCTCTCAGCGATCCGTCGTGCCTGACCGGTGTCAGCGGACCTCGGTGATCTCGGGGCCTCGCTGCAGCTGCCCCATGCCTCCGGAGAAGCGGGAGCCTTCCTGCTCCTCCTGCTGGACACCCTCGGGCACCATCTGGGCGTCGTCGGGCAGCTTGAGGACGATCGGGTCGCGCGGAGCCATCGGGCCCTCGCCGCGTACGACGACCGCGTCCCGGAAGATCTGCTCGAGCAGACCGGCGGCCTCCGGCTGCACCGCTCCCTGGCCGGAGATCACTCCGCGCAGGAACCAGCGCGGGCCGTCGACGCCGACGAAGCGCACGAGCTGCACACCGCCGGTGCCGTCCGGGAGCTGGACCGGTACCTGGGCCCGCAGTTCCCAGCCGAGCGGGCCCTCGACCTCGTCGATGATGCCGCCCTGCTGGGTGATGCCCGAGGCGATCTCCTCGCGGACCTCGCCCCAGATGCCTTCCTTCTTGGGCGCGGCGAACGCCTGGAGCTGGACCGCGCTGTCGCGCAGGACGACCGTCGCGGCGACGATCGCGTCACCCGCTACCTCGACGCGCAGCTCCATGCCCTCGACTCCGGGCACGAAGAGGCCGCCCAGATCGACCCGGCCCTCGCCGGGCTTGGAGACCTCGGAGAGGTCCCAGGGGCCGTCGGGCCGCGGCGCCGGCGGAAGATTCGTCCGGCGGGGGCCGTCCTCGTCGTCGGCATACTCCGTGTCGCGCTCGGCAGACAAGTCTGCGACTCGCTCGGCCTCGCCCGTTGCGTCCGCGTCCTCCGCGGAACCACTCTTCTTGCGACGTCCGAACACGTCACTGTCCTTCCCGGTCGGATACGGCCGAAGCGTATCGATTCCCACCCGTAGAGCCGTCCACGACGGAGTGACCGCCGGTGGACCCGAAGCCCCCTTCGGCCCGCGCCGAGCCGGGAAGCTCCGCCACCTCGTGGAAGCGCACCTTCTCGACCTGCTGGACGACCAGTTGGGCAATCCGGTCGAACCGATCGAACCGCACGCTCTCGCGCGGGTCGAGGTTGACCACGATCACCTTGATCTCCCCACGGTACCCGGCATCCACCGTCCCCGGGGCATTCACGAGGGCTACTCCGCAGCGGGCGGCGAGACCCGATCGCGGGTGCACGAACGCCGCGTACCCGTCGGGGAGGGCGATGGACACCCCTGTCGGCAGCACGGCGCGCTCACCGGGGGCGAGTTCGGCGGCCTCGCAGGTCACCAGATCGGCACCGGCATCGCCGGGGTGCGCGTACGCCGGCAGCGGAACCTCGGGGTCCACACGACGGATCAGCACGTCCACAGGGTTGGGCATCAGGGGTTCACCTCGAAGGCGCGTGCGCGCCGGATCTGGTCGGGGTCGGCCATGGCCGCGCGGATCTCCTCCGTACGGCCGTTGTCGATGAAGTGGTCGACCTTGACCTCGATGAAGAGAGCGTTGGCGCGGACGGCTACGGGCCCTTCCGGTCCGCCGATCCGGCCCACGGCGGAGGAGTAGATCTTGCGGCCGGCCACCGCGGTGACCTCGGCCTTCAGATGGAGCACCGTGTCCACGGGCACCGGGCGCACGAAGTCGGTCTCCAGCCGGCCGGTGACGGCGATGGTCCGCAGCAGCCAGTTCAGCGAGCCGAGCGTCTCGTCCAGGGCAGTGGCGAGCACCCCGCCGTGCGCGAGGCCCGGCGCTCCCTGGTGGGCCTCCTTGACGGTGAACTCGGCGGTGATGCTCACGCCTTCACCGGCCCGCGCCTGGAGATGGAGTCCGTGGGGCTGGCCCTCGCCGCAGCCGAAGCAGTGGTCGTAGTGAGCGCCGAGGAGTTCACCGGGGGCCGGGGCGTCGGGGTGGCGGGCCGGCGCTATGGCGTCGGCCGGCGGGATCAGAGCCGAGGCCCGGTCCTGGCGGTCTCCCCGCGCCCCGGGGGCGGAGGGAGAGGATCCGGGGTTCTCCCCCCGGGATTTCGCAGTACTCACAGGCGCAGACCTTACCCGCGCGAATACCCCCCGGCCGCACCGTGCCAAGCTTGACCGCATGCAGCCTTCCGCCCCGCACTACGACGAACGTCTGACCGCTCCCGCTTCGTGGTGGGCCATCACCGCTCTGTTCGGGATCTCGGGCGGTCTCGTCGCCCTCCCCCTCGGCACGCTGCCGATGCTCGCGGGGCTCGTGGGCGCCTGTGCGCTGGCGGCCCTCGTGGTCAGTTCCTACGGCTCGGTCCGCATCCGGGTGGTGGCCGGCTCGCTGGTCGCGGGCGATGCCCGGATCCCGCTGACGGCGCTCGGTGAGCCCGTGGCGCTGGAGGCCGAGGAGGCGCGGGCCTGGCGGTCGTACAAGGCCGATCCGCGGGCGTTCATGCTGCTGCGCAGCTACGTGCCCACCGCGCTGAAGGTGGAGATCACGGACCCGGACGACCCGACTCCGTACGTGTATCTGTCGACGCGCGATCCTCAGGCGCTGGCGGCGGCCCTCACGGCGGTGCGGGCGGCCTGACGCCAGGACCGGGTGTGGGGCTCAGTGCCCGAGCTCCCGGGGCCACTGGCTCGCGTCCAGGGCGTCCTTGTGCTGTTCCAGGGGCGGCAGAGCGGGCAGGGCGTCCCAGGGCACCTGCCGGGTGCGCAGATCCTTGCGGATGCGGTCCGCGAGCTTCCTGGTGTCCCGCCGGTTCATCACCGCACCGACCGCGGCGCCGACCATGAACGGCATCAGGTTCGGCAGGTTGCGGATCGTGCGCTTCATGATCTGCTGGCGCAGCTCGCGCTTGAGACCGCCGCTCAGCGCGATGTTCTTGTAGGTGGCCGGCTTGGTCACGTCGAGTCCGCGCTCCTCCGTCCAGGAGGTCAGATACGCGGTGCTGCGCTCCCTGAGATTGCCTTCCGGCCGCATGCCGTAGACCTCGTGGAGCTCGGCGATGAGCTTCAGTTCGATCGCCGATACACCGGCGATCTCCGCGGCCAGTTCGGCCGGCATCGCCGGAGGTACGGGCATCATCGCGGCGGCTCCGATGCCCGCGCCCACCGTGGAGGTGGCGTTGGCAGCGCCCGCGACGAGTTTGTCCGCGAGCTGCTCGGGGCCGAGGCCCGGGAACTGCCGGCGGAGTGTGTCGAGATCACGCACCGGCACACGCGGTGCGATCTCGATGATCCGGTCCGCGAGGTGGCCGAGCGCCGCTTTGGCGCTCTCGCCGCTCTTGCGGACGCCCTGGCGCACCGCGGCCAGACGCCCCGGCTTGGCCGGGGTCCCGGGTCCGTCCGCCGCGTGCGGGGGGCCTTCGAGCGAGGCCGGACGGCCCCGCCCGTCGTTCCCTGCGCCGTGGGGCACCAGGACGGCCGAGTGCCCGTCAGAAGGCGTGGCGCCTTCTGCGGGTCCCGAACCGCCCCAGGGCGTCTCCGACGGCTTCTGACGCCGGAAACGCCGCTTCCTGGACGGTGTGTCGCCTGCCACGGCCGACCTGTCCTCAGTCGCAGTCGCGGCAGATGGGCTGGCCGTTCTTCTCGCGCGCCAGCTGACTGCGGTGGTGCACGAGGAAGCAGCTCATGCAGGTGAACTCATCGGCCTGCTTGGGAAGGACCCGGACGGCCAGTTCCTCGTTGGAAAGGTCCGCGCCGGGCAGTTCCATGCCCTCGGCTGCCTCGAACTCGTCGACGTCGACGGTCGAGGTCGACTTGTCGTTCCGGCGGGCCTTCAGTTCCTCAAGGCTGTCGGAATCGACGTCGTCGTCGGTCTTGCGTGGGGTGTCGTAGTCCGTTGCCATGTCGCTCTCCCCCTCTGGGTGGTTGCGGTGTCTCCAGCGCACGTAACGCGTGAGAGGCCGGACTTGTGCCCGACCTGAGGCGGAGATTTTGCCTCACATCAAGGTCTGTTACTCAATCGACACCCAACCGGATCCCTCGAGAGGTGATCCGTTGAGTGGCGAAGGGGACCGTACACGGTCCGAATGCCGCACTTCACAGCGCCACCCCGTGTACTTCCCGTGATCCGGACCCCCGGAAACCCGGACTTTTCCCGGCTTTCCGACAAGAGTCTTGATCACGGAGAGTAGATGGCCTGAAATTCATATCTGTGATCGATCCCACACCCTCAACTTCGGAACAGGTCCCGAAAATTCCGCGTAAAGCGAACTAAGTGCGCAGGTGCCGACCACTGTCTCAGACGGGCAGGGTGACTCGCATCACGAGGCCTCCGCCCTCGCGAGGCTCCGCGATGATACGGCCTCCGTGAGCCCTGGCCACCGAGCGCGCGATCGAGAGCCCCAGGCCGACCCCTTTGTCGCTGCCCGTGCGCTCCTGCCGCAGCCTTCTGAACGGCTCGAAGAGGTTGTCGATCTCGTACGCGGGAACCACCGGTCCGGTGTTCGAGACCACCAGGACCGCCTGGCCGCCCTCCGTCTCCGTGGTGACCTCCACCCAGCCGTCGTCCGGCACGTTGTAGCGCACGGCGTTCTGTACGAGGTTCAGCGCGATCCGCTCCAGCAGGACGCCGTTGCCCTGCACGGTGGCGGGCCCGCGCTCGCCGCGGATCTCCACGCCCTTGGCCTCGGCCTCGCCCCGTGACTGGTCGACCGCACGGGTGGCGACCTCCGCCAGGTCCACCGGCTTGCGCTCGATGACCTGGTTGTCGCTGCGGGCGAGCAGCAGCAGACCCTCGACGAGCTGTTCGCTGCGCTCGTTGGTGGCCAGCAGGGTCTTGCCGAGCTGCTGGAGCTCCACGGGTGCCCCGGGGTCGGAGAGATGGACCTCCAGCAGCGTGCGGTTGATGGCGAGAGGGGTCCGCAGCTCGTGCGAGGCGTTCGCGACGAAGCGCTGCTGGGCGGTGAAGGCCCGCTCCAGCCGGTCCAGCATCTCGTCGAAGGTGTCGGACAGCTCCTTCAGCTCGTCGTCGGGCCCGTCGAGCTCGATACGGCGCGAGAGGTCCGAGCCGGCGACCTGGCGGGCCGTGCGGGTGATCCGGCCGAGCGGCGACAGGACGCGGCCCGCCATCGCGTAGCCGAAGGCGAAGGCGATGATGCTGAGGCCGAGCAGCGCGAAGAGCGAGCGGCGCAGCAGGTTGTCCAGGGCGATCTCGCGCTGGTGCGAGACGCAGGCCCGCAGGGCGGCGTTCGCCTCGTCGGCGGAGAGGTCAGAGGTGAGACCCGCACAGCTGTTGTCGGTCAGCTGCACCCTGCTGTCGGGCAGCAGCTTGATCGGCACACCGTTGCCGGCGTGCAGGGCCTGGGCGGTCAGCAGATAGATGATCGACAGCAGCAGGATGCCCGCGATCAGGAACATCCCGCCGTACAGCAGCGTGAGCCGTATCCGGATCGTCGGACGGAGCAGGGGGCGTACCGGGTCCCGCGGGTCCCAGGTCGGCTTCGGGGGCGCCGTGGGCGGCGCGGGAGCGGCGGTCACGGGGTCAGATCCGGTATCCGGAGCCGGGCACGGTGACGATCACGGCCGGTTCGCCGAGCTTGCGGCGCAGGGTCATGACGGTCACGCGCACGACGTTGGTGAACGGGTCGGTGTTCTCGTCCCAGGCCTTCTCCAGCAGCTGCTCGGCCGAGACGACGGCGCCCTCGCTGCGCATGAGGACCTCCAGGACCGCGAACTCCTTGGGGGCGAGCTGGATCTCCCTGCCGTCGCGGAAGATCTCCCGGCGGTTGGGATCCAGCTTGATCCCGGCGCGCTCCAGGACCGGCGGCAGCGGCACCGTCGTACGCCGGCCGAGCGCGCGCACCCGGGCGGTGAGCTCGGTGAAGGCGAACGGCTTCGGCAGATAGTCGTCGGCACCGAGCTCCAGGCCCTCGACCCGGTCGCTGACGTCGCCGGAGGCCGTCAGCATCAGCACGCGGGTCGGCATGCCCAGCTCGACGATCTTCCGGCAGACGTCGTCGCCGTGGACGAGGGGGAGGTCGCGGTCCAGGACGACCACGTCGTAGTCGTTGACACCGATCCGTTCCAGGGCCGCCGAGCCGTCGTACACGACGTCGACGGCCATGGCCTCCCGGCGCAGTCCGGTGGCCACCGCATCGGCGAGCAGTTGCTCGTCCTCGACGACGAGTACGCGCACGTCGCGTTCCTTCCTCCGTGGCCCGTCACCCATGATCAGGGCTGGTTGTGCACTGTCTGTGTGTCTCCATCCTGCCCGTTACGCGCGTAAACCGGCTGTAAGGCGAGGACGGCCGGCCCCGGCGGACCAGGGCCTTCCGGAAAGGGGCGGATTCCTGGGCCAGTTGAGGTTTCCTTGAGAGAAGCGCTGGGGAGGACGACTAAACACCCGCGATCACGCCCTGTATGTGGCACGCCACGACTTGTTCCAGGGTGGATCACCCCACCTCTGCTGCGGCAGGGGGACCCCGAAGGCACACCCCCGTGCCACCGACCCACGACTTGGGGGCGCACATGGACGCATTCACCGCAGGACTGCTTCAGCGCATAAAGGCCGCAGAGACCGACCTGACACTGGCGCGTGAGACGGGCGACGACTTCCTGGCGGATGTCGAGCAGGCGGAGCTGGACGACCTGCACCGCCTGGCCGCCGAGCACGGTGTGCACGTCGACGAGGAGCAGCGGGTCGGCGCAGCCTGACGCCGGTCCACGCACAGTGCCCCGACGCCGCGGGACGGCGTCGGGGCCCCTGTGTGTGCGGGTGCCGCCTCGTGCGCGGAGATCCGTGCGCGCGGCGAGGCGTCAGTCGTGCCAGGCCCCGAACTCCTCCAGCAGCCCCTGGAGCGGCTCGAAGACGCCCGGGCTCGCCGCCAGCGTGAGGTCGTAGGACGGCCGCTCCCCGGGGCGGCCGCCGGTCAGCGCGCCCGCCTCGCGGGCGATGAGGTCACCGGCCGCCAGGTCCCAGGGGCTCAGTCCGCGCTCGTAGTACCCGTCGAGGCGGCCCGCCGCGACATCGCAGAGGTCCACGGCCGCCGAACCGCTGCGGCGGATGTCGCGCAACCGCGGGATCAGCCGCTGGGCCACGTCGGCCTGGTGGCTGCGCACGGTCGCCACGTAGTTGAAACCGGTGGAGACGAGCGCCTCCGCCAGCGGGGGCGCGGGCCGGCACCGCAGCGGCCGGTCACCGGCGTACGCGCCGCCGCCGGTCACGGCACGGTAGGTCTCCCGGCGCATGGGGGCCTCGACGACACCGACGAGCGTCTCGCCGTCGCGCTCGGCGGCGATGGAGACGGCCCAGGTCGGCAGGCCGTACAGATAGTTCACCGTGCCGTCGAGCGGGTCGACGACCCAGCGGATGCCGCTGGTGCCGGCGCTGGACGCGCCCTCCTCGCCCAGTACGCCGTCGTCAGGACGGCGTTCGGCCAGGAATCCGGTGATCAGCTTCTCGGCGGCGATGTCCATCTCGGTGACGACATCGATGGGGCTGGACTTGGTGGCTGCGACACCGAGGTCGGCGGGGCGGCCGTCCCGCAGCAGCTCCCCCGCCCGTCGGGCGGCCTCCAGGGCGATGTCGAGCAGTTCGGACAGGAGAGGGTCGGTCACGGCGACTCCTTGGGCGTACGGATCATGCGTACGGGCTGTCGGCGCCGGCGGCCGCGGGGCGAGGAGCCCGGGCCGGGCAGCAGCCGATGGGGCACAGGTCGTGGGAGGGGCCGAGGGCGCCCAGCGCGCAGCGCTCGGCGGGCACACCGCGCTCGGTGGCGGCGCGCTCCAGCACCAGGTCGCGGACGGCTTCGGCGAAGCGCGGGTCGGCGCCCACGGTCGCCGAGCGGCGTACGGGCAGCCCCAGCTCGGCCGCCTTGGCGGTGGCCTCGGTGTCGAGGTCGTACAGGACCTCCATGTGGTCGGAGACGAAGCCGATCGGCACCATCACCACCGCCGGTACGCCGGAGCCGTGGAGCTCCCCCAGGTGGTCGCAGATGTCCGGCTCCAGCCACGGGATGTGCGGGGCACCGCTGCGGGACTGGTAGACGAGCTCCCAGGGGTGCTCGGTGCCCGTCTCCGCGCGCACGGCGTCGGCGATCTGCCGGGCCACGTCCAGGTGCTGGCGTACGTAGGCACCGCCGTCCCCGTGGTCCGCGACGGGGCCCGAGGTGTCGGCCGCCGCGGTCGGGATCGAGTGGGTGGTGAAGGCGAGGTGCGCACCTTCGCGCACCGCGGCGGGGAGGTCGGCGAGGGCGCTCAGCACGCCCTCGGTCATGGGGCCGACGAAGCCGGGGTGGTTGAAGTAGTGCCGCAGCTTGTCGACGCGCGGGAGCTCCAGCCCCTCCGCCTGCAGGGTGGCGAGCGCGTCCGCGAGGTTCTCCCGGTACTGGCGGCAGCCCGAGTACGAGGCGTAGGCGCTGGTGGCGAGGACCGCGATGCGGCGGTGGCCGTCGCGGGTCATCTCGCGGAGCGTGTCGGTCAGATACGGCGCCCAGTTGCGGTTGCCCCAGTACACCGGGAGATCCAGTCCGTGGTCCGCGAAGTCCTTGCGCAGGGCGCCCAGCAGGGCACGGTTCTGGTCGTTGATGGGGCTGACGCCGCCGAACAGGAAGTAGTGCTGCCCCACCTCCTTGAGCCGCTCCGTGGGGATACCACGGCCGCGCGTCACGTTCTCCAGGAACGGAACGACATCGTCCGGACCCTCGGGGCCGCCGAAGGAGAGCAGCAGCAGGGCGTCATAGGGGGTGGGATCGCGATCGTCGGACATGAAAACGATCCTGCCACCACCCCCGCGCCGTCCGGCGGGGACCCACCCCACGCCGGTGAACCGGAAACGGCGGTGCGCGGCCTCCGCCGGCGGACGTAATCTGTCAACGTCACTGATACGCCTTACGGAGCCCCCCGTTGCCGAGTCCCTACCGCGCCATCTTCGCCGCCCCCGGCAGCAAGGGTTTCTCCTTCGCGGGGTTCTTCGGCCGTATGCCGATGTCGATGATGGGCATCGGCGTCGTGACCATGATTTCCCAGCTCACCGGCCGCTACGGGCTGGCCGGCGCGCTCTCGGCGACGCTGGCGATGTCCGCCGCGGTGATGGGCCCGCAGATCTCCCGGCTGGTCGACCGGCACGGCCAGGCCAGGGTGCTGCGCCCGGCCACCCTCGCGTCGGTGGCCGCCGTGGCGGGCCTGTTGGTCTGCGCGCAGCAGGGTGCACCCGACTGGACTCTGTTCGTCTTCTCCGCCGCGGCCGGGTGCGTGCCGAGCGTGGGCTCGATGGTCCGCGCCCGGTGGGCCGCGATCTACCGTGGCTCGCCGCGCGCGCTGCACACCGCGTACGCATGGGAGTCGATCATCGACGAGGCGTGCTTCGTTCTCGGTCCGATCGTTTCCATCGGTCTGTCCACGGCGTGGTTTCCCGAGGCGGGACCGCTGCTGGCGGCGGCCCTGCTGCTCATCGGCGTCTTCTGGCTGACCGCGCAGCGCTCCACCGAGCCGGTGCCGCATCCGCGCGAGCAGCACACCAGGGCCTCGGCCATGCGCTCCGGCGGACTTCAGGTCCTGGTGCTCACCTTCGTGGCCACGGGCGCGATCTTCGGGGCGGTCGACGTGGTCACCGTGGCGTTCGCCGAGGAGCAGGGGCACAAGGCCGCGGCCAGTGTGGTGCTGGCGGTCTACGCGCTCGGCTCCTGCGTCGCGGGCCTCGTGTTCGGACTGCTCCACCTGAAGGGTCCGGCCGGCCGGAGGTGGCTGGTGGGAGTCTGCGCGATGGCCGTGAGTATGATCCCCCTCCAACTGGCCGGGAGCCTCACCTTCCTGGCCGTGGCGCTCTTTGTCGCGGGCCTGTCCATCGCACCGACGATGGTGACCACGATGGCTCTCGTCGAAGCGCACGTACCGCGCACCAAACTGACCGAAGGCATGACCTGGATCAGCACCGGCCTCGCGGTCGGAGTGGCGCTCGGCTCCTCGGCCGCCGGCTGGACGGTGGATGCCGCCGGAGCGGACGCGGGGTACGCGGTGCCCGCTGTCGCGGGAGCGGTCGCGGCCGTCGTGGCGCTCCTGGGGTATCGCCGGCTGAACAGGCCGGTGCCGACGCGGGAGGGGCGGGCCGATGAGCACGATCAGCACGACGAGCACGAGTCGCACGTGGCGTAACTGGGCCGGAAACGTCTCCGCTCGTCCGGCCAGGGAGGCCTCCCCCGCATCGGCCGAGGAGGTCGCGGACGTCGTACGGCAGGCGGCCGAGGCCGGTCTGCGGGTGAAGACGGCGGGTGCCGGTCACTCCTTCACGGCGGTCGCCGCCACCGACGGACTGCTGATACGGCCCGACCTGCTCACGGGCATCCGGCACATCGACCGCACGGCGATGACCGTGACGGTCGAGTCGGGCACCCCGCTGAAGCGGCTGAACGCGGCCCTCGCCCGGGAGGGCCTGTCGCTCACGAACATGGGCGACATCATGGAGCAGACGGTGGCGGGCGCCACCAGCACCGGTACGCACGGCACCGGCCGCGAGTCCGCCTCGATCGCCGCCCAGATCAGGGGCCTCGAACTGGTGACGGCCGACGGCTCGTTGCTGACGTGCTCGGAGAAGGAGCGTCCTGAGGTCTTCGCCGCGGCCCGGATCGGTCTCGGCGCACTCGGCGTGATCACCGCGATCACCTTCGCCGTGGAGCCGATCTTTCTGCTGACGGCGCGCGAGGAACCGATGACCTTCGACAAGGTCACCGCGGAGTTCGACGCGCTGCACGCGGAGAACGAGCACTTCGAGTTCTACTGGTTCCCGCACACCGGCAACTGCAACACCAAGCGCAACAACCGCAGCATGGGTCCGGCGTCCCCTCCCGGCACGGTCAGCGGCTGGATCGACGACGAGCTGCTCTCCAACGGGCTGTTCCAGGTGGTCAATTCGGTGGGCCGGGCCGTACCGGCGACCATCCCCGCGATCGCCAAGGTCTCCAGCCGGGCCCTGTCCGCCCGCACCTACACCGACATCCCGTACAAGGTCTTCACCTCGCCGCGCCGGGTGCGCTTCGTGGAGATGGAGTACGCGCTCCCGCGGGAGACCGCGGTCGCGGCGCTGCGCGAGGTGAAGGCGATGATCGAGCGCTCCCCGCTCAGGGTCAGCTTCCCGGTGGAGGTCCGCACGGCTCCGGCCGACGACATCACGCTGTCCACGGCCTCGGGCCGGGAGAGCGCCTACATCGCGGTGCACATGTACCGGGGGACGCCGTACCAGTCGTACTTCACCGCCGTCGAGCGGATCATGACCGCGCACGGCGGCCGGCCGCACTGGGGCAAGGTGAACACCCGTGACGCGGAGTACTTCGCCGAGGTGTACCCGCGCTTCGGCGAGTTCACGGCGCTGCGCGACCGGCTGGACCCGGAGCGGCGGTTCGGGAACGACTATCTGCGGCGGGTCCTGGGCGACTGACTGCTCACCGGGTGTCGCCGTCGCCGCGGTCCGTTCACCGGGTGTCGCCGGTGCCGCGGTCCGCTCACCGAGCGTCGTCGGTGCCCGCGTCCGCGCCGGTGCCGGTGCCGGCACCGGGGTCCGGGGCGGAGGCGGACGGCGTGGGAGTCGGTGTGGGCGTGGGCGTCGGGCTCTGCTTGCCGTCGTCGCCGGTGGACGGGGACGAGTCGGGGGACGTGGGCTCGGTGTCCGCGTCGTCGCCCTGCCTGCCGGTCCCGGAATCTTGTGAACGGCCGCCGTCGGGACCCGTGTTCGTCTCCCCTTCCGGAGAGCGCCGCTGATCGCGGTCCTGGTCGGGGCTCTGCGACGGGCTGGTGGCCGGCGCGGGATTCCCGCCGCCCCCGCCCCCGCTGCCTCCACCGCGGACGGCCGAGCCGACGGTCGTGCCGTTGCCGCCGCCGAGTTCAGCCCCGGAGGCCACCTCGTACCCGGTGATGCCGACCATGGCCACCCCGAACACGACGGACGCCGCGACGAGGGGCCGTTTCCAGCCGCGGACGCGGGTGCCGTGGGTACTCGCGGCGCTGAACTCCTCGCGGCCTTCTTCCCGGTGGACCTGCCGGAGCATCTGTGTCGCGTCATCGGCCGGAGGCAGCGGCACCTGACGGCCCTTCGGCTTCGTCTGGACCGTGACATCGCGTATCTGCTCGCCGGTACGGCGGAAGAAGTGCTGGAACACCGAGCCGCCACAGGTGGCGACGACACTGACGAGGCCCGCCCCGATGATCGTGCCGTAGACGCCGAGTTGGGAGGCGAGCACCGCCGCCGCGATCGCCGCGAGCGCGCTGCCCGCCACTTGCGGGACGCTCAGGTCCAGTCGCTGTCCTCCCTCTTGCGTGCGCTGTGCTCCGGTGTCCGGCTTCTGATGCATCCTCAGTCCCTGCTTGCCCTTCTGTCACGTCTGTACCAATGAAGGACAAACGAGCGAAGTGAATAGTTCCCTTTGGGAAGATTCTGTGAATCACGACACCCGTCACCCATGCCCCCGCCCCGAACTGCCGTACGCAGGCAGAAGTTCGGCGGCGCGGCAGTCCACCCACATGGCCCGAATGGAGTACTGTGGCGAGCCCTGGGCCCGGCGTCCCTTGTGGATGCCAGGACCCCAGGTAGGGGGCCGAATGTGGCGCTCGATCCGGCGGCGCCGCGGTACCGCACGGGAACCTGCACACAGAGTGACCGACGGTCACGCTGAGTGCCGAACAGGTAACCGTGCCATAACGGCGATCCAGGGCCTGTGCCCGACACGCCGGGCAACTCGGCAAGGTTGTGGCAGGCTGCACCCGGGCAGGCCACACTCGACTAGCGGAAGCAGCGACGCACGTGACGTCGGCAGGCACCACCCGGGAGGTCCCCATGCCCGAACTGCGTGTCGTGGCCGTCTCCAACGACGGCACACGACTGGTGCTCAAGGCTGCGGACAGCACGGAATACACGCTTCCGATCGATGAGCGGCTGCGCGCCGCCGTGCGCAACGACCGCGCCCGCCTCGGGCAGATCGAGATCGAGGTGGAGAGCCACCTCCGTCCCCGCGACATCCAGGCACGTATACGCGCAGGTGCCTCCGCCGAAGAGGTCGCGCAGATGGCCGGCATCCCGGTCGACCGCGTACGCCGCTTCGAGGGGCCCGTGCTCGCCGAGCGCGCGTTCATGGCGGAGCGGGCCCGCAAGACTCCCGTGCGCCGCCCCGGCGAGAACACCGGACCGCAGCTGGGCGAGGCCGTGCAGGAGCGGCTGACCCTGCGCGGCGCGGAGAAGGACGCCGTGCAGTGGGACTCGTGGCGCCGTGACGACGGCACGTGGGAAGTGCTGCTGGTCTACCGGGTGGCGGGCGAACCGCACTCGGCGAGCTGGACGTACGACCCGCCGCGGCGGCTCGTCCAGGCCGTCGACGACGAGGCGCGCGCACTGATCGGCGAGACCGACGACACCATCGCCTCGCAGGAGCCGAGCTTTCCGTTCGTTCCGCGCATCGCGCGGCTGCCGAGGGACCGGCCGCTGGACCGTGGCACGGAGCGTCCGGTGGAGCCCCCGTCGGCGGAGGACAACAGCAACGGCAGCAGCGAGCGCGATTCGCTGACGAGTCTGCTGGAGGCGGTGCCGAGCTTCCGCGGCGACATGGTGGTGCCGGAGCGCCCGGCCCCGCCGGAGCCGCCGACGGAGCCGGTGCAGGAGCCCGAGGCGGAGGAGCCGGTTGCCCCGGCGGCGTCCGCCGGCGCGGGTTCGGCGTACGCGGATGTGCTGATGCCGCGGTCGGTGGCGGGCCACCGCGACCGTCTGACCGGCACCACGGACCGCCAGGCCGAGGCGGACGGCGTCCGCCCGGGCCGCCGTGCGGCGGTCCCGAGCTGGGACGAGATCGTCTTCGGCACGCGGCGCAAGAAGCAGGAGTAGCAGGCGAGGTGACGCGAAGGGCCCGGCACCGTGGGTGCCGGGCCCTTCGCATGTCTCGTCCGGATACCGGCGGAGGCCTCAGCCCCTGTCCGGGCCCGTCGCCACCGGGCGGTCCGGGTCCTGGGACCACTCCGACCAGGAGCCTGCGTAGAGGGCGGGGTGGAAGCCCGCCAGTTCCAGGGCGAGGATCTCCTGGGCGGCGGAGACGCCCGATCCGCAGTAGACCCCGATCTCCGTACCGGGTTCGGCTCCCAGCGCCGCGAAGCGTGCCCCCAGCGCCTGGGGCGGCAGGTAGCGGCCCTTGTCGTCCAGGTTCTCGGTCGTCGGGGCCGAGACCGCGCCGGGGATGTGGCCCGCCACCTTGTCGATCGGCTCGACCTCGCCCCGGTACCGCTCCCCCGCGCGGGCGTCCAGGAGCAGGCCCGAGCGCGCCAGCGCGGCAGCGGTGTCCGCCGTCAGGACCGGCAGCGCACCGGGGGCGGGCATGAAGTCGCCCTCCGCGGGCTCCGGTGCCGCGGTCTCCAGCGGCCCGGTCCACGCCGCGAGGCCGCCGTCCAGGACCCGTACCTCCGTGTGACCGGTCCAGCGCAGGAGCCACCAGGCGCGGGCGGCCGCCCACCCCTGGGCCGCGTCGTACGCGACCACGGGCGCGTGGGCCGAGACCCCGGCGCGGCGCATCACCGCTCCGAACACCGAGGGATCGGGCAGCGGATGGCGGCCCGCCGCTCCGGGCGGGGTGGCCAGTTCCGCGTCCAGGTCGACGAAGACCGCGCCGGGGATGTGGCCGGCGTCGTAGTCGGGCCGCCCGTGCGGCCCGCCGAGCTGGTAGCGGACGTCGAGGAGCACCGGCGGGCGGGGGCCGGCCAGCTCGCTCGCAAGATCGGCAGCAGTGATGATGGGGTTCATGAAAGCCATCCTCGCGCAGCACCAGGCCCTCCCGTAACGCCGCTGATTCGGATGTGCCGCCTCAAAACGGGCATCCTCCATCGGGAACCCGCCAAATCCGGCGCGGCCGGGGCGCGTCGGACGCTTCGGGGTGCAAGCATCTGCTGGGGCGACCGGCCGTTCCGCACAACGGCCCATCCGGTTCCCCGCACGGCCACCACAATGGTCCGAGGAGAGAGAAGACAATGACCGAGGCGACTCGGCACACGCCCGGCACACCCTGCTGGGTCAGCTTGATGGTGCACGGCCTTGAGGCGACTCAGGCTTTCTACGGCGAGCTGTTCGGCTGGGAGTTCTCGCCCGGGCCACAGCAACTCGGCCCGTACGTCCGCGCCCTGATCGACGGCAACGAGGTCGCGGGCATCGGGCGGCTGCCCGTCGACCGGCATCTGCCGACCGCATGGACGCCGTATCTGGCGACCGACGACGCGGATGTGACCGCGGAGGCGGTCCGCAGCTGCGGTGGCACGCTGGGCGTCGGCCCGCTGGACGCCGGCGACGCCGGCCGCATGGCGATCGTGACCGACCTGGCGGGCGCCGTGTTCGGTCTGTGGCAACCGGCCGCACACGCGGGCACCGCTCTGCACGGCACACATGGCACGCCGGTGTGGAACGAGCTGCTCACCACGGACACGCAGTCCGTCACGAAGTTCTACCAGGCCGTTTTCGGCTACGACGCCAAGCCCGACGGCGATCCCGGCGAGGACCGGGTGACGCTCTGCCTGGACGGCCGTCCCGTGGCCGCTCTGCACGGCGTCCCGTCCCGGACCCGCGACCGGGGCAGCCACTGGATGACCTGGTTCGAGGTCGAGGACCCCGACATGACCGCACGCCAGATCACCAGGATCGGCGGTCAGGTCCTCGAACCTCCCGCGGACGGCCCCCACGGACGGCTCGCGAGGGTCGCCGATCCGGAGGGCGCGGTGTTCACGATCGTACGGTCACTCCGTTGACGTCCACCGGCAGGACGTCCGGGGACAGCGTCGCCGCACGGGCGCTCGCGGCGGTCATCCGGCGCCGGTGGTGCCGTCGGCACAACACCTCGTAGCCGACCTCGTCGCCCGCGTTGACGTCTCCGACCACGACCTGGGCGCCTTCGACGACCATCACCCCGCCGACCGTACGGGCGTTGTGCGTGGCCCGAGCGCCGCACCAGCACAGCGCCTCGACCTGAAGCACCTCGACCCGGTCGGCGAGTTCCACCAGCCGCTGCGAGCCCGGGAAGAGCTTGGAGCGGAAGTCGGTCGTGATGCCGAAGGCGAAGACGTCCAGGTCCAGGTCGTCCACCACACGGGCGAGCTGGTCGATCTGCTCCGGCGCGAGGAACTGCGCCTCGTCGGCGATCACGTAGTCGCAACGGCCGCCCTGGGACAGGCTCTCGACCAGGTACGCGTAGAAGTCGAAGCCCTCCGCGGCCTCGACCGCGTCGGTCACCAGGCCGAGCCGGGAGGAGAGCTTGCCCTCGCCGGCCCGGTCGTCGCGCGTGAAGATCATGCCCTGAAGACCGCGCGTGGACCGGTTGTGCTCGATCTGAAGAGCGAGGGTGCTCTTTCCGCAGTCCATGGTTCCGGAGAAGAACACCAGCTCGGGCATGGGAGGTTGAGGACCTTTCGGGTCTGTGGGCGTCGTTCAGGGGTGCGGTACGGGGGCAGCGGGACGGCTACGAGCGTACTTCGATCAGCGGCACGAGCTGCTCGACGGGGGTCATCGAGCCGTGCATCCCGACCATCGCCGACTCGTTCGGCTCGCGGACGGAGGCGGTCACCACGACGTCGTCGCAGGCCGCGGCCACCACATCGCCGATCCGGCCGTGGACGCGGTCGTCGATCACGGGACCGAACCAGCCCGCCTCGATCGCCTCCTCGCGGCCCGCCACCCAGAACTGCTCGCCGAGCACCTCGCGCCAGACGGCGAGGACATCGGCCTCGGCGCCGGGGACCGCGTAGACATGACGGGCGCGGCCCTCACCGCCCAGCAGGGCGACTCCGGCGCGCAGTTCCCAGTCCTCGTCGAAGTCGATGCGCGACTGCTCGTCGAAGGGGATGTCGATCATGCCGTGATCGGCGGTGACGTACAGCGCCGAGCGGGGCGGCAGTTGCTCGGCCAGGCGCTGCACCAGCCGGTCGACGTACATCAGCTGGCCGCGCCAGGCGTCCGAGTCGACGCCGAAACGGTGGCCCTTGCCGTCGACCTCGCTGTAGTACGTGTAGACCAGCGAGCGGTCGCCGGCGGCCAGTTGCTCGGCCGCCAGGTCCATCCGCTCCTCGGCTCCGAGCCGTCCGTGAAACGTTCCTCCACTGAGCGCGACCTGGGTGAGCGGGGTCTGCTCGAAGGTGGGTGAGGAGACCTGTGCGGTGTGCACGCCCGCCGCGTCCGCGAGCTGGAAGACGGTGGGGTACGGCTGCCAGACCTTCGGCGGCGTCCACGGCTTCCAGCGCAGCTGGTTCATCAGCGCGCCCGAATCGGGGTCGCGGACGGTGTAGCCGGGGAGGCCGTGCACGCCGGGCGGCAGGCCGGTGCCGACGGAGGCCAGCGAGGTCGCGGTGGTGGCGGGGAAACCGACGGTGATGGGACGTCCCGTGCCGCCGCGCGAGGTGCCGAGCAACGAGGTGAGGTACGGGGCCTCGTCGGGATGGTTCTTGATCTGCTCCCAGCCCAGGCCGTCGATCAGGAAGACGCAGTTCCGGTCGGCGGGGGTGAGCTCGGGGATGCTCTGGGTGAAGCCGGGGACGCCCTGGCCGGCGGCGAGCGTCGGCAGCAGGTCGGCGAGTGAGCCGGTGCCGTAGGCGGGCACGGGCGCGGTGTCGACGGCGAGCGGGGCGGGGTGGGCGTTCCCCCAGCCCACAGGCTCCGGGGTCGGGGTCGAGTCGTCTCGCCAGGCAGCGGGCTGGGCCATCAGCGCGTGGCTGCCGTGGCTTCGGAGAGCGCCTGGGCGAAGGCGAGGGTCTGGCGGACCGTGTCGGGTCCGTCGCCCGCCTCGCTGACCCGAAGACTCAGATCGTCCGCCGTGGAGCTGCCGGTGTAGCCGTGGTCCGCCTCGCAGTTGGGGTCGCCGCAGGCGGCGGGCTCCAGGTCGAGCCGGGATACGGCGCCCCAGCCGATGGTGAGGACGACCTCGCGCGGCAAGGTGCCCGGGGTGTACGACTCCGGATTGGCGACGACCCGGCTGACCACGACCGACGAGATCCGGCTGAGCTTGACCGATTCGGTGGAGGTGGTGGCGTACGGCGTCGGGGAGCTGGTGTCGGCGGCCTGCTCGTCGGTGTGGCTCACGATGAAGCGGTTGGCCGTCAGCACGAGGACCGTCACATGGCGGCGCACTTCGTTGGCGTCGAACGTGGTCTCCTGGTGCACCAGGTAGGACGCGATCTGCTCGCCTCCGACGGCGGCCTCCACCGCCTCGGCCACGAGAGCCGGGTAGTAGCCGCTGCGCTCGATCGCCGCGCGCAGCCCCTGGGTCGTCGTACCGGTCTTCGCCATGGGGCCCATCCTACGGGGCCCCGACAGCGGTGAGCGTTCAGTAGCTGGGGAGTCGTCGGGGTCCCAGGTCGCTCTGGGTGGTGGGTGGGGCGAGGCGTACGGACGCGCCGAGGACCGTGAGCCCGTGTTGAGCGACGACGACCGGTTCAAGACTGATCCCGATCACTTCCGGATGGTCGTCGACCAGTCGTGACACGCGGAGCAGCAGTTCCTCCAGGGCAGGGGTGTCGACGGGCGCCGAACCCCGCCAGCCGAACAGCAGCGGGGCGCTGCGGATCGACCTGATCAGCTCGGCCGCGTCACGATCGGTGGCCGGAACGAGACGGTGCGAGGTGTCCCCGAGCAGCTCGGAGGGGGCGCCCGCGAGCCCGAAGGAGAGCACCGCGCCCACGGCGGGATCGAGGGCGGCACGCACCACGGTGTCGACGCCGCGCGGAGCCATCGCCTGCACGACCGGCTGGAGCTCCTCGGGCTTCCCGAGCAGCTCGGTCAACTCGGCGTACGCCTGCCGCAGTTGCTCCTCGTTGGCCAGGTCCAGCCGCACGCCGCCGAGGTCGGCACGGTGCCGCAGATGGGGGGCGGTGGTCTTGAGCGCGACGGGGTAGCCGAGCCGGCCGGCGGCCCGTACGGCGTCGTCCGGTCCGGGAGCGGGCAGGGTCGGCCGCACATGGATCCCGTACCGCGCGAGCAGATCGTGGGCGTCGGCCGGGGCGAGGGTGATGCCCCGGGCGTCCCCGGGGGCCTGGAGCAGCGCCTCGATCCGGGCACCGGCACCGCTCTCGTCGATGTCGTCGTACTCGGGAACGCGCCCGGGCTCGGCTGCCTGGCGTCGCCACTGGGCGTACCCGACGGCCTCGGACAGGGCGCGGACGGCACGCTCGGCCGCGGGATAGGCGGGGATGCGGCTGCCCGTCGGCCGGGCACCGGGTGCGTCCTGCGCGGCACCGCCGGCCTCGCTCGCGTCCGCGGGGCCGCGCGTGTCCGGGGTGCCCTCGGCCGGCGGCGCGGCCGCAGGCGGCTGTCCGGGGACGGTCCGTGTGCTGGTCGCCGCCGAGAGGGCGTCCGCGAGACCGCCGAGTTCGACGTGCACCACCATGACCGGCTTCGCCGGGGCGGTGGCGGCCGCGTCGCGGAGCGCCGCCGCCAGGACCTCACCGTCGCCCGCCTGCGGGTCGCCGTCCTCCCCCACCCACGGAATGGCCGTCACCACCACCGAGTCGCAGCCCTCGTCCGCCAGGGCCCGGGCCAGCGCCGAGCGGAAGTCCGACGGCGTCGCCGCCGTCGTGAGGTCCAGCGGGGGCAGCGGGCGCAGCCCGGCCGCGAGGCAGGCGTCGTAGGTGAGCAGACCGAGGGACTCGGAATTGCCGAGGATGGCGACCCGCGGGCCCGCGGGCAGGGGCTGGTCGGCGAGGAGGATGCCGGCGTCGACGAGTTCCGTGACGGTGTCGACGCGGATCACACCCGCCTGGCGGAGCAGCGCCCCGACCGTCGCGTCCGGGACGCGGGTCGCCGGCACCGCATGACCGGGCGGCTCGCTGCCGCTGTGCCGGGCGCCCTTGACGACCACGACCGGCTTGACCGCCGCCGTGCGCCGGGCGAGGCGGGAGAACTTGCGCGGATTGCCGATCGTCTCCAGGTAGAGCAGGACGACATCGGTGTCCTGGTCCTCGTACCAGTACTGGAGGAAGTCGTTGCCGGACACGTCCGCGCGGTTGCCGGACGAGATGAAGGAGGAGAGTCCGGCGCCCCTGCGGTGCAGTCCCGCGAGGAGCGCGATGCCGATCGCCCCGGACTGGGTGAACAGACCGATGCGTCCGGCGGCCGGGGTCTCGGGCGCCAGCGAGGCGTTCAGCCGGACGGCCTGCGAGGTGTTGATGATGCCGAAGGCGTTCGGGCCGATGATCCGCATGCCGTACGACCGTGCCTGGCGCACCAGTTCCCGCTGGAGCAGCCGGCCCTGCGCCCCCGACTCCGCGTATCCGGCGGACAGCACGACCAGGCCCTGTACGCCGTGCTCACCGCAGTCGGCGACGGCCTCCGGCACCCGTTCGGCGGGCACGGCGACGATCGCCAGGTCGACCGGCTCCGCCGTCCGGGCCACGATCTCGCCGACCGAGCGGAACGCCGGCACGCCCTCCAGCTCGGTCTGCGACTCGGCGAAGGCCCGGTTCACCGCATACGTACGGCCGGTGTAGCCCGCCCCCAGCAGATTGCGCAGCACCGTACGGCCCACCCCGCCGGGCGCCCGGCCGGTGCCGATGACCGCGACCGAGCGCGGCGCGAGCAGCCGCTGCACCGAGCGCGCCTCCGCACGCTGCTCGCGGCCGCGCTGCACCGCGAGGGACTCCGCCGTCGGTTCGAGGTCGAGGGTGAGATGGACGGAGCCTTCCTCAAAGCTGCGCTTCTGGGTGTAGCCGGCGTCCCGGAACACCTTGATCATCTTGCCGTTCGCGGGCAGCACCTCGGCCGCGAAGCGGCGGATGCCGCGCTCCCGGGCCACCGCCGCGATGTGTTCGAGCAGGGCGGATGCCACGCCCCGTCCCTGGTGCGCGTCCTGGACCAGGAACGCGACCTCGGCCTCGTCCGCCGGCGCGCTCGCCGGGCGTCCCGTGGGATCGATCCGGTCGAAGCGGACGGTCGCGATGAACTCGCCGCCGACCGTGACCGCGAGACCCACCCGGTCCACGTAGTCGTGATGGGTGAACCGGTGGACGTCCTTGGCGGACAGCCGGGGGTAGGGCGCGAAGAAGCGGTAGTACTTCGACTCGTCCGAGACCTGTTCGTAGAAGCTGACCAGGCGATCCGCGTCCTCGGCGGTGATCGGCCTGATGCGCGCGGTGCCTCCGTCGCGCAGCACCACGTCTGCTTCCCAGTGAGCGGGGTAGGCGTGGTCCGGCTGGGTCTGCATGGCAGAAAGCGTACGGCGCGATCACCGGTCGCGGAGGGTGTTGGGGCGCGGCAGTCTGAGGATGGCCCGCAGACGTCCGCGGTCGGACCCGGGGCCGGTGCCGACCCGCGACCGCACATGAGAGACTGGTCTAGACAACCGCTAAGACTTGAAGGGCAACACCATGGCTGAGCGCCGCGTCAACGTCGGCTGGGCCGAGGGCCTTCACGCCCGCCCCGCTTCCATCTTCGTCCGTGCCGCCACGGCTTCCGGCGTCCCCGTGACGATCGCCAAGGCCGACGGCAACCCGGTCAACGCCGCGTCGATGCTCGCCGTGCTCGGCCTGGGCGCCCAGGGTGGCGAGGAGATCGTGCTGGCCTCCGAAGCGGACGGCGCCGACGCCGCCCTGGACCGGCTCGCCAAGCTGGTGGCCGAGGGCCTCGACGAGCTTCCCGAGACCGTCTGACCACCCGACGGTCCTGCGGCAAGGAGCCGCGGCATCCCGAATACGGGAGGCCGCGGCTCTTGCATTTCGCCGCCCGACTCTCGGCGATTTCCCGGGCGTCCTGGCCATATGGACGACATTGCCCTGCCATTCCGATCCTGTGAAAGGAATTCGGGCAGCCGGAAAGAAGCCCTGCAAACAACTCCCTCTTTGTATACGGCGCGACTGTTAATTGCGGACGCTCGCGGTGTTTACGGGATGTTGCGAAGTCCTCACGTGTTCCGTGATCCGCAGCCGGTGCGCGGCAGCCGCCCGCTCGGTGTGCAGGGCGGTCAGCGCCCGGGCCCGTTCGGCGTCGCCCCGCGCGACGGCATCCACGATCGCGCCGTGCTCGGCCCACGACTCGACGGGCGCGGCCGGCTGCTCCACGACGTACATCCAGGCGATCTTGTGCCGCAGCTGGGTGAGCAGAGCGATCAGGCCCGGGCTGCCGGAAGCCTGGGCGAGCGTCTCGTGGAACCAGCCGCCGAGCGAGCGCAGATCCTCACCCTGACCACGGCGGGCGCGCTCCTGGCCCAGCCTCACCAGGCCGCGCAGCACCTTGAGATGGGCCTCGGTGCGCCGCTGGGCCGCCCGGGCAGCGCCCAGCGGCTCCAGCAGCATCCGCACCTCCAGCAGGTCGGCCGCCTCCCGCTCGGTCGGCTCCGCCACACACGCGCCCGCGTGACGCCGGGTGGTGACGAAGCCCTCCGACTCCAGGGTCCGCAGGGCCTCGCGCACCGGGACGCGGGAGACACCGTAACGGCGGGCCAGCTGCTCCTCGGTGAGTCTGCTGCCGCGCCGGAACACACCGGAGACGATGTCGTCGCGGATCGCCGTGCATACCGAGTGCGCGGGAATGCGCATGACCGAACCTCCGCTTTAATCCGCGCGAAACGCAGCCGATTGACGACCGTTCGGTGACTCTATTGCAGCGGTCCACATTTTCCGATGCCCGGCGGGCATTCATGGATATCTTTTGGCCAGTTACCGGCGTACACCGCGCGGCATACCCACACCGGCATACCCACACCGGCACACATACATCGGCGCACACGGAAGGCCCCGGCGGTGGGCCGGGGCCTTGGGTGCGGTACGCGGACGTCGGGCGCGCGGCGCCTCTCGGCCGCCCAAGCCGTTTTCAGACGGTCGAGCCGTTCAGACGGTCGAGCGATCAGGCGGTCACGCGGCTCAGATGGTGACGCCGTGCGAGCGCAGGTACGCGACCGGGTCGATGTCCGATCCGTACTCGGCGCCGCTGCGGGCCTCGAAGTGCAGGTGCGGTCCGGTGGTGTTGCCGGTCGAGCCGGCGAGGCCGATCTGCCGGCCCGGGGTGACGGTCTCGCCGACCGACACGTTCAGCGACGAGAGGTGGCCGTACTGGGTGTACGAGCCGTCCTTCATCTTGATCACCACGTTGTTGCCGTAGGCGCCGCCCCAGCCGGCCTCGACGACGGTGCCCGCGCCGACCGCGTGCACCGGGGTGCCGGTGGCGGCGTGGAAGTCGATGCCGGTGTGGCTGCCGGAGGACCAGACGGCTCCCCCGGCCTGGTAGCCGGTGGAGACGTACGAGCCGGAGACGGGTGACACGAAGGCGTTCAGGCGCTTGCGCTCGGCCTCGCGGGCGGCACGCTCCCGGGCCTCGCGGGCCTCCTTGGCGCGGGCCTCGGCCTTGCGCTTGGCCTCGGCGGCGGCCTTGGCGCGGGCGACGGCCTCTTCGGCCTCCTGCTCCTGGGCCGCGGCCTGGTCGGCTATCTCGGTGGCGAGCGAGTCGGCGGCGACGGCCGTGCTCAGGCCGGTGCTCTCGAGAGTGACGGTGCCGGACTCGGGAGCGGCGGCTCCGGTCTCGGCGGCCAGCGACGGAGAGGCGAGGGTTCCGATGACGCCGGTGGTGGCCAGGGCCGCGACGCCGGCGATGCTCGCGCTTTTGCGCGCCATACGGCTCGGGGCACGGTGCTTCCCGGTGGGACGGGCGAACGCCATGAAGTGGCTGGTCCTTTCCTTCCTTCTCGCCTACCGGGTTAGCTGACGGGTTCGGAGCAGGAAGGTCTCCTACGGGCGCCTCCGCCGCAGCACAGCCGCGAAGGCATCCGATTCACCCCAGGGACTTCGTGTGGGTCCCCGGCTCCCCAGGCTCGCGCCTGACGGGGACTCGGCGATGGCTGTCCGTGCCGCGGATGCGGCGGTACTGGCGAACAGCCGGACCGACGCTAAGCGTGGCTACTTTCAATCACCAAACAGACAGCCCTGTTTGTAGCGCATGCCACAGGGCAGAGGGGAAGCCCCGCAGCAAATCGGGCAAACAGCGGAACCCCGGCATCGGGTGATGCCGGGGTTCCCTGGCCGCGCCCACCGCTCCACCGGACCGCGGAGACTGCTCCACCGGGAGGCAGAGGCAGCTCCGCCGAGAGGCAGGGGCGGGCCGACGGCCTCAATCAGCCGGTGACAACCGTCACTTCGCCGATACCGAGCGCCTTGACCGGCTCCTCGATCGCGGACGCGTCACCCACGAGCACCGTGACGAGACGGTCCTGGGGGAAAGCGCTGACGGCCGCGGCCGTCGCCTCCACCGTGCCCGTCTCGGCCAGCCGCACATACAGCTGCGCCTGGTAGTCGTCGGGCAGATGCTGCTCCACCTGGTCGACGAGCGTGCTCGCGACGGACGCGGCCGTCTCGTACTTCAGCGGGGCGACACCCACCAGGTTCTGTACGGCCACATCGCGCTCGGCGTCGGTGAGGCCCTCGGCCGCCAGCGTGCGCAGCACCTTCCACAGATCGTCCAGCGCCGGGCCGGTGTTGGGCGTGTCCACCGACCCGCTGATGGCGAGCATCGAGGCACCCGTGCCGTCGGGCGCCGAACGCAGGACCTGGCCGAAGGCCCGTACGCCGTAGGTGTAGCCCTTCTCCTCGCGCAGCACGCGGTCGAGACGCGAGGTGAGCGTGCCGCCGAGGCAGTACGCACCGAGCACCTGGGCGGGCCAGACGCGGTCGTGGCGGTCCGGGCCGACGCGGCCGATGAGCAGCTGCGTCTGTACGGCTCCGGGCCGGTCCACGATGATCACGCGGCCCGTGTCGTCGGCGGTGATCGCCGGGACGGGCCGGGACTCCGCGGTGTCGCCCGTCCAGTCGCCGAGGGTCTCGGCGAGCACGGCGTCGAGGTCGACCCCGGTGAGATCGCCGACGATCACCGCGGTCGCGGTCGCGGGCCGGACGTGGGCGTCGTAGAACGCCCGGACGCCCGCGGCGTCGATCCGGGCCACCGTCTCCTCGGAGCCCT
Source organism: Streptomyces sp. CA-251247 (assembly GCF_050952975.1). Lineage (NCBI taxonomy): Bacteria > Bacillati > Actinomycetota > Actinomycetes > Kitasatosporales > Streptomycetaceae > Streptomyces > Streptomyces sp. CA-251247. The sequence goes on along the minus strand of NZ_CP191861.1, from coordinate 6,146,505 downwards.
GACGCGGGCGCGACATCCGCAGCGAGGCCGGGAAGAGCTGCTTGGACAGCTCCTTGGCGGCGCGGCGGGCCGGGTTGGCCATCTCGTGCGGGATCTCGTCCAGCCGGTTGCGCACCAGCCGCTCGACCTCGCTGTCGTCGAAGGCGGGCGCGCGCAGCGCCTCGGCGAGCAGCCCGAGCGCCTTGAGCAGCCGGGACACCGGCACCTCCAGCGAGACCCGGACTCCGGCGTGGTCGGCGTGCGCGTCGAGGGTGGCCCCGCAGCGCTCCAGCTCGGCGGCGAACTCCTCGGCGGAGTGTTTGTCGGTGCCCTCGGACAGGGCGCGCGCCATGATCGTGGCGACGCCGTCGAGGCCCTCCGGCTCGGCGTCGAGCGGGGCGTCGAGAGAGATCTCGACGGCCACGACCTGCTGGCCGGGGCGGTGGCAGCGCAGCACGGTCAGACCGTTGTCCAGGGTGCCGCGATCAGGCGCGGGGAAGGCCCACGGCTTGGCGGTACCCGCCTGCGGCTGCGGGTGGAACGTCATGGCGGTCAACGGCACGGCGGCGTCGCTCACTGGTCCGCCCCTTCTTCCGAGTTGCTCTGGTCGTCCTGGTCGTCCTGGTCGGCGGAGACCGGTTCGTACACCAGCACCGCCCTGTTGTCGGGGCGCAGCCGGGCCTGGGCGACCGCCTGCACCTCCTCGGCGGTGATGTCCAGCACGCGGTTGACGGCCGTCAGCGCGAGCTGCGGGTCGCCGAACAGCACGGCGTAACGGGCCAGTTCGTCGGCGCGGCCGGCGACGGTGCTGAGCCGGTCCAGCCATTCGCGCTCCAGCTGCGCCTGCGCGCGCTCCATCTCCTCAGGCGTCGGACCCTCGGCGGCGAACCGCGCGAGCTCGTCGTCGACGGCGGACTCGATCTGCGGGACCTCGACGCCGGCGGACGTCTTCACGTCCAGCCAGCCGAGCGAGGGGGCACCGGACAGACGCAGCAGGCCGAACCCGGCGGCGACGGCCGTACGGTCCCGCCGCACCAGACGGTTGTGCAGCCGGGAGGACTCGCCGCCGCCGAGGACGGTGAGCGCCAGGTCGGCGGCGTCGGCCTCGCGGGTGCCGTCGTGCGGGAGCCGGTAGGCGGCCATCAGCGCACGCGACGGGACCTCCTCCCGGATCTCCTCGCGCAGCTGCTCACCGATGATCTCCGGCAGGGAGCCGTCGCGCGGCGGCTGCTTGCCGTCGTGGGAGGGGATGGAGCCGAAGTACTTCTCGATCCAGGCGAGCGTGTGCTCCGGGTCGATGTCGCCGACGACCGACAGCACCGCGTTGTTCGGCGCGTAGTACGTACGGAAGAAGGCGCGGGCGTCCTCGAGGGTCGCGGCGTCGAGGTCGGCCATCGAGCCGATCGGGGTGTGGTGGTACGGGTGGCCCTCGGGGTAGGCGAGGGCGGTCAGCTTCTCGAACGCCGTGCCGTACGGCACATTGTCGTAGCGCTGACGGCGCTCGTTCTTGACGACATCGCGCTGGTTCTCCATGGACTCGTCGTCGAGGGCGGCGAGCAGGGAGCCCATGCGGTCGGCCTCCAGCCAGAGCGCCAGCTCCAACTGGTGGGTGGGCATCGTCTCGAAATAGTTGGTGCGCTCGAAGCTGGTGGTGCCGTTCAGCGAGCCGCCGGCGCCCTGCACGAGCTCGAAGTGACCGTTCCCCTTCACCTGGCCCGAGCCCTGGAACATCAGGTGCTCGAAGAGGTGAGCAAGCCCTGTACGGCCCTTGACCTCGTGGCGCGAGCCCACGTCGTACCAGAGGCAGACCGCGGCGACCGGGGTCAGGTGGTCCTCGGAGAGCACCACGCGCAAGCCGTTGGCCAGCCGATGCTCAGTCGCTGTCAGGCCGCCGGAGCCGGCCTGCGCTGTGGCCGTGTGACCCATGGGCATGTACGTCCCTTCGATCGCGATATGGAGAGTGCTGCCACTGTATGCAAGCGGGCTGACACCTGGCGAAGTTCCCGGGTCGTGGTCTGCGTTGTCAGTGGGACGGTCCACAATGGTCCGCGTCAGATCCAGATCCGGTACGTGAAGGAGCAGCAGCCGCGATGGCCCGCCGCAGCACGAAGACCCCTCCGCCCGACGACTTCGAGGAGCGGATCCTCGACATCGACGTCGTCGACGAGATGCAGGGCTCCTTCCTCGAGTACGCGTACTCCGTGATCTACTCGCGCGCCCTGCCCGACGCCCGCGACGGCATGAAGCCGGTGCACCGCCGCATCGTCTACCAGATGAACGAGATGGGCCTGCGGCCCGACCGCGGATACGTCAAGTGTGCACGTGTCGTCGGCGAGGTGATGGGCAAGCTCCACCCCCATGGCGACGCCTCGATCTACGACGCCCTGGTGCGGATGGCGCAGCCCTTCTCCATGCGGGTGCCCCTGGTCGACGGGCACGGAAACTTCGGTTCGCTCGGCAATGACGACCCGCCCGCGGCGATGCGTTACACCGAGTGCCGGATGGCCGACGCGACGTCGCTGATGACGGAGTCGATCGACGAGGACACCGTCGATTTCTCGCCGAACTACGACGGCCAGGAGCGGGAACCGGTCGCTCTTCCGGCAGCCTTCCCGAACCTTCTGGTCAACGGCGCGTCCGGGATCGCGGTCGGCATGGCGACGAACATGCCGCCGCACAACCTGGGCGAGGTCATCGCCGCGGCCCGCCATCTGATCAAGCACCCGGGCGCGGACCTCGAGACCCTCATGCGGTACGTCCCGGGGCCGGACCTGCCGACCGGCGGGCGGATCGTGGGCCTCACGGGCATCAAGGACGCGTACGAGTCCGGCCGCGGCACCTTCAAGATCCGTGCCACGGTCACGATCGAGGACGTCACGCCGCGCCGCAAGGGCCTCGTCGTCACCGAACTGCCCTTCACGGTGGGCCCGGAGAAGGTGATCGCGAAGATCAAGGACCTCGTCGCCGCGAAGAAGCTCCAGGGCATCGCGGACGTCAAGGACCTCACCGACCGTGCGCACGGCCTGCGCCTGGTCATCGAGATCAAGAACGGGTTCGTTCCCGAGGCCGTCCTGGAGCAGCTCTACAAGCTGACGCCGATGGAGGAGTCCTTCGGCATCAACAACGTGGCGCTGGTGGACGGCCAGCCGCTGACGCTGGGGCTTAAGGAGCTGCTGGAGGTCTACCTCGACCACCGCTTCGAGGTCGTGCGCCGGCGCAGCGAGTTCCGCCGCACCAAGCGCCGCGACCGGCTTCACCTGGTCGAGGGCCTGCTCGTCGCCCTGATCGACATCGACGAGGTCATCCGGCTCATCCGGTCCAGCGAGAACTCCGCGGAGGCGAAGCAGCGGCTGATCGAGCGCTTCTCGCTGAGCGACATCCAGACCCAGTACATCCTCGACACCCCGCTGCGCCGGCTGACCAAGTTCGACCGGCTGGAGCTGGAGAGCGAGCGCGACCGGCTGAACACCGAGATCGACGAGCTGACGGCGATCCTGGAGTCCGACGCCGAGCTGCGGAAGCTGGTCTCGGGCGAACTGGCCGCGGTGGCGAAGAAGTTCGGCACCGACCGGCGCACGGTGCTGCTGGAGACCGGCGCCACGCCGGTCGCGGCGGTGGCGCTGGAGGTCGCCGACGACCCGTGCCGGGTGCTGCTGTCCTCGACCGGACTGCTGGCGCGTACCGTCACCGGCGAGCCGATCCCGGACGACGAGGTCAAGCGCTCCAAGCACGACGTGATCGTCTCCGCCGTCCCCGCGACCGCGCGAGGCGATGTGGGAGCGGTGACGTCGACGGGCAGGCTGCTGCGGATCTCGGTGATCGACCTGCCACAGCTGCCGCACACCGCGTCCGCGCCGAACCTGTCGGGAGGTGCGCCGCTCTCGGAGTTCCTCTCGCTGGAGACGGACGAGACGGTGATCTGCCTGACCACGCTCGACGAGTCGTCCCCGGGCCTCGCGCTCGGCACACTCCAGGGTGTCGTCAAGCGGGTGGTGCCCGACTATCCGGCGAACAAGGACGAGCTGGAGGTCATCACCCTCAAGGAGGGCGACCGGATCGTCGGCGGCGTCGAGCTGCGGACCGGCGAGGAGGACCTGGTCTTCATCGCCTCCGACGCCCAGTTGCTGCGCTACCAGGCGTCGCAGGTGCGGCCGCAGGGCCGGGCGGCGGGCGGCATGGCCGGTATCAAGCTCGCGGACGGCGCACAGGTGATCTCGTTCACCGCGGTGGACCCGGCCGCGGACGCGGTGGTGTTCACGGCCGCGGGCTCGACGGGCGCGCTGGACGACTCGATCACGACGGTGAAGATGACGCCGTTCGACCAGTACCCGCGCAAGGGGCGGGCGACCGGAGGCGTGCGCTGCCAGCGCTTCCTGAAGGGTGAGGACATCCTGCTGCTGGCCTGGGCGGGCGCGAATCCGGTCCGGGCGGCCCAGCCGAACGGCTCACCGGCGCGGCTCCCGGATCTGGACCCGCGCCGGGACGGCTCGGGCACCCCGCCGCCGTCGCCGGTGGCGGTGCTGGCCGGTCCGTCGAGCTGATCGAGGCTCTGCCGCATGACGTGCCGGAGGGCTTTACGAGCCCTCCGGCCCGTCCGGTACGAAGCGCAGGACGCCCCACATGGTGTGTTCATCGGGGGTGTCCTGCGGCCCGGCCACGGGGAGGGCGTCGAGTTCCTTGCGCAGGGCAGCGGTGTCGATCCCCGAGCCGATCAGGACGATCCCGCTCTGCCGCCGCTCGCCCACCGGCCAGGGCTCCGGGTGGAACCGGAGGAACCGGCCGACGGCGTGGACGGCGTAGCGATTGCGCGGATCGAGAGCGCCGAAGTCGACAAATCCCTTGATGCGGTACAGGCCTTCGGGCCGTGAGTCGAGGAAGTCCAGCAGCCGGCGCGGGTGCAGGGGTTCGTCCGCGGTGAAGGAGACGCTCTCGTAGGCGGCATGCAGATGGCCGTCGTGCGCCTGCCCATGAGGGTGGCCGGCGCCGTCCTGGTGCCCGTCGCCGTCCTCGTCCTCCTCGCGCAGGTCCTCGAACGAGAGCTGGCCGACGCGCTCGCCGCGGGGCCGGCACTCGAAGAGCAGTTCCGGGTCGATCCGCCCGTACGTCGCGCTGACCAGTGCCCCGCCGCCGAGCCCGCGGATCCGCTCCCTCAGCCGCTGCCCGGCCGCCTCGTCGACCCGGTCCGCCTTGTTGAGCACGACGAGATCGGCGATGCCGAGGTGCCGGGCGATCTCGGGGTGCCGCTCCAGGGTGGCGTCGAACTCGGCCGCGTCGACGACCTCGACGAGCCCGCCGTACATGACACGCTCGTTCTCACTGGCGAGCACCATCCGTACGAGTTCCTGCGGCTCGGCGAGCCCGCTCGCCTCGATGACGATGACATCGAGGCGGGCGTCGGGGCGGGTGAGCCGGTCCAGGAAGACGTCGAGTTCGCTCGCGTCGACGGCACAGCACAGACACCCGTTCCCGAGGGACACGGTGGAGTCCCCGAGCTGCCCGGCCACGGTCATGGCATCGATCTCGATGGCCCCGAAGTCGTTGACGACGACGCCGATACGGGTGCCACGGCTCGCGCGGAGAAGGTGGTTGAGCAGGGTGGTCTTGCCGGATCCCAGGAAGCCCGCGAGGACGATGACGGGCACGGGTTTGCTGGTCATGGGGGTCGAGCGTAGTGGACGCGGCCGACAACTCCGGGCCGGGCACGGCCCTTCAGGACGCCTGCGGCAGCACCGGCGGCGGCCCGACATACCTCGCCGCGGGGCGAATGATCTTGGAGTCCTCCGACTGTTCCAGAATGTTCGCGCTCCAGCCCACCACCCTCGCCGCGCAGAACGTCGGCGTGAACATCTCCCTGGGCAGACCGCACAGCTCCATGACCACGCCCGCGTAGAACTCCACGTTCGTATGCAGCTCCCGGCCCGGCTTCAGCTCCGCCAGGATCGCTTCGACCTGTGACTCCACCTGGACCGCGAACTCCACCAGGGGGCCGCCGAAGCTCTCCGCGATGCCCCGCAGCATGCGTGAGCGCGGGTCTTCGGTGCGGTAGACGGGGTGGCCGAAGCCCATGATGCGTTCGCCCGCGAGGACCCGTTCGCGGATCCAGGGGTCGATGCGGTCCGGGGTGCCGATGGCATCGAGGGTGTCCAGGGCCCGGCTCGGGGCGCCGCCGTGCAGAGGGCCCGAGAGCGCGCCCGTCGCGCCGACCAGGCAGGCAGCCAGGTCCGCTCCCGTGGACGCGATGACCCGGGCGGTGAAGGTGGAGGCATTGAAGCCGTGGTCGACGGTGGAGACGAGGTACTGCTCGATCGCCCTGGCCCGGGCGGGTTCCGGCTCCGAACCGGACAGCATGTAGAGGTAGTTGGCCGCGAACGGCAGGTCCTCGCGCGGTTCGACCGGTTCGAGACCGCGGCCCAGCCGGTAGAGCGCGGTGAGCAGCGTCGGCACGGCGGCGCATGCGGTCAGCGCGTCCCTGCGGCGGGACTCGGTGTCGAGGTCGTAGACCGGCCGAAGCCCGGAGGCGGCACCAAGCAGCGAGAGCGCCGTCCGCAGCCCGGCGAGCGGGCCGGACGGCGCGCTGGAACGGGCGATCGCCGGCAGTGCCGCCCGCACGTCGTCGGGCAGCCGGCGCAAGGACGCCGTCTCGGCGAGGAAGGCCCGGCGCCGGTCGGCGTCCGGGAGTTCTCCGTAGAACATCAGATGCCAGACGTCCTCGAACCCGGTGCTCTGCGCGAGCTCGACGGCCGAATACTGGCGGTAGTGGTAGAAGCCCTCCCGCCCCCGGACATCTCCCAGTGCGGTGTCGGTGACCACGACCCCGGCGAGTCCGCGCGGTACGTCCATCTGCATAACAGCCTCCTTGAATTGATTCGACTGTCCATGCTTGATTGCATCACTGTCAATATTGATTGAATCAATATGTGTACGGTGTTCCTCATGACGGAGAACGCACCGGAGACGGACCGGATCACCACGCGCGAGGCGGCCGAGCGGCTCGGTGTGAAACCCGAGACGGTGTACGCGTATGTCAGCCGGGGACAGCTCTCCAGTCGCCGCGACCCGACCGGCCGGGGCAGCACCTTCGACGCCAAGGAGGTCGCCGCGCTCGTCCGCAAGGGGCGGCGGGAGCCCTCGGCCGGCAGTGACGTCACTCAGCGGATCCGGACCGGCATCACGCTGATCGACAAGGACCGGTACTACTTCCGCGGGGTGGACGCCACCGAGCTGGCCCGCAGCCACTCCTACGAGGAGATCGCCGACTGGCTCTGGACCGGCACGCTGCACCACGGCATGCGTTTCACCTCCCCGCCCGAGCCGCTGACCGCCGCCCGCCGGGCGGTCGAGTCGCTGCCTACCCACAGCGGGTCCACGGACCGGCTGCGGGTGGCGGCGATCGCGGCGGCCGTCGCCGATCCGCTCCGTTTCGACCTCGGCCGCGACGCCGTGCTCGGCAGCGCCCGCTCCCTCATCCCTGTCCTGGTCGACGCGCTCCCCACGGTCGGTGAGCCGCACCGGGGAGAGGGCCGGCTGGCCTGGCGGCTGTGGTCACGGCTCACCGCGACCCGCCCCGACGAGGCGTTTCTGCGCGCCCTGGACATGGCGCTCTCGCTGCTCATCGACCACGACCTGGCCGCCTCCACCCTCGCGGTGCGGGTCGCGGCCTCCGCGCGCGCCCATCCGTACGCCGTCGTGTCCGCCGGGCTCGGCGCGCTGGACGGACCGCTGCACGGAGCGGCCAGCGGACTCGCCCACCGGATGCTCGCCGATGTCCTCGAACGGGGCGGGGCGGCCCCGGTCGTCGCCGACCATCTGCGGGCGGGACGCCGGGTTCCGGGGCTCGGGCACCGTCTCTATCCGGCCCAGGACCCGCGCGCCGAGGCCTTGTTCGGCGCGTTGGAGCAGATCCCGGCTGCTCATAAGGCGCTGGCGGCCGCTCGCGAGGTGGAGTCGACGACCGCCCGCCATGTGGAGCTGCACTCCAATGTGGACATGGCGCTCGCCGTGCTGTCGCTGTCGTCGGGCATGCCGGCCGAGGCGGGCGAGACCGTGTTCGCCGTGGCGCGCACGGCCGGCTGGATCGCCCATGCGCTGGAGGAGTACGAGGAGCAGCCGCTGCGGATGAGGCCGAGCGGTCACTACAGCGGACCCCGCCCGCCCAGGCCCGCGCCGTGAAGAGGCGGGAACGGCCGGGGCGGGCGGAGGCGCACGTCCGTCAGAATCGGTCGGCCCTCAGACCTCCGGAGCGCTGAGGGCCGGGCCGGCGGCTCCGGCCGCGGGTCAGGACCGCAGCCACGCCGCCGTGTCCTGCGGGAGTCGCCCGTCGTCGTCCAGAGGGCCGCTCGTCAGCAGGACGCTGGTGTGGCCGGGGAGTTCGACGGGCTCCCCGGCGAGGTTGACGACGCAGATCAGGCCGCCGGTCCGGACGAAGGCGAGGACGTCCGGTGCGGACCGCAGCCAGTTCAGGGGACCGTCGCCGAAGCCCGCCTCGGTGCGGCGGATGCGCAGGGCTTCGCGGTAGAGGACGAGCATGGAGTCCTCCGTCGCGGCCTGCCGGTCGGCGGAGTAGCCCGTCCAGTCCGCGGGCTGCGGCAGCCACGGCTCCTGCTCGGACCCGAAGCCGTAGTGCGGGGCGTCCGCGCGCCACGGCAGGGGTACCCGGCAGCCGTCCCGTCCGGGGTCCACGCCGAGCGAGCGGAAGTGCATCGGGTCCTGGATGCGGTCCAGCGGTATGTCCGCCTCGGGGAGGCCCAGTTCCTCGCCCTGGAACAGATAGACGCTGCCGGGCAGAGCGAGGGAGAGCAGGGCCGCGGCGCGTGCCCGCCGGGTTCCGGTGACCAGGTCGGACGGTGTGCCGAAGCGCTTCTTGGCGAAGTCGAAGCCGGTGTCCTCGGCCCGTCCGTAGCGGGTGACCGTGCGGGTCACATCGTGGTTGCAGAGCACCCAGGTGGCGGGCGCGCCCACCGGCGCGTGGAAGGCCAGCGTCGTGTCGATGGAGGCACGCAGCTCCGCCGCGTCCCAGGGCCGGGCGAGAAAGTCGAAGTTGAAGGCGGTGTGCAGCTCGTCGGGGCGCAGATAGCGCGAGAACCGGTCCGGGTCGGGCACCCACAGTTCGCCGATGAGGACACCGTTGTACTCGTCGGCGACGGCCCGCCAGGAGCGGTAGATGTCGTGCAGTTCGTCGCGGTCGACATAGGGGGTGGTGTCGTCCTCGGCGGCGTCCGGCAGATCGGGGTCCTTGGCGCACAGGGCCGCCGAGTCGATGCGGACGCCGGCGGCTCCCCGCTCGAACCAGAAGCGCAGCACGTCCTCGTGCTCCTGGCGGACCACCGGGTGACTCCAGTTGAGGTCCGGCTGCTCGGGCGTGAACAGGTGCAGATACCACTCGCCGTCCGGAACCCTGGTCCAGGTCTCCCCCGAGAACTGCGACGGCCAGTTGTTGGGCGGCAGTTCACCGTTCTCGCCGCGGCCCGGCCGGAAGTGGAACAGCTCGCGCTCCGCGCTGCCGGGCCCTGCCGCGACCGCGGCCCGGAACCAGGCGTGCTGGTCCGACAGATGGTTGGGCACGATGTCGACGATGGTGCGGATGCCCAGTCCGCGGGCCTCGCTGATGAGCTTCTCGGCCTCCGCGAGGGTGCCGAAGGCCGGGTCGATGGAGCGGTAGTCGGCGACGTCGTAGCCGCCGTCCGCCATCGGCGAGAGGTACCAGGGGTTGAACCAGATGGCGTCGATGCCGAGTTCGGCGAGGTAGGGCAGCCGGGCCCGCACCCCGGCGAGATCACCGGTGCCGTCGCCGTCACCGTCGGCGAAGCTGCGTACGTACACCTGATAGATGGCGGCGCCGCGCCACCAGTCGTCCGTGTGATCCAGAGGGGCTGCCACGTGAGGTCCTTTCGGGCAGGTGGGACTCCGCCGCCGGCCCGGACAGCGGGGCGCCAGGGCAGGGCCGGCGGCGGAGGCTCGAGGGGGAACAGGCGGTGCGGGCCGGTCAGCCCTTGAGTCCGCCCGCGGTGAGACCGCTCATGATGTTGCGCTGGAAGGCGAGGAAGATCAGGAGGGTGGGGATCGAGGCGATCGTGAGCGCGGCGATCAGCACGTTCTCCGGCACGCCGTTGGAGAGGGAGTAGATACCGACGTTGAGCGTCTGTTTGGTCGGGTCGGGCAGGGTGAGCATCGGCCAGAGGAAGTCCTTCCAGACGCCGACGACCGCGAAGATCGACACGACGCCCAGGATGGGCCGCGAGATCGGCAGCACCACGGACCACAGGGTTCTGAACCGGGACGCACCGTCGATGGCGGCCGCGTCGAGCAGCTCGTGCGGGATCGAGTCGAAGAACCGCTTGAGCAGGAAGATGTTGAAGGCGTTGGTGACCGACGGAAGCCAGATCGCCCAGGGCGAGTTGAGCAGGTTGCGCTCGATGATCGGGACGTCGAGCACCGTCAGGTACTGCGGCACGACGAGGACGGTGGCCGGGATCATCAGCGTCACCAGCATCATCGCCAGGATGGCCTTGCCGAAGACGGGCCGCAGCCGGGAGAGCGAGTAGGCAGCGGCGACGTCGAAGACCAGTTGGAACGCGAGTGCCCCGAAAGCGTAGTAGAGCGTGTTGAACAGCAGCCGGGAGAGGTCCATCACCTCCCAGGCGCGGGAGTAGTTCTCCGCGTTCACCGAGCCCGGGATCAGGGTGGGCGGCGACTGGACGACTTCCTGGGTGGTCTTGAGCCCGCCGGAGACCATCCAGTAGAGCGGTCCGAGGAAGACCAGCGTGAACAGGACCATCACCAGGACGAAGGCGGTCCAGTAGAGCAGTCTGCCGCGGGGCCTGGCGAGTTGGGCCGGTGAGATGAGTGTGCGTGTGGTCATGGCCGTCTTCCCGCCTACTCGTCCTCGGCGCGGCTGAGCCGGACGTACGCCGCGGAGAACCCCGCGAGCAGTACGAGCAGGACCAGGCCGAGCGCGGCCGCGCTGCCGTAGTTGTTGAAGTTGAAGGCGTACTGGTAGATCAGATAGACGACCGTGGTGGTCGAGCCCTCGGGCCCGGCGCCGCCGGCGAGCAGGAACGGCTCGGTGAAGACCTGCATCGTCGCGATGATCTGCATCAGCAGCATCAGCGAGAGGATGAGCCGGGTCTGCGGGATGGTGACGTACCAGATCTTGCGCAGCAGGCCGGCGCCGTCCAGCTCGGCCGCCTCGTAGAGCTCCCCCGGGATGCCCTGGAGGGCGGCGAGGTAGATGAGGGTGGCGCCGCCCATGTTCATCCAGGTGGCGGCGATGACCACGGAGAGCATCGCGGTGTCGGGATCCTGGAGCCATTGCTGCTGGGGAAGGTGCGCGAGCTCCAGGAGCCGGTTCAGCAGTCCGTAGCCCGGGTCGTAGAGGTACTTGAACAGCAGGACCGAGGCGACCGGCGGCAGCATCACGGGCAGGTAGACGAGCAGGCGCAGGAACCCCTGTCCGTGCCGGAACTCGTTGAGGACCAGGGCGACGACGAACGGGACGATGAATCCGAAGACCAGCGCGAGCCCCGTGAACAGAAGGGTGTTGCGCCAGGCCTGCCAGAACGCCGGGTCGTTGAAGACGGTGGTCAGGTTGGACCAGCCGGCCCAGGTGGTCTGTCCGTTCTCAGTCTTCTGGAAGGCCAGGATGAACTCCCTGACCATGGGATACCAGGAGAAGAACGAGAAGCAGACGACGGCGCCGATCAGAAAGCCGTGCGCCGACAGGTTGCGGCGCAGGGCCCGTACGAACGCCTCCCTCGACGCGTTCGTACGGGGCCCGCCGTCGCGCCCGGGACGCGGTGCGGCCTTGCGTGGGATGAGAGTGGGGGCCGACATCGGCTACTGGTTCGCCAGGATCTGGTTGACCTGCGACTCGGCGGTGGCCAGCAGCTTGCCCGCGTCCGCGTTCTTGTTGGTCAGGACGCCCGACATCACGTTGTCGAGGACCTTGTAGATCTCCTGCGCCTTGGGCGGCTCCGCCTTGCCCTGCACCGGGTTGTCCATGAAGGACTTGAAGTTCTCGACCGGCATGGTGGCGTTGGCCGCACGCGACGCGTCGTCCTTCGTCTTGCTGCCGCCCAGCCAGAAGTTGGGCTGCGGCACACCGACGGGCAGACCGTCGGCCTTGGTGCGGGCCCAGTCGAACTGCCCCTTGCCGACCGTGAGGTTCTTGAAGTTGAGCCAGGCGACGGCGGCCTTGATCTTGTCGGGCGAGATGCCCTTCTTGACCATGTAGTTGTTGCCGCCGAAGAGGGTGGCCTTCTGGCCGGGGATCGGGCCCATGCCGAAGTTCTCGTACTTGGCGCCGAGTTGCTGGACCATGTACGCGATGTCGTCGGGTGCGGCGAGGAACATGCCGAGCTTGTCGCTGGCTATCTGCTTCTGGAGGTCGCCCCACTTGAGCAGCTGGGTCTTGCCCATGCTGTCGTCCTGCCAGCGCATCGCCTTGAGGTTCTCGACGACCTGTTTGCCGGTCGCGTCGTTGAAGGCGGCCTTCTTGCCGCTCTCGTCCACGATGTTCCCGCCGAGGCCGTACATCTGGGCGGTGAAGTGCCAGCCGCCGGTGTTGCCGGCGCTGTACTCCCCGAACCCGGCGATGCCGTTGCCGAGTCCGGCGATCTTCTTCGCGGCCGCGCGGACGCCCTCCCAGGTCGTCGGCGGGGCGTCGGGGTCGAGCCCGGCCTGCTGGAAGAGCTTGCGGTTGATCAGCAGGCCCATGGTGTAGTTGCTGGTGGGCAGGCCGTAGAGCTTGCCGTCCTTCTTCAGGGAGTTCAGGACGTTCGGGTCGATGTCCGCGATCGCCGGGACGGTCTTCGGGGTGACGTACGCGGTGATGTCCTCGCCGCCGGCGTTGTCCAGCACCTGCGTCAGGTCCGTGAAGTACGTGTAGAAGACGTCCGGCTGGGACTTGGCCTTGAGCATCGCGGTGAACCGCGGCGGCTCCAGGCACTGGCCGGGGGTGGACCGGCCCTCGATCCTGATGTTCGGATACGTCTTGTTGAACGCCTTGACGTCCTCTTTCCACTCCTTGAGTTCCGCGGCCTTCGCGGCCGGCGGCATGCAGTCGATCGTCAGCGTCAGCTTGGTCTTCGGGTCCAGCGGAGCTGACGGATCGGACGAACCGCCGCCGGATCCCTCGTCGTTGTCACCGCTGCTGCTCGTGCCGCAGGCGGCCAGGGCGGTCAGGGCGAGCGCGGAGACGAGCGCGGTCGCGGCGGAACGGCGCGTACGGCGGAACCCAGCACTTCTCATCGGTGGTCCCCTTCGGGCCTGAGCGTGGATGACCCGCGGCTGACACGCAGCGGGAACGCGGCACACTCAACCACCGGCGACAGAAGACCGCAATATGTCGCGCCGATTTCGTAAATGATTGACAGTCGGTTGAATCAGGAGCGCGGAGCCTTTGCGGTGGAGCCGCGCACCACCAGTTCCGGCTCGAAGAGCAGCTCACCGGGCGGGACCTCGCCGCCCTGGATCTGCGCACAGAGCAGTTCGACCGCGGCACGGCCCATGGCCTCGATGGGCTGACGGACGGTCGTCAGCGGCGGTTCGGTGCAGTTCATGAAGGCGGAGTCGTCGTAGCCCACGACGGAGATGTCGCCGGGGACGGCGAGCCCCCGCCGGCGCGCCGCGCGTACGGCACCGAGGGCGAGCGGATCGCTCGCGCAAATGATGCCGGTGACACCGCGGTCGAGCAGCCTGGAGGCCGCCGCCTGCCCGCCTTCCAGCGAGAACATGGAGCGTTCGATGCGCTCGTCGGTCAGCTCCCCGCCGGATGCCTTCGCGGCCGCGTGGGCCGCCGCGAGCTTGCGCCGGGACGGCACGTGGTCGAGCGGGCCGAGGACGAGACCGATGCGGTCGTGGCCGAGCGAGGCGAGGTGGCGCCAGGCCTGCTCGACCGCCACGGCGTCGTCGCACGCGATGCAGGGGAAGTCGAGATTCTCGATGGCGGCGTTGATGAGCACCACCGGAATCCGGCGTTCTGCCAGCAGCCGGTAGTGGTCGTGCGGGGCGTCCTCCTGGGCGAAGAGCCCACCGGCGAACACCACGCCGGACACCTGCTGCTGGAGCAGCAGTTCGACGTAGTCGGCCTCGGAGACCCCGCCCTTCGTCTGGGTGCACAGGACCGGCGTGAGGCCCTGCTGGGCCAGCGCGCCGCCGATCACTTCGGCGAACGCCGGGAAGATCGGGTTCTGCAGCTCCGGCAGGACGAGGCCCACGAGGCGCGCGCGCTCGCCGCGCAGCTGGGTGGGGCGCTCGTAGCCGAGGACGTCCAGCGCGGTCAGGACGGACTGGCGGGTGGCCTCGGAGACCCCCGGCTTGCCGTTGAGCACCCGGCTGACCGTGGCCTCGCTGACCCCTACCTTCTTCGCCACCTGAGCAAGTCGTCGCGTCATGCACGCAAGACTAGCGCAAGCCATGCAAGCGGCTTGCGCTAGTCCGCGTTTCGATCAGAAGCCGATCACGGGCTTGGTGCCGGGGTCGGCCTAGGGGTTGATGTTGATCTTGAAGGTGGACGTGGTGTTCTTGATGTCCTGGGCGTTGCCGGCGAACCGCAGGCCGTTGAAGGTGACCTCACCCACCGCAGGGCCCTGGCCCGCCTCGGGCATCTCGTTCGCCCAGAGACCGAAGCCGGACTTGGCGTCGAAGGCGTCGCCGCTCTTGCGTGCACCGGTGATCGAGATGTCGCTGAGTACAGTGTCCTTGATCGGGAACTGCGGCTGGCCTCCCACATAGTTGGTCTGGAACATGATTCCGCTGTACGTCGGATCGACGATGTCGACGTTGTTGACCCGGATCCCCTGGAACACCTTCGAAGCCGAGAAGAGCCAGATCCCGGGGAAGGTCTGCGCACCCCAGAAGTGGCCGCCGGCCCGGACGATCGAGACGTTCTCGACGGTCGTCGGCTCGGTCCCGAAGCCGTTCATCGGATACCCGAAGTCCAGCGAGCTGATCGTGATGCCCGAGTAGACGAGGGTGTCCGCGATGTGGATGTTGCGGAAGGTGTTGTTGTACCCGCCGTAGACGGCGATGCCCGCCGCCCTCCAGGTGAGGATCGACGTCAGGTTCTCGTAGACGTTGTTCTTCATGTCCGCCCCGCCGGCGTCGATCGCCGAGAACAGGGCGAAACTGTCGTCGCCGGTGGCCCGGGCCTCGTTGTTGGTGACGAGGTTGTCGGTGGACCCGTTGGTCATGTTGATGCCGTCGGCGAACATGTTGCGGATCCGCGAGTTCTTGATCGTGATCTTGTCGGTGTTCGCGCCCCAGTAGAGGCACACCATGTGCTCGTTCCAGATGTTGTCGATCACGATGTCCGTGACGTTGGAGAAGTCGAACACCTTGCCCGGACCGTCGATGCGCGAGGTGTAGTTCCCGAAGTAGGCGAAGCCGGCGAACGACGAGCCTTTCGCCGACGCCTCCGCCCGGAAGCCCACATCGGTGTTGTCCTGGGTCGAGGGCGCGTTGAAGCGGGTGTACCAGGGCCCGGCGCCGGCCACCTTGACGGCCTTGCCGTAGACCTGGAACTTGCTCGCCGTCTGGTAGTCACCGGCCGGTAGATACACGCCGACCAGCGTGCCGGTGGTGTCCATACGGACCTTGTCCAGGGCGTTCTGCACGTCCTGGTGCGTGAATCCGGCCGGGACGGTGTACCTCGCCGGGTCCGGGTTGGCGACCGGCGCGACCTGCTCCAGATTGACGAAGTCGATCGCGTACCGCGAGGTGTTCGCCGCGTCCTTCTGCAGCCTGATCGTGCTGCCCGCCGGGACGGTCTCGCCCAGCATGACGTGCGCCTCGTCGTAGATGTGCCGAGGGGCGCCGGAGCCCGGCGAGTTCCCTGGGCTCGCCTCCGCGCCGTACAGCCAGGAGTACTTCGACGTGAGGTCGATGGCCTTGCGGAAGGTGCCGTTGACGTACACGTTCAGCGTGGAGTCGATGCCTCCGCCGCCGGGCGCGTCCGGGATGGAGAAGCGGGTCACCAGGGTGTTGGTGCTGGCCCTGGTCGTGAACTCGACGTAATTGCCGGTGTTGTCGAGGGTGACGGCCTTGCGGCCCGAGGCCTCTCCCGCGATGTCGCCGACCGTGCGGTTCGGACCGACGACGGCCGCTCCGCCGCCCGCGGAGCCGTCCTCGGCCTCGTACATGTCATAGGGCATGTTCGCCCCGCGGCCGATGAACAGCGACTGGCTGCTCGTGTTGTTGGCGCGCTTCACGGGCAGTTCGTTGGCGTCGTCGGCGACGACCACCTTCACGGTGTACGAGCCGTTGGCGGCGGCCCAGGTGCCGAGGCTGACCGGCGCAGCGGTCGCGCCCGCGGCGATGACCCCGCTGTGCGCACCGGTGAGGGTCTTCACCGTGGCGCCCTTGGAGTCGGTCAGGGTCAGGGTGATGCCGTGGCTGCC
Source organism: Streptomyces sp. CA-251247 (assembly GCF_050952975.1). Taxonomy (NCBI): domain Bacteria; kingdom Bacillati; phylum Actinomycetota; class Actinomycetes; order Kitasatosporales; family Streptomycetaceae; genus Streptomyces; species Streptomyces sp. CA-251247. The sequence continues at coordinate 6,130,132 of NZ_CP191861.1, read as the reverse complement.
ACCGGCCGAGGCGACCGTGCCCTGGTTCTTCAGGGCCACGGAGAAGGTGACGGTGTCACCCGCGGAGGCGCCGCTCGGCGTCCAGTTCACGGCCGAGGCGATCAGGTCGGAACTGTCGACAGGCTTCACCACGAGGGAGGTGGGGCTGGTGTAGGTGTTGTTGGACTCGTTCTGCTCGATGACGGCGTTCGCCTCGTCGGCCACCGCGCTCAGCTGGTACGTACCCGCGTCGCGGGCGCCGATGGTGGCACTGACCGTGGTCTGCGCCCCGGCCGCGAGGGCTCCGACCGCGGCCGAGCCCACCTTCGTCCCGCCGAGGCGGAAGGCGAGGGTGCTCGCTGCGGAGGCCGCCGGACCACTGTTGCGGACGGTGGCGGACAGCGTGATCGGATCCGACTCGACGGGAGCGGTGGGCGCGGCCGTGAGACCGGTGACCTCCAGGTCCGGGTTGGGCGCGGCGACTCCGATGACCTGGAACTCGGCGATCTGTCCCGCGGACGAGCCGGTGTTGGAGGTGAACCTCAGCTGGACGTCGGCGGCGCGGGCGTCGACCGGGACGGTCACGGTGTTCTGGCTCGCGGGGTTGAAGGTGTAGTCCTTGGCGGCCACCAGGCCGGTGAAGCCGGATGCGCTCTGTTCCCGGCCGAGGACCTGGATGTTCTGGGTGCGGCTGCCCCAGGAGCTGTCGGGGTTGAGCTTCAGGACGAGGCTGCCGACGTCGGCGTTGGCACCCAGCTTGACGGTGAGGGTGTTCGGATAGCTGCCCGCCGCGCCCTCCCAGTAGGTGGCAAGGCTGTTGTCGTTGGCGTTCTCCGCGACGAACGTGTGGATCACGGACGACGCGGTGATCGGCTTGCCGACCGCGAGGTTGGACCCGTTGCCGCCGCTGCCGTTGCGGGTGACGGTGTTGCTGTTGCCGGACTGGTTCCCGGCAGCGTCCTTGGCCCGCACGAAGTACGACACGGTCGCACTCGCCGGCTGGGTGTCCGTGAACGTCGTGACATTGCCCGCCACGCTCTGGCGCAGCGAGTTGTTCGCGTAGATGTCGTAACCGGTCACCGCCGTGTTGTCGGTGGACGCGCCCCAGGTCAGCCTGACCTGTCCGGCGGCGGGTTCGGTGAAGGCGAGGCCCGCCGGGGCCGTCGGAGCCTGGGTGTCGCCGGTGTCGCCCCTGCGGGTGACGGTGTTGCTGTCGCCGGACTGGTTCCCGGCCGCGTCCTTGGCCCGCACGAAGTACGACACGGTCGCACTCGCCGGCTGGGTGTCCGTGAACGTCGTGACATTGCCCGCCACGCTGGTCCGCAGGTCACCGCCTGCGTAGATGTCGTAGCCGGTCACCGCGGTGTTGTCGGTGGACGGCTTCCAGGCCAGCCTGATCTGTCCGGTGGCCGGTTCCGTGTAGGCGAGTTCGGTGGGCGCGGTCGGAGCCTGCGTGTCCCCGGTGGCCGGTCCGTAGATCTCCAGCTCGGACAGCTGGGCTGCCGCCCTGCCGGAGTTGGCGGTGACGAGGACCCGGACGTACCGCGTGGTGGCGGCGTCGAAGGTGATCGTCGCCGACTGCCCGCCGGCCGCGTTGAAGGCGTACGCCTTGGAGGCGGTCAGGTCCGTGTAGTCGGTGCCGTTGGCGCTGCCCTGGATCTGGAGGGTCTGCGTTCTCTCCGGCCAACCGTCCGGCAGCCGCAGTACCACGCGGTCGATGCGGACGGACGCGCCGAGGTCGGCGCGGATCCACTGCGGGAGGCTGCCGTTGGCGCTCTCCCAGTAGCTGCCCTTGTTGCCGTCGTTCGCGTTGGCCGCGGTGTAGACCTCGGTGTGGCTGCTCGCGGTGAGCGTCTTGCCGCGGGCCAGATCGACGGACGACTCGCCGGCGGCGTGCACCTCCAGCTCACTGAGCTGGGCGGCGGCCCAGCCGGTGTTGGCCGTGATGTGGACGCGGACGAATCGGGTCTGGGTGGCCGGGAAGCCGACGGTCACGGTGTTGCCCGAGCCCGGCTGGAAGCTGTAGGCGGCCGAGGTCTTGATCGTGGTGAAGCTGGTGCCGTCCGCGCTGCCCTGCACGGACAGCGTCTGGCTGCGGCTCTCCCAGCCCGCGGGCAGCTTCAGCACCACCTCGTCCACCCGGCTGGTGGCCCCCAGATCGGTCTGCACCCACTGGGGAAGGCCCCCTTGGGCGCTCTGCCAGTACGTCCCCTGACTGCCGTCGGTGATGTTCCCGGCGGGGTACTCGGCATGGGCGGTGCTGGCGGTCGCGGGCCTGCCCGCGGCGATATTGGGGCCGTCGGCCGCCGAGGCGGTGAGCGTCGGCCATCCGATCAGCAGAAGGCTGGTCGTGATCACGGCGGAGAGCACCCGCCAACTCCGGCGTTGCGGTCTCATTTGTCCCCGATCTTCGGCCTCGCGCCGAGGCGAGGCGCGGCTCTGTCGGCGTGCATGGCGACGTGCCCGTGCGACTGGCGTTTGTGCACGGTTGAACTGAGACTTTTGCGTTCAGCGGTCAGAGAGTTGCAGAGAACTGCTAAGTCGTCTACTGCCATGACCGCGTCAAATTCTGTCGCCGATCGCCCTGGAACCTTCGAATCCGCCCCACACCAGCGGCTTTATCGCCGACTTTCAGGAAATCGCAAACAGACCGCAAATGACGCAAGCGGCTTGCGTCACAGTCCGGAAATTTCAGAAAGAGCTGCTCGACCTCTACCGTTCGTAGGCATGAGTCCCGAACCGACCCTGCCGGCCGGACGCCGGCGGTTCGGCTGGCCGCAGCGGGTCTTCTCCCAGGTCCTGCTGATGCAGCTGGCCATCGCGACCGGTGTGACCGTCCTGGCCACCGGTCTCTTTCTGGCGCCTCTCAGCGAGCAGCTCGACGACCAGGCCATGCGCCGGGCGCTGGCGATCGCCGAGACCACGGCGTCCACCGAGGTCGCGGGCGACCTCACCGGCACCGAGCCCACGGCCACCGGACCGGTCCAGGCCGAGGCCGAGCGGATCCGCAGGGCCACCGGCGCCGAGTACGTCGTGATCATGGACCGGACCGGGGTGCGCTGGTCGCACACCTCCCCCGCCCAGATCGGCCGGGTCGTCTCGACCGACCCGAGCGAAGCGCTCGCGGGCCGGGACGTCATGGAGATCGACAGCGGCACGCTCGGCCGCTCCGCCCGGGGCAAGGTGCCCCTGCGCGACGACAGCGGGGCGATCGTCGGAGCGGTGTCCGTCGGTATCGAGTACGACAACGTCCGCGCCCGCCTCCTCGCGGCGATCCCGGGCCTGCTCGCCTACGCCGGGGGCGCCCTCGCCGTCGGGGCCCTGGCCGCCTATCTGATCTCCCGCAGACTGCAGCGCCAGACCCATGACCTGGCCTTCTCCGACATCTCCGCGCTGCTGGCCGAGCGCGAGGCGATGCTGCACGGCATCCGCGAGGGCGTCGTGGCCCTCGACGCGGCAGGCAGGGTCCGGCTGCTGAACGACGAGGCGGAGCGGCTGCTCGGCCTCGGCTCCGACGTCAGGGGCCTGCCGCTCACCGAGGTGCTCGGCGAGGGCCGTACGGCCGACGTCCTCACCGGCCGCATCACCGGCGAGGACCTCGTCACCGTGCGCGGCCACCGCGTGCTGATCGCCAACCGGATGCCCACGGACGACGGCGGCGCCGTCGCCACCCTGCGCGACCGCACCGAGCTGGAACAGCTGGGCCGGGAACTGGACTCCACCCGCGGACTCATCGACGCCCTGCGGGCCCAGGACCACGAGCACGCCAACCGGATGCACACCCTGCTCGGGCTGCTGGAGCTGGAGATGCACGAGGAAGCGGTGGAGTTCGTCACCGAGGTCGTCGGGGTGCACCGCGCCACCGCCGAGCAGGTCACCGAGAAGATCCACGACCCGCTGCTTGCCTCCCTGCTGGTGGGCAAGGCGACCGTCGCGGCCGAGCGCGGGGTCTCCCTGCGCATCGCGCCGGACACCCTGCTGCCCGACCGCCTGGTGGATCCGCGCGGCATCGTCACGGTCGTCGGCAACCTCGTCGACAACGCCATGGACGCCGCAGCCGGCTCAAAGGACGCACGCGTCGAGGTCCGCCTGCGGGCAGAGGGGCGTACAGCGGTGCTGCGGATCTCGGACAGCGGCCCGGGAGTCCCGCCCGAACAGCGTGAGCAGATCTTCACCGAGGGGTGGTCCACCAAGGAACTCCCGGCCCACGGCAAGCGCGGCATCGGGCTGGCCCTGGTGCGCAGACTCGCGGAACGGCAGGGCGGCAGCGCCCGGGCCGGCGAAGCGACCGGCGGAGGCGCGGAGTTCACCGTCGTGCTCCCCGAAGCACTGACCGAACTCGCCGATCCGGAGCCGGCCGTCGCCGGGGAGGCACCGTGAACGACCGACCCGCCGAGAACGCCGAGACCGCCGAGGACCCCGTGGAGGTCCTCGTCGTGGACGACGACGTGCGCGTGGCAAAGATCAACGCGGCCTACGTGGCGAAGGTGCCGGGCTTCCGCGTCGCTGCCACCGCGCATTCGGCGGCCGAGGCGCTCGCCCGGATCGCCGACACCCCCGTGGACCTGGTGCTCATGGACCACTATCTGCCGGACGGGAACGGCCTCGCGGTCGTCCGGGAGCTTCGCCGGTTGGGTCATCAGACCGACGTGATCATGGTGACGGCCGCGCGCGACGTGGCCACCGTCCAGGCGGCGATGCGCCACGGCGCGCTCCAGTACCTGGTGAAACCGTTCAACTTCGCCGGTCTGCGGGCGAAGTTGGAGGCCTACGCGGGACTGCGCCGCACCCTGCGCGGCGGCGGGGAGGCGGAACAGGCCGAGGTGGACCGGATCTTCGGCGCGCTGTCGGCCGGATCTCTCGCCCCCGATCTGCCCAAGGGCCACTCGCCGACCACCGCCGAGGCCGTACGCCAGGTGCTGCTGGCGGCCGACGGGCCGCTGTCCACGCAGGAGATCGCCGACCGGGCGGGTGTCAGCAGACAGACCGCCCAGCGCTATCTGAAGCTGCTGGAGCGCACGAGCCGCGTGCAACTGAGCCTGCGGTACGGCGAGACCGGCCGCCCGGAGCACCGCTACTCCTGGTCCGCGAGCCTGTGACCGAACGTCCTGGGTGCCTGACTGGCATCAGACGGCACCCGCGCCGGTCAGCGCCCGTACCTCCGTCTCGGCGTGCCTGGCGTCGTCCGGGGGCTCCGACGAGGTGACGGTGCCGATCCAGCCCGCGAGGAAGCCCAGCGGAATGGAGATCACGCCCGGGTTCTGCAGCGGGAAGACATGGAAGTCGACGCCCGGGAACAGGGACTCCGGGCTGCCGGAGACCACCGGTGAGAGCACTACCAGCAGCATGGCGGGGAGCAGCCCCCCGTACACCGACCAGACAGCGCCGCGCGTCGTGAAGTTCCGCCAGAACAGCGAGTAGAGCAGGACGGGCAGATTGGCGGAGGCGGCGACCGCGAAGGCCAGGCCCACCAGGAACGCCACGTTCAGATCGCGGGCCAGCAGACCGAGGGCGATCGCCACGGCACCGATCCCGGCGGCGGCGAGCCGCGCGACCGCGACCTCGCTGCGCTGCTTGGCGTGCCGGCGCTTCAGCGAGGCGTACAGATCGTGGGCGACCGAGGCCGACGAGGCCAGGGTGATGCCGGCGACCACCGCCAGGATCGTGGCGAAGGCGACCGCGGCGACCACCGCGAACAGCACCGTGCCTCCGGTGGAGCCCGCGCCGCCCCCGAGGTCCAGGGCGAGCAGCGGTACGGCTGTGTTCCCCGCGGCGTTGGAGGCGCGTACCTCCTCGGTGCCGAGCACCGCGGCGGCACCGAAACCGAGCACGATCGTCATCAGATAGAAGCTGCCGATCAGACCGATCGACCAGACCACCGAACGGCGGGCGGCCCGCGCGGTGGGCACGGTGTAGAAGCGCGACAGGATGTGCGGCAGGCCGGCCGTGCCCAGGACGAGGGCCAGGCCGAGGCTGATGAAGTCCAGTCGCGCGGTCCAGTCCCCGCCGTACCGCAGGCCGGGCGCGAGGAAGTCCTTTCCGTGGCCGCTGCGTTCGGCGGCGGTGTTGAGCAGCTGGTTCACATCGCCGTGGAAGCGGGCGAGGACGAGCAGCGTCATGGCGATCGCGCCCGCCATCAGCAGGACGGCCTTGACGATCTGGATCCAGGTCGTCGCCCGCATCCCGCCGAACGACACATAGATGACCATCAGCGCGCCCACGCCGATCACCGTCCAGGACTGGGCGGCCTCGCTGGTGCCGCCGAGGAGCAGCGCGACGAGACTGCCGGCGCCGACCATCTGCGCCACCAGGTAGAGCACCGACACGGTGACCGACGACGTGCCCGACGCGATACGCACCGGGCGCTCCCGCATCCTCGACGCGATGACGTCGGCGAGGGTGAACCGGCCGCAGTTGCGCACGAGTTCGGCGACGAACAGCAGCACGACCAGCCAGGCCACGAGGAAGCCGACGGAGTAGAGCATGCCGTCGTACCCGTAGAGGGCGATCAGCCCGGAGATGCCGAGGAAGGAGGCGGCGGACATGTAGTCGCCGGCGATGGCGAAGCCGTTCTCCATCGGCGAGAACAGCCGGCCGCCGGCGTAGAACTCCTCCGCCGAGCCGTGTCTGTTGCGGCTCACCCAGGTGGTGATGCCGAGCGTGACCGCGATGAACGCGCTGAACAGCAGCAGCGCCAGAGTCTGGTGGTCGCCGGTCACCGCTCGCTCCCCCGGGCCGTCTCCTGCGCCCTCGCCCGGTCGAACACGGTCCAGCGCAGATCGAGCGCGGCCCGGTCCCGGCGCAGTCGCGCATGGCGGGCGTACGCCCAGGTCAGCAGGAAGGTGGTGAGGAACTGGCCGAGGCCCGCGACCATGGCCACGTTCACAGCGCCCGCGACGGGCCGGGCCATCAGACCGGGAGCTGCGGTGGCCGCCACGACGTAGGCCAGGTACCAGAGGAGAAAGGCGAGGGCGGCGGGGACGACGAAGCGGCGGTAGCGGCTGCGGACCTCCTGGAAGGCGGCGCTGCGGTGCACCTCCAGGTAGATCTCCGCGGTCCCGGGCCGGTCGGCGGCCCGCTCCACGGGCTGGACCGGGACGGCGGTGGCGGGAGCACCCGTGCTGTCCAGTTCGCCCCAGCCGGCGGCCAGCGCGTCGTACCACGGGTCGTCGAGCCGCACCGCTGCGGCGTCCTGCCCGTCCTGCTTCTCCACCGATCAACTCTCCTTGTCAGCGAACCGTTTCGGCCGCGTGCCCAAGGATGGACAGAGCGGGAAGATCCCGGACTCTTCTCCCGCCGGTCTTCACCCCATCAGGTGACGCTCGTCCCAGGTGGCTGCGCCAGACCTTCCCGATAGGCGTAGCGCACGGCCTGGGCGCGGTCGTGCAGATCGGCCTTCGAGAACAGGTTGTTGATGTGGGTCTTCACGGTGGCGGTGGAGATGTGCAGCCGGCGGGCGATCTCGGCGTTGGTGAGCCCTTCCGCGATGAGGGTGAGCACCTCGCCCTCGCGGGCGGTCAGTCCGTCGGGCAGCTGCGGCGCGGCCGGCGGGCCGGCGGCGGTGACCTGCTCCAGCAGACGGCGCTGGACGACCGGTGAGAGCCCGGCCCGCCCGGCCATGACGTCCTGGATCGCCCGGACGATCTCGTCCCCGTCGGCGTCCTTGGTGAGATAGCCGCGTGCTCCCGCCCGCAGCGCGGGGAAGAGGGACTCGTCGTCGGCGTACGTCGTCAGCACCACGATCTGGGTCGCGGGGTACTCGCTGCGGATCCGGCGCGTTGCCTCGACCCCGTCGCAGCGGGGCATCCGGAGATCCATCAGGACGACGTCGGGGGCGAGTTCGGCGACCAGGGCCACCGCTTCGTCGCCGTCCTTCGCCGAGCCGACGACCTCGATGCCGGGCAGCAGCCCCAGCAGCATCACGATCCCCTCGCGCACCACCGCCTGGTCGTCGGCGACGATCACTCTGGCGTTCTGCTCGCTCATGCCGGCACTCGCAGCCGCACCACGAAACCTTCTCCCTCCGGTCCCGCCTCCAGGCTGCCGCCGAGGAGTTCGGCCCGCTCGCGCATTCCCAGCAGACCGTACCCGGAACCGGAGGCCCCGAGCTCGCCGGTCTTCGCGGTCGTGCCCGAGTCCCGTACTTCCAGCATCACGTGGTCCGTCTCGTAGGCGAGCAGCACCCGCACCGTGGCGCCGGGGGCGTGCTTGCGCGCGTTCGTGAGGGCCTCCTGGGCCACCCTGCGTACAGCTTGTGAAGCCTCGGCGGTCAGCAGCCTCGGGGCGCCCCGCACCTCGGTCGCGGCTCCGTCGGCGACGGCCGGCTCCCGCAGGAAGTCCTCGACGGGCACCATCTCGCCTCGGAGCGCGGACAGCGCCTGTCTGGTCTCGGCGAGGCCTTCGCGCGCCATGCCGCGGGCCGCGACCACCCGCTCCAGGATCCGGTCGCGGAAGGGCCCTTCCGGCTCTCTCTCGATCTGGATCCGGGCGGCCTCCAGGTGCACGAGCTGCGCGGAGAGGCTGTGGGCGAGGACGTCGTGGATCTCCCTCGCGATCCGCGCGCGTTCCCCGAGTGCCGCCGAGGTGGCCTCGGCCTCGCGCGCGGCCCGCTCCTGTGCGAGCAGCCGGAACCCGGCACCGCGGGCCTGCCCGTCCAGCCGGAGCGAATAGCCGCCGAAGAGGATCGCGGCCACGGTGATGCCCGACCCGAGCGGTCCGCCCTGCTGCATCACCGCGAAGGAGCCGACCATCAGCACTCCGGTGGCCAGGCCGTACGCGAGCGGCAGCCGCTCCATCGCCAGGATGGCCGCCGTGATCCAGGGGACGGCCGCGGCCACCTCGGCGCCCTCCGCGTACGCCCCCCAGCCCACCCCGGCGAAGACGAGCAGCATGCCGAGGGAGGGCAGCAGCCGGTGCCTCAGGGTCGTCTCGTGGAAAGCAAGGAAGGCGCCCGCGCAGAGCAGCAGCCCGACGGCCGGCAGGACCGTCTCCAGGCCGCTGAAGGCGCCGGAGGAGTACGAGCCGGCCAGCGCCCACGTGGCCAGTCCGGCCAGCACGAAGCCGTCGAGGACTGCGCGGGTGCGCGGCACCCCCATCCGGGACAGCGACTCACGCGTGGGCCACGCGGTCCCCCTGCTGCTCAGCACGTTCATGCCCCTCCTCCGTCGCCTCGATGCTACGGAGGAGGGCCGCCGCCCGGAATCGGTTCAGGGGTGGAGCCGGCGGCTCCACCCCTGGGTGGGCGGACGGTGGATCAGGCGTCGATCCGGGACCGGTCCAGCGTGGCCGCGGAACTGGTGATGAATTCCTTGCGGGGCGCGACCTCGTTGCCCATCAGCAGGTCGAAGACCTGCTCGGAGGAGTCGAGGTCACCGATGTTGATCCGGCGCAGCGTGCGGTGACGCGGGTCCATCGTCGTCTCCGCCAGCTGGTCGGCGTCCATCTCGCCCAGACCCTTGTAGCGCTGGATGGAGTCCTTGAAGCGGACCCCCTTGCGCTGGAACTCCAGCAGGGTCTGCCGCAGCTCGTTGTCGGAGTAGGTGTAGACGTACTTGTCCTGGCCCTTCTTGGGCTGGACCAGCTCGATCCGGTGCAGCGGCGGCACCGCGGCGAAGACCCGGCCCGCCTCCACCATCGGCCGCATGTAGCGCTGGAACAGCGTCAGCAGCAGACAGCGGATGTGGGCACCGTCGACGTCGGCGTCGACGAGCAGCACGATCTTTCCGTAGCGGGCGGCGTCGATGTCGAACGTCCGGCCCGAGCCGGCTCCTATGACCTGGATGATCGCGCCGCACTCGGCGTTCTTCAGCATGTCCGACACGGACGACTTCTGGACGTTGAGGATCTTTCCGCGGATCGGCAGCAGCGCCTGGAACTCGCTGTTCCGCGCGAGCTTGGCGGTACCGAGCGCGGAGTCCCCCTCGACGATGAAGAGCTCGCTGCGCTCCACGTCGTCGCTGCGGCAGTCGGCGAGCTTGGCCGGCAGCGAGGACGACTCCAGGGCCGTCTTCCGGCGCTGCGCCTCCTTGTGCTGCCGGGCGGCGATCCGGGTGCGCGCGGCGGAGACGGCCTTCTCCAGGACGGCCCTGGCCTGCGCCTTCGCGTCACGCTTGGTGGAGGTCAGGAAGGCCTTGAGCTCCTTGGCGACGACGGCTGCGACGATCCTGTTGGCGGCCGAGGTGCCCAGCACCTCCTTGGTCTGGCCCTCGAACTGGGGCTCCGCCAGCCGGACGGTGACGACCGCGGTGATGCCCTCCAGGGCGTCGTCCTTGACGATGTCGTCCTCGGCGACGCGCAGCATCTTGGCCGAGCGGAGCACTTCGTTCACCGTCCGGGTCAGCGAGCGCTCGAAGCCGCTGACGTGGGTGCCGCCCTTGGGGGTGGCGATGATGTTCACGAAGGACTTGACCGTGCTGTCGTAGCCGGTGCCCCAGCGCAGGGCGATGTCGACGCCGAGCTCCCGGGTGACCTCGGTGGGGGTCATGTGGCCGCGGTCGTCCAGGACCGGGACGGTCTCCTTGAAGCTGCCGGTGCCGGTGAGCCGCACCACGTCACAGACGGCCTTGTCCTGGGCGAGGTACTCGCAGAACTCGCTGATGCCTCCGTCGAAGCGGAAGATCTCCTCGCTCTTGCCCGCGCCCTCCAGGCCCCGTTCGTCGCGCACGACGATGGTGAGACCGGGCACCAGGAAGGCGGTCTGGCGGGCGCGCTGGTAGAGCGTGTCCAGGTTGAGCTTGGCGTCCTTGAGGAAGATCTGGCGGTCCGCCCAGTACCGCACACGGGTGCCGGTCCGTGCCTTGGGCACCCTCTTGCCCTTCAGCAGGCCGTTCGCCGGGTCGAAGGGGGCGTCGGGGCCCTGCTCGGTGAAGATGCCGGGCACGCCTCGGCGGAAGCTGATCGCGTGGGTGGCGCTGTTGCGGTCGACCTCGACGTCGAGGCGGGCCGAAAGCGCGTTGACCACGGACGCACCCACGCCGTGCAGACCGCCGGAGGCGGCGTAGGAGCCACCGCCGAACTTGCCGCCGGCGTGCAGCTTGGTCATCACGACCTCGATGCCGGACAGGCCGGTCTTGGGCTCCACGTCGACCGGGATGCCCCGGCCGTTGTCCCGGACCTCGACGGAGCTGTCGTCGTGCAGGATCACTTCGATGTGGTCGCAATAGCCACCGAGAGCCTCGTCGACGGAGTTGTCGATGATCTCCCAGAGACAGTGCATCAGACCGCGGCTGTCGGTCGACCCGATGTACATGCCGGGGCGCTTGCGGACCGCTTCGAGCCCTTCGAGGACGAGCAGGTGCCGCGCGGTGTAGTTGGACCCGTCACGGTCTGCGGTCAGTACCGCACTGGACGGCACGGACGTTTCGGCGGTCACGCGGTTCGCTCCTCGCTGAATTTCAGATGTGGCCAAGTGGGGTAGAGGCCCGGCGTCGGTCGCCGGTCAGAGGGTACCGAGGCCTGGTAGAGCCGATGTAACGCCACCCACGTGATTTTTCATGCTAGTCCAGCCTCGCATACATGTTCGATCCCTCGATGGGGTGACGCGTACATCACGTTCCCTTCGAGGCATGAACCATTTAGGCTCCGGGCACGTCCTCATCAACAACCGGCAACCCAGCCGGGAGGGCCAATCGAGACAAGCAACGCGAAATCCGTAGAGCGAAGCAATACGGCTCATTCGCCGCCAACCGGCAGCAGACAGCCGCCTTGAGAAGAAGTTTCGAGGAAAAGCCCCGAGCGGGAACGTTTTCGGGCTGGTTGGATGTTGACCCTGGTACGACAGCTCGTCGAGCTAGAGAAGAGGCGACGTGACTACTGTTCTGACCCCCGCGAGCCCGCTGACGGCCGGTGACCGCTGCGACCGCTGCGGTGCGCAGGCCTATCTGCGTGTCGTCCTGACCAGCGGCGGTGAACTGCTCTTCTGCGCCCACCATGGACGCAAGTTCGAGCCGGAACTCAAGAAGATCGCCGCAGAAATACAGGATGAGACCGACCGACTCACGGCCGTACCGGCCGCCGTCGGTGAAGAGGATCACTGATACCTCACATCCACGACGAGCCAAGGTCGGTCCAGGACCGGCTGACGGGCGGCAGCCCCTGAACACCAGGGGCGGCCGCCCGCTCTCGTACCGTGACCGCGCCAGCGGTCCCTTCTGATCCAGCGGCCTTCAGGACCCGGCCACCGCGGAAACCCGCGTGTACACCCCCGGACTGTCGGCCCGCCCGCAGCCACTCCCCCAGGACACCAGCCCGATGAGGCGGCCCCGGGCCACCAGCGGGCCTCCGCTGTCCCCCTGGCAGGCGTCGTGGCCCCCTTGCGGGTCTCCGGCGCAGAGCATCGTGGAAGCCACGTAACGGCCCCCCAGACCGCCGGGATAGGCCTGCTCGCAGGTCCCGTCCGACAGGACGGTCACGGGGGCGGCACGCAGCGACGAGGCGTAGCGGCCGCTGCCGCTCATGTCGCCCCATCCGTAGACGGTGGCACTGGTGCCCGGCGCGTACGCGGCGTCACCGGCACCCGCCAGCGGCAGGACGAACGACGCCGGGAGGGCCTTCGCCAGCGTCAGCACCGCCATATCCGCACTGTTGGTCGCCGGGTCATAACGGGGCGAGACCCAGCTGTCACTGACGGCGATCTCCTGCCCGCCCGCGCCGGCCAGTGCCGACCGTCCGGCGATGACCCGCAGATCCGCGACGTCGCTCACCTTCTGACCCAGCACGGTCCGGCTCAGGCAGTGGGCCGCGGTCATCACCTTGGTCGGCGCCACCACGACGCCGCCGCAGAACTGACCCGCGCGGGTTCCTCCGAACCGGTCACGGCTGGAGAGGGCCACCACCCAGGGACTGTCGGCGGCGCGTACCGGGGAGCCACCCACGACGACGCCGTCGGCGACTGCCGGAACGGACGCCGCCAGGGGCGCGAGGGCCGCCGTGGAAATGAGGGCCAGCGCCCCTGTCAAGGCTCGGACGAGGGGACGACGCATACGGCCTCCTGACTCTGTGTGAATGGAGTCCACTCAGAGTCACGCAGGTCGACCGCAGCCGCACCCTCACACATGCCGAGGGCCCGGATCCCTGACGGGATCCGGGCCCTCGAACGACCGAAAATCGACGGTGCCGACTAGTCGAGGTAGTCGCGCAGAACCTGCGAACGCGACGGGTGACGCAGCTTCGACATCGTCTTCGACTCGATCTGGCGAATCCGCTCACGCGTCACGCCGTAGACCTTGCCGATCTCGTCCAGCGTCTTCGGCTGACCGTCAGTGAGACCGAAGCGCATGGAGACCACGCCGGCCTCACGCTCGGAGAGCGTGTCGAGCACCGAGTGGAGCTGCTCCTGCAGCAGGGTGAAGCTGACCGCGTCGGCCGGGACGACCGCCTCGGAGTCCTCGATCAGGTCACCGAACTCGCTGTCGCCGTCCTCGCCCAGCGGGGTGTGCAGGGAGATCGGCTCACGGCCGTACTTCTGGACCTCGATGACCTTCTCGGGGGTCATGTCGAGTTCCTTGGCCAGCTCCTCCGGGGTGGGCTCGCGGCCCAGGTCCTGGAGCATCTGACGCTGCACTCGCGCGAGCTTGTTGATGACCTCGACCATGTGCACCGGGATACGGATGGTGCGGGCCTGGTCGGCCATGGCGCGGGTGATCGCCTGACGGATCCACCAGGTGGCGTACGTGGAGAACTTGTAGCCCTTGGTGTAGTCGAACTTCTCGACCGCGCGGATCAGACCGAGGTTGCCCTCCTGGATCAGGTCCAGGAAGAGCATGCCGCGACCGGTGTAGCGCTTGGCCAGCGAGACGACCAGACGGAGGTTGGCCTCCAGCAGGTGGTTCTTGGCGCGGCGGCCATCCTCGGCGATGATCTCCAGCTCGCGCTTGAGCTTCGGCGCCAGCTTGTCGGAGTTCGCCAGTTTGTCCTCGGCGAACAGGCCAGCCTCGATGCGCTTGGCGAGCTCGACCTCCTGCTCGGCGTTGAGGAGGGGGACCTTGCCGATCTGCTTCAGGTAGTCCTTGACCGGGTCGGCGGTGGCGCCGGCGACCGCGACCTGCTGTGCGGGCGCGTCGTCCTCGTCGTCGTCGGACAGGACGAAGCCCTTGCTCTCGCCCTCGGTCTCTTCCTCTTCACCCTTGGCGCCGGGCTGCGCCTCGTCGGCGAGCTCCTCGCCCTCGGCGGGCTCGTCGGAGTCCTTCTTCGACGTGGCCTTCTTCGCCACGGTCTTCTTGGCGGCGGTCTTCTTGGCCGCCGTCTTCTTCGCAACCGTCTTCTTGGCGGCCGCCTTCTTGGCAGGCGCGGCCTCCGAGACCTCGTCGTCGGCCTGGACGTCGACGGACTCGGCCGTCGGCGCCGCGGAGGCGGCGACAGTTTTCGCCGTGGCGGTCTTGGCCGCGACGGTCTTGGTGGCGGTGCGCTTTGCCGGGCTCTTCGCAGCGACGCTCTTGCGGGCGCGCTTCGGCGACTCCGCGGCACTGACCATCAGCGTCACACCCTCTTCCTCGAGGATCTGGTTGAGGCTGCGCAGAACATTCTTCCACTGGGTTGGCGGAATCTGGTCAGCCTCGAAGGCCCGACGCACGTCATCGCCGGCGATCTGCCCATCAGCCTTTCCCCGCTCGATGAGCGCCATCACAGACTCGGACTCGGCGATCTCCGGCGGGAGCGTACGGGATGTGCTGGCCGACACGAACAACCTCTCGGAACGATGGAAACGGCTTCCGGCCCCGCCCATGATCGGGCCGGAGCCGACGACCACCTGGCTGCGGATGTGCCGGTGGCGCGGGCGGAACCTTGGAACTGCACAGCGCCGTGAACGACTGCTGTATTCCCTCCTCGGCTGCCACCTCTTAGGTCATCGCACTGTTTCGAGGAGTGTTACGCCCAATCCGCGTGGCCCGAGTCACACCCCATTCTCCGTGAAACGACCAGAACAGGCGTTCCCCACACAATCGTGCCGCCGGACCCCCGTGGAATCCGGCGACACGCGGTGCGTACGCCTCTGCGTTCCGGCCGTGACCGGATCAGTGCTCGCGGGGGGCGGGCACGACGCGCTCCACCTCCGGATGAACCGTCAACAGTTGACGCATCGCGGACTCGGCGGCGGGCGCGTCCCCTGCCGCGAGAGCCTCGACGATACGGCCGTGGTGCGCCAGAGAGGCCTCGTTCGGGCGGTCACAGCCCGTGACCGGACCGCCGGAGACCTGGAGGGCCGCCGAGACGATGCCGGAGAGGTGCTCCAGCATGCGGTTCCCAGCGAGCTGGATGAGGAGGGCATGGAACTCGGTGTCGGCCCGCGAGAACGTGATGCCGTCACCCTGGGCAAGGGCGTGGCCCATGATCTCGACCATGTCGGAGAGCCGCTGCTGGATGTCCTCACGGCCGTGGCCGGCGGCGAGACGGGCGGCGAGTGGCTCGATGGTCCACCGCAGCTCGGAGAGCTCGCGACGCTGATCGTCACGCTGCGGACCGAAGGCGCGCCACTCGATGATGTCGGCGTCCAGAAGATTCCAGTCACTGACCGGCCGGACCCTGGTGCCGACATTGGGGCGGGCACTGACGAGGCCCTTGGCCTCGAGGACGCGCAGCGACTCACGGACGACGGTGCGGGAGACCTCGAAACGCTGGCCGATCTCCTCGGGGACGAGCGGGCGGTCGGCACCCAGATCCCCGGAAACAATCATCTGGCCGAGCTGTTGCACGAGTTGGCCGTGCAGCCCGCGGCCCCGGTTGCCTGCCGCGCGGCGGCCGACCCGGCCCAACTCCGTTTCCGAACCCTCCCAGGAGGGCGGGCCGACGCGGTCGACACCCGGGGACTCCGGGTAGGGGTAGCGGTCGAGTTCGCCCGGTCCTGCGAGGCCCGAATCGGCGGGGCGGGCGGCGGTCATCATGGTGTGCGCAAGGGTACTCACGCATCCTTTGTCGGCGAGGCTCCGGCGGCCCTTGAGGTCTTTGGTGAAAAGCACACGAAAGGGTGATCGGCGCCCGCCCCGCAATTGACGCCTTATCGGAAGGAAACGGGCGCACTCAAGGGAGTTGTGGGCAGAAGACCGCTCCGTGGTCGCTCATGATCACCAGGGCACCCTGCGACGAAGGCCGGTGACCATATATGCGCAGATCAGGACCGACAACGACAAGACCAGCGCGGCTCCGACGGGTTGGGCAAGGACCCGCACCCCGGCCATGACCAGGTCGTCGGCCTGGCGGGGCAGCCGCACCCAGGTCAGTTCGCGAAGCCTCCCGGAGATTCCGGCGATCGAACGCACGGACGGTCCGATGATCGCCTTCTGCACCAGCGGGGCAATGATGATCGGCACGGCGAGCACGGCGGCCACTCCGGCGGCCGTGACGCGGAAGACTCCCGCCGCGAGCAGACCGGCCCAGGCGCAGCCCACCGAGAGGCCGCCCCAACCGGCCGCCAGGGCGGGCCAGTTCCGCGGCAGGTCGGTCACATCGCTCCCGTAGACGACGCGCAGAGCCTGGGCGTCGGCCACCACGACGACGAGCGCCAACAGCAGGGCAGCAGTGGCGGTGACCGTGAGTTTGGCGATCAGCAGCCCGAGTCGGCGGGGGACGGTGCCGCGGGCGGTGGCGAGCGCGGGGTGGCGGAACTCCTCACCGAAGGACAGGGCCCCGATCAGCCCGGCGCCGAAGGCCGCGGGCGGCAGCGGGAAGAACGGCGGCCAGGCGGCGAGCACGACCGGCAGCGGCATGGTCCGGGAGCGGGCGAGCAGGATGCAGCAGGCGAGGGAGACGAGGAGGACGACGGCGAGGATGACGGCGGGAGTACGCACGCCGAGGAACCGGAGCAGTTCGTAACGCAGCGGCCTCACAGGGCTGGTGGCGGGGCGGGGCAGCGGCGGAGGGCCACCGGCGGGCGGCGTCGGCCGCGCCCCTGCTGCGGCTGCGGTATCCCCGGCAGACGGGGGCGCGAGGCCCGTGTCGCCGATCTCGTCGGTGAGCCGGTGTACGAGCACACCGTGCCGGAAGGCCGTTTCACCGATCTCGGCGCAGCTGCTGCCGTAGACCGAGAGCCGGTTGCCGGCCTCGGTCACCACTTCGACCGACCGCTGGGCGGCCCGGGCCTCGCGCTGCACGACGGCGGCGAGGCGCGCCGTGTGCGGGGTACGTACGGCGACCCGGGGGCGCAGCCGCGTGCGGGAGAACTCACGGGCGTCCTGGTCGCCGACGAGCCGCCCGGCATCGAGGGTGACGACATGATCCGCGAGGCGGGCCGCCTCTCTGGGGTCGCTCGTCGTACAGAGCACGGTTCCGCCGTGTTCGGCGTGCTCGCGCAGCAGGGTGTACAGCCAACCCGTCTCGCGCGGGGCGAGGCCCTTGCCGGGCTCGTCGAGGATGAGGGTCTGCGGGTCGCCCAACAGGGCGGAGGCGAGGCCGAGTCTGCGGTCCATACCTCGCGAGAGCGTGCCGAGCTGCTGGGCGCCGAGACCCGCGAGCCCGACGACATCGAGCATCTCGTCGGCGCGGGCCACCGGCACCCCGGCGGCGGCGCAGAGCATACGGAGCTGCCCCCGGGCGGTACGCGCGGGATGGCCGGGCACGTCGCCGAGGAGTACCCCGACCTCGCGGGCGGGGTGGGCGATGCGATGCAGGGGGTTGCCGCGGAAGTAGGTGATGCCGCGGCCCGGTTCGAGTTCGAGCATCAGGCGCAGCGCGGTCGACTTGCCGGAACCGTCCGCCCCGAGGAGGGCCGTGACCTGGCCGGGCCGTGCCTCGAAGGTGAGGTCGTCGACGGCGGGCGGGAGGTCCCGCCGGTGGGCGCTGGTCAGTCCGATGGCCTGGAGCATCTGTTCTCTCGCGGAGGAGCGGTGGACCGCTCGGCGGCGTGGGGGCTACCGCAGCAAGATAACGCGACATTTTGGACTTTTGGCGCAGGGTGGAGGGTTGACTCGGCGGGTGTCAGACAGCGCGGGCGCAGGACGACGGGGGTGGGGGCGGTGGGGGTGTCCGCAGAGGCGTAAGGGCCGAGGCGGACAAGGTGTCAGGAGGCGGGGCGGGCCCCAGGAGTGCGGGAGGGGCGTGCGGGAGGGGCATGCGGGGCGGGTTGGGAGGGCCGCCGGCGTGGGGCTGGGGCCGGGGCTCAGTGCGGGGGCGTGGGCGGGCGCCCCGGGCCCTTGGGCGCGGCGGGTCGGGTCGGGTCGGGTCGGGTCTCAGGCCGGCTCAGGTCGGGTCGGGTCGTGAAGGGCGCCGAAGCGGGGCTGGGCCCGGGACTCAGTGCGGGGGCGTAGGCGGGCCCCCGGGCCCCTGGCGCGGCGGTGTCAGACTTCCGGGCGCAGCATCGGCGGGTTCAGCACAGTGGCTCCGCCCGCCCGGAAAAGCTGCGCGGGCCGACCGCCCTGGCGAGTGGTCGTGCCGCCCGCCGGAACCAGGAACCCTGGTGTGCCGGTCACCTTGCGGTGGAAGTTCCTCGGGTCCAGAGCGACACCCCACACCGCCTCGTACACCCTGCGCAGCTCACCGACGGTGAACTCGGGCGGGCAGAAGGCCGTGGCCAGCGACGAGTACTCGATCTTGGAGCGCGCCCGCTCCACCCCGTCCCCGAGAATCCGCGCGTGGTCGAACGCCAGCGGAGCCGCCGACTCACCCTCGCGCGCGAACCCGCCCTCCTGGCCGAGAAGGTCCTCGACCGGCGCCCACCGCGCGCTGTTCGCGTCCCCGCCGGCCCGGGGAGCCGGCAGATCGGGAGCCAGCACGAGATGGGCGACGCTGACGACCCGCATCCGCGGGTCCCGCTTCGGATCGCCATAGGTGGCGAGCTGCTCGAGGTGCGCACCATTGCCGGGGGCCGGTGACAAGGGGTCGTGGACGCACAGGCCGGTCTCCTCGGAGAGCTCACGCGCCGCGGCCGCCGACAGATCCTCGTCCCCGCGGACGAAGCCACCGGGCAGCGCCCACCGCCCCTGGAACGGCGGCTCCCCGCGGCGAACGACCAGTGCGCAGAGCGCATGCCGACGCACGGTGAGCACGACCAGATCGACGGTGACAGCAAAAGGGGGGTAGGCCGACGGGTCGTAGGGAGGCATGCCGTGATCATAGTCGTCTGCCTGACGATAAACACTCGTTTCGTCGGGGAGGGGGGTGCTTTCTTCCCCCCTCCCCCCGCCCACCCCGCCCACCCGCTCACACCCCCGGTTGAAGGCCCGGCGCGTCCTCCTCGATCATGCCGACACCCAGCCTGCTGACGCGTACGGCGAAGGGCTCACCGGCCACGCTCAGCCCCAAGATCCCGACCGCGCCGAGCGGAGCGCAACGCACCGGGCGCATGGGTGTGGTGGCGTGTCTTCCGTGGGCTCCGGACAGCCGCTGCATGTACGAAGGCACGGGTCGTACGACCCCGCCACGACGGTGAACGGCTGCACAGGCATACGGGTCACGGCTGTCATGGCTCGCTCCGCGAGTCCTGCCGGCCGTCGCGCCGGCTGTCCGGGCTGCGCTGACCTGCTGCCTTGCGGGGGTGCGCCGACGCGGACGCCGTCTTCGCGGGTCGGCGGGGCCGGGTGCCGATCGGGGCCCGGGCCTGCCGGGTGCGCGGGCGCCCTCGCCGCCCCGCCACGTCGGGTGTCTGCGGCTGGTCGGGTGTCTGGTGGATACGCCGGCTGTCGCCGTCGGCGGCGCTCTGGAGCTCCTCTCGTGAAGTGCGCTCCTTACGAAGGCAGTTGCGCAGGGTCTCCGGGTCCAGGCCCTCGTTGCAGGCCTGGTGGAGGAGGCGGGCGAAGACGTACTGATCGTCGAGGCGCAGGGCGAGTCCGAGAGCGACGCGGGCACTGGGCTCGTCCCCGGTGGACCAGGCGACCCAGCCCGCGAGGGTGAGGGGTGCTGTGGCGTGCTCGGCATACGGGGCGACGCATCGCCGGCACAGGGCCCGCCACAGGCGCAGGGCCGAATCCGCGTCGGGGCCCTCCATCCACTCCGCTGCGCGGTCCCGGGTCTCCCGGTCCTGCAGCCCGAGAATCATGGCGGCGGCTTCGTCGTGGCTGAGGAGTGCGTCGTCGGTGGCATCCGCCTGCGACCTGCTGGAGGTCCAGGGTGTCTCGGCGATGCGGGCCATGAGCGTGCGAGCCAGGGTGAGCGTCTCGGTGGCCACCTGCTTGCGTCCCAGTTCGTCGAGGATCCTCGGCACGAGTGCCGCTCCTGCCCTGTCGAGCGCTTTCGCCTGGGCGCCGGCCGATGAAGCCGTCGTGGGTGCGAGCCGCGCCTCCATCTCGCGCAGTGATCCGCGCACGTGGACCCCGGCGTAGGCCGCGGCGGCCGCCATCACCGATGTGCCGGGGATGGCGAGCCCTTTCCCTTCCGGCGGGCAGCAGCGTTCGTCGGGGCAGCAGTAGGACCAGAAACGTCCGTCGGAGATGCACAGCGCCTCGTAGACGGGCACGTCGAGGAAACCGCATGCGGTCCGCAGTCGCTGGGCGAGAGGGCGCAGTCGCTCCATCACGCTTCGGCTCGTCTCACCTTCGGCCGGGTCCTGGCAGAGGTAGACGACGAAGCCGTCGGGACGCGACCCTCGCCGCTCGCTCCCTTCGATCAGGCATTCCGCGAGCTGCTGGGCCACGGGTGACCATTCACGCTGCGAGCGGGGAATGCCGAGCCTCACCCGGCCTCCGAAGCGGCCGCGGCTGCCGTGCAGCGCGACGATCACGATGGAGTCGGTGGGGTGAAAACCCATCATGTACGGAAGCGCATCGGCCAGTTCGGCGGGGCCGCGCAGGGTGATCTGCTGGTCGTCGGTGCGGTGGACGGGTTCGTGGTGCTTGTTCATGGCATGACGGTCTCGCGGGAGATCACCGTCCGCGACCCCTGTGGATAACGTTATCCACAGGCCGGCGGCTCATTCGCGGTTTGTCGGTGCCATCGGGTTGCATGGGGTCATGACCAACGCAGACCTCGCGGATTCCGCGGACCTCAGGGCCTCGGCCGACGCCGTGCTCGCCCGCCTCGTCTCGGACAGTTCGGGCACGGCCCGGCTGCGCGAGGACCAGTGGCGGGCGATCGAGGCGCTCGTCGCCGACAAGCGCCGGGCCTTGGTGGTGCAGCGGACCGGCTGGGGGAAGTCGGCGGTGTACTTCGTCGCGACGGCGCTGCTGCGCGGGCAGGGCAGCGGCCCGACCGTGATCGTTTCTCCGCTGCTCGCTCTCATGCGCAACCAGGTCGACGCAGCGGCCCGGGCGGGCATCCGCGCCCGGACGATCAACTCGTCCAATACGGAGGAGTGGGACACCGTCCAGGAGGAGGTGGCCGCGGGCGAGGTCGACGTACTGCTCGTCAGCCCCGAGCGGCTGAACAATCCGGACTTCCGCGACCAGGTGCTGCCCAAGCTTGCCGCCGCCACCGGCCTCCTGGTGGTGGACGAGGCTCACTGCATCTCCGACTGGGGCCATGATTTCCGCCCCGACTACCGGCGGCTGCGGACCATGCTGGCGGAGCTGCCGGCCGGGGTGCCGGTGCTGGCCACCACCGCGACGGCCAATGCCCGGGTGACGGCGGACGTGGCGGAGCAGCTGGGTACGGGCGCGGGGACGGACGCCCTGGTGCTGCGGGGCCCGCTGGACCGGGAGAGCCTCAGCCTGAGCGTGCTCCAGCTCCCCGATGCCGCCACTCGTCTTGCGTGGCTGGCCGATCATCTCGGCGAGCTGCCGGGGTCGGGAATCATCTACACCCTCACGGTCGCGGCGGCCGAGGAAGTCACGGCGTATCTGCGCCAGTGCGGGCACACGGTGGCCTCGTACACGGGTCGTACGGAGAATGCGGATCGCCAGCAGGCCGAGGAGGATCTCCTCGCCAACCGTGTCAAGGCACTGGTCGCCACATCCGCGCTGGGGATGGGGTTCGACAAGCCCGACCTCGGTTTCGTGGTTCATCTGGGTTCACCGTCGTCGCCCATCGCCTACTACCAGCAGGTGGGCCGTGCGGGGCGTGGGGTGAAGCACGCGGAAGTGCTGCTGCTGCCGGGCAAGGAGGACGAGGCGATCTGGCAGTACTTCGCGTCGGTCGCCTTCCCGCCGGAGGAGTTGGTGCGGCGCACTCTCGATGTGCTGGCGCAGACGGACAGGCCGCTTTCCCTGCCGGCGCTGGAGCCGTTGGTGGAGCTGCGGCGTACACGGCTGGAGACCATGCTCAAGGTCCTCGACGTGGACGGCGCCGTGCGCCGGGTCAAGGGCGGCTGGACGACCACGGGCCGGCCCTGGCAGTACGACGCCGACCGCTACGCGTGGGTGGCCCGGCAGCGGGACGCCGAGCAGCAGGCGATGCGGGAGTACGCGCGGTCGACGGGCTGCAGGATGGAGTTCCTGCGGCGGCAGTTGGATGACGAGGAAGCGGTTCCGTGCGGCCGCTGTGACAACTGTGCGGGGGGCCGGTTCAGCGACAAGGTCTCCGACACGGCGCTGGACGCTGCTCGCGGAGAGTTGAGCAAGCCCGGTGTCGATCTCGATCCCCGCAAGATGTGGCCGACCGGTCTGGCCGCGGTGGGCATCAATCTCAAGGGCCGGATTCCGGAGGGCGAGCAGGCCTTCACCGGGCGGGCGCTGGGCAGGCTCTCGGACATCGGCTGGGGGAATCGTCTGCGACCGATGCTGACCGCGCAGTCGCCGGACGCTCCGGTGACGGACGACGTGGTGAACGCGGTGGTGACGGTCCTCGCCGACTGGGCGAAGGGGCCCGGCGGCTGGGCATCGGGTGCACCGGACGCACCGGCGCGTCCGGTCGGCATCGTGACCGTCGCATCGCGGAGCAAGCCCCAGCTGGTCGGTTCCCTCGGTGCCAGGATCGCCGAGGTGGGCCGCATGCCGCTGCTGGGATCCGTCGAGTACGCAGCCGAAGCCACGGACACCCGCATCTCGCGCACCAACAGCGCTCAACGGGTGCGGGCACTGCATGAAGCCTTCACGGTGCCGGCCGAGCTGGCCGAAACCTTGACGGCGGCCGGCGGGCCCGTGCTGCTGGTCGACGATCTTTCGGACAGCGGATGGACACTGGCAGTAGCGGCGCGGCTGCTGCGCAGGGCCGGTGCCAAGGGGGTGTTCCCGCTGGTCCTTGCAGTCCAGGCGTGACCGCAGGGGTCAAAGAAGCTGTGGATGGGCAGGGATATCTGCGTCATACCCGCCGAATCCCGCCGGTGGCGTCAAATTGCTCGTTGCCGCATGCCGACGCGCCAGCGAGAATTGGAACGCTCCCCGCACGGCCCGTTCGCGGTCCGGATGAGCCGTGCCGCGGTGCGCCTTCACCCGATCCTGCCCGCACTGTGGGCGCGTATGCGAAGGGAGTTTCGTGACCTTCGGATTCGCTTCGTCCGCAGCCACTTCGATCACCAGCTCGGGCAATTCCGCCAACCGCCTCGCCAGGCTGCTCGAGCCCGCCGAGTGGGCGGCCGCGGGAATCCCGTTGCTGCGCAATCCGCGAGAAGTGGTCAGCGGTCTGCACGCCCGGCACAGCCCCGCCCCGACGACGGCGGTCGTCGCCGTCCTCGATCATGAGGAACGGCTCGCCGCCAGTGCGTCGTTCGCGCGGCGCTCCGCACCCGTCGACGGCTGGGAGTTCCGAAACGTCCTGCTGGCGCATCTTCGCCGGGTCATCCCCCACGATCTTCGCCGTCGTACGCCGGTGCGGACAGCCGTGCTGCTCTACTGCCGTGAGGGCGACGAGCGGTGGACGGAGGAGGACGGCGCGTGGATGTGGGGGCTGCGGGACGCCTGCACTCTCCACGGGCTGCGCTGTGGCGCGTACATCACGCTGACCCGTGGCGGCTGGCAGGTCCTCGGCGAGGGCCGGGGTGGCCGCCGGCCGAGCTCCACGTCGACTCCGGGGGATCTGGCGGAGATGGCGGCGGTCGGCGAGCCACTGGAGCTGCGCACCGCCAGCGGCGCGGTGGACGCGTTGCGGCGCGCGGCCGCCCGCTGAAGCCCTGAGCTGCCGGCGCGCGGGAGCCGCGGCGGCCGCCACGGCTACTGATCAACGGCGGACACCGGGGCGCCCGGCGAACCTGCTACGGCTGACGTCAAACCGATGCCGGACAGGCCCGCCCGGCGTCGTGTCGCGCATCGGACCCGTCGACCAGCCCCCGCACCACGACGTGCCCCGTCAACTCATCGGGCGGCCGGCCAACTGGCAAGGGTTCATGGAGCAGGGCACGAGTACGCGCCGCGGCCTCCTTCATCGGGCGACGCGCACGCCGAAGCGCCCTCTGCGCCCTCCCGTTGTCCGGCTGCCCTTCGTCAGGCTGCCGGACAACGGCACACCGGGAGGTTCCAGTCAGGCCGCCGCACCGAGTGCGGTGTTGATCCGCTTCGGGTCACCGCACACGATGAGTAGTGCACCTGCCTTGGCCAGCGCCGCCGGGAGTGCTGTGGCGGCTTCCTCGTCGGTACCACCGTTGAGCGCGACGACCACCACGGGACGGGTGGAGGCCCGGCCCAGAGCGGTGGCGGCGGCGTAGAACACGTCGTCGCCTGCGTCGTGCTGTGCCCAATAGGTGGCTTCGCCGAAGGACAGCTCATGCGCGGCCCACGGGTGCTGTTCACCCGTGGTGAGCACCAGGACGTCGCCCGGTGCCCTGCCTGTGTCGAGCAGGAGGTCGATCGCCTCTTCGGCGGCGTCGAGTGCGCCGTCCGCGGGGGCGGGGATCAACTGGATCTGCGGCTGGGAACGGTTCTCCGACCGGGCGGCTTGCGGCTGTCCGGTGGAGGTGTGCGTACGCGGCGTCGGCGCGGGCCGGGTGGAACCCGGGCCCGGATGTCCGGGACGCGGCGAGGCCATGGAACGCGGACCGGGTACGGGACGAGGGGTCGGCGCGGTGCGGCCGGCGGCCGGTGTAGCGCGGGGACCCTGGGCGCTCTCGTGAATCTGAGGCTCCTCGGGAATGAGAGGCATGGGTGGATGTCTATCAAATGCCGGTTCGAACGGCATAGGCGGGTGGGCACATGAGTGCGACTGCCCTGCCGGCAGGGCTGGTTCAGAATTCGAAGCCGAGCTGGCCCCCACTCTCCAGTTCTGCCGCCTCCGGAGAGAGTCGAATCTTCTTCAGGTGCCGCCATGCGGGCAGGGCGTCGAGATAGGCCCACGAGAGCCGGTGGTACGGCGTGGGGCCGAGCTCTCTGAGAGCGGCCTGGTGGACGGGCGAGGGGTAGCCGGCGTTGTCGGCGAAGGCGAAGTCGAGGAACTCCCCCTGCAGTTCGGCCATCATCGCGTCCCTGCGCACCTTGGCGAGCACCGAGGCCGCTGCGACCGCGACGCACGACTGGTCTCCCTTGATGACCGTACGGACGCGCCACGGATCCCCGAGGTAGTCGTGCTTGCCGTCGAGGATGACCGCCTCCGGGCGTACCGGCAGCGCGTCCAACGCGCGGGTGGCCGCCAGCCGGAGGGCCGCGGTCATGCCGAGTTCGTCGATCTCCTCCGGCGAGGCATGCCCCAGGGAGTGGGCCGTGACCCACCTCTCCAGCTGGACGGCCAGCTCCTCGCGGCGCTTCTGGCTCAGCAGTTTGGAGTCGGTGAGGCCGACGGGCGGCCGGCGCAGTCCGGTGATCGCGGCGCATACCGTGACGGGACCGGCCCAGGCGCCTCGTCCGACCTCGTCGACACCGGCAATGATCTTGGCGCCGGTGGTCGCTCGGATCGAGCGCTCGACTGTGTGGGTGGGTGGTTCGTACGGCATGGCGCCAGCAAGCCTACGCCGACCGACCCTGCCCGGAACAACCGGATTCCCGTCACGGTTCGACCGCGCCGGACAAGGCCCGTCCGGGAGGGTCGATCAGCCCTTGTGCGGACGGAGCAGTGGGACCATCACCTGGTCGATCATTTCGGCGATGTCTCCGTCAGGCCATTCGCTTCCGCACACCTTGGAGCGATACATCATCAGGCCCGGAATCACGTCGATGACAAGGTCGTGAGCAGCGTCGGGGCGGACGTCCCCCCGGACCATTCCACGGCGTACGACGTCACGGAAGAGCTGCGTGGACGGTTCGATCACCTGGCGGACGATCACCGCGAGAAACCGTTCGGCAGCGGCAGAGTCGCACTCGTGAAGCACTGAGCGGAGTGCGAATCCGGACCGCGAGTACATCGCGTCCCGCACTCGACGGCACAGCTGGAAGAGATCCTCGCGGATGCTTCCGTGATCGTCGGCCTCGACCAGCTGGGGCAGGGCGGCCTGCAGGGCATCGGCGACAAGGTCCTCCTTCGAGGGCCAGCGACGATAGACAGCCGCCTTCCCGGTCTGGGCACCGGCGGCGACACCTTCCATGGTGAGTCCGCTCCAGCCGACGGTGCTCAGCTGCTCAAGCGCAGCATCGAGGATCGCGCGTTCCAGCACCTGCCCGCGACGGCGCAGCGAGACCGGGGATGTCTCGGCAGCGACCGTCCAGCGCGAATTGGCCATCATCTTCTCTCCGTTGGGGACTGGAGTTCAGTGAACGCTTGCGTTCACTGATGGGGACTCTCTACGGTTGACAACAGTGAACGACCGCGTTCACTAACACACTTGTGGGGGGACACCAGTGACAACTTCTGAACTAGCAGCTCCCAGTACGCCCGGGGCCGCTCGCCGACCAGGACGCCCCGGGATTGCCCTCACTGTCATCGCCGCCCTCCAGCTCATGGTGGTCCTCGACACCACGATTGTGAATATCGCGCTCCCCCACATCCAGGGGACACTCGAGTTCACCACGACCCAGCTGTCCTGGGTGATCAACGCCTACACACTCACCTTCGGCGGGCTGCTGCTGCTCGGCGGCAGGGCGGGCGACATACTCGGCCGCCGGAGAGTCTTCATCTTCGGCGTGCTGCTGTTCACCTTCGCCTCGCTGCTGTGCGGCGTCGCGCAGGAGGCGTGGCAGATGCTTGCCGCGCGCGCACTCCAGGGTGTCGGTGGCGCGATCGCCTCACCCACCGCGCTCGCACTCATCACCACCACTTTCCGCGAAGGCCCGGAGCGCAACCGGGCGTTCGGCATCTTCGCCGCCGTCTCGGCCAGCGGCGCGGCCATCGGTCTGCTCGCCGGCGGCATGCTCACCGAGTGGCTGGACTGGCGCTGGGTGTTCTACGTCAACCTGCCGATCGGCATCCTCATCGCCGTACTCGCGCCGATGTTCATCAACGAGTCCGACCGGCACTCCGGCCGCTTCGACATCACGGGTGCGCTCACCTCGACCGTGGGCATGGCGTCCTTGGTCTACGGGTTCATCAGGGCCTCCGAGGACGGCTGGAGCGACGGGCTCACGCTCGGCGCGTTCGCCGCGGCGATCATCCTGCTCACCGCGTTCGTCATGATCGAACGCAAGGCACGTGAACCGATCACACCGCTGCGCATGTTCGCCGACCGCAACCGCTCGGGCACGTATCTGATCATGATGAGCCTCGCCGCCGCCATGTTCGGCATGTTCTTCTTCATCGTCCTGTTCGTGCAGAACGTGCTGGACTACAGCCCCATCACCTCCGGTCTCGCGTTCCTGCCGGTCACCGTCATGATCGTGACTGCGGCCGGGCTCTCGTCGAAGCTGCTCCCCGTACTCGGCCCCAAGCCGTTCCTGGTGGCCGGGGCACTGTTCACGGGAAGCGGTATGGCGTGGCTGACCGCGCTCTCCCCGGAGAGCTCGTACCTCGGCGGGGTGCTGGGACCGATGCTCCTCTTCGGTTTCGGCATGGGCCTGGTCTTCGTGACCGCGACCCTCACCGCGGTCTCCGGGGTGTCGCAGCACGAGTCGGGGGCGGCCTCCAGCCTGCTCAACGCCACCCAAATGGTGGGCGGTTCGCTGGGACTGTCGATCCTCATGACCATCTTCAGCACCGCCAGCCGCGACGAGGCCGAGCGACAGCTGCCGTCGTTCCTTGCCGAGTCCACTCCGGCGCAGAAAGCCGTCTTCGAGAAGACGCACGAGATGCCGCCGCCGTGGGGACACCAGGTACTCGCCGAGGGCATCGCGACATCGTTCTGGGCAGGTGTCGGCCTGGTCGGACTGGCCGCGGTGATCGCCCTGTTCGTCATTCGGGTGCGCAAGAGCGACCTGGAGGCACTCAGCGGGGCAGCAGGCCCTGGAGGGCACGCCGCGTAGCGCCGGGGGTGTGCGGGCCGCGCCGGCGATCGACGCGGCCCGCACAGACGCCCCGACCGCCGATGCGGCTCCCAACAAGGTCCGTCAGCGGGACTGAGCAACAGACCCGAGCAGATCGAAGCCGGGCACGCACACAGAGTGAACCGAAGATCAGCGACAGACCCTCAGCTAGCCGCTGCCGGGAGCCAGCCCGGCAGCGTCTCCGTACGCTCCAGCCACGCGGCCGGCGGCTGTCCGGCCTTCCCCGCGGCGACCACCCCGCAGGCGATGGCGCACGTCGTGTCCACGTCGCCTCCGACCTGCGCGGTCGTCCAGAACGTCCGCTCGAAGTCACCGAGCGACCGAGCGGCTGACCAGAGCGCGAACGGCACGGTGTCGTGCGCGCTCGTGCGCCTGCCGCTGCCCAGGACCGCGGCGACGGTCCCGGCGTCGTTGTAGTCGAGCATGTCCCGCGCCCGGCGCAACCCCGCTCCCACCGCGCTGCGCGGCACAAGCGCGATGACGCCGTCGAGCAGATCCGTGGGCTGGGGAGGTCCCGCCGGATTCGCCGCGATCGCTGCTGCCGCCGCCACAGCCATGGCGCCGACCACAGCCTCACGGTGCTGGTGCGTGGTGTACGAGGAGATCTCGGCCTGGTGCGTGGCCTGCTCCGGGTCGTCCGCGTACCAGGCGCCGAGGGGCGCGATCCGCATCGCGGATCCATTTCCCCACGAACCCTGGCCCTTGAACAGCCCCGTGGCCAGTTCTCGCCAGTCGCCGCCTTCGCGGATCAGCCGGAGCATGCGATTGACGGCGGGGCCGTATCCGCGGTCGAAGTCATGGTGCTCGGCGAAAGAGCCGGCCAGCGCGTCCTGGTCGATGCGCCCGTGATGCGCGAGCACGGCGAGCACCGAGGAGGCCATCTCTGTGTCATCGGTCCATTGCCAGGTGCCCGAGGGCACCTCGCGCCGCTTCAGCAGCGGGTAGTTCGACGGTACGAAGTACTGGGAGCCAAGGGCGTCTCCCACAGACAGTCCGCGCAGGCTGTCCAGGGCGCGTGCGAAGCGCCGGTCGCGAGAGGAGTCAGCGGTCATCTTCCTGCCACTCTATCCGGTGACGCCGTACGGTTCGGGGGTGCGCCAGCGCTCGAACGGCCGGTCAAGGGCATAGCGGCCGTCCTCGCCGAGCTCGAGCACCCGCATGTCGCCGTTGCAGGGATTGGCGAGCGACTCGAAGTCCGCGACCGTCCAGTGGAACCAGCGCATGCAGAAGAGCCGCATGGTCAGTCCGTGCGTCACGAGGAGCACGTTCGGCGGGTGGTCGGGCGACTCGAAGCTCCGGTGA
This sequence comes from Streptomyces sp. CA-251247, assembly GCF_050952975.1. NCBI lineage: Bacteria > Bacillati > Actinomycetota > Actinomycetes > Kitasatosporales > Streptomycetaceae > Streptomyces > Streptomyces sp. CA-251247. The sequence continues at coordinate 6,100,781 of NZ_CP191861.1, read as the reverse complement.
AGGCTCTCCAGGAAGGCGCCGACCCTGTCGTACACGTCCGCTCCGGATTCGCCCTGGGCGAAGCGGTAGAAGAAGTGCCCATAGGCGTCTCGATAGGCCTTCTGGAGCCGCACGTCGTCCCTGTCCTGCCAGTTTCCCCAGTCCTGCTCCCGCAGGCGCGGCTCCTCGCGGACCCGGACGAGTTCGGGGTCGAGGTCGAAGGCGCGGAAGGTCTGGTGCGTGCGGCGGTAGGGCGAGACGTAGACGCTCACCTGCTCCCGGCCGAACAGCTCACGCACCCGGCGGCCCGTTTCCTCGGACTGGGCCCAGCCCTTGCTGGTCAGCCCCAGCGCATGGTCGGGCTCGCGCTCGTACACGGTGTCGTCGGCGTTCCCTTCCGACTCTCCGTGTCGGACGAGGACGATGCGTTGCGGTCTTGCCATGTCTCGACCCTAGATCGCCCTGGGGCCTGCTGAGCGGCGGGACAGGATCCAGGCGGCCGATCCGGCCCGTGAGGTGTGGCACATCAGAGGCCGCCGCCGGGTCGGCAGGAGGCCGTCAGACGGTCCAGGACGGTTCGAGCTGGACGACATCACCGCTGAGTGCCGCCACATCCGCCTCGGTCTGTGCCCGAAGGAGCAGCCTCTCGACGCGTTCCCGGCGGTACTTCCCGTGCTCGGCGGCAGACTGCCACATCGACATCACCAGGAACTCGTTCTCGGGAGCCTCGCCGAACAGCCCCCGGACCATTCCGGGCGAGCCCGCCATGGCCGGGTTCCACACCTTCTCCTGCATGAGCGCGTAGTGCTCGACCCGGTCCTCGCGGACCTTGCAGTGCGCGACCCGCACCACGTCGGCCCCGGTGAACCGCGGCTCGAAGCCGGTCTTCACATCGAAGCGGTGGTCGAACAGCTTGGCCTGACTGTCCTTGTACGTGCCGGACTGGCTGGACGCCAGCCGGTCGTGGGAGCGCGCCATGAACGAGTCGTAGAACGCCCGGCTCTCCCAGAATGCGAACACATGGGCCACATGCGGCCGCCCCTTGCTCCACCCGCCACCCTGTCCCCGGAATCCCGGCTCACCCAGCAGCCCCGCCCACTTCCGCTGTCCCCGCTCGAACCCACGACGGTCCACCACGGTGCAGCGAATCCACTTGACCAGCACCGCGCCATCGTACGGCTCGGAACGTGGCGCCGGTCACTCTCCAGAGGAGTGCACTCCTTCCAGATCGACACAAGCATCGGCCGCCAGTTCGATCTCGAACCCGTCGGCGAGGACCCAGGGCTCACCGACGCTCAGGAATGATCAATTCCGGGCCGCGTGCCGTTCGGCGGTCGGGCAGGACCGGCCCCGCCTCTCCCTGGAAAGCCGGCCGCACTGTCAGACCCACGCTGCACAATGATCGTCATGACGGCGTTGCACACCAATCCCCTGTTCAGCCGGCTGGAGTCGGCCGAGCGCGTTCTCGTCGCGGGTGCGGGCGGCGGGTTCGACGTGTACGCCGGTCTGCCGGTGGCGCTGTCCCTGCATCACCAGGGCAAGGAGGTCCACCTCGCGAATCTGTCGTTCAGCGCCCTCGAAGGTCTGCCGCTGGACGCCTGGCTCGCACCCGACGTCGCCGTCGTCACCCCGACAACGTCGCTTCACCAGACCTATTTCCCCGAGCGCACCCTCGCCCAGTGGCTCGACCTCCACGGCTACCCGAGCACGGTCCACGCCTTCGCCCGCGCGGGGGTCCAGCCGGTGCGCGCCGCGTACACGGCCCTCCTGGAGCAGTACGACATCGACGCTGTGGTCCTCGTGGACGGCGGCACGGACATCCTGATGCGCGGCGACGAATCAGGGCTCGGCACCCCCGAGGAGGATCTGACGAGCGTGGCCGCGCTCCACGGAGTACCGAAGGAGCTCGCGCCGGAGCGGCTGGTCGTCTCCCTCGGTTTCGGTGTCGACGCCCACCACGGGGTGAGTCACGGACTGGTGCTGGAGAACATCGCCGCTCTGGACGCCGACGGTGCCTACCTCGGCGCCTTCTCGGTGCCGCGCAGCACCCGTGAGGGTGCGCTCTTCCTGGACGCCGTGGCCCATGCCCAGGCGCACACCGCGGATCACCCGAGCATCGTCAACGGCTCGATCGCCGCCGCGGTCCGGGGCGATTTCGGTAACGTCCAGTTCACCTCCCGTACCCGCGGCAGCGAACTCTTCATCAACCCTCTGATGTCCCTCTGCTTCGCCTTCGAGCTGGACGGACTGGCCCGGCGCTGCCTCTACCTGGACCGCATCGAGCACACGCATCTCATACGCCAGGTCAGCAGCGCGATCGAGGCATTCCGCGACGAGATCGTTCGACAGCGACCGCCTCGCCGCATCCCGCACTGAGCCGATAACGTCAACCGACCGTGAAATCCGGACAGTTACGGGAAGGGCAATCTGGTGAGCAGCCTCAACAAGGGTGTCGGCAAGGTCGAGGTGTCCCTCCGATGGGATCCGAGTCCCCTGGGCGAGGCGCCCCACGACCTGGACATAGTCGCCGCGACCTATACCTCGGAAGCGCCCCACGGTGAACCGGCGTACGTCGTGCACTTCGACAGCCGGTCGCCCGACGGCACCATCAATCTGACCCGGGACAGCAAGACGGGGCAGGGCTTCGGGTCCGATGAGGTCATGACGCTGGAGTTCGAACGGCTGGCCCCCACGTACGGACGTGTTCTGGTGGGTGTGGTCATACAGCAGCGGGACGGCCACCAGGTGTTCGGCGACGTGGCGAACACCCTGGTGAAAGTCACCGAGGGTCATACCGAGCTCGGGCAGAACGACTTCGCCGGCCTCCCGACGGCCACGGCGGCCGTCGTCGCGGAGTTCGTCCGCGGCGATACGGGCGAATGGCAGTTCCGCGAGGTCATGCGCGGCTACGACACCGAGCCGCAGGTATTCATCTCGCTGATGGGCAGCGACTGAGAGGACGGCCCGGATAAATCAAGAACTTCGGAAGCGTTTCGCGACGCTGACGACCGCCCATCTCGCGGACGCCTGCATCCGCGCCCGGCTGCCGGTGCGCTGCGCCCCGGCGGCCATGCACGCCGTGATACCGGGCAGTCGGCTGGCCGGGCGTGCCGTGCCCGCGCGGCACGTCGGCAGCGTCGACATCTTCCTGGAGGCGTTCGAAGGGGCGCGGCCCGGCGACGTGCTCGTGGTCGACAACCGGGGCCGTACGGACGAGGCGTGCGTCGGTGACCTGGTGGCCCTGGAGGCGCTGGACGCGGGTCTGGACGGCATCGTGATCTGGGGCCTTCACCGCGACACGGCCGACATCCGGGAGATCGGCCTGCCGGTCTTCAGCCTGGGAGGCGTCCCGACGGGCCCACTGAGGCTCGAAGCCCGTCCGGAGGGCGCCCTGGAGTCGGCCACGGTCGGCGAGTGGACGGTGGACCGTGCGGACCTGGTCCTGGGCGACGAGGACGGCGTCCTGTTCATCCCGGCGGCGCATGCCGATGAGCTGTTCGCACTCGCGGAGACGATCCGGGACACGGAGCGCCGCCAGGCGGAACGCATCCGCGCGGGTGAGTCCCTGCGCAGCCAGGTCCGGTTCAAGGACTATCTGACCTCGCGGGAGCAGACGCCGTCGCTGACCTTCCGCGACCATCTGCGCGCCGTGGGCGGGGCGATCGAGGAGTAGCCCCACCCCACGGGCTCAGACCAAGGGGCGGGGAGCCGGAAGAACCCGACTCCCCGCCCCGACAGGGTGGTTCACCCCGAGGGGTGCCCCGGGATCAGCTGCAGCCGCTCGTCGAGCCGCAGCCCTCGCAGATGTAGCAGGAACCGGCCCGCTGCATCTTCGTCCCGCAGGAGAAGCACAGCGGCGCGTCGGCGCTGATGCCCAGCTGCATCTCCACCAGCTCCGCCGAGGTGTGCGCCTGCTGCGGGGCCGGGATGGCCGCCTCCGGGGTGGCGACCGCCTTCAGTTCCTGCTGCCGCGGAGCGGACTGGGCCAGGCCCTCGACGTCCAGCTCCTCGTCGGTCGGCTCGTACGACCCGGTCTCGAGGTGACGCTGACGCTCGTCGGCCGAGTGGATGCCGAGCGCCGAACGGGTCTCGAAGGGCAGGAAGTCGAGCGCCAGGCGGCGGAAGATGTAGTCGACGATCGACTGCGCCATCCGCACGTCCGGGTCGTCCGTCATACCGGCCGGCTCGAAGCGCATGTTGGTGAACTTCGAGACGTACGTCTCCAGCGGAACGCCGTACTGCAGACCGACCGAGACGGCGATGGAGAAGGCGTCCATCATGCCCGCGAGGGTGGAACCCTGCTTGGACATCTTCAGGAAGACCTCGCCCAGACCGTCGTCCGGGTAGGAGTTGGCGGTCATGTAGCCCTCGGCGCCACCCACCGTGAAGGAGGTGGTGATGCCAGGACGGCCCTTGGGGAGGCGCTTGCGGACCGGGCGGTACTCGACGACCTTCTCGACCGCGGTCCGGATCGTCTCCTCCGCCTTCGCGGTGACCTCGGCCTTCTCCTTGTCCTTGGTCTTGGCGGAGAGCGGCTGGCCGACCTTGCAGTTGTCGCGGTAGATGGCGAGCGCCTTGACGCCCATCTTCCACGCCTCGAAGTAGACCTCTTCGACGTCCTCGACGGTGGCGGTCTCCGGCAGGTTGACCGTCTTGGAGAGGGCGCCGGAGATCCACGGCTGGATGGCCGCCATCATGCGGACGTGTCCCATCGCGGAGATGGAACGCTCACCCATGGCGCAGTCGAAGACCTCGTAGTGCTCGGTCTTGAGGCCGGGGGCGTCGATCACATTGCCGTGGTCGGCGATGTGGGCGACGATCGCCTCGATCTGCTCCTCCTGGTAGCCCATGCGGCGCAGGGCCTGCGGAACGGTGCCGTTGACGATCTGCATCGAGCCGCCGCCGACGAGCTTCTTGAACTTGACCAGGGCGAGGTCGGGCTCGAGACCGGTGGTGTCGCAGGACATCGCGAGACCGATGGTGCCGGTGGGCGCGATGACCGAGGCCTGCGCGTTGCGGAAGCCGTTCTTCTCACCGAGGCGGATGACGTCCTGCCAGGCCTCCGTTGCGGCGGCCCAGATCGGGGAGTCCAGGTCGTCCATGCGGACGGCCGTGGTGTTGGCGTCGGCGTGCTGCTTCATGACGCGCCGGTGAGGGGTCGCGTTGCGGGCGTAGCCGTCGTACGGGCCGACAACCGCGGCGAGCTCGGCGGAGCGCCGGTACGAAGTACCGGTCATCAACGAGGTGATGGCGCCGGCGAGCGCGCGGCCACCGTCGGAGTCGTACGCGTGACCCGTCGCCATCAGCAGGGCGCCGAGGTTGGCGTAGCCGATGCCGAGCTGGCGGTAGGCGCGAGTGTTCTCACCGATCTTCTGCGTCGGGAAGTCCGCGAAGCAGATGGAGATGTCCATCGCGGTGATGACCAGCTCGACGACCTTGGCGAAGCGCTCGACGTCGAAGGACTGGTTGCCCTTGTCGTCGTCCTTGAGGAACTTCATCAGGTTCAGCGAGGCCAGGTTGCACGAGGTGTTGTCCAGGTGCATGTACTCGCTGCAGGGGTTCGAGCCATTGATACGGCCGGACTCCGGACAGGTGTGCCAGTTGTTGATGGTGTCGTCGTACTGGATGCCGGGGTCGGCGCAGGCCCAGGCCGCCTCCGCCATCTTGCGGAAGAGCGACTTGGCGTCGACCTCCTCGATGACGTCGCCGGTCATCCGGGCGCGCAGACCGAACTTGTCACCGGCCTCGACGGCCCGCATGAACGCGTCGTTCACCCGCACCGAGTTGTTGGCGTTCTGGTACTGGACGGACGTGATGTCGTCGCCGCCCAGGTCCATGTCGAAGCCCGCGTCGCGCAGGGCGCGGATCTTCTCCTCTTCCTTCACCTTGGTCTCGATGAAGTTCTCGATGTCGGGGTGGTCGACGTCGAGAATGACCATCTTGGCCGCGCGACGGGTGGCGCCGCCCGACTTGATCGTTCCTGCAGAGGCGTCCGCACCGCGCATGAAGGAGACCGGACCGGAGGCGTTGCCGCCGGAGGACAGCAGTTCCTTGGAGGAACGGATCCGGGAGAGGTTCAGGCCGGCGCCCGAGCCGCCCTTGAAGATCATGCCCTCTTCCTTGTACCAGTCGAGGATCGACTCCATGGAGTCGTCGACGGACAGGATGAAGCAGGCGGAGACCTGCTGGGGCTGAGGCGTGCCGACGTTGAACCACACCGGCGAGTTGAAGCTGAAGATCTGGTGCAGGAGGGCATACGCCAGCTCGTGCTCGAAGATCTCGGCGTCGGCGGGCGAGGCGAAGTAGTTGTAGTCCTCACCGGCCTTCCGGTAGGTCTTCACGATCCGGTCGATCAGCTGCCGCAGACCGGTCTCGCGCTGCGGGGTGCCGACAGCCCCGCGGAAGTACTTGCTGGTGACGATGTTGACCGCGTTGACCGACCAGAAGTCGGGAAACTCGACGCCCCGCTGCTCGAAGTTGACCGAGCCGTCGCGCCAGTTGGTCATGACGACGTCACGGCGCTCCCAGACCACCTCGTCGTACGGATGCACTCCGGGGGTGGTGTGGATTCGCTCGATGCGCAGACCCTTGCTCGCCTTGGACCCCTTGGCGCGGGATCCTCGTGCCGGGCCGCTCGTCGTCTCTGTCATGCCGCCTCCCATACATGGGCAAAAACGCCCTGATGTGCCCAGATCTTCCCGAGGCACAGTTCTTGTCCGATGCCGCGAACGCCGCAGGGCGCCGTGGCAGGTCTTGGTGCCGCCTGACTGCGGTCGGCGGGCGATCGGGTGTCCGACCGCTCCGGCCGGCGTCGCTCAGTCGGCGGCGGTGGCGGGAACGGGGACCTCGAGGGTCTCGCCCGTGCCGCCTTCCTCTGCGGGCGGCCGTTGCTCGCGGAGCTCCGCGATGGCCGCCTCGAAGTCTTCGAGTGAGTCGAATGCCCGGTAGACGGACGCGAAGCGCAGGTAGGCGACGAGGTCGAGCTCCTGCAGAGGGCCGAGTATGGCCAGACCCACGTCGTGGGTGGTCAGCTCGGCGCTTCCGGTGGCGCGCACCGCCTCCTCGACCCGCTGGCCGAGCTGGGCGAGGGCGTCCTCGGTGACCGGCCGCCCCTGGCACGCCTTGCGCACGCCGGAGATGACCTTGTTACGACTGAAGGGCTCCGTGACACCGCTGCGCTTGATCACCATCAGCGAGGCGGATTCCACCGTCGTGAAGCGGCGAGAGCAGTCGGGACACTGCCGACGGCGCCGGATCGACGTCCCGTCGTCGGTGGTGCGACTGTCGACGACACGGCTGTCGGGGTGCCTGCAGAAGGGGCAGTGCATGGTTCCCAACCCTCCTTCGCGGCACGACTGAATAGCCTCGACAGGCGGTCGAAGCCCTTTCGAAGCAGCCCCAAGCATAGGCGATGACCACGGTCTTGGAGCACCGGGGACCACAACTTGTGGGCGGCAGACACAATCCAACCACTAGATCTGGGGTTGGGCCGCCTTTTTCGCGCCTAGAGCGTGTCGCGTGGCGAGCGCAGATCGCGGACGGCATACGGGCGGTGACGCCCCGGCACCGACGGCGCTCGACGGGCGGCGAACCCCTGCGAGTGAAGACGCGGTGGCGGGCGGCGCGGACACGCTCACGAAGACCGGCCACGAGGGTACGCGAGGGGCGCGGCGCCACCGCTTTCCGGGGCCCGGATGCAAGACTGCGGGCACCGCCCTGCCGTTCCGCGAGGCGGGCGATTACCGCAATGGCCCGAATTGCCCGCTGAGCGATCGTTCGCACATACACCCAGCCGCGCGCTTGCGTCAGCTAATCTGCCATATTTCACTCGAACGTGTGTTTGGCGCAACCTTTCGAAAGCAACTACCGTTGTCCAGCTAGGGAGACCATTCGAGAGGGGCCGACGTGACCACCACCGCAGACAGTGCCACCATCACTGCCCAGGACCGCTCCCAGAACCGATTCGAGCCGGTGCATGCCATGAATGACGCAGCCACGACCCCCGAGGGTCCCAAGCCGACGCGTTCGCTGCCCGGCCGGCCCCCAGGGATCAGGGCGGACAGCTCCGGGCTCACGGATCGGCAGCGGCGTGTCATCGAGGTGATCCGTGACTCCGTCCAGCGACGGGGTTACCCGCCATCGATGCGCGAGATCGGCCAGGCCGTGGGCCTGTCCAGCACCTCCTCGGTCGCCCATCAGCTGATGGCGCTCGAGCGCAAGGGCTTCCTGCGCCGGGACCCCCATCGGCCCAGGGCCTACGAGGTGCGCGGCTCCGACCAGCCCAGCAACCAGCCGACGGACACCAGCGGCAAACCCGCCGCGTCGTACGTCCCACTGGTCGGCCGGATCGCGGCCGGTGGCCCGATCCTGGCCGAGGAGTCGGTCGAGGACGTCTTCCCGCTCCCCCGGCAGCTGGTCGGCGACGGCGAGCTGTTCGTCCTCAAGGTCGTCGGTGACTCGATGATCGAGGCCGCCATCTGTGACGGCGACTGGGTGACCGTGCGGCGCCAGCCCGTCGCGGAGAACGGTGACATCGTGGCAGCCATGCTCGACGGCGAGGCCACGGTCAAGCGGTTCAAGCGGGAGAACGGCCACGTCTGGCTGCTTCCGCACAATGCGGCGTACCAGCCGATCCCCGGCGACGAAGCGACCATCCTCGGCAAGGTGGTGGCTGTGCTGCGGCGGGTGTGACACCACCCGCCGGCTCCGACCGGGCCCCGGGACCCACTGCGCCGGTCCCGGGGCCCTGCCATGTCTGCAGGGCCCCGCACCTCCACCGCGTCTCGCGCCGTACCCCGGCGTCAGGTTCCTGCCTTCGCCGCGGCGTCGATCGCGGACAGTGACCGACGCACCTGGTTGCGGTCCGTCGTGTACCAGAAGTCCGGCAACGACGCTCGCAGGTAGCTCCCGTACCGGGCGTTGGCCAACCGGGGATCGAGTACGGCAACGACGCCGCGGTCACCCGTGGCCCGTACGAGACGTCCGGCGCCCTGCGCCATCAGCAGCGCGGCATGCGTCGCCGCCACTGCCATGAAGCCATTGCCACCCGCCTCTTCCACTGCCTTCTGGCGGGCGCTCATCAGCGGGTCGTCGGGCCGCGGGAAAGGAATGCGGTCCATGACCACCAGCTGACAGTTGGGACCCGGCACGTCGACGCCCTGCCAGAGCGAGAGAGTGCCGAACAGACAGGTCTCCGGGTCCGCGGCGAAGGCCTTGATCAGCTCGCCGAGTGTCTCCTCGCCCTGCAACAGGATCCGGTTGTCGAGTCGCCCGCGCAGCTCCTCGGCCGCGGCCTGGGCAGCCCGCATGGACGAGAACAGTCCGAGAGTGCGGCCGCCGGCCGCCTCCACCAGCTCGGAGAGCTCGTCCATCATGTCGCCGCGGGACCCCTCGCGGCCCGGCGTCGCCAGATGGCGTGCGACGTAGAGAATCCCCTGCTTCGGATAGTCGAAGGGCGAGCCGACGTCGAGGCCCTTCCACTGCGGGACGTCCTCCCCGGCAATCCCCTCGGGGGACAGACCGAGGGACGCGCCCACACCGTTGAAGTCGCCCCCGAGCTTGAGGGTCGCGGACGTCAGCACCACCGACCGCTCGGTGAACAGCTTCTCCCGCAGCAATCCCGAGACGGTCAGCGGGGCGACCCGCAGAGAGGCGCCGAACCGGTCGTGGCGCTCGTACCAGACGACGTCGTACTCGGAACCCTGGGTGATGCGCTCCGCGACGCCGTGGATGTTCTCGACGGCTGCCAGAGCCTGCTTGCGTACCGCGTCCTCGTCCTGGACGGACTTGTCGCGGGTGGAGCCGAGCGCCGAGATGACATTGCGCGATGCGTCGCGCAGCGCCAGCAGGGCGTATCCGAGATCCTCGGGGATCTCCTCCAACCGGCCGGGAAGGGCGAGCTCCATCAGCCGCTCGAAGGTCTCCGAGGCGGTCTGCAGAGCATCCGCCGCCTTTTCGTTGACCAGCTTGGCCGCGCGCCGCACCGCCCGGTTGACCTGGCCCGGCGTGAGCTCCCCGGTCGCCGCACCCGTCACCCGGGAGACGAGCTCGTGGGCCTCGTCGATGATCAGGACCTCATGGCTCGGCAGCACGGGCGCGCCCTCGATGGCGTCAATGGCCAGCAGCGCGTGATTGGTGACGACGACGTCCGAGAGCTTGGCCCGCTCCCGGGCCATCTCGGCGAAGCACTCAGCGCCGTAGGCACACTTGCTGGCACCCAGGCACTCGCGGGAGGAGACGGAGATCTGCCCCCACGCCCGGTCGGAGACGCCGGGCGTGAGGTCGTCCCGGTCGCCGGTCTCCGTCTCGTCGGCCCAGTCCCGCATACGGAGCAGGTCCTGGCCCAGCTTGCTGGTGGGGGCGGCCGCCTCAAAGGGGTCGAACAGCCCGTCCTCCTCTTCCTGCGGCACGCCTTCGTGCAGACGGTGCAGACAGAGGTAGTTGGAACGGCCCTTGAGCATGGCGAACTCCGGCCGGCGACGCAGCAGGGGGTGCAGTGCGTCCACGGTGCGCGGCAGGTCCCGCTCGACGAGCTGCCGCTGGAGGGCCAGGGTGGCCGTGGCGATGACGACGCGCTCCCCGTGCGCCAGCGCGGGCACCAGATAGCCCAAGGACTTTCCGGTGCCGGTACCGGCCTGGACCAACAGATGCGAACCGTCGTCGACGGCGGCGGCCACGGCCTCGGCCATGGTGACCTGGCCAGGCCTCTCCACACCACCGACGGCGGTGACGGCGGCGTGGAGTAGTTCGGGGAGGGATGGCTTCGTCATAGGCCGACCACCCTACGGCTCACCACTGACAACTCCGATCCGATCACGCCAGAGGGTTGGGGACGGTGCCGTGGACAGCGGCGTGCGGGCGCTGCGGCCGGTCCCGGTAGCCGTCCAGGTGAAGCCGGTTGCGATTGAGACAGAGCCGGTCGATACGGGGAGTGAGCAGGTCGAACGCTTCGTAGCGGTCCTTGAGCTCGGGGAATCGGCCCTGGTGACGCAGGATCTCCGCTCTGACCAGCGCCCAGAAGTCCGCTTCCGGCACGCCCAAGTGGTCTTGGCACAGAGGTGCGAGGTAGCGGAAGACACCGATGAAGAGGCCGGAGTGGATGAACTGGGTGAGGAACGCCGGCTCCTCCGCGAGCAGCACGGAACGCACGTCTTGGGGCATCGAGTCGTGCTCGGGCAGCTGCTGTGCGCTCACGTTGACGTCGTCGACGAAGTCCTTGATCGCGAGGCGTACGGGAACGTCCTGGCCGTCGTAGACGACGATGGCGTTCTCGCCGTGTGGGGAGAAGACCGTTCCGTAGCGGTAGAGAAAGTGCAGCAGCGGCGGAAGCAGGGCGGCGAACAGGCGATGCAGCCAGACAGCGGGGTCGAGTCCGGAGCGGGTGACGAGCTCGGCGGTGAACGAGCGGCCCTGCGGGTCGGTGTGGAGAAGCGACGCGAGCGTCCTCGCTCGCTCGCCGGGTGCCAGGCGCGGCTGCAAGGGCTCGCGCCAGATCGCACCGAGCAGTTCCTTGTACTGGTACGGCACCTCGGGAAGGCGGTCGTAGAGCGGATGCTCGACGCTGACCGACGCGACTTCACCCAGAAGGATCACGCCGCAGTCTTCCCGCAGGAAGGGGTCCCCGTCACGCAGCCCGTGCACCCAGGCGGTGACGGCGGGGGCGGCGAGCGTGCGCTCGGTCGGCAGGCCGCGCCAGACGAGGGTGTTGAGGATGGACAGCGGCAGCTTGACGGTGTGCCGGTGGGGGCGGTCCAGGTTGACGAAGGTGCGGATGGACTGCTGGGGCAGCCGCAGATCGCCGTCGGTCGGCAGTGGCAGGATCTCGCCACGCGCGATAGCCGGCGCGTAGAGGGGCAGGATCACCTCGTCCCACTGCCAGGGGTGCACCGGCAGGAAGAGGTAGGAGTCCGGGTCGAGCTCCTTGGCGCGCAGGGCGTCGACGAAGGACTCGCGTACGGGGACGTCGAGTTCGCGGGCGTACAGGTCGCCTGCGGTGGCGAGGGAGGAGACTCCTCGGAAGGAGGCGAGCGATGTACTGACGGCGATCCAGGGCAGCCGTGCCGGCCTGCGGGCTTCGGGCGCCCACGCGGCGGTGTCGGTGGCAGAGAATCCGATACGGCCCTTGTTGAGCACGAGCCAGGGGTGGCCGGTCTGGTGGCCTTCGAGTTCGGCGTAGCCGAGATCGGCGAGTTCGGCGGCGGACGGTGCCGTGTGGTCGAGACCCGTGTCGGCGACAAGGGTGACGCTGAGCTCACGGAGCAGGTGGCCGAGGGTGGCGCCGTCGAGGTCGATGACGTTGCGGGCCCGGACGAGGAAGTCGAGAGGGTCGGCGTACGGCTCGTCGTCGCACCGGATGGAGTCGGCGTCCACACGCCAGCTTCCGTAGGCTCCCCGGCGTGCGCGGAAGGACAGGCGGGAGGCGTCGTCGAGATCGAGAGCGTAGCGAGCGGGCCGGGGGTGGCCGTTCCCGCTCGGAGCTATGCCCGGTGCCGGTGGGTGCTGGGCGTCGGCCTCCCGGTTCCGTTCGCCGTCGGCCGACGCAGGTGCCTCACCGGCCTCGTCCCGTACCGGCTCGATGATCTCCTCGTACGCGAACTCGCCGAGCATCTTGGCGAGAAGGCGGGCTGCCGCCCGGTCCCAGCGCTGCGCGGTCAGGCCGGGTGGGCTGAAGGGTGCCGCGGACGGGTGCTCGGAGTCGGAGCTGGCAGGAGGCTTGGGCACGGGGACTCCTCGAGTGGAACCGATGCGGGGCGAGCGGTGTATGTAAGGCAGCGGATCGTTCACAGCAGGTTGCGCAGCGCGCGCTCGCGGACCATGAGAGCGGCCCGCTTGCGGGGAAGGTCGATCTCCGCGGAGTAGCGGAAGCCACCGCTGAGGAAGGCGGAGACGGAGGGGGTGTTGCGGAGGTCGGGTTCTGCGATGACGCGTGTGCACCGGGAGCGCTTGTCGAAGATGAGATCGGCGACGGCTCTGAGCAGGGTGGAGCCGACGCCGCGGCCGCGGTCGGCGATACCGCCGACAAGGAGGTGAAGGCCGGTGTCATGAGGACGAGCCGGATAGTGCCGCGCCAAGGGGTCGAGGTCGGCCCGGTAGATCTCGAAGTAGCTCATGGGCACGCCTTCGAGCACACCCAGGCAGGGGAGGCTGCGGCCGTCGCCGTCGAGCTGGGTGCGCAGATGGGCGGCGGTGACGGAGTCGGGTCCCGCCAGCTCCCAGAAGGCCGCGACAGCAGGGTCGTTCATCCAGCGGCTGATCAGGACCAGGTCCCGTTCGACGCGCACGGGGACGAGCTGGAAGGAGCCGTGGGAGGTGGTCGCCGGCCCCCATTCGGCGAGGTGGTCGAGCAGATCGCCGGCACAGCCGTCGGCCTGCTCGGGGTCGGCGTCGCGCTCGGCCTCCCGGAACTGCGCCAGCAGCTCATCCGGGATCCGTAGTTCGAGGGTGTCCTCGACGCTCTCGGCGAGCTGGGGTGCGGGGGCACCGGCTTCGGTTCCGTTGCTCGCATCGATGGGAGGCATTGCGGCGCTCTCCTCTCGCAGGTCGGTCAGGGGTGTGCTTCCTCAAGAACGAAGGGGGTTGGCGATGGTGACGTAGACGGACTGGGTGTCGACCGGGCCCACGAGCTCGTCGAGACCGCGCAGCCGGGTCAGCAGATTGGCCTTGGAGCGCAGGGTCGGGGACTCCAGAAGCTGCGCGGGCAGCGGGGAACCGAGGCCTGTGGCCGCCGCGAGGAAGCGGCGCAGGCCGGCGATGAGGAGCCGCTCGTCGGCGAGGCGTTGTGCTCCGAAGGCACCGATCAGGCCGAGGACGTTGTTGATGCCGAGGTAGTAGGCGAAGCGCTCGTCGGTCACGGCATCGGAGACGAACGTGTCGCTGAGGGTGCCGATGCCGGGGAGACGGCGCTGGAGTTCCTCGCGGTGCGACTCGCGGAAGTAGTAGCCCTGGTTGTCCCGGTAGCGGCCGCCGGCCGGCCAGCCTTCGGGGTCGAGGAGCACGAGGGTGTTCTGCTGGTGGGCTTCGAGGGCGATGCCCGCGGTGCCGTCCAGCCAGAGCACGGGGCGGACAACGCGGTCGAGGTAGCGCAGGAACCACTCGGCGGCGACGGCTCCGACGGGCCTGCCGGTCCGCGTAGCCAGTCGGCCCACGAGCTCGGCGAGGCGCGAGTGCATGCCCGGGCGTCCGGGCCAGGGGCGGAGGGCGGTCAGTCCTGCCATGCAGGCTGCGTCGTCCCCGGGCCCGAACGGGTTGTGCCGGAGCAGGACGTCGAGCCCCGGCACCGGTTCGCCGTCGGCGGTGTCCACGGCGAGCCAGGCGGGGTCGCGGACGATGTCGAAACCGGGGTGGGCAGCCCGCCACTGCTTGGCGAGGCCGGTGCGCAGCAGTCGGTGGACCTCGACACCACGGTGGAGTTCCTTGCGGAGGTTCTCACGACGGGAGTTGGTGATGCGCAGGCCGAGGGAGAGCTTGAGCATGGCGGGGGCGCCGGGGCGGTGCACGGTCCGGATCGAGGAGGTGGGGTGCCAGGGGTCTCCGTGGGCGCCGAGGTCATGAAGAAGACCGGCGTCGAGGAGTGCGGCGACGGCGGGGCGGTCCCGCAGCTCACGTGCCTGCCAGGGGTGCAGGGGCAGGGCGACGCACCTGTCGGGGAGTGACAGGTCGCCGCTGAGCCGGGCGGTGAGCTGCTCGGCGGGCAGCGCACGGCCCTGCTCGGTCCACGCGGAGTCTGTGGCGAGGACGGACCGGTCCACAGCCATCCAGTGGAGGGGGAAGGAGCCGTACAACTCCGGTGAATAGCTCCGGATTTCGCTCTCGGCGAGCCCTTCACGGCTCTTGGGGGTCGGGTGCAGGGGGTGGCCGAGCAGCAGCGACTGCTCGGCGTTGAGGAAGAGGTCGGACTCGGCCGCGGGGGTTGGACGGACGCGACGGTCGGCGATGAAGTCGGCTGTGCGGCGTACGGAGTCGGCGACGCGGCCGACGAGATCGGTGCCTTCGCTCTGGCCCGCTTCCCGGCTGAGGAGGGCGGCGACGGTCACGGCGTCGACGGCCTGCGCGTCGCGAAGTGCGCCCTCCATGGAGGGCGCACCGAAGCGGTGCCAGCCTGCGGCCGACCAGTAGCGCACAGGGACGAGCAGCGCGGTGCCGCTGGCGTACAGCGGGATGCGTAGGGCGGGTCCTTCGGGCCGGTCGAGGTTGTTCTCCCGCACCCAGCAGCGGAGCAGGCTCTCGACCGCTGCCGCGTCCGCCGCGCGGTGGGGGTCGGGGTGGTCGAGGAGTTCGGTGCTCAGGGCTCCGGTGGTCAGCACCACAGGATGCGGTTCACCATGGCTCCCCTGCTGGCGCGGCACCGTCGCCGACTCGGCCGTGAGGGGGCCGCGGTCACCGTCCGGTCGGCGGTCGGCAGCGGTGGAACGGCCGTCGGCCTCGGGGACGTCGGGAGCGGGAATGGGGTTCACGGATGCTTCCTTGCGTTCTGTCCGGGTCAGTAGGACTGCCTGCTGTCGTTGCGTCCATGCGTGGACCGCTCGGCCGCGGCCAGGGCGTCGGCGAATCGGTCGAGGACGGCCATCGCCTGTTCGTCGGTGAGGGTGAGAGGAGGAAGGAGCCGTACGACGGCGGAGTGCCGTCCGCCGAGTTCGACGATGAGCCCGCGGTCGAGGCACTGCTGCTGGACGGCCGAGGCGAGTTCCGGTGCGGGCGGGGGCACCAGCGCGTCCGGGGCCGCGGAGTCCGGGTCGACGAGTTCGACGCCGATCATCAGGCCCCGCCCCCGGACGTCGCCGATGCAGGGGTGGGCCGTGGCCAGGCCCTGGAGGCGGCCGAGCATCCGGGCGCCCAGGGTGGCGGCGCGGTCGGCCAGCCGGTTCTCGCGTACGAACGCGAGAGTGGCGGCACCGGCAGCCATGGCGAGTTGGTTGCCGCGGAAGGTGCCTGCGTGCGCGCCCGGTTGCCAGGCGTCGAGCTCGGAGCGGTAGACGATCACAGCCAGCGGGAGGGAGCCGCCGATCGCCTTGGAGAGGACCATGACATCGGGGACGATCCCGCTGTGTTCGACGGCCCAGAAGGTGCCGGTGCGCCCGACTCCGGTCTGCACCTCGTCGGCGATCAGCGGGATGGCGCGGTCGGCGGTGATCTCCCGCATTCTGCGCATCCAGTTGTCGGGGGCCGGATTCACCCCGCCCTCCCCCTGGACGGGTTCGAGGATCATCCCGGCCGGCATCGGCACACCGCTCTTGGGATCGTCGAGAAGGCTCTCGGTCCACCGCGCGCCCAGTTCGGCACCACGCTCACCGCCGACGCCGTAGGGACAGCGGTAGTTCTGCGGGAACGGCAGCCGGCTCACCCGGACGTCGGTTGCTCCGCCGGACACATCGAGGGCTCCGGAGGTCATGCCGTGATACGCACCCGTGAAGGCGAGAAGCCCGGAGCGGCCGGTCGCCGTGCGGACCAGCTTGAGGGCGGCTTCGACGGCGTCGGTGCCCGCGGGCCCGCAGAACTGGATGCGGGCGTCCTCGGCCAACTCCCGCGGCAGCGTGGCGAAGAGCTCGGTGGTGAAGGCGTCCTTGACCGGGGTCGCGAGGTCCAGGATGTGGAGGGGCGCGCCGGAGTCGAGGACCTTCTTGATGGCTTCGAGCACCACCGGGTGGTTGTGACCGAGCGCCAGGGTGCCCGCGCCGGAGAGGCAGTCCAGGTAGCGCCGGCCGTCCGCCCCCTCGATCGTGAGCCCTCGTGCGCGCACGGGAACGATGGGCAGCGAGCGGGCGTAGGTCCTGGCCGCGGATTCGCGCAGCGACTGCCGGCGGAGAATTCCCTCGTGGGCGGCCGGCGGCGCCGGAGCAGGTTCGGTCACGGCCACGGCTGTTGATCCTCCAGCTGTAACAGTTGCGTTGCACATCGGTACGGCGTCCGTACGCCGCCCACCTGGGATGAACGCTGTCCTGGTGTCCCCCGTACGTACCAACGACGCCGGAAGCCGGAGATCACGGGCAATCGGAAGATCCTTGGTGTGGCGGAACCGCGAACCTGCTGCGTGCCGTCCCCATCGGCACCGGCATAGTGGGGGACGCCTTCCGGCTCCGGGCATCACGGCCGGGATCAGGGGCCCTTGTAGGGTTCCGGCAGTTCGACGGTTCAGTAGCTCATCAGTTCTGAAGTCCCAGGGGGATCACGACATGCGACCCATTCGCCCGAAGCTGGCAGCGGCATCCTTCGCCGCCGTGCTCGCACTGGCTGCCACTGCCTGCGGTCCGAGCGAGGACAACGCGGGCGACAAGCCGAGCGCCGCTGCCAGCGAGTCCACCGACGGCAAGATCACTATTCCGGACGATCTCAAGGACCGGCTCAAGGAGCACGGGATCGACCTGGACAAGTGGAAGAACGGCGAGTGGAAGAACTGGGACCGGGACAAGTGGCTGCGCGAGGCGCAGGACTTCGTCAACCCGATCATCGAGGACCTGTGGGACCCGGACCGGATGCGCGAGGCGGAGAAGCCGCCGGAGAAGCCGGTCGACCCCGACATCTCCGGTGACGAGGGTGTCACCGACCCGACGCCGGACCCGGTGAAGGCGCAGGCGGTGAAGGCCCCGTACAACTCCAGCGAGGCCGAGGCGGGCAAACTCCTCTTCGACGGTCCCGACGGTTCCATGGTCTGTTCGGCGACCGTGGTGAAGGACCCGGCGCACCCCGGCAAGTCCAACATGGTGTGGACCGCGGGCCACTGTGTGCACGCCGGCAAGAACGGCGGCTGGTACCGCAACATCGCCTTCGTGCCGTCGTACAACGACAGCGCCAAGTCCACCGCCGAGTTGGCGAAGGCGCCCAGGGAAGAGATCGCTCCGTACGGTGTGTGGTGGGGCGACTGGGCCCAGACGTCCGAGCAGTGGATCAACCAGGGCGCGGCGACCGGTGGCCAGGGCGCGCCGTACGACTACGCCGTGATCCATGTGACCCCGGAGAAGGGCGGCACGGGCAAGTCGCTGGAGGAGACGGTCGGTTCCGCGCTCCCCGTCGACTTCAACGCACCGGCCGCGACGGACATCGCCAAGATGACCGCCACGGGGTACCCGGCGGCGCCGCCGTTCGACGGCGAGAGGCTGTTCCAGTGCGCCGACAAGCCGGGCCGCCTCTCCATCAAGGCCGACGAGCCCACGATGCACCGCATCGGGTGCACCATGACCGGCGGTTCGTCCGGCGGCGGCTGGGTGGCCGAGGGCCAGGACGGCAAGCCCGCGCTGGTGTCCAACACCTCGATCGGCCCGGTCACGGCCGGCTGGCTGGCCGGCCCGCGCCTGGGTGACGGGGCGAAGGCCATCTACGACGCCGTGAGCAAGAAGTTCGCCGGCCAGTAGGCACACGCTTCGCAGGAATGAAGGGCAGGGGCCCGTGACCGGGCGGTCGCGGGCCCCTGCCTTCTCTCTATCGGGCATCCGGCGTTGAGCGTTGGCCCGGCCTTCTGAACCGGCGTTCGTCGATGCCCCGGAGCCCGGTGATGCCCCGCCTCGTGGAGACTCCGTGCAGGTGAGGGTCCGCCCCAACTCCGTGGCCTGCCACCGTCATAGAGTGGCGCCGCGGTAGCGGGCGGCCCCGGAAGGCCGCCCTTTCGCATGACCGGTCCACGGCCTTTCACGTGACACGTTCATGACGCATTCCGCAGCACGTCAGAAGCATCTACAGAGCACATTCAGGGGGAATCGTTTCCATGCGATCCATACGTCCGCTGCTGGCCGTCATCGGCGCCGCCGCGGCGCTCGCGCTGACGGCCACCGCATGTGGCCCGGGTGAGGACAAGGCTGCCGACAAGCCCGCCGCTTCCAGCTCAGCCGCCGATCAGGGCGGCGCCGAGATTCCCGCGGATCTGGCCGACCGGCTCAAGGAGCACGGTGTCGACCCGGAGAAGTGGAAGAACGGCGAGTGGAAGAACTGGAACAAGGACAAGTGGCTGCGTGAGGCCAAGGACTTCGTCAACCCGGTGATCGAGGGGCTGTGGAAGCCCGAGCGGATGACGACGGCCAAGGCGCCGGCGAAGACGCTCGCCGCCGGAGACATCTCCGGTGATCAGGACGTCACCGACCCGGAGCCGCGCCCGGTGCAGGCCGTCCCGGAGAAGAAGCCGTACCACCAGAACGCCGCACCGGTCGGCAAGGTCTTCTTCGATGCCCCGCAGGGCTCGATGGTCTGCTCGGCCACCGTCGTCAAGGACCCGAAGAACCCGGGTAAGTCCAACCTCGTCTGGACCGCGGGCCACTGTGTCCACGCCGGTCAGGCGGGCGGCTGGTACCGCAACATCGCCTTCGTCCCCGCCTACAACGACAAGGGCCAGTCCCCCGCGGCGCTGGAGTCCGCGCAGCCGCAGGACGTCGCCCCGTACGGCGTGTACTGGGCGGACTGGGTCTCGACCTCCGGCGAGTGGATCAGCCAGGGCGGCCCCACCGGTGGCACGGGCGCTCCGTACGACTATGCCGTGATGCATGTGAAGCCGGAGCGGGGCGGCAAGTCGCTGGAGGAGACGGTCGGAGTCGCGCTCGACGTGAACTTCGCTGCTCCCGAGGCACGGAGCATCGGCTCGATGGGCGCGTGGGGCTACCCGGCAGCGCCGCCGTACGACGGCGCGATCATGCACAAGTGCATCGACCGTCCGGGCCGTCTCTCCATCGCCCCGGGTACGCCCACCATGTGGCGTATCGGCTGCACGATGACCGGCGGTTCGTCCGGCGGCGGCTGGTTCGCCACCCAGCCGAACGGCAAGCTCGCGCTCGTCTCCAACACCTCCATCGGCCCGGTCACCTCGGGCTGGCTGGCCGGTCCGCGCCTGGGTGAGGGCGCGCAGCAGATCTACACGACGATGAGCGACAAGTTCGCGAACCAGTAGTCCCGGCGCGGGCCGCCACCTCCGGATGGGTGCGTCCGCCAGGACGGTCCGCAACAGAGCGACGGCGCCCGCCCCTCTCGACGAGGGGCGGGCGCCGTCGGCTGTGATCAGTGCGCGATCAGTCGGGCGATCAGTGAGGCACCGGCACATAGGGGGCCAGCGCGGCGGCCAGCTCCTCGTGCACCCGTGCCTTGAGCAGGGTGCCCTCCGTGGTGTGCTCCTCGGAGAGGACCTCACCGTCGGCGTGCACCCGCGAGACCAGGCCGCCCTGCGTGTACGGAACGAGGGCCTCGATCTCGACCTCGGGCCGGGGCAGTTCGATGTCGATGAGCGCGAGCAGCTCATCGATGCCCTTGCCGGTCCGGGCCGACACCGCGATCGCGTGCCGCTCGATGCGCAGCAGCCGCTGCAGCACCAGCGGGTCGGCCGCGTCCGCCTTGTTGATCACCACGATCTCGGGTACGTCGACCGCACCCACATCGCGGATCACCTCGCGCACGGCGGCCAGCTGCTCCTCCGGCGCGGGGTGCGAGCCGTCCACCACGTGCAGGATCAGGTCGGCGTCACCGACCTCTTCCATGGTGGAGCGGAACGCCTCGACGAGGTGGTGCGGCAGATGCCGTACGAACCCGACGGTGTCGGCCAGCGTGTAGAGCCGGCCGCTCGGCGTCTCGGCCCGGCGGACGGTCGGGTCCAGGGTGGCGAACAGGGAGTTCTCCACCAGGACACCGGCGCCCGTGAGGCGGTTGAGCAGGGACGACTTTCCGGCGTTGGTGTAACCGGCGATCGCGACGGAGGGCACCTTGTTGCGCCGGCGCTCCTGCCGCTTGATCTCTCGGCCGGTCTTCATCTCCGCGATCTCCCGGCGCATCTTCGCCATCTTCTCGCGGATCCGACGACGGTCCGTCTCGATCTTGGTCTCACCGGGGCCACGGGTGGCCATGCCGCCACCGCCGCCGCCACCCATCTGCCGGGACAGCGACTGTCCCCAGCCGCGGAGCCTCGGCAGCATGTACTGCATCTGCGCCAGGGCCACCTGAGCCTTGCCCTCTCGGGACTTGGCGTGCTGGGCGAAGATGTCGAGGATCAGTGCGGTCCGGTCGACCACCTTGACCTTGACGACGTCTTCCAGGTGGATCAGCTGGCCGGGGCTCAGCTCACCGTCGCAGACGACGGTGTCGGCGCCGGTCTCGAGCACGATGTCCCGCAGCTCCTGCGCCTTGCCGGAGCCGATGTAGGTGGCCGGGTCCGGCTTGTCGCGGCGCTGGATGACACCGTCGAGGACCAGGGCGCCCGCCGTCTCGGCGAGGGCCGCGAGCTCTGCGAGGGAGTTCTCCGAGTCCTGCACCGTCCCCGTGGTCCAGACACCGACGAGCACCACGCGCTCCAGGCGCAGCTGCCGGTACTCGACCTCGGTGACGTCCTCGAGCTCGGTGGAGAGGCCCGCCACACGCCGCAGCGCGGCACGCTCGGAGCGGTCGAACTGGTCGCCGTCCCGGTCTCCGTCGATCTCGTGGCTCCAGGCGACGTCCTCTTCCATCAGGGCATCGGCCCGAAGGCTCTCGGTGCGCGTCTCCGCGAAACTCTGCTCGTCCTGGGAAGGGGATGAAGAGGAGGTCATTGGATCCTTTGCTTCGAAGAAAAATGCCGTGACGTGCCGGAGAACTCCGGTACGTATGTCAGTGACAACGTGTGACGGGCCCGGATCATTCCCGTGGGGAGATCCCGGCCCCGGCCGCGTCGCCGACCTGTTGATGGTCGCACGGTGCCTCCGGGGCCGTCACCCTTATTTCACCGGGCCGCGGCCTGCTTCGGAGCCGTGGTCCGCCAGTCCGGGTGGCCCGGCATCGCCGGGGTCCGCTGCCCGTAGAGCCACTCACGGAAGAACACCGAGAGGTCACGCCCCGCGATCTCGGAGGCGAGTGCGGTGAAGTCCGCGGTGGTCGCGGTGCCGTCCCGGTGCTCGCTCACCCAGGTCCGCTCCAGCTGCTCGAAAGCCTCCTTGCCGATCGTCTGCCTCAGTGCGTAGAGGGCGAGCGCGCTGCCGTCGTAGACCACCGGGCGGAAGAGGCTGATCTTCTTCCCCGGGGCCGGCGGCTTGGGCGCCGCCGGCGGGCCGCCGTCGGTCCGCCACTGGTCGGAGTGCTTGTACGCCTCGCGCATCCGGCTCTCGACGGTGTGACCGGACTTCTCCTCCGCGTAGAGCGCTTCGTACCAGGTGGCGTGGCCTTCGTTGAGCCACAGGTCGGACCAGGTGCGGGGCGAGACGCTGTTGCCGAACCACTGGTGGGCCAGCTCGTGCACCATGATCGAGTCGACGTACCACTCCGGGTAGGCGGGGTTCGTGAAGAGCGAGCGTTCGAACAGCGAGAGGGTCTGGGTCTCCAGCTCGTACCCGGTGTCGGCGTCGGCGACCAGCACGCCGTAGGTCTCGAAGGGATAGGGGCCGGCCTTCTCCTCCATCCACTCCAGCTGGCCGGGCGTCTTCGCCAGCCACTTCTCCAGCCGGTCCCGGTCCTTCGCGGGGACCACGTCGCGCACGGGCAGTCCGCCGGGGCCCTGGCGGTCCACCACGGCCGAGGAGCCGATGGACACCTGGGCCAGCTCGGTGGCCATGGGGTGGGTGGTGCGGTACGACCAGGTGGTGGTGGTGGTGCCGTTCCGGTGCTTCGACTCGGCGAGCCCGTTGGCCACCGCCGTGAGCTCGCTGGGGGCGGTGATGCGGAAGGTGAAGTACGCCTTGTCGGCGGGATGGTCGTTGGACGGGAACACCCGGTGGGCGGCGTCGGCCTGGTTCGCCATCGCCAGCCCGTCCCCGGTGCGCACCCAGCCGCCCGCACTGGCCGCGCCCCTCGGGTCGCTGGTGTGCGCGACGGTGATACGCACCTGGGAGCCGCGCTGGAGGGCGACGGCCGGTTCCACGACGAGGTCCTCACCCGCGGTGGCGAACTCGGCCGGGAGGCCGTTCACCACGACCTCGCTCACCGTGCCGTGGGTGAAGTCGAGGTTGATGCGGTCGAGTCGCTGGGTGGCGACGGCGTCGATCCTGGTGACGGCGTCCAGCGGTGTGGTGTTGGTGCCGTTGTAGGTGAGGGCGATGTCGTAGGAGACCACGTCGTAGCCGGGATTGCCGAGGTGCGGGAACAGCGGGTCGCCGATGCCGAGCGGCGTCGGTGACGGCAGGGCGGCGGCGACGAGGGTGGCCGACGCGGCGGCCAGCAGGGCGGCACGCAGACGGCGCCGGGAAGAGAGCAGCATGCCCTACCGCTACCAGCGCGTAGGGCGGCCGCGGTGACGACGCGCGTCGCGCCACCCGAACGAGGTCAGGTGGTGGCCGCCGGATGCTGGGTGCGGCTCACGTCGTACACCCCCGGCACATCGCGCATGGCCCGCATCAGGGCGGGAAGCCCGGCGGCGTCGGGGAGTTGCAGGGTGTAGGTGTGCCGGACGCGCGACTGGCTCGGCGGCTCGACGGTCGCGGAGACGATGGCCGCGCCCTCGGTGGCGATGGCCTCGGTGAGATCGGCGAGGAGCCGGGGACGGCCGAAGGACTCGGCGACCAGGGTCACCCGGCACGCGGCGGCGTCGCCCCAGCTGACCTTGATCGGCTCGCGCTCCAGGGACTTCATCCGCGCGACGGCGGAACACTCCTCGCGATGGACGGTCACCACTCCGCCGCGTACGGCGAAGCCGGTGACAGCGTCGGGCGGTACGGGTGTACAACAGCCGGCGAGCCGTACGGTCGCGTCGGGCAGATCGACGACCGCGTTCGCGTCGGTGGGCCGCTCGGTGGTGACGGGTACGGGCCGGCGGGGCGCCGCCGCCGCGTCCTTCGTCTCCTCGGGGTTGGCCTGGAGCCAGGTGGTGATGGCGATGCGCGCCGCGGGTGTACGGGCGTGGTCGAGCCATTCGGGCGAGGGTCCCGAGGCGGAGTCGTGGGCGAGCAGCAGATGCACCGTGTCGCCGTCGCTGAGCACCGTACTCAGCGTCGCCAGACGGCCGTTGACGCGCGCGCCGATGCAGGCGTGCGCCTCCTCGCCGTACTGCGCGTAGGCGGCGTCGATGCAGCTCGCGCCGGCGGGCAGTCCGAGCATCCGCCCGTCGGCTCGGAAGACCGTGATCTCGCGGTCCTGTGCCAGGTCGGCGTGCAGCGAGGTCCAGAAGGTGTCGGGGTCCGGGGTGGACTCCTGCCACTCCAGCAGCCGGGAGAGCCAGCCCGGCCGGGTGGGGTCGGCGCGCTCGCCGTCGGCCGGTTCCGTGCCTTCCAGGGGTACGTACGGATTGCCGAGCGCGATGACGCCGGCCTCGGCGACCTTGTGCATCTGGTGCGTCCGGATGAGGACTTCGGCGACCGCACCGTCGGGGCCCGCGACGGCGGTGTGCAGCGACTGGTACAGGTTGAACTTGGGGGCGGCGATGAAGTCCTTGAACTCGGAGATCACCGGCGTGAAGCAGGTGTGCAGTTCGCCGAGGACCGCGTAGCAGTCGGCGTCCTCGCCGACGAGTACCAGCAGGCGTCCGAAGTCCGTGCCGCGCAGATCCCCGCGCTTGAGGCTGACGCGGTGGACGGAGACGAAGTGCCGCGGCCTGATGAGGACTTCGGCGGTGATGTCCGCCTCCCGCAGCACCGCGGCGAAGCGCTCCGCCATGGCATCGAGCAGCGCTCCGGCGGCGGTGTTCTCGGCGATCAGGGCGCGGGTCTGCTCGTACTCCTCCGGGTGGAGGATCGCGAAGACGAGGTCTTCCAGCTCGGTCTTGAGCGCCTGGACGCCGAGCCGTTCGGCGAGCGGGATGAGGACGTCGCGGGTGACCTTGGCGATACGGGCCTGTTTCTCGGGGCGCATCACGCCGAGCGTGCGCATGTTGTGCAGCCGGTCCGCGAGCTTGATGGACATGACGCGGACGTCATTGCCGGTGGCGACGAGCATTTTGCGGAAGGTCTCGGGTTCGGCGGCAGCGCCGTAGTCCACCTTCTCCAGCTTGGTGACGCCGTCGACCAGATAGGCGACTTCGGCGCCGAATTCGGCCTTCACCTGCTCCAGCGTCACATCGGTGTCCTCGACGGTGTCGTGGAGCAGAGACGCCGTCAAGGTCGTGGTCTCGGCGCCCAGTTCGGCGAGGATCAGGGTGACGGCGAGGGGATGGGTGATGTAGGGCTCGCCGCTCTTGCGGAACTGTCCGCGGTGCGACGTCTCCGCCAGGACGTACGCCTTGTGCAGGATGGCGAGGTCGGCGTCGGGGTGGTGGGCGCGGTGCGCTTCGGCGACATGCCCGATGGCGTCGGGCAGCCGGTCACGCCCGGCGGGTCCGAGGAGCGCGGCACGCCCCAGCCGGCGGAGGTCGATCCTGGGACGGCCGCGTCTGCGGCTGTGGGCACCAGGGTTGGCGGCCTCTGCACTCATGGGGGCACCTCCGGCAACAATCGACCGGCGGTGGATGAGCAGGCGTGCCCTCCGGGCCGGTGCTTGATGCTACCGAGCCCACCACGTGGCGCAGTCCGGCTCTCGCTGAGCGTGAACCGGATCACCCATTCGAGCGAAGCTCTATCCGAGCGGGGTTTCGGTCTGTGCGAGGAGCGCGGGCTCGATGTACCCCTCGGCGACGATCACGGCAGGCCCGGTCATCTCGACCTCTCCGTCGGGACGCTCCGTGATCATCAACCGTCCGCCGGGCAGATCCACGGTGTATGTCACGGGCACACCGGTGGCCGCGGGGTCGATGCCGTCCCTGCGGGCCGCCGCGACGGCGACGGCGCAGGCACCGGTGCCGCAGGAGCGGGTCTCGCCGGAGCCGCGTTCGTGCACCCGCATGGCGACATGGCGCTCACCGCGGTCGACGACGAACTCGATGTTCACCCCGTCCGGGTAGACGGCGGCCGGGGAGAAGGGCGGTTCGGTGTAGAGGTTGCCCGCGTCGTCGAGGTGCTCGACGAAGGCAACGGCGTGCGGATTGCCCATGTTCACGTTCTGCGTGGGCCAACTGTGTTCCTGCACCGTGACGGTGACGGTCTGTCCGGGCAGGGCCGCCCGGCCCATCGACACGGTGATGTCGCCCGCGTCGGCTCCGCTGTCGGGTGCGGCCTTCGCGATGTGCACCGTCTTGACGCCGCCCCGGGTGGCCACGGCGAGATCGCCGGACTCGACATGGCCCGCCCGCTGGAGGTAGCGGGCGAAGACGCGTACGCCGTTGCCGCACATCTCGGCGATGGACCCGTCGGCATTGCGGTAGTCCATGAACCATTCAGCTTCGTCCGCCATGGCCCGCGCCTCGGGATGGGCCGCGGAGCGCACGACGTGCAGCAGCCCGTCGCCGCCGATACCGGCCCGGCGGTCGCACAGCCGCCCGACGACGGACGCGGGCAGGTCGATGACGTTGTCCGGGTCGGGGACGATCACGAAGTCGTTCTCGGTCCCGTGACCCTTGAGGAAGGGGACCGCCGAGGTCTGCGAGGTGCTCACGCCGTCCATCGTACGAGGAGGGTGCGACAACGGGTGATCCGAGGCGGCTCCCCCCGGGGCGACGCCCGGGTGCGCCGGGGCAGGAGTCAGCGGAGGCGGGCCACGCGCCAGACGGCGAGCGTGACGATGACGACGCCCACGCCGACGTAGAGGGCGATGACACGCCAGTCCGGACGTTCCCCGGAGCCGCGGGGCGGCAGGCCGGGCCAGATGTGGCCGACCCGGCGGGCGGCCATGACGCCCCAGCCCGCGGCGCAGCAGCTGATCAGGAGGCCCAGCATGGCGACGACCGCGCCGCCGTCCCCGGTGCCGAAGGCGAGGGGGAAGGCGAACATCAGCGATCCGAGGGCCGCCAGCATCACGATGGGGGCGAGCTGCCAGATCCGCAGCCGGCGCGGCGGCCGGAGTTCGACCTCGACCTCGTCCGCGAGGACGTCCTGCTCGTCGGGTCCGTCAGGGCTCAACCGGGACGCGCTGTCCGTCGCGCCCAGCGGTTGTTGCTCTGTGTCATGAGGGCCGGCCTCCATCGCCACGCGCCCTCCCAACTCGGACTCACCGTCGATCGATGCTCGATGATGGCACGGTCCGGGGCGCCGAAATGACGGGCAGGGCGTCCCGATGCCATCACGTGATCAGGCTGTAACCGCTCGTTCGACCAACGTCAGCGCCTGATGCGGAAGTTCCTCCCGGTGGGCGGCAGCCCCGCTCAGCCAGTGCACACGCGGGTCCCTGCGGAACCACGAATCCTGACGGCGCGCGAAGCGTTTGGTGGCGCGTACGGTCTCCGCGCGCGCCTCCTGCTCGGTGCACTCCCCCGCGAGCGCCGTGAGGACCTGCTGGTAGCCGAGCGCACGTGAGGCCGTGCGCCCCTCCCGCAGCCCCTGCGCCTCCAGCACGCGCACCTCGTCGACGAGCCCCGCCTCCCACATCCGGTCGACACGCAGCGCGATGCGTTCGTCGAGCTCGGGCCGCTCGACGTCGACGCCGATCTGCACGGTGTCGTAGACAGCGTCATGGCCGGGCAGATTGGCGGTGAAGGGCCGGCCGGTGATCTCGATCACTTCGAGGGCTCGGACGATACGGCGGCCGTTGCTGGGGAGGATCGCCTTTCCCGCGCCGGGGTCGGCGGCGGCGAGCCGGGCGTGCAGAGCGCCGGGGCCGAGCTCGGTGAGTTCGTCCTCCAGGCGGGCGCGGATCGCCGGATCGGTGCCGGGGAATTCGAGGGCGTCGATGGCGCCGCGCACATACAGCCCGGAACCGCCGACGAGAACAGGGGTGCGGCCCGCGGCGAGCAGCCGGTCGATCTCCGCGCGGGCCAGCCTCTGGTACTCGGCGACGCTCGCGGCCTCGGTGACGCCCCAGATGTCGAGGAGATGGTGCGGGACGCCCGCGCGCTCGCCGGGCGTCAGTTTGGCGGTGCCGATGTCCATCCCCCGGTAGAGCTGCATGGAGTCGGCGTTGACGACCTCGCCCCCGAGCTGCTGGGCGAGAAAGACACCCAGATCGGACTTTCCGGCCGCGGTGGGACCGACGACGGCGATGACCCGCGGTGCGGGAGCTGCAGTTCTCACCGACCCAGTTTCGCAAACATGCGGAGGAGTCCCCGAACGAGCGAGGTGACGGTACGGCCGGGGGTTCGTTGCCTGTTGCGAGGTTCCGAACGCCGGTTTACCGACCGGTGCCCGCGGGCGGCGCAAGGAGACGCTCCGGGCGGTACGGAACTTCGCCCACACGAGTAGGTTTTGGAGTAGATATGGGCGTTTTTTCACGTTTCCGCCGTAAGGCGACACCCGAGGCGCCGTCGGAGGAGACGAACGCCGCGCCGGTGACGGCGGAGGCCCCGGCCGAGGACGCTGCCGAAGCAGTCTCCGACGCGGCCTCGGAGACCGCCCGCGAGGCCGCCCCCGAGGCGGAGGACCCGGCGACGTCGGAGCTGACGCCGGAGGCTGCCGCGTCCGACGAGCCGGAGGCCGCGGAGGCCCCCGTCGCCGACGCCGTGGAGATCCCGAAGCAGCAGTCGGCCGAGGAGGCGGCAGAGACGACAGCGGGCGAAGGCGCGCGCAACTGAGGTTGCTCGGCAGCCACCGCACCGCCTGCTCTCCGGGCCGGCGGTACTGAACGGCGGACGGCCGCGGAACGACATGTCCGCGGCCGTCCGCCGTTGAGTCGACGGGCCGGGGAGCGGGCCACGACCGGTCCGGAGTCTGCGGCAGGTCTAGGACCAGGTGGCCACGAAGTAGCCGACGCCGTACGGGGCGTCGTCATACAGCAGCCGGCCCTCGGGATCGGCGCCCTCGGCCGCCCCCGCGAGAACCTGCCACGGGGCACGGCCCGCCGCCTTGAGTTCGTAGGCCAGGGACTCGTCCAGCGCCTTCAGCGCCGCGACATCGGCGTCGCCGAGCGCGCGCGCGGCGCGTGCGTCGAAGTCCGCGGCCCGCTCGTCCAGGTATCCCGGTGCCTTGAGCGTGCGGCAGGCGCTGCCGTCGCCCATCACCAGCAGAGCGACCCGCCCGGCCCGGGCACCGAGCTCCCGCCCCGTCTCGGCGCAGCGCTCGGCAGAGAGGTCCTCGCTGATACCGAGACCCTCCACCGGACCCGACCACTGGGCGCGGTCGAGCAGCCAGGCGCCGACCACGAGGGACAGCGGCAGGATCCGGTCCAGTGCCTGAGCCCTGTCGTCGCCGAGGCGGACATCGACGTCCACCCCGAAGCCACGGAAGGAGCCGGGCGCCCCGGCGGCGTACGGCCCACTGTCGCTCTCGCCGGTGGGCCCGACCACGACCAGCAGATCGGGGCGGGCGGCGGCGAGCACCCCGAGGGCATCCGCGCACGCTGTCCGCGCCACGTCGAGTTCGGGCGCGGCCCCCGCGGCGACCTCGGGCACGAGCAGCGGCGGACAGGGGCACACGGCAGCGGCGACAAGCATGATCGGCAGCCTAGTCCGCCCGGGGAACGGGCATCCCCGCGGTCGGTGCGAAGTCTCTCCGCGCAGGGCCTGGCACCGTCGCTCAGGCCCCTCCGGACACGGCCCTCAGGGCAGTCCCGTCATCCCCGGCGGGCGCACGACAACAGTTACGGCCCCTAGTCGCAGCCGCAGCCCGGTGCCGCAGCCGCCGGGAGCGGCTCCGGGACGCCGATCTTCGGCAGTCCCAGCATCACGCCCGCGGGCTGCGCCGCCTGCGTGGCATTGCGCTTCTCCCAGGCGTCGCCCGCGCGGGTGCGGCGCACCGACGTGGCCCGGCCCTCCGCGAGCAGATGGTGCGGCGCCGCGTAGGTGATCTCGACCGTCACCACGTCGCCCGGCCGTACCGCCTCGTCCGGCTTGGTGAAGTGCACCAGGCGGTTGTCGGGCGCACGGCCCGACAGGCGGTGGGTGGCACCGTCCTTGCGGCCCTCGCCCTCGGCGACCATGACGTCGAGGACCCGGCCGACCTGCTGCTTGTTCTCCGCCCAGGAGATCTCCTCCTGGAGGGCGACCAGACGCTCGTAGCGCGCCTGCACGACCTCCTTGGGGATCTGGCCGTCCATGGTGGCGGCCGGGGTACCGGGGCGCTTGGAGTACTGGAAGGTGAAGGCGTTGGCGAAACGGGCCTCGCGCACCGTGTGCATCGTCTGCTCGAAGTCCTCCTCGGTCTCGCCGGGGAAGCCCACGATGATGTCGGTGGAGATGGCGGCGTGCGGGATCGCGGTGCGCACCTTCTCGATGATCCCGAGGAAACGCTCCTGCCGGTACGAGCGGCGCATCGCCTTGAGCACGGTGTCCGAACCGGACTGCAGCGGCATGTGCAGCTGCGGCATCACGTTCGGGGTCTCGGCCATGGCCGCGATGACGTCGTCCGTGAAGTCGCGCGGGTGCGGCGAGGTGAAGCGCACGCGTTCGAGACCCTCGATCCCGCCGCAGGCGCGCAGCAGCTTGCTGAAGGCCTCACGGTCGCCGATGTCGGAGCCGTACGCGTTGACGTTCTGGCCGAGCAGGGTGATCTCGGAGACGCCCTCGGCGACGAGTGCCTCGATCTCGGCGAGGATGTCGCCCGGCCGGCGGTCCTTCTCCTTGCCACGGAGCGCGGGGACGATGCAGAAGGTGCACGTGTTGTTGCAGCCGACGGAGATCGAGACCCAGGCCGCGTACGCCGACTCGCGGCGGGTCGGCAGCGTCGAGGGGAAGGCCTCGAGCGACTCGGCGATCTCGACCTGCGCCTCTTCCTGGACGCGGGCGCGCTCCAGCAGGACGGGCAGCTTGCCGATGTTGTGCGTACCGAAGACGACGTCGACCCAGGGCGCTCTGGTGACGATGGTGTCGCGGTCCTTCTGGGCCAGGCAGCCTCCGACGGCGATCTGCATGCCGGGCCGCTTGGTCTTCATCGGGGCGAGCCGGCCGAGATTGCCGTACAGCTTGTTGTCCGCGTTCTCCCGCACCGCGCAGGTGTTGAAGACGACGACATCGGCGTCACCGTCGGCCCCCTCGGGCGCACGGACGTATCCGGCACCCTCCAGCAGGCCCGACAGGCGCTCGGAGTCGTGGACGTTCATCTGGCACCCGTAGGTGCGCACCTCGTAAGTTTTCGCACTCATCGCGCCAACCAGGGTACGGGGTGGCAACGGCCCTCCGCCCCGGCCTTCCGCGAGGCCGGGCCTGGCCATCACAGGGAGTGAGCTGGCAGGATCGCCAGCATGCTCCAGCCCCTGTCCCGTGTCAGCCGTCGTCGTGCTCTGCAGACGTCGGCGACCGCGCTCGCGGTGGTGGGGCTGCTGCTCTGGTGGCTGCTGCCCTTCGGCAGCACCTCTCCGGAGGGCTCGATCACGTTCAGTACGGGCTCGCAGAGCGGTGTCTATCAGCGTTACGGCGTGCTGCTGAAGGACGCGCTCGCCAAGGACCTGCCGGACGTCGACATAGATCTGCGGCTCAGCGAGGGGTCGCAGGAGAACCTGGCACGGGTGGCCTCGGGCGAGGCCGACTTCACCATCGCCACCGCCGATGCCGTCGCGAAGTACAAGCGGGAGAGCAAGGCGGGCGCGGAGCGGCTGCGGGGCTGTGCGCGGCTGTACGACGACTATGTCCAGCTCGTGGTGCCCCGGAGCTCGTCGGTGCTGAAGATCGAGGACCTGCGCGGCAAGAAGGTCGGCGTGGGCCAGGTGGGATCAGGAGTGCGTCTGGTCGCCGAGCGGCTGCTGACCGCCGCCGGCGTCGACCCCAAGAGGGACATCACGGCCGTGCCGGCGGGCATCGACACCATGCCGTCGCAGCTGGAGCGCGGAAAGCTCGACGCCTTCTTCTGGTCGGGCGGTCTGCCCACCAGCACCGTGCAGAAGCTGTCGGAGCGCTACCAGATCCGGCTGGTGCCGCTGGAGTCGGAACTGGTGGAGAAGCTGCACGTCACCAGCGACGGGGCGAACTACTACCGCTCGGCCGTGATGCCGCCCGACGCCTACCTTCAGGCGCAGAGCGGGGCGACCGTGCCGACGATGGCGGTGGCGAACCTGCTGGTGACGACCGACCGGATCGACCCGGCGATGGTGGAGGGCTTCACCCGTACGGTGATCAGGAGCCGCGACCGGATCGGCAACACCGTCCACCCCGCCCAGCTGGTGGATCTGCGGACCGCGGTCTACACCGACCCGCTGCCCCTGCACGAGGGCGCCCGGCGCTACTACAGCTCGTCGAAGCCCTGAGCCGGTACGGCTCCCCTGAACGCGAGAGCCACCGCAGCTCCCCTACGCCCTGAGCCCGCCCGGCCGATCCCGGCAGCCCTCACGGAGACGTGCGCGGCACACTCACCGTCACCACGAGTCCGCGCGGATCATGGTGCGCGTACGCGATCCGACCGCCGCCCGCCGACAGCAGGGCGCGCGAGATGGACAGTCCGAGGCCCGAGCCCTTGATGTTCTGGTGGCGGCCGCTGCGCCAGAAGCGGTCGCCGATGCGCGTGAGTTCCTCGTCGGTCAGGCCGGGGCCGCAGTCGGTGATCACGATGGTGGACCTCTCGCCGTTGGAGGCGACCGTCACCGTGACCTCCTCACCCGCCGGC
Organism: Streptomyces sp. CA-251247; assembly: GCF_050952975.1. Classification (NCBI taxonomy): domain Bacteria; kingdom Bacillati; phylum Actinomycetota; class Actinomycetes; order Kitasatosporales; family Streptomycetaceae; genus Streptomyces; species Streptomyces sp. CA-251247. The sequence continues at coordinate 6,068,454 of NZ_CP191861.1, read as the reverse complement.
GTGAACTTCAGGGCGTTGTCGATCACCGCGTCCAGGGCGCTGGACAGGGCGATCGGGTCGACCCAGGCGGTGACGGCGGCCCGGTGCTCGATGAGCCGGACGCCCTTCTCCTCGGCGAGCGGACGCCAGGCGGCGACCCGTTCGGCCGCCAGCTCCCCGATGTCGGTGAGCCGTAGATCCGCGGCGGCGTGCTCGGCCAGCGCCAGGTCCAGCAGATCGTCGAGGACCTGGGCGAGACGCTTTCCCTCGGTACGGACGGAGGCGATCTCCTCGTTGCCTTCGGGCAGTTCGAGGGCGAGGAGTTCGATCCGCAGCAGCAGCGCGGCCAGTGGGTTGCGCAGTTGGTGGGAGGCGTCGGCGACGAACGCGCGCTGCTGTTCCAGCACTTGCTCGACGTTGTCGGCCATCTCGTTGAACGAGCCGGCCAGCCGTCTGAGCTCAGGCGGCCCGCCCGCCGCAGCCACCCGCGACTTCATCCGGCCCGTCGCGATGTCGTGCGTGGCGGCGTCGAGCACGCGAACCGGCCGCAGCACCCACCCGGTCAGACGGATGGCCGCGCCGACGGCGACCAGCATGGCCGCGCTCTCGCCGGCGATGATCAGCAGCCAGCCGCGCAGCACACGCGAGCGCAGCTGGCTGGTGGGTGAGTCGGTGAAGACGACGGCGACGACGTCCCCGTCCCGTACGACGGGCGAGGCGACGACGAGACGGCCGCCCTGCTGCCACGGCCACACCTGCGGCGGGTCCTGGCTGCGACGGCCCGACAGGGCGTCCCTGAAGGCCTCGCGGCCCTCGCCGTCCGGCGGCACGGACCAGTCCTCGGGCGCACGGGCCATCGCATCGCCGTCGCGGTAGAAGACGCCCGCCTTGATGCCGTAGGTGGCGTGGTAGCGGTCGAGCTGCTCCTGGAGCGTGGAGCGCCGCTCGTCCAGGCTGGAGCGGTCGGTGACGAACTGCGCGAGCGCCGCGAAGCGCACCGTGTCGTCGATACGGTCCACGACCACCCGCTGCTGCTCCGCCGCCGCGACGCTCACCGCGAGCGGAAAGCCGAGCGCGAGCAGCACGCCCGCCATGAGGACGATGAGGAGCGGAAGAAGTCGGGTACGCACAGGGGGTTACGCGGCCGGGGCGACCAGGCGGTAGCCGACGCCACGCACGGTCTCGATCAGTGCGGGCATGCGGAGCTTGGAGCGCAGGGAGGCGACGTGCACCTCGAGCGTGCGGCCGGTGCCTTCCCAACTGGTGCGCCAGACCTCGCTGATGATCTGTTCCCGGCGGAAGACGACACCGGGCCGCTGGGCGAGCAGCGCCAGCAGGTCGAACTCCTTGCGGGTGAGCTGCACCGGGGCGCCGTCGACGCTGACGCGCCGGGTGGGCAGTTCGATGGTGACGGCGCCGAGCTGCAGCGCCTCGTCACCCACGGCCACCGCCGGTTCGTCGCCACCCGACTTGCGCCGGCTGACGGCGTGGATACGGGCCAGCAGTTCGCCGGTGTCGTACGGCTTGACGACATAGTCGTCGGCGCCGAGGTTGAGGCCGTGGATACGGGAGCGCACGTCGGCGCGTGCGGTCACCATGATCACCGGGGTCGACGTGATCTTCCGGAGCTTTCCGCACACTTGGTAGCCGTCCTGGTCGGGCAGCCCCAGGTCGAGCAGGACGACGCCGAACGGCGGCTTGTCGGGGTGCGTCGCGGGCAGCACCGCGTGCAGGGCCTCTTCGCCGTTGCGAGCGTGCACGACGTCGAAACCGTGCCGGGCGAGCACCGCGGACAGGGCGGCGGCGACATGGTCGTCGTCCTCGACGAGCAGCAGCCTCATGGCCCCCCTTCGGTCGTGCGGTCTTCCGGCGTACCAGGGCATCAAGGCTGATTCCCGGGCGGACAGTCAAGAGACTTTCCCATGCCCGACGCGTTCCGTTACCCACCCGGTACGCCGACCGTACGCCCTGCGTCAGCGTGTTCACACATAGTGTCCGTTTGCAGCCGGATCGTTATGCTCAATTTCCGCTCAGATGTAATGACGCTGGTCGCGGTGCGTGACTAAGGTCCTTCCAACCGAGGAGGACGGAGCTAGAAGCCGATGAGCGGAGTGTCAGTGACCAAGGGCGCCGACGACGCCGTACCCGCAGCGGGCGACCTGGTCGTGCTGAGCAACGTGAACAAGCACTTCGGCGCGTTGCATGTGCTCCAGGACATCGACCTGACGATCACACGCGGCGAGGTCGTCGTGGTGATCGGACCGTCCGGGTCCGGTAAGTCCACGCTGTGCCGCACCGTCAACCGTCTGGAGACGATCGACTCCGGAGCGATCTCGATCGACGGCAAGCCGCTGCCCCAGGAGGGCAAGGAGCTGGCCCGGCTGCGCGCCGATGTCGGCATGGTCTTCCAGTCGTTCAACCTCTTCGCGCACAAGACCGTCCTGGAGAACGTGACCCTGGGCCAGGTCAAGGTGCGCAAGACCGACAAGAAGGCCGCCGAGGAGAAGGCGCGGGCACTTCTCGACCGCGTGGGCGTCAGCGCCCAGGCCGACAAGTACCCGGCGCAGCTCTCGGGTGGCCAGCAGCAGCGCGTCGCGATCGCGCGGGCCCTGGCGATGGACCCCAAGGTCATGCTGTTCGACGAGCCGACGTCGGCCCTCGACCCCGAGATGATCAACGAGGTCCTCGAGGTCATGCAGCAGTTGGCGCGTGACGGGATGACAATGGTGGTCGTCACCCACGAGATGGGCTTCGCCCGGTCCGCCGCCAACCGGGTCGTGTTCATGGCAGATGGCAAGATCGTCGAAGAGGCCACCCCCGAGGAGTTCTTCAGCAACCCGCGCAGCGACCGGGCCAAGGACTTCCTGTCGAAGATCCTTCACCACTGAGTCCTGGATCCCCCGATCCGCATCACTTCGCGTCAACTCTAGGGAAATCATCATGAAGCTTCGCAAGGTCACCGCCGCTTCGGTCACCGTGTTCGCGCTTGCCCTGACCGCCACTGCCTGCGGCTCGGACGACAAGGACAGCGGCTCGGGCGACTCGGGCGGCAAGAAGATCACCGTCGGTATCAAGTACGACCAGCCGGGCCTCGGCCTGAAGACGCCTGACGGCAAGTTCACCGGCTTCGACGTCGACGTCGCCAACTACGTCGCCAAGGAGCTCGGCTACGCCCCGGGCGACGTCGAGTTCAAGGAGACGAAGAGCGCCGACCGCGAGACCGCACTGGCCCGCGGCGACGTGGACTTCATCGCCGCCACGTACTCGATCAACGACGAGCGCGCGCAGAAGGTCGACTTCGCCGGCCCCTACCTGCTCGCCCACCAGGACCTGCTGATCCGGTCGGACGACAACGTCGCCAAGGGCGACGACCTCAACGGCAAGAAGCTCTGCTCCGTGACCGGCTCCACGTCCGCCCAGAACGTGAAGAAGGACTTCGCGCCCAAGGCCCAGCTGCAGCAGGTCGGCACGTACTCCGAGTGCCTGGCTGCCCTCCAGAGCGGCGCCGTCGACGCGCTGACCACGGACGACTCGATCCTCGCCGGCTTCGCGGCGCAGGACCAGTACAAGGGCAAGTTCAAGCTCGCCGGTCTGAAGCTCAGCAACGAGAACTACGGCATCGGCGTCAAGAAGGGCGACAAGGCGATGGTCGACAAGATCAACGCCGCCCTCGAGAAGATGGTCAAGGACAAGGCCTGGGACAAGGCCGTGACGGACAACTTCGGTCCGGCCAACTACAAGAACGAGCCCGCCCCGAAGATCGGCAACATCGTCAAGTGAAGCAGGGCTGAGACGGCACGCCGCCACTGACGGCGGCGTGCCGCGCCCTCCTACACGCGGAAGCGCGGGAGACAGTGTTCGACTTTCTTGAAGGTTACGACTTGCTCGGGGCGTTCTGGGTGACGGTGCAGCTCACCGTCTTCTCCGGAATCGGCTCCTTGGTACTGGGCACCATTCTGGCCGCGATGCGGGTGAGCCCTGTTCCTCTGATGCGTGCCTTCGGCACGGTCTATGTGAACGTGGTCCGGAACATTCCGTTGACCGTCATCATCGTCTTCTCCTCGCTCGGTCTCTCCAATGTCTTCGGCATGACGCTGGGCGCGGCGGACGACTTCAAGGCACTGGCGTTCCGGCTGTCCGTACTCGGACTGGCCGCGTACACCGCAGCCTTCGTCTGCGAGGCCGTGCGGTCGGGCATCAACACGGTGCCGGTCGGTCAGGCGGAGGCGGCGCGGGCCATCGGACTGAGCTTCAGCCAGGTGCTCATGAGTGTCGTGCTCCCCCAGGCGTTCCGCTCGGTGGTCGGTCCGCTCACCAATGTGCTGATCGCCCTGACCAAGAACACCACGGTCGCGGCTGCCATCGGTGTGGCCGAGGCGGCCCTGCTGATGAAGGAGATGATCGAGAACGAGGCGCAGCTGGTGCTCATCTCGGCCGTCTTCGCCTTCGGATTCGTGGTCCTGACTCTGCCCACCGGTCTCATCCTCGGCTGGGTCGGCAAGCGCGTGGCGGTGAAGCGATGACCTCGGTCCTCTACGACGCTCCTGGCCCCCGCGCCAAGCGCCGCAACATCGTCTACACCGCCGGCTTCCTGGCAGTGCTGGCGCTGCTGTGCTGGTGGTTCATCAGCGTGATGTCGGACAAGGGACAGCTCGAATGGTCCCTGTGGAAGCCCTTCACCGAGGCGCAGGCCTGGACGACCTATCTGCTGCCCGGCCTCGTCAACACGCTGAAGGCCGCCGCCCTCGCGATGGTCATCGCACTGCCCCTCGGCGCGATCTTCGGCATCGCCCGGATGTCCGACCACCGCTGGATCAGGGTTCCGGCCTCGGTCGTCGTGGAGTTCTTCCGCGCCATTCCGGTCCTTCTCCTGATGCTGTTCGCGAACCAGCTCTACGCGAACTCCTCCGGCATCAGCAGTGACGTCCGACCGCTGTACGCCGTGGTCACCGGCCTCGTCCTGTACAACGCCTCGGTGCTCGCCGAGGTCGTACGGGCCGGCATCCTGTCGCTGCCCAAGGGGCAGACGGAGGCGGCCAAGGCCATCGGCCTGCGCAAGGGTCAGACGATGACCAGCATTCTGCTGCCGCAGTCCGTGACCGCGATGCTGCCCGCGCTGGTCAGCCAGCTCGTCGTCATCGTCAAGGACACCGCTCTCGGCGGCGCGATCCTGGCCTTCACGGAACTGCTGAACGCCCGGGGCACACTCGCCGCGAACTACGCGAACGTCATTCCCAGCTTCATCGTCGTCGCGCTGATCTACATCGTCCTCAACCTGATCCTCACGACCTTCGCGTCGTGGCTGGAGCGCAGGCTGCGCCGTGCGAAGAAGAGCACGGGGGCGGTGCTCGCCGCCGATCTGGCCGGCGCCGAGGAGCCCGTCGCCGAGCCCGGCATCAGGACCGGTGACGGCAGGACCACCTGACAGCTCATCGGATGTACGACCGGTGAGGGGCGGCGGCCATGGGCCGCCGCCCCTCACGGCGTTCCGGTGACACGTCCCACGAGTGCCCGCAAAACGCAGGGCCCTCCGTTGCGTACCGTGGTCGCTTGACGCGGGCACGCGCAATAGGTTGCATACGTTCTGTGATCGCGCACCGGGCTCCTACCGCACCTCTCCGCACGTCCCTCCGGGCCCGAGGAGTCACGTCGTGGACCCGGTGATCATCGTCGGCGCGGGTCCCGTGGGGCTGGCGCTCTCCGTGGCCCTTGCCCAGCGAGGAGTCCCTTCTGTCCTGCTCGACGACAGCGTCGGCAAGGAAGAGCCCCGCCCGGCGCGCACGGTCGTGCTCCGCCCCGATGTCGCGTCCATGATGGAGCGGCTCGGATGCACCACTCTTCGTGACGAAGGAGCCCGCTGGGTCGGCTGGCGCACGATGCGGCGGAAGCAGGACGTCCGCGTGGTCGCGCTGGAGGACGATGTTGCTCCCTCACCGCTGCACATCCCTCAGCACGCCCTGGCCCGCGGGCTGCGCGACGCCGTCGCCGCCCAGCCGCTGATCAACCTCGTGACCGAGAGCCATGTGGACTCGCTGGAGCAGGACGACGACGGGGTCAGCGTCCACACCCGTGGCCCGGAGGCCACGTGGTGGCGCGGGAGCCATCTCGTGGGGTGCGACGGCGCGCGGTCGACGGTCCGCAAGCTCCTCGGTGTCCGCTTCCCGGGACGCACGGCGGTGGAGCGGCACGCGGTCGCCACGCTGCGCACCGAACTCCCCTGGCCCGACGAGGCGTTGCTGCACCGCCTGCCGCCGTGGCGGACGGGCGGTGAGGAGATCACCGCGCGCCCGTTGCCGGACGACGTCTGGCGCCTGGACTGGCTGCTGCCGGCCCGTGGCGAACTGGTCACTCCTGATGCCCTGATCGCGCGGGTACGGGACACGCTCGCCGGCTGGTCCGGCGGGACGGCGTCGTACGAGCTGATCGACACCGGAGTCCACACGCTGCACCACCGGCTCGCCCGGCGCTGGCGCGTGGGCCGGGCCTTCCTCGCCGGCGACGCCGCGCATCTTCTCGGCGCCGTGGGCACCCAAGGGCTCGACGAAGGGCTGCGGGACGCGGAGAACCTTGCCTGGAAGCTGGCGCACGTCTGGCACCACGGCGGGTCCGAGCTACTGCTGGACAGCTATCAGGCGGAACGCCGTTCGTGTGTCGCTGCCCGGCTGCGGGCCGCGGACCAGTCACTGCCGATACTGCGCGGCAGCAGCCCGCTGCGTACGTACCTTCCCGGTGCCGCGCGCGGCCACGACGCCCTCCTCATGGACGGCCATCTGGGGCTGGGCCCGCTCGGCGCGCCCCCCGTCTACACGCACTCCCCTCTGGCACCCGAATACGCCCCTGGGCAGACACTCGTCGGTACGGAGGCCGGCGCCCCGGTCGTCGACGTCCGGGTGACCACACCCGACGGGACGAGCGCGCGACTGCGGGACCGGCTGGACGGCGGGCAGTTGCTCGTGGTCCTCGTCGCACCGGGTACGGGGGTGTGGGACCAGCGGCACTGGATGAGCGCGGGGGTGATGCCACGCCTGGCGGCGGCGGTGACGGCACTGCCCGTGCGGGCAGAGCTACTGGTGACGGAGAGCTATCCCGGCGCCTCGGCACACACCGTGCTGCTGGTGCGGCCGGACGGGCATCTGGTCGCCGCGTTCACGGGGGTGCGGCCCGCGGAGCTGTATGCGGCGGCGGACGCGGCGCGAGGTGGCCCACCGTCATCGGTGCGCAGTGACCGCACTGCGGACATCAATTGACCGTCACGGACACGCGTGGTGTACTCCGGAACGTGACCGACACCGATGTGCGCCTGTGGCGGAGGGTCCATATGGACCTCGTCCGCTATGCGGGCTGCGTGTGTCGACCCTCCTGCTGAATTCGCCTCTCCCTCGCGCGCGGGCCACTGAGCCTGCGCGCGCTCCCGCGAACTTCCAGGACGGTTTCCGTGTCCCAGTCTGTCGTGAACCCTGTCACCCCTGCGTCTGACACTTCTGCCTCTGACACCTCTGCCTCTGACATCTCGGTCTCCGGCACCGCTGGCTCTGGCACCGCTGTCTCCGGCACCTCTGCTTCCGAGCCCGCCGTGTCCGTCTCCGGCGCCCCGGTCGAGAGCGCACCGGACTCGGAGGACCTGGTGGCCGAGCCGACGGCTCCGACCGCGGCCGAGCTCCTCGAATTCGTGCGGAACGCCGCCGCCGACACCGACCTCATCGCCTCACTGCCCCTCGACCCCGAGGGCCGCACCTGGGTACGGCTCGAAGGTCCCGGCGGCAGCGAGGCCTGGCTCATCGCCTGGCCACCCGGCACGGGCACCGGCTGGCACGACCACGCCGAGTCGTTCGGCGCGTTCGCCACGGCCGCCGGTGAGCTGAAGGAGAACTCGCTCGCCGTACGGCTGCCCGCGAGCGGCTGGAAGACCTTGGAACTGCACGAAGGCGTCGACCGCGAGCGGCAGTTGGGCGCGGGCCGGGCCCGCGCCTTCGGTACACACCATGTGCACGAGGTGCTGAACGAGTCGGCGAGCGAGCATGCCGTCTCGGTCCATGCCTACTACCCGCCGCTGCCGCTGATCCGGCGCTTCAGCCGGACCGGTGCGGTGCTCCGTCTCGAGCAGGTCGAGAGCCCGGAGGACTGGCAGTGAGTGAGCAGGGTGACCGGGTCGGGATCGACGAACTGCTGGAACGGGTCCGCGAAGGACTGGACCGCGTCGAGCCGAAGCAGGCCTTCGCGGAAGCGGCGGAGGGCGCCCTGCTGGTGGACATCCGCTATGCGGCCCTGCGCGACCACGACGGGCTGATCCCCGGCGCGCTGGTGGTGGAGCGCAACGAGCTGGAGTGGCGCCTGGATCCGCAGGGCAGCCATCGCGCACCCGAGGCGGTCAGCCACGACCTGCGGGTCGTGGTGATCTGCAACGAGGGCTACGCGTCCTCCCTCGCCGCGGCGTCACTGCGCGACCTGGGCCTGCACCGCGCGACCGACCTCATCGGCGGGTTCCAGGCGTGGAGGGCAGCGGGCCTCCCAGTAGAGGCGTAGGCCGGCCCGGGGTCGCGCCGGGCGCCCCCGGGCTTCCGGCTTCCGGCTTCCGGCTTCCGGCTTCCGGCTTCCGGCTTCCGGCTTCCGGCTTCCGGCTGGATGCTGGGCCGTTCCCCCGTGCGCTCCTCCCCCGCCGGCCCGAGAGGCTAGAACCCCCCACCCTCGTCCAGGCCTTCCACGTCCTCGCCCTCTTCCTCCAAGGCTCGTCTGACCACCCGTAGCGCCATGCCCTCCGGGTAGCCCTTGCGGGCCAGCATGCCCGCGAGGCGGCGTATGCGGCGGTCGCGGTCGAGGCCGCGGGTGGAGCGGAGTCTGCGGGCGACCAGCTCGCGCGCGGTCTCCTCCTCCTGCTCGGAGTCGAGCTGCCCCACCGCCTCGTCGATCAGCGACGAGTCCACGCCCTTCGTCCGCAGCTCCCTCGCCAGCGCCCGTCGGGCGAGGCCGCGGCCGTGATGGCGGGACTCCACCCACGCGTCCGCGAAGGCCGCGTCATTGATCAGGCCCACGTCCTCGAAGCGGGAGAGAACCTCCTCGGCCACCTCCGAGGGGATCTCCCGCTTGTACAGCGCATCCGCGAGCTGTTTGCGGGTGCGCGGCGTCCCGGTGAGCAGGCGCAGGCAGATCGCCCGCGCCCGCTCTGCCGGGTCCTGGGGCGACAGCTCCTTCTCGGCCCTCGACGAGTCGGCGCTGTCGCCCGGCCATTCGGTTCGCCGGGCCATGCGCTAGCCCTTGGCCGCCGCCGTCTTGGCCGCCTTGGCCTTGGTGGCAGGCGCAGGCACCGACTTCGCCGCGTCCTCGGCCGGAGCAGCCGGGCTGCCCGCCGCGTCCGCGCCGGGCTCGGCCGCCGGCGCCTCCGGCTTCACACCGACGCCCAGCTTCTCGAGGATCTTCTTCTCGATCTCATTGGCGAGATCGGGGTTGTCCTTCAGGAAGTTACGGGCGTTCTCCTTGCCCTGTCCGAGCTGGTCGCCCTCGTACGTGTACCAGGCGCCCGCCTTGCGCACGAAGCCGTTCTCCACGCCCATGTCGATCAGACCGCCCTCGCGGCTGATGCCATGGCCGTAGAGGATGTCGAACTCGGCCTGCTTGAACGGCGGTGCGACCTTGTTCTTGACGACCTTGACCCGGGTGCGGTTGCCCACCGCGTCGGTGCCGTCCTTCAGGGTCTCGATACGCCGGATGTCGAGGCGCACCGAGGCGTAGAACTTCAGCGCGCGGCCACCGGTCGTGGTCTCCGGCGAGCCGAACATCACGCCGATCTTCTCGCGGAGCTGGTTGATGAAGATCGCGGTGGTCTTCGACTGGTTCAGCGCGCTGGTGATCTTCCGCAGCGCCTGGCTCATCAGCCGCGCCTGCAGACCGACGTGCGAGTCGCCCATCTCGCCCTCGATCTCCGCCCGCGGCACCAGCGCGGCGACGGAGTCGATGACGATCAGGTCGAGCGCGCCGGAGCGGACGAGCATGTCGACGATCTCGAGCGCCTGTTCACCGTTGTCCGGCTGGGACAGGATGAGGTTGTCGATGTCGACACCGAGCTTCTTCGCGTACTCGGGGTCGAGGGCGTGCTCCGCGTCCACGAAGGCCACCGAGCCGCCCGCCTTCTGGGCGTTGGCGACGGCGTGCAGCGTGAGAGTCGTCTTTCCGGAGGACTCCGGGCCGTACACCTCCACCACACGGCCTCGCGGCAGTCCGCCGACGCCGAGCGCGACGTCGAGCGCGGTCGACCCGGTGGGGATGACCTCGATGGGCTCGTTCGGCCGCTCGCCCAGGCGCATCACCGCGCCCTTGCCGAATTGCCGTTCAATCTGTGCGAGCGCGGCGTCGAGCGCCTTCTCGCGGTCGGTTCCTGCCATGGGTTCCACCCGATTTGCTTGAGTCGATCGCTTCACGTCAAAGACGCTATCCCCTGCCACTGACAATGGGCCTCGACGTCCTTCCAGCCTGTGGACAACTCCCGGGTCACCGCGGCCGGAATCCCATAAGAATGGATGTTCGATTTCGGTGTCAAGCGCACCACGCTGCGCACCACGAACCGTCGGCCCCGGCCTGTCCGGGCAGGCCTGCACCCCGCCTGGTGGCGCCCGTCAGGCGGGACGATCGGGGTCGTCGGTGCCGGGCCCCGCACCGGGTTCGCCGTGCGGATCCGGTGCCGCAGGACCACCGGCGGCGGGCGGACCGGCGGGCGGCTCCCCCTCGCACGCAGCTCCCTCGGGCCGCTCGGCCTCGTGCGCGGCCTCCGCGGGCGCGTTCTTCCCCGCTCCCGGGGCGTCCCGCTTCTTGCCCAGCACATCGCGCATCCGCCGGAGCGTCCGGCCGCCGCGATGCCGGTGACCGTGCACCCGCGGGTCGTCGGTGACCTCGTACCGCTTCACATAGGCACCCAGGAAGGCCTGGAGCGTGGCGACCGCCGGAATCGCCACCAGGGCGCCCACCGCTCCCAGCAGCGCCGTGCCGGCCACGACCGATCCGAAGGCCACCGCGGGATGGATGTCGACCGTCTTGGAGGTGAGCTTCGGCTGGAGCACGTAGTTCTCGAACTGCTGGTAGACCACCACGAAGCCGAGCACCCACAGCGCGTACCAGGGGTTCACGGTGAAGGCGATCAGCATCGGCAGCGCGCCCGCCAGGTAGGTGCCGATGGTCGGGATGAACTGGGAGACGAGGCCGACCCACACGGCGAGCGCCGGGGCGTAGGGCACACCCAGGATCTCCAGCAGGACGTAGTGCGCGCCGCCGGAGATCAGTGCCATCAGGCCGCGCGAGTAGATGTAGCCACCCGTCTTGTCGACGGCGATCTCCCACGCCCGCAGCACCTCGGTCTGCCTGGCCGGCGGCAGGACGGAGCACAGGGCGCGGCGCAGCCGGGGTCCGTCGGCCGCGAAGTAGAACGAGAACAGGAAGATCGTCAGCACCTGGAACAGACCGCCGAGCACGGTCGCCGAGATGTCCAGCACGCCGCTCGCGCTGTTCTGCACATAGCGGCGGAGCCAGTCCGAGCGCAGCAGGCTGTCCTGGACCTCCACGCGGGACAGCTCGGTGCTGAAGGTGTCGTTGATCCACTTGATGACCGAGTCGAGGTACTGGGGGAAGTCCTCGACGATCTGCACGATCTGACCTGCCAGCATCGAGCCGAGCAGGAAGACGAAGCCGGCTCCCGCGATCAGCACGGCGAAGAAGACCAGGAAGGTGGCGAGTCCTCGCCGCATCCCCCGCGCGGCCATCCTGCCGACTGCGGGCTCGATCGCCAGCGCCACGAAGAAGGCGATCAGGATGTTGATCAGCAGCCCGATGAGCTGATGGAAGGCCCAATTGCCGAGCTGGAAGCAGGCGTAGAGCGTCAGCGCGAGCACCATCGCGCGCGGCAGCCAACGGGGCATCCGGGCAGAACCGGCGGATCCGGCCACCGGCGGGCTCGGCGGCGCCTGCGGAGGAGTCGCGCCTCCCGCGGGCGTGCCCTGCTCGGTTCTCTCCTGGTCACTCTCGTCGGTCTGGGCCACGGGCTCAGTCTCGCCTACAGCCGCGGCCGCTGGTCGGCCGCCCGGGTGTCCATCACATGAATCACCTCTTGTCGGCAGGTACATCCATGGCTGCGCACACGGCTCGCCAGACGTCCTTGGCCTCCCAGCCGGACCGCAGCGCCTCGTGGACCGTACGCCCTCCGAGCTCGGTCATCACATGGTCGCGCGCGAAGGAGTCGGCGTAGGCAGAGCCGAAGTGGTCCGCCATCCGCTCCCAGAAAATCGTCAACCGCATGACTGCATTATCCCGCTCCCGGGGGTGCAGCATCGTCCGTCCCACATGCCGAAAGCTCTTTCCGCCCTACCGTCGGAGGATGGCTGGAACCGGAGCAACCCCTGTGCCCTCTCCCGCGTCACCACTCTCCCGCGCAGAGCAGTTCGTCTGGCTCACGGCCCGGGTCCTGGAGCAGAGGCGATTCGCGTATCACTTCCTGGGCGGGAGCTCTGATGCCGTCGAGACCGCCCTGGCCGCCTATCTCGACGAGGACGGCGGCTACGGCCACGCCCTCCAACCGGATCTGCGCGGACCCGTGAGCCAGCCCCTGCACACCGCACACGCCCTGCGCGTCCTGGACTCCATCGGCCGTTGCGGCGGGCTCCGCATCGAGCGGATGTGCCGCTACCTCACCGATGTCTCGACCGCGGACGGTGCGCTTCCCGCCGTCCATCCCTCGCAGCGCGGCTATCCGTCGGCGCCGTTCGTCCCCGTGGTCGACGACCCGCCGAGCGAACTCCTCACGACGGGGCCGGTGGTCGGCCTGCTGCACCGCAACCAGGTCTGGCACGCGTGGCTGTTCCGGGCCACGGACTACTGCTGGACCGCCGTCGACGCGCTCGAGAAGTCGCATCCGTACGAGATCGAGGCCGCGATCACCTTCCTGGAGGGTGTGCCGGACCGGGTCAGGGCGGAGGCCACCGCCGACCGGCTCGGGCGGCTGGTGCGCGAGCAGACACTGGCGGTGCTGGACCCGGCACGGGTCGAGGCGTTCCCGGTCGCCGACGGCTATGCGCCGGAGGAGCACCACTTCCCGCACGACTACGCCCGTACACCTGAGTCCCTGGCGAGGCGCTGGTTCACGGACGACGAGATGGAGCGGTCGCTGGACCACCTGGAGAGCCGCCAGCAGGACGACGGCGGCTGGCCCGTGAACTGGTGCCAGTGGGCGCCCGGTACGGCCCTGGAGGCCCGCCCGATCGTGACGATCGAGGCACTGCGGACACTGCGGGCGTACGGCCGTGCGATCGGCTGACCGCGCGGGCCTCAGCCCGCTTCACCGCCTCACTCGTCGCCGCCGCTTCACCCGCCGAGTGCCCGCACTCCCGCCGTGACCGCCACGGCCGCGCCGACCACGATCAGGAAGGGCGCCCGCATCATCAGCGCGACGGCGGCCGCCGCGAGGCCGGCCGCGCGGGCGTCGAGGACCAGGGAGCTGTTGTCACTGAAGGTCTGCTGGGCGGTCAGGGCGGCCAGCAGCGCGACGGGCAGGAGGGCCGCCAGCCGCTGGACGACCGGGCGCTCGAGCGTGTGCGCCGGCACGAGCAGACCGGCCAGCTTGACCAGGTAACAGCCGACGGCGGTGGCTGCGATCGCGATCCAGATGGTCATCGGTCGTCTCCCTTCGTACTGCCGGACTCGTCACGGCCGGACTCGTCACGGCCGGGCTCGTCACTGCCTCGTTCGGTACGGACGGCCTCAGCCGCGTCCGCGTCCGCCTCAGCTGAGGCTGCCGGTCCGGCGGCACTCGCCGCGATGTCGGTCTCCTGTGCCCTGCGCCCGAGCAGCCCCCGCCCCATGAGCCAGAGCACTGCAGGCGCGGCCAGCGCGGCCACCAGCACCGGGACTCCGGCGGGCAGCACCGGCAGGAACCCGAGTCCCAGGACGACGGCCAGCCCGGCGACGACACGTTCGGTGGTCGTCCGCAGCATGGGTGCGAGCAGTGCCAGGAACACGGCGGGTCCAGCGGCGTCCAGCCCCCAGGCATCCGTGTCGCCGAGCGCCTCGGCACCGAGCGCGCCGACCAGCGTGGTCAGGTTCCACAGCACGTACAGCGTCAGACCGGTGACCGTGAAGCCGATCCGTACCGCCCGACGGGTCGGCTGGGCGAGGGAGACGGCCGTGGTCTCGTCGATCACCCAGTGCGCCGCGAGCGGACGCACGAAGCGCGGCAGGGCGAGCAACTGCGACAGCCGCAGTCCGTAGAAGGCGTTCCGCACGCCGAGGAAGAAGGCTCCTGCTGCGGCGGCGAGCGGGTTGCCGCCCGCGGCGATCGCGCCGACGAGCGCGAACTGCGAGGCGCCGGTGAACACCAGAAGGCTCAGCGCGCAGGTCTGGAGCAGGGTGAGTCCGGCGCCCGCGGACGTCACGCCGAAGGCGAAGCCGGAGAGGCCGACGGCGATGCCGACGCCGAGCGCGTCACGGACGACGGCCGAGTCCGGCTTGGACGGGGGCTCTGGGGGTGTCGTGCGTATCTCCGGCGGGCTCGGGGTGCGGGTCTGGGGAGGGGCTGTCTGTTCTGGCACGTCAGGGACGCTACGTGGGGCTCTCGCCCGAGGTCTTGTACGTTCTTGCACGCTCTTTGCGATAAGCGCCGGGAGGCACGCCCACGATCCGGGTGAAATGCCGGTTCAGATGGGGCTGGTCGGTGAACCCCACGGCGACGGCCGCGTCGGCGGGCGCGGCCCCGGCGTCCAGGAGCCGACGGGCCCGGCGTACCCGCGCATTGGTGAGCCAGGTGTGCGGAGGCATGCCGTACGCCGCTTTGAAGGCCCGCAGGAGCGCGAAGGGGCTCGTGCCGAGCTCCAGCGCAAGCCGCTCCAGGGACGGCGGATCGGTCATGCGCTCCTCCAGCAGCGCCTTCGCCTCCGCCGCCGTACGCGCCCCGGAGGCACTCGGCGTCCGGGAGGGCAGCCGGCTGCCGTGCCGCGCGACCAGCCGGGCCACGGCCACTCGGAGCAGGCTGTCGGCGGCGAGTGCGTTGCCCGCCTCCGCCGCCTGATGGACACCGCGAATGAGTTCGGCGGTCTGCGCGTCCTCGACGATCGTCTCGCCGAACGCGGGCGTGCCGCGCACCGCGCTGACCTCGCCGGCTATCTCGGTGACGAGATCCACGGAGGGATACAGGGTCGAGTACGCCCAGCCCTCGTCCACTCCGGCCCGCGCCGAGTGCGGCACCTCGGGATTGATCATGACGACCGTGCCGGGCCGGGCGCTGATGTTGCCCTCCGGCATGCTCACGTCCTCGACCCCGCCGGTGACCGCCCCGAAGACGAAGCCCTCGTGACTGTGGCGGGGAAAGGTGTGCCGCACATAGCGGGCACGCAGGAGGTCGAGGCCGGGCAGTTCCTCGTACTGCCAGTGCCGTGCCCACTCGTGATCCGCCGGACCGCTCATTCAGCCATTGTGCGCCCGAGCGTGCCCCGCTGACCTGCGCGTCCATGACGCGGACAGTAATTGTCAGTGGTCCGGTGCACGATGGTGGACATGGCCAGGACCGCACTCGATTCCTTCTCTCCCGCGACCCGCAGCTGGTTCACGGGAGCCTTCAGCGCGCCCACCGCCGCGCAGGAAGGGGCCTGGCAGGCGATCGGCGAGGGCTCGGACGTCCTGGTCGTGGCGCCGACGGGCTCGGGCAAGACGCTGGCCGCGTTCCTCGCCGCGCTCGACGACCTCGCCTCCACTCCCCCGCCCGCGGACCCGAAGAAGCGCTGCCGCGTCCTGTACGTCTCCCCGCTCAAGGCGCTCGCCGTCGACGTGGAGCGCAATCTCCGCAGCCCGCTGACCGGTATCCGCCAGGAATCCGTGCGTCTCGGGACGCCCGAACCCGAGATCCGTGTCGGCATCCGCTCGGGGGACACCCCCGCCGCCGAGCGCCGCTCCCTGGCGACGAAGCCGCCGGACATCCTCATCACCACACCCGAGTCGCTGTTCCTGATGCTCACCTCCGCCGCACGGGACGCGCTGTCGGGCATCGAGACGGTGATCCTCGACGAGGTGCACGCCGTCGCGGGGACGAAGCGGGGAGCGCACCTCGCCCTGTCGCTGGAGCGTCTCGACGAGCTGCTGCCGCGCCCGGCCCGGCGTATCGGCCTGTCGGCGACGGTCCGCCCGGTGGACGAGGTGGCCCGCTATCTCTCCCCGCAGCGGAAGGTGGAGATCGTCCAGCCGACGTCGGGCAAGGAGTTCGACCTCTCGGTGGTCGTCCCGGTCGAGGACATGGGAGAGCTGGGCGGATCCCCGGCCTCCGAGGCCTCGTCGTCGCCGGACGGCGGCGACAAGCCGTCGATCTGGCCGCATGTCGAAGAGAAGATCGTCGACCTCGTCCAGGCCCATCGCTCCACGATCGTCTTCGCCAACTCCCGCCGGCTGGCCGAGCGCCTGTGCAACCGCCTCAACGAGATCGCCTATGAACGGGCCACCGGCGAGGCGATGCCGGACGAGGCGTCGCCCGCGGAGCTCATGGGGCAGTCGGGGTCCGTGCGCGGCGCCCCGCCGCTCCTCGCCCGCGCGCACCACGGTTCGGTCTCCAAGGAGCAGCGAGCCCTGGTCGAGGAGGATCTGAAGGCGGGGCGGCTGCCTGCCGTCGTCGCCACCTCCAGCCTGGAGCTGGGGATCGACATGGGGGCGGTGGACCTCGTCGTGCAGGTCGAGTCGCCGCCGTCGGTGGCATCCGGCCTTCAGCGCGTCGGCCGCGCGGGCCATCAGGTGGGTGCGGTCTCCACCGGTGTCGTGTTCCCGAAGTACCGCGGCGACCTGGTGCAGTCGGCGGTCGTCACCGAGCGGATGCGCACCGGTTCCATCGAAGCGCTGCGCGTCCCCTCGAACCCTCTGGACGTGCTCGCCCAGCAGCTGGTGGCCATGGTTTCCCTGGACACCTGGCAGGTCGACGACCTGCTGGCACTGACCCGGCGGGCCGCGCCGTTCGCCTCGTTGCCCGAGTCGGCGTTCACGGCCGTCGTCGACATGCTGGCGGGACGGTATCCCTCCGACGCGTTCGCCGAGTTGCGGCCGCGTGTGGTCTGGGACCGCGTCGCGGGTACGGTCACGGGCCGGCCGGGCGCACAGCGTCTCGCCGTGACGTCCGGCGGCACCATCCCGGACCGCGGTCTGTTCGGCGTGTTCCTGGCGGGCGCGGACCCGAAGAAGGGCGGCGGCCGGGTCGGCGAGCTCGACGAGGAGATGGTCTACGAGTCGCGGGTGGGCGACGTCTTCACACTGGGCACCACCTCGTGGCGGATCGAGGACATCACCCGCGACCGGGTGCTCGTCTCCCCAGCGCCCGGAGTTCCGGGACGCCTGCCCTTCTGGAAGGGCGACCAGCTGGGGCGCCCGCTCGAACTGGGGCGTGCGGTGGGCGCGTTCCTCCGGGAGGTCGGCGGACTGTCCCCCGAGGACGCCCGGCTGCGGATGCTGGCCGCCGGCCTGGATGCCTGGGCCGCCGACAACATCCTGGCGTACCTCGACGAGCAACGCCGTGCGTGCGGCCATGTACCCGACGACCGGACGATCCTCGTCGAGCGGTTCCGGGACGAGCTGGGCGACTGGCGGGTGGTGATCCACTCGCCGTTCGGCGCCCAGGTGCACGCCCCCTGGGCGCTGGCGCTCGGCGCCCGGCTCAGCGAGCGGTACGGCATGGACGCCCAGGTCATGCACGCCGACGACGGAATCGTGCTGCGGCTGCCGGACGCCGATCTGATGGGCCTGGACCTCCTGGACCAGGACCCGGTGCATCTGGATGCGACGTTCGACAGCGACCAGGCCCCGGTCGGTGCGGCCGACGCCGTCTTCGACAAGGGCGAGATCAACCAGATCGTCACGGACCAGGTGGGCGGCTCCGCGCTGTTCGCCTCCCGGTTCCGCGAGTGCGCCGCGCGGGCGCTCCTGCTGCCCCGGCGCAGCCCCGGCAAGCGCACCCCGCTGTGGCAACAGCGCCAGCGTGCGGCCCAGCTCCTGGAGGTGGCGAGCGAGTTCGGGTCCTTCCCGATCGTCCTCGAAGCGGTCCGTGAGTGTCTCCAGGACGTCTTCGACGTGCCGGGCCTGACCGAGCTGATGGGCGACATCGAGGCCCGCCGGGTCCGGATGGTCGAGGTCACCACACCCGAGCCCTCGCCCTTCGCCCGTTCGCTGTTGTTCGGCTATGTCGCCCAGTTCCTCTACGAGGGCGACTCACCGCTGGCCGAGCGCAGGGCGGCCGCCCTGTCGCTGGACTCCCGGCTGCTGTCCGAGCTCCTCGGCCAGGCGGAGCTGCGCGAGCTGCTCGACGCCGACGTACTGACCGAGCTGGAGCGCGAGCTCCAGTGGCTCACCGAGGACCGAAGGGTCAAGGACGAGGAGGGCGTCGCGGACCTGCTGCGGCTCCTCGGCCCGCTGACGGACGCGGAACTCCTCGAGCGCGGCGCCGAACGGCAGTGGCCCCGCGACCTGGCCGCGTCCCGCCGGGCGATCCAGGTGCGGATCGCCGGAGCCGATCACTGGGCGGCGATCGAGGACGCCGGACGTCTGCGCGACGCACTCGGGACCGCGCTCCCGGTGGGCGTCCCCGAGGCCTTCACCGAACCGGTCAAGGATCCGCTGGGCGATCTGCTCGCCCGGTTCGCGCGGACACACGGCCCGTTCACCACGGCACAGGCGGCCGGCCGTTTCGGGCTGGGCGTGGCCGTGACCGACGGTGCGCTGCACCGGCTGGCCGCGAGCGGGCGTGTGGTGCAGGGCGAGTTCCACCCCGCCGGCATCGGCCAGGAATGGTGCGACGCGGCCGTGCTGCGACGGCTGCGCCGCCGGTCGCTGGCGGCCCTGCGCCACGAACTGGAGCCCGTACCACCGGCCGCCCTGGCTGCCTTCGTCCCCCAGTGGCAGCATCTGGGCAACAACAGCCTGAGCGGCATCGACGGGCTGGCCCGCGCCGTCGAGCAACTGCAGGGCGCGGCCGTCCCCGCCTCCGCCCTGGAGAAGCTGATCCTGCCGTCCCGCGTCCGCGGCTACAACCCCGCGATGCTGGACGAGCTGACCACGGCCGGCGAAGTCCTGTGGGCCGGGGCGGGCGCGCTGCCCGGCAAGGACGGCTGGGTCTCGCTCTACCTCGCCGACGCGGCACCACTGCTGCTTCCCCAGCCCCATCCGCTGGAGCTCACCGCGCTCCACGAGTCCGTCCTGACCGCCCTCGCCCCGGGGTACGGGCTGTTCTTCCGCCAGATCGCCGAGCAGGTCCGCGCCACGACCCATCCGGACGTGAACGATCCCCAACTGGCCGACGCGGTATGGGATCTGGCCTGGTCCGGCCGGCTCACCAACGACACGCTCTCCCCGCTGCGCTCGCTCCTCGGCTCGGGCCGCACCGCCGGTTCGACGGCACACCGCGCCAAGCGGACGGTGCCGCGCGGGCGCTACGGAAGCCTGACAGCCGCCGCCCGCACCGCTTCCCGTACCGGACCGCCGACGGTCAGTGGCCGCTGGTCGCTGCTGCCGCCTCTCGAACCCGAACCGACCCATCGCGCACACGCG
The DNA here is from genome assembly GCF_050952975.1 of Streptomyces sp. CA-251247. Lineage (NCBI taxonomy): Bacteria > Bacillati > Actinomycetota > Actinomycetes > Kitasatosporales > Streptomycetaceae > Streptomyces > Streptomyces sp. CA-251247. The sequence continues at coordinate 6,048,936 of NZ_CP191861.1, read as the reverse complement.
CTGGCCCGCACCCTGCTCGACCGCCATGGCGTGGTGACGCGCGGCGCGGTGGCGGCCGAGGGGGTCGAGGGCGGCTTCTCCGCCACGTACCGGATCCTCGCCGCCTTCGAGGACAGCGGACAGGCGCGGCGGGGCTATGTGGTCGAGGGGCTGGGGGCGGCCCAGTTCGCGATGGACGGTGCGGTGGACCGGCTCCGGGCCGCGGCCAACACCCTGGACCGGAGCGGAGGCGACGCGCCGCCCCAGGCGGTCGTTCTGGCCGCCGCGGACCCGGCCAACGCCTACGGAGCCGCGCTGCCCTGGCCCGAGCCGCCGGACGGCGCCGGCCACAAGCCGGGCCGGAAAGCGGGATCCCTGGTGGTCCTGGTCGACGGCGAGCTCACGATGTACATGGAGCGCGGCGGGAAGTCATTGCTGTCCTGGGCGACCGACCCGGATTCGCCGGTCCTGCACGCGGCGGCCACGGCGCTGGCCAACGCGGCGCGCGCGGGAGCCATCGGCACGATCACGGTGGAACGGGCCAACGGCGTCTCGGCGCTGACCTCACCGCTGTCCCGGGCGCTGGAGGTCTCGGGCTTCCTCGCCACACCACGAGGGCTTCGGCTGCGCCCCTGAGGCGTTGACCGCGAGGCCGGGCCGGGGCGCGCGAGGCCCGGTCCCGTACAGAGAAGGCCCGCTCACGGACACCGCCCCGCTCGCCCTCACAGAGACGGTGCTTCGCCTCGCACACGGCTCGCTCGCGGGTGCGCCCCCTCACGCCGAGGGCTCGTTTGCGTGGCCCGGCTCCCCCACCGAGCCCGCCTCCCGCATCATGGATCCATGCCCGAAGGAGACACCGTCTGGCTGACCGCGAAGCGGCTGCACACCGCCCTCGCGGGCCAGGTTCTCACCGTGTCCGATCTGCGCGTGCCGCGGTTCGCGACCGCCGACCTCACCGGCCGGTCCGTTCTGGACGTCACCTCACGCGGCAAGCATCTCCTGACCCGTTTCGAGGGGGGTCTCACTCTCCATTCGCACCTGCGGATGGACGGCGCGTGGCGTGTGTTCGCCGTCGGCAAGCGCTGGAGCGGTGGGCCCGCGCACCAGATCCGGGTCGTCCTCGGCACTGCCACCCAGACGGCCGTCGGCTATCGCCTCCCCGTCCTGGAGCTGGTCCGCACCGTCGAAGAGAACAACGTCGTCGGCCATCTCGGCCCTGATCTCCTGGGCCCCGACTGGGACCCCGACACCGCCCGGGCCAACCTCCTCGCGGACCCGGCCCGCCCCCTCGGCGAAGCGCTCCTCGACCAGCGCAATCTCGCCGGGATCGGCAATGTCTACAAGTCGGAGCTCGCGTTCCTCGCCGGGGTCACGCCCTGGCTCCCCGTGGGCGAACTGCCCGAGGGCGTCCCCGCCCGGCTCGTCGCCACCGCCCAGCGGCTCCTGGAGCTCAACAAGAACACCTTCGAACGGCAGACCACGGCCACCGACCGCAGTACGCCTGCCGGCCCTCGCCGGCAGGCCTTCGGCCCCCGGCTGTATGTCTACGGCCGGGGTGGACATCGCTGTCTGCGCTGCGGCACCGCCCTGCGCAAGGCGGAACAGAGCGACGGCACCGGCGAACGCGTCACGTACTGGTGCCCGGGCTGCCAGGCGGGCCCGAGCCCGACTCCCTGACATCCCCGGCCTGACGCCCCGCCACCCTGGCCTGACGCCGCGGCACCCCCGGACATCACGTGCACCTGTGACCGGACAACGAGTCGACGACGACTAGTTGACGATGCGTCAGATCCGGCCGTACGGTCCGGGCATGGGTCTCACCGCGTACGACCTCACCGGCCGGTCGGCGTTCGTCACCGGTGCAGCCGGCGGCATCGGCCGCGCCTCGGCCGTACTCCTCGCCGAAGCAGGTGCCGCGGTCCACTGCGCCGACATCGACGAGAAGGGACTGGACGAGACCCGCAGCATGATCAGCGACGCGGGCGGCACGGCCTCCACCCACACCCTCGATGTCTCGGACCGCGCACAGGTGAAAGCCGCGATCGAGAGCGCCGGACGGCTCGACATCCTGGCCGCGATCGCCGGAATCATGCACAGCAGCTCCGTGCTGGAGACCAGGGACGAGGACCTCGACCGCGTCCTGGCGGTCAACTTCAAGGGAGTTCTGTACGCGTGCCAGGAGGCGGCACGCACCATGATCGCGGCCGGCACTCCGGGCTCCCTCGTCACCATGACGTCAGGAGCCGTGGACGCGGCCGGCGCCGGTCTGCTCTGCTACAGCGCGGCCAAGGCGGCCGTCGTCCAGCTGACGAAGACGCTGGCCACCGAACTCGGCCCGCACTCCATACGAGTGAACGCCATCGCCCCCGGCTGGGTCCGCACCCCGATGACCGACCGCCACGACGCGGCGCTCCAGCATCAGGCGGAGGCGGCCATGGTCCGGCTCTCCCCCCTCCGCAGGGTCGGTGAGCCCGAGGACATCGCGCACGCGGTCCTGCATCTCGCCTCGGACGCATCGTCGTTCACGACGGGCCAGATCATTCGCCCGAACGGGGGCGTCGCCATGCCCTGGTGAGGCCGGAACCGCCGTGCACCTGGGGACCCTGCAGTGCCCGCGTGACGCGCCGCATCCATGTGCCGCGCGACGCCTTACCGATACGGCGCGATCCGCCACCGACGCGAGCCGGGTCCTCGGCACCAGCCCCGCCACCGATGCGGGCCACCGCCCCACCACCCCCGCGGGACGCCCTGACCACCCCGCGGGATGCCGTGACATGCACGGGCAGCAGGCTCAGCCCCCAGCCTCCCGCCGCCACCGCCCCCTCGACCAGGCCGGACTGGTCCGGCGCCAGCAGCAGGCGCAGCACCGCCCACCACCACAGACCGCCGGCTATGAGTCCCAGGGCGACCACGGGCACGCGCACTCCTCCGCCTCGTGCCATGGCTCGCCTCCCTCCGGCCCCACGCTAGACCGGCGCGATCAGCCGCCGGGAGGGCGCACCGGATGCAGGCCCGGCGCGCGAAACGGCACCGGGCTCCGATCTACGCGCTCTCGGCCTGGAACATCCAGGCGTGCTTCTCCAGGTCCGCGGTGAGCCCGATCAGGATGTCCTGGCTCACGGGGTCCGGTTCGTCCGTCACCTCGATACGTTCCCGCATCCGCTCGATCACCGCGCCGAGGGCGTCCACCAGCGTCTTCACGGCGTCGACGTCCTTGATCCAGCCCTCGGGCACCGTGCCGATGGCACTCTGCGACGCCACCGTGCCGGCCCGGCCGTCCGGGGTCACACCGATGGCAGAGCAACGTTCGGCCACGGTGTCCGAATGCTGGCGGGCCGTGTCCACGACCTCGTCGAGCTGGAGATGGACGGACCGGAAGCGCGGCCCCACGACGTTCCAGTGGACCTGCTTGGCCACGAGGCCGAGATCCACCAGATCCACCAGGGCTCCGCGCAGCGCGTTACCGACCGCCTTGAGGTCGCTCTCGGACAACGGGCTCTTCACGACAGACATGCGTGTCCTCCAGTGGGTGGTCAGCTCGAGTCAGCTCGGCAGTCAGCCTTACCCACCATGACATAGACGCACGTACCAGACATTCGGGCACAAGCCATGCAAAGCAAAAACCCCGGCGCGCCGCCCACAGGGGCAGCGACCAGGGCTCAGCTCGCAAACGAGCCGCACCAGCCGTACGTATCAGGCGGCCACGACGTCGACCGCCTCCGCAGGCGCCTTGATGGTCACCCGCTCCGTCGGCACACCTGCCACCGACGTCACGGATACGGAATTGAGCATCGGGCGTACTGGCACAGGCACCGTCTCGGTGGCCGCTGCCGACTCGGCCAGTTCGGCCAGCGACAGCTCGTCGCTCACTTCTCGCATGAGCTCGGACATCCGTACGTCAAGCGCGTCGCAGATGGCGGAGAGCAGTTCAGAGGAGGCCTCCTTCTGCCCCCGCTCCACCTCGGAGAGATAGCCGAGCGAAACTCGGGCGGACGAGGAGACTTCGCGCAGAGTACGGCCCTGGCGCTGGCGCTGCCGACGCAGCACGTCACCCAGCAGGCGACGGAGCAGAATCATCGGTGGCTCCCTCCTCGGACCGTGTAGCCGCATCCTTCACGCCCCACCGTACCGCCTCGCGCTGCGGCCGTGCGGGGAGCGATGTCGTGTTCACTCAGGGCTGCAAACATCAATTCCCCCCGTTCTGTTCCGTATCCTGTGCCCTCGCATTTTCGTGCAGTTCGCCGGAGAGCAGCTCGAGCACGCTGCGTACACTCTCTCTACGGATTTCCGCCCGGCCACCGTTCAACCGCAATGCGGCGACTTTCCCTGAACCGTCCGGCCCGGCGACAGCCACGAAGACCGTCCCGACAGGCTTCCCGTCCTGCGGCTCGGGACCTGCCACACCGGTGGTGGCGATGCCCCAGCCGGCGCCCAGGACCGTGCGCACACCGGCCGCCATCTGCACCGCGACCTCGGCGTCCACCGCGCCCCGCTCCGCCAGGAGGGTCCCGTCGACGCCCAGGACGTCCCGCTTCAGCTCGGTTGCGTACGCCGTGACGGACCCGCGGAAGGCCGCCGAGGCTCCGGGGACACCGGTGAGCTCCGCGGCCACCAGACCGCCCGTCAGGGACTCCGCGGCCGCCAGGGTCTGGCCACGCTCCGCAAGCACCGCGATGATCCGGGCGGCGACGGTCACCGGTCGGCCTCCGCCACGGCACGCTCCCTGGCCAGCCCCTTGCGCCTCAGCACGATCGCCTGCCGCACGTAGTCGAGCCCGGTGAGCACCGTCAACGCGACGGCGAGGGCCATCACCCAGAAGCGGAGGGTGGCGAGTGGACCGGTCAGTGCGAGGACGTACATCCCGACCGCCGCGCCCTGCGCGAGGGTCTTCATCTTGCCGCCGCGGCTGGCGGGAATCACGCCGTGGCGGATCACCCAGAACCGCATGAGCGTAATGCCGAGCTCACGGAAGAGGATCACTCCGGTCACCCACCACGGCAGATCGCCGAGCGCGGAGAGGCAGATCAGGCCGGACGCCATGATCGCCTTGTCGGCGATCGGGTCGGCGATCTTCCCGAAGTCGGTGACCAGGTTGTACGTACGCGCCAGATGACCGTCGAAGATGTCCGTGATCATGGCGACGGCGAAAGCGGCCCATGCCCAGGCCCGCCATGCCGGGTCGTACCCGCCGTCCTGCAGCAAGAGCAGGACGAAGGCGGGCACCAGCACCAGCCGCACCATGGTGAGAATATTGGCGATGTTCCAGAGGCTGGCCTGATTGACGGCCGCAGCGCCGAGCTTGCCGCCGGGCGCGGGCCTACCCGTGCCGCCCCCCGCGGATGCCGGCACTCCGGTCATCTGGCCGCCTCCTGAACCCTGTGGTCGTCCTCCAGGACCTCGCAGAACTCGGCCACCAGGTCGACACCCTCCGTACCGACAGCCTTCGCCACGACCATACGGCCGGGGATCAGGCCCTCGCCCGAGGTGAAGATGACCTGGCCGTCCGTCTCCGGGGCCTGGTGCGCGGCGCGGCCGACCGCACCGTCCTCCCCGTCCACGGACTCGACGAGCACCTCCAGGCGCTCACCGAGCCGCTCCTCGGCGCGCTGCGCGGTCAGCTCCTCCGCGAGCCGCGACAGGTGCTCCAGCCGCTCGGCGATGACGTCGGCGTCCAGCTTGTTGTCGTACGAGACGGCTTCCGTGCCGTCCTCGTCGGAGTAGCCGAACACACCGATGGCGTCCAGACGCGCATGCGTGAGGAAGCGTTCCAGCTCGGCGAAGTCGGCCTCGGTCTCGCCGGGGAAGCCGACGATGAAGTTCGAGCGCACACCGGCCTGCGGAGCCTTGGTCCGGATGGTGTCCAGGAGCTCCAGGAACCGCTCGGTGTCGCCGAAGCGCCGCATGGCCCGGAGCACACCGGGGGCGGAGTGCTGGAACGAGAGGTCGAAGTAGGGCGCGATCTTCGGCGTCGAGGTCAGCACGTCGATCAGCCCGGGCCGCATCTCGGCCGGCTGGAGATAGCTGACGCGCACCCGCTCGATGCCGTCGACGTCCGCGAGCTCCGGCAGCAGGGTCTCCAGAAGGCGGATGTCGCCGAGGTCCTTGCCGTACGAGGTGTTGTTCTCGGAGACCAGCATGACCTCCTTGACGCCCTGCTCCGCCAGCCAGCGCGTCTCACCGAGGACGTCGCTGGGCCGCCGGGAGATGAAGGAGCCGCGGAAGGAGGGGATCGCGCAGAACGAGCAGCGACGGTCGCAGCCGGAGGCGAGCTTCACGGACGCGACGGGGCTGGTACCGAGGCGCCGACGCAGCGGAGCACGCGGCCCGGACACCGGGGCGACTCCCTCGGGAAGGTCCTCGGGCACGTCCTCGGGTGCCTGGGCGTGGCCCGGCAGCGCGACCTCGGTCGCCGACTGGCGCTCCACCGGGCTGAGCGGCAGGAGCTTGCGACGGTCGCGCGGAGTGTGCGAGGCGTGGACACCGCCGCTGAGGATGGTCTGCAGCCGGTCGGAGATGTCGGAGTAGTCGTCGAAGCCGAGCACACCGTCCGCTTCGGGCAGCGCCTCGGCGAGTTCCTTGCCGTACCGCTCGGCCATGCAGCCGACCGCCACCACGGCCTGGGTTCTGCCCTGGTCCTTCAGATCATTGGCTTCGAGGAGGGCGTCGACGGAGTCCTTCTTCGCGGCTTCGACGAAGCCGCAGGTGTTGACGACGGCGACGTCCGCGTCGGCGGCTTCCTGGACGAGCTCCCAGCCGTCCGCTGCCAAGCGGCCTGCAAGCTCCTCCGAGTCCACCTCATTACGGGCGCAGCCAAGAGTGACAAGGGCGACGGTACGGCGTTCGGGCATGGGCTCAAGACTACTTTGTCCCGGCCCTCACCCCGGCCCCGAGGGTTCCCGGCCGTCCGCCGCCCTGTGGCGTCAGCCGACCTCGGGGTCACCCTTGGTGTACGACAGCCGCTCGACCTGGCCCGTCTCGAACCGGTCCTCGACCTTCTTGCCGTTGACGTACAGCTCGATCGCGCCGGCGTTGCCGAGGATCAGATCGACCCGCTCGTCGTCCTGGAAGGTCTTGGACTGGCCCTTCGAAAGGGTGCCGTCGAAGAGCAGCTTGCCGTTGTGCGACTTGGCGGAGATCCAGCTCTTGTCGTCCAGGACGGACAGCTTGACCGTGACCTTGTCCTTCGGCACCGCGGCGATCGCGCTGTCGGAGGGTTCGGGCTTGGGGTCGACGGGCTTGCTCGTGGACTTGCTGGGCGAGGGCTTCTTGTCGGGCGCCGAGCCCTCGGCGACGTTGGAGCCGTCCTTGCCCTCTTCATCGCCGTTGAACATCGTGAAACCGACAAAACCGATCACGGCGACGATCGCCGCGACCATCGCCGCGGTCCAGTTGGGCCGCTGGCGCTCGGGGCGGATGCGTTCGGCCTCGAACAGCGGCGCGGCGGGCGTCGGCGCGGGCCGCCCACCGTGCTCGGCGTCGAACTGGGAGACGAGCGGATCGGGATCGAGGGCGACGGCACGCGCGATCATGCGGATGTGGCCGCGCGCGTACACATCACCGCCACAGCGGGAGAAGTCGTCCTGTTCGATCGCGGTGACGATCGGGACGCGCACCCGGGTGGAGGCACTGACCTCGTCGACGGTCAGACCTGCGTCGATGCGGGCTTGCTGGAGCACATGACCGATCGAAGGCCGGTCCTCCTCGGGGGAAGGCCGGTCGTCTTCGGGGGAGTTGCCGATGGACACGGGGGCGCCTTTCGAGCGTGTAGCCACCTGCTGGAGGTTCAGTCTATGGGTGGTACGAAAGGGTGGGGCAACTGGGCGGAGGGAGTTTGTACGCCATCGGAATGGCCGGGCATCCGTGATGGTGGGACATCTGTATGTCCCTCCCTCCAACTTGACGTAGGACCGGGGGAAACGGTTGCTCTCGAAACCCTTACGAGTGAGACTCCCCGCGGATCACGGCCAGCACTCCATCCAGCTCATCAGGTTTCACCAGAACATCACGAGCCTTTGAGCCTTCGCTCGGGCCGACGATGTTGCGCGACTCCATCAGGTCCATCAGCCGTCCGGCCTTGGCGAAACCGACGCGCAGCTTGCGCTGGAGCATCGACGTGGACCCGAACTGGGTGGATACCACAAGTTCGGCGGCCTGGCAGAGCAGATCCAGGTCGTCGCCGATGTCCTCGTCGATCTCCTTCTTCTGCTTGGTGCCGACCACGACGTCGTCGCGGAAGACCGGCGCCATCTGATCCTTGCAGTGCTGGACGACGGCCGCGACCTCGTCCTCGGTCACGAAGGCGCCCTGCATACGGGTGGGCTTGTTGGCCCCCATCGGCAGGAAGAGCCCGTCGCCCTTGCCGATCAGCTTCTCCGCGCCCGGCTGGTCGAGGATGACCCGGCTGTCGGCGAGCGAGGAGGTGGCGAAGGCGAGCCGGGACGGCACGTTCGCCTTGATCAGTCCGGTGACGACGTCCACGGACGGCCGCTGCGTCGCCAGTACCAGATGGATGCCCGCGGCGCGCGCCAGCTGCGTGATGCGGACGATCGCGTCCTCCACGTCCCGCGGCGCGACCATCATCAGGTCGGCGAGCTCGTCCACGATGACGAGCAGATAGGGATACGGCGACAGCTCGCGCTCGCTGCCCTCGGGGGCCTTCACCTTGCCGTTGCGCACGGCCTGGTTGAAGTCGTCGATGTGCCGGTATCCGAACGCCGCGAGGTCGTCGTAGCGCAGGTCCATCTCCCGCACGACCCACTGGAGCGCCTCGGCGGCCCGCTTGGGGTTGGTGATGATCGGGGTGATCAGGTGCGGGATGCCCTCGTAGGCGGTGAGTTCGACCCGCTTGGGGTCGACGAGCACCATCCGGACGTCCTCCGGGGTGGCCCGCACCATGACCGAGGTGATCAGGCAGTTGATGCAGGACGACTTGCCGGAGCCGGTCGCGCCGGCGACCAGGACGTGCGGCATCTTGGCGAGGTTGGCCATCACGTAGCCGCCCTCGACGTCCTTGCCGAGCGCGACCAGCATCGGGTGGTCGTCCTCGGCCGCGTCCGCGAGCCTCAGGACGTCGCCGAGGTTGACCATCTCGCGGTCCGTGTTGGGGATCTCGATGCCGACCGCGGACTTGCCGGGGATCGGGGAGATGATCCGGACGTCGGGACTGGCGACGGCGTACGCGATGTTCTTCGTCAGGGCGGTGATCCGCTCGACCTTGACCGCCGGGCCGAGCTCCACCTCGTAGCGCGTGACCGTGGGGCCCCGGGTGAAGCCGGTGACGGCCGCGTCGACCTTGAACTCCATGAAGACGTTGGAGAGCGAGGCGACGATCGCGTCGTTGGCGGCGCTGCGGGTCTTGCCCGGCCCTCCCCGCTCCAGCAGGTCGAGCGACGGCAGGGAGTAGCTGATGTCGCCGGCCAGCTGGAGCTGCTCGGCGCGCGGCGGCAGGGGCTGGGAGTCGTCGGGAGCGGGCTTGGTGAGATCGGGGACGGGCCCGCTCCGCGAGGGCGTCTCCTCGGGCTCCTTGACCCGTCGCTTCCTGGGCTCCGCCTGCTCGGGCTCGCGTGCCGCCGGCAGCGGGGACGCGGCACGCTGCCGCTCCGCGGTGACGTCCTTGGTCAGATCGGCGACCAGGGGCGAGGGCGGGAATCCGTTGTAGACGGCTCCGTCGAGCGCTGCGGCCGCGGCGGCCGCCACGTCCACGGCGTCCATCGGACGGTCCATGGCGGGCTGCACCGAGCCGCGGCGCGGCCGGCGTCGCCTCGACAGGGCCTCCGACTCGGCCTGGTCCGGGTCGTAGTCGGCGGGGGCCTCGCTGCGGCGGGCGCCCGAGCGACGGGCGCGGGCCGGGACGGCCTCGCGCCACTGCTCGTCGTAGCGGCGGTCGTCGTCCGAGTCCTCCGCGTACTCGCCGTCCCCGTACTCCCCCGGCTCGTACACCGGGTCGAGGATGCCGAGCTTGGAGCCGAGCAGTCGCAGCCGCTGCGGAATGGCGTTGACCGGCGTGGCGGTGACGACGAGCAGACCGAAGAGCGTGAGCAGGACCAGCAGCGGTACCGCGAGCACCTCACCCATGGTGAAGATCAGCGGCTTGGACGCGGCCCAGCCGATCAGACCGCCGGCGTCCTGCATGGCGCCGGTGCCCTCGCCGCGCCCCGGGGAGCCGCACGCGATGTGCACCTGGCCGAGCACGCCGACCACGAGGGCTGACAGGCCGATGACGATGCGGCCGTTGGCCTCGGGCTTCTCGGGATAGAGGATCAGCCGGACGGCGACCGCGCCGAGCAGTATCGGCACCAGCAGATCGAGCCTGCCGAAGGCTCCGGTCACCAGCATCTCGACGAGATCGCCGACCGGGCCGCGGAGGTTGGACCAGGTTCCGGCGGCGACGACCAGTGCGAGACCGAGGAGCAGCAGCGCCAGGCCGTCCTTGCGGTGGGCCGGGTCGAGTCCCTTCGCGCCACGCCCTATGCCGCGGAGCATCGCCCCCAGGCCGTGCGCGAGTCCGAGCCAGAGCGCGCGAGCGAGCCGATAGACACCACCGGTGGGAGACGGTGCCGGTTTCGGCGCGGCTTTCTTGGCAACGGCCTTCTTGGCCGGTGCCTTCTTCGCGGGCGCGGTCTTCTTTGCGACGGCTTTCCTGGCGGGCGCCGCCTTCTTCGCGGCACCGGTCGTACGGCCGGGGCGCGGCTTCGCGGTGCCCGCCGTGCCCTGGGAACCCTTGCCGGACGTACGTGAGGCCATAGTGGTGAGGTTACCGGTGTGGGAGGCAGTGGACACGTGTGCTTACTGCTTCACCCGTTCGTGTCGCCCTGCGGAGGCGGCAAAGTGACGTTCCCTCACACACCGGATGACGCTTCGGCCGCTCAGTTCTGCGAGGGCAGGGCGCTGGGGCCGCCGGTCCCCGGTTCCAGTGCGTCCAGGGCTCTGCGCAAACCCGTGAGTTTGCGCTCGAGATGCGCCGCGGTCGCCACGGCGGCCGCATCCGCGGAGTCGTCGTCGAGCTGCTTCGAGAGCGCCTCGGCCTGTTCCTCGACGGCCGCGAGGCGCGCGGAGAGCTCGGCGAGCAGGCCCGCCGGCTCCTTGTGGTTGTCGGCGCCCGACTGCCCGCCGCCCTCCAGTTGGAGCCTCAGCAGCGCGGCCTGCTCCCGCAGTTGGCAGTTCTTCATGTACAGCTCGACGAAGACCGAGACCTTGGCGCGCAGCACCCACGGGTCGAACGGCTTGGAGATGTAGTCGACCGCGCCGGCGGCATAGCCCCGGAACGTGTGATGCGGTCCGTGGTTGATCGCGGTGAGGAAGATGATCGGGATGTCCCGGGTCCGCTCCCGCCGCTTGATGTGCGCCGCGGTCTCGAAACCGTCCATTCCAGGCATCTGGACGTCCAGCAGAATGACCGCGAAGTCGTCTGTCAGCAGCGCCTTGAGCGCTTCCTCCCCTGACGATGCCCGCACCAGTGTCTGATCGAGCGCAGAGAGAATGGCCTCCAGCGCCAGCAGATTCTCCGGCCGGTCATCGACCAGGAGGATCTTGGCCTTCTGCACCATGCCCCGTCCTCCTCGCCCCGGCGTGGGGTCTCCCCAGCTCTTCGAGCCGGGGGACGCACCGGGCGCCGCCCCAGGGGGCGACTCCCTTGCGTCGCCCGTCCTTGTGCCGGTCATGGTAGCCGCACCCCGCCCGTCGCCACACCCTGTCACCGCGTTGTCACAGTGCACGAAGCAGAAACGTAGCGGGAGACCAGAAGGTTCCCCGGATACCACCGCCTCACACGCCTTTGGCCACAGCCAGTCAACAACGGGCGAAGATCCGAACGGCGGCCGCTCACTCGTCGCGCATCCACTGCTCCATCACGGAGAGCAAATGGTCAGGATCGACCGGCTTGGTGACATAGTCGGATGCCCCCGACTCGATCGCCTTCTCCCGGTCCCCCTTCATCGCCTTCGCGGTGAGCGCGATGATCGGCAGTCCGGCGAACTGCGGCATCCTGCGGATCGCCGTCGTCGTCGCGTAGCCGTCCATCTCCGGCATCATGATGTCCATCAGTACGACCGTCACATCGTCGTGCTGCTCCAGGACTTCGATGCCCTCACGACCGTTCTCCGCGTACAGCACGGACAGGCCGTGCTGCTCCAGCACGCTGGTGAGCGCGAAGACATTGCGGATGTCATCGTCGACGATGAGCACCTTCTCGTTGTCGAAGGTGAACGTCCGCCGCTGCTCCGGCGCCTCCTGGCCACCGCGGCCGCCCTGCCACTCCTCCCGGCCCCGGACACCCTCGCCCGGCGCCCCGGCGCCGTCGCCGGGCGCCCCCTGCCGACCCGGCAGCGCCGTCCGCTCGTCGGTCGCCTCCAGCGCCTTGCGGCGGCGCCGGAAGAGGGCGGCCGGACCCTGCTGCGGCGCGGACCGCTCGGGCCGGGGCTGCGAAGAGACCTCGTCCGCCGCGTCGTCGGCCGGCCCCGGCTGCGCCTCCACGGCGCCCGAGGTGACCTGCGCATAACCCTGCGGCGGCAGTTCACTCGGGTGAAGGGGCAGATAGAGCGTGAACGTCGAACCGCGGCCCGGTTCGCTCGCCGCGTGGATCTCGCCGCCGAGCAGCCGCGCGATCTCCCGGCTGATCGACAGACCCAGGCCCGTACCGCCGTACTTACGGCTCGTCGTACCGTCGGCCTGCTTGAACGCCTCGAAGATCACGCGCATCTTGCCCGACGCGATCCCGATGCCCGTGTCGGTGACGGAGAAGGCGATCAGATCGGCGTCCGCGTCCTGCAACGATCCGGCCTCCAGCAGCTGCTCACGGATCGACTGCGGCACATCCGCGCTCGCCGGCCGGATGACCAGCTCCACGGCGCCGGAGTCGGTGAACTTCACCGCGTTCGACAGGAGGTTGCGCAGCACCTGAAGCAACCGCTGCTCGTCGGTGTGCAGCGTCGCCGGCAGCTCCGGCGAGACACGGACCGAGAAGTCGAGGCCCTTCTCCGCGGTCAGCGGGCGGAAGGTGGCCTCCACATAGTCGACCAGCTGCACCAGCGCGATCCGCGTCGGGCTGACGTCCATCTTGCCCGCCTCGACCTTCGACAGATCGAGGATGTCGTTGATCAGCTGGAGCAGGTCCGAGCCGGCGCCATGGATCGTCTCCGCGAACTCCACCTGCTTCGGCGAGAGGTTCCCCTCGGCGTTGTCGGCGAGCAGCTTGGCCAGGATCAGCAGCGAGTTGAGCGGCGTCCGCAGCTCGTGCGACATGTTCGCCAGGAACTCGCTCTTGTAGCGCATCGAGACCGCCAGCTGCTCGGCGCGCTCCTCGAGCACCTGCCGGGCCTCTTCGATCTCGGTGTTCTTGACCTCGATGTCGCGGTTCTGCTGCGCGAGCAGTTCCGCCTTCTCCTCCAGTTCGGCGTTGGACGCCTGGAGCGCCTTCTGCCGGTTCTCCAGCTCGGCCGAGCGCTCACGCAGCTGCTCGGTCAGCTCCTGCGACTGCTTGAGCAGCACCTCGGTCTTGGTGTTGACGCTGATGGTGTTGACGCTCGTCGCGATCATCTCGGCGAGCTGGTTGAGGAAGTCGCGCTGGATCTGCGTGAACGGCTGGAACGAGGCCAGCTCGATCACCCCGAGGACCTTCCCCTCGAAGAGCACCGGCAGCACGATCACATACGCAGGTGACGCCTCCCCGAGACCCGAGGAGATCCTCAGATAGCCCGGCGGCACATTGACCTGGATCGTCCGCTTCTCCTCGGCGGCCGTCCCGATCAGCGTCTCGCCCGGCCGGAACGACGTCGGCATGAGCCCCGCGGAGTAGCCGTAACTGCCGCGCATGCACAGCTCGTAGGCCAGCTCCCCGTTGCCCGGTACGTCCGAGGTACTGCCCGTCGGCATCGCCATGAAGAAGGCGCCGTGCTGCGCCGAGACGACCGGCGTGAGCTCGCTCATGATCAGCGACGCCACGTCGTCCAGGTCGCGCCGGCCCTGCATCAGACCGGAGATCCGGGCGAGGTTGCCCTTGAGCCAGTCCTGCTCCTCGTTGGCGAGGGTGGTGTCGCGGAGGTTGGCGATCATCGTGTTGATGTTGTCCTGAAGGACCTGGATCTCGCCGGCAGCGTCCACGTCGATCTTGAGGTTCAGATCGCCGCGGGTCACCGCGGTCGCGACAGCCGCGATCGCGCGCACCTGCCGGGTCAGGTTCCCGGCCATCTCGTTCACCGACTCGGTGAGGTCGCGCCAGGTGCCGTCGACGTCCCGCACCCGGGCCTGACCGCCCAACTGCCCGTCCGTGCCCACCTCGCGGGCCACGCGGGTGACCTCCCCCGCGAACGAGGACAGCTGGTCGACCATCGTGTTGATGGTGGTCTTCAGCTCCAGGATCTCGCCCCGCGCGTCGATGTCGATCTTCCGGGTGAGATCGCCCTTCGCGATGGCGGTGGTGACCGTGGCGATCTGCCGCACCTGGCCGGTCAGGTTGGACGCCATCGAGTTCACGGACTCGGTGAGGTCCTTCCAGGTGCCGGAGACGCCCGGCACGTGCGCCTGACCGCCCAGCTCGCCTTCGGTGCCCACCTCGCGGGCCACCCGGGTCACCTCGTCGGCGAACGACGACAGGGTCGTCACCATCGTGTTCACGGTCTCGGCGAGCTCGGCGACCTCGCCGCGCGCCTCCACCGTCACCTTCTTGGTCAGATCACCGTTGGCGACGGCCGCGGAGACGCGGGCGATGTTACGCACCTGGCTGGTCAGGTTGTTGGCCATCAGGTTGACGTTGTCGCTCAGGTCCTTCCAGATGCCGGTGACACCGCGCACCCGGGCCTGACCGCCCAGCACACCTTCCGTACCCACCTCACGGGCGACCCTGGTCACCTCGTCCGCGAAGTCGGAGAGCTGGTCGACCATCGTGTTGACGGTCGTCACCAGCTCCAGGATCTCGCCCTTGGCGTCGACGGTGATCTTCTTGGAGAGATCTCCCTTGGCGACCGCCGTCGTCACCTCGGCGATGTTGCGGACCTGGCTGGTCAGGTTGTTGGCCATGAAGTTCACGGACTGCGTGAGGTCCTTCCAGGTGCCGGAGACACCCTGCACCTCGGCCTGACCGCCGAGGATGCCCTCCGTACCCACCTCGCGCGCCACCCGCGTGACCTGTTCGGCGAAGTTCGAGAGCTGGTCCACCATCGTGTTGAGGGTGTTCTTCAGCTCCAGGATCTCGCCGCGGGCGTCCACGTCGATCTTCTGCGACAGGTCACCACGCGCCACCGCGGTGGCCACCTGGGCGATGTTGCGGACCTGGGCGGTGAGGTTGCCCGCCATGCCGTTCACGGAGTCGGTCAGATCGCGCCACACACCGGCGACACCGGGCACCTGCGCCTGTCCGCCGAGCCGGCCGTCCGTACCCACCTCGCGAGCCACCCTGGTGACCTGCTCGGCGAACGCGGAGAGCTGGTCGACCATCGTGTTGATGGTGTTCTTCAGCTCCAGGATCTCGCCGCGGGCGTCCACGTCGATCTTCTGCGACAGGTCACCACGCGCCACCGCCGTGGTCACCTGGGCGATCTGCCGCACCTGCGAGGTCAGGTTCCCCGCCATGAAGTTGACGGAGTCGGTCAGTTCCTTCCAGGTGCCGCTGACGCCGTCGACCCGGGCCTGGCCGCCGAGGCGGCCCTCCGTACCCACGTCCCGCGCCATACGGGTCACCTGGTCGGCGAAGGACGACAGCTGCGCCACCATCGTGTTGACGGTGTTCTTCAGCTCCAGCATCTCGCCGGCCACATCGACCGTGACCTTCTGCGACAGATCACCGTTGGCCACCGCCGTCGTCACCTGGGCGATGTCACGGACCTGGCCGGTGAGGTTGCGGAAGGCCGTGTTCACCGAGTCGGTGAGGTCCTTCCAGGTGTTCGCGGCGCCCGGCACCTCGGCCTGACCGCCCAGGCGGCCCTCGACGCCGACCTCCCGGGCCACCCGCGTGACCTCCGCACCGAAGGACTGGAGCTGGTCCACCATCGTGTTGACGGTGTTCTTCAGCTCCAGCATCTCGCCGGCCACATCGACCGTGACCTTCTGCGACAGATCACCGTTGGCCACCGCCGTCGTCACCTGGGCGATGTCACGGACCTGGGTGGTCAGATTACGGAAGACGGTGTTGACCGAGTCGGTGAGGTCCTTCCACGTCCCGGCTGCGCCCGGCACCTGTGCCTGGCCGCCGAGCAGACCCTCCGCGCCGACTTCGCTCGCCACCCGGGTGACCTCGTCCGCGAACGTACGCAGCGTCTCGGTCATCTGGTTGATCGTCTCGGCGAGTTGAGCCACTTCGCCGCGTGCGCTGACCGTCACCTTCTGCGACAGGTCACCGTTGGCGACCGCGGTGGTCACCTCGGCGATACCGCGCACCTGGGAGGTCAGGTTGCCGGCCATGGTGTTCACGGAATCGGTGAGGTCTTTCCACACGCCCGCCACACCCGGCACCTCGGCCTGACCGCCGAGCTCGCCTTCCGTACCGACCTCGCGGGCCACCCGCGTGACCTCGGAACCGAAGGACTGGAGCTGGTCCACCATCGTGTTGACGGTGTTCTTCAGCTCCAGCATCTCGCCGGCGACATGGACGGTCACCTTCTGCGACAGGTCGCCCTTGGCCACGGCGGTCGTGACGAGAGCAATGTCACGCACCTGCGCCGTCAACCGGTACGCCATGGTGTTGACCGAATCCGTGAGGTCCTTCCACGAACCGGACATACCGCGCACCTGTGCCTGGCCGCCGAGTTTGCCCTCGGTGCCGACCTCCAGGGCGACCCGGGTCACCTCGTCGGTGAACGCCGACAGCTGGTCCACCAGGCTGTTGACGGTCCGCGCGACCTTCAGGAACTCGCCGCGCAGCGGCCGTACGGCCCCCTCCCCCTCCGGGGCGTGGGAGCGCAGCTCCATCCGCTGTTCCAGGTCGCCCTCGGCGACGGCCGACAGCACACGGCCCACCTCGGACACCGGTCGCGCGAGATCGTCGACCAGCGCGTTCGAGGCGTCGATCGCCGTCGCCCAGGAGCCCTCACAGGCCCCTGTCTCCAGCCGTTCGGTGAGCTTTCCCTCACGTCCGACCATCCTGCGCACCCGGGCGAGCTCGCCCGTGAGGTGAACATTCCGGTCCGCGACCTCATTGAAGACAGCCGCGATCTCGGACATCACCCCGTCGCCGGACACGGTCAGGCGACGGCGGAAATTGCCGTCCCGCATCGACACCAAAGCTCCCAGCAGCCTGTTCAGGGCCGCTGTGTCCACCTCGGTTGTCCCATTGCTACGGGACCGTCCGCCTTTCGCACGCGTGCTCTTGCCACGCGCCGCCACGCCAGACTCCACCGTGTCCCTCCCGCAGGGGTTGACCGTACTGTCCGGGCTGTACCTGGAAGCCTGCCCAGTGTTTCACCTGCGCCGAACCAGGCCATAACAGTTCGGCAGCTTCGCATAGCGTCCCCGCCCCCGTCGGGCGGAAACAGCGGCAACCGGCATCCGCTCGGACAGCGAAGGTAAGTAACCTGGCATCCGGCTGTCCAACCGCCCCGGTCCGCCCGGCGGGGGCGGCCCGGACGCAGTACTACCACCGGGCACCGGGAGGGGCAGGCCGATCATGGCAGAGCCGGGCGTCGAGACGCGTACGAGGAGTTCTGTGATCACCGCGCGGGCGGCTGCCACCTTCGACCCTGTCGGGCGGTCCGTCGCGACCGCCCGGGCCTTCGTGCGGGACACACTCCACGGGTGGGGGTTCTCGGACGTCGTCGACGACGCGGTCGTGCTCACCAGCGAGCTCGTCACCAACGCCGTCATCCATGCCGGCACGGCGGCCGACGTCCTGTGTCTGCGCTCGGACGACGGTGTACGGGTCGAGGTCGCCGACCGCTACCCGGAGCGCGAGGTCCCGATCCAGGGCACCGGTCTCTCCCTCGGCAGCCCCGATCGCGAGAACGGCCGCGGACTGCTGCTGTGCGCGGCGCTGGCGTCCCGCTGGGGCGTCGAGTACTCCCCCACGTTCAAGCAGGTCTGGTTCCAACTCGACCTCCCCCAGCGCCCGGTGGGCACCCGCTCCGCGGGACCCGTCCTGCCGACCCCGCTCCTCCCGGTCGCCGACGAACGCGTCCGCGTGGCCGTCACACAGATCGACAGAAGCGGCGCGATCTCCGTCTGGAACGACGACGCCGAGCACCTCTTCGGATACGCGGCCGACCAGGTCATCGGCAAGCCGCTCACGGACTTCGCCGCCTGGCCGCACACCCCCGGCATCGGCACGGGCATCGCCGAAGCGCTCCAGCTCTCCCGCTGGGAGGGCAGCTACGGCATCCGCGGCACCGACGGCCGAGTCCTCCCCGTCTACGCCTCACACCTGCGCGTGCGGGACACCAACGGCGAACCCTCCACCGTCTGTCTGCTCGTCAGGGACGACGAACGGGCCGTGCTCCAGAGCCCGCAGCGCGCCCCCGTGACCGACACGGGCACCGACAGCCACACCACCGACCCGTTCGAGGTCTTCATCGGCTCCCCGGCGCCCGACGACCTCGACGGCCTCCTCCAGCGCACGGTGGAGCGCGCCCGGGACATGCTCGACGGTGACGCGGCCTTCCTGCTGCTGGCCACCGACGACGAGACCGAGCTGGAAGTACGGGCCAGCACCGGGCTCCCCTCCGCACGCCAGCGCTTCGCCCGCGTGCCCGTCGAGGCCGGCACCGGACGCTACGGGTCAGCGCGGATGCCCGCGGTGCACGAGGACCTCACCGTGGTGCCGGGCGCCGTCCCGCTCCTCAACTCGACGGGCATGCGCTCCGTCGTCACCGTCCCGCTGAAGGTCGAGGGCCGCCTCACCGGATCGCTGGGCGTCGCCGCGGAAGCATCGGGCCGGTACTCCAACGAGGAGGCCCTGCGCCTGCAGTTCGCCGCCGACCGCATCGCGCTGGCCGTGGAGTCCGCCCGTCTCGGCGAGCTCGAACGACTGCGCCGCGGTTCCCTCTCCTTCCTCGTCGAGGCGTCCGACCTGCTCGCCGGCACCCTCGACCGGGACCAGACACTGGCGCTCATGGCGCAGATGACCGTGCCGACGCTGGCCACCTGGTGCGCCGTCTACACGATCGCCGACCAGGCCTCGGACCCGTACCTCAGTTACGTGCTCCACGAGGACGAGGAGCGCATCGACGGCCTCAAGGCGCTCCTCTCGAAGATCGCGCCCCCTGACCCGGTGCCCACCCCCGGCGCACGCGTGTGGACCGCACCCGCCGAAGCGGCCCAGCAGGCGGCGCTGCTCACCTCCAAGCGCGAACTCGGCATCGGCTCCGCCCCACCGGTCTCCTCCGGCATCGGCACCACGCTCGCCACGGCAGCCGCCGTGGGCGGGGAGACGGTCGTACTGCCCCTGGTGGCGCGCAACCGCGTCATCGGCATGCTGACCCTCGGCAAGCCGTCCGACGACCACTTCCGCCAGGAGATCCTGGAACTCGCCGAGGACCTCTCGCGCCGGGCCGCCCTGGCCCTCGACAACGCGCGGCTGTACTCGGAGCGCGTGGCCATCAGCCAGTCCCTCCAGCGCAGCCTGCTGCCGCCGGAGTTGCCGCACATCCCGGGCGTCGAGGTGGAGGTCATCTACCGCGCGGCCGGCGAAGGCAACGAGGTCGGCGGCGACTTCTACGACCTCTTCCCGATCCGCGACGGCGCGTACGGCTTCGCCATCGGCGACGTCTGCGGTACGGGCCCGGAGGCCGCGGCGGTCACCGGCCTCGCCCGGCACGCTCTGCGCCTGCTGGCCAGGGAGGGCTTCGGCGGCCCCGCGGTCCTGGAGCGCCTCAACGCCGCGATCCTCGACGAGGGCGCCCGCAGCCGCTTCCTCACCCTCCTCTACGGGGAGTTGTGGCCGCAGGAGGACGGCAGCGCCGTCCTCAAGGTCGTCTGCGCCGGCCATCCGCTCCCGCTGCGCCTGCGCCAGGACGGCACCGTCGAACCGGCGGCCGAACCGCAGCCCCTGCTCGGTGTCATGGACGACCTCGAGCTGTACGAGCAGATGGTCACCCTCGACCCGGGCGACGTCCTGCTCTGCGTCACGGACGGCGTCACCGAACGGCGCGAGGGCACGCGCATGCTGGGCGACGAGGGCCTCACCGATGTGCTGACCACCTGCACCGGACTGACGGCGGGCGCGGTGGCGGCCCGCGTGCTGCGAGCCGTGGAACGCTTCGCCGCAGAGCCGGCCTCGGACGACATGGCCATCCTCGCGATGCGCGTACCGGAGCCTCAGCACTCCTGAACAGCAAGAAGGCCCCCGCCACTTGGCGGGGGCCTTCTTCGTACGAGCCCCAATACGGAATCGAACCGTAGACCTTCTCCTTACCATGGAGACGCTCTACCGACTGAGCTATTGGGGCCTGCTGCGCTGCGGCAACGGGATAGATCATACCCCGAACCGAGGCGTGGTTCGAACCACCGGGGCCACAGGATCTCCGTCTCTGTCGGCGATCGGTCGTGAACGCAAAAATGCCTCAACCCCCGGACATGGTCCAGGGGTTGAGGCTAAAAATTGTTCGGCGGCGTCCTACTCTCCCACAGGGTCCCCCCTGCAGTACCATCGGCGCTGAAAGGCTTAGCTTCCGGGTTCGGAATGTAACCGGGCGTTTCCCTAACGCAATGACCACCGAAACACTATGAAGATATCGACCCGGAACCCACACAGACGGGGGTTCGACAGTTCGTTACTTCAGAACTAACACAGTGGACGCGAGCAACTGAGGACAAGCCCTCGGCCTATTAGTACCGGTCAACTCCACCCATTACTGGGCTTCCATATCCGGCCTATCAACCCAGTCGTCTACTGGGAGCCTTACCCTCTCAAGGAGGTGGGAATACTCATCTCGAAGCAGGCTTCCCGCTTAGATGCTTTCAGCGGTTATCCCTCCCGAACGTAGCCAACCAGCCATGCCCTTGGCAGGACAACTGGCACACCAGAGGTTCGTCCGTCCCGGTCCTCTCGTACTAGGGACAGCCCTTCTCAATATTCCTACGCGCACAGCGGATAGGGACCGAACTGTCTCACGACGTTCTAAACCCAGCTCGCGTACCGCTTTAATGGGCGAACAGCCCAACCCTTGGGACCGACTCCAGCCCCAGGATGCGACGAGCCGACATCGAGGTGCCAAACCATCCCGTCGATATGGACTCTTGGGGAAGATCAGCCTGTTATCCCCGGGGTACCTTTTATCCGTTGAGCGACGGCGCTTCCACAAGCCACCGCCGGATCACTAGTCCCGACTTTCGTCCCTGCTCGACCCGTCGGTCTCACAGTCAAGCTCCCTTGTGCACTTACACTCAACACCTGATTGCCAACCAGGCTGAGGGAACCTTTGGGCGCCTCCGTTACTTTTTGGGAGGCAACCGCCCCAGTTAAACTACCCATCAGACACTGTCCCTGATCCGGATCACGGACCCAGGTTAGACATCCAGCACGACCAGAGTGGTATTTCAACGATGACTCCACAACCACTGGCGTGGCCGCTTCACAGTCTCCCACCTATCCTACACAAGCCGAACCGAACACCAATATCAAACTGTAGTAAAGGTCCCGGGGTCTTTCCGTCCTGCTGCGCGAAACGAGCATCTTTACTCGTAGTGCAATTTCACCGGGCCTATGGTTGAGACAGTCGAGAAGTCGTTACGCCATTCGTGCAGGTCGGAACTTACCCGACAAGGAATTTCGCTACCTTAGGATGGTTATAGTTACCACCGCCGTTTACTGGCGCTTAAGTTCTCAGCTTCGCACGCCCGAAAGCGTACTAACCGGTCCCCTTAACGTTCCAGCACCGGGCAGGCGTCAGTCCGTATACATCGCCTTACGGCTTCGCACGGACCTGTGTTTTTAGTAAACAGTCGCTTCTCGCTGGTCTCTGCGGCCACCCCCAGCTCGAGGAGCAAGTCCTCTCACCAGTGATGGCCCCCCTTCTCCCGAAGTTACGGGGGCATTTTGCCGAGTTCCTTAACCATAGTTCACCCGAACGCCTCGGTATTCTCTACCTGACCACCTGAGTCGGTTTAGGGTACGGGCCGCCATGAAACTCGCTAGAGGCTTTTCTCGACAGCATAGGATCATCCACTTCACCACAATCGGCTCGGCATCAGGTCTCAGCCTTCATGTGTGACGGATTTGCCTATCACACGGCCTACACCCTTACCCCGGGACAACCACCGCCCGGGCTGGACTACCTTCCTGCGTCACCCCATCGCTTACCTACTACCACCTTGGATCGCCGGCTCCACCACTTTCCATTCCCCGAAGGGTCCGGAACGGCTTCACGGGCTTAGCATTAATGGGCTCGATATTGGGCGTTTCAAAGCGGGTACCGGAATATCAACCGGTTGTCCATCGACTACGCCTGTCGGCCTCGCCTTAGGTCCCGACTTACCCTGGGCAGATCAGCTTGACCCAGGAACCCTTAGTCAATCGGCGCACACGTTTCTCACGTGTGTATCGCTACTCATGCCTGCATTCTCACTCGTGAACCGTCCACCACTGCCTTCCGGCGCGGCTTCACCCGGCACACGACGCTCCCCTACCCATCCCAGCAGGCGTTGGCCCTATATGCTGGAATGACACGACTTCGGCGGTACGCTTGAGCCCCGCTACATTGTCGGCGCGGAATCACTTGACCAGTGAGCTATTACGCACTCTTTCAAGGGTGGCTGCTTCTAAGCCAACCTCCTGGTTGTCTCTGCGACTCCACATCCTTTCCCACTTAGCGTACGCTTAGGGGCCTTAGTCGATGCTCTGGGCTGTTTCCCTCTCGACCATGGAGCTTATCCCCCACAGTCTCACTGCCGTGCTCTCACTTACCGGCATTCGGAGTTTGGCTAAGGTCAGTAACCCGGTAGGGCCCATCGCCTATCCAGTGCTCTACCTCCGGCAAGAAACACACGACGCTGCACCTAAATGCATTTCGGGGAGAACCAGCTATCACGGAGTTTGATTGGCCTTTCACCCCTAACCACAGGTCATCCCCCAGGTTTTCAACCCTGGTGGGTTCGGTCCTCCACGACCTCTTACAGCCGCTTCAACCTGCCCATGGCTAGATCACTCCGCTTCGGGTCTTGAGCGCGCTACTATGTCGCCCTATTCGGACTCGCTTTCGCTACGGCTTCCCCACACGGGTTAACCTCGCAACACACCGCAAACTCGCAGGCTCATTCTTCAAAAGGCACGCAGTCACGACGCAAGGAACAAGTTCCTTGCGCGACGCTCCCACGGCTTGTAGGCACACGGTTTCAGGTACTATTTCACTCCGCTCCCGCGGTACTTTTCACCATTCCCTCACGGTACTATCCGCTATCGGTCACCAGGGAATATTTAGGCTTAACGGGTGGTCCCGCCAGATTCACACGGGATTTCTCGGGCCCCGTGCTACTTGGGTGTCTCTTAAACGAGCCGCATGAATTTCAGCTACGGGGGTCTTACCCTCTACGCCGGACCTTTCGCATGTCCTTCGCCTATCCATACGGTTTCTGACTCGTCTCACCGCCGGCAGACGATGATAAAGAGATCCCACAACCCCGCATGCGCAACCCCTGCCGGGTATCACACGCATACGGTTTGGCCTCATCCGGTTTCGCTCGCCACTACTCCCGGAATCACGGTTGTTTTCTCTTCCTGAGGGTACTGAGATGTTTCACTTCCCCTCGTTCCCTCCACACTGCCTATGTGTTCAGCAGCGGGTGACAGCCCATGACGACTGCCGGGTTTCCCCATTCGGAAACCCCCGGATCAAAGCCTGGTTGACGACTCCCCGGGGACTATCGTGGCCTCCCACGTCCTTCATCGGTTCCTGGTGCCAAGGCATCCACCGTGCGCCCTTAAAAACTTGGCCACAGATGCTCGCGTCCACTGTGCAGTTCTCAAGCAACGACCAGCCACCCACCACCCCGCTGAAAACAGCGAGTTCACTGGGGCCGGCATCGCGAAGGACGAGCTCACGCTCGCACCCTCAGACACCCAACAGCGCGCCCGGCACGACCAGCCTGGAGTCACGTTCCACACTCCGAAGAGCAGTACTAGTGATCCCTGCGGATCGTGCCGAATAGTCAACGTTCCACCCATGAGCAACCAGCACCGGACATTCGCCGATGTACTGGCCTCTGACCTGATCCGAAGATCCGGTAAGAAGTGCTCCTTAGAAAGGAGGTGATCCAGCCGCACCTTCCGGTACGGCTACCTTGTTACGACTTCGTCCCAATCGCCAGTCCCACCTTCGACAGCTCCCTCCCACAAGGGGTTGGGCCACCGGCTTCGGGTGTTACCGACTTTCGTGACGTGACGGGCGGTGTGTACAAGGCCCGGGAACGTATTCACCGCAGCAATGCTGATCTGCGATTACTAGCAACTCCGACTTCATGGGGTCGAGTTGCAGACCCCAATCCGAACTGAGACCGGCTTTTTGAGATTCGCTCCGCCTCGCGGCATCGCAGCTCATTGTACCGGCCATTGTAGCACGTGTGCAGCCCAAGACATAAGGGGCATGATGACTTGACGTCGTCCCCACCTTCCTCCGAGTTGACCCCGGCAGTCTCCTGTGAGTCCCCATCACCCCGAAGGGCATGCTGGCAACACAGAACAAGGGTTGCGCTCGTTGCGGGACTTAACCCAACATCTCACGACACGAGCTGACGACAGCCATGCACCACCTGTCACCCGACCACAAGGGGGGCACCATCTCTGATGCTTTCCGGGCGATGTCAAGCCTTGGTAAGGTTCTTCGCGTTGCGTCGAATTAAGCCACATGCTCCGCTGCTTGTGCGGGCCCCCGTCAATTCCTTTGAGTTTTAGCCTTGCGGCCGTACTCCCCAGGCGGGGAACTTAATGCGTTAGCTG
Source organism: Streptomyces sp. CA-251247 (assembly GCF_050952975.1). Lineage (NCBI taxonomy): Bacteria > Bacillati > Actinomycetota > Actinomycetes > Kitasatosporales > Streptomycetaceae > Streptomyces > Streptomyces sp. CA-251247. The sequence goes on along the minus strand of NZ_CP191861.1, from coordinate 6,024,107 downwards.
CGGCACCGACGACGTGGAATGTCGCCAACACCTAGTTCCCAACGTTTACGGCGTGGACTACCAGGGTATCTAATCCTGTTCGCTCCCCACGCTTTCGCTCCTCAGCGTCAGTAATGGCCCAGAGATCCGCCTTCGCCACCGGTGTTCCTCCTGATATCTGCGCATTTCACCGCTACACCAGGAATTCCGATCTCCCCTACCACACTCTAGCTAGCCCGTATCGAATGCAGACCCGGGGTTAAGCCCCGGGCTTTCACATCCGACGTGACAAGCCGCCTACGAGCTCTTTACGCCCAATAATTCCGGACAACGCTTGCGCCCTACGTATTACCGCGGCTGCTGGCACGTAGTTAGCCGGCGCTTCTTCTGCAGGTACCGTCACTTTCGCTTCTTCCCTGCTGAAAGAGGTTTACAACCCGAAGGCAGTCATCCCTCACGCGGCGTCGCTGCATCAGGCTTTCGCCCATTGTGCAATATTCCCCACTGCTGCCTCCCGTAGGAGTCTGGGCCGTGTCTCAGTCCCAGTGTGGCCGGTCGCCCTCTCAGGCCGGCTACCCGTCGTCGCCTTGGTAGGCCATCACCCCACCAACAAGCTGATAGGCCGCGGGCTCATCCTTCACCGCCGGAGCTTTCAACCCCTCCCCATGCAGGAAGGAGTGTTATCCGGTATTAGACCCCGTTTCCAGGGCTTGTCCCAGAGTGAAGGGCAGATTGCCCACGTGTTACTCACCCGTTCGCCACTAATCCACCCCGAAAGGCTTCATCGTTCGACTTGCATGTGTTAAGCACGCCGCCAGCGTTCGTCCTGAGCCAGGATCAAACTCTCCATGAATGTTTTCCCGTAATCGGGATGAACACCACAAGAGCGGAACAGTCGATCGGAATAAGACCGACTGTCCACAGCGTCCTCGCTGTGTCATTGCCTACCAACCCCTAAAGGGGCCAGCAGGACTTTCAAAGGAACCTCGCCATCCGAAGATGGACGGGGTATCAACATATCTGGCGTTGACTTTTGGCACGCTGTTGAGTTCTCAAGGAACGGACGCTTCCTTTGTACTCACCCTCTCGGGCTTTCCTCCGGGCGCTTCCCTTCGGTCTTGCGTTTCCAACCCTACCAGATTCTTTTTCCGTTCCGTTTCCGGTGGAGTGTGAATCCGATGGCCGATTGGAGTGGCCTTTTGCCTTTCGGCTGCACCGACTTTATCAGAGATTCTGAGTCGGAATTTCCCTCCCGTTCAGGTCACTGCTTCGAGCGCGTAAGCACATCGAGTTCCCTGCGGGCGGAGACGTAAACGTACTGGAGCGGAGCGCCCCGATGCAAATCGAGGGGCTCCGCTCCGAGAACAGCGACGTCAGAGGGTCAGACCTCGACGACGACGGGGAGGATCATCGGCCGGCGACGGTAGGTGTCGGACACCCACTTGCCCACCGTGCGGCGTACCAACTGCTGGAGTTGGTGCGGTTCGGCGACGCCGTCGGCGCCTGCCTTGGCGATCGCGTCCTCGATCTTCGGGATGACCGCGTTGAAGGCCGAGTCCTCGATTCCGGAACCGCGCGCGTGCAGGTTCGGGCCGCCGACGACCTTGCCCGTCGTGGAGTCGACCACGACGAAGACCGAGATGATGCCCTCGTCTCCGAGGATGCGACGGTCCTTCAGGGACGCTTCGGTGACATCGCCGACCGAGAGACCGTCGACGTACACATAGCCCGCCTGGACCTTGCCGACGATCCTGGCCTTGCCGTCGACGAGGTCGACGACGACTCCGTCCTCGGCGATGACGATGCGCTCCTTGGGAACGCCCGTCTGTGCACCGAGTTCGGCATTGGCCCGCAGATGGCGCCATTCACCGTGGACCGGCATCAGGTTCTTCGGCCGGCAGATGTTGTAGAAGTACAGCAGCTCGCCCGCCGAGGCGTGACCCGATACATGGACCTTGGCGTTGCCCTTGTGGACGACGTTCGCGCCCCACCGGCTCAGGCCGTTGATCACGCGATAGACCGCGTTCTCGTTGCCGGGGATGAGCGACGACGCCAGGATCACCGTGTCGCCCTGGACGATCCGGATCTGGTGGTCGCGGTTGGCCATGCGGGACAGGGCCGCCATGGGTTCGCCCTGCGAGCCCGTACAGACGAGGACGATCTCGTGGTCCGGCAGGTCGTCGAGCGTCTTGACGTCCACGACGAGTCCGGCCGGGACCTTCAGATAGCCGAGGTCACGGGCGATGCCCATGTTGCGGACCATCGAGCGCCCGACGAAGGCGACACGCCTTCCGTATTCGTGGGCGGCGTCGAGGATCTGCTGGATGCGGTGCACATGACTGGCGAAGCTCGCGACGATGATGCGCTTCTGGGCGTTCGCGAAGACCGTGCGCAGCACGTTGGAGATGTCCCGCTCCGGCGGGACGAATCCGGGGACCTCGGCGTTCGTCGAGTCGGACAGCAGAAGGTCGATGCCTTCCTCGCTGAGCCGGGCGAAGGCGTGCAGGTCGGTCAGCCGGCCGTCGAGCGGCAGCTGGTCCATCTTGAAGTCGCCGGTGTGGACGGCCATGCCCGCGGGGGTGCGGATGGCGACGGCCAGGGCGTCCGGGATGGAGTGGTTGACCGCGATGAATTCGCAGTCGAACGGGCCGATGCGCTCGCGGTGGCCTTCGCTCACTTCCAGCGTGTACGGCCGGATGCGGTGTTCCTGGAGCTTCGCCTCGATCAGGGCGAGGGTCAGCTTCGACCCGATGAGCGGGATGTCCGCCTTCAGGCGCAGCAGATAGGGGACGCCACCGATGTGGTCCTCGTGGCCGTGCGTGAGCACGATGCCGTCGATGTCGTCGAGGCGGTCCCGGAGGGTGGTGAAGTCCGGAAGGATGAGGTCGATTCCGGGCTGTTCCTCCTCGGGGAAGAGGACGCCGCAGTCGACGATGAGCAGTCGGCCCTCGTATTCGAAAACCGTCATGTTGCGGCCGATCTCGCCGAGACCGCCGAGCGGGGTGACGCGCAGGCCGCCCTTCGGGAGCTTCGGCGGGGCGCCGAGTTCGGGATGCGGATGACTCAAAAGACTCTCCTCACCACGTACGCCACGTACCGCTGGGGCACGTGGCGTACATGTCATTCGTGCACTTGCTGTTGTCTGTCCGACCGCGGATGGCCGGTTATTCCTGCTTATTCAGTTGTGAAGTCGGTGGTCAGAGCTGTACCCCGCCGGCCGCCAGGTCGATCTTGAGCTGGGCGGTTTCCTGCGGGGACAGCTCGACGAGCGGGAGCCTGAGCGGCCCGGCGGGGAGGCCCTGAAGGGTCAGCGCCGCCTTGGTGGTGATGACGCCCTGGGTGCGGAACATGCCGGTGAAGACCGGAAGCAGCCGCTGGTGGATCTCGGTGGCCTTCTGGACGTCACCGCCGGCATGGGCGTCGACGAGGGCGCGGAGCTCCGGGGTGACGACATGGCCGACGACGGAGACGAATCCGATGGCGCCGACCGAGAGCAGCGGGAGGTTCAGCATGTCGTCGCCGGAGTACCAGGCGAGGCCGCTGCGGGCGATGGCCCAGCTGGCGCGGCCGAGGTCTCCCTTGGCGTCCTTGTTGGCGACGATACGCGGGTGCTCGGACAGACGCACCAGGGTTTCCGTGTCGATGGGGACACCGCTGCGGCCCGGGATGTCGTAGAGCATGACGGGCAGTTCCGTCGAGTCGGCGATGGCTGCGAAGTGACGCAACAGGCCCTCCTGCGGGGGCTTGTTGTAGTACGGCGTCACCGCGAGAAGGCCGTGCGCGCCGGCCCGTTCGGCCGCGCGGGCGAGTTCGATGCTGTGGCGGGTGTCGTTGGTGCCGACTCCGGCCACGACATGGGCCCGGTCTCCGACCGCTTCCAGTACGGCTCGTACGAGCTGGTCTTTCTCCGCGTTGCTGGTGGTCGGCGACTCACCGGTGGTGCCGTTGATGACCAGGCCGTCGTTGCCTGCGTCCACCAGGTGGGCCGCCAGGTGCTGAGCACCGGCGAGGTCAAGTGCGCCGTCAGCCGTGAACGGCGTGACCATGGCGGTGAGGACCCTGCCGAAGGGGGTCTGCGGAGTGGAGATCGGAGCCATGGGTAACACGCTACTCGCTGCTCAGCACGGTGTGTCCCCTCGGGGCACGTGACGTACGACGTGACATGAGGAGCCCGGCACTGCCTGCTCGGGGGTTCAAGCAGTGCCGGGTCCGTTTGATCAGCCTAGATGAACTTCACGAAACACCGCAATGCGGACACTTCACCCGTGGATGCGTACGTATGTACTCGCAGGCGGCTCAGGGAGCCACGCGGCCGTTGGCATTGAAGGCCGCGTAGGTGAGCGGCATCAGCCGCGCCCAGTGCTCCTCCATCCTCTCGCCGACCATCTCGATCTCCCGCTGCGGGAAGGACGGAACGGTTGCCAGCTCGTGCTGGGTACGCAGGCCGAGGAAGTGCATCAGCGAGCGTGCGTTGCAGGTCGCGTACATCGACGAGAAAAGACCCACGGGCAGGACCGCACGGGCCACCTCACGGGCGACGCCCTCGGCCAGCATCTCCTGGTAGGTCTCGTAGGAGCGCCGGTAGGACTCCTCCATGGCCTCGCTGACGACCTTGTGCTGCTCCGGAGTGCCGTCGACGAAGACGTACTTGCCGGGGCGGCCCTGCTGCACGAGCTTGCGGTCCTGGCCGGGGACGTAGAAGACCGGCTGAAGCTCCCGGTAGCGGCCGGACTCCTCGTTGTACGACCAGCCCACGCGGTGCCGCATGAACTCGCGGAACACGAAGATGGGGGCGCTGATGAAGAAGGTCATCGAGTTGTGCTCGAAGGGGCTGCCGTGGCGGTCCCGCATCAGGTAGTTGATGAGCCCCTTGGAGCGCTCCGGGTCCTTCTGGAGCTCCTCCAGCGACTGCTCGCCGGCCGTGGAGACGCGGGCGGCCCACAGCACGTCGGAGTCGCCGGCGGTGTGCTTCACCAGCTCGACTGTGACGTCACCGCGGAAGCTCGGAGTTGCGCTCTCGGCAGGGGTGTCGGGCACCAGGGGTCCTTCCGGTCGTACTCAGGGGGCGGCGACCACTTTAACGACGCAGCATCCCGGGAGTACCTCCGCCCTCGTGAGCCTTCTGGAGCAACTTGCCGAACGATGGCACCTCCGGGTGGTTTCTCGCGTCTCTACCAGGAGAAGCGTCCAGATACCAGACCTCAAGGAGTTTTCTGATGTTCTTTCGGCGAGAAGCCGTCCCGTTCACCTTCGTCGCCGAGGCCGATCGCTTCCGCAGTAACGTCACTCCCCCACCCCGTGAACGACCGAGCGTCTCCGAGCTCACCGGCCGTACGCTGCTCGGGCTGACCGTCGTCGCCGGGCTGGTCGGCTCGCTGCTGTTCGGGCTTCCCGCGCTCGGTTCCGGCCAGGCGCCGGCCCATTCACAGCAGTCCGAGGCGTCCGAGGGGCGCTGATCTCGCCTTCGCGGCCCAGAGCGGGCCGGGGAAGCACCCCCATGGCCCCCCTGGGGTGGTCGGCCGGTGACCTGCTCGGTAGCCTCACCGGGCACAGCCCAATCGAGTGTGCTGGTGAGTGAGGATCAGTCGTGCCCCTGCCCTTCCTGACGGCGGACCGCGCATTTGACACGAACGCGGACGATGTCGCGCTGCCCTTCGACGACCACGACCGGTGGCGCCGGCCGTACCGGCCGGGCCCGTGGCGGGTCGCGGCGGCCGCACTCTTGCTGCTGCTGGCGTCGTTCATCCTGCTCGCCGCGATGATCATCGCCTTCGCCGGCGCGCTGCCCGGTGCCGCCGTCTGTGCGGGCCTGGGGCTCGTGCTCATCGTCGCGGCGCTGCGACTGCTGCGCGTCGGTGTGTGGGTCAGCAGGCACGGGCTGCGCCGCGTGGGCTTCTTCGGGACCACCACGGTTCCGTGGAACGAGGCGGCCGACGTCCGTACAGTGCAGCAGCCGGTCCGCTGGCTGGGCCTGCCGCGGACGGTGCAGGGTCAGGCACTCGTTCTCGCACGCGCGGGCAGCGAGCCGCTGCCTCTGATCACCGACCACAACGCGGACTTCCTGGCGCGCGTCGAGGCGTTCGACCGGGCCGCGGACAGCGTCGAGGCATGGGGTTCGGAGTACCGGACCGTGCAGGCCTGAACCTGCTTTCAGGTGGCCGTCTGTTTCCAGGTGGCAGCCGGTTTCCCGGTGGCCACCGGTTTCTACGGGCTGTCCCGTCATCCCCGGTGGAACAGCGCGCGGCGTCAGATGCGGTGCATCGCAAGGCGAAGGGTCGCCCTCATACTGGGCGTATTCGGGCGATCCGACAACGCAGCGTGGGGGCACCTCCCGTGCCCGAAGGGCTACGGGGGAGTGCCGTAGCTGTCGTCGTGCGCCCGCCGGGGATTACGGGACAGCCCTTAGGTGGGAGCCGGCCGGCCGTCGTGCAGGGCGATGGCGCGCTGCATCGCCTTGCGGGCGCGCGGGGTGTCCCGGGCGTCGTGGTACGCGACCGCCAGCCGGAACCAGCAGCGCCAGTCGCCCGGTGAGTCCTCGGTCTCCGCGCGGCGCCTGGCGAAGACGGAGTCCGCCGAATCGCGGTCGATGCGGCCGCCGGGGGTGCGTTCCAGTTCGTCGACCGGCAGCCCGCCCTCGGCGTCCAGTTCGGCCGCGAGCTGGTTGGCCCGGGTCACGAACTGTGTGTTCTTCCAGAGGAACCAGAGGCCGATCACCGGCAGGATCAGCACGGCCACGCCGAAGCTGACGGTGAGCAGGGTGCCGTGCTGTATGAGCATCACCCCGCGGCTGCCGACCAGGACGAAGTAGACGACCAGGACGGCAGCCGTGACGAGGTACGTGATTTTCGCGCGCATGAGGGCTTTCCGGGTCAGCCGAGGTCGAGGAAGTGTTCCAGGCCGAAGGTGAGCCCGGGTGCGGACACGACCTGGCGGACGCCCAGGAGGATGCCCGGCATGAAGCTGCTGTGGTGCAGCGAGTCGTGCCGGATGGTCAGCGTCTCGCCCTCGCCGCCCAGCAGGACCTCCTGGTGGGCGAGCAGACCGCGCAGCCGTACGGCGTGCACCGGAACGCCGTCGACATCCGCGCCACGCGCGCCGTCCAGCGCGGTGACCGTGGCGTCGGGCTGCGGTGCGAGGCCCGCCTCGGCGCGGGCGGCCGCGATCAGCTGGGCCGTGCGGGTGGCCGTGCCGGAAGGGGCGTCGGCCTTGTTCGGGTGGTGGAGCTCGACGACCTCGACGGACTCGAAGTAGCGCGCCGCCTGCTGCGCGAACTTCATGGTGAGCACTGCGCCGATCGAGAAGTTCGGCGCGATGAGCACACCGGTCTGCGGGGAAGCGGCGAGCGAGGTGTTGAGCTGCGCGAGGCGTTCGTCGGTCCAGCCGGTGGTGCCGACGACCGCGTGGATGCCGTGGCGTACACAGAAGTCGAGGTTGCCCATCACCGAGGTGGGGGTGGTCAGTTCGACCGCGACCTGGGCGCCGGCGTCCACCAGGGCCTCCAGCTTGTCGCCCCGGCCGAGTGCGGCGACCAGTTCCATGTCCTCGGCGGCCTCGACGGCCTGTACGGCTTCCGAGCCGATCCGGCCGTTGGCACCGAGGACGGCCACGCGCAGCTTGCTCATCGTTTCTATCCCTAATGTGAGGAACTCTAGGAGACAGCTTCGTGCAGGCGGTCGGCCTGCCTGTCCTTGAGCGGGCCGATCACCGAGAGGGACGGGCGCTGTCCCAGCACCTCGCCGGCCACCGCGCGCACCTCGTCGGGGGTGACGGCCGCGATCCTGGCGAGCATCTCGTCGACCGACATCTGCTCGCCCCAGCACAGCTCGCTCTTGCCGATGCGGTTCATCAGCGCGCCGGTGTCCTCCAGGCCGAGCACCGTGGAGCCGGAGAGCTGGCCGACGGCGCGGCCGATCTCGTCGTCCGACAGTCCCTCGGAGGCGACCCGGTCGAGTTCGTCGCGGCAGATCTTCAGCACGTCGTGGACCTGGCTCGGGCGGCAGCCCGCGTAGACGCCGAAGAGTCCGCAGTCGGCGAAGCCCGAGGTGTACGAGTACACGCTGTAGGCGAGGCCGCGCTTCTCCCGCACCTCCTGGAAGAGGCGCGAGGACATGCCGCCGCCGAGGGCGGTGTTCAGTACGCCGAGGGCCCAGCGGCGGTCGTCGGTGCGGGCGAGGCCCGGCATGCCGAGGACGACGTGGGCCTGCTCGGTCCTGCGGTTGAGCAGTTCGACCTTGCCGGCGGTGCGCAGGGTGCGGTGTCCGTCGCGGGGGGCGAGCGGGACCGCGTCCGTGCGGGTCAGGGCGCCGGCCTTCTCGAAGGCGCGGCGGACCTGCCGTACGACGGTGGCGTGGTCGATGTTGCCCGCGGCGGCCACGACCAGATGGGTCGGGTCGTAGTGCTTCTTGTAGAAGCGGCGGACACGCTCGGCGGTCAGCGCGTTGACGGTGTCGACGGTGCCGAGGACCGGGCGGCCGAGGGGGGTGTCACCGAGCATGGTGTGCGCGAACAGGTCGTGCACACAGTCGCCCGGATCGTCCTCGGTCATCGCGATCTCCTCGAGGATGACACCGCGCTCGGCGTCGACGTCCTCCTGGAGGATCAGCGAACCGGTGAGCATGTCGCAGACCACGTCGATGGCGAGCGGCAGATCGGTGTCGAGCACCCGTGCGTAGTAGCAGGTGTACTCCTTCGCCGTGAAGGCGTTCATCTCGCCGCCGACCGCGTCGATCGCGGAGGAGATGTCGAGGGCGGAGCGCTTGTGCGTGCCCTTGAACAGGAGGTGCTCGAGGTAGTGGGTGGCGCCGTTCAGCGCGGGGGTCTCGTCGCGGGAGCCGACGTGTGCCCAGATGCCGAAGGTCGCCGACCGGACGGACGGGAGCGACTCGGTGACGATGCGCAGGCCGCCCGGGAGGGTGGTGCGGCGGACCGTGCCGATGCCGCTCTCGCCCTGGAGAAGCGTTTGGGTACGGGCGACGGCCCGCGCCTCCGAGGAGGTGCGGGCCGTCGTCGTGGAACTACGAGCCGTCACTTGGCAGCGTCGTCCTTCTCGGCCTCGGGCTCTTCTTCACCCTCGACGACGGGGATGAGGGAGAGCTTGCCGCGGGAGTCGATCTCGGCGATCTCGACCTGGACCTTGGAGCCGACCGCGAGCACGTCCTCGACGTTCTCCACGCGCTTGCCACCGGCGAGCTTGCGGATCTGCGAGATGTGCAGCAGGCCGTCCTTGCCCGGGAGCAGGGACACGAACGCACCGAAGGTGGTGGTCTTGACGACCGTACCCAGGTAGCGCTCGCCGACCTCCGGCATGGTCGGGTTGGCGATGCCGTTGATCGTGGCGCGGGCGGCCTCGGCCTGCGAGCCCTGCTGGGCACCGATGTAGATGGTGCCGTCGTCCTCGATCGTGATGTCGGCGCCGGTGTCCTCCTGGATCTGGTTGATCATCTTGCCCTTGGGGCCGATGACCTCACCGATCTTGTCCACCGGGATCTTGACGGTGATGATCCGCGGGGCGTTCGGGGACATCTCGTCCGGGACGTCGATGGCCTCGTTCATCACATCGAGGATGTGGAGGCGGGCGTCGCGGGCCTGCTTCAGCGCGGCGGCCAGGACCGAGGCGGGGATGCCGTCGAGCTTGGTGTCGAGCTGGAGCGCGGTGACGAAGGTCTTCGTACCGGCGACCTTGAAGTCCATGTCGCCGTAGGCGTCCTCCGCACCGAGGATGTCGGTGAGGGCGACGTAGTGCGTCTCGCCGTCGATCTCCTGCGAGATCAGGCCCATGGCGATACCGGCGACGGCGGCCTTGAGGGGCACACCGGCGTTCAGCAGCGACATGGTGGAGGCGCAGACCGAGCCCATGGACGTCGAGCCGTTGGAGCCCAGCGCCTCGGAGACCTGGCGGATCGCGTAGGGGAACTCCTCGCGCGTCGGCAGCACCGGCACGATGGCGCGCTCGGCGAGCGCACCGTGGCCGATCTCGCGGCGCTTCGGCGAACCGACGCGGCCGGTCTCACCGACGGAGTAGGGCGGGAAGTTGTAGTTGTGCATGTAGCGCTTGCGGGTCACCGGGGAGAGGGTGTCCAGCTGCTGCTCCATCCGGAGCATGTTGAGGGTGGTGACGCCCAGGATCTGGGTCTCGCCACGCTCGAACAGCGCCGAGCCGTGCACGCGCGGGATGGCCTCGACCTCGGCGGCGAGCGTACGGATGTCCGTGACGCCACGGCCGTCGATACGGACCTTGTCCTTGATGACGCGCTCGCGGACCAGCTTCTTGGTCAGCGCGCGGTAGGCACCGGAGATCTCCTTCTCGCGACCCTCGAACTGCGGGAGCAGCTTCTCGGCGGCGATCTCCTTGATGCGGTCGAGCTCGGTCTCGCGCTCCTGCTTGCCCGGGATGGTGAGGGCCTGGGCGAGCTCGTCCTTGACCGCGGCGGTGAGCGCCTCCAGGACGTCGTCCTGGTAGTCGAGGAAGACGGGGAACTCGCCGACGGGCTTGGCGGCCTTGGCGGCGAGGTCGGACTGGGCCTTGCAGAGCGCCTTGATGAAGGGCTTCGCGGCCTCGAGACCGGCGGCGACAATCTCCTCGGTGGGAGCCTCGGCGCCGTCCTTGACGAGCTGGATGGTCTTCTCGGTGGCCTCGGCCTCGACCATCATGATCGCGACGTCGCCGTCCTCGAGGACGCGACCGGCGACGACCATGTCGAAGACGGCGTCCTCGAGCTCGGTGTGCGTCGGGAACGCGACCCACTGGCCCTTGATCAGGGCGACACGGGTGCCGCCGATCGGGCCGGAGAAGGGCAGGCCGGCCAGCTGCGTGGAGCAGGAGGCGGCGTTGATCGCGACCACGTCGTACAGGTGGTCGGGGTTGAGCGCCATGATCGTCTCGACGATCTGGATCTCGTTGCGCAGGCCCTTCTTGAAGGAGGGGCGCAGCGGGCGGTCGATGAGGCGGCAGGTGAGGATCGCGTCCTCGGAGGGCCGGCCCTCACGACGGAAGAAGGAGCCGGGGATCTTGCCGGCTGCGTACATCCGCTCCTCGACGTCCACCGTCAGGGGGAAGAAGTCGAGCTGGTCCTTGGGCTTCTTGGAGGCGGTGGTGGCCGACAGCACCATGGTGTCGTCGTCCAGGTACGCCACGGCGGAACCGGCGGCCTGCTTGGCCAGGCGTCCCGTCTCGAAGCGGATGGTGCGGGTGCCGAAAGTACCGTTGTCAATGACGGCCTCGGCGTAGTGGGTCTCGTTCTCCACTAGCGTTTTCTCCGTTACGTTGCGTCTTTCGTCCTTCCGCCCGTGTGGCGGGAGGACGGTGGCGGAGAAGCTCTCGTTCTGCGGGCCGGTCTTCGATCGAAGCACCCGGGGGCTTGTGTCTCCGGGAGCCACTACCGAGGACCGGCGGCGGCGAGGCGGCTTCCCGCTCGTGTTCGGTGGTGCGTTCTGCGACCAGACTAATTGGCGTCCGGTACGTCGCGCACGTACAGCAAAGGGAGCGGCCCCCTCAGAGTGGGAACCGCTCCCTTCACGGCGTCCTTACTTGGCACCGCCGGCCGCACCACGGCGGATGCCGAGGCGGTCGACCAGGGCGCGGAAGCGCTGGATGTCCTTCTTGGCCAGGTACTGCAGCAGACGGCGGCGCTGGCCGACGAGGATCAGCAGACCACGACGGGAGTGGTGGTCGTGCTTGTGCGTCTTGAGGTGCTCGGTCAGGTCCGAGATACGGCGCGAGAGCATCGCGACCTGCACCTCGGGGGAGCCGGTGTCGCCCTCCTTGGTGCTGAACTCGGTCATGATCTGCTTCTTCGTAGCGGCGTCGAGAGACACGCGGTACTCCTCTTTGATGTTCGATGCGCCCACGAGTGCCCCTGGTCTGGTTCTCAGGAGTGCTTCCGTGACTCGGAGGCGAAGGTCCGATGAGCGCTGCACCCAGAGCATCGAGGCTCCGGGAAGGGCGTACACAAACGGCCGTCACACAGCGTACCAGCCTCGGCTACGAGGTCAGCGCCCGGATGGAGTGGTACACGTCGAACACCGCGAGGCACAGCGGCACCAGCGTGAGCAGCACAAACGTCTCGGCGACCTCCAGGAAGCGGCCCCAGAAGGGGGTCACTCCCTTACGGGGCACGATCAGGCCGATGGCGGTGATCAGCGCGGCCACACCGGCGACGGCGGCGGTCAGCCAGATCGTACGGACGTCGAGGGCCGTGCTGTCGCCGCGCAGGGCGTCGCGCATGAGGCCGGCCGGCGGGTTGAGGCACAGGCCGAGCCCGAGCAGCACCAGGGAGCCGAGGCCGGCGCCCAGCGCGCAGCCGACCTGCGCGGTGTAGCGGAAGAGATGGGCGCGCATCAGCATCGCGATGCCGGTGCTGAGGGCGAGCAGCTGGCCCCAGACGTTGTCGGAGAAGCCGAGGACGGCGGCGGAGGCGACGGCGACCAGCGCGCAGCCGCCGACGAGGCCGACCATCAGCTCGTGGCCCCGGCGGGCCTGGGCGGCGATGCGCTCGGCGTCGACCGGGCCCGCGGGCTCGGGGTCGCTGCCGTACTCCCCCATGGTCGTGCGCGGCGGATCGAAGCCGATGGGCAGCCGGGCGAAACGGGTGGAGAAGCCCGGAAGGAAAGCGAGGGCGCCGACGGCGAGGGGTGCGCACACCGCGGCGCTCTCGACCGGCTCCAGGTCACGCAGGATCGCGACGAAGGTGACGAGCACGCCGACCGTCGCGGCGAAGACGAACGCGACGAAGGGGCCGTCACCGGCGGGGGCGACGATGGTCAGGAGCACCGCGAAGACCAGGACGGCGGCGCAGGCGAGCAGGAACTGGAGCTTGCCGATGCCCTGTCCGGTGGCCGGGGGCAGCAGTCCGGAGCCGGCGACGGCGGCGTTCGCCATCGCGCCGATGCCGAGGGCGACGGCCGATCCGCGGTCGTCGTACACCCGGGCCCGTACGCAGGCGAGCGCGAGCAGCAGGACGCCGGTGACGGCGGCCAGGATGCCGGCGAGTCCGTGCATGTCGTGCAGCGGGTCGGCCGTCCACAGCACGAAGCCCACCAGGACGAGCAGGACCGAGCCTCCGAAGAGGCCGGCGCCCCGCATCAGGCCGTCGCTCCACAGGGTGCGGTCGCGGGCGACCGCGGAGGCGACGGCGTCGGACACGTCGTCGAAGACCGCGGGCGGCAGCGACTCGGAGAACGGCCGCATGGACAGCAGTTCGCCGTCGAGGATGCGCTGGGAGGCGAGGGAGCGGGTGCTGTCGAGCACAGTGCCGTCGCGGCGCACGAGGTGGTAGCCGACCGGAGCGCCCTGCGCGGGGCTCTGTCCGGACAGGCGCAGGATCTCCGGGTAGAGGTCGGCGAGGGGGATGTCCTCGGGCAGTGCCACATCGACGCGGCCGTCCGGCGCGACGACCGTCACTCGGCAGAAACCGGTTCCGCTGCTCGACGGAGTCGCGGAACCCGGATGACCCGTCCCCGCAGCCGCCGCTCGGGCCGTCATAGTCACCTGCTGCATCCCCTCGTGGTCCTCATGCTTCGTACGCCCGGCATTGCGCTCCGAATGACCCATTTTTTGCGGAAGTTCATGGGTGCGCAAAGACGTCGCGCCACCCTACCGCCCACCCGTCCGCCCCGGCGCAAGTAGGATCCCTCCCCGCGGACGGGACCCGTCGCCACGGGGGCGCCGATAGGAACATTTCCGTCCGGCAAGGGAATTGGTGAGCTTGTGAGTCAGATCGTCGTCAAGCGCCCACCCCGGGCCCTGCCTGCCGAGGTACCCGGCGAGCAGGTGCAGTTGCAACCTCCGCCCGAGCTGCCGAGAGGGCAGCAGGAGGGCGCGCTCATGCAGCTGCTGCCGATGCTGGGCATGGGCGGTTCCGTCGTCTTCTTCTTCATGACCCCGAATCCGATCATGCGGATCATGGGTATGGTGATGATCGCGTCGACGGTGGCCATGGCGATCGCGATGCTGGTGCGTTACCGCAAGGGCACCCAGGGGCAGCTCGCCGACCTGCGTCGCGACTATCTCAAGTACCTGACGCAGACCCGCCGTACGGTGCTGCGGACGGCTCACCTCCAGCGTGACGCGCAGTACTACCTGCACCCCTCCCCCGAGCAGCTGTGGGCCCTGGTCGCCGAGGGCAGCCGGGTGTGGGAACGCCGGGTCGGCGACGCCGACTTCGGGCAGGTGCGCATCGGGCTGGGCAGCCAGCAGCTCGCCACTCCGCTGCTGGCCCCCGACACCGCTCCCGTCGACGAGCTGGAGCCGCTGACGGCGGGTGCCATGCGCCAGTTCCTGTCGGCCCACAGCACGCTCGACGGACTGCCGATGGCCGTGTCGCTGCGGGCGTTCTACCACGTGACCGTGAGCGGTGAGCCCGAGTCCGTGCGCTCCACCGCCCGCGCGATGGTCGGCTCGCTCGCCTCCCTCCACTCGCCCGAGGACCTGGTGATCGTCGTCGCCGCGGGCCGGGAGTCGGCGCGGCACTGGGAGTGGACGAAGTGGCTGCCGCACCTCCAGGCGTCGGGCCCGGGTGACGGTGCGGGCAGCCGTCGTCTGATCACCGCCGACGCACGGGAGTTGGAGGACCTGCTCGCCGGGCGGCTCGACGGCCGGCCGCGCTTCCAGGGCATTGCGCACCCGCTGCTGGACCAGCCGCACCTCGTCGTCGTCCTCGACGGTCAGTCCGTACCGCAGACCTCGCCGCTCGCGGCGGCCGAAGGGCTCCAGGGCGTGACGGTTCTGGAGGTCGTCGCCGGTGAGGTCACCGGCGCGCGCGGCGAGCTGTCCGTGGTGGTCCACCCGGATTCGCTGCAACTGGAGTCCGGGCACGGGCTCGTGTACGACGGTGTCCCCGACCGGCTGAGCCTGGAGGCGGCCGAGGCGCTCGCCCGCCAGCTCGCGCCGCTGCGGGTCGCCACCGGCGGCGACGACGACGAACCCCTGCTCGCCAACCTCGAGTTCACCGACCTGCTGAACCTCGGCGACGCCGCATCCGTCGACGTCAGTCGCACCTGGCGCCCCCGTTCGCAGTCGGAGCGGCTGCGGGTCCCCATCGGTGTCGGCGAAGACGGCGCCCCTGTGATGCTGGACCTCAAGGAAGCGGCGCAGGAGGGCATGGGCCCGCACGGTCTGTGCGTCGGCGCGACCGGTTCCGGCAAGTCCGAACTCCTGCGCACGCTGGTGCTCGGCCTGGCCGTCACGCACTCCTCGGAGACGCTCAACTTCGTCCTCGCGGACTTCAAGGGCGGCGCGACCTTCGCCGGTATGTCGCAGATGCCGCACGTCGCCGCGGTGATCACCAACCTGGCCGACGACCTCACGCTGGTCGACCGCATGGGCGACTCCATCCGCGGTGAGCTCAACCGCCGGCAGGAGATGCTCCGCGACGCGGGCAACTACGCCAACATCCACGACTACGAGAAGGCGCGTGCGGCGGGTGCCCCGCTGCAGCCCATCCCGTCACTCGTTCTGGTCATCGACGAGTTCAGCGAACTCCTCACCGCCATGCCGGACTTCATCGAGATGTTCGTGCAGATCGGCCGCATCGGCCGTTCGCTCGGCGTCCATCTGCTGCTGGCGTCGCAGCGTCTGGAGGAGGGCCGGCTGCGCGGCCTGGAGACCTATCTGTCGTACCGGGTGGGTCTGCGGACCTTCTCGGCGGCCGAGTCGCGGGCGGCGATCGGTGTGCCCGACGCGTACTCCCTGCCCAACGTCCCCGGTTCCGGCTACCTGAAGTACGGCACGGACGAGATGGTGCGGTTCAAGGCCGCGTACGTCTCCGGTGTGTACCGCGTGAGCGGCCACCAGGCCGCGTCGAGCGGCGGCCCGCTGCCGGTGGACCGCAGGCCCGCCCCGTTCACCGCGGCGCCGGTACCGGTCCACTACGCCGAGCCGACCGCGGGGGCTCCGGTGCCGGACGCGCGCCGCTCCTCCGACGACGACGCGCTCGCCGACTCGGTGCTGGACGTGATCGTGCGCCGGCTGGAGGGCCGCGGGGCCGAGGCCCACCAGGTGTGGCTGCCCCCGCTGGACAACCCGCCGCCGCTGGACGAACTGCTGCCGGGGCTGTCGAACGTGGACGGCCGCGGACTCACCCAGCCGGGCTTCGAGGGCTCGGGCCGGCTGGTCGTACCGCTCGGTGTGGTCGACAAGCCCTTCGAGCAGCGCCGGGACACGCTCTACCGTGACTTCTCCGGCGCCGCGGGCCACATGCAGATCGTCGGTGGTCCGCAGTCGGGCAAGTCGACACTGCTGCGCACGCTCATCGCGGCGTTCGCGCTGACCCACACGCCGCAGGAAGTGCAGTTCTACGGACTGGACTTCGGTGGTGGCAGCCTCTCCTCGATCTCCGGGCTGCCGCACGTCGGCGGGGTCGCCTCACGACTGGACCCGGAGCGTGTGCGCCGGACGGTGGCCGAGGTGTACGGCATCCTGACGCGCCGGGAGGAGTACTTCCGCAGCGCGGGCGTCGACTCCATCGCGACGTTCCGCAGGATGCGGGCGCGCGGCGACATCTCGGTGACGGAGCAGCCCTGGGGGGATGTGTTCCTGGTCATCGACGGGTGGGGCAACTTCCGTTCGGACTACGAGGGTCTGGAAACCGCGGTCGTCGACATGGCGGTGCGGGGGCTGGGCTACGGGATCCACGTGATCCTGACGGCGTCCCGCTCGATGGACGTGCGCTCCAACATCAAGGACCAGCTGATGAACCGCCTGGAACTGCGTCTGGGCGACCCGATGGACTCCGAGGTGGACCGCAAGATCGCCATGAACGTGCCGCCGGGCGTCCCCGGCCGCGGTCTGGTTGCCGAGAAGCTGCACTTCATGGCGTCGGTGCCGCGTATCGACGGCATGCAGTCCGACAGCGACCTGTCGGAGGCGACCACCGCGATGGTGCAGGAGGTCACCCGCCACTGGACCGGCCCCGCCGCGCCGCAGGTGCGTCTGCTCCCGCGCGAGCTCCCCGCGGGGCAGCTCCCGGCGGGGTTCGCCGAACCCCGGCGCGGAGTGTCGTTCGGGATCGACGAGAACAACCTGGAGCCGGTGTTCGCCGACTTCGCCCGCGACCCGTTCTTCCTGGTGTTCGGTGAGAGCGAGTCCGGCAAGTCGAACCTGCTGCGCCTGCTCATCAAGCAGTTGACGGAACGGTACGAGGGCAACGCCGCCAAGTTCTTCGTGATCGACAACCGGCGCGCCCTGCTCGACGTCACCCCCGCCACGCACCTGGCCGAGTACGTGCCGATGTCCAACAACATGGACCATCACGTCGACGCGCTGGCGGAGCTGATGCAGCGCCGTGCGCCGACGGCCGACGTCACGGCGCAGCAGCTCCGCGACCGGAGCTGGTGGCAGGGCCCGGACGTCTTCGTGGTCGTCGACGACTACGACCTCGTGTCCACGTCGAGCGGCAACCCGTTGGCCAAGCTCACGGAGCACCTGCCCTTCGCGCGTGACGTGGGTGTCCGCTTCATCATCGCCCGCAACTCGGCGGGAGCGAGCCGCGCGGCGTACGAGCCGTTCCTGCAGCGGATGATGGAGCTCGGCGCACAGGGTCTCCTGCTCTCCGGCGATCCGCAGGAGGGCGAGATGCTGGGCGTCCGTATGCGGCCGATGCCGGCGGGGCGTGGCATCTTCGCGTCGCGCCAGCGGGGGAAGCCGCTGGTGCAGACGGGGTGGCTGGGGGATCCGCAGTGACGGCGTGCGGGGCGGGAGCGGTAGACGGCGAGCTCGCCGTCGCCGCTCTGCCTCTGCCCGCTGCCCTCTGCCCGCACAGCGGAGCAACGGAGAGACCTGACGCGGGGTGAACCCACCTCGACCTCGGGCTGCGTGACAGCGGATGGCCGGTGGCGCGCCCCGCGAGGCCGGGCGGGGGCCGGCGCAGTGGCACACCCCGCGGGCGGCTGCGAGATGCGTCGGGAGTCCGTCGACAGACCCCCCCCGATCAATCGAACGAGTTGAGCTGAACGGAGGCACTCCATGGCTTGGGACGAGTGGGAACAGCTGAAGGCGTCGGCGGCCGGGAAGGGGCCGACACAGATGCAGCTCAACGGAATACCGGACGAGGACAAGCCCAACGCCGGCGGTCCGGTCGGCGACCTCAACGTTCGTCAGCAGGACCTGGCGAAGATCGGGGACCACGCCTTCAAGCTCTACAACCGGCTGTGGCAAGAGGCCCGGGTCACCAGCACGGACGGCGCCGGCAGCGACCTCGCCGGGCAGGGCTTCGCGCTCGGCGGTGCGCTGCAGCACGTGTCGACGCGCTGGGACAAACAGCTGGGGTCGGTGATGGACGCCTGCGCGCTGATCTCCAACCACATGGACTTCACCAAGAACGCGCACGCCGGTGACGAGGTCTTCATCCAGCGGCATGTGAGCAGCATCCACACACTCGACGCGGGATTCGACGAGAACTGGGCCAAACCGGGCAAGGCGAACGGAATTTACGGGACGAAGGACACGAAGGACAAGGACTGACTCCTATGGATTTCGAAGCCCTGCACTCGGCCAACTTCAAGCTCCTCGATGACACCGTCGGCGACTGGTCGACTGTGCTGACCAATCTCGAAACGTTGAAGAAGGACGCCGAGGACGGTCTGCACGGTCAGGCCAAGAAGTCCAGCTGGGCCGGCTACAACGCCACCGTCTCGCGTGAGTTCATCGGAAAGACGGCCGGGGAGTTCGGCGACGCACTCACCCAGGCGACGTCCATCCGCAACATCATGCGCGACACCCGCGACGAGCTGAAGTCCCAGCAGCGTCTGCTCAAGGAGGCCATCGAACGCGGCCGGGGAAAGAACCTCACGGTGACCGCGAACGGCGGCGGTGGCTACACCGTGCGGGAGAACCCCGACAAGAAGGCTCCGGGCGGTCAGACCGATGTCGACGGATTGCGCGACGAGATCAAGGTGATCCTCGACAAGGCCACCGAGATCGACAGCACCGCGGCAACCTCCCTCAAGGCCTTGGTGGATCTCACCGACTACGGGTTCTCCGACGCGACCTACAAGAATCGGGACGAGGCGGCCGATGCCCTCAAGGAGGCCGAGCGGCTCGCGGCGCTGGCGAAGAAGAAGCCGGAGGACATGACGCGGACGGACTTCGACGCATTGAAGTCGGGGCTGGAGAAGTACTCGGGCGACGAGATCTTCGCCGAGCACTTCGCCACGACTCTCAAGCCGGAGGGCGTCCTGAACTTCTGGGCGGGGCTGAACGATCACCATGCCGCCTACAAGGTCGGCAGCGAACGGGTCGACCAGTACGACGATCTCCAGAAGGCACTCAGCCTGACGCTCGCCTCGGCCACCCAGGCGGACACGCCAGAGATGTCCCGTTGGAAGGTCGACATGGTCAACCTCGGTGACCAGCCGATCTCCAGGAACAGCACCATGGGCTTCCAGGTCATGAGCAACCTGATGCGCTGGGGCGACTACGACGACCGTTTCCTGAACGACTACGGGAACAGGCTGATCGAGACCGAGAAGAAGCTGACGGACAACGGCCGGCGCGAACCCATGGCCTGGCACCGTATGGGTACGGACCCGCTGCTCAACCGTACGGGTACGGACTCGGGTGCCGATCCCATGACGGGCTTCATGAAGGCTCTCGCCAACAGCCCCGACGCGGCGACGGAATTTTTCAACGCCGATTTCGTCACCAAGGACGAGGACCACGAGTTCGAGCGGGACACCGACAATGACGGCAAGAACGGTAAGGTCGGACTCAGCAACTTCCAGTACCTCTTCGAGGAGAGGGACTGGCCACAGGACAAGGACGTCAAGGGCGAGGACAGTATCGCCGGGCGCAACAACCTGGCCATGGCGCTCGAGGCGGCCACGACCGGCCACCCTGCGGGGCAGATGCGGACGGACGACACACCACCGCACAATGCCGAACAGACCAAGCTGATGGAGAACCTCGTCCAGTCCATCTCGGACAACAACAAGCGGCTCACGGACCACGGCTACATGTCCGACAGCATGGGGCAGATCGCGTCCGAGTACCTGCCGGACATCAACCGTGCAACGACCGAGACAAACGCGGACCCGAACGCCACCCAGGCCGAGAAGGAAGCCCGCGACAGGATCGAGCGTTTGTTCCCGGTCGCAGGTAGCGAAGCGGTGATGGACCACCGAGCAGTCTCCCGCTTCCTACTCACCGTGGGTCAGGACCCGGAGGGGTACGCCGCCGTCGAGGTCGGCCAGAAGGCGTACATGGCCAACCTGATGGACTACCACCTCAATCCGGACCTCCCTCAGGCCGACCGCTTCTCCGACGATCGGCAGCTCGTCGTACGGGAGATCGCGCATGCTTCCGGGGAGGTCTCGGCGACTCTGAATGTCGGCCGTCAGGAGGCGACAGCCGGCGACGCCGAGACAGCGGACAAGGAATACGAGCAGTCGGTGGCGATGTGGAAGTCCGGGATCTCCGGTGTCGTGGGAACAGGCATCGGTGTCGGCACCTCCTTCGTGGCCAGCCCCGTCGTCGGTGCCGCTGCCGGTGGCGCTGCGTCGACCGTGAGCGGCATGATTCTCGAGGGTCTGTTCATGGACGCCGAAGGCAGCGCCAAGGAGGGCGCCGGAGCCCAGATGGGCGAGGACTGGGAAAACGGCCTCGAGACGAACATCAAGCACACCGCCGGTGCGGCCGACGCGGCGGCGAAGGCCCACGGACTCGCGAATCCCGGAGATATCGCGGAGTACGCACGCTCAGGTGTGCGGGACGGGTACGACTTCGGGGGCAATTTCGCCGACCGGGTGGCTCCGGAGCTCCGGACGAACATCTGATCCGAGTGCTCGCCCAGGCGACCGGCATCGCCTCGTTTCGCACCCGGCTGGAGGGCCTCCGGGCCCTCCAGCACTGCCCAGGAGACATCGTTGCAGATCACATCTTCCACACGCCCGGCCCAGCGCTGGAAGTGCTCACTCGCCACTCTCGCCCTCATCACTCTGGCGGGTGGCGTCACCGCATGCTCGACGGCATCGAGCGGGGAGAGCAAGGAGTACAAGGTTCCCTCCACTCTGTGCGGTACACCGGTCTCGGGCGAACTGCTTTCGCCGTTCCTACCGTCCGGGGGCTCAGTGTCGAGCAAGACCGAGGGCACGGCAGGGACGGGCATCAAGCGCTGTGAGATCACCGTCGACGAGAAGCCGGCTTTGACGGCAGCGACAGAGTGGCGGGAGAGGGGCGAGCGCCCGTCGGACGTCGCACTCGATCACAAGCGTGTGGACATGACCGACTACGAATCAACTGGCACCTACCTGTTCTCGGGCACCGGCGCTGTGGGCAGGGTCGACGGATGCAACAACCCGTCGTTCAAGGGGGATCTGTTTACCGTCATCGAGACCCAGGTGGACAGCGACGACAAGGCGGCCATGAAGAAGCTCATCACGGCCTATAGCGAGGCGACCCGAAATACGGGCGACTGCGGCGCGCGATGACGCGATGAGCCGAGGCGCACATGGTGCGCCTCCCTCGCCCTCGTCCCGCTGACAACCGTCGCCGCAGGGCGAGTTGCCGAGCGCGGCGGCGCAACGGCACGGCGGCGCGAGGGCGCGACGGCGCGGCGGCGCGGCGGCGCGGCGGCACCAGGCTCACAGCCCGCGCCGTGCCCTCCCCCCGCCTCCCGATAGGCTCCGGGCATCGTTCACTTCACAGGGGGATTCGCACATGGAACGAGGGCGCCCGCAACGCCCCGTCGGGGACGGGCTGCGTCGCATCGGGCCGTACCAGCTGATCACCCGGCTCGACCCGGACGGGCTCGGTCCGTCTCTCGTCACGGAGCGCCGGTTCGTCGCGCGCAGCGCGGACGGGGAACGCACGGTGCTGATCTGCGCGCCGTTGGCCGGTGTCGACGCGGAACGGTTCCTGGTCGAGGCGCAGGCGGCGCGGGGGTTCGGCGGGCCCTGGGTGCTGCCCGTCGCGGAAGTGTCGCCGTCCGCAGAGGCGCCCTGGTACGCCACGCCCTACCTCCCCGTGCTGCCTCTGCCCGTCGCGCTCGCCGTGCACGGCGGCCCGTTGCCCGAGCACACGGTGCGGGCCCTGGGCACAGCCCTCGCTCACACCCTCGCGGCGGCGCACGCCGAGGGTGTCACCCATGCCGGCCTGTCCCCCGCCGCGGTCCTGGTCGCCTGGGACGGGCCACGGCTCACCTGCTTCGGCGCGGTACGCGCCGCCGGGCCCGACGGAGAGGCGCGCGTCGGCCGCCCCGGTCTGGAGCCAGGCAGTCTCTCCCCCGAAGCGGCGGCCGGAGCACGCCCGCGCCCCGCGGGTGACATCCACGGACTCGGCGCGGTACTCGCCTACGCGGCAACCGGCCACACCGTCCCGGACCGTGCTGAACTGCCCTCGTCCTTGGCGCCGTTGATTTCCCGCTGCCTGTCCCGCGACGCAGCGGCCCGCCCGTCGGCGGCCGAGCTGCTGCACGGTCTTCCGCCGGCGTCGTCCGCTCCGTCCGCCACGGTGCTGGACTCGGCGGCGTCACTGCTCACGCCCGGCTGGCTGCCGGGTCGCGTCGCCGCCGCTCTCGCCAGCCAGTCGGCCCAGGTACTCGCGACCGAGTTCCGTGTCCCCGACACTGTTTCCAGGACCTGATGACCATGCCCTCGCCCCTGACCCACGACGACCCCGGCGAGATCGGTGGCCACCGGCTTCTCGCCCGCCTCGGCCACGGCGGCATGGGCACCGTGTACCTCGCGCGCTCCGCGACGGGCCGCACCCTGGCCCTGAAAACCATGCACGCCCGCATCGCGTCCGACCCGGCCGCGCGCACCCGCTTCCACCTCGAAACGGACGCCGCCCGGATCATCGGCGACCACCACGGCGCGGCTGTCTTCGCCGCCGACCCCGCCGCCGAAACGCCCTGGCTCGCCACCGAATACGTCCTCGGCCCACCGCTCGACGACGCCGTCGCCCTCTGCGGCCCCCTGCCCGAGGCATCCGTCCGGGCCCTGGGCGCGGCTCTCGCCGGCGCGCTCGCTCAGCTCCACGCCTCCGACGTCGTGCACCGCGACCTGAAGCCCTCCAACATCATGATCACGGCGTACGGTCCCAAGATCATCGACTTCGGCATCGCCCGCGCGGCCGGCGACGACCGCCTCACCCGTACCGGCACGGCGGCGGGCACGCCCGCCTTCATGTCTCCGGAGCAGGCCACGGGCCAGGAACACACGCCCGCGGGCGACGTGTTCGCCCTCGCCGGGGTCCTCGTCTTCGCCGCAACCGGCCGCGGCCCCTTCGGCACGGGCCAGGCGGCCGACCTCCTCTACCGCGTCCGCTACTCCGACCCCGACCTGTCGGGAGTCCCGGCCGACCTGGCGCTGGTCCTTGACCGGTGCCTGGCCAAGGCCCCCGCCCAACGCCTCACCACCCGGCAACTGGCGGCCGAACTGCACGACGGGCACGGCGATTTCGCCAACCACCTGCCGGCCCCGCTGCTCACCGACATCGCCCGCCGCGCCACCGCCGTCTGGCAGCACCAGCCGCAGCGACTTCCCGCACCCCCGGACCACACCACGCGGACCATTGCTTTCGGACGCCGTGTATACAGCAGGCGCGCCCTGCTCACCGTCGGTGGCGCGGGACTCGTCGGCGCCACGGCGATCGGCGGTGGCATCCGGACGTGGGCCACCTCGGCGGACGGAAGCAGAGACGACACCTCGGGCGCCAAGAACACATCCCCCACGCCGACGGCCGAAAAGGGCGATTGGCTGTGGGAGCTTCCGCTGCGCCTGGAGGGAGCCTCACTGTCCCCGCCGGTTCCCCTTTCCTTCGGCGTCAGTCTCGCCATCGCGGACGACGACGGGCTGCGGACCATCGACGTCGGCAAGGGTGGCGTCGACATCCCCTCACTGTTGAAGGGCCCGGCGCACCGGTGCACTGACGACGAGGACATCGACGAGTCCAGGGTGTACGCCTCCGAATCCCCGCGATCCGGCAACCACCCGCTCACCATTTCCTCTGTCAAGTCCGGCCGCGATCTGAAGCCTGACATCGTCGAACTGGAGGACTACAACGGAGTTCTCCCCGCGACACAGCTCCTGAGCGCCTACGCCGGCGTCGTCTTCCTCGCGGCGGGACAGGGCGAGCACTTCGACACGGGAATCGGCTACGACAGTTCCCAGGAGGTACCTGCTCGCTGTCGACGTGCACACCGCAAAAGTACTGTGGCGGCAGCCGCTTCCCTCCCGACCGCGAACGTCGGACCGGCTGCATTTCCTGGCCGCGCGGGCCGTCAAGGACCATCTGGCCGTCCTCCAGGAAATGGCCGACGGCACGGTCACTCTGGCTGTCCACGACTCACGTCGGGGAAAGGAACTGTGGAGGCAGTCGCTCGACGTCCCCGCCCCGGACGCCATCCGGGGAATGCTGGAGGTCGACGATGGGCAGGTCTACCCTCCGGTGGGCCGGCTGCGCGCTCTTGACCTGAAGAACGGCGAGGAGAAGTGGTCGTTCGGGCCGGGCCGCGCCAAGGCACGGACGGGGCCGCCCGCGTTGGGGGGAGATGGCGTGCTCGCCGTCGAGGAGGGCTTCGGTCTCATTGCCCTCGACTGGGTCACGGGAGAACTGCGGTGGCGCGCCCCGGGCCGCAGCGGAGCTGACCTCGACGTAACGCTGCCGCCCGCCCCCGGCGTTGGCGAGGTTTACGCGTACAGCAGTAAATCTGGGCTACTGCGGTCGTTCTCCATCCGTACGGGCAAGGCGGGCAGAACTCGCAAGGCTCGGGGGGACCGCTTCTACGCCTTCGACGGCATCCCGGAGGCGATTGTCGCCGTAGGCGAGGACTACTTCGCCGCCTATCCATACAGCTGACCCCCGATCGCGCAGAAAGCAGCCTCCCGCGTGAAACCCCTCGGCACCGGCGACCCGCTCCGGCTCGGACCGTACCGACTCCTCGGCGTTCTCGGCGAGGGCGGTATGGGCAAGGTCTACTTCGGCCAGGACTCCTTCGGCAGAAAAGCCGCCGTGAAGGTGCTCCACCCTGAACTGGCGCACGACACGAATCTGGCCCAACGCTTCGTCCGCGAGGCCCAGATGGCGCGGTCCGTCACCAGCAACGGCGTGGCACGGGTGCTCGGCGCACACACCGAAGGCGGGCGCCCATGGATCGCCACCGAGTTCCTCACCGGTCCGACGCTGGACGACGCCATCGGCAGACACGGACCACTGGATGAGCCGGCACTACGCGTCCTGGCCTCCTCGCTGGCCCGGACACTGGCCGACATCCATGCGGCCGGGCTGATCCACCGCGACCTCAAGCCCGCCAACATCGTTCTGACCTCGGCCGGACCGCGCGTCATCGACTTCGGTATCGCCCGGCCCGAGCACGGGCTCACCCTCACGACCACCGGGCAGATACCCGTCACTCCCGGCTTCGGCGCTCCTGAGCAGGTGGTGGGGCAGCGTGTCGGACCCACGGCAGACGTGTTCTCACTGGGTGCCGTACTGATCTACGCGATCACCGGGGCCCAGGCGTTCACCGGAACCCACGTCGCAGCGGTGCAGTACGAGGTCGTGCACGGAGCACCACGTATGGACCGGGTCCCGCCGCATCTCGCGCCGCTCATCGGCCCCTGCCTCGCCAAGGAACCGGCACATCGGCCGACGCCCGGTCAGCTGGCGGTCGCGTTCGCGCCCGCCCGCGGCGCGGAACGGATCTGGCGCCACGGACCGCTGGCGTCGGACATCAAGGAGCGGGAACGTACGATCCACCACCTGACGACGGTGGTTGCCTCCTCGGGCTCTGGGGGGATGTCACGACGGCGCATGCTCACCACACTCGCAGTGGGCGGAGCGGTGCTCGCAGCCGGAGCCGGGGCAACCGCCTGGTGGCTGGGCAACGGCGGCGACTCGGGGCCCTACGCCCTGCCACCGGCGGCCGACACCCCGATGGCCGACCCGGTTGCCGCGACGGCCGGGAAGCCCAAGCCGCTGTGGGGGCCCGTACAACTGCTGGCCAAAACGGGGGGCGGACTGGTGCCTGTACGCGACGTCGTGTTCGCCATGGACACCGCAGAGGCTGGGCTGACTGCCCACAGCGTCGTCGACGGCAAGCCCCGCTGGCACGCCCCCGGCCCGGTCGCTGCCGCCGGTATCGTCACCATGTCGGACGCGCTCGTCGCGGCCGTGGACAAGCAGGGCAACGTGATGACGTTCGTCGCCTCCTCGGGCGAAGCCCGGTGGTCGGTCCCCGCATCCGCGAAGTACGTCCTCGCCGCCGACGAATCGGCCGTGTACGTCCTCAC
This sequence comes from Streptomyces sp. CA-251247, assembly GCF_050952975.1. Taxonomy (NCBI): domain Bacteria; kingdom Bacillati; phylum Actinomycetota; class Actinomycetes; order Kitasatosporales; family Streptomycetaceae; genus Streptomyces; species Streptomyces sp. CA-251247. The sequence goes on along the minus strand of NZ_CP191861.1, from coordinate 5,997,905 downwards.
CGAGAACGACCGGCTCCGCGGCATCAGCCGCTCCGACGGCAGCATTCTCTGGACCGTCCGCCCCAAGGTCTTGCTGGATGCCAAGACCGGACCGCGCAGCGTGGCCGGGGGCGGCCGACTGGTGATCGCGACGGGCAAGGGCCGTGTGCTGGCCGTCGACACGGCCGACGGACGCGAGGTGTGGAACATCGATGACCAGTCGTCCATCGACCAGGCAGGTCTCCACCCTGTGTTGCACAAGGAGATGGTCCTGATCAACGGTGCCACGCTGACCGCCCGCAACCTGTCGGACGGCACCGAACGGTGGGCAAAGAGCATCACGGTCGACGGCATGCTGCAACCCTCGGGCCCCCCTCTCGTCCAGGACGACATCGTGTACAGCACGCAGGGCCCGTACATACTGGCCTGCGACGCGACAGACGGCACCGAGGTCTGGAGATCACCAAAGGGCTACTTCATATACAGCCCTGTCGCAGTACAGGGCGATGCGGTGTGCGCCATCAACTCGAGGGCGGGCGATGGGGACGACTGGGAGCTCTACGTGATGTCCCGCAGCGACCACCAGCACGTCTGGAGCCGCCGACTGCCGGACGATGCCGGCTCCTACTGGGTGCAGGGCGACGGCAACCGCCTCTTCGTGAGGGCGGGGGCACAGGTGACGGCGCTGCCGGTCTTCGAGTGAGAAGTCGTCGTCTGCCGTGAGCGGCCGGGGGCCTGGCAGAGGCAGTCACCGGCCCACTGACGCACCCGGTCATGGAGCTGCCGCAGGCCACGTGTTCAAGCGACGGTGATGGCGCAGCCGGTCTCCTCGAACAGGCCGCCTGTGTGTCGACACAGCAAGAGGGTGGGCACCCCTCGCGCGTGCCCACCCCACCTTGCTGCGTACTACTTCGAGCTACTAGTGGAAGTAGCTGGCAGCCTTCTTGTCTCCACCCATGTAGTCGCCGCCTGCCTGGCCGACGACCTTGCCGATCCCCTGGAGAGCCTGCTGAATGTCTGTGGCTTCCTTGTCCCACAGCTCTTGCTGCTCGACGTAGGCCTGGTGCGCTTCGCCCTCCCAGCCGGCGGCGACGCTGGCCATGGCCGTCTTGATGGAACGCAGGTCCTCTTCGAGCTTCTTGGCCTGGTTACCGAGCACCGTGGCCGTTGCGTCGAGAGCTCCGTACTTGACGACAAGCCCGTCGTAATTCGTGCCCATGATTCCCTCACTCACCTGTTGTTGTGATTCGGCTTTGGCCTGCCGAGATCGGATCCGCCCAGTGGTACTAGAGCTTGCTCAGGTTCGACGGCGCAGTGGTACCGACACCGAGGTCGACGTTGATGCTCTGAACAGCGGCACGGACGTCATCCTCCGAACCGTCCTTGATCTTCCTCGAAGCGCTCAACGCCTCGAGGAACTTCGCCAGGATGTTGCCGAGACGCACCATCGAGGTGTTGATCTCTTCCTGCTTGCCGTCGAAGGCTCCGCGGGCGATACCCTGCCACTGGCCCTCAAGGCTGTCGATCGTGCCCTGAATCTGCTGAAGCTGGCCCTTGATCGAGGTGAACTTCTCGAAGAGGTGCTTCTCGAGCTGGATGACTTGCTGGTCTGAAAGCCGCTGGCCCTGTGACACGGTTGCGTTTCCCTTCTGAACTACGGTTGTGACTGGTTACGTTAAGCCTCACCGAGTAGCGAGGTGAAGCACAACAACTTGACATGAAGGTCTGAACGGGCCTTAACGGCCCGGCCGTTCGGTCAGGCGCTGCGACGCTTACGGACGACGACGAAGGCGCCGACGGCGATCACCACGGCTGCGCCGATCCCGATGATGAGCCCCAACTGGCCGCCGTCCGACGTGCTCTTGCTGGAGCCTGCCACGGTGGCGTTGGATCCGGGCTTGGGCTTGGGGGGCTGTGACGAAGCTGGTGCAGAGGGGGCGGCGGAGCCGCCGGTCTTCTCATTGGTCAGCGGGCTGAGGTTCGGGTCGCCCGGCTTCCCGATGCCTCGGTTGATGGCGGCGTTGGGGCGGACGATGCCGTGACCGAGGTAGTTGCTCACAGTGCCGGGCTTCCAGTCGTCGCCCCGGCCGGCGGACTCGAACATGACGCGGAGCACCTGGTTGGCGGTCCAGTCGGGGTGTTCGGACCAGATGAGCGCGGCGGTCGCCGAGGCAAGAGCGGTTGCGGCACTGGTTCCGCCGTTGCCGACGCAGTACTTGGCGAAGGTCGCGTCGCACCAGTACGGGATGTCATTGCCGGGGGCGGCAATGTCGACGAAGTCCCCGTGCTGGGAGTAATTGGCGACTTGACCCTCGCGATCGGTAGCCGCGACGCCCACGACTTCGTCATAGTTTGCCGGATACTCACGCTTGTTGGACTTGTTGCCGCTGTTACCGACCGGAGCAAAGAAGAGCTTGCCCTTGCTCTGCGCGTACTTGACGGCTTCCTGCTCCCGGTAGGTCAGGAACGGGGTGCCGAGCGACATGCTGATGATGCGCGCGTCGCTGTCGGCGGCTGCCCTGATGGCAACGGCCTCGTCCCACGCGTTCACCCCCGTGCCCTTGAAGTCTTCGGTGGCAACGCGCATTGGGATGACCTTGGCACCGGGTGCAAGTCCTCGCAGACCGCCTCCCTTGCCTGTTCCGGCGATCAACTCGGCCATTGTCGTCCCGTGGCCGGTGTAGTCGTCGGTCGCCTCCCCTTCGGATTCCGTTGCGTCAAGCCCCTTCAGGACTTGCCCCTTCAGCGAAGCAGTGGACGAGTTGACACCCGTGTCAATGACGGCGACCTTGATGCCCTCGCCGGTGCTGGACTTCCAGATGTCCTCGGCACGCATAGCATCCAGGTACCACTGCTTGGACCTGATGTCCGCGGCAACCGCCTCAGGAGCGGCACCGATAGTGCCCGCTGCCCAGACCCCCAACGCGGCAACCGTGCACAGCAAGCCACGCCTCATGGCGTACGACCCGCTGCGCTTTCGGACCTGGCTCATTCCTGCCGTCATCCCTACTTCCGAACCTTCCGCTGTGCCTAGTCGATGACCGGGGGAACGGCATTACGCCGCCTGGCCGCCCACGTTTCTTCGTCTTCCGTCAGGTAGTCCGGACGCGCAGACCCGGAACTCTCCTGTTCCTCGTCATTGCGCTGCCGCTGTCCGGGGCGGCTGCCGCTGAGCCCTGCACCGCCCGTTGTGAAGGCGCCCGCACCCGACCGAGAGCCACCTGCGCCGGCACTTCGCGGCGTGCCCACAACGCCGTTCGAGCTGGGAGTTCCCCGACCTGCCGGCCGTGCAGCGCTCTGAGCAGGGCCTGCGCCCACGACACCAGACTGACTGGGCCTCGCGGCGGAAGAACGCCCTACCGTGGGCCCCTCGCCGCCGATGACAGTGCCGCGAGGGATACGCGAACCGGATGAGCCACCGGCGGTGCGCTGTGGTGTCCCGCCCACGATGCCGTCGGCTCGTCCGGACCTGGGCCCGGAGCCCCTTGTCCCGGCACGTCCAGCCGTCGGCTGCCCTGCTGCACCAGCGCGGCCCGTGACTGGGCTCTGCCCCCCAGCGACTGGCCCACCGGCACGTCCCCCAGGCGTCCCGCCGGCGCGTCCGGCGGGAGTGCCAGTACCGGTGGCTCCCGGTCGGCCGACGGGTCCGGCATTGCCGGCTGTTCCCGACCGGCCTACCGACGGGGACCCGTTGCCTCCCGTGGCCCGCCCGACAGGGCTGGAGGTCCCACCGCCACCGGCCCTCGGCACGCCGGGCGTGCCTCCCGAGCGGGCAGTCCCGCCCTTTACGGGGTTCGCGAACCCACTGGTCATCGGCGGAACCGGCCCTCCGCCTGTGGTGCTGGGAATACCAGTGGCCGTGACGGGCTGTGTAGGTCCGGGGCTCGTGGTCGGAGCCGGTGGCGTCACGACGTTGTCGATCTGCAACGACGTCTCGGGAGTCGGCGTCGGCTTCACCACGGCTTCCGCTTCGGGGCGTGTGGTGCCTTCTGTGTCAGCTACTTCGGCTTGTGAAGGCTTCAGCTGCTGGCTGACGGCGCTCACAGAATCACTGTTTGAAGCCGCGGTGGTCGACTCAGTGCCTCGCTGGGAGATCTCCGGCCGTGGCACCGCCGCATTCAGCATCTTCGGCATCTCCGGCGGCTGCTGCTGGGCCAGCGACTGCTCCGAGACCGCGTAGAACGACGACAGCCGGTTCATCTGATTGATGGCCTCTTGGCGGTTCTTCTCCACCTTGACGGCCTCGATGTACTCCGGGTTGGTGTCCTTGGCCGGTGCCAACGCGAATGCTTCAGGCTTCTTCGCGATCAGCCGAGTGTCGCGCTCCCGCGGCATGGAGTTCTTCACCGAGGTCAGGCCCGTGCTGGCGACCGTCATCTGCGTGCCGACCACGTTGGCGAAGGCGCCCAGCTTCCAGGCGTAACCGGCAAGTTCGCTGCCGTAGCGCTGGAACTCGGTCGCTCCCTCGCCTTTCCAGTCCGTCTTCTTGACGAAGTCGTCGAGGTCCTTGGCCGCCTTGTTGAGGGCGACCCGAGCCTTTTCGAGGTTTTCTCCGGCCCGCTCGAGGTCCGAGGGGTTGGAAGCTTCGAGCAGGTCGAGCATGGCGTTGAGCTGAACTTCTTCGAAGCTCGTCTTGCCGAACAGGCCGCCGGGGTTACCGAAGCCGATCTTGTCCATCACCGTTGCGAAGCGCTCGAGGGCGTCAGTCGCGCCGAATTGGCCCTCGATCTGCGAAGCGGTCTCGGCCTGCTTCTTCTCGTGATCCTGAGGGGTCAGCTCCGGCTTCTTCTCATCACCCATCAGTCGTCACCCCCATTCCCCTGTGCCACCGGTGTCGTTCTGGCGAGGTGCATCGGGCTCGCCACCCTTGTCTCCCGGCTTCTTCTCCCGCTGCTCGTGAGCCTTCCTCTCCTCCTCCAGGCGTGCCTGGATGGTGTGGAAGCGGGACCGCAGATCTTCCTCGACGTTGCCGTAGCCGACGTCGGCGGCGTGTACGCCGATGCTCATCAGCTCGATCTGGTCGCTGAGACTCCGGGAGAGCGACGTGAGTGCCGAGTGCACACGGTTGTACTGGGTGAAGAAGCCGTCGGCTTCGGCGAAGGCCATATTGGTTCCGCTGAACGAGCCGCGCGAGACTTCCTGAGCAGCCACCTTCGACTTCCCGGCCGCGCCGCCCTCGAACTCCGCCAGCAGTGCGTTGATCTGCTTCTGGAACGTCTTCAGCGCGCCTACACCGCGCGCCAGGTCACTCCCACCGGACGTGCTGCCCCCGCCACCCTCTGCCTCGAGCACGATGCCCGTTCCTCCCCGTTTGCTCCAGCTGTCCCACGTTGCGATCGTGGTGAACCGGCCATCACCGATCGTCGACCTACCACTCTAGCCACTGGGTCTGACAGCCCCAAGTGCCTTATACGTCACTCGACTTCTCTGGTGTGACGCTTCACGACCGCTATGCGGTTGCAATCGTTCCCATCATGACAGTCCTGTGAAAGTTGACCCCACAGGGCCCACCAACCCCTCACAGAGCACCCCTGACCACAGCACCGCTGACACAGCACCTCGACAGAAGCAGGGCTACCCTGCCCCGAGCCGCCGCGCGCGGCGCTTCGAGTCGCGGAACGCCACCGCGCCGCCCGCGATCGACGCCACCAGGACGCCCCCTCCCACAACGACGTACGTCGCCATCCGGGAGTTGCGCTCTTCGGCCGATTCCCCGAGTTGGAGTTCGGCCGGGGTCGGGACCTCGCCCTTTGTCACTCCTTCGTGGGCCACCGGTTGCTCGATCGGCTTGTCATCCTCCGTCAGGGCGCGGACCGGGTCCACGACTCCCCAGCCGACCAGGCGGTCGTGGCCCGGGGTGGAGCGTTCCGCCGTCTGCTGGATCTGGGCCACGATCTGCTTCTGGGTCCAGCCCTCGTGCTTGCTCTTGATCAGGGCCGCGACCGCGGCGACGTAAGGGGCGGAGAAGCTGGTCCCGTTGTCGGGGCAGTGGCCTTTGCCGGGGACCGTGGTGACCATGTCCACACCGGGGGCCGCGATGCCGACGAAGTCGCCGGACTGGGAGAAGGCCGCCCGTTCGTTGTTGCGGTCCGAGGAGGCCACCGCCAGGACGCCGGGGTACGAAGCGGGGTACGTCTTCTTCACGTTGCCGCCGAGGCCGTCGTTGCCCGCGGATGCGACGACCACCACGCCCGCGCCCAGGGCAGCGTCCACCGCCTGCTTCAGGGCGGGTGCCGGCTCCACCGCGTCGGCCGTGTCCTGGGAGATGTTGATCACGTCGGCGCCCGCGGCCACCGACTTGGTGATCGCCGAGGCCAGGGTCGCCGCGGTGCCGTTGCCCTCCGCGTCGTTCTGCTTGACCGGGATGATCGTGGCGGCGGGGGCGAGGCCCACAACGCCCGTGCCCTTGAGAGGGCGGGCGGCGATGATGCCGGCGACCTTGGTGCCGTGGCCCACCGTGTCCGTGGTGCCGTTGCTCGCGCCGCGGTCGATCTTCTCGCCCTTCTTGTTCTTGGCGGGCAGCAGGTTCAGCCCCTTCTTGGCATCGACCGCGCGCTTCAGCTGTGGGTTCTTGGTGTCCACGCCGGTGTCGATGACGGCGACCTGCACGCCCTTGCCGGTGGACTGCTTCCACAGTTCGTCCAGCAGTACGCGTTGCAGCGCCCAGGGGCGGCCCTTGTAGGTGTCGCCGGGGAAGTTGCACTGGCCGGAGTCGGCGGCGGCCGTCGTGGCCGGCAGGCCGATGAAGACCAGCACCGTTGCCGCCGCGAGCCTGAGGGATCGGTGGGTGTACGTCATCTCCGGCGGCCTCACGAGCCCTGGGGCTGGATCGCGGCGCCGGTCGACAGACGGGGGCCCGTCGGCAGGAAGCCGGACCAGGCGGCCGGGATCGGCAGCGGGTCGACCTCCTTGTAGCCGAGCCGCTCCTGCGCATCCTGCGCTTCTTGCTGGACGTCTTCCTTGTCGGAGCCCGAGGACCCGATGCCGGAGTCGTCGGTCGCGCTGTCACCGTTGGACTGCATGGCATAGCGCAGACCCGTGTCGGTCACGAGGAAGAGGAAGCCGGAGCGGGTCGAGGAGCCCTTGAACTGGCGGAACAGCTGTCCGGATCCGGGGGTGACGTACGCACTCGTGGAGCCCGTGGGCAGCACTTCCGGAAACGCGGTGCCGGCCCAGGTGCTGAGCGTGGTCGTGCCGTCGTCCTCGTCCACCTTGCGCAGCACGTTGCACACCGTGTTGCGGCTTCCCTCGTCGGTGCTCGCCGAGTTGACCGGCCTGGGCGCGTTCGCGGGCCACTTCTTGTCGTCGCCGAAGGGGGTTCCGGGCTGGAAGCTGGCGGCGCTGACGGAGGTCGCCCGGCCCGCCTGGCCGAGGCGGATCAGGTCTCGGCTGTTGAGCAGCAGCTTCGCGGTGAAGTCGGAGACCGGGGCGACCCTTCCGCGGAGGACGACGTACTGCTGGTTCTTCGTCCCGTCGGTCGCGGTGAGGACCATGCCGACCTTGTTGACCTCGGGGTCCAGCTCTCCGGACACTCCCGCGTCGGCGCCGGGGGTGTCGGGAATCCTGGGGAAGGAGATGGGGTCGCCCTTGTGCAGGGTGCTCAGCCAGGCCTCGGAGACCCGCTGGGGCTCACGGCCTTGGCCGACGAGCTGTCGCAGCAGCAACTCGTCGTCGGCGACCGGGTATGCCGTGCCGCCGGCGTCGACGATGTACCGGGCCTCGCCGGGCCCTTCGACGTACATCAGATCGCCGCCGGTGAGGCGGTTCGGCCCCTCGGTCTTCGACTCCTGCCGCTCGGCGAAGACGAAGGCCGCCTTCTCGATCGCCCTGCCGCCTTCGCCCGGACGCTCGCACACGGCCCAGCGCTTGGCCGCGCCGGCTTCCTTGGCCTCGGGCAGCCGGTCGGGGGCGTAGGGGATGCCGAGGGTCGCGCCGTGCGGGATCTTGCCGCTGTCGAGCACGGATTCGTCGACGTTGATGACCTTGCCCTTGCCGGGCTTGAGGAGGAGCTTGGCCGAGGACATGTTCAGCACCGGGTGGAGCTGCCTCTTGCCCTTCGTCTCCAGGACGACGTACCGGGTGGTCGACTTGCTGGCGATGATGACGTTCTCTTCGGCGACGTCCCAGCCCTTCGGCGCGACGGGCTTGAACATCCCCCACGCACCGAACCCGGCGAGGATCACGACACCGACGATCGCTCCCGGTACCACCGCACGCAAAGGACGGGGCGCGCCCTCCTCCGAGCCGGTCGCGTTGGGCTGGAGGAACTGCGCGATCAATCTCCGCTTCGCGAAGGTGTATGCGTTGAGTTCGTCCCGACGTGATGCCATCTGTCCGCTGTCCCTCTCCCCGCTGTGCGGCCGGGCTGTGCACTCTCCGAGCGGGCCCGCCGTCGTTCCGCCCCCCTACTATGCCTGCTGGGGTTCACGACTTACTGCTCAGGTAGGGTGATCGCCCGGTCAACGCCCATGGGAAATTGGCTATTACGGACACGAGGGGGCAACGCGGCGATGGGTACGGCGACGCGCGCGCGAAATGGGCGGACTTCCGGACAGGCGCCCGGCGGTTCCCGCGGGCAACGCAGCAATGCGCAGGTGAGAACCCCTTCGTCGGCCGCCCCCGCGACGACCACCCTGCGCCCCCTGTCCCGCACCAGACGTGTCGGTCCCTTCCAGTTGCGGCAGCTCGCCCTGGTGGAGATCGCGATCGCCCTGGCGCTGATCGGGATGGTCCTCGGTGACCTGTGGATGATCCCCGCGGCGGTCATCGGCGGAGTCCTCGTCCTGCTGGCTTTCGTACGGCGGCGTGGCCACGCCGTCCAGGACTGGGTGGCGACCGCCCTCGGCCTGCGGGTGCGCAGGCGGGCGGCAGGTCCCGCAACGGCGGACACCGACCCGTCCCTGGCACCTGTCGTCGAAGGCGCCCCCGGTCTGCGTCCGTTCACCTTCGTCGACCGCGACCGCCGCACCATCGGGATGCTCGGTGACGGCACGTTCCTGACCGCGGTCGTCCGCATCGAGGCGAGCGGCTCCGCGCTGCGGCCGGCGTTCGGTGCGCGGTCGTTGTCGCTCTCGCTGCTCGGCGGGGCTCTCGCGGTGGACGACATCGTGCTGGAATCGGTGCAGTTGGTGCAGCAGGTGCGTTCGGCACCTGCTCCGCATCTGCCCCAGCAGTCGGTCGCCCGGCTCTCGTACGCACCGCTCCAGGAGCGGACCGGGGCGCCCGCCCTGCGGATGACCTGGGTGGCGGTGAAGCTCGACCCCGAACTCTGCCGGGAGGCCGTCGAGGCACGCGGCGGCGGGATCGAGGGCGCCCAGCGCTGTCTCGTCCGTGTCGCCGACCATGTGGCGAGCCGGGTCACGGGCGCCGGGTTCCAGGCCGTCGTCCTGGACCAGGAGGAGCTGAACTCCGCGATGGCGACGGCCGCTTGCGCGAGCCCACGTCTCGCGGCCCGCGCAAGCAGGCCCGATGCCGCACCGCAGCAGCGGACCGCGGAAACAGCGCGGGTCTGGCGCTGCGACGACCGCTGGCACACGACCTACGCGGTGGGCCGCTGGCCCGAGTTGGGGCGCGGCGCTGCGCCGCTGCCCAAGCTGGTGTCCACCCTCACGGCGGCGCCCGCGTACGCGACGACCTTCAGCCTCACCCTGCGGCACGGTGCGCACCAGGGCGGGCTTGCGGTGGCCGGCCATGTGCGGATCACCGGCGGCTCGGACTCCGAACTCATCGGCGTACGGCGGACGTTGGAGCAGTCCGCCCGTGCGGCGAAGGTCGGTCTCGTACGGCTGGACCGCGAGCAACTGCCCGGTGTCCACGCGACTCTCCCGCTGGGTGGTGTTCTGTAATGGCCAGGATGGCAGCGATGCGCGGACTGATCGGTCCGCGCCATGCGGGGCACACCATGGCCGCCGACCATCTCGGCGCGCTGTCCCTGCCGGTCGGGGACGACGGTGTCGTGATAGGCGACGACTCCGAGGGCCGGCCCCTGATGGTGGGATTCCACCGGTCGACCCCTTACGACGTGCTGTTGATCGGCGGGCTGTGGACCGCTCAGGTGCTGGCGCTGCGTGCGGCGGGCACCGGCGCCCGGGTCGCGGTGGAGACCGGGCGCGCACAGGCATGGACGACACTGGCGCAGGCCGCAGGCGCGGGCCTCGACTGCATCGCCCTGCACGACGTGGGCCGGGTGCCGCCGATGGGCGCGACGGTCGGCAGCCCGGTCGTGGTGGTGCGGGACTGCGGTATGCGGCCGCCGCGCGGACGCGTGGTGTCGTCGCCCTGGCAGTCGGTCCTGACCCTGCTGCCGTATCTGAGCCCTGTCGCGCCGCGTCTGCTGCGGGACTCGACGCTCGTGGGCGTCCAGCGGGTCTCACCACAGGAGGCGGAGCAGATCGGGCGGATCCTCGGTCTGACGCGCGTCGAGATCGACGCGCTGCCGACGCTGGCGGACGGTGTCACGCTCTGGGTCGCCGGGCGCGAACGCCACTGGGTCATGACGAGCGGCACCGACGCCGAGACGGGGCTGCTGGGCGTCGCCCGCCGGATGGACTGACCGCCGGTCCGTACACCGCCGTCCCCGTACGGGGGAAGCCCGCAGGACGCGGGAAGCGTTCCCGTTCGTGGGAAGCATCTCCGTTGCCCGGAATCTGCGGGCGGGACGGACATAAACTGCCCGCGTGACGTGGACTTGCATCTGGCTCCGGGAAGCCTCCCGGCATGCGGGGCAGGTCCGTCCCGCCGTTACCGAAAGGGAGCTTGGCTGATGGGGAGCGCTCAGGAGAAGGACGAGCTGTACGCCCTCGACATCTCTGACGTCGAGTGGCTCAGCGCCCCCGGCACGAGCGAGGACGAGGAACGGGTCGAGATCGCGCATCTGCCGGGCGGAGCCGTGGCGATGCGGTCGTCTCTGGAGCCCGACACGGTCCTGCGCTACACCGAGGCCGAGTGGCGGGCGTTCGTGCTCGGTGCGCGGGACGGGGAGTTCGACCTCCGCTGAGCGCGTTGAGCACTGAGCACTGAGCACTGAGCACTGCGGGCGCCGGACGGGCGTCCTTCACGGGGCGCGCCGCCCGCGCTGTGCTGGGCGAGCGGTGCCGGGTGAGCGGTGCCGTTTGCGTCGGCGTGCTTCGCCCGTGCCGCGCGCCGGTGCGTGGTGCGCGCATCGTGGTCGCCGGTCGTCGAGACCGGATTGTTGGCGCGGCCTCCTGGACGACCGGTGGCGCCGAATTCCGTAGGCAGTTGTACCGGTTTGCCCCACGGGTTTCCTCACGCTCAGCCGCCCGAAGTTCACTTGGGGGCATCGGGTGACGTACGGGACAGCAGCCTGGGGGTGGGCGGGCCTGCCGGAGCGCCCTTGTTGACGATTAGGGTGGTACGGAAAGCGGCAGAGGAACCTGCGGGGATGCCCGCTGCGTCCCCAGGGGGAGAGCCGGGCCGATCGGTTGTCAGCGGTCGCCGCCCCCACCCACTACGGCACAAGGGTGCTCGACCACACCAGGAGGCACAGTGAACAGCGATCGGGACGAGATCCGCGGGGGATGGGACCTTCCCGCCGACGAGTCCGACGCGGAGCCCGCCGAGCTGACGGGTGAGTTCACCATCGACTACACCCCTCCGGCCTGGTACACGCAGAACGCCTCGAGTGACTCCTCGGGCGCGAACGCGGGGCAGCAGGGGCAGGGTGGTACGCCGCCTCCGCAGCCGACCGGGGCGCCGGTGGCGATGCCCGGAGCGCCCGCGAGCGGCGGCTACGAGCCGAACTGGCAGCAACCGGCTCCGCCCGCCCAGGCACCTCAGGCGCCGCAGACGCCTCCTCCGTCGCAGACCCCTCCTCCTGCGCAGACACCGCCCGCGGTCGTGCCGGGCCCCGACCCGGTCCAGGGGCAGCCGCAGGTTCCGCAGTCTCCGGAAGGTGCCGCCGCACCTGAGGCTCAGGCACCCGCTCCTCAAGCACCCGCGCCGGGCCCGGAGTCGACTCCCGAGCCCGAGCCGCAGCCCTTCGGCGGCGGTGATGTGGAGAGCGGCGCCACCATGCGCTTCTCCCCCGCCGCGCTGAGGCGCGAGATGGCGGAGCGTGCGGCGGCGAAGGAAGCGGAGGAGGCCGCTGCCTCGGACGCCACCGACGAGCCCGAGCCCAAGCCCGAGTCCGAGTCCCCCGAAGCCGGCGCTCCGGCCGACGCCGAGACCGCCGCCGACACCTCCGAGCAGACCGCCGTCGCCGAGCCGGAGTCGGACACCGAGGACCACTCCGAGGTGGACAGCGACACCGGCGACGGCGGCGACGGCGACACCCCGCCTCGCGCCGAGGACGGCCCTGAGGGCCCGGACACCGCGACGAACGACGACGTGACGGCGGAAGCGGCCACGGCGGACGAATCGTCCGACTCCGTGCCCGAGGACGCCGTTCCCGAGGGCCCCGCGCCCGTCACGCCTGCCGAGCCGCAGGACGCTCCCCCGGCGCCCGCCCCCGCTCAGCCCTGGTCTCCCACGCCGCCCGCACAGGATGCCGGGCTGCCTCCGCTGCCGCCCGCCTTCCAGCCTGCGGCACCGGCGCCGGCGCCGCAGTGGCCCACGACTCCGCAGGCTCCGGACCCGTCCGTGCCGCCCCAGGCCCCGGCGCCGACCGGGTACGGATTCCCTCAGCAGGCACAGCCCGGGCAGCAGCCGCAGGCCGTACCGCCGGCCCCGCTGCCGCCGACGGCTCCCGGCCCCAACGCCCAGCAGCCGCAGGCCGGTTACGGGTTCCCGCAGCCCGGCCAGCCGCCGCAGGCAGCTCAGCCGCCCCAGACACCGCACAGCGGCGGCTACGGCTTCCCCCAGCAGGCACAACCCCAGCCCGCACCCATCCCGCCCACGGCCCCCGGCCCCAACGCCCAGCAGCCCCAGGCCGGTTACGGATTCCCCCAGCCCGGCCAGCCCGGCCCCGGCCAGCCCGGTCAGCCGCCGCAGACACCCCAGCCGCCCCAGACACCGCACAGCGGCGGCTACGGCTTCCCCCAGCAGGCACAACCCCAGCCCGCACCCATCCCGCCCACGGCCCCCGGCCCCAACGCCCAGCAGCCCCAGGCCGGTTACGGATTCCCCCAGCCCGGCCAGCCCGGCCCCGGCCAGCCCGGTCAGCCGCCGCAGACACCCCAGCCGCCCCAGACACCGCACAGCGGCGGCTACGGCTTCCCCCAGCAGGCACAACCCCAGCCCGCACCCATCCCGCCCACGGCCCCCGGCCCCAACGCCCAGCAGCCCCAGGCCGGTTACGGATTCCCCCAGCCCGGCCAGCCGCCGCAGGCACCTCACGTACCCCCGCAGCAGACGCACCCGCAGGGACCGCCCCCGGGCGCCCCCGTCGATCCGCGTGCCGGTGCCGCGTGGCCCACGCCGGTCACGCACGACCAGCGTGAGCGGTCCGTGCCGGGCGCGCCGCTCGGGTACACCGCCGCCGTCGAGCTGTCCTCCGACCGTCTGCTGCGCAACAACAAGCAGAAGGCCAAGTCGAGCCGCAACCCGTCCGGCGCCGCCGCCCGCTTCAAGCTCGGCGGCAAGAAGGAGGAGGCCGAGCGGCAGCGGAAGCTCGACCTCATCCGTACGCCGGTGCTCTCCTGCTACCGGATCGCGGTCATCAGCCTCAAGGGCGGTGTCGGCAAGACCACGACGACGACCGCGCTCGGCTCGACCCTGGCCACCGAGCGGCAGGACAAGATCCTGGCGATCGACGCCAACCCGGACGCCGGCACGCTCGGCCGCCGGGTGCGCCGGGAGACCGGAGCCACGATCCGCGACCTGGTGCAGGCGATCCCGTACCTCAACTCGTACATGGACATCCGCCGGTTCACCTCGCAGGCCTCCTCCGGTCTGGAGATCATCGCGAACGACGTGGACCCGGCCGTCTCGACGGCGTTCAACGACGAGGACTACCGGCGCGTGCTGGAGGTGCTGGGCAAGCAGTACCCGATCATCCTCACCGACTCCGGCACCGGGCTGCTCTACAGCGCCATGCGCGGAGTCCTCGACCTCGCCGACCAGCTGATCATCATCTCCACGCCGTCCGTGGACGGCGCGAGCAGTGCGTCGACGACGCTGGACTGGCTGTCGGCGCACGGATACGCGGACCTCGTGCAGCGTTCGGTCACGGTCATCTCCGGTGTCCGGGAGACCGGAAAGATGATCAAGGTCGATGACATCGTCCAGCACTTCCAGACCCGCTGCCGCGGTGTCGTCGTGGTGCCTTTCGACGAGCACCTGGCGGCCGGCGCCGAGGTCGACCTGGACATGATGCGCCCGAAGACCCGCGAGGCGTACTTCAATCTGTCCGCGCTGATCGCCGAGGACTTCGCCCGGGCCCAGCAGCAGCAGGGCCTGTGGACCGCCGACGGCAACCCGCCGCCGACGATGGCCCCGCCCATGCCGGGACACCAGCAGGCGCCCGGACAGTATCCCGCCCCGCAGATCCCCGGGCAGCAGATGCCCGGACAGCAGGTGCCGGGCCAGCCCGCCCCGGGTCAGCAGCCCTACCCGCCGCAGCCGCCCCACCCCCAGGGCCAGCAGCCTTACCCGCCGCAGCAGGGCCAGCCGCCGCAGCCGTACGGCGGTCAGCAGCCGCCCCAGCAGCCCTATCCGCCCCAGGGATGGCAGCAGCCGCCCCAGGCTCAGCCTCCGGCGCAGCCCGCCGGAGCTCCGCCGCAGCCGGGCCACCCCGGTCAGCAGGCCGGCCCGGGGCAACCCGATTCACCAGGACCTGTTCCGTCCGCCGAGTGGATGCAGCAGCAGCCTCCGCAGGCGCCGCCAGCCCCTCAACAGTAGGGCGTCAGAGGTCTGAACCAATGAGGGCCCGCACCGTCTCCACGGTGCGGGCCCTCGGCGCATTCCCGCAGACCACACCACGTTTGACGCGCCGTTGACGCCGCTCGACCACCGCTGATAAACCTTCGCTTCACCAGCTGGCGAACCAGAGAAATGAGTCCCGCCTCCACGCGGGACTCCACAGCGAGTGATGACGCGAGGTCACGCCCCATGGTCCACAAGGATTCGTCCCGCACTGCCCGGCAACGCCCACGGTTCCTCCGCCTTCTCCTCGCCTCGGGCCTCGCTGCCTCCGCGCTCGTGGCCGTACCGCAGCAGCCTGTCCAGGCGGCCGACGACGACGGCAAGAAGGTGCTCACCGTCGCCGTGTCGCAGAGCGTGGACTCACTGAGCCCGTTTCTGGCGCAGCGTCTGGTCAGCACCACCGTCCACCGGTTGGCCTACGAGTACCTCACGAATTACGACGTGAAGGACGGCAGCACGATCCCGGGGCTCGCGACCGAGTGGAAGTCGTCGCCGGACAAGCTGACGTGGACCTACACCATCCGCAAGGACTCCAAGTGGTCCGACGGGAAGCAGGCCACGGCCGAGGACGCCGCGTGGACGTTCAACAAGATGATGACGGACGAGAACGCCGCCACGGCCAACGGCAGCTTCACGTCCAACTTCAAGACCGTCACCGCGCCTGACCCGGAGACGCTGGTCATAGCGCTGAAGAAGCCGCAGGCCACGATGACGGCGCTGGACGTCCCGATCGTGCCGCGGCATGTGTGGGAGAAGGTCGGGGACTTCTCGAAGTTCAACAACGACAAGCAGTTCCCGATCGTCGGCAACGGCCCGTTCGTCGTGACGGACTTCAAGGTCGACCAGTTCGTCAAGCTCAAGCCGAACAAGGACTTCTGGCGCGGCGCACCCAAGTTCGACGAGCTGGTGCTCAAGTACTACAAGGACGGTGACGCGGCGGTCGCGGCCCTCCAGAAGGGCGAGGTCTCCTTCGTCCAGGGCCTCACTCCCGCCCAGGCGTCCGCGCTGAAGAGCGCGAAGAACATCAAGGTCAACGACGCGCCGGGCCGCCGCTTCTTCGCTCTGGCCACCAACCCGGGGGCGAAGTCGAAGGACGGCAAGGCGTTCGGCAGCGGCCACAAGGCCCTGCTCGACCCGAACGTGCGCAAGGCGCTCTTCCAGGCCACCGACCGCAAGACGATCGTGGACAAGGTCTTCCAGGGGCACGCCGTCGAGGGCGAGGGGTACATCCCGCCGCGCTTCGGGTCCTACTTCTGGAAGCCGGCGGCCACCCAGAAGATGGGGTACGACCCGGCGAAGGCGGCCTCGCTGCTGGACCAGGCGGGCTACAAGAAGAACAGCAGCGGCAAGCGCGTGGGCAAGGACGGCAAGGCGCTCGACCTCCGCATCCTGTGCCACGCGACCGACCCCAACGACAAGGCGATCGGCAAGTACCTCCAGGAGTGGTGGGGCGAGCTCGGCATCGGGCTCAAGGTCGACTGTCTCGACAATGTGTCCGACCCCTGGCTCAAGGGCGACTACGACCTGGCCTTCGACGGCTGGTCGGTCAACCCCGACCCGGACTTCGTCCTGTCCATCCACACCTGCGCGGCGCTGCCTGCCACACCGAAGGACACCGGCGCCACCGACAACTTCATCTGCGACAAGCAGTTCGACCAGTTGTACGCACAGCAGGCGGTCGAGTACGACGCGGCCAAGCGGGCCGATCTGGTGAAGCAGATGCAGTCGCGGCTGTACGACACGGGTTACATGAATGTCCTCGCGTATCCGAACGCGGTCGAGGCGTACCGTACCGACCAGATCAAGTCCATCACGACGATGCCGGAGGCGGCGGGCAACCTCTGGGGTCAGGACGGGTACTGGAGCTGGTGGTCGGCCGAGCCGGCCGCCGGTGACGGCGGTTCCGACAGCGGCTCCTCCACGGGCGTCGTGATCGGCATCGGCGCGGCCGTGGTCCTCGTCGCCGCCCTCGGAGTGTTCGTCGCGATGCGCCGCCGGTCCACCGCGGAAGACCGTGAATAGCCGATGAGCACCACCAGCACGACAGGCACCGCCACCGCGGTGGCGCGGGTCCCTGAGGCCCGCGCCGCCGGCGGGAACGCACGGGCCTATCTCCTCTATGTGGCGGGCAGGCTGGGCGGCGCGGCGATCTCGCTGCTGGCCGTGCTCGTCACCAGCTTCTTCCTCTTCCGGATCATCCCCGGTGACCCGGTGAAGGCCATGACGCACGGCATGCCGACGTCGGCCGAGCAACTGGCGACGCTGCGCAAGCAGTTCGGGCTGGACCAGCCGATGTGGCAGCAGTTCACGGACTACTGCGGCAAGGCGCTGACGGGCGATCTGGGCATGTCGTACCAGTTCCACGCGCCCGTCGGCGAGCTGATCGCCCAGAAGGTCCCGGCGACGCTGCTGCTCACGGGTGTCGCCGTCGTCGTCTACTCGGCGATCGGCCTGTGGCTCGGCACCCGCTCCGCCTGGCGGCACGGCAGCCTGGGTGACAAGGTCAACACGGGTGTGGCGCTGACGCTGTGGTCGGTGCCGTCGTTCTGGCTGGGTCTGCTGCTGATCATCACCTTCTCGGTGGGCATCGGCCCGATCCCGGGGCTGTTCCCCACCGGCGGCATGGAGTCGGGCGACGAGACGGGCTTCGCCTACATCGCCGATGTCGCCCACCACATGGTGCTGCCGGTGATCACGCTGGTCGCGGTCGGCTATGCGCAGACCCTGCTGGTGATGCGGTCCTCACTGCTGGACGAGATGGGCAGCGACTATCTGACGACGGCACGGGCGAAGGGGCTGCGCGACGACGTCGTGCGCCGCCGGCACGCCGTGCCCAACGCCCTGCTGCCCACCGTGACCATGGTGTTCATCAATCTGGGCCATGTGGCGGCCGGCTCGATCCTGGTCGAGACGGTGTTCTCCTGGCCCGGGCTCGGCGGCCTGTTCTACCAGGCGCTGAGCGTGCCCGACCTGCCGCTCGTCCAGGGCCTGTTCGTGGTCTTCGCCGGCGCGATGATCGTGATGAACCTCCTCGCCGACCTGCTGTATCCGCTGCTCGACCCCCGGGTGGGCCGATGACGACCGCAACCACCGCCTCGTCGCTGACGTGGGCGCGCCGCCGCGACTCGGTGAGCCGCTTCTGGCGCTCGTACCGTACGCACCGGGCCGGGCTCTTCGGTCTCGGAGCGCTCGTCCTGATCGCCCTGATCGCGGTGGCCGCACCGCTGCTCGTCGGTGACGACGTGCAGAGCGTGACGAACGCGCCCGGAACCGCGCTGGAACGGCCGAGCGCCGAATTCCCGCTGGGCACCGACCAGTTCGGCCGGTCCCTGCTCAGCCTCCTGGTGTGGGGCGCCCGGATCTCGCTCACCGTGGGTCTGCTGGCCGCCGCGCTGTCGGTCGCCATCGGGACCGTCGTGGGGATCATCGCCGGGCACTACGGCGGCTGGTTCCAGACCGTGCTGATGCGGGTCACCGACTGGTTCCTGGTGATGCCGACCCTCGTGCTGGCGATCGTGCTGGCGACCGTGATGTCCCGCAGTGTGTGGACCGTGGTCATCGCCATCGGCGTGACCAGCTGGCCGACGACGGCGCGCCTGGTGCGGGCGCAGACCATCGCGGTCGAGTCGCGGCCGTACATCGAACGCGCCAAGGCACTCGGCGGCGGACACGGACACATCATGAGCCGCCATGTGCTGCCGAACGTGATGCCGCTGGTCCTCGCGCAGACGACCCTCGGCATCTCGACGGCGATCCTCACGGAGGCGACGCTCGCCTTTCTCGGCCTCGGCGATCCGACCGTCGTCTCCTGGGGCGGCATGCTCCAGGATGCGCGGGAGGCGGGTGCGGTCTCGTCCGGCCACTGGTGGTACCTGGCACCGCCCGGGCTGGCGATCGCGCTCGTGGCGCTGGCGTTCACCCTGTGCGGGCGGGCGATCGAGTCCGTGCTCAACCCGAAGCTGGGGGTGGCGCGTTGAGCCTCCTGGAACTCAAGAACCTTCAGGTGACGTACGGCTCCGGCGCCCGCGCCGTGCCCGCCGTACGCGGTGTCGACCTCACGCTCGCGGCGGGACAGAAGCTGGGCATCGCCGGTGAGTCCGGCTGCGGCAAGTCGACACTCGCCCTCGCGCTGCTGCGTCTGCTGCCCGCCTCGGCACAGCTGAGCGGACAGATCCTGCTCGACGGCGAGGACATCCTGAGCATGCGGTGGGGGCGGCTGCGGGCCGTGCGGTGGGCGGGTGCGTCGATCGTCTTCCAGGGCGCGATGCACTCGCTGAACGCGGTGCACCGGATCGGCGACCAGATCGCGGAGCCGATCCTGCTGCACCAGAAGGCCACCCCCGCCGTCGCGAGGAAGAAGGTCGGGGAACTGCTCCAGCAGGTGGGTCTGCCGGTGGCGCGCGCCGACGCCTATCCGCACGAGCTCTCCGGCGGTCAGCGGCAGCGCGTGATGATCGCCATGGCCCTCGCCTGCGCCCCGCGACTGATCGTGGCGGACGAGCCGACGACCGCGC
This sequence comes from Streptomyces sp. CA-251247, assembly GCF_050952975.1. NCBI lineage: Bacteria > Bacillati > Actinomycetota > Actinomycetes > Kitasatosporales > Streptomycetaceae > Streptomyces > Streptomyces sp. CA-251247. The sequence continues at coordinate 5,978,592 of NZ_CP191861.1, read as the reverse complement.
TGGACGTCATGATCCAGGCGCAGATCCTGCGGCTGATCGAGCAGTTGGTGGCCGAACAGGACATCAGCCTGCTGATGATCAGCCACGACCTGGCGGTCCTGGCCGACACCTGCGACCGGCTCGCGGTCATGTACGCCGGCCGGATCGTGGAGGAGGGCCCCGCCCGTACCGTCTACGACTCCGCCCAGCACCCCTACGGCCGGGCACTCTCCGACGCGTTCCCGCGCATCGGCGACATCGGCTCCCGCCGGGCGCCGCGCGGACTGCCGGGCGACCCGCCGGACCCCGCCGCCCTGCCCACCGGATGCACCTTCCATCCCCGCTGTCCCGTGGCCCTGGACATCTGCACGGACGCGGACCCGGAGCTCGTGTCGGCCGGGGACACCCACCAGGCGGCGTGCGTGCATGTCGGCGCGGCGGTGGAGAAACAGCTGTGACCCAGGAGCCCGTCATGACCACCACTCCCCTGCTCTCGGCCGCCGGTCTGCATGTGACCTTCCCCGGACGGCGCGGCGGCCCGTCCGCCCGCGCCGTCGACGGGGTGGACCTCGACATCGGCGCGGGCGAGATCGTGGCCCTGGTCGGCGAGTCCGGCTGCGGCAAGACCACCCTGGCGCGCTCGCTGCTCGGCCTGGTGCCGCCCACGTCGGGGCGTGTCACCTTCGGCGGCAGCCCGCTGGACTACGGCTCGCGTGGGCTCAAGTCGTACCGCAAGCGGGTCCAGCTGGTCCTCCAGGACCCGAGCGGCTCCCTCAACCCGCGGCACACGGTCTACGACGCCGTGGCCGAGGGCCTGCGGATCCACGGATACGAGGGCGACGAGCGCACAGCCGTCGCCGGAGCACTGTCCCGGGCGGGGCTGCGTCCGCCCGAACGCTTCTTCCTGCGCTATCCGCACGAACTCTCGGGAGGCCAGCGTCAGCGTGTCGTCATCGCCGGCGCACTGGTCCTGGAGCCCGAACTGATCGTCGCGGACGAACCGGTGGCCTCGCTCGACGCATCCGTGCGCGGCGAGATCCTCGCGCTGCTGCTGCGCCTGCGGGACGAACTGGGCCTGTCGGCCCTCGTGGTGACGCACGACCTCGGCCTTGCGTGGAACATCGCGGACCGGGTGGCGGTGATGTACCTGGGGCGGATCGTGGAGACCGGCACGGTGGAGGAGGTGCTGACGGCCCCTCAGCATCCGTACACACAGGCGCTTTTGTCGGTTCTCCCGGAGTCGGAGGTGCCGCCGGTCGTCCTCACGGGCGAGCCCCCGGATCCCTCCCGCATCCCGTCCGGCTGCCGTTTCCACGCCCGCTGCCAGGTGTTGTCCTCGGGCGAGGCGGACCGAGCGGGGGTGTCGGGCGACTGCCGTACGAAGGAGCTGCCGGTGCTGGGGAGCGGAGCGGTGGCGGGGGTGGCCTGCCACTGGGCATCGGCGTGACGCCGGCGGGGTGTTGAGCTGCACGAGCGTGCGGCCGGCGGCGGGCCGGATTCCCTTCGGGTGACGGCCCGCCTCCGGTGCCGTTACGCCGTGCGGGTTTCGAGTTCGGCGAGGACCCGGCGTGCGGTGTCGACGCTCGACTGCGGGTTCTGCCCGGTGATCAGGTTGCCGTCGACGACGACCTTGCTCTGCCAGGCCGGACCCGCGTCGATGACGGCACCGAGCTCCCGGAGCCGCGTCTCGACGAGGTACGGGGACGCGTCCCCGAGTCCGCCCTGCTTCTCCTCCTCGTCGGTGAACGAGGTCATCGAGCGCCCGGCGAAGACGAAGCCGCCGTCCGCGCGGGTGGCGCTGAGCAGGGCGGCCGGTCCGTGGCAGAGCGCGGCGACGAGCTTCCCGCGCGCTTCGGCCTCGATGAGCAGCCCGGCGAGGTCGGCGTCGTGGGCGAGATCGGCCATCGGGCCGTGGCCGCCGGGGATGAAGACGGCGTCGTAGTCGTCCACCGACACCGCGTCCAGGGCCAGCGGAGCGGCGAGGTCCCGCGCGATGCCGTCCAGGTACGTGCGGAACCGTGCCGCGTCCGCCTCCTCCACGCCGCCGCGCTCGTCGAGGCTGATCGGATCGACGGTGGGGGCGGCGCCGCCCGGGGTGGCGATGTCGACATCGGCCCCGGCCTCGCGCATGAGCTGGTGGGAGGCGGCGAGCTCCTCGGCCCAGAAGCCGGTGGGGTGGGCGGTGCCGTCGGCCAGCGTGAGGCTGTCGGCGGCGGAGACGATCATGAGGATCCTGGCCATCGTGTTCTTCTCTCTCGTCGTTCTCGGTCGGACGCGTCGGGCGATCGCTCGCTTCCTTCGCGTACCTCGTTCCGGTCGACACAACCACGGAACCATCAGCGTTAGTCCAGTAGGCTGATTCCAGTCATCACCATTCTTATGACTGAAGGGTTGCGTGGTGGATCTCGACCTGCTGGCCACCTTCCTGGAGATCCACCGCGCGGGATCGCTGACCACCGCCGCCACCCGGCGCGGTCTCTCCCAGCCGGCTGTGACCGGCCAACTGGCGCGCCTGGAGCAGCAGATCGGGGAGCCTCTGTTCGTACGCTCGCGCCGCGGTGTGACACCGACCGCGCGCGGCGACGACCTGGCCCGGCGCGTCGGGCCGCACCTCGACCAGCTGCGGTCCGCCATCAGCGACGGTGACAGCGGCGGGGACGCGCTCTACGGACAGGTCCACCTCGCCGGCCCGGCGGAGCTCGTCACCGCCCGCGTCGTCCCCGCTCTCGCTCCGCTGGCGGCCCGCGGGCTACGGCTGCGGATCAGTGTCGGACTGGCCGGTGATCTGCTCTCCGCCCTGGCGAACTCCCGTCTGGACCTCGTGGTCTCCGCCGTGCGGCCCGCCCTCAAGAATGTGGCGGCGACACCGTTCGCGGACGAGGAGTTCGTACTCGTCGGACCGCCGACGCTGGCCCGCACCGTCGACCCCGCCCTGCTGGCCACGGATCCGGTCAAGGCCCTGGGGACGCTGCCCCTGGTCGCGTACGCCGAGGAACTGCCCATCATCCGCCGCTACTGGCGCTCGGAGTTCGGCCGCCGGCCGTCCAACGAGGTCGCGGTCGTCGTGCCCGACCTCCGCGCGGTGCTGACGGCGGTGGTCGCCGGAGCGGGTGTCTCGGTGCTGCCCCGGTACCTCGCGGAACCCGCCCTGGCCGCGGGCTCGGTGGAGCTGCTGCACCACCCACACGTGGCACCGCTCAACACGCTCTATCTGGCCACCCGCGTCGGCGGTCTCGCCCATCCGTCCGTGGCGCTCGTCCACGACCACCTGATGAAGCGTTCACGCCTGTGGGGAGCGCTGTGACCCGCGCCGCGGCCGGCGCCGGCCGCTCACGGCGCTAGAGACCCGCCGTCAGCGCGCGGCACTTCTTGACGTCCGCGGCGATCGCCTCCAGGAGCGCCTCGATCGACTCGAACTTCTCCTGGCCCCGCACGTACGCCAGGAAGTCCACGGCCACATGCAGTCCGTACAGATCAAGACCCACCCGGTCGATCGCGTACGCCTCCACCGTGCGTTCCGTGCCCTCGAACTGCGGGTTCGTGCCCACCGAGATCGCCGCCGGCATGCGTTCGCCGTTCGCCGTCAGCCAGCCCGCGTACACACCGTCCGCCGGGATCGCCGTGTGCGGAAGCGTCTCCACGTTCGCGGTGGGGTAGCCCAGCTCGCGGCCGCGCTGCGCGCCGCGCACCACCACGCCCTCCACCCGGTGCGGGCGGCCCAGGATCTCGTTCGCGCCCTCGATGTCACCCTCGGCGACCAGCCGCCGCGTGAGGGTGGACGAGAACGGTTCGCCGCCGCCGGCCTCACCCGAGACGTACAGATCGACGACCTCGACCCCGTAGTCGTACGTGGGGCCCAGCTCCGCGAGGAACTCGACGTTCCCCGCGGCCTTGTGGCCGAACCGGAAGTTCGGTCCCTCGATCACCGCCTGCGCGTGCAGCTTGTCGACCAGCACCTTGACGATGAAGTCGGCCGGCGACAGCTTCGAGAACTCGGAGGTGAAGGGCAGGATCAGGACGGCGTCGACGCCCAGTTCCGCCATCAGCTCGGCGCGCCGGTGGTGCGGGGCCAGCAGCGGCGGATGGCTGCCGGGGCGGACGACCTCGCTGGGGTGCGGGTCGAAGGTGACGACGACCGACGGCACCGAGAGCTCACGCGCCCGTTCCACCGCCCGCCCGATGATCAGCTGGTGCCCGCGGTGCACCCCGTCGTAGGAGCCGATGGTGACGACGCTGCGTCCCCAGTCCTGGGGGATGTCCTCCAACCCACGCCAGCGCTGCACTGTGACCGCTCCTCGCCCGAACCTGTGTCTGGATTGCCGATTACGCAGGTCTAAGACTGCCATGCCCGCGGCTTCCGGCATGCATCGGCACCGGGCTGCCCAGGGTCTCGACCATCCGCCGTGCGCTCGGACCGACGACCGCCGCCCATTCCTGCGGCGCTCCGGCCAGCCAGCCCGCTACCTGGGCGGCGAACCCGGGCACCTCACGGGCCAGCTCGACAAGTCGACGGTCGAAGCAGGTGGCGCCCTCGGGCGTACGGACGAGGAGCATGCCGGTGCGGTGCACCAGAGCGCGGGTACGGGCCTCGGGCCGGGTCGCGCAGCCGAGCGCGGCGGCCCGCAGCACCGCGTCGAGGACGGACGGATCACGGCTGCTCCGCGATCTCTGCGGCGCGACGCGTCCGTACCCCGGTGCGTCCGGGGCGGACCCGTGTCCCAGGGCGGGCCCGTACCCCGGTTCCTGTTCCCGCTCCTCGCAGTCCAGCAGGATGTCGAGCAGCTCGGAGCGCAGCGCCCGCGACACCACCGTGCCAGGAGCGGCCAGCACCGGTGCCAGCGCCCGGCGCACCTGGCAGGGGCGGCCCCGCAGCAGCCCTCTCACCAGGGGAAAGAGGACAGCTCTGGCTCCGGGCCCCTGTTCCAGGCGGCGCTCGACGTACGCGGCGACATGCGCCGCACCCTCGGGCCGGTGATCGAGGTACTCGCCGACGAGTTCCGCCGCCCGGCGCGCCAGGACCGGTTCGTCGACCTCCGCCAGGGCCCGCAGCACCTCCGCCGCGCCTTCCCCGGGCTGGTGCAGCCGCTCCCGGAAGGCGGCGAGCACGGGCTCGGGGTGGGTGGTCAGGGCCCTGGCGAGCGCGCTCACCGGCAGCCGCGGGTCCCCCGCGGTGAAGGCGGCCAGCGCCCTGCCGAGGTGCCGGGAGCGGGTGTGCGGGTCGCGGACCAGGAGAGCGAGGGCGGGCCCGTGCAGCGAGGTGTCGGCGGCGCGGGCGAGGAGGGCGAACGCGGCGTAGCGCAGCAGTTCACGGTCGGCCTCGGTGGTGACCCGGGCGGCGGTGACCGGTCCGTACGCGGCGGCCGCGACGCGCCGCTCGGGCCGCGGGTCGTGGGCCCAGCGGTCGACGGCCCGGCACAGGGCGGACGGCTCGTCCCCGGCGAGCGCGGCGAGCAGTTCGTCGGCGCGGGGGTGGGCGGTGGCGACGAGGGCCTCGGTGAGGTCGTCGACGGCGAGGTCCCGGCGGGCGTAGAGCAGCGCCTGCGCGGCGCCCGCGACGGTGGGCCGCAGCTGCGCGCCGGGCTCGGCGGGCAGCGGTGTGGTGTCCGTGAACCAGCGGCACAGCAGCGGCTGTACGGCCGAGGGGGCGGCGGCCAGCCGGGCGGCGGCGGCGTCCAGATAGCGGGGAAGGCGCCGGGCCCCGGGAGGCCCGTCGGCGGGCACGAGCCGGCGCAGCAGATCCAGCCGCTCGGCCTCGGGCACCTGGAGCCGCTCCCAGAACCAGGGCCCGAACTCGCCCAATCCGCCGAGGTGTTCGGGGCCGCCCTCGCGTACGGAGCGCCGGGTGATCCGGTCGGCGAGCAGCCGCAGGACGGGGAGGTACGCACGCGCGTCGGGAACCCGCAGCAGGGCCTCGCCGAGCAGGTGGGCACCCCACCAGCGTGCGTCGTCGACCCGGTCCCGCGCACCGGTCCGCTCCCCCGCCACGGCCGGATCAGGTGCCACCACGTCCTCCCTGTCGCCGACCGCCCACGCCGTATACGCCCGGTCGCAGTCGGCGGGCCGGTCGCCGCCGGAGTCCTCGCGCACCTCGTCCAGGCGTTCCAGCGCATCGATCAGCTCCTCCAGCCGGCGGGTGAGCGCAGCCGGGCCGTGTACCCGGTCGAGCAGGAGCAGCGCCTGGACGACGGGTCCGATGCGATGGCGCGGTACGGCGAGCGTCGGGGCGCGGGTCCCGCCCGACCCCGGTGGCGGCGGAACGTATCCGCCGCCACCACCGCTCGCACCCGGCCTCGACGGCAGCCCCACCGGCGCGCTCGCGTGCCAGCGGTGCACCAGGGAGTGCAGGGCCGCGTCCAGGTCGAGATGCGCGCCCTGGACCCAGTCGGCCGGTTCCTCGTGGGCGAAGCGGTAGCCGGTGCCCGCGGGAACGAGCAGTCCCTCGGTGAGGACCGCCGATGCCCAGCCGGTGCGCCACGGGAAGATCTCCTCGAACGACTCGCGGTCCAACTCCCCCTGCCCCGGCCCCAGACAGCGTCGTGCGGCCTCATGGACCCGGCCGGACACCCGCGCCGCCAGCCGGCGTACGGCAGCCCCTCGCAGCGGTGGGCGTGAGGCGGCCGCGATGCGTACGGCGATGCGCAGGCACAGCAGATCCAGATGCGCGGTGAAGATCTCCTCGCGCGAGGGCCGTCCCGGTACGTCGCCGGGCAGCGCCTCGCGGACCTCGGCGAGCAGCCGCAGCGCCAGCGGATGCCGTTCGTCGGCCGCGTCGACCGCGTCGGCGGGCAGTCCGTACCGTTCGCGCGCCTCGCTCGCCTCGTCCGCCGAGAGGGCACCGACGCGGACCGCGGGCGGCAGCCGAAGCGCGGACCGGGCCGGCTGGTGCAGTACCTCAGGCGGGCACAGTGCCCCTGTCTGCTCCCAGTACTCGGGGCGGCAGCCGACCACCATCCGCACCCCGCAGTCGCCGAGCCACTCGACCGTGCCCGCGGTCCAGTCGGCGAGCCGGTGGGCCAGCTGGGGCGGCATCTCCTCGGGCCCGTCCAGCAGAATCATCAGCGGGCGCCCGGCGGCCCGGGCCAGGCGGGCGACCCGTCCGGGCGTGACGAGCCCCATGTCGCCGTGCGCGCCCGACGCGGTGAGGATGCGCCCGGCCTGTCGCAGTGTGCGGGCGAAGGCGTCGGCGACGGAGGTGTCGTCGGCGTGCAGATCCGCGCCGCGCAGCCACACCGTGGGCTCGGGGCGGGCACCCTGGCCGCGGCGGCAGGCGAGCGCGGTGAGTTCGGTCGTACGGCCGGTGCCGGGATCGCCGACGAGTCCCATGACGAGGGCGGTGAAGGAGCCGAACTCCCGCAGCAGCTCGGGCCGTTCGACCGGGTGGGGCCAGGCACTGGGGCCGCCGACCGTGCCCACGGAGGTCGCGGTGAGTTCGAGGACGGCGGCCAGGTTGAGGTCCTGCCCGTAGGCCGGGACGGTTGCGGCATTGCGCCGCAGCAGGTCGGCGAGGGGCCCGTCCGCGGGCGCCGCGGCGGTCCGCAGGGGCAGCGCGAATCCCGCCGCACGATGTCCGCTCTGCAGTGCCGTGCCGAGGACGGCGAGCACAGCGCCCGTCGAGGAGTCGAGCACGGGGCCGCCGGCGGCCCCGCCACCCAGTCGCAGCGCGTCGCTGCCGTCCGTCCCGATCGCCAACTCCACTGCCTCGGCGACGAGATGGAAGCGGTCGGTGGCGGTGTAGGTCACCTGTGCCGATCCGAGGACCCGGGCCTCGCGCCAGCCACCGGCGGGCAGCCGCACGTATGTCCCCGCCTCGATCCGCTCACGCGTACCGATCGGCAGGGGCCGCACACCGAGACCGTCGGTGCGCACCAGCGCGAGGCCGGCCTCCGGCAGCGGGGTGATGGCGTCGGCCTCCGCGAGGCAAGTGCGGTCGCCGGGCGCGTGCAGCACCAGCCGCACCAGCCCGTCGACAGCCTCATGGCTGGTCACGACCGTGCCGAGCTGGTCGGCCACGAACCCGGTGCCACGCGGCCGCCCCGCCAGATCGCAGATACGTACCAGCGTTGCCAGGTCCCCGCGTCCCATGGTGCGACGGTAGATCGGCAGTGATCAGCGGGAGAAGTACGCAAGTCGAACGCGCCCCCGAGTGCACCCGTGGTCACTCCGAGCGCCTGCTCGATGGGGTGAATCCAGGGTGCCCGGTGGATAGACACCGTCCGAGGGGGATCGTGGAACGGGCAGCGACCCTGCCCGTTCCACGATGAGGCCGTGTGCGTCCGCGGACGTTGCACGGTGAGAGCCTGCCCGCCCCGGACGTGCCGGTGGGCGTGCTCCGGAGCCGGTGCCGCCCGGCCGGCGGTCAGCCGAAGACGGCGAGGCTCTTGGCCTTGCCCTTCTGCTCCTCGACGAGGGCGATGAAGCGTCCGTCGGGCCCGAACGCGGCGACCGGAGCGCGGTCGAAGGCCGGCATGTCCAGCCGCACACCGTTGATCAGCAGCCGGGAGCACTTCTCGTCCACGTCCCAGCGCGGGAACGCCGCCTCGGCGGCCTCCGCGATCGGCATGACCGTGAGCTCCTTCTGGAGCTCGTCGAGCGTCTTCGCCGAGTCCAGCCCGTACGGGCCGACGCGGGTACGCCGCAGCGCGGTGAGATGGCCGCCGACGCCGAGGCCGGCACCGAGGTCACGCGCCAGCGCACGGATGTACGTCCCGGACGAGCAGACGACGGAGACGATCAGGTCCACGACGGCGGTCCCGTCCTCCGCGACCGCTTCCCGCACGTCGTACACGCGGAACGAGGAGACCGTCACCGGACGGGCCGGGATCTCGAACTCCTCGCCGCCGCGCACGCGCGCGTAGGAACGCTTGCCGTCGATCTTGATGGCGCTGACCTTGGACGGCACCTGCATGATGGCGCCGCTCAGGGCCGCCACACCGGCGTCGATACCTTCCCGGGTGACCCCGGAGGCGTCCACGGATGCCGTGACCTCGCCCTCGGCGTCATCGGTGACGGTCGTCTGACCGAGCCGGATCGTGCCGAGGTACTCCTTCTCGGTGAGCGCCAGGTGCCCGAGGAGCTTGGTGGCCCTCTCGACCCCCAGCACCAGGACCCCGGTCGCCATCGGGTCGAGTGTTCCCGCGTGTCCGACGCGACGGGTCTTCGCGATCCCGCGCATCTTGGCGACGACGTCGTGCGACGTGAAGCCGGACGGCTTGTCGACGATGACAAGGCCGTCCGGCGTCTTGTTCTGCTGTGTCATTCCGAGGCTTCGTCCTCGTCCTCCGGCTTGCGGTACGGGTCCGCCTCACCGGCGTACGCGGCGCCCGAGGACGCCTCACGCACCTTCGCGTCCGAGGCCCGTGCCTTGTCGAGCAGGTCCTCGATCGTCTTGGCGTTCTCCGGGAGGGCGTCCGCCACGAAAGCCAGGGTGGGCGTGAACTTGGTGCCCGCCGCGGCGCCGACCGCGGAGCGCAGAACGCCCTTGGCGCTCTCCAGTCCTGCAGCGGCGCTGGCCCGGTCCTCGTCGTCGCCGTAGACCGTGTAGAAGACCGTGGCCTCCCTCAGGTCACCGGTCACCCGGGTGTCCGTGATGGTCACGTGCGTGCCGAGCCGCGGGTCCTTGATGCCGCGCTGCAGCTTCTCGGCGACCACCTCCCGGATGAGGTCCGCCAGTTTCTTCGCCCGCGCGTTGTCGGCCACTGGTCCTTCTCCTTCTTTGCCTTGCCATCAGTCTTCGTCGCTGTGGAGCCTGCGTCGAACGGACAGCAGCTCCACCTCCGGCCGGCCGGCGACAAGGCGCTCGCACCGGTCGAGTACGTCTGTGAGGTGCCCCGTGTCCCCGGAGACCGCCGCGAGGCCGATCTCTGCCCTGCGGTGGAGGTCCTGGTCTCCGGTCTCCGCCACGCTCACCGCGTACTTCCGGTGGAGCTCGGCGACGATCGGGCGGACCACGGAGCGCTTCTCCTTCAGCGACCGTACGTCGCCGAGAAGCAGATCGAAGGACAGTGTCCCCACATACATGTATGTATCCGGATGTCCCGCCGGTTCGGGTTCATGACACCTGCCAGGGTTTGGCAGGGACACAAGAACCGTACACGCAGCGGCCGGGGCCGCTCGACGGATATTTTCCCGTCGAGCGACCCCGACCGATGCTGCGTGGATCAGCCGCGAGGCTTCTCCCGCATCTCGTACGTCGCGATGACGTCGTCGATCTTGATGTCGTTGAAGTTTCCGAGGTTGATACCGCCCTCGAAGCCTTCGCGGATCTCGGTGACGTCGTCCTTGAAGCGGCGCAGACCCTGGATGTTGAGGTCCTCCGCGATGACCTTGCCGTCGCGGATGAGCCGGGCCTTGGTGTTGCGCTTGACCTCGCCGGAGCGGATGAGAACACCCGCGATGTTGCCCAGCTTGGACGAGCGGAAGATCTCGCGGATCTCCGCCGTACCGAGCTCGACCTCTTCGTACTCCGGCTTGAGCATGCCCTTGAGGGCCGCCTCGATCTCCTCGATGGCCTGGTAGATCACCGAGTAGTACCGGACGTCGACGCCTTCGCGCTCCGCCATCTGCTGGGCACGCCCGGCAGCGCGGACGTTGAAGCCGATGACGATGGCGTCGGAGCCCATCGCCAGGTCGATGTCCGACTCCGTGACCGCACCCACACCGCGGTGCAGCACCCGGATGTCGACCTCTTCGCCGACGTCGAGCTGGAGCAGCGAGGACTCGAGAGCCTCCACCGAACCGGACGCGTCGCCCTTGATGATGAGGTTGAGTTCCTGCACCAGACCGGCCTTGAGCGCCTCGTCCAGGTTCTCCAGGGAGAACCGGACACCCTTGCGGGCGAAGTTGGCGTTCCGCTCACGAGCGGCACGCTTCTCGGCGATCTGCCGTGCGGTGCGGTCCTCGTCGACGACCAGGAAGTTGTCGCCGGCACCGGGGACGTTGGTGAGACCCAGGACCAGGACGGGAGTGGACGGAGCCGCTTCCTCGACGTTGTTGCCGTTGTCGTCGAGCATCGCCCGGACACGGCCGTACGCGTCACCGGCAACCATCGTGTCGCCGACGCGGAGCGTTCCGCGCTGGACGAGCACCGTGGCGACGGCACCGCGGCCGCGGTCGAGGTGAGCCTCGATCGCAATACCCTGCGCGTCCTGCTCCGGGTTGGCCCGCAGGTCGAGCGAGGCGTCCGCGGTGAGGACCACGGCCTCCAGCAGGGAGTCGATGTGCAGACCCTGCTTGGCGGAGATGTCGACGAACATCGTGTCGCCGCCGTACTCCTCGGCCACCAGACCGAACTCGGTGAGCTGACCGCGCACCTTGGTCGGGTCCGCGCCCTCGACGTCGATCTTGTTGACCGCGACCACGATCGGCACACCGGCCGCCTTGGCGTGGTTCAGCGCCTCGATCGTCTGGGGCATCACACCGTCGTTCGCCGCCACCACGAGGATCGCGATGTCGGTGGACTTGGCACCACGGGCACGCATGGCGGTGAACGCCTCGTGACCCGGGGTGTCGATGAAGGTGATCTTGCGCTCTTCACCGTTGACCTCGGTGCCGACCTGGTACGCACCGATGTGCTGCGTAATACCGCCGGCCTCGCCCGCAACGACGTTCGTCTTGCGGATCGCGTCCAGCAGTCGGGTCTTACCGTGGTCGACGTGACCCATGACGGTCACGACCGGCGGACGGGACACGAGGAACTCCTCGCCGCCCTCGTCCTCGCCGAACTCGATGTCGAAGGACTCGAGAAGCTCGCGGTCCTCCTCCTCCGGGCTGACGATCTCGAGGACGTAGTTCATCTCGTCCGCGAGCAGGCGCAGCGTCTCGTCGGAGACGGACTGCGTGGCAGTGACCATCTCGCCGAGGTTCATCATCACGGCGACGAGCGACGCCGGGTTGGCGTTGATCTTCTCCGCGAAGTCGGTGAGGGACGCACCGCGCGACAGACGGACGGACTGTCCGTTGCCACGAGGCAGCATCACACCGCCGACCGACGGGGCCTGCATGGCCTCGTACTCCTGGCGCCTCTGCCGCTTCGACTTACGGCCACGACGCGCCGGACCGCCGGGACGGCCGAACGCACCCTGCGTGCCACCACGGCCACCGGGACCACCCGGACGTCCGCCGAAGCCGGGACGGCCACCGCCGCCACCGGGACCACCGGGACGACCGGCGAAACCGCCGCCACCGCCACCGGGACCGCCGGGACGACCGGCAAAGCCGCCGCCACCGCCGCCGCCACCGGGACGACCGGCGAAGCCGCCGCCGCCACCGGGACGACCGCCGCCGCCGCCACCGCCGGGACGACCGCCACCGCCGGGACCACGGCCACCGCCGCCGCCACCGGGACCGCCACCAGGACGGGGACCGGCAGCAGGACGCTGCGGCATCATGCCCGGGTTCGGGCGGTTACCGGCAGGACCGCCGCCGCCACCGGGACGGGGCGCCTGCGGACGGGGCATGCCGCCGGGAGACGGACGAGCGCCGCCCTGGCCCTGGGGCCGGGGAGCGCCGCCGGGACCACCCTGCGGACGCGGGGCGCCGGGAGCGCCGCCGCCACCGGGACGGGGAGCGCCACCCGGACGGGGCGCCTGCGGGCGCGCCATTCCGGTGGAGCCACCCGAGGTGAAGGGGTTGTTGCCCGGACGGGGACCGGCCGGACGGCTGCCACCGGGGCGCGCTCCGCCCTGGCCCGCGGGGCGGGCAGGACGGTCGCCGCCGCGGCCGCCGTCACGCTGACCACCGTCGCGCTGACCGCCGGCCGGAGCCGGACGGGCAGGACGCGGGGCGGGGGCACCGGGACGGGGGGCCTGCGGCGCGGCGGGCTGCGCCGGGGCAGGTGCGGAGAACTCGGCCGCGGGCACCGGAGCCGCCGGAGCGGGCTTGGCCGGCGCGGGCTTGGGACCCGGGCGGGGGCCGGAAGCCGGTGCGGTCGAGGGAGTGCTGCTCGCCGGAGCCTCGGCTGCGGCCGGCTTGGGGGCCGGGACGCCGGGCTTGGGGGCAGCGGGACGGGCCGACGGCGCCGGGGAGGGCGCGCCGGGCGTGGGGGTACCGCCCGCGCGGTTTGCCGCTGCGGGGGAGGGCGCGGCCTTGCGAGGCGCGCCGGGCTTCGCAGCGGACTTGCCGGCGTTGCCGCCGGGCCCCTGCAGTGCGTCAGTCAACTTGCGTACAACCGGCGCCTCGATCGTCGAGGACGCCGAACGGACGAATTCACCGAGTTCTTGGAGCTTGGCCATGACGACCTTGCTCTCAACCCCGAACTCCTTGGCGAGTTCGTATACCCGGACCTTAGCCACTTCGCTCCTTTTAGGTCCGGGTTACCGCCGGACCGTCGCTACTTCATGGGCGTACTCATCGCGTACTCATCGAGTGCTCATCGCAATCTCGACCTACTTCCAACTCGCGAGGTACCTGACCGCACGGGGTTCCGTGCCGTACTTCTCTTCCTTACGGTGCTGCCTGCTCGACATACCGCCGTACTCCAGCCGTGTCGAGCGGTCCCTGGGCCCGGAAGGCCCGTGGGAAAGCCCGGCGGCGTACAGCCAGGTCGAGACAGACCGAGGCGGGGTGTACATACGCACCCCGGCCGGGCAGCGTACCGCGATCATCGGGGACACATTCGCCACCGACCACCACGATGCGCAGCAGATCGCTCTTGGCCGCCCGCTCCCGGCATCCCACACATGTGCGTTCAGGGCATGCTCGGTCGTGCGTCCGGCCAGACACGTCTAAGTCTACCTCCCCGTAGCGACCTCACCCCTTCGGGGCAAAAATCGAACGATCGTTGTCTCGATCCCGGTGAGGCGCCCCGTTCGTGAAACGGCGCTCAGCCCGGTGGCATTCCTCAGCCCTGGTCGGGGCCGTGGTCGTCGCTCTGCTCCGTGTCCGGGCGGATGTCGATGCGCCAGCCGGTGAGACGGGCGGCCAGACGGGCGTTCTGCCCCTCCTTGCCGATCGCCAGTGACAGCTGGTAGTCGGGGACGGTCACCCGGGCCGAGCGTGCGCCGAGGTCCACGACCTCGACCTTGCTGACGCGGGCGGGCGAGAGGGCGTTGGCCACCATCTCGGCGGGGTCGTCCGACCAGTCCACGATATCGATCTTCTCGCCGTGCAGCTCGGCCATGACATTGCGGACCCGGCTGCCCATGGGGCCGATGCAGGCGCCCTTGGGGTTGAGTCCGGAACGGGTGGAGCGGACCGCGATCTTGGTGCGGTGGCCGGCCTCGCGGGCGATCGCCGCGATCTCGACGCTGCCGTCCGCGATCTCCGGGACCTCCAGCGCGAAAAGCTTCTTCACCAGGTTGGGGTGGGTTCGGGAGAGCGTCACGGACGGGCCGCGCACACCCTTCGCCACCCGGACGACGTACGTGCGCAGACGCAGACCGTGGGTGTACTCCTCGCCCGGGACCTGCTCCTGCACCGGCAGGATCGCCTCGAGCTTGTCGTCCAGCCTGACGAGAACGTTCTTCGGGTCCTTGCCCTGCTGCACCATGCCGGCGACGACATCGCCCTCACGGCGGGCGTACTCGCCGAAGGTGACGTCGTTCTCGGCGTCCCGCAGCCGCTGCTGGATGACCTGGCGGGCGGTGGTGGCGGCGATACGGCCGAAGTCCGAGGGAGTGTCGTCGAACTCCTTGGGCTCCTGGCCCTCCTCCAGATCGGCCTGCTCCTCCTTCGCCCACACGGTCACATGGCCGGTGTCGCGGCTGAGCACGACACGGGCGTGACGGCGGCTGCCGTCGGTGCGGTGGTACGCGATGAGGAGGGCCGACTCGATCGCCTCGACCAGCAGGTCGAAGGGGATCTCCTTCTCTTGTGCCAAGCCCTTCAGGAGCTTCACATCGATGTCCACGGCTACGCCTCCTCTTCCTTCTTGTCCTTGCGGCTGAACTCGATCTCCACGCGAGCCTTGGCGATCTCGGCGAAGGCGACCCGGCGGGCGGTGGGCTTGCGGCCCTTCACGCCGGGCACCTCGAGGTCGAGCCCCTCGTCGTCCACGGCCAGGATGCGGGCCACCACGTCCCCGCCCTCGGTGAGTTGAAGCTTCACGAGCCGGCCGACGGCACGCACGTAGTGGCGGTGCTCGGTCAGGGGGCGGTCCGCGCCGGGCGAGCTCACTTCGAGGACGTACTCGTCCTCGCCCATGGCGTCGGTCTCGTCGAGCTTGGCGGAGATGGCGCGGCTCAGCTCGGCACAGGCGTCCAGCGTGGCGCCTTCGTCGGAGTCCACGATGATCCTCAGCATGCGACGCCGGCCGGCCCGGGACACCTCGATCTCTTCCAGATCCAGGTCCGCGGCGCTGACGAGCGGTTCCAGCAGCCCGCGCAGCCTCTCGCTCTGGGTGGTGCTCATCCGGGTGACTCCTCGGCCGCGTGTGCTGTTGTGGGATCGTCGCGTGTCAGATCAAAGGGTATCCGGTCCCGAGGGGTGTTGCCGTCCACCTGCACGGCACCCGCAGGTACGCTCGCCTGCGGCGATGATCACGAGATGCCGAGGGAGAGACGCGTGGGGCGCACGGGGACGACACGCAGACGTGCGTTCATGGCGACGGGTGCGGCTGCGGCGGCGGTGTTGACGGGCTGTTCGGACCGGCCGGCCGCCGAGACCCGGACCTCCGGCCCGGCGGGCGACCCGGCCCGGGCGGAGAAGGCCCTGCGCAGGCGCCTGGCCGCGACGAGCGGGTCCCTGCGGGACCACTACGACGCCACCATCGCACAGCATCCGGCGCTGGCCGGGCGGCTCACCCCCTTGCGCACGGCGGTGGCCGCGCATGTCACGGCGCTCGGCGGGACGCCCCCGGTGGCCCTCACTGCGCCGGTCCCCACGGTTCCCGCGCAAGCGCTCGCCTCGCTCGCCAGTGCGGAGAAACGTGCCTTCGAGGCACACGCCGCCGCTCTGGACGAGGCGCCGCCCGAGCTGGCCCGCCTGCTGGCGTCGGTCGCCGCGGCGGGCGCGACGCACGTCTACCTGCTGACGAACGGGGCCTCGCCATGAGCACGGACGAGGTCCTGAAAGCCCTTCAGGCGGCGCTGGCCGCGGAGCACGCCGCGGTCTACGGCTACGGGGTCGTCGGCGCCCGGGTCGGCGAGGCCCGCCGGGCCGAGGCCACCGCCGCGCACGGAGCGCACCGCGCCCGGCGTGATGCGCTCGTCCGCACCGTGCGGGACCTCGGCGGCACGCCCGAGGCGGCGGCCGCCGCGTACAACCTGCCCTTCGCGGTACCGGACACGGCCGCGGCCGTGCGCCTCGCGGCAGTACTGGAGGACCGGATCGCGGGCGTCTGCTCCGATCTCGTACGGGCCGCCGACGGACCGCTGCGGCGCGAGGCCGCCGGGGCGCTGCGGGAGGCGGCGGTGCGTGCCGTGCGCTGGCGCGGCAGCGGCGTAGCCTTTCCTGGGCTCGCCGAGCGGGCGGCCGGGCAGTGAAAGGGAAGCACACACGTGGGTTTTGAAGCGCCCCGGCGTCTGGTTCGGGCGCTCGGCGAGAGCGACGACTGGCTCGGGCTGCTGCCCGCGCTCACCGACGAGGCGGTGTCCCGTGAGGGGCTGGACGTCGAACGGGTGATGGCCCCGGGGGCCGGAGCAGTGTGGTCGTCCTCGTACGCCTGGAGGACGGCACCCCGGCCGCGCTGAAGCTCGCCCCGCCCGCGGCCGCGCCCGCCCTGGAACGGGCCGCGCTGGAGCACTGGGACGGCTGGGGCGCGGTGCGCCTCCTCGCGGCTCCCGGCGACGCACTGCTGCTGGAGCGGCTGCACCCGGAGATGAGCCTGCGCTCACTGCCGGAGGCCAAGGCGCTGCTGGAGGCGTCGGGGATCGTACGGCGGCTGTGGGTCGAGCCGCCCGCGGGCCACGGTTTCGAGTCGGTGGCGGACCGGACGGCACGGCAGGCGGAGGCGATGCGGGTCTCGGCGGAGGCGTCGTCGGCGCTGGTGTCCGAGGCGCTCGCGGCCCGCGACGAACTGACCGCCGCGCCGCCGGAGACGCTGCTGCTGCACGGCAACTTCCGCCAGGGCAAGGTCCTCGCGGGCGACCGCACGCCGTGGCTGGCGGTGGGCCCGGAACCGCTGGTGGGTGAACGCGCCTACGACCTGGCGCGGCTGGTCCGCGACCGGGTGGAGGACCTGATCGCCGCGTCCTCGGGGGCGTCGGCGGCCCGCCGCCGGGTGAACAAGCTGGCGGACTCACTGGAGGTGGACCCGGACCGGCTGCGGGGCTGGACGCTGTTCCGCGCGGTGGAGTCGGCGACGAGGGCGCAGTCGTCGGGCCGGGCGCAAGAGGCGGAACTGGGCCTGGAGTTCGCGAGCTGGCTCTGAGGTGTCGCCGGCCGGGCTGAACGTGCCCCGCACACCGGGCCGCACATCCAGCCCCGCCAGGGCAACGGGCCGCACATCCAGCCCCGCCAGGCAACAAGCCGCACCATCCCAGCCCTCGCCAGGGCGGCAGGCCGCACCATCCAGCCCCGCCGGCGATTGAGGCGCGGGGTCCGGGCCCCGGGGCAGCGCCCCGCCAACCCGCCGCGCCGTCACTGCCGGGCACGCCCTACGGGCATGTCCTCGAACGCCGGACGGGCTGGAATCGGGCGCCCCCGACCGCTCAGCCCCGCAGGCGCGCGACCGCCTCCGACACCGGGAGCTCCTCCCGCTCCCCCGTGCGGCGGTCCTTCAGTTCCACCACGCCCTCCGCCGACCGGCGGCCCGCCACCAGGATCTTCGGGACACCGATCAGCTCCGCGTCGGTGAACTTCACGCCCGGCGAGACCCCGGGACGCTCGTCCACCAGGACCCGCAGGCCCGCCGCCGCCAGCTGGTCGGCGACGTCCAGGGCGAGCTCCGTCTGGAGTGCCTTGCCCGCGGCGACCACGTGGACGTCCGCCGGGGCGATCTCCCGCGGCCAGCACAGGCCCTGCTCGTCCGCCGTCTGCTCCGCCAGTGCCGCCACCGCGCGCGAGACGCCGATGCCGTACGAGCCCATCGTCACCCGCGCCGGCTTGCCGTTCTGGCCGAGCACGTCGAGCTGGAAGGCGTCCGCGTACTTCCGGCCGAGCTGGAAGATGTGGCCGATCTCGATCGCGCGGTCGAGCTTGAGCCCCGTACCGCACTGCGGGCAGGGGTCGCCGTCCTGGACCACGACGACGTCGAGGTAGTCGTCGACCTCGAAGTCGCGGCCGGCGACGACATTGCGGGCGTGGGTGTCGGCCTTGTTCGCGCCGGTGATCCAGGCCGTGCCCGGGGCCACCCGCGGGTCGGCGATGTAGCGGACCTTCTCCAGGCCCTGCGGGCCGACATAGCCGCGTACGAGGTCGGGGCGGCCGGTGAAGTCGTCCGCCGTGACGAGTTCCACGGTGGCGGGCGCCAGGTGGTCCGTCAGCTTGCCGAGGTCGACCTCGCGGTCGCCGGGCACACCGACGGCGACGATCTCGCCGTCGACCTTGACCAGCAGGTTCTTCAGCGTCGCGGAGGCGGGGACCTCCAGGAGCGCGGCGAGCGTCTCGATGGTCGGGGTCTCGGGGGTGTCCAGCTCCTCCACCGCGGGGTGGTCGGCGGAGACCGCCTGGGCGACGAAGGTCACGGCCTCCGTGTTCGCGGCGTAGTCGCAGGACGGGCAGTACACGAAGGTGTCCTCGCCCGCGGCCGCAGGCGCCAGGAACTCCTCGGACGCGGAGCCGCCCATGGCTCCGGAGACGGCCGAGACGATGCGGTGGGAGAGCCCGAGACGCTCGAAGATCTTGATGTACGCGGCGCGGTGCAGCGCGTACGACTCCGCCAGGCCCTCGTCGGTCGTGTCGAAGGAGTACGAGTCCTTCATCTGGAACTCACGGCCGCGCAGGATGCCCGAACGGGGACGCGCCTCGTCGCGGTACTTCGCCTGGATCTGGTAGAGGATCACCGGCAGGTCCTTGTAGGACGTGCACTGGTCCTTGACCAGCTGGGTGAAGATCTCCTCGTGCGTCGGACCGAGCAGGTACTCCGCGCCCTTGCGGTCCTTGAGGCGGAACAGCTCCGCGCCGTACTCCTCCCAGCGGCCCGTCGCCTCGTAGGGCTCCTTGGGCAGCAGGGCCGGCAGCAGGACCTCCTGGGCGCCGATGGCGTCCATCTCCTCGCGCACCACGCGCGTGACGTTCTCCAGGACCCTCTTGCCGAGCGGCAGCCAGGACCAGATGCCCGCCGCGTTGCGCCGGACGTACCCGGCGCGGACGAGCAGCTTGTGGCTGAGCGTCTCGGCGTCCGCCGGGTCGTCGCGCAGTGTCTTGACCATCAGACGGGACATGCGCTGGACCTGGGCTGCCATGGGGAATTCTCCTGCGTCGTATAAGGATGCTGGCAGGAGGTTATCCGGGCGGTGGGTGCGGGCGGAAATCAGTTCCCGCGGAGCAGGGGCAGCGGGGCGCCCATCACGGCGTACGGACTGGGGGCGCTGGGGAACAGAACCTGGCGCGCGAGGTCCCGGTAGCCGAGCGAGCGGTAGAGGGCGCGGGCCGGGCTCTCGATGTCGATGGCGGAGAGGATCGACCGCGGCTGAAGTGCCCGGTCGGTGATCGTGGTGATCAGCTCACGGCCGATGCCCTGGCCCTGGAAAGCGGGGTGGACGTGCAGTTCGGTGATGACGAAGGAGTCGTCGAGCCAGCCGTCGCTGTCGTCCCGCCGCAGATAGGGCTCGACGACGGTGGACCACCAGTGGGTGCGGTCGTTGGGCATGCCGTAGACGAAGCCGACGAGACGCCCGTAGCCGGTCAGTGCGCCGAGGGCGCAGGCGCCGGGCTGGAGGAGATGGCGGTCGACGATGTGGCGCCGGACCTCGACCTCGTCGTCGCTCAGCCCGAAGGCGAGGGCCTGCACCGCGAGGGCCTCGTCGATGCGCGCGGCCAGATCGACCGGTCCGACGGAGATGTCGGGGGTCAGGGGTGCGCCTCCGGGAAGTGCTGCCATGCGCGAACCCTACTTGCCGTCGCGCTCCGTCAGAACAGCACGCTCATGAAGGCTCCGACCTCACGGAAGCCGACGCGGCGGTACGACGCCCTGGCAGCGGTGTTGTAGTCGTTGACGTACAGGCTGACGACCGGGGCGACGTCCGCGAGCGCGTAGCGCAGCACGGCCGCCATGCCCGTCTCGGACAGTCCCCGGCCACGGAACTCCGGGTCCACCCACACCCCTTGGATCTGGCAGGCGTCCGTGGTCGCCGCGCCGATCTCGGCCTTGAAGACGACCCTGCCGTCCTCGATCCGGGCGAACGAGCGCCCCGCGGCGACGAGTTCGGCCACGCGTGCCTGGTAGAGCAGTCCGCCGTCGCCCGCCATCGGGGAGATGCCGACCTCCTCGGTGAACATGGCCACGCAGGCGGGCATGATCACTTCCATCTCGTCCTTGCGGATGCGGCGGACGTGAGGGTCGGGCTCGATGTCGTCGGGGACCTGCTCGGTGACCATGAGCGGCTGGTTGGCGCGTACGTCCCTGGCGGGGCCCCAGCTCGGTTCGAGCAGCCGCCACAGCTGGGCGGTGGGCTCGGCGGGGCCGACGATGGACGAGCAGCGGCGGCCGGCTCTGCGGGCCCGGTCGGCGAAGGCGCGTACGGCTTCGGGTCCGGCGCAGATCGGCACGAGGTTGGCGCCGGAGTAGCAGAGTGAGCGGAGCCGCCCGTCCGCGTACCAGCCCCACATCTCGCCGCCGAGGCGCCAGGGGTCGAGCCCGGCGACCTGGACCCGGGATGCCACGAAGGCGTTCGTCACGGGCTCGCTCTCGAGGACGGCGAGCGCCGCGCCGAGGTCGCTGGGTTCAAGGACCCGGGTGGTGGTCTGCGTCAACACGAGGGGCCTCACCATACGGTCTGCTGATCTCCGAACTGTACCTGGCGGGTACCCCGGGTGCCGAGCTCAGCAACAGGCCCCGGTGCACGACACTGCGTGCCCGGGGCCCGATGGCGTCTGTCAGCTGACCGAGACCTCGGGTTCGCCGGACATGACGCCGTCCTTCTCCATCTGTTCGGCGATCTTCATCGCCTCTTCGATGAGCGTCTCCACGATCTTCGACTCGGGCACCGTCTTGATGACCTCGCCCTTGACGAAGATCTGACCCTTGCCATTGCCGGACGCGACACCCAGATCGGCTTCACGGGCCTCACCCGGGCCGTTCACCACACACCCCATGACCGCGACCCGCAAAGGCACCTCCATGCCCTCAAGACCCGCCGTCACCTCATCGGCCAGCTTGTACACATCCACCTGCGCCCGACCGCACGACGGACACGACACGATCTCCAGCCGCCGCTGACGCAGATTGAGCGACTCCAGGATCTGGATACCGACCTTGACCTCCTCCGCCGGCGGCGCCGACAGAGAAACCCGGATCGTGTCCCCGATCCCCTCACTGAGCAGCGCGCCGAACGCCACCGCGGACTTGATCGTGCCCTGGAACGCCGGACCCGCCTCCGTCACACCCAGATGCAGCGGATAGTCCGACTGTGCGGCCAGCTGCCGGTAGGCGTTGACCATCACCACCGGGTCGTTGTGCTTCACCGAGATCTTGATGTCCCGGAAGCCGTGCTCCTCGAACAGCGACGCCTCCCACAGCGCCGACTCCACCAGCGCCTCCGGCGTCGCCCTGCCGTACTTCGCCAGCAACCGCGCATCCAGCGAACCCGCGTTCACCCCGATCCGGATCGGGGTCCCCGCATCACCCGCCGCCCGCGCGATCTCCTTCACCTTGTCGTCGAACTGCTTGATGTTCCCCGGATTCACCCGCACCGCCGCACAGCCCGCGTCGATCGCCGCGAACACATACTTCGGCTGGAAATGAATGTCCGCGATCACCGGAATCTGCGACTTGCGGGCGATCGTCGCCAACGCGTCCGCGTCGTCCTGCGTCGGACACGCGACCCGCACGATCTGGCAACCGGACGCGGTCAGTTCAGCGATCTGCTGCAGCGTGGCACCGATGTCCGACGTCCTGGTCGTCGTCATCGACTGGACGGAGACGGGGGCGTCGCCACCGACGGCGACGGTGCCGACCTGGATCTTCCGGCTCACCCGGCGGTCGGCGAGCTTGGTCGGAACGGATGGCATACCGAGAGAAATCGCGGTCATCTGCTGTGCAACCCCAAGGAGTGGATCGAGGTCCCGAGATCGGCGGGCTCCAGCAGTCGAGATTACGGCACCGGGGTTGTCGTCAGCACATCGCGCAGGCAAACACCCCGAAAAGGTGAGCGGCCGGACACATGGGGTGTCCGGCCGTCTCCGTACCTGTCCGCCGTGGCGGATCCGCTCAGCTGATCTTGACGGGGTTGACGATGTCGGCGACCAGGACGAGCAGGGTGAAGCAGATGAAGATGCCCGCGACCACGTAGGCGACCGGCATCAGCTTGGCCACGTCGAAGGGGCCGGGGTCGGGACGCCGGAAGAGCTTGGCCAGATTGCGGCGTACGGACTCCCACAGGGCGCCCGCGATATGACCGCCGTCCAGTGGCAGCAGCGGCAGCATGTTGAACAGGAACAGCGACAGGTTGAAGCCGGCGAGCAGCATCATGAACATCGCGATCAGGTTCTGTGCCGGTGCGTCGAGGTTCATCACCTCACCGCTGATACGGGCCGCACCGACCACGCCCACCGGGGAGTCGTCCTTGCGGTCGCCGTCGCTGAAGGCGGCATTCCACAGGTCCGGGACCTTGGCGGGCAGCGCCACCATGGACTCGACACCGTTCTCGATCATGTCGCCCATGCGGTCGACCGAATCGGGGAAGGACAGCGGCAGGATCTCGGTCTTGGCGGCGAAGCCGAGGTAGCCCGCGGGGACGTACTGCCCGGGGACGACCTCGCCGTCGGCGTTCTTCTTGGCCACCGAGTTCTTGGCGAGCGTGGCCTGAAGGACCTGCTCCTGTCCGCCGCGCTCGACGGTGATGGTGGCCGGGCCGATGGTCTCGCGGATGCGGTTCGACAGGGTGGCCCAGTCGTCGACCGGCTTGCCGTTGAAGGCGACGATCTTGTCGCCCGTCTGCAGGCCGGCGGCCTCGGCGGGCGAGACCGGGTCGCCCTTGGCGCAGGTGTCACGGTTCTCGCTCTGGGAGATCACGCACTTCTGGACCCCGGCGACCTCGGTGGTCTGGGTCGCGAAGCCGAAGGTCATCGCCACCCCGAGGAAGATCGCGACGGCGAGGATCAGGTTCATGAACGGCCCGGCGAACATCACGATCACGCGCTTCCAGGGCTTGCGCGTGTAGAACAGCCGCTTCTCGTCCCCGGGCTTCAGTTCCTCGAAGGCCGCCGAGCGGGCGTCCTCGATCATTCCGCGCCAGGGCGACGTCGACCGCGCCTCCAGCCGGCCGTCCTCGCCGGGCGGGAACATCCCGATCATGCGGATGTAGCCGCCCATGGGGATGGCCTTGATGCCGTACTCCGTCTCGCCCTTGTGCCGCGACCAGATGGTCGGGCCGAAGCCGACCATGTACTGGGGGACGCGGATGCCGAAGAGCTTGGCCGTGGAGAGGTGGCCGAGCTCGTGCCAGGCGATGGAGATCAGCAGCCCCACTGCGAAGAGAGCTATGCCGAGGACCGTCAACAGAATCGTCATGCGCGAGCCTCCGCCGTAGCCTTCACTGCCAGTTCCCGGGCCCTCGCCCGGGCCCAGGTCTCCGCTTCCAGGACGTCCGACACCGTCAGCCGGGTTCCCTCGGCGGGCACTCCGTGCTCGGTGACGACTTCGGTGACCGTATCCAGGATTCCGTTGAACGGCAGCCGCCCTGCGAGAAACGCGTCGACGCACTCCTCGTTCGCGGCATTGAACACCGCCGGCGCCGTGCCGCCCAGCTGCCCCACATGCCGGGCGAGTCCGACGGACGGGAAGGCCTCGGTGTCCAGCGGGAAGAACTCCCAGGTCGACGCCGTGGTCCAGTCGAAGGCCGGGGCGGCGTCGGGGACCCGCTCGGGCCAGCCGATGCCGACGGCGATCGGTCCGCGCATGTCGGGCGGGGTGGCCTGGGCGATGGTCGATCCGTCCGTGAACTCCACCATCGAGTGGACATAGGACTGGGGGTGGACGACGACCTCGATGCGGTCGAACGGGATGTCGTAGAGGAGGTGCGCCTCGATGACCTCCAGTCCCTTGTTGACCAGCGTCGCGCTGTTGATGGTGATCACCGGGCCCATCGCCCAGGTGGGGTGCGCGAGGGCGTCGTCGGGGGTGACGTTCGCCAGTTCCGCGCGGGTCCGGCCGCGGAAGGGGCCGCCCGACGCGGTGACGACGAGCTTGCGTACATCGGCCCGGGTGCCCGCGGCCAGCGCCTGGAAGAGTGCCGCGTGCTCGGAGTCGACCGGGATGATCTGGCCGGGCGCGGCGAGCGCCTTCACCAGCGGCCCGCCGACGATGAGCGACTCCTTGTTGGCGAGGGCGAGAGTGCGGCCCGCCTCGAGCGCGGCAAGGGTCGGGGCGAGGCCGATGGAGCCGGTGATGCCGTTGAGCACGGTGTGGCAGGCGGAGGCGGCGAGCTGGGTGGCGGCGTCCGGCCCGGCGAGGATCTCCGGCAGGGGCTCGGTGCCGTACTGCCCCGCGAGCGCCTCGCGCAGCGCGGGCACGGCGTCCTCGCGTGCCACGGCCACCGTGTCGACCCGCAGCTGCCGGGCCTGCTCGGCCAGGAGCCCGACCCGTCCGCCGGCGGCGGAGAGTGCGGTGACGCGGAAGCGGTCGGGGTTGCGCAGGACCAGGTCGATGGCCTGCGTGCCGATGGACCCCGTGGAGCCGAGGACGACGATGTCCCGGCGGCCTTCGGACGGATCGAAGGCGATATGGGGGTCGGCGAGAGGGGATGGGCTGTCGCTCATTCCCCCATTGTGGCCGTAACCGCTGTGCGGTCGGACAGTGCGTCCCGCGAACGGGCGCCCGCGCCGGGGTGACCGGGGGCTGTCTGCACGACCGGGCGCCGGATGCCGGTCGGCGCGTCGGTGCCCCGGCCGCCGCGGATCGGGAGATCGACGACGGCCGGGGCACCGGGTGCGCACGGTCAGCGGATGGGGCGGTGGACGTTCTCCCGCTGCGCCGGGCCCGGAGTCGCATCCGCGATCCAGGGGCCTTCGCCGCTCGGGTCGACGATGCCCTCCTCCAGCCAGGTGTACCTGCCGGACAGCACACCGCCCACGACCTTGTTGTCGAGGTCGTCGGTGTTCGACCACAGACGGGTGAAGAGTTCCTCGACCCGGATGCGGGACTGCCGGCAGAACACGTCGGCCAGCTGGTACGCCTCACGGCCGTGCGCCTCGGTGGTGCGCAGCAGTTCGGCGCGTACGCAGGCCGCGCTCATCGCAAAGAGTTCGGCTCCGATGTCGACGATCCGGCCCAGGAAGCCCTGCTTCGTCTCCATGCGTCCCTGCCAGCGGGACATCGCGTAGAACGTCGAGCGGGCGAGCTTGCGGGCCGAACGCTCGACGTAGCGCAGGTGTCCGGACAGATCCGGATGCCCGGGCGGGTGGAACTCGTTGTACGTGCGCGGCAGTTGACCCGGACCGGTGACCAGCTTCGGCAGCCAGCGGGCGTAGAAGGCCGCCGCGTTGGCGCCGGCCCTCGCCTTGTCGCCGAGCGTCTTGTCGGGGTCGATGATGTCCCCGGCCACGGCGAGATGGGCGTCGACCGCCTCGCGGGCGATCAGCAGATGCATGATCTCGGTGGAGCCCTCGAAAATGCGGTTGATGCGCAGGTCGCGCAGCATCTGCTCGGCGGGGACGGCCCGTTCGCCGCGCGCCGCCAGCGAGTCGGCGGTCTCGAAGCCGCGGCCGCCGCGGATCTGCACCAGCTCGTCCGCCATCAGCCAGGCCATCTCGGACCCGTAGAGCTTGGCGAGCGCCGCCTCGATACGGATGTCGTTGCGGTCCTCGTCGGCCATCTGGGACGAGAGGTCGAGCACCGCCTCCAGCGCGAAGGTGGTCGCCGCGATGAAGGAGATCTTCGCGCCGACGGCCTCGTGCTTGGCGACCGGCCTGCCCCACTGCTCGCGCACCGCCGACCATTCACGGGCGATCTTCAGGCACCATTTGCCCGCTCCGACACACATCGCGGGCAGCGAGAGCCGGCCCGTGTTGAGCGTGGTGAGGGCGATCTTGAGTCCGGCACCCTCGGCGCCGATGCGGTTGGCGGCCGGGACGCGCACCTGGTGGAAGCGGGTGACGCCGTTCTCCAGGCCGCGCAGGCCCATGAAGGCGTTCCGGTTCTCGACGGTGATGCCCTCGCTCGCGGCCTCGACGACGAAGGCGGTGATGCCGCCCTTGTGCCCCTCGGACTTGGGCACACGGGCCATCACGACGAGGAGGTCGGCGACGACACCGTTGGTGGTCCAGAGCTTGACGCCGTCGAGGATGTAGTCGTCGCCGTCGGGGACGGCCGTGGTGGCGAGACGGGCGGGGTCCGAGCCGACGTCCGGCTCGGTCAGCAGGAAGGCGGAGATATCGGTACGGGCAAGGCGCGGCAGGAACGCGTCCTTCTGCTCCTGCGTGCCGAAGATCTTCAGGGGCTGCGGTACGCCGATCGACTGGTGCGCCGAGAGGAGCGCGCCGATCGCGGGGTTGGCCGAGCCGACGAGCGCCAGGGCCTTGTTGTAGTACACCTGGGTGAGGCCGAGGCCGCCGTACTTGATGTCGATCTTCATGCCGAGGGCGCCGAGCTCCTTGAGCCCGTTGATCACCTCGTCGGGGATCCGTGCCTCGCGCTCGATGAGCGCGCCGTCGATCCGGGTCTCGCAGAAGTCCCGCAGTTTCGCGAGGAATTCCTCGCCGCGGCGGGCGTCCTCGCCGGCGGGCATGGGGTGCGGATGGATCAGGTCGAGCCGGAAGCGGCCGAGGAACAGCTCCTTGGCGAAGCTCGGCTTGCGCCAGTCCTTCTCGCGCGCGGCTTCGGCGACCTGTCGTGCTTCACGCTCGCTGACCTTGGGACGGTTTTTTTCGAGTGGTGCGGTCATGAGGCTCACCTCGCCGCGAGTCGGGGCCGGGGGCATGGGCCGGGGCACGGAAGCGCCTGTACCGGCCGGTGCTACTCGTTCGTAGTACCCGATTACCGCGCGCTCCACCAGTCCGCGTGCCGCACCGAAAGCCCCGTCCGACGGGGTACGGGAACGGCCGGAGCCCCCGCACAGTGGGCTCCGGCCGTGGTCGGTGACGTACGGGCGCTACAGGGCCAGTCCAGTGAGGACCAGAACCCGCTCGTACGTGTAGTCGTCCATCGCGAAGGCCACGCCCTCGCGGCCGACACCGGACTGCTTGGCTCCGCCGTACGGCATCTGGTCCGCGCGGTAGGACGGCACATCGCCGATGATCACGCCGCCGACCTCCAGGGCGCGGTGGGCGCGGAAGGCGGTCTGCACGTCGTGCGTGAACACGCCCGCCTGAAGGCCGTACTTGGAGTCGTTGGCCGCGGCGAAGGCCTCGGCCTCGCCGTCCACCTTGCGGATGGTGAGGACGGGCCCGAAGACCTCCTCGCAGGCGATGGTGGAGTCGGCGGGGACGTCGGCGAGGACGGTCGGGGCGTACGACGCACCGTCACGCTTGCCGCCGGCGAGGAGCGTCGCACCGGCCTGCACGGCCTCGTCGACCCATGCCTCGACCCGCTTCGCGGCGTCCTCGCTGACGAGGGGACCGACGTCGGTGGCGTTGTCGGACGGGTCACCGGTGACCTGTGCCTCGACCGCCGCGACGATCTTGGGGACCAGCCGGTCGTGGACGGAGGCGTCGGCGATGACACGCTGCACGGAGATGCAGGACTGGCCGCCCTGGTAGTTGGAGAAGGTGGCGATACGGGTCGCCGCCCAGTCCAGGTCCTTCTCGGAGGCGAAGTCGCCGAGAACCACGGCAGCGCCGTTTCCGCCGAGCTCCAGGGTGCAGTGCTTGCGCGGCACGGAGTCCATGATCGCGAAGCCGACCTTGTCGGAACCGGTGAAGGAGATGACCGGCAGCCGCTCGTCCTGGACGAGGGCGGGCATCTTGTCGTTCGGCACCGGCAGTACGGACCAGGAGCCCGCGGGCAGCTCGGTCTCGGCGAGCAGCTCGCCGATGATCAGGCCGGAGAGCGGGGTGGCGGGCGCGGGCTTGAGGATGATCGGCGCACCGACGGCGATCGCCGGGGCGATCTTGTGCGCGCAGAGGTTCAGCGGGAAGTTGAACGGCGCGATGCCGAGGACGACACCCTTGGGGAAGCGGCGGGTGAGCGCGAGACGGCCCTGGCCGCCGGCGTCGGTGTCCAGCCGCTGGGCCTCACCACCGTTGAAGCGGCGGGCCTCCTCCGCGGCGAACCGGAAGACGGACACGGCACGGCCGACCTCGCCTCGGGCCCACTTGACGGGCTTGCCGTTCTCGGCGGAGATCAGCTGGGCGATCTCCTCGGTGCGCTCGACGAGCCGGCGCGACACGTGGTCGAGGGCCGCGGCGCGTACGTGGGCGGGGGTGGCGGCGAACTCGTCGCGCACGGCGTACGCGGCGGCGACCGCCTCCTCGACCTGGGCCTCGGTCGGGACGGAGACCTGACCGACGAGCCGTCCGTCCCAGGGGGAGGTGACGTCGAGGGTGGCCTCACCGGTGGCCTGACGGCCGGCGAGCCAGAAGGCGTGGGTGGAAGTCATGTCCCGGCCCTTCCGAGATAGATGGGGATGTCTGCGCCCCACGGTAGGGGCGGGAGGCCGTCCTGGCGTTTGTCCGCGATGGAGTGTTGCCGGGCCCGCCCCCGCCGCTTTGTCGTGCGAGCGGCGGCCCCCATGGAGGACGCGACGGACGGGCACCGCGGATCGTGCGGCCGGACAACCCGCCCCCCACCTCACCTCACCGTCGACGTTCCGTCGAGACGATCAGGCACACCCCCGCCACCACCACCGCTCCCCCCAGCGCGATCGGCCACGACAGCTCCTCGTTCAGGATCAGCGCGCCCAGCAGCACCGCCACCACCGGGTTGACGTACGCGTACGTCGCCACCAGCGACAGCGGGGCCGAGTGCAGCAGCCAGGCGTACGCCGTGAACGCCACGATCGAGCCGAACACCACCAGATACGCGAGCGCCGTCCACGAGCGGGCCGAGACCTCGCCGAGGACGAAGCCGTGCTGCTCTCCGCGGCCGAGGCCCACCAGCGCGCAGCCGATGCCGCCCGCGACCATCTCGTACGCACTCGCCGCGAAGGGGTTCACCGGCATCGGGATGCGCGACGAGGAGAACGAGCCGACCGACCACATCAGGGTCCCGACGATCACCGTGAGGACGCCCCACAGCTGTACATCACCGCTGAGGCCGGGCAGCGTCAGAACCGCGAGGCCCGCAAGTCCGAGGAGGACACCGCAGTACGCCCCGAGACCGGGCCGATCCCCGGACGCCCTGCGCAGGACGACCACCCAGGCCGGTACGACGGCGATCAGCAGCGCGGCGAGGCCCGAGGGCACCGTGGTCTCGGCGAGGACGACGAGGCCGTTGCCGCCGAGCAGGAGCAGCAGACCGACCAGCGCGGCGGACGCCAGCTGCCTGCGGGTGACCTTGAGCGCGGACGGGCCCTGCCGCCAGGCGACGAGCGCCCCGAGGACGAGTCCCGCGACGACGAAGCGCGCTCCTGCGGACAGGAAGGGCGGCATCGTCTCGACGACGATGCGGATGCCGAGGTAGGTGGAGCCCCAGACGACGTAGACGATGGCGAGCGCCGCCCAGACGGCTCCCGAGATCCGCCGGTCGGGGCCGGAAACCCCGTCGGCCCCGGCCACGCCGGCGACGGCGGAGGCCGTGGAGGTATCGGCAGGAGAGGTGTTGGAGGTGGGTGTGCCGGATGAGGCAGCGCGTCGTGTCATCGGTCCTTCTCGTCCCTGGACGGCGCCCGGGAACTCCCCGGCGCCGGCGACCACGAGGCAGGACACTAGGCATTCCGGCAGCCGAGTGCCAGATTTCTGCCCGACTTCGGGCACCGAAACAAGAAATCCTTCAGGAAGTGGCCGAATTCCGGGAGTTGGGGAGTCCGAGAGTTCGGGCCGCCGGCTCACTCGGAACCGGCCGACGACTCACGCGGAACCGGCCGACTGCTCAGACAGAACCGGCCGACGTCTTGAGCGCCAGCCACAACTCCATCCGGACGTCCGGGTCGTCCAGCGACCGCCCCAGGATCTCCTCCACCCGCCGCATCCGGTAGCGCAACGTGTGCCGGTGGACGCCGAGGTCCGCCGCCGCCGCGTCCCACTGGCCGTGCCGCGAGAGCCACGCCCGCAGCGAGGCCACCAGATCGCCCCGCCCGGTCGCGTCGTGCTCGTACAGCGCCCGCAGCATGCCGTCCGCGAACGCCCGCACCGCGTCGTCCGCGAGCAGCGGGAGGATCGATCCCGCCGCCAGTTCCTCGTGCTCGACGAGGGCCCGGCCGCGCCGCCGGGCGACCGAGAGCGCCTGCTCGCACTGCTTGTAGGCGCCCGCCGCCGCTATCGGTCCGGTGGGTGCCGAGAGTCCGACGACCAGCGCGGCGTCGTCGGCCTCCTGCTCGCCGTACGCCGCCGTGCAGGCGCTGACCACGGCTCCGCCGTCCGCGGCCAGCACGACCAGCCGGTCCTCCGTGTCCGGCACCGCGAGCACCGGCTCGGCCGCCCGTGCCGCCGCCGATTCCAGCATGTCGGCGAAAGCCCGGAGCGGCGGCTCCGCGCCCGGCGGCTGCTCCCCCGCCGGCTCGGCGATCAGCAGCCGGAACGGTGCGTCGAGCAGCCCGCCGTAGAGATCTCCGGCGACCGCGCGGGCATGGTCGGGCTGACCGGACAGCAGCATCCGCAGCACCGCGGCGCCGAGCCGCTGCTCCGCCGCCTGGAGCGCACGCGAGCGCTCCGTGGACAGGGTGAGCAGGGCGACGGCCGAGTGCACGGCGTACCGCGACGCGGTGCCCAGTGGCGCGCCCGTGCCGACGGCCAGCGCACCGCGCACCCGCCGTCCGCTGCCGAGCGACTGGAGTTCGACGCGGTCGTCGTCGGTGTCGCCGACGACCGCGCTCGCGGGCGCCGCCCGCTCCCGCAGCCGTTCCACGTCCCCGGTGAGGCGGGCCGCCCGCCGCGCGGCCCACTCGGGCGAGGCCGCGACGACGGAGCCCGAGGCGTCGTACAGCGCGGCCCAGCCGTCCACGTGGGCGGCCAGTTTGGCGACGACGGCGCCGGGGCCCTCGGCCAGCGCCGCCCGGGTCAGTTCCCGCTGGGCCTCGAAGCCGGCGGTCACCGCGCGGTACTGGTCGGCAGCGATCGCCGCGGAGACCGCCTTGCTGATGGCGAGGAAGGGCGTGCGGCGCGGTACGGCGAGGAGCGGGAAGCCCTCCGCCTTCGCCGCGTCGAGCAGCGCGTCCGGGATGTCCTCGTAGTACACGCCGACCGCGAAGCCGAGCCCGACGACACCGGCGCCGACCAGCCTGCGCACATAGCGGCGCATCGCCTCGGGGTCCTCGGCGTCCAGGGTCATCGCCGTGACGAGCAGCAGCTCGCCGCCCTCCATGTACGGCACCGGGTCGGCGAGCTCGCTGACGTGTGCCCAGCGGACGGGCGTCTCGAGCCGGTCCTCCCCGGAGCGCACGGTGAGTTTGAGCGCCGAGTGCTGGACGAGCGAGGCGAGCGTGGGCGGCATGGGACTTCTCGGCCCTTCGAGCAGCGATGAATTTCGCCGTCCCGTATGAACGGCGTACTTCGATTCTGCCAGGGCGTAGCAGTACGGGCTCCGCGGCGGGAGCCCGTACCTCAGGTGCCCGGATCCACCGGCTCAGGTGCGCAGATCCACCAGCAGCGGCGGCGCGTGCTCGCCGCGGACGCTGGTGAGGGAGAGCACCGCATGGCCGGCCGGGACCGCGTGGGCCAGGTCCGAGGCGGACCAGCGGGCGCGCTCGACCTCGCGGACCGTGATCGCCTCGGCCGTGGCCGCCTTGCCGGTGACCAGGCGGCGCATCATGTGCAGCGCCTTGGTCAGCGGCTCGTCGGAGATGATCTGACGGTTGGTGACATCGCGGGTCTGGACCCATTCGGTGCCCCAGGCCTCAGCGAACCGTCCGCCGTCCCAGGGCGCGAGCCCGGCGAACGCCATCCGGCAGCCGACCGCACCGAGCAGCGGTCCGCGCAGCGGCTCGGGCACGTCCTCCAGGGTCCGCAGCGCGAAGACGACACCGGCGTTGGCGGAACGCAGCCGCTGAACGGCGCGCACCGAGTCCGCGGTGACGGTGTAGGTCGCGTCGTCGAGGACGAGCGCGGCGAACAGCGAACGGTCCGACCGGCTCAGCGCCGCCTCGGTGAACTGCGCGAGGATCAGCCGCGCCACGATCCGCGAGGCCTCGGCGTGCCCCCGCTCGGGCAGGTCGACGCGGACGCGCAGCGG
Organism: Streptomyces sp. CA-251247; assembly: GCF_050952975.1. Lineage (NCBI taxonomy): Bacteria > Bacillati > Actinomycetota > Actinomycetes > Kitasatosporales > Streptomycetaceae > Streptomyces > Streptomyces sp. CA-251247. Next base: position 5,946,314 of record NZ_CP191861.1, on the reverse strand, counting down.
GTGCTCGATGGCGCGGAGCGAGAACTGCCGCCCGCGGCCGTCGGTGCGGAAGAACGTGGCGAAGGCGGGCCGGTCCAGGAAGGCGATCCGCTCGGCGAGCAGGACGCCGATGTCGTCGGCGCGGGCCGACTGCCGCTCCCGGGCGTCCAGTTCCCGCAGCTGCGCCGCGGCGACCGGATCGCCCCGCGACTCCAGCGCGGCCCGCAGCGCTCCGACGGCGACGGGAGCGCCGCTGAGCAGCTCCCGCAGCTCCGGTACGGCGGGGAAGCGCTCGTGGACGCAGCGGTACGGCCCGATCAGCTGGGCCAGCGCGGTCGCGGCCCGCCGGCTGTCGCCACCGGGCAGGGTGGCGGCGAGATCCCCGACGAGCGCCTCGGCGAGCACACGGGCGGCCTCGTCGGGGTCCTCAGCACCGCCGTAGAGGTCGAGGTCGTGGGTGGAGTCGGGGCGTCCGACGGAGATGACCAGGTCGAACGAGTCGTCGGGGGCGAGGCCCGTGCCGTGGGCGGTGACGGTGACGACGGCGGCGCGGTTGGCGAGCGCGTGCAGACACATCGACTCGACGACGGGCCGCACGAGCCGCACGCTCTTGCCGGACCCGGAGGGCCCGACGGCGAGGAGCGAGGTCCCGAGGAGGGCGGGTTCGAGTGCGACGCCGGTGGTGCGGCGGGGGTAGGGGTTGCGCTCGTCGTCGACGGCCGTGCCGATCTTCACCTGCCCGGTGGCCAGGTCGTGCGTGGCCGTGCGGACGGGCAGGTCCCGTACGCCGGAGGGGTGGGCGCAAGCGGCCGCGGCATCGGTGCGGACGGTCTCGCTGAACGCGGCGAGCCGGTCCGGCCGGGCGTGGACACCCTGCCAGGCACGCCGGATCCGCGCGTAGTCGACGTCCCCGAGAGCGCCGGCGCGCGTCGCCTCGGTGAGCCGCTGGGCCGCGTCCACCAGCCCGGCGCTGCGCAGCTCGGGCCATTCGGCGGGGTCGGCCTCGGGCGGTGGGACGGGCACCGGAGCCGGCTTGTCGGTGCGGCGCACATAGCGGTGCCAGATCTCCGGCACATGGCCGATCCGCGCGAAGAAGACGAGCAGGGCGCCCCCGACGATCGCGTAGTAGACGTAGCTGGCGGTGGCCCAGGTGGGCGGGTCGGAGCGCCAGGAGTCCGGGGTCAGTACGAGCAGGGGCCAGATCCAGTACCGGCCGAGGTAGCCGTTCCAGAGCAGCGACCACAGGAGCCAGCCCGCGAGCAGCGCGATGAGCGCCCCGGCGAAGAGCCGGCGGGCGGGTACGAGCTCGGGCTCCTCCGCCGGCCGGGCCCGGTGGCCGAGGCGCCACACGCCCGGTTCGGCGCCGGGGCGGGGGATGCGCAGCCAGTCGGCTACGGCGGGACGGGTGGTCGGCGCGTGGCCGGGTACGGCGGGAATCCCGGGGAGGCTCGGCGGCCCTGCGGGCCGTGGCACAGGGTTGGCCTGTGTGCCGCGTGCGTCGAATGTGCCTTCGGATTCCATGAAACCGCTGCCCCCTGACCAGCCAGGCCCGCTCTGTGCACGGTCAATCTAGTGCCCCACTGGGGGTAGTTCACTGATTCGCCCCGCCCGGCGTGCGCGAAGGGCCCTTCCGCGCCCGCCTATGTCCGGCACGGACAACGACACACCCCCAACACTCCCGAACGGCGCATGCCCACCCCCCTCCCCCGCACCTAGCCTGCGGAGAAAGAAACACGAAGCGTCCCACAGCACCCCAGGAGCCCCTCATGACCGCAATCCCGCAGGAGCGCCGCGTCGTCACCGCCATTCCCGGACCGAAGTCCGTGGAACTTCAGTCCCGCCGCACCGCCGCGGTCGCCGGTGGCGTGGGGTCCGTGCTGCCCGTCTTCACCGCGCGCGCCGGCGGCGGGATCATCGAGGACGTCGACGGCAACCGCCTCATCGACTTCGGGTCCGGCATCGCCGTGACCTCGGTCGGCGCCTCCGCCGAGGCCGTCGTACGCCGGGCGTCCGCGCAGCTCGCCGACTTCACCCACACCTGTTTCATGGTCACGCCGTACGAGGGCTACGTCGCGGTCGCCGAGGCCCTCGCCGAGCTGACGCCGGGCGACCACGCGAAGAAGTCCGCGCTGTTCAACTCGGGCGCCGAGGCCGTCGAGAACGCCGTCAAGATCGCCCGCGCCCACACCAAGCGCCAGGCCGTCGTCGTCTTCGACCACGGCTACCACGGCCGTACGAACCTGACGATGGCGCTGACCGCCAAGAACATGCCGTACAAGAACGGCTTCGGTCCGTTCGCGCCCGAGATCTACCGCGTCCCGGTGGCGTACGGCTACCGCTGGCCGACCGGCGCCGAGAACGCCGGCGCCGAGGCGTCCGCGCAGGCCATCGACATGATCAACAAGCAGGTCGGCGCCGAGAACGTCGCCGCGATCATCATCGAGCCGGTCCTCGGCGAGGGCGGCTTCATCGAGCCGGCCAAGGGCTTCCTGCCGGCGATCGCGCAGTTCGCCAAGGACAACGGCATCGTCTTCGTCGCGGACGAGATCCAGTCCGGCTTCTGCCGCACCGGCGAGTGGTTCGCGTGCGAGGACGAGGGCATCGTCCCGGACCTGATCACCACCGCCAAGGGCATCGCGGGCGGTCTGCCGCTCGCCGCCGTGACGGGCCGCGCCGAGATCATGGACGCCCCGCACGCGGGCGGCCTCGGCGGTACGTACGGCGGCAACCCGGTGGCCTGCGCCGGTGCGCTCGGCGCCATCGAGACCATGAAGGAGCTCGACCTCAACGGCAAGGCCAAGCGCATCGAGGAGGTCATGAAGAGCCGCCTGGGCGCGATGGCCGAGAAGTTCGACATCATCGGCGACATCCGCGGGCGCGGCGCCATGATCGCGATCGAGCTGGTGACCGACCGTGAGACCAAGGAGCCGAACGCGGCCGCGACCGCCGCGCTCGCCAAGGCCTGCCACGCCGAGGGCCTGCTGGTCCTGACCTGTGGCACCTACGGCAACGTGCTGCGCTTCCTGCCGCCGCTGGTGATCGGCGAGGACCTGCTCAACGAGGGTCTGGACATCCTCGAGCAGGCGTTCGCGGGCGTCTGACCGGGCCCTCGGACCGTAGCCCTGAGCGTGACCGGAACAGCGGCCCGGACCGTGGGTGATCAGCGGCGGAGCAGCCGGAACGGTCGGGGCCTGTGAAGAACGTGTGGGGGGCCGATGGCGGGATGGAGATCCGTCTGTCGGTCCCCCCGGCCCCTGCCGTACGGTTTCTGCAGATGAGAGAAACACCCCGCTCGCAGGGGACTGCGGGCGACTCCAGGCCGAGGCCTCCCCAGCTTCGTCCTGGCCGTGCCCTCGCGCACACCACTGGAGCTTCTGGCTCCGGAACTCCTCACCGATCGGATGGCCGCCCGCCCCAAACCCCCCGGGGCGCGCGGCAAACCGGTCAGGCCGGCCGCTTCGGAACTACCCCCCCTGTTCCGAGGTGGCCGGCTTTTCCTCGTCCGGTGTGGCCGGCCGTCCTGTGCGCCGTGCTCTTCTCGCTGATCACCTGGCAGGTCGCCGCCGGCGGACCTCTGCGCTCGCAGGACGAGCGCGTCGAACTCCGCATCGCCGGCCACGGACCCCGGCCGCTCACCGAAGCGCTGGCCGATCTCGGCAGCGTGGCCGTCGCTCTGCCCGTGCTGGCCGCCGCCCTCGCATATGCCCTGTGGCGCGACAGGAGGGCCGCACGCCGTGACGCTCTGGTCGCCGTCCTCACGATGGCCGCCGTACCCGCGCTGGTGGTGCCGCTCAAGGCACTGATCGACCGCCAGGGACCGCTCACCGACGCGGGCGGCTACTACCCCTCCGGCCATACGGCGACCGCGATGGTCGCCTACGGCACGGCCGCGCTGCTCCTCGCCCCGTATCTGCGGCTGCGACGGTCGATGCCCGTCGCCCTGGTGCTCACCCTGGCGACGGGCATCGGTCTGGTGCTGCGCGGCTACCACTGGCCGCTGGACGTCATCGGCAGCTGGTGCCTGTGCGGGATGCTGCTGCTGATCAGCTCCAGCGGTATGCGTCGAAGTTCCTGGAGAATTCCCACTGGTTGAAGCGGTCCCAGTTGATGGACCACGTCATCAGTCCGCGCAGGGCGGGCCAGGTGCCGTGGGTCGCGTACGAACCACAGCTCACCTTCTTCGTCAGACAGTCGAGCGCCTTGTTCACCTCGGCGGGTGAGGTGTGCCCGTTGCCCGCCTGGGTGGACGCCGGCAGGCCGATGGCGACCTGCTCGGGCCGCAGAGCGGGGAAGAACTTCGACTGGTCACCGGCCACCGGGAAGCCGGTGAGCAGCATGTCGGTCATGGCGATGTGGAAGTCCGCGCCGCCCATCGAGTGGTACTGGTTGTCCAGCCCCATGATCGAGCCGGAGTTGTAGTCCTGGACGTGCAGCAGCGTGAGGTCGTCCCGCAGCGCGTGGATGACGGGGAGGTAGGAGCCGGCGCGCGGGTCCTGGCCGCCCCAGGGGCCGGAGCCGTAGTACTGGTAGCCCAGCTGCACGAAGAAGGTCTCCGGGGCCATCGTGAGGACGAAGTCCGAGCCGTACTTCGCCTTGAGGGTCTTGATCGCCGAGATGAGGTTGACGATCACCGGTGAGGTCGGCGAGCGGAAATCCGTGTCCCCGGTGTTCAGCGAGAGGGAGTGACCCTCGAAGTCGATGTCCAGGCCGTCGAGACCGTACTCGTCGATGATCTTCGAGACGGAGGAGACGAAGGTGTCACGCGCGGCCGTACTGCCCAGCTGCACCTGCCCGTTGGCACCGCCGATGGAGATCAGGACCTTCTTGCCGGCGGCCTGCTTCGCCTTGATGGCGGCCTTGAAGTCGGCGACGGACTCGACGTTCGGGCACTCGGCCGCCGGACAGAGGCTGAAGCGGATGTCGCCCGAGGTGACCGAGGTGGGCTCACCGAAGGCGAGGTTGATGACGTCCCAGGAGTCGGGGACGTCCGCCATGCGGGTGTAGCCGGAGCCGTTGGCGAAGCTCGCGTGCAGATAGCCGACGAGAGCGTGGGCCGGGAGGCCGGTGCCCGGGTTGCCGCCGCCCGTGGTGGTCGCGCCCACGACCGCGGACTTCGGGGACTCGCCCGCGCTGTTGGTCGCGGTGACCTGGAAGCTGTACGTGGTGCTGGGCGACAGCCCTGTCACGGTGGCCGACGTCCCGGTCACGGAGGTGACCTTGGCGCCGCCGCGGTAGACGTTGTAGCCGGTGGCGCCGGAGACGGGCGACCAGCTCAGCGGCACGGAGGTGGAGCCCGGCGATCCCGCGGTGAGGCCGGTGGGGGCGGCCGGCAGCTGGACCGGGTCGCCCCCGGGGCCGAACAGGGAGACGTCGTCGGCGTGGTAGGCCGCCGTGCCGTACCAGCCATGGGTGTAGATGGTCACCGAGGTGGTCGAGGCGCCGGTGCGGAAGCTCGTCGAGAGTTTCTGCCAGCCGGACGCGGACGGTGTCCAGGTGGAGACGTCGGTGGTGCCGGTGCCGGAGGCTCCGAGGTAGACGTAGCCGCCCTGGACCCAGCCGCTGAGGGTGTAGTCGGAGTTGGGCTTGACGGTGACGGTCTGGCTGCACTTGGCGTTGTCGCTGCCGGCCGGAGTGGCCTTCAGGGCCGAACTCCCGCCGTGGACAGGCGAACTGACGACGGCTCCGCTGCTCGCGGTACAGCTCCAGCCGGTGAGGCCCGCCTCGAAGCCGCCGTTGCGGGCGACTTCGGCGTCGGCCGCTTCGGCGGCGGTGGACGTGGCGACAAGTCCGCCGAGGGCGAGCGCGGCCGCCGTCAAGGCGGCCGAGAGTCTGGTGCGGTCCACAACTGCCTCCGGGCATGGGGGGATTCGAGTGGGAGCTCCCGCAATTTGGTCCAGACCAATGCCGTTGTCAAGACCTCTGACAACGGCACACGAAGCCGGCAGGATCCGAACGACGGGCCCTGAGCCCTCACTCCCCCTCGCGGCGCGCCATGGCCCCCGCAGCCTCGTGCATCGCGAGTTCCAGCAGCGTCGGGTCCGTGAGCGTGCCCGAACCGTCCGGCACGACGAGCCAGCGCACCCCGCCGCCACCGGCACGCCCCGGGTACGGCACGACGATCCAGGTGCCGGCCCCCGCGCTGCGTACACCGGTGCCGAGCCACCGTGTGGCCGTGCCGGGCGGCACGAAGAACCCCATACGGGAGTCGCCGAAGTCGGCGAGCACCGGCCCGGGCCTGTCGACCAGCCTGCTCAGCACATCGAGCGTCGGATAGCCCAGTGCTCCCGGCAGGATCAGTACGTCCCAGCGCATGCCGGCGGGCAGCAGCGCGACCCCCAGAGGGTTGCGCTCCCACTCCCACCGGCAGGCCTCCGGGTCCGGTGCGACCGACGCCAGCCACTCCACCGCGGTCCTGGCCCCCGAGTCGTTCATGACCCCTCTCCCTTCCCTGCGCACCGACGGTGCGTTCACAGGGGAGAGCGGCCAGGGGCCGTCGTATGACGCGAGTTGGGGCTACCAGTTGGTAGTGATCTGGGTCACGCCGGGTCAGCTGTCGAAGCCGAGTCCCATCCGGTCCATGGCCCGCAGCCACACATTGCGTCGCCCGCCCTGAGCATCCGCCCTGGCCAGCGCCCACTTGGTGAGCCCGATACCGGCCCAGGCGACGGGCTCGGGCGGGAAGGGCATCGGCTTGCTGCGCACCATCTCCAGCTCCGTGCGCTCGGTGCGCTCCCCCGACAGCAGGTCGAGCATCACATCGGCGCCGAAGCGCGTGGCGCCGACCCCGAGACCGGTGTAACCGGCGGCGTAGGCGACCTTGCCGCCGTGCGCCGTGCCGAAGAACGCGGAGAACCGCGAGCAGGTGTCGATCGCGCCGCCCCACGCATGGCTGAAGCGCAGTCCCTCCAGCTGCGGGAAGCAGCGGAAGAAGTGGCCGGCGAGCTTCAGATAGGTCTCGGGCCGGTGGTCCAGCTCGGCGCTGACCTTCCCGCCGTACGGGTAGATCGCGTCGTAACCGCCCCACAGGATGCGATGGTCGGCGGTGATCCGGAAGTAGTGGAACTGGTTGGCGACGTCGCCGAGGCCCTGCCGGCCCTCCCAGCCGATCTCGGCGCGCTGCTGCTCGCTGAGGGGTTCGGTCATCAGGGCGTAGTCGTAGACCGGGACGGTGTACGCGCGCACCCGCTTCACCAGCGAAGGGAAGACGTTGGTGCCGAGCGCGACCCGGCGGGCGAAGACCCGGCCGTACGGGGTGCGGACGGCCATCCCCGCACCGGACGCGGCGAGTTCCAGTCCGCGGGTGTTCTCGTAGATGCGGACCCCGAGGCCGCGGCAGGCCTCCTTGAGGCCCCAGGCGAGCTTCGCCGGGTTCAGCATGGCGACCCCGCGGCGGTCCCACAGCCCGCCGAGGAAGGTCGGGGAGTTCACCTCGGCGCGCACCGCGTCCGCGTCGAGGAGTTCGAGCCCGTCGAAGCCGTGCCGCTGCGCCTCCTCGTGCATCTCCGCCAGCTCCGCGACCTGGTACGGCTCGGTGGCGACGTCGATCTCGCCGGTGCGCTCGAAGTCGCAGTCGATGCCGTGGCGTGCGACCGCCTCCTCGATGGCGTCGAGGTTGCGGTCGCCGAGCTCTTCCAGTCGTGCCAGCTCGCCGGGCCAGCGGGCGAGCCCGTTGCCGAGGCCGTGGGTGAGGGAGGCGGCGCAGAAGCCGCCGTTGCGGCCCGAGGCGGCCCAGCCCACCTCGTGCCCCTCGATAAGGACGACGTCCCGGCCGGGGTCGCGTTCCTTGGCGAGGAGCGCGGTCCACAGTCCGCTGTAGCCGCCGCCGACGACGAGGAGGTCGCAGTGCTCGTCGCCGGTGAGCGCGGGCAGGGCGGCGGGTTTGGCGGGGTCGTCCAGCCAGAAGGCGACGGGCTGGGCGTCGGAAAGGGATGAGGCAAAGGTCATGGCGTCTGGGGCCATGGTTTCCACTCCTTCGAGGGCCTTGCGGGCCTGACTGCAGACCTACTTGGCCGCGGCGCTGTTCTTTCTCCGGCCGCTGATCAGCTGGCCGGCCACGACGATCAGTACGGCGATGACGAACATGGCCGTGCCGATGACGTTGATCTGGACGGGCGTTCCGCGCTGGGCCGAGCCCCACACGAACATGGGGAAGGTGACGGTGTTGCCCGAGTTGAAGTTGGTGATGATGAAGTCGTCGAACGAGAGGGCGAAGGCGAGCATCGCGCCGGCGGCGATGCCGGGGGCCGCGATCGGCAGCGTGACCCGCAGGAAGGTCTGCACGGGTCCCGCGTACAGGTCGCGGGCAGCTTCCTCGAGACGGGGGTCCATCGACAGCACGCGCGCCTTGACCGCCACCACCACGAAGCTGAGGCAGAACATGGTGTGCGCGATGAGGATGGTCCAGAAGCCCAGCTGGGCGCCCAGGTTGAGGAAGAGCGTGAGCAGCGAGGCGGCCATGACCACCTCGGGCATCGCCATCGGCAGGAAGATCAGCGAGTTGATCGCGCCGCGCGCCCGGAAGCGGTAGCGGACCAGCGCGAAGGCGATCATCGAGCCGAGCACGGTGGCGCCGATCGTCGCCCACAGGGCGATCTGGAGCGACAGCGACAGCGAGCCGCACATGTCGGCCACGCCGCAGGGGTCGCGCCACGCATCGGTGGAGAACTCGCGCCAGGAGTAGTTGAACCGCCCGGCCGGCTTGTTGAACGAGAACACCATCACGACGATGTTCGGCAGGATCAGGTACGCGAGCGTGAGCAGGCCCGCGATCACCACGAGGTTGCGCCGTATCCAACGCATCAGACCAGATCCTCCGTCCCGGCCCGCCGGATGTAGACCGTGACCACGATCAGCACGACTGCCATGAGAATGAACGACAACGCGGCCGCGGTCGGGTAGTCGAGCACCCTCAGGAACTGCGACTGGATGACGTTTCCGACCATTCGGGTGTCCGTGGAGCCGAGCAGTTCGGCGTTCACGTAGTCGCCGCTGGCCGGGATGAAGGTCAGCAGCGTCCCGGAGACCACACCCGGCATGGACAGCGGGAAGGTCACCTTGCGGAAGGTGGTGGACGGCTTCGCGTACAGGTCCCCCGCCGCCTCGTGGAGCCGTGGGTCGATCCGCTCCAGCGAGGTGTAGAGCGGCAGGATCATGAAGGGCAGGAAGTTGTACGTGAGACCGGTGACCACGGCCAGCGGTGTGGCGAGCACCCGGCTGCCGTCGGTCATCCCGAGCCAGTTGGTGACGTCGAGGAAGCCGATGGAGTTGAGCGTCTCCACCACGGGTCCGCTGTCCGCGAGGATCGTCTTCCAGGCGAGCGTGCGGATCAGGAAGCTGGTGAAGAACGGCGCGATGACCAGGACCAGCAGCAGATTGCGCCAGCGGCCGGCCTTGAACGCGATCAGATACGCGAGCGGGTAGCCGAACAGCAGACACAGCGCGGTGGCCGTGCCCGCGTAGAGCACCGAGCGCAGGAACTGCGGCCAGTACTCGGTGAGCGCGTCCCAGTACGTCTGGAAGTGCCAGGTGACCTGGAAGCCCTCCTCCAGCGAGCCGGTCTGCACCGAGGTCGACGCCTGGTACACCAGCGGCAGCGCGAAGAAGACCAGCAGCCACAGCATGCCGGGCAGCAGGAGCCAGTACGGCACCAGCTTGCGGCGCACGGACGGCTTGTGGACGACCGGTTCGGGGGCGGGTGGCGCGGGCGGCGCCGCGGTGACGGTCACGGCGTCGCCTCCACCGTCTCCACACCGGCGTCGATGTCCTGGCCGGCGTCGAGACCGAAGGTGTGCTCGGGGTTCCAGTGCAGGACGACCCGGGCGCCGGGGACCAGTCGGGGGTCCCGCTCGATGTTCTGCGCGTACACCTCCAGCTCCGGGCAGACCGGGCTGTCGATGACGTACTGCGTGGAGACACCGATGAAGCTGGAGTCGGCGATCGTGCCGGTGAAGCGGTTGCGGCCGTCCGCGATGCTTCCCGCGTCGTCCGCGTGCGCCAGCGATATCTTCTCCGGCCGCACGCCGACCAGCAGCTTTCCGCCGGCGGTGGGCGCGGTCGCGCAGCGCTGCGCGGGCAGCCGCAGCTTGGCGTCGGCGGCGGTGACGACGACCTCCCCGCCCGTGTTGGACGCCACCTCGGCCTCGATGAGGTTGGAGGTGCCGAGGAAGTTGGCGACGAAGGTGGTCTGCGGGTTCTCGTAGAGCTCGGCGGGCGCGCCCAGTTGCTCGACCCGTCCGCCGTTCATCACCGCGACGGTGTCGGCCATGGTCATGGCCTCCTCCTGGTCGTGGGTGACATGGACGAAGGTGATGCCGACCTCGGTCTGGATGCGCTTGAGTTCCAGCTGCATCTGGCGGCGCAGCTTGAGGTCCAGGGCGCCGAGCGGCTCGTCGAGCAGCAGCACCTGGGGGTGGTTGATGAGCGCACGGGCCACGGCGACGCGCTGCTGCTGGCCGCCGGAGAGCTGGTGCGGCTTGCGCTGGGCGAAGTCGCCGAGCTGGACGAGGTCGAGCATGTCGCCGACCTGCTTCTTCACCGACTTGATGCCGCGGCGGCGCAGGCCGAAGGCGACGTTCTCGTAGATGTCGAGGTGCGGGAAGAGCGCATAGCTCTGGAAGACGGTGTTGACGGGGCGTTTGTGCGGCGGCAGGCCGGTGACGTCTCTGTCGCCGAGGAACACGGATCCGGTGGTCGGGTCCTCCAGACCGGCGATCATCCGCAGCGTGGTGGTCTTGCCGCAGCCGGACGCCCCGAGCAGGGCGAAGAACGAGCCCTGCGGGACGGTCAGGTCCAGCGGGTGCACCGCGGTGAAGGAGCCGTAGGTCTTGCCGATCCCGGAGAGGCGGACTTCGCCGCCCGCAGTCTTTTCAGTCATGGGTCGCGATCCCGGTGGTGTCGGTGGAGCGGAGGAGGTCAGGCGCCGATGAGCTTGGCGAACTTCTCTTCGTAGGCCTTCTCTTCCGCGCTGGTGAGGGAGCGGAAGGAGTGGGACTTGGCGGCCATGGCCTTGTCCGGGAGGATCAGGGTGTTCGAGGCCAGCTCGGGGTCGATCTTCGCCAGTTCGGCGCCGACGCCCTCCACCGGGCAGACGTAGTTGATGTACGCGGCGAGCTGCGCCGCCACCGGGAGTTCGTAGTAGTAGTCGATGAGCCGGGTGGCGTTGCGCTGGTGCCTGGCCTGAGCCGGGACCAGCAGGTTGTCGCTGGAGGTGATGTAGCCGGGGGCCGGGATCGCGTACTGGATCGCGGGGTTGTCGGCCTGGAGCTGGATGACGTCACCGGCCCAGGCCAGACAGGCCGCGAGGTCGCCCTTGTCCAGGTCCGAGGTGTAGTCGTTGCCGGTGAAGCGGCGGATCTGCTTCTTGTCGACGCCCTTCTGGAGCCGGCCGATGGCGGCGTCGTAGTCGGCGTCGGTGAACTTCGCCGGGTCCTTGCCGATGTCCAGCAGCGTCATGCCGACGGTGTCGCGCATCTCCGTGAGGAAGCCGACGCGACCCTTAAGGGAGGGGTCGTCGAGCAGCTGGGTGACGGAGTCCACCTTCTTCCCGCCGGTCGCCTTGGTGTTGTAGGCGATGACCGTCGAGATGCCCGTCCAGGGGTAGGAGAACGAGCGTCCCGGGTCCCAGTCGGGGCTGCGGAACTGGGCGGAGAGATTCGCGTACGCGTGGGGCAGCAGCGCCGGGTCGAGCTTCTGCACCCAGCCGAGCCGGATCATCCGGGAGGCCAGCCAGTCGGTGACGCATATCAGGTCACGGCCGGTTTCCTGCCCGGCGGCGAGCTGCGGCTGGATCTTGCCGAAGAACTCGACGTTGTCGTTGATGTCCTCGGTGTACTTGACCTTGATCCCGGTGCGCCGGGTGAACTCGGTCAGTGTGGGACGGCTCTTCTCGTCCTCACTGACGTCCATGTACTCCGTCCAGTTGGAGAAGGCGATCTGCTTCTCCTTCGCGGAGTGGTCGTCGGAGGCCGCTTCGCCCTCGCGCTTGGCGGGCGGGATTCCGCAGGAGCTCAGCGCGCCGATGCCGCCGACGGTGAGGGCTCCGACGCCGGTGGCGCGCAGCATCGAACGGCGGGTGAGGGCTCCCCGGCCGTTGGTCAGACTGCGCCGCACCGCGGCCAGTTGGGCCGCGGACAGGCCGTCGGGCTCGTTGTGGTCCATGAACAGTGCCCTTTCGGGATGGGTGCCGCTGGTCGGGCGTGCTGGCTATCGGTCCCCGAATACGGTGCGGTGCCAGTCCTTGCGGACGACCGCGGTGTTGTCGAACATCACGTGCTTGACCTGCGTGTACTCCTCGAAGGAGTAGACGGACATGTCCTTTCCGAAGCCGGAGGCCTTGTAGCCGCCGTGGGGCATCTCGCTGATGATCGGGATGTGGTCGTTGACCCACACGCAGCCGGCCTTGATCTCACGGGTGGCCCGGCCGGCGCGGTAGACGTCCCGGGTCCAGGCGGAGGCGGCGAGGCCGTACGGGGTGTCGTTGGCGAGCGCGATGCCTTCGTCGTCGGAGTCGAAGGGGAGGACGACCAGGACCGGGCCGAAGATCTCGGCCTGCACGATCTCGCTGTCCTGGGCGGCGCCGGCGACCAGGGTGGGCCGGTAGTAGGCGCCGCTCTTGAGTGCCCCCTGCGGCGCCTCGCCGCCGGTCACGACGGTGGCGTAGCCGCGCGCCCGGTCCACGAAGGCGGCGACGCGGTCGCGCTGGAGGTGGGAGACGAGCGGGCCGAGGTCGGTCGCGGGGTCGAAGGGGTCACCCAGCCGCACGGTGGCCATCAGATCGGCGACCCCGCTCACGAACGCGTCGTAGAGCGGGCGCTGTACGTAGGCGCGGGTGGCGGCGGTGCAGTCCTGGCCGGTGTTGATGAGGGAGCCGGCGACCGCGCCGTGCACCGCCGACTCCAGGTCGGCGTCGTCGAAGACGAGGAAGGGTGCCTTGCCGCCGAGTTCGAGGTGCAGCCGCTTCACGGTGGAGGTGGCGATCTCGGCGACCCGCTTGCCGACGGCGGTGGAGCCGGTGAAGGACGTCATGGCGACGTCCGGGTGCCCGACGAGGTGCTCGCCCGCGTCGCGTCCCGCGCCGTTGACGACGTTGACGACACCGTCGGGGATGCCCGCCTCGGTCGCGGCCGCGGCGAACATCAGCGAGGTCAGCGGGGTGATCTCGGCGGGCTTGAGGACGATGGTGTTGCCGGCCGCGATCGCCGGCAGGACCTTCCAGGCCGCCATCTGGAGCGGGTAGTTCCAGGGCGCGATGGAGCCGACGACGCCGATCGCCTCGCGGCGTACGTAGGAGGTGTGGTCGCCGCTGTACTCACCGGCCGACTGGCCCTGGAGATGGCGGGCGGCGCCGGCGAAGAAGGCGGTGTTGTCGACGGTGCCCGGCACGTCGAACTCGGTGCTGAGCTTGATCGGCTTGCCGCACTGGAGGGACTCCGCGCCGGCCAGGTCCTCGGACTGCTCGGCGAGCACCGACGCGAACCGGTGGAGGGCGTCCGAGCGCTCGCCGGGCGTGGCACCCGACCACTCGGGGAACGCCTCACGCGCGGCGGCGACGGCCGCGTCGACGTCGGCGGCCCCGGCGAGCTCGTAGCTGTGGACCGTCTCACCGGTCGCGGGGTCCACGATGTCCTGCGTACGTCCTGAGGTGCCGGGCCGCGGTCGGCCGCCGATGTACTGCGCGCCGTCCGCGAAGCGGTCCTGCACCTGGAAGCGGTTGCCCATGACGCTCTCCGTTGTCCCAGCTCGATTTGAGTGCCGATCCTGGCAGAGCACGTGTTGCCCAACAAGTGATTCCGTAGTTGCCTTTTGGTTACGCGACGGATTCGGTCGACCATGTGTCGCGTTGCGCCCCTCATCCCCGTACGGAGTGTCAGTGGTGGATGCGAGACTCGCGTGCATGGGGATGGATGAGCTGATCCGGCAGGTCAGCAGCGGTCAACACGTCACGTATCTGCACTTCTGGGGGCACGCACCGCGCAAGGACGGTCGCATGGGTCCGAGCTGCCTCAGCCAGTGGTGGGAGGCGCCTTTCGAGGTGGACGGCGTGCGGTATGCGACGGCCGAGCACTGGATGATGGCCCACAAGGCACGGCTGTTCGGCGACGCGGACGCGGAGCGGAAGGCGCTCGACGCGGCGAACCCGGGGGCGGCGAAGCGGGCCGGGCGCGGGGTGCGCGGTTTCGACGACGCGGTCTGGAAGCGGGAGCGGTTCGCGATCGTCCGCTCGGGCAGCGTGCACAAGTTCGCGCAGCATGCGGCGCTGCGGGAGTTTCTGCTGGCCACGGGAGACCGGGTGCTCGTCGAGGCCAGCCCGCTGGACCGGATCTGGGGTATCGGACTGGCCGCGGACGACGAACGGGCAGGGGACCCCACGCGCTGGCGCGGGCAGAACCTGCTGGGGTTCGCGCTGATGGAGGCGCGCGAGGAGCTACGGGCTGCCGGGGAGCAGGGCTCCTAGGGGGCGAGGCTCACCTGTGGCCGGGGCTGCGGGTGCGGGGCCGGCCCGGGGCCGCCCGAGGTGGGCGCGGGTACCTGTGGCGCGACCCGGACCAGGAGCCTGCACACGCGAACCGCTCCAGGAACGCGTGGTCCGGTCAGCGCGCGGCCGAGAGCGCGGCGGGCGGCGCCGCGCTGTCGATCACCAGCGTGTTGCCGAAGTCGTCGTTCCTGTTCCGCTCGTCGTTGATCGCCTCGGTGATACCCCAGGCCAGCAGTCCGACGACGACCAGGCCGATGACGATGCCGACGGAGCCGAGGATGATGCCGGAGAGCGCCATCCCGCCGTTGGTGGCCTCGCCGCGCTGGACCCGCTTGCGGCCCAGGATGCCGAAGATCAGCGCCAGGACGCCGAGGACGATGGCGACGACGCCGTAGAGGCAGAACAGGCAGACAGAGAGGATGCCGAGCACCATCGCCGTGGTGCCCATGCCGTTCGCCGGGGCCGCCTGCCAGCCGGGCTGGCCGTAGGTCTGGTAGCCGGGATATCCGGCGTGGCCGAAGGGATCGCCGGCGGCGGGTCCGGTCACCGGAGGGGCCGCGGGGTAGCCGTACGGGCCGGGGGCGGGCTGGGCGGGTCCGCCCGGGGCTATCGGGGGCGGCGGCACCGAGCCGGTGTCCCCGACGCCGGGCATGGAGGTGACCGTCATCTGGTCGTGCACCGGCGGGACCGGCGGAGCCGGGGTGGCGGGCTTGTGCAGCGGAACCTTGTCCTGCGGCGCGCTGCTCGCCGGCGGAGCCCACGGGTCGCGGTCACGGGGCTCGGGTCCGCCCGGCGGCTGGGCCTGGTTCTCTGCCATGGTTCTCCCCCATCGTGGTTCGCGCTCATGCTACGGCCTGCCCCATGTCGCGGAACGGCCGCCTACGATGATCCCTGACACCAGCGGCCGCACAGCACACGGAGGACCCCGATGACCGATCTGCACCCCTTCATCGCCGGGCTCCCCAAAGCCGAACTGCATGTTCACCACGTCGGATCGGCCTCGCCGCGCATCGTCGCCGAACTCGCCGCCCGGCACCCGGACTCCAAGGTGCCGACCGACCCCGAGGCGATCGCCGACTACTTCAGCTTCACGGACTTCGCCCACTTCATCGAGGTCTATCTCTCGGTCGTGGATCTGATCCGTACCCCCGAGGACGTCCGGCTGCTCACCTTCGAGATCGCCCGGGACATGGCCCGCCAGAACATCCGCTACGCCGAGCTGACCGTCACGCCGTTCAGCTCGACCCGCCGCGGTATCGACGAGAAGGCCTTCATGGCCGCGATCGAGGACGCCCGCACGGCCGCCGAGGCCGAGCTCGGCGTCGTGCTGCGCTGGTGCTTCGACATTCCCGGTGAGGCGGGCCTGGAGGCGGCGGAGGAGACCACCCGGCTCGCGGTGGACCTGCACCCCGAGGGCCTGGTCGCCTTCGGTCTGGGCGGACCGGAGATCGGTGTGCCGCGCCCGCAGTTCAAGCCCTACTTCGACCGTGCCATCGCCGCCGGACTGCACTCCGTGCCGCACGCCGGCGAGACGACCGGACCGCAGACCGTCTGGGACGCGCTGAACGTTCTGCGGGCCGAGCGGATCGGGCACGGCACCAGCTCCGTCCAGGACCCGGCGCTGCTCGCCCATCTCGCCGAGCGGCGGATCCCGTTGGAGGTCTGCCCGACGTCCAACATCGCGACCCGGGCCGTCACCGTTCTCGACGACCACCCCATCAAGGAGATGGTCGCGGCCGGCGTGCTGGTGACCGTCAACAGCGACGACCCGCCGATGTTC
Organism: Streptomyces sp. CA-251247; assembly: GCF_050952975.1. Taxonomy (NCBI): domain Bacteria; kingdom Bacillati; phylum Actinomycetota; class Actinomycetes; order Kitasatosporales; family Streptomycetaceae; genus Streptomyces; species Streptomyces sp. CA-251247. Next base: position 5,930,082 of record NZ_CP191861.1, on the reverse strand, counting down.
GGCACCGACCTCAACAACGAGTACGGCGTGGCGGCCCGGCTGCTCGGTCTCGACGAGCGCGGTCTCGCCGCGCTCGCGAAGAACGCCGTGGAGGCCTCGTTCCTCGACCCGGCGGGCAAGGCGCGCATCGCCGAGGAGATCGACGCGTACACCACGGCATGGCTCGCACGTTGATCCCCGCGGAGAACGGTCCCGTGCGCACCGTCAGTGTCGTGGCCCATCGCGGCGATCCGTACCGCGTCCGCGAGAACACCCTGCCCTCGCTCCGCTCGGCCGTCGTGCGGGGTGCGGACACGGTCGAGATCGACGTACGACTGACCCGCGACGGTGTTCCCGTGCTGCTGCACGACGCGACACTGAAGCGGCTGTGGGGGCACGACCGGCCGGTGGCGGGCCTGACCCGTGCCGAGGTCGAGGAGCTGACGCTCGGCGGTGTGCCGACCCTGCGGGACGCGCTGCTCGACGTCGGCACCCACCGCCTGATGATCGACCTTCCCGGCGCCACCGAGGAGTCGGTACGGGCGGTGGTCGGCCTGGTCCGCGAGTGCGGGGCGGCCGAGCGGGTGTACTACTGCGCGGGCCCGGTCGCCATGCTCGCGGTACGCAGCGAGGACCAGGCGGCCGAGATTGCGCTGACGTGGACCTCGCTGGCGCCGCCGCGGCCGGTCCTCATCGACGCCGTACGTCCGCGATTCCTCAACTACCGCTTCGGGCTGGTCGGTCAGGAGCTCGCGGACCGTGTGCACAAGGACGGCATGCTGATCTCCGCCTGGACGGCCGACACCCGGCGCACCATGCGCCGGCTGATCCGGTCCGGCGTGGACTCCGTCACCACCAACCGGGTGGACGTGCTGGCATCCGTCGTCCGGGACAACTCCCTTACCGGTCCGCCCTCTTGATCGTTCCGGCATGATGGACCCACTCACCCGGCGGAGGAGCAGAAGTGACCGACAGGATCCGTACCGACGTAGCGCACAACGCCAGGGTCTGGAACCACTGGCTGGGTGGCAAGGACAACTACCCGGTCGACCGTGCGGTGGGTGACCACGTCACCGGCCTGTACCCGAGCATCGGCGAAGTGGCCCGTGCCGACCGGGCGTTCCTGGGCCGTGCGGTGGAGTTCCTGGCCGGCGAGGCGGGCGTACGGCAGTTCCTGGACATCGGCACCGGGCTGCCGACCGTCGACAACACCCATGAGGTCGCCCAGCGCAGCGCACCCGACGCCCGGATCGTCTACGTCGACAACGACCCGATCGTCCTCGCGCATGCCCGCGCTCTGCTCACCAGCTCCACCGGCGGTACGACGGAGTACCTGGACGCGGATGCCCATGACCCGGCCGGGATCGTGCGGGCCGTCGAGCCGACGCTGGATCTGCACAAGCCGGTGGCCGTGATGATGCTCGGCATCCTGAACTTCGTGATGGACACCGACGAGGCGCGCGCCATCGTGCGCACGCTGATGGACGCCGTGCCCTCCGGCAGCTATCTGGTCCTCACCCATCCCACCCTGGAACTGGGCGGGGAGGGCAACGAGGACGCCATGCGCTTCTGGAACGAGAACGCCACTCCCCCGATCACCGCCCGCAGCAGCGCGGAGTTCGCCTCGTTCCTGGAGGGCCTGGAGGTGCTGGAGCCCGGCATCGTCTCGTGCTCCCGCTGGCGGCACGACGTGGCGCGGGAGATCCGGTTCCCGCAGGTGGCGCAGTTCGGCGCGGTGGCCCGCAAGCCCTGACCGCGACGGCGAACTCCCGCTGACTGCCGCCTCCTTCACGCGCCCGTCCACTCGGGCGCACCCTGAGACCCGGTGCACCCGGCGAGGTGGAGCCGGCGAGGTGGAGCCCGCTACAGCCCGACGAGGGAGTTCCATCGCCGGGCGAAGTCCGCGCGCTCCTGCGAGGCGATGTCCCGGGCGATCGCGAGCCGTCTGCGCATCACGTCGTCGGGGAAGATCAGCGGGTCCTCGGCGAGCGCGGCCGTCTCCTCGTCCTTGGACGAGGCGAGCACATCGCGTGCGGCCGGGACCGGGCAGACGTAGTTGACCCAGCTCGCGAGTTCGGCGGCGACCTCCGGCCGGTAGTAGTGGTCGACCAGTGCCTCCGCATTGCGCTTGTGGCGGGCGAGGTTGGGGATCATCAGGCTCTCCGCCCACAGTTCGCCGCCCTCCTCGGGCACGACGAACTCGATGTCGGGGTTGTCCGCCTGGAGCTGGATGACATCGCCGGAGTACGCCTGGCAGGCGACGACGTCACCGGTGTCGAGGTCCTTGATGTAGTCGTTGCCCGTGAAGCGCCTGATGTGCCGGCGCCGCACCAGCTTCTCCAGCCGGTCGCAGACGGCGTGGAAGTCGTCCGCGGTCCACCGGGTGATGTCGACGCCGTCGGCCTGCATCAGCAGGGCGAAGGACTCGTCGAGCCCGGACAGCAGTGTGACGCGGCCGCGCAGATCGTCCGCCCACAGATCGGTCGTACGCCGCAGTTCGCGGCCGAGCTTGCGGCGGTTGTAGGCGATGCCGGTGATTCCCGACTGCCAGGGGACGCTGTGCAGACGCCCCTTGTCGAAGGCGGGCGAGCGCAGTTGCGGGTCCAGGTACCGGGTGACGTTGGGCTGCTTCGTCCGGTCCATCTCCTGCACCCAGCCGAGGCGTACGAAGCGCGCGGCCATCCAGTCGCTGACGACGATCAGATCGCGTCCGGTCTCCTGATGGTTCATCAGGGCGGGGCTGATCTTTCCGAAGAACTCGTCGTTGTCGTTGATCTCCTCGGTGTAGGTGACGGAGATCCCGGTGCGTTCGGTGAAGGCGTCGAGGGTGGGGCGCTCGGAGGTGTTCTCGTCGTCGGTGTCGATGTAGAGGGGCCAGTTGGCGAAGTCGAGACTGCGGTCGTGGCCCGAGTCGTCGCGCGCCGCACGGTCGCCGGGCTCGACGTAGGCCGCGGGCACCCCGCATCCGGCGAGCACGGCGGGGCCGGCGAGGGCGGCTCCCGCGCCGATGGCGCGCAGCAGGGTCCGCCGTGACATGGGGTTCATCCGGATCGCGGGCACGTCCGCAGGATGGCGGCCGGCGCGTGCGGGCGGCAATGGACGGTGCGTCGACCCCTGGGGACAGGAGGGGACACCCTGTCGATCATGGACAGGTGTCTATACTTCATGGACACCTGTCCACGAAACCTGTCCACGCAACAGAAACGAGCCGGTCATGAACACAACGGCCCATGTCCTGGTCGGCCTGGTGGCCGCGCTCCACCTCTACATCCTGATCCTGGAGATGTTCCTCTGGGAGCGGAGACCGGGCCGTCAACTCTCCGGCTTCGACGCCGAGATGGCCCGCGCCACCGCTCCGCTCGCCGCCAACCAGGGCCTCTACAACGGCTTCCTCGCGGCCGGACTCGTCTGGGGCCTGATCGCCTCGGACCCCACCGGCTACCGGGTGCAGGTCTTCTTCACCGCGTGCGTGGTGGTCGCCGGACTGTACGGAGGCTTCACCGCGAACCGCCGCATCCTCTTTGCGCAGGCGCTGCCGGGAGCGCTCGCTCTGGCAGCGGTCCTGGTGGCCGGATGAACGACCCCAGGGCGGAACGCACCCGGGCCCGGCTGCGGGCCGCGCTGCTCGATGAGTGTGCGGACCGTGCGCTCGACGAGGTCAGCGTGGCCGCGGTCGTCCGCAGGGCGGGGCTCGGCCGCGCCACGTTCTATCTGCACTACGCGGACCTTCAGGCGCTGGCGGTCGACGCCTGCGCCGAGGTCGTACGGGAGGCGGTGGAAGCCCTGCACGCCTGGCGCGGCGTCCCCGACCCGGGGGACCCGCCCCCGCCACTGACGGACTTCTTCACCGGCCTGTCCGCCCGCGCGCACCTCTACCGCCCGCTCCTGCGCGAGGGCGGCAGCGGCCCGCTCGGCGATCTGCTCCACACGGAGCTGCGCGCCCGCAGCCGCCGCGAACGCGAACTGGTCGGCGCTCCCCGCCCGGACCTGATCTCCACGGCCGTGGCGGCCACCTTCGCCGGCCTGCTCGCCGACTGGCTCCACGGCGCGATCGAGGCGGACCCCGCGGAGATGGCCGGCCAGGCCTGGCGGCTGCTCATCGCGCTGCACCGGGCCCCCCTGTCGTAGCTCCGGGCAGGCGACAGCCCCCGCGCCCGGACGGGGCGCGGGGGCTGTCGAGTGGCCGGTGAGCGACGCCGGTCAGACGTCCAGCGACGTCATCACGTGCTTGACGCGGGTGTAGTCGTCGAACCCGTACGCCGACAGGTCCTTGCCGTAGCCCGACTTCTTGAAGCCGCCGTGCGGCATCTCCGCCACGAGCGGGATGTGGGTGTTGATCCACACACAGCCGAAGTCCAGCGACTTCGACATCCGCATCGCGCGGCCGTGGTCCTTCGTCCACACCGACGAGGCCAGCGCGAACTCGACGCCGTTCGCCCACTCCAGGGCCTGCGCCTCGTCCGTGAAGGACTGCACGGTGATGACCGGGCCGAAGACCTCGTTCTGGATGATCTCGTCGTCCTGCTTCAGGCCGGAGACGACGGTGGGAGCGTAGAAGTAGCCCTTGTCGCCGACCCGGTGGCCGCCCGCCTCCACCTTCGCGTGCGCCGGGAGCCGGTCGATGAAGCCGGTGACCTGGGCGAGCTGGTTGGCGTTGTTCAGCGGGCCGTAGAGCACGTCCTCGTCGTCCGGAGCGCCCGTCTTCGTCTCCGACGCCGCCTTCGCCAGCGCCGCGACGAACTCGTCGTGGATCGACTCCTGCACGAGCACACGGGTCGCGGCCGTACAGTCCTGGCCGGCGTTGAAGTAGCCCGCCACCGAGATGTCCTCGACGGCCTTGGCGATGTCGGTGTCCTCGAAGACGACAACCGGCGCCTTGCCGCCCAGCTCCAGGTGGACCCGCTTGACGTCCTTGGCCGCGGAGGCCGCGACCTGGATGCCCGCGCGTACGGAACCGGTGATCGACGCCATCGCCGGCGTCGGGTGCTCGACCATCGTGCGGCCGGTGTCACGGTCGCCGCAGATGACGTTGAAGACACCCTTGGGCACGATCGAGCCGATGATCTCGGCGATCAGCACCGTGGAGGCGGGGGTGGTGTCCGACGGCTTCAGCACGACGGTGTTGCCCGCCGCGAGCGCCGGAGCGAACTTCCACACCGCCATCATCATCGGATAGTTCCACGGCGCGACCTGCGCGCAGACGCCGACCGGCTCGCGGCGGACGATGGAGGTGAGGCCCTCCATGTACTCGCCGGCCGAGCGGCCCTCGAGCATGCGCGCGGCGCCCGCGAAGAAGCGGATCTGGTCCACCATCGGCGGGATCTCTTCGGTACGGGTCAGCTCCAGCGGCTTGCCCGTGTTCTCCGACTCGGCCGCGATGAGGTCCTCGGCCCGCTCCTCGAACGCGTCCGCGATCTTCAGAAGCGCCTTCTGGCGCTCGGCGGGCGTGACATCGCGCCAGGCCGGGAAGGCCGCCGCGGCAGCGTCCATCGCGGCGTCCACATCCGACTGCCCGGAGAGCGGCGACGTGGCGTACACCTCGCCGGTGACCGGGTTGATGACATCGATCGTCCGCCCGTCGGCGGCGTCCCGGAACTCCCCGTTGATGTAGTTGCGCAGACGACGCAGCTCGGTGGTCACTGTTGCCACCCCTCCTGTCAGATTCCGATGGGTGAGACAACCCACCCTAATCGCACGGCCGACGCTTTCAACAGCCCCGACCCTCCCCATCTTCGGATTCGGTGACATCCAAGCCCTTCAACGACGAATTTCATCGCTCAGGGCTTGCGAGACAGACGAGTCCCGGTGCACAGTGACCCCGTGGCCAGTCGAAGCGCAGAATCCAGGAAGACGAACGGATCGTCCCCGACGATCGACGCCGTCTCCCTCGCGATCATCGAGCAGCTCCAGGAGGACGGTCGCCGTCCGTACGCCGCGATCGGCAAGGCCGTGGGCCTGTCCGAAGCGGCCGTGCGCCAGCGCGTCCAGAAGCTGCTCGACCAGGGCGTGATGCAGATCGTCGCCGTCACCGACCCGCTCACCGTGGGTCTGCGACGCCAGGCGATGGTCGGCATCCGCGTCGAGGGCGACCTCGACGAGATAGCCGAGGCGCTGACGGCCATGGCCGAGTGCGAGTACGTGGTGATGACCGCGGGCTCGTTCGACCTCATGGTGGAGATCGTCTGCGAGGACGACGACCACCTTCTCGAAGTGATCAACAAACGGATTCGCGCGCTCCCCGGCGTGCGGTCCACCGAGAGCTTCGTCTACCTCAAGCTCAAGAAGCAGACCTACATGTGGGGAACCCGATAGCCGTGAGCAAGGACCTCTCCAAGACCGCGTACGACCACCTGTGGATGCACTTCACACGTATGTCGTCGTACGAGAACGCACCCGTGCCCACCATCGTGCGCGGTGAGGGCACCTACATCTACGACGACAAGGGCAAGCGCTACCTCGACGGCCTGTCCGGCCTGTTCGTCGTCAATGCCGGCCACGGCCGTCACGAGCTCGCCGAGACCGCCTACAAGCAGGCTCAGGAGCTCGCCTTCTTCCCGGTGTGGTCCTACGCCCACCCGAAGGCCGTCGAGCTCGCCGAGCGCCTGGCCCAGCACGCTCCCGGTGACCTGAACAAGGTCTTCTTCACCACCGGTGGCGGCGAGGCCGTGGAGACCGCGTGGAAGCTGGCCAAGCAGTACTTCAAGCTGCAGGGCAAGCCCACCAAGTACAAGGTCATCTCGCGTGCGGTCGCCTACCACGGCACCCCGCAGGGCGCGCTCTCCATCACCGGTCTGCCCGCGCTGAAGGCCCCCTTCGAGCCGCTGGTCCCCGGCGCGCACAAGGTGCCGAACACCAACATCTACCGCGCCCCGATCTACGGCGACGACCCCGAGGCCTTCGGCCGCTGGGCCGCCGACCAGATCGAGCAGCAGATCCTCTTCGAAGGCCCGGAGACGGTCGCCGCCGTCTTCCTGGAGCCGGTGCAGAACGCCGGCGGCTGCTTCCCGCCGCCGCCCGGGTACTTCCAGCGGGTCCGTGAGATCTGCGACCAGTACGACGTGCTGCTCGTGTCCGACGAGGTCATCTGTGCCTTCGGCCGCCTCGGCACGATGTTCGCGTGCGACAAGTTCGGCTACGTACCGGACATGATCACCTGCGCCAAGGGCATGACCTCGGGCTACTCCCCGATCGGCGCCTGCATCATCTCCGACCGCCTGGCCGAGCCGTTCTACCAGGGCGACAACACCTTCCTGCACGGCTACACCTTCGGCGGCCACCCGGTCTCCGCGGCGGTGGGCCTGGCCAACCTCGACATCTTCGAGAAGGAAGGCCTCAACCAGCACGTCCTGGACAACGAGGGCGCCTTCTTCGACACCCTGAAGAAGCTGCACGACCTGCCGATCGTCGGCGACGTCCGCGGCAACGGCTTCTTCTACGGCATCGAGCTGGTGAAGGACAAGGCCACCAAGGAGACCTTCACCGACGAGGAGACCGAGCGCGTGCTCTACGGCTTCCTCTCGAAGGCGCTCTACGACAACGGCCTGTACTGCCGCGCCGACGACCGCGGCGACCCGGTCGTCCAGCTGGCGCCGCCGCTGATCTCCAACCAGGAGACCTTCGACGAGATCGAGGGCATCCTGCGGAGCGTCCTCACGGAGGCCTGGACGAAGCTGTAGTCCTCCCCGCCCACCGGCGCCGACACGGCCCGGGTGCGCCCATCCGAGTGAGATGGGGGCACCCGGGCCGTGTGTTTCCCCGGACCCCGCATCCGACTACCTAGCGTGCGAGTGACCGATCGGCCCTGACGTCGTTCCCCCGTACGGGGGAGGACAAATCTGATCAGAACCGAGGTGACACCATGGTGGCCCCGCCGGACAACGATGTGATCTGGGCACGCTCCCTGCACCACGCACACAGCGGCTCCCCCGCGCTGGCAGGTGTCTCGCTGGGGGTGCGGGAAGGCGAGATCCTCGCCGTGAGCGGCCCGCGCGGCAGCGGGAAGACGACACTGCTGCAGTGTCTGTCGGGCCAACTCGTCCCGCACGAGGGCGAGGTGTGGTTCAACAGCTCCCCCGTGCACACCCTGGCCCCGATCCAGCGGGAGCGGCTGCGCCGTGAGCGGTTCGGCTGGATCGACCCGGAACCGACCCTGGTGCCCGAGCTGACGGCATGGGAGAACGCCGCACTGCCGCTGCTGCTGCGCGGCACCTCCCACCGCAAGGCCAAGAAGGCCGCGACGGAGTGGCTGGAGCGACTCGACATCGGCGCGTGCGCGCGTAAGCGTCCCCGCGCCCTGGATCAGGCGCAACGGCAGCGGATCGCCACCGCCCGGGCACTCGTCAGCGAGCCGTCCGTGCTGTTCGCGGACGAGCCGACGGCCACGCTGCACCGGGCCGAGCGCGCCCAGGTGCTCCGTACGATCACGGCGGCGGCACGCTCGCACCGGATCACAGTGGTGCTCGCGACGCACGACACGGAGGTGGCGGCGCTCGCGGACCGTTCGATCTCGCTCCTGGACGGCCGTCGCGTCAACTCCCTGACGGCCGAGGCGGAAGGCCGGGCCGAGTGCTCGCTCTCCGTCTAGCCCGCGGCTCCCACCCCCTGGCCCTGCTGCGCCGGCTGCTGGTGGCCGCGGCCTCGGCGGGGGTGGGTTTCCTGCTGCTGTGCACGCTGTCGTACGCGCTCGCCCACCCCGGCTCGGCCGCTTCCGTCGCCCGCCTCACCTGGTGTCTGATCCCGCTCGCCGCGACGGTGCACTTCGCCGTGGCCGTGGCCCGCGCGGATCCGAGCACCCGGCCGCGGCCCGGCCTCTCCGCGATCGGCCTCGGACCGGGCCGGCTGGCGGCGCTCGCCGCCGTCTCCACGGCCATGTCCGGCGCCCTCGGCAGCATGGTCGCGATGCTCTTCTTCCTGCATCTGCGGGGCGACCTGACCGGGCTGCCGTTCGACGGGGCCGCCTCCGAGCTGCTGGCCGCCGACCGGCCGCTGCCCCTGGCGGCCATGCTGATGCTGCTGGCGATCGCGCCGCTGAGCGCGACGGCCGCGACGGCGCTGACCCTGCGTCCCCGGCGGACGCCGACGGGCCTCGACCCGGAGCCCGTCGACGAGCCCACGGGCCCGCCGGGAGGCCTGCCCTGGGGCTGCGCGCTGACCACGGCAGGACTGGCCATCGAGACCTACACGGCCCGGACCAGCCCCGGTTCGTCCTTCCCGCTCGCCGGTTCCTTCGAGTCCAACCCGGTCGGCGTCCTCGCCGGCTGGACGCTCACCGCCCTCGGCCTCGCCCTCGCCGGGCCGGCCATCACCCACTTCTGCGGCCGCCTCCTCCAGACCCTGCGGCCCGGCGCGATCCGGCTGCTCGCCGGACGGACACTGATGGACGAGGCCCGCGGCATCGGCCGTCCGCTGGGGGTGGTGTCCGCGGTCGCGTCGGCGGTGATCACGGCCTCGACGCTCTACGAGTCGGGCCCGCGCCCCTTCGGCCCGCTCACCGGACTGGGCGCCGCGCTGGTCATCGCGTGCACGACGGCGACCCTGCTGACCTCGGTGGCCGAGTCCCGCCACGCCCGCTCGATCACCACCGCGAACCTCCGCAAGCTCGGCACCCCCGCGGCCATGCTCCGTGCGGCGGCCGGACTGCGCCTGGCAGCCCTGCTGTTGGTCTTCGGTCCTCTGACCTGGACCGTGGCGACGCTGGCGGCGATCCCGCTCTCGGGCTGAGCCCACCGGGCCGCCGGGGTTCGCCGGCGGCCGTGCAGGGGGTGGGGCCGCCGTCCCGGCCCCACCCCCTATCGTGGCCGCATGGCGCACGGATCAGAGCCCGACTGCAGCGGGCACAGCAACGACCGCGAGATCGAGACCATCGAAGAGTTCGACGACGTCGTCGGGCACGGCTCCCTCGCCGGCTACCGCGTCCAGTCCGTCGATCTGACGGACCGCACATTCCCGCTCCTGTCCCTCGACTGCACCGGCGCCGTGTTCCTCGGCTGCCCGATGGAGCCCGACGCGGCCGTCAAGGTCCGCGCCGAGGGCGCGCTCGTCTTCCCGCCCGTGCCCCATCTCCCCTTCGACCCGTACCGCGGGCTGCTCTACACCGCGGACGAACTCTTCGCGGAGCTCGTCCGGGGCGGCTACGAGGCCACACCCGACGCCCGCGCGTACGCCTGGTTCCAGGAGACCAAGGCCGACCGCGACATCTTCGCCTCGATGCTCCGCGCGGTACACGACGACGCGATCTCCGACGCCCTGGACGAACACCTCGTGGGCGCCCGCGTGGTGGGGGTGATGGGCGGTCACGCGATGGCCCGCGGCACCGCCGCGTACGAGGGCGCAGCGCGCCTCGGCCGGGCGCTCACCCGCTCCGGGTTCACGGTCGCCACCGGCGGCGGTCCGGGCGCGATGGAGGCCGCGAACCTCGGTGCGTACGCCGCACCTCACCGCGACGAAATGCTGCCGGAGGCGCTCGAACTCCTCGCCAAGACACCCTCGTTCGTCCCGTCCGTCTCGGACTGGGCCGGCGCCGCCCTCGACATCCGTGACCGCTGGCCGGGCGGCGGGGACTCCGTCGGCATCCCGACCTGGTTCTACGGTCACGAGCCGCCGAACGCTTTCGCCGGACACATCGCCAAGTACTTCGCCAACGCCACCCGTGAGGACGGCCTCCTGGCACGGTCCAACGCGGGGGTGATCTTCCTGCCGGGCGCCGCGGGCACGCTCCAGGAGATATTCGACAACGCGACGCCCAATTACTACGAGTCCCGCGGCGAACCGACCCCGATGGTCCTCGTGAACACGGCGCACTGGACGGAGAAGCTGCCGGCCTGGCCACTGCTCCAGGCTCTCGCGGCCGGCCGCTCGATGGAGTCCCGTATCGCCCTCGTCGAATCCGTGGAGGAGGCACCGGCCGCACTGGCACGGCTCGGCGGCGGCCTTCCGTAGTCGGCGAGCACTCCCCGGAGCCCGCGAAGGCTCCCGAGGGTCGCGAACGCCTCGAAGGTCTCGAAGCACAAGGCACCGAAAAGCAACGCCATCCGCCGAAATCACGTCTGGCAGTCCAGCCGGAGAGCTGAACCGACCGACGTGAATGGAGCCCTTGGTGCTGATCGGCCTTCTGACCGCTGTCGCGGCCTCGATCTGTTACGGCACGGGGTCGGTGCTGCAAGCCGTCGGTTCCCGCAAGTCCGCGCGGCGCGAGGCGGCCGCGGCCGGCGTCACCCAGCACGGCGGCCCCAATCTGTCGTCCACCGCGAAAGCCGCGATGACCTGGGAGTTCATCGTCGGCACCATCCTGGACTTCGTGGGCTTCGGGCTCGGCGCCCTCGCCGCGCGGATGCTTCCGCTGTTCCTCTCGCAGACCGTCATCAGCGCCAACCTGGTGATCACGGCCGTGCTCAGCGTGAAGCTGCTCGGCATCCGGCTGAACCGCGCCGAGTGGACGTCGATCGCCGTCGTCTGCTCGGCCCTGGTGCTGCTCGCCACGGCGGCGGGCCCGGAAGGCAGCGGTCACACCCCCATCGCCACGCACTGGTGGCTGCTGGCGATCTCGCTGCTGCTGATGGTCGGTGGCACCGTGGCCGTACGGCTCCTCGGAGCGCGCGCCGCGATCCTGGCGGGTCTGCTGTCCGGCCTCGGCTTCGGCGCGCTCGGGGTCGGGGTACGCATTCTGAACGGCATCGACCCCTTCGACCTGGGTGCGCTGCTCACGGACCCCGCGCTCTACGCGATCCTCGTCGCCGGCATCGGCGGCATGTATCTGCACACGGTCGCCCTGCAGATCGGCTCGGTGAACGGTGCGACGGCGGCGCTGGTGGTCGGCGAGACCGTGCTGCCCGGCATGATCGGCGTCCTGTGGCTGGGCGACACCTCCCGGCCCGGCTTCGCCTGGGTGGCGATGACCGGCTTTCTGCTGGCGGTGGCCGGCGCGGTGGCGGTGGCCTGGTTCGGCGCTCCCGAGGCGCACGGGGCGACCGGGCAGGAACCGGAGCAGCTGCCCGAGGACCCGGAGCAGGCGGTGGGACCAGACCGGCTGGCCCACAGCGGGCCGGTGCGGTGAATGCGGCCCCGGCCTACACGGTGGGCAGGGAGAGGCCGGCGGCGGTGGCGTACGAGGGGTTCTGGTGGGTGTAGTCCACCGGCTTGAGCTTCCCGGACCTGGCTGCGGCCTGAAGGTCGGCGGGATAGGGCTCGTCGACCAGTGCGTAGGACGTACCGCCGTACAGGTAGCCGTGCGCGTACGGGGCCGTGAGGTTCACATCGCTGGTGCTGGGCAGCGAGGTCCCCGCCGGCCCGAGCGGTGCGAGCAGCCGGGTCCGGAGGGTCGCCTCCCCGTGGGGTCAGCCCAGCACCACGACGTCGTCGGCGGCGAAGACCACACCCACCTCGGCACCCTCGTGCGGAGCGTCGGCCGGTGCGCACTCGGCCTCCAGCGGCGGGCCGTCGACCGGCCGAAGCCGCAGGACGACATGGTTCCCGCGGAAGGAACGGCTCGCGACCGTGCAGCGCATTCCGTCACCGGCGTCCGTGAGGCGTACGCCCGTGGGCCGTACCAGCAGCCGGCCCTCGCCCTGAGGCGAACCGTCGGGGACCGGGATCTTCCCCCACGGGGTGTCCGCGGCCGTGCCGCTGACCGTTGCGGCCACCACGTTGTCGAAGCCGAGGAAGCGGGCCACGAACGCGTCGGCCGGCTTCTGCCAGACCTCCAGCGGTGTGCCCGCCTGCGCGATCCGGCCCTCCCGCATGACCACGACCCGGTCGGCGAGTGCGAAGGCCTCGCCCTGGTCGTGGGTGACCGCGAGCACGGTGGTGCCCAACCGGCCGAACAGCCCGCGGAGTTCGACGACCAGGCGCTCGCGCAGACCGCGGTCCAGCTGGCCGAGCGGTTCATCCAGCATCAGCAGCCGCGGCTCGGGCGCGAGGGCACGGGCGAGCGCGACCCGCTGCTGCTCACCGCCCGAGAGCGAGGCGATGGCGCGGCCCTGCGCACCGGGCAGCCCGACCATCTCCAGCAACTGCGCGACGCGACGCTCCTGTTCGGCTCGCGCGACGCCGTGCATCCGCAGCCCGAAGGTGACATTGCCGCCGACGTCGCGCTGCGGGAAGAGCTGGTGGTCCTGGAACATCAGGCCGACCCCGCGCCGGTGCACGGGCACTCCCGCCTGGTCCGTGCCGGAGAGCAGCACCCGCCCCGAGTCCGCGCTCTGCAACCCCGCGACGATCCGCAGCAGTGTCGACTTGCCGCTGCCGCTGGGGCCCAGCACGCACACGATCTCGTGCTCCGTGACCTCCAGGTCCACGGCGTCGAGCGCCGTATGGGTCCCGAACCGTACGGTCACGTCCTCGAGTCGCAGCAAGGCCATCAGAACTCCCCGGCGGATCGGTCGACGGGCGCACCCCGGGACGAGGTCCGGGGGCGCATCCTCTCCAGCAGCAGCAGCGCGGACGCGCACACCACCATCAATATCGTGCTCAGGGCCATCGCCTGACCGTAGTTGAGCTCACCCGGCCGGCCGAGGAGCCGGGCCACGGCCACCGGCAGCGTCGGGTTGTCCGGCCGCGCGATGAAGACGGTCGCGCCGAACTCGCCGAGGGACACGGCGAAGGCGAAGCCCGCGGCGATCAGCAACGCCCGGCGCACCAGCGGCAGATCGACCTCGCGCCACACCCGCAGCGGGGACGCGCCGAGCACGGCGGCGGCCTCGCGCAGCCGTCCGTCCACGGCCCGCAGGACGGGCAGCATGATCCGTACGACGAAGGGGACGCCGACCAGGGCCTGGGCCAGCGGCACCAGGATCCACGACGCCCGCAGGTCCAGCGGCGGTTCGTCGAGCGTGATCAGGAAGCCGAAGCCCACGGTCACGGCCGAGACCCCGAGGGGCAGCATCAGCAGGGCGTCGAACCCCCGGACCAGCCGGCCCGCCCTGCGGGTGAGCGCGGCCGCGGCGAGGCCGCCGACGATCACGGCGATGCCGGTCGCGACGAGCGCGTACTCCAGGGAGTTCCACACCGCCTCGACGGGCGGCACGAGGAAGGTGCCGCCGGACGCGTCGAGGGAGCCGAGCGCCCGGTAGTAGTCGAAGCCGTAGCCTCCGGGCCCGTCGAGGGAGCGCTCGACGAGGACGCCGAGCGGGACGAGCAGGAGCAGCACGATGGTGGCCAGCACCCCGCCGAGCAGGGCCCACTGGCCCGCGCCGCGCGGGCGGCGCGCGGTCCGTGCCGGGTCCACGAGCCGCAGCGCGGCCTCCCGGCGCCGGACCGTCCACGCGTGCACGGCGAGGACGATGCCGACCGCGGCGAACTGGACGAGGGTCAGCACGGCAGCCGTCGACAGGTCCAGCAACTGGGCGGTCTGCCGGTAGATCTCCACCTCCAGGGTGGAGTACGACGGTCCGCCGAGGATCTGGACGACACCGAAGGAGGTGAAGGTGAAGAGGAAGACCATCAGGGCCGCCGCCGCCAGGGCGGGCGCGAGCGCCGGCAGCGTGACGCGCCGCCAGGCGGCGAAGCGTCCCGCGCCCAGTACCCGCGCTGCCTCCTCCTGCCGCGGGTCGAGCTGTGCCCACAGCCCGCCCACCGTGCGCACGACGACGGCGTAGTTGAAGAAGACATGCGCGAGGAGGATGGCCCACACGGTGGTGTCCAGCCGGATGCCCCACAGCTCGTCGAGGAGCCCGCCGCGACCGAGCAGCGCCAGGAACGCGGTGCCGACGACGACGGTCGGCAGCACGAACGGCACCGTGACCGCCGCTCGCAGCGCCCCCTTACCGGGGAAGTCGAACCGCGCGAAGACATACGCGCCGGGCAGCGCGATCAGCAGCGTGAGCGCGGTGGACGCCAGCGCCTGCCAGGTGGTGAACCAGAGCACGCGCTGCATGTCGGCGCGGCCGAGCACCTCACCGATCCGCCCGAACTGCCAGACGCCGTCGATCTCCAGGCCGCGTCCGACGATGGCGACGACGGGGTAGGCGAAGAAGAGCGCGAAGAACGCGACGGGCACGGCCATCAGGCCGAGCCGCGTCGCGCTCCCGCGCAGCGCGGTGCCGCGGGCCCCCGGCCCGCGGTCCGTTGCCCCGTGGTCGGGCTTCGTTACTTCACTACGAGTGAGGACCACGACTGAACCCACTGCTCACGGTTCTCGGCGATCTTGTCGGGGGCGACGGTCTCCGGCTCGTCGACGACCGCGCCGAACGTGGTGAACAGCTCGGGCAGCTTCGCCCCCTCGACCACCGGGTTGACGAACATGTTCAGCGGCATGTCCTCCTGGAACTGCCGGGAGACCAGGAAGTCCAGCAGCGCCTTGCCGCCCTCTTCGTTCTTCGCGCCGTCGAGCAGTCCGGCGAACTCGATCTGACGGAAGCAGGTACCCGTGGCGACACCCGTGGGCGCCTCCTTCGGCTGCGGCTTCGCGAACAGCACCTCGACCGGCGGGCTGGAGGCGTACGAGACGACGAGCGGCCGGTCCGCCTTGGCCTTCTTGCCGCCGGCCGAGCCGGAGAACTCCTCGTTGTACGCCTGCTCCCAGCCGTCGACGACCTTCACGCCGTTGGCCTTGAGCTTCTTCCAGTAGTCCTGCCAGCCGGCGTCGCCGTACTTCCCGACGCTGCCGAGCAGGAAGCCGAGGCCGGGCGAGGACGTCGCCGCGTTCTCGGTCACGAGCAGGTTCTTGTACGCGGGCTTGATCAGGTCGTCGAACGACTGCGGCGGCGCCAGCTTCTTGTCCGCGAAGTACTTCTTGTCGTAGTTGACGCAGATGTCGCCGGTGTCGACCGGCGTGACACGGTGCTTGTCCTTGTCGAGCTGCACCTCGGCCCGCACCTGGCCGAGGCCCTTGGCCTCGTACGGCGTGAAGAGACCGTTGTCGAGCGCACGGGAGAGCAGGGTGTTGTCGACGCCGAAGAAGACGTCGCCCTGCGGGGAGCCCTTGGTCAGGATCTCCTTGTTGAGCGCGGCGCCCGCGTCACCGCTCTTGAGCACCTTGACCGTGTAGCCGGTCTGCCGGGTGAACTCCTTCAGCACGGCGTCGGACGCGGCGAAGGAGTCGTGGCTGACGAGGGTCACGGTCTTGGACTTCGTGCCGCCGGACGAGGAGTCCTCGGACTCTCCGCCGCAGGCCGCGAGGGTACTCACGCCTATCGCCGCGGCCAGCGCGGTGACCGTGATCTTCCTGGTGGTGCTCACTGAATTCCTCCTGGGGGTGACCAGGAAGAGACGCGGCCCTGCCCGGTCTCCGAGGAGATCCGGGCAGGGCGCAACAGCTTGAGTAGCGACCGAACTTCCTACCCAGAATGACCTGGGCAAGGTTCAGAGGGTCTGCGGCCTGACGGTGCCGCACTCTCAGCGCTGTGGCGCTCCCCTGTCGGAATATGAAAATGTCCGAGCCCAGCCTACAAGGTCACCGCTCGGAGGCAGCGAGCTGTCCACAGGCGCCGTCGATCTCCTGACCACGGGTGTCACGGACGGTCACCGGAACACCATGGGCGGCGATCGCCTCGACGAACGCCTTCTCGTCCTCGGGACGGGAGGCGGTCCACTTGGACCCGGGCGTCGGGTTGAGCGGAATCAGGTTCACATGGACCCGCTTGCCCTTGAGCAGCCGGCCCAGCAGATCACCGCGCCACGCCTGGTCGTTGATGTCGCGGATCATCGCGTACTCGATGGAGATGCGGCGACCCGACTTCTCGGCGTACTCCCAGGCGGCGTCCAGCACCTCACGCACCTTCCAGCGCGTGTTCACCGGGACGAGCGTGTCGCGCAGCTCGTCGTCCGGGGCGTGCAGGGAGACGGCGAGACGGCACTTGAAGCCCTCGTCGGCGAAGCGCAGCATCGCGGGCACGAGACCGACGGTCGACACGGTGATTCCGCGCTGCGACAGCCCGAGCCCGTCCGGCTCGGGGTCGGTGAGCCGCCGTACGGCGCCGACGACGCGCTTGTAGTTCGCGAGCGGCTCGCCCATCCCCATGAAGACGATGTTCGACAGCCGCGCGGGACCCCCCGGGACCTCGCCGTCGCGCAGGGCACGCATGCCGTCGACGATCTGGTGGACGATCTCGGCGGTCGACAGATTGCGGTCGAGCCCGGCCTGCCCGGTGGCACAGAAGGGACAGTTCATACCGCAGCCGGCCTGCGACGAGATGCACATGGTGACGCGGTCCGGGTAGCGCATCAGCACGGACTCGACGAGCGTCCCGTCGTGCAGACGCCACAGGGTCTTACGGGTGGTGTCGTCGTCACAGGAGATGTGCCGCACGACGGACATCAGGTCGGGCAGCAGCTCGGAGGCGAGCTTCTCGCGCGAGGCGGCCGGGATGTCGGTCCACTGGGCGGGTTCATGGGCGAACCGCGCGAAGTAGTGCTGCGAGAGCTGCTTGGCGCGGAAGGGCTTCTCGCCGATCGCGGCGACGGCGTCCTTGCGCTCGGCGGGCGTGAGGTCGGCGAGGTGCCGCGGGGGCTTCTTGGCTCCGCGGGGCGCGACGAAAGTGAGTTCTCCGGGCTTGGGCATGGTGGTACCAGTGTCGCAGACGGGTTGCCGTGCCCCGGCTGGTCGCCCGCGGAGGAGGACGGCACGCTCCATCGGCCGGCAAGGCCCGTCCTCAGGCGGCCCACGGACGGCCCGGCTCCCGGTGCGTCGGCGCCGACACGGCCGCGGACGCTCCGACGCGCAAGGCGGCGATCGAGCAGTCGCGGCCGGCTGGGAGGGAGTCCCGGATGCGGGCTTGAAACTGCCGCAGCGGCAGCCTCTACCGTCCTGACCAGGGCCGGAGAGACTGGCCCAATGAGCCGGCGAGGGAGGCGGGAGATGGCCTGGCCGATCGCGGAGGTCGCCCGGATGTCGGGTGTGACGGCACGGACGCTTCGGCACTACGACGAGGTCGGCCTACTGCCGCCTGCGTGGATCGGCACGAACGGGCACCGCTACTACGAGGAGAGCCTGCTGCTGCGGCTCCAGCAGATCCTCGTGCTGCGGGCGCTGGGCCTGGGTCTGCCCGAGATCGGCCGGGCCTGGCCGCGTACCAGCGCGACGCCATCGAGGCATACGTCACCGCTCGCCTGAGCTGAAGCGGACAGCCGTCGGGCGCCGGGGTGGGCGCCCCGGGCCCGACAGGCACGCGAGCCCCGCGGACACGCGAGAAGGCCAGATCGCACCCCCGTACGACCTGGCCTTCTCTCCGGTGAGCCGACCGTCCGCTCAGCAGACAGGCACTCCCGGGACCTGGTTGTCCGGCGAGCTCAGGTAGATGTTGGTCATATAGCCGCCGTACTGCGGCAGGTACGCCCACCAGTCGTTGAGGTAGGGCGGCACGCTGACCTGCTGGCCGCGCTTCTGGCAGCCGACGAGGACTTCCACCCCGGCCGGGAGCGTGGTGAGCGGCGATGCCGCGGTGGTCGCCTGGGTGCGGAGCCGGACGCCGCTGCCCCAGGTGCCGATCCAGGTGCCCGCCGGGCGGGAGGCGCCGGGCACGTTGAGCGAGCGGGTCAGCCGGCCCAGGTCGGTGTAGGCCTTGCCGTACGCGGTGCCGCTCGGGTGCAGGGTGTACGCGGCCACGATGGAACGGTCACCGGAGCCGACGACGCCCGTCGTGTGCAGCGCAGGGCGGGACAGGTCCACGGCGTTGATCCCCGCGGCCGACCGGACGGCGGCCGCCGCCGCGCCCGTCTGCCTGCCGGCGCCGGCCGGTGCCTTCGCCGCCAGGCCCGCGGGTGCCGTGCAGCCGCCCGAGCTGAAGCCCGACCAGCCCTGCTTCACGGCCCAGGGGCGGTTGAAGGCCCCGGCGATACCGAAGTGCTGATCGTAGCCGTCGGTGGCGCAGCGGGTCGACTGACGCAGGTTGCCCATCATGTAGTCGCGTACGGACGCCGGGGCGGAGTCCAGCAGATAGCGGTAGATCTTCACGGTGTCGCGGGCCGACAGAGCCGTGTAGCCCCAGAATCCGGGGTGGCTCGCCGGGGGCCGGGCGGTGTCGGTGAGGCCGAGGCGCGGCACCATGCGGTCGATGATGGCGCCGCCGCCGTTGTTCGCCCAGAACGTGCTGGCCGCGTTGTCGTCGCTGCTTCGCAGCATCGCGTCGACACGCGCGCGGTCGGTCGCCGAGAGGTCGCCGGGCTGGCGGTTCCACAGCAGATCCAGGGCGATGAGCAGCTTCACCACGGACGCCGACCGGAACTGGCCGGCGCTGTTCACCTGCTCGGTGAAGGTGCCCGTCTGCCGGTCGAAGACCGCGACACCGGCCGTGACCCCCGCGGGCACTTCGACCTGGGCCGCGCGGGGCGCCGGCTTCTCGGGCGGCGCGGCGGACGCCGCCGAGGTGGTGGACATCAGCGCCGCCAGGCCCACCGACAGCAGCCCGGCCCAGGTGGCGCGGCGGGTACGGGATCCCGGGGCTCTCGTGTCCCCGGTACGGCGTGAGCGGCGTGGCAGAGCGCGGACGAGTCCGGATCCGAGATGACGAGCCATGGTGGTGGTACCTCCGAGAGGTGAAGCCGACGCCGGCCCGAGGGCGGAATCGGGGGAAGGAGTGTTCGCGGGGTCGGGAGCGCCGCAGCGGGCGGGGCCGCTAGGAATGTCGTGGGCGGGACCGCTCGGACCGTCGAGGGCGAGGCCCTGCGCGCGATCAATGGCAGCGCCGCCCGAGCGGCGGAGCCGGCCCGCGTCGTACCGAGGTGTCACGGCCCGTAGCACTGGGGGACGCCGGGCAGCCAGTTGTCCGGGTGCGAGATCCAGTAGCTCGCCATCCACCCGTCGAAGCCCCGGGTCCGGTTCTCCACGAAGACCCAGTTCGGGTTGGTGCCGACCGTCTCGCCCCGCGTCTGGCACGTCACTTCGAGCTGGTCGCCCGGCTGCGCCTGGCCGATCACCCGCGGGCAGTTGCCGGGCGAGGGGAATTCGGGGCAGCGGAAGCCCGGGGCCGAGTCCTTGCGGACGTTCACATCCGTCGCCCAGGTGGTGAAGACCGCGCCCGCGGGCCGCTGTTCGGCAGTCGCCTGGGCGGGCGCGGCGCCCACCGTCATGGCGAGCGCGCACAACACCGCCGCCGCGCCGCCCAGACGGGCGCCGCGCCTCGCTGACTTGTTCAACATGTCGTCCCCTTCGGACCGTTCGGACGCGTGCCCATCACGGGTTCGTGGTCGGTCAGGTGCGTCGTCCGCACCACCGGGTGGACGGGCTCACACGCCGCGCCGTATGAGGACGGGGCAGAGAAACATTTGCTGCCGGGACGGTCATACGCCGAGGCGCCGAGTCCCGTCTGTGAGGCGGAAGCGGATGCCCCGGGCCGCGAGCGACGAGCCCGGTTCTGACCTGACGAGGGGTTCACCATGATGTGGTCACGCAAGAGCACGGACCGGCGCGGCAGCACGATCGCCCGCCGCGGACTGCGCGCGGCGGGGGTGGCCGCGGTCATTCCGACGGCGTTCCTGATGGGGGCCCAGCCCGCCGCGGCCCACCCTCCGTCGGGTTCGGTCCACGTGTGGGGCAGTGACGTGCGGGTGCGCAGCTGCCAGAGCACGTCGTGCGACCTCGCCACGACGGAACGGCTCACCAATGTGCGGGTCAAGGCGTACTGCCAGATCGACAACGGTGAGAAGGGCCGGGTGACCGACGGCGCCTACACCAACACCTACTGGGTGCAGGTCATCACGCCCGGCAGGACCCTTGGCTGGATCTCCGCCGTGTACGTCAGCGGCGGCAGCAACAACGGCCCGGTGCCCGGCGCCCCGGTGGACTCGCCGAGCAACCCGACCATCGACTGCGAGTACATCTGACCTGCGCCGCGCCTCTGCGCGGTGAGCAACACGTGCCCCCGGTAACGCCGTTCACGGCGGAGCCGGGGGCAACTTCGTGTCCCGGTCCGTCATATGGCGTGGCGCCGCATCCGGTCTCACAGGCAGAGCCCCACACCTGCATACCAAGGAGTCCACCATGTTCCAGCGCAGCGCCCGTCTCACCGCCGCCGGTCTCGCGGCCGGCACCGCCCTCGCCCTGTTCGGCGGGGCCGGTGCCTCCCAGGCGGCCCCCAGCATCTCCCAACCGGCTCCCAGCACCGTTCAGGCCTCCTCGATCCTGCAGCCGAACAGCAACATCAGAACCGGGCCCGGTACGTCGTACAGGATCCTCAACACCAGCGGGCCGGAGGGAGCCACCGGAGTGGCGAAGTGCTACGCGCGCGGTGAGCGCGTCACGGCCGGCGGCTACACGACGAACGTCTGGTACCAGGTCACTGTCCACTTCCCCGGGCACACGTACTACTTCGTGTGGGCCTGGGGCGGCAACGTCAACGTCGGCGCCGACCCCGCCCCCGGCATGGAGGTCTGCCCCGCCTGATCTCACCCGTCACGTAGTTCGCCCCCGGCACCGTGTCCAACGGTTCCGGGGGCGAAGTGTCCTACGTACAGCGGTTGTTCAGCAGTTCGGCAGACCGGTGTCCGGCTCGTCGTCGCCACCGCCGACGAGGAAGATCTCGCTCATGTACGACGACGGCGCCATGCCCATGGCCGGAGTCTTGATCCACCAGGTGTGCCAGTAGCCGCCGTAGGTGGCACGGCCGCCCTTGACCTGGCAGACGGCCCGGATGAACCCGTCGTTCGGGGACTTCGCGCTCACCGGTGCATTCGGATCGGGGGCCGAGCGCAGATTGATGTCGGTCCCCCACATCGGGCACTTGTAGGTGCCCGGGTAGCCGGGGTAGGGGGTGCAGGGCGCGGAGTCGGCGGCCTGCGCGGGTGCGGTGAAACCGGGAGCGAGGAGCATCACGGCGGCCAGAGCTGCCGCCGCGATGCCCCTCGAACCGGCTTTGGTACCGGTCAGCACGTGGGAACGCCCGGCAGCCAGGCGTCCTTGTGGTCGATGTAGATGTTGGTGATGAAGCCGCCGAGCGCCGGGATGTAGGCCCAGGCGTCGTTGCTGTATCCCTCGGCGGTGACCATGTCGCCGCGCTTCTGGCACGTGACGTTGACGGGGGTCGGCCCGGTCAGGGTGCGGACGACGGCCGCGTTCAGCTTGGCGTCGGTCCGCACGCGTACGGAGGTGCCCCAGGTGGTGAAGTTGGTGCCGGGGTTGCTCCCGCCCGGGGTGCACGGCAGGCTCACGCCGCGCTCCGCGAGATACGGGCCGGGGTTCATGCCGCGGGTGCTGGAGGTGGAGCTGTGGGCCTCGAAGTGGAGGTGCGGGCCGGTGGACTGGCCCTCGGAGCCCATCCGTGCGATCAGCTGGCCGCCGCTCACCCGCTGGTTGACGGACACGAGCCGCTCGTACATGTGGCCGTACTCGGTGACCGTGCCGTCGTCGTGCCTGATCCGGATCCACTGGCCGTAGCCACTGGCGGTGCCGGAGACGATGACGGTGCCCGCGCCGGTGGAGTAGATCGGCGTGCCCCGGGTGTTGGCGATGTCCACGCCGTCGTGGCCGGAGTGCCAGCCCTGCGTGACGGTGCCGGCGGTCGGGCAGGAACCGGCGTAGCCGGCGGGCTGGGCCGGCGCGGCCTCGGCCGTGGCGGCGGAGAGCGGGACCAGCGCGGACGCGACGGCCGCGGCTGCCAGCAGACCGAGTGACTTGGTGCGGTTGATCACGGGCATGGCGAATCTTCCTCCGAACAGGGATGGGAACAAGGTGGGTCGAGATTCAGTGACGCCGGCGGGCGTCGCTCAGCACTCCGGGACGCCGGGAAGCCAGGCGGCCGGGTCGTCGATGTAGATGTTCGAGATCCACGCCTTGTACGTGGGCAGGTACGACCAGACGTTGTTGGTGTAGCCCTCGGCGGTGACGCTCTCCCCGTAGGCCTGGCACAGGACGTCGACGGCCGTGGGGCCGGGCAGACGGGTCACCGGCGGCTTGCCCGTGCCGGCCTCCGGGCGCAGGCCCACGCCCGTGCCCCAGGTCATGAAGCGCTTGGTGTTCGCCGGAGGCTGCTCGTTGTTGGTGATGCGCAGAGCGCCCGCGTACTGGGCGTTCAGCCGTACGTCGCTGACCATCACCACGGTCCCGGACTCCCGGGCCTCGACCATCTTGCCGTTGCCGAGGTAGATGGCGATGTGGTGCACGGTGTCGTGATTACCGGGACTCGATGCCCACAGCAGCAGGTCGCCGGGCTGCAGCGGGGCGAGGCCCTGCGCGCGGGTGAAGCGGGCACTGGCACCGCTCCACTTGGCCTGGTTCCACGAGCCCTCGGGCAGCGCGATCCCCGCTCCCTGCCAGGCCGCGTACTGCACCAGGTGCGAGCAGTCGAAGCCCTTCACCTTGCTGTCGTGCGCACCGGGACCGCCGCCGGGATAGTCCTGGCCGAAGGTCGGGCCGTGGATCGAGCCTCCGCCCCAGGAGTACGGCACCCCCAGCTGCGAGCAGGCGGCGTTCACGATGGCCGCGGCCTGGGCGGACGCCCCGGTCAAAGGACGGCAGTCGGCGGCGGTCACGGTCCGGGCCTGCTGCGGTGAGTCGGCCACCGCCACGCCGGTGGTACCGAC
Source organism: Streptomyces sp. CA-251247 (assembly GCF_050952975.1). NCBI lineage: Bacteria > Bacillati > Actinomycetota > Actinomycetes > Kitasatosporales > Streptomycetaceae > Streptomyces > Streptomyces sp. CA-251247. The sequence goes on along the minus strand of NZ_CP191861.1, from coordinate 5,906,655 downwards.
GGCGGCGAGCAGAACTCCGCCCGCCACCGTCACCAGCGTCCGATTCATGCGGCGCACGTGTGTTCCCCCTCGTTTCGGTTCCACTGCTTGCGGCTGAACTGAAGGCAGCATGCGATCCCGCCGCCCTCGTTCGTCGTAGCCGGTGCCGGTGCCGGTGCGCGGTTCGTGGCGCCGGCCTTCAGTGAGGGGACGGGATCGGGGACCGTTGTGTATGCGTCGAGAGCGGCACGAATTTTGGCGAGCCCCCGCATCCGGTTGCGCTGCACGGTTCCGCGGTGCGCGCCGAGCCGCTGACCTGCGACGTCGTGGCTCAGCCCTTCGAGATCGATGAGGATGACCGCGGCCGCCTCCTTGGGTGACAGATGCCGCAGGAGCGCGACCGTCACCGCCTCCGCCTCGCGTGAGGCGAGCCCGCCGTCCCAGCTCTGCTCGGGCAGCCGGTCGGTGCACCGCTCGCGCCGGGAGGGGTGCAGCCAGGCGTCGCGCAGCAGGTTCAGCGCGGCGGCGCAGGTGTAGGCGTACGGGTGCCGCTGGCGGGCCAGGGTCTGGGCGCGGGCGCGGCGGGACAGCCGCAGATACGTCTCCTGGAGCAGGTCGTCGGCGTCGTGCGGGTTGCCGGTCAGGGCCAGCAGCCGGCGGCGCAGCTTCGGCATCACGGCCGTGAAGGCCTCGTCGAACTCGGCGGCGGTCATCCGGTCGGCGCCCGCGAGGAGTTCGGGGGCGAGCTGCTCGGCGCGCTTGGTCTTCGGAGCGGTCGTCGTCGCCGCGTCCGGACGCACCGCGTTGGCTGCGGCGGTGGCGGTGGTCGTCCCCATGGGCTTCGAGACGGCGGTCTTCGTCGTCGCGGTGGTCGTCGTCGCGGTGGTCGGTGAAGGCGAGATGCAGGTGCTGCTTTCCACGTACTTCCCCCGGGTGGTGTCGTCACGGTGCATTCCGGCGTATGCCGGTGTGGTTCGTCGGCTCGATGCGTGGTGGTGCGTGGTGATGCGAGGAAGGTCTTCGGACGAGCGCCGGATGAGTGGGGTGCGTCAGCCCCGCGCGATGGGCCCGTACCTGGCCGCCGGCTCTCCGCTGAGCAGCGCCCAGTACCGGTCGCCGTACGACCAGTGCCACCATTCGGTGGGGTAGTTGACGAAGCCCCCCGCGGTCATGGCCCGGCACATCAGCTCCCGGTTGGCGCGGGGCTCACCGGTTATGCGGGGCGCGGCCGTACGGCAGCCGCCTTCGCTCTCCTCCGGGGTGGCGTTCACCTCGGTGCCGAGCGCGAGTTCGACGCCGTCCTCGGTGCACAGAGTCAGATCGACCGCACCGCCGCTGACGTGCGGGGCGACCTCCGGCGGGGAGATGTACGCGCTCGTCAGCTCGCGGACCCGGTCGGGCGACGCGTCCGGCTCTGCCGCCCGCATGACGGCGGCGTACTCCTGGAAGTAGCGGCCCTGGAGCTGAGGCGGGCGGAATCCCTCCACCAGCAACAGGCGGATACCCGTGGGCAGTTCGTCCTGGGCGATGAGCAGCCGGCGCACCACGTCCGCCCGCAGGTGGGCGTACGAGCCGTCGCCGTCGGCCTGCCGAGTGTCGACGCGGAGCCCGGCTACCTCGCGCACGTCGACCAGCGGCTCGCCGTTGTCGACGACGGGCGTTGCGGCGACTCGGCGGTCCGAGAGCAGGATGATCTCTGTCACGCTCACCAGCGTGCCCGGGGGCGCTGCAGAAGCGATGCAGATCCTCTGCAGGACCCTCTGCATCCCCTTGCATCTCTCTGGGCGCTCCCGCAGGACGTCATGCAGAAGCCGCCGTGCAGGACCGTCCGGAAGACGCTCAGGCAGCGTCGGCACCGGTCAGGGAGACAGGTCCCGGCCGGCCTCCCCTGCGTCGACCGTCTCCACGGCGACCGCCTCGGCGGCCTCCCGGCTGCCGAGCTCCCGGAACACCTCGAGCGCCTCGTCCCGCGCGGCCCGGGCCGCCTGCGCGTCACCCCTGCCGGCCGCCGCTGCCCCCAGGTCCCTCAGCGTACGGGCGCGCCACAGCGGCAGCTGGAGCTTCTCCCACAGGACGATCGAGCGCTGAAGCTCCGCCTCCGCCGCGTCCCACTCCTCCGCCGCGAGGTGCCACTCGCCGAGCGACCGCAGGACCAGCGCCTCGCCGAACAGGTCCTGGCGCTCGCGGGTGACCTCCAGGCACCGTTCGAGCTGCTCCCGCGCCTCGGGCAGCCGGCCCTGCCGCAGATGGACCTTGGCCAGTGACTGTCCGGCGTACATCGAGCCGAAGGTGTCCCCGGTCTGCTCGAAGATGTCCAGAGAGCGCGACAACATCCGCTCGGCGTCGCCGAGTTCGCCCTTGGCCCGGTGGCACAGACCGAGGGAGCGCAGGGTCAGCCCCTCGCCGTGCCGGTCGTCCACCTCCCGGTACAGCTCCAGGGCCAGCGACAGTTCGTCCCAGGCCTCGGCGTACCGTCCCAGATCGCGGTGCACACTGCCGATGCCGTAGTGCAGCTGGGCCACGGCGGTGGTGTCGGCCAGTTCACCGCACAGCACGAGCGCCTGTCCCAGCAGGTCCAGGGCCTCGGTGAACCGTGCCTGTTCGCGGCGCGCCGAGCCCATGCCGGCCAGAGCGCCCGCGCGACCGCGTGCGTCAACCGTCTCCTCGAACAGCCCCAGGGCGTCCTTGAAGTACGCGTACGCGGCCTCGAAGCTGTCCTGTTCGAGGCGGAGTTGGCCCAGCCCGCTGAGCAGCCACGCCTCGCCCTCGGCATCGCCACCGCGGCGGACCGCCTCGAGGGCCACGGTGTGCGAACGGGACCAGGCGTCGAACTGGTTGTAGAGCGCCGCCGAGCTCGCCATCAGCACGGCCGCGAGATCACGCGCCGCGCGGGCCAGTCCGTGGTCCGCGCAGTGCGTGACGGCCGCGACCAGACAGGGCTGTTCGGCCGCGAACCAGGCGGCGGGCCTGGCCAGCAGTTCCCGTACGACGAACGGGTCCAGGGTCACATCCGCGCTCTTGCCGGCGAAGAGCCGTGCGGCCCCGCCCGGCCCGCGCGCCGCCGCTTCCTTGGCCAGCGACAGCCAGCAGGAGACCAGTCGCAGGACGGCATCCTCGCGGGCCTGCTCGGTCTCCTCGGTGTGGCAGCGCTCGCGGGCGTGTTCCCGGGCCAGATCATGGATGCGGTACCGGGTCTGCCCCGTCTCGTCGACCCCGACGAGGTCGATGAAGTGACAGTCCACCAGGCGCTCGACGGCCTCCTCGGCCTCGTCGACGCCCACGTCCAGGAGCGGCGCCGCGACCCACGCGGCGAAGTCCGGCAGGTCCATCAGCGCCAGCCGGCGCAGCGCGCGGCGCTCCTGCTCTCCGAGGTCCGCGTACCCGAGCTCCAGGCTCGCCCGCAACTCCAGGTCACCGGCCTGGAGTTCGTCGAGCCGGCGGCGCTCGTCGCGCAGCCGGGCGGCGAGACGTGCGGGTGTCCAGTGCGGGCGCGCGGCGAGCCGGGCGCCCGCGATCCGTACGGCCAGGGGCAGCCTGCCGCACAGCGCGACGATCTCGGCGACCTGCCCCGGCTCGGCGGTGGCCCTCCCGGGGCCGGCGACCTTGGCCATCAGGGCCAGCGCTTCCTGCTCTCCGGGGGCCGCGAGGTCCAGATGGGCCGCCCCTTCGAGCGCGACCAGCCGCCGCCGGCTGGTGATCAGCACGGCGGAGCCGGATCCCGGCGGCAGAAGAGGCCGCAGCAGGGTCTCGCCGACAGCGTTGTCCAGGATGAGGAGTATCCGGCGGCGGGCGATGTGCGTGCGATACAGCCCGACGAGATCCTCCAGGTCACCGGGCAGTGCGTCGGGGTCGGCCCCGAGGGCCCGCAGCAGCCTGGCGAGGGCGTCGGCCGTCTGCACGGGTGCGGAGTCCGACGCCCGCAGGTCCAGGAACAGCTGCCCGTCGGGGAAGAGCGCCGCCAGACGGTGGCCGATGTGCACGGCGAGCGTCGTCTTGCCCATCCCGGAGCGCCCCGAGATCACTCCGATCGGCGGGGCGGTGCTCGCAGGGTCGTTGACTCTGTCCAGCAGAGCGGTGGCCCAGGCGATCTGCTCGGTCCGGCCGACGAAATCGGAGACGTCGGGCGGCAGATGGGACGGCGTGGGGTGTCCGGGGGCGTCCGGTACCGCCTCGCGGCGTACGGCCTCACGCGCTACGGCCTGACGCGGCCCGCCCTGACGAGGTAAGGCCTCGCGCGGGACCGTCTCCCGCGCGGTCGCCTCATACGGTGCGCGCTCGGCGCCCGGCTCGGTCCCGCCGGAGGCGGGCTGCGGGCCGGCGGCCAGCAGCGCCGTGTCTCCGGTCAGCAGGGCCTGGTGCAGCGCACGCAGCTCCGGACCGGGGTCGATCCCCAGCTCCGTACGCAGCAGTTCGCGCCCCTCCTGGTAGGCCCGCAGCGCGTCGGGCACCCTCCCGGTCCGGAACAGCGCGGTCATCAACTGCCCCCGGGGCTGCTCCCGCAGCGGGTGCGCGGCCACATGCGCGAGCAGTTCCGCTACGAGCTCCGCCCGGCATCCGAGAGTGAGTTCGGCGGCGAACCGTGCCTCCTGGGCCACCAGCCGCAGTTCGGCCAGTCGCGCTGCCTCGATCCGGGCGAAGGACTGATCGAGACCTTCCAGCGCGTCCTGCCCCCGCCACAGACCCATCGCGTCCCGCAGGATCTCCACGGCCTCGGCGGCCCGCCCCTCGGAGGCCGTGCGCCGACCGAGCGCGAGCGCCTGCTCGAACCGGTGGGCGTCGATCCGGGACGGGGGGAAGTCTGCGAGATAGCCGGGTGAACGGGTCTGGATCGCGGTGTCGTCCCCCGCCCCGGCCAGCGCCCTGCGCAGTGCCGACACATGCGAGGCGACGAGGGCCCGCGCGGTGACGGGCGCCTGTTCCTCCCAGACCAGGTCCACGAGGCGGTCGGTGGAAAGCACCTCACCGAGATTGACGACGAGAGCCGCGAGAATCGCCGTGGGTTTGGGGCCGCTCAGCGGAATGCGCCGATGTCCGTCCCACACCTCGGCCGGGCCCAGAAGGCGCACCTCCAACGTCGTCCTCCGATGTCGCGGCCCCTCAGTTGCGGTGCCAACGATATTCGGTGGGAAGGTGCTGGACACGACTGTTACCGGACTGCCTGCGACGACTTCCGCAGTCCGGTGACCTGTTTGTTGCGTCGCCACGGCCCTCGGTCTCGGGAGAGGTGTCCTCGCAATCGGGAATGGGCCGTGATTCCGCTCGGGGAAGGGACGGGACTCACGCTGTCCCCGTATGAGTGAGCCGCGAAGAATTTCTCCGTTGACGAGGAATTCCACGCGGACATGCGAGAGGCCCCTTCCGGAACGTTCCGGAAGGGGGCCTGTCACTGCCTCAGAACGCCTGCCTCAGAACGACAGGAGTCGGCTGCGGGTCAGCCGCTGCCCACGAAGATCACCAGCAGGAGCCACACCACGGGCGCCGTCGGCAGCAGGGAGTCGAGCCGGTCCATGATTCCGCCGTGCCCCGGCAGGAGCGTGCCCATGTCCTTGATGCCGAGGTCCCGCTTGATCATCGACTCGCCCAGGTCACCGAGAGTGGCGCTGGCGGCGACCGCGAAGCCCAGCAGCAGGCCCTGCCACCAGGAGCCGCCGTCGATGAGGAACTGCATGCACAGCGCACCGGCCGCCATCGCGAACGTGACCGCGCCGAGCAGCCCTTCGCGGGTCTTCCCGGGGCTGATGCGGGGCGCCAGCTTGTGCTTCCCGAAGCGCCAGCCCACGGCGTACGCGCCGGTGTCACTGACCACCGTGAGGACGAGGAACATCAGCACGCGCTCGGCGCCGTCGTCGGCGGTGAGCATCATCGCCACGAACGTCGCGAGGAACGGGACGTAGAACGCGGCGAACACACCCGCGGTGACGTCCTTCAGATATCCCTCGGGAGGCTCGGTCATCCGCCAGACCAGCACCGCCAGCGCGGTGAGGGCCATGGCGACCCAGGCGCCCTCGGCTCCGCGCACATAGCCGGCCACGATCATGGCCGCTCCGCCGACCGCGAGCGGCACCAGCGGGGCCTTGATCTGCTTGCGCTCCTCGAGCCGGGACGTCAGTTCCCACAGCCCGACCACGACGGCGACCGCTATCACGCCGACGAACACGGCCTTGACGATGAAGAGCGACGCCACGATCACCGCGCCCAGACCGACGCCGACCCCTATGGCCGCCCTCAGGTCACGCCCGGCCCGCTTCCTCTGCGGCGGTTCGGGCGCCGGCTCGGGGGTAGGCATGGGCTCCTGCGGAATCTCGTCCCGGAACAGGGGGCCACTCAGTGGAGCGGCCCCCCGGTCGAGGTCGTTGCGCTCGTCGCGGTCGTTACGGTCTTCGGCGTCTCTACCTGCGTCGGGAAAGTCCGGCACGATGGGCATGGGCCGAGTCTGCTGTGCGTCATGCTCATCGTATGCGGGACCCGCCGGGGCAGGCCCCTGGTCGGGGGGCAGCCATTCTCCGACGTACCTGGCTCTCTGCGGAGCCCCCCAGGAAGAGTCGTTCATCAGACCTCGAGCAGCTCGGCTTCCTTGTGCTTGAGCAGCTCGTCCACCTGCGCGACGTACTTCGCGGTGGTGTCGTCGAGCTCCTTCTCCGCGCGGCGGCCCTCGTCCTCGCCGACCTCGCCGTCCTTGATCAGCTTGTCGATGGCTTCCTTGGCCTTGCGGCGCACGGAGCGGATCGAGATCTTCGAGTCCTCGGCCTTGCTCTTGGCCACCTTGATGTACTCGCGGCGGCGCTCCTCCGTGAGCTCGGGGAACACCACACGGATGATGTTGCCGTCGTTGCTGGGATTGACGCCCAGGTCGGAGTCACGGATCGCCTGCTCGACATTGCGCAGCGCGGTCTTGTCGAACGGGGTCACCACGGCCATCCGCGGCTCCGGCACCGAGAACGAGGCCAGCTGGTTGATCGGGGTCAGCGCACCGTAGTAGTCGGCCACGATCTTGTTGAACATCGCCGGGTGCGCACGTCCGGTGCGGATCGCGGCGAAGTCATCCTTGGCGACCAGGACGGCCTTCTCCATCTTCTCCTCGGCCTCGAGGAGGGTCTCTTCGATCACCACTTGCTCCTGCGTGTCTTGAGTGGGCCCGGCATGCAACTGGGCTGGGCGGAACCTGTGTCGCGTCTTCCCCTGCACGGTGTCCGACCGGCAGGGCTTTGTCTATCCCTGGAGGGACGCCCCCGGGTCAGCCCCGGGTGCCCTGGTCGCTCACGAGAGTCCCGATCTTCTCACCCTTGACGGCCCGCGCGATATTGCCTTCGGTGAGGAGTTCGAAGACGAGGATCGGAAGGGCGTTGTCGCGGCAGAGGGTGACCGCGGTGGCGTCCGCGACCTTGAGGTTGCGGGTGATCACCTCGCCGTACTCCAGCGCGTCGAACTTCACCGCGTCCGGGTTGGTCTTGGGGTCGGAGTCGTAGACACCGTCGACACCGTTCTTGCCCATCAGCAGGGCCTCGGCGTCGATCTCCAGGGCTCGCTGCGCGGCGGTGGTGTCGGTGGAGAAGTACGGCATGCCCATACCGGCGCCGAAGATCACGACGCGCCCCTTCTCCAGGTGGCGCACGGCGCGCAGCGGGATGTACGGCTCCGCGACCTGGCCCATGGTGATGGCGGTCTGGACACGGGAGTCGATGCCCTCCTTCTCCAGGAAGTCCTGGAGGGCGAGGCAGTTCATGACCGTGCCGAGCATGCCCATGTAGTCGGAGCGGGCCCGGTCCATGCCGCGGACCTGCAGTTCTGCGCCGCGGAAGAAGTTTCCGCCGCCGATGACGACCGCGATCTCGGCGCCGTCGCGTACCACGGCGGCGATCTCGCGGGCGATGGCGTGCACGACGTCGGGGTCGACGCCGAGACCCCCACCGCCGGAGAACGCCTCACCGGACAGCTTCAGCATGAAGCGCCCGGCCTTCTTGTCGTCGTGGTCGCTCTTGTCGCCGGTTGCCTGGTTGGCGTCCGCGCCCTTGTTCATGGAGATCTCCTCGTGCACATACGAGAAGGCCATTGCCGGTGGGTCTGTTTCCCTGTCGGCAATGGCCTCCTCGTCAGATCTGCGGTCGTCCGGCGCTGCAACGCAGTGGTGCCGTCAGGCACGCGCGGCCGATGACTGCATAGGAAACCCTATCGGGCTCCCATGTCGATCGCGTACTTGCTCAGGCGCCGACGCGGAGACGCGCGAAGCGCTTCAGCGTGACACCGGCCTCGTCCAGAACCTTCTGGACGGACTTCTTGTTGTCCTTCGCGAACGGCTGGTCGAGGAGGGTGACCTCCTTGAAGAAACCGTTGACGCGACCCTCGACGATCTTCGGGAGGGCGGCCTCGGGCTTGCCCTCCTCGCGCGAGGTGGCCTCGGCGACGCGACGCTCGTTCTCGACGACGTCGGCCGGGACCTCGTCACGGGTGAGGTACTTCGGCGCGAACGCGGCGATGTGCTGCGCGACGTCCTTGGCGATCTGGGCGTTCTCCTTGTCGAGCTCGACCAGCACGCCGACCTGCGGCGGGAGGTCGGGCATCGTGCGGTGCATGTAGACACCGACGTACGCACCCGAGAACTGCGCGAAGCGGTCCAGGACGATCTTCTCGCCCAGGTTGGCGTTGGCCTCGTCGACGTACGCCTGGACGGTCTTGCCGGCCTCGATCTCGGAGGCGAGCAGCGCGTCGAGGTCGGCCGGGGAGGTGGCGGCGACGTGCGCGGCGAGGGAGTTGGCGACGGCCTGGAACTTGTCACCCTTGGCGACGAAGTCCGTCTCGCACTTCAGCTCGAGCAGGACACCGGAGGTCTTGTCCTCGGAGATGAGGGAGACGACGGCGCCGTTCTCGGCGTTGCGGCCCTCGCGCTTGGCGACGCCCTTCTGGCCCTTGACGCGAAGGAGCTCGACGGCCTTGTCGACGCTGCCTTCGGCCTCGTCGAGGGCCTTCTTGCAGTCCATCATGCCGGCGCCGGTGAGCTCGCGGAGCTTCTTGACGTCAGCGGCGGTGTAGTTCGCCATGTCCTTGAATCTCTCTCGAAAGTCGAAAGTCGAAGATCTACGGGTGAGCGGCGGGGGCCGGCGCTTGTGGCACCGTCCCCCGCCGTTCACCTACCGAAGCTGTGCGGTTCAGGCCTGCTCGGCGTCAGCCGGCTTCTCGGCCTCGGCGGCGGGGGCCTCGGCGGGCTTCTCCGCCTCGTCGGCCGCAGCCTCGGCCGGCTTGTCGGCCTCGGCAGCCGGGGCCTCGGCAGCCGCGGCCTCGGCGGGCTTCTCAGCCTCGTCGGCCTTCTTCTCGCCCTCGAGGAGGTCGCGCTCCCACTCGGCGAGGGGCTCGCCGGCGGCCTTCTCGCCCGGCTTGGAGTCGCCGGTGGCGACGCCGGAACGGGCGATGAGGCCCTCGGCGACGGCGTCGGCGATCACGCGGGTGAGCAGGGTGACGGAGCGGATCGCGTCGTCGTTGCCCGGGATCTTGTAGTCGACCTCGTCGGGGTCGCAGTTGGTGTCGAGGATCGCGACGACCGGGATGTGGAGCTTGCGCGCCTCACCGACGGCGATGTGCTCCTTCTTGGTGTCGACGATCCAGACGGCGCTCGGCACCTTCTGCATCTCGCGGATGCCGCCGAGGGTCTTCTCCAGCTTGGCCTTCTCGCGCGAGAGGACCAGGAGCTCCTTCTTGGTGAGGCCGGACGCGGCCACATCCTCGAAGTCGATCTGCTCGAGCTCCTTGAGGCGCTGCAGGCGCTTGTAGACCGTCGAGAAGTTGGTCAGCATGCCGCCGAGCCAACGCTGGTTGACGTACGGCATGCCAACGCGCGTCGCCTGCTCGGCGATGGCCTCCTGGGCCTGCTTCTTGGTGCCGACGAACATGATGGAGCCGCCGTGGGCGACGGTCTCCTTGACGAACTCGTAGGCGCGGTCGATGTACGACAGCGACTGGAGCAGGTCGATGATGTAGATGCCGTTGCGCTCCGTGAAGATGAATCGCTTCATCTTCGGGTTCCAACGACGGGTCTGGTGACCGAAGTGGACGCCGCTTTCCAGCAGCTCCCGCATCGTGACGACGGCCATGGCCGTATCTCCTTGGATTCTCGGTTTGTCCTGACGCCCCGACGCGCCATGCCACAAGGGACCGAGGAGCGCGGCCATCGACCTTCAGAGGGTGAATGGCGGGGCGTGCGAAGTCGACCCGGTGACCCGGATCGCCAGAAGAAGTGTACGGGACCCGGACAGTGCCGGGTGACGGCGCTGTCCACAACCGATCGGTACTCCACAGATCCGGAGCATGATCCACTCGGTTCCGGCGTCGTACGGGACCGTCTGTGCCATGAACCGCAGACGTCTCGGGCCCCTGCTCGCCCTGTTCCTGCTGGTCGTCGCGACGGCATCGGCCGACCGGGCGTCCGCTGGTCCGCTGCCCACGGGCGACACCGGAAGCTGGCCGCTGGGGCCACCACGGCCACAAATCGTACGGGGCTGGGAGCCACCGGCCTCGGCGTACGGACGGGGGCACCGCGGCATCGACCTCGCGGCCGCGCCCGGGGCACCCGTGCGGGCCGCCGCGCCGGGACGGGTCTCCTTCGCGGGCAAGGTGGCGGGCCGGGGAGTGCTCACCATCAGTCTCACCGGTACGGGGGATCCGCCCCTGCGCACGACCTACGAGCCGGTGACGGCGACGGCTGCGGTGGGCACTCAGGTGAGTGCCGGCGAGGTGGTGGGGCACGTCGCGACCGGCCCGTCGCACTGCGCGGTCGGCTGTCTGCACTGGGGCCTGCTGCGCGGCACCGCGTATCTGGATCCGCTCTCACTGCTGCCTCCGTGGCTGCTGCGCCGAGGCCCGTCGCGGCTGCTTCCGGTCCTGGGAGTACCGGAGCCGGCCGCGGGTGCGGTGGCCGAGCCGGACGCAGAACAGGCGGCTGAGCCGGTGTCGGCGCGCGCGATGGGCTCGGCAGGGGCGCTCCACACGGCAGCGCTGCTGGTCACGGCAGCGCTGGTACACGGTGGGCTGAGGAGGTGGGGGCCCGGTCCGGCTCGGCTTCGGCGGGCCCGAGCGGCAAGGTCCGTCCGCCGTGAGCGCCGGGCCCCGCGACCTGCGGCGGTTCGGCGGTGCACAGCAGCAGCCCGGAGCCGGCTCCGGGCTGCGTCAGCGCGGGAAGCACGGGGGCGCGGCCGGCGGCTGGACCACGATGGTGCTCACCGACGAGACGGGCCGGCGAGCGCAGGTGCCCGGCGGGACCGGCCGGCCGGACAGCCGGACAGCCGGACGGCCGACGTTCAGCAGCGGCGACAAGGAGCAGCGACAGGAACCAGGAGCACGAGCAGGGAAAACCCGGGCTCAGCCGCGGACACCCCGGAGCGCCATGGACACCGCCGCGTCCGCGACCGACGCAGGATCCTCCGCCGCGCCCAGTTCGATCCGCCGGACCGCCGCGTCCACCACGCCCTGCAACAGCATCGCCGCGAGCCGGGGCTGCTCATGACCCAGCTCGCCGAGCGCCTCGACGATCATCGCGATCAGGCCGCCGTGCGCGGCACGGATCTTCTCCCGCGCGCCCGCGTCCAGCTCGCTCGCGGAGATCGCCACCACGGCACGGTGCCGCCGGTCCCCCACGAGGGCCAGCTGCCGGCGCACATACGCCTCGACCTTGTCCTCCGCCGAGTCCGCGCGCTGCATCGCGGTCTCGACCTCCGCCGCCCACACGGGGAAGTCCACCGCGCAGAGCTCCTCGACGACCGCTGCTCGCGAACGGAAGTACTCGTACACGGAGGACCGGGCAAGGCCCGTGCGTTCGGCGAGAGCGGGGAAGGTCAGCGCCTCCGTCCCGCCCTCGGACAACAGAGAACGCGCGGCATCCAGCAGGGCGTCGCGCTGCATCGTCCGGTGCTCGGCCACGGAGGCCGCTCGAATCCTTGGCACGCGCCCACTCTACGGATGTCCCGCCGGAGGCAGGCAAGAATCGGCGTCAACGTCCCACGTCGGCGAGCTTCGCCCGCAGCTGGAGGACCGATTTCGTGTGAATCTGGCTGACCCTGCTCTCGGTCACTCCGAGGACGTTGCCGATCTCGGCGAGGGTCAGGCCCTCGTAGTAGTAGAGGGTGACGACGGTCTTCTCACGATCGGGAAGGGTGTTGATGGCCCGGGCGAGCAGCCGGCGCAGTTCGCGGTCCTCGGCCACCGCGACCGGGTTGTCCGCGGCCGTGTCCTCCAGGGTGTCCATCAGGCTGAGCCGGTCGCCGCCCTCACCCCCGGCGTGCAGCAGCTCCTCCAGGGCGACCACGTTCGCCAGGGACAACTGGCTGAAAACGGCGTGCAGTTCGTCCACACCGATACCCATCTCGGAGGCGACCTCGCCCTCGGACGGGGTACGTCTCAACTGCGCTTCGAGCGTGGCGTAGGCACGCTCGACGGCGCGGGCCTTCTGCCGTACGGAGCGCGGAATCCAGTCCAGGGCCCGTAGTTCGTCGATCATCGCGCCGCGGATGCGGGTGATCGCGTACGTCTCGAACTTGATGGACCGCTCGATGTCGAACTTCTCGATGGCGTCGATGAGCCCGAAGACCCCGGAGGACACGAAGTCCGCCTGCTCGACATTGGACGGGAGGCCGACGCTCACCCGGCCCGCGACGTACTTCACCAGCGGTGAGTAGTGCAGGATCAACTGCTCCCGCAGCCGCTCGTCCCCTGTGTCCTTGTACGACCGCCACAGCTCCTCGAGGGAGGAGGGAGCGGGGGGCCGCACGGTGCCACGGGCAGCGGGGGGCACTGCCGCGCGGTCAGACCCGGAGGTGTGCTGGGGCATGCGTTGCCTTGAGCCGTTCTGCTGTGGGGGGGAGGGGAGTGAAGGGGGACGAGCGTCTGGGGCGGAAATGGTGAGCGTAGCGTGACTGCGCGGTCGCGGTGGGCGAAGGCAGGGGGATGGAACCTGTGCGGGGTATCAGCCATCGGCCACACCTTCGAACCGGCGCGAGCACGGCACGCGCCGGTCCTTCCGGTGTCACCAACAGGCCTGCGGAGGTCATCGCTCACACCTTTTCACCCGAATGCTCCAGGTCAAGGACCGCCTCGCCGCGCGTTCGACCGCCGGACGGCGGTGCGCGTCAACTGCCAGCTCTCTCCGTGCCGTTCGACAAAACCCAGGGCCTGCAGTTCGTACAGCCTGCCGAGCGCCTCGTCCGGGGTGACGCCGGCGGCGTGGGCGATCCGCCCGCCATCGAGCGCGCCACTCGCCGGCAGAGCGTCAAGGACCCGTGCGCTGAGGGGATCCAGCGCATCGCGCGGCAGTACCGGGCCACGCCGCTCGGGCGCCAGCTCTCCGATCTCTCCGACCAGCTCGGCCACTTCGTCGGCGTCGGTGACCAGCACTGCCTCGCCGCGCAGCAGTTCGTGCACGCCGCCCGAGAGACCGCTGGTCGCCGGTCCGGGTACACCCATGGTGTGACGGCCCAGTCTCTGGGCGCTACGGGCCGTGGCCAGCGACCCGCTGCGGTACTCGGCCTCGACGACGACCGTGCCCCGGGTCAGGGCGGCAATCACCCGGTTCCGGAGGATGAACCTGCTGGGCGTCGGATGGTCGCTCGGCGGCAACTCCCCGACGACCAGGCCCTGTTCGGCGATCCGTCCGAGCAACTCGGTGTGGCCCCGCGGATAGGCGACGTTCACGCCGCAGGCAAGCACGGCAACCGTGGCACCGCCTGCCGCCAGTGCGCCGCGATGCGCCGAGCCGTCGACCCCGAAAGCCGCACCCGACACCACGACCCAGCCCCGCTCGGCCAGCCCCGACCCGAGGCCTGCGGCCATGTGCGCCCCGTACGGCGTGCAGGCCCGGGCGCCGACCACCGCGACCGACCGCAGAGCCCATTTCCGCAGGTCGGGCCGCCCCCGGACCCACAGTCCCACGGGTCTGGCATCGCCGAGGTCGTCCAGTTGGGTCGGCCACTCCCCCTCCCCCGGGCAGATGAACCGGCCGCCGAACGAGGCCACAGCCTCCAGATCGCGCAGCGGGTCGACCGCCGCCGCCCGTATGCGGTAGCTCGCCACCCGACGCGGTGACGCGCCCGGCAGCGGCACGTCGTCGGGCCCGGGTGCGGTGAGGCGGGCCATGAGTTCGAGGGGGCCCATCTCGGCCAGCCACCGTCCGCCGCGCTCGTCCCCCGGCTCGATCACCCGGGTGAGGGCGGCCCGTGCGATGCGCTCGTCGTCGCCCACCGACGAATTGCCGTCCGGCATCACAGCCCTCCTCCACCGGTCGGCATCGGCGCACCGCGCGAGACTCCGGTGCGCAGCTCCAGGGCCAGATCGACGTCCTGGGGCTGTGGCCTGTCGTGCCCGGCGAGGTCCGCGATCGTCCAGGCCACCCGCAGAACCCGGTCCAGCCCGCGGGCTGTGAGCAGTCCGCGCTCCATGTCGCGCTCGGCCGCGTGCAGGGCGCCGGGTGCGACGACCCAGCGGGTCCGCAGTTCGTGCCCCGGCACCTCACTGTTGACGTTCCAGGGGGTGTCCCGCAGCCGGGCTGCGGCACGCTGTCTCGCCGCGAGCACCCGCTCCGCGACCACCGCTGTCGGCTCGCCCCGTCCGCCCGGACCGAGCAGATCGCTGCGGTTGACCGGTTCGACCTCGACCCGCAGATCTACGCGGTCGAGCAGTGGTCCGGACAGACGTGCCTGATAGCGGCGGACGGCCGACGGCGGGCACTCGCAGCCAGTGCCCTGCAAGGTGTGCCGTCCGCAGGGGCATGGATTGGCCGCGAGAACCATCAGAAAGCGCGCCGGCAGCCGGACCACGCCGGCGGCGCGCGCCACCACGACGTGGCCCGACTCCAGCGGCTGACGCAGGGCGTCCAGCGCCTTGCCGGAGAACTCGGGCGTCTCGTCCAGGAACAGCACGCCCCGGTGTGCCAGCGACACGGCCCCTGGCCTCGGCAGCCCGTTCCCGCCGCCGACGAGCGACTGCATGGTCGCCGAGTGGTGGGGTGCGCAGTAGGGCGCTCTGCGCACCAGCGGTTCGCCGGGCGGCAGGATGCCGGCCACCGAGTGCACCGCCGTGACTTCGAGGGACTCCTGTCGCGTCAGCGGCGGCAGCACGCCGGGGAGCCGCTCCGCCAGCATCGTCTTTCCCGCACCCGGCGGGCCGTACAGCATCAGATGGTGGCCGCCCGCCGCGGCGACCTCCAGCGCCGTCCGCGCCGCCCACTGGCCCGCGACATCGGCGAGGTCGGGGCCGTCCACCGCCTCCGGCGCGTGACCCGTGCCGACGCCGGCCCCGGGCACCATCAGCCCGGCCAGTATCGGATCGGGACTGCCCTCGGGCACCGGTTCCTCCTCCGGGACGGGCTCGTCGCTCAGCACCGCGATCAGCTGCCGCAGACTTCTCACCCCGAGGACCGAGACGCCGGGGACCAGCCGGGCCTCCCCCGCGGTCTGCTCCGGCACGACCACCTGCCGGTATCCCGCTTCGGCGGCGGCGAGGACGGCGGGGAGCACGCCACGCACCGGCCGCACCCGGCCGTCCAGCCCCAGTTCCCCGATCAGCACCAGATCGGCGATGGCCTTGGGGTCGACCCGTTCCGACGCACCGAGGACGGCCATCGCCACGGCGAGATCGAAACCGCTGCCGCCCTTGGGCACGGATGCCGGGCTGAGACCCACCGTGAGCTTCTTCTGCGGCCACTCGCCGCCCGAGTTCACCACCGCGGCCCTGACCCGGTCGCGGCTCTCCACCAGGCTCTTGTCCGGCAGTCCGACCAGGGTGAACGCCGCGACGCCCGGCTCCAGGTCCGCCTGGACCTCCACCACCACGCCTTCGACGCCGACCAGCGCCACCGAACACGCTCGCGCGAACCCCATCAGGCCACCCCCCGCGCGTGCTCCACGACGGGCGCACCACGCCGGGGCAGCATCACGCCCACCAGGTCGATGCGCACCCCGCCCGGCGGTGGGCCGCCGTGCCGCTCCAGCCAGCATTCGGCGAGCCGTCTGAGGCGGTCCGCCTTCGTGGGCGTGACCGCGGCCATCGGATGCTCGAAGGGACCCGCTCGGCGGGTCTTGACCTCACAGACGACCAGCAGGTCGCCGTCCCGGGCGACGATGTCGATCTCGCCCGTCCGCCCGCACCGCCAGTTCCTCGCGAGAAGCGTCATACCGGCCTCGGTCAGCAGCCGCGCCGCCAACTCCTCGCCGTACCGTCCCAGTGCCCCCGTAGCGTTCATCTCGGCACCACCTCCGGCACCGACTGTGACGCTTCAGATCCTCACGTGTGGATCTTGGTGGACAACTCGCCCCTTGTGGAAAACTCAGCCACTCGGAAGTTCGAGATCGCTCTTGTTGAGCTCCTCGATATTCACGTCCTTGAACGTGAGTACCCGTACCTGCTTGACGAATCTGGCCGGTCTGTACATGTCCCAGACCCAGGCGTCGGCCATCGAGACCTCGAAGAAGACCTCGCCCTGCACCGAGTGGACCTGCATTTCATAGTCGTTGGTGAGGTAGAAACGACGCTCGGTCTCGATCACGTACTTGAACAGCCCGACGACGTCTCGGTACTCCCGGTAGAGCTTCAGCTCCATCTCGGTCTCGTACTTCTCGAGGTCCTCGGCGCTCATGGCATGTTCCCCTTCAGCCGTGCGTCCCCCTATTGTGCGACAGCCCTGGGACCCCTAGACCACTTCTGGGGCCAGGACCACCGGTGTACTCGGAGGACCCTCGTCGAGCAGCGTGCGCAGCAGCTCGGCGAGCCTGGTCGGATACACCGTCTCACGCGCCGCCGACAGTTCGGCGGAGGTCCACCACCTCAGACCCGCGACACTGCGTCGCTCCAGCTCCGTGAGACCGCGCGGATCCGTCGCCGTCTGTGCCGTACGCGCGAGGAAGTACCACTCGTCCTGGTCCCAGCGGCGTCCGGCGAAGGGGAACGAGCAGGTCCGGCGCCACAGGACCGGCCCGAGTTCCACCTCCGTGATCCCGGTCTCCTCCACCAGCTCCCGCAGGGCCGCCTCCTCACGGGTCTCGTCGCCCTCCAGCCCGCCCCCGGGCGTGAACCACCAGGTGTGGGCGGGATCGTCGGGCTCGAAGCCGTGCATCAGCAGAATCCGGTCGTCGGGGTCCAGCAGGACGACCCGTGCGACCCTCCGCAGCTCGCCCCCGGAGCCCGGCGGACCCTCGCCGCCGGCCCTGCCCGGGAAAGCCTCGCCACTCCCGAGATCCCCGCCGTCTCCGGAACCCTCCGAGACCGGCCCAGGGACCCGTCCGAGATCGTCACCCGACACCGGCCGTCGCCTTCCTGCCCCCGCTCCCGGACGCCCCGCGCTTCCTGCCGGACAGCCGCTTGGCCAGCGGCCCGTACGCCGCCCCTCCGAAGATCAGCAGCGCGCCGGTCACGATCACACCGACGATCAGTTGCACCGGCCCGATCCGGGAGATCCCTCCCGGCAGTGCCTCGAATCCCTCGGGCCGCTCCAGCAGCCCGCCGTCCAGGGGCCATGCCACGGCGTCCAGCCGGGCCTCCACCGCCGAACGGGGCACCGACCCCTGCCCGGGGTCCTGGAGGTGCACACGGGAGTCCAGCGACCCCATGCGCTCGTCCCCGAGCATGAACAGCTGGCCCTGCGGGACCGTCGCGCTGAAGGTCTTCCCCGAGGCGGGGCCCTTCTTCTGCAGATACGGTTCGTCGATCGCCGTGCCGTTGACGGTCAGCTTTCCGCCGTCACCGCAGCACGCGACCTTGTCCCCGCCGACGCCGACGACCCGCTTGACCATCGGCATGTCTCCCCACTGGGAGTCGCGGAAGACGACGATGTCCCCGCGCCGCACCTCGGCACCGTCTATCCGCTGCGCCAGCACCCGCTCCCCGACCCGTACGGTCGGCGTCATGGAGTCGGTGGGCACGGTGTACGGCTGATAGACCACGGCACCCCAGATGAACCCTCCGAGGAAGAGCACACAGCCGACGGCCACGGCCACGCCCGACAGAGCACTGCCGAGCCGGCCGTGGCCGTCATCCGTACGTCCTGTTCCCATCCCAGCGCTCCCCACCTCGGAGACTCGCCCCCGGGATGCGCTGCCCGGGGATCGTGCGATCTGGGACGGCACCCTACCCGGCGGTACGCCCGTCGGTCAGCCTCCGCCGGCGCCAGAGCACGATCGGCAGGGCACCCATCGCGCCCATCGCCAGCGGCGCGCTCGACGAGACGGCCGCCGCGGCGGTGTTGATGCCGGGCTGGTCGAAGGTGGACGGCACCGGCAGCGTCGCCCAGCGGTTGAGCGGCCACGCGACCACGACAGCGCGTCCGACGACCTTGTCGACCGGGACGAACCCGCCGTTCACGTCCTCCATGTGGTACCGGGAGTCCCGGGAGTTCTGGCGGTGGTCGCCCATCACCCAGATCCGGTCCTTCGGCACCTTGAACGGCCCGAACGGCTGGTCGTCGCAGGGGGTGTCCCCCGGGAAGATGTACGGCTCGTCGAGCGCCTTCCCGTTGACCTTGACCGGGCCGCCCTTCTTGCACTCCACCGTGTCACCGGCGACCGCGATCGTCCGCTTGATCAGGTCCTTCTCCTCGGACGAGGGCATCAGACCGATGAAGCTGAGGAACTTCTGCGCGATGTTCGGGGCCGGGGTGGGCTCACCGTCGAGCCAGCCGCCCGGGTCGTGGAAGACCACGACCTCGCCGCGCTCCGGTTCCGAGCCGAACCACGGCGTGAGCTTGTCCACGAGCACCCGGTCGCCGCGCTGCAGGGTGTCCTGCATCGAGTCCGACGGGATCGAGAAGGCCTGCACGAGGAAGGTCTTGATGAGCAGCGCGAGAAGCAGCGCGATACCGATCAGGAGCGGCAGTTCCTTCCAGAAGGATCGCTGCTTCTTCTGTCCCGTACCACTGCCATCCGCCGATCCGCCGTCCGCGCCGTGGTCGTCACCGCGCGGCGGATCGTCCGCCGTCCCGCCCGTCATTTCCGCGGGTGGCTCGGCGTGCCCGCCCGGCCTGTCCTCCGGCTGTCCGTGTCCGGATCGTGCGCCGACCGCCACATCCCCCACATCCACTCCTGTCTCCGTGCGTACCGCCTGCCCCGAAGGAGAAGCAGGCCCACCACTCCCATAACGAGCGGGAGTTCCGCAGGGCTCGGGAGCAGGATCAATCCGTTCCGATCCTGAGGAGACACACTATTCGACGCTCCGAGTGCCCCGGTCGCACCGGCGCGCGCGTTGGGGACCGATGCGTATGTCTCCGGCTCTTCCAGTCTGCGCCAGTGACCGATGGGCCAGGCGATCACGACCGCGCGCCCGACGACCTCGTCCTCGGAGACCGTGCCGCGGTCCTTCTCGTCGAGGTGGAAGCGCGAGTCGGCCGAGTTGGCGCGATGGTCACCCAGCACGAAGATCCGCCCCTTGGGTACGGCCACCTCGAACTTCAGCGTCGAAGGAACGTTTCCGGGGTTCAGATAGGGCTCGATGAGCGGGGTCCCGTTGACCGTGACGCGACCGTCCTTGTCGCAGCACTTGACGGTGTCCCCGCCGACCGCGACCACCCGCTTGATCAGGTCCTGCTCGTCGTCCGACGGCAGCAGCCCGATGAAGGTCAGGCCCTGTTTGACCTGCTTGACGACGATCGGATCCTCGGTCGTCGACGGGTTCTGCTCGTCCTGGAGCCAGCCGCCAGGATCCTTGAAGACGACGACGTCACCGCGCTCGGGCCGGGAGCCGAACCACGGCGTGAGCTTGTCCACCAGCACACGGTCCTGGATGCGGATCGTCTGCTCCATCGAGCCCGACGGGATCACGAACGCCTGCACCAGGAACGTCTTCAGCACCAGCGCGATCATCAGCGCCACGGTGATGAGGAGGGGTATCTCCTTGACGGCGGAACGACGGCGCTTGCGTTTCACCTTCTGCGCGAGCCGGCGCCGCTCGGCCCGGCCCGGCAGGGACCTGGAGCCGTTGGTCGGCCGGGTCCCGGTCGGCAGCCGGGTGTCGGACCGGTGGCTCGCACGACGCCCACGGTTACCCATGGGCGCCGTCCGGCATTCGTCCCGCTTCCGGTACGCGGGAGAAGGTGTCCGGGCGCTCCAGGGAGGTCCAGCGGCCCAGCGGCCAGCCGATCCAGTCCGCGCGCCCGATGACGTTGTCGACGGGCACCATGCCGCCGCCGGGCTCACCGAGATGGTCCCGGGAGTCGCGCGAATTGCTCCGGTGGTCCCCCATGACCCACAAAGTGCCCTCGGGAACGACGATGTCGAAGGGCACCTCGGACGGAACGTCGTCGGGATGGAGATATCTCTCGTCCAGCGGTACGCCGTTCACCTCGACCCTGCCCCCCTTGTCGCAACAGACCACACGGTCGCCGCCCACACCCACCACGCGCTTCACGAAGTCGGTCTCGGCCGGCTCGGCGAGACCCAGTGCCGCGAGCGCACCCTGTGCCGCGGCGCTGACCGGATTCTCCGCCAGGCCCTCTTGGACGAAGGAGCCCGTGCCGTCGAAGACGACCATGTCCCCGCGCTGCGGCTCCGAGTCGAAACGGTACGCCAGCTTGTTCACCAGCACCCGGTCCCCGACCTGAAGGGCCGGCTCCATGGAACTGCTGGGGATCTGGAAGGGCTGCACCACGAAACGGCTGAACATCAGGACCGCGAACGCGCAGGCCACGCCCAGCAGCGCGGCTCTCCTCCACGACATCCCGGCGAGCCGGGAGGAACGCACGGAGCGCGACCCCTCTCCCTCTACCCCGGCTTCGGGGGTGGAAGAGCGGTCGCGCTCTGTGTTCTTCGCTTCGGTGTCCATCGAGGGCGAAGCCTATCCGGCCCTTCTGTGGACACGGGCGTCGTGTGAGCCGAAGCTCAGTCGCACGACGCTCAGTTGTCGCGCTTCTCCTTGATCTTCGCGGCCTTGCCGCGCAGCTCACGGAGGTAGTACAGCTTCGCGCGACGGACGTCACCACGGGTGACGAGCTCGATCTTCTCGAAGATCGGGCTGTGCACCGGGAAGGTGCGCTCGACGCCGACGGAGAAGGAGACCTTGCGGACCGTGAAGGTCTCGCTGACGCCCGCACCCTGGCGGCGGATGACAACGCCCTTGAACTGCTGGATACGCGAGCGGTTGCCCTCGATGACGCGCACGTGGACGTTCACGGTGTCACCGGGACGGAAGGCGGGAACATCGCTGCGCAGCGAAGACGCGTTGACGTTGTCGAGCAGGTGGGCCATGGTGAGCTGCTTCCTCGCCGATGCCACAGGTCATCGACGGAACGGTCGAGAATGAGATATGGGTCGCTGTCCTCGTCGAGCGGGCGTCGGTCCCCCTGTGGCAGGGGCGCCGGCCGGACGCACAGCAGCGGCCTATTGTTCCACGGCCGGGGGCCTGCGCCAAAATCGGCCGCCGGGCTCCGGGGCCCAGCCCAGGATGGACAGCATCTCCCGGTCCTTCTTGTCGAAGCCGGCCGGGTCGCAACGCTCGATCAGGTCCGGCCTGTTGAGTGCCGTACGACGGAACGCCTCGTCCCTGCGCCAGCGCGCGATCTTCCCGTGGTGCCCGCTGACCAGCACGTCCGGAATGGCGCGGCCACGCCACTCGGGCGGCTTGGTGTAGACGGGCCCTTCGAGGAGGTTCGCCATCGCGCCGGGTGCGAACGAGTCGTCGCGGTGCGACTCCGCGTTACCGAGGACGCCGGGAAGCAGCCTCGCCACCGCCTCGGTGATCACCAGGACGGCAGCCTCGCCGCCGGCCAGGACGTAGTCGCCGATGGAGACCTCGTGGACCGGCATCCGGGTCGCGTACTCGTCGATCACCCGGCGGTCGATGCCCTCGTAGCGGGCGGGCGTGAAGATCAGCCAGGGGTTCCCGGACAATTCCACGGCGAGTTCCTGGGTGAAGGGACGGCCGCTGGGGGTGGGCACGACCAGCGCGGGGCTGTGGGCGCCTGCCTCGTAGCCGCTCGCCAGCACGTCGTCCAGGGCGTCGCCCCACGGCTCGGTCTTCATGACCATGCCGGGGCCGCCGCCGTAGGGGGTGTCGTCGACGGTGTTGTGCCGGTCGTACGTCCACTCCCGCAGATCGTGCACCTGGACGTCGAGCCGTCCGCGGGCGCGTGCCTTGCCGACCAGCGAGACGTTCAGCGGTTCCAGGTACTCGGGGAAGATCGTGACGACGTCGAGCCGCATCAGTTCTCTTCCTCGGCAGCGCGCGTCTCGGCCTCGGCATCGCGCGACGAGGCGACCTCGGCCTCGCTGTCGTCGATGAGCCCGGGCGGCGGGTCGATGACGGCCCGCTGCTCCTCCAGGTCGATGCCGGTGACGATCTCCTCGACGAAGGGGATCATCACCTCGCTGCCGTCGGGGCGTTCGACGATGAACAGGTCCTGCGACGGCAGATGGCTGATCTCGGTGATCCGGCCGATCTCGGTGCCGTCGGCGAGGACGACGTCGAGGTCCATCAGCTGGTGGTCGTAGTACTCGTCGGGCTCCTCGGGCATCTGCTCCGGGTCCACCTCGGCGATCAGCAGGGTGTTGCGCAGGGCCTCGGCGGCGGTGCGGTCGCGTACGCCCTCGAAGCGCAGCAGCAGCCGGCCACTGTGCACCCGGCCGGTCTCGATCGTCAGCGGCCCGACCGCGGCGGGCTCGGTGGCGAGGACAGCGCCGGGCCCGAGCCGCAGCTCAGGCTCGTCGGTGCGCACCTCGACGGTGACCTCGCCCTTGATGCCGTGGGCACGGCCGATCCGGGCGACTACCAACTGCACGTTGCACTCTCTCTTTCGTACGACCCCTACGACGACGGGCCGGGGACGGCTCGAAAGCCCTCCCCGGCCCGTGCCGGTGTTCCTCTGGTCAGCTGACCTGGTCCACGTCGACGAGGTCGACGCGGATGCCACGGCCGCCGATTGCGCCCACGACGGTACGCAGAGCGCGCGCGGTGCGGCCATTGCGGCCGATCACCTTACCGAGGTCGTCGGGATGGACCCGGACCTCGAGCACACGTCCACGGCGCAGGTTGCGCGAGGCGACCTGCACATCGTCCGGGTTGTCGACGATGCCCTTCACGAGGTGCTCGAGAGCCTCCTCGAGCATGCTCAGGCCTCGGTCGACTCAGTGGCGGACGCCGACGAATCGGCAGCCTCAGCCGCCTCGTCCGCCTTCTTGTCGGACTTCTTCGCCTTCGGGGTGATGGCCTCACCCTTGGACTCGCCGCCCTCGATGCTCTTGGCGAACTCGTCGAACGCGGCGCGCTTGTCGGCCTTCGGCTCAGCGACCTTCAGCGGCGCCGGGGCCGGCAGGCCCTTGTGCTTCTGCCAGTCGCCGGTGAGCTTGAGGATCGCCATGACCGGCTCGGTCGGCTGGGCGCCGACGGACAGCCAGTACTGCGCGCGCTCGGAGTCGACCTCGATGCGCGAGGGGTTCTGCACCGGGTGGTACAGACCGATCTCCTCGATGGCCCGGCCATCACGGCGGGTACGGGAGTCGGCGACGACAATGCGGTAGTGAGGCGAACGGATCTTGCCCAGACGCTTCAGCTTGATCTTGACTGCCACGGAAGTGGTGTCTCCTGGTCTTGACGTGGTTGGGCACAACGGGATGCCACGTGGGGTTGCGGTACTCGGGGTGCCCGATGGACGCGTCAGCCGGAGGAGAGAGGGGTCCTGTGCGACTGTCGAGTACAGCTAGCCATTGTGCCACACGCCGACGGCGCGCTTCCCCCCGGACCTGCACCGCCCCCGTCGGCGGCCGGTGCCGGGGGTCAGCTCGCCGCGGCGACCACTTCGGGAATACGGAAAGGCTTGCCGCAGCCACCGCAGACGATCGGGGCCTGGGCCAGGACGGACGGCACCACCCGGACGTTGCGACCGCAGTCGCAGACGGCCTTCACCCGCACACCGCCGCCCGAGGAGCCGTGCCGGGCGGCAGGTCCGCGGAAGGAGCGCTTGGTGTCGGAGGCGGTGGCGACCGTGTGCGCCTTGAGGGCGCGCTGCAGTCTCTCCATCGTGGGACGGTAGCGGCGCTTCGCCTCGGGGCTGAGCGCAACCAGGGAGAATCCGCTGCTGGGGTGCGGCTCCTCCACATGGTCGAGACCCATCTCCTCGGCGATCGCCAGGAATCGACGGTTGTGGTAGCGGCCGGCGCGTGAGGTGTCGCGGACACCTCGTGCGGCGGCGATGCCGTGGACTGCTTCGTGAAGCAGTCGCTCGAAGGAGAGCTCGGCGCCGCAGGCGGACGAGGACTCTCCGATCAGGGACTCGGGCGCGGCAAGATCCGGCAGTTCGGGGTGGTGCCGCTGAATGTCGGCCCACGCCTGTGCCAGCTCTGCGGCGAGAACAGGTGGTGTCGTGCTCACGTCGTGATAACGAGCCGAACGTCTCGCGGGTTCCATTACGGGGCATCCCAAATAATTTGCACGTACCCGTCAGTTGCCATTGATGCGTCCTGACGAGGGCGGGTGCGCTGATCTGCGGAGAAGCCTCGCAGCTCACAACAAGGTGGTACGTAGCGGCTCGTACGCCCCAGCGCGTGGACGAGCGCTGCGCGCCGGGGGCGGCGGCCCGGAGCCGGGCCGCGTGGCGCGGGCCGCGCTGCCTCAGTAGGCCCGCGCGACGATCGCGACATTACCCGGCGCGTCGTCGGCGTCGGGCACCGACCCGTCCTCGGCGACCAGACAGCGCACCGACACCGACTGCTCGGCGAGCTTCGCCTCACCCTCCTGGCCCAGCGTCGCCCAGGGGATCCTGGCCCAGCCGCCGGCGGTGGCGGCCTCGGCGGCCTCGGCGATCCCGGTCACATCGGCGGTACGGGACTCGCGCCGTTCGCGGGATTCGCGCAGCAGCTGGGCCTGGTCCTCCTCCAGCAGCGCGGGCAGCAGTCCCGCCAGGTCGTCGATGCGCACCGGCTCCTTGCCTCCCGGAATCCGGCGGGCGAGCATCGCGGTACCGGCCTCCAGGTCCCGCGGGCCGATCTCGACGCGTACCGGGACGCCCTTGAGCTCCCAGTCGACCGCACGGCGGCCGAACGGCGTGTCCGTACGGTCGTCGACGTGGACGCGCAGACCGGCGGCCTTCAGCCGGTCGCCGATCTCGCGCACCTTGGCGACGGCCTCGTCCCCCTTGATGGCCATGACGACGACCTGGACGGCGGCCAGGCGCGGCGGGACGCGCAGTCCGTTGTCGTCGCCGTGGGACATGATCAGTCCGCCGACCATCCGGGTGGAGCTGCCCCAGGAGGTCTGCCAGACGAGCTCCTGCTTGCCGTCCTTGGACAGGTACTGGGTGTTGAAGGCCTTGGCGAAGTTGGTGCCGAGCTCGTGGCTCGTACCCATCTGAAGCGCCTTGCCGTCGCCCATCATCCCTTCCAGCGTCAGGGTGTTGACGGCTCCGGCGAAGCGCTCGCGCGCGGTCTTGCGGCCGAGGACGACGTCGATACCGAGGACGTCGACCATGAATGCCGCGTACACGTTCCGGTGGATGTGCGCGGCGTAGTCCCGGGCCTCCTCGTAGGTGGCATGGGCCGTGTGGCCCTCCTGCCAGAGGAATTCCGTCGTACGCAGGAAGACGCGCGGGCGCATCTCCCAACGGACCACGTTCGCCCACTGGTTGATCAGCAGCGGCAGATCGCGGTAGCTCTGCACCCACTTCGAGAAGTAGTCGTTGATGATCGTCTCGGAGGTGGGACGGACGACGACGGGCTCCTCGAGCTCCTTGCCGCCACCGTGCGTGACCACGGCGAGCTCGGGCGCGAAGCCCTCGACGTGCTCAGCCTCGCGAGTCAGGTAAGACTGGGGGATGAAGAGCGGGAAGTAGGCGTTCTGGGCACCCGCGTCCTTGATGCGGGCATCCATCTCCTGCTGCATCCGCTCCCACAGGCCGTAGCCGTACGGCCGGATGACCATGGTGCCGCGCACCGGGCCGTTGTCCGCCAACTCGGCCTTGTTGATCAGGTCCTGGTACCAGCGAGGGAAGTCTTCAGCCTGGGGCGTGAGAACAGGTGCCTTTGCCATGGCGCGCATCGTACGGCGACACGGGTCCGACCCGTGAATCGACCGGAGCCGGGGCGCACATGCGTACGGGAAGCTCCGGGAACCCAAGCATTCCCCCCACGCCCCCTGGACGCGGGGACGCATGGGGAGTTCTCTGGCATACGGGGGATCGCACGGCGCACGGAAACACGGGGGCAGTCCAGTACTCGGCCACACACGGCGGATTGGGGCGCTTTCCATGACACCAACGCTCGTCCGACACCGACCCCGTACGGCGTCACCGACGCCCGCCGAGGCGTGCGCACGGGCCCGGGACTGGGCCGAAATCCAGGAACGGATGCTGGTGCCGCTGTACGAAGCGGTGTACTCACGCCTGGAGGTCGGTTCACGGACCCGGCTGCTCGGCCTCGGCTGCGGCTCCGGTCTCGCCCTGCTGATCGCCGCCTCGCGCGGAGCGAGCGTGACGGGCGTCGACACGGACCGGGAGCGGCTCGCCCTGGCGAAGGAACGGATGGCACCCGACGACGGACCGCGCGCGGCCGCGCCGGACGTCGACGTGGTGGACGGCGAGGTGAGGGACGCGGCCGGCGCGGCTGGGTCCCCGTACAACATGATCACGGCGTTCCAGCCGATCGGTTGCGTCGCCGGTGACACCGAGGGGCTCGGACCGGCGCTGGAAGAGGCCGTGGAGCTCGGCGAGCGCGGCAGCGCGGTGGTGCTCACCGGGTGGGGACCGCCGGAGCGCTGCGCCACCGCGGGCGTGCTGCGGGTGGCCGAGCGGATGCGCGGCAGTGGCTGGCGGCCCGCGCGGCGGGACGACCTGGAGGACGTGGCCTCGAAGGCGGGCCTGAAACCGGACGGCTCGGGCCGGGTGGCGTGCCCCTTCGGGTACGCGGACCTGGACAGTGCGGTGCGGGGACTGCTGTCGACCGGGCTCTTCTCGGCGGCGGTGCGCGCCACGGACCTGGCACAGGTCCGCAAGGAGATGGCGGAGACGCTGCATCCGTACGTCCGCGGTGACGGGACGGTGTGGATGCCGAACGTCTTCCGCTATCTGATAGCCCGGACCCCCTGAGACGCGAACCGTCCCCTCCGGCGGGAGGGGACGGTCAGCGGCGCTGACGAGGGTCGTGAGCGGCCGGGCGCATCCCTGGCGGGTGCGGCCCGGCGCGAGAGACGCGAAAGGGGTCCACGGCCTGCCGGCCGTGGACCCCTCGCGTCGTGCGTGTGAGCCGTCAGCCCATGAACTTCCTGAACTCGTCCGGCAGTTCGAAGTCCTGGTCCTGACCGCCCGGGAGGCCGAAGGCACCGCCCTGCGCGGCGGCCTGCTCGCGGCGGGCCGCGGCGGCCTCCTCCTCGGCCTTGCGCTTCATCGGGTTGCCGCTCTTGCGCTTGCCCTTGGCCTGCTTGATCTGCTTCTTCTGACGGCCGGGGCCACCACCCGTGCCGGGCATCCCGGGCATGCCCGGCATCCCCCCGCCCTGCGCCATGCGCGACATCATCTTGCGGGCCTCGAAGAACCGCTCCACCAGGTTCTTCACGGCACTGACCTCGACACCGGAGCCCTTGGCGACACGGGCACGGCGCGAGCCGTTGATGATCGTCGGGTCCTGGCGCTCGGCCGGGGTCATCGACTTGATGATCGCGGCGGTGCGGTCCACCTCGCGCTCGTCGATGTTGTTGATCTGGTCCTTCATCTGCCCCATGCCGGGCAGCATCCCGAGCAGCTTGGAGATGGAGCCCATCTTGCGGACCTGCTCCATCTGGGCCAGGAAGTCGTCGAGCGTGAAGTCCTTGCCCTTGCTGCTCGCCAGCTTGGAGGCCATTTTGGCGGCCTCTTCCTGGCTGAAGGTCTGCTCGGCCTTCTCGATCAGGCTGAGCACATCGCCCATGCCGAGGATGCGGGACGCCATGCGGTCCGGGTGGAACGCGTCGAACTCGTCCAGCTTCTCGCCGTTCGAGGCGAACATGATCTGGCGGCCGGTGACATGCGCGATGGAGAGCGCCGCACCACCGCGGGCGTCACCGTCGAGCTTGGAGAGCACCACGCCGTCGAAGCCGACGCCGTCGCGGAAGGCCTCGGCGGTGTTGACCGCGTCCTGACCGATCATGGCGTCGACGACGAAGAGGACCTCGTCGGGGCTGACGGCGTCGCGGATGTCCGCGGCCTGCTGCATCAGCTCCTGGTCGATACCCAGACGGCCGGCGGTGTCGACGACGACCACGTCGTACTGCTTGGCCTTGGCGTGCTCGATGGAGTCCTTGGCGACCTTGACCGGGTCGCCGACGCCGTTGCCCGGCTCCGGCGCGAAGACCGCGACGCCGGCGCGCTCGGCGACCACCGCGAGCTGGTTCACGGCGTTGGGCCGCTGGAGGTCACAGGCGACGAGCAGCGGGGAGTGGCCCTGTCCCTTGAGCCAGAGGCCGAGCTTTCCCGCGAGGGTGGTCTTACCGGCACCCTGGAGACCCGCGAGCATGATCACGGTCGGGGGCTGCTTGGCGAAGCGGAGCCGGCGGGTCTCGCCTCCGAGGATGCCGATGAGCTCCTCGTTGACGATCTTGATGACCTGCTGGCTGGGGTTCAGCGCCTTCGAGACCTCGGCGCCCATGGCCCGCTGCTTGACGTTCGCGATGAACGCACGGACCACGGGAAGGGCGACGTCCGCTTCGAGCAGCGCGATACGGATCTCGCGTGCTGCGGAGTCGATGTCCGCCTCGGACAGGCGGCCCCGACCGCGGAGAGTCTTGAACGTCGCACTGAGACGATCGGAAAGGGTATCGAACACGGTGGTCGCAGATCCTCGGGTCGGGGGCTGAGTCAGTCGCCCCCCAGGGTATCCGGCCGCACAAATTGCGTTACCAGGCCCGTCAGGAGCTTTCCGGACACCGGTCAGCGCAGCGCCTGCTCCACCTCTCGCGCCACTTCGGCCGCGCGGGTGTCGGAGAGCATCGACCCGTCCGCGGCCGTGACGTAGACCGTGTCGACCGCGTTGGCGCCGAGCGTCGAGACATGGGCGCTGCGCAGCCGTACGCCGGCCGTTTCCAGGGCGTGACCGATGCGGTGCAGCAGCCCGGGGGCGTCCTGGGCGCGGACCTCGATCACGGTGGCGTGCCGGGAGGCCGCGGAGGCGACGGTGACCCGGGGCGGCGGGGCCTGCACCCCGCGGCGCCGCGGATAGGCGGCCTCGCGTTCGGCGAGGCGGGACGCGATGTCCAGCGAACCGTCCAGGGCGCGGACGAGGTCGGCCCGCAGCCGGGCGGCCTGCGGCAGCGAACCGAAGGCGGCGGCGACCCGCCAGTTCAGGACGAGGACGGACCCCGGCCCCACCGCGCTCGGCAGCTCGACGGCGCTGAGATCCGCGGCACGGACCGTGAGCCGGTGCAGGGCGAGGACTCCGGCCGCGGCAGGCAGCACACGCGGCTGGTCCGGCAGGGCGATCAGCAGCTCCACACCGACCGGCTCCGGCTCACCCTCACCCTCCTCCTCCCGCTCTCCCTGGGGGTTCTCGGCCTGTGCGTGCAGCGAGAGCACCGGGCCGCCGGTGCGCAGCGCCTCGACGGCGAGCCGCTCCTGCTCCGCGCTGGGCGCGGTGGGTTCGGGCTCCTCGGGGGCCTCCCCCGCGAGGACGCCGGCGACCCGCTTGACCAGGTCGGTCACGAGCGAGCCGCGCCAGGTCGACCAGGCGGCCGGCCCGGTGGCCAGCGCGTCCGCCTCGGTCAGGGCGTGCAGCAGCTCCAGGGTGCCCGGGGACTTCACGACGGCCGCGACGGAGGCCACGGTCGCCGGGTCGTCCAGATCGCGCCGGGTGGCTGTCTCGATGAGCAGCAGATGGTGACGGACGAGGGTGGCGATGACGGCGACGTCGGCGCGGTCGAAGCCGATGCGGGTGGCGACGTCCTTGGCGATGGTCTCGCCCGCCACGGAGTGGTCGCCGGGCCAGCCCTTGCCGATGTCGTGCAGCAGGGCCGCGACCAGCAGCAGGTCGGGGCGGTGGACGCGGCGGGTCAGCGCGGAGGCCTTGACGGCTGCCTCGACGAGGTGCCGGTCGACGGTCCAGGTGTGCACGGCGTTGCGCTGCGGCCGGCACCGCACCCGCTCCCAGTCGGGCAGCAGGCGGGTGATCAGTCCTTCGGCCTCCAGCGCCTCCCAGACGGCGACGGTGGACTCACCGGCCCCGAGCAGGGTGACGAGCTCCTCGCGGGCCTCGGCGGGCCACGGCACGGGCAGCGGGCGGGTGGCGGCCGCGAGCCGCCGGACGGCGTGCAGGGAGAGCGGGAGCCCGTTCTGGGCGGCGGCCGCGGCGGCCCGCAGTGGCAGCACGGGGTCGCGTTCGGGCTTCACGGTGCGGGCGAGCACCACTTCGCCGTCGAACTCGACGACGCCCTCGGCCAGCGGGGTGCGCTCCGGCTCCGGCCGGCGCCCCGCGCCGAGCATGGCCCTCAGCCGGGGGCGTACGGACCGCGCCTTGAGGACGCGGTTCACCTCGCGCCAGGTGACATCGGTGGCGTACGAGACGGTCCGGGCCGCCTCGTACACCTGGCGCAGCAGGGCGTCGGCGTCCAGCAGGCCGAGCTCGGCGGCGACCTGGTCCTGCTCCTGGAGGGCGAGGCGGTCGGTGGCCCGTCCGGTGACCAGGTGCAGGGCGTCGCGGGCGTCGAGCAGGGTCCGGCGCGCATCGGCGAGGCCCTCGCGCGGCGCGTCGGCGAGCCAGGACGCGGCGACGGCCCGCAGTGCGGTGGCGTCCCGCAGCCCGCCGCGTGCCTCCTTGAGGTCGGGCTCCAGCAGGAACTGCAACTCGCCCTGGCGCTCTGCCCGTTCCCGGCACAGCTCGTCCAGCTCGGGCAGCCGCTTGGTGGCTTGATTCCGCCAGTCGGCGAGGACGGTGGTTCGCAGCGCGGAGACCAGCCCCAGATCACCGGCGACCGGGCGGGCGTCCAGCAGCCCGAGCTGGACCTTCAGGTCCTCGCCCGCCGTCTTGCGGGCCTCCCCCGGGGTGCGTACGGAATGGTCGAGGGCGAGCCCGAGGTCCCACACCGGGTACCAGATGCGGTCCGCGAGCGTGGCGATCGCGCCGGAGCCCGCGGAGCCGTCGTGGAGCAGCAGCAGGTCCAGGTCGCTGCGCGGGGAGAGCTCACCCCGCCCGTAGCCGCCGACGGCCACGAGCGCCGCGCCGCGCACCCCGGCCTCCTGGCAGGCCGTGCCGAACAGCGCGGCCAGCCACCGGTCCGTGAGGCCGGCGAGGGCCGCACGGCGCGGCGGCCCGGACTGCTCCTTCTCGGTGAGAAGGTGCAGCCGGGCCGCCGCGTAGCCGCTGGGTCCCGAGTCTTCCGCGTCGGTCGTCACTTCGAGGCTCGTCACCCGGCAGCTCCCTTTCGTCCTACAGCGCGTCCGGGCCGCGTTCGCCCGTGCGCACTCGTACCGCCGTCTCGACGGGAACGCTCCACACCTTGCCGTCACCGATCTTGCCCGTTCGGGCGGCCTTGACCACCACATCGATGAGCTGTTCGGCCTCCTCGTCCTCGACCAGCACCTCGATGCGGATCTTCGGTACGAGGTCGACCGTGTACTCCGCACCGCGGTAGACCTCGGTGTGGCCGCGCTGGCGGCCGTATCCGCTGGCCTCGGTGACCGTGAGCCCCTGGACGCCGAAGGCCTGGAGGGCCTCCTTGATCTCGTCCAGCCGGTGCGGCTTCACGACTGCGGTGATGAGCTTCATGCGTCCACCTTCTTGTTCGGCGCTGCGGAAACGGCGTCACTCGGCCCGGGGGCTGCCTTGCGGGACCCGGCGCCGCCGCCCGCTCCGCTGAAGTCGTACGCGGTCTCCGCGTGCTCGTCCTGGTCGATGCCGGAGACCTCGACGTCCTCGTCGACCCGCATGCCCATCGTCTTGTCGATGACGAAGGCGAGGAGTGCCGAGGCCACCAGAGAGTAGGCCAGGACCGCGAAGACTCCGGTGGCCTGCTTGCCGAGCTGGTCGAGTCCGCCGCCGTAGAACAGGCCCTTCGCGTCCGACTGCACTCCGCCGGTGGCGAAGAAGCCGACCAGCAGGGATCCGACGACACCGCCGACGAGGTGGACACCGACGACGTCGAGGGAGTCGTCGTAGCCGAACCGGAACTTCAGGCCCACGGCCATGGCGCACAGCACACCGGCGATGGCGCCCACCGCGATGGCGCCGAGCGGGCTCACGGCACCGCCGGAGGGCGTGATGGCGACGAGACCGGCGACCGCACCGGAGGCGGCACCGAGGGTGGTGAACGCACCGTGGCGGATCTTCTCGTACGCCAGCCAGGCGAGCATGGCGGCGGCGGTGGCGACCTGGGTGTTGACGAACATCACGGCGCCCACGCCGTCGTCGTTGCCGAGCCACGAGCCGGCGTTGAAGCCGAACCAGCCGAACCACAGCAGGCCGGCGCCCAGCATCACCAGCGGAAGGCTGTGCGGCCGCATCGGGTCCCTCTTGAAGCCGACGCGCTTGCCGATGACGAGGATCACGCCGAGAGCCGCGGCACCCGCGTTGATGTGGACGGCGGTACCGCCGGCGAAGTCGATGACCCCCATCTCGAAGAGCCAGCCGCCCGCGCCCCAGACCCAGTGGGCGACCGGGAAGTAGACCACGGTGACCCACAGGGTGATGAACAGCGCCCAGGCGGTGAACTTCACCCGGTCCGCGAGCGCACCGCTGATCAGCGCGGGGGTGATGATGGCGAACATCAGCTGGAAGACGGCGAAGACGTACACCGGGATGGTGTAGCCGTCCCACAGCTGGGTGAGGCCGAGGCCGCTCAGCCCCACATAGTCGGACGACCAGCCGATGAGGGAGCCGTGGTCGGTGCCGAAGGCGAGGCTGAATCCGTACAGGACCCAGAGGATGGTGACGATCCCCAGGCTGATGAAGCTCATCATGAGCATGTTCAGCGTGGACTTGACGCGGACCATGCCTCCGTAGAAGAAGGCCAGGCCCGGCGTCATCAGCATCACGAGGGCGGAGCAGATGAGCATGAAGCCGGTGTTGGCGGCAGACAGCGTGGGTGCGTCTGCGGCAAGCGTCGAGATGCCTGGAGGCATCGGCGTCTCCTCGTCGTCGGTGCGGCGGCGGGTGCCGGGAAACTTCCGGAGCCTGAGCGATTCGGGCGAGCCGGTTATGCGCCATGAGGTTGGCGCAGCGCGGTTTCCGACAATGCCGCACGATGTTTCGCCGCAGTGACGAAGAGGTCCGGCGTGTTACGCAGCCATGAACTGACGGCTCAAGGATGTGGCCCGGGCGTATCCTCTGCGCACATCACGGACCGGCCGCGGCGGTCACCCGATTGACCTGGCACGGGGGAGCCGAGTCGGGCTGTCGGGGTGATCGCCGCGGCCGGAGTACAAGGGGACGCGGGAGCCGGGTGTCGGGGGACGCGGCCCTCAGACGGCCTCCGCGGTCTCGGGCAGCTGCGAGGTCAGCAGGTCGGTGAGGTGGGCGACCTCGGGCACGTCACCGAAGTCACGGGCGGCGGTGTCCACGGTCTTGCGGAGCCGGGTGTTGACCCGCTCGGAACGGACCCGCTTGGCGACGGTGAGGGCCTGGGACGCGAGGGCCGTCGACTGCTCGGGCTCCCTCTTGAGCAGATGGACCGTCGCCATACCGACCAGATTCAGTGCGTACGACCGCTGGTGCTCGTCGTCCTTGCCGAAGAGGTCGACGGCACGCTCCATGACCGGCTCGGCGAGGGAGGCGTAGGTGGGGCTGCGGCCGGCCACATAGGCCAGGTCGCGGTAGGAATGGGCGTTCTCGCCGTTGAGCTCGGCCTCGGAGAAGAACCGGATCCAGTCGGGCTCGGGCTCGCCGTCGATGCCGGCGTCGGAGAAGGTGTCCTCGGCCATCCGGACCGCCCGCTTGCACTTACTGGGCTGGCCCATGTTGGCGTACGCGCGGGCCTCCATCGCATACAGCATGGCCTGGGTGCGCGGGGTGGCGCAGTCGCGGCTGCCGTACTGGGCGAGGTGGACGAGCTCCAGCGCGTCGTCGGGCCGTCCCAGGTGGATCATCTGACGGCTCATCGACGACAGGATGTACGAGCCGAGCGGCTTGTCGCCCGCCTCCTTGGCGGCGTGCAGCGCCAGCACGAAGTACTTCTGCGCGGTGGGCTGGAGGCCCACGTCGTAGCTCATCCAGCCGGCGAGCTCGGCGAGTTCCGCCGCGCAGACGAACAGACGCCGGGACGTGTCCTGCGGCTGCGGTTCCTGGAGCAGGTCGGTGACCTCGTGCAGCTGGCCGACGACCGCCTTGCGGCGCAGCCCGCCGCCGCACTGGGCGTCCCACTGGCGGAACATGGCGGTGGTGGATTCGAGCAGGTCCAGCTCGGGACCGGAGAGCCGGGAGCCCCTGCGCCCGCCAGCGGTGGGCTCGGATCCGGTCTGCTCGGAGGCGGGCGAGGGCACCAGCCAGCGCTGCATGGGCTCGACGAGGGCGGGTCCCGCAGCCAGTGCCAGCGATGTCCCGAGGAAGCCGCGCCGCGCCAGCATGAGGTCGCTGCGCGAGAACTCGCTGAGCAGGGCGACGGTCTGCGGGCCCGCCCAGGGAAGATCCACGCCGGACACCGAGGGTGACTGGTGCGCGGAGCGGAGACCGAGGTCCTCGATCGCGACGACGCTGCCGAAGCGCTCCGAGAACAGTTCCGACAGGATCCGCGGAATCGGCTCACGCGGCTGCTCGCCGTCGAGCCAGCGCCGCACCCGCGAGGTGTCGGTGCTGATGTGGTGGGCGCCCATCTGCCGCGCCCGGCGGTTGACTTGGCGTGCCAGCTCGCCCTTGGACCAACCGCTGCGCACGAACCACGAACTCAGCTGCTCGTTCGGGCGCTTGCCGGTATTCGTACCGGCGCCGCTGCCGTCCACTGGAACGCCCCCATCCACTGATGCCCTGTCGCGCGAACCCCTACCAGAATGCCGCGAGTTGCGGCTCTCCGTACGGTGGATGCACTCCTTCGAACGGGAAGCCGAATTGCCTCCGGCATACCCGTGAGTACACACACTTCCAGGGTTCGTGCACTGAAAGTAATCCTACGATCACCGACTCAGCGAGTGGGATTGCAGAAACGCCACCATTCGCCACCCCTTCGAATGAACTCCCTTGCGGTCAGGCGCGATTCACTTGACACGGGACGATCGAGAGGGAGCGGAGCGATGCGCGCAGGGGCGCGCGGCCCGGTCCGCACCACTCCTCGCACCACAGTGCGCCGTCGGAGCTTCACCGATTGCGACGCTGTGTAACGAGGAGACTTCAGGTCGTAACCACCGGCGAGCGCAACCCGTTGGAGGGGGCATGGGCTTCACTATCGGCGGCATGCGGGACATCCGGTCCGGCTCACGACGCCGCGGCCGCACCACGGAGTGCACCGTGGTGGCGGAGTACACCGGCCTGTGGGGCTGGGCCGTCGTGCCAGGGGCGCGGGCGGCGTCCGGCGACTGCTCGTGCGGCGTCCCGGAGTGTGCGTCCCCCGGGGCTCATCCCCTGGGCTACGCACCCGAGATCCCGGCCGGCGCGACGCTGGACGATGTCACCAAGGCGTGGGCGGAGGTACCCGGTGCGGCCGTGCTGCTGCCCGTCGGCCGCACCTTCGACATCCTGGACGTCGCCGCACCGGCCGGCCGGCGCGCGCTGGTGCGTCTGGAGCGGATGGGACTGCCGCTGGGCCCGGTCTCGGCGACTCCGGACGGGCGCTGCCAGTTCTTCGTGGCGCCTGGCGCCGCCGCCGAACTTCCGCACCTGCTCTACCGGATGGGCTGGGACGACGCCGGGCTCGATCTGCACTGCCTGGGGCCGGGCAGTCACATCACCGCGCCGCCCTCCGACCACGCGGGCCTCGGACCGGTCAGCTGGCTGCGGGCGCCCTCGCTGGACACCGCCGTCGCGCCGCCGCAGGCGCGGCTGCTGCTGGGCACGCTGGCGTACATCTGCCACCGCTCGGCGGCTTGAGGCCCGCAGGGCAACCGACGCACGAGGGCGGGGCCGGATACTCCGGCCCCGCCCTCGTGCGTCCACTGTCCGGGGCTCGCCCCGGCTCTTCCTCACTCCCCGATGAGCGCGTCGACGAACGCCTCCGGCTCGAACGGCGCCAGGTCGTCGGCACCCTCGCCCAGACCCACCAGCTTCACCGGTACGCCCAGCTCACGCTGGACCGCGATGACGATGCCGCCCTTGGCGGTGCCGTCGAGCTTGGTCAGCACAATGCCGGTGATGTCCACGACCTCCGCGAACACCCGCGCCTGCACGAGACCGTTCTGACCGGTCGTGGCGTCGAGGACCAGCAGGATCTCGTCCAGCGGGCCGTGCTTCTCGACCACGCGCTTGACCTTGCCGAGCTCGTCCATCAGGCCGGTCTTGGTGTGCAGCCGGCCCGCCGTGTCGATGAGCACCACGTCGGCGCCCTCGGCGATGCCTTCCTTCACGGCGTCGAACGCGATCGAGGCCGGGTCGCCGCCCTCGGGTCCGCGCACGGTGCGGGCGCCGACGCGCTCGCCCCACGTCTGGAGCTGATCGGCCGCCGCCGCACGGAAGGTGTCCGCGGCGCCGAGGACGACCGAGCGGCCGTCGGCGACGAGCACCCGGGCGAGCTTGCCGGTCGTGGTGGTCTTACCGGTGCCGTTGACACCGACGACCATGACGACGCCCGGGGTGTCCAGGCCGCTCTCGGTCTTGACCTCACGGTCGACGTCGGTGCCGATGAGCGCCAGCAGCTCCTCGCGGAGCAGGTTGCGCAGATCGTCCGGCGTACGCGTGCCGAGCACCCTGACCCGCTCGCGCAGCCGCTCGACGAGCTCCTGGGTCGGCGCCACACCGACGTCGGCGGTGAGCAGCGTGTCCTCGATCTCCTCCCATGTCTCCTCGTCGAGGTGCTCGCGGGACAGGAGCGTGAGCAGCCCCTTGCCGAGCGAGTTCTGCGA
Organism: Streptomyces sp. CA-251247; assembly: GCF_050952975.1. NCBI lineage: Bacteria > Bacillati > Actinomycetota > Actinomycetes > Kitasatosporales > Streptomycetaceae > Streptomyces > Streptomyces sp. CA-251247. The sequence goes on along the minus strand of NZ_CP191861.1, from coordinate 5,869,793 downwards.
GCGGGCGAGGCGGGCGCGCAGCCGGACGAGCCGGCCGGCGGTGGGCTCCGGGATCTCGATCGCGGGGGCGGGGGGCTCGGCGACGACCGGGTCCTCGACGGCGACCGGCGTGTCGGCGGCCTCCTCGGCCGACGGGAGGTCGACCTCCTCGATGGTTCGGCGTGGCTCGTCCCGCGGTGTCTCCGCCTCGTCGCCGACATGCGGCTCGGCGGGCGGAGCGGTGATGGTCGGCGTGCTCGACGGCGCCGAGGGCGGCAGCTTCTTCTTCTTGCGGCTGCTGACCACGAGACCGCTGATCGCGCCGAGAGCGACCAGGGCGATGACTACGGCAAGGATGACGATTTCCATAACCCACCCAGTATCGGCCACGACTCTTCGGCCGCGGCGGCGTCGGACGGTCCTTCAGGGACCTCGGACTGTATTTGGACCTTTTGGGGGGTACATACGATGCTGGTGACTCCGGTTTTCCGCCGGCACCGGCACTGTCCCGGAGTCCCCCCACCCTCTTCACGGAGCTCCCCCATGCCCCACGCCTCCGATGCCGAAGGCGCGACAGAGAGCGCGGTCGAGACGCGCGGCCTCGAACCCGTCCCCGACGGGGAGCGCACAGGCCACGTCCGCGAACTGTTCCCCACCTGGGTCGCCGCCAACATCAGTGTGCTGTTGCTCACGATGGGCGCGGGTCTGGTGGTGTTCAACGGTCTGAACTTCTGGCAGGTCCTGGTCGTCGCGATCGCGGCCCCCGTCGTCTCGTACGGCATCGTCGGCCTGATATCCGTGGCGGGCAAGCGGGGCGGCTCCCCCGGCATGGCCCTGTCCCGCGCGGTCTTCGGGCAGCGCGGCAATCTGCTGCCGGGCTCGCTGATCTGGGTGGCGCGCTGGGGCTGGGAGACGATCAACGCGGTGACCGGCGCCTATGCCGTGCTGACCGTGCTGGATCTGCTCTTCGGCGTACGCAGCAACACCGCGCTGATCATCGTGACGCTGCTGCTCTTCGTCGCCTGCACCTTCCTCGTGTCGGGGCTGGGCATCAACGCCCTGCGGCGGTGCAGCACCTGGTCGACCTATCTCTTCGGCGCCTTCAGCGTGCTCGTCCTGGTCCACCTGGTCACTCACACGGACTGGTCGGCGGTCTTCGACAAGCCGGCCGGGTCGACGGCGATGATGATCGCCGGCATCGGCACGATCGCGGCGGGCGGCATCAGCTGGGTCCCCTCGGGCCCGGACTTCACCCGCTATCTGCCGCGGACGGCGTCCAGCCGCGCGGTGGTCGGCTCGACGATCGGCGGCGCCGGGATCGTCGTCCTGCCGATGGTGCTGATGGGCGCGGTGATGGCGGTCTCGACTCCGGACCTGGCGCGTGCCACCGACCCGGTGGCGTTCATCGGCGAGATCCTGCCGTTGTGGCTCGCCGTGCCCTATCTGCTGATCGCCCTGGTCGGCATGCTGCTGATCAACTCCATGTCCATGTACTCGGCGGGCTTCACCGCGCAGACCCTGGGCATCCGGGTCCCGCGCACCTGGGCCGTCAGTGTGAACGCGGTCATCAGCCTGGTCCTCGGCTTCCTGCTGATGGTGGTGGCGACCAGTTTCACCGGCTCGTTCATCTCGTTCCTGACGCTGCTCGCGGTGGCGTTCTCCGCGTGGATCGGTGTCTTCGGCGTGGACATGCTGCGCCGGAAGGAGTACGACGGCGCGGCCCTGATGGACACCACGCGCACCAGCGCCTACTGGTACCGCGGCGGTTTCGCCTGGCAGGCGACGGCGTCCTGGGCCGCCGCGCTGCTGGTGGGTCTGCTGTTCACCAAGGTCGACTGGTTCTCGGGACCGCTCGCCTCGTCGTGGCTCGGCGAGAACGGTCTCGGCTGGGGAGTGACGATCGTGGTGGCGGCGGCGCTCTACGCGGTGCTGCCCCGGACCGGGACCCCGGCCGCGGCGAGCACACAAGCGGCGGAAGCCGAACCCGTACGCCTGTCGCTCTGACTGCGGCGGGGCCTGTGAGCCACGCTCCTCCCCCGCCGCCGGAAGGCCGGCCGGTCCAGGCCCTGGGAATCTGACATCACGTCAGCTAACGTCCTCCCTCGCCAGGTTCACAACCGGTGGAGGGGGATGTCCCCATGGCCTTCACAGTGGCCCGCTTCAATCTCGTCGATCCCGGCGCGACCCCCGAGACGCTCGCGGCCCGTTACCGCGCGGCGCTGGAGATGGCCGCGTACGCCGACGACCGCGGTATCGACACCATCCAGACCGAGGAGCACCACGGCGCGGTCAACAACTGGCTGCCCTCCCCCTTCGTGTTCGCCGGAGCCGTGCTCGGCGGCACGAGCCGCATCGCGGTCACCGTCTCCGCGATCATCGGCCCGCTCTACGATCCGCTCCGGCTGGCCGAGGACATCGCCGTGCTCGACCTGATCGGGCGCGGCCGGCTCGTCACCGTCGCGGGCATCGGCTACCGGCCGGAGGAGTACGAGCAGCTGGGAGCCGACTGGAGCCGGCGCGGCGCGCTTCAGGACGAACTGCTGGAGACGCTGCTGACGGCCTGGAAGGGCGAGCCGTTCAGCTACCGCGGCCGTACGGTCCAGGTCACCCCGCGTCCGTACACCCAGCCGCATCCCCTGCTGCTGGTCGGAGGCTCCTCGAAGGCGGCCGCGCGGCGGGCGGCCCGTCTCGGGCTGCCGTTCTTCCCGAGCGCGCATCTGCCCGAACTGGAGGCGTACTACCAGGAACTGCGCACGCAGTACGGCACGGACGGCTTCTGCATGATGCCCGCGGAGAAGACCCCGCTGCTGCATCTGTCCGAGGATCCCGACCGCACCTGGGCGGAGTTCGGCGAGCACTTCCTGCACGAGGCGCGCACGTACGCCTCCTGGCAGTCCGCGGACATCCGCTCGGCGGTGCGGTCGAAGGCGACGACGGTCGAGGAGCTGCGCGCCGAGGGGGTGTACCGGGTCGTCACGCCCGACGAGTGCGTGGGTCTCGGGGCCGACAGCCTGGTCCTGCATCCGCTGTGCGGCGGGATGCCGCTGGACGAGGGATGGCGTTCGCTCCAGCTCTTCGCCGAACAGGTGATTCCCCGGCTGACCGCTGCGTAAGGCCCGGTGACGGCGGACTGCCCCGGCTCGATCGGCGAGCCGGGGCAGTTCCGTGAAGAGGAGAGGGGCAGCGGGGATTAGCCCATCTCCTCCAACGCCTTGCCCTTGGTCTCCTTCACGAACAGCAACACGAAGGGGATGGAGAGCACGGCGAAGAATGTGTAGATGATGTAGGTGGCCGAGAGGTTCCAGTCCGCCAGGCTCGGGAAGCTCGCGGTGATGGCCCAGTTGGCGATCCACTGCGCGGACGCGGCGACACCGAGAGCGGCGGCGCGGATCCGGTTCGGGAACATCTCGCCGAGGAAGACCCACACGACGACACCCCACGAGAGGGCGAAGAAGAGCACGAAGACATGGGCCGCGATCAGGGCGACGAGGCCCTGGGTGTCGGGGAGTTTGCCGTCGACGAGGTCGGCGGAGAAGGCCCAGGCCTCGACGGCGAGGGCGATGGCCATACCTGCGGAGCCGACCAGGGCGAGCGGCCTGCGGCCGACCCGGTCGACCAGGACCATCGCGATCACGGTGCCGATGATGTTCACGATCGACGTGGTGAACGAGTAGAAGAACGAGTCGGTCGGGTCGATGCCGACGGACTGCCAGAGCGTCGAGGAGTAGTAGAACGCGACGTTGATGCCGACGAGCTGCTGGAAGACCGAGAGGCCGATACCGACCCACACGATGGGCAGGAAGGCGAAGCGCCCGCCCAGCAGGTCCTTGAACGTCGACTTGTGCTCCCGGCGCATGGCCCGGTCGATCTCGGCGACCCGGGCGTCCAGGTCGATCTTCGTGCCCTCCACCTCGGCGAGGACCTCCTTCGCCCTGGCGACCTTGCCCACGGAGATGAGGAACCGGGGCGACTCGGGAATCGCGAAGGAGAGCAGTCCGTAGAGCACGGCCGGGACGACCATGACGCCGAGCATCCACTGCCAGGCCTCGATGCCGGCGATCTCACCGCGCTGGTCGCCGTCGGCGATCTGGAGGATGCCGTAGTTCACCAGCTGGGAGATGGCGATACCGATGACGATCGCGGCCTGCTGGAAGGAGGCGAGCCGGCCGCGGTAGGCGGGCGGGGAGACCTCGGCGATGTAGGCGGGGCCGATGACCGAGGCCATACCGATGGCGAAACCGCCGACGATGCGCCAGAAGGCGAGGTCGTAGAGGGCGAACGGCAGGGCCGAGCCGACGGCGCTGATCGTGAAGAGCACGGCGGCGATCTGCATACAGCGGATGCGGCCGATGCGGTCGGCGATACGGCCGGCCGTGGCGGCGCCGATGGCACAGCCGATCAGGGCGATGGCGATGACCTGGGCGAGGGTTCCGGACCCGATGTCGTAGCGGTCGCGGATGGCTTCGACGGCTCCGTTGATGACCGAACTGTCGTAGCCGAAGAGGAATCCGCCCATCGCGGCCGAGGCCGTGATGAAGATGACATGCCCGAGGTGGTCGGGGTGGGCCTCACGGGCGCCCGATGCCGGTGGTGGCTCAGTGCTGGTCACGTGTACTCCTGGGGCCTCCGGCAGCGCCGGGCGTGGGGGGCGAGCCCTTCAAGTGGCGCACAACTTCATGCGGCCCACCACTTGAAGGTAAAAGCAACGTTGCAGAGACTATTCGTTCAAGTTTCGAAGTCAATACCTCACCGCCAACGGATTTGGGACACAGGCGTGTCGACTTCAGTTCAAGAGTTGAAGAGTTGTCAGCGGAGGCGCTGACTGATGACCTTGGAGACTCCGTCGCCCTGCATGGACACGCCGTACAGCGCGTCCGCGACCTCCATCGTCCGCTTCTGGTGCGTGATCACGATCAGCTGGGACGACTCCTGGAGCTCCTGCATGATGCGGATCAGGCGCTGGAGGTTGGTGTCGTCGAGCGCCGCCTCGACCTCGTCCATCACGTAGAACGGGCTCGGCCGCGCCTTGAAGATCGACACCAGCATCGCCACCGCGGTCAGCGAACGCTCGCCTCCCGACAGCAGGGAGAGCCGCTTGACCTTCTTGCCCGGCGGCCTGGCCTCCACGTCCACACCCGTGGTGAGCATGTTGTCGGGGTCGGTCAGGATCAGCCGTCCCTCGCCCCCGGGGAAGAGGCGGGAGAAGACGCCCTCGAACTCCCGGGCGGTGTCGCGAAAGGCCTCCGTGAAGACCTGCTCGACGCGCTCGTCCACCTCCTTCACCACCTGAAGCAGGTCGGCCCGCGTCTTCTTCAGGTCTTCGAGCTGCTCCGAGAGGAACTTGTGGCGCTCCTCCAGCGCCGCGAACTCCTCAAGGGCCAGCGGATTCACCTTTCCGAGCTGCTGATACGCCCGTTCGGCCGACTTCAAGCGTTTTTCCTGTTCGGCGCGGACGAAACGTCGCGGCTGGTTGCGCGGGTGGTCCGGGTCCTCCGGCAGCTCCTCGCCCTCGGCCGGCAGCGACGGCGGCACGAGCTGGTCCGGCCCGTAGTCCGAGACCAGCCCGGCGGGCTCCACACCGAGCTCTTCGAGCGCCTTCGTCTCCAGCTGCTCGATCCGCATCCGCTTCTCGGCGCCGAGCACTTCGCCCCGGTGGACCGAGTCGGTGAGCTTGTCGAGCTCGCTCTTGAGGTCGCGGCCCTCGGTGCGGGCCGCCGTCAGCTCCCGCTCCCGCTCGGCCTTCGCCGCCTCGGCCGCGACCCGTTCTGCCTCGGCGCGCACCAGTGAGACCTCGACATGGGCCAGCAGCTGGCGGGCGCCGCTCGCCACCGCGGCGGCGACCTCCGCCTCGTGCCGCAGCCGTGCGCGGTGCTGTTCGGCCCGTGCCCGCGCCTCGCGTTCGGCGCGCGCTCCGCGGTCGAGCGTGTCGGCCCGCCCGGCGAGCCCCTTCACCCGCTCCTCGTGCGTACGGACCTGGAGCCGGGCCTCCATCTCGGTCTGCCGCGCGTTGGCGCCGTCCGCGGCGAGCCGGTCCCGTACATGCGTGTCGGGCTCCTCCTCGACGGGCGTCTCCTCGGCGACCAGCAGCCGTTCGGCCAGTTCCTCGGCCTCCCCGCGGGCCCGCTCCAGCGCCTCCTGCGCCCGGGCGACGGCCGCGGTCGTCCGCTCGGCCTCACCCGCGGCGCCGCGCGCCTGACCCGCGAGCCGGCCCAGCCGGCCGGAGACCGCCGACTTCTCCCGGTCGGCCGCCCTGCGGCGCTCCCCCAACTCCTCGACGAGCCCGGCACATGCGGTGCGCCGCCCGGCCGCCTGCTGCTGGGCGGCCGCCAGTTCCTCGCACCGCACGGCGAGCTCCTCCAGCTCGGCGGCGGCCTCGTCGACGGAAGCCTGTACCTCCAGAAGACTCGGCGCACCGGCCGAGCCGCCCTGCGCGAAGTGCGCGCCGAGAACATCGCCTTCGGCCGTCACGGCGGTGAGTCCGGGCCGTGCGTGGACCAGGTCCTCGGCGTCCTCCAGCGTGCCGACGACGACGATGCCCCGCAGCAGCGAGCGCACGGCGGGCATCAGTTCCTCGGGCCCACGCACCAGATCGGCGGCGTACACAGGGCCGTCCGGGTGCCGTTCCTCGGCGGTCTCGGGGCCGCCGGCCAGCAGTATGGCGGCGCGCCCGGCATCGGTCTTGCGCAGCAGCCGCAGTGCTTCGGCGGCCGTCGCCGTGGTGGAGACGGCGACGGCGTCGGCGGCCGCGCCGAGGGCCGCCGCCACCGGTACCTCATGGCCGGGTGCGACCGTGAGCAGCTCCGACGCCGGTCCGAGCAGTCCGCCGAGCCGGTCCTTCGCCGCCAGCAGGGCACCGGTGCCGTCCTTACGGCGCAGGCCCAGCGCGAGCGCCTCACGCCGGGCGGCGACAGCGGCGCGCTTGCGCTCGGCCGCGGTGAGTTCCTCGCGGGCCGAGCTCAGGGCCGCCTCGGCCTCGCCCAGTTCCCGCTTGGCCGCATCGTGCCGCTCACCCAGCTCCGTGTCGTCGGCGTCGAGGCTGTCGACCTCGGCCTGGAGCTGCTCGTACTCCTCCTGCGCGGCGACCGCCCGCTCCTGTGCCTCGTCCTTGGCGGCGGCCAGCCGGTCGATCTCGGCCTGCGCCGAAGCGGCCCTGCTGCGGGCGGCGTTCACCTGGCCGCCCAGCCGGGCCAGTCCTTCGCGACGGTCCGCGATGGCACGGGCCACGTCCTTGAGCCGGCGTTCCTCGACCGCGAGTTCCCGTTCCAGATCGGCGCGGTGCGCGACGGTGTCCTCCAGGGCGCGCTCCGCCGCGTCCAGCGCGGCCGCCAGCTCGGCCTCCTGCTCACGGATCCGGGCGGCCTCACGCTCCATGTCCTCGGGATCGCGGCCGCGCCGGTCCTCCGCGGGCTGCGCGGTCGCGCTCTTGACCCGGGCGTCGGCCAGCGAGACGGTGCCGCGGACGCGCTCGGCGAGCTGGGAGAGTTCGTACCAGCTCTGCTGTGCCTGCTGGAGCCGCGGCGCGAGCCGCCGCACCTCGTCCTCGAGATCGGCCTCCCGGCCGAGCGCGGCCTTGAGTTCGGCCTCGGCCGCCTCCTTGCGTTCCTTCAGCGCGGCCTCGTCGGCGACCTCGGTGCTCAGCGCCTGCCTGAGCTGTGCGAGATCGTCGGCGAGCAGCCGCAGCCGGGCGTCGCGCAGGTCCGCCTGGATGACGGCGGCGCGGCGGGCGACCGCGGCCTGCCGTCCGAGGGGCTTGAGCTGCCGCCGCAGTTCGTCGGTCAGGTCCTGGACGCGGGCGAGATTGGCCTGCATCGCGTCCAGCTTCCGCAGCGCCTTCTCCTTGCGCTTGCGGTGCTTGAGGACCCCGGCGGCCTCCTCGATGAACGCCCGCCGCCCCATGGGGTCGGCGTGCAGGACGGAGTCGAGCTGGCCCTGGCCGACGATGACGTGCATCTCGCGGCCGATGCCGGAGTCGGAGAGCAGCTCCTGGATGTCGAGCAGCCGGCAGGTGTCACCGTTGATCTGGTACTCGCTGCCGCCGTTGCGGAACATGATCCGCGTGATGGTGACCTCGGCGTACTCGATCGGCAGAGCGCCGTCGGAGTTGTCGATCGTGAGGGAGACCTCGGCGCGGCCCAGTGGCGGGCGCCCGGTCGTCCCGGCGAAGATGACGTCCTCCATCTTGCCGCCGCGCAGCGACTTGGCCCCCTGCTCGCCCATGACCCAGGACAGCGCGTCCACGACGTTGGACTTGCCCGAGCCGTTGGGGCCGACGACACAGGTGATGCCCGGCTCGAACCGCAGTGTCGTGGCGGAGGCAAAGGATTTGAACCCGCGCAGGGTCATGGCCTTGAGGTGCACGCAGCCGGACTCTACCTTTCGCCTCGCTCGGACCGCCGGACCCGGCCCGTCCCGGCCTGCCCCCAGGGACAGTTCGCGGGTGCGCTCGGTCTCGCCATCCGGGACGGCGGGCGGCTCACGGTTTCACCCATGAGGGCGCAGGGCAGATCACGCGGTAGAAGAAGGACTGTAGGACGCCGGGGGGAAAGAAAGAAGGGACGCCGAAGCGTCCCTTGCATATCTTGTGCGGTTGATCTACCGGCGTGACCGAGCTCTGTCAGGTGAGCGCGGGCTCCGCCTGGGGTACGTCGATGTCGATGCCGTCAAGCAGCGACTCTCCAGGGTGCTTGGCGACGGCAGCGTTGAGCGCGTCGTTCTCGGACTGGATCCGTACAAGCTCGGATTCGAGGTCCTGGACGCGCTGCTGAAGCCGTCGCATCTCGGCGAGGAGTCGCGGGTCGGAGCCGCCGACGTAACCGAGAAGCGCCTTTGCCATGATGGATGGTCCTCCACACTGAGTGACCGACCGGAAGCGGTGTGGGTCGTGAGGGAATCGCACCCGCGGTGCTCGACAGTGCTATTGGTGCTCATGTCGCTGCGGTTCGTACTGCCAAACAGCTAAGGTGCGCGGGGCTTCCAGAGTCTCACCAAAAAGTTTGACGGTCAACACGATCACACCCCGTATCAAGGGCGAACCCGGGCGCTCGCTGCCGCGCAACACGCGGTGGAGCCTCTTCTCCGGGGCCGAGGGGCGTGGAGATCATCCTTACGGCCGCAGCCTGGCATGACAAGCCCTTCTTGGCAACCACCAGGCTGTTTCTGCCACGGACAGGTGCCGGAGGCATGCGTTCCGCGACGGCCGGGGCGGGCCGGCGGGGGAACCTCAGCGGATCGCGAAGCTCTCGTAGCCTCCGCGGGGCGTGTCCCAGATCTCAGTGACGCCGTCGACTCGACCGGGTGTGTCGTCGGACCGCAGCCAGTCCAGCAGACGGTGGCAATTCTCACGTGGACCCTCGGCCACGACCTGCACCCTGCCGTCGTCCAGATTGAGGGCGAAGCCGGTGAGGCCGCCGATCTCCAAAGCGTTTGCCCTGGTGAACCAGCGGAATCCCACTCCCTGTACTCGGCCGCGTACCCACGCCGTCAGACGTACAACATCATTCATGGCTGCAAGGTAGCGAATGGACCACTGCTGCATCACATCCCTTTTCGGCGTCATGGCGTACAGTCCGGTCGAAATGAAACTCACCCGTTCGGGTGAGCCTCTTTTTGTACAGCCGTCGAGCACAAGGAAGGCCAGCAGATGGGACGTCATCGACGCTCCGCCAAACGTGCGGGCAGGCCCGTACGCACTGGACTGCTCGGCGTCTCCGCTGCCGTGGCGGTGGGCGCCGTGATCGTCGCGTCCGGCCTGCTGCCGGGTGGCGACACCTCCATCGTGGGCGGCGAGAGCTCGCCCGCCAAGCAGGTCCGCAGCGAGGGATCCGCCCGGCTTCAGACCCAGGGCGACGCGAGCGCCGAACCGACGCCCGAGACGTCGTCGCCGGCCGCCCCGTCATCGCCGTCCTCGCCCGCCACGACGCCCCCGCGTCCGAAGGCACCGGCGAAAAGCCCTGCTCAGAAGCGCGCGAAGCCCGTGAAGCCCGTGAAGCCCGCGGAGCCGACCAAGCCCGCGAAGCCGGCGAAGCCGGCGGCCAAGCCGTCGACGAAGGCTCCGGCCCCGAAGCCGGCCAAGCCCGCTCCCGAGAAGAGCGAGAAGGAGAAGAAGGAGAGCGCCCCGACCCGTACGGAGTCGCGCGCCCCTGACCGCACTCCCGACCGGCAGAAGCCCGTGTCGCCCTCCTCCGAGGCAGCGGCCGAGGCCGAGGTGCTCAACCTGGTGAACGAGGAGCGGTCCAAGGTCGGCTGCAGCCCGGTCCGGACCGACGCTCCGCTCGCCAAGCTCGCCGGCACCTTCAGCAAGGACATGGCCAACCGCGGCTTCTTCGGACACACCGACCCCGACGGCGATTCCCCCTGGGGCCGCGCCGCGCAGTCCGGCGTGACCAACCTCGGCGCCGAGAACATCGCCCGCGGCCAGGCCGACGCCTCCGCGGTCATGAACTCGTGGATGAACAGCGAAGGCCACCGAGCAAACATTCTCAACTGCGATTACAAGACGCTCGGCGTCGGTGTCCACATGGCCGACGGCGGCCCGTGGTGGACGCAGGACTTCGGCTTCTAGCAGTCGCGCCGGGAGCTGCCCGGGGCTGGAGCCTCCTGCGCTAGAGCTTCCCGGGCAGCGGCGTGCGCACGATTCTCGGCGGGCGCTGACAGCGCGGGCAGAAGTAGCTGGAACGGTTCATCCAGGGGCGTCGCCGCATCAGGGTGCCGCAGCGACGGCAGGGCTCGCCCTCGCGGCCGTAGGCGTCCAACGAGCGATCGAAATAGCCCGATTCGCCGTTCACGTTCACATACAGGCTGTCGAAGCTGGTGCCTCCGACGGCCAGGGCCGCGTTCATCACGTCCCGCACATGACCCAGCAGCTCGGCCGAGCGGGCACGGGGCAGGCCGGTCGTGGGGCGCTCGTAGTGGAGCTTCGCCCGCCACAGGGCCTCGTCGGCGTAGATGTTGCCGACCCCGCTGATCAGTGACTGGTCCAGCAGTGCCCTCTTGATCGTGGTACGCCGCAGCCGCAGCGCGGTGTGGAAACCACCGTCGTCGAAGGCCGGGTCCAGCGGATCCCGGGCGATGTGTGCGATGACGTCGGGCAGCCCGTCCGGGGTGTTGTCGTGGAGCGAGAGCCCGCCGAAGGTGCGCTGGTCGACGAACCGGAGCTCGGTGCCCAGGGAGTCGTCGAAGCGGATCCGGATCCGGAGATGCTTCTCGTCGGCGGCGTCCTCCGGCTGCACCAGAAGCTGTCCGCTCATCCCGAGGTGTCCGAGGACGGAGCTGTCGGTGTCCGCCAGCGGCAGCCACAGGTACTTTCCCCGCCTGCGTGCTATCCCGACGCTGTGCCCCTTGAGCCTGGCCGCGAAGTCCCCGGCGCCGGCGAGATGCCGGCGCACGGCGCGCGGGTGCAGGACCTGCACCTCGGCGATGGTCCGTCCGCTGACCCAGCGCTGCAGTCCGCGACGTACGACCTCGACCTCGGGCAGCTCGGGCACGGGGCTCCTTCCGGGGAGGCTCGGAGTGACGCCCGCAGCGTACCTCTCCGTCACCTGCGGAAAAACGCCGAGGCCCCTGCGCTCCGGGAAGGAACGAGGGGCCCCGACGAGGTCGGAAGGAATGCAGCACCACGGACCGGGCCGGGCCCGGTCAGAAGGTTCCGAGGACTAGGCCGTGGCCCGGTCCGCCGGTTCCGAGGACGAAGAGGTGTCGGCGGCCTCTCCGTCTGAGGCGTCGGCAGCAGTGGCCACCGTCTCCTCCGAGCTCGCTGCCGCGGCAGCGAGTTTGTCCGCCTCGGCCTTCTCCGCCTCGGCCTTCTCGGCCTTGGCGGCGGCGATACGGTCGTCCGCGGCGGCACGAATCTCCCGCCATGCGGACTCCGCCGCCTGCTGCTCCGCTTCCTTCTTGCTGCGGCCGGTGCCGGTGCCGTACGAGACACCACCGACGCGGGCGGCAGCAGTAAAGGTCTTCTCGTGGTCCGGGCCCGTCTCCGTGACGAGATATTCCGGAACGCCGAGTCCCTCGGCCGCGGTGAGCTCCTGGAGACTGGTCTTCCAGTCCAGGCCCGCACCGAGGTTCGAGGATTTTTCGATCAGCGGGTCGAAGAGCCGGTGCACCAGCTCGGACGCCGCTTCGAGACCCTGATCGAGATAGACGGCGCCGATCACCGCTTCAAGGGTGTCGGCGAGGATGGATGCCTTGTCCCGTCCGCCCGTGCCTTCTTCACCCCGGCCGAGCCGGATGAAGAGACCCAGTTCCAGACCGCGACCGACTTCCGCCAGCGCACGCGAATTGACCACCGCGGCCCGCAGTTTGGCCAGTTGGCCTTCCGGCAGGTCGGGGTGGGTGCGGTACAGCGTGTCGGTGACCACCAGACCGAGCACCGAGTCCCCGAGGAACTCGAGCCGTTCGTTGGTGGGCAGGCCGCCGTTCTCGTACGCGTACGACCGGTGGGTCAGTGCTCGCACCAGAAGGGCGGACTCGAGGTGATACCCGAGCCGCCCTTCCAGAAGCGTGTGGGACGAGGCTGCGTTGGCTGTGTTTACTGCGTCTGCCTGCTTCTTGGCATGGGACAGTTCAGACATCGGGCCTCTCACCAGCCGCTCAGACCTCGAGGACCTGGCGCTTGTTGTAGGTGCCGCAGCTCGGGCACGCGATGTGCTGCTGCTTCGGCTCCTGGCAACGCTCACACGAAACCAGGGTGGGGACCGCAGCCTTCCACTGCGACCGGCGGTGGCGCGTGTTGCTGCGCGACATCTTCCGCTTCGGAACAGCCACGGCTACTTCTCCTGCTTCTCGTCGACGCCCGCTTCGGCGCCGCCCATGTTGTCCTTCTCGCCGTCCTTGATGGTTTCGGCGAGTCCCTGCAGTGCCGCCCAACGGATGTCGGCGGCGTCATGGTGGTGACCGGGGTTCTCGTCCAGCCTGATCCCGCATTCGGAACACAGGCCGGCACAGGTCTCCCGGCACACCGGCTGCATCGGCAGTGCGAGCACCACCGCATCACGCAGCACGGGCTCGAGGTCGAACAAGCCGTCCTCGAGAAAGAGCGTGTCCTCGTCCTCGGCGTCGTCGACGGGTTCCGCAGTGCGAGTGCGGCTCCGGTCATCGGCGTCGGGGTACGAGAACATCTCCTGGAAGTCCGCCGCGACCTCTTGGTGCAGCGGCTCCAGACACCTTACGCACTCCCCCTCGGCGGTCGCACGGGCGGTGCCGGTGACAAGCACACCTTCCATGACCGACTCGAGACGGAGGTCGAGCTTCACGGACGCACCTTCCGGTACGCCGATGACTCCTTCGATACCGAAGGTCGCCGGCGAACCGGGCGCCTCCACCGAGCGGGACACCCGCTGGAGCGCGCCGGGACGCCGGCCCAGCTCGTGTGTGTCGAACACGAGGGGGTTGCGGTGGTCGAGGCGGGCGTTCAGGGGTCTTCCTGCTTTCGAATCGTGGGGAGTGGGCCGGCCCGGTGCTCCGAGGGAGCGGGCAGCCTGCATCGCGGATCTACGCGCGACCGAAGAACCAGGTTACCGGACGGGCCGCCGTAGACCCAATCCGGTCCCCGTCGGCAGCCGCTCCGCCCGGGGTCAGTGCCCCTGCTCGTACCGGCGCAGCTGTTCGAGGTCGATCATGCTGGTGTCGAAGAGGCTGGTCTCGTCGAGGGCTGCCGCCTGCTGCTGGTGCTGCTGTGGCTGCTGCTGGACCGGCTGCTGGTACGCGTACGGGTCCTGCTGGCCGTACTGCTGGTCGTAGCCCTGCTGCTGGTACCCGGCGTAGGGGTCCTGCTGGTACGCGGCGTACTGCTGGTGCTGGTCGCCGTAGCTCGCGGCGTAGGGGTCCTGCTGGGCCGGGATCGCGGGCTGGGCCTCGGCCACCGGCTGGTACTGCGGCTGCTGGGGCACGGGGGCCTGCTGCGGCATCGGGGTCTGCTGGGGCTCCGAGATCTCGGCCAGTCCGGCCAGGTAGTCGGCGTCGCTGGAGTGCTGGACGCCCGCGGCGTCCTGAGCGGCCATGTGCTCGCCGAGCGCGTCGCTGGTGGTGCGGCCGTGGAGCTTCAGCCGGCCGCGGCCGACGGCCTCCAGGGTCTTGGACAGGACCGCCTCGAAGGCGCCGAGCTTGGCGTCCACGTACTCGTCGGCGCGGCCGATCAGGGTCTGCGGGTCCGAGCTGTACTCGGGGGCGTCCTCGTCGGCGTATCCCTGCGCGTCCAGGCCGGGCCCCCGGCCGAGCAGCTTCTCGCGGCCGCGGTCCACCGAGCCGATGGTCTTGGTGAGGACGACCTCGAAGTTGGCGAGCTTGGAGTCGACGTAGTCGTCGGCCTCCGCACGGATCTCCTCGGCCTCCCGGCGGGCCTCGGAGAGGATGCGGTCCGCCTCGTCCTGGGACTGGCGGGCGACATGGGTGTCCGAGATCAGCGAGCCGCGTTCCGCGTGGGCGCTCTCGATGATCCGCTCCGCCTCCTGGCGGGCCTGGGCGACCAGCTGCTCACGGCCGCCGATCAGCTCCTGGGCATGCGCGAGCGAGCCGGGCAGGGCCTCACGGACCTCTTCGAGCATGGCGAGCAGCTCGGCGCGGTTGACCACGCAGGAGGCCGACATGGGCATGGACCGGGCCGAGCCCACCGCCTCGACGATCTCGTCGAGCTTCTTCTGCACGTCCACCGTGGTTCGCCACTCTCTGCCTGATATGAGACGGACGGGACGACTGTACGGCCCCCGACCGTCCGCCGGACACCGGGTGACGGGCTGTCAGTACGTCACTTCTCGGCGAGCCGCCGGGTGAGTGCCTCGTGCACGACGGGAGGCAGCAGGTGGGAGACGTCACCGCCCCAGGCGGCGACCTCCTTGACGAGGCTGGAGGAGAGGAAGCTGTAGGTGGGGTTGGTCGGGACGAAGAGCGTCTCGACGCCGGAGAGGCCGTTGTTCATCTGGGCCATCTGCAGCTCGTAGTCGAAGTCGCTGACCGCCCGCAGGCCCTTGACGATGGCCGGGATGTCCCGCTGCTTGCAGAAGTCGACGAGCAGGCCGTGGTGGGACTCCACCTCGACGTTGCCGTAGTCGCTGGTGACGTCGCGGATCAGCTCGATCCGCTCGTCGACGGTGAACAGTCCCTGCTTGGACTGATTGATCATCACCGCGACATGTACGACGTCGTACAGCTTGGAGGCGCGGGCGATGATGTCGAGGTGTCCGTTGGTGATGGGGTCGAACGACCCCGGACAGACTGCTCGGCGCAACTGAAGTCCCTCGCTCTCCGGTCCGGTCATGGTGCGTCTTCGCACGTAGAGGCGGCGCGACCGTACCAAAGCGTTCCCTCGCCGTAGCGACGGGCCCGCACCGGTTCGAAGCCCTGCGGCCAGACGAATTCACCGCCTCTGGTGCTGCGCTCCACGGTGACGACGGCATCGTCCGCGAGCCAGCCCTCAGAGCGGAGTGTGAGCAGGATCTCGCGAAGATCATCGTCGGTGACGGCGTACGGCGGGTCGAGGAAGACCACGTCGTAGGGGTCGCCCGGCGCCGGACCCGTCACGATCTGTTCCGCTTTGCCGGTACGGACCTCGGCACCCGGCAGTCCGAGGGTGCCGACGTTCTCCCGGACGATGCGGGCGGCACGCGCGTCCGCCTCGACGAGCAGCGCGTGGGACGCTCCGCGGGAGAGTGCCTCCAGGCCGACGGCGCCGGAGCCCGCGTAGAGATCGGCGACCCGCAGTCCGGCCAGCGTGCCGAGGAGCGATTCCCAGCTGGAGAAGAGGCCCTCGCGAGCACGGTCGGACGTGGGGCGGGTGCCGGTGCCGGGCGGGACGGCCAGGCGGCGTCCGCCGGCCGTACCGGCGATCACGCGGGTCATCTCAGTCCTCACTCGCAAGCGGCCGGGAGCTCGTGCCGGCCGGCCTGGCCAACATCCTCACGGACCAGTGTCTCAGCCCTTGTCGAGATACCGCTCGCGCTCCTTGTCCAGCAGGGCGTCCAGGGCCGTGCGCAGCTCGGGGAGCCGCTCCAGCTCCGGGTCCTCGCCGACGACGGTGACGGCCTCCTCGCGGGCGGCGGCGATGACCTCCTCGTCGTCGATGACGGTGAGCATCCGCAGCGAGGAGCGCACACCCGACTGGGCCTGGCCGAGGACGTCGCCCTCGCGGCGCTGTTCGAGGTCGATACGGGAGAGCTCGAAGCCGTCGAGGGTGGCGGCGACCGCGCCGAGCCGGGCCCTGGCCGGGGTCGCCTCGGGCATCTCGGTGACCAGCAGGCACAGTCCGGGGGCGGAGCCACGGCCCACCCGGCCGCGGAGCTGGTGCAGCTGCGAGACACCGAACCGGTCCGCGTCCATGATCACCATGGCGGTGGCGTTCGGGACGTTGACCCCGACCTCGATGACGGTGGTGGCGACCAGGACGTCCACCTCGCCCGCGGCGAAGCGGCGCATGACGTCGTCCTTGTCGTCGGGCGCCATCCGGCCGTGCAGGACCTCGACGCGCAACCCGTCGAGGGCTCCGCGGGAGAGCTCCTCGGCGATCTCCAGGACGGCGAGCGGCGGCCTCTTCTCCGCCTCGTCCTCGGCCGACTTCTTCTTCGTCTTCTCGTCCTCGCCGTCGCCGATGCGGGGGCACACCACATAGGCCTGGTGGCCCTTGCCGACCTCTTCGCGGACGCGCTCCCAGGCGCGCGCCAGGAAGTGCGGCTTGTCCTGGGCCGGGACGACATGGGTGGCGATGGGTGAGCGGCCGGCGGGCAACTGGTCCAGTACGGAGGTCTCCAGGTCGCCGAAGACCGTCATGGCGACCGTCCGCGGGATCGGGGTCGCGGTCATCACCAGCAGATGCGGCGGCTGCTTCCCCTTGGAGCGCAGGGCGTCGCGCTGCTCCACACCGAAGCGGTGCTGCTCGTCGACCACGACGAGTCCGAGGTCGTGGAACTGCACCTTGTCCTCGATGAGCGCATGGGTGCCGATGACGATGCCGGCCTCGCCGGTCACCAGATCGAGCAACGCCTGCCGGCGGGCGGCGGCGCCCATCGAACCGGTCAGCAGCACGACCTTGGTGGCCTTCTCGGCGCTCCCGAGCATGCCGCCCTCGGCGAGCTCGCCCATCATCTCGACGACGGAGCGGTGGTGCTGCTGGGCGAGGACCTCGGTGGGCGCGAGCATCGCCGCCTGACCGCCGGTGTCCACCACGGTGAGCATGGCGCGCAGCGCGACCATGGTCTTGCCGGAGCCGACCTCGCCCTGGAGCAGCCGGTGCATCGGATGCTCGGTGGCGAGGTCGTCGAAGATCTCCTTGGTGACCTTGATCTGCCCGTCGGTGAGGGTGAAGGGCAGCTTGGCGTCGAAGGCGTCGAGCAGCCCGCCCGGGACGGGCCGGCGGGCCACGGCGGGCAGTTGGGTCTCCGCGAAGCGCCGCCGGGCCAGCGCCACCTGGAGCACGAACGCCTCGTCCCACTTGAGCCGCTGCCGGGCGTCCTCGATGTCGGCCTTGGTGTGCGGCCGGTGGACCTTCAGCAGCGCCTCGGGCAGCGGGACGAAGCCGCGTCCCTCGCGCAGGGCGGGCGGCAGCGGATCGACCGCTTCCCGGGCGCTCGGCAGCACGGCGTCGACCGCCTTGGCGATCTTCCACGACTCCAGCCCTTTGCAGGCCGGGTAGATGGGGATGAGCGCGCCCGCCCAGGACTCGACGTCAGGGGAGTCGTCCCCGCTGTCGGCGGCGAGCTTGGCGTACGTCGGGTGGGCCAGCTGGAGCTTGCGGTTGAAGACGGAGACCTTGCCGGCGAACATCGCCCGGCTGCCGGGCAGCAGTTCCTGGTGCGGTTTGTGCACGCCCCGGCCGAAGAAGACCAGCTGGAGCCGGCCGCTGCCGTCCGTGATGGTGATCTCCAGCCGCTTGCCGCGGCCGGCGTTGAAGGTGTGCACCCGTGCGTCGGCGACCTGCGCGACCACGGTGACGTCCTCGTCCAGCGGCAGCTCGGCGAGCCGGGTGAGCTGGCCGCGCTCCTCGTACCGCCGGGGGTAGTGGTGCAGCAGATCGCCGGTGGTGTGCAGGTCGAGCTGCTCGGCCATCACCTTCGCGGTGGCGGCTCCGAGCGTCTTCTTCAGGGGTTCGTCGAGCGCGGACACGCGATCCATTGCACACCACGGCACCGACAGACGTCGCACACCTGTGGATAACCGCTGGTCACACCGGTGCCGTGGACCCTAGGATGGCGCGGTCTCCCCCGCCTTCCCCGCTGCCTGCCCACGCCGCGATCACCTTCGACGGGATCGCCCGACCCGCGCCGCCGCTCGTCCCCCCACCGGCGCAGCGACGATGACTTCTGAGACCACGCGACCCACGTCCGAGACCACCCCGCACACCTTCCAGGTGGATCTGCGCGGCCTGGTGGATCTTCTCTCCCATCACCTCTATTCGAGCCCCAAGGTGTATCTGCGCGAACTGCTGCAGAACGCCGTGGACGCGATCACGGCCCGGCGGGCCGAGGAGCCGGGCGCACCCGCGCGGGTACGCCTCTTCGCCGAGGGCGGGCGGCTGCGCGTCGAGGACTCCGGCATCGGTCTGACCGAGAGCGATGTGCACAGCCTGCTCGCCACGATCGGCCGCAGCTCCAAGCGTGCCGGTGCCGACGGCATCGCCTCGGCGCGCGCCGACTTCCTCGGCCAGTTCGGCATCGGGCTGCTCGCCTGCTTCGTCGTGGCTGCCGAGATCCGCGTGGTCAGCCGTTCGGCGCGGACGCCGGACGCGCCGCCCGTGGAGTGGTCGGCCCGCGACGACGGTTCGTACACCGTGCGTACGCTGCCGGACAGCGCGCGTCCCGAGCCCGGCACGACCGTGCATCTGACCGCCCGCCCGGGCAGCGGCGACTGGCTGACGGAGGAGCGGGTGCTGGCGCTCGCCCGGGACTTCGGCTCGCTGCTGCCCTACGACGTACGGGTCGGGGACACCGCGGTCACCGATCTGCCCTCGCCCTGGGACCGCGCCTACCCGGGCCCTTCGGCCCGCCGGGTGGCTCTGGCGCGCCACTGCCACGAGCTGTTCGGCTTCACCCCGCTCGACTCGCTCGACCTGAACGTCCCGCTCGCCGGGATCCGCGGGGTCGCGTACGTCCTGCCCCAGGCCGTCAGCCCCGCCCAGCGTTCCGGCCACCGGGTGCATCTGAAGGGCATGCTGCTCACCGACCGGGCCGACGAACTCCTCCCGGACTGGGCCTTCTTCGTACGCTGCGTGATCGACACCGACTCGCTGCGGCCCACCGCCTCCCGCGAGTCGCTGTACGCCGACGAGACGCTGGCGGCCGTACGGGAGGCGCTCGGCGCCCGGATCAGGGAGTGGCTCACGGGTCTGGCGGCCGGTGATCCCGACCGGCTGGCGCAGTTCCTGTCCGTCCACCACCTGGGTGTGAAGTCGCTGGCCAGGCACGACGGCGAGATGCTGCGCACGATGCTGCCGTGGCTGCCGTTCGAGACGACCGACGGCTCGCTCTCGCTGGAGGAGTTCGCCCGTCGGCATCCGGTGGTGCACTTCACGCGCACCGTGGAGGAGTACCGCCAGGTCGCACCCATCGCGTCCGCGCAGGGCATCGGCGTCGTCAACGGCGGCTACACGTACGACACCGAACTGGTCGAGAAGCTCCCGTCGGTTCGGCCCGGAACCGTCGTCGCCGAGCTGGACGCCGACACCGTCACCGCGCATCTCGACACCGTGGACCCGGACGCCGAACTCGCGCTGGCGGGCTTCCTCGCGGCGGCCCGCGCCAAGCTCGATCCGCTGGGCTGTGACGTGGCGTTGCGCGCCTTCCACCCGCTGACCGTGCCCGCACTGCATCTGGACGACCGTGCGGCCCGTCATGAGCGCTCTCGCGCCGAGGCGGAGGAGCAGGCGGACGATCTGTGGGCCGGCATCCTCGGGTCGCTGCGCGGCAGCGCGCCGAGGGCCCGGCTGGTGCTCAACCACCTCAACCCCCTGATCCGCAGGATCAGTTCGCTCGACGACAGGGAACTCGCCGGGACCGCGACGGAGGCCCTGTACGGGCAAGCCCTGCTGATGGCGCAGCGGCCGCTGCGCCCGGCCGACTCCGCACTGCTCAACCGTGCGTTCGTCGGCCTGCTCGAATGGGCCACCCACGACCAGGAGAACGGCCGATGAGTACCGACGTCACATCCCTGCGGCAGGCCCTGGCCGACAACTACGAGGAGCCGGAGGGCCCGGCGCGCAACGCCCGCGCGGAGCGGATATTCGCCGGCATCGAGCAGTCGGGCGACACCGACCTGCTGATCGACGGCCTCAACCATCTGATGCAGGTCTACAACTACAGCTCCGAGGCGGACAAGATGTTCGTCCCCTTCTCGCGGCTGCTGCGCATGTGGGACGAGCGGCCCGGTGACTTCGACGGCCAGCAGACGCACAGTCTGTTCTGGATGTTCAAGTGGGTCTCCAGCGGCATGATCGACCAGCCCCACATCCCGCTCGCCTCCATCGAGAAGTGGCAGGGCGAGATGGAGCACCGCTACCGGGTCGCCGGGCACTCCGAGCGTGCCGTGCGCCAGGGCGAGCTGCGGATCGCGCGCCATGTGGGCGACACGGAGCGCGCGAGACGTGCGTACGCGGCCTGGCAGGCGGCGGACCGCGACGACAAGAGCGACTGCCGGGCCTGCGAGCTGCGCGCCCAGGGCTCGTACCTGGCGCACCGCGGCGACGACGCGGAGGCGTTGGAGACCTGGCGGCCGGTGTACGAGGGCGAGTTCAGCTGTGCGCACGAGCCGCACGCCGTGCTCTCGTCCTCGCTGCTGCCCCTGCTGCGTCTCGGGCGGCCGGACCAGGCTCGCGCGCATCATCTGCGGGGCCACCGGATGGTGCGCTCGATGGAGAGCATGCGCAGCGCCGTCGCCCAGCATGTCGAGTTCCTGGCGCTGACCGGCAACGAGGCACGCGGTCTGGAGATCCTCGCCGAGCGTCCGGCGTACTTCACCGACTCCGGGGAGCCGAGCAGCCTGATGGGCTATCTCGCGGTGACGGCGCTGCTCACCGACCGGCTCACCGCCCTCGGCCACGGAGAGCAGAGCCTCGCCGGACCGGGCGGCCGCGACTGGGCGGCGCGCGAACTGGCGGTGCACGCCCGCAAGGAGGCCCTGGCTCTCGCCGCGCGGTTCGACGAGCGCAACGGCAGCTCCGAGGTGAGCCGCACGATCCGGGAACGGATGGACCAGGAACCGCTGCTGGAGCGGCTGCCGCTGGGGCTGCGCCCCTCCCGGCCCGTCCCGGTGCCGCGCCCGGCCCCGGTCCCCGCGCCCGCCGCCTCCCTCGACTCGCTGCTGGCCGAGGCGCGCAGCCTCTCGGAGGCGCAGCGCCCCGACTCGCTGGAGGCCTGGGCGGCCGTCGCCGCCGCGGCCGGGCGCGAGGGTGCCGAGCTCGGCGCGCGCGACCGTGCCGAGCTGGAGGAGCACCGGGGCCTGGACCGTACGGTGCCGCCCGCCGAGAGCGCCGCGCACTTCCGCGCCGCCGCGGACCACTACGAGAGCGCGGGTGACCTCGGCCGGGCAGTCGCCGCACGGGCGAGGGCCGCCTACGCGCTCTGCCAGGACGAGCACTCCGAGCAGGGTTTCGACGAGGCGCTGGCCGAACTGGCCGGGCTCCGGGCCCGGATGCCGGCCCTCCAAGCGGAAGGCAGCGCGAGCGCCCACCAGGTGAGCCGGGTGCTGCTGTGCCGCTGCCGCATCCTCAACGACCGGATCCATCTGTCCGAGGACACGGCGGCCGCGGTCGGTGCGCTGGAGGAGTCCGTACAGGAGCTGCTGGCCTTCGCCGAGCCGCACCGGGACGACCCGGGCGTCGGCACCACGGTCGGGGAGGCACTCGGCTACCTCGGCAACATCACGGCCTTCGGGGGTGACGCGCAGGAGGCAGCCCGTCTGTACGCCCGGGCAGCCGAGGCGTACATCGCAGCGGAACGCCCCTGGTACGCGGTCGAGGCCGAGACCCAGCTCGCGGGGGTGAGCCGGCATCTCGGCGACCCGGAGACGGCCGAGCGCGCCTCCCGCGCGGCCCTGGAGCACGCACGGGCCTACGCCGAAGCGGGCGGGCTGTGCAGGCTGCACCTCCAGCTCGTCGAGTCGCTCGCCGACAACGACAAGCTCGCCGAGGCCGCCGAGCACGCGCTGGAGGCCGCGCACTGGGCGGACGAGGCGGGCGAGAGCAAGGGCAACGGCGCGTACGCGCGGCACCGGCTCGGCGGCTTCCTGCTCCAGCTGGGCCGCGTCGACGAGAGCGCCGCGGTGCTGGAGGCCGTGCTGCCGGACCTGACCGCCGACGATCACGGCGACGGCATGATCGTGCAGACACTGTGGTGGCTGGGCGACTGTCTGGCGGCGCTGAACGAGCCGCGTTCGGCTGCCGAGCACTGGCTCAGGGCGGCGGACATCGCGCGCGGATGGCCGGAGCAGCGCGACCACGCGATGCTCGCGAACCTGGCCGGCCAGGCGCTGTACCGGGCCGACCTCAACTCCGAGGCGGAGCTGGCCTATCAGCGTGCCGGAGAGCTGTGGCGGGAGCTGGGCGACGTCCACGCGTATGTGCGGACGCTGCGGGTGCGGGCCTGGATCGCCGTCCGTGAGGGCCAGGCGGGCCCGGCGGTGGCGCGCGAGCTGATGGCGTCGGCTGCGCAGGCGTGCGAGGCCGCCCCGGAGGGTGCCGACGACCGGGAGGCACGCGACGGCCTCCGCGCCGAACTGGCCGACACCCACCGGCAGACAGCCGAGCTGATCGCGTCCGCCGTCGAGGGCGGGCCGGGCGAGAACGACACCGACGGCTCGGCACGGGCCGCGTACACGGAGGCGGTGGCGTCCGCGGAGAAGGCGATCGCCGCGTTCACGGCAGCGGGCGAGCAGTACGCCGAGCAGCGGGCCCGGTCGGAACTCCTTGCGGGCTGGCTGGAGGCGGACCTCGGCGCGGCCGACGCGGCGGAGGCCCGGGCCCGGGGAGTGCTGGCACGGCACGGCGCCGAGGGTGTGGGCGCGGATGCGCGGTCACTGCTGGAGTACGTGGGCAAGGGGTGAGCGGGAGGCCCTGCGGCGGGGAGCCGGCCGGGAGCGAGCCGGGGGCCCGGGCCTCGGAAGGCTGAAACCCGGCCTGACGGCAGGGCCGGGCCTCGGGAGGCTGAACCCGGCCTCACGGCAGGCCCGGGCCTCGGGAGGCTGAACCCGGCCTCACAGCAGGCCCGGGCCTCGGGAGGCTGAACCCGGCCTCACAGCAGGCCCGGGCCTCGGAAGGCAGACACCGGGCCTCACCCCGGGGCCGGGCCTCACGGCAGGGCCGGGCCTCACCCCGGGGCCGGGGGTACTGCCTCCGGCCCCGGCCCGGCCGCCCGCTCCCCTACTCCACACCGATCAGCAGCGGTGTCGAACCCCGCCCGCCGCGGTAGAGCACGGTGTCCACGGCCAAGTGCGTGTCCCTGACGTGACGTTCCAGCTTCGCGGCCACCTCGTCGCCGTCGGCGACGCCCTCACCCAGCACCAGCGTCACCAGTTCGCCGCCGGCCGCCAGCATCCGGTCCAGCACGGTCGTCGCCGTCGTCATGAGGTCCGTGCCGATCACCGCGACGTCTCCGTCGATCAGACCGAGCACATCGCCCTCCTGGCACACGCCGGCGGTCGTCCACGACTGCCGCTCGGCCACCGTGACTTCGGCGTAGCGCGTCGCCCCGGCGGCCGCCGTCATCGCGACCACGTCCTCGTCGAAGCGCCGGTCCGGCTCGTGCACCGCCAGGGCGGCGATGCCCTGCACCGCCGCGCGCGTGGGGACGAGAGCGACGCGGACGCCTTCCGTCCTGGCCTGTTCGGCCGCGGCGGCGGCCGTGTGCCGCAGGTCGGCGGAGTTCGGCATGAGGACGACCTCGCGGGCGTGCGCGCGGCGGATGGCGTCGACGAGTTCGCCGCTGACGGGCGGCTCCCCCGGCCGTGCGAGCACCGTCGTCGCGCCCGCCTCGGCGCACAGACCGGCGAGCCCCTCACCGGAGACGACCACGACCACCGCCCGCTGCACCTGCTCCCGTACGGGGGCCGCCGCCAGGTCGAAGTGCGTGATGCGGATCCGGTAGGGGCGCCCCGCCTCGACACCGGCCTCCACGGCGGCACCCGCGTCGTCGACATGGACGTGGACATTCCACAAACCGTCGCCGCCGACGACGACCAGGGAATCGCCGAGGGAGTCCAGCCGGGTCCGCAGCCGCGCCACGGCCTCGTCCTCCGCCTCCAGCAGGTAGATCACCTCGAACGCGGGACCGCCGTCGTCGGCGCAGGGCTGCGCCGGGGCGCCGAGACCTTCGGGACCCGGCCGTACGTGCGCCAGCGGCGGGGGCACCGGGGCCTCACCCGACACCGCCTCGACCAGCGCGCCCAGCACCGCGAGAAGCCCTCGCCCGCCGGCGTCGACGACTCCCGCACGGCTGAGCACGTCGAGTTGTCCGGGCGTCGCCTCCAGCGCGGCCCGTGCCCCCTCGTAGGCCGCGCGCGCGGCATCGTCGGGGGCGCTCTCCGCGGCTTCCGCGGCCGCGGAAGCCACGCTCAGGATCGTTCCTTCGACAGGGTGCGCGACGGCCTCACGGGCGAGCGCGGAAGCCCTTCGCAGAGCGCCTGCCAGGTGGTCCCCGTCGCAGAGCCGCTCCGCCATGCCCCGCAGCAGCTGCGCCAGGATGGTGCCGGAGTTCCCGCGGGCCCCGATCAGCGCTCCGTGCGCCATGGATCGGACCGCGTCGGCCGCCGCGGGGGCCGAGGACCCCGTCTCGTGCGCGGCGAAGACGGCCTCGACCGCCTGGGCCGCCGATTCGAGGGTCAGATAGAGATTGGTGCCGGTGTCCCCGTCCGCGACGGGGTAGACGTTGATCGCGTCGATCTCCTCGCGCTCCCGGCCCAGTGCCTCCAGCGCCCGTGAGCACCAGATGCGTACCGAGGCGGCGTCGAGGGTCTGCGGCACCTGGTGATCCTCCTTGAGCGGCGGGTTGCACCGCAGAGTAGACCCCGGTGGGAGCGGGGGCCGGGGAGGGGGCGGGGCGAACCGTGGTAGTTTCGTATCTCGGACGCAGTCGTTGTATGCTGCTCCGGTTGCCCGATGAAAGTCGGGCCATTCCCCCGGCAAAGCCACCGAATCAGATCACTGATTTCCGGCCGCCGGAATTCACTGTAAGTGCATCTGAAGTCTTTGGAGTGACCCGTGGCTGCCAACTGCGACGTCTGCGGCAAGGGGCCGGGCTTCGGCAACAACATTTCGCACTCGCACCGCCGTACGTCTCGTCGCTGGAACCCGAACATCCAGCGTGTGCGTGCCGTGGTCGGTCGGACGCCGAAGCGGCTCAACGTCTGCACCTCGTGCATCAAGGCCGGCAAGGTCTCGCGCTAACCGCGACGTTTCGTCGTAGCGCAGCCCCTGCGGTTGCCTTGAAAAGCCGGTCCACATCAGTGGACCGGCTTTTTGCCGTGCCGTCGTGCCCGACCGTGCCGCCCCGCTTCGGCCGAGGGAGCGTGCACGGCCGTGCCGTACAGCCGCCGTCTACCGCTGACGCCAGGCGTGATCCACCGGGCCGATGCCGCCGCCCAGGGCGAACCCCGCCGCGATCGCCCCCGTGACGTACTCCTTCGCGGCCACTGCCGCCTCCGGGACGGTGAGCCCCTTCGCCAGCCCCGCGGCCACGGCGGAGGCGAGCGTGCAGCCCGTCCCGTGCGTGTGCCGGTTGTCCAGCCGGGGCGCGCGCAGCCAGTGCTCCTCGGCCCCGTCCGTCAGCAGGTCCACGGCGTCGCCGGAAAGATGCCCGCCCTTGATCAGCGCCCAGCGCGGCCCGAAGCGGAGCACGGCGTCCGCGGCCCGGCGCATCCCGGCCTCGTCCGTCACCTCCAGGCCCGTGAGCTGGGTCACCTCGTCCAGATTCGGCGTGGCCACGGTCGCGACCGGCAGCAGCTTGGTGCGGACCGAGTCCAGCGCGGAGGCCGCGAGCAGGGAGTCGCCGTGCTTGGAGACCCCCACCGGGTCGACGACGACGGGCGCGTCCGTGCCGGCCAGCAGTTCGGCCACGGTCTCCACCAGCGGCGCGGACGCCAGCATGCCGGTCTTCACGGCCTGGACGCCGATGTCGTCGACGACGCTGCGGTACTGGGCGCGTATCGCCTCGACGGGGAGCTCCCACGCACCCTGCACACCCAGCGAGTTCTGCGCGGTGACCGCGGTGATCACGCTCATGCCGTGGGTGCCGAGCGCCATCATGGTCTTGAGATCGGCCTGGATCCCGGCGCCGCCGCCCGAGTCGGAACCGGCGACGGTCAGTACGCGGACCGGCGTCACGAGTCCTCCCCGAAGTGGTCCCAGCCGCTCTTGCTGTGCCAGGGCAGACCGTCCACGGTCACCTGGGGCAGCGCGGACGGGTTGAGCACCTCGCCGATCACCTTCCAGCGGGCGGGCAGCTTCACGTCGGACGGGAAGGTCGCGACGATGGCGTGGTCCTCGCCGCCGGTGAGCACCCACTGCAACGGGTCGACACCGACGGCCTGGCCGATGTCGTTCATCTGGCTCGGGATGTCGATCGAGCCCGAACGCAGGTCGATCCGGACCTTGCTCGCCTCCGCGATGTGCCCGAGGTCGGCGACGAGTCCGTCGCTGACGTCGCACATGGCGGTGGCGCCGAGACCGGCCGCCGCGGGACCCGCGTGGTACGGCGGCTCGGGGCGCCGGTGCGCCTCGACGAACGCGCGCGGGGAGCGGAATCCGCGCGAGAGGACCGCGTGCCCGGCGGCCGACCAGCCCAACCAGCCGGTGTAGGCGACGACATCGCCGGGCCGGGCGCCGCCCCGGGTCACCGGCTCGTGGTTGCGCAGATCGCCGAGCGCCGTGATGGCGAGGGTGATCACCTCGCCGCGGACGACATCGCCGCCGACGACCGAGGCCCCGGCGACCTGACACTCGTCGCGGATGCCGTCCATCAGCTCGGTGGCCCAGGTGACGGGGAGTTCGGCGGGGACGACCAGGCCGAGCAGCAGTGCGGTGGGGACCGCACCCATGGCCGCGATGTCGGCCAGATTCTGGGCGGCGGCCTTGCGGCCCACGTCGTACGCCGTCGACCAGTCACGGCGGAAGTGCCGCCCCTCCAGGAGGATGTCCGTGCTCGCCACGACACGGCGGTCGGGCGCGGCCACGACCGCCGCGTCGTCTCCCGGTCCGATGCGGACCGCTGGGGTGGAGGTGAGCCGGGAAGTGAGCTCTCTGATGAGCCCGAACTCCCCCAACTCGCCCACAGTGCCCTTCACCGAGTCTCACCTCTCCGTCGTGCTGCCGGAACGTCCGGCAGAGCCGCTTCCTTGCGGTCGCGAGCGGTCTTGGCGGTGGGTACCGTCAAGAGATACGTCAACTTCTGCTTTTCCTGCGCCACGCTGCGGGTGCCACCCGGCGCGCGGGTCTCCCCGCGCCCCATCACGACGCGATACCGTGGCGTCCCTTCTCTCCCCCGGCATCTCCCCACCGAAGGTAGGGGAAACGATCCCCGGGCCGTTCTGGAGGTTCCGTGGTACAGGCGTACATCCTCATTCAGACCGAGGTGGGCAAGGCGTCGACCGTCGCCGAGACCATCGGGAAGATTCCCGGAGTGATTCAGGCCGAGGACGTCACAGGTCCCTATGACGTGATCGTGCGTGCGCAGGCCGACACGGTCGACGATCTCGGTCGCATGGTGGTCGCCAAGGTCCAGCAAGTGGACGGCATCACCCGAACCCTGACCTGCCCGGTCGTGCACCTGTAGCCCCCGTCTACGCTTGGCCGGTGACGTCTGCCCACCGGTCCTTCCGTCTGTTCGCCGCCGCGGCGGTGTTCCTCGCCGCCGCGGGCTGCTCCACCACTCACGCGGCGGCGCCGGTAGCGGTTCCCAGCCCCCCGCCCGAGGAAGCGGCCCTGTGCGGTGCGCTGCACAAGGAGCTGCCGAAGACTGTCGCCGGGCAGCGCCGTACCGGCACCGAACCGGACTCCGAACTGACCGCCGGCTGGGGCGACGCCGCGATCGTACTGCGCTGCGGTGTCCCCCGGCCGGAGAAGATGAGCGACGCCCAGTCGCAGGCCGTCGATGCGAACGGGGTCAACTGGCTGCTGGAGCAGCGGGCCGACGGTCCGCGGTTCACCACCACGTACCGCAAGACCTATGTGGAGGTCACGATGGACGAGCGGTACGCGCACGACGTCACCCCGCTCGCCGAGCTGGCCGGCGCCGTCAAGAAGACGGTGCCGGCCACACTCGAAGTCCCCTGAGGGCCGTCCCGACCGGGGGAAGCGTTTCCCTAGCGCAGTCCGGTGGACCGGCGCAGTGCCGCCTGGATCAGCAGGTCGACGAGCTCGGGGTAGCTGACCCCGCTCTCCTGCCACATCCGCGGGTACATGGAGATCGGCGTGAAGCCGGGCATCGTGTTGATCTCGTTGATGACGAACTCCCCGTCCTCGGTGAGGAAGAAGTCCGCGCGCACCAGGCCCTCGCAGGACGCCGCGTCGAAGGCCTCGACGGCGAGCCGGCGCACTTCCGCGGTCTGCTCCTCGGTGAGCGGGGCGGGCACGATCCCGGACGCCGAGTCGATGTACTTGGCCTCGAAGTCGTAGAAGTCGTGGCTGCTGACCGGGGGGATCTCGGCCGGAGCGCTGGCCCGCGGACCGTCGGCGAACTCCAGCACGCCGCACTCGATCTCGCGGCCGCGCAGCAGCGCCTCCACCAGGATCTTCGGGTCGTGACGCTGCGCCTCGGCGATCGCCTCGTCGAGGCCCGCGAGGCCGTCGACCTTGGTGATGCCGATCGACGAACCGGCGCGCGCGGGCTTGATGAACAGCGGCCAGCCGTGCTCACCGGCGAAGTCGATGATCTTCTTGCGGGCCGCGGCGGGGTCGAGCTTCCACTCGCGGGGGCGGATCACCTCGTACGGACCGACGGGCAGTCCGAAGGAGACGAAGACCCGCTTCATGTACTCCTTGTCCTGGCCCACCGCGGAGGCGAGGACACCGGCGCCGACATAGGGGATGCCGGCGAGTTCGAGCAGTCCCTGGAGGGTGCCGTCCTCGCCGTAGGGGCCGTGCAGCACCGGGAAGACGACGTCGACCTCGCCGAGTGCCTTGGGCACGGCGCCGGGTTCGCTGTACACGACCTCGCGGTTCGCCGGGTCGACGGAGAGCACGACGCCGCCCTCGGTCGACTCGGCCAGCTGCTCCACGCTCGGCGTCCGGCGCTCGGTGATCGCCATGCGGTCGGGCTCGTCGGCGGTGAGCGCCCACCGGCCGTCCGCGGTGATGCCGATGGGCAGTACGTCGTACTTCGTCCGGTCGATGGACCTCAGCACGGCTCCGGCGGTGACCACGGAGATCCCGTGTTCGGAGCTGCGGCCGCCGAAGACGACAGCCACACGCGGCTTGCGGAGCGGCTGCTCCGGGCTCTGGGGGAGGTTCTCGGTGCTCATATCGCGTTGAGACTACCGTGCGCACCCGGCGCAGTGGAGTGCAGGCACAGCGCGTGCCGGGTCAGTGGCGCTCGGGCTTCGCGCTGCGCGACATCAGCTCCTTGAGGGCCACCACCGGCGGCTTGCCCTCGTGGACGATGCCGACGACGGTCTCGGTGATCGGCATGTCGACGCCGTGCCTGCGGGCCAGATCCAGCACCGACTCACAGGACTTGACGCCCTCGGCGGTCTGCCGGGTGACCGCGATGGTCTCCTGAAGCGTCATGCCCTTGCCGAGGTTGGTGCCGAAGGTGTGGTTGCGCGAGAGCGGCGACGAGCAGGTGGCCACCAGGTCGCCGAGCCCGGCGAGGCCGGAGAAGGTGAGCGCATCCGCTCCCATGGCGAGTCCGAGGCGGGTGGTCTCGGCGAGGCCGCGGGTGATGAGGGAGCCCTTGGCGTTGTCGCCGAGTCCCATGCCGTCCGCGATGCCGACCGCGAGGCCGATGACGTTCTTGACCGCGCCGCCGAGCTCGCAGCCGACGACGTCGGTGTTGGTGTACGGGCGGAAGTACGGGGTGTGGGCGGCGGCCTGGAGTCGCTGGGCGACGGCTTCGTCCCGGCAGGCGACGACGGCAGCGGCGGGCCGGCGCTGGGCGATCTCCTTGGCGAGGTTGGGCCCGGTGATCACGGCCACGCGATCGGAGGGAACTCCCGCGACCTCCTCGATGACCTCGCTCATCCGCTTGGCGCTGCCGAGTTCGATGCCCTTCATCAGGGAGACGAGCACGGTGTCCGACGGCAGCTTCGGCACCCAAGCCGCCAGGTTGTCCCGCAGGGTCTGGGACGGAACGGCGAGCACGGTGAAGTCCGCGCCGTGCAGTGCCTCGGCGGGGTCGGTGGTGGCCCGCAGCGTCGGCGGAAGTTCGATGCCCGGCAGATAGTCGGGGTTGGTCCGGGTGGTGTTGACGGCGTCGACGAGTTCGGCGCGGCGGCCCCAGAGGGTCACATCGCAGCCCGCGTCCGCGAGCACCATGCCGAAGGCCGTGCCCCACGAGCCCGTTCCGAAGACGGCCGCCTTGGCGGGGTGTGTCACTTGGTGCCCTCCTCGGCGGCCTTGCGGCGCTGCTCCGCGCGCATTTCGCGCAGATCGAACGGGTTGCGGGGGGCCTGCTCGCCGCGCAGTTCCTCCAGCAGTTCGGTGATCGCGGCCATGATGGCCTCGGTCGCCTCCTTCAGTACCTCGGGCGTCGGCTCCTGGTGGTAGAACCGGTCGAGGTCGACCGGCGGACCGGCCTTCACCTGCAGCGTCTTGCGCGGGAACAGGCGGAGCCTGTTCTCCTTGGCGTACGGCGGCATCGCCAAGTTGGCGCCCCACTGGGCGACCGGGATGACGGGTGCGTGCGTCATCATGGCCGCCCGCGCCACTCCGGTCTTCGCCGTCATCGGCCACTGACCGGGGTCCCGGGTGAGGGTGCCCTCCGGGTAGAAGGCGACGCATTCACCGGCCTCGACGGCCTCGACGGCGGCCCGGAAGGCTCCGAAGGCGTTGGAGGACTCGCGGTAGACGGGAATCTGGCCGGTGCCCTTCAGAAGGATCCCCACGCCGGGCGCCTTGAAGAGCGCCGCCTTGGCGAGGAATCGTGGCACACGTCCGCTGTTGTACTGGAAGTGGCCATAGGAAAACATGTCCAGATACGAGTTGTGATTCACAGCGGTGATGAATCCACCCGCGGCCGGAATGTGTTCCATTCCCTGCCAGTCCCGCTTGAACAGAACCAACAGCGGCGGTTTAGCGATGACCGCCGCCAGGCGGTACCAGAAGCCGATTCTACGGCGGGACACGCGAGCACCTTCCTCTACTGCCGGGCCACTGCCCGGCTGCTGGGGGTCAAGTGTCGCCCCAGGCCCCTGGTCTGTCGAGAACACCGTACGCCCCGGTCACCGGGCCGGTCGTCCGCCCCTTCGCGGGGCCGGGACACAATGGGGCGCGATGCACATGGACGATGAGCGTGCCACCAACTGCGACCCGACGGGCCTCTGGTCCCTGGTCGTCCCGCTGAAACCGCTCGCAGAGGCAAAGAGCAGGCTCGCGGCCGCTGCCGACGACAGCCTGCGCCCTCATCTGGCGCTCGCCTTCGCGGAGGACACCGTCGCCGCGGCCCTGGCCTGCCCGTCGGTACGGAATGTGGCCGTTGTCACGGACGATCCGGCGGCCTCCTTCCGGCTCGCCGCACTGGGCGCGCGGATCGTGCCGGACGCCCCCGCGGCAGGCCTCAACGCGGCGCTGACGCACGGCGCGGAAGAGGTCCGCCGCCTGACTCCGGGCGCCGCGGTGGCCGTCCTCAACGCCGATCTGCCCGCGCTGCGCCCACAGGAATTGGCACGAGTACTCGCGTACGCATCGGGATTTCCCCGGGCATTTCTGACGGATAGGGCCGGGATCGGCACCACATTGCTCTCGGCGGCCGCGGGCACCGAATTGCGTCCCGGTTTCGGCGGCCGCTCACGGCGCCGGCATTTGGCGTCGGGGGCCGTGGAAATCCCGCTCGACGGCGTCGATTCCGTACGTCAGGACGTGGACACCGCCGAGGATCTGGCGGCGGCGCTGGCCCTGGAGGTCGGGCCGCGGACGGCCGAGCGTCTGGCGATGACCGACCGCGTTGCGGACATCCCCTAGTGCCCTGGTGCCTGGACCGGGCAGAGCCTGCCGGGAGCGGCACTAGGCTGGCGGCATGCAGGCGACCTCGTACACCTACGACGCTTTGACCCGCAGCGGGAGCGTGCTCCTCGACGACGGCACGCCGGTCGAGTTCGACGCCGCGGCCTTCGACGCAGGCGGCCTGCGGCTGCTGAGGCCGGGCCAGCGGGTGCGCATCGAGACCGAGGGCGAGGGCGATGCCCGCAGGATCACGCTGGTGACGCTGCAGACGCTCTGACGGGCCGAGTCGGGCTGAACCGTGCGACGCCCCCCGGGGAAGCCCTTCACCGGGCGAAGGGCTCGGCAGCGCGCCGGGAAGCGCCCGAACCGGAACACGCCGCGGGCCGGGCTCCCCCAGAGGAGCCCGGCCCGGCGCGTGAGTGGCCCTGCGACCTTGTGCCGCTTACCTCTTCCTGGCAGTGGCCTTCTTGGCGGCGGTCTTGCGCGCCGACGCCTTCCTGGCCGGCGCCTTCTTCGCGGTGGCCTTCTTGGCCGGCGCGGTCTTCTTGGCGGCCGCCTTCTTGGTGGTCGTCTTCTTGGCCGTGGCCTTCTTGGCGGTCGCCGTCTTCTTGGCGGCCGTCGTCTTCTTGGCCGCGGTCTTCTTGGTCGCGGTCTTCTTCACGGCAGCCTTCTTCGCCGTGGCCTTCGTCGCCGTGGCCTTCTTGGCGGTGGCCTTCTTGGCCGCGGCCTTGGTGGTCGTACGGGTGGAAGGACCGCCCGAGAGGCTGCCCTTGGGCGCCTTCTTCACCGAGACCTCGCCGCCGCGCGGGAGCTTCTTCGAGCCGCTGACCAGGTCCTTGAAGCCCTGACCGGCACGGAAGCGCGGAACAGAGGTCTTCTTGACCCGGACCCGCTCCCCCGTCTGCGGGTTGCGGGCGTAGCGGGCGGGGCGGTCGACCTTCTCGAACGAGCCGAAACCGGTGACCGAGACACGGTCGCCGCCGACAACTGCGCGGACGATCGCGTCAAGTACCGCGTCGACAGCCTCGGCGGCCTGCTGACGGCCACCGACCTTGTCGGCAATCGTTTCTACGAGCTGCGCCTTGTTCACGTCTTCCCCTTCGGAGACATTGCCGGAACGAATGCGTCCAGGCTTTTTCGCACGTTAGGCAGATATATACCGCAAATCAAACACGAAACGGGCTAATCACCCTAGTGCCGCAACGAAGTGCGCCGCTGTGGAGTTCGGGTGTCAGTCGCCTTCAGGGAATCGGCCCTCGTCGAGGTCCTGCATGAAGCGGTCCAGACGCCTGGCCGCATCCGGGAGATCGTGCTTCGCCGCTGCCGTGACGACCAGCAGCTTCCGGGACAGCGCCATCCTTACGCCCTCCGGGACTTGCAGTGTGCGCACTCTTGTGTGCGCTTCTTTCAGCCGGGCCGCCACCGCCTCGTAGAGCTCGAGTTGGCTGTCACGGTCCATGCACCGATTGTGCCATCTGGGGCGAGTTGTCGCCCGGCAGGACCTCAACAGACGACTGCGCCCCCCACCGGACGGTGGGGGGCGCAGTTGGGGAAAAGCGCTGATCAGACCTGAATTGTGCGCGGTTTGAAGGCCGGCCTGGAGGCCTCGTAAGTGGAGATGTCCGCTTCGTTCTGAAGGGTGAGGCTGATGTCGTCCAGACCGTTCAGCAGCCGCCAGCGGGCGTTCTCGTCCAGCTCGAAGTCGGCGGTGATGCCTGCCGCACGCACCTGCCGCTGCTCCAAGTCAACAGTGATTTCGGCCTTCGGGTCCGACTCGGCCAGCTCCCACAGCCGGTCGACCGTCTCCTGCGGCAGAACGACGGTCAGCAGCCCGTTCTTGAGCGAGTTGCCGCGGAAGATGTCGGCGAACCGCGAGGAGATGACCGCCTTGAAGCCGTAGTTCTGCAGGGCCCAGACGGCGTGCTCGCGGGAGGAGCCGGTGCCGAAGTCGGGGCCGGCGACCAGCACCGAGGCGCCCTGCCGCTCGGGCCGGTTGAGAACGAAGGAGGCGTCCTTGCGCCATGCCTCGAAGAGCCCGTCCTCGAAGCCGTCGCGGGTGACCTTCTTCAGCCAGTGGGCCGGGATGATCTGGTCCGTGTCGACGTTGCTGCGGCGCAGCGGCACGGCCCGGCCGGTGTGTGTGGTGAAAGCTTCCATGGTTCTCAGACTCCTGCGGGGGTGGCGGCCGAGTCGGATGCGACCAGATCGGCCGGCGAGGCCAGATGGCCCAGTACCGCGGTGGCCGCGGCGACCTGGGGCGAGACCAGATGGGTGCGTCCGCCCTTGCCCTGCCTGCCCTCGAAGTTGCGGTTGGAGGTCGACGCGGAGCGCTCGCCGGGCGCCAGTTGGTCGGGGTTCATGCCCAGACACATCGAGCAGCCGGCGTGCCGCCATTCGGCTCCCGCGCCGGTGAAGACCTTGTCCAGGCCCTCCTCGACGGCCTGGAGGGCGACCCGTACGGACCCGGGGACCACCAGCATCCGTACGCCGTCGGCGACTTTGCGGCCCTCCAGGAGGGATGCCGCCGAGCGCAGGTCCTCGATACGGCCGTTGGTGCAGGAGCCTACGAAGACGGTGTCGACCTTGATGTCGCGCAGCGCCTGCCCGGCGCGCAACCCCATGTACTCCAGGGCCTTTTCGGCGGCGAAGCGCTCCGAAGCGTCGTCGTACGAAGCCGGGTCGGGGACGTTGGCCGACAGGGGCGCTCCCTGGCCGGGGTTGGTGCCCCAGGTGACGAACGGCGCCAGTTCGGCGGCGTCGATGAAGACCTCCGCGTCGAACACGGCGTCGTCGTCGGTGCGCAGCGTCTTCCAGTACTCAACCGCCGCGTCCCAGTCCGCCCCCTGCGGAGCGTGGTCGCGGCCGCGCAGATAGTCGAAGGTGGTGGCGTCCGGGGCGATCATGCCCGCGCGGGCGCCGGCCTCGATCGACATGTTGCAGATGGTCATCCGGGCCTCCATCGAGAGCTTCTCGATGGCCGAGCCGCGGTATTCCAGGATGTAGCCCTGGCCGCCGCCGGTGCCGATCCGCGCGATGATCGCCAGAATGAGGTCCTTGGCGGTGACGTCGTCGGGCAGCTCGCCCTCGACCGTGATCGCCATGGTCCTCGGCCGGGCCAGCGGCAGCGTCTGGGTGGCCAGTACGTGCTCGACCTGGGAGGTGCCGATGCCGAAGGCCAGCGCGCCGAACGCGCCGTGGGTGGAGGTGTGCGAGTCGCCGCAGACGACGGTGGTACCGGGCTGGGTCAGTCCCAGCTGGGGGCCCACGACGTGGACGACGCCCTGCTCGACGTCGCCCAGCGGGTGCAGCCGTACGCCGAACTCCGCGCAGTTCTTGCGCAGCGTCTCCAGCTGGGCACGGGAAACCGGGTCCGCGATGGGCTTGTCGATGTCGAGGGTCGGGGTGTTGTGATCCTCGGTGGCGATGGTGAGGTCGAGGCGGCGGACCTGCCGGCCGTTCTGACGGAGACCGTCGAAGGCCTGGGGGCTGGTCACCTCGTGCAGCAGGTGCAGATCGATGAAGAGGAGGTCGGGCTCGCCCTCGGCGCGCCGGACGACATGGTCGTCCCAGACCTTCTCCGCGAGTGTCCTACCCATCGCTTTCCCTCCGGCCGGCCCGGGGGCCGACACCACTAGAGATCTTGTCGCGGAACCCGTTGGTCTGCGGGCCGCCTCTACAGACTGGCGGGTTTCCGGGAAAATTGAACTTGCGTTTCACAGTGTGAGACGTGAATATCGTTGCATGGACAACTCTAGCGGCGTCGGCGTTCTCGACAAGGCAGCTCTGGTATTGAGCGCTCTGGAGTCCGGTCCGGCCACCCTCGCCGGGCTGGTCGCGGCGACAGGGCTTGCACGGCCCACGGCACATCGTCTTGCCGTGGCACTGGAACACCACCGGATGGTGGCGAGGGACATGCAGGGCCGGTTCATCCTGGGCCCGCGGCTGGCGGAGCTCGCCGCCGCGGCGGGCGAGGACCGGCTGCTGGCCACGGCGGGGCCGGTGCTCACACATCTGCGCGATGTGACCGGCGAGAGCGCGCAGCTCTACCGCCGGCAGGGAGACATGCGCATCTGTGTGGCGGCGGCCGAGCGGCTGTCCGGTCTGCGGGACACCGTGCCGGTCGGCTCCACGCTCACGATGAAGGCGGGGTCGTCGGCCCAGATCCTGATGGCCTGGGAGGAGCCGGAGCGGCTGCACCGCGGCCTTCAGGGCGCGCGCTTCACGGCCACGGCCCTGTCCGGCGTACGACGCCGGGGCTGGGCCCAGTCGATCGGTGAGCGGGAGCCGGGCGTCGCCTCGGTCTCGGCGCCGGTCCGCGGCCCCTCCAACCGCGTGGTCGCGGCCGTCTCGGTCTCCGGACCGATCGAGCGGCTGACCCGGCACCCGGGCCGCATGCACGCCCAAGCCGTCATCGACGCCGCGGGCCGCCTCAGCGAGGCCCTGCGCCGTACCGGCTGACACCTTCGTCCACACTGCTTCCGGGCCGGCCGCTCCGACGCCGCAGCGGCCGGCCCGCGTGCATCCCGGTACACAACTCCCCGTGCGCGGGCGCGAGTTGGCGAGGGCCGGCCGAGGGTCCAACTGACGTCACCCGGGGGCGAGTTCGCAGACACGGCGGACACGCCGACCCGGTCGGACAACGCGAAGAGGCCCTCCGCATGATGCGGAGGGCCTCTTTCGTCTGTACCCCCGACCGGATTCGAACCGGCGCTACCGCCTTGAGAGGGCGGCGTGCTAGGCCGCTACACAACGGGGGCCTTGCGGATGAGCTCCGCGAGCTGGCCTACCAGGACTCGAACCTAGAATGACGGTACCAGAAACCGTAGTGTTGCCAATTACACCATAGGCCATGGTGACTTCCGTACCCCCGACCGGATTCGAACCGGCGCTACCGCCTTGAGAGGGCGGCGTGCTAGGCCGCTACACAACGGGGGCCCTAGCGATCCCACCCGGCGGGGCCGGGTGATGTCACTGCGCGGTCATCGGGAGCGACCCTGATGATCAGCAGGATGGATCTGTACCCCCGACCGGATTCGAACCGGCGCTACTGCCTTGAGAGGGCAGCGTGCTAGGCCGCTACACAACGGGGGCGATGCAGATGAGCTCTGCGAGCTGGCCTACCAGGACTCGAACCTAGACTAACTGAACCAGAATCAGTCGTGCTGCCAATTACACCATAGGCCATCAAAACTCAACCCCCGACGTGGGGGTTCTTGTTTGATTCGCGCTGTCCGGGCGGGCCTTTCGGCCTTCTCGGGCGGCGCAGGAAGAACATTACCTGAAGGTGTCCGGCGCTCCAAAACGGGATTCCCCGCGCAGCAGGCCGGGAAGCTCCCCGAGACCCGTGATCCGGATCAGCTCGGGGCGCCCTCCCACACCGGTGCGGTCCAGCCAGACCGCGGCGAGTCCCGCGTCGATCGCACCGCGGGCGTCGATGTCCGGCTGATCGCCGACGTAGAGCACCTCGCCGGGCGGCAGACCGAGCGCGTCACAGCCTGCGTGGAAGGCCTCGGCGGCGGGTTTGGAGAACCCCAGCTCCGCGGCGCACAGCAGCACCTCGAACCGGTCCCGCACACCGAGCACCCGCAGTTTGCGCTCCTGGTTGCGGAGCGAGGAGTTCGACAGGACCGCGTGCCGGTACTCCCCCGCCAGCAGGTCGAGAGCGGGCACGGCATCCGGGAAGAGGGACCAGGCGGCCTCGTAGTGAACGATGTACCGGTCGAACCAGGCGTCGGCCTCGGGATCGCTCAGGGTCAGCCCGGTGAACATCCGTACGCGGTCACGCCGCTGCTCCTCCCAGCCCACCTCCCCCGCGGAGAAGCGCGCCCAGTGCAGGGCGGTGACCTCGCGCCAACGGCCGAGGGCCTGGTCGACGGAGACGTATCCGTCGGCCAGGCCCTCGGTCCGGAGGTGCTGCATCATTCCGGCGCGGTCGGCGCTGCAGTAGTCGAAGATCGTGTCGTCGATGTCCCAGAGGACCGCGCGGATCGGCATGGTCAGACCCTAAGGGCTGTCCCGTCATCCCCAGCGAGCCCTTAGACGGTGAGCTTCGCCAGCGCGGCGTCGATCCGGGCGAGCGTCTTCTCCCGGCCCAGGATCTCCAGCGACTCGAAGAGCGGCAGACCGACCGTGCGGCCGGTGACGGCGACACGGACCGGGGCCTGGGCCTTGCCGAGCTTGAGGCCGTGGGCCTCGCCCGCGGCCAGGACCGCCTCCTTGAGGGAGTCGGCGCTGCTCCAGTCCGCGGCCTCCAGCTTCTCGCGGGCCGTCCGCAGCAGCGCGTCCGAGCCCTCCTTCATCGCCTTGGTCCACGACGCCTCGTCCTCGACGGGGGCGTCCAGGAACAGGAAGTCGACGTTGGCGGTGATGTCGGAGAGCACCGTGACGCGGGTCTGCGCGTGCGGGGCGATCGCCTGCCACCGGGACTCGTCGAACTGCTCCGGCGCCCAGGCGGCGTGCGGGGCCTGGAGCCAGGGGCGGCAGGCCTCGGTGAACGCCTTCACGTCCAGCATGCGGATGTGGTCCGCGTTGATCGCCTCGGCCTTCTTCAGGTCGAAGCGTGCCGGGTTGGCGTTGACCTCGGAGATGTCGAACTTCTCCACCATCTCCTGGATGGAGAAGACGTCCTGGTCGGCCGAGAAGGACCAGCCGAGCAGCGAGAGATAGTTGAGCAGGCCCTCGGGGAGGAAGCCGCGCTCGCGGTAGAGGTTGAGGTTCGCCTGCGGGTCACGCTTGGAGAGCTTCTTGTTGCCCTCGCCCATCACGTACGGCAGGTGGCCGAAGGCCGGGATCTGCTGGGCGATGCCCAGCTCGATCAGCGCCTTGTAGAGCGCGATCTGCCGCGGGGTGGAGGAGAGCAGGTCCTCGCCGCGCAGTACGTGGGTGATCTCCATCAGCGCGTCGTCGATCGGGTTGACGAGCGTGTAGAGCGGGGCGCCGTTGGCCCGGACGATGCCGTAGTCCGGCACGTTGTCGGGCGTGAAGGTCAGCTCGCCGCGGACCAGGTCCGTGAAGGTGATCGGCTCGTCGGGCATCCGGAACCGGACGATCGCCGGGCGGCCCTCCTCCTTGTAGCGCGCGATGCGCTCGGCGGGGAGGTTGCGGCAGGTGCCGTCGTAGCCCGAGGGCTTGCCGGCGAGGCGGGCCGCGTCGCGGCGGGCCTCCAGCTCGACGGCGGTGCAGAAGCACTCGTAGGCGTAGCCGCCGGCCTTCAGCTTCTCGGCGACGTCGCGGTAGATGTCCATCCGCTGGGACTGGCGGTAGGGCTCGTGCGGGCCGCCGGTCTCGGGGCCCTCGTCCCAGTCCAGGCCGAGCCAGCGCATCGAGTCGAGCAGCTGGGTGTAGGACTCCTCCGAGTCGCGGGCCGCGTCCGTGTCCTCGATACGGAAGACCATGGTGCCGCCGTTGTGCCGGGCGAACGCCCAGTTGAACAGGGCGGTGCGGACCAGACCCACGTGGGGGTTGCCGGTCGGGGAGGGACAGAAACGTACGCGGACATTCGCGTTAGCCACGCTTGATCACCTTGTTGGCGAGAGTGCCGATACCTTGGATGGTGACGGCGACCTCGTCGCCGACGTTGAGGGGGCCGACCCCCGCGGGGGTGCCCGTGAGGATGACGTCGCCCGGGAGCAGCGTCATGGCCTCGGTGATGTTGACGATCAGGTCCTCGATGGAGTGGATCATCTGGCTCGTCCGGCCGAGCTGGCGCTGTTCTCCGTTGACCGTGCACTGGATGGCGAGGTCGTGGGGGTCGAGGTCGGTCTCCACCCAGGGGCCGAGCGGGCACGCGGTGTCGAAGCCCTTGGCCCTCGCCCACTGCTTCTCGCGCTTCTGCACATCGCGGGCGGTGACGTCGTTGGCGCAGGTGTAGCCGAGGATGACGTCCTTGACCCGCTCCCGCGGGACCTCGCGGCACAGCCGGCCGATCACGACGGCGAGTTCGGCCTCGTGGTGGAGCTCCTGGGAGAACGAGGGGTACGCGATGTCGTCGCCGGAGCCGATCACCGAGGTGGAGGGCTTGAAGAAGGCGAACGGCGCGTCGGGCACCTCGTGGCCGAGCTCTGCCGCGTGCTCCGCGTAGTTGCGGCCGAAGGCCACGACCTTGCTCGGGAGCACCGGCGGCAGCAGGCGGACCTTGCTCAGGGGGACCTTGGTGCCGGAGAGCTCGAACTCCGCGAACGGGATGCCCTTGATGATGTCGAGGACGAGCTCGTCCGGGCTGTCGCCCTCGACCGCGCCGAAGGCGACATTCCCGTCGATGGAGAATCTGGCGATGCGCACGGGATGCGGATGCCCCTCTACTACTTATTACGCTGCTGGCGTCTGACGCTTCAGGCTAACGCGGTAGGGGGCTCCCGCCTCGCGCATTACGCTGCGGGGGCGTCCATCAGGACCGTACGGCGGGGATTGGCCGTCTGCGTGGGAAGATCGAGCGAGTGCTCCTGCTGCTCCGGCGTCTGGAGTTCGTCCGCATCCTCGAGGTGGGCGAGAGTGGTGCGCCGGGGGTTGGCTATGTTGCGGAACATCATCGTCTTCATCGGTGGTTTCAGACCCTTGTCGGCGTACGGCCGCTCAGTGAGCGGCGGTTGACGGATTACCCATCCCTGTAAAGCGCCAGGCTAAACATCCAATTCCCCTGTGAGGGGTGTCCAAGTCCGCGATCTAGGTGTGAGTTTCCTCACCAAGGGACGGGCAATCCGGGCAATGCGGACTATGAATCGTCCAGAGTGAAACGGACATTGCATAGCTGAACCAGTCATTCCGCTCCTGATCATGGCGACTGGGGAGCCATCACCCCCAGTTGACTCGTAGAGGAATGCCCCTTTTTCTCCGGGAACAGCCTCTACGTCTTGTCACACGGTGCTCACACCGTGTCATCCAGGTCACAGCCCGGTACGCGGCCCTTGTTGGAGATCCGGCACTGTGCTGGAATTCCACGCACCGCCGCGGCTTCAGGCCGGCGCGCAACGGGCGCAACGCAGCGCCGGGCAGCGGCGGAGAAGGGGGAGAAGCGCCGGTCACTCAACGACCAACAAAAGGGGCGCTCTCGCGCCCCTCACCGACGCCGACACCGTCCCGCCGCTCGCGGTGGGACGCCTGGTCCAGAGGTTGCGACGCTAGTGCAGGGACGTTTCAAGAGGGATGGCAGCGCTGCGGCGGAACAGGAGCCGCGCGGCGGGACCGACCGCGGCTCCTCGCCCCAGCACGCCCAGCACACCCACAAGGCAGATCCGGCATCCCCCGGCGACAGCGGTGACCGTGCCGCACGCCCCGGCGCCGCTTCGTCCGGAGGCGACGGGCCCAAGGCCCCGCCGAAGGCGAAGAGCCCGACGGACACCGGCTCACGAATAGCTCTGCGCAACTGGCGCATCAGCACGAGACTCGTCTCCCTGCTGACCCTGCCGGTCGTCGCGGCCACCACGCTGGGTGGACTCCGTATCAACGAGTCCATGGCGGACATGAAGCAGCTGGACCACATGCAGCTGCTCACCAACATGACCAAGCAGGCGACCGACCTCGCCCAGGCGCTCCAGGCGGAGCGGGACCTGACGGCCGGCCCGCTGGCGAACAACCCCGACGCGACCGACTTCAAGGTCACCGGCCCGCGCGAGGTGACGAACCGCGCCCGGAAGGCCTTCCTCGAAGCCACCCGTGACATCCCCAACACGGACAAGGACGACGCGCTCGAGAGCATCCGGGCCAACGCGAACCAGATCGCCGTCCAGGTCAACAACCTCGGCTCCATCCGCGAGACGGCGTATCAGACGGGGCGCCCGCACTCCCTCACGGTCGAGAACTACCACCGGCTCATCGAGTCGTTGCTGAGCCTGTCGCAGGACATGGCGCAGGCCACCAGCAGCCCGGAGATGATCAAGCGCACCCGCGCGCTGGCGGCGTTCTCGTCCGCCAAGGAGTACGCCTCCATGCAGCGCGCGATCATCGCCGCCGCACTTCCCGGCGGCAGCGGCTCCAAGGGCAAGGGCCTCGAGGACAACGACCGCCTCTACGGCAAGGCCGCTCTCGAGAACGGCGAGTCCTCGCTGGCCGCCTTCGAGTCGGTCTACGAGTCCTCCGGCGGCAACGCCCAGGAGCTCACCGACCCGCTGGACAACGGCAACCCGACCATCGAGGCCTCCGAGAAGTACGCCAAGCGCGTCCTCGACAACAGCAATGGTCTGGCCAGCCAGGACGAGCGCTCCTTCCTGGACTGGACCGACGACTACGGCGTCCGTATCCAGGCCATGCGTGTCATCGAGTCCACGCTGCTCGGCCAGATGGAGGCCAAGGCACGTGAACTGCGCGAGGAGTCGCAGCGCGACGCGATCATCAACGGTGCGCTGATCCTGCTCGTCCTCGGTGTCTCGCTCGTCGGCGCCTTCGTCGTGGCCCGGTCCATGATCCGCTCGCTGCGCCGGCTCCAGGACACCGCGACCAAGGTCGCCCAGGACCGCCTGCCGGACCTGGTCAAGCAGCTCTCCGAGTCCGACCCGCAGGACGTGGACACCTCGGTCGAGTCCGTCGGTGTGCACTCCCGGGACGAGATCGGCAAGGTGGCCGCGGCCTTCGACGACGTGCACCGCGAGGCCGTCCGTCTCGCCGCCGAGCAGGCCCTCCTGCGAGGCAACGTCAACGCGATGTTCACCAACCTCTCCCGCCGCTCCCAGGGCCTCATCCAGCGTCAGCTCTCGCTCATCTCCGAACTGGAGTCCCGCGAGGCCGACCCGGACCAGCTGTCCTCCCTCTTCAAGCTGGACCACCTCGCGACCCGTATGCGCCGGAACGGCGAAAACCTTCTCGTCCTCGCGGGCGAGGAGCCGGGCCGCCGGTGGACCCGGCCGGTCCCGCTGGTCGACGTGCTCCGTGCCGCCGCCTCCGAGGTGGAGCAGTACGAGCGCATCGAACTGGCCGCGGTCCCTGCGACCGAGGTCGCCGGACGCGTCGTCAACGACCTCGTGCACCTCCTCGCGGAGCTGCTGGAGAACGCCACGTCGTTCTCCTCGCCGCAGACGAAGGTCCGCGTCACCGGTCACGCGCTGCCCGACGGCCGCGTCCTGGTCGAGATCCACGACACCGGCATCGGCCTCTCCCCCGAGGACCTCGCCGCGATCAACGAGCGGCTGGCGTCGCCGCCCACCGTGGACGTCTCGGTCTCCCGCCGCATG
This sequence comes from Streptomyces sp. CA-251247, assembly GCF_050952975.1. Lineage (NCBI taxonomy): Bacteria > Bacillati > Actinomycetota > Actinomycetes > Kitasatosporales > Streptomycetaceae > Streptomyces > Streptomyces sp. CA-251247. The sequence continues at coordinate 5,826,590 of NZ_CP191861.1, read as the reverse complement.
GGTCTGTTCGTGGTCGGCCGCCTGTCCCTGCGACACGGCATCCGTATCCAGCTCCGCCCGTCCGACTCCGGCGGCACGACCGCACTGGTCATGCTGCCCGTCGACGTCGCCCACGGCGGCAAGAAGGCTCCCGGCTCCCCCGGCGGTCCGGGCAACGGCCAGGGCGCCGTTCCCCCGGGTCCCGGCGGTCCCGCGGGTCTCGGCGGCCGTCCGGGCGGCGGTCCCGGTGGCACGGGCGGCGGCAGCCGTCCCGGCCTCGGCGGTGGCCCCGGTGGTGCCGGTGCTCCCACGGGCGGCCGGATCGGCACGGGCGCTCCGCGTGGTCAGGTCGGGGCCGGTTCGGCTCCGCGGGCCGCGCTTCCCGGCCGCGACGGCGGTCCCGGCCAGGGTCAGCCCGGTCAGGGCCGGCAGGGCGGCGGCCTCGCCGGCGCCTTCGGCTCGGGTGCCGGCCGTGGCGCGCAGAACGCTCCGGCCCGCGGCGAATCCCGCTCGGAGGGCTTCCCGCAGGGTTCCGGCGACCGCGGCAAGCAGCTGCCGGGCGGTCCGCGTGCCGAACTGCCCGGTGCCGGTGGCCCGCAGCGTCCGCCGTCCACCAGCTGGGGCAGCGAGCAGCCGCCCGCGCGCAACCAGCGTCCGGCGGACGCGCCGCGCGGTCACGAGGACAACGACCGCGGCGCCGCCGCCACGGCGGAGTTCGCACGTCCCGACTTCAACGCTCCTCCGCCGCAGCGCGGCGCGGGTTCCGGCCCGTCGACCGGGCAGTTCGTCCGCCCGGACGTGTTCGGGCCGACCAACCCGGCCGGTCAGACGTCCGGTGGCGGTTTCCAGCCGCCCCGCAACGGCTCGCAGGGCGGCCCGTCCCAGGACCCCGCGTCCACCGGGCAGTTCACCCGCCCCGACCTCGGGGCTCCCCAGCCGCCCGCCCCGGGCCGTGCTCCGGCCCCGCGCCGCGAGGCCGCCCAGAACGGCGACTACGGCGCGCGCCGGCCGAACGCCCTGCCGCCGCAGCCGCAGCCCGAGGCGCTGCCGCCCGCGACCGGCCCCGGCGACGGCCGTACTCCGCTGTACGACACGCTCGAGACGAACTGGTTCCACGGCGGCCCGCAGGGCCGGTCCGAGGAGCAGGAGCCGTCCCGGCCCGCGTCGCCCGCCCCCGTTCCGCAGCAGTCCGCGGAGCGCCCCGCCCCGCCGATGCCGCAGCGCACCCCTGCCGCGGCACCGCACAACGGGCAGAGCACCAACGGTGGCGGCTGGCGCTCCTCCCCCAATGACGAGCTGGTGCGCCAGGCCGAGCGGGTCAGGAAGCCCGCGGCCGGCGGCGTCACCACATCAGGTCTGCCCCGCCGGGTCCCGCGAGCCAATCTCGTCGCGGGAACCGCGCAGGAACAGAACACCCAAACAGGTCCGCAGGTCTCGCGTGCGCCGAACGACGTACGCGGCCGGCTGACCAACCTCCGTCGTGGCATTCAGCAGGGCCGTCAGCAGAACTCGACGACCGGCAGCTTCAACCTCGGCCCCACTCACCAGCAGGAGCGATAGTTGAGCCCGATGAGCCAGGCGGCGCAAAATCTGAACTGGTTGATCACCAATTTCGTGGACAACACCCCTGGGGTGTCGCACACGGTGGTGGTCTCCGCCGACGGTCTTCTGCTGGCGATGTCCGAAGGGTTTCCCCGCGACCGCGCCGATCAGCTGGCGGCTGTCGCATCCGGCCTGACCTCGCTGACCGCGGGGGCGTCCCGGATCTTCGAAGGGGGACCCGTCAGCCAGACGGTCGTCGAGATGGAACGGGGGTTCCTCTTCCTGATGTCCGTCTCCGACGGCTCGTCGCTGGCCGTGCTCGCACACCCCGAGTGCGACATCGGCCTCGTCGGCTACGAGATGGCCCTTCTCGTCGACCGCGCGGGCAGCGTCCTCACGCCGGACCTGCGCGCCGAGCTTCAGGGAAGCCTCCTGCACTGAGCCGTGCCCCACACACGGCTCCGCAGGCAAGCGCCAACGCACCAACCCGTCAGGTCGCTCTTTTGCCCCCCACCGGCCCACTCAGACGGCACGCCGACCACTTGCTGTCCCGCCCGGAGGACTCATGACCCCGCCAACCGCCTCTCACGATCCGTACGGAGCGTCCGCGGACGCCTACGGACTGGAGGGCGACCAGCCGCTGGTACGTCCGTATGCGATGACCGGCGGCCGGACCCGGCCGCGTTACCAGCTCGCGATAGAGGCGCTGGTGAGCACCACGGCCGATCCGGCGCTCCTTGCCGGGCTGCTTCCCGAGCACCAGCGGATCTGCCACCTGTGCCGTGAGGTCAAGTCGGTGGCCGAGGTGTCGGCGCTGCTGTCCATGCCGCTCGGTGTCGCCCGGATTCTGGTGGCGGACCTGGCGGAGGCGGGCATGGTGGCGATCCACCAGCCGGGCAACGGAGAGGCCGGTGGCACGCCGGATGTGACACTGCTCGAAAGGGTGCTCAGTGGACTTCGCAAGCTCTAGCGGCGGTGCAGCCCGATCGACCACCAGCGCGAAGATCGTGGTGGCGGGCGGATTCGGCGTGGGCAAGACCACGTTCGTCGGCGCCGTCTCGGAGATCAACCCGCTGCGTACCGAAGCCGTCATGACCTCAGCCTCGGCCGGCATCGACGACCTCACACACACCGGGGACAAGACCACCACCACGGTGGCCATGGACTTCGGCCGTATCACCCTCGACCAGGACCTGATCCTCTACCTGTTCGGCACCCCCGGACAGGACCGCTTCTGGTTCATGTGGGACGACCTCGTACGCGGCGCCATCGGCGCCGTCGTCCTCGTCGACACCCGCCGCCTCGCCGACTGCTTCCCCGCCGTCGACTACTTCGAGAACAGCGGCCTCCCCTTCGTCATCACGCTCAACGGCTTCGACGGACACCAGCCCTACAACCCCGAAGAAGTCCGCGAAGCACTCCAGATCGGCCCCGACACCCCGATCATCACCACCGACGCCCGCCACCGCGCGGACGCCAAGAGTGCCCTGATCACACTGGTCGAACACGCCCTGATGGCCCGGCTCAAGTAGACGGCGACATACGGCACTTGTCGTAGTTGTGACGGGGCGGGCTGTGTCCTTTGACACGGCCCGCCCCCGTGTTCATAACGTTTCGACAGAGAATTCCGGCGGTCCGGACACCCGGTGCGTTCGTCCGGTACCACTGCGCTCAACTTTGCCTCGCCTTTTGGCGGCCCTCGCTCTTTATGCCCGTTTTATCTGTGGTCGCCACTACACGGAATGGCTGATTCCAACTGTTTGGAACGGACCCACCCCGCATGCTGAAATTCGATGAACTCCCTAGTAGTACGGCTCCGAACGAAATACGGCACAGCGTTGGTGCCGACGCCGAGAGGTTGTTGGTCGAGTGAGGCGAAGCATGACGAGCTCCGCACAGCAGCAGGCGCGGGGCAACTTCACCCCGCCGCCGCGCACAGTGGTGTCGCCTGCGGACGAGCCGGCGCCCACGCCGCCGCCCGGTGGCAGCTCCAGCCGGCTTTCCCCGCGCAACTGGCGAGTTCCGACGCGCCTGAACGCGATTCTCCTCATACCCGTGCTCGTGGGCCTGGTCATGGGCGGTTTCCAGGTCAAGAGCTCGATCGACACCTGGAACGAGGCCCAGGACGCCGAGAAGACCGCGCTCATCGTGCGCGCCGCCGCGGAGTACGGCCAGGCGCTGCTCAACGAACGTGACCTGACCGCCGTACCGCTGCTGACGGCCACCTCTCCGGAAGCGCGCAACAGCGACAAGGTGACGGACGCCTACGCCACGACGGACGAGGCGAAGAGGAAGTTCGACGTCGCCGTCCAGGACATGCCGGCGAAGCAGGGCCTCGAACGCCGTCTGGCCCTGTTCCGCAACGAGGAGCCGACACTCGCCGCACTGCGGAAGGTCGCCTACACCAGTGGGATCGAGGCGCAGTCCGCGGTCGGCACCGAAGAGGGCTACGTCAAGGTCCAGCACTCGCTGATGGAGTTCGCGAACGAGCTGGGCCTCGGCACCGGCAACGTCACGAGCTACGGCCGTACCGTCTACGCCATTCAGCTCGCCAAGGCGGCCGAGTCCCTGCAGCGTTCCATTGGTACACACCTGTTGGTGCGGCCGAGCCAGAACAAGACGATCTTCGCCAAGCAGACCGTGGCGTTCAACTCGTACAACTACCTCGAGCAGATCGCGCTCGGCGAGTACAACTCCGGCGGCACCCAGGCCGACACGGACAAGCTCAAGGCGATCATGACGGAGAAGGCCGCCGCCGGGCAGAAGCGTCTCGAGGCCGCCGGCCTCAAGCCGCCCGTCGGGGAGAACGACGGTTCGGTCTTCACCGGTATGGCCCGCGCGATCGGCACCGGCGCGGAACCCTCCGAGCTGGCCAAGAAGGACGTCACTCCCACCACGTGGATGGGAGCCGCCACCGCCAAGTTCGACGGCTACACCGAGATCGAGAACGACCTCGTCGACAAGGCCGTGAACGAGGCCGCGACGATCTCCAACGACGCCAAGCGCGACGCCATCCTCAACGGCGCCATCGTCGTGATCGCCCTGCTCGCGGCGTTCATCCTGGCCGGCCTCATGGCACGCCAGATGAGCCGCTCGATGCGCCAGCTGCGTACCGCCGCGTTCGGCATCGCCGAGCAGCGTCTGCCGATGCTGGTCGACCAGCTCTCGCGTACCGAGCCGGGCCGCGTCGACACCCGGGTGCAGCCGATCCCCATCGACACCCAGGACGAGATCGGCGAAGTCGCCCGCGCCTTCGACCAGGTCCACCGGGAGGCCGTCCGGCTCGCCGCCGAGCAGGCCATGCTCCGTGGCAACGTCAACGCGATCTTCACCAACCTGTCGCGCCGCAACCAGTCGCTCATCGAGGGTCAGCTGACCCTGATCACCGACCTGGAGAACAACGAGGCCGACCCGGACCAGCTGGAGAACCTCTTCAAGCTGGACCACCTCGCGACCCGTATGCGCCGGAACGGCGAGAACCTCCTGGTCCTCGCCGGCGAAGAGCCGGGCCGCCGCTGGAACCAGCCGGTCCCGCTGGTCGACGTGCTCCGCGCCGCCTCCTCCGAGGTGGAGTCCTACGAGCGCATCGAGCTGACCGGCGTGCCCGAGACGGAGATCCACGGCCAGTCCGTGACCGACCTCGTGCACCTGCTGGCGGAGCTGCTGGAGAACGCCACGACGTTCTCCTCGCCGCAGACCAAGGTCCGGGTGACGGCCACCAGGCTCCCCGACGGCCGGGTCATGATCGAGATCCACGACAAGGGCATCGGCCTGACCGCCGAGGACTTCGCCGACATCAACCACAAGCTGGCCAACCCGCCGACGGTGGACGCCGCCGTCTCGCAGCGCATGGGCCTCTTCGTGGTCGGCCGCCTCGCCGACCGGCACGGTATCCGCGTCCAGCTGCGCCCCTCCGGCGAGCAGGCCGGCACCACCTCGCTGGTCATGCTCCCGGACGCCATCACCCACGGTGGCGGTGGCGAGGCCCTGCCCGAGGACGACTTCACGGTCTCCCAGATCATCCCGGAGCAGTCCTCCTTCGAGCACGCTCCCATGCTCACCGCGGCGGAGCTCGGCTTCGACGACTCACGCTACGAGGAGCCGGAGGGCGCCCAGCTCGACCCGGTGAACCGCTCGCTGATGCGCGAGGAGCGCCGTGCGGCGCTGGAGGCGCAGGCACACGGTGATCGGCCGTACGGCCAGGAGCAGGACTACTCCCAGGAGCAGGGCTACGGCCAGGACCAGGGTTACGCCCAGGGCCAGCAGCAGTACGCCCCCGACTACGGTCAGAACTACCCGGAGCAGGGTTACGCCCAGGACCCGTCCCAGCAGGGCTACGACAACTACCCCGCGGTCAACGGCTACCCCGAGCACCAGGACCGTCAGGAGCAGCCCGAAACCAGCTATGCGGAAGCCGGTTACCAGGCTTCGCAGGGTTCCGAGCCGCAGTACGACGGGCAGTACGACACCCAGCCCCACCAGGGCGAGTGGCCGGATCAGAGCGCCTACCAGGGTGCTTATGAGCCGGAGTACCGGCAGGAATCGGAATCTGCGCCCAGCGCCCCCACGGCGGCTCCCGAGCGCGTAGGCTTCGACCGTCCGGGACCCTCTCCGAGCAACAGCCACGCGCTGACCGACGCCGGTCTGCCGCGGCGCGGCGGCCCCCAGCCGTCACAGCCCCAGCAGCAGCCCGAACAGCAGTGGCAGCAGCCCGCAGAGCAGCCTCGACAGGCTCCGCAGAACAGTCAGCCCGAGTCGGCAGGCGGCAGCAACGGCACCGTCGACACCACGGACTGGCGCTCGACCAACGACGAGCGCTGGCAGCGGGCGGAGAAGCTCCGCGAGCCGAAGGCCGGCGGAGTGACCTCCTCCGGACTTCCGCGGCGGGTGCCCAAGGCGAACCTCATCGAGGGCACCGCGGAGCAGACCCAGCAGCGGGGCCCCCAGGTTTCCCGCGCCCCTGAGGACGTGCGGGGCAGGTTGAGCAACCTGCGGCGCGGTGTCCAGCAGGGACGCAGCGCGGGATCGGACACGAACGGATCGGGCTTCGGCCCGGGCAGTACCTACAACCAGGAGCGTTAGTGTGAGCCCGATGAGCCAGGCGGCGCAGAATCTGAACTGGTTGATCACCAACTTCGTGGACAACACCCCTGGGGTGTCGCACACGGTGGTGGTCTCCGCCGACGGACTCCTGCTGGCGATGTCCGAAGGTTTCCCCCGGGACCGAGCCGATCAGCTGGCGGCGGTCGCCTCCGGTCTGACCTCGCTGACCGCGGGGGCGTCGAGGATTTTCGAAGGCGGTGCGGTCAACCAGACCGTCGTGGAGATGGAGCGCGGCTTCCTCTTCATCATGTCGATCTCCGACGGCTCCTCGCTGGCGGTGCTCGCTCACCCCGATGCCGACATCGGTCTCGTGGGCTACGAGATGGCTCTGCTGGTGGACCGGGCCGGCAGCGTGCTGACCCCGGATCTCCGTGCGGAGCTCCAGGGCAGTCTTCTCAACTAACAGACGGACAGTGCGTTTCACGCCACCGCACCATAGGGTGCGGTGGCGCGGCTCCACAGGGACAGGAACCGGCTACCGGCAGTCGGAGGAGGAAACGTGGCAACACCCCCAGGCGGACGCCCCTATGACGGCGGTGCTCACCAGATGCCGGGTGAGCACTCTCAGAACCGCTTCAACTTTCCTTCGACGCCGAGTGGTCAGGGTGCCCAACCGCCCTACCACCAGCCGCAGTCGCCCTACGGGCAGCAGCAGCCGCCGTCGCGCATCCAGCCCGTGCAGCCGCGCAGGGCACAGGAGCCGGCGTCGGGTTCGGGTTCTGCCCAGAACGCGCACAACCCGCTGGTGCGTCCGTACGCCATGACCGGCGGCCGGACCCGGCCGCGTTACCAGCTCGCCATCGAGGCGCTGGTGTCCACCACGGCCGATCCCGCCCGGCTGCAAGGGCAGTTGCCCGAGCACCAGCGGATCTGCCGGCTGTGCTTCGAGATCAAGTCGGTCGCGGAGATCTCGGCGCTTCTCACCATTCCCCTCGGCGTTGCCCGGATCCTCGTCGCCGACCTGGCGGAGGCCGGACTTGTCGCCATCCACCAGCCCGGCGGCGACGAGTCCGCCGGCGGCCAGCCAGACGTGACACTGCTCGAAAGGGTGCTCAGTGGACTTCGCAAGCTCTAGCGGCGGTGCAGCCCGCTCAACCACCAGCGCGAAGATCGTGGTGGCGGGCGGATTCGGCGTGGGCAAGACCACGTTCGTCGGCGCCGTCTCGGAGATCAACCCGCTGCGTACCGAAGCCGTGATGACCTCAGCCTCGGCCGGCATCGACGACCTCACACACACCGGGGACAAGACCACCACCACGGTGGCCATGGACTTCGGCCGTATCACCCTCGACCAGGACCTGATCCTCTACCTGTTCGGCACCCCCGGACAGGACCGCTTCTGGTTCATGTGGGACGACCTCGTACGCGGCGCCATCGGCGCCGTCGTCCTCGTCGACACCCGCCGCCTCGCCGACTGCTTCCCCGCCGTCGACTACTTCGAGAACAGCGGCCTCCCCTTCGTCATCGCCCTCAACGGCTTCGACGGACACCAGCCCTACAACCCCGAAGAAGTCCGCGAAGCACTCCAGATCGGCCCCGACACCCCGATCATCACCACCGACGCCCGCCACCGCGCGGACGCCAAGAGTGCCCTGATCACACTGGTCGAACACGCCCTGATGGCCCGGCTGCGGTAGCCGGTACCGCGGTTCGTGTCCCCAGTCGAAAAGGCCCCCGCACCGCGGGGGCCTTTCGTGTGTCCGCCGCGATGCGGCGTGCCCGTCGGCGCTGCGCGCGGTACGACGAAGGGCCCCGCCCGCCGGAGTACCGGCGAGAGGGGCCCCAGAAGGCCTCAGGAGAGCCTGGCGTCAGCCCCGCCAGCTGTGGGAGGGCTGGAAGCCGCGCTGGCGCTCCAGACGGCGCCAGCCGGCCGTGGAGCGGCCGCGGTGGGCGGGCGCCTCGGGCTGGGAGGCGGCGCGGGCGAGCAGGACCGCGGTGATCGCGGCCAGTTCCTCGGCGTCGGCGTGGCCCTTCTCGACGCGGAGCAAGGACGATGAGTCGGCAGGAGTGCTCATGGCTGTTGGGGCTCCAGTTTCGTCGCAGGGTTACTGCGGGGGGTTGCCGTGCTTGCGGGACGGCAGGTCGGCGTGCTTGTTGCGGAGCATGGCCAGAGATGCGATCAGCACCTCACGGGTCTCGGCCGGGTCGATGACGTCGTCGACCAGTCCGCGCTCCGCCGCGTAGTAGGGGTGCATGAGCTCGGCCTTGTACTCCTTGACCATGCGCGTCCGCATGGCCTCGGGGTCCTCGGCCTCCGCGATCTGCTTGCGGAAGATGACGTTGGCGGCACCTTCGGCGCCCATCACCGCGATCTCGTTGGTGGGCCAGGCGTAGGTGAGGTCCGCACCGATGGACTGGGAATCCATCACGATGTAGGCACCGCCGTACGCCTTGCGCAGGATCAGCGAGATCCTCGGCACGGTGGCGTTGCAGTACGCGTACAGGAGCTTCGCTCCGTGCCGGATGATTCCACCGTGCTCCTGGTCGACGCCGGGCAGGAAGCCGGGTACGTCCAGAAGAGTGATGATCGGAATGTTGAACGCGTCGCACATCTGGACGAAGCGCGCCGCCTTCTCGGAGGCCTCGATGTCCAGGACACCGGCCAGGGACTGCGGCTGGTTGGCCACGATGCCGACCACCTGGCCGTCGAGACGGGCCAGTGCGCAGATGATGTTGCGGGCCCAGCGCTCGTGGATCTCCAGGTAGTCGCCGTCGTCGACGAGCTCCTCGATCACCTGGTGCATGTCGTAGGGCCGGTTGCCGTCCGCCGGCACAAGGTCCAGCAGGACGTCGGAGCGACGGTCGGCCGGGTCCTCGGCGGGCACCGACGGCGGGTTCTCGCGGTTGTTCGAGGGGAGCATCGCCAGCAGGTAGCGCACCTCGGCGATGCAGGTCTCCTCGTCGTCGTACGCGAAGTGCGCGACGCCGGAGGTCTCGGCGTGGACGTCCGCGCCGCCCAGACCGTTCTGGGTGATCTCCTCACCGGTGACGGCCTTGACGACGTCCGGGCCGGTGATGAACATCTGCGAGGTCTCGCGGACCATGAACACGAAGTCCGTCAGCGCGGGCGAGTACGCCGCGCCACCGGCGCACGGGCCGAGCATCACCGAGATCTGCGGGATGACACCGGAGGCGCGGGTGTTGCGCTGGAAGATGCCGCCGTAACCGGCGAGGGCGGAGACGCCCTCCTGGATACGGGCGCCGGCGCCGTCGTTGAGGGAGACCAGGGGGGCACCGGCCGAGATGGCCATGTCCATGATCTTGTGGATCTTGGTGGCGTGGGCCTCGCCCAGCGCGCCGCCGAAGATCCGGAAGTCGTGCGCGTAGACGAAGACCGTGCGGCCCTCGACCGTGCCCCAGCCGGTGATGACACCGTCGGTGTACGGCTTCTTCGCCTCCAGGCCGAACCCGGTCGCCCGGTGCCGGCGCAGCTGCTCGACCTCCTTGAACGAGCCCTCGTCCAGCAGCAGCGCGATGCGCTCACGGGCGGTCAGCTTGCCCTTGGCGTGCTGCGCCTCGGTGGCGCGGTCACTGGGCCCGCGCCGCGCACGGTCGCGCAGATCGTGCAGCTCGGCCACGCGTCCGCGGGCGTCGCTCGGCTCACTGGCGGTCTCGTCCAAAACGGTCATGCCTCGACCCTACGGATCCGACCGAGGAAACCCTGCCGTCGACTCCGTACAGTCTCCGGTCCGTTCTCCTGTTGGCCTTGCACAGAACCATTCGGCACAGCAGCCCAACCACCAGCTCAGTGCCACTGATGTTTGTGGAAGTCCAACAAGGAGTTCAGCTGAGAGTCACCTCACAGCGGTAGCTCGCCCCCGCGGCGCCCCCGGTGAGGCGCAGTCGCAGCTCCCGTCCGGCGGCGAGCACCTCGATGCCGTCGTCCGCGGCGACGACCCGGCGGACCGGCCGGCGCCAGGTGATCTCCAGGGGTGCTCCGGTGCGCAGCGGATCGCTGAGGTGGAGCGTGGCCGTGCGGCGGCGGGTCCGCAGCAGAACACTGGCGGGCGCCGTCGTGGTGAGCGGGCCCACCGTACCGGGCTGCCAGAAGTTCGCCGCGGTCAGGCCCAGGGAGCGGACGGCGACCGCCTGGCGGGCCGCGCTGTTGTCGAGGATCTCCAGCCAGCGGCGGTCGTGCGCGCGCGCCGCGAGCGTGCGGCGGCTCGCGCCCGGCATGAGCAGATAGGCGTAGGAGGCGTCGACGGGGTCGGTGCCGTGGTCCAGCCAGAGGGTGCGGTAGCGGCGGGTGGCGCGTTCGGTGGAACTGGTGGTGTTGATGTCGCTCCACGCTCCGGTCCGGTCCTCCCACAGGGTGCGCAGGTCCTGTGTCCCCGCGGGAAGGACCCAGCCGCCGTGGCCTTCGAGGTGCGCCCAGCCGTGGCCGCGGGTGAACGCGTTCCTGCCGCCCTCGCCCAGATTGCGGTTGTCGACGACGGTCTCGACCGGCACCCCGTCGGTGCAGGAGATACCGGCACCGAGGCAGATGACCGCGTCGGCGACGCAGAACCAGGACTTGTGGGCCCGCAGGGTGGAGCCCAGCCCGAGGAGGTGCTGCCCCACGGCGGCGAACTCGCCGTCACACGCTCCGCCCACCCACCGCGCCGCCGGTTTGGGCAGTCCCCACTCGCCGCCCGCCCTGTCGGGCAGCCGCTTGGTCGACACGGTCGTGCCGGGGAGCCGGTAGAAGTCCACGGTGGGCCAGAACCAGTCGGTGTACTGGTCGCCCTGCTCCTCGCCCGGCCACCAGTAGAGCATTCCGGCGCCGGTGTGCCAGCCGCGCGGATTCTCGCCGTTGCCGCACTCGTAGGACGAGATGCGCTGCGAGGCCATGGAGATGTTCGCGGCCCAGTCGGGCCGACGGTGGACGGCCCGGTCCATGGCCGCGAAGAGGTGGTGTCCGACGGGCTCGGGCGCGGCCGGGACGGGGGACGCGTCGACGGCGTGCAGCCGGGACAGGTCGGCGACCCCGAACTGGGCGCCTTCGAGGATCGGGGTGGTGGTGTCGCGGTCGATCCAGCCCTTGATCCGCGCGTGCCAGCGTTCCCGCTCCGCCGCGCTCGCCCCGCCGGCGAGCAGCGCGATCGCGGCGATCACCGCCTGGCCGTGGAAGTGGTCGCTGCGCATGACCCGGCGGTCGTCGTCCTTGAGGTAACCCCGGCTGATGGCACGGCCGTTGACACTGTCCATCATCAGACCGTTGTGGATCAGGGGCGCGTACGCGCTCTCGACGCTGTCCAGGATGATCTGCCGGCCCGGGTCGGTGACCGCCCAGCTGGAACCGGCGAGGAGGGTGAACAGCCGCCCCAGGCCGTCGAGCATCACCTGTCCGTAGGTGCCCGAGTAGGCGACCCAGGTGTGCTGGACGAAGGAGCCGTCGGCGTAGAGGCCGTCGCCCTCGGTGACGTACGGGAAGACGGGCGACAGGGCGTCGCGGGCCAGTGCGATCTTGGCGGGCGCCTTGCCGAGTACGCCGCGCAGAGCGACCGAGCGGCACAGGTCGACGCGGTTCGCGCCGGTGGAGGTGCCGGTGTAGTCGCCGAGCATCGTGTCGGGGACGAAGTGGTCGACGGCGGCGAAAGCGGCGTCCCGCCGGGCCTGGCCGAGGTCGCCGTGGAGGACGGCGACGGTGTCCATCAGGAGGCGGGGGCTGCCGATCTGCCACTCCCACCAGTTGCCGTAGCGGGTCGTCGAGGGGTTGTAGACGGTCGTCGCGAGATGGTCGAGGCCGCGGAGGATGTCGGCGAGCAGCCCGGCGTCGCCGGTGTGGCCGGTGCCCTGCTGCGCGTAGGCCTGGGTCATGGTCCAGAGCCGGGTGTAGCTCTGGGTGATGCCGGCGGGCGGGTCGAAGGGGTAGCCGGGCCACAGCGAGGTCGCGGTGGGCGCCATCGAGGCGCGGAAGCCCGCGGCGAGCGTCCCGGTCTCGGCGAGACGGGACGCGTACGGTTCGACGGTCGCGTCGTAGCCGCTGCCGAGGCTGATCTCCACCCAGCGCTGCCGCAGGGTCTCGTACTCGTCGTCCGCCGCACTCACTGGTGGTGCGAGAGCGACGCAGAGAGCGCTTGCTCCCGTGGTGGCCAGAAAGGTACGGCGGGACCAGGCTGACGACAGCGGCACAGGGGCCTCCGGTGCGTGAGTGATTCGGTCCGGTCGACCTGTGGTCTAGCACGGCAGCCGGATGCCTTCAATGGTCATGACACGAGGTCCCAGCAAGCGCTTGCGGCACGCATACGGGCGTCGCACCACCCGCCTTAACTCCGCCTTATGGGCAGTGAAAAGCTTCCGAGAGCGCTCTCAGTCACACCTCTTGACGCGTGTACCGGGCGTCGCAACAGTGAGAACTCCCCCACGAGCCACAGGAGTTCTGTCCGTGATATCCCGACGTATCTTCCTCAGCGGAGCGGCCGCCGCAGTCACCGCGGCCACCTATCCCGCCTGGGGAAGCGCTCTCAGCCCTCGCGCCAAGGCCGCAGCCCCCACCTGCGAGCTCGCCCTGGAGAACAAGTCCCTGCCCGGCACGGTCCACGCCTACGTCACCGGACACGAGCAGGGCACCGACCGATGGGTGCTGCTGCGCCCGGGCGGCGGCGTCCACTACCCCGAGAACCCACCGGCGCCCGAGACCCCGCTGCCGGTCGACTGCGCCATCCCGCTGCCCGCGGCGGGCTCCGGCCCGGTGGTGCTGACGCTTCCTCAGATGTTCGGTGCCCGCGTCTACTTCGTCCGCGACGACAAGCTGGACTTCTTCGTGAACCCGGGGCCTTCCCTGGTCGAGCCCGCTTTCGCGACGCCGTCCGACGCCAACTACGACCGCATCTGGTCCTTCGCCGAGTTCACGTTCAACCCGCAGCAGTTGTACGCGAACATCAGCTACGTCGACCTGGTGACGGCCCTCCCCATCGGCCTCACGCTCACCGGGGACGCCACCCACACCGTGGCGCCGCTGCCGGACGGCGCGGTGCAGAAGATCGCCGACGGCCTCGCCGCCCAGGCGGCCAAGGACGGACAGCCGTGGGACAAGCTCGTCATCCGCGGCGCTGACGGTGAAGTGCTGCGCGTGATCGCGCCGCAGAACCTGATGGCCCCCTACTTCGACCGGCCCGCCGAGATGCCGTTCCGCGACGCCTTCGCCTCCTACATCGACCAGGTCTGGGAGAAGTACCGCTCGACCGATCTGCGGATCGATCTCCAGGGCGGACGGGGAGTGTTCACCGGCCGGGTGAACGGGGACACGCTCACTTTCAACGGCGGTCACACCTTCTCGAAGCCGTCCTCGAAGGACGTCTTCACCTGCAACCACGGGCCGTTCGCCAACAACCCCGGTGACCCGGACGACAAGAAGGGCCTGCTCGCCCGTCTCGCCGCCGGCTTCAACCGGACGACGCTGCTGTCCCACCCCGACCAGCCGAACGGAGCGACCGCGGCCGACTACTACCTCGACCCCGGCACGAACCACTTCTCACGTGTCGTGCACGCCAACACCCCGATCGGGTACGCGTTCCCGTACGACGACGTCCGTCCGGACGGACAGCCCGACGTCTCGGGTGCGGCACACGACGGCAACCCGCGGCGCTTCACGCTGACCGTCGGATCCTGACCGCCGGACCTGACCGCCGGGTCCTGACCGCCGGGTCCTGACCGCCGGCACGTGACTGCGCCGAGTGCCCGGCCCCCGCAGGCAGCGGAGGGGCCGGGCACTCGCACGCAGGGTCAGCAGCCGCCGCAGTTGTAGTAGGTCACGTCCCAGTGGTTGCCCTCGTCCGCGTAGACGTTCCCGGACCCGGACCTCCACTGCGGGGCGCCGTCGCCCGGCCGTGCGCCGATGTAGCTGAAGGTGTTCTTGATGTAGTTCCCCACGCACGTGCCCTTGCTGAAGTCGAGCTTGTAGCCGTTCCAGTGGGAGTACGTGCCGCTCGCGTGCCCGGTCTCGGTGCCGCCGGTGATGTTGAGGGCACATCCACTCGCGCTCTTCAGGGTCTGGGCTCCCTGCGCGGACATGAGGTTCAGCTGGTCGAACGACGTACAGGTGGGGTTGTTGCGGTTCGAGCAGCCGCCGGACGAGGACCAGGTGATCCCGGACGAGCGGAACATCGACGTGGCCGTGGCGTGACTGATCTTGGTGGCCGCGTGGGCCTCGGTCGCGCTGCTGAGGACGCCGAAGCCGGGAGCGAGGAGCGCGCCGGAGACGAGCGCGAGCGCGGTGAGCGTCGAGCGGATTTTCATGGGGGGAGATCCCTCCTGCTGATGACCGTTGGGGACCGTGCCTAGTCCGGTGGTACGGGCGGTGCAGGTGGAGCACAGAGATGCTGCCCGAGTTCTACGCGCGTCGCCAGGGGGTGCGCACGTCGTTCGGGTGAACCCCTCGAGAAGATGTTGAACTTTAAACGGAATAGGTCTATGGTCCATCTCGTTGAAGGTTTAACTACCGACCGCCCCGTCCCCGAGGAGTCCGACATCATGGGTATCTTCAATCGCAAGCCCGAAGCCGCAGCCACCGCCACCGCAACGGCCCCCCAGGTCGACCCCGCCCTGGCCGCGCTGTCCGGCAGCTACACCATCGACCCGGCCCACAGCAGCATCGGCTTCACGGTCCGCCACGCGATGGTCACCAACGTCCGCGGCTCGTTCGGCGAGTTCTCCGGCAGCCTCGAGCTGAACGGCACGGACCCGCACCACTCCACCGCCGAGATCGACGTGACGATCACCAGCATCGACACCGGGATCGCCGACCGCGACGGCCACCTGCGCAGCGGTGACTTCTTCGAGGCCGAGAAGTTCCCCCTGATGACGTTCCGCTCGACGCAGGCGGAGAACCTCGGCGGCGACACCTACCGGCTCACCGGTGACCTGACGATCAAGGACGTCACGCGTCCCCTCGCCATCGACCTGGAGTTCAACGGCTCCGCCACCGATGTCTACGGCGCCGAGCGCGTCGGCTTCGAGGGCAGCGCCGAGATCCTGCGCTCCGACTGGGGTCTGACCTGGAACGCCGCGCTGGAGACGGGCGGCGTGATGGTCAGCGACAAGGTGAAGCTGACCTTCGACATCTCCGCGATCAAGGCCGCGGCCTGATCCGGGGCATCACCCCCGCACCCAGAGCGCGCCCGTCCTGCCGTCCCCACGGCCGGGCGGGCGCTCTGCTGTCCGCGCGCTGTCGCTGCCGTGCCCGGGCCCACGCCTCAGGACGCTGCCACCGCCGGGTGCCGCCCGCCGTTCAGAACCCGCCCCCGAAGTCCCCGCCGCCGCCGAAACCTCCGCCGCCCCCGAAGTCCCCGCCGCCGCCGAAGTCCGACGAGCTGAAGTCGGCACCCGAGTAGTCGCCGCCGCTGTAGTCGGCGCCGCCGTAGTCCGCCGCGTACGCAGGGGTCGCGAGCACGCTGCCGAGCAGCGTGCCGGCCAGCAGGCCGGGGAGGATGCCGCCGCCGAAGTAGCCGCCGGCCCAGGGGCCGTACGCCGGTCCTGCCTCCCAGTACGGCCGCCGGCCGTCCCCCGTCTCGACCGTGCGGGCCATCGGGTCCAGGCCGCCCTTCAGCCGGGAGGCGTCCATCGCGCACACCGGGATCTCACGGGCCTGGCCACCGTCCGGGGTCCAGGTCATGTCGGTGACCGAGGGGCCGTGGCGCGGGTCGAAGAAGCAGGGGGCCCTGCGCTTCGGCACCGGCCGGTCCGTGCGCCGGGCGTCCAGCGCGGCCAGGCTGAAGCGCCCGTCCTCCAGCGCTTCGGTGACTCCTCGCACGTCGGAGGGGTGGCGGGCGGCGCCCATCAGCGACTTCGCCCTGTCGTACGAGTCGAGTGCCCTCTCGTAGTCGGCGCGCATCGCGTCGGTCGCGCCCTTCTCCGAGGGGTGGAAGTCCAGTCGGTCGAGCTCTTCGCCGAAGGCGGTGATGTCCTCGTCGACCACCACCCGGAGCTTGTCGAGGGCCTCCCGCTCCTCCTGGGCCTTGCGGCGGCGGTTGCGGGCCACGAGCGCGTAGGCGCCGGCGCCGCCCGCGGCGAGCACCGCGCCGAAGGCGATCACGGCTCCGCCGTTCACGCCCTCGTCACCGCCGGTGGTGCCCCAGGAGGCGGGCGCGCTGCCCCGGATCTGCGGGAGCGCCTGGTCGACGAAGTTGTTGAGCTGGGTGGCGGCGTCGGCGCCGGGAGGCGTCTTGACCGCGGTGACCAGGTTCTGGACGGCCTGGCCCGACAGGACGCGGCTGTCGGCGGCCGCGTTGAACCCGTCGCCGAGGCGGATGGCGTAGAGGCCGGTGACACCCGTCTCGGTGCGGACGTTCCGCAGGACGGATTCGGGCGGGAACTCGGCGGACGCGGGCAGGACGGCCACGAACAGCGGCTTGTCCGCGTTCTTGATCTTCTGCGCCAGCGCGTCCGCGTCCGCCTTCGAGAGCTGATCGGAGGCGCGCGGGTCCACATAGACCGGGCTGTTCTCCAGTGCCGCGGCCACGGTGTCGGGCCCGGTGGCCGCGTGCGCTCCCGGCGCCACCCCGAGGGCGGCCGCCGAGAGCGCGAGCAGCAGACCGGACAGTGCGGTGAACAGCCTGGTCCTCATACCTTGACGCTACCCGAAAGGGTTGATTTTCGGACATGCACCGGAGGTCTGATTCAGGCCACCTTGTACGCGGCCGTCAGCTTGGCCACGGCCGCGGCCGGCTTGCCCGACAGCAGCAGATGGTCCGCGTCCGCGAACGGCTTCGCCGACGCGGCCGTGATCCGCTGGCCGATCTTCTGCTGGACGAGCAGCCGGGCCTGGGAGACCAGCTCACGCGCCTCCGGGGAGTCGCCCCGGCCGGTCACCTCCAGGAGCTTCGCCGCCAGCGCCATGGCCCTGAGGGTGAGTTCCCCGCCGGCCGGCGGCTTCTTCAGGGTGGTGAGCCCCCAGCCGTAGGGGTACTGCGGGTCGTAGGAGGTGTCCCCGACGTTGATCGGCAGCTGTCCGGCCGACTTGGGCCAGGTGACGGGCAGCCGGCCGGTGAACGCCTTCCGGCCGTAGAGGACGTCGGCGACACCGTCGCCCTCGGTGCCCGGCAGCCAGGACGCGACCAGTGCGTCGATGTCACCGAGGCGGTCCCCGATCAGCTGCGGGCGGCCGGAGACGATCAGGACGGCGCACTTCATGGCGGCGCAGACCTTGTCGACGGCGGCCCGGTCGGCCGCGCTCAGCTCCAGGTCGTGACCGTTGCCGACATCTCCGACACCCTCGGCGTAGGGGGTCTCGCCGACGACCACCACACCGACGTCGTGGCCCTCCAGCGGAGCGGACGCGTCCTTGGACCAGGTCACCGTCTCGGGAGCGGCCTTCTTCATGCCCTCGAGGATGGTCGTGCCGGGGGTGATCTTCCCGGACGAACCCTGCCAGCTGATGGTCCAGCCGCCGGCCTGGTTGCCGATGTCGTCGGCGTTGGACCCGGCGACGTACACCTTCTGCGACGGCTTGAGCGGCAGGACCGCACCGTCGTTCTTCAGCAGGACCTGGGACTTGGCGACGGCCTCACGGGCGACCGCGCGGTGGGCGGCCGAGCCGATGCTGCCGAGGTGGGTGGTGTCGGCGTACGGCTTCTCGAACAGGCCCAGGGCGAACTTCTGGGTCAGGATCCGCGAGACGGCGTCGTCGATCCGCGCCTCGGGGATCCGGCCCGCCGTCACCTCGTCCCGGAGGGTCCGGTGGAAGTCCGGGTAGGCCGTCGGCACCATGATCATGTCGAGTCCGGCGTTGACCGAGGTGCGCACATCGCTCGCGTAGTCGCCGGGGATCTGGTCGATGGCCTGCCAGTCACTGATGACGAAGCCCTTGAAGCCCATCCGGTCCTTGAGCACGCCGTTGATCATCTCGGCGTTGGCGTGCATCTTCACCGGGCCCTGGTCGTCGCCCAGGACGTCCAGCGACGAGTAGGACGGCATGACCGTGCCGGCACCGCGCTCGACGGCCTCGGCGAACGGCGCGAGATGGACGGCCTCCAGCTCCTGCCGGGTGACCTTGGTGATGCCCTGGTCGATCGTGTACGAGCCGGTGGAGGACGAGCCGTACTCCGTACCGCCGTCGCCGACGTAGTGCTTGGCGCTGGTCAGCACCTTGTCGTTGCGGGCGAGATCCTTGCCGGACGGTGCGCCCTGCATACCCGTGATCACCGTCTCCATGGCGGTGACCAGGGCGGGGTCCTCGCCGAAGGCCTCGTAGGAGCGGCCCCAGCGCTCGTCGCGGGTCACGCAGAGGCAGGGGGCGAAGTCCCACGGGATACCGGTGGCGCGGACCTCCTTCGCGGTCACGGCGCCGGTCTTCGCGGCGACGGCCGGGTCACGGGTGGCCCCGATGCCGATGTTGTGCGGCATGATCGTCGACCCGATGACGTTGTTGTGACCGTGCACGGCGTCCACGCCGTAGATCAACGGGATCTGGAACCGCGTTGCCTGCGCGCGCAGTTGGTAGGTGTCGACCATCTTCGCCCAGGCCTCGGGGGCGTTCGGGGTGGGCACCGAACCACCGCCGGAGAGCAGCGAACCGAGGTCGTAGGCGGCGATGTCGCCCTGAGACTTCAGGGCGTTGCGCTCGGCCTGGGTCATCTGCCCGGCCTTCTCCGCGAGCGTCATCCGCGAGAGCAGGTCGGCGACGCGCTTCTTCACCGGGAGCTTCTTGTCGAGATACGGCAGACCGTGGGCGTCCACGACGATCTGCGGGGTCTCGGCGGGCGCCTTCGCGCCGGTGACGGTGAGCTTCAGCCCAATCGTCTCGGCCGACTCGGCCGAGCGGTCCTTGCGGGTGGTGACGGCGACCGATGTGGAGGTGCCCGAGACGGAGCCGGCCGGGAAGGTGACCGTGCCGGAGACCGGGGTGTAGTCCTTGCCGGGCTGGGCGGACCCGCCCTCGGTGGTGTACGCGACGGTGACGGGCTCCTCGGTGGGGCCCGAGCCGGTGGTGGCCACGGAGATCTTCACCTTGGCGGTGCCGCCCTCGTCGACCGGGTGGACGGCCGCGTCGGTGATGACGCTCGCCTTCAACGCGGGGTCGGCCTTTCCGTACAGCTCGACACCGTCCAGGGCGAACCTGCCGGGGGCGCCGGTGGGCAGGGTGAGCGCGTAGCCCCACATCTCGTTCAGTCCGAGGATCTGGTCGATGCCGCCGACGGGCTGGTAGTCGGCGCGGTAGACGAAGTCCGCGAAGGGGATCTCGACGAGATGCCAGCCCTCCCAGTCGTCGGTGAAGGAGGTGGTCCACAGCTCGGAGGCCTCGCCGTTGGCGCCGCCGTCCTTGAGCTCGAAGTTGATCCTCTTGCCCGAACCGGGCGGCAGCGGTGCGGTGTTCTGCCCGTACCACCAGAAGCGGATGCCCTTGTACGGGGTCCAGTTCTGCGCGGGCTTGTCGAAGGCGAAGTCGTGGGTGAGGCCGCCCCAGCCGCTGATGTCGTAGGAGCCTTCGAGGACCTTGGCGCCCTCGGGGGCGTCCGCGCGCTCCTTCAGCTCCAGCCGGGGCTGGTCGTCGGCGTCGCTCCCCCACGTGAAGATGCCCTCGGCGGGCGGGTTGGCGAACGGGACCTCGCCCTCGAAGCGGTCGACGGCGAACGGCGCCGGATCGTCGGCCGCCGCGCTGACTCCGGCGCCGGTGAGCAGGGTGGTCAGGACGGCGGTCGCGGCGAGCGCGGCCGTGCCGGCTCTGGTTCTGAAGCGGGTACGGGTGGGGGGCATTGCGGCTCCTTCGGTGCGGACGGGGTGGCACGGCAGGAAGGTCGACGGGCGGGAGGGGTGGTGCGAAGGGAACGTCAGGGAGCGGGCGCGGGTCAGGCGGGTGCCGAGGCGCGCGCGATCAGTTCGGTGGGCAGCACGACGGGTTCGACCGGAGCGGGAGTGCCGGCGAGGTGGGCGAGCAGCATCCCGGCCGCCCGCTCCCCCATCCGGCGCATCGGCTGGCGGACGGTGGTCAGCGGTGGTTCGGTGTGCTGGGCCATGGGGATGTCGTCGAAGCCGACGACCGCGATGTCGTCGGGGACGCTTCTTCCCGCGGCGCGCAGGGCCCGCAGCACGCCGACCGCGCTGAGGTCGTTGTGCGCGAAGACGGAGTCGAAGGCCCTGCCGGTCGCGAGGAAGCGTTCCGTCGCCAGCCGCCCGGAGACCTCGGTGAAGTCGCCGCCGACGACGCGGTCGGTCGGCAGCACGTCCAGAAAGCCCTCCAGCCGCTCACGTACACAGCCGAAGTCGGGGCGGCCGGTGACGATCAGCGGCCGGGAACGGCCGTCGGCGAGCAGATGGCGGGCGGCCGACGCCCCGCCCTCCCGGTTGGTGGTCGCCACGGACGGGAACTCCGGGTGGTGGCCGCGGTCGTCGATGAGGACGACGGGAAGGCCCTTGCGGTGCATCGCGGTGATCGTGTCGAGGGTGCCCTCGGGCTCGACGACGAGGAGTCCGTCGAAGGCGCGGGCGGAGACCTGGCCGGCGAAGTGCTCCACGGACTCCCGTCCGCGGTTGCAGGTGAAGAGCAGCAGTCCGTAGCCGGCGGCCTCGACGGTGTCGACGACCCCCTGGAGGACCTCGCCCATCCACGGCCAGGTGAGCGGGGGCGTCAGCATGGCGACCGTACGGCTGCTGCCGCGGGCGAGTCCGACGGCTCCGCTGCTGGGCACATAGCCGAGGGCCGCGATCACTTCACGAACGCGGGCGGCGGTACCGGCGTCGACCTCGCCCCTGGTGTTGAGCACCCGCGACACGGTCGTCTTGCTGACACCCGCCTGACGTGCGACATCAGCGATGGTGACGGGCATGGGGAGGCCTCCGCGACGAGGTCCGGTACCGGTACCGGAACCGGTACCGGTGGTGCGCGGCGAGTCAACTAGCCGCCCGTCACGCCGTCAAGACTTCACACCGGAATCGCTGAAACCCCAACTTCAGTCCGTGCATGGGCGGTTGTTCGTTCAGAGTGTGAATGCGCAATCTCTTGACGGACGTTCGCATCGGCAGTTCACTCACGCCTCGACCCCCACACCTCTGCCGAGAAGGGCTCCAGCCCATGGCAAGACGACCGAAGCGAACGATCAGAATCCTGCTCGCGGCCACCCTCGCGGCCGCCGGTCTGACCGGTCTGACCGCCGGTACGGCGCAGGCCGCCGGCGAGCAGGTGAACGTCTGGCTCACCACGACCAGCGACGCCGGCGGCCGCACCGTCACCCGCGGACTCCAGCAGCAGACCCCCGTCAACTTCCAGGCGGGCAACGGCGGCAGCGGCACCAACATCACCGTCGACGAGAACACCCGCTTCCAGACCTTCAGCGGCGGCGGCGCCTCCTTCACCGACACGGCCGCATGGCTGATGAAGGGCAGCGGCGCACTCTCCCAGGCCACGCGCGACGCGACGATGCGCAAGCTGTTCTCCCCCACCGACGGGATCGGGCTCTCCTTCGTCCGCAACCCGATGGGCGGTTCCGATCTGGCCCGCTTCGGCTACACGTACAACGACCTGCCGGCCGGGCAGACCGACCCCTCGCTGTCACGGTTCTCCCTCGCCCACGACCTCGCCGACGTGCTGCCGCTCACCAAGCAGGCGCGGCAGCTCAATCCGGGCCTCACGCTGGTGGCGTCACCCTGGACGGCGCCCGCGTGGATGAAGGACAACGGCCAGCTCAACGGCGGCTGGCTGAAGGCCGAGAACTACGGCACGTACGCCAACTACTTCGTGAAGTACCTCCAGGCCTGGCGCGACCAGGGCGTCCCGGTCGACTACGTCACCGCACAGAACGAGCCGACCTGCTGCGCCGGTTACCCGTCCATGAGCTGGAACGGCTCCGGGCTCGCCTTCTTCACCAAGAGCGAACTGCTGCCGAGGCTCCAGGGTGCGGGCCTGCCGACCAAGGTGCTGGCCCACGACTGGAACTGGGACACCTACGACGCGTACGCCGCGCAGACGGTGAACGACGCGGCGGTGCGCAGCCACCCCAACTTCGGTGGCGTGGCCTGGCACGGCTACGGCGGAAACGTCTCCAAGCAGACGGACGTGCACAACCAGTATCCGCAGCTGGACGCTTTCCAGACCGAGCACTCGGGCGGCACCTGGATCGGCAACCAGCAGCGCGAGGACATGATGAACATCATCGACTACACCCGTAACTGGGCGAAGTCGGTGACCAAGTGGTCCCTGGCGGTCGACCAGAACCGCGGACCCCACAACGGCGGCTGCGGGACCTGCGACGGTCTGATCACCGTGCACAACGGCGACGGCCGGCACGGGCAGGTCGACTACACCATCGAGTACTACACGATGGGACATCTGACGAAGTTCGTGAAGCCGGGCGCCCACCGGATCGCCTCGACGGCGAGCGGTGACGTGCCGAACGTGGCGTGGCGCAATCCCGATGGCTCCAAGGCCCTGATCGCCTACAACGACTCGTCGTCGGCGCGTGAGATGCGGATCAACTGGGGCGGCCAGAACGTCCGTTACTCGCTGCCGGGCAAGACGTCGGCGACCTTCACCTGGTCGGGCACGCAGGGCGGCGGCTCGGACGCGTCGGGCGCGCTGGTGGGTCTGGCCGGGAAGTGCCTGGACGTGGCGGGCGGCTCGACCGCCGACGGCACGGCCGTCCAGCTGTGGGACTGCAACGGCTCCACCGCCCAGCGCTGGACGGTCAGGGCGGACGGGTCGGTCCAGGCATTGGGCAAGTGCCTGGATGTGACGGGCGCGTCGACGGCGAACGGCGCGAAGATCCAGCTGTACGGCTGCAACGGGTCGGCGGCGCAGCAGTGGCGGTACGAGGCGTCCACCGGTGATCTGGTCAACGCGGCGGCCGACAAGTGCCTGGACGTCTCGGACAACTCGTCGGCGAACGGGGCCCGGGCGCAGATCTGGTCGTGCACCGGAGCCGCCAACCAGAAGTGGCGGCTCCAGCCCTGATGCTCCGGGGCGCCCCCGCCCGTGGGTCTATTCGGCCGGTTCGACGCCGGCGCGCAGCAGGCCGTAGGTGTAGGCGTCCTCCAGGGCCTGCCAGGAGGCGGCGATGACATTCTCGGCGACGCCGACGGTGGACCATTCGCCGCCTCCGTCACCCGTGGTGATCAGTACGCGGGTGATGGACTCGGTGCCGTGGCGGCCTTCGAGGATGCGGACCTTGTAGTCGACCAGCTCCATCTTGGCGAGCTGGGGATAGAACCGCTCCAGGCCGACTCTCATCGCGCGGTCCAGGGCGTTGACGGGGCCGTTGCCCTCGGCGGTGGCGACGATCCGCTCGCCCTTGGCCCACAGTTTCACGGTGGCCTCGTTGGCGTGGGTGCCGTCGGGGCGGTCCTCGACGATGGCCCGCCAGGACTCGGTACGGAAGTAGCGGCGCGGGCGGCCCTCGGCCTCGGCGCGCAGCAGCAGTTCGAACGAGGCGTCGGCGGCCTCGTAGGTGTAGCCGGCCAGTTCGCGTTCCTTGACCCGCTCCACCACTCGGCCGATCAGCGCGCGGTCACCGCCGAGCTCGACACCGAGCTCCTTGCCCTTCAGCTCGATGGAGGCACGGCCCGCCATGTCGGAGACGAGCATCCGCATGGTGTTGCCGACCTGCTCCGGGGCGATGTGCTGGTACAGGTCCGGATCGACCTTGATCGCGGAGGCGTGCAGACCGGCCTTGTGCGCGAACGCGGACACTCCCACGTACGGCTGATGCGTGGAGGGCGTGAGGTTGACGACCTCCGCGATCGCGTGCGAGATCCGCGTCATCTCCGCCAGCGCACCCTCCGGCAGCACGCTCTTGCCGTACTTGAGCTCCAGCGCGGCGACGACGGGGAACAGGTTGGCGTTGCCGACCCGCTCGCCGTAGCCGTTGGCGGTGCACTGGACGTGGGTCGCGCCGGCATCGACGGCGGCGAGCGTGTTCGCCACGGCGCAGCCGGTGTCGTCCTGGGCGTGGATACCGAGCCGGGCGCCGGTGTCGGCGATGACGGTGGAGACGACGGCCTGGATCTGGGCGGGCAGCATGCCGCCGTTGGTGTCGCACAGGACCACCACATCGGCGCCCGCCTTTGACGCGGTCCGCACGACGGACTTCGCATAAGCGGGGTTCGCGCGATAACCGTCGAAGAAGTGCTCACAGTCCACGAACACCCGCCGGCCCTGCTCGCGCAGGAAGGAGACGGTGTCGCGGACCATCTCCAGGTTCTCCTCCAGGGTGGTGCGCAGGGCCAGTTCCACATGCCGGTCGTGCGCCTTCGCGACCAGGCACACCACCGGCGCGCCCGACTCCAGCAGCGCCCGCACCTGCGGATCGTCCGCCGCCTTCGCTCCCGGACGGCGCGTGGCACCGAACGCCACCAGCTGCGCGTGCCGGAAGGTGATCTCCTGCTGCGCGCGGGCGAAGAACTCGGTGTCACGGGGGTTGGCACCCGGCCAGCCGCCCTCGATGAAGCCCACGCCGAACTCGTCCAGGTGCCGGGCGATCGTCAGCTTGTCCGCGACGGTGAGGTTGATGCCCTCACGCTGCGCGCCGTCGCGCAGGGTCGTGTCGAAGACATGGAAGGCGTCGTCGGTATCCGTGTCCGTGGCCTGTGTGGTCATGGCTGTCCTGACTCCTGTCGGATGAGTGGCTCCGGAAATACTGGCTCCACTTGCCCCCGTCTTCGCGTGCGGCTCGCTCCCGGCCGGGTGAGGCCGTAAAACGAAAAAACCCCTCGCGGGTGCGAGAGGTCTGCGCGCGGGTCTGGGGCACGGTGGCCGCGTCATACATGGTGGTATGAGGCGATCACTGCGGACCGGCGCGCCTGCTGCCGATAATCATGGCGAACGAAAGCACGCTGGCAGTCTGCCACATCGCCGCCGTTCCGTGGACGGTGGTCTCAGTATGCGGGCGGTCCGTCCAGTCCCGGGGCCCGCACCCGGCCCGCACCGCCGATGATCAGGCGCTTTCCCGCAGCAGCGCGTCGCGGAGGAACTCCCTGACATGGGTCAGGACGTGTTCGCGTCCGGTGCCGGGGATGCCGACGGCTACGTGGACGCTGAAGCCGTCGAGGAGCGCACGGAGGCGGGCGGCGAAGCGGTCGGGGTCGACGGGCAGGAACTCGCCGCGGGAGATCCCCTCCGCCAGCAGCGCGACGAGATCCCGGTGCCAGGCCCCCTCGATGGCGGCCTGGCGGGCGCGGGCCTCGTCGTCGGCGTTCTGCGAGCGGTTCCAGACCTCCAGCCACAGCGTCCAGTGCGGATCACGCGGCCCGTTGGGCACATAGAGATCGACATACGCGTCGAGCCGCTCGGCGGTGGGCGCCTGCCGGGACAGCAGCGCGCTGCGCTCGGCCCCCAGCCGGCCCTCGCTCCACTCCAGGGTCCGCAGCAGGAGTTCGTCCTTGGTGCGGAAGTAGTAGAGGAGATGGCCGCTGCTCATGCCGACCTCCCGGCCGAGCCCCGCCATGGTCAGCCCGTCGAGACCGCGCTCGGCGATGGTGGCCATGGCGGCGGCGAGGACGGACTCACGGGGCGGCGCGATGTTCCGCCGCCGGGCGGCGGGGGTCATACGGCGGCCCCGGATGCGGACCCGAGGGCGCCTGCAGCGGTGTGCGACTCATTCACGCGTATGTTCTACCTGATCGTCGGCGCTTGTCGTGGGCCGTCCCTCAGACCTTCGGCTGCTGCTGGGTGATGCAGTGGATGCCTCCTCCGCCCGCGAAGATGGCGCGCGCGTCCACCAGCGTGACCGTGCGGCCCGGGTACAGCCGCCGGAAGATGCCTGCCGCCGGCTCGTCGCGGGGGTCGTCGAAGGCGCACAGGACCACACCGCCGTTGCACACGTAGTGGTTGATGTAGGAGTAGTCGACCCACTCGCCGTCCTCCTGGAGCACGGTCGGGGCGGGGACCTCCACCACCTCGATACGGCGGCCCTTCGCATCGGTCTGCGAGCGCAGCAGCGCCACGTTCGCCTGGCACAGCTCGTGGTCCGGGTGCGCGGGATCGGGCTGAGTGTGGGCGACGACGACGCCGGGCCCGGCGAAGGCCGCGACGATGTCGACATGACCGCGGGTGCCGTACATGCCGTAGTCGCCGCTGAGGCCGCGCGGCAGCCAGATGGCTTTGGTCGTGCCGAGACGGGCGTGGACCTCGGCCTCGACCTGCCGGCGCGTCCAGCCGGGGTTGCGCTCCGGCCCGAGCTGGACCGTGTCGGTGAGGAGGACGGTGCCCTCGCCGTCGACGTGGATCGCGCCGCCCTCGTTGACCAGCGGCGAGGAGTGGACCTCGACGCCCGCGATGTCGGCGACATGGCGGGCGATCTTCTTGTCGTGATCCCAGCGCGCCCACTCGGCGGCGCCCCAGCCGTTGAACACCCAGTCCACGGCCGCCAGTCGGGAGCCGTCCGTGGTGAAGGTCGGGCCGATGTCGCGCATCCAGGCGTCGTCCAGGTCGCGTTCGACCAGCTCGATGCCGGGCCCGAGCAGCTCGCGCGCGGACGCCGACTGCCCGGTGCCCACCACCATGGTCACCGGTTCGAAGCGGTGCACGGCATGGGCCACGGAGGCCCAGGCGGCGCGGGCCTCGGCGAGTTCCTCGTCATCGGTGAAGGTGGGGTTGGGGCCGGGCCAGGCCATCCAGGTGCGCTCGTGGGCGGCCCATTCGGGTGGCATGCGGAACATGGGTGACGTCCTAGAGGAAGTAGAGGCGGTTGAGGGAGATCGCGTCGGCGGGTTCGGAGCGGATCGGGTCGCCGTCGAGGGTCACCAGGCCGGTGCGGCCGTCCACCCCCACGTCGCCGATGCGCGAGTTGAGCCGGAGGTCTGCTGGGCCGATGCCGCGGGTGCCGCGGACCGCGACCCTGCGGCGACGGGTGGGCATGTGGTCGGAGCCCAGTTCGGTCGCCGCGCGTGCCACGAAGGCGACGGAGATGTCCGCCGGCGTCGCGCCGTGCGCCCCGAACTGCGGGCCGAGGACCAGCGGTTCGCAGGTGTCGGTGGCCGCGTTCGGGTCGCCCGTCACTCCGTACGCGGGGAAGCCCGACTTCAGGACGAGCTGCGGCTTCGCGCCGAAGTACTGCGGGCGCCACAGCACGATGTCGGCCAGCTTGCCGACCTCGATGGAGCCGATCTCGTGCGCGAGGCCGTGCGCGATGGCGGGGTTGATGGTCAGCTTGGCGACATAGCGCAGGACGCGGGCGTTGTCGTCGTGCGCGCCGTCGCCCGCCATCGGGCCGAGCTCGGCCTTCATCTTCCCGGCCATCGCGAACGTCCGGCGCACGGTCTCGCCCGCGCGGCCCATGCCCTGGGCGTCGGAGGACGTGATGCCGATCGCGCCGAGGTCGTGGAGGACGTCCTCCGCGCCCATCGTCCCGGCCCGGATGCGGTCCCGGGCCATCGCGGCGTCGCCGGGCAGGTCGGTCTTCAGGTCGTGGACGGAGACGATCATCCCGTAGTGCTCGGCGACCGCGTCCCGGCCGAAGGGCAGGGTCGGGTTGGTGGAGGAGCCGATCACGTTCGGCACGCCCGCCATCTTGAGGACGTTCGGGACGTGACCGCCGCCGCAGCCCTCGATGTGGAAGGCGTGGATGGTGCGGCCGTCGAGGACGCGGAGGGTGTCCTCCACCGAAAGGCACTCGTTCAGCCCGTCGCTGTGCAGGGCGACCTGGACGTCGTGCTCCTCGGCGACCCGCAGCGCGGTGTCGAGCGCGCGGGTGTGCGCGCCCATGTCCTCGTGAACCTTGAACCCGGACGCGCCGCCCTCGGCGAGCGCCTCGACGAGCGGCGCCGGGTCGGAGGACGAACCGCGGGCGAGGAAGCCGATGTTGACGGGCCAGGCGTCGAAGGCGTTGAAGGCGTGCTTCAGCGCCCAGGGCGAGTTGACGCCGACGCCCCACACGGGACCGAACTCCTGGCCGATGACGGTGGTGACGCCGGAGGCGAGCGACGCCTCCATGATCCGCGGCGAGAGCAGATGGACATGGGTGTCGACGGCTCCGGCGGTGGCGATCATGCCCTCGCCGGAGACGATGGAGGTCCCCGTGCCGACCACGACGTCCACCCCGTCGAGGGTGTCGGGGTTCCCGGCGCGTCCGACCGAGCAGATGCGCCCCTCGCGGATGCCGACGGAGACCTTGCGGATGCCCTGGACGGCGTCGATCACCAGGACATTGCTGATCACCACGTCACAGGTCTCGCGGACGGCGGCGGCCTTGAGGTGCAGTCCGTCGCGGGCGGTCTTGCCGAAGCCGGCGAGGAACTCGTCGCCGGGCTTCTGGGAGTCGTCCTCCACACGTACGACGAGTCCGGAGTCGCCGAGGACGACTCGGTCGCCGGCGCGCGGGCCGTGCACGGCCGCGTACTCGTGGGGATCGATGCCGGTCACTGGTCCTCCTCCTGGATGTCCTGCGAGGCGAGGGGCGCCTCCGTATCCGCTGCTGCGCCGGGCGGTGTCGCGCCCAGATAGCCGCACGCCGCGGCCCGGCGCAGCGCCTCCGCCCTGGCGCCCGGCGCGTCCAGCGGGCCGTCCACCAGGCCGGCGAACCCGATGGCCACGCGTGCGCCGCCGATCGGGAGCAGCCCGACCTCGGACTGCTCGCCCGCGCCGAAGCGGACCGAGGAACCCGCGGGCACGCACAGCCGCATGCCGTAGGCCGAGGCCCGGTCGAAGTCGAGGCGCGGGTTCGCCTCGAAGAAGTGGAAGTGGGAGGTGACGCTGACCGGCACGGTCGCGGTGTTGCGCACCGTGAGTCGCAGTACCGGCTCCGGCTCGACGTCCGCGGGCCCGGGCACGACCGCGCCGGGCGCGGCACTGCCCAGGGAGCCGCCGCCGATCGGGTCGGAGACGACCGCGAGACGCGAGCCGTCGTCGAAGACCGCCTCCACATGCACCTCGGTCACGACGTCCGCCACCCCGGGCAGCACATCGCCCGGACCGAGCACCGCGCGCGCCGCCTCGATCGCCTCCGCCAGCCGCCGGCCGTCCCGGGCGGCCTCGCAGACCGTGTCGGCGATCAGCGCGGTGGCTTCGGGGACATTGAGCCTCAGGCCGCGGGCCCGGCGGGCCCGCGCCAGCTCGGCGGCGCCGAAGAGCAGCAGCCGGTCGCGCTCCGTGGGGGTCAGTCGCACGTCGGAAACACCTCCTGTTTGAACGACACTCTAATCATGAGTTTCTTTCCTGGGAAGCATTGACGGGTCAGCATCCCCTGGGTCACATTGAGCGGCATTCAAACAGTCGAGCGTCAGGGGCAGCCGTATGCCGATGGAACAACGCGGGGTCGACACCATCCCGGAGCAGGAGCGCACCAGCACCCCGCGCGACCTCGTCTCGATCCTGCTGGGGTCGAACCTCTGCCTGGGCGTGATCGTCTTCGGCTGGCTGCCGGTCTCCTTCGGCCTCGGCCTGTGGCCGGCCGTCACCTCGGTCGTGGCGGGCACGGCCGTCGGCGTGGCGGTCACCGCCCCGCTCGCCCTCGTCTCGCTGCGCACCGCCACCAATCTGTCGACGTCCAGCGGCGCGGCCTTCGGGGTGCGCGGCCGGCTCGTCGGCTCGGTCGTCGGCCTGCTGCTGTCGCTCGGCTACACCGCCCTCACCCTGTGGATCGGCGGCGACGTGATGCTGGGCACGCTGTCCCGGATCGCGGGAGTGCCGACGGGCGCAGCCGCGCACACCCTCGTCTACGCCCTGCTCGCCGGCTGTACCGTCGTCGGCGCCGTGTACGGCTACCGGCTGCTGCTGCGCATGAGCCGGATCCTCGCCGTCGGCATGACGGCGCTCCTCCTGCTCGGCCTGCTCGCGTACGCACCCGACGCGACCACCGCCGCTCCGCCCGGGACCCCGTATCTGCTCGGCTCGTTCTGGCCGACGTGGCTGCTGTCCGCGGTGGCGGCGGGGCTGAGCGGCCCGATCGCGTTCATCACCCTGCTCGGCGACTACACCCGCTACATCTCGCCGCAGCGGCACAGCCCGCGCCGCGTGCTGCGCGCCACCTGCCTCGGGCTGTTCGCGGGTCTGCTGATCCCGCAGCTGTTCGGCACCTACACCGCGCTCGCCGCCCGCGCCGCGCTGGACTACGCCGGGCCGCTGGTCACCGCGTCACCCACCTGGTACCTGGTCCCGCTGCTGCTCGCCGCCACCGCGGGATCGGTCGGCAACGCGGGGCTGATGCTCTACTCCATGGGCCTCGACCTGGACGCGATCCTGCCGCGTGCCACCCGGACCCGGGCCACGCTGGTGGTCGCCGTGGTCGCGACCGGCTTCGTCTTCGTCGGCCACTTCGCCTGGAACGCCCAGTCGGCGATGACCTCGTTCGTGCTGCTGCTGACCGCGATCGGCACGCCCTGGGCGGTGATCACGATGATCGCGCACCTGCGCTGCGGCGGCGTGTACGACCCGGAGGCCCTCCAGGTCTACAACCGGCGGGCCCGCGGCGGGATCTACTGGTTCCGGGCGGGCTGGCACCCGCGTGCCACCGTGAGCTGGGCCGTCGGCGCCGCCGTCGGGCTCTGCGCTGTGTCCACCCCGCTCTACGAGGGTCCGCTGCTCGCGCTGACCGGCGGCGTGGACTCCAGCTTCGTCCTGTCGGGCGTGATGGGCGGGCTGACGTACACCGCGCTGACGCTGCGGTCCTACCCGACGGTGCCGGTCAAGTCCTTGGCGTAGGCGTCGATCGCCCGCCGGAACCTGCGCACCGAGGGGTCCTCGCTGGTGGCGGCGAGGAGTTCGAGCAGCAGCCGGACGGACTCCTCGTGGCTGCCGGTGTTGAACAGCGCCATGGCCAGAAAGGCCCGCAGGCCGCCGTGCGCGGGAAACTCCTCGGTCCCGCGCCGCAGGGTCCGCTCCGCGTCCTCGTACCGGCCGAGCACCCGGTAGGTGCTGCCGAGGCCCAGCAGGGCGTCGCAGCGGTCGCTGTCCGGCAGGCCGTCGCCGGCGAGGGCGCGCTCGTAGTACGGAACGGCCTCCGCCTCGAGGCCGAGCACATCGTGCACCCAGGCGGTCTGGTAGGCGATCTCCACGTCGTCGGGCAGCCGTTCGGCGAGGCGGAGCAGTATCCGCCGGGCGTCCTCGGCGCTCCCCTGCTCGCGCAGTCGTACGGCCTCGGCCAGTTCACGGTCCCGCTCCGGTGCACCCATGCCCCCATCCTCGCCGATGCCGGACGGCGGGAACGGGGGCAGGGTGGCCGATGAAGTACTGAGCGGGTCAGGCCAGTTCGTGCATCCAGCCGTGCTTGTCGGGCGTGATGCCGCGCTGGATGTCCAGCAGTGCCCCGCGCAGCTTCATCGTCAGCTCGCCCGGCTCACCGCCCGCCTGCGTCCACTCGCCGCTCTCGCACTTGACGGTGCCGACCGGGGTGATCACCGCGGCCGTGCCGCAGGCGAAGACCTCGGTCAGGGTGCCGTTCTCGGTGTCGCGCCGCCACTGCTCGGTCGAGATACGGCCCTCCACGGAGTCGTATCCGAGGTCCTCGGCGAGGGTGAGCAGCGTGTCGCGGGTGACGCCGGCGAGGAGCGAGCCGTTGAGCTCGGGCGTGACGATCTTGTTCCCGTACACGAAGTACAGGTTCATGCCGCCCATCTCCTCGACCCACTTGTGCTCGACGGCGTCGAGCCACACGACCTGGTCGCAGCCCTTGGCGGCGGCCTCGGCCTGGGCGAGCAGCGAGGCGGCGTAGTTGCCGCCGGTCTTCGCGAAGCCCATGCCGCCGGGGACGGCGCGGACGTAGTTCTCGGAGAGCCAGACGGAGACCGGCTTGACCCCACCGGGGAAGTAGGCGCCGGCCGGGGAGGCGATCACGAGGAACAGGTACTCGTTGGCGGGCTTCACGCCCAGACCGACCTCGGTGGCGATCATGAAGGGCCGCAGGTAGAGCGAGGCCTCGCCGCCGTGCTCCGGGACCCATGCGTTGTCCTGCTGGACCAGGACGTCACAGGCCTCGATGAACGTCTCGACCGGCAGTTCGGGCATGGCGAGACGGCGGGCCGAGCTCTGGAAGCGCCGGGCGTTGGCGTCCGGGCGGAACGTGGCGACCGAACCGTCGGGCCGGCGGTAGGCCTTCAGGCCCTCGAAGATCTCCTGCGCGTAGTGCAGCGTCATGTTGGCCGGGTCGATCGACAGCGGCGCGTACGGGGTGAGCTGCGCGTCGTGCCAGCCACGGCCCTCCGTCCACTTGATCGTCACCATGTGATCGGTGAAGTGGCGGCCGAAACCGGGGTTGGCCAGGATCGCCTTGCGCTCCGCGTCGGACAGGGGGTGCGAGGAGGGCTTGAGCTCGATCGTGGGCGTCGTCATGAGTGCAGTGTCCTTCACCGTTGGTTGTGACGGACCGCGCTCACGCCGCTACAGCTGCAGGGACGTCCGAGCATTCCCGCATGCCACGGCCCGGTTCGATTATGGCTCGGGCCGGCCGGTGCATGAAACGGGGTGAAAGCGGTCCGGGGTTGATGGTGGCACCCGGGAGCCGCACAGGAGAAGCCGCCGGGTGCGTGTGCGACCCGGCGGCTTGGTGGAAGCGTCGGGTCAGCCCGCTACGCGTACCGCGAGCGTGTCGCCGATCTCGTCCGTCGTGCGGAACGTGCCGTCGCGTCCCGCGAGGTCGGCGGAGACGGCCTCCTCGATGCGCACGGCCTCCGGCTCGAAGCCGAGGTGACGCAGCAGAAGGGCGACGGAGAGGATCGTGGCCGTCGGGTCGGCCTTGCCGGTGCCAGCGATGTCGGGCGCCGAGCCGTGGACGGGCTCGAACATCGACGGGAAATCACCCGTCGGGTTGATGTTGCCGGAGGCGGCCAGGCCGATGCCGCCGGACACGGCGGCGGCGAGGTCGGTGAGGATGTCACCGAAGAGGTTGTCGGTGACGATGACGTCGAAGCGCTCCGGCTGGGTGACGAAGAAGATCGTCGCGGCGTCGACGTGCAGATAGTCCGTCGTGACGTCGGGGTACTCCTGGGCGACCCGGTCGAAGATGTTCTTCCACAGGTGGCCGGCGTAGACGAGGACGTTGTTCTTGTGGACCAGCGTCAGCTTCTTGCGGGGGCGGGCAGCGGCCCGCGCGAAGGCGTCGCGGACGACGCGCTCCACGCCGTACGCGGTGTTCAGGCTGACCTCGGTGGCGACCTCGGCGGGCGTACCGGTGCGCAGGGAACCGCCGTTGCCGGTGTACGGACCCTCGGTGCCCTCGCGGACGACGACGAAGTCGATGTCCGGACGGCCGGCCAGCGGTGTCGTCGTGTTCGGGAAGAGCTTCGACGGCCGCAGGTTGACGTAGTGGTCGAAGGCGAAACGCAGCTTGAGCAGGAGGCCGCGCTCGAGCACACCGGACGGAACCGACGGGTCGCCGATGGCACCCAGCAGGATCGCGTCGTGGTTCTTGAGCGACTCCAGCTCCGCGTCGGGGAGGGTCTCCCCGGTGCGGTGCCAGCGCTGGGCACCGAGGTCGTACGCCTTGGTCTCCAGCTTCACGTCCTGGGGAAGGACGGCGGACAGGACTTTCAGGCCCTGGGCCACGACTTCCTGGCCGATGCCGTCACCGGGGATCACTGCGAGATTGATGCTGCGAGACATGTCGGCACCCTACTCGCCGTCCCAGCACATGACACATGACGTCCACCATCTGGACGATGGTGGAGTCATGGCGGAGCGCGAGAACTCAGTGGCCGGTGGAGCCACCGTTGTCGCGGCGGTCCAGGGCCCGCTGCAGCGCGGCGGCTGCGTTCTTGCGGTCGGACTCACTGGTGCGGGAGGTGTGACGGACTCGGCGGGCGGTCGCAGCGCGCATGATGATCGACTCCTTGAGATCGGAAAGATTTCGAGGCGCCGGAGGGCGGGGAGCGTGCCGCAGGGGTTACCTGCCGGGGGCACGAGCTCACTGCCGCCATTCGCTGGATCGAGCGAGACGTTCGGCTTCTACAAAGCTAGGACAGGTACGCGCTCCTGTCTCTACAAGTAGTCGGACTTCCTACTATATGAGACGGCGATCATGGAACGAGTCCTCCGGGAGCACTGCCAAATGCGTGCACCGCGCGGCGTTTCACCTGGTCAGGAGCGTCTGCCCGGGCTGCGGACGGTCCGCCGCACGCGCACGGCCCGAGGACCGAAGATCACCACAAATGCCGCTTCCGGAGGCGGAGCGGTGCGCGGCCGGGAACACCACGCCCGGGCCCTCCTCGTCCCGGCGGCAGCACCGCCCATCGGATCCCCCGACAGATACTCAGGGCGAATTGAGTACGCGGCTCGTGGTGAAGGCCCGCCTCCGGGACGACAGTTGGCCCCATGAACGGCCTCTACGCTCTCAAGCCCTGGTACGCGGCCCGGCTCTCCGGGGTCCGTGGCGCGCTCGCCCGTCGTGAGGTGTCGCCGGACACCCTGACGGCGGCCGGTGTGCTCTGCGCCGCCGGCGCGGCCGGGGCGCTCGCCTGGCTGCCCGCACCTCTCGCGGTGCTTCCGGTCGCCGTGCTCCTCGCGGCCCGGCTCGGCTTCGCCAACCTCGACGGCGCGCTGGCCCGGGACACCGGCCGCACCACCCGGCGCGGTGCGGTCATCAACGAACTCGGCGACCGGGCAGCCGACTTGGTGGTCCTCGCCGGATTCCTCACTCTGGCGCCGCTGTGGCTGGTGGCCGTGGCCGCACTGGCCGCGACACTGCCGTCCTGGGTGTCTCTGGCGGGCGCGGCCGCGGGTGCTCCGCGCCGCAACGGCGGCCCGGTCGGCAAGACCGAACGCTGCCTCCTGGTGGCCGTCGCCGCCGCGACGGGCTGGGCGACGCCCGTACTGATCGTCATCGCCGCCGGTTCCGCGCTCACCGCGCTGATCCGGCTCGGGTGGCTCCGGAAGGAACTCGCATGAGCGCGGTCGTGGTGGCGGGGGAAGCGGTGGGCCGGGCGGTGCCGCTGGTCGCGGGTGCTCTCGGGGCCGGGGGCCTGGCGGTCGCCGCGCTGCCGTCCCGGGTGCGGATGCGGGCCGAACTGCGGCGGCGCTGGCGGACCTGGGCCGTTGCCGCGCCCGTATTCCTGGGCGCGCTGTTCCTCGGCGCGGGCGGGGCGTTCGCGCTCGCCGCCTCGCTCGGCGTGATCGCGGCCGGCGAGTACGTACGGATGGCGGGCCTGCAGCCCGCCGACCATGCGGTGCTCGTGGCCGCCTCCGTCGTCCTGCCCGGGCTCGCCTGGCTGCTGCCGCAGACGCTGGACCTGCGGTCCGCCGCGCTGCTGCTGGTGGCGGCCGCGCTGCCGCCGCTGCTCGCCGGGGACCACACCGCGGGCTTCACCCGCGCTTCGCGGACCGTGTTCGGACTTCTGTGGATCCCGGTGGCCCTGACCGGTCTCGTGACGCTCGGGCAGACGGCGGTGGCGGTGGGCCTGGCGGTGGCGCTCGGGGACGTGGGGGCCTGGTGCGGCGGTACGGCGCTGGGACGGCGCGGCCCGCTCGCCGCACCGCTCTCCCCCCTCTCCCCCAACAAGACCTGGGCGGGCGTCCTGGGAGCCGGAGTGGCAACGGCCCTCGCCCTGCTGGCGGTCGGGGCGTTCTCGGCCCTGCTGTGGGCGGCGGTGCTGACCGGGTGCGTACTCGGCGATCTTCTGGAGTCCATGGTCAAGCGGGAGGCGGGGGTGAAGGACGCCGGCAACTGGCTCCCGGGGTTCGGCGGACTGCTGGACCGGATCGACTCGCTGCTCCCGGCGCTCCTGTTCGCGATGGTGGTGACGGCGTGAGGGCCAAGGCTCGTGCCGCGGGGCACGCGACGGCCGCGCCCCCGGCGACGCGGGCCCGGGTCCGGCTGCGACGCGGCCACCGCGGTGCCGTGCGGCGGCTCCCTGGGACCACCCGGCGGACCCCCGTCGTACGCGAGGGCCCTCGCCCCGGTGCCTCGACACCTGGCCCCGCACCGGCCACCTCCCGTACGGCCGCGCTGCTCCGACGCGCCCTGTGGTGGTGCGTCCTGACGCTGACGGGCGGGGTGGAGCGCCGCGGCCACCTGCCGCGCGGCGGCTGCGTCGTCGTCGCCAACCACTCCTCGCACGCCGACACGGCCGCTCTGCTGGCCGCGCTCGACTCCCGGCACACCCCCGCCATCGGCGCCGCGGCCGACTACTGGTTCGCCTCGCCGTGGCGGAGCAGGATCTGCCGCCGCCTCGCGGCCGGCTTCCCGGTCCGCCGCACCGGCGGCGGTATGGACGATCTCCTCGCCACGGCCGGCGCGCTGCGCGCCGGACGCGCGGTCGTCCTCTTCCCCGAAGGAACCCGCGGGGAGGGCGGCGTCGGTTCCTTCCACCGCGGAGCGCTGGTGCTCGCCGAGCGTGCGGGTGTGCCGGTGGTGCCGGTCGGCATCGCGGGCACGGACCGGCTGCTGCCCAAACACGGGCGGCTGCGTTCGTCGCTGGTGCGCGTGCGGATCGGGGCGCCCCTGCCGTCCCTGGTCACCCCGGACGAGGCACGTGCGGCGGTGGCCGCGCTGCACGGGCGGACGAACGCCGAGTCGCTGCGGGACTCCCGGTCGCGAAGGCGGGTGGCGGCCGTGGTGACCTCGCGCTGGGGTTTGCCGATCGCGTTCCTGTGGGCCTTCGCCGAAGCGCTGAGCTGGCCGCTGATGCCGGAACTGCTGCTGGCGATCGCCTGCGTGGCGGTCCCGCGGGCAGCTCTCCGTCTCTCGGTGGGCGCGCTCGCCGGCAGCCTGGCCGGCTCGCTGCTGGCGCTCCAACTGGCGGGCGTGGGGGTACAGATGCCCGCGCCCCTGACGACGGACCGGATGCGGGCGCAGGTGCGCCAGGAGCTCACGCTCGAGTCCGCGGACGCGGTGCGGCACCAGCCGTGGAACGGCATCCCGTTCAAGGTGTACGCCGCCGAGGGCGGGCGCGCGGACGTACCGCCCGGCTCGTGGCTGACGTCGGCGGCGGCCGCCCGCGGCTCGCGCACCCTGACGGTGGGTCTGGTCTGCGCCGCTCTGGGACTGCTGCTGCGCCGGTACCGGCGGTTCTACGGCTCGTATCTGATGGTGCTGGGCGCCGGGTTCACCCTCGGCCTTTCGCTGATCGTCTCCGGCTGGCAGTGATCCGGGCGCCGAACACCAGCCACGTCACCTCGGACGCGGTGAGTCGTGCCGACCTGCGACCACCGGGACGACGCGCAACCGACAGGTTGCACTATCCACCATGACGTGCAACCATTGAGTAGCACGTCATGGAAGAACCGGAGGTGGAAGCCATGACCGAGAACCGGATCGAACGAGAGATCAGCATCGCGGCGCCCGTCGAGCGGGTATGGGCGGTACTCACGGAGCCGGAGCACGTCGGCTCCTGGTTCGGGCAGGGCAGTCCGACGCCCGTCGACCTGCGCCCGGGCGGCACCATGCACCTGGACCACGGCGAATGGGGACAGTTCCCGACGACCATCGTCACGGTCGACCCGCCGAACCACTTCTCCTACCGGTGGGCGAGCGCGTACCCGGGCGAGCAGGCGGTGGAGGGCAACTCCACGCTCGTCGAGTTCACCCTCACCCCCGAGGGCGACGGCACCCATCTGCGCGTGGTGGAGACCGGCTTCGCCGAGCTGGTCATCCCCGAGGACAGGAAGGAAGGGGCGTCGTACGAGAGCCACTCGCAGGGCTGGAGCGAGCAGGTCGTGAACGTCCAGAAGTACGCGGAGCAGCTCGCGGCATGACGGAGGCCGACCAGGATGCCGTGACGGAGGTCCTGTCCGCGCTGGCGGACCCGACCCGCCGCCGGATACTCGACGCGATCGCCGCCCACGGCGAGGCGACCGCCACCGTCCTGGCCCGGGAGCTGCCGGTCAGCCGGCAGGCGATCGTCAAGCACCTCGCGGTCCTCACCCGGGCCGGCCTCGTCACCGGCCACCGGGAGGGCCGCGAGGCCCGCTACACGGTCCTGCCCGCACGGCTGAACGTCACGGCCCGCTGGATGGACCGGGTGGCGTCCGAGTGGGACTCCCGGCTCTCCGCGATCAAGCGGCTGGCGGAGGACGCCGGCGGCGGCAGCACTGCCACGGGCGCCTAGTTCGTGTCCGCAGGGTCTGTCGTTCGGATCAGGCCGGTGAACCCACCTCCCCGTGCGGTGGGTTCACCGGACAGCCCGGGCCGGGGCGGTCGCAGAAATCCGTCGCGCCCGCACGCCACGCGTGTGCTCGGCCTCCCCTCGCGTCACGCCAACGCCCCCTCCCGACGGGCCGCCTGGTGACCTCCCGGTTTTCACGCAGGTCCGCAGGGCACCCGCGTACGGGAGGTTCACTGATGAACGCACGTGCGTTGACGCTTCGTGGACACATGACGGCCCGTCGGGCGGCGAACAGCTCTGCCATGGACGTGGCAGCCCGCTGGGGTTTCGTCGCCCGCGGGGTGATCTATCTGCTCGTGGGCATTCTCGCCCTGCAGATCGCCTTCGGTGACGGGGGGAAGCAGGCCGACCGCGGCGGCGCGCTCGCCGAGTTGTCGGAGAAGCCCATGGGGTCCGTGATGCTGTGGGCCGTGGGGATCGGGCTGGTCGGGATGGCGCTCTGGCGCCTGTCGGAGGCGCTGTTCGGAGCCGCCGGGCCCGACGGCCACAAGACGCACAAGCGGCTGCTGTCGGCTGGCCGCTTCCTCTTCTACGGCTTCGTCGCCTACTCCGTACTGGCCTTCGCCGCGGGCGACCGCAGCAGCGGCGGAGGCGGCGGGTCCTCGGACCAGCAGTCGCAGGACATCACCGCGCGGGCGCTCGAACTGCCCGCGGGCCAGTGGCTCGTGGGCATCGCCGGAGTCGGCATAGCCGTCGCCGGCATCTGGGTCGGCGCCCGGGCCGCCCTGCGGAAGTACCACAAGCATCTGAAGCTCGGCGAGATGTCGCGCAGGACCCGTCAGCTCGTCGATGTCACCGGCGTGGGCGGCGGCGCGGCGCGCGGCGCCCTCTTCACGGCGATCGGGGTGTTCGTCGTACGGGCCGCCGTCGACTACGAACCGGACAAGGCCAAGGGCTTCGACGACGCTCTCCGCTCCTTCGCCGACACCCCGGTGGGGCCGTGGCTGCTGGCCGTGATCGCCGTCGGGCTGGCTCTGTTCGGCGTCTTCTCGTTCGCGATGGCCCGCTGGCGGAAGGTCTGAGGTCCGCGAGCGAACGATGCGGAGAACCGAGGGCGCATGAAGCCGCCCCCGTGCCGGCGTGGGGGCCGGGACGGGGGCGGAGTGCTGGGGGCGACGGAAACCGTCAACCCATGTGCGGGTAGCCGTACTCGGTCGGCGCTACCAGCGTCTCCTTGATGGCGCGGGTCAGCGTCCAGCGCATCAGGTTCTGCGGGGCACCGGCCTTGTCATTGGTGCCGGAGGCCCGGCCGCCGCCGAAGGGCTGCTGGCCGACGACGGCGCCGGTCGACTTGTCGTTGATGTAGAAGTTGCCCGCGGCGTACCGCAGCTTCTCCATCGCGTGCGCCGCGGCCGCGCGGTCGTTGGCGATGACCGCACCCGTCAGCGCGTAGGCCGACACCGACTCCATCTGCTCCAGCATGGCCTCGTACTGGTCGTCCTCGTAGACGTGGACCGCGAGGAACGGACCGAAGTACTCGGTGGTGAAGACCTCGCTCGCGGGGTCCGAGCACTCGACGACGGTCGGGCGGACGAAGTAGCCCACCGAGTCGTCGTAGGTGCCGCCGGCGACGATGGTGCAGCTGTCGTCGGCCTTGGCCCGGTCGATCGCGGCCTTGTTCTTGGCGAAGGCACGCTCGTCGATGACGGCGCCGATGAAGTTCGTCAGATCGGTGACGTCACCCATCTTGATGCCGTCGACCTCGGCCGCGAACTCCTCCTTGAAGCCGGAGTTCCAGATGGAGGCGGGGACGTACGCACGCGAGGAGGCCGAGCACTTCTGGCCCTGGAACTCGAAGGAGCCACGGGTCAGCGCGGTCTTCAGCACGGCGCGGTCGGCGCTCGGGTGGGCAACGACGAAGTCCTTGCCGCCCGTCTCACCGACGATGCGCGGGTAGGAGCGGTACTTCTCGATGTTGTTGCCGACCGTCTTCCACAGGTGCTGGAAGGTCTTGGTCGAGCCGGTGAAGTGGATGCCGGCCAGCTCGGGGTGGTTCAGCGCCACCTCGGAGACGGCGATGCCGTCGCCGGTCACCAGGTTGATGACGCCCTTGGGCAGGCCCGCCTCCTCCAGCAGCTGCATCAGCAGCACGGCGGCGTGGGTCTGCGTCGGGGACGGCTTCCACACGACCACGTTGCCCATCAGGGCGGGGGCGGTGGGCAGGTTGCCGGCGATCGCGGTGAAGTTGAAGGGCGTGATCGCGTAGACGAAGCCCTCGAGCGGCCGGTGGTCCAGCCGGTTCCACACACCCGGGGAGTTGGCGGGCGGCTGCTCGGCCAGCAGGTCACGGGCGTAGGAGACGTTGAAGCGCCAGAAGTCGACGAGCTCACAGGGGGTGTCGATCTCCGCCTGCTGCGCCGTCTTGGACTGGCCCAGCATCGTGGAGGCGGCGAGCGTCTCGCGCCACGGACCGGCCAGCAGCTCGGCGGCGCGCAGGATGATCGCGGCACGGTCGTCGAAGGACATCGCGCGCCACGCGGGCGCGGCGGCGAGCGCGGCGTCGACCGCGTCCTGCGCGTCCTGCTGGGTGGCGGCGGCGAAGGTGCCGATGACCGCCGTGTGGTTGTGCGGCTGGACGACGTCGACCCGCTCGCCACCGCCCATCCGACGCACTCCGCCGATGGTCATCGGCAGGTCGATCGGGTTCTCGGCCAGCTCCTTGAGCTTGGCCTCCAGGCGGGAGCGCTCGGGGGTGCCCGGCGCATAGGAGTGGACCGGCTCGTTGACCGGCGCGGGGACCTTGGTCACAGCGTCCATGGTTGCCGAATCTCCTTAATCAGTAGGTCAGTTGGGGGGTTCAGCCGCGGCTGACCAGCGAACGCAGGAAGAACGCCAGGTTGGCGGGGCGCTCCGCGAGGCGGCGCATGAAGTATCCGTACCAGTCGGTGCCGTAGGCGATGTAGACACGCATCCGGTGGCCCTCGGCGGCCAGCCGGTGCTGCTCCGCCTCCCGGATGCCGAACAGCATCTGGAACTCGTAGTCGTCGAGCTTGCGGCCTGCCCGGCGGGCGAGCTCCTGGCTGATGGAGATGATCCGCGGGTCGTGCGACCCGACCATCGGATAGCCCTCACCCTCCATCAGGATCTTCAGGCAGCGGATGTACGCCTTGTCGACCTCGGCCTTGTCCTGGTACGCGACGGACGCGGGCTCCTTGTAGGCGCCCTTGACCAGACGCACGCGCGAGCCCGCCTCGGCGAGGGCCCGGCAGTCGTCCTCCGTACGGAAGAGGTACGACTGGACGACCGCGCCGGTTCCCGGGAAGCGCTCCCGCAGATCGGCGTGGATGGCCAGGGTCGAGTCGATGGTGGTGTGGTCCTCCATGTCGAGCGTCACCGTGGTGCCGATCTCGGCGGCGGCCTCGACGACGGGGGTGACGTTCTTCAGGGCGAGGTCGTGGCCCCCGGGGAGCGCCTGGCCGAAGGAGGACAGCTTCACCGACATCTCGGCGCGGGTGCCGAGGCCGAGCGGCTTGAGCGCCTCGATGAGCTCCAGGTAGGCGTCCCGGGCGCGCAGCGCCTCGGTCGGGTCCGTGATGTCCTCGCCGAGGACGTCGAGCGTGACCTCGAGACCGCGGTCGGCCGTGTTCTGGACGACGGGGATCGTCTCGTGGACCGACTCGCCGGCGATGAACCGGTTCACCACGGGCTTGGTGACCGGGGCGGCCGAAACGACGCGGCGCATCTTGTCGCTGCGCGACGCGGCGAGGATCACGGGACCCAGCACGGGGACCTCCACGGAGAGTACGGACAGGGCCGGCACGGCCCGCGGTGAACGGATCCGGAACGGCACGAAGAACCACCGTGAAACCTAAGGATCGCTCCGATCGTCTGCCATCGACAGCTGTCACGCATCCGTGTCCGCGATCTCATACATTTGTCTGAAGGGCGTGCCAGAATATCTGCATGAAGGGCGACTACCAGGAACTCGTGGACGAGATCTCGGCGCTGCTGGCCGTTCCGGCGACGCTGGAGAACCGCGATTTCGGGCTGATCGCCTTCGGTGCGCACGACAGCGACGACGACACCGCGATGGACCCGGTCAGGACCCGTTCGATCCTCACCCGCAAGTCGACACCGGCCGTCCGCGCCTGGTTCGAGGGCTTCGGCATCACCCGGGCGACGGGTCCGGTCCGCATCCCGGCATCCCCCGACGCGGGGGTGTTCCGGGACCGGATCTGCCTGCCCGTACGCCATCGGGGCATCGTGCTGGGCTACGTATGGCTGCTCGACGCCACGCCGGGCCCGACCCCCGCGCAGCTGTCGGCGGCCATGGAGGTCACCGAACGCATCGGCACACTGCTGGCGGACGAGGAGCGTGCGGGCGCGGACCTGTCGCGGGAGTTCCGTGCGGTGCTGACGGCGGAGCGCGACTGGCACTACGACATGGCGGTCGCGGACCTGCGCACGGCGCTCGGCAGCGGTCCGGGGCCGGAGGGCCCGCACGCGGTGGTGTGCGTGTCGCCCTGGCCGGCCGTGGACGCGCCCGCGCCGCGCTCCCTGCCGGGGGTGGCCGCCGTGTCCACGGTGCCCCGGCCCGGCGGGCTCCCGGACCATGCCCCGCAGTCCGCCGACGCGGGCGCCCGGCTCGCCGCCCTGGTGCGACTGCGGA
This sequence comes from Streptomyces sp. CA-251247, assembly GCF_050952975.1. NCBI lineage: Bacteria > Bacillati > Actinomycetota > Actinomycetes > Kitasatosporales > Streptomycetaceae > Streptomyces > Streptomyces sp. CA-251247. The sequence goes on along the minus strand of NZ_CP191861.1, from coordinate 5,783,422 downwards.
CCACCGAGTCGCCTGCCCCCGCGCTCGCCGTCGCCGAACGGCTGCTCGCGGCGGCCGGCACCGCGACCGTCGGGATCGCTCGCGCCCGTCAGGGGCTCACCGGCCTCAACGCGGCCTGGCAGGAGGCGACTTCGGCCGCCCGGGCCGCCCGGGCACAGCCCCGCCTCGGGCCGGTCGCGCAGTGGTCGGAGATCGGCCCGTACCGCATGCTGACGGCGCTGCCCGCGGAGACGGCCCACGACCCCGTGGTCGCCACCTTGTTGACCGGCTCCCACACCGAACTGGCGCGTACCGCCGAGGAGTTCCTCGACTGTGCGGGCCAGGCGAGCCGCACGGCGTCCGCGCTCGGCATCCACCGGCAGACGCTCTACTACCGCCTCTCCCGCGTCGAACAGCTCACCGGCCTCGACCTCTCACAGGGCGAGGACCGGCTGCTGCTCCACATGGCTCTCAAGGCGGCGCGGCTCCAGGGAGTGGCCGGGCCGCCCGCCCCCTGACCGCTGGTGACAGACCGTCAGCTGCGGTCCTCCAGCACGGCCCGCAGACCGTTCGTCAGGTCGTCGGCGGACGGCGCGGTGTCCGGGTCCACCAGCCACTGGATCATCACGCCGGCCAGCAGCGCCTGGTAGAACAGGCCCGTCACCCGGGCCTTCTCGGGATCCGCCACCGGATCGGTACCGGCGAACGCCTCGGCGAGACCGAGGCGGCCCTCCGCCTGCGGGTCGCGGATCGCGTCCCGCAGCTTCTCGTCGTCGTCGAGGCGGGAGACGACCTCCAGTTGGAGCTTCCACACGGGCCTGCTGCTGTCGAAGGTCGCCAGGACCTCTTCCCAGGTCTTGCGGAAGCGCTCCAGCGCGTCCTTCGGAGCGTCGAACTCCTCGCGGCCGGCCGGGCCCACCGCATCCCCCCACTCCTCCGTCACCGCGAGGAACGCCTGGTGGAGGAGGGCGTCCTTGGAGCCGTAGTGGTAGCCGATGGAGGCGAGGTTGGTGCCGGACGCGGCGACGATGTCGCGCGCCGTCGTGCGGGCGTAGCCCTTCTCCAGGAGGCAGCGCTTCGCGCCTTCGAGCAGATCCTCACGATGTCCCATGTCAGCAGCCTAGCGCGGTGCCATACAGCCGTCCTATACGTTTGTTTTACACAACTGTTCTAGACAGATGTTTTATACGCTCGTACATTACGAGGCATGACCGAACTCCGCCACTTAGCCACATCTCGCGCCGGCCGCCGGGAGTGGACCGCCTTCGTGGTCCTCCTGCTGCCTCTTCTGCTGGTCTCGATGGACGTCTCCGTCCTCTACTTCGCCGTCCCGGCCATCAGTCGCGAACTGGACCCGAGCAGCACGCAACAGCTCTGGATCTTCGACATCTACGCCTTCGCCCTCGCGGGACTCCTCATCACCATGGGTTCGCTCGGCGACCGCATCGGCCGGCGCCGGCTTCTGCTCATCGGTGCCACCGCCTTCGGCGTCGCCTCGATCGGAGCCGCCTACGCACAGAGCGCGGAAATGCTCATCGCCGCACGGGCGTTGCTCGGCATCGGCGGAGCCACGCTGATGCCGACGACCATGGCGCTGGTCCGCAACATGTTCCGCGACGACCGCCAGCGCAGCCGGGCGATCGGCATCTGGTCGGGAGCCATGGCGGGCGGGATCGCGCTCGGCTCGGTGATGAGCGGCGTGATGCTCAACCACTTCTGGTGGGGTTCCGTCTTCCTGGTCAACGTGCCGGCGATGCTGCTCCTGCTCGTCCTGGTGCCCCTGCTGGTCCCGGAGTTCAAGGACCCGGCGCCCGGACGGTTCGACCTGCTCAGCGTCCCGCTGTCGATGGCCACCGTCCTGCCGGTGGTCTACGGGCTGAAGGAGTTCGCGGCCGAGGGCCCAAATACCGTCGCGGTGCTGTGCGTTGTGGCCGGACTCGCCGTCGGCGCGGTCTTCGTCCGCCGGCAACGCACCCGCTCCGACGCGATGATCAGCAAGGACCTCTTCACCCACCGCATCTTCGGCACGGGCATCGCGCTGAACACCGTCGCCGCCTTCGCCGTGATGGGCTCCGCCTACTTCACCACGCAGTATCTGCAGTCCGTGCTCGGTATGGGCACCCTGGAGGCCGCCCTGTGGAGCCTGGCGCCCTCGCTGGCGATCGGCGTCGCCGCCCCCGTCGCCACCACGCTCGGCGGGCGGACCGACCGGGCCCACGTCATCGCCGGCGGGTTCGTCGTGGCGGCCGCCGGATTCGCCGTCCTGGCCTGCTCGGGTACGGACTCGCTCTGGCTGCTGCTGGCCGGGGCCGCTGTCATCGGCTGCGGCATCGTCACCGTGATGGCGCTGGTCAGCGATCTGGCACTGGCCGGGGCCCCGGCGGAGAAGGCGGGTTCGGCCGCGTCCCTGCTGGAGACGGGACAGGAGTTCGGGGGCGCGCTCGGCATGGCGCTCCTCGGCTCCATCGGCACGGCCGTCTACCGGCAGGACATCGCGGACTCCGCACCGAAGGGCGTACCGGCGGACGCGCTGGACGCGGTCCGCGAGACGCTGGGCGGGGCGGCGGCCGTCGCCGGTCAACTGCCGGACGGGCTGGGCGAATCGGTGCTGGCGGTGGCCCGTGACGCCTTCGTCCACGGCATGCAGCTCGCGGCCGTCGGAGCGGGCGTCGTGCTGGTCGCGGCCGCGGTCCTCGCCGCCACCCTGCTGCGGAACGCCACTCCCCCGCAGACCGTGCGGGCCGCACATGACCCGGCCGGGGACGGCGCGGCCGAACCGGCCGGCGCCCGCTGACACCGGGCAACGCGAAGGGCCCGGCGCACTCCTGTGAGCCGGGCCCTTCGGCGTACGACGACGGACGGTCAGTCGGTGAGGTTCACCGAACGGGCCGAGACAGCGCCGATCTCGTCCGCGATCTCGGTCAGCACCTGCTGCGGCACGGTGTCGTCCACGGTGAGCACGACGAGCGCCTCGCCGCCCTCCTCCGCACGCGACACCTGCATGCCCGCGATGTTCAGACCGGCCTCGCCGAGGATCCGGCCGACGGTGCCGACGACACCGGGCCGGTCGTCGTAGCGCAGGACGACCATGTGGTCGGCGAGCGCCAGGTCGATGTCGTGGTCACCGATCGCGACGATCTTCTGGAGGTGCTTGGGGCCGGCCAGCGTGCCGGAGACCGCGACCTCCTCGCCGCCCGACAGGGTGCCGCGGACGGTGACGACGTTGCGGTGGTCCGGCGACTCCGAGCTGGTCGTCAGGCGCACCTCGACACCGCGCTCCTGCGCGAACAGCGGAGCGTTGACGTAGCTGACGGTCTCGTCGACGACGTCCTCGAAGACGCCCTTGAGCGCGGACAGCTCCAGGACCTTGACGTCGTGCTGGGTGATCTCGCCGTAGACCTCGACGTCGAGACGGACCGCGACCTCGCCCGCGAGCGCGGTGAAGATCCGGCCGAGGCGCTCGGCCAGCGGCAGACCGGGCTTGACGTCCTCGGCGATCACACCGCCCTGGACGTTGACCGCGTCCGGGACGAGCTCACCGGCGAGCGCGAGACGCACGGAGCGGGCGACCGAGACGCCGGCCTTCTCCTGCGCCTCGTCGGTGGAGGCGCCGAGGTGCGGGGTGCAGACGACCTCGTCCAGCTCGAAGAGCGGGGAGTCGGTGCAGGGCTCCTTGGCGTACACATCGAGGCCGGCGCCGGCGACGCGGCCCTCCTTGAGCGCCGAGTAGAGCGCCTCCTCGTCGACGATCCCGCCGCGCGCGGCGTTGACGATGCGGACGGTCGGCTTGACCTTGTGCAGCGCCTCGTCACCGATGAGACCGAGGGTCTCGGGGGTCTTCGGCAGGTGCACGGTGATGAAGTCCGAGACCTCGAGCAGTTCGTCGAGCGAAAGGAGCTTGACGCCCATCTGCGCGGCCCGCGCGGGCTGGACGTAGGGGTCGTAGGCGACGATCTTCATGCCGAAGGCGGACATCCGCTGCGCGACCAGCACGCCGATGCGGCCGAGACCGACGACGCCGAGGGTCTTCTCGCTGAGCTCGACACCCGTGTACTTGGACCGCTTCCACTCGCCGTTCTTCAGGGCGGTGTTGGCCTGCGGGATGTTGCGGGCCGTGGCGACCAGCAGACCGCAGGCGAGCTCGGCCGCGGTGACGATGTTGGACGTCGGCGCGTTCACGACCATCACGCCGGCCTTGGTGGCGGCGGAGACGTCGACATTGTCCAGTCCGACGCCTGCGCGGGCGACGACGCGCAGCTTCCGGGCCGCGGCGATGGCCTCGGCGTCCACCTTGGTGGCGGAGCGGACGAGAATCGCGTCCACATCGGCGATGGCGGGGATCAGCTCCGCGCGGTCGGCGCCGTTGCAGTGCCGGATCTCGAAGTCCGGGCCCAGCGCGTCAACGGTGGCGGGCGACAGCTCTTCAGCGATGAGTACGACAGGTTTCGAGCTCACGTGTGTCCTCACAAGTCCATGGGGCCCCCGCCCGTGCGCCACGCGCTACGGGGGAGAACGGCCGTCCCGACGGCCGAAGGCGGTGGAGGGGCAAGCCGCGTGGAAGACGCACGACACTGTGGGCCTGACGCGTATGTGTTGAGAAGTGTAGTGGTGCTTCGGCGCTGGTCTTACGCCTCCGAGGCAGGATCACCCGTCCGTGGTCAGCCACAATGGAGCAGCGGCCGGACCGCGGCGCGGTGTGCGACGGGGGCCGGGACTCTGTTGTCCCGGCCCCCGTCCGCGGCTCACGCCTCGTCGTTGTCGACCCAGCTCATGAGCTTGCGCAGCTCCTTGCCGGTGGTCTCCAGCAGCGACTCGCTGTCGGCCTTCTTGTACTCGTTGTACTTCTTCAGACCGCCGTGGTACTCGTCCATCCAGTTCTTGGCGAAGGTGCCGTCCTGGATCTCGGCGAGAACCTTCTTCATCTCGGCCTTGGTCTGGTCGTTGATGATCCGCGGGCCGGTGATGTAGTCGCCCCACTCGGCGGTCTCGGAGACCGACCAGCGCATCTTCTCCAGGCCGCCCTCGTACATGAGGTCCACGATCAGCTTCAGCTCGTGGAGGCACTCGAAGTACGCGATCTCCGGCTGGTAGCCCGCCTCGGTCAGGGTCTCGAAGCCCGCCTTGACGAGCGCGGACGCACCGCCGCAGAGAACGGCCTGCTCGCCGAAGAGGTCGGTCTCGGTCTCCTCGGTGAAGGTCGTCTTGATGACACCGGCGCGGGTGCCACCGATGCCCTTGGCGTACGACAGCGCCAGCTCGAAGCCCTTGCCCGTGGCGTCCTGCTCGACGGCGGCGATACACGGAACGCCGCGGCCCTCCTCGTACTGACGGCGGACCAGGTGGCCCGGGCCCTTCGGGGCGACCATGGCGACGTCGACACCGGCCGGCGGCTTGATGAAGCCGTAGCGGATGTTGAGGCCGTGGCCGAAGAAGAGCGCGTCGCCGTCCTTCAGGTTGTCCTTGATGGACTCCTCGTAGACCTGGGCCTGGATCGGGTCCGGGACGAGGATCATGATGACGTCGGCCTCGGCGGCAGCCTCGGCCGGCGTCACCACGCGCAGGCCCTGCTCCTCGGCCTTGGCCTTGGACTTGGAGCCCTCGTGCAGACCGACGCGGACGTCGACGCCCGAGTCACGGAGCGACAGCGCGTGGGCGTGGCCCTGGCTGCCGTAACCGATGACCGCGACCTTGCGGTTCTGGATGATGGACAGGTCGGCATCGTCGTCGTAGAACAGCTCGGCCACTGGAATATCTCCTTGGTGTGCAGGTGTGCGTCCCACCGTACGGCGGGGTCGGGGGCGAAAGTGCGACGGTCTCGCGATGCGAGCAGAGCGCGGGGCGGGCGCTGTCAGGCGCTGCGGTCCAGAGCGCGCAGGGACCGGTCGGTGATGGACCGGGCACCGCGCCCTATGGCGATCGTGCCGGACTGGACGAGCTCCTTGATGCCGAACTGCTCCAGCATCTTCAGCATCGCCTCGAGCTTGTCACTCGAACCGGTGGCCTCGATGGTGACCGCCTCGGGTGAGACGTCCACGGTCTTGGCGCGGAACAGCTGGACGATCTCGACGATCTGCGAGCGCGTCTCGTTGTCGGCGCGGACCTTCACCAGCACGAGTTCGCGCTGGATCGCACCGCCAGGTTCGAGCTCGACGATCTTCAGGACGTTGACCAGCTTGTTGAGCTGCTTGGTCACCTGCTCCAGCGGCAGGTCCTCGACATTGACCACGATGGTGATGCGGGAGATGTCGGGGTGCTCGGTGACGCCCACGGCGAGCGAGTCGATGTTGAAGCCGCGGCGGGAGAACAGGGCGGCGATCCGGGCGAGGATGCCGGGCGTGTTCTCGACCAGAACGGAGAGCGTGTGCTTGGACATGGGTCGGTTTCTCTCTACTCGTTCTCTTAAGCGCGCTCAGTCGTCTTCGTTGTCGCCGAAGTCGGGGCGGACCCCGCGGGCGGCCATGACCTCGTCGTTGGAGGTGCCGGCGGCGACCATCGGCCACACCATGGCGTCCTCGTGGACGATGAAGTCGATCACGACCGGGCGGTCGTTGATCGCGTTCGCCTCGGCGATGACCTTGTCCAGATCGTCCGGGGACTCGCAGCGGATCGCGTGACAGCCCATGGCCTCGGACAGCTTGACGAAGTCCGGGACGCGGGTGCCGCCGCTGGACTGGCCCGCGACGGCGATGCCGTTCTCGGGGCCGGAGTGCAGCACCGTGTTGGAGTAGCGCTGGTTGTAGAACAGGGTCTGCCACTGGCGGACCATCCCCAGGGCGCCGTTGTTGATGATGGCGACCTTGATCGGGATGTTGTTGAGCGCGCAGGTGGTCAGTTCCTGATTGGTCATCTGGAAGCAGCCGTCGCCGTCGATCGCCCAGACGGCGCGGTCCGGCATGCCGGCCTTGGCGCCCATCGCGGCCGGGACCGCGTATCCCATGGTCCCGGCGCCGCCGGAGTTGAGCCAGGTGGCGGGCTTCTCGTAGTCGATGAAGTGAGCGGCCCACATCTGGTGCTGGCCGACGCCGGCGGCGAAGATCGTGCCCTCGGGCGCGAGTTGCCCGACGCGCTGGATGACCTGCTGCGGGGACAGACTGCCGTCGTCCGGCTGGTCGTAGCCCAGCGGGTAGGTGTCGCGCCAGCGGCTGAGGTCCTTCCACCAGGCGCTGTAGTCACCGGTGCGGCCCTCGCTGTGCTCGGCCTGGACGGCCAGCACCAGGTCGGCGATGACCTCGCGGGCGTCACCGACGATCGGGACGTCGGCTGTGCGGTTCTTGCCGATCTCGGCCGGGTCGATGTCCGCGTGCACGATCTTGGCGAACGGGGCGAAGCTGTCCAGCTTGCCGGTGACACGGTCGTCGAAACGGGCTCCGAGGGCGACGATCAGGTCGGCCTTCTGCAGCGCGGTGACGGCGGTGACCGCTCCGTGCATGCCCGGCATTCCCACGTGCAGCGGGTGGCTGTCGGGGAACGCGCCCAGCGCCATCAGGGTGGTGGTGACGGGGGCTTCGGTGAGCTCGGCGAGAACCCTCAGCTCGGCGGTGGCGTTGGCCTTCAGAACGCCGCCGCCGACGTACAGGACGGGCCGCTTGGCCTGGGTGATGAGCTTGGCGGCCTCACGGATCTGCTTGGCGTGCGGCTTGGTCACCGGGCGGTAGCCGGGCAGGTCGGTCTGCGGCGGCCAGCTGAAGGTGGTCCGCGCCTGCAGGGCGTCCTTCGCGATGTCGACGAGAACGGGACCCGGGCGGCCGGTGGAGGCGATGTGGAAGGCCTCGGCGATGGTGCGCGGGATCTCGTCGGCGTTGGTGACCAGGAAGTTGTGCTTGGTGATCGGCATCGTGATGCCGCAGATGTCCGCCTCCTGGAAGGCGTCCGTGCCGATGGCCTTGGAGGCGACCTGGCCGGTGATCGCGACCATGGGGACGGAGTCCATGTGCGCGTCGGCGATCGGGGTGACCAGGTTCGTGGCGCCGGGGCCCGAGGTGGCCATGCAGACGCCGACCTTGCCGGTGGCCTGCGCGTAGCCGGTGGCGGCGTGACCCGCGCCCTGCTCGTGGCGGACCAGGACGTGGCGCACCCGCTGCGAGTCCATCATCGGGTCGTACGCGGGGAGGATGGCGCCGCCGGGGATGCCGAACACCGTGTCGGCCCCCACTTCCTCGAGAGAGCGGATGAGGGACTGCGCGCCCGTGACGTGCTCAACTGCAGCGGTCTGGTGTCCGCCGGTACGGGCCCGCGGCTGCGGATGGTGGGCCCCGGTGGCCTGCTCGGTCATCGGCATTCTCTTCTCGAAGCTGAGGGTTTATGCGAGGACTGCTCGTTTTGTGCGTTTTGACGGTGGTGCCGGTGCAACAAAAAACCCCTCGTGCCATGAGGCAAGCGAGGGGAGCGCGTCGGGAGGGGTCTGCGGGCCGTCATGGCCCACTCAGCCGACGCGCTTTCCAAGTACGAGAATTCGGGTGCGCATGGCACAGACCCTCCCCCCGACGCGGGGGGAGTGTCAAGTGGGTGGGACGCGCGTCTCACCATGTGATCCGCTCTGGGCCGGTAGAGCGCCACCCGTCAGCACCGGCAGAGCGATGCCGCCGGGCACCGGGAACTCGTCGCGGACCAGCGCTCTGCGCAGCCGATACTCGTCCAGCGCGCCGGAGAAGGCCATGCCCTGGCCGTGTGTACATCCCATGGCACGCAGCGCGAGAACCTGCTCCGGCACATCCACCCCGTCGGCCACGGACTGCATCCCGAGGTCGCAGGCGATGCGCAGCAGACCACTGGTGATCTTGTGCAGACGCGCCGACTCCACGACGCCCTCCACCAGTCCTCTGTCCAGCTTCAAGACATCCACCGGCAGTCTGCGAAGGGCGTTGATGGCGGCATAGCCGCTCCCGAAGCCGTCGAGGGCGATCCGCACGCCCAGCCGGCGCAGCGAGACGAGGCGCTGCTCCAGCTCGTCGAACGAGATCCGCGGATCGCTGTCGGCCAGTTCGATGATCAGCGCGCCCGACGCCAGTCCGTGCCGGGTCAGCAGCGCCTCGATGGAGCCGAGCGGCATCGATCTGTCCAGCAGTCCCCGCGCGGAGATACGGACGGAGACCGGCACCCGGTGGCCGATTCTGCTGCGCTCGGCGGCCTGCTCCACCGCTTCCTCCAGGAGCCAGCGGCCGAGCTCCGCGGTGCGGTCGCCGTCGTCGGCGACCCGCAGGAACTCCGCGGGCGTGAACAGGATGCCCTGGGTGGAGCGCCAGCGGGCCTGCGCCGCGACGGCCTCGATCCGGCCGGTGGCCAGGCTCACCACCGGCTGGTGCAGCAGCGCGAACTCGCCGTCGTGCAGTGCGCTGCGCAGCCGTGCGGCGAGTTCGGAGCGGCGGACCACCTCGGCCTGCATCTGCGGTGCGTACAGCTCGACACGGTCCTTGCCGCCGGCCTTCGCGCGGTACATGGCGAGGTCGGCGTTGCGCATCAGGTCGGTGGGGGTGATCGAGGGCTCGGCAAAGGCCACCCCGATGGAGGCGGCCACCCGCACTTCGCTGCCGTCGATGCGGTACGGCTGCGAGAGCGTGAGCCGCAGCCGGTCGGCGATCTCGCGGACCTGGGACTCGCGGGCCGACGCGTCGCGGGTGCCGTCACCGAGGATCAGGGCGGCGAACTCGTCCCCGCCGAGCCGCGCCGCGGTGTCCCCCGCACGGACGGACTCGGCCAGCCGGCGGGCCGCCTGGATCAGCAGCTCGTCACCCGCCTGGTGGCCGAGGCGGTCGTTGACCCCCTTGAAGCCGTCGAGGTCGATGAAGAGCACCGCGGTGCCCGGGTCCCCGGACCGCCGGCCGGTGAGGGACTGACGCACGCGCTCGGTGAACAGCGCCCGGTTCGGCAGATCGGTGAGCGGGTCGTGTTCGGCGTTGTGCTGCAACTGGGCCTGAAGTCTCACCCGTTCGGTGACATCGCGGCTGTTGAAGATCAGGCCGCCCTGGTGCCGGTTGACCGTGGACTCCACGTTGAGCCAGTCACCGGTGCCGGAGCGGAAGCGGCACTCGATCCGGGTGGTGGGCTCCTCCGCCGGTGGAGCGGCGAGAAACCGGCGCACCTCGTGGACGACGCGTCCGAAGTCCTCGGGATGGATGAGCGAGGCCAGTTCCGAACCGATGAGCTCGTCCGCCTCCCGGCCGTACACACCGGCGGCGGCGGGGCTCACATAGCGCAGGATCCCGGTGGAGGCCGCGATCATGATGACGTCGCTGGAGCCCTGCACGAGGGAGCGGAAGTGGTTCTCCTTCTGCGCCAGTTCATGGGTGAGCGCGATGTTGTCGAGGAGCATGATGCCCTGCCGGACCACCAGGGCGAGCACCACCGTGCAGCCGGTCAGGACGACGACACGGTCGACCCGCCGGCCCTCGACAACGTTGTAGAGGATGCCGAGGGTGCAGACCGCGGCGGCGAGGTAGGGCGTGAGGGCCGCCAGGGAGCCCGCGACCGGCCGGCTGGGCAGACGGGGGCCTCGCGGCCCTCCGGGCGCTTCGACCGAGCGCCGCGCACCCCAGGGCGCGTAGGCCAGCAGCAGGGAGCCGGCGAACCAGCCCGCGTCGAGGATCTGGCCGGAGCGGTAGCTCTCCCGCAGCAGGGGGGAGGTGAACAGCGCGTCGCACAGCACGGTGAGGGCGAGCGCGGCGATGGCGGTGTTGACGGCGGAGCGGTTGGTGGACGAGCGCCTGAAGTGCAGCGCGAGCACCATGCTGACCAGCACGATGTCCAGCAGCGGATAGGCCAGGGAGAGCGCGGCGGGCGCCACGCTCGTCTCCTGGACGTGCGTGGTGTGGGCGAGCGCGAGGCTCCAGGAGAGGGTCAGCAGCGAGCCGCCGATCAGCCAGGCGTCGAGGGCGAGGCAGACCCAGCCGGCCCGGGTGACGGGACGCTTGGCGAGGACCAGGAGCCCGACGATGGCGGGCGGCGCGAAGCAGAGGAAAAACAGATCGGCGATGGACGGGCTCGGCACCTCACGGTCGAGCACGACCTCGTACCAGCCCCACACGGCGTTCCCCGCGGATGCCATGGCGGAGGAGACCGCGAACAGCACCCAGGCGGGACGGAAACGGCTCTGCCCGCTGCGCGCGTAGAGGAAGCAGGAGACCGCGGCGATCAGGGCGGCGGCACTGAGGCCGAAGTCGCCCATGATCAGCGACAGTTCGCGGGAGCCCCAGCCGAAGGCCGCGCCCACGCCGTACCCCGCGCAGACGCCGGCCAGCACCAGTTGCGGGACCAGCCCCGAGCCCTTGCCGGGGACCGCCCGCCGGGCCATGAGCGCTCCCTGCGCGCTCACCGCGCCACTCCTCGCGGAGCCGGCGTCGCACCGCCGCCCGGAGGAGGGTGCAAGGGTGGTCGTCGGCGGCCCTGCCGCGTCGGATCGTTCGTCCATTGGCCGTACATCGCCCGTCGCCCCCCTCGAAGTCTGATCGGCAGTCAGGTCGCGTCACTGCGCCGCCCCTCGCCCGGCACAGCCCCCGAGTCCGGACGATACACCAGGATCGTCACTCTGGGATATAGCCCCTCTACTCTCCGTGACCGTCGCTCGTGTCACCGGCACGCGGTGCAACCGAGTGACTTCACAGAGTTGCCGCATGTGGCGGGGTGTTCGTTCATTCAGTTGTGAGCACGACGTTGCGTACGGGGTCACCTGCCTCGAATCGGGTGACTTGTCCGGCCAGCAACCGCTTGGCACGCGGCATGAACGCCGAAGTGGAGCCGCCGACATGAGGGCTGATGAGTACGCCGGGAGCGTGCCACAGCGGATGCCCGGACGGCAGCGGCTCCGGGTCGGTGACGTCGAGGGCGGCCGTCAGCCGGCCGCTGCCGACCTCCGCGAGAAGAGCCTCGGTGTCCACGACCGGGCCGCGCGCGACATTCACCAGAAGGGCGCCGTCCTTCATCCCGGCGAGGAAGCCCGCGTTCACCAGGCCCTTCGTCCGCTCGGTCAGCGGCGTGGACAGAATGACCACGTCCGCTTGCGGCAGCAGGGCCGGCAGATCGGTCAGTGCGTGCACCTCGCCGCGCTCCGAAGCGCGTGCGGAGCGCGCGACGCGCGCCACCCGCGCACATTCGAAGGGCACGAGCCGGTCCTCGATCGCCGCGCCGATCGAGCCGTACCCGACGATGAGCACCGACTTGTCGGCCAGAGCCGGATAGAAGCCCGCCCGCCATTCCTCCTTGTCCTGACCGTGGACGAAACCGGGGAAGCCGCGCAGGGAGGCGAGGATCAGGGCGAGCGTGAGCTCGGCGGTCGAGGCCTCGTGGACGCCCTTGGCATTGCACAGCCGTACGCCCGGAGGCAGCGAGCCCACGCCCGGCTGCACATGGTCGATACCGGCCGAGAGCGTCTGCACGACCTGTACGGAGGTCATGGCGGACAGCGGACGCACCGCGACCTCCATGCCCTTCATGTAGGGGACCGCGTAGAAGACGCAGTCCGCCGGGTCGGCGGGGAAGTCCGGACCTCCGTCCCAGAAACGGTAGTTCAGACCCGACCCGGCGGGGTCCGGGAGTCCGTCGATCTCGCCGGCCGGAATGGGGAGCCACACGTCTGAAGTCATGGTCAGGAGGCTAATGGTCGTGAGGCTGCGCGCAGCGCGGGCCGGTGCATTGGTTAGTTTGGGGTCGGCCGACGGAGGGATACGGGCAGTTGGAGCGCAGGACAATCGGTGCGGCGGCTCTCGAGACGGGTGCCGTCGGACTCGGCTGTATGCCGATGAGCTGGGCGTACAGCGCCTCCCAGCAGCGCGGCGACCGCTCGCTGCGAACGGTGCACGCCGCGCTGGACGCCGGTTCCACGCTGCTGGACACGGCCGACATGTACGGGCCGTTCACCAATGAACTGCTGGTCGGCCGGGTGCTGAAGGAGCGCCGCCGCGACGCGTTCGTCTCGACCAAGGTCGGCCTGCTCGTCGGTGATCAGCACGTGGTCGCCAACGGCCGCCCGGGCTATGTGAAGCGGGCCTGCGACGCGTCGCTGCGCCGGCTCCAGACCGATGTGATCGACCTCTACCAACTGCACCGCGCCGACCCCGAGGTCCCCGTCGAGGAGACCTGGGGAGCGATGGCGGAGCTGGTGGGTGCCGGGAAGGTGCGCGCGCTGGGACTGAGCGCCGTGGGGGCCCGCGCGTCGCGGCGCTCGGGCGCCCATTTGTACGAGGGAACGATCCGGCAGCTGGAACGCGTCCAGCAGGTCTTCCCGGTCAGCGCCGTGCAGGCGGAACTGTCGGTCTGGTCCCCGGAGGCTCTGGAGCGGCTGCTGCCGTGGTGCGCGGCGCGCGGAGTGGGCTTCCTCGCGGCCATGCCGCTGGGGAACGGGTTTCTGAGCGGGACGCTCACACCGGGGCAGGGCTTCGAGCCGGACGACGTCCGGGCACGGCATCCGCGGTTCACGGCCGAGATGATGGCGGCGAACCAGCCCGTCGTCGCCGGCCTGCGGCGGATCGCGGAACGGCACGGCCCGGACACCACTCCCGCGCAGGTGGCACTGGCCTGGGTGCTGGGCCGGGGCCGGCACGTGGTGGCCGTCCCGGGGGCGAAGCGGGAGCGGTGGGCGGTGGAGAACGCGGACGCGGTGCGGCTGGCGCTCTCGGCCCGGGACGTGGCGGAGGTTGCGGGACTGCCGCCGGCACGCGGATCTTGGGACTGACGGCAACTCTTGTGATCCGGTCCGGAAGATCGGGAACCTCTGGGGCCCGGGCGGTGTAGGAAGGGTAGTCAGGCAGCTTCCGCAGCCGTCGAAAGGATCAGTCCTGTGCCACGTCCCGCAGTGACGGCCGTGCTGGCCGCTGCCCTCCTGGTGCTCACCGCCGGGTGCTCGTCCGATGACGGCACGCCCGCGGGCGACCGGTCGGGGGCGACCGCGAAACCGGCCCCCACCGGGTCCGCATCCGGCGGTGCGGCGAGTCCCTCCGCGCCTCCGGCGAAGGGCTCGGCGAAGGTGGTGTCCACGCTCACCGAGAACCTCAAGTCCCCCTGGGGCGTGGCCGCGCTGGCGGACGGCGACCTGCTGGTGGGTTCGCGCGACGAGGGGACGGTCACCCGCGTCGACGTGGAGACCGGGAAGCAGACGGAGATCGGCTCGGTGCCGGGTGTCTCCCCGGAGGGCGAGGGCGGGCTGCTGGGCCTGGCCGTCTCCCCGACCTTCGCCTCCGACCACCAGGTGTACGCGTACTTCACCACCGCGTCGGACAACCGCATCGCCCGCATGCTGTACGACGAGCGGAAGCCGCCCGGCCAGCAGCTGGGGGCCCCGGACACGGTCCTGCGCGACATCCCCAAGGGCTCCATCCACAACGGCGGACGGATCGCGTTCGGCCCGGACAAGATGCTCTACGCGGGCACGGGCGAGACGGGTGAGACGGGGCTCGCGCAGGACAAGAAGTCACTGGGCGGCAAGATCCTGCGGATGACCCCCGACGGGCAGCCGGTGCACGGCAATCCCGACGCCGACTCGGTCGTCTACTCGTGGGGGCACCGCAATGTGCAGGGGCTGGCCTGGGACTCCGAGAAGCGGCTGTGGGCATCGGAGTTCGGGCAGAACACCTGGGACGAGCTGAATCTGATCGAGCCGGGCAAGAATTACGGCTGGCCGGAGGTCGAGGGCAAGGGCGGCGGGTCCGGCTTCGTGCAGCCGGTGGCGGTCTGGAAGACGTCCGAGGCGTCGCCGAGCGGCATCGCGTACGCGGAGGGCTCGATCTGGATGGCGGGGCTGCGGGGCGAGCGGCTCTGGCGGATCCCGCTGGCGGGCACCAAAGCCTCGGCGGACCCGCAGTCGTTCCTGGAGGAGGAGCACGGCCGGCTGCGCACGGTCCTGGCGGTGGGCGGCTCCGAACTCTGGCTGGTGACCAGCGAGACGGACAACAGGGGCACGCCTGCGGCGGGCGACGACAAGATCCTCCAGCTGGACGTCACGTAGGCGCCGCGTAGGGGCGGTCCCCGGGGGCGGGTGACCCCCACCCGCTCCGGGCTCGGGCACCCCACCGGGGCGTCCGCCCGGCGCCTCGAGCCGGCCCCCGGTTCACGGCGAGCCTGATCGCCCCTTCAGGCTCAGCCCTACGGCCCGTTCAGGCCGAAGCCGGGTGGTCCTCGTCCGGCGTCGGGAACAGGCGCAGGCGGTGGGCCGTCGCCGCCGCCTCGCCGCGGCCCGAGACGCCCAGCTTGGCCAGGATGTTGGAGACGTGCACGCTCGCCGTCTTCGGCGAGATGTAGAGCTCCTCCGCGATCTGGCGATTGCTCCGGCCCGCCGCCACCAGCCGCAGGACGTCCTCCTCGCGGCGGGTCAGACCGAACACCGGGCCAGGGGCGGCCCGGGTCGCGGCCGGGGCGGTGGGCGGGTCGTCGGTCAGGGAGATCCGGGCGCGCTGGGCGAGCAGTGCGATGTCCTCGGAGAGCGGGCGTGCGCACAGCCCCCGTGCCGTCTCCGCCGCCTCGCGCAGCAGTGTCGCCGCGCGGGTGCGGTCCGAGGGCAGCAGGGACTCCGCCCAGCGCATGCGGACCCGTGCCAGGTCGTGGGGGAAGTCCACGGCCCCGAAGGCCACGCCGGCTTCTTCCCAGTCGGCGGCCGTGTCCTGGCCGCCCGCGCGCAGCAGTTCGGCCCGTACCCACCGCTCGTGGGCCGTCCAGACGGGGACCGCGGTGACCAGCGTGCGGGCCGCCTTGCGGATGCGGTCCAGCGCTTCGGCGCGGCCCGGTACCGCCGTGGGCAGGCCACGGGTGTCGGCCTCCAGCGTGGCCGCCGCGCGCAGCAGCGGCCAGGCGTACCGCTGGGTGCCCGGCGGGAAACCGGCCTTTGCCGCCCGCTCGAACTCCGCCCGCGCCTCCGTGACCCGTCCCTGCGCCGCCGCGATGCCCAGGGCGATCACGTCCAGCGGGAGGGAGCTCTGTGGCATGGGGTCGTGCGGCCCGAAGTGGGCGCGCGCCGCCTCCAGATGCTCCGTGGCCCTCGCCGTGTCGCCGCGGGCCAGGGCCAGGGTCGCGAGCCGGGTGGCCGCGTAGCCCCGGGGCTTGGGACTGAGCCCGATCCGCAGGGCCCGTTCCGCAGCCTCCAGCGTCTCGTCCCAGCGGCCGAGCGAGTGGTACGACTCGGCGAGGTTGCCGAGCATCCAGGCCTCGGTGTCGCACAGACCGTACTTGCGGGAGAGCGTGACGCCCTCGGCGAGCACGTCCACCGCCTCTGCCGAGCGGCCGATGCCCTCCAGTACGGACGGGAGGTTCACATGGGTGCGGCCGATGAGCGAGGGCAGGTCGAGAAGCACGGCACGCTCCTTGACGAGGTACATCTCCGCCAGGCCGTCGTCGACATGACCGGCGTCGACCAGCAGGCTGCCGTGCGTCAGCCGGGCCCTCAGTTCGTTGTCCTCCTCGCCGACCATGCGGGCGTACTCCACGGCGCGCTCGGCGGTCGCCAGACTCCCCGGGCCGGGGGCATGCACCATGCCCCAGCTTGCCGCCTCGGCGAGCACCTCCGCGTGCACCGGGGACGGCGGCAGTCCGCGCACCAGTTCCTGGGCGTCGGCGAGTTCGGCCCAGCCGTCGCCGCGGCCCAGCGAGGAGACCAGCAGGGAGCGCTGGAGGGAGAACCAGGCGCCGCGCAGGGGGTCGTCGTCGGCTTCCGCGAGCCGCTGCCCCCGTTTGGTGATCTTCAGGGCACGCTCGCGTTCGCCGCACAGGCGCCCGGCGACCGCCGCCTCCGCCATCAGATCGAGGAAGCGCAGTGGTGTGGTCTGCGGGTCGCAGCCGCACGGAGGGTAGGCCTCCGCGTAGTCCAGGGGACGCAGCGCCGCCCGTACATCGGCGGGGGCGCTGTCCCACAGCTCCATCGCCCGCTCCAGCAACCGCAGTTGTTCGGAGTAGGCGTGGCGGCGGCGGGCCTCGACCGAGGCGGCGAGCACCGCGGGCAGGGCCTTGGCGGCGTCGTGCGCGTGGTACCAGTAGCTGGCCAGCCGCATGACGCGTTCCTCGTCGCGCACGAGCGTGGGATCGGCCTCCAGCGCTTCGGCGTAGCGCCGGTTGAGCCGGGAGCGCTCGCCGGGCAGCAGATCGTCGCTGACGGCCTCGCGGGCCAGGGAGTGCCGGAAGCGGTAGCCGTCGCCGTCCGGTGTGGCCAGCAGGATGTTGGCGCCGACGGCTGCCCGCAGGGCCTCGATCAGGTCGTCCTCGGACAGCCGGGCGACGGCGAACAGCAGCCCGTACTCCACGGTCGAGCCGCCCTCGGCGACGATGCGCGCGACCCGCTGGGCGTCCTCGGGCAGCGCTTCGATGCGCACCAGCAGGATGTCCCGCAGCGAGTCGGGCAGGCTCGGGCAGCGGTCGGCCATGCTGCGCGCCAGTTCCTCGACGAAGAACGCATTGCCGTCGGAGCGCTCGAACACCCGGTCCACCATGGGCGGTTCGGGTTCTGCGGCAAGGATTCCGGCGAGCTGGCGGTGCACCTCACCGCGGTTGAACCGGGTCAGCTCGATGCGCTGCACGGTCCGCATGCGGTCGAGCTCGGCGAGGAAGGGCCGCAGCGGATGGCGGCGGTGCACATCGTCGGAGCGATAGGTCGCGATCACGACCAGCCGGCCGCTCCGCAGCGTGCGGAAGAGATAGGCGAGCAGATGACGGGTCGACGCGTCGGCCCAGTGCATGTCCTCCAGCACCAGCACCACCGTGCGGTCCGTGGCGATCCGCTCCAGCAGCCGGGCGGTCAGCTCGAAGAGGCGCGCCATGCCCTCCTCGTCGTGCCGGCTCCGCTCGTGACGCTCCCCCAATTCGGGGAGCAGACGCGCCAGTTCGTGTTCCTGGCCCGCCGCGGCCGCGGCCAGTTCATCGGGCAGCTGTCGGTGCAGGGCGCGCAGCGCCGTCGAGAACGGCGCGAACGGCAGCCCGTCCGCGCCGATCTCGACGCATCCCCCGACCGCCACGACAGCGTCGCGACGGCACGCCTCGGCGAGCACTTCCTCGACGAGGCGGGTCTTGCCCACCCCGGCCTCACCACCGACGAGCAGCGCCTGCGGTTCGCCCGCGGGGCTCCCCGAAGCACCGCCGCCGGCCGCGCGGGCGAGTGCGTCGGTGAGCACCGACAACTCCCCCGCCCGCCCCACGAACACCGGACTCACGGACATGGTCTCCACGGTGCCGAGCATCGCACAGGGCTCCGACAACGCGGCGGGATCCCTGCCTGCGGCCCTGCCCTCGGCCCTGATCGGTACGACGGTCACGGTCGGACGGCCCGGCCGGTTCAGGCGGCCCGGACGAAGCGTTCGCTGAGCCGGCTCACCGGCCCCTCCCCGTCCTTGGCCGACCGCCTCGCGGCACGGCGGGCCCGGCGCACCTGGCGCACCAGACGCTCGGTCTCGGCCTCCTGAATCAGCTCGGCCCGGCGGATCTGAGCGATCTCGTACTCGAACATGTCGTACTCCCTGGTCGGATTCTCCGGTGGTCCTGCCGGCTTTCTGCCGTGCCACCAATCTCGTCGCCCAGGGGGGTCGCTCACATCGGGAGAGTGCCGCATCTTCGCGGGGGCGGGGGCCTTAGACGGGCCTTACGACGGCCCAGTACCGCCTAAGGCCCGGCCGCGTACCGCCTCAGCGCGCGCTGCGGGGGCCTCAGACGGTCGGTCGCGACGCGTGGACGCGCTGCTCGTAGAGGTAGGGCGTCGTGGTGGTGAGGACGGCGAATCCGAGCCGCTGAAGAATCGGGCGGCTCTGGTCCGACGCGTCGACCTGGAGGTAGCGGTAGCCCTTCGCCGCGGCGAGGCGGGCGCGGTGGGCGACCAGGGCGCGGTAGATGCCGCGGCCCCGCCAGGCCGCGAGCGTGCCGCCGCCCCACAGGCTCGCGAACCCGGTGCCGGGGTGCAGTTCCATCCGGGCCGCGCAGACCGGCAGGTCACCGGCCATGGCCAGGGTCATCAGCACAGTGTCCGGGGTGCGCGAGAGCTCAGTGAGGAGCTGGTCGCGCAGTTTCGCCGCACTGGTGCCGAAGGCCTGCTCGTGCACCTCGGCCATCAGCTCCACACCCGCGGGGTCGATGACCTCCACGAGCCGGATGCCGTCGGGGAGCGTGGTGGGGGCCGGAAGAGCGGCGGTCTCGGCGACCATCAGCGTCTCCTCGGGCTCGGGCGTGAAGCCCGCGGCCCGCAGCCGGGCACCGAGGTCGTGGGGTCGGTCGTAGGCGTACAGCTTCCACTCGAAGTCGCGTCCGAGCGCGGTGAAGTACGCGA
The DNA here is from genome assembly GCF_050952975.1 of Streptomyces sp. CA-251247. Lineage (NCBI taxonomy): Bacteria > Bacillati > Actinomycetota > Actinomycetes > Kitasatosporales > Streptomycetaceae > Streptomyces > Streptomyces sp. CA-251247. The sequence continues at coordinate 5,764,224 of NZ_CP191861.1, read as the reverse complement.
TCTGTGCGGCGATGGCCGCGTCGGCGGTGGCGGCGTCGAGACCCGACCAGACGACGCCGTGCCAGTCGTCGTCGGATCCGCTCTCCCGGATCACGTCGCCGGCCCGCCGCAGCCGGGCCTGTGGCCCGTCGGCGCCGGTGCGCCGACGGAGCCTGCGGTCGAACAGCCGGAGTGCTTCCTCATGGTCCATCCGCACAGGGGAACACCCGGCAGGGGCTCGGGGCACCGGATTTACCGGTGCCCGGTGCCCACGGGTGGCTGTCCGGTGCTCAGGACCCGGCGCTGGGCAGGGCCAGGATGATGTCGAAGTACATGCCGATGGACACGATCAGTCCGAGGGCGCCGAGTGCGGCTCCGGCCACGGCGACGGCGTGTACCCAGCCGGACTTCCGGGGCCGGGTGAGGACGACGAGGCCGATGATCAGCGCGAGCAGTGCGAAGACGCCGTTGCTGAGGGCGGTGGTGTGCCAGGCGTCGCCGTAGATCGCGGAGATCTGGTCGGCCGGGGAGCCGCCCTGGGACGTCTTGATCTGACCGATCAGGGTCTGCCGCTCGGCGGCGATCCGGCCGATCCAGCTGCCGCTGAGGCCGACGACGCCCAGTCCCGCCGCGAAGACGGCTCCGGCGGACGCGGCGAGGCCGGAGGAGGCACGGGGCGTCCGTCCGTCATCGTCCACATCAAGCCGCTCGTCGGCGTCGATGTCGTCGGAGACCGCGGTGTCGTGCTCGTCCCCCACGGTCTCCGCGGTCGTGCCTGCGGTCTTCTCCGACGTCCCGGGGGCCGCGACGGCCGTGTCCTCGGCCTTCGTGTCGACAGCGCCGGTGCCGGCTGCCGCCGGCTGCGTCGTCTTGTCGGTGGTCTTGTCGGTTTCGGTGGGGTTCATGGGGCGCACGCTAGGCGGCTTGTCTGAGAGTCCCCTTAACAAGCGCGGCCGGCCGCGCAGGCACGGCCGCTCAGCGGCTCCGCAGCTCCCGCCACTCCGGCGCCAAAACGGACCAGACCTCCATGTCGTGGCGCACGCCGCGGTAGGGGAACGCGTCCCGCAGCACGCCCTCCCGCGTCATCCCGAGCCGTTTGGCGACATTGACGCTCGCGGTGTTCCCGGAGGCCGCCATCCACTCGACGCGGTGGATTCCCCGCTCGACCACGGCCCAGTCGATCAGCAGCCGGACCGCCCGGGTGACGAGCCCCTTGCCGACGGCCGCCGGTTCGAGCCAGCAGCCGACCTCGCAGTACTCCAGGGCGGCGTCGAAGACCCGGAAGAGCACCCCGCCGACCAGCGTCCCGTCCAGCCAGATGCCGTAGATCCGTCCGCCGTCCGCCGCCTGCTTCTCCGCGTAGGAGTGCAGGAAGGCCCGGGCCGAATCGAGGTCCGTGGCCGCGGCGGCGAGGGCGATGAACTCACCGATGAACTCACGCCCGCGGTCCATGTGGGCGAGGAACTCCTCGGCCTGCCACGGCTCCAGGGGGCGCAGTTCCGCCGCCTCGTCGCCCAGGGATATCGCGAACATCGGAGCTCCTTCGGCCCGTCATGGCACGAGCTGCCCGTCCTCGCTCGTGCGCTGCTCTGGGATCCTCGCATGCGAACGGATGTCGGGAGCTTCGATACTGATCCTCGGCAGCCGGCGGTCGAGCCAGCCGGGGAGCCACCAGTTGGCGCCGCCGAGCAGGTGCATGAGGGCGGGCACCAGCAGCGTGCGCAGGACGAAGGCGTCCAGGGCGACGGCCGCCGCGAGCGCGATGCCGAACATCGCGATGACCCGGTCGCCGCTGAGGACGAAGGCGAGGAAGACGGAGATCATGATGACGGCCGCGGAGTTGATCACCCGGCTGGTCTCGGCGAGCCCGACGCGCACGGCCCGGCAGTTGTCCCCGGTCTCCAGCCACTCCTCGTACATCCGGCTGACCAGGAAGACCTGGTAGTCCATCGAGAGTCCGAAGAGCACCGAGACCATGATGACCGGCAGGAACGGCTCGATGGGGCCCGCTCGGCCGAGTCCCAGCAGCTCGCTGCCCCAGCCCCACTGGAAGACGGCGACGACGATGCCGAAGGACGAGGCGACGGCGGCGACGTTCATCACGGCGGCCTTCACCGGGATGCCGACGGATCGGAACGCCAGCAGCAGAAGCAGACAGCCGAGTGCGATGACCACGCCCACGAAGAGGGGCAGTTTGCCGACGATGATGTCGGCGAAGTCGTCGTAGCTCGCGGTGACTCCGCCGACGTACACATCGAGCGACGTGCCGTCGGTGGCGGCCGGCAGGACGTCGTCGCGCAGCCGGTCCACGAGTTCGCTGGTGGCCTTCGACTGGGGCGCCGAGTCCGGTACGACGGCGAGCAGGGCCGTGTCGCCGCTGCCGTTGTACGTCACCGGGCCGGCCGACGCGACGCCCTCCGTACCGCGCAGAGTGCCCGCCAGGGTGTTCATCGCGAGCCGGTCGTCGGCGCTGTCGAGGCGGGCGACGAGGGTGAGAGGTCCGTTGACGCCTGCGCCGAACCCGTCGGCGAGCAGGTCGTAGGCCTGACGGGTGGTCGCGGTGGAGGCGTTGTTGCCCTGGTCCGAGGTGCCGAGGTGGAGCGAGAGGGTCGGCACCGCGAGGACCAGCATGACGACGGCGGCGACACCTCCCAGCAGCTTCGACCGGCGTTCCACGAACGCGGACCAGCGAGCGGCGAACCCGGAGGGCAGTTGTCGCCGGGGGCCGCGCCTGGCCAGTCGGCGCCGTTCCCGGGCGCCGAGCGCACGCATGCCGATGAAGGACAGCAGGGCGGGCAGCAGGGTCACCGAGGCGGCCACGGTCAGCACGACGGTGAGGCATGCGGCGATCGCGACACCGTTGAGGAAGTCGAGCCGCAGGATGAGCATGCCGAGCAGGGCGATGCAGACGGTGGCGCCGGCGAAGACCACGGCTCGCCCGGTGGTGGCGACGGCGTTGCGGGCGGCCTCCGCGACGGGCAGCCCGCGGCGCAGGCCCGTGCGGTGTCTGGTGACGATGAACAGCGCGTAGTCGATACCGACGCCCAGCCCGATCAGCAGCCCGAGCATGGGCGCGAAGTCGGCGACGGTCATCACATGACCGAGCAGGACGATGCCCGCGTACGCCGTGCCGACGGAGACCAGCGCGGTGGCGATCGGCAGCAGACAGGCCGCGAACGAGCCGAAGGCGAGGAACAGGACGACGGCCGCGACGGCCACCCCGACGACCTCGGCGACATGCCCCGGGGGCGCCGACTCCGTGCGGACGACCGCACTGCCGCCGAGCGCGACCCGGACTGTGTCCGTCTCGGCGGCTTCGGCCGCGGTGACGACCGCTTCGATCTGCGGCAGCGGAATGTCGTCGGCCTTCTGCGTGAAGGTCACGGTGGCGAAGGCGGTGCGTCCGTCCTCGCTGGTCTGCCCGAAGCCCTCGGATCCGTACGGGCCGGTGACGGCGGCGACTCCGTCGAGTCCGGCGACCTCACCGAGCATCCGGGACATGCGCTGCCGGACCTCGGCGGCCCGGACGCTGCCGTCCTCGGTGTGCCAGACGATGGTGTCGGAGTCGCCGCCGCGGCCGGGGAAGCCGGCGTCGAGCAGCGCCGTGGCGCGGCCCGACTCGGTGCCGGGGACGTCGTAATCGGTGGAGTACGCAGACCCCGCGAACCCCGCGGCGGCGGCGACGCCCCCGAGGGTGAAGAGCCAGAGGAGTACGGCGACGAGCCGGTGCGCGACGCACCAACGGGCAATGGCTGCCAACGGACTGCTCCCCGGATGGTTCGTGGATCTTTGTCCGGGAACAGCCCGCAAAGAACTCATGACCTACAAGGCAACACTCTGACAGTCGATCGTGATCGTTTGCCCCTTTCGTGGGCTTGCTCACAGGGTTGTGCGCTCACCCCGACACGCTGGCGCGGCCGTTCTCGACATGACCCGTCAACCGGCGGCGGAACGCGGGCTCGCGGTCGGCCGTCACCTCGATGTCGTACCAGCCGTGCGCATCCGCCGCCGAGTGGACGACGGTGCGGCTGCGTCCGGGCTTGACCGTGATGGAGCGGGTCCAGTCGTCGAGGTCGGCCTCGTCGACGTAGGCCAGCGGCCGGACGGTGAACGTGACCGGCCTGCTGCCGTCGTTGCGCAGCACGAGGTGGAGATCCCGGTCGTGGTGGTCGACCTGTGTGGTGAGCGCCGCGGAGCCTTTGGCGGTGCCGGCGAACTCACGGCGGAAGCCGTTGGGGCCGGTGATCGTGAAGCGGTAGGCGTCCCCGGCGAGGGGGACCGTCCAGTGCGCCGTGCCCCGGACGTCCTTGTGCTGCGGGACGGGGAACTCGCCGGCGTACGGGTACAGCGCGAAGTGTGCGCTCGACCGGCCGCTGTTGCTGAGCGCGACCGTGAACGAGCCGCCGGTGACCCGGCCGTGGGCATCGGGCTGGTACGGCAGCGGCCGTGCGGGCCGGCTGCCCGGCTCCTGCTCCGGCATCCGCTGGACCTGCGGCGGCTTCGGCTGCCAGCGGCCGCTGAACGCCGGAATGGCGCCGGGCTGTTCGACGTCCGGCTGCGGCCTGCCCCGGCGGAAGTCGAACGCGGAGGTGAGGTCGCCGGTGACCGTGCGACGCCAGGTACCGATGTTGGGCTCCCGTACGCCCGTCCATTCCTCCAGGAAGCGGATCACGGAGGTGTGGTCGAAGACCTCGGAGCAGACGTAGCCGCCGACGGACCACGGCGAGACGACGAGCAGCGGCACCCGGATACCGAGGCCGGTGGGCTTGCCCTGCCACTGCTCCTCGGTGACCTCGGGGGGCGCGACGGGCGGCGGCACATGGTCGAAGAAGCCGTCGTTCTCGTCGTAGTTGATGAGCAGGGCGGTGTGCCGCCACACATCAGGATGCCTGCCGAGGGCGTCCAGGATCTTGTAGACGATCGTGGCGCTGTGGATGGGCGAGGAGACGCTCGGGTGCTCGGAGTCGACGGCGGAGGGGACGAGATAGGACACGTCGGGCAGCGTGCCCGCGGCGACGTCCCGTGCGAACTCCTCGGCGAGGGTGCCGGTCGGCACGCGCCGCAGCCCGCGCTCGAAGAGCCGGCGCTCGGTGCGGGAGAGCGTGGCGACGCCTTCCTCCAGCAGGGACAGCAGCCGTTCGCGTCCGGCGGCGTCCTCGGTGTCGCGGACGGCCGCGTAGAACGACTCCATGAAGGTGTGGCCGCCGGTCCGGGCGAGCGCCTTGCGGGCCACGGCCTTGAAGGTGGTGAAGAACTCCAGCTGGTTGTCGGTGAAGTTCTCCCACTCGGTGTACGTCTTCCAGCTGCGCCCCGCCCGCTCCAGACGTTCGGCGTAGGTGCCCCAGTCGTAGCCGGGGTGGGTGCCCTCGTCGTAGGCGTCGTTGTCGACGGCCCGCGTCCCGTCCGCCTCGAAGCCGGTCTTCCCGCTCCACAGGTGGTTGCGGTTGGGGCTGGTGGAGGTGTGGATCGAGGAGTGGTAGGCGTCGCAGATGGTGAAGGTGTCGGCGAGCTCGTAGTGCAGCGGTATGTCACGCCGGTCGTAGTACGCCATCGTCGCGGCCGACTTGGCGGAGACCCAGTTGTTCATCCAGCCGCCGCCCCAGGCCTTGGCGCCGCCGCTCCAGGAGTGGTCGAGTGCGCCGATGTACTGGAGGTCCTTCTGCTGCGCCTCGGCGGCGTCGCGCACCGGGAAGGGCAGCACGGCGCTGCCGTTCGGTCCCGGCTGCTCGAAGACGGAGCCGCCGGTGGGCAGCTCGACGGCGTTGCGGTCGCCGAAGCCGCGGACACCGCGGAGCGCGCCGAAGTAGTGGTCGAAGGACCGGTTCTCCTGCATCAGCACGACGACATGCCTGATCGCCCGCATCCCGCCGGAAGGAGGCTCGGCGGCCAGTGCCGCCTGCAGGGACGGAGGCAGCAACGACCCGGCCGCCGCGGCGCCGATGGCGCCTCCGCCGAGGGCGAGCAGACGCCGCCGTGACATGTCCGTGGTCAAGTGATCCTCCTGATTCCGGTGCTGCCGGGACCGTAGTCGGGCCGGATGACGTGGGGAAGACCCGTGGACGGCGCCGTGGTGAACGGTCCCGTGCCGGCCCTCCCCCTGCCGACGGGCCGCGCCCGTCCCCTCGGCACCGCGAATTCTCGCCAGGTCCGCGGGACTCCGATCCGGCTGCGTCGGGCTGTGCGGCGCTTGTCGGCCGGGCGGGACAGGGCCGTGACCTGTACGCCCGCGTCCGGCCGGTGTCCCGGAGGTAAATCCGCGCCGTCCGGAAACCGTAAATCCCCCTGCGCACCCCCGGTGTTGTCGGCGGCGACTGGCACGATGGACGGCATGGAGACCACGGGGACCAATCAGCCGATCCTGACGCCCTGCGAAGCCGCGGACTTCGCGCTGGCGCTGCACGACGCGCCCGCGGGGTACATCGGCCGCGTTCCCGTGCCCGTGCTCGCCTACCACCCGAGCGCCTCGCTGCGGGAGCGGCGGGAGGCGTTCCGGGAGGTGTACGACGCGATCGTGGCCCGGATCGGGGAGCCCACGCTCTACGGCGGCTCCGCCGACGGACCCAATGTCCGCTGGCGGGACGCCGCAAGGACGGTCCTCCTCTCGGCGACCCGGCACCACGCCGAGCTGTCGGTCCACCCCACGGAATACCTGGAGAGCGAGGAGCGCCGCACCTTCGAGTGGGGCGGCGCCTGGTCGGCGGACGAGCATCACGACTTCGACCTGCTGCCGTACATCTGGCAGCTGGACCGCAGCGGCCCCGGCGAGCGTCCGGTGGAGCGGCCCGGCGGGAGGATGGCCTCCAGCCTCGACCACTTCGAGAGTGCCCTGGGGCTGCTGCTGGGCGCCTGGATCGAGCAGCTCTCCGTACAGGTGGGAGGCGACTGGGCCGGGTTCTCCCTGACCAGCGGCGCCGACCGCGGCCGCCAGCTCCAGATCTCCTACTCGCTGCCGGACGGGCTGCATGTCTCGGTCGACGACCGGGACGGCGAGGACAGCCCGGAGCGTGCCCGGCTGATGTTCTCCCGTGGCTGGCACTCCCGCGACCGAGGCTGGTGGCAGGCGGAGTTCCCGCAGCCCGAGCGGCCCGAAGCGGCGGAGGCAGCGCGGCTGGCGCTGGCGGAGCTGAGGGCCCGGGGCACGTCGCAGCCGAACGAACTGCGGGCCCGGGACGCCAGCTGCAAGGACCGCGGCGAGCTGCTGCTGCCGGGCCTGGGCATACGCAACTGACCTGGGGCAGCCGACGACCGCGGGGCTCCGCGCCCACGGCGGAGACGCCGAGGCGGCCCGCACCGTTCGGTACAGGCCGCCTGGGACGGTGCGTGTCGATCAGCCCTCGGTGACGCCGAGCTTCTCCAGGATGAGTTCCTTGACGCGAGCCGCGTCCGCCTGGCCACGGGTGGCCTTCATGACCGCGCCGACCAGCGCGCCCACGGCGGCCACCTTGCCACCGCGGATCTTGTCCGCGACGGCCGCGTTGCCGGCGATCGCCTCGTCGACGGCCGTGCCCAGCGCGCCCTCGTCGGAGACGACCTTCAGGCCCCGCTTCTCGACCACGGTGTCCGGGTCGCCCTCGCCCGCGAGGACGCCCTCGATGACCTGGCGGGCCAGCTTGTCGTTCAGATCGCCGGACGCGACGAGCGCGGTGACGCGCGCGACCTGCTCCGGAGTGATCGGCAGCTGGTCCAGCGCACGGCCGGACTCGTTGGCGTTACGGGCCAGTTCGCCCATCCACCACTTACGGGCCTGGTCGGCCGGGGCGCCCGCGTCGGCGGTGGCGACGATCAGGTCGAGCGCACCCGCGTTGAGGATCGACTGCATGTCGTGCTCGGAGACACCCCACTCCTCGCGCAGCCGGTTGCGGCGCAGTCGCGGCAGCTCGGGCAGGGTCCCCCGCAGCTCCTCGACCCACTCACGCGGCGGAGCGACCGGGACGAGGTCGGGCTCCGGGAAGTACCGGTAGTCCTCGGCCTCCTCCTTCACACGGCCGGACGTCGTGGAACCGTCCTCCTCGTGGAAGTGGCGGGTCTCCTGGACGATGGTGCCGCCGGAGCCGAGCACCGCGGCGTGCCGCTGGATCTCGAAGCGGGCCGCACGCTCGACGGAACGCAGCGAGTTGACGTTCTTCGTCTCCGAGCGCGTGCCGAACTTCTCCCGGCCGTGCGGGCGCAGCGACAGGTTCACGTCGCAGCGCATCTGGCCCATCTCCATCCGGGCCTCGGAGACACCGAGCGCCTTGATGAGCTCGCGCAGTTCGGCGACGTACGCCTTGGCGACCTCGGGCGCGCGCTCGCCGGCGCCCTCGATCGGCTTGGTGACGATCTCGATCAGCGGGATGCCGGCACGGTTGTAGTCCAGCAGGGAGTGGGACGCGCCGTGGATACGGCCGGTGGCACCGCCGACGTGCGTCGACTTGCCGGTGTCCTCCTCCATGTGGGCGCGCTCGATCTCGACGCGGAAGATCTCCCCGTCCTCGAGCTGGACGTCCAGATAGCCGTTGAAGGCGATCGGCTCGTCGTACTGCGAGGTCTGGAAGTTCTTCGGCATGTCCGGATAGAAGTAGTTCTTCCGGGCGAAGCGGCACCATTCGGCGATCTCGCAGTTGAGCGCGAGGCCGATCTTGATGGCCGACTCGACGCCGATCGCGTTGACGACCGGGAGGGAGCCGGGCATACCGAGGCACGTGGGGCAGGTCTGCGAGTTGGGCGCGGCGCCCAGCTCGGTCGAACAGCCGCAGAACATCTTGGTCTTGGTGCCGAGTTCGACATGGACCTCGAGGCCCATGACGGGGTCGTACTCGGCGAGGGCCGATTCGTACGACACCAGTTCAGTGACGGTCACGGTGAAACATTCCCTCTCAGCCCAGCAGGACGTCGTCGTCGCCGAGCCGCTTCAGCTCGCGATACAGGATCGCCAGGCCGGTCACGATGGCCGCGGCGGAGATGGCGGCATCGATGAGCCGGAGCGTGTCGTTGTCCTGGCGGGCGAGCCTGGCCTGCTTGGCGACGCTGAGCGCACCGAACGCGGTGGTGCCGAGCGACACGTAGAGACCGGACTTGGACTTCTTGAAGTTCTTGGCTTTCTTGGCCATGGCACTCATAGCGACGGAGCCTCCTCAAGCAGCGGGTGTCCCCACTTTTCCACGAAGGCGGCCTCGACGGCGGCGCCGACCTTGTACAGCCGGTCGTCCTTCATGGCGGGGGCGATGATCTGCAGTCCGACCGGGAGATTGTCCTCCGGGGCCAGGCCGACGGGCAGCGACATCGCCGCGTTGCCGGCCAGGTTGGTCGGGATGGTGCACAGGTCGGCAAGGTACATCGCCATCGGGTCGTCGGCGCGCTCACCGATCGGGAAGGCGGTGGTCGGGGTCGTCGGCGAGACGATGACGTCGACCTGCTCGAAGGACCTGTCGAAGTCCTGCTTGATGAGCGTGCGGACCTTCTGGGCGCTGCCGTAGTACGCGTCGTAGTAGCCGGAGCTGAGCGCGTACGTGCCGAGCATGATGCGTCGCTTGACCTCGTCGCCGAAGCCGGCCTCACGGGTGAGAGCGGTGACCTCCTCGGCGGACTTCGTGCCGTCGTCGCCGACCCGCAGGCCGTACCGCATGGCGTCGAAGCGGGCGAGGTTCGAGGAGCACTCGGACGGCGCGATCAGGTAGTACGCGGAGAGGCCGAGGTCGAAGGACGGGCAGTCCAGCTCGATGATCTCGGCGCCGAGCTCCTTGAGCACCGCGACGGCCTCGTCGAAGCGCTGCATGACGCCGGCCTGGTAGTGCTCGCCGCGGAACTGCTGGACGACACCGACGCGCATGCCGGTGACGGAGCCGTTGCGCGCGGCCTCGACGACCGCCGGGACCGGGGCGTCGATGGACGTGGAGTCCAGCGGGTCGTGACCGGCGATGACCTCGTGCAGCAGGGCCGCGTCCAGGACCGTGCGGGCGCAGGGGCCGCCCTGGTCGAGGGAGGAGGAGAACGCCACCATGCCGTAGCGGGAGACGCCGCCGTAGGTGGGCTTGACGCCGACCGTGCCGGTGACGGCCGCGGGCTGGCGGATGGAACCGCCGGTGTCCGTGCCGATGGCGAGCGGGGCCTGGTGCGAGGCCAGCGCGGCGCTGGAGCCGCCGCCGGAACCGCCCGGGATACGGGTCAGGTCCCACGGGTTGCCCGTGGGGCCGTACGCGCTGTTCTCGGTGGAGGACCCCATGGCGAACTCGTCCATGTTGGTCTTGCCGAGAATGACGACGTCGGCCTCCTTGAGCTTGCGCGTCAGGGTGGCGTCGTACGGCGGGATCCAGCCTTCGAGGATCTTGGAGCCGACAGTGGTCGGGATGCCCTCGGTGGTGAAGATGTCCTTCAGCGCGAGCGGCACACCGGCCAGCGGGCCGAGCTTCTCGCCCGCGGCGCGCTTGGCGTCGACGGCACGGGCCTGCGCGAGCGCGCCCTCGCGGTCGACGTGCAGGAAGGCGTGGACCTTCTCGTCGACGGCTTCGATACGGGCCAGGTGGGCCTCGGTGACCTCCACGGCGGTCAGTTCGCCGGCGGCGATCTTCCCGGCGATCTCGGCCGCGGTGAGCTTGATGATGTCCGTCATGATGATCAGTCCTCCCCCAGGATCTGCGGCACCTTGAAACGCTGCTGCTCCTGGGCCGGGGCGCCGGAGAGCGCCTGCTCGGGGGTGAGCGACGGACGGACCTCGTCCGCGCGCATGACATTGGTCAGCGGCAGCGGGTGGGAGGTCGGGGGTACGTCTTGGTCGGCGACCTCGGAGACGCGGGCGACCGCGCCGATGATGTCGTCGAGCTGTCCGGCGAAGTGGTCGAGCTCTTCGCCCTTCAGCTCCAGACGCGCCAGCCGGGCGAGGTGGGCGACCTCCTCGCGCGTAATGCCAGGCATGCAGCGATCCTCAGGGGTGAGTGTGTGTGGTTTGGCCCAATCCTATGGGGCCCGGGGCGCTGCCCACGAAACGGTTTCGCGTCCGGGCCGCTCCACGGGCTCCGGGCGGCCCATCCTGACAGCTGCCGGGGACGCGGTTGCGGGCGCGGGTGGCGAGGCGGGGCGGGCGCCCGGCTCATGGCCGGGGGGCGCCTCCCGGACAGCCTCCCGAACAGCTTTCCGACCTCATGGGCCGCCGCGGTACCGGCGAGGACGGGTCACAGTGGTACGGCAGACTCTCCCGGCGCCTTCGGACAGGTCAGGGCCGGGGCGGCTGAGCGCCCGTCGAGGCCGGCGTACGGCCCTTCAGGGCACCACTTGGCCGGATGGTTCGTCGGCGTCCGAGGACTCGACCTCCTCGTGGCGGTGCCAGCCGCGCTCTCCCCTGGCCCGCAGCCAGGCCGTCGTCTCCTGCGGCGGCATGGCGGCGGCGACCAGCCATCCCTGCACGGCGTCGCAGCCCAGATCGCGCAGCCGCTCCCAGGTCTCGTCGTCCTCGACGCCCTCGGCGACGACCAGCAGGCCCAGCGAGTGGGCGAGGTCGACGGTGCAGCGGACGATCTCCGCGTCCTCGTTGTCGACGGCGAGCCTGGCCACGAAAGAGCGGTCGATCTTCAGTTCGCTGACGGGGAGCCTGCGCAGATGGACGAGCGAGGAGTAGCCGGTCCCGAAGTCGTCCAGGGACATCTTCACGCCGTGGTCGGTGAGCCCGGCGAGGGTGTCGGCGGCGCGCTGCGGGTCCTCCAGCAGCACGTGCTCGGTGATCTCCAGCTGGAGGGCTCCCGGCGGGACGCCGTGCCGGGCGAGGCGTGCGGCGACGGATCCGGCGAAGCCGGGGGTGTGGACGTCGCGCGGCGAGACATTGACGGCGACCGGGACGAACAGGCCCTGCGAGCGCCACTTGGCGACCTGCGCGAGGGCGGTGTCGAGCACGTACTCCGTGAGGTGGGGCATCAGTCCGGAGGACTCGGCGATCGCGATGAACTCGTCCGGCGGGACCCGCCCGCGGTCCGGGTGCACCCAGCGCACCAGGGCCTCCAGGCCCGCCACATGGCCGTCGAAGCGGACTTTGGGCTGGTAGTGCAACTCCACGTCGCCGGCGTCCAGCGCGCGGCGCAGATCGCCGAGCAGGCCGAGCCGGTCGGGGGTGTTGCTGTCGCGCTTGGACTCGTAGACCTCGACGCCCGTACGGTCCCGCTTGGCCTGGTACATGGCGACGTCCGCGCGGCGCAGCAGTCCTTCGGCGTCCAGCGCGTGGTCGGGGAAGACGGCCACCCCGGCACTGGCCTCCAGGACGAGGGTAAGCCCGTCCAGGTCGAGCGGTGAGGACAGTTCGGCGACCAGGAGGCGCGCGACGCGCTGGGCGCTGGTGGTGGAGTCGGCGACCGGCAGCAGCACGGCGAACTCGTCGCCGCCGAGCCTGGCCGCCTCGGCGCCGCGCGGCAGAGCGAGCCGCAGCCGCTCGGCTATCTGCAGCAGCAGCCGGTCGCCGGCGAGATGGCCGAGGGTGTCGTTGACGGAACGGAACCGGTCGAGGTCGATGAGGACGAGCGCCGACCGGGCGCCGCTGCCTTCCGCGTCCTCCAGCGCGGCCCAGGTCCGCTCCAGCAGCCACTGCCGGTTGGGCAGCCCGGTGAGCGGGTCGCGCAACTGCTCCTCCGCCCTCGCCCGGGCGATCCACAGGGTGGAGTCCAGGGCGATCAGCGGCACCGCGAACAGCGGCAGCATCAGAGGCATGGCGACGGCGACGACGCAGATCAGCGGGGCGATGCCGAGCAGGGCGACCGCGACAAGGCCCTGCCGCATCAGGGCCGTACGGGCGATGGTGGGCAGCCCGCTGCCCTGGGGCGAGAGCACGTACCACAGCAGGATGCGGGTGACGGTGAGGTAGACGGCGGCCGCCAGCATCACTTCCGGCAGGGCCGCGATACCCCAGTCGAGTGGTTCCCAGGGCTTCTCGACGCTCGGTGTCACCCCGAAGAGGGCGAGTACGAGAGCCGCGGCGCCGATGCCGAGGATGTCGACGGAGCCGTGCAACAGACCTTGCCGCCGGCGGTGGGTGCGGGCCGCGCCGACGAGGGCGACGACGGCCAGGCTGACCAGTCCGGCCGGCACCCAGCCGAACAGCAGCAGGACGGCGAGGGTCAGGGCGGAGCCGGATCCGGTGCCGCCCCACCAGCGGTCACGGCCGAGGGCGACGAGGTGGCCGACGATGATTCCGGTGAGGACAGCGAGCGACCAGCCGGCGGCGGAGCCCGGAAAGAGTGCGCGGCCTTCGCGGACGGTGTCGAGGACGCCGGTGACGAGCACCAACGCGGCGCCGGTGACGACGGTGACGGGCAGTCCCGGCGTGATGCCGGCCAGGGCCGCGAATCCCCGCGGCCGTGAGACCGGGGCGGCGCTCTCGGTCGGTTTCATTCCCGTCCCTCTCACAGCCGGCGGTGCCGATGCCACGCGATGGCTCCCGTTGTCATGCCACCACGGCTGACATCCCACCACGCAGCCGTGCACGACAGGCGCACGTCTCAACAGTAGGCCGCAGTTGGCTCCGACGGGCAGCGCTCTACAGGTCTTGCCCGAATGCGACCCGGCCACCCTTATCCATCTGCTATGCGCTGAACGGGTGACCTGTACCGGTCGTCGGAACCCCGCACGGGGCGTCTCATTCCCGCCCCGCGCGCCCCCTTCGGCTCCTCGAACGAGCCCCCTCGAAGACCCGCGCACGCCCCCTCCGTCACGCCTCTGGGGGCACAGCGGCCTCACGAGCCGCATCCGGCCCCTGTTCGAGCAGAATCACCAGCCCTTGTTCGTCCAGGACGGGCACCTTCAACTGCATCGCCTTGTCGTACTTGGAGCCGGGGTTGTCCCCGACCACCACGAACGCCGTTTTCTTCGAAACAGAACCGGCCACTTTCGCGCCGAGGCTCTGGAGGGCCTCTTTTGCGCCATCCCGCGTGTAGTTCTCCAGTGTTCCGGTGACGACGACCGTCAGTCCTTCGAGCGGGCGGGGCCCCTGGTCCTCCCCCGCTCCCTCTTCCTCCGTCCGGACGCCGGCCGCGGCCCACTTGCGCAGGATCTCCTCGTGCCACGGCTCCGCGAACCACTGCTTGAGGGAGGCGGCGATGATGTCGCCGACGCCGTCGGTGGCGGCCAGTTCCTGCTCGGTCGCCTGGCGGATCCGCTCGATGGACCGGAATTCACGGGCCAGCGCCTCCGCGGCGACCGGCCCCACATGCCGGATGGACAGCCCGGTGAGGACCCGGGCGAGCGGGCGTTCCTTGGCGGCGGCGATGTTCTCCAGCATCGCCACGGCGTTCTTCTTCGCCTCGCCCTGCTGGTTGGCGAAGACCGTGGCGATCTTCTCCTCGCCGGTCTTCGGGTCGCGCTTGGGCAGTCCGCTGTCCTGGTCCAGGACATAGGCCTTGATGGGCAGCAACTGCTCGATGGTCAGGTCGAAGAGGTCGCCCTCGTCCCGCAGCGGCGGCTCCGCCGGCTCCAGCGGTCTGGTCAGCGCGGCGGCCGCCACATAGCCGAAGTGCTCGATGTCCAGGGACTTGCGGCCCGCGAGATAGAAGAGGCGCTCGCGCAACTGGGCCGGGCAGGAGCGGGCGTTGGGGCAGCGCAGATCGACGTCGCCCTCCTTCATGGGCCGCAGGGCCGTCCCGCACTCGGGGCACTCGGCCGGCATCACGAACTCCCGCTCGCTGCCGTCCCTGAGATCCACGACCGGACCGAGGATCTCGGGGATGACGTCGCCGGCCTTGCGCAGCACCACGGTGTCCCCGATGAGCACGCCCTTGGACTTGACCACGTCCTGGTTGTGCAGGGTGGCGAACTCGACCTCGGAGCCCGCCACGGTGACCGGCTCCACCTGGGCGTACGGCGTGACGCGTCCGGTACGGCCCACGCCGACCCGGATGTTGACCAGCTTGGTGTTGACCTCCTCCGGGGCGTACTTCCAGGCGATGGCCCAGCGCGGCGCCCGGGCGGTGGAGCCGAGGCGGCCCTGGAGCGGGATCTCGTCGAGCTTGACGACCACCCCGTCGATCTCGTGCTCCATCGAGTGGCGGTTCTCGCCGAAGTGGGCGATGAACTCCCGCACGCCCTCCAGTGAGTCCACGACCTTGTTGTGCCGTGCGGTGGGCAGGCCCCACTCGCGCAGCAGGTCGTACGCCTGGGACAGGCGGTCGATGTCGAAGCCCTGCCGGGCGCCGATGCCGTGCACCACCATGTGCAGCGGGAGGGTCGCGGTGACCTTGGGATCCTTCTGCCGCAGCGAGCCCGACGCGGAGTTGCGCGGGTTGGCGTACGGCTGCTCGCCGGCCTCCACCCGCCGGGCGTTGAGCTCCTGGAACTTGGCCATCGGGAAGAAGACCTCGCCGCGGATCTCCACCAGGTCCGGGATGCGGTCGCCCCGCAGCCGGTTGGGGATGTCCGCGATCGTGCGGACGTTGGGCGTGATGTCCTCGCCGACCCGGCCGTCGCCGCGGGTGGCCGCCCGGGTCAGCCTGCCCTTCTCGTACGTGAGGTTCACCGCGAGGCCGTCGACCTTGAGCTCGCACAGGAAGTGGAAGTCCGAGGTGCCGACGTCACGGGCGACGCGCTCGGCCCACGCGGACAGTTCGCCCTCGTCGAAGGCGTTGTCCAGGGAGAGCATGCGCTCGCGGTGCTCGACCTTCGCCAGGTCGGTCTCGTACTGCCCGGAGACCTTCTGTGTCGGGGACTCGGGTGTGCGCAGCTCGGGGTACTGCTCCTCGAGCTCCTCCAGCGAGCGCATCAGCCTGTCGAACTCGCCGTCGCTGACGACCGGCTGGTCCTTCACGTAGTAACGGAAGCGGTGCTCCTCGACCTGCTCGGCGATGAGGGCATGCTGCTCCCGTGCTTCTGCGGGCAGTCCCGTCTGCTGTTCGCCAGCCACCGTTTCGTCCTCCCGATTCCCCGGCACCCTTACTCAGGGTTGTCTGCGAGCGATCTCGCGGCCCGGACGCCGTGGGCGAGCGCCGCCCGCGCGTACGCCGGTGAGGCACCCGCCAGTCCACAGGTGGGAGTGATCACGACGGACTCGGCGAGAGTCCCCGGATTCAGCCCCAGCCTGCGCCACAGCGTCCTGACACCCATGACGCTACCCGCAGGGTCCGACAATGCCGTGTCAGTGGACGGCACGACTCCCGCGAACAGCTTCGTGCCGCCCTCGACCGCCTCACCGATCTCGTCCTCGTCACGCTCGGTGAGCAGACCGAAGTCGAACGAGATGCCCGCGGCGCCGGCCCGGCGCAGCAGGGCGAACGGCACGTCCGGCGCGCAGGAGTGGACGGTCACGGGGCCTTCGCTCACTCCCATGACGTCCCGCAACGCGGACTCCACGAGCTGCCGGTCCACCGCCCGGTGCGTGCGGTAGCCGCTGGCCGAGGCGATCTGCCCGCGCAGCACCGCGATCAGCGAGGGCTCGTCGAGCTGGAGCGTCACCCAGGCGCCCGGCATCCGGCGGCGTACATCCGCCAGATGCGTACGCAGTCCTTCCGCCAGCGACGCGGTGAGGTCCCGGCAGGCACCCGCGTCGGACAGGGCCGCCTCGCCGTTGCGCAGCTCCAGGGCGGCGGCGAGCGTCCACGGCCCGACCGCCTGGATCTTCAGTGGCCCCTCGTACCCCTGGGTGAACTCCTCCAGTGCGTCGAGGTCTTCGCCGAGCCAGGAGCGGGCGCGGCGGGTGTCGCGGCCCGGACGGTCACTGATCCGCCATCCGCTGGGCTCGACATGCGCGTACATCTCCACCAGCAGCCCGATGGTCCGCCCGATCATGTCGGCACCCGGCCCGCGGGCGGGCAGCTCGGGCAGATACGGGAACTCCTCGACGGACCCGGCGACCGTCTTCGCGGCCTCGCGTGCGTCCGTGCCGGGCATGGAGCCCACTCCGGTCGCGGGGCCGAACAGCACGTCGCTCACCGGCCCGGCCGCACGGTCACGTCGTTGATCTCGGCGTCGCGCGGCAGGTCCAGCGCGGTGAGGATCACCGTCGCGACGGACTCGGGGTCGATCCAGCGCGCGGCGTCGTACTCCTTGCCCTCCTGTGAGTGCACCTTGGCCTGCATGGGGCTTGCCGTGCGGCCGGGGTAGACCGAGGTGACCCGTACGCCGTTGCCGCTCTCCTCGTGGCGCAGCGAGTCGGCGAGCGCCTTCAGTCCGTGCTTGGAGGCCGCGTACGCGGACCAGTCGGCGTGCGCGTTGAGGCCGGCGCCCGAGTTGACGAACAGCACCTGGCCCCGGGAGGCGCGCAGTTGCGGGAGCATCAGCCGGGTCAGCTCGGCGGGCGAGATCAGGTTGGCGTTGAGCTGCTGGTGCCAGGTCGTCGGCCGCAGTTCGGCGACCGGGCCGAGGTCGACGATGCCCGCGATGTGCAGGAGCGAGTCGAGCCGGTCCGGCATGGGCTGCATGCCGAACGACTTGGAGATGCGGTCCGGGTCGGCCAGGTCGGCGACGAGCGTACGGGCGCCCTCGTACCGGGCGGCGAGTTCCTTCGCACGGCCGGCGTCGCGGGCCAGCAGGACGAGTGCGTCGCCGCGCTCGTGGAGCCGGCGGGCGACCGCCGCGCCGATGCCGGAGCCCGCCCCGGTGATCAGATGTGTTGGCATACCGCCCATGCTCGCACTGCCCCGACCGGCTACTGCACCCCGGCGGCCTCCTCCAGGTAGGCGAGGGCCGCGACACCGTCCTCGGCGAAGAACACCAGGTCGGTCAGGGGCAGGGGCAGGAAGCCCTCCTCGTCCATGCGCCGGAACTGCTGCTTGAGGCCGTCGTAGAACCCGGCGGTGTTCAGCAGCACGACCGGCTTGGTGTGCTTGCCGTGCTTCTTCAGCTCCAGGATCTCGGTCGCCTCGTCCAGGGTGCCCGTGCCGCCGACCATGATCACGACGGCGTCGGAGCGGGAGAGCAGCAGCGCCTTGCGCTCGGACAGGTCCTTGGCGATCACCATCTCGTCGGCGTCGGCGCGGGCGAGTGTGTGCAGGAAGTCGACGGAGACGCCCACGAGCCGTCCGCCCGCCTCCTGCACCCCGTCGGCGACGACCTTCATCAGCCCGCTCTCGGAGCCGCCCCACACGAGCGTGTGCCCGCCCTTGCCGAGGAGCTCGGCGAACTCGCGGGCCGGGCGGGTGTAGCGGTCGTCGAGGTCGGCGGCGGAGAGGAAGACGCAGATGTTCATGACGCCACCGTACGACCGGGATACCCGGCGCCGGAGACCCGGAGAGGGGGCACGTCGGGAAGAAGCAGGCCGCCGCCGGTGCTGTAGCTGTCATGACGAAGGCACACACCGGACATCGCATCACGGTCGAGCAGGGCACGGTCCATGTCATCGCCCGCCATGGCGGGGTGCTGCTCGCGGAGAGCCGCCGGCCGCTGATCCTGCACGAGACCGGCTATCCCGACCGCTACTACCTTCCGCCCGAGGACGTACGCAGCGATCTGCTCACCCCCTCCGGCACCCACAGCCACTGTCCCTTCAAGGGCGACGCGGACTACTGGTCGCTGCCGGACGCACCGGACCTGGTCTGGTCGTATCCGGAGCCGAAGACCCAAGTCGCCGAGATCAAGGGCCACTTCTGCTTCTACGACACCGAGGTCGTCGAGGACTGACCGCCGTCCCCGCCGGGTCCGCGGAAAAATCTCGCGCGCGACCGATGAGTTCCTGAGCGGGCCCCGGTCAGCCCTCTCATGGACAACATGAGCAGGACGCTGAGCAAGGCGGAGTCGGGGGACGGCACCCTCATCGCGTACGAGCAGCGGGGCGACGGTCCGCCGGTGGTTCTGGTCAGCGGCGCGCTGTGCACGTCCGCGGCGGAGGCACCGCTCGCGGGGCTGCTCGCGTCGCGGTTCAGTGTGTTCACGTACGACCGGCGCGGCCGGGGCGCGAGCGGTGACACCGCTCCGTACGCCGTGGAGCGGGAGATCGAGGACCTGGCCGCGGTGATCGGTGAGGCGGGCGGAGCCGCGTCCGTGCACGGGACGTCCTCGGGCGCGGCACTGGCGCTGCGGGCGGCGGCCGCGGGGCTGCCGATCACGCAGCTGTCCGTCTATGAGCCTCCGTACGACCCGGACGAGGCGCCGGGAGCCCCGCCACCGCCCTACGAACACCGGATGCGGGCACTCCTCGCCGAGAACCGTCGCGGGGAGGCGCTCGCCGTCTTCCTGGGCGAGATGGGAATGCCGCCCGAGGCCCTGGACGCGATGCGCGGGACGCCGATGTGGACGGACATGGAGGCGGTCGCCCCCACGCTCGTCTACGACCACGAGGTCATGGCGGGAGGCGGTGTGCCCACGGCGATGCTGAGCGGCATCGGAACCCGGGTGATGGTCGTGGACGGCGGGATGAGCCCTCCCTTCATGCGGGAGGCCGCACGCCTGGCCGCCCAGGCCCTCCCGCGCGGCCGGCACCGCACCCTGACGGGCCAGACGCACGAGGTGGCCCCGCATGTGCTGGCTCCGCTGCTGCTGGCGTTTTTCTCCGCATAGGGCCGGGCGTCGGCCACAGGACGCGTCAGGCGACCGATGCCGTCTCGCGCCGCGTGGAGGCGATCGTCGCCGAGCCGACCACCCGCGTGCCGTCGTAGAGCACGACCGCCTGGCCGGGGGCCACTCCCCGCACCGGCTCGGTGAAGGTCACCCGCAACTCGCCGTCGACCAGTTCCGCGCTCACCTCGGTCTCGCCGCCGTGGGCCCGCAGCTGCGCGGTGTACGACCCCGGACCCGTCGGCGCCGCCCCGCACCAGCGGGGCTTGATCGCGGTCAGGGCGGTGACGTCCAGCGCCTCCACCGGGCCGACCGTGACCGTGTTGTTCACCGGGGAGATGTCGAGGACGTAGCGCGGCTTGCCGTCCGCGGCCGGGTGCCCGATCCGCAGGCCCTTGCGCTGGCCGATGGTGAAGCCGAACGCCCCGTCGTGGGTGCCCAGCTTCGTACCGCCCTCGTCGACGATGTCGCCCTCCGCCGTGCCGAGGCGGTTCGCCAGGAAGCCCTGGGTGTCGCCGTCGGCGATGAAGCAGATGTCGTGGCTGTCCGGCTTCTTCGCGACCGCCAGCCCCCGCTCCTCGGCCTCGGCCCGGATCTCGTCCTTGGTGGTGAGGGTGTCACCGAGCGGGAACATCGCGTGCGCGAGCTGGCGCTCGTCGAGCACACCGAGGACGTACGACTGGTCCTTGGCCATGTCGCTGGCACGGTGCAGCTCGCGGCTGCCGTCCGCACGCTCGACGACGGTGGCGTAGTGGCCGGTGCAGACGGCGTCGAAGCCCAGCGCGATCGCCTTGTCGAGCAGCGCGGCGAACTTGATCTTCTCATTGCAGCGCAGACAGGGGTTGGGTGTGCGGCCCGCCTCGTACTCCGCGATGAAGTCCTCGACCACGTCCTCGCGGAAGCGCTCGGCGAGATCCCAGACGTAGAACGGGATGCCGATGACGTCGGCCGCGCGGCGGGCGTCGCGGGAGTCCTCGATGGTGCAGCAGCCGCGCGCACCCGTGCGGAAGGACTGCGGATTCGCGGAGAGCGCCAGATGGACACCGGTCACGTCGTGGCCGGCCTCGGCGGCACGTGCGGCGGCGACGGCGGAGTCCACGCCGCCTGACATGGCGGCGAGCACACGGAGGGGACGCTGGGAAGTCTGAGTCATAGCGATACCAGGGTAAGGGGCCCGGGGAACCAGAGGCTCGCGAGTATGCGTTGAACAGCGCATGGGAAGCGATGAGAAGCGCGGCGGACAGCGGCGGATCAGCAGACGTGCCGCGCTGATCGGCGGCACGGCCGCGGTGGTGGGGGCGGGTGCGCTGGCCCACGACGAGCTGCGACGGGTCTGGTGGCGGGTGCCCGGCGTGGAGAAGAAGCGGGTGGAGGGTGAGCTGGACCACGTGGGCGCGGTCTGGACGGCCGCGGCCCGGGCGAACTGGCGCCGGGCCGACCGGCCCGACGACTACGGCATCGACCGGGTGGTCATCCATGTCGTACAGGGCAGCTATCCGACGGCGCTGAAGGTCTTCAAGAATCCGGGGCACGGCGCGGCCACGCACTACGTGGTGGGCAAGGACGGCCGCGTCGCCCAGATGATCCGCGAGCTCGACGTCGCTTTCCACGCGGGGAACCGGGAGATGAACGAACGGAGCATCGGCATCGAGCACGAGGGCTTCGTGGACCGGCGCCGGGACTTCACCGACGCCATGTATCTGTCCTCGGCGAAGCTCACCGCGGGGATCTGCGTGCGGTACGGGATACCGGTGGACCGCGAGCACATCATCGGCCATGTGGAGGTGCCGGGGACGGACCACACGGACCCGGGACCGTACTGGAACTGGAACCGCTATCTGAAACTGGTGCGCGGCCAGATGCCGTCGGCCCGGCAGGTGGCGGAGAAGAAGGCCTGAGCCGGGTCCGGGACGACAGGGCCCCGAGCAGCCTCGGCCAGGCCCTAGCTGAGGCCCGCGGTGCGCGCCCGCTGCACCACCGGTCCGATCGCCTCGGCCACCGCCTTCACATCCGCCCTGGTGGAGGTGTGGCCGAGACTGAAGCGGAGCGTGCCACGCGCGAGGTCGGGGTCCGAGCCGGTCGCCAGCAGGACATGGCTGGGCTGGGCGACACCGGCCGTGCACGCCGACCCGGTGGAGCACTCGATGCCCTGGGCGTCGAGCAGCAGGAGCAGTGAGTCCCCCTCGCAGCCGGGGAAGCTGAAGTGCGCGTTGGCGGGGAGCCGGTCGGCCGGATCGCCACCGAGGACCGCGTCGGGCACCGCCGTACGGACGGCGTCGACCAGTTCGTCGCGCAGGGCGCCGATCTCGCGGGCGAATTCCTCGCGTCGCTCGGCGGCGAGCCGGCCCGCGACCGCGAAGGCGGCGATCGCGGGGGTGTCGAGCGTGCCGGAGCGCACATGCCGCTCTTGGCCGCCGCCGTGCAGGACGGGGACCGGGGTGTACTCCCGGCCGAGGAGCAGGGCCCCGATGCCGTAGGGGCCGCCGATCTTGTGGCCGGAGACGGTCATCGCGGCGAGCCCGGAGTCGGCGAAACCGACGTCGAGCTGGCCGAAGGCCTGGACCGCGTCGGAGTGCAGCGGAATCTCGAACTCCCGCGCCACGGCGGACAGTTCCGCCACCGGCATGACGGTGCCGATCTCGTTGTTGGCCCACATGACGGTGACGAGGGCCACGTCGTCGGGGTTCCGCTCGACGGCTTCGCGCAGGGCTTCGGGGTGCACCCGCCCGTACGCGTCGACCGGCAGATACTCCACGGTCGCGCCCTCGTGCTCGCCGAGCCAGTGGACGGCGTCGAGTACGGCGTGGTGCTCCACGGGACTGGTGAGAATCCGGGTACGGGCGGGCTCCGCGTCCCGCCGCTGCCAGTACAGGCCCTTGACGGCGAGGTTGTCCGCCTCGGTGCCGCCGGCGGTGAACACCACCTCGCTCGGGCGCGCGCCGAGTGCCTCGGCGAGGGTCTCGCGGGCCTCCTCGACGGCGCGGCGGGCCCGGCGCCCGGCGGCATGCAGTGCCGAGGCGTTGCCGGTGACGGTGAGCTGCGCGGTCATCGCCTCGACGGCCTCCGGCAGCATCGGAGTGGTCGCAGCGTGGTCCAGGTAAGCCATGGTGGCCCCGATTCTACGAGGCGTGGCGGGGGCGCGGACGCGGCGCAGGGGGGCACGGGCGCGCGGGGCCCGCCACGCCCGGCCCCGGGGGCGGGCGAGCGGGCTCCGTCGAGGACCTGGTGCGCGTCCTCGACGAGCTCGACGCGCTGCAGGCTGCCGTGCCGGGCCTCGCCGGACGCCTCGACCGCAGCCGTACAGCCGTGGCCGGCCACTCCTGGGGCGCCCAGACCGCGAGCACACTGCTGGGCGCGCGGGTCCTCGGCCCCGACGGCGTTCCCGGGGAGGACATGTCCGACGCGCGGGTGACGGCGGGCGTACTGCTGACCCCGCCCGGCCGGGGCGGCAACGACCTGACCCCGTTCGCCGTCGAGAACCTGCCCTTCATGAACCCGTCCTTCGACGGCATGACCACGCCGGCGCTGATCGTCGCCGGTGACCGGAACCGGTCCGCGCTCACGACCCGGGGGCCGGACTGGTTCACCGACCCCTACATCCTCAGCCCGGGAAGCAAGAGCCTGCTCACCCTGTTCGGGGCGGAGCACTCGCTCGGCGGCATCCCGGGGTACGAGGTCGCGGAGACGACGGACGAGAGCCCCGAACGAGTCGCTCTGATCCAGAAGTTGACGTGGGCGTACCTGCGCAGCGCGCTCGACCCGGCCGACGGCGGCTGGAAGGCGGCACAGGCCGCGCTGGAGGAAGATCCCCACCCGCTGGGGTCGCTGCAGAGCAAGTAGGCCCCGGTAGACGCCGACCGCCTCCCGCAGCGCTGCGGGAGGCGGTGGGTGCGGCGCGGCGAGGAACGCTCGCGGCGCGCCGGGAGTCGCGGGGCGGTCAGCCGCCGAAGCCCCAGACCACGGTTCCGTTCATGGCCACGAGCACTCCGAGGACGACCAGGTCGGCGACGCCGAGGGCGAGTCCGAGGAGGGCGCGGCCACGGCGTGCGGTACCCCGCCACAGGGCGAGGGAGGCGAGCACGACGGCGGTGGGGCCGAGCAGGATGTTCATGACGAGCAGGCCGACGAGTCCGAGGACGAAGGCGGCGACAGCCATGCCGTCCGCGTCACGGCGGCCCGTCGGACGGGTGTGCGCGGCGGAGTCCGGGGTGCTCGGGGTACCGGAGTCCGGCGTGTCCGCGTTCGGCAGGTCGGAATCGGGGGCGCCGGCGTGCGGAGCATCGGCGCCCCGGGCGATGGTGCGTTCCCGCTCGGCGGTCCCCCGGGCGGTGCTGCGGCCGCGCGGGGTGCGGTCGGTGTGCTGAGTGCGGTCGCTGTGCTTGACGGCGGAGAGCTGCATGGCCGGTTCGGCTCCTTCCGGGTCAGTGCTGACGGGCGCGACGCTCGCGCACGGCGAAGACGAGAAGCCAGACGCCGATGACGGCGCAGGCCACGAAGGTGGCGGAAAGGGGGAGTTGGGCCACGGCGCCCAGCAGGATCCCCAGGAGGAGCAGTGCTGCGACGAGGGCGATCATCGTCATCCTTTCGACATTTCGGTGAACACTTGTCGGTACGACTGTTCACTGACTGGCGAGTCTACACTTCCCTTATCCGGAGAACGGTTGTTTACTCAGTTCCATGAGTCACACCGCCGGAATCCGCCAGGCCCAGAAGCAGAAAACCCGTCAGGCCCTCCTGGACGCAGCCCTGCGGCTGCTCGAGGAGCAGAGCCTGAGCAGTCTCGGACTGCGCGAGGTGACCCGGGCCGTGGGTGTGGCGCCGACGGCGTTCTACCGCCACTTCAGGGACACGGCCGACCTCGGTGTCGCACTGGTCGAGGAGGCGCTCGGCAGTCTGCACGCCACGATCGGCGAAGCGCTCACGGAAGAGGCGGACGATGCGCGCATCGACCGGACGGTGGCCCTGATCGTGGATCTCGTCCGCACATCCCCCGCTCATGTCCGCTTCATCGCGCGGGAGCGGCACGGCGGAGTGCAGTCCGTACGCGAGGCGATAGCCGAGCAGTTGCGGCAGTTCGGCGACGAGGTCGCGGCGGCGTTCGCCGACGAACCCGAGGCGGAGGGCTGGAGCGCCGCGGATCTGCGGATGCTCGCCGGGGTGTACGTGGACCACATGGTCATGACGGCGTCCTCGTTCCTGGAGGCCGGGCCTTCGGGGCTCGACCGGGCCGCCTCGCTGGCCCGCCGTCAGCTGCGGCTGATCAGCCTCGGCCGCCGGCACTGGCTGGACTGACGGCGCCCGTCCCGTAGAGCGCGACGATCTCCGCCGCGGCGCGCGCCAGTTCCGCACGCGCCTGCGGCGGGGAGAGCACCTCGACGCTCTCACCGAAGGCGAGCAGCACGCGCACCGCCGCCAGGGAGCCGAGGGCGAGCTCCACCCGGGTCCAGCGCGGTGTCTCCGCGCCCGCCTGCCGCCCGGCCGCGTCCGGCCCCTCCGGCACGGGCTCGCCGGTCAGCCGGCTGCCGTGCATACGCAGAAACAGATCCAGCCGCTCCTGGCTCACCCGCGCCGTCACGCACACCTCCGCGGGCCGGTCCTCGACCTGACGGCGCAGCACCTCCCAGACATCGGCCAACTCCTGGCCGGCACGCCGCCGCACAGGATCGTCGGTGACGACGGCCGACAGAACCCGGTCCGCCCGGAAGAGGCGGGGCGCGCCCCGGTGGTCGGCGATCAGGTACCAGATCCCGGCCTTGACCACGAGGCCGTACGGGTCGAGGGTGTACGTCCGCGGTTCGGTGGTGCCGCTGTGGCGGTAGCGCAGCCGCACCCGGCGGTCCGTGAAGACGGCCGAGTTGAGCGCGTCCAGATCGACGGCCGGACCCGGTGCCTTCATCCAGCGCGCGGGGTCCACCAGGATCCGGCGGCTGGTCAACTCGGCTCCGGGCCGGTGGGGTTCGGGCAGCGCGGCCATCACCTTGCGCAGCGCGGAGCCCAGCGCCTCGTCGAGGCCGAGCGCGCTGTGGGCGCCCTGGGCGGCCAGGACGAACAGCGCGCGGGACTCGTCCGCCGTCAGTCCGGTGACATCCGTACGGAAGCCCGGCAGCAGGGCGATCCCGCCGTGCCGGCCGCGCTCGGCGTAGACGGGGACACCGGCGGCGGAAAGGGCCTCGACGTCGCGGTAGATGGTGCGGACGGACACCTCCAGGCGCTCGGCGAGCTCGGCGGCGGGCACGAGGCCGCGGGTCTGGAGCAGCAGGAGGATCGAGAGCAGCCGGTCGGATTTCACGTGGCGAGCGTCTCCGGAAAACATGACGGGAGATGTCAGGTTATCCCGGAACAGTGCGGGTGGCCGGCGAGCAGCGAGCTCGCGGGCCTTCGGAGTTCGAGGAGATGGATGACATGAACGATCCCCGCCCCCTGTACGAGCGCGCGGCCGAGCAGTTCGCCGGCCTGGTGAAGACGGTGACACCGGACCGGCTGGACGCTCCGACGCCCTGTCCCGAGTTCGACGTACGGGCGCTGCTCTCCCATGTCGTGGGCGGCACGCACCGGATCGCGCTCGTCGGCGAGGGAGGTGACGGTCTGTCGGTGCCCGCCCGCGCGGACGGCATCGCGGACGACGGCTGGAGCGCGGCGTACGACGTGGCGCGCAGCCGCTTCGCCGAGGCGTGGGCGGACGACGCGAAGCTGGCGCGTCCGGTGACGGTGCCGTGGGGCGCCGAGATCCCCGGAGCGGCCGCGGTGGGCGGCTACGTCATGGAGACCCTGGCCCACACCTGGGACCTGTCCCAGGCGCTGGGGCATCCCCTCCCGCTGGAGCAGGAACTGGCAGAGATCATCCTGCCGCTGGCCCGGGAGGTCCTCCCGGTCGAACCCCGCGGCGGACCCGTCCCCTTCGGGGCGGTGCAGGAAGCGCCGGAGGGCTCCGACGCGTACGCGCAGCTGGCGGCGTGGCTGGGCCGGACCGTGTGACGGCACGCCCCGGCCAGGGCCCCGGGAGCGGACGTCACCGCTCCTGGAGCCTGGCCGCCAGGTGCTCGATGCGCTGTCGCCAGGAATCCAGCGCGGCCCGGGTGTCCAGGTCCGCCGGGCCCGTCTGCGTCAGGACCAGGCGCGGGCCGTGGCCGGTGCCCTGGCCCAGTTCCCAGCGGACCTCGCCCTCGGAATGCCAGGCGTAGACGAGCAGTTCGGGGGCGCGGACCTCGACGACCGGTCCCGCGGGGGCCACGGGCGCGGTGAAACCCTCGGGCGCCGGGACCCCGGCCTCGGGAGTCCCGCCGCCGGCCAGGAGGTCCCACACCGTCCCGGCGGGGCGCACGAGCTGCCGCTCGAAGCGGATCCGCGGGCCGTCGGCCGTGTCCTCGACCGTGCCGGCGGCGAGGCCGAACCGCTCGACGTACGCCTCGTGCAGGGTGCCCGCCCTGTCCCCCTCGACGTCGGGCGCCCGGCCGTCGAGCAGTTGCGCCAGCGCGGTGATGCAGACGTGCCAGCCGGAGGCGAAGCTCGCGGCGCCGAACCGGTCGCCGAAGGTGTGCACCAGGGTCAGCAGGGAGCCCTCGCCGTCCGGTGCGATCTCCCAGCGCAGATGGTCCTCGCCCCAGGTGAAGGCGAACACGTGCGGCTCGTCCGCGTCGGTCACGGTGCCGGTCATGCCGGGCTCGGCCTCACCGGGGAACAGGAACCCGATGGCGCCGCCGGGACGCAGTTCCACGCTCACCTCGGAGGGAAACCACTGGGCAAGGTGTTCGGGCGTGGTGATCGCGGCCCAGACCTTCTTCGGCGGGTGCTCGAGACGGCGCTCCATCCGCAGCGCGTTGCGCCCGTCCTCGGTGGTGAGGGTGTCGGGGTGCGGGGTCATGAGGAGTCGTCCTCCATCGCGTCGAGATGGCGTTCGAGGGCATCGAGGCTCCCCGCCCAGAGATGGCGGTAGTGCGCGAGCCAGGCGTCGAGCTCCGCGAGGGGCTCGGGACTCAGCTCGTACCAGCGGCGCTGCGCGTCCTGCCGGACCCGGACCAGCCCGGCCTCGCGGAGCACGCGCAGGTGCTTGGAGGTACCGGGCTGGCTGAGGCCGAGCCGGTCGGTGAGCTCACCGACCAGATGCGGACGCTCCAGGAGCAGATCGAGGATTCTGCGCCTGCTGGGCTCCGCGAGCACGTCGAACGGTATGGGCATACCTCGAACATACTCATTGAGTTATATAACCGCAAGGGAATGAAGAGCTAGCGCGGCGCCTTCGCCAGCTGCCGGGACTGGGCGACGAGCCGGTCGCGGCTGTCCCAGACCTCGGCGTCCTCCTCCAGGAATCCTCCCGCGAGGTTGCGAGTGGTGATGGAGACCCGCAGCGGGCCGGGCGCCGGACGGCAGCGGATGTGTGTGGTGAGCTCCACCGTGGGGGTCCAGCCCGTCAGCCCGAGCTCGAACGAGGTCGGCGGCAGGGCGTCGACCGTCAGGAGCAGCGAGAAGGGGTCCGCGTCACGGCCGTCCGCGAGCGAGAACCAGCCGCGCATCTCCCCCTTGCCCGAAGGCGCCCCGACGGCCCAGCCGACGGTCGCCGGGTCGAGCCGGATGTTCAGCCGCTCGGTGATGGCGGAGCTGCCGGGGATCGCCACCGGGCCGTCCGCGGGGCCCAGACACTGCTCGTACGGGGCCATGGCCGGCGGGGCCGCGGTGGTGCGGACGTCGTCGGGGAGCGCGTCGAGATCGCCGTACGTGGCGAGCACGCGGATGCGCTCGACCTCCGTGCCGTCCTCCTCGAACTGGACCAGGGAGGCCTGACCGGTGGAGAGCGTGCGGCCGGTGCGGACGATCTCGGTACGGATCACCGCGGGTCCCGGCTGCGACGCGGTGAGGTAGTGCGCCGAGACGGTGAAGGGGTCCGGGTGCGGCAGGGCCTCGCCGAGGGCGCGGCCGAGAAGGGCCAGCAGGTACCCGCCGTTGACGGCGCGGACGATCGTCCAGCCCGCCGAGAGCTCCGCGTCGTAGACGCCCGGTGCGCGCAGGGACACAGCGGTGTCGCGGTCGAACTCGCTGTCCCCGATCGATGCCTGAACTGCCTGTGCCATACCGGTACGGTACAACAAGCCATTACTGAGCGGTAGCTTTTTCTGCTGCGGAGCGTCCCTCGGGGCGGCCTCGGACACCGGCTACGCCTCCTCCGCGGCGGACGAGCGCCGGTTCCAGGCACGGGGTGCGCGCCAGTTGAACCGCATCGCGGCCAGCCGGAGCAGGAAGGCGGTGATGACGGCGGTCCCGCTGGTGAACGCGTTCAGCACGTCGAAGCGGATGCACAGCACGACCATGGTCGCGCCGACGATGGCCGGGACGGCGTAGAGGTCGCGGTCCCAGCGCAGCAGGGACGGGACCTCGTTGGCGAGGACGTCCCTCAGCACACCGCCGCCGACCGCGGTCGCGAGGCCGAGCACCGCCGACGAGGTCAGGCTGAGCCCGTACTCGTACGCCTTGGTCGTGCCGGTGACGCAGAACAGGCCGAGGCCGGCGGCGTCGAAGACATTCACCCCGGACTGGATGCGCTCGACCTGCGGATGCAGGAAGAAGATCAGCGCGGCGGCGACCAGAGGCATGAGGAAGTACCCCAGGTCCGTGAAGGCTGCCGGGACGATCCCGATGACCAGGTCACGGAACAGCCCTCCGCCCAGCGCGGTGACCTCGGCGAGCACCGCGATGCCGAAGACGTCGAAGTTCTTGCGCACGGCGAGCAGTGCACCGGAGATCGCGAAGACGAAGATTCCGGCGAGGTCGAGCGAATGCTGGACGGAGGGCGTGAACAGTTCTTGGAGCACCGGACGATTGTGCCGGTTCTACTCCTTGGCGGTGTCCCCCGGGCCCTTGGCCTCGTCCGCGTCGGCGGCCTCGGCCGCCGGCGTCTCGGACACGGTGGTCGTGGCAACAGGGGCGTCGGGCTCGGCAGTCTCGGCCACCGGCGCCTCGGCCACAGCGGCCTCGGGCTCGGCGGCCTTGGTCACCGGCTTCTCCACCACGGGGGCCTCGGGCTCGGCGGCCTTCGTCACCGGCGTCTCGCTCACAGCAGGCCCGGCGACCGGGGCGTCGGCCGCGGCGGCCTCCGCCGACTCCTCCGACTTCGGCTTCGCGTCGACGATGTCGATCGCCTCCCGCGCCGACGCGATCACCACGTCCTGCGGGACCTGGTCCGGCGCGTTCTCCGGGTGGTGGCAGGCCACTTGCTGACCCGGCTTGAGGGCGATCAGCGGCGGCTCCTGCGTGGTGCAGATCTCCGTCGCCTTCCAGCACCGGGTGTGGAAGCGGCAGCCCGTCGGCGGCGAGATCGGCGAGGGCACATCGCCCTTGAGCAGGATGCGCTCGCTCTTGACGCCGCGACGACGCGGGTCGGGCACCGGCACCGCCGACATCAGCGCCTTCGTGTACGGGTGCATCGGCGCCTCGTACAGCGATTTGCGGTCCGCCAGCTCCACGATCTTGCCCAGGTACATGACCGCGATGCGGTCCGAGACGTGCCGGATCACCGACAGGTCGTGGGCGATGATCACGTAGGTGAGGCCCAGCTCTTCCTGGAGGTCGTCGAGCAGGTTCACCACCTGCGCCTGGATGGAGACGTCCAGCGCGGAGACCGGCTCGTCGGCCACGACCAGCTTCGGCTTCAGTGCGAGCGCGCGGGCGATGCCGATGCGCTGGCGCTGGCCGCCGGAGAACTCGTGCGGATAGCGGTTGTAGTGCTCGGGGTTGAGACCGACCAGGCCCAGCAGCCGCTGGACCTCCTTCTTGATCCCGCCCTCGGGCGTGACGCCCTGGAGCTTGAACGGCGCGCTGACGATCGAACCGACCGTGTGACGCGGGTTCAGCGAACCGTAGGGGTCCTGGAAGATCATCTGGACGTCCCGGCGCATCGGGCGCATGGCGCCCACGCCGAGGTGCGTGATGTCGGTGCCCTCGAACTCGATCGAGCCTCCGGTCGGTTCGAGGAGCCGGGTGATGAGCCGGCCCATCGTCGACTTGCCGCAGCCGGACTCGCCCACGACGCCGAGCGTCTCGCCGGGAAGCACGTCGAAGCTGATGCCGTCGACCGCCTGGACGGCGCCGGCCTGCCGGCGCAGCAGCCCCTTGGTGATCGGGAAGTGCTTGACCAGTCCGGTGACCTTGAGCAGCGGCTCGGGCGAGGAGGTGGCCTGCTCCGGGATCGTCATCTCGGAATCCTTTGTCTCGCTCACAGCTTCGGCGCAATCTCTTCGGTCCAGATCCGCGTGCGGTCCTCCTGCGACATGTGGCAGGCCGAGTGGTGCCGGCTGCCCACCTCACGCAGGTTCGGCCGCTCGGTGCGGGTGATGCCGCCCTTGGGCACATCGGCGTACGGGCACCGCGGGTGGAAGGCACAGCCACTGGGGATGTTGATCAGGCTGGGCGGGGAGCCCTTGACCGGGATGAGGCGTTCGGTCTGGTCGCGGTCGATGCGGGGCATCGAACCCAGCAGGCCCCAGGTGTAGGGGTGCTGCGGCTCGTAGAAGACCTTCTCGGCCGGACCGCGCTCGACGCAGCGGCCGCCGTACATCACCAGGATGTCGTCGGCCAGCTCGGCGACCACGCCCAGGTCGTGCGTGATGATGATGACCGCGGAGCCGAACTCCTTCTGCAGATCCCGGATCAGGTCCAGGATCTGCGCCTGGACGGTGACGTCCAGGGCGGTGGTCGGCTCGTCGGCGATGAGCAGCTCGGGGTTGTTGACGAGCGCCATCGCGATCATCGCGCGCTGCCGCATACCGCCCGAGAACTCGTGCGGGTAGCTGTCCACGCGCTTGTGGGGCTCCGGGATGCCCACCCGGTCCAGCAGCTGGACGGCGCGCTTCAGCGCCGTCTTCTTGTCCACCTTGTTGTGGACCTGGTACGCCTCACTGATCTGCTTGCCGATGGTGTAGTACGGGTGCATCGCGGACAGCGGATCCTGGAAGATCATCGCCATGTCGCGGCCGCGCAGGCGGCGCACCTCGTCCGGATCGGCGGACAGCAGTTCCTTGCCGTTCAGCCAGATCTCGCCGGACAGGTGGGCCTTCTGCCGGCCGTACTGGCCGACGCGGTGCAGGCCCATGATGCCGAGTGAGGTCACCGACTTGCCGGAGCCGGACTCGCCGACGATGCCGAGGGTCTTGCCCTTCTCCAGCTGGAAGGAGAGTCCGTCGACGGACTTCACCAGACCGTCGTCGGTGGGGAAGTGCACCTCGAGGTCGCGGACTTCGAGGAAGGCCGTCGAGGGGGCCGATCCCGCGGAGACGGGCTCGCCGACGGCGCCGGTCTTCGTCAGTTCGGTCATGAGAGCCTCACTCGGGGGTCGATCACTGCGTACATGAGGTCCACGACAAGGTTCGCGAGGACCACGAAGAAGGCCGAGATGAGGGTGACCCCGAGGATCACCGGCAGGTCGTGGTCGCTGATGGCCTTCACCGCGTTGTACCCGAGGCCGTGCAGCGAGAAGGTGCTCTCGGTGAGCACCGCGCCGCCGACCAGCGCTCCGAGGTCGAGGCCGAGGACCGTGAGGATCGGGGTCATCGTCGAGCGCATCGCGTGCTTGCCGATGACCACGGGTTCGGTGAGGCCCTTGGCCCGGGCGGTACGGATGTAGTCCTCGTTGAGGACCTCCAGCATGGTGGCCCGGGTGAGCCGCGCGTACATCGCGGCGTACAGGAAGGCCAGGGTGACCCACGGCAGGATCATGCCGTTGAACCAGGTCGCCGGATCATCACCGAATTCCGTGTCCGGGCGCCCGAACCAGCCGAGCTGGTCGGAGAAGAGCGCCAGGGACAGGATGCCGGTGAAGTAGATCGGCAGGGAGACACCGCCGAGGGCGATGCCCATTGCCGAACGGTCCAGCGGGGTACCGCGCTTGAGGGCGGAGACGATGCCGGTGGCGACACCGCCGATGACCCAGAGCACGACGGCACCGAGGGCGAGCGAGAGGGTGACCGGCAGCCACTCGAGGAGCAGCGGCCAGACCTCCTGCTCGGTCTTGAACGAGTACCCGAAGCAGGGCGCGGCGCACTGCGTCACGTCGGAACCGTTGGAGTACGTACGTCCGGCCACCAGCCCGACCATGAACTTGCCGAACTGGACCAGGATCGGGTCGTCCAGGCCCATCTTCTGCCGGATGCCCTCGATGGCGGCCGGGTCGGACTGCTTGCCGACGAAGTAAAGCGCCGGGTCCGTCCCGATCATCTTGGGGAACAGGAAGAAGATTCCGAAGGTCACCAGAGTGATGACCATCAGCATGACGATGACGGCGAAGATTCGCCGGATGAGATATGCAAGCACTGCGCTCGGCCCGACGGCGACCCGGGGGCCCTCTCTTCTGGAGAGGGCCCCGGGCCACCGCTCGCGGCCATCACCTGCCCTTCGTGCCTAGCGGGTGTGGCACTGGAACGTGAACTGACTGGGTTTTACTTGACGACGCCGAGCGAGGCGTAGTCGTAGCGGCCGTTGTAGGCGTCCGCGGTGTAGGCGTTGGTGAGGCGGGTGCTGCGCCAGGTGATCGTCTTGTCGTAGACGAAGGGAAGGTAGACAGCGGCCTCGGAGACCTTCTGGTTCATCTGCTTGTAGATCTCGCCGGCCTTGTCCGGGTCGGTCTCCGCGATGGCCTGGTCGAAGAGCTTGTTGACCGCCGGGTCGTTCAGCTCCGAGAAGTTGTTGTTGCCGCTCTGGAGGATGAAACGGCCGTCGACCAGCGGCTGGGAGAAGCCCTGTCCGGACGGGAAGTCCGCACCCCAGCCCATGATGATGATGCCGTAGCCCTTGTCCTTGACGACCTTCGGCGAACCGATGATGCCGGACGTCTGGGCGCCGTCGAACTGGTCGACCTGGGCGTCGATGCCGACCTGCTTCAGCGCGTTCTGCAGCGAGACGGCCGTGGCGACCTCGACCGGCTTGTTGTTGCGCACCGCGATGGTGGTCTTGAAGCCGTTCGGCTTGCCACAGGCCTTCAGCGCGGCCTTCGCCTTCTCGACGTTCGGCTTGCTGTCGTTCTTCAGGACCTCGTACGGGTCGTACGACGGGTCGGCGCCCTTGATGCCCGCGGGGAGCATGTTCGGGGCGATGTCGCCACCGGCCTGCGGGCCGCCACGGGCGGTCTGCAGGGACTTCTTGTCGGCGGCGTAGATGACCGCCTTGCGGCACTCGATGTTGTCGAACGGCGCGACCGTCTGCGGGAAGACCGCGTAACGGATGAAGCCGGTCTGGCCGTTGTCGAGGTTGCCCTTGTGCTCGCGGATCGCGGTGGTGCGGGCCGCCTGGCCGATGCCCGTCGCGTTGATGTCGATGTCGAAGTCACCCTTGAGCAGGCGCTTGTCCATGTCGTCCGCGTTGGTCATGAAGGTGACCGAGATGCTGTCCGGGAGCGCCTTGCGGATCGTGTCCGACGAGGCCTTCCAGTTGGCGTTGCGCGACAGCTTCATCGACTTGTTCGGCGAGTACGAGTCGATCTTGTACGGACCGTTGGAGAAGGGCTTCAGGCCGTACTTGGCGGCGGTGTCCTTCTCCTTCTTGACCGGAGAGGCGGCCGGCATGGCGAGCATCTGCTCGAAGTCGCCGTTCGGCTTCGGGAGCTTGAAGATGATGGTCTTCGCGTCCGGCGTCTCGATGGCCTTCAGGCCGAGCTTGTCGGCGGACTTGTCCTTGTAGGGGCCCTTGTACTCCGACTTCGGGTCCAGGACCTGCATCAGGTAGACCGGGCCGCCGGAGATGACGTCCTGGGCCCAGGTGCGCTCGATGCCGTACTTGATGTCCTGCGAGGTGACGGGCGTGCCGTCCTCCCACGTGACGTCGTCCTTCAGCGTGTACTTGTAGGTCTTGCCGTCGGGCGAGATCTCGGCCTTCGCGCTCGCGAGGTCCGGGACGAGCTCGGTGCTGCCCGCACCCGGCGACGGCTTGAAGCTGACCAGCTGGCGGGTGTAGTAGCGGGCGAAGTCCCACATGAAGCCGTAGTAACCGCGCTGCGGGTCCCACGAGTCGGCGTCCTGCGTGCCGACGAACTTGAGTTCACCGCCCTTCGCGGTGGACGCGTTGGCGACCTTGCCGATGCCGGCGTTGAAGCCGGGCGTCTTGCCGGCTCCGTCCTTGCCGTCGTCGTTGTTGCCGCCACAGGCCGTGGTGGTGAGCAGGGCCGCGAGCGCGACAGCCGTGCCTGCGGCAAGCCTGCGCTTCGACGTGCGATGGGTTGTCACGATGCTCGCAACCTCCGTGGTAGTCACGGCCCTTGAGGGCCGCGGGTTCTGGGCTGTCGCTCCTGACTGGTGGCAGGGGCTGTGGGTCCGCAGGGGCTTGTGCGGGGGTTCAGCGGGATCCCTTCGGATCCAGCGCATCCCGTACGCCGTCACCGAAGAGGTTGAAGGCGAGCACGGTGATGAAGATCGCCAGACCCGGGATGATCATGAACACCGGGTCGTCCTCGTAGGTGCGCACGGCCGTCTGGAGCATCTCGCCCCAGGACGGGGTGGGCGGCTTCACTCCGACACCCAGGAAGCTCAGCGCGGCCTCGGTGAGGATGTTGGTCGGGATCATCAGCGTCGTGTAGACGGTGATCGGCGCGACCAGGTTCGGCAGCAGCTCACGGAAGAGGATGTAGGACCGGCCGGCTCCCAGGCTGCGCGCCGCCTCGACGTACTCGCGTTCGCGCAGCGACAGGGTCTGGCCGCGCACGATGCGGCCGATGTAGGGCCAGCCGAAGAAGCCGATCACCAGGACCAGGACGGCGATGCGCAGTCCGGAGCCGGAGAAGCCGAACAGTTCGTTCGGGGTGACGGAGATCAGGGCGATGATGAAGAGCAGCTGCGGGAAGGCGAGCAGAAGGTCCATGACCCGGCTGATCGCCGCATCCACCCAGCCTCCGAAGTAGCCCGCGATGACACCGAAGAGGGTGCCGAGCGAGACGGCCACGAAGGCGGACAGGAAGGCGACCAGGAGCGAGATACGGGCGCCGTAGATGATCCGGCTGAAGACGTCACGGCCGTTGACCGGCTCGACTCCGAGCAGGAAGTCGGAGCTGATGCCGCCCCAGCTGCCGATCGGGGTGCCGAGGAGCGGGTCGATCTGGTCCTCGTGCAGCTCCTCCGGCGGGTGGCCGAACGCGTCCACGATCAGCGGAGCGAGGAGCGCGACCAGGACCAGCAGGAGCACCACGACCCCACCGGCCAGCGCGACCTTGTCCCGCTTGAGGCGGACCCAGGCGATCTTCCAGGGTGAACGCCCCTCGATGTCCTTCTGCGGGACATCGGCGGCGACATCGACGGCCGCGGTCTCGGCCGCGCTCGTGTCGTGCAGTGGTGCCGTCATCGTGGTGGGGACCCCTCTCGGCCGGTGGTGACCGACCCATGCCCGCCGCTGTAGCGGCTTCGTTCACATCAGTGGTGCAGTTGTGTGCGGTGCGAGGAAAGTTTGAAGAAGCAGGTCGTACGCGGGACCGAAGGGTCCTTGTTGCGGGGAGTCTTCAACGCTGCCGCGATCACCCGCCAGACCCCCCGGGGAATGTTTGCGTAAACGTGATGAGGGAAGCAGGTTTCCGTTATACGGACGGGACCGCCGACTGAGCGGAACGCCAAATAGCCCATATGGGACGGAAGTTCACCGATGCACCGCCCGTCACGCAGAGGCGCCTCATTCGAATACAAGGCGCTTCACGGGTTGCGCACACACAATCCGACCAGAACATCCGCGCAGGGCATGGAAAGAGGACGAATTCGCCCTCAGGAGCGGTGTGGTGGAAAAGCGGCCGGGGCCGGTCCGTTCAGTGGCCGTGGGGCGGCGGATAGCCGTAACCGCCACCCTGCGGGGCGCCGTGCGCATCACGGTCGTAGAACGGCCGGGAGTTGGCCCGGAGCCACATCGTGACGGGGTCGTACTCGTCGGACATCGCGACGGTGGACACCGGCAGTCCCTCCGGGACGGCCGCGATCGACTGCTGCATCATCGCGCGGACCGCGTCCACCGACTGCCGTCCCGTGTCGTACAGATCGAGCCCGATCGCCAGGTACGGGGCGCCGAGCGCGGGCTGCACCCAGGCGCGGCGCAACGAGCGGACGGCCGGGGTGCGGTGGGCGTTCTGCGAGAGCAGGGCGTAGAACTGCGGGATCTCGATGGCCGGCTCGGACAGCCGCAGCGGTCCCGCGGGCATCCGGTCGAGACCGGTGGCGATCCTGCGGAGGTCGGGCCAGGGGATGCCCACGCCGCCGCCGGGGGCGTGCGGATTGAGCCAGATGCCCCAGCGGTCGGGGTAGAGGGCGCGGGCGATGTCGAGGCCGCCGACGACCTCGTGCGCGCGGTTCCAGCCGGAGACGGCGAGCTCCTGGGCGGAGGTGACACAGGGGGCGTAGCCGACGCCGTCGACCTCCATGTTCCCGTACTGGGCGTCGGGCGAGCCCGCACGGCCGTGCCAGAGCAGCATCCAGACCTGGCCGCTCGCCGGGTCGGCCAGCGCCTTCAGCAGCGCCTCGTACGCGTCGTAGCGTCCGGGAGTCACCTGGCGCAGCATGTGCTCGACCTGCCCGGCCGCCGCGGTGCCTGACGCACTCACTCTGGGTTCCGCCCCTCTTCGCATCACGATTCAGCAGGCCATGAAACCAGCTTAATCGGCCGTTTCGACACCGACTTGACGACTACACGTGCTCTCGTTGGTAGAACGGCCGCACCCGCGCCAGCATCCAGTCGGCGACGGGGTCCTGGGCGACGTCCAGCAGGACGAGGCTGACCGGCCAGCCGACCTGGACCCGGCCGAGCGCCCGACCGAGGGCGTCCATGGGCGCGTTGCTGCCGACCGCGTCCCAGCCGGACAGCTGCACACCGATGAACAGGGTGGGCGGATCGCCCTCGATGGACGCGAGCGCCCGCCGGGCGGTGACGACGACTCCGGACTCCTGGAACTCACCGGCCGCGGCGGCCAGGAAGTCGACGGGCTCCTCCTGCCAGTCCGGCTCGAACAGCCGCACCCGCCCGCCGCTCGGCGCGCCTGCGCCGGCCTGCGCGTCGCCCGGTTCGTGCCGTCCGGCCCGGCAGAGCTCCGCCACGGCGGACGGCGGCAGCGGTGTGCCGACGACACCGCCCGGGTTGACGGCGATGCCGAGCTGCGGGGGCAGCCCGCGGGCGAACTCGCGCGCGGGCGCCACGGTGAAGGGCATGTGGCTGCCCACACAGGTCAGGAACTGGTGCTCGGAGCTGAAGACCGGCACATACGCCTGACCCTCGATCTCCGTGGTGGGCAGATCGAGGTTCGGACTGTCCGGGCCGCCGCCGTTGGGCAGTGGCACCCAGAGGAAGCTGCGGCCGAGGACCTCCACGAGCCGGCCCCCGGCGGCCGGGTTGCCGAGCGAGGCGCCGAGCACCTCTTCGAGCTCGTTCGCCGGCCAGCCGCCGGACGGATGCGGATGCGCCTGTCCCGGAATGGTCATGTGCTGGTCTCTCCCCCGGCTCTCCTCTGTGCTTCCCCCGACCCTAATGTGCGCGCCGGCCGGGCCGGGGACGGGGCCGGACGATCACTCCTCGCCGAAACCGACCCGTGACAGCACGGTCGCCGCGTCCCGGTCGAGCAGCACCGCCGAGGCGCAGCCGGCGGGCAGCTTCCCGGCCTCCGCGTCGCCGATCAGCCGGCCCACGGCACGCTGGTGCCGGGCGAAGGCGTAACCGGACACCCCGCGGCCCCGCTCGCGCTGTCCCTGGCGGGCGATCCCCGGAGAGACGTCGAGGAGGACGAGGTGGAGCGCACTGCCGCGGCGCCGCGCCTCCCGGCCCAGCCAGCGCCGCACCCAGGTCTGGGTTCCGCAGTCGTGCACGACCACGCTCTCGCCGGAGCGCAGGGCCCGGCGCAGGCCCGCGTAGTGGGCGAGCCGCACGAAGGGGCGGTAGACGGCGTACGGGAGGAGTCTCGGCATCCTCGCGTCCCAGCGGTCCCGCGTGTCCTGGGAGTCGATCCGCCGGCCGCTCGCCGCGCGCCTGATCAGCGTGGACTTCCCGCTGCCGGGCAGGCCCGACACCACCACGACGTCGCCCGCGGCGAACCCCAGGCTGCGCGGGCTGCGCCCCGCGCGGTCCCGCAGGTCACGCAGCACGGGCGCCGCTCCCAGGACGTCGCCGGTCTCTCGGGCGGGTACCTGCGGCGGCGCAGGCACTCCCGCGGCGGTCGCATATGCACCGGACTGCTGCAAAGTCATCACCCTCCCCCTGTCGGGTCACCCCACACACTTGCCCATGGAGCGTAAAGAAATGGTAATGCGACGAGGTCGATTTGCCGCTGAGGAGCGCCGCGCCGTCCGCAGAAAGCTCCGGAGCCGTCCACTCCGTCCCCGAGGCCTCCGGCCTGGGGGGACGCCCTTTGGCGCGATGCGTGCAATGATGTGCCCGCCAACTGCATACCGGCCGCTTGAATCCACGCGGGAGAGTCCTGGCCACTGTGTGCGCCGGGCGCCGAAGGAGCAAGTCCCTCCCTTGAATCTCTCAGGCCCCGTACCGCGTGTGATGAGGCAGATCTGAAAAGCGAGCCGCGTTCGAGTGGCTCCACCCAAGGTGCAAGTCACGTCCACCAGTACGTGTGGTCGGGACGAACCTCTCAGGTTCCGATGACAGATGGGGAGGATTGTCCTCGCCGGCCATGCCCTGGGAGTCACATCCATGACCAGTTCCCCCCGTCTCACCGCCCTCGATGCCCTGCATCGCTCGCTGGGCGCGACCATGACCGACTTCGCGGGCTGGGACATGCCCCTGCGGTACGCCAGTGAGCGCGACGAGCACACCGCGGTCCGCACCCGGGCCGGTCTCTTCGACCTCTCCCACATGGGCGAGATCACCGTCACCGGCCCGCAGGCCGTGGACCTGCTGAACTACGCGCTCGTCGGCAACATCGGCACTGTGGGCACCGGCCGTGCCCGCTACACGATGATCTGCCAGGAGGACGGCGGCATCGTCGACGACCTGATCGTCTACCGCCTGGCCGACACCGAGTACATGGTCGTCGCCAACGCGGGCAACGCCCAGATCGTGCTGGACGCGCTGACCGAGCGCGCCGCGGGCTTCGACGCCGAGGTCCGCGACGACCGCGACGCCTACGCGCTGATCGCGGTCCAGGGCCCCGAGTCGCCCGGCATCCTGCAGTCGCTCACCGACGCCGACCTCGACGGGCTGAAGTACTACGCGGGCCTGCCCGGTACCGTCGCGGGCGTCCCGGCGCTGATCGCCCGTACCGGCTACACCGGCGAGGACGGCTTCGAGCTCTTCGCCCTGCCGCAGCACGCGGAGAAGCTGTGGCAGGCGCTGACCGAGGCGGGCGCCCCGGCCGGACTGATCCCGTGCGGGCTCTCCTGCCGCGACACGCTGCGCCTGGAGGCGGGCATGCCGCTGTACGGGCACGAGCTGACCACGGCGCTCACGCCCTTCGACGCCGGCCTCGGCCGGGTCGTGAAGTTCGAGAAGGACGGCGACTTCGTCGGCCGTCAGGCGCTTCAGGCCGCCGCCGAGCGGGCCGAGACCGCACCGCCGCGCAAGCTCGTCGGTCTGATCGCCGAGGGTCGCCGGGTGCCGCGCGCCGGGATGTCCGTGGTCGCCGGCGGCCAGGTCGTCGGCGAGGTCACCTCGGGCGCCCCGAGCCCCACGCTCGGCAAGCCGATCGCGATGGCCTACGTGGACGCGGTCCACGCGGCGCCGGGCACGGAGGGTGTCGGGGTCGACATCCGCGGTACCCATGAGCCGTACGAGGTCGTCGCGCTGCCGTTCTACAAGCGCCAGAAGTGATCGTCCGCACTCCCCCCTCGTTCCCCAGCACTCCCCCGCGTACAGGAGAATTCAGGCCATGAGCAACCCCCAGCAGCTGCGCTACAGCAAGGAGCACGAGTGGCTGACGGCCGCCGAGAACGGCGTGTCGGCGGTCGGCATCACGGAGCACGCGGCCAACGCGCTCGGCGACGTGGTGTACGTACAGCTCCCGGAGGTCGGCGACACGGTGACCGCGGGCGAGACCTGCGGTGAGCTGGAGTCGACCAAGTCCGTCAGCGACCTGTACTCCCCGGTCAGCGGTGAGGTCACGGAGACCAACGAGGACGTCGTCAACGACCCGTCGCTGGTGAACACGGCCCCCTTCGAGGGTGGCTGGCTCTTCAAGGTGCGCGTCTCGGAGGAGCCGAAGGATCTGCTCTCCGCGGACGAGTACACCGAGTTCTCCGGCAACTGACCACCCTCACGACAGGGACTGTGATTCCGCGATGTCGACTCTGAACACCCCTCTTCACGAACTGGACCCGGACGTCGCCGCTGCGCTCGACGCCGAACTCCACCGTCAGCAGTCCACCCTCGAGATGATCGCCTCGGAGAACTTCGCTCCGGTCGCGGTCATGGAGGCCCAGGGCTCGGTCCTCACCAACAAGTACGCCGAGGGCTACCCCGGCCGCCGTTACTACGGCGGCTGTGAGCACGTCGACGTGGTCGAGCAGATCGCCATCGACCGCATCAAGGCGCTGTTCGGCGCCGAGCACGCCAATGTCCAGCCCCACTCGGGCGCCCAGGCGAACGCGGCCGCGATGTTCGCGCTGCTGAAGCCGGGCGACACGATCATGGGTCTGAACCTCGCGCACGGCGGGCACCTGACCCACGGCATGAAGATCAACTTCTCCGGCAAGCTCTACAACGTGGTCCCCTACCACGTCGACGCCACCGGCCAGGTCGACATGGCCGAGGTCGA
Organism: Streptomyces sp. CA-251247; assembly: GCF_050952975.1. Lineage (NCBI taxonomy): Bacteria > Bacillati > Actinomycetota > Actinomycetes > Kitasatosporales > Streptomycetaceae > Streptomyces > Streptomyces sp. CA-251247. The sequence continues at coordinate 5,723,123 of NZ_CP191861.1, read as the reverse complement.
GAAGCTCGCCAAGGAGTCCAAGCCGCAGCTGATCGTGGCCGGCTGGTCCGCGTACCCGCGTCAGCTGGACTTCGCCGCCTTCCGCCGGATCGCGGACGAGGTCGGCGCCTACCTGATGGTCGACATGGCGCACTTCGCGGGCCTCGTCGCCGCCGGGCTGCACCCCAACCCGGTGCCGCACGCCCATGTGGTCACCACCACCACGCACAAGACGCTGGGCGGACCCCGCGGCGGGGTGATCCTGTCGACGCAGGAACTCGCCAAGAAGATCAACTCCGCGGTCTTCCCCGGCCAGCAGGGCGGCCCGCTGGAGCACGTCATCGCGGCGAAGGCGGTCTCCTTCAAGGTCGCGGCCAGTGAGGAGTTCAAGGAGCGCCAGCAGCGCACCCTGGACGGCGCCCGCATCCTGGCCGAGCGTCTGGTCCGGGCCGATGTGACCGAGCACGGCGTCTCGGTGCTGTCGGGCGGCACGGACGTGCACCTGGTCCTGGTGGACCTGCGCAACTCCGAGCTCGACGGCCAGCAGGCCGAGGACCGGCTCCACGAGCTGGGCATCACGGTCAACCGCAACGCGATCCCGAACGACCCGCGGCCGCCGATGGTGACCTCGGGTCTGCGGATCGGCACCCCGGCGCTGGCCACCCGCGGCTTCCAGGACGAGGACTTCCGCGAGGTGGCGGACATCATCGCCGAGGCGCTGAAGCCGTCGTACGACAGCGACGCCCTGCGTGCCCGGGTCTCCGAGCTCGCCGCGAAGCACCCGCTGTACCCCGGTCTGAAGTAGTTTCGTACTCTTTTTGACAGGAAACCTCGGGGCACCGCGCACACTGGGCTGTGAGCGCGGTGCCCTCCCCCTTGTTCCGCCTTGTTCCGCGCCTGCTCGCACCACCCCGGCAGACAACGGCGTCTACCAACGTTCTAGGAGTCACCCCGTGGCCATCTCGGTCTTCGACCTGTTCTCGATCGGCATCGGCCCGTCCAGCTCCCACACGGTCGGCCCGATGCGCGCGGCCCGTATGTTCGCCCACCGTCTGAAGAACGAGGGCGTACTGGACCGGACCGCCACCGTCCGGGCGGAGCTGTTCGGCTCGCTCGGTGCCACCGGCCACGGCCACGGCACCCCCAAGGCCGTCCTGCTCGGCCTGGAGGGGCACTCGCCCCGCACCGTCGACGTCGAGTCGGCGGACGCCGAGGTGGAGCGCATCCGCACCGATCGCCGCCTCCGGCTGCTCGGTGTGCAGGAGATCGACTTCGACTTCGACGAGCACCTGGTGCTGCACCGCCGCAAGACGCTGCCGTACCACGCCAACGGCATGACGGTCTTCGCGTACGACAGCGAGGGCGCGAGCCTGCTGGAGAAGACGTACTACTCCGTGGGCGGCGGCTTCGTCGTGGACGAGGACGCCGTCGGCGAGGACCGGATCAAGCTCGACGACACCGTGCTGAAGTACCCCTTCCGCACCGGCGACGAGCTGCTGCGGCTCACCCAGGAGACCGGCCTGTCCATCTCCGCCCTGATGCTGGAGAACGAGAAGGCCTGGCGCACCGAGGAGGAGATCCGCGAGGGGCTGCTGGAGATCTGGCGGGTCATGCAGGCCTGCGTCTCGCGCGGCATGTCCCGCGAGGGCATCCTGCCGGGCGGCCTCAAGGTCCGCCGTCGCGCCGCCAACTCCGCCCGCCAGCTGCGGGCCGAGGGCGACCCGCTGGCCCGTGCGATGGAGTGGATCACTCTGTACGCGATGGCCGTGAACGAGGAGAACGCGGCGGGCGGCCGGGTCGTCACCGCGCCCACCAACGGCGCCGCGGGCATCATCCCCGCCGTGCTGCACTACTACATGAACTTCGTGCCCGGCGCGGACGAGGAGGGCGTCGTCCGCTTCATGCTCTCCGCCGGTGCGATCGGCATGCTGTTCAAGGAGAACGCCTCCATCTCCGGCGCCGAGGTCGGCTGCCAGGGCGAGGTCGGCTCCGCCTGCTCGATGGCCGCGGGCGCGCTCGCGGAGGTGCTCGGCGGCAGCCCCGAGCAGGTCGAGAACGCCGCGGAGATCGGCATGGAGCACAACCTCGGTCTGACCTGCGACCCGGTCGGCGGCCTGGTACAGATCCCATGCATCGAGCGCAACGGCATGGCCGCGGTGAAGGCCGTGACGGCGGCGAAGATGGCGATGCGCGGCGACGGCAGCCACAAGGTGTCGCTCGACAAGGTCATCAAGACCATGAAGGAGACCGGCGCGGACATGTCGGTGAAGTACAAGGAGACCGCGCGCGGCGGACTCGCGGTGAACATCATCGAGTGCTGAGAGCCGCAATCGCGGCACCACAGTGCGGCCCCCGGCGCTCCGCCGGGGGCCGCGCGTGTGTCCGCTGCGTCAGGCCTTGTTCAGGTGGGCCCAGAACTCGTCGAACGACAGGAGCTTGTCCTTGTCGGTGTCCTGCGCGGCGATCACGGCCTCGGCCACCGGCTCGGTGACGTTCCAGTCACCCATCTGTGCCATGGCCGACTTGTACTCGGCCGCAGTGATGAAGCCGTCGCCGTCCGCGTCGTAGCGATCGAACGCCTTGCGTGCTTCCTCGATGTCCGCCACCGGTCCACCCCTTCTTGGTGCATTACTGACGTGGGTCAGATTATCCGCAGGGCGCCTCACCGGTTCCGGCGGCCGTCCCCGACCATGGACGCATGAGCGAGAAGCTGGCACGGATACTGGCGGCGGCCGCGCGGGGGGACTTTCCTCCGCAGGACGGAGCGACCCGCGTGATACGGCAGCCGAGCGCGCGGGACGCCGGGGTGATGGCGTTCACCGCGCATTCGGTGGTCTTCACCGACGAGGATCCGGCGTGGGTGCGGGCCGAGTTGGCGGCCACCGACGCCGACCGGCTGGCGGCCGCGATGAACCCGGCGTTCCTGGCCGCCCTGATGGCCCGGACGGGCCGCTCCACGAACACGATCGACCTGGTGACGGTGGCGGGCGCGCTGCCGGGCGGGCCGGACATCTTGTTGCGGGAGATCGAGGATCCGGACCACCCGCGGGTGGCGCGGGCCCTGAAGGCCCGTGACGGCGTACGGGTGTGGGCCGCGGACGGCGGGGTGCTGGTGCTCGGCCGGGGGGTCGCCGGCCGCTGGGAGTGCGCCGTCGAGGTGGACGAGGAGGCCCGCGGACGGGGTCTGGGTATCGCGCTGGCGCGAGCCGCCCGCCATATGGTGCCGGACTCGGTGGTGTGGTCGCAGCAGTCGCCCGGCAACGCCCGCAGCGTGCGGACGTTCCAGACGGCCGGCTTCCGCCCGGTCGGCTCCGAGGCGCGGCTGACCGCCAACTGACAGGGCGTCACACGACATTCCGCAGAGCGGAAGATGTTTTTCGGTCCCGTCCGGAGCGGATCCCGCCAAACCCATGGCCCTCGTCGTCACTCTCCGCCGACGGGGGCTAACTTCATGGCGTCGCCGCCACACCAGGAGCACAGGGCTCCCAGGGACAAGCGGCGCAAGGGTGATGTCATCAGTGACGATCACAACCGAATCCTTCACAGCCCGCCCCTTCACCCCCAACTGCCGTCTCCTCATGGACGAGGGCGACCATGTCCTGATCGGGGTCTCCCCCGGCAACAGCTACTTCTCCGCCCGGCGCATCACCGAGCTCGCCGCCTGGGCGGCCCCGCGTTTCACCGCGGTGGACTTCGTCTACGCCGATCTGCATGTGGCCTCCGTCTTCGCCGCCCTCGGCCACGCCCCCGAGCAGGCCGTCCGGCGCGCATCCAAGGAACTCAAGGCGGTACGCCGGCGGATCCTGGGCGGCGTGGAGGCCGCGGGTCCTTGGGGGCGGCGGATCGGCGTGCGGGCGCTCTCGGAGTTCTCCGGCGATCCGGTGTACGCACTGCTGCACCGGCGGGTGCGCCACTTCCTCGCCACCGACGAGGAGTTCCGCAAGAGCTGCGACCGCATGGTGCGGCAGTTCCTGGCCCCCCGGATCGGCGAGGGCGGGGCCGTCACACCCGAACAGCGCTCCGCGTGCCTGGACTACATCGCCGCCGAGCTCCCCTTCTTCCTCGACACCCCGGGGATTCTCGGCGTCCCCTCCTCCGTCTCCTGCTACCACGCGCTGATGCCGCTCACCGAACTGCTCTTCGGCAAGGGCGGCGGACTGCGGGCCGCCCGCAACCAGGGCTACGCCGTCGTACAGCCGGACCGGCCCGAGAGGAGCGCGGACGATGGACACCGGACAGCTGCAGCTTGACTTCCCGCTCTCCCGGCGGGGCGACGTGCTTCCCGCGGAGTGCGCCGCGCTGCGGAAAGGGGCGCCGGTGGCCCGGGTGCGGACCCTCACCGGCGACCACGCCTGGCTGGTGAGCAGCCACGGGCTGGCCCGCCAGGTTCTGGAGGACGACCGCTTCGGCCTGAAGGAGACGGCGTCGCCGGACGCTCCACGGCAGTACGCCCTGACCATCCCGCCCGAAGTCGTCAACAACATGGGGAACATCAACAGTGCCGGGCTGCGCGGCGCGGTGATGCGTTCACTCAACCCGCGGTCGGACGACGGCCTGCGCGGCTGGCTGCGCACCCGGGCCGACGAGCTGATCGAGGGGCTGCTCGCCGAGGGGCCGCCGGTCGATCTGCGGGCCGCCTTCGCCGACCCGTTCTCGGCGGCGCTGCACTGCAAGGTGATCGGGGTCCCGTTCCGCGACTGGCGGCGGCTGATGTCCGGTCTCGACATCGCCTTCATGACCAGCGCCCGGCCCTTCGACGGGGCCGGACTGAACTGGTACAAGGACCTCGACTACATGGTCGAGCGGCTCAATGTGCCGGAGGCGGAACGCGCCGGTCTGCTCGGCCGGTTGGCGGCGCTGCGGGAGGACGAGGAGTCGGCGCATCTGACCGACGAGATGCTCGCCACCGTCGCCGTGTCGCTCTTCGGCGCGGGCGCGGTCTCCACCTCCGCCTTTCTGCTGCTCGCGGTCGTCGCGCTGGTGCAGCGGCCGGAGCTGATCGAGTATCTGCGGGACCATCCGGAGCGGATGGGGCCCGCCGTCGACGAACTGCTGCGGTGGAACCTCTCCATCGGCGACGGACTGCCGCGGCTCGCCCTGGAGGACGTGCAGCTCGGTGACGTCCTCGTCCGCAAGGGCGAGCTGGTGCTCGTCCTGGTGGAAGGAGCCAACTTCGACCCGGACGTCTTCGAGGACCCGGACCGTCTGGACCTGGAGCGCACGCCCAACCCGCATCTCTCCTTCGGCGGCGGACGGCACTTCTGCCCGGCCTCCGCGCTGGGCCGGCTGCATGCCGAGACCGCGCTGACCGCGCTCGTGACCCGGCTGCCGCGGATGCGACTCGCCGTGCCCGAGGAGCAGTTGGTGTGGCGTACGGGCTTCATCAAGCGGCTGCCGGAGAGGCTGCCCGTGCTGTGGTGACACGCGCGCGCCCCGGTGCCCGGCGGGATGCCGGGACCGGGGCGCGGCGGCGCCGGTGTGGTGGCGTCAGCGGAAGACACCGGTGTGTCCGAGCGAGTAGCGGCCGGGCTGCGGGTAGACGGCGAGACCGTGCGGCCCGCTGCCGACGGGGATACGGGCGAGCTCCTTGCCGCTCGTGGTGTCGATCGCGTACACCTCGGCGTCGTAACGGCCGGACAGCCACAGGACCTTTCCGTCCGCCGAGACACCGCCCATGTCGGGGCTGCCACCGCCGGGCAGCCGCCACTTCTTCGTCAGCCGGTTCCGCGCGAAGTCGAAGACCGAGACGGAGCCCTCACCGCGGTTGGGGATGTACATCTCCCGGGAGTCGCGGCTGATGTAGAGACCGTGGGCGCCCTTGCCGGTGGGCAGCAGCATCGGAGGGGTGAACTTCTCGCCGTCCAGCACCCAGACGCCGTGCGCCACCATGTCGGCGATGTAGAAGGTCTTGCCGTCCGGGGAGATCTTCACGTCCTGCGGCATCGCGCCGGTGAAGGGCAGCTTCTGCCTGCCGATGACCTCCATCTTCTCCGTGTCCACCTTGAGCAGCTCGGCCGAGAACTCGCAGGAGACGATGAAGTAGCGGCCGTCGGCGGAGAAGTCGGCGTGGTTGACGCCGTAGCAGGAGACGGGCGTGGTCTTCAGCGGGGCCATGGTGTGCGGATCGCGGAAGACGAGCTGACGGTCCAGGGAGGCCATCACGACGGCGTACTTGCCGTTGGGTGTGAAGTAGAGGTTGTACGGGTCGTGCACCTCCACCGGCTTGCCCGCCGCGCCGGTGGCCGGATCGATCGGGGTGAGCGTGTGGCCGCGGTTGTTGTTGACCCACAGCGTCTTCAGGTCCCAGGACGGGACGACGTGCTGCGGCTGGTTGCCGACGGGGATGGTGTCGATGACCTTGTAGGTCCTGGGGTCGATGACCGAGACGGTGTTGGAGTTGGTGTTGGGGACGTAGACCCGCGAGGGGAAGCCCTTGACCGCCGGCGAGAACATGCCCGGCCGGTCCGCGGCGTACAGGTCCTTCGGGTCCAGCACCGGAGGCATACCGGGCAGGACGGCCGGGACGGCCTTCCTCGGCGGCGCGGGGGGCGGCGGCGCGGTGGTGTTGCTGTCGGCCCGCATCGGGCCGGCGGGCGAGCCGCACCCGGCGAGGAGGGCGAGGAGGGCGCCGGCGACGACCGCGCCGGCCCGTCGGGTGGCAAGGAGTCTCGGGTGCATCAGCTCAGTAGCTCCGTGGTGGTGACCGCGTGCAGGCCGCGGCGGTCGAGTTCGGCGAGCAGGGCGGGGAGGGCGGCGACCGTGTCCGGGTAGCCCAGGTGCAGGCTGACCACCGAGCCGGACCGGATCTGCCCGGTGACGTTGCGGGTCACGGCCGTCGCACCCGGCGAGGTGAAGTCGAGCGAGTCGACGTCGTACGAGAGGACGTGTGGGTAGCCGGCCCTGCGTGCGAGCCGGACGAGCAGAGGGGTGGCGTACTGGGCCCGGGAGGGGCGGAACCAGGTGCCGATCGATCCGGAGAGTCTGCGCAGCCGCTGTGCGCAGCCGGTGATCTCGGCGTAGGCGTCGGCCTCGGACATCTCCGAGATGCTCAGATGGCGCTGGGTGTGGTTGCCGAGGTCGTGTCCGCCGTCGAGGATCCGGCGGGCCAGGTCCGGGTACTGGTCGAGCCAGCTGCCGACGGCGAGCACCGTGAGCCGGGCCCCGGCCCGCTCGGCCTCGGCGAGCACGGCCCGGGTGACGGCCGGCTCGCCCTGGCCGTGGAAGGTGAGGGCGACCCGGTCACGGTCGCGAGGGCCGTTGAGGATCTGCGCGGGCTGCCCGGGAAAACGGCGGGCGGCGGGGACGGGACGCGAGCCGCGTGACGACGGGGCGGGAGCCGCCGGCCCTACGGGCTTCTGGGGCTTCCCCGGCTGCCCGGGGCTCTCGGCCTTCCCCGTCCGCTCCGCGGGAGGACCGCCGTCGGTGCAGCCCGTGGCGAGGGCGCCGGCCACGGCGGCGCCCGCTCCTGCGCGCAGCGCGCCGCGACGGTCGATCAAGGTCACGAATAGGCACAGTAGATGCTGATCGGACAAAAGATAACGATTGCATCAGAAAGGCTCACCCATCCGGCCTGTCCCCAAGGGGGGCTCGAGTCAGGGTGACCGGTGAAACACCTGATCCAGCTCTCATTCACTCCATATTTACCAGGCGGGTGGCCCACCTCACCTATGATTCACTTCTTCTTGGTCCTCATTTGACCGGTTATGCCGGAGTAGGAGTTTTTGGCATCGAGTCGCCCATCTGCCATAGTCGGAAACACGACCCCCATTGACCCGGGCCAGGTCGTCTTCGGACGCCGTGGAAACACCCCCCCCGTTCCACGGCGCCGTGCAGAAGCCCCCGACGCGCCGCATCCCGGCCCGTACGGGGGTTTCTGCGTGGCGGCGCGAAAAAGGGCCGCACCGACGGTGCGGCCCCGCATCAGGAGGAGAGGCGCTCCGAGACCCGCATCTCGAACCAGGTGGTCTTGCCCCGCGGCAGCAGATCGACGCCCCAGCGGTCGGAGAGCTTGTCGACGAGGAAGAGCCCGCGCCCGCTGGTGTCCAGCTCCTGGACCGGCATCAGACAGGGCAGCCCGCGCGAGGGGTCACGGACCTCGATCCGGATCCAGCCGCGGCGGCGCAGCATCCGCAGACCGAAGACCCGTGCGCCGGTGTGCCGTACGGCGTTCCCCACGAGCTCCGAGACCAGTAAAACCGCGTGCTCCGCGGTCTGGGCGGAGAGCGCCCACTGGCGCAGCACCACGCACTGGGTCAGCCGGCGCGCGGTGGCGGCGGACTCGGGGCGCGAGGGGAGCCTGACCTCTTCCTCGGTGGGGTCACCGAACAACTCGATGACTTCGAGGGTCTGTTCGCCCTCGCTCACAGGCATCCAACGCGCTGCGGTGGCACTGCCGCGCTGCCGCATGTGTTCCACACCTTCGAGGCCCGCCATGCTCCCATCATGGCCGCAACAGGCGGTCTGCGTGGCTGTTCCCGCGGAATGGAACCCCAGGAACGAGGCATTCCGTAAAGACCTATTGGCATATGACTCCGGCGACGTACGGACCTGCCCACCCAGCCTGAGCTGCACTGACGCACGGTCGGCGAATGATCACCGAGCGCAGCGGACGGACGTCGCTTAAGTCTCCCTTAAGGTCCGGTTAAGGCCCACACATGGTTGACGGGGCCCTCGAAGGTGTCAACTGACCAGAATTCAGAGGAACTTGGCCTTGCCCGGGCCTTCCTCCACAAAGCTGCGCATACCGCGCTCGCGGTCCTCCGTCGCGAACAGGCCTGCGAACCAGTTCCGTTCGATCGCGAGTCCCGTCTCGATGTCCGTCTCCAGACCGGCGTCGACGCACTCCTTCGCGGCCCGCAGCGCCAGGGCGGGCCCCTGGGCGAGCTTCGCTGCCCAGGCGTGCGCCTGCTCGTAGACCTCGGCGGCAGGGACGATCCGGTCGACGAGCCCGATCGCGAGCGCTTCCTCGGCCTTCACCTGGCGGCCGGTGAAGATCAGGTCCTTGGCCCGGGACGGGCCGACCAGCCGGGACAGCCGCTGGGTGCCGCCGGCGCCCGGGATCAGACCCAGCAGGATCTCCGGCTGACCGAGCTTGGCGTTGTCCGCCGCGATCCGGAAGTCGGCGCAGAGCGCCAGCTCGCAGCCGCCGCCGAGCGCATAGCCGGTGACGGCCGCGACGACGGGCTTGGGGATGCGGGCGACCGCGGTGAACGACTCCTGGAGCGCACGGGACCGCACGACCATCGCCGCGTGATCCATGACCTGCATCTCCTTGATGTCCGCGCCGGCCGCGAACACCTTCTCGCCGCCGTAGAGGACGACGGCGCGCACGTCGTCCCGGCGTCCCGCTTCCTCGGCGAGCTCGCGCAGCCGGTTCTGGATGGCGATGTCCAGCGCGTTCATCGGCGGGCGGTCCAGCCGGATCGTGCCGACACCTTCGGAGACCTCGAGATTCACAGTCGTCATGCAGGCAGGTTAACCGGCGCTAACGACAACGGACCCGGTGCTGTCGGTCACAGCACCGGGTCCGCCGCACGGCGTCGAGGAGGTCCGGCCTCCCCTGAGGGGACCGTTACTTCGTCCAGTCCGCCCAGGACATGTTCCAGCCGTTCAGGCCGTTCTCCGGGGCGATCTGCTTGTCCTTGGAGTTCTTCACGATCACGACGTCGCCGATGATCGAGTTGTTGAAGAACCAGGCGGCCGGCGTGCCCTTGTCGTAGCCGCCGCGCACATCGCGCAGACCGACGCAGCCGTGGCTGACGTTGGCGGAGCCGAAGGTGCCCGACGAGGCCCAGTAGTTGCCGTGGACGAAGGTGCCGGAGGTCGACAGGCGCATCGCGTTCGGTACGTCCTTGATGTCGTACTCACCGCCGAAGCCGACGGTGGCGCCGTTCATCCGGGTCACCTTGTACTTCTCGCTGATGACCATCTGGCCGTTGTACGTCGTCGTCGACGGCGCGCCCGCGGTGATCGCGACGTTCTTGATCTGCGCGCCGTCCCGGACCACCGTCATCCGGTGCGACTTGGCGTCGACCGTGGAGACCTGGCTGCGGCCGATGGTGAACTTCACCGTCTTGACCTGCTTGCCGTACACGCCCGGCCGTCCCTCGACGCCGTCCAGGTTGAGCTTCACCGTCACCTTGGTGCCGGCGGCCCAGTACTTCTCCGGCCGGAAGTCGAGCCGGTCGTTGCCGAACCAGTGACCCTCGATCGGCACCGACGGCTCCGCGGTCACCTTGATGGCCTTCTCGACGGCCTCCGGGCTGGTGATGCCCCGGGTGAAGTTGATGGAGACCGGCATGCCGACGCCGACCGTGGAACCGTCCTCGGGGGTGTACTGCCCGATGAAGGTGTTCTTCGGTACGAGCGTGGTGAACGTGGTGTCCTTCGCGGACTCACGGCCGTCCGCGTCCTTGGCCACGGCGTGCACCTTGTACTTGGTGGAGCCGGCCAGGTGCTGGAGCGGCTGCCAGGAGGCGCCGTCCGCCGCGACCTTGCCCTCGATCGGGGTGCCCTTGTCGTCCTTCACGGTGACCGTGGTCAGCTTGCCCTCGGCAGCGGTGACCTTCAGCGCTCCGCTGGTGGCGACCGATGTGGCGCCGTCCTTGGGCGCGATGGTCACGACCGCCTGGGAGGCGGAGTTCCCGACCTTCCCCCCGTCCTTCTTCCCCTTGTCGCCGTCGCCCTTGCCGGAGCCCCCGCCCCCGCAGGCCGTCACGAGCACCAGCAGTGCTCCGACGACAAGGGCCAGCAGCGCGGAGCCCCCACGCCCACGCCCGGCACCGACCGATGCCCCCGATATCGGCTGCCCGTTCACCACGGTCTCTCCCCTCGCACGGCCTGGCCCCGCCACGGCCCGCACCCCCGCGCACCTCACGCACGCACTTCGCTAGATAATCACACCGCGGGTTGTTGAATCTTCCCGCGATTGTCACCGTTCAGTCCCAACGTGTTGGCCGGGCTCGGGGGGTGGGGTGCAGGCCGTGCGGGGTGCAGGCCGTGAAGGGTGTGCAGGGGCCGTGCGGGGCGCAAGCCGTGGGGGCTGTGCCCGGACCGCCGGGGTCAGCGCAGCGCGGAACCTTCCTTCCACTGCTTCCAGTCCAGGTTCCAGCCGCTGAGCCCGTTGCCGGGATCGACCTGCTTGTCGGGCGAGTTCACCACCTCGACCACGTCGCCGATCAGCGTCCGGTCGAAGAACCAGCCGGCCGGGGTGTCCGAGCTGCCGCCCTTCACGTCCCGCAGACCGACACAGCCGTGGCTGACGTTGGTCGAACCGAACGTCTCCGGCGCGGCCCAGTAGTTGCCGTGCAGGAAGGTGCCGGAGTCGGTCAGCCGCATCGCGTGCGGCACGTCCTTGATGTCGTACTCGCCGCCGTAGCCGACGGTCCTGCCGTCCATCCGCGTCACGTCGTGGAGCTCGCTGACGACCATCTTCCCGTTGTACGTCGTGGACTTGGGCGCCCCCGCGGTGATCGGCACGGTCGCGAGCACCTCGTCGTCCCGCCGTACCTCCATCGTCTTGGCCTCCGCGTCGACGACGGATACCTGGGAGCGGCCGATGGTGAAGGAGACCTTCTTCTGCTGGATGCCGTAGGAGTGCGGCGCCGCCTGCACATCGCGCAGCCGCAGATCGACCGTGACCTTCGTGCCCGGCTTCCAGTACTCGCGCGGGCGGAAGTCGAGCCGGTCCTTGCCGAACCAGTGGCCCGCGATCTCGACCGGCGGCTCGGAGGTGATCCGGATGGCCCGTTCCACAGCCTCCCGGTTACGGATCTCCTTGTTGAAGTCGAAGGAGACGATCATGCCGGTGCCCACCGTCGCCCGGTTCTCCGGTTTGAAGTAGCCGATGAAACGGCGGTCGGGGACCTCGGTGGTGAAGGTGGTGTGCCGGGCCGAGCGGCGGCCGTGGCCGTCGAGGGCCAGGACGTCGACGCTGTACTTGGCCGCGAGGCCGAGCCGAGCGCCGTCGTTCGGCTTCCACCGCAGACCGTCGTCCGAGATCCGGCCGGGGATCTCGGTCGGCGCCTCGTCCTCGATCTGCGTCACCGTGACCCGTTCGAGCCGTCCGCTGCGCAGTTTCACTTCGAGCGGCCCCTTCGGATCCACCCCCTTGGCGCCGTCCTCGGGAATCACCCGAATGGCCTCCTCGGGCGACCGCGGCTTGCTGCTGATGTCGAACGCCCCGCCGGTGCAGCCGGAGAGCCCGGCCATCAGTCCTGCGCATGTCAGGGCAACGGCCATGCCTCGCCCGGCCCGCTTCAGTACGTGTCTCACGACCACCCAACGACCGCGCCCCTCCAGGGGAAACGTGGGCGGGGGTCATGTTGGGACATCAGCAGTGAGGGAAGAACAGGTGGGAGGACCACGCGCGGGGCGTCACGGCCGGGACTCCGTGACCGCCGGGGGACGTGGCCCGACGAGCCGCGGGAGGCCGGCAGGTGACGAGCGCAGCCGAGCAGGAGACAGCGCAGGAGGGGGTGCGGGCCGACGGGCCCGTCCCCCTCCGGGCAGGCGGCGTCAACGGCCGCCGGGCGGACCCCGGTGCGCCCGGGCCGTCGGTGTGGCCGGGGGCACCGACGCCGCTCGGTGCCCGCTTCCGGGTGGGGCCGGACGGGGTCGCGGGGACCAACTTCGCGCTCTGGGCGGGCGGGGCGGAGGCGGTGGAGCTGTGCCTGTTCGACGAGGACGGCGTAGAGACCCGGGCGCCGCTGACCGAGCTGACCCATGAGATATGGCACGGCTTCGTCCCGGGGATCCACCCGGGCCGGCGGTACGGCTACCGGGTCCACGGCCGCTGGGACCCGTGGACCGGAGCGCGCTGGAACCCGGCGAAGCTGCTCCTCGACCCCTACGCCCGGGCGGTGGACGCGGGCCGGGGCAACGACTGGGGTGCGCTGCCTCCCGAGGTGTACGGGCACGTCCGCGACTGGCCGCAGCAGCATGTCGCCGACACCGTGCGCGACGACCGGGACTCGGCGCCGTACGTCCCCAAGGGTGTCGTGGTGCACGACGACGACGACTGGGCGGACGACCGCCGGCCCAAGACGCCGTGGGCCGACACGGTCATCTACGAACTGCACGTGAAGGGCTTCACCCAGCTCCACCCGGACATCCCCGAGGAGCTGCGGGGCACCTACGCGGGCCTGGCGCATCCGGCGGCCGTCGACCATCTGGTGCGGCTCGGGGTCACCGCCGTCGAACTGCTGCCGGTGCACCAGTACGCCCACGAGGACCATCTGCTCAAGCGCGGCCTGCGCAACTACTGGGGCTACAACTCCATCGGCTACTTCGCCCCCCATGCCGCGTACTCCTCCAGCGGGACGCGCGGCGAGCAGGTCGGCGAGTTCAAACGGATGGTGCGGGCGCTGCACGCCGCCGGGATCGAGGTCATCCTCGACGTCGTCTACAACCACACGGCGGAGGCGGGTGAGCTCGGCCCGACGCTGTCGCTGCGCGGGATCGACAACCGCGGCTACTACCGGCTGCATTCGGACCCACGCGCCTATACGGACTACACCGGCTGCGGCAACACCCTGCACGTGGTGCAGCCGCATGTGCTGCGGCTCATCACCGACTCGCTGCGCTACTGGGTGACGGAGATGGGCGTCGACGGGTTCCGCTTCGATCTGGCCGCGGCGCTGGCCCGGTCGATGCACGACGTCGACATGCTCTCCCCCTTCCTCGCCGTCATCGCCCAGGACCCGGTGCTGCGCCGGGTGAAGCTGATCGCCGAGCCGTGGGACGTCGGCAGCGGCGGCTATCAGGTGGGTGCCTTCCCACCGCTGTGGACGGAGTGGAACGACCGCTACCGGGACGCCGTACGCGACTTCTGGCGCGGCTCGGTGCCGGACGTACGCGACCTCGGGTACCGGCTGTCCGGCTCCAGCGATCTGTACGCCTGGGGCGGGCGGCGGCCCTACGCCTCGGTCAACTTCGTCACCGCGCACGACGGATTCACCCTGCGCGACCTGGTGACCTACGAGCACAAGCGCAACGAGGCCAACGGCGAGGGCAACCGCGACGGCACCAACGACAACCGGGCCTGGAACTGCGGCACCGAGGGCGAGACCGACGATCCGCTCGTCAACGCCCTGCGCAGGCGGCAGATCCGCAATCTGCTCACCACCCTGCTCGTCTCCACGGGTGTGCCGATGCTGGTCGCGGGCGACGAGATGGGGCGTACGCAGGGCGGCAGCAACAACGCGTACTGCCAGGACAACGAGGTCAGCTGGGTGGACTGGTCCCTTGCCGGACAGCCCGGCCCCAAGAGCCTGCTGGACCTCACCACCCGGCTGCTGGCGCTGCGCCACGCCCATCCGGTGCTGCGCCGGCGTGCCTTCTTCTCGGGCCGGGCCCATGCCGCGGACGGGCTGCGGGACCTGGCCTGGTTCACGTCCAAGGGCACGGAGATGACCGAAGGCGACTGGTATGCCCCGGCGTCCACGCTGGCGCTCTATCTCTCGGGCCGTGACATCCCCGGTCGTGACGCCCGGGGAGCGGAGGTGACGGACGACAGCTTCCTGGCGATCCTGCACGGCGCGGACCGCCCGACGGACTTCCGTCTGCCGGGCGCGCCCTGGGCGCAGTCCTACGAGGTGGTCGTCGACACCTCCTGGGAGGAGCAGGAGTCGGCGCCGGGAGTCGTGTACCGGGGCGGAGAGACGGTCAGCGTGGGGGCGCGGTCGGTGCTGCTGCTTCGAGCGGTGATGTGAGAGGGCCGGGACAGCGGCCTCCGGGACATGGGTGCACGGGGCACCGGCCGTCGGTGGGTGCCCGTAATTCGGATGAGCGCTGTCAGTGGTGAACCGTAGGCTCACCCCTGATGTCCACACCACATGCAGCCACCGAGGACCGGTCAGCCGTGCGTTCGTTGCTGCGGTTGTGGCCCTATGTACGACCGGTGCGAACGCGCCTGTTCAGCGCGGCTTTCGTCGCCGTCGTGGCCTCCTGTCTCGGCCTGGTCATCCCGCTCGTCCTGAAGTGGATCGTGGACGGCCCGGTGGCCGACCGCGATCCCGGCGGGGTGTGGCTCGGGGCGCTCGCCCTGCTGCTGCTCGGGATCGCCGAGGCCGTGCTGTTCGGCTTCCGGCGGTGGCTGGTGGCCCGGCCGCTGGCCGGGGTCGAGGCGTCGATGCGCGCCGATCTGTACCGGCATCTCCAGCGGCTGCCGGTGGCCTTCCACGACCGCTGGGCGTCGGGGCAGTTGCTCTCACGGGGCACCACGGACCTGATGCTGCTGCGGATGTTCCTCGCCTTCCCGCTGACCTTCCTGCTCGTCAACGCGACGACGATCCTGGTCGGCTATGTGATCCTGCTCGGCCAGGACTGGACGCTCGGGCTGGTGCTGATGGCGCCGATCGTGCCGCTGGTCGTGCTCTGTTCGTACTTCGAGTCGCGCTACGCCGTCGTCGCCCGACGGGCACAGGACCAGGTCGGCGATCTGACGACGGTGGTCGAGGAGAGCGTCCTCGGCATCCGCATCATCAAGGGCTTCGGCCGCCACCGCAGCCAGGCGCTCGCCTTCCGTGAGCTCTCGCAGCGGCTGCGCGGGACCGAGCTGGGCAAGGCCCGGCTGCTGGCCGGGATCTGGGCCCTGATCACCACCATCCCCGAGATCACCATCGGCGCCGCGCTGGTGCTGGGCACGGTCCAGGTCGCGGACGGCGGACTGTCGGCGGGCACCCTGGTGGCGTTCCTGTCGACGGCACTGGCGCTGCGCTGGCCCGTGGAGTCGATCGGATTTCTGCTGGCGATGAGCCAGGAGGCGGCCACGGCGACCGAGCGGTACTTCGAGGTGATGGACGCCGAGAGCGAGTCGCAGGTGCCCGCCGAGTCGGGTCCGCCGGCTGAGGGCGGGGAGGGACTGTGTTTCGAGGGCGTCGAGTTCCGCTACCCGGACGCGGCGGCCGACGCCCCACCGGTGCTGGCGCGCATCGATCTGCGGGTGCGGCCCGGCGAGACGATGGCTCTGGTCGGCGGGACCGGCAGCGGGAAGACCACGCTGACCGCGCTCGTCCCCCGGCTGCACGAGATCACGGGCGGCCGGATCACGCTCGACGGCGAGGACATCGCCGCGATGCCGCGGGAACGGCTGCGGGAGCTGGTGTCGGTGGCCTTCGAGGAGCCGACCCTCTTCTCCGCGAGCGTCGGCGAGAACGTCCTGATGGGCACGGACGGCGCGGGCGCACCGGAGCTGGAGCGGGCACTGGAGGTGGCACAGGCCGGCTTCGTCTCGTCCCTCCCGCACGGCCGGGACACCCAGGTCGGGGAACAGGGGCTGAGCCTGTCGGGCGGTCAGCGCCAGCGGCTCGCCCTGGCCCGTGCGGTGGTCGGCCGCCCCCGCTTCCTGGTGCTGGACGATCCGCTGTCGGCGCTGGACGTCCACACGGAGGCGCTGGTGGAGGCAGCGCTACGGCGCGTCCTCCAGGACACGACGGCCCTGGTGGTCGCCCACCGGCCCTCCACCGTGCTGCTGGCCGACCGGGTGGCGCTGCTGTCGCAGGGACGGATCGCCGCGGTGGGCACCCACCACGAACTGCTGCGTACGAACGCGGAGTACGCCTGGCTGATGTCGGGGGCCGACAGCGCGGCTCCCGGCCCCGAAGGCGCGCAGTCCTCCCACGCAACCGAGGCCTTGGACGACCGGCTCAGTGAAGGGAGCGCGCGATGACCGCGACCACGACGACGACCGCCGCCGGTTCCGCCGCAGGCGGCGCCCCCGTCGAGGGCGATCCCTTCGACCGGGACGACCTCCCGACGGCCAAGGGCGCGACCGGCGCCCTGCTGCGGTCGCTGCTCGCGCCGCACCGGGCGCGCGTCGTGCGGGTCGCCCTGCTCCTGCTGCTCCAGCAGGCCGCCGTGCAGGCCGGGCCGCTGCTCGTGGCGTACGCGATCGACCGCGGTGTGCCGGCCTTCCGGCGCGACGACTACGGGCCGCTGATCCTGGTGGCCGTCGGCTACGCGGTCTGCTCGTTCGGCGCGGGGCTGCTCCAGTACTCCTTCATCCGGGCGTCCGCCCGGGTCAACCAGGACGTCCTGCTGGATCTGCGCGGCCGTATCTTCCGGCACGCGCAGGCCCTCAGCGTCGACTTCCACGAGCGCTACACCTCGGGGCGGCTGATCTCCCGGTCGACCACCGACGTCGAGTCGCTGCGCGAACTGCTCGGCGAAGGGCTCCAGGAGCTCATCAACGTCATCCTCGCCTTCGTCTACATCTCCGTGATGCTGCTGTGGCTGGACCTCGGGCTCGGCGCGGTGGCCGTCGCCTCGTTCGTCCCGCTGTATCTGCTGGTACGGCTCTACCAGCGCCGGGCCAGGGCCATCTTCGCCCGCCGCTCCACCGCGATCGCCGCCGTCATCGTGAAGTTCGCCGAGACGATGAACGGCATCAGGCCGGTGCGGGCGTTCCGGCGCGAGCAGGCGAACGACGCCGCCTTCCGGCAGCTCAACGACCGCCACGGCCGGATCAACGGCGACTCGCTCCTGGAGATGGCGCGCTATGTCGTCGGCTCGCGGCTCGTCGCCAACACCGCTGTCGCCGGGATCGTGCTGTGGGGCGCGTACCGGGTCGCGGACGGGACGCTCGCGCTCGGTGTGCTGGCTGCGGCCGTGCTGTATCTGCGCCGGCTCTACGACCCGATCGACCGGCTGGGCATGTTCCTCAACTCGTACCAGTCCGCGGCCGCTTCGCTCCAGAAGATCGCGGGCCTGCTGGCCCAGGCGCCGTCGGTCCCGCAGGCCGCGGCGCCCCGCCCGCTGCCCGCCCTCGCCGGTGACCAGCCGGGCCGTGAGGTGGTGTTCGACGAGGTGCGCTTCGCCTATCGCACGGGCGGCGAGGTACTGCCCCGCTTCGATCTGACGATCCCCGCGGGCCAGACCGTCGCGGTCGTCGGCACGACCGGTGCCGGAAAGTCCACGCTGGCCAAGCTGCTGGCCCGGTTCTACGACCCGACGGACGGCCGGGTCCTCCTCGACGGCGTCGATCTGCGCGACCTGGCCACGCCCGAACTGCGGCGGGGTGTCGTGATGGTCACCCAGGAGGCGTTCCTCTTCTCCGGCACGGTCGCCGAGAACATCGCCGTCGGGCGCCCCGATGCCACCCGCGAGGAGATCGAGCGGGCGGCCCGGGCGATCGGCGCGCACGACTTCATCAGCGGCCTGCCGGACGGCTACGACACGGACGTCCGCAAGCGGGGCGGCCGCATCTCGGCAGGCCAGCGGCAGCTGGTGGCCTTCGCCCGGGCGCTGCTCGCCGACCCGTCGGTACTGATCCTCGACGAGGCGACGAGCTCGCTGGACATCCCGGGCGAGCGCGCGGTGCAGCGGGCGATGGACACGGTGCTGCACGGGCGTACGGCCGTGGTGATCGCGCACCGGCTGTCCACGGTGGAGATCGCGGACCGGGTGCTCGTGATGGAGCACGGCCGGATCGTCGAGGACGGCGCTCCGGCCGATCTCGTCGCGGGCACGGGCCGGTTCGCGGACCTCCACCGGGCGTGGCGGGACAGCTTGGTCTGAGGCGGTGTGGTGCGAACACGTCGGCACCGGGCCGATGCAGTCGTGGACGGACGCCGCCCGAGTCGGTCAGGGAAGCAGTTTGTTGACGGCCGCGGTGCCCTCTTCGGCCATCTTGCGCTCCGCCCACTTCAGGTTCGCGGGGGTGACGTCCCGTCCCGAAGCCAGCACCAGGTCCTCGGGCGTCACCTCGCCCTCGGCGCCGGTGCGCAGTCTCGCGTCGGGCGTCACATCGCCGGGTGACGGCCGCTGCGACTCGGATTCTGTACTCATGCTGCCTCCTTGTGTGCTCCATGGGGCGCGCGGCCCCCTGGGGCGTCCCCTCTCGGGGGTGCCGGCCGTCAGCGGCGGCCGGCGATGGTTTCCTCGACCCATGTGCGCAGGGTCGCGGCGGGCGCTGCGCCCGCTTGGCGGGCGATCACCTCTCCGTTGTCGAGCAGGAGCAGGGTCGGTACGGCTTGGACCTGGAACCGCTGGGCGATGCGGGGGGCCTGGTCGACGTCGACCTTGACGAGTTTGATCCGGCCGGCGAGTTCGTGGGCGACCTGCTCCAGAGCGGGGCTGACCATGCGGCAGGGGCCGCACCAGGTGGCCCACAGGTCCACGAGTACGAAGGGCGTGGCCTTCTCCGCGACCTCCGCGAAGTCGTCGTCGCCGGCGTCGGTGATCCAGGGCAGCTCGGCCCCGCACTTTCCGCACCGGGGGCGCCCGTCGGCGGACGCCGGCACGCGGTTCCTGCCGCCGCAGCGGGTGCAGGCGACCGTTCTGTTCGTGACCGCGGCCATCGGAGTCACGCGGCCTTCTGCACGTCGGTACGGTCGGACGCGCCGTAGGTGACGATCAGTTCGCCGTTCTGGGCGTCGACCCGGATGACCGATCCGTCCTGCACGTCACCGCGGATCAGGGCCCGGCCGATGAGCGTCTCGACCTCGTGGGAGATGTACCGGCGCAGCGGCCGGGCTCCGTAGACGGGGTCGAAGCCCTGCTGGGCGATGAGTTCGCGGGCTGGCTCGGTCAGGTGGACGGTGATCTGCCGCTCGGCCAGGCGCCGGCGCAGATCCTCGAACTGGAGCTCCACGATGTGCTTGATCTGGTCCATGCCCAGGGGCTTGAACAGCACGACGTCGTCGATGCGGTTGAGGAACTCGGGGCGGAAGTGGCTCTGCAGTTCGCCCATCACCAGGGCGCGTGCTTCGGGTTTGATCTCGCCGTCGGCGCTCACCCCGTCCAGCAGATGGGTCGATCCGAGGTTGGACGTCATGATGACGACCGTGTTGCGGAAGTCGACGGTGCGGCCCTGGGCGTCGGTGATGCGGCCGTCGTCGAGTACCTGGAGCAGGGTGTTGAACACATCGGCGTGCGCCTTCTCCACCTCGTCGAACAGGACCACGGAGTACGGCTTGCGGCGCACCGCTTCGGTGAGCTGGCCGCCTTCCTCGTAGCCGACGTATCCGGGCGGCGCTCCGACCAGCCGGCTCACGGTGTGCCGTTCCTGGTACTCGCTCATGTCGAGGCGGATCAGGCTCTCCTCGCTGTCGAACAGGGCGGCGGCGAGTGTTTTGGCCAGCTCGGTCTTCCCGACGCCGGTGGGGCCGAGGAAGACGAACGAGCCGATGGGCCGCCGCGGGTCGCGGATGCCGGCGCGGGCCCGGATGATGGCGTCGGTGACGAGCTTGACCGCCTCGTCCTGGCCCACCACCCGCTCGCCGAGGATCTCGTCCAGTCGCAGCAGCTTCTCGCGCTCGCCCTCCTGGAGGCGGGTGACGGGGATACCGGTCCAGGCGGCGACGATCTCGGCGATCTCGTCCTCGGTGACGACCTCGCGCAGCAGCCGGCTCTCGCCCTGCTTGGCCGCGAGTGCCTCCTCCTCGGCCGCCAGCCGCCGTTCCAGTTCGGTGAGCTGGCCGTAGCGCAGCTCGGCCGCGCGGTTGAGGTCGTAGGTCCGTTCGGCCTCCTCGGCGTCCTGGCGGACCTGTTCCAGTTCCTGCCGCAGTTCCTGCACACGCCGGATGGCCTGGCGTTCGGCCTCCCACTGGGCGTGCATCGCGTCGGACTCGGAGCGCAGGTCGGACAGTTCACGGCGCAGTTCGTCCAGGCGCTTGGCGCTCGCGGCATCGCTCTCCTTCTCCAGCGCCGCCGCCTCGATCTCCAGCCGGGTCACCCGGCGGGTGATCCCGTCGAGTTCGGCCGGCATGGAGTCGATCTCGGTCCGCAGCCGGGCGCAGGCCTCGTCGACCAGGTCGATGGCCTTGTCCGGCAGGAAGCGGTCGGAGATGTAGCGGTGGCTGAGCATCGCCGCGGCGACCAGCGCGGTGTCCTGGATCTTCACGCCGTGGAAGACCTCCAGGCGCTCCCGCAGTCCGCGCAGGATGGAGACGGTGTCCTCGACGCTCGGCTCGTCCACCACAACCTGCTGGAAGCGGCGTTCGAGCGCCGCGTCGGACTCCACGTACTTGCGGTACTCCTCCAGGGTGGTGGCGCCGATCATGTGCAGCTCACCGCGGGCCAGCATGGGCTTGAGCATGTTGCCCGCGTCCATGGCACCCTCGGCGCCGCCTCCCGCACCGACGACGGTGTGGAGTTCGTCGATGAACAGCAGGATCCGCCCCTCGCCGCCCTTGACCTCGCCAAGCACCGCCTGGAGGCGTTCCTCGAACTCACCGCGATACTTCGCGCCGGCCACCAGCGAACTCATATCGAGAGCGAAAATCGTCCTGTCACGCAGCCCGTCGGGCACATCACCACGGACGATCCGCTGCGCCAGACCCTCGACGATCGCGGTCTTGCCCACCCCCGGATCACCGATCAGGACAGGGTTGTTCTTCGTCTTACGGCTGAGGATCTGAATCACACGCCGGATCTCCTCGTCACGGCCGATCACCGGATCCATCCGGCCCGTCCGCGCCTCCGCGACGAGATCACGACCGTACTTCTCCAACGCCTCGTAAGAGCCCTCGGGCGTCGCCGAGGTGACGCGCTGGTTGCCGCGGATACGGGTCAGGGCGGACAGGAACCCGTCCTTCGTGACACCGTTCTCCGCGAGCAGACGTCCCGCAGCCGTCGCGGACCCCTCATCACCCAGCGCCAGGACGAGGTGTTCGACCGACACATACTCGTCCTTCAGCCGCTTCGCCTCCTCCTCGGCCACGTCCAGCAGCTTCGCCAGCCGCTGGGTGATGAACACCTGCCCCGGGGTGGCGCCGGGGCCGGTCACCTTCGGCCGACGCGCCAACTCCGCAGACAACGCCGAACGCAACGCCTCGGTATCCGCACCCGCCTGGTCGAACAGACGCGGAATCAGCCCATCCGGCTGATCGAGAAGGGCAAGCAGCAGATGCTCACCATCGACCTCGGTCTGATTCAACCGGCCGGCGATCGTCTGCGCCTCCTGCAAAGCCTCCTGCGACTTCTGCGTGAGCCGGTTCATATCCACGATTCATCCCTCCTCGAACTGGTGTTACTACGCCGCAACGCCTCCTCCAGCTCGGTGATCCGATCGAGCAGATCCAGAACCAGACCGATGGACGCGTAGTTGAGGGGAAGCCCGGCCCGCAACCGCTGGATACGGGCCAGGGTCGCCGGAGCGGTCGGCGGGAACCGGAGCTCTCCGCGGTCGTCACGGGTCGCCTCGACGAGGCCGAGGCTGACGAACCGCCGTACGAGGTCGGGGTGGAGACCCGAGCGCCGGGCGACGGTGTCCAGGCTGAGCCGGCGCACGGGCACCATCGCGTAGCTGCGGACCCGCACATCGAGGTGCTGTGCCGGGGCTGCCTCCGTGCGGCTCGCTCCCCCGGGTCCCGGGGCGGCTGCGGATCGCGGATCGTTGCTCATCCTGGCTTCCTCGGGTCGAAGGTGGACACGGCCGCCAGCTTCTCGAAGAGCTCGCGCTCCTCGTCGTCGAGCTCGGGCGGCACCATGATGCGGATCTCCGCGTAGAGGTCTCCGTCGGGGCCGCGCGGGTTGGGCATGCCCTCACCCCGCAGCCGCAGCCGCCGGCCGCTGGAGGAACCGGCGGGCACCGTGACCCTGGCCGATCCGGTGGGGGTGGGGACCGGCACCGTCGCGCCGAGGGCCGCCTCCCAGGGGGTCACCGGTACCGCGACGTGGATGTCCCGGCCCTCCAGCCGGAACTGCGAGTCCGGCTTGATCCGGACCCGCAGGAGCAGGTCGCCCGCCGGTCCGTCGCCGCTCCCCCGCCCCCCTTCCCCGGCCAGCCGGATGCGCTGACCGTCGACCACTCCGCGCGGGATGTTCACGTCATAAGTCCGCTGCCCGTCCGGACCGGCCAGGGTGATACTCCGGTGACCACCCCGGTACGCCTCCACCACGCCGAGCTCGATCTCCGCCTCCTGATCCGCCCCGGGGACCGGCCCGAAGCCCCCACCGCCGGCACCGCGCCCGAACATCCCGCCGAACAGGTCCTCGAAGTTGATGCCCGCATCGTCGAACCCCTGCCCGCCGCCGGTGCTGTAGCGGACCCGGCCGCCTCCACCCGGCCCGCCGTAAGGGCCGCCACGCGCGCCCGCGCCCGCCGCCACCCGCTCGTCGTAATCCTCCGGAATCTGCCGGAAGTTCTCACCGAAACGGTCATAGCGCTGCCGCATCTTGGGATCGGAGAGCACGCTGTACGCCTCGTTGATCTCCTTGAAACGCTCCTCGGACTGCGGGTCCTTGCTGATGTCGGGATGATGCTTGCGCGCCAGCTTGCGGAACGCCTGCTGGATCTCCTCGGAGTCCGCGTCCCGCCGCACCCCGAGCACGTCGTAGAAGTCCCGTGCCATGGAAGGCCTCACTCCTGCCGTTTGGCGACGATCACGGAGGCGGGCCGCAGTTGGCTGTCACCGGCGCCGTAGCCGGGGCGTACGACCTCGACGACCGTGTTCGGCTCGGCGCCCTCGGCCTCGACGACGCCGACGACCTCGTGCTCGGCCGGGTCGAAGGGCACCCCCGTCCTGTCGTCACGGGGATAGCCGAGGCGGGTCAGTACGTCGACGGCCTGGTCCCGTACGGCTCTGACGCCTTCCAGCACGGGTGAGGAGTCGGACCCGGCGTGGGCGAGGGCCAGTTCCAGATTGTCGAGAACGGGCAGCCAGGCCGCCGCGGTGCGGGCGCGCTCGGTGCCGCGTTCGCGTTCCAGCTCCCTGGCGTGGCGTTTGCGGAGGTTGTCCAGATCGGCGAGGGCCCGGTGCCAGCGGTCCCGGAGGTCGTCCAGCTCGGCGGCGCGGTCGTCCGCTTCCGGCCCCTGCGGTGACTCCGCGGGCTCCGGCCGGTCGGCGGACTGCGTCGGCGGGGTGGCGCCCATCTCCTCCGGGGGCGTCACCGGCCCCTGTTCGGTGGACATGACCGCACCTCAGCTCTTGTCGAATTCGGCGTCGATCACGTCGTCCTCGGATCCGCCGGGGCTCGCGGCGCCGGCGCCGGCCCGGTCCTGCCCGGATGCCTCCGCGCCCGCCGGCTGCGACGCCAGCGAGGCGTAGATCTGCTGGAGTTCGGAGGTCAGCGGCCTGACCTTGTCCACCGGCGCTGCCTGCTGCACCGCCTCGCGGGCCTCGGTGACGAGCATCTCGGCCCGTGCCTTCTCGTGCGCCGGTGCCGCGTCGCCCATCTCACCGAGGCGTCGTTCGACCTGGTACGCCACGGCGTCCAGCTCGTTGCGGGCGTCCACGGCCTCGCGCAGCGCCTGGTCCTCCCCGCGGTGCCGGTCGGCCTCCTGGACCATCCGCTCGACCTCGCTCTGGTCGAGGTTGGATCCCTCGCTGATGGTGATGCTCTGTTCCCTGCCGGTGTCCTTGTCGCGCGCGGTGACGTTCAGGATGCCGTTGGCATCGACGTCGAAGATGACCTCGATCTGCGGCTCGCCGCGCGGTGCGGGGCGGATGTCGGTGAGCTGGAAACGGCCCAGGACCCGGTTGTCCGCGGCGAGTTCGCGCTCGCCCTGGAGAACGACGATGTCGACTGCGGCCTGGTTGTCCTCGGCGGTGGAGAAGGTCTCCGTGCGGCGGACGGGGATCGTGGTGTTCCGCTCAATGATCTTGGTCATGACGCCGCCGCGGGTCTCCACACCCAAAGACAGCGGGATGACGTCGAGCAGCAGGACGTCCTGGACCTCTCCCTTGAGCACACCGGCCTGGATCGCGGCACCGAGAGCCACGACCTCGTCCGGGTTGACGCTCATGTTCGGGTCCTTGCCGCCGGTGAGGCGGCGGACCAGCTTCTGCACCGCCGGGATACGCGTCGATCCGCCGACCAGGATGACCTCGTCGATGTCGTTCTCACCGATCTTGGCGTCGGCCATCGCCTGCTTGACGGGTTCCAGGGTCCGCTCGACGAGGTCCGCCGTGATCTGCTCGAACGTGGACCGCATGACCGTCTCGGTGAGGTGCTTGGGGCCCTCGGCGTCCGCCGTGATGAACGGCAGGTTGACCTGGGTCTGGGTCACCGAGCTCAGTTCCGTCTTGGCCTTCTCCGCGGCCTCGAAGAGCCGCTGGAGTGCCTGCGGGTCCTTGCGCAGGTCGATGCCGTTGGACTGCTGGAAGTTGTCGGCCAGATAGTCGACGAGGCGGCGGTCGAAGTCGTCGCCGCCGAGGTGGCTGTCGCCGGAGGTGGAGCGCACTTCCACCACGCCGTCGCCGACGTCCAGGATGCTCACGTCGAAGGTGCCGCCGCCGAGGTCGAAGACCAGCACGGTCTCGTGCCCCTTCTTCTCCATCCCGTAGGCGAGGGCGGCCGCGGTCGGCTCGTTGATGATCCTCAGGACGTCGAGGCCCGCGATGCGGCCGGCGTCCTTGGTGGCGGTGCGCTGTGCGTCGTTGAAGTACGCGGGCACCGTGATGACGGCCTCGGTGATCTTCTCACCGAGCTGCTTGCTCGCGTCGTCGACGAGCTTGCGCAGCACCAGGGCGCTGATCTCCTCGGGCGCGTACAGCTTGTCGCGCACCTCGAAGCGGGCGACACCGCCCTCGCCCTCGACGACGTCGTAGGCGACGGCCTTGGCCTCGTCGGAGATCTCGTCGTAGTGGCGGCCGATGAACCGCTTGGCCGAGTAGATCGTCCCCTTGGGATTGAGGATTGCCTGGCGGCGGGCCAGCTGTCCCACCAGTCGCTCACCGCTGTCGGAGAAGGCGACGATGGAAGGCGTCGTGCGGGTGCCTTCCGCGTTCGGTACGACGGTCGGTTCGCCCCCTTCCCACACGGCTATCACCGAGTTGGTGGTGCCCAGATCGATTCCGACTGCCTTACCCATGAGGAACTCCTTCGCCTGGCACTTCCCGGCGTCCGCCCGTACCTGGGGGGCGTTTCTGTTGGAGGTGGGGCCGTGGGACGGCGTTCCGCGCGGTCCTGCCGTCACGCGGTGCGGTCACGCACCGACCCGTCTCGTGGTCACGTGGGCAGGCGGACGGCATCACTCCGTGCACCCGCCGGCGCGACGAACGGGCCCGGAGCACCGGCGCGGAGGGCATCACCGCTCGGCGCCTGCCCGCCCCCTTATCGTACCGAAAATGCCTAAATCGGATGAAATGCACAATTGCTGGCATGCCCGGTGTGGAGGACGGTATGCCCGGTGCCGCGAACGAGTTGGGCGGAGCGAGCCGCCCGGCGGGGCCCAGGACGCGTTACGGCGGGCCCGAGCCGTTCAGCCAGAAGGCTCCGTAGACGGCGCCTGCCGCGGTCAGCGTGGTCAGCGTCGCCCAGAGGCACGCGGGGCGTGACCGGGCGAGCACCACCGCGAGCGGCAGCAGCAGCGGAAAGGCCGGCATCAGGAGGCGCGGCTTCGAGCCGAAGTAGCCCGAGGCTCCCAGCGCCAGCAGCGTGACGACGGCCGAGTACACCACCAGAGCCACCGGCTGTCCCTGCCGCAGGCCGATCCGGTGCGGCCACGCGGCCAGCAGGAACAGCAGAACGACCACGACGGCGGTCACGACTCCCGAGTGGGCGAAGGACGAGAGGAAGCGGGCGAAGGCGATGCCTCCGTCGAAGCCGTTGCCCCAGCCCGCCTGCACATCGAGGTAGCCGAGCAGATGCCCCTGCCGGTGACCCACCCACAGG
Organism: Streptomyces sp. CA-251247; assembly: GCF_050952975.1. Lineage (NCBI taxonomy): Bacteria > Bacillati > Actinomycetota > Actinomycetes > Kitasatosporales > Streptomycetaceae > Streptomyces > Streptomyces sp. CA-251247. Next base: position 5,696,585 of record NZ_CP191861.1, on the reverse strand, counting down.
ACGAAGCCCGCGGCGCCGAGCGGCGCGATCGCGCAGCCCACGGCCATGGCGGCAACCGGGTCCGGGAGCCGGCGCCGGGTGCGCAGACTGTCCGCCGTCGCCAGCAGCGCGGCGACGATGAGGGCGGCGCACACAGCCAGCCCAATGGGTCGCGTGAGGCCCGCGAGAAGGGACAGCAGTCCCGCGGTGATCCATCGTCCGGTGAGGACGGAGTACAGCGACCAGGCCGCGAGGGCGACGAAGAGGGACTCGCTGTACGCCATGGACTGGACGATCCCGACGGGCAGGGCCGCCCAGAGGCCCACCAGGACGAGGCCGGCCCGGGGGCCGTGGACATGGCTCGCCACGGCGTGGATCCCCCACGCGGCCGCCACCGAGGCCAGGGCGCTCACCACGAGTCCCGCGTCGGGCAGACTCAGCGGGCTGACCGCCGACAGGCCCTCCTCCAGCCAGGGCAGCAGCGGGAAGAAGGCCATGCCGGACAGGCTCCGCCCGTCGGGCGCCTGGAGGGTGAAGTCGTAGCCGTGCTCGGCGACGCGGGTGTACCAGAGCGAGTCCCAGCGCCTGCTCAGCAGGACGTGGGCGCTCTTGCCGGTGGACGCCGACCAGAGGACCAGGACGACGAGGCCGAGGGAGCGGATCGCGAGGTAGAGCGCGAGCGAGGGGCGGGCGGCGCGAAAGCTGTTCCGTAGCGCCGCCAGGCGGGCGGCGGCGAGGCCGCCGGGTGCGCGGAGCGACGGACGGGACGAGGTGATCGACATACAGCCTTCTGGGAGACGCCGTGGAGCGGGCAGGACGGACCATTGAACCGTGACCCGCCGCGGAGACCTATTCGACGGTGCGCGGGACCTCGCTCCCGCGGTGCGCGGACCGCCCGCTCGCGCCGTACGTGCACCGCCGTATGCGCACCACCCCCTCCGGCCACCCGTGCACCGTCCGCCTCTGCCCTGCACGGACCCGCCCACCTCCGCCGACGAGGCGCCGTCCACACACGTGACCCCCCGGGCAAGCACGCGGACGCGGAAGCCGCCTTGGTACGCAGCCGCCGCGACCCGCCCCCGCCCGCGTATGTGATCGTGGGCGGCATGACGAGTGACGTGACACCGGACCCGGCTCCGGAGACGGTGGTGGTGCCGGAGCTCTACGTCGGTTACCCCGGCGTGGCCTTCGGGGGCTTCGTGGCGGGGCTGCTCGCCGAACGGTCCGTCGCGGGCACCGTACGGGTCGACTTCCGCGGGCCCGTGCCCGTCGGGGTGCCGGTGCCGATCGCCGGAACGACGGGCGCCGGCTGGGCCCTGGGCCCCGCGGACATGCCGCTGGCGACGGCACGGCCCGCCGGACCCGACGACCGCCGCGACGATGCGCCGCCGGCACCCGGGTGGGACGAGGCGGTCGCCGCCACCGAGGCCTTCCGGGCGGCGCCGCCGCCGGGAATGGTCGACTGCTTCGGCTGCGGGCTGGACCGTACGCCCGACCGCGGACTGCGCCAGCACTGCACACCGGTCCCGGGCCGGGACGTCGTCGCCTGCGGCTGGATCCCCGACCCGGCGCTCGCGGACTCCGACGGGCTGCTGCCGCCCGAACTGGTGTGGGGCGCACTGGACTGCCCGGGGAACTGGGCGGGACGGCTGCTCGGGACCCAGCAGGCGGGGGCGGTGACGGCGTCCCTGACCGCCACCCTGCTACGGCCGGTGGCCGCGGCGGCGCCGCACGTCTCGTACGCCTGGCTGCGCGAGGAGTCGGGCCGCAAGCACACGATGGGGGTGGCCCTGGCGACGGCCGGGGGCGAGCTGTGCGCGGTCGCCGAGGCCCTGTGGCTGGATCCGCGACCGCGGGCCGCGTGACCCGCGGGCCCGCTGACCGCCTCCGGGCCGGGTGGGTCCGAAAGGACGCGATGAGGGGCGCGGAACGCGCCACACTTCGGGGCGTTCACCGTGGGCGGCGCGTACCCTCCGCCGGCCTGTCCGTTCGAACGGAACGCACACAGGTTTGATATCGGGATTATCGGCGGCTCAGGGCTTGTACGCCCGCCGGCCGGTGCCCTGGTGATGATCGACGAAACGTTCGCTTAACGAACATGACCAAACGGGCACCGGACGAAATCCGGCCAACTTGTTGACGCGGTCCTGACAGGACCCGTTCACCCCTGCGACTCTTCCCCCGATCCACGCACCACATGCTCCGCAGGCTCTGCCCGGACGACCCCACCCAGTCGTCCGGTACCCCCCTCGCAGAAGGAGTTCGCGTGAGACCCACGCCTCGCCGGCGCACCACAGCGACCGGAGCGCTCATAGCCACCGCGGCCCTCCTTGCCGTCGGATTCCAGGCCGGACCCTCGTCGGCCGATCCGGCGGCATCCGCCGTTCCGGCATCGGCGCAAGCAGGGAAGGCCGACCCCGGCGCCCTGCCGCTGAGCCTGAGCCCCGCCCAGCGCGCGGAGCTCATCCGCAAGCAGAGCGCCACCACGGCGGCCACGGCGGCCGAACTGGGCCTGACCGCCCAGGAGAAGCTCGTGGTCCGGGATGTCACCCAGGACCGCGACGGCACCACCCACACCCGCTACGAGCGCACCTACGCGGGCCTGCCGGTCCTCGGCGGCGACCTCGTGGTCGCCGAGAGCAAGGCCGGTGCCACCGAGTCGGTGACCAAGGCCTCGAAGACGGTCCTCAAGAACGTCGACACCAGCGCCGACGTGACGCCGGCCGCCGCGGAGAAGCAGGCGCTCGGTCTCGCCAAGGCCGAGGGCTCCACCAAGACCGACGCGGACCGCGCGCCGCGAAAGGTGGTCTGGCTGGCGCAGGGCAACAAGCCGGTCCTCGCGTACGAGACCGTCGTCGGCGGCCTCCAGCACGACGGCACTCCGAACGAGCTGCACGTCGTCACCGACGCCACCACGGGCACGAAGCTCTACGAGTGGCAGGCCGTCGAGAACGGCACCGGCAACACGCAATACAGCGGCCAGGTGACCCTCGGCAGCACGCAGTCCGGGTCCACGTACAACCTCACGGACGCCGGACGCGGCAGCCACAAGACGTACAACCTCAACCGGGGTACGTCGGGCACCGGCACGCTGTTCTCGGGTCCGGACGACGTCTGGGGCAACGGGCAGGCCTCCAACCTGGAGACCGCCGGCGCGGACGCCGCCTACGGTGCGGGTCTCACCTGGGACTACTACAAGAACGTGCACGGCCGTTCCGGCATCCGGGGTGACGGTGTCGGCGCGTACTCCCGCGTGCACTACGGCAACAACTACATCAACGCCTTCTGGCAGGACAGCTGCTTCTGCATGACGTACGGCGACGGCGCGGGCAACGCCAAGCCGCTCACGTCGATCGACGTCGCCGCGCACGAGATGACGCACGGCGTCACGGCGGCCACCGCGAAGCTCGTCTACAGCGGTGAGTCCGGCGGCCTCAACGAGGCGACGTCCGACATCTTCGCGGCGGCGGTGGAGTTCCACGGCAACAACGCCCAGGACAAGGGTGACTACCTCGTCGGCGAGAAGATCGACATCAACGGCGACGGCACCCCGCTGCGCTACATGGACAAGCCGAGCAAGGACGGCGCGTCCAAGGACGCCTGGTACTCGGGCATCGGCGGCATCGACGTGCACTACTCCTCGGGCCCGGCGAACCACTGGTTCTACCTGCTCTCCGAGGGCAGCGGCGCGAAGACCGTCAACGACGTGAACTACGACTCGCCGACCTCGGACGGGCTGCCGGTCACCGGCATCGGCCGGGAGAAGGCCGCGCTGATCTGGTACAAGGCGCTCACCACGAAGTTCAACTCGACGACGAACTACGCGGCGGCCCGTACCGGCACGCTCGCGGTCGCGACGGAGCTCTACGGCGCCACCAGCGCCGAGGTCAAGTCCGTGACCGACGCCTGGGCCGGCATCAACGTCGGCGCCCGTCCCGGCGGCGGCGACCCTGACCCGGGCGGCGTCTTCGAGAACAGTGCCGACGTCGCGATCCCGGACAACGGTGCCGCGGTCACCTCGACGGTCAACGTCACCGGCCGCACCGGCAACGCCCCGGCCGCGCTGAAGGTCGGCGTGGACATCATCCACACCTGGCGCGGCGACCTGGTCGTCGACCTGGTGGCGCCGGACGGCACGGTGTACCCGCTGAAGCCGTTCAGCTCCTCCGACTCGGCGGACAACGTCCAGACGACGTACACGGTCAACGCCTCCTCCGAGGCCGCGAACGGCGCCTGGAAGCTGCGGGTCCAGGACCGGGCGCGGCTGGACACCGGCTACATCAACAGTTTCAAGCTGACCTTCTGATCCTTCGGGGTCATCGGTCGCACAGCCGCCCGGGGTGGAATTCCACCCCGGGCGGTTTCGCGAGTCCGGCGCCTCGTGGACGGTCAGTTGGGGTTGCCGGCGTGGGTGAGCGTCTCCCAGCCGACGAACAGGTTGTTGGACCCGGCGGGCCGCTGCTGCTCGGTGAGGCGCTGGGTGTTGCTCATGTCGATGCCCATACGGGTGTGCAGGGCGTTGAAGCCGACCTCGGTGACCGGCCCCAGCTTGTCCTTGAGGCTGCCGTTGCAGAGAGTGCCGGGAACCGGGGTGCCGAGCTGGTACTTGGCGTGCAGCCCGAGCGCGTGCCGCAGCCGGTCGGCGATCTCGGGGTAGAGGTCCTGGCCCTGGATGCGGGTGGTCTCGGCGAAGTGCGAGATGGCAGAGAGCCCGTAGCCGGTGTGGGTCAGATCACGGCAGGTCTCCTGGCTGAGCCCGTCCATGAAGGTCGACTGGCCCTGCCAGTAACCGATGATCTTGTCCCGGGTGTTGAGGCCGGACCCCGGTGCCGTCTTCGGCAGCGCGCCGTCCGAGGCGATGTAGATGTACGCGGGCACCCGGCCGCGGAACGTGGTGACGGCCTTGTCGTACGCCGTGCGGTCCTCCAGGAAGACCGCGATGCCGATCGCGGCCTCCATCATGCTCAGCTCCCAGTTGCCGTTGGAGTGCGAGCCGTTGATGACCTCGGGCAGATAGACGGTGCGGAGCATGGTGCCGAAGCGCCCGGAGTTGGGCCAGGAGCTGTAGGTGTACTTGATGATCTCGGCGGCCCGCGGCCACGAGGAGCCCGCCCAGCCGGTCTGCAGCGGGGCGTTGCTGTTCGTGTGGTCCTTGATCACCGCGGACCAGGCGTCCATGATCTGGACGGCCTTGGCGGCGTAGCGGCTGTCACCGCTGATGTACCAGGCGAGCGAGAGGGTGTACGCGGCGATCGCGTCCTCGCGCTCGTCCGTGCAGCCGTTGTTGGGGTTGGAGTACGAGCCGCACTCGACGACCGCGCGGGGCTTGGCGGTACGGGAGAGCGAGGCGTACTTGCTGCCCATCATCTGGTCGTAGGCGCCCTTCCAGGGCTGGGCGTTCGCCTGGACCTTGGCCTTGACGAAGTCGAGCTGGGGGCGGCTGACGAGCACGCCGGGGTGGGTGAAGGCGGCCGGGGCCGCGGCCGCGGCGGCCGCCTTCGCGGTTCCTGCGGGGGCCTCCTTCACGGCGGAGGCCGGGGATATGAGGGTGGCGGCGAGCACGCCGGCCAGCACGGTGGACAGGGCGAGCGCGAGCGTTCGTGGCCTGCGCAGGGCATGGGAGGTGGATCCGGTGCGCATGGGGATGCCTTCCGGGTGGGGGGCTGCGGTCCAACTCGGTTCACTCATATGAACGTTGAGCGTGAGAGTGAACGCGATGGTGGATCAGGAAACTAAAGGCATCGCATGTGCACGTCAAGACACTGAGTTCACGCCATGAAGAAAGTGTGCCCGGCCGCGTCGCGGCCGGGCACACAGGACAAGCGCTCCCGAAGAAGCACGGGGGTCAGCGCATCAGCACGCCCGCGCCCTCCCCCGTGGCCTCCGTCGGGAGGGCCACCAGACCCAGGTCCGCACTCGCCGCGAGCAGCCGGTGCGCGGGCAGAATGCGGACCGTGTAGCCGAACGGGCCGGTGCGGTCCAGCGCGAGCGGACCCTCGTACACCCAGCGGCCCTCCAGATCCGGGCCGCTCGCCGGCTTCAGCGGGAAGGTCTGGGCGTCGGCGATCGCGTCGTCGGAGTCGACCCGGCCGGCCACCGCCTGCACCTCCACGTCGTCCGGCTCCAGATCACCGAGGGCGACCCGCACCCGCAGCCCGAGCGTGGCGCCCAGCTCCGCCGTGCCCTCGGACGCCGGCTGCTCCGACGCCTCCACATGGTCCACGGCGACCCGCGGCCACGAGGTCCGCACCCGCCGCTTCCAGGAGGCCAGTTCGCGTGCGGTCTCCGCGCCCATCGCCCGGTGGGCCCGGGCCGCCGGTGCGTACAGCCGCTCCACGTACTCGCGCACCATGCGCCCGGCCAGCACCTTGGGGCCGAGAGTGGTCAGCGTGCGGCGGACCATCTCGATCCACCGCGACGGCAGGCCCTGGTCACCGCGGTCGTAGAAGCGCGGCGCGACCCGGTTCTCGATCAGTTCGTAGAGGGCCGCGGCCTCCAGGTCGTCACGGCGGTCGTCGTCGGTGGCCGCGCCGTCCGCGGTGGGGATCGCCCACCCGAAGTCCGGCTCGAACCACTCGTCCCACCAGCCGTCCAGCACCGACAGGTTGAGGCAGCCGTTCAGCGCCGCCTTCATCCCACTGGTGCCGCAGGCCTCCAGCGGACGCAGCGGGTTGTTCAGCCAGACGTCGCAGCCCGGGTAGAGCTTCTGCGCCATGGCCATGCCGTAGTCGGGCAGGAAGACGATGCGGTGCCGCACCCGCGGGTCGTCCGCGAACCGCACCAGCTCCTGCACCAGCCGCTTGCCGCCGTCGTCCGCGGGATGGGCCTTGCCGGCCACCACGATCTGCACCGGCCGGGTGGGATGCAGCAGCAGCTCCATCAGCCGGTCGCGGTCGCGGAGCATCAGCGTGAGCCGCTTGTACGACGGCACGCGGCGGGCGAATCCGATGGTGAGCACGTCCGGGTCGAGGACGGTGTCGACCCAGCCCAGCTCCGCTCCGTCCGCGCCCCGCTGCCGCCAGGAGGCACGCACCCGCCGGCGCACCTCGGTCACCAGCTGCTCCCGCAGTTCGCGGCGGAGCCCCCAGATGTCGGCGTCGGGGATGTCGGCGACGGCGTCCCAGGGCCCGGTGTCGCCCACGGACAGGGCGTCGTCGGCGCGGCCGGCACCGATCTGGCGGGCGCCGAGCCGGAACACCTCGGGCGCCACCCAGGTGGGCGCGTGCACGCCGTTGGTGACGGAGGTGATCGGCACCTCCTCGGCGTCGAAGCCCGGCCACAGGCCCGCGAACATGCCGCGGCTCACGGCGCCGTGCAGGGTCGAGACCCCATTGGCGCGCTGGGCGAGCCGCAGTCCCATCACGGCCATGTTGAAGAGGTTGGGCTCGCCGCCCGGGTAGGTCTCCATGCCGAGCTGGAGGATCTTCTCGACCGGGACCTCCGGCAGTTCGGCGTGCTCGCCGAAGTGGCGGGCGACCAGCTCCCGGTCGAAGCGGTCGATGCCGGCCGGCACGGGGGTGTGCGTGGTGAACACGGTCCCGGCCCGCACCGCTTCGAGCGCCGCCTCGAAGTCCAGCTCCCTGCCGCCGTGCTCGGCACCCTGGCCCAGCTCGCGGATGCGCTCCAGACCGAGGAAGCCGGCGTGCCCCTCGTTGGTGTGGAACACCTCGGGTTCCGGGTGTCCGGTGAGCCGGCAGTACGTCCGCACCGCCCGCACTCCCCCGATGCCCAGCAGCATCTCCTGGAGCAGCCGGTGTTCGCTGCCGCCGCCGTACAGTCGGTCGGTGACGTCGCGCTCGCCGAGGCCGTTCTCCTCGACGTCCGAGTCGAGCATCAGCAGGGGCACCCGGCCGACGTGGGCGACCCAGATGTGCGCCCGCAGCGAGCCCCCGCCGGGCAGCGCGAGGGACACCCGCGCCGGGGTGCCGTCCTGTTCCCGCACCAGGGTGACCGGCAGCTCGTTCGGATCGAGCACCGGATAGTGCTCCAGCTGCCAGCCGTCGCGGGAGAGGGACTGACGGAAGTAGCCGTGGCGGTAGAGCAGTCCGACGCCGATCAGCGGTACGCCGAGGTCGCTCGCGGCCTTGAGGTGGTCGCCGGCGAGGATGCCGAGACCGCCGGAGTACTGCGGGAGCGCGGCGGTGACGCCGAACTCCGGCGAGAAGTAGGCGACGGCGGCGGGAAACTCCGGCCCGCCGTCGCCGGAGGTGCCGCTGTGCGTCTGGTACCACCTGCGTCCGTGCAGATAGTCGTCCAGTTCGGCGGCCGCGGCGGCCAGCCGGTGCAGAAAGGGTTGGTCCCCGGCCAGCTCCGCCAGCCGGGAGGCGGACACCGAGCCGAGCAGCCGCACGGGATCGCCTCCGGCCGCCCGCCACCCCGCGGGGTCGACGGCCTGGAAGAGGTCTCGGGTCTCGGTGTGCCAGGACCAGCGCAGATTGCGCGCGAGGTCGCTGAGCGGGCGGAGCGGTTCGGGGAGGACGGGGCGGACGGTGAATCGACGAATGGCCTTCACGGGTCCCACCTTCGCAGGGGAGGTACGCATCCGAGGGGACGCACGGCGGTGTGCGTCTCTCCGTCATGCACGACGTTAGCCGCACCCCGCCCTCCACAACCACGGCGCGCGGAGCCCGGTGGATGCCCGCCGGGGCATTCAGCGCCGGGCGCGCACCGTGGGGCCGTAGGGGGAGCCGAGGCTGACCGTGGCGACCGGGTCCGGGTGCAGGGCGAGGACGTGGGCGAGAGCGCGGCCGTCGACGACCGACCGCGTCGCACCGTGGGAGCCGATGGGGTGCATGGCGTGGGCGGCGTCCTCGATCAGGGTCGTACGGCCGTGCGACCCGCGTTCGACCGATTCGCGGGAACCGACGCAGGCTTTCGGCCAGGGTCCGGGCCGTTCGGCGCGGTGGGTGCCGGTGGAGCACGGCGTGTTCGAACAGGGCCTCGCCCAGATCCTGGGTGCCGCCTCGGCGGCCGGGGCCGCCGGGATCCACCCCTGCATGGCCGCCGCGGTGGAACCCGCTCCGATGAGGGGTGATGACGGTGCGTCGGGGGCCGCCCCGTCGCTGAAACCGGCGCCCGTCGACGAGTGGACGGTCCGTCAGCCGTGGCGGACGTGGCCGGGCGAGCCGTCGTGAACGGGCGGCCCGAACCGGGCCGGGGAACCTGGACCGCGCCCTAGCCGGAATCGAACGGAGTGCGAACGGGGTGCGGGTGGTCACGCGATGCGTGGGCACCCGCACCCCGATCCGCCGATTCGTTTCCCTTGTGCAGCCACCTACGTCCTAGTAGTTAACAAACCACCGGATTGCCCACCCGAAAAGCGTGGGAAGGCTCACCCGGTACGTGCGCGACCGCACTCCCTGAGCGACAGGTTTCAGCCCACCCGAGTGAACGCGGACAGGAGCGGCCATGCCCGCAGCACGCCAGCCGTCGACTGACCAGCTACAAAGAACAGGCAAAGCAGGAATTAGTAGACAATCCGCTCAATCTGTCCTGTCCGAACAGCCCTCAGGTGAGCCCATGATCGGTCGCATCCCTGTCCTGGACGTCAGTCCCCAAGTCGACTGCGGGAGGAGGCCCGCCAAAGCGGTCGTCGGCGAGACCTTCCAGGTCGCCGCCACCGTCTTCCGCGAAGGACACGACGCGGTCGCCGCCAATGTCGTGCTGCGAGACCCCAGCGGCCGCCCCGGCCCCTGGACCCCCATGCGGGAGCTCGCGCCCGGCACCGACCGCTGGGGCGCCGACATCACCCCGGACACGGAGGGCCGCTGGAGCTACGCCGTCGAGGCCTGGAGCGACCCGGTGGCCACCTGGCGCCACCAGGCCGGCATCAAGGTCCCCGCCGGCATCGACACCGCGCTCGTACTGGCGGAGGGCGCCGAGCTGTACGAGCGGGCAGCGGCCGGCGTGCCCAAGGGCGACGGGCGCGAGGCCGTGCTCGCCGCCGTCGACGCCCTGCGCGACACCTCGCGCTCGTCGGCCGCCCGGCTGGCCGCCGCCCTGGCCCCGGACGCCGCCGCGGCGCTCTCCCGTCATCCCTTGCGTGAACTGGTCACCATCTCCCGCCCGTTGTCCCTGCTGGTGGAGCGCAGGCGGGCCCTGTTCGGTTCCTGGTACGAGCTGTTCCCGCGCTCGGAGGGAGCCCGGGTCACCGAGGACGGCCCGCCCGTCTCCGGCACCTTCCGGACCGCCGCCGAACGGCTGCCCGCCGTCGCCGCCATGGGCTTCGACGTGGTCTATCTGCCGCCGGTGCACCCCATCGGGACCACCTTCCGCAAAGGGCCCAACAACACCCTCTCCCCCGGCCCCCACGACGTCGGTGTCCCGTGGGCCATCGGCTCCGCGGACGGCGGCCACGACGCGCTCCACCCCGACCTCGGCACCTTCGAGGACTTCGACCACTTCGTCGAGACAGCGCGCGGTCTGCGCATGGAGATCGCCCTCGACTTCGCGCTCCAGTGCTCGCCCGACCACCCCTGGGTGACCGAGCACCCCGAGTGGTTCCACCACCGCGCCGACGGCTCGATCGCGTACGCCGAGAACCCGCCGAAGAAGTACCAGGACATCTACCCGATCGCGTTCGACCAGGACATGCGCGGACTCGTCCAGGAAACGCTCAGAGTGCTGCGTTTCTGGATGGAACACGGTGTACGGATCTTCCGCGTGGACAACCCTCACACCAAGCCCGTCGTCTTCTGGGAAAAGGTGATCGCGGACATCAACCGGACCGATCCGGACGTGATCTTCCTGGCCGAGGCGTTCACCCGGCCGGCGATGATGCACACCCTGGGGGCCATCGGCTTCCAGCAGTCGTACACCTACTTCACCTGGCGTACCGGCAAGCAGGAGCTCACCGACTACCTCACCGAGCTCTCCGGCGACGCCGCCTCGTACATGCGCCCCAATTTCTTCGTGAACACCCCCGACATCCTCCACGCCTACCTCCAAAAGGGCGGCCGTCCGGCCTTCGAGGTGCGTGCGGTGCTCGCGGCGACGCTGTCGCCCAGCTGGGGTGTGTACGCCGGCTACGAGCTCTGCGAGAGCGCGCCGGTGCGGGAGGGCAGCGAGGAGTACCTGCACTCGGAGAAGTACCAACTCAGGCCCCGGGACTGGGAGTCGGCCGAGCGCGAGGGCCGCTCCATCGCCCCGCTCATCACCAAGCTCAACCGGATCAGACGGCGCCACGGCGCCCTCCAGCAGTTGCGCGACATCCACTTCCACCCCGTCGACAACGACGCGGTGATCGCCTACTCGAAGAAGTCCGGTCCGAACCCGGGCGACACCGTGATCGTGATCGCCAACCTCGACCCCCACCACACCCAGGAGGCAACGGTCTCGTTGGACATGCCGCAACTCGGACTCGGCTGGCACGAGACCGTACCGGTGCGCGACGAGCTCACCGGCGAGACCTATCACTGGGGCAGATCCACCTATGTGCGCCTCGAGCCGGGCAGCACGCCCGCGCACATCGTCGTTCTGCGACCGTCCCCGCCGATCGGAGGGTCACCCACATCATGATCGTCAATGAGCCCGTCCACGACACGTTCGAGGACACTCCCGCCAAGGACCGCGATCCCGACTGGTTCAAACGGGCCGTGTTCTACGAAGTCCTCGTGCGGTCCTTCCAGGACAGCAACGGCGACGGCATCGGCGACCTCAAGGGCATCACCGCCAAACTGGACTATCTGCAATGGCTGGGGGTCGACTGCCTCTGGCTGCCGCCGTTCTTCAAATCCCCTCTGCGGGACGGCGGTTACGACGTCTCCGACTACACGTCGGTCCTCCCCGACTTCGGGGACCTCGCCGACTTCGTCGAGTTCGTGGACGCCGCCCACCAGCGCGGTATGCGGGTCATCATCGACTTCGTCATGAACCACACCAGCGACCAGCACGAGTGGTTCCAGGAGTCCCGCCGCGATCCCGACGGCCCTTACGGCGACTACTACGTCTGGGCCGACGACGACAAGCAGTACCAGGACGCGCGGATCATCTTCGTCGACACCGAGACGTCCAACTGGACCTTCGACCCGGTCCGCAAGCAGTACTACTGGCACCGCTTCTTCTCCCACCAGCCGGATCTCAACTACGAGAACCCGGCGGTGCAGGAGGAGATCATCTCGGCGCTGCGGTTCTGGCTCGACCTGGGGATCGACGGCTTCCGGCTGGACGCCGTGCCGTACCTGTACCAGGAGGAGGGCACCAACTGCGAGAACCTCCCCGCCACGCACACGTTCCTCAAGCGGGTGCGCAAGGAGATCGACGCGCACTACCCGGACACGGTGCTCCTGGCGGAGGCCAACCAGTGGCCGGAGGACGTCGTCGACTACTTCGGCGACTTCCCGGCGGGCGGCGACGAATGCCACATGGCGTTCCACTTCCCGGTGATGCCGCGGATCTTCATGGCGGTACGGCGTGAGTCCCGCTACCCGGTCTCGGAAATCCTGGCCAAGACGCCGGCGATCCCGCAGAACTGCCAGTGGGGCATCTTCCTGCGCAACCACGACGAGCTCACGCTCGAGATGGTCACGGACGAAGAACGCGACTACATGTACGCCGAGTACGCCAAGGACCCGCGGATGCGGGCCAACATCGGCATCCGTCGGCGACTCGCGCCGCTCCTGGACAACGACCGCAACCAGATCGAGCTCTTCACCGCTCTGCTGCTGTCGCTGCCCGGCTCGCCGATCCTGTACTACGGCGACGAGATCGGGATGGGCGACAACATCTGGCTCGGCGACCGGGACGCGGTGCGCACGCCGATGCAGTGGACCCCCGACCGGAACGCGGGCTTCTCCTCCTGCGACCCCGGACGGCTCTATCTGCCGACCATCATGGACCCGGTCTACGGCTACCAGGTCACCAACGTCGAGGCGTCGATGAGCAGCCCTTCCTCGCTGCTCCACTGGACCCGCCGCATGATCGAGATCCGCAAGCAGAACCCCGCCTTCGGACTCGGCGTCTACACCGAACTGCCTTCGTCGAATCCGGCGGTGCTCGCCTTCACCCGCGAGTACAAGGACGACCTCGTGCTGTGCGTGCACAACTTCTCGCGGTTCGCGCAGCCCACCGAGCTCGACCTGCGGCAGTTCGGCGGACGGCATCCCGTCGAGCTCATCGGCGGAGTGCGGTTCCCGGCCATCGGCCAGTGGCCGTATCTGCTCACTCTCGCGGGCCACGGCTTCTACTGGTTCAGGCTCAGGAAGGACGCGGCGGCAGCCTGATGCCCAGGTAACGAGAGGTACCTCCTGCGGGGCGGTTTCCCCCGTCCCGCACCGGGCACTCTCCCCTTCATCCCCGCGCGCCGCCGGACAGCCACTGCTGTAATCCGGGACACTCTGCGCACATGTGGTGTACCCGGGGAAAGGACGCGAAGCCATGTCGGAGGCTGCATCCACCCGGACTCAGATCGCTCTTCTCCCGTCCCTCGCCCCTCTGCTGCACGCCTGGCTGCCACGGCAGCGCTGGTTCGCCGGAAAGGGCCATCCGGTCACCGGGTTCTCGCTCGTCTCGGCGACCGAGCTGCTGCCCCTGGACGGCACGGGACCGGGGCTGCTGCATCTGCTGGTGGACGTGGAGCAGCCGGGCCTGCCGGCCGACGCACCACAGGACTGCTATCAACTGCTCCTCGGCGTACGCGAGACCCTGCCCCCGCATCTCGCGCCCGCGCTGATCGGGCACCCGACGGACGGCCCGTTGGCGGGCCGGACGGTCTACGAGGGTCTGCGCGACCGGCGGCTGGCCGAGATCGTCCTGGAACGGCTGCGCCGGCCCGGACAGCTCGGACCGCTGCGCTTCGCCCGGTTCGAGGGTGCGCCGACGATCCCCGGATCGCTGGTCGCCCGCCCCCTCGAGGCCGAGCAGTCCAACTCGTCGCTCGTGTACGGCGACGCGTACATCCTCAAGTTCTTCCGCCGGGTCCAGCCCGGTCCCAACCCGGACCTGGAACTGCCGCTGGCGCTCGCCCGCGCCGGGTGCGACCGGGTTCCGGCGCCCGTGGCCTGGTACGAGGCACGGCCCCAGAGCGGTTCGACGCCCTACACCCTCGGTGTGCTCCAGCCCTTCCTGCGCGGTTCCCAGGACGGCTGGCAGCTGGCGCTCGACGCGTTGAACAAAGGTTCCTCCTTCACCGCGGAGGCCCGTGCACTGGGCCGCGTCACCGCCGAGGTGCACACCGCGCTCGCGGACGAACTGCCCACCGTCATGCTGCGCCGTGCGCAGACGGAGCACCTGGCGGCCGCGATGAACCGGCGCCTGGAGGAGGCCGCGCAGGCGGTGCCGGCCCTGCTGCCGTACGTGCCCCGGCTGCGGACCGCCTTCGACGCACTGGCCGAACTCGGCCGCGACGGCCGCGCCTGGCGGGCCCAGCGGGTGCACGGCGACCTGCATCTGGGCCAGACCCTGTACGGCGGCTCGCGGACCGAGAACGAGTGGTCGGTCATCGACTTCGAGGGTGAGCCGGCCCGGCCGCTCGCCGAGCGCCGCAAACCCCAGCCCCCGGTGCGTGACATCGCCGGCATACTCCGCTCCTTCGACTACGCGGCCCGCACCCACCGCCCGTGGAACCCGGCCTGGGCCGAGCTCTGCCGGGCGGCGTACTGCGAGGGCTACGCCGAGGCCGCCGGCACCGATCCGCGTACCGAGCCCGAGCTGCTGCGGGCGTACGAGACGGACAAAGCCGTGTACGAGGCCCTCTACGAGGCACGGCACCGCCCCGACTGGCTGCCGGTGCCCATGGCGGCGATCGACCGCCTGGCCGCCACCCCCTGAACCCACCGCGCCCAAGGAGGCCGCCCCCGTGACCGCCCGACCCCCGTCCCGAAATTCCTCCGGATCCGATGCCACCAAGAAGCCGGCCGCGGCCGGCACGGCCGACCCCCGCGCGAAGAAGGCCGCCACGCCACCGCCGCGGGCCGGCGGCAGCCACGGCGTGCGGGCGGCCCAGCCTCTCGGGGAGGGCGACAGGGAGCGGCTGCTGAGCGGCGGGCACCACGACCCGCACGGGCTGCTCGGCGCGCACACGGTGCGGGGCGGCGTCGAACTGCGCGTCCTGCGCCCCTTCGCCAGGACCGTGACCGTGCTCGCCAAGGGCCTGCGGGCCGAGCTGCACGAGGACGGCGACGGCCTGTTCTCCGGCGTGCTGCCGCTGCGCGAGGCCCCCGAGTACCAGCTGCTCGTCTCCTACGACGGCGAGGGGGGCGTGGGTTCGCACGAGGTCGAGGCCCATGACCCGTACCGCTTCCTGCCCTCGCTCGGCGATCTCGATCTGCATCTGATCGGCGAGGGCCGGCACGAGGAACTGTGGCGGGCGCTCGGCGCGCAGCCGATGATCCACCAGGGCGTCACCGGCACCCGGTTCACCGTGTGGGCCCCGAACGCCCGCGGTGTGCGGGTCGTCGGCGACTTCAACTACTGGGACGGCACCGGCTTCCCGATGCGCTCGCTCGGCTCGACCGGCGTGTGGGAGCTGTTCCTGCCGGGGGTGGGCGAGGGCGCTCTCTACAAGTTCCAGATCATGCGCCCCGACGGCTCGTACACCATGCGGGCCGACCCGATGGCGCGCCGTGCCGAGGTGCCGCCCGCCAACGCGTCGATCGTGACCGAGTCCCACCATGTGTGGCGGGACGAGGACTGGATGGCCCGCCGTGCGGACCGGCCGGTGCACGAGGCGCCGTTCTCGGTGTACGAGGTGCATCTGCCGTCCTGGCGCCCCGGTCTGACATACCGCCAGCTGGCACTCCAGCTCCCCGCCTATGTGAAGGACCTCGGGTTCACCCATGTCGAGCTGATGCCGGTGGCGGAGCATCCGTTCGGCGGCTCCTGGGGCTACCAGGTCACCGGCTTCTACGCCCCGACCTCCCGGATGGGCACCCCGGACGACTTCCGCTATCTGATCGACGCCCTGCACCGGGCGGGCATCGGTGTGCTGATGGACTGGGTGCCGGCGCACTTCCCGCGCGACGACTGGGCGCTCGCGGAGTTCGACGGCCGCTCGCTGTACGAGCACGAGGACCCGGCACGCGCCGCGCACCCCGACTGGGGCACCCTCGAGTTCGACTACGGCCGCAAGGAGGTCCGCAACTTCCTGGTCTCCAACGCCGTGTACTGGTGCGAGGAGTTCCACATCGACGGGCTGCGGGTGGACGCCGTCGCCTCGATGCTCTACCTCGACTACTCCCGCGAGCACGGCGAGTGGTCGCCCAACGAGCACGGCGGGCGGGAGAACCTCGACGCGGTCGCCTTCCTCCAGGAGATGAACGCCACGGTCTACCGGCGCTGCCCCGGCGTCGTCACGGTCGCCGAGGAGTCCACGGCCTGGGACGGCGTCACCCGGGCGACCCACCATGTGGGCCCGGGCGGCTTCGGCGGGCTCGGCTTCGGCCTGAAGTGGAACATGGGCTGGATGCACGACTCGCTCGACTACGTCTCGCACGAGCCGGTGCACCGCAAGTTCCACCACCACGAGATGACGTTCTCGATGGTGTACGCCTACAGCGAGAACTATGTGCTGCCGATCTCGCACGACGAGGTCGTGCACGGCAAACAGTCACTGGTGAGCAAGATGCCCGGCGACTGGTGGCAGCAGCGGGCCAACCACCGCGCCTACCTGGGCTTCATGTGGGCCCACCCGGGCAAGCAGCTTCTGTTCATGGGGCAGGAGTTCGCGCAGGGGGCGGAGTGGTCCGAGAGTCACGGTCCGGACTGGTGGCTGCTCGACCCGTCGTACGCCGCCGAGGCGGACCACCACGGGGTGCGGAAGCTGGTCCGCGATCTGAACGGCGTGTACGGCGCGACGCCCGCCCTGTGGCAGCGCGACACCGATCCCGAGGGCTTCTCCTGGGTGGACGGTGACGCGGCCGAGGACAACGTCTTCGCGTTCCTGCGCTTCGACACCTCGGGTGCCCCGCTGCTCGCGATCAGCCACTTCTCCCCGGTGGTCCGCCACGAGTACCGCATCGGGGTGCCGGACTCCGTGCCCGCCTGGACGGAGGTCCTGAACACGGACGCGGCACGGTACGGCGGCTCGGACATCCTCAACTCCGATCCGCTGAAGCCGGAGTCGACGCCGTCGCACGGCCGTCCGTCCAGCCTCCAGCTCACGCTGCCGCCGCTCGCGACGGTGTGGCTGCGGCCCGCCGAGGACGTGTAGGACGGAGCGAGGGGCGGCCGGGCGCGGGATGCGCCCGGCCGCCCCTTTCTCGCGCCGTCCCCCTGCTGCTCAGCTTCCGGACGTGAGCGCCGTCGGCAACTCACCCCGGTGGACGAGACCGAGCCGCTGGGTGGCGCGGGTCATCGCCACATACAGATCGCTCTCGCCGAAGAGCCGGGGCTCGACCACGATCACCGAGTCGAACTCCAGGCCCTTGGCCTCGCGCGGGTCGAGCAGCACGACGGACCGGGTGAGATCGACCGGGCCGCTGCCGAGCGCGGACAGTTCGCCGTGCAGTTCGCGCGGGGCGATGACCGCGAGCCGGCCCTCCTTCGGCGTCTCCCGGGCCACGGCGGCGAGGACCGAGGTGCCGAGGTCTCCCTCGGCTGCCCGCTCGGTCCACGGCCCCTCGCCCGTCGAGCGCACCGAGCGCGGCGGCTCGAAGCCGGGGTAGGTCTCCCGGCGTACCTGGGCCGCGAGCTCCATGATCTCGGCCGGCGTACGGTAGTTGACCCCGAGCCGGGTGTGCTGCCACCGGTCGCCGACGTACGGACCGAGGATCTTCTCCCACGAGCCGAGGCCCGCCACGTCGCCGGTCTGGGCCGGGTCTCCGACCAGGGTCATCGACCGGGTGGGGCAGCGGCGCATCAGCAGCCGCCAGGCCATGGCGGAGAGCTCCTGCGCCTCGTCCACGATGATGTGCCCGAAGGCCCAGGTGCGGTCGGCCGCGGCACGGGCGGCGGCGCTGCGGTCGTCGCTCTCCTCCTGGCGTTCGGCCAGTTCCTCCGCGCCGATGACATCGTGCGCGGCCAGTACCTCGGACTCCTCGTCCTCGAACTCGTAGGTCCGGGAGCCCTGGGAGAGCTCCAGCACTCCCTGCGCATAGGCGACCCGCCGCATACGGTCGGCCTCGGCCTTCGCGCGCTCGGCACTGTCGTCGGCGCCGAGCAGTTCGGCGGCCTCGTCCAGCAGCGGCACATCGGCGGGTGTCCAGGGGCCGGTCGCGCGCCGGATCAGGTCGGCGTCCTCGTCCGGGAGCTGCTCCTCGGGCCGGGCGAGGAGGTCCGCGACGAGCTGCTCAGGGGTGAGTACCGGCCACAGCTCGTCGATCGCGGCGTGCACCTCGGCGCTCGCGGCGATCTCCTTGGCGAGCTGCGCGACGTCGTCGGGCCCGAGGAGATTGGGGCCGCCGAACGGGTCCGCGCCGAGCCGGTCCACCAGCTGCTCGGTCAGCAGGTCGATGATCCGGAAGGCGAAGTAGGGCCGGGCGGGATTGTGCGGCAGCCGGGTGGAGCGGGCGCGGTCGCGCGCCTCGTAGGCCATCTCCCGGTCGAGCCGCAGGACGCCGTACTCCTCGTGGTCGATCTCCAGCGCCGGCCCGGGCAGGGTGCCCTCGTCCTCGTGGTCGACGTCCGGCACCGTCTCGGGGAGCGACTGCCGGTCGCGTACGGCGCGGGCGAGCACCTCGGCCATCTCCGCGCGGCCCTTCACCTCCGCGGCCGCGGCACTGTCCGTGCCGGTGGCGTGCACTCCCGGATACAGCTCGGCCATGGTCGACAGCAGCACGCCGGTCTCACCGAGCGAGGGCAGCACTTCGCCGATGTAGCCGAGAAACGCCGGGTTGGGCCCGACGATCAGCACGGCGCGGCGGGCGAGCTGCTCGCGGTGGGCGTAGAGGAGATAGGCGGCGCGATGCAGCGCGACGGCGGTCTTGCCGGTACCGGGTCCACCCTCCACGACGAGAACACCGTGCCGCGGGGCACGGATGATCCGGTCCTGCTCGGCCTGGATGGTCTGCACGATGTCGGCCATCCGCCCGGTGCGGGCCGCGCCGAGCGCCGCGAGCAGGACGGCGTCGCCGTCGGGATCCTCGTAGCCGGTACGGGTCGCGTCGGCGAGGTCGAGGATCTCGTCGTGCAGCGCGGTGACGGTCCGGGCCTCGGTGGTGATGTGCCGGCGGCGGCGGAGGCCCATCGGTTCATAGCCGGTCGCGAGGTAAAAGGGACGGGCCACGGGAGCACGCCAGTCCACGAGCATCGGTGTGTGTTCCGGGTCGTCCCGCCGGATTCCGATACGGCCGATGTGATGGTGGCTGCCGTCCTGAAGATCGAGACGACCGAAACAGAGCCCGGCGTCCACGGCATTCAGGGCGGCGAGCCGGGCGGAATGCTCGGCAACACCGACATCGCGCTCCAGCTTGGCCTGGAGACCCGTACTGACCTGCCCGATCGTGGACCGGACTGCGGCCTCGGCCTCGTCGCGGAGCACATCGAGGCGCTCGTAGAGCAGAGAGACGAATTGCTGCTCATGATGCATTTCCTCGGTTGACAATTCCGCTCCCGACGCGATATGGTGTCCCTATATTGAGTGCCCGCATCGGTTTATGAAACCGAGCATGCAAACACTCAATATACGCAGCGAAACACCCCGGCCGTCAATTCGGTACCGGGGTATTTTTGTGCGCGGGTGAGCTGCTTCGCCGGAAGTCCGCTTCCCTCCGGCCTCATGCGCCGGGCCGGATCACATCCTCGAGTTCCTGGAGGAGCCGGCGCTTGGGACGGGCACCCACCATCGACTTCACCGGTTCCCCCGCGCGGAACACCATCAGCGTGGGCATCGACAGCACGGCGTACCGGGCCGTGATCTCCGGATTGGCGTCCACATCGAGCTGCACCACCTTGAGCCGGCCCGCCTCCTGGGCCGCCGTCGCACTCAGCACCGGCGCGAGCTGCCGGCACGGCCCGCACCAGTCCGCCGTGAACTCCACCAGCACCGGGAGCTCGGCCCCCAGGACCTCGGCGTCGAAGTCCGCGTCGGTCACTTCCGCGACACCCTCTGCCCGCATCATGTGTGTCCTCCGAATTCGCATCGTGGTTCCGGACCCTGTGCGAAGTCCGCCTCGGCCTTCGCGAGTTGTGCGCCCACCTGGGCGCGTACCGACTGGAGCTGCCCGATGAGCGCGTCCAGTTCACCGAGCTTGGCCCGGTAGACGGCGAGCGAGGCGGGGCAGGAATCGCCCGCCGGATGCCCGGACCGCAGGCACTCGACGAACGGCCGCGTCTCCTCCAGCTCGAAGCCGAAGTCCTGGAGGGTCCTGATCTGCTGGACGAGCCGCAGATCGCCCTCGTCGTACGTGCGGTAGCCGTTCCCCGCTCGCCGCGCGGGCAGGAGCCCCCGTGTCTCGTAGTAGCGCAGGGTCCGTGTGGTGGTCCCGGCCCGCTCCGCCAGCTCGCCGATTCGCATGTCGTCGACGGTAATCCTTGACGTCGGGGTGAAGGAAAGCCCCGCAGGGGAGGGCCGACGGCGGGCCGCTGTACGCCGGTCGGCGCGGACCGGGTCCTTTGGTCGGCCGCTCATGGACCGAAGACGGATGCCGCTGACCCATCCGGCCTTCCTAGCGTGACGGCATGACCGTCGACACCAAGGCGCCGCCTGCGCGGCGGGGCGCCGTGCGACCCCAGGAGCGGGCGCTCGCGCCCGATCTCGCGCGCGGCATCATGCTCCTGCTCATCGCCTCGTCCAACACGGCGTTCCATCTGTGGGCCGCTCGCCGCGGCCCCTCGGGCTGGCAGCCCGTGGACGGCTCGTGGCTCGACCACGCCGTGCAGTTCACGATGATCACCGTGCTCGATCTGCGCGTGTACCCCCTCTTCGCCTTCCTCTTCGGGTACGGCATGACGCAGCTCTACCTGCGGCAACGGGCCGCGGGAAGCTCCGAGAAGGAGGCGGTCGGGATTCTGCGCCGCCGCAGTCTGTGGCTGATCGTCATCGGACTGGCGCACGCGAGCCTGCTGATGGCCGGCGACATCCTGGGGTTCTACGGGCTGATGAGCCTCGTCCTCGGATGGCTCGTCCTGCGGCGCAGCGACCGCGCGCTGGGGTGGTGGATCGCCATCGCGACCGCGCAGCTCGTCCTGCTGACCGTCGCACCGGTCCTGCCCGCCCTGTTCCAGGGCGAGTTGAGCTCGTACGGGGACGCCTCGGCGGAGCCGGGCAACGAGGCCTACGCGGCCGGTGAGCAGAGCTGGCTCGCCGCCTCCGGCACCCGGCTGACCACCGGGCTGTTCGTCACCTTCGCCGCCGCGCCGCTCTCCCTGCTCGCCGGCGCCTACGTCATCTTCCTGCTCGGCTTCTGGGCCGCGCGCCGCCGTGTCCTGGAGGACAGCGGCCGCCACCTTCCGCTGCTGCGCCGGACCGCGGTCATCGGCATCACGGTCGGCTGGCTCGGCGCACTGCCCGCCGCGCTCGCGCACATCGGCGTCCTGCGGGTGCCCGACGCGGCCCAGAGCGAGTCGGGGGCGCTCACCCTGCTCCGGGACGTCACCGGCAACGCGGCCGGTCTCGGCTATGTCGCCGCGGTGGCCCTGTTCACCCGCTGGTGGACCGGACGCCCAAAACGGCGGGGTGCGCGGGCCGTGACGGCGGTGGCCGCCGTCGGCAAACGGTCGCTGTCCTGCTATCTGGCGCACTCGCTGGTCTTCGCACCGGTGCTCGCGGCCTGGGGGCTCGGCCTCGGAGAGCATCTGACCAGCGCCACCATGGTCCTGTTCGCGACCGGCGTCTGGCTGCTCACGGTGGCCGGGGCGTACATCCTGGAACGCGCCGGCCGCCGCGGCCCCGCCGAGGCGGTGCTGCGGCGGCTGATGTACGGCGCCGACGGCCGACGACGACGTGAGGCGCGCACGCACCCCGACCGGGTCAGGACGCGGACCGCACCGCCTCCACCGTGCTCGCCCAGTCGTCCGAGCCATGACCCCGCGCGATCGCCCGGTCCGCCACCGCCTTGACCGACTCCAGCTGCGAGACGTCGAGCCCTCGGGCCCGCGCCGCGTGCAGGATGTGGCTCACGCCCGACGCCATCATGGCGAGGCCCGCCTCCTGGCCGGGGTAGCTGCCCGCGTCGATGTTCTCGGCCGTGTACTGGGCGATGGGCGGCAGGATCTGGACGATGGAGTCGAGATACGGGGCGATGTCCGCCGCCTTGACGCCGTCGGCGGTGGCCAGCGCGTAGGCGTGCACCAGACCCGAGATGCTGCCGTAGAAGAAGTCGAGCAGCGCCAGGTCGTACACGGCGGCGAGCCCGGGGTCCGTACCGACGAAGGCGGCCCGTCCGCCGAGGGTCTTGAGGGTGGACTCGTGCCGCTCGTACGCCTTCCGGGAGCCCGCGTAGAAGAGCAGCGCGTCGGGTGAGCCGACGAGCGGGGTGGGCACCATCACGGCGCCGTCGAGATAGTCGATGCCGTGCGAGGCAGCCCAGGCCGCGGCCTGACGCGAGCGCTCCGGGATGTCGGAGGTGACATTGACCAGCACCCGGCCCCGGAGGGCCTCACCGAGCGGTTCGAGGATCGCGTCCGAGGCGTCGTGGTCGACGACGCAGACGATGATCAACTCGCCCGCCCGGACGGCCTCCTCGGCGCTCGCGGCCTCGACGGCGTCGCGGGCGACGAGGTCGTCCCCCTTGCCCGGAGAGCGATTCCAGACGGTGGTGGGACGGCCCGCGTCGAGAAGGGCGCCGGCGAGTGCGCGGCCCATGGCGCCGAGGCCGATGACGGTGACTGGGGTGAGGGAGTTCTGCGTGGTGGACATGCACACCATGCTTCTTCGGCACGAACTGCCCCACAAGTACCGACTCTTAAGTGGGATACTCACCAAAAGGTGAGCATCCAGGTCAGGGCGGTGCTTGATGCAGCAGCGCATCGCGGTGCTCACGACGGTGGCAGCAGCGGCTTCCGCTCCAGCGGCGAGGTGAGCACGATCGACGTGGTCGTCCGCCCCAGCGCCGACACCAGCTCCAGCACCTCTTCGAGGTGGACCGTGTCCGTCACGGCGACCTTGATGATCCAGCAGTCCTCGCCGACCACATGGTGTGCCTCGGTCACCTCGGGGCGCTCCATCAACTCGCGCGTCCGCGGGTGCCTCAGCGTGTAGCCGCCGTGCGGATCGACGCGGATGAAGGCCTGTATCCCGTGGCCGAGCCGGGCCGGGGAGACATGCGCGCCGTATCCGGTGATGGCGCCGCAGGCCTCGAGCCGGCGGACCCGTTCCGTGACGGCCGCGGGGCTCAGCCGTACCCGGCGGCCCAGCTCACTGAGTTTGATCCGGCCGTCCGTCTGAAGGAGCTCCAGGATCTGCCGATCGATGGGGTCGAAGCGACTGGAACCGGCCACCGATGTTTCGACGGCGGTAGGACGTGAATGCCGAGGTTCTTTCGGCAAAGAGGCCGGATCTCCCATGACTCCCCCTTCAGGTTGCGGCCCGACAACGTAACACTTGCCGTAGAGCGAGAGGGAGTTGAGGAATGCGCGAGATATGCGTCATCGGGGGAAGCCGCTATATCGGAAAGCGGCTGATCGCCCGGCTGCTGGAATCCGGGGACCGGGTCACCGTCATCAACCGCGGTTCGTCCGCGGCTCCCGCCGGAGTGCGGCATCTGGTCGCGGACCGGGACGACGAGAATTCCCTGCGGGCCGCGATCGGTTCACGCTCCTTCGACGTGGTCGTCGACCAGGTCTGCTACACACCGCGCCAGGCGGAGATCGCCGTGCGGGTGTTCTCGGGACGGACCCACCGCTATGTGATGACGTCCACCGTCGAGGTCTACGAGTACGAGCACTCCCCCGAGCCGGTGCGCGAGGAGGCGGTCGACCCGCTGGCGGTGAGTGTCGACATGGCCCTGCCGTGGGACGACGCCACCTTCCGGGAGGAGCACTACGGCGAGGGAAAGCGGCAGGCGGAGGCGGTGTTCGCGGCCGCGACGGAATTCCCGTCCGTGTCCGTGCGCGTCGCCCATGTTCTCGGCGGACACGATGACTTCACCGGACGCGTGGACCACTATGCCGAACGCATCAGAGCCGGCGAGCCGATCGCCGTCCCGGTGAAGAACCAGCCCGCCACCTATGTGTACGTGGAGGAGATCGCGGACTTTCTCGCCTGGACAGCGGGGCAGGAATTCACCGGACCGGTGAACGCCCACGCGAACGGCCCGCTGACGACCGGGGACATCTGCGCCGCGATCGAGCGGCAGACCGGCGGCAGGGTGGAATTCGCCCCGGTACGCGTGGGCGAGACCTCGCCGTTCTCCTTTGCCCGTGCCTACGCCATGGACAACTCCCGCGCCGCCGGCCTGGGATACACCTTCCGGCATGCATCGGAGTGGCTTCAGCAGGCCGTGTCCGAGACCCTCGCGGCGCGCGAGGAGGTGCGGTGATGAGGTACCGCACGCTCGGCGGACTGCGGGCGGGCGCGGTCGGACTGGGCGCGATGCCGCTGTCCATCGAGGGACGTCCCGACGAACGGCAGGCCGTCGCCACCCTCCACGCCGCTCTGGACTCGGGCGTGACGCTGATCGACACGGCCGACTCCTACTACCCGCCGGGCGGCGAACCCGGGCCGGGCGAGCTGCTGGTCGCCCGGGCGCTCGCCTCGTACGGAGGGAACACCGACGCGGTGCTCGTCGCCACGAAGGGCGGGCGTGGCCGGACGGACGACGGCGGCTGGACGGTCGGAGCCGCCCCCGAGCGCCTCAGACGGGCGGCCCACGCCTCGCTGGCCCGCATCGGCGGCGCGGCGATAGGCCTCTACCAGCTGCACAAGCCCGATCCGGCCGTCCCGTTCGCCGAGTCGGTGGGCGGGCTGCGGGAGCTGCTGGACGAGGGCACGATCCGGTTCGCCGGGATCTCCAACGTGGACACGGACCAGATCAGGCTGGCGCGGGAGATGCTGGGCGACCGGCTCGTCTCCGTGCAGAACCGGTACTCGCCGGCGGTGCGCGACGGCGAGGCCGAGCTGCGGCTCTGCGCGGAGCTGGGACTGGCGTATCTGCCGTGGAGCCCGCTCGGGGGGATCTCCCGCAGTGCGCTGGACGGCCCGGCGGGCGGACCGCAGGCCGCGGGTCCGTACGCGGCGTTCCACCGGGTGGCGCGGGCGCGCGGGGTGAGTCCTCAACAGGTGGCTCTGGCGTGGCTGTTGGCGCAGTCGCCGACGGTCATCCCGATCCCCGGCGCGAGCCGACCGGAGAGCATCCGCGACTCGGCAGCGGCGGCCGACCTCGTACTGAGCACGGAGGAGGTGGCCGCACTGGACGCGAGCGGCTCGCGCGCTGCGGCCGGATCGGACGCGACAGGTACCGGACAGGACACCGCCGGATCCTCCGCGTCCCCCGCAGTCACCGGACAGGGCACCGCCGGGTCGCCCGCCGCCACCGGACAGGGCACCATGCCGAGGTGACGGACTACGAGACGGACGGCGGGCGTCCGCGGCGCTCGGTCGACCGGGGCGCCAGGATCGAGGCCTACGCCGATCTGATCCATGTGGTGTGCCCGGGATGCGGCGGGCGTGCCGACGTGGTGCCCCGGCCGGGCCTGCCGGAGCTGAAGTACCACACCGAACTGCTGTTCCGGCCGCGCCGGCTGGCGTGCGTTCGCTGCGCCCCGGTGCGGGACTGGGAGGCCGAACGCCGTGGGGGCGCGCTGATCGCCGCCACACTCGGCGGACCCGACGAACCCTTCTTCGGGCAGCCGCTCTGGCTCCGCACTCCGTGCCGCGGCAAGGTCCTGTGGGCGTACAACGAACGCCACATCGACGCGCTGGAGCACTATCTCGCCGCCGGCCTCCGGGAGCGCGACGGTCATCCGCACATGAGCATGCTGACGCGGCTGCCCGCCTGGATGAAGGCCGCCGGCCATCGGGAGGACGTACTGCGCGGGCTCTCACGGATGCGGGAACTGCTCCATGCCGACGCGCCCGCCGACCGTCCGTCCTCGGCCGTCGGGTCGGGGCCGGGGCGGCTCGCGCGGCCTGTCCGGGCCAGCTGGTCGCCGCCGTACTGACCCGGCCGCACCGGCCTGCGGGCGTACGGACTCCGCGGCCCGGGCACCCGACCAGCCACATCGTGCAACTGCCCTGTCCCTTCAGGAAGTCGACGATCCCGAGCCATTGACGCCTCCACCGGCTCCAACTACAAAACTATCTGAGAGCGCTCTCACACACCCTTGGCACCACCCTCCCGGAGGTGTTCCGTGAGTACGAGCCGCATCAGACGCACCCCCCTGCTCACCGTCGTCGTGGCCCTCGTCGTCGCGCTCGCCGGCTTCATCGGCGTCACCGGCGCCGGGCAGGCGCGCGGTGACGTTCCCCCCACGCCCGGCTGGAATCTCCAGTGGAGCGACGACTTCAACGGCGCCAACCGCACCCTGCCCTCGTCCGCCAACTGGCAGATCGACCTCGGCCACGGCTATCCCGGCGGCCCCGGCAACTGGGGCACCGGCGAGATCCAGAACTACACCGCCAACCCCGACAACCTCAGCCTCGACGGCAGCGGAAACCTGCGGATCACCCCGCTCAGGGACGGCGCCGGCAACTGGACGTCCGGCCGGGTCGAGACCAGGCGCGCCGACTTCAAGGCCCCGGCAGGCGGCACCCTGCGCATCGAGGGCCGTATCCAGATGCCGAACGTCACCGGGCAGGCGGCGCTCGGATACTGGCCCGCCTTCTGGGCCCTGGGCGCCCCCTACCGGGGCAACTACTGGAACTGGCCGGCCATCGGTGAGTTCGACATCATGGAGAACGTCAACGGCATCAACTCGGTGTGGGCCGTGCTGCACTGCGGTGTGAACCCCGGCGGCCCCTGCAACGAGACCAACGGCATCGGCGCCAACCGCGCCTGTCCCGGCGCCTCCTGCCAGTCGGCCTTCCACACCTACCGCTTCGAGTGGGACCGGTCCGTCTCGCCCAACCAACTGCGCTGGTACGTGGACGGCCAGCTGTTCCACAGCATCAGCCAGGACCGTTTCGACGCGGGCACCTGGGCCAACATGACCGACCACGCCGGGTACTTCATCCTGCTCAACGTCGCCATGGGCGGCGCCTTCCCCAACGGTGTCGCGGGCACCGGGACCCCGACCCCAGCCACCGTCCCCGGCCGCCCCATGCTCGTCGACTACGTCGCCGTCTGGACCCGCGGCGGCGGCACGACTCCCCCGCCCACCACCCCGCCGCCGTCCGGCTCCTCGCAGCTGTATCTGCGGACGGGAGGCGGCGCGGGCGACGCCACCGCGTCGGCCGGCTCGGTGAGCGTCCCCTCGGCGGGCGGCGCCAACTACGACGGCACCCCGCACAACCCGCAGGTCTTCACCTCGTCCGGCATCACCCGCAGACACAACGGCGGGGCCACCCAGTTCGACCTGTTCGCCGACTCCGGCTCGGCGGTGGCCAACGGGCAGCAGGTCAGGGTGAGTTACGACCGGACGGGCGACGGCAGCTGGGACCGGACGGAGACGTACCACTACTTCGCCACGGACCCCGTGCCGGGCTACGAGCACTACACCCAGGCGAAGGGCCTCAAGTCCGCGACCGGCGCGCTCGGTGATCTGAGCAACGGACGGGTTCGCGTCGAGGTCTGGAACGCCATCGGCAACGGCGCGAGCACGGTGGGCGTCGGCAACCAGTCCGTCGTCCGCATTCCGTTCGACTGAACCGGCAGCACGAGGGAACGGACGGTTCCATGCTCCGCCGACTGCTCGCGAGCACGGCCGCCGTGATCTTCCTGATCACAGCGGGCTGGGTCACCGCGGGGAACCACTCACCGGCCTCCGGGGCCGCGGACGACGACGGTGTGCCGGGCCATGCGCGCGCCGGTCACACAGCACACGACCACACCTTCAGCCCGGCGCAGGCGGCCGCCATCGTCGCGCAGGCGGCGGCGCCCGTGCGCGGGAGCGAGTTCCGCGCGGAGTGCTTCTCCAGCCATCGCCGGGGTGACGACCCGATCGTCTTCCCCGGACAGGCGGGCCGCTCGCACATCCACGAGTTCTACGGGAACCGGACGGCGAACGCGTCCTCGACGCTCCAGTCCCTGGCCGCCGGCACCACCAACTGCTCGCCGTCGGTGGACCTCTCCTCGTACTGGACGCCCACCCTCTACAAGAACGGAGCCCCGGTGGCCCCCGAGCGGGTCACCGTCTACTACCAGGGCATCACCGACCACACCCGTGCCGTCACGCATCCCCGCGGCCTGCGGTACGTGGTCGGCAACGCCACCGCCACCTCGCCCGATCAGAACCCGGCCGCACGCTGGTCGTGCGTGGGCCGGCCGGAGTCCGGCCGGGACTTCGTGAACTGCCCGCCCGGCACGAAGCTGGAGAACTATCTGGACTTTCCCACCTGCTGGGACGGGCGGAACCTGGACAGCGCCAACCACCGCGACCACATGGCGTACGCGGCCGGACAGACCTGTCCGGCCTCGCATCCGGTCGTCGTGCCGCGCCTGGAGCTGCTGATCACCTGGCCGGTGAACGGCGGCGGGCTGACGCTCGCCGGCACCAGGAACGGGACCAACGTCACGGATCAGCCGGGCTACACCTTCCACGGGGACTTCTTCAACGCGTGGAACGACTCCGAGCTGAATCGCCGTGTCGCCGACTGCATCGTGGCGGGCTACATCTGCGGGACCGACGGCCGTCCGATCCAGCAGTGACGGCAGTGACAGCACGGTGACGGGCGGAAACGACGGTTCCCCGGGCGCCCTCAGGGGCCCGGGGAACCGGCGGTACGCCGCCAGGTGGAATCACGGGGGAAGTCGGCGTACCGCCGTGCGGAGAGAGGGGGCGCCCCTCAGACCTTGGAGACGGCCCCTTCCCCGTCCCGGGGCTCCTGGCCGACGATCGTTGCACCGGAGGCGGAACCCTTGACCAGACGGACGCCGTCCGCGTCCTCGGCGGGAGCGCCGTGGCCGTCGTCCGCGGAGTCGCCGTGGCCGTCGTCGAGCAGTGTCTGCTCGTCGAACGGGATCCGCCCGGCGAGCACCTCGTCGACCCGCACCTTGTCGATCTCCTTCGTCCAGGTGCCGATGAGCACCGTCGCGACCGCGTTGCCCGCGAAGTTGGTCAGTGCGCGCGCCTCGCTCATGAAGCGGTCGATACCGACGATCAGGCCGACCCCGTCGACCAGTTCCGGCCGGTGCGACTGCAGACCGCCGGCCAGGGTGGCCAGACCGGCGCCGCTGACGCCGGCCGCGCCCTTCGAGGCGACGAACAGGAAGAGGAGAAGCGGGATCTGCTCCCCGATCGACATCGGGTCGCCCATCGTCTCGGCGATGAAGAGCGACGCCATGGTCATGTAGATCATGGTGCCGTCGAGGTTGAAGGAGTAACCGGTCGGGACCGTGATGCCGACGACCGGCTTGCTGACACCCAGGTGCTCCATCTTCGCTATGAGCCGCGGGAGCGCGGACTCGGAGGAGGAGGTGGAGAGGATCAGCAGGAACTCGCGGCCCAGGTACTTCAGCAGCGTGAGGATGTTGAGGCCCGCCACGATGCGCAGCAGCGCGCCCAGCACCACGAAGATGAAGAGGAAACAGGTGACGTAGAAGCCGAGCATCAGCACGGCGAGGCTCTTCAGGGCGTCCAGACCGGCCGAACCGGTCACGGCCGCGATCGCACCGAAGGCGCCGATCGGCGCGGCCCACATCACCATGGCGAGGATGCGGAAGACGAGGCGCTGAATGTGCTCGACACCGCGCAGCACCGGCTCACCGACCGAGCCCATGGCCTGGAGGGCGAACCCTGCCAGCAGCGCGACAAGCAGGGTCTGCAGGACCTCACCCGAGGTGAAGGCGGAGACGATCGTCGTCGGGATGATGCCGAGCAGGAACTCGACCGTGTCCTTCGCCTCCTCGCCGACCTGGCCCTGGCCGGCCTCCTTGACCGCGTCGGTCACCGCCAGCCCGTCACCCGGGTTGAGGATGTTGCCGACGACCAGGCCGATGGCGAGGGCGACGAGCGACATGACCATGAAATAGCCGAGCGCGATACCGCCGACGGCACCGACCTTGGCGGCCTTGCGTACCGAACCGATGCCCAGCACGATCGTGCAGAAGATGATCGGCGAGATCATCATCTTGATCAGGTTCACGAAACCGGTACCGAGTGGCTTGAGCTCAGTGGCGAACTCGGGGGCGGCCAACCCCACGGCGATACCGAGTACGACCGCGACGATCACGGCGATGTAGAGATAGTGCGTGCGGTCCCGCCTGACGGCTCCAGCAGCCACGGGTTTCCTCCTTGTTACCGGTCCATGTCCCTATGGATTGCCGTGAGCATTCACCACCCTGTGATGCCGGTCACCCTTGCGTTCGTTTCGTTCATACAAATCCGGCCAGGCACTATGGGCCCATGCGCATACCCCGCCCGCGCAGCCTCGCGGGCCAGCTCTTCGCGATGCAGGTCGTCCTGGTGGCCGCGATCGTGGCCGGCTGCGCCCTGTTCACGTATCTCAAGGACAGCTCTCAGGCCGAGGAGACCGCGCGCCTCCAGTCGAGGGCCACGGCGGCCGCGGTGGCGGAATCGCCGTCGGTCATCGCCGCCGCCCGGTCTGCGAACCCGTCCGCGACGCTCCAGCCGTACGCGGAGGGCCTGCGCCGCGACGCCGGTGTGGACTTCATCGTGATCATGGCTCCGAACGGCACACGGTGGACGCACCCCGAGCCCGGCGAGATCGGCAGGACGTATCTCGGCCACACCGAGCAGGCGCTGCGGGGCGAGATCCACAGCGAGCGGTACGTGGGTGTGCTCGGCTCCTCGATACGGACCGTGGTGCCCGTCATCGACCGCGGGGAGATCGTCGGGCTCGTCAGTGCCGGCATCACCATCCAGAAGATCAGCGAGCAGGTCAGCAAGCAGGTCGTGGCGCTGCTGGCCATGGCGGGCGGGGCGCTGGCGCTCGGCGGTCTGGGGACGTATGTGATCACCACCCGGCTGCGGCGGCACACGCACGGGATGAACGCGGCCGAGCTGAGCCGGATGCACGACTACCACGAGGCCGCGCTGCACGCGGTGCGTGAGGGGCTGCTGATGCTGGATGGGCAGCGCCGGATCGCCCTGTGCAACGACGGGGCGCGGGAACTGCTCGGCCTCGACGAGAACGCGGTGGGCCGGCCGGTCGCCGAGCTGGGCCTGCCGACTCCGCTCACCGGCGCGCTGCTGGCGTCCGAGCCGCGCGTCGACGAGGTGCATCTGACGGGCGACCGGGTCGTCGTGGTGAACACCAGCCCGGTCGTCGGCGGCGAACAGCGCGGCACGGTGGTCACCCTGCGCGACCACACCGAGCTCCAGGCCCTCGCCGGCGAGCTGGACTCCGAGCGCGGCTTCACCCAGGCCCTGCGCTCCCAGGCGCACGAGGCGGCCAACCGGCTGCACACCGTCGTCTCGCTCATCGAACTCGGCCGGGTCGACGACGCCGTCGACTTCGCCACCGCCGAACTGGAGCTGGCCCAGGTGCTCACCGACCGGGTGGTCGGAGCGGTCGGGGAACCGGTGCTGGCCGCGCTGCTGCTCGGCAAGGCGGCGCAGGCGAACGAGCGGGGTGTGGAGCTGGTGCTCGCGCAGGACAGCCGGATCGACGACGGTGTCCTGCCGCCGTCGCTGCCCTCCCGTGACCTGGTGACGATCCTGGGCAATCTGATCGACAACGCGGTGGACGCGGCATCCGAGGCGGCCGCCGGCCGGGAGGGCGGGCCGCAGCCGGCCGGGCGGGCCCGCGTCACCGTCGTCGCCCGGGCCGACCGGGACGAGCTGCTCATCCGTGTGCACGACACGGGCGCGGGAATCGACCCGGCGTCCGCGGACGAGGTGTTCCGGAGCGGCTGGTCCACCCACGGATCGGGACGAGGTCTGGGTCTCGCGATCGTCCGGCAGACGGTGCACCGCAGCCGGGGCACGGTGGTCCTGGCGAAGGGCCCGGACGGAGGGGCCGACTTCACCGTACGGCTGCCGCTGGAGGGCGCGGGGGTGCCGGCGTGAGCGGGGATCCCATCAGAGTGCTGGTCGTCGAGGACGATCCGGTGGCCGCCGACGCGCATGCCCTCTATGTGGGCCGCGTCGCCGGGTTCACGGTGTCGGGGGTGGCGCACTCGCGCTCGGAGGCGGTCCGGGCGCTGGAGCGGACCGAGGTCGACCTGCTGCTGCTCGATCTCTATCTGCCCGACGGGCACGGCCTCCAGCTCGTCCGGTCGCTGCGCGCCGCGGGTCACTCCGCGGACGTCATCGCGGTGACGTCGGCCCGCGACCTCGCGATGGTGCGGGAGGGCGTGTCCCTCGGGGTGGTCCAGTACGTCCTGAAGCCGTTCACCTTCGCGACCCTGCGCGACCGCCTCGGCCGGTACGCGGAGTTCCGCGCGGCGGCCGGTGAGGCGAGCGGCCAGGACGAGGTGGACCGCGCTCTCGGCGCGCTGCGCGCCCCGCAGGGCGGTGGCCTGCCCAAGGGGCTGAGCGGCCCGACGCTGGAGGCGGTCACCCGGTCGCTGCGTGACGCGCCGGAGGGGCTGACGGCCGCCGAGGCGGGCACCGCGGTGGGCATCTCCCGGATCACCGCGCGTCGCTATCTGGAACATCTGGTCACCGCGGGACGGGCGGCGCGCAGCCCGCAGTACGGGCAGATCGGCCGGCCGGAACTCCAGTACCGCTGGATCCCCGCCACTCACTGACGGCGGGCGCCTGGCCCTGCACGGCGCGGGCCGGTGCGCCGGTCAACGACCGTCCCCGTACGCCCCGTAGACCGGCGCGAGGCCGACACGTACGGAGCGGCCCCCGGCCGATCCGCGCTGTTTGCACGATTCGTGCCGAACTCCCCGCAGGAGTAGCCTGACGAGAGTCGGCGCGGACAAGCGCAGACCAGGGAGTGAACCGGGGTGGCACGGGCGCGGCGCGCTGACGAGAGGGTGAGGATTTCCCGCCGTCAGCAATGCGAGGAGCGCCGTCATGTCACTCACGGCCGAATCAACAGACATCCGTCCGTTCCGGGTCGCGGTTCCGGAGAACCAGATCACCGAGCTGCGACGCCGGATCGAGGCGACGCGCTGGCCTTCGAAAGAGCTCGTCGCCGACCGGTCGCAGGGAGTGCAACTGGCGACGGCGCAAGCACTCGCCCGCTACTGGACGACCGAGTACGACTGGCGCACATGCGAGGCGAGGCTGGACTCGCTGCCGCAGTTCGTGACGGAGATCGACGGGGTCGCGATCCACTTCATCCACGTCAGGTCGCCGCACGAGAACGCGCTGCCGCTGATCATGACGCACGGCTGGCCCGGCTCGGTCGTCGAACTGCTGGACACCATCGGTCCGTTGACCGACCCGACCGCTCACGGCGGCTCCCCCGAGGACGCGTTCCATCTGGTGCTGCCGTCCCTGCCCGGCTACGGCTTCTCGGGCGAGCCGGCCGAACTCGGCTGGGGAAACGGGCGTATGGCGCAGGCGTGGGCGGAACTCATGAACCGCCTCGGCTACACGCGCTACGTCGCCCAGGGAGGCGACGTGGGCGCCGCCGTCACCGACGCGATGGGCCGCCAGGGCCCCGAGGGGCTGCTCGGCATCCATGTGAATCTGCTCGCCGGGGCGATCGGCATCAAGGACCACCTGCCGATGGAGTCCGAGCAGGAACGCGCGGCGTTCGACGCGCTCAACACGTTCATGACGGACGGCTTCGCCTACTTCCTCGAGCAGACCACCCGGCCGCAGACGATCGGGTACTCCCTGCTGGATTCACCCATCGGGCTGGCCGCCTGGATGCTCGACCACGACACGGACAGCTACTACAAGATCTCCCGCGCGTTCGTCGACCGCGCGCCCGTGGGCAATCTGACCCGGAAGAACATCGTCGACAACATCACGTTGTACTGGCTGACGGGCACCGGCGCCTCGTCCGCCCGGTGGTACTGGGAGTTCGGACGGGAGATCGCGGGCGGCCAGGCTCCGCCCCCGGTCAGGGTTCCGGTCGCCTTCACGACGTTCCCCGGCGAGATCTGGGCCGCCCCGCGCAGCTGGGTGGAGACGGTCTATCCGGGCGTCGCGTACTTCAACGAGGCCGACAAGGGCGGCCACTTCGCCGCGTGGGAGGAGCCGGAGCTCTTCGCCCGCGAGGTGCGGGCCGCGTTCAGGTCACTGCGCTGACGACGCCGTTCCGTACGGCCGCCCGACCCGCGACACGATGACGGCGGCCGTACCCACGCAAAGCACACATCGTTGCACCGTTCAACGACCCCGACCTGCACGGGCATTGACCTTGTCAGCGAGCCGGTCCTACGGTCACGGCAGCCCCCTGGGCCCTCGGCCCGGACTCCGGCTCAGAGGAGGTCGTGCCCGTGCGCCCCAACGCCCCACTGATCCTCGTCACCGCCGTCACCGCTCTCGCCGCGGCGACGCTCACCGCCTGCGGCAACGGTTCGGGCAGCGACCCCGACACCGTGAAGGTCGTCTACAACCGCTCGACGGACAACAAGATCCGCTTCAAGGACCAGCATCTCGAAGCGGCGAAGAAACAGTTCGAGAAGGAGCACCCGGGCAAGAAGGTCGAACTCGTCCCGATCCAGGCCCCGGACAACGACTACGCCACCAAGGCGCAGCAGATGATGCGCTCCCCCAAGACCGCGCCCGACCTGGTCTACGAGGACACCTTCCGTATCAACTCGGACATCAAGGCCGGGTACTTGAAGCCGCTGGACTCCTATCTGCCCCAGTGGGACCAGTGGGGCCAGTTCGTCGACACGGCGAAGGCGGCGGCCAAGGCCGAGGACGGCAAGACGTACGGCATCCCGGACGGCACCGACACCCGTGGCCTCTGGTTCAACAAGGCGATCTTCGCCAAGGCGGGTCTGCCGGCCGACTGGCAGCCGAAGAACTGGGCCGAGGTCCTGGACGCGGCCCGCACCGTCAAGCAGAAGGTCCCCGGCGTCATCCCGCTGAACGTCTACACCGGCAAGGGTCCCGGCGAGGCGGCCGTGATGCAGGGCTTCGAGATGCTGCTGTACGGCACCGGGGCCGATCCGCTCTACGACGAATCGGCCAAGAAGTGGGTCACCGGCACCAAGGGCTTCCGGGACTCGCTCGACTTCGTCCGCACGGTCTACACGGAGAAGCTCGGCCCCGATGTCTCCGACGCGCTCGACCCGAACGTCGGCACCCGGGTCGCCACCGAGTGGTTCCCCGAGGGCAAGCTCGCGATCTCGCTCGACGGCTCCTGGATGGGCCAGAACTGGATCAACAAGGGCCCCAAGGAGTGGCCGGACTGGAGCAAGGACCTCGCCCAGACCCCGATGCCCACGCAGAACGGACAGGCGCCCGGCAAGGTGTCCATGTCCGGCGGCTGGGCATGGTCGATCCCGCAGAAGGCGGACAACGCCGATCTGGCCTTCGAGTTCATCAAGACGCTCCAGACGGCCGAGAACGCGACACAGTGGTGCGTGGTGGCCGCGCAGATCGCCGTACGCAAGGACGTGGCGGCCGACCCGAAGTATCTGAAGTCCATGCCGGGCATCGAGTTCTTCACCGGGCTCGTGCAGTACACGCACTACCGTCCGGCGCTGCCCGTCTATCCGCAGGTCTCCACCGCCATCGGTGAGGCCATGGAGAAGGTGACGACGGGTGACGCCTCGGCCGCGGAGGCGGCGAAGGCGTACGACGAGCAGCTGAAGACCGCCGTCGACGGCGCGGTCGTCCGCAGGTGACCACGACGAGACGAGGGGTGTGGCGGTGGCTGCCCATCGCCCCCGCCACACTCCTGCTGCTGCTCTTCCTGGCCGGCCCGATCGGCTACTGCGTCTGGATCGCCTTCACCGACACCCAGTTGACCGGTGCCTCGGGTTCCGACTTCGTGGGCCTGGACAACTTCCGCCGGGCCTTCGCGGACGACGACTTCCGCAACGCCGTCTGGCTCACCCTGGTCTTCACCTTCGTCTCGGCGGTGGTCGGGCAGAACACCCTGGGTCTGGCGCTGGCCGGCCTGATGCGGGCCGCGTCGCGCCCGGTCAGAACCATCACCGGCACGCTGGTGATCACCGCCTGGGTGCTGCCGGAGATCGTCGCCGCGTTCCTTCTGTACACGTTCTTCCGCCGGGAAGGGACGCTGAACGCCCTGCTCGACTGGCTCCATCTGCCGTCCCAGAACTGGCTGTTCACGCTGCCCATCCTCGCCGTGTCCTTCGCCAACGTCTGGCGGGGCACCGCGTTCTCCATGCTGATCTATTCGGCGGCGCTCTCCGAGATCCCGCGGGACGTCGTCGAGGCCGCCGAGGTCGACGGGGCGAGCGGGCCGCGGCGAGTCTGGCACATCACCCTGCCGATGATCCGCCGTTCCATCGGCACCAATCTGATGCTGAACACGCTCTCGACGCTCTCCGTCTTCGGACTGATCTGGGCGATGACCCGGGGCGGACCGGGCAACCGGAGCCAGACATTGCCGGTGTTCATGTACGACCAGGCGTTCCTCAAGAGCCTGATCGGCTACGGCACCGCGGTGGCGCTGCTGCTTCTGCTGGTGGGCTCGCTGTTCTCGATCGTCTATCTGCGTCTGATGAAGGTGGAGGTGTGATGCGCCGGTCCACCCGCGCCCGGCTCGCCGCCAACGCCGCACTGCTGGTGACCGCTGCCGCGTTCGCCCTGCCGCTGGTGTGGCTCCTGCTGTCGTCCGTGGACGCGAACGCGGACCTGCGGGTGCGGGTTCCGTCGTCGGTCACCGGGGACAACTTCGACGCGGTGCTCACCGACGAGATCACCTTCACGCCGATGCTGAACAGTCTGCTGCTGTGCGGCGGGGCGACGCTGCTGACGGTGGTGTGCGCGGCGCTCGCGGCGTATCCGCTCTCCCGGCACCGCTCGCGCTTCAACCGCCCGTTCCTGCTGACGATCCTGTTCACGACGTGTCTGCCGATCACCGCGGTGATGGTGCCGGTCTACGGCCTGTTCGTGCAGGTCAATCTGATCGACACGATGTACGGCACGGGGCTGTTCCTCGCCACGTCCCAACTGCCCTTCTCCATCTGGCTGATGAAGAACTTCATGGACGGCGTCCCGATGGTCCTGGAGGAGGCGGCCTGGACGGACGGCGCGTCGAGCCTGCAGACACTGTCCCGGGTCGTCCTGCCCCTGATGGGGCCGGGCCTGACCGTGGTGACGATCTACACCTTCATCCAGCTCTGGGGAAACTTCTTCGTTCCGTTCATGCTGATTCTGACGCCGGATCAGATGCCGGCCTCGGTCTCGATCTTCACCTTCTTCGGCAACTACGGCTCGGTGATCTACGGCCAGCTGGCGGCGTTCTCGATCCTGTACTCGGCGCCGGTGCTGGTGCTGTACGTCCTGATCTCGCGCCGGCTCGGGGGCGGCTTCGCACTGGGCGGCGCGGTCAAGGGCTGACGGCCGGCTCTGCCCATCTCGCCGGTGGCACGATCACTGCACGTTACCAAGTGGTAGCGATCAGCTCGGACGTTCCTACGACAGGTGGCGTTGGGTGAACGCACCGTAGTCGCGACGCCCCACCGGCCTCTAGCGTTACCGCGTGCACCACGCTCCCACGCCCCCGTTCAACGCCCCCGCCGCCCGACGGCTGCGCGAAGCCCTCGGAATGGCCCCCGGCCATGTCGCGTACGGCCTCCGCGCCCAGTACGGGCTCCACGTCTCACCGGACACGGTGGTCTCCTGGGAGCGCGGGCTGCTCGCCCCGGATTCCCGCGAACTGGGCGCGCTGGCGGGGGTGCTGTGGTGCGCGCCGCACGACCTGCTCACCGAGGCCTCCAGCCTGCGCGAGCACCGGCTGGCGCGGGGGTACGCACCGGCCGACCTGGCGCGACACCTCGGCGTGGACGCGGACAGCTATCTGCGCATGGAGGAGTCGGGCCGCTGGCGCGGCACCGAACGCCAGACGGCCGCGCTCGCCGAGGCCCTGCAACTCGGCCCGCGCGAACTGCTGATCGCGACCGGCCGCGAGGAGGATCTCGCGGAGCTGCTGCGCAGCGCGGTCGCGGCACGCTGGCAGGCGTACGTCCGCCCGGTCTCCAAACTCGTTCCGATGGAACGGCCCCAGCTCGAAGCGGTGCTGGAGGAGCTCCACGCCGCCTACCAGTCGCGGATGGTGGCGACGCTCAGCTGGGGCTCGACGACGGAGGACACGGGCAGCGCGGGCCGTGAGTTCCTGGACCGGATAGCCGACCACTTCTGGGACCTGGCGCGGAGCTGAGCCGTGCACCCGGCCGGCCGTCGTCCCGATCGGGCCGCACCCGGGATCGGGGTCCCGCGCGCCACCGCACAGACCGACACCCCGCCGGTCAGAACACCGCCGGTCAGAACACCGACTCCGCCTCGTGCATCCGGTTCGGCGGGACCGTCTTGAGGCGGGTCACCGCCTCCGCCAGCGGGACCATCTTCACCTCGGTGCCGCGCAGCGCCGTCATCATGCCGTACTCGCCGCGGTGCGCCGCCTCCACCGCGTGCCAGCCGAAGCGGGTCGCGAGCACACGGTCGTACGCCGTCGGGGTTCCGCCGCGCTGGACGTGGCCCAGGATGACCGGCTTGGCCTCCTTGCCGAGCCGGTGCTCCAGCTCCGCGGCGAGGCGGTTGCCGATGCCCTGGAAGCGCTCGTGGCCGTACTGGTCGATCTCGCCCTTGCCGTAGTCCATCGAGCCCTCGGCCGGGTGCGCTCCTTCGGCGACACAGATGACGGCGAACTTCTTCCCCCGCGAGAACCGCTCCTCGACCATCTTCATCAGGTCCTCGATCTGGAACGGCCGCTCCGGCAGACAGATGCCGTGGGCGCCGCCCGCCATGCCCGATTCCAGGGCGATCCAGCCGGCGTGCCGGCCCATCACCTCGACGACCATCACCCGCTGGTGCGACTCGGCGGTCGTCTTGAGGCGGTCGATGGCCTCGGTGGCGACCATCACGGCCGTGTCGAAGCCGAAGGTGCGGTCGGTGGCGGAGATGTCGTTGTCGATCGTCTTCGGCACGCCGACGACGGGCATACCGCCGTCGGCGAGCATCCGGGACGCGGTGAGCGTGCCTTCGCCGCCGATCGGGATGAGCGCGTCGATGCCGTGCTGCCGGGCCAACTCCGGGGCGTTCTCGCAGGCTTCGGCCAGCCGGCCGCGCTCCAGACGGGCGGAGCCGAGGATCGTGCCGCCGCGGGCGAGGATGCCACTGACGGCGTTGAGGTCGAGCGGCCGGTAGTGGCCGTCGAGGAGTCCCTTGAATCCGTCCTCGAAGCCGATGACTTCGTCGCCGTGAAAGGTGAGGGCACGGTGCACGACCGACCGGATCACAGCGTTCAGTCCGGGGCAGTCGCCCCCTGCGGTGAGCACTCCGATGCGCATCGTGCTGTGTCTCCTGCTCGTCAGTGGTACAGGTGAGCCCACGTTCGATTGTTCCACGGACACGGGAGAACCCGCGCTCCCGGCTGCTCCGAGGCACGGCGTACGGCCCTCGCGAGGAGCGCCTCCGACCGCCCCCGGTCCGCCGGGCGCCCTAACCATCCACGGAGGTATTGTCAAGAGGGAAAGGCCGCCCTCAGCGGTTTTTTTGTACGTACCACCTTTTTCGTACCGACCTTTTCGCACCCCAGAGAGCATGGACGGGAGAGCACGCGTGACGCGCAGCGTGTACGTGACCGGGATCGACCGCGGGGACGGCCGGCAGGTCGTCGAGCTGGGAGTCATGGAGCTCCTCACCCGCCAGGTGGACCGGGTGGGTGTTTTCCGCCCGCTGCAGCACGACGGACCGGACCGGCTGTTCGATCTGCTGCGGGCCCGATACCGGCTGTCGCAGGATCCGGCGTCCGTGTACGGCATGGACTATCACGAGGCCTCCGCCCTCCAGGCCGAACGGGGTACCGACGAGCTGGTCTCCCAGCTCGTCGAGCGCTTCCACCGGGTCGCGCGGGAGTACGAGGTCGTCCTCGTCCTCGGTACCGACTTCGCCGCCACCCAGCTCCCCGACGAGCTCGCGATCAACGCACGGCTCGCCAACGAGTTCGGCGCCTCGGTGATCGCGGTCGTCGGCGGCAAGGGCCAGAGCGCGGAGTCCGTGCGGGCCGAGACGCGCAATGCCCACCGCGCGTACGAGGCCCTGGGCTGCGACGTCCTCGCCGTGGCCGTCAACCGGGTCGCCCCCGAGGAGCGCGCGGAGATCGCCGAACGACTGGCGGCCCGCCTGCCCGTCCCCTGCTACGTCCTGCCCGACGAGCCGGCGCTCGCCGCCCCGACCGTCGCCCAGATCACCTCCGCGCTCGGCGGCACGGTGCTGCTCGGCGACGACGCGGGGCTCGCGCGCGACGCGCTCGACTTCGTGTTCGGCGGCGCGATGCTGCCGAACTTCCTGAACGCCCTGACGCCCGGCTGCATGGTGGTGACCCCCGGAGACCGTGCCGATCTGGTGGTGGGCGCGCTGGCCGCCCACTCCGCCGGCACCCCGCCCATCGCCGGCCTGCTGCTCACCCTCAACGAGCGGCCCAGCGACGCGGTCCTCACCCTCGCCTCCCGGCTCGCGCCCGGCACCCCGGTGGTCTCCGTCGCCGGCAACAGCTTCCCCACCGCCGCCGAACTGTTCGCGCTGGAAGGCAAGTTGAACGCCTCCACGCCCCGCAAGGCCGAGACGGCACTCGGTCTGTTCGAGCGCCACGTCGACACCGGCGAACTGCTGGCCCGGCTCGCGGTGGGGCGCAGCGGGCATGTCACCCCGATGATGTTCGAGCACGACCTGCTGGAGCAGGCGCGCGCGGACCGCCGCCGGGTGGTGCTGCCGGAGGGCGCCGAGGAGCGCGTACTGCGCGCGGCCGACGTCCTGATCCGCCGGGACGTCTGCGACCTGACCCTCCTCGGCGACACCGAGGTGATCCGCAAGAAGGCCGCCGACCTGGGCATCGACCTCAGCTCGACCCAGCTGATCGACCCCGTCACCTCCGAGCTCCGCCAGTCCTTCGCCGAGCGGTACGCCGAACTGCGCGCCCACCGTGGCGTGACGGTGGAGCTGGCGAACGACGTCGTCGCGGACGTGAACTACTTCGGCACGCTGATGGTGCAGGAGGGCCTGGCCGACGGCATGGTCTCGGGCTCGGTGCACTCCACCGCCGCCACCATCCGCCCGGCCTTCGAGATCATCAAGACGAAGCCCGAAGCCTCGATCGTCTCGTCCGTCTTCTTCATGTGCCTCGCCGACCGGGTGCTCGTGTACGGGGACTGCGCGGTCAACCCGGACCCGGACGCCGAGCAGCTCGCGGACATCGCGGTCCAGTCGGCGGCGACGGCGGCCCGTTTCGGCGTCGACCCGCGGATCGCGATGCTGTCGTACTCGACGGGCACCTCCGGCTCCGGGGCGGACGTGGACAAGGTGCGCGAGGCGACCAAGCTGGTGCGGGAGCGCCGGCCGGAGCTGAGGATCGAGGGCCCGATCCAGTACGACGCGGCCGTCGAGCCGTCCGTCGCGGCGACGAAGCTGCCGGACTCCGAGGTGGCGGGCCAGGCGACGGTACTGATCTTCCCGGACCTCAACACCGGCAACAACACCTACAAGGCCGTGCAGCGTTCGGCGGGCGCCGTCGCCGTCGGGCCGGTGCTCCAGGGTCTGCGCAAGCCCGTCAACGACCTGTCGCGGGGCGCGCTCGTCAGCGACATCGTGAACACGGTGGCCATCACGGCCATCCAGGCCCAGCCCGTGCCGTCCGCGCGGCCGGCCCCGAGCGAGCCGGACGCGCCGGCCGGCCGGCCCGCATCCGTATGACCGCCCCCCGCACAGAAGGCTCCGTGACTGTGACCGCGACCCGCGTCCTCGTCCTCAACTCCGGCTCGTCCTCGGTGAAGTACCAGCTGCTCGACATGCACGACGGCTCGCGGCTCGCCGCCGGGCTGGTGGAACGGATCGGCGAGGAGACGTCCCGGCTCGTCCACACCCCGCTCATCGGCGGCGAGAAGCGCGAGCGCAGCGGTCCCATCGCGGATCACGGCGCGGCGCTGAAAGCGGTCGCCGACGAGCTGGCGTCCGACGGTCTCGGGCTCGACTCCCCCGAGCTGGCGGCGATCGGCCACCGTGTGGTGCACGGCGGTCTGCGGTTCACCGAGCCGACGGTGATCGACGACGACGTACTGGCGGAGGTGGAGCGGCTGGTTCCGGTGGCGCCGCTGCACAATCCGGCGAACATCATCGGTATCCGTACGGCACAGGCGCTGCGTCCCGACCTGCCGCAGGTGGCGGTCTTCGACACGGCCTTCCACACGACGATGCCGGAGGCGGCGGCCCGCTACGCCATCGACGTGGAGACGGCGGACGCCCACCGCATCCGCCGCTACGGCTTCCACGGCACCTCCCACGCGTACGTCTCGCGCAGGACGGCGGAGCTGCTGGGCAAGGAGCCGTCCGAGGTGAACGTCATCGTGCTGCACCTGGGCAACGGCGCGTCCGCCTCGGCGGTCGCCGGCGGCCGGTGCGTGGACACCTCGATGGGGCTGACACCTTTGGAGGGGCTGGTCATGGGCACCCGCTCCGGTGACATCGACCCCGCGGTCACCTTCCATCTGATGCGGGTCGCGGAGATGTCGGCGGACGAGATCGACGCGCTGCTCAACAAGAAGAGCGGTCTGGTGGGGCTCTGCGGTGACAACGACATGCGGGAGATCCGCCGCCGGATCGACGAGGGGGACGAGCGGGCGCAGCTCGCCTTCGACATCTACATCCATCGTCTGAGGAAGTACATCGGCGCGTACTTCGCCGTACTCGGCCGGGTGGACGCGATCGCGTTCACGGCGGGGGTCGGGGAGAACGCGGCGCCGGTGCGGGAGGCTGCCATGGCAGATATGGAGGGATTCGGTCTGACGCTGGACCGTGAGCGGAACGCCGCCCGTTCCGACGAGGCACGGATTATTTCCGCTTCCGAGGGGCGGGTCGCGGTGGCCGTGGTCCCGACGGATGAGGAGCTGGAGATCGCGCAGCAGACATTCGCCCTGGTCACGAGCGGTTCCCGGACGGGAAATCCCTGATTCCCCGCCAGGTATCGCCTGAGCGGAGTCCCGCCCATTTGTACTTTCCACCAGACGGAATATTCCGAGTCGAAACAAACCGATAGGATCCGCCTTATGCGCCGTTCCAAAATCGTCTGCACGCTGGGCCC
This sequence comes from Streptomyces sp. CA-251247, assembly GCF_050952975.1. Lineage (NCBI taxonomy): Bacteria > Bacillati > Actinomycetota > Actinomycetes > Kitasatosporales > Streptomycetaceae > Streptomyces > Streptomyces sp. CA-251247. The sequence goes on along the minus strand of NZ_CP191861.1, from coordinate 5,653,546 downwards.
CGCCGTCGACTCGTACGAGCAGCTGAAATTGCTCATCGAGGCCGGTATGAACGTGGCCCGATTCAACATGAGCCACGGGACCCACTCCGAGCACGAGGAGCGGTACCACCGCGTCCGCAAGGCCGCCGAGGACACCGGCCGCGCCGTCGGCGTGCTCGCCGACCTCCAGGGCCCCAAGATCCGTCTGGAGACCTTCGCCGAGGGACCCGTCGAGCTGGTCCGCGGTGACGAGTTCATCATCACCACCGAGGACGTGCCCGGCGACAAGTCCATCTGCGGCACCACTTACAAGGGCCTGCCGGGCGACGTCTCCAAGGGCGACCCGATCCTCATCAACGACGGCAACGTCGAGCTGCGCGTGGTCGAGGTGACCGGCTCGCAGGTGAAGAGCATCGTCGTCGAGGGCGGTGTCATCTCCGACCACAAGGGCATCAACCTCCCCGGCGCGGCGGTCAATGTCCCGGCCCTGTCCGAGAAGGACATCGAGGACCTGCGCTTCGCGCTGCGGATGGGCTGCGACATGGTCGCGCTCTCCTTCGTCCGCGACGCGAGTGACGTCAAGGACGTCCACAAGGTGATGGACGAGGAGGGCCGCCGGGTCCCCGTCATCGCCAAGGTGGAGAAGCCGCAGGCCGTCGAGAACATGGCGGACGTCGTCATGGCCTTCGACGGTGTGATGGTCGCGCGCGGCGACCTGGCCGTCGAGTACCCGCTGGAGCGGGTCCCGATGGTGCAGAAGCGGCTCATCGAGCTGTGCCGCCGCAACGCCAAGCCGGTGATCGTGGCGACCCAGATGATGGAGTCGATGATCACCAACTCCCGCCCGACGCGCGCCGAGGCGTCCGACGTGGCGAACGCGATCCTGGACGGCGCGGACGCGGTGATGCTCTCCGCCGAGTCCTCGGTCGGCGCGTACCCGATCGAGACGGTCAAGACGATGTCGAAGATCGTGGTCGCCGCGGAGGAGGAACTGATCTCCAAGGGCCTCCAGCCGCTGGTCCCGGGCAAGAAGCCGCGCACACAGGGCGGCTCGGTGGCCCGCGCGGCCTGCGAGATCGCCGACTTCCTGGGTGGCAAGGCCCTGGTCGCCTTCACCAAGTCCGGCGACACGGCCCGCCGTCTGTCCCGCTACCGCGCGGAGCAGCCGATCGTGGCGTTCACGACGGACGAGACGACGCGCAATCAGCTCGCGCTGAGCTGGGGCGTGGAGTCCTATGTCGCACCGCACGTCGACAACACCGACGCGATGGTGGACCTGGTGGACGCGGAGCTGCTGAAGCTCCAGCGGTACAACGAGGGCGACATCATGATCATCACCGCCGGTTCGCCTCCGGGCGTGCCGGGCACGACGAACATGGTGCGGGTGCACCACCTGGGCGGGGAGTCGAAGGACTGAGGTCCTTCCCGCACGTCGGGTACGAGCGAGGGCGGCGCGCCGGTTCACGGGAACCGGCGCGCCGCCCTCGCTTGCTTCACGCCCCCTTCACGGAAAGTCTCGCCCGCCTCCGCATACGGAGGGTCCTTCCGCTGCTGTGTTCGATATGCAATGATCTCCTGGCCTTCGGGGGGAAGGCCGGGGGATGCCGCGCCCAACAGGGTTGCGCAGAGGGCTTGTTGACCATGTTCGACCGTGCCTGATCTATCGTCGGTCACCGGGGAGGCGTCGCCTTCCCACCCGTTTCCCGTCCGTACTTCCTTCCTGGGCCGACCTTTTGCCGAAAAGACAGGCTGAGAAGTGCGAAGAAGCATGCTGCCCCAACCCGGACGCGCAAGACGCGCCTGGACGAAGGGGTTCGCGGGGACCGCTCTGGTCACCGCGTCCTCGATCCTCATGGGCCTGGTGTACGCCGTACCCGCGCAGGCGGACGAACCGGGGGACAATCCGACCGACCCGTGGCTGAGGACGCTGCGGATCAGCCTGGGCGCGGACGCCCGGAAGGACCGCTGCCAGGTGGCCCGGGCCGTCCACTACGGCGGGCCCGAGATGAAGGCCGTGGCGAACACGGCGCTGTCGGGCACCGACGCCGACATCAAGGCCGCCTGGAAGGACTGGCACTTCGGCTTCGGTCCTCTCGGTGAGGCACAGACGGCCGACGAGGCCGCGGCCGGCGCCCGCCGTGACGCCTTCCGCGTCCGTCAGGACAAGCTCAACGAGACGAACAAGCCGTACGCGCACACCAACAGCGTCGGCGGGCGGGACTACCACGCACCGGAGTTCGGCGGAGACATCCTCGCCTTCGCCACGAAGGAGCGGGAGTTCTCCTACAAGACGGGCGAGGACCCCACGCCCAAGCCGGGCAAGGCTCCTCTGGACAAGGCCAAGGAGGTCATCGCCGCCTTCGACACCTCCGGTGACACCTGGGAGACGAACTACAAGCCCGTCGCCCGTGACGCGGTGGTGGGACTCAACAACGGTGAGAGCGGACGTCCCGGTTCGGCCAACGACGTCGCCAGTGTGCTCCGGTTCGGCGGCTTCCTGAAGACCGCGCCCGAACCCGGCTCCCTGGAGCACCGGGCGGAGGTCGAGTCCCTGAAGGTGGCCTGGGCAGGCTGCGACAGCGACAACCCCGTCGACCACTACCGCGCGCTCACGGGCGTGGTGGTGGACGCGTACTCCGAGTGGGAGGCGGAGTACACCGGGCAGACCAAGCAGCGCCAGGAGATCGCCGCCGCCGAGCTCACCACGTCCAAGGAGGTCCGGGTCGCCACCGAGGCGATGCTGGAGTCCATCCGGCAGGCGTGGCAGGCGGACCAGATCCTGTACTTCCAGAAGTACTGGGCGGGTCAGCCCAAGGACAGCATCCTGCGCCCGAAGCCCGCGGTCTTCACCAAGGCCGCGGCCGACCTGACCGCCGCCCGCAAGGCCGCGGCGGCGCAGGTCCCGATCGCCGACAAGGCCGTCGCCACCGCCAAGACCGCGGCCGACAAGGCGTCCGCCTCGCAGAGCGCGGCGTGGGCCATCGCGGACGCGGCCAAGACGCCGCGCGGCCGCGGGCTGATGTACGCCCAGCAGTCGGTGCAGGTCACCAAGGCCTCGTACGCGGCGACCCAGGCGGCGGCGAAGACCGCACTGACCGCGTCCAACGCGGCCAAGGCGACCGTCGCGGACAGCCAGGCGCTGCTGGCGCTCGCCAAGACGCAGTCACACGCGCTGAACACGGAGTTCCGCAAGGCAGCGGCCCTGGAGGCCGCCGCACAGGCCAAGTCCGCCGCCGCGGCCGCGGACGCGCAGGCCAAGGAGGCCGCGGCGAACGCGGCGAAGGCGAAGACCGCGCAGGGCACGGCCGAGGCCGCGGAGCAGACGGCGAAGGCGGGTGCCGCGGAGGCGAAGAAGCAGCGCGGGATCGCCGAGAAGGAGAAGGGGATCGCGGCGGCGGAGCGCGCCAACGCGACGAAGGAGCGGGAGAAGGCGGCCGCTGCGGAGCAGCGGGCCGGCAGCGAGCGGGAAGCCGCGGGACGGGCCCGTACGGCAGCCGAGTCGGCCGGTACGACAGCGGCAGCCAAGCGCGATCAGGCCGAGGAGGCGGAGGCCGAGGCCTACTTGGCCCGGGACGCCGCCATCGAGGCCGAGCGGGAGAAGAAGGCGACCGCGTCACGCGCCGCGGCGCTGGAAGCGGCCGCCGCAGCAGCGGAAGGCACAGCCGCCGCGGGAGAAGCCCGCGAGGCGGCGACCGAGGCGCGCAGCGCGGCGAACGACGCGGCCGGGGCTGCCACTCGCGCGCGGGCCGCGGCCAACGAGGCCTCGACCGCGGCCGTGAACGCACGCGCGGCCGCCACCAGGGCCCAGGGAGCGGCGTCCCGCTCGCGGGCCGCGGCGGACAGCGCCTGGTCGGCGTACATGACCACGCATGCCGCCGCCGCGACCGCCCACGCAGCGGCCGCGGACGCCATCGACGCGGCTGCCGCCGCCCGGACCAACGCCAAGAACGCGGAGGCCGAGGCCAAGAAGGCCCAGGCAGCTGCGGTCAAGGCGCGCCAGGAGGCAACGGCGGCCAAGGCCGAGGCGGACAAGACGGCTGCCTGGGCCGTCAAGACGGCCGGGTTCGCGTTCGCTGCCGGTCAGGCGGCAACCGCCGCGCGTGACGCGGCGACTGCGGTCACCAGGGCCGCGAACGAGGCCATCACGATCGGCGCGCCGTATCAGGAGACCGACACGTCCGCGGCCTTCGCGGTACTCGTCGGGCAGACCTCGAAGACGATGGCCGAGCAGCAGGCGGCAGCGGCGAAGGCCAAGTCGGACGAGGCCGCCAAGGCTGCTGCCACGGCGAAGGCTCTGGCCGACAAGGCCGCCGGGGACGCCAAGATCGCGGCGCAGGCCGCCGCTGCCGCGGCTGCCGACGCCGCCAAGGCGCTGGCGTCCGTCGCGGCCGCTCGTGCCTCGGCAGCGGAGGCGGAGAAGTCCGCCGCCGCCGCGAAGAAGGCGGACCTCGCCGCCCAGAAGTACGACCAGGAGGCCGGCACCGACGCCGTCTACGCGGGATTCGCCGCCACGGACGCCGAGTCGGAGGCGGCCGCCGCCGACCGCGAGGCCACCGACGCCGAGCGGGACGCCGCGAGCGCCCGCGCCTCGGCCGGTGCGGCGGAGAAGGACGCGGCGAGCGCCGATGCCACGGCGACCAAGGCCGAGAAGGACGCCACGGCTGCCGAGACCGCGGCGAAGAACGCGGACGGCGCGGCCAAGGACGCGGACTCGGCGGCCGACCGGGCCGAGGCCGATGAGCGCAAGCGGCTCGAAGAGGCCCGCAAGGCCGCGATGGAGTCCGGTGACACCGGGGCCGAAGGACCCGCCGAACCCGGTCTCAGCGCCGATGACGAGGCAATTCTGCTGGCTCAGTGCGGTCAGCAGTGCGTCGACCAGTTCCGTGAGGCGCTGGCGGCGACGAACAAGACCGTCATCGACTGGGTGCGGGAGAACGGCGGCGAGATCCTCCTCGAGGTGCTCGGCGTCAACAACGTCAAGCGCTGCTTCGGAGAGGGCGACATCGAGAGCTGCCTCTGGTCGCTCGTCGACGTCGGCAGCCTGGTGCTCGTGGTCGGCAAGCTCCCGGCGGTGACGAAGGCGATCGTGGCCGTGGTCAGCGGAGTGGCCAAGTTCTTCGAGAAGGCCCGCTGGGGCAAGAAGGTACTGAAGTCCCTCAGGGAGATCATCGAGAAGTACCGCAAGGGCGAAGTCGTCGAATGCGCCGTCGATCTCATCGAGGCCGGTGCGAGTGGCCTGCCCAGCAGCAAGGGCAGCTCGCGCGCACTCGCCGCGAAGGGCAAGGCCAAGAAGTTCTGCGGGATCGATCATGTCGGACAGCTCTATCCCGACTTCTGTGAGAAGGGGCTGCACATCAACCTTCGCAAGACTCCGTCGCTGAAGGAGGCCGAAGTGTCCATCGTTCCCGACCACAACGGAGGCTTCACCGGCAAGGCGGTCGAGGGCGTCTCCCGGCTCGCAACTCCCGAGGAGGTCGCTGCCACGGTCGCGGAGGTCAAGAGGGATCCGTATCTGCGTCTTCAGCTGAGGAACCGGGCTTTCGAGGGCATGAAGCAGTTCAACATCCCGGGCAAGCCGAAGCGAGACAAGGATGGCAACCTGATTCCGACGTTCGGCGGGCCGTGGGGTTGCACGACGAACCGCGCGGCGGAGCTGCACCGTATCGTCAAGATCATGGACAAGCTGGGCGTGGAATAGTCAGACACCATGCGGTGGTGCGGCCGTAGGCAACAACGGTCGCACCACCACCAGCCATCCGATCCGATTGCCACCATGACTTCCATGAACATCACCGACGTGTTGACGCAGTTCGCAGCGACGGGCGGCGTTGGCCCCTTGCGACCACTCGCCGCCCTGGGCGACATCACAGCGAAGCTCGGGCCACCTCAGGACGTGGGCCGAGTTGCGTCGAAACGCCATTGGCCGCATTGGTACCGCTACGGTGACGTCACGCTGGAAGTGTGCCGATGCCAGGTGGTGAACCGGGTCAGGATCGACACATATCGTGACACGGTAACCGTTCCCACGGAGGCCGGGAGGCTGACGACCTTGCGAGCCAGGGCCGCGTACGGCCCTCTCGAAGCGGCTCTTGCGGCCAAGGGCATCATCTGGACGACCGTCCTGGAATCCGACGTCGGCTGCACGACCGAGATCGAACTCCCCGACGAGGTGACCATCCACTTCACCTTCGTGGGCAACAGCCCGGTCGCCGGCCCGGAGGGCCTACCGGTCCACGGCGCCCAAGCCCAGGAGTTCACACATGCCTGCGGTCCGGCGAAGCCGGACGACCAGAACCCCGACTGCTGACAACTGTGGGCCGTACCCCTTGCAAGGGATACGGCCCACAGCCTTCTCGCGGCTCCCGGAGGACTCAGTTCCCGGTGTTCCCACCGGTGAAGTAGTTGTTCAGACCCGGCACCGTCAGCGTCCCGCCGAACTGGCCCGCCTGCTTCACCTTGGCGTTGGTGAAGAACGCGAACGGCACGTTCAGCGGCGGCGGGCTCGTCGGGCTGAAGGTGATCGGGATGAGGCCGAAGAGGTTGCCCTTCAGCTCCTCCGTGTACATCGTCACCGTGCCGCTGCGGATCGTCGAGGTGGAGCCCTTGTCCGCCTCGACATGCGCGGTCGTCCCGTTCGGGCCCTCCACCAGCTGGTGCAGGTCCTTGATGTCCACGCCCGAAGCCGTGAACTTCAGCACCTTCTTGATCTTGCCGCTGCCGGTCTTGACCTCGACGATGCCCTTGTAGTCCAGGCCCGTCAGGGTGAGCAGCGAACTCTCCAGCACCCAGGGCTCGTCCGGGAGCAGCGGGATGCCCGGCTCCAGGTCGGCCGCGGCCAGCGCCTTGGGGTCGGCCTCGGGGCACGGGAAGCGCGGCTTGGCACCCTCGGGGATGTCCGTGTCGCTCTTGGGGTCGAGGCTCTTGACCGCGGCTTCGAGCTCCTCGGTCGTCGCCCCGGCCTTGTCCGCCGCGTCCTTGATGGCGTCCTTGACCTTGTCGGTCTTGTCGTCCGCCTCATCGGCCTTGTCGGCGGGCTCGGCCGACGGCTTCTCGTCCTTCGGCTCCGTGGGCTTCGCCGTCGGCTTCTCGCTCGGCTCGTCGGCCGGCTTCTCGCTCGGCTTCGCCGTCTCGCTGGGAGTCGGCGCCGGCGTGGCCGTCGGCTTGTCGGGGCCGTCGAACAGGTCCTTGAGCGCGTCACCCACACCCAGCGGATCCAGCGGGTTCCTGGTCTCCGACTCGGTGGGCGTCGGGGTCGGCGTCGGCTTCGCCTCGTCCGGCTTCTCCTCGTCGGCACGCCCCGGGTCGGAGGCGGACGGCGTGGTGTCCGGCTTCGGCTCGGTGGTGTCGTCCTTACCGTCGTTCTCGTCGGCCGGAGCGGTCGAGGAGGGGTCGGGCGTCTCGGACGCCTCGTCGGACGGCTTGGCCGACTCGGAGGGCTTGGGCGACTCGGACTCCGCCGGCTCGTCCGAACGTGTCACGCACGGACCGGGAGCGAAGGGAATGTCCTTGTCATCGGCGAGCGCCAGCTTGGGGGTGAGGCCCATGCCGACGAAGACGGCGGTGGGCATCGCGGCCAGGGCCATCGCCTTGCCCGCAGGCCTCTGGAGCTTGGTCAGCAGCGACTTCCTCGGGGCCGCGTGCCGCGGCCCCTTTCTGACCTGTGCCCCATCGCCCCCAGCCGTGGTCAGCGGTGTGACATCACCCTGCACTGTTCCTCCCGCCGTTGGATTCGATGGTGGTGTCGTGCGTGTTCGCGCCGTAGGGGCCCCAGGGCTCCGGATCGGCGCCACCCGCCGGCTCGGCCGGTGCGGATGCGGCGGTCTTGTCCTCGGCCGGCTCGGGCTGCGGCTTCCCGGGTACCCAGGCGATCGCCAGCGCGCCACCGAGCATCGACAGCAGGAATCCGACGATGAAGCCGCCGAGGTTGGCGATCGGGATCGAGATCAACGCGAGCAGGATCGAGGCGATTCCCGCGAAGACACGGACGATGTGGTGGAACCACATCGTCAGGCCCAGCGTGACCAGCAGGACGCCGATGATCAGCGAGCCCGCCCCCGCGGTCGTCGCCATGGAGAGCGTCATGTGCCCGAGCTTGAACGTCGCGTACGGGAAATAAGCGATGGGGATTCCGCCGAGCAGGGTGAACAGTCCGGCCCAGAAAGGCCGCTGGCCCCGCCACGTGCGGAAGTTCCGCCGAAGGACGCGGAGGAAGTGCTCGTCCCGTCCCGGTGACACTGCAGACTCGGCGCTCATGGAAAACAGCTCCCTGGAACTGGCATTGCTGTGTGAAGAGTTGGGCGGGCGGGCGCAGCCGTGAGAGCTCTACCCGCCCGCCCGGACGGGATGACCGTCAGTAGCACTCGACCCCGTCGCCGGAGCCCTTGAGCAGACGCATGCTCAGTCCGCTGAGCTCGAAGGTGCCGGCGGTGGTCGCCCAGGCCTTCTGCTCGACGTTGGTGAGCTCGGCACGCTCCGCCTGCTGGGCGAACCCGTTGGGCAGGATCGACTCGTCCTTGACCGCGGGGCCCTTGCCGGTCCCGGGGTTGTCCGTGTCCTTGGCCGCGACGCCGATGTCGATGTTCGTGAACTTGGCGTTCGCGTCCAGCGAGGACACGTCCAGGTACAGGTTCTTCGCCTGGACCGGGGTGCCCTTGTCGCCTGCCTTCAGCCTCAGCGTGATCTTGCCAACGAAGGGCACGTCGGTGACGACCGACTGGCACATCTTGGTGATCGACGCGTTCTTGAAGGTCGAGATGGCGACCGGGTGCGCCGTCTTCTCGTCGCCCTTGAGGTCCTTGTACCCCATGTCGACGCCGCCGTACTGGGCGAACCCAGTGCCGTCAAGATAGCCGGCGGTGACCTTGAACTCCTGGCCGGACACAGCGAACGACGCGGCGAGCGCGCCCTGTGCCAGACCGACGCCTATCGCAGCCGTTGCGGCCACGCTCGGCACCATGACAAGGGCGAACCGCTTCCATCTGGTTCCACCCCGAGTCACTGACTCCATGACTTTCCTCCTTCTCGGACGTACATCTCCGGTCCGGACCGTGGGTCCGTCCTGGGATGGGAGAAGTGCTACGTCCTCGGGAAGGAGAGCGCCTGTACTTTCAGGCGCATCCGCGTCCGAAACACCGGCGATCACCCCCGAGCGACAACCACTGGTCGCGCCTGACACGCATCACGCACAACCTGTCGGACAGGCCCCGCCGTTCGGCAGGAACCCCCCTGTCCGCGACCGGCGCCACTGCCGCCGGTCCACCCGGTGGGGACCCAACGACCACGGCGCGGCTGGGGGCCGGGCTGGTGCGGTATTGGACCGAGCGTCGCCGATCGTGGTCCATTACCGGCCGCGACACAAGGGGGTTCGTTACTCACTAGTAACGGCCTGATAACCACGCCACGACGGGCTGATGCCGACCGGCCACGCAGGGTGCAAGGGGTCGCCTTGCCAGAAAGGTGGATTGCCGCCAATAAGCGGACAGAACAAGCCGGTTGATTTACTACGAGTAACAGCTCGCTGATTTACCAAGTTTTGGTAAAGAGCGGCCGCGTTCTGTCACCTTGTCGCCAAAACGGCGATGGCGCCTCACCAGCGCCACCGCCGCAAACCCCACAGACCTGGCGGAACGGAATGTTCGGCTCAGGCAGCTTCAAACATGGCTCAGAACAGCACCCTGGCGAGCGCGGAACGCGCCGCCGTCACGCGGGGGTCGTCGGGGCCGACGACCTCGAAGAGTTCGAGGAGGCGCAGCCGGGCCGCGTCGCGGTCCTCGGCGGTCGTACGCCGCACGGCCTCGACGAGACGGCCGAAGGCGTCCTCCACATGGCCGCCCACCAGGTCCAGGTCCGCCGCGGCGATCTGCGCGTTCACGTCGGCCGGCTTCTCGGCGGCCTCCTGGCGCACCTTCTGCGGATCCATGTCCTGGACACGGCCCAGCAGTTCGGCCTGGGCGAGACCGAGCTTCGCCTCCGTGTTGCCCGGGTCGTCGGACAGCACGTTCTTGTACGCCTGGACGGCACCGCCGAAGTCGCCCGCGTCAAGAGCCTGTACGGCCGCTTCCAGCAGAGCGTCGTAGGGGCCGGCGGGCACGGGCGCCGGGGCCGTCTCCTCACCCTCCGCAGCCGCGTCGACCGCGATCCCGGTGAGACCGAAGCGCTCCTCGGCGACCTGCACCAGCTGGTCCAGCGTCTGGCGGATCTGCGCCTCGGGGGCCGCTCCCTGGAAGAGGGGGAGCGCCTGCCCGGCGACGACGGCGAACACGGCCGGGATGCCCTGGATCCCGAACTGCTGCATCAGCATCTGGTTGGCGTCGACGTCGATCTTGGCGAGGAGGAAACGGCCGTTGTACTCCTGCGTCAGCCGCTCCAGCAGCGGGCTCAGCTGCTTGCAGGGCTCGCACCACTCGGCCCAGAAGTCGATGACGACCGGGACCTCGGCGGAACGCTGGAGGACGTCGCGCTCGAAGCCCGCCTCGTCGACGTCGATCACCAGGCTGGAGGGGGCTACGGCACCGCCGCCGCCGGTGCGGGCGGACTCGGCACGAGCCTGCTCCGCCTTGGCCTTGGCCTCTCCGGCCGCCTTCACCGCGGCGAGGTCGACGACGCCGCTCATGGACATGTTCCTAGGCTGCATGAGTACATCCTCCCCCCTCCGCGCACGCATGGGAAAAACACGGTCACAGGACCGCCGTACGGGTACTGCTCGAAGAACGCGGCGCGGGGTCCCCACCCGTGCGCCAGTGTGGTTGTCGCGGAGCCGGTCACAGCTTTCGCTACGGGTCGTAGCGTAACTGCACCAGTCCGGCCGCGTGTGAGATTTTTCCGGTGAACTGCCTCACAACGAAACGCCTACCGGCCGGTATGGTCGCCGACATGTGCCGCCACACTTCCCCCAAACCCGTACGTACCGGGCGTACGGGCCGCCCTCGTAGCGCCGAGGCCGACTCCGCGATCCTGGACGCGACCCGGGCCGCGCTCGTCGAACTGGGCTGGTCGAAGCTGACGATGGGCGATGTGGCGACCCGCGCGGGGGTCGCCAAGACGACTCTCTACCGCCGCTGGACGAACAAGAGCGAGCTCGTGGTCGATGCCGTCGCCGTGCTCTTCGACGAACTCGAACTTCCCGACCTCGGCAGCCTGGAGGCCGATGTGCGGGGCGTGGTGCTCCAGTTCGCGGCGCTGCTGGAGCGGCCGGAGGCCCGGACCGCGCTGATGGCCGTGGTCGCGGAATCCACCCGGGACGAGGCGCTGCGGGGCCGTATCCGTACGGCGATCGTCGAGCGCCAGAAGCTGTTGGTCCTGGAGGGGCGGGCGCGGGCACAAGCGCGCGGGGAGCTGCCGTACGAGGCGGACGAGGAGACGGCGGCCCGCAACGCGGACCTGATCTTCGATGTGATCGCGGGCGCGGTGGTCCACCGGCTGCTGGTCAGCGCGGAGCCGGTGGACGAGACCTGGGCGGCCGGCTTCACCCGCCTGTTGCTGTCGGGCCTGGCCTCCCTGCAGAACTGACACGGGAGGAACCGGCACACGGCAGAACGGGCACGGGCGGCGGGGAGAATCCCGCCGCCCGTGCCCGTGTCAGCAACCGGCCGTGGCCGTGGTGTTCAGAAGCCCGGCGGTTCGGTGTACGTGCCCCACTCGTCCCGCAGCGCGTCGCAGATCTCGCCCAGCGTCGCCTCCGCGCGGACCGCGTCGAGCATCGGTCCGATCATGTTGGAGCCGTCCCTGGCCGCCGCCAGCATCTTCTCCAGCGAGGACCGGACGAGGGCGTCGTCGCGGTGCGCCTTGCGGTCCGCCAGGATGCGCACCTGCTCACGCTCCACCTCGTGGCTGACCCGCAGGATCTCCAGGTCGCCGGTGACCGAGCCGTGGTGGACGTTGACGCCGACGACCCTCTTGTCGCCCTTCTCCAGCGACTGCTGGTACTGGAAGGCCGACTCGGCGATCTCGCCGGTGAACCAGCCGTCCTCGATACCGCGCAGGATGCCGGAGGTGATGGGACCGATGGGGTGCTGCCCGTCGGGGTGTGCCCGGCGGCCGCGCTCCTTGATCTGGTCGAAGATCTTCTCGGCGTCCGCCTCGATGCGGTCGGTGAGCTGCTCGACGTACCACGAACCGCCCAGCGGGTCCGCGACGTTGGCGACACCGGTCTCCTCCATCAGCACCTGCTGGGTGCGCAGCGCGATCTCGGCCGCCTGCTCGCTGGGGAGCGCGAGGGTCTCGTCCAGGGCGTTGGTGTGCAGGGAGTTGGTGCCGCCGAGGACCGCGGAGAGCGCCTCGACCGCGGTGCGTACGACGTTGTTGTAGGGCTGCTGGGCGGTGAGCGAGACGCCGGCGGTCTGAGTGTGGAACCGCAGCCACTGCGCCTTGTCGGTCTTCGCCCCGTACTCCTCCTTCATCCAGCGCGCCCAGATCCTGCGCGCCGCGCGGAACTTGGCGATCTCCTCGAAGAAGTCGAGGTGCGCGTCGAAGAAGAAGGAGAGGCCGGGCGCGAAGGTGTCGACGTCGAGGCCCCGGCTGAGCCCGAGTTCGACGTAGCCGAAGCCGTCGGCGAGGGTGTACGCGAGCTCCTGCGCGGCCGTCGCGCCCGCCTCGCGGATGTGGTAGCCGGAGACGGAGAGCGGCTTGTACGCGGGGATGCCCTGCGCGCAGTGCTCCATCAGGTCGCCGATCAGCCGCAGATGAGGCTCGGGCTGGAAGAGCCACTCCTTCTGGGCGATGTACTCCTTGAAGATGTCCGTCTGGAGGGTGCCGTTGAGCACGGCCGGGTCGATGCCCTGGCGCTCGGCGGCGACGAGGTACATGCAGAAGGCGGGCACGGCGGGCCCGCTGATCGTCATGGAGGTGGTGACATCGCCGAGCGGGATGTCCTGGAACAGGACCTCCATGTCGGCGGCGGAGTCGATGGCGACACCGCAGTGGCCGACCTCACCGAGCGAGCGGGGGTCGTCGGAGTCGCGGCCCATCAGGGTGGGCATGTCGAAGGCCACGGAGAGTCCGCCGCCGCCGTTGGCGAGGATCATCTTGTAGCGCTCGTTCGTCTGCTCGGCGTTGCCGAAGCCCGCGAACTGGCGGATGGTCCAGGTACGGCCGCGGTAGCCGGTCGGGTAGAGCCCTCGGGTGAAGGGGTACTCCCCCGGCCAGCCGATGCGCTCGAAGCCGTCGTAGTTGTCTCCGGGCCGGGGCCCGTAGACGGGCTCCACCGGATCCCCGGAGAGCGTGGTGAAGTCCGCGTCCCGCTTGCGGGCCTTGTCGTAACGGGCCTGCCAGCGTCGGCGGCCTTCCTCGATGGCGTGAGCGTCCATACCCTCGAATTTACTAGGACGTCCTAGTAAATGTCGATGGGAAGCCCCCGCGAGCCGTCGGCGCACGGGGGTGGGGCTAGGCCTCGACTGCCGCGGTGGAGCCGTCCGTGATCAGCGGACGGACCTCGCGGGTGATCTTCGGTTCCACGAAGAAGCTGGCCACAGGGATGCAGCCGGCGGCCAGCACCCACAGCAGCTTGCCGAACGGCCACTTCGCCTTGGAGCCGAGATCGAACGCGAAAATCACGTAGATGATGAACAGCACACCGTGGATCTGCGAGATCAGCATGGTGTCGCCGGTGTCGAACCCGTACTTCAGGATGATCGCGCCGGTGAACACGAGGAGCCACACGGCGGTGATGTAGGCCATCACCCGGTAGCGGGTCAGCACATTCGCTTTCATGGCACCGAGCGTAACCGGGCGCAAGGGGCGATCTTCGGGCGGGTGGGACGGTACGGGGCCCGGCCCTGCCGCCGGCCGGCGCACTCAGGACACCCGGCCGCGTACCGCCGGGAACGCCGGGCTACGCGTCGTCGAAGTCGTGCGCCGACAGCCGCAGAGGACGCAGCATCGCGAAGATCTCCCCGCACTCCTCGGAGTCGTACGCCCCGAGCCCGAAGTCCATCCCCATCAGATCGCGCGTGGCCGCCTCCACGACCTCCCGCCCCTTCTCCGTGATGGAGGCGAGGGTGCCGCGGCCGTCGTTGGGGTTGGGGCGCTTGTCGACCAGACCGGACCTGACCAGGCGGTCGACGGTGTTGGTCACCGAGGTCGGGTGGACCATCAGACGCTCGCCGATCTTGGACATGGGCAGTTCGCCGGCCTTGGAGAAGGTCAGCAGCACCAGCGCCTCGTACCGCGCGAAGGTCAGCCCGTACGGCTTGACGACGGAGTCGACCTCGGCGAGCAGGATCTGCTGCGCGCGCATGATCGAGGTGATGGCCGCCATGGAGGGGACGGGACCCCAGCGCTGCTGCCACAGTTCGTCGGCGCGCGCGATGGGGTCGAAGGGGAGGCTGAGGGGCTTCGGCACGGCACCGACCCTACCGACAGGTCATATGGCGGTCAGCCCCGTCTCGCCCTTCGGTCCGCCGGGCTTCGGCGACCAGCAGCAGACAGCAGACGGTGCCGATGACTCCGGCGCCCGTCACGACCGTGCTGACCGCGTAGAACTCCGCCGCGAGACCCGCGAGAGCCATGCCCACACCCTGGATCGTCATCAGCCCGGCCGTCATGAGGGTCATGGCCCGGCCGCGCAGCTCGTCGGGCACCGCCTCGATGAACCACCGGTCCACACCGAGGGTGTACGCGCTCGTGGCGCCGGCGACGACGAGGACGAGCAGAGCGAGAGCGAGGCCGGGCGTCAGCGCGAACGCCACCAGGGGCAGCAGGGAGACGGCGGCGAGCGGGAGGGCGATACGGGCGCGGGTGCCCGGGCGCAGCGCGGAACCGGCGTACAGCTCTCCCGCGATCGTGCCCGCGGGCAGCGCGCACATCAGCAGCCCCAGACCGGCGGGTCCGATGCCGACGGCGTCGGCGTAGGGGGTGGCGAGGACCTCCGGCGCGACGCTGAACATGGGCGGCACCCAGAACAGCAGCATCAGCACCCGCAGCCTGCGGTCGGCGAAGACCTGGCGTGCTCCGGTGAGCGACGAGCGCAGCAGGGCGCCGCTGTCGCTGTCCCGGGCGGGGCGGCGCTTCGTCCCGAACCGGAGCAGGAGCGCGGAACCGAGGAAGGTGCAGCAGGTGACGGCGAGGGCGCCGCGCGGCGGCACCACGGCGAGCAGCAGCCCGCCGAGCCCGAAGCCGGTCAGCACGGCGCTCTGGGACACGATCCGCAGCAGCGAGCGGCCGAGGACGAAGAGGTCGCCGTCGCCCAGGATGTCGGCGAGGGTGGCGGTCCGCGTCCCGTTGAACACCGGTGAGACGGCGGCGATGGCACAGCGGAGGGCGAGCAGGACGGCGACGGGCGTGAGGGGCAGCACCATCGCCGCGGCGCATCCGGCGCACACGAGATCGCACAGCACGAGCACCCGTCGCGCGGGGTACTTGTCGGCGACCCCGGCGAGCAGCGTCCCGCCCACGAGGTACGGCAGGAAGCCGAGCGCGAAGGTGAGGGCGCTCAGCAGGGGCGAGCCCGTGAGCCGGTAGATCAGGACGGTGAGGGAGATCTCGCAGACGACGACGCCGAGCAGGGACATGAGGTGGGCGACGAAGACGGCGCGGAACTCGCGGACGCGGAAGACGGCGCCGTAGCCGTGCGGGGGGCCGGTCGGCAGGGCGGGCGGGGATGGCGGGGCACCGCCGGCGGGGTGCGCACCGGCATCATCCGCGAAGCCGGGTGGCTCACCGGCACCTTCCGCGAAGCCGGAGTGCGCACCGGCATCTTCCGCGAGGCCGGAGTGCGCACCGGCATCATCCGCGAAGCCGGGTGGCTCACCGGCACCTTCCGCGAAGCCGGAGTGCGCACCGGCATCTTCCGCGAGGCCGGCGTGGGCACCGGGATCATCCGCGAGGCCGGGGTCCGCACCGACGGCCTCGGCGGTCGCGAGGTGCGCCTCGACCGCCGCCTCGGCCGCGGGGCTCGTCGCGACGGGCTGCGCACCGCCGGCTTCCACGGTCGCGGGACCTGCACCGACCTGGTGCACATCGGCGGCTGCCGCATCCGCAGGGCCCGCGCCGACTGCTTCGGCGGGACCGCCGGACCACGCGTCCGCGGGCACGTTCGTGCCGCCGGCTGCGGAGGGCGGTGGGAGAGAGGGACGACTCATGGGCGCAGCCTGCCGACCCTCTGCGCCCGGCCCTAAACTTTCGGCAGCAGCCGAATCTTCAGGAGCCCGCCATGCCGTCCGCCATGCACTTCCGGGAGGCGGACCTTCTGCGCATCCGGTTCGCCGTGTCACCGCTCTGGGAGACGCACGAGGCCGTACGCACCCTCAAGCGTCCCGACCGGCACGGCTACCACCTGCCCTGGCTCGCCCGGATCCGGCGGGACGCCGCGCGGCTCGACCTCTCCGCCCTGTGGCTGCTGATGCCCCGGCGCGGACACGCCCCCGACTTCCTCGGGCCGCCGCCCATCGGTCCCGCCGCGTCCTTCGGCGAGGAGATCGCCTCCGTACGGGCCGCGGATCCCGAGTCCGCCCGCCGGGACATGGCGTGGTCGCTGGCCTGCACCCCCGGCGCGGCCGAGTCGCCCGCGGGCCGGGCGCTGCTCTGCGATCCCGACCGCGCGGTCCACGAGCTCGCCGACCGTCTGGAGGAGGCGTGGCACGTCCTGGTCGAGCCCGAGTGGCCCCGGCTGCGCACACTGCTGGAGGCCGACGTGGCCTTCCACTCGCGCCGGCTCGCCGACACCGGCATCGAGGGTCTGTTCGCCGATCTGCACCCCCGGCTGCGGTGGGCCGACGGCACGCTGACGCTGGAGCAGAGCTCGGACCATGTGCGCCATCTCGACGGCCAGGGACTGATGCTGCTGCCCAGCGTCTTCTGCTGGCCGGACGTCGTGACCGGCTTCGAACCGCCCTGGCAGCCGACTGTCGCCTACCCGGCACGCGGGATCGGGGCCCTGTGGACGGAGCCCGCTCGGAGCACACCGGACGCGCTGGCCCGGCTGCTCGGTCCCAAGCGCGCGTCCGTGCTCGTCGCCCTGGACGAGCCCGCGGGGACGAGTGCCCTCGCCCACCGGCTGCGTCTCGCGCCCTCGTCCGTGTCCGCGCATCTGTCGGTGCTGCGGGACGCGGGCCTGCTGACCTCACGCCGCTACGGCCACCAGGTCCTCTACGAGCGGACCCCGCTCGGCATCGCCCTGACGGCCTCGCACCCCGGCGCCTGACCCGGCTGCGGCACTCAACGGCGGGTGGAGCGCCGCAGCTTGTGCCGGACGGCGCGCTGGGCCACCGGACCGAGTTCGTCGAGGGCGGCCGCCAGGGCCGTGAGCTGCTCCAGGGCGGCGAGCGCACGCTCCGCGCCGCCCGGGTCGACGCCCTCGTACAGTTCGAGGCCCACGAACGACGCGGCGACCGCGCGCGCGAGGCCCACCGGGTCGGCGAACTCCCCGAGCGGAGAAGCCGCGAGGACCCTGACCAGTACCGTCTCGATCTCGGCGATCCACAGCTCCAGGCCCGCGGCCGTGGCGGGCGCGAGGCGCGGCTGGGTCTGTGCTCCGGCGAGCAGCTGACCGAGGACCGCGACATGGCCGCCGGCCCGTTCCTCGGCGTGCATCTCGCGCCCGAGCGCGAGGAGTTCGGCCAGCGTGCCGATCCGGCCGAGCCGTTCGCGGTAGCGGGACACCCGCTGCTCCGCACCGTGGCGGCAGGCCGCGGCGAGCAGTTCGTCGACAGAGCCGAAGTGGTAGAAGACGAGCGCCTGGTTGACTCCGGCGGCGGCGGCGATGGAGCGGGCGGAGGTCTTGGCGATGCCCTGCTCGGTGAGCGTGCGCAACGCTCCTTCCAGCAGCTTCTCCTTGGTCTCCTGGCTCACGCCCGTATCTCCTCGCGTACCGGGCGCAGCCCGGCGCGCACCCCGTGCGAGCGTACGTCGACGTACTCGGCCGTGAACGAGCCCTCGTAGCCGAAGAGCGGCCCGAAGCGGCGGTTGGTCACCCGCACCCGGATGCGGAAGCGGCCGGTGGCGTCGTCGTAGGACTCGCGTACTTCGGCGTCGCCGCCGATCAGTTCGGGAACCCGCAGGTCCACCGGCCCCTCGCGGAAGCGGTGTTCGCCGGAGCGGATGAGCAGCGAGCCGTCGGGCTCGGCGAAGAGGCGCAGGTCGCTGGCGAGATGCTGGTGCGTGCCGAGATAGTCGACGATGCGGTCGCCCGCCGGGCCGGCGATCATCGTCGCGTCGAAGCGGCGCGGCCCACCGGGCAGGGCGAAGGTCCGGACGAAGGTGACGGTCTCCCGGCCGTAGCTGTCGGCGTAGGGGACGTTCTCGATGGTGAAGGGGACGCCGCGACCGGTGCGCGGCACCAGGATGTTGCGGCTGCCGCCCAGGGACAGGAACGGTTTGACGAAACCGCGGCCGTGCCAGATACGGTCCATCACCCCCCGTCCGACACATGCTTCACCGGACGCCAGTCCGACGGAGAAGCGGCGCTGGAGCTGCGGGTGCAGCCGGCCGAAGTCATTGCCCATGACGGTACGGAAGATCGAGCTCATGCGTGCTCCAGGGTGTTCGTCCGCTCCAGGGAGCCGAGGAGTGCGGGCGCGGCCGCCGGTCCCGGCGGGGTGCGCAGACAGCGGCGGGCGGCCGGCGTGCGGGGCGAGGGCGGCAGGACGACCGCCACGAGGGCGGCCGCGAGCCCCGCGAGGGGGTCCATCGACAGGGCGGTCCCGGCGGCGAGCACCCGGACGCCGAGGTCGGTGAGTGCGTGGACCAGTGCGCGTTCGGGGGTGATGCCCCGCTCGCACCACAGCCGCAGCCGGTCGAAGGACCAGGCGGTGGCCCATCCCATGAGTGGACGGAACACCAGGCGGTCCGCGACGCGGCCGAAGCGGCCCCAGCGCGGTCGGTAGTCGTAGCCGGTGAGGAAGCGCACGCCGTCGCCCGTCGGTACGTATCGCCAATAGCCGCTCCCCTCCTTCAGCACCGAGAGGGGGTGCGGCGAGGCGAACCGGAGTGCGGAGACGCGGTCGCCGGCCCGGTGGCGCTCCCCCGCGGAGACACCGGTGCCGGCGACGGTCAGCCAGGGCAGGACGCGGGTCGCGTACCGGAAGCGCCGCGGCTCTCCCGGGCGACGCGGCAGGTAGTCGATCTCGGTGAAGCGCAGGTCCCACCGCTGGTGTTGCGCGGGCTCCTGGGTGCGCTCCCAGAGCGTCTCCAGCTCCGCGCGTACGCACGTCTCGATGTACAGCCTCATGCCGAACCCCCGTACAGCCGGTTTTGAGCGATCGCTCAAAAGGAAGGTAGCAAGGATTTGAGCGGTCGCTCAACCCCGAGACTCCATCCTGAACTCGACCTGCTCACGCACCTCGTGGCCCGCCTCCTGGACATGAGAAAGCCCCCGACTGTCAGGAGCCGGGGGCTGACGCGAAGAGAGTGCGGGTGGCGCGGATCAGGCGGAGAGATGCCGTTCCACCGTCGCGACCTTGGAGGTGAGACCGTCCTCGACGCCGGGCCGGATGTCGGCCTTGAGGACCAGGGAGACGCGCGGCGCGCGGGCCTCGACGACGGCGACGGCACGCTTGACCACGTCCATCACCTCGTCCCACTCCCCTTCGACCGAGGTGAACATGGCGTCCGTGCGGTGGGGCAGACCCGATGCACGGACCACACGCACGGCGTCGGCGACGTACTCCCCGACATCCTCACCCACGCCCAGGGGCGTGACGGAGAACGCGACGATCATGCGCTGACCCCGTCCTCGCGGCGGGCGCGGGAGGCGATGACGGCGTCGTCGGCCGCGCGCCGCAGCTTGCGCTCGGCATAGAAGCCGCCGAAGGGCAGCACGGAGAGGACGAAGTAGAGGGCCGCCGTCTTCAGGTCCCACTTGGTGCGGTTCCAGGCGTCCAGCCAGAAGAGCACGTAGAGGATGAAGAGCACACCGTGGATCGCGCCCATGACCGGGACCGCGTTGAACTCCGTCGTGCGCTTGAGTACCGAGCAGACGAGCAGCAGGAGGAAGGAGATGGCCTCCGGCGCGGAGACCAGGCGGAGACGGTGGAGTGACGAGGCGGTCTTGATGTCCACGGGGGCACCTTCGATGGGAGGGGCGGCAGTGATCTTGTGAACGCGCTCACAAGCGCTGCACCATTGTGGCAGCTCACTTTGCCAAGGCTTTGTCCGGGGGTCCGTCCAGGAGTCCGGGATCTTCCCTCGGGCCCTGTTCGTCCAGCGCACGTCCGGTTAACGTCGCTCCGTGGCAATGTTCCGGCTCCAAGGGAGCAAAGTGCTCGCGGTCGACATGACCGGCGACGCCGTCAAAGCGAAGAACGGCTCGATGGTCGCCTACGACGGCCAGATGGCGTTCAAGAAGATGTCCGGCGGCGGTGAGGGCATACGCGGGATGGTCACCCGCCGCCTCACCGGCGAACAGATGGTCGTGATGGAGGTGAGGGGCCAGGGCACCTGCTACTTCGCCGACCGCGCCTCCGAGATCAACCTCGTGAATCTGCACGGCGACAAGCTCTTCGTCGAGTCGAGCAATCTGCTCTGCACGGACGCGGGCCTGCGCACCGGGACCAGCTTCACCGGTCTGCGCGGCGGGGCGACGGGCAACGGCCTGTTCACCACCACCGTCGAGGGCACCGGCCAGGCCGCGATCATGTCGGACGGCCCGGCGGTGATCCTGCGGGTGACACCGCAGTACCCGCTCGCGGTCGACCCCGGCGCCTACATCGCCCACCAGGGCAACCTCCAGCAGAACTTCCAGTCGGGTGTGACCTTCCGCACGTTCCTCGGCGAGGGCGGCGGCGAGGCCTTCCAGATCCGCTTCGAGGGCGACGGACTCGTCTACGTCCAGCCCAGCGAGCGGAACACCATCGGGGGCGACGTCTGATGCCGTTCCGTGAGATCAACTCCAAGATGGTCGAGGCGACTCTCGCCCCGGGCCAGAAGATGTTCAGCCAGCGCGGCGCGATGCTCGCGTACCGCGGCGAGGTCAGCTTCACCCCGAACATGCAGGGCGGCCAGGGCGGTCTGATGTCGATGATCGGCCGGCGCGTGGCCAACGAGGCGACGCCGCTGATGACGGTCGAAGGCAATGGCACGGTGATGTTCGGCCACGGCGGCCATCACATCCAGGTCATCCAGCTCACCGGCGACACCCTCTACGTCGAGGCCGACCGGCTGCTCGCGTTCGACGGCACCCTCCAGCAGGGCACGATGTTCATGGGCTCGCAGGGCGGGGTCATGGGCATGGTCCGCGGCCAGGTGAGCGGCCAGGGCCTGTTCACCACGACGCTCAAGGGCCACGGCGCCGTCGCGGTGATGGCGCACGGCGGAGTGATCGAACTGCCGATCGTGCCCGGACGGGCGGTCCATGTGGACCCGCAGGCGTACGTGGCTCACCACGGCGACGTACGCAACAAACTCTCCACCGCGCTGGGCTGGCGCGACATGGTGGGGCGCGGCTCGGGCGAGGCGTTCCAGCTGGAACTGAGCGGCAGTGGCGCGGTGTACGTCCAGGCGTCGGAGGAGAAGCTGTGAGCACCCCGGTGGTTTTCGACCCGATGACGCTGCCGAGCGACGACAACGTCAACGCGTACACGTTCTGCGTGGAGCTCAAGGGCAGCCAGTGGTTCCTGCAGAAGGGGAAGATGATCGCCTACTACGGGCGCATCGACTTCAACGGCATCGGCCACGGCCGGCTCGACCGGCTGATGCGGACCTCGTTCCACTCGCCGCTGCACGCGAGCGACTGGGTGGTGGCCGAGGGCAGCGGCAAGATGCTGCTCGCCGACCGCGCCTTCGACGTGAACTCCTTCGACCTGGACAACGGCAATCTGACGATCCGGTCCGGCAATCTGCTCGCCTACCAGCCGACGCTGGCGCTGAAGCAGTCGATCGTGCCGGGCTTCCTGACGCTGATCGGAACCGGGAAGTTCGTCGCCGCGTCCAACGGGCCCGTGGTCTTCATGGAGCCCCCGCTCCGGGTGGACCCGCAGGCGCTGGTGGGCTGGGCCGACTGCCCCTCCCCCTGTCACCACTACGACCACGGCTATATGACCGGCGTGATGGGAGGCCTGCGTGCGATGACCGGGATCGGCGGCGCCTCCGGTGAGGAGCACCAGTTCGAGTTCATCGGCGCGGGCACGGTGCTGCTCCAGTCGACCGAGATGCTGATGGCGGAGACGGCGACCGGTGCCGTACCGCACCAGGCGGGGGTGCCGGGCGGCCACGGCGGAGGGACCCCAGGTCAACCGGGGGGCAGCCCCCGTCTCCCCGGTCAGCTGGGGGACCTCCAGCGTCGCTTCGGCCTGTGAGCGGTAGTCTGCGGAGTGTGACGTCGAACGTCTGCACCCACCGGTGCGCTGCGCCTTTCGTGTACCGGGTGCCCGGCGTCACAGCTCACAATTCGTCCGTCTTTCAACTTCTTAGGTAGAATCCATATATGGAGACCGAGACGGCCACCCGCTGGCTGACCGATGACGAGCAGTGCGCCTGGCGCACGCACCTGGACGTCAGCCGACTGCTGATGCACCAGCTCGAGAAGGACCTCCAGCCGTTCGGCCTGACCAACAACGACTACGAGATCCTGGTCAACCTCTCGGAGTCACCGGACCGGCGTATGCGGATGAGCGACCTGGCGGCGGCCACGCTCCAGTCCAAGAGCCGCCTCTCCCACCAGATCACGCGCATGGAGAGCGCGGGCCTGGTCCGCCGGGAGAACTGCGAGTCCGACCGCCGCGGGCTGTACGCGGTGCTCACCGACCAGGGCACCGAGACCATGCAGAAGGTCGCGCCGCACCATGTCGCGTCCGTACGCAAGCACTTCATCGATCTGCTGACGCCGGAGGCTCTCGCGGACCTGCGGGCGTCCCTCTCGCCGGTGGCCGACCACCTGCGCGGCCGGCGCGGCAAGGCGTAGCCGGGTCACGGCACTACGCGGCGGGCAGGCGGAGCTCGAAGAGCGCGCCGCCCGCCGCGGCCCGGCCCGGTTCCAGCGTCCCGCCGTGGCGCACCGCCACATCGCGGGCGATGGCGAGCCCGAGGCCCGCGCCGCCCTCGTCCCTGCTGCGGGCGTCGTCGAGGCGCACGAACCGCTCGAAGATCCGCTCCCGTTCGCTGTCGGGCACTCCGTCGCCGTCGTCCGCGACGCTGAGCACCACCTGACGCCCCTGCCTGGTCACCGAGGCGCTGACCGATGTACGCGCGTGCCGCTGGGCGTTGTCCAGGAGATTGCCCAGCACCCGCGCCAACTGGCCGCGCGATCCGGTCACGTCGAGCCCCTCGCCGGCCTCCACCACCACCGCGATCCGGTCACCCGTCCGCTGTGACGTCTCCTCCCGCACCAGCGCGGCCAGGTCCAGCCGGCTGCTCCCGGGCCGCTCCCCCGCGTCCAGCCGGGCCAGCAGCAGCAGATCGGCGGCGAGCTGCTGAAGCCGTACGGTGTCCTCCACCGCGCCCGGCACATCCAGCAACTCCGGGTGGGCCACACCCACTTCGAGCTGGGTGCGCAGCGAGGCGATGGGGCTGCGCAGCTCGTGCGAGGCGTCCGCGACGAAGGCACGCTGCCGCTGGACGGAGGCCTCCAGGGCGGCCAGCGTCTCGTTGGTCGTCCGGGCCAGCCGTGCGACCTCGTCCCGCGAGCCGGGCTCCGGCACGCGCCGGGAGAGATCCTCGGACGCCGTGATCGCCGCCATCTCGCTCCGGATGCCCTCGACGGGCTGAAGGGCGCGCCGGGTCACCAGCCAGGTCACCCCGCCGACGACGACCAGCAGCAACGGCAGCCCGACCAGCATGGCTTCGCGCACCGTGTTCACGGCGTCCTGCTCGGGAGCCAGCGGTGCGCCCGCGTAGACGGTGAGCGTGAGACCGTCGCCGTTCGCCGCCTCGACGGCGGCGAACCGGTACTCGGCACTCTCGCCGTCCACCGTGGCACTGCCCGTGCTGAACCGCGGCTCCGCGCTCGACACCTCGCCCGGGCGCGGATCGTCGTCCTGCTCCTGCCCGTCGTCATCGTCGTCGCCGGCGGGCGGCTGGACGGCACCCTGGGGCTTGACCTGGCCGGTCGCGGTGCCGGAGATGCTCTCCAGCCCTTCGCTCACGGCCCGTACCCGGCCCTTCTCGTCGACGATCTGCACCGGCCGCTCATCGCCGTCGGGCAGGTCGAGCCGGTCGAACGCCGTGCCCAGGGCGACCTGGGACGCCGTCTCGCGGGCCGCGACCTCGGCCTGGAGATCCGTCTGATCGATGAGGTTGGTCCGCAGCACGAGGAGGACGGAGACACCGGCGGCGATCAGGGCGACCGCGACGACCAGCGTGGCCCCCAGAGCGGCTCGCGCCCGCACCGACCTCATGACGTGGCCACCAGACGGTAGCCCGCGCCGCGCACGGTCTGGATGCGCTCCGCGCCCAGCTTGCGGCGCAGCGAACTGATGTAGACCTCGATGATGTTGGGATCGCCCTCGTAGGCGAAGTCCCAGACGTGCTCCAGGATCTGCGCCTTGCTCACCACATCCCCCGCGCGCACGGCGAGCTGCTCCAGAACGGCGAACTCCTTGGCGGTGAGCGAGGCTTCCTCCGTACCTCTGAAGACCCGGCGGGCCGCCGTCTCCACCCGCAGATCGCCGACGTTGAGGACGGGCGAACCGGCGGCCGGACCGCGGCGGCGGAGCAGGGCCTTGATCCTCGCGACGAGGACCACGTACGAGAAGGGCTTCGTCAGGTAGTCGTCGGCACCGGTGTCGAGCCCCTCGGCCTCGTCGTACTCACCGTCCTTGGCCGTGAGCATCAGGATCGGGACGTCGTGGCCCGCGGCGCGCAGCGCCCCGCAGACGCGGTAGCCGTTCATGCCGGGCAGCATGATGTCGAGGACGACGAGGTCGTAGTCGCCCTCCGAGGCCCGGTGGAGCCCCTCCAGACCGTCGTGGACCACGTCCACGGCATAGCCCTCGGCCGTCAGTCCCCTGGCGAGGGACAGAGCGAGCCGCTTCTCGTCCTCCACGATCAGCAAACGCATGTGCCCAGGGTCGCGCACCGAAGCTGAAGAACCCTTCAGGTGGCTTCAGCTCGGGTTCAGCATCACCCGAGGAGATTGGTCCCCGTCGCAACCAACCGATCCCTAAGGACACCTCATGAAGCGCAAGATCCTGATTTCCGCAGTGGCCGTGGCGGCCCTGGTCGGCGGCGGCACCTACACCGCGGTCGCCGCGTCGGCCGACGACGCCGCGCCCACGTCGAAGGTCACCGTCTCCGAGGCGGTGGACGCGGCGCTGCAGAAGGCACCGGGCACGGTGGAGTCGGCCGGCACCGACGACGACGCGGGCGTCTGGGAGGTCGACGTGCAGGGCAAGAACGGCGACGACCGCGAGGTGACGGTGAACGCGTCGGGCAAGGCGTCCGCGGCCCAGGACGACAAGGGTGACGACTCCGATGACGACAAGTCCGACGATGGCAGGTCCGACGACGCGGCCGAGCGCAAGGCCCTGAGCGCGGCGAAGGTCGACGCCCGGCAGGCGAGCGCCGCGGCGCTGGAGTTCCGCCCGGGCACGGTCACGGAGGTCGAGTTCGACGACGGTCACTGGGAGGTAGACGTCCGTGGCAAGGACGGGGCGTCGCACGACGTGACGGTGGACGCAACCACGGGCAAGGCGTCCGCATCGCAGGACGACGCCGCCGACGACACCGACACCGACGGCTCCGACGACGACAAGACCGCCAAGACCGCCAACAGCGCGTCGGACGACGGCACTTCGAAGGACAAGGCCGACGACGGCTCGGACGACTGATTCCCGGTTCGGCCTCCGGTCGTCTCCTCGGTCGCCTGTGGGGCTTGAGCGCTCAAGCCCCGCAGGCGACCGAGGCGCGTCGTCTCACGGCCCCCGCGGACCGCCCCGTCAGGACTCCGTGAGACCCGCGACCAGTTCGTCCGCCGCCGTGTACGGGTCCAGTTCACCCGCCACGATCCGCTCCGCCAGCGCCCCCAGCCGGCGGTCACCGTGCAGATCACCGATCCGCTCACGCAGGCGGGTGACCGCGATCGTCTCGACCTCGCCCGCCGCACGGCGGGCCCTGCGCTCGGTCAGGACCCCGTGCTCCTCCATCCAGGCGCGGTGCTTCTCCAGCGCCTCGACGACCTCGTCCATGCCCTCGCCCCGGGCCGCGACCGTCTTCACGATCGGCGGGCGCCAGTCGCCCGGCCCCCGCGCCTCACCGAGACCCAGCATGTGGTTGAGCTCGCGGGCCGTCGCGTCCGCCCCGTCCCGGTCCGCCTTGTTGACGACGTAGACGTCGCCGATCTCCAGGATGCCCGCCTTCGCCGCCTGGATGCCGTCGCCCATCCCGGGCGCGAGCAGCACCACCGAGGTGTCGGCCTGCGAGGCGATCTCGACCTCGGACTGGCCCACGCCGACGGTCTCCACCAGGATCACGTCGCAGCCGGCGGCGTCCAGCACCCGGATCGCCTGCGGCGCCGCCCAGGCCAGCCCGCCGAGGTGACCGCGGGTGGCCATCGAGCGGATGTAGACACCGGGGTCGGAGGCGTGGTCCGACATCCGGACCCGGTCGCCGAGCAGCGCACCGCCGGAGAAGGGCGAGGAGGGGTCGACCGCCAGCACGCCGAC
This sequence comes from Streptomyces sp. CA-251247, assembly GCF_050952975.1. Lineage (NCBI taxonomy): Bacteria > Bacillati > Actinomycetota > Actinomycetes > Kitasatosporales > Streptomycetaceae > Streptomyces > Streptomyces sp. CA-251247. The sequence goes on along the minus strand of NZ_CP191861.1, from coordinate 5,627,039 downwards.
CCGCTTCCCCGCCCGCCGGTAGGCGGTCACCAGCGCGGAGGTGGAGGTGGACTTGCCGACGCCGGGCGAGCCCGTCAGGCCGACGACGTACGCACCGCCGGCCAGCGGTGCCAGCGCCGCCATCACCTCGCGCAACTGCGGGGACGCCCCCTCCACCAGCGAGATCAGCCGGGCCACCGCCCTCGGCCGGCCCTCCCTCGCCTGGGCGACGAGCTGGGGGACGTCCACCATTGCCGTGCTCCTTCTCTCGACTTGCCCGGCCTACTTCGACGGCACGCGGACGATCAGCGCGTCACCCTGTCCGCCGCCGCCGCACAGCGCGGCCGCACCCACGCCGCCGCCCCGGCGCCGCAGCTCCAGCGCCAGGTGGAGCACCACCCGCGCGCCGGACATGCCGATGGGGTGGCCGAGGGCGATCGCACCGCCGTTGACGTTCACCTTTTCCGGGGATACCCCAAGATCCTTCATTGACTGCACCGCGACCGCGGCGAACGCCTCGTTGATCTCGATGAGATCCAGGTCGGAGACCGCGAGACCGTCCTTCTTCAGGGCATGCGCGATCGCGTTGGCGGGCTGCGACTGGAGGGAGTTGTCCGGCCCGGCCACGTTGCCGTGGGCGCCGATCTCCGCGATCCACTCCAGGCCGAGCTCCTCCGCCTTGGCCTTGCTCATCACGACGACCGCCGCCGCACCGTCGGAGATCTGCGAGGAGGTACCGGCCGTGATCGTGCCGTCCTTGGCGAAGGCGGGGCGCAGCTTGCTCAGCGACTCCACCGTCGTCTCGCCGCGGATGCCCTCGTCCTTGGCGAAGACGACCGGCTCGCCCTTGCGCTGCGGGATCTCGACGGGCGTGATCTCCGCCTCGAAGATGCCGTTCTTCTGCGCGGCGGCGGCACGCTGGTGGGACAGCGCCGCGATCTCGTCCTGCGCCGGGCGCTCGATACCGAGGCGGGTGTTGTGCTTCTCGGTGGACTCACCCATGGCGACGTTCTCGAACGCGTCGGTCAGACCGTCGTACGCCATGGCGTCGAGCATCTCGACGGCGCCGTACTTGTAGCCCTCGCGGGACTTCGGCAGCAGATGCGGCGCGTTGGTCATGGACTCCTGGCCGCCGGCGACGACGACATCGAACTCGCCGGCGCGGATCAGCTGGTCCGCCAGCGCGATGGCGTCGAGGCCGGAGAGACAGACCTTGTTGATGGTGAGCGCGGGAACGCTCATCGGGATGCCGGCCTTGACCGCGGCCTGGCGTGCCGGGATCTGCCCCGCGCCGGCCTGCAGCACCTGGCCCATGATCACGTACTGCACCTGGTCACCGCCGATGCCCGCGCGGTCCAGCGCCGCCTTGATGGCGAAACCGCCGAGGTCGGCACCGGAGAAGGACTTGAGTGAGCCGAGCAGACGCCCCATGGGCGTACGGGCGCCCGCGACGATCACCGAGGTGGTACCGGTCGTTCCAGACATGAGACAGGATCCCCTTTCAGCACGGGGCTGAGGAGTGAACGAGGGTTTACCTCAATGTACTGAGCGGTACTGCTCCGGGTCATCGGCCGACCGGTGTGATCGCGCGCACGTTGCGTAACCACCGCACGTGGCGCTGCACTGGGGGAATGCTGACGCGAATCGACCACATCGGGATTGCCTGCTTCGACCTCGACAAGACCGTCGAGTTCTACCGGGCCACCTACGGCTTCGAGGTCTTCCACACGGAGGTCAACGAGGAGCAGGGCGTGCGGGAAGCCATGCTCAAGATCAATGAGACGTCCGACGGCGGCGCCTCCTACCTCCAGCTCCTGGAGCCCACCCGGGAGGACTCCGCGGTGGGAAAGTGGCTGGCCAAGAACGGTGAGGGGGTGCACCACATCGCCTTCGGCACCGCGGACGTCGACGGGGACGCCCAGGCCGTCCGCGACAAGGGTGTGCGTGTTCTCTACGACGAGCCGCGTATCGGCTCCATGGGCTCCCGTATCACTTTTCTCCACCCCAAGGACTGCCATGGCGTGCTGACCGAACTCGTCACCTCTGCAACGGAGCACTGACCGCTGGATTCCCGGCCCGGTAGAGTGGGCGATTCCGGGCCGGGGCCGGGTCGGGGCCGCGCCGCGTTCCCTCCGTTGATCTGTCACCATTCCCCGGGGGGCCGTTCGCCGGCGAACGGTGCTCGTTTGGAGAGAGTTGCGACCAGGGGACGGATGGGACCGCGCAGTGCGGGGCTACGAACGCCAGGAGAGCCACCGAGCTGACGACGACCACCTCTCGCGGTTCGAAGCCGAGATGGACCGGCTGAAGACCGAGCGGGAGAAGGCCGTCCAGCACGCCGAAGACCTCGGCTACCAGGTCGAGGTGTTGCGCGCCAAGCTCCACGAGGCGCGACGCAGTCTCGCCTCCCGTCCGGCGTACGACAATGCGGACATCGGCTACCAGGCCGAGCAGTTGCTCCGGAACGCCCAGATCCAGGCGGATCAGCTCAGGACGGACGCCGAGCGCGAACTGCGCGACGTCCGTGCCCAGACGCAGCGCATCCTCCAGGAGCACGCCGAGCACCAGGCCCGTCTCCAGGCCGAGCTGCACACCGAGGCGAACCAGCGCCGGCAGCGCCTGGACCAGGAGCTGGCCGAGCGCCGTCAGACCGTCGAGGCGCACGTCAACGAGAATGTCGCCTGGGCCGAGCAGCTGCGCGCCCGTACCGAGGCCCAGGCCCGCCGACTCCTCGAGGAGTCCCGCGCCGAGGCCGAGAAGTCGCTGGCCGCCGCCCGCGCGGAGGCCGCCCGGGTCGCCGAGGAGTCCGGCCGGCGCCTCGGATCCGAGGCCGAGTCGGCCCGCTCGGAGGCCGAGTCGATCCTGCTGCGCGCCCGCAAGGACGCCGAACGGCTGCTGAACGCCGCCTCCAACCAGGCGCAGGAAGCCACCAGCCACGCCGAGCAGCTGCGGACCTCCACCACCGCCGAGTCCGACCAGGCTCGCCAGCAGGCCGCTGAGCTGAGCCGCTCGGCGGAACAGCGGATACAGGAGGCCGAGGAGAAGCTGCGCGAGTCCCGCGCGGAGGCCGAGAAGCTGGTCTCCGAGGCCAAGGACGCGGCGGCCAAGCAGCTGGCGTCCGCCGATTCGGTCAACGAGCAGCGCACCCGTACGGCCAAGGCCGAGATCGCCCGGCTGGTCGCCGAGGCCACCACCGAGTCCGAGGCGCTCAAGGCGGACGCCGAGCAGGCACTCGCCGACGCCCGCGCGGAGGCCGAGAAGGTCGTCGCCGCCGCCGCGGAGAAGGCCCGTACGTCCGTGGCGGAGGACTCCGCCGCCCAGCTCGCGAAGGCGGCGCGTACCGCCGAGGAGGTCCTGACCAAGGCCTCCGACGACGCCCGGGAGACCACCCGCAAGGCGGGCGAGGAGGCCGAGCGGATCCGCCGCGAGGCCGAGTCCGAGGCGGACCGGCTGCGCGGCGATGCCGCCGAGCAGGCCGACCAGCTCAAGGGCGCGGCCAAGGACGACACCAAGGAGTACCGCGCCAAGACCGTCGAGCTTCAGGAGGAGGCGCGCCGGCTGCGCGGCGAGGCCGAGCAGTTGCGCGCCGAGGCCGTCGCCGAGGGCGAGCGCATCCGCGGCGAGGCCCGCCGGGAGGCCGTGCAGCAGATCGAGGAGGGGGCCAGTACCGCCGAGGATCTGCTCACCAAGGCACGCGCGGACGCCGACGAACTGCGCTCCGGCGCGAGCAGCGACAGCGAGCGCGTACGCACCGAGGCCATCGAGCGCGCGACGACGCTGCGCCGGCAGGCCGAGGAGACCCTGGAGCGCACCCGCGCCGAGGCCGAGCGGCTGCGGGTGGAGGCGGAGGAGGAGGCGGACTCCGTCCGGGCCGCGGCCGAGCAGGCCGCCGAGGCCGTCCGCGAGGAGACCGAGCGGGGGGTGGCGGCCCGTCAGGAGGAGGCCGCCGACGAACTGCGGCGTCTGCACACCGAGGCCGAGTCCCGCCTCGCCTCCGCCGAGCAGAATCTGACCGACTCGCGTGCCGAGGGCGAGCGCATCCGCCGCGAGGCCGCCGAGGAGACCGAGCGGCTGCGCACCGAGGCCGCCGAGCGGATCCGTACGCTCCAGGCCCAGGCCGAGCAGGAGGCCGAGCGGCTGCGCACCGAGGCCGCGGCCGACTCCTCCACGACCCGTGCCGAGGCCGAGAACATCGCGGTACGGCTGCGCAGCGACGCCGCGAGCGAGGCCGAGCGGCTCAAGAACGAGGCACAGGACACTGCCGACCGGCTGCGTGCCGAGGCGGCCGCCGCCGCCGACCGGGTGGGCGCCGAGGCCGCCGAGGCACTGGGCGCGGCCCAGGAGGAAGCCGTACGCCGCCGTCGTGAGGCCGAGGAGATCCTCGAGTCCGCGCGCGGCGAAGCGGACCAGGAGCGCGAGCGCGCCCGCGAGCAGAGCGAGGAACTCCTCGCGTCCGCCCGCAATCGCGTCGAGGAGGCGCAGACCGAGGCGCACCGGCTCGTCGAGGAGGCCGACCGCCGCGCGACCGAGATGGTCGCCGCGGCCGAGCAGACCGCCAAGCAGGTACGCGACTCCGTCCAGGGGCTGCACGAGCAGGCCGAGCAGGAGATCACCGGTCTGCGGTCCGCCGCCGAGCACGCGGCGGAGCGCACCAGGTCCGAGGCGCAGGACGAGGCGGACCGTGTCCGTACCGACGCGCACGCCGAGCGCGAGCGCGCGGCCGAGGACGCGGCCCGGCTGCGGACACGGGCCCAGGAGGAGACCGACGCGGCGAATTCACTCGCCGAACGGACCGTCACCGAAGCGATCACCGAGTCGGACCGGCTGCGGGCCGACACCCAGGAGTACGTCCAGCGGATGCGGACGGAGGCGTCGGACGCCGTCGCCTCCGCCGAGCAGGACGCGGCCCGCGCCCGGGCCGAGGCGCGCGAGGACGCCAACCGCATCCGTTCCGAGGCGGCCGCCCAGGCGGACCGTCTGATCGGCGAGGCGACGAGCGAGTCGGAGCGGGTCCGTTCCGAGAGCGACGGGATCCTCGACGAGGCGCGCCAGGCCGCCGACAAGCGCCGCGCGGACGCCGCCGAGCAGGCCGACCAGCTCATCAACGAGGCGGCCAGCGAGGCGGAGCGGCTGCGCGCCGAGGCGGCGGAGACGGTGGGCTCGGCCCAGCAGGCCGCCGAGCGCATCCGGGCCGAGGCGCAGAGGCTCAAGGCGGAGGCGGAGGCCGAGGCCGAGCGCATGCGCAGCGAGGCCCGCGACGAGGCCGACCGGACGGTCGACGAGGCACGTGAGGCTTCGGCGAAGCGCCGGGCGGACGCCGCCGAACAGGCCGACCAGCTCATCAACAAGGCCCAGGAAGAGGCGCTGCGCGCCGCGCTGGAGGCCGAGGAGCAGGCCGACACGATGGTCGGCGCGGCCCGCACCGAGGCCGACCGGCTGGTCGCCGAGGCGACCGTCGAGGGCAACTCCCGGGTGGAGAAGGCCCGGACGGACGCCGACGAACTGCTCGTCGGCGCACGCCGGGACGCCGCCGCCATAAGAGAGCGCGCCGAGGAGCTGCGCACCCGCATCGAGGCCGAGATCGACGAGCTGCACGAGCGGGCCCGGCGGGAGACGTCCGAGCAGATGAAGACAGCGGGCGAGCGCGTCGACCAGCTGGTGAAGGCTGCCACGGAGCAGCAGGCCGAGGCCGAGGCGAAGGCCAAGGAGCTGGTGTCCGAGGCCAATTCGGAGGCCGGCAAGGTCCGTATCGCCGCGGTGAAGAAGGCCGAGGGCCTCCTGAAGGAGGCCGAGCAGAAGAAGGCCGAGCTGACCCGTGAGGCGGAGCGGATCAAGGCGGACGCGGAGGCCGAGGCCGAACGTCTGGTCGGCGAGGGCCAGCGTGAGCTCGATGTGCTGGTGCGCCGGCGCGAGGACATTCAGGCCGAGATTTCCCGTGTCCAGGACGTACTCGAGGCGTTGGAGTCTTTCGAGGCGCCCGGCGGGGGCAAGGACGGGGGCGTCAAAGCGGGTGCAACAGCGGGGGTTACACGTTCGAGTGGCAAGTCCCACGAGAGCTAGCCACTCAAAAGGCTGGACATTCTCCAGATCAAACGGGCATCCGCTCGATGACACGCCGCTTCGGCCCCTAGGATTCCCCCTATCACCTCACCGGTCTCATTCGACAGGAACCCCATGAGCGACACTTCCTCCCCCTTCGGCTTCGAGCTCGTGCGGCGTGGTTACGACCGCGGTCAGGTGGATGACCGCATTACCAAGCTCGTCGCCGACCGTGATAGTGCACTCGCCCGAATCACCTCTCTGGAAAAGCGCATCGAGGAGCTCCACCTCGAGACGCAGAACGCCCAGGCCCAGGTCAGCGACGCAGAGCCGTCGTACGCCGGTCTCGGTGCGCGCGTCGAGAAGATCCTCCGCCTCGCCGAGGAGGAGGCGAAGGACCTGCGCGAGGAGGCCCGTCGCGCGTCCGAGCAGCACCGTGAGCTGGCCGAGTCCGCCGCGCAGCAGGTGCGCAACGACGCCGAGTCGTTCGCCTCCGAGCGCAAGGCCAAGGCCGAGGACGAAGGCGTCCGGATCGTCGAGAAGGCGAAGGGCGACGCCTCCACGCTGCGCAGCGAGGCGCAGAAGGACGCGCAGTCCAAGCGCGAGGAGGCCGACGCGCTCTTCGAGGAGACCCGCGCCAAGGCCGCCCAGGCCGCCGCGGACTTCGAGACGAACCTGGCCAAGCGCCGCGAGCAGTCCGAGCGCGACCTGGCCTCGCGTCAGGCGAAGGCCGAGAAGCGCCTGGCGGAGATCGAGCACCGCGCCGAGCAGCTGCGCCTGGAGGCCGAGAAGCTGCGCACGGACGCGGAGCGCCGCGCCCGTCAGACGGTGGAGACGGCGCAGCGCCAGGCCGAGGACATCGTGGCCGACGCGAACGCCAAGGCCGACCGGATCCGCAGCGAGTCGGAGCGCGAGCTGGCGGCGCTCACCAACCGCCGCGACTCGATCAACGCGCAGCTGACCAACGTCCGCGAGATGCTGGCCACGCTGACCGGTGCCGCCGTGGCCGCGGCCGGCACCCCCGCCGACGACGAGCCGATCTCCCGCGGCGTCCCGGCGCAGCAGTCCCGCTAGCACAGCCCGTTTCCTGAGCCCCGCTCAGGGACGTACGCCGTATCGCCGAGTGCCCGGCGCCCTGATGGGTGCCGGGCACTCGCGTGTTCGCCCGACGTGTGCTCGACGGCCGCGAGAAAGTCCCTTCCGCCCGGTGGCGCACGCCATCCCCGGCCCTTAGCGTGGCCGCATGATCGAGCTTGAGGGCCTCACCAAGCGCTTCGGCAGCAAGGTCGCCGTCGACCATCTTTCGTTTCAGGTCAGGCCGGGGATGGTGACCGGGTTCCTCGGTCCCAACGGGGCGGGCAAGTCGACGACGATGCGGATGATGCTCGACCTCGACAATCCGACGAGCGGCACCGTACGGATCGACGGCAAGCACTACCGGGACCTCGACGAGCCTTTGAAGTACATCGGCGCGCTGCTGGACGCCAAGGCCATGCACGGTGGCCGGACCGCGTACAACAACCTGCTGTGCCTGGCCCAGGCGAACCGCATCCCGGCCGCGCGCGTCTCGCAGGTCCTCGATGTCGTCGGGCTGAGCGCGGTGGCGAAGAAGAAGTCGAAGGGCTTCTCGCTCGGTATGGGCCAGCGGCTGGGAATCGCGTCGGCCCTGCTCGGTGATCCAGAGATCTTGATGTTCGACGAACCGGTCAATGGTCTGGACCCCGAGGGAATTCACTGGATCCGCAATCTGATGAAGACTCTTGCATCAGAAGGTCGCACGATCTTCGTCTCCTCGCACCTGATGAGCGAAATGGCTCTGACCGCCGATCACTTGATCGTGATCGGGCAGGGCAAGCTGCTGGCCGACACATCGATGGCGGCTTTCATCCAGGAGAACTCCCGGAGTTATGTGCGGATGCGCTCGCCGCAGCAGGAGCGACTTCGCGATGTGCTCCATGAATCGGGTTTCGTCGCGGTCGAATCGGGAAACGGCACGCTGGAGATCGACGGCACCGGTCCCGAGGAGCTCGGTGAACTGGCCGCCCGGCACCAGATCGTTCTGCACGAACTGAGCTCCCAGCGCGCGTCGCTGGAGGAAGCCTTCATGCAGATGACCGCGGGTGCGGTGGAGTACCACGCACACGGCACGTCCGAGGGCCCGCAGCCGCCCGCCGCCCCACCGGGCCCCCAGTGGGGCCAGAGCTACCAGAGCAGCAAGGGAGCCTGACCCATGGCCTCGGTGCCCGCGGTCCTTCAGTCCGAGTGGACCAAGATCCGTACGGTGTCGTCGACGACCTGGACGCTGGTGTGCGCGTTCGCGGTCACCGTCGCGATGGGGGCCGCGCTCAGCGCGCTGCTGGCCTCGACGTTCGACGATCTGTCACCCGAGGAGCAGCTCACGTTCGACCCGACCTTCATCAGCTTCTCCGGAATGATCCTGGGTCAGCTGGCGATGGTGGTCTTCGGTGTGCTGGTGGTCGGCACGGAGTACAGCTCCGGCATGATCCGCACCTCGCTCGCCGCCGTACCGCAGCGTGCGACGTTCCTCTTCAGCAAGCTGGCGGTGGCCACGGTGCTGGCGCTCGTCGTGGGCCTCGCGACGAGCTTCGTGGCCTTCTTCCTCGGCCAGGCGCTGCTGGGCGAGCACCGGACGACGATCGGCGCGGACAACGTCCTGCGCGCGGTCGTCGGCGGCGGTCTCTACATGGGCCTCATCGCGCTGTTCTCGATGGCGGTCGCGACGATGCTGCGCAGCTCGATGCTCTCGCTCGGCATCCTGATGCCGTTCTTCTTCCTGGTCTCGCAGATCCTCGCGTCGGTCCCCAAGGCGAAGGACGTCGCCCGTTACTTCCCCGACCAGGCCGGCTCCAAGATCATGCAGGTGGTCCCGGACGCGATGGGCAGCGACAAGGCTCCGTACGGCCCGTGGGCGGGGCTCGGGATCATGGTGCTCTGGGTGGTGGCGGCGCTGATCGGCGGCTATCTGGTACTGAAGAAGAGGGACGCCTGACGGGCGGATCGTCCCCCTCGGGCAGCAGCCGGTCGAAGTCTCGCCAGCCGCGCCAGGTCCAGACGTCCTTCTCGAGATTCGGCTCCAGCGGCACGAAGCGGCCGGTCTCGAAGTCGTCGCCGCCGAGGTCGAACCAGCGCTCGTCGACGACTTCGGTTCCCATGCCGACGGTCCGGGCGGTCAGCCGCACGAGGAGCTTCGCCCCGTGCGACCGCGACAGGTCCTTGCCCTGGATCTCGGAAACGGGCAGCTGCGGCACGGGAGCGTCGACCGGGATCCACACCGTGAACGGCGCTCCGCGCTCCACCGCGAGCCAGGAGCGCTCGTCGGCCGGCTCCCCCTTCTCGTCCAGCACCCGGAGCCACTTCTTGTAGATCACCAGACTGCCGTCGTGCGGCGACCGCTCCAGATAGCGCAGATGGACCCGGGCCTTCAGGTCGACGACCGAGAGGTTGTCGAGATGGTTGTAGAAGCGGACCGCGATGATGGCGTCCTCGCTCTCCGCGTGCATCCGTGCGTACCCGGGGAAGTCCGCGGCCCAGGCGTGCGAGACGCTCGCCCGCCGCCGCCAGACGAACGGCCGCAGGGCGAACAGCTTGATCAGCACGATACCGAGCACCACCGCGGGCGCCAGTGCCCCGGTCAACGAGGCGAGCGTCGCCAGCAACTGGTGCGCCGAGCTGTCGTGCTCGGGGCTGAGGCTGTCCGTCCCCACGCAGGCCCGCAGCGCCTCCAGCGCGAGGTTGAGCAGCCCTTCCCCGTCGCTCAGCCGCTCGGAAACACTGCGGGGGGACTTCTCGGTCAGTGTCCACACGACCGCGATGGCGGCGGCGAGGAGCGTCAGAGCGCCCAGCGTCATCAGGAACAGCGCGTGGACGGTGCGCCCGGCGATCCACCAGCGAACCGACGTCCGATACCGCGGATGCGGTCGGCGGCTCCTCGGCCACACCCGCAACATGTTCAACTCACGCCCCCCGGTGTCGAGTTCAGCAGAAGGACAAAGCTATCTGCCCGCTTCCCCTTCGGGTCAACCGTGGCACGACGGGGCGTCCCGTAGGCTCGGCCGGGGTAGATGTGCCGTGGAAGGCTCTGCTCCGTACACGTGATCAATCGCGAAGGGCGTCTCCCGTGAAGGACCGAAGCCTCGAAGCGCTGGGCCTGGACGGCGTGCCGGCCAGGGAACCGCTGACATACCCGGGCCGCCCCACCCCCGAGCCGTCCCTGCTCGCCGGCGACAGACTGCTCCAGCTGGACGTCCGGCCGCTGCGGCTCGGTGAGTGGTACGTGGAGGAGCAGTCACAGCAGCACCGTCTCGATCAGGCGCTGTCCGACCTCGGCCAGGTGGTGACCGGCCGCCGTCACCCGGTGATCGCGGTGGGGTCCAACGCCTCGCCGGGGCAGGTCAGTCACAAGCTCACCCGGCTCGGCATCCCGGCGACGGTGCCCATGGTGCCGGTGCGGGTCGGCGGCATCGGGGTCGGCTGCTCGGGGCACATCAGTCCGGCCGGCTATGTGGCGGGCACGCCGTACGTGGCCCGCGACGCCTCCGCCGTCCTCGTCGTCGCCTGGCTGGATTCCACCCAGCTGAAGGCCGTCGACGACACGGAGTTCCCCGACTACCGGCGGGCCATACTGCCCGGCGACGAGTTCCCCATGACCATGCCGTCCGGCGAGCGTCTGAGCGGCGCCTACATCTACTTCAGCGCCCACGGCGTCCTCGCGGGGCCCGACGGCACTCCCCGGCCCGGTGGCGGCGACCAGTCCGAGCTGCTCGGCTCGCTCCTCGCGCAGTCGCCCCGGCTGCGCGAGCTGCTCGGGCCCGACCCGGCGACCTGGGTGAAGAAGGCCGGCGCCGACCCGGCGCTGCGTGAGGAAGGGACCCTGATCTTCGGATCGGAGGGCTGGGTGCTGCCGCAGACCGACTTCCTTCCCTACCTCGACGACTCCGCCGAGCTGCGGCTCTACGACGATCTGCCGCCGCTCGGCGACTCCCTGCCGTCGTAGCCGGAGCGTTACGACGTGGCCGGAACCGTCAAGGCACGGATATCCTCCTAACTCTTACGGGGGCGTGCGGCCTGGCGGCCTATGCCCGACGACCGAAAGTCGATGGGGCTGGAGAATGATCGAGGCAGTCGGCCTGACGAAGCGCTATGGCGCCAAGACGGCCGTGTACAACCTTTCCTTCCAGGTACGGCCCGGCGCCGTCACCGGGTTCCTCGGGCCCAACGGTGCCGGCAAGTCGACGACGATGCGGATGATCCTCGGGCTCGACAACCCGACCGCCGGCACCGTCACGGTCTGCGGCGCCCCCTTCCGGCAGGTGCCGAACGCGCCCCGGCAGGTCGGGGCCCTGCTGGACGCCAAGGCCGTGCACGGCGGGCGCAGCGCGCGCAACCACCTGCTGTCCCTCGCCCAGCTGTCCGGCATCCCGGCCCGCCGCGTGGACGAGGTCCTCGGCGTCGTCGGCCTCCAGGAGGTCGCCAAGCGGCGCTCCAAGGGCTTCTCGCTGGGCATGGGCCAGCGGCTCGGCATCGCGGCCGCGCTGCTCGGCGACCCCCAGGTGCTGCTCTTCGACGAGCCGGTCAACGGTCTCGACCCCGAGGGCATCCTCTGGGTCCGCAACCTGATGAAGCAGCTCGCCGCCGAGGGCCGTACGGTCTTCGTCTCCTCGCACCTGATGAGCGAGATGGCGGTGACCGCCGACCACCTGATCGTGATCGGCCGGGGCCAGCTGCTCTCGGACATGAGCGTCAAGGACTTCATCTCGGCCAACTCCGCGGACTTCGCGCGGGTGCGGACGCCACACACCGAGCCGCAGCAGCGCGAGAAGCTGTCGGCCGCGCTCACCGAGGCGGGCGGCAGCGTCCTCTCGGAGCCCGACGGCGCGCTGCGGGTCACCGGGCTCGCGCTGCCGCAGATCAGTGATCTGGCGCACGCCTCGGACGTCCGGCTGTGGGAGCTCTCGCCGCACCAGGCCTCGCTGGAGGAGGCGTACATGCGGATGACGCAGGGCGCGGTGGACTACCGCTCGACGGACGACCAGAAGGCCGGCCTGATGCAGCCGCAGCAGTTCGGGTACGCACCGCCGCCGCAGCAGGTCCCGGACGTGCCGCAGCAGGGCTGGTACGCCCCGCCGCCGCCCGGCGCCCAGCCGGCCGGCCCCGTCGGACCCGTGAGCGACAACCCCTACGCGGCCGCGCCGCCCGGTGCGCCCGGGCAGCACGCGCCCGCCGCGCCGCCCGTCGCTCCCCCGGCCGCCGCTCCCGCCGACCTGACCAAGCCCGAGGACGCCCGATGACCACGCCCTACCAGCAGCAGGCCTCGTACGCCCCGAGCTCGTACGTCTCGCCGATCCCCGTGCGCAAGGCCCACCTCGGCGACGCACTGGCCTCCGAGTGGACGAAGATCCGCTCCGTGCGCTCCACCCTGTGGACGCTGGGCGTGATGATCCTGCTGATGCTCGGCATCGGCCTCGGTATCGCCGCGATCGTCTCCGCCAACGAGGTCGACCTGGAGGACCAGTCGGCGCTCGGGTTCGGCTTCTTCGGGGTGCTGCTCAGCACGATCTGCGTCATGACGCTGGGTGTGCTGACCATCGCCTCGGAGTACGGCACCGGCATGATCCGTACGACGCTGACGGCCTGCCCCAGCCGGGGCAGGGTGCTCGCCGCGAAGGCGATCGTGTTCTTCCTGCTCGTCTTCACCCTGACGACGGTCCTCGCGACGCTCGTCGCGGCGATCCAGACGTCGATGATCGACTCGGTCGAGGCGACCGGCGCGGAGTGGCTCCGGGCCACCGTCGGCGTGGGCCTGTTCGTCGCCCTGCTCGGCCTGCTGTCGCTGGCCGTCGGCGGCATGATCCGGCACTCCGCGGGCGCGATCACCATCATGATCGGCGTGATGCTGCTGCCGCTGGTCGCGGCCATGTTCATGTTCTCGCCGTCGCTCGCCGACGTGCAGGACTTCCTGCTCCAGTACGCGATCCCGAGCCAGCTCATCGGCATCTACGGCGAGGCGGCCTCGGGCAACGGCGACGGTCCGACCGGCTGGCAGCCGGTGTGGATCATGCTCGGTCTGACCATCGCGGCGATGGCCGGCGCGTTCGCCGTGCTGCGCAGCCGCGACGTGTAACCGGCTCAGTATTTCGGCGCGTTACGGGACCGCTGCACCCGCGAGGTGCGGCGGTCCTTCGCGTTCCAGCAGGCCTTGTGCCAGTGGCGCCGGTCCTCCACGCCGCCGTGCTCCGGCCAGGCGACCACGTGCGGCAGGGCGGACGGGATCTCCTGGTCGCAGCCCGGACACCGGTACCGCTTGCCCGCGGCACTTGCGCCGGCGACGTGGCGGACCGACCAGTCCTCGCCCTGCCATTCCTCGCTGCGACCGAAGCCGCCGTACCTCTCACCCGGCTCTCCGGGCGGCGCGGACGGGTTCTCGCCGCCCTTGGGGCGGTTGCGGCGCGGGGACACGTGACACCTCACGGGGCAAGTCCGGACAGTTCCCCTCCAGCCTACGGCCCGAAGTCCGGGGTACTCGTCCCGGCGGTGTGGGACGGTGGCAGCCACCGGAGGGCAGTTACCGGAAAATCGCAACAACTTCACTCCTGGCCGTGCCTATGGCACGTGTCAGACGTTAATGCCACTGGGGGGAGTGACGCGTCGGCCGCAAGGAGGCACAAGGCGATGCGCGTGGGAACTTTCGTTCTGGCGGCCCAATTCCCGGGCCAGGGACAGGGGGAGGCACTGCACCGGGCGGTGCGGTCCGCCGAGGTCGCGGAGGAGTCCGGGCTGGATTCCGTCTGGCTGGCCGAGCACCACTTCGTGCCCTACGGAGTGTGCCCCTCGGCCGTGACGCTCGCCGCACTGCTGCTCGGTCGTACGGAGAGAATCCGCGTGGGCACGGCGGTCACCGTGCTCCCCAGCGTGCACCCCGTGGCGCTCGGCGAGCAGGCCGCGCTGCTGCATCTGACCAGCGGCGGCCGCTTCTCCCTCGGCGTGGGACGCGGCGGGCCGTGGGTCGACCTGGAGGTCTTCGGATCGGGCCTCGACGCGTACGAGAGGGACTTCCCCGAATCGCTGGATCTGCTGATGCGTTGGCTGCGCGAGCCCAGCGTCGGCACCCGCGGGGACCGGTTCAGCTTCCGGGAGGTACCGGTGGTGCCCCGGCCCGACGAACTGTTCGGCGGACCGCCGAAGGGTCCCGAGGTGGTGGTCGCCTGTACGTCCCCGAGCAGCGTGACCCTCGCCGCCGAGCGCGGACTGCCGATGCTGCTCGGAATGCACTGCGGGGACGAGGAGAAGGCGGACATGGTCGCCATGTGGCGCCGGCTGGCGCTCGCCGCGGGCCACGCGCCCGAGGAGGTCGCTGAGGCCGGTCATGTGTCCGCGGGCGTGGCACAGATCGCGGACCGCGGCCCGGAGGCCAGGGAGACGCTGCTCAAGGCGATGCCGGGCTGGCTCAAGCAGGGCCTGGAGGCTCACGTGACGGTCGACGGCAGGCACCGCTCGATGCGGGACCCCGTCGCGTACACGGAACTGCTGTGCGGGCTGCACCCGGTGGGCCCGCCCCGGTTCGCCGCGGACCGGCTCGCGGCCACCGCCGAGCGCACCGGAATCCGGCGGTTCGCCCTGCTCGTCGAGGGCTCGGGCGATCTGGCGGCCACGGAGGAGAACGTACGACGGCTGGGCGAGGAAGTCCTGCCCCTGGTGTCGTGAGCCGGGACGCACCGCGCGTCCCGGGCGTGCTGCCGCTCCGGCACCAGTTGCACCTCCTGCGATGCGGAGCGGCAGCAAGGAGATCAGCAGTCGCGCAGTTCGGGCGACTGATTGAGCAACTGGCCCCGTATGGAAGTGAAGCGGGCGAGCCGCTCGTCCACCGATGAATCCAGCGGGAACACCGCAACGCGGTGGCAGTTCTGGAATGCCAGACGCACTCCGAAGTGCCGCTGCAGCGCACCGCGAATGGCATCACTCGCGAGTGCACGCAGCAGCTGACCACGTGCCTGCTCGTCCGGCGGAGGCGTCTGGTTGTCGGCGAAGTCCCCGCCGTCGACCTTCAGCTGTGCCACCAGCGAACTGATCATCTCCCATGCAAAGGGCAGGGAGGTCCGGACGCAGTCGACGAATGCTGCTTCATCGACCTCGCCTCGCTCGGCCTGTTCCAAAAGCGCCGGTGAGACGTCGAGCGACATGGGTTCTCCTCTCGCGACCCCGGGTCGACGGGGCCTTACGGGCAGGGAAGGAGGGTGCCGGGCACGACGACATGAGCCACGCATGACGACGCAGAGTGCACAACCGACAACCTCCTGCATCCACGGTAAGTGCGCAGTCCTGACGACACCAGGAGATTGGGAGCACAACCGGCCATTAACGAACGGGGCTTGTAGGGCGAATCGCGCGCGACCGCGTGCGTCGAGTAGCGTTGCCGACCATGCGTCTTGTCATCGCCCGCTGCTCCGTGGACTACGCGGGCCGGCTCACCGCCCACCTGCCCTCTGCACCCCGTCTGATCCTGGTCAAGGCGGACGGCAGCGTCTCGATCCACGCTGACGACAGGGCCTACAAACCACTGAACTGGATGTCCCCTCCCTGCACGCTCAAGGAAGGCTCCGACGAAAACGACAGCGTGTGGACGGTCATCAACAAAGCGGGCGAGAAACTGATCATCACGATGGAGGAAATCCTCCACGACTCCTCGCACGAGCTCGGCGTGGACCCCGGCCTGATCAAGGACGGTGTGGAGGCGCATCTGCAGGAACTCCTCGCCGACCGCATCGAGACGCTGGGCGAGGGCTACAGCCTCATCCGCCGCGAATACCCCACAGCCATCGGCCCGGTGGACATCCTGTGCCGTGACGCGGACGGCGCGACGGTCGCGGTGGAGATCAAGCGCCGTGGCGAGATCGACGGCGTGGAACAGCTGACGCGCTACCTCGAACTGCTGAACAGGGACCCGCATCTGGCGCCGGTGAAGGGCGTGTTCGCGGCCCAGGAGATCAAACCGCAGGCACGGGTGCTGGCGACGGACCGGGGCATCGGGTGTGTGGTGCTGGACTACAACGCGATGCGGGGCATCGAGGACGACAAGCTGCGGCTGTTCTGAGCGGGGGCCGGTGTTTCTCGGGGGCGCTGCCCCCGAGTGCCCCCGGTCCTCAATCGCCGGACGGGCTGGATTACCACGGCCCACACACCAAGCCCCGCCGGACGGGCTGGACAACCAAGCCCCGCCGGCGATTGAGGCGCGGGGTCCGGGGCAGCGCCCCGCAAGCACCCGCGCTTCACGCCGCGACGGCGGCACCGCCCTCCGGGCGATGTCCTCAATCGCCGGACGGGCTGGGTTACCACGGCCCGCACACCAAGCCCTCCGGACGAGGCGCAAAGTCCCGGCAGGGGCATGCACATCAAGCCCCGCCGGCGATTGAGGCGCGGGGTCCGGGGCAGCGCCCCGCAACAACCCGCGCCCTCGTCAGATGACCGGCTCCCCCGCCGGATCCGACACCGACGGCGCACTGCTCGTCATCGGCGCACCCGACGATTCGCTGGGCCCACCCGCTGACGTGCCCTCCTCGGCCGGCGTGCCTGGCGTCGTCGGCGGCGTCGTCGTGGGCGGCGGCTCACTCGATGACGGGGGCGTCGTCGTGGGCGGCGGTGTCGTGGGCGGCTCACTCGACGACGGAGGCCTCGTCGTCGACGACTTCGTCGGCTTCGGCTTCCCCGACGACGGCTCACCCCCCGGCTCCGACCTGCTCGGCGAGACCCCGCCCCCGGGCCCTTCCTCCCCGTCCGTCGACGCGCTCGACCCCGGAGTCACCGCTCCCGACGGGTCCGGGACATCGGACGGGTCGCTCGGACCGTCGTCCGAGCCGTTCTCGGGCTCGTCCGCGGTGAGACCGTCCTGGCCTTCGTCCTGGTTCGCCGACCGGCCGTTGCCGACCTTGTCGCTCGGCGGGTCCTGGTTGTCCGAGGTCGCGCCCAGCGTGACCACCGTGCCGAGCACGACGGCGAGCAGCGCGCCCGCACCCGCGGCGACGAGGTTGCGGCCGCTGCCGAGTACCGCGGGGCGCCGGCGCTTCTGCGTGCTCCCGTTGACCGGCGTACGGCTCGCGACCAGCGTCTCCGGCGTCGTGCCGGTCGTGGAAGACGTGGAAGACGCCGCCCGCGACGCCCCGAGGCCCGCGAGCGGCACGGGCAGGTTCGCCGGCGCGCCCTTCGCGGGCGAGGAGGGCTCCTTCTGGCGCGCCGGGGCCGCTTCCTTGCCCGCCGGGACGGCAGTGGCGGGAACGCTCGGCACGAGCCCGTTCTCGCGGTCCGTGACGAGCGCGAGCGCCCGCCGTCCGGCGACGGTTCCGCTCTTGTCGGCGAGTGCGCCGCGCAGGGCGATCGACGCCTCCAGCTCGGCGCGCGCCCGGTCCAGGCTGTCCGTGCAGAGCGCCAGGATGCCCAATTCATGATGGAAGTAGGCCTCTTCGGCCACTTCGCCCGCTATTCGAGCGGCTTCGGATCCCACCCGCAGGACACGTTCCCACGCGCCCCAGTGCATCCCGGCCGCAAAGGCGGGCGCGGCGCTGCGGGCGAGCAGGACGGCCGCGCTGGGGTGGCCCGCCTCCGTGCCCGGCACCAGCGCCGCGAGAGCGGCCAGCAGGGCGTCCGACTCGGCCACGGCGCGCTCGGGGGTGACGGACGGGTGTCCGGCCCACCAGGCGTAGTGCTGGGCCGCCGTGTGTGCGTGGGCCGCCGCGTCCTCGGCGTACCCCTTCTCCGTGAGCTGGGCCGGCACACCGGCGGCCAGCCGGTAGCGTCCGCCGACCGGCGAGAGCAGGCCGCAACTCATCAGTTCGCCGAGTGCCGCGTCCGCGTGGGTGTCCCCCACGAGCGCGGGGAGGTGTGCCTGGTGCGGCACCTCGCCGCCGAGTGCGACCGCGAAGCGCAGGGTCTCCCGGGCGGAGTCGCTCAGCCGGGAGGCCAGCAGCGCGGCGGGCGCCGCGCCCTCGCCCAGGCTGGGCAGTGGTACGTCGTTGCCCTCGGCCGCGTCGTACGGCGCGTACGCCTCGAAGGCCTCCGGGTCGGCGCGGAGTTCGTCGCACTGCCGCAACAGCGCGCCCGCCTGCACGAAGCGCAGCGGAAGGCCCTCGGACTCGAACCAGAGGTCGCCCGCCCAGTTCGTCTCGTCCTCGGTCAACGGCCGTTCGACGGTGCGCTGGAGGAGGTCCAGCGAGGCGGCGCGGCCGAGGCCCGTGAGGCCGACCTCTTCGAGGTGCGCATCGGCGCCGGGCGCCGGGACGTCGGGGGTGGCGGCGAGGAGGAAGGCGCACTCGGGTGCCGCGTCGAGCAGTTCGGCGAGCGACGGGCCGCCGAATTCGAGGTCGTCGAGAACGACGATCGCGCCTATCTCGCGGACGTGCGTCAGCAGGCCCGCACGGTCGGGCCGGCGCTGCGGCGCCTTGTACACGGCCGCAAACAGTTCGTGCAGCAGATCCGTCGGGGTGCGGTGCAGTCCGTTCAGGCGTACGACGCCGTCGGGTGCGAGCGTGGCGCACTCGTCGGCGACGGTGTCGAGCAGGGCGCTGCGTCCGGAGCCCGCCGGCCCCGACAGGCGTACGGAGCGTCCTCGGCCCAGCAGCCGCACCAGCCGCTCGCGCTCTTCGTCGCGCTCCGGCAGCGGGAGCCGCGGCGCGGGCGGGCCGGGCGGCACGGGCGGCTGCGCGGCGCGCTGGAGCTCGGCCCGTTCCTCGGCGGTGTGGCGGACCGGCGCGGCCGGTGCCTCTCCCGGTGGGAAGGGTTCTATCTCGCTTCCGTCGACCGGATTGACGGTGAGCAGGAAATCGCCCGCGACGATCTGAACGGTGCGCGCGAGCGCGGGCACATGCTGTCCGAAGTCGGGCGTGCCGGGGTCGCGCGGCGGGCGCGGCTGGCCCGCGCCCTCGCCGAAACTGTCCTTGTCCATGGTTCAAGCCCCCCAGATGCGGCTTCGCATAGGTTCGTCCCCGCCAAGATTCTGTTGACTCTGTGGCGGAGCCACGTGCCGATGTCCCTCCCGGCCACTCTGCACGCCCCGCTGTCGCTTCGGGTCCGGTGCCCGCCGCGTGGGTTCGTCAAAACGGCGGGCGACCGAACCCTAGACGGTTGCAGGGTAACGCCGAACCAGGGGGGTGCCGCCCCGCCCGGGACGTCACATTCTCATGAGGATTGCGAGGTGTCGCACGGTGCGCACCCGGGGGAACGTTCATCCCCGGAAGGAGTGATTCCGCCCCAACCCGGGCAACTCCGCCCGGGGGCGTCAGACCCGCGGCAGCGACTCGGCGGCCAGGCCGCCCTCGATCGCGAGGATGCGGTGCAGTCGGGTGGCCACCAGCAGGCGCTGCATCTGCGGCGGCACTCCGCGCAGAACCAGTCTTCGCCCGCATCGGCCGGCACGCCGGTGGGCGCCCATAATGACCCCGAGCCCGGTGGCGTCCCAGGAGTCGAGGTCGGTCAGGTCGAGCACCAGGTCGCCGACTCCGTCGTCGACGGCCGTGTGCAGGACCGTACGGGCGTCCGCCGCGCTGCGGACGTCGAGGCGGCCCCCGACGACCAGCTCGGCGTGGTCGCCCCTGATGTGCATATGCGCTCCCCGAGAGTGCTTCAGTGCCATGTGACTGACTCTGTCTGCTCTGGCTGGCTCTTCTGTCTTGCAACAACTGACTGCCGGGTGGGCCGACTGGTTGCTGTTTGTAAGCGAACCGATACCGAATTCACCCCATGGGGTGATGCCACATCGGTTCCGGAGGATCAGTGCTTGTAGAAGCCCTGCCCGCTCTTGCGGCCGATGTCACCGGCGTCCACCATCCGGCGCATCAGCTCCGGCGGCGCGAACTTCTCGTCCTGGGACTCGGTGTAGATGTTGCTCGTCGCGTGCAGCAGGATGTCCACGCCCGTCAGGTCGGCGGTCGCGAGCGGCCCCATGGCGTGGCCGAAGCCCAGCTTGCAGGCGATGTCGATGTCCTCGGCGGAGGCGACGCCCGACTCGTAGAGCTTCGCGGCCTCGACCACGAGCGCCGAGATGAGACGGGTGGTCACGAAGCCGGCGACGTCGCGGTTGACGACAATGCAGGTCTTCCCGACGGACTCGGCGAACTCCCGCGTGGTGGCGAGGGTTTCGTCGCTGGTCTTGTAGCCGCGCACGAGTTCGCACAGCTGCATCATGGGGACGGGCGAGAAGAAGTGCGCGCCCACGACGCGTTCCGGACGCTCCGTCACGGCCGCGATCTTGGTGATCGGGATGGCGGACGTGTTGGAGGCCAGCACGGCGTCGTCGCGTACGAGTTTGTCCAGCGCACGGAAGATCTCGTGCTTGACCTCGAGCTTCTCGAAGACCGCCTCCACGACGATGTCCGCGTCGGCGACGGCGTCCAGGTCGGTCGTGGTGGTGATGCGCGCCAACGCGGCTTCCGCGTCGGACGCTTCGAGCTTGCCCTTGGAGACGAACTTCTCGTACGAAGCTTTGATGCCGTCCTTGCCGCGGGTCAGCGCCTCGTCGGTGACATCACGCAGAACCACGTCCCAGCCCGCCTGGGCAGAGACCTGCGCGATACCGGACCCCATGAGTCCGGCCCCGATGACGGCGAGCTTCCTGGCCACTGCGACACCCCTTAACACCTGTTTACATTTCGCCTCTCCGGCGGAGGTTAGCGCTCGTGAGGTGCCGTGTGGCGGCGAAGAGATGCGCGTCACGTCTCAGATGACGGACATCACACTGGTACGCGTCATTCCGCGGTGCGGACCGCGTAGCGAAGGACCCGCTCACCCAGCAGCTCCTCCATCTCGTCGAGGAGGACGAGCGCTTCGCGGGACACCTCGGCGGCTGCGCGCCGCTTGACCATCTCCGCACCGATCCAGCCGAGCACCGTGCCGTGCAGCCAGGAGAGCTGACCGGCGACCAGGGAGGGCAGCAGGTCGCCGTCGGCCGGGTCCGCCTCCTGGCGCATGGTGGCCTCCAGATCGAGGAGGCTCTCCTGCTGGATGGCCCACAGCCGCGAACGCAGGGTGTGCGCCTCGGTGATGACTTTCATGAAGTCGGCGTAGCCGTCGAAGAGTCCGACGGTGGGCGAGACCCCCTCGACGGCCTCGCGCAGTTCGCGCAGGACGGCGTCGGCCGCCGACTCTCCGGCGCGTCTGCCGCGCACCCACCGGGAGAGCCGGTCGACGACGCCGCGGCTGCGGTCGAGGAAGAGCTCCTCCTTGGCCGGAAAGTAGTTGTAGACGGTGTTGACCGACACATCGGCGGCCTCGGCGATCTCGGCGATGGTCACCGCGTCGAAGCCGCGCTGGAGGAAGAGACCGGTCGCGACGTCCGAGATGTGCTGTCTGGTCTGCCGTTTCTTGCGCTCTCTCAGTCCCTCGGCCATGGCGTCATCGTAGCTTTCTTGGCCAGAACCAAAACTTGGAGTCGTTGCAAAATTTCAGGGACTCTGTTTTTCTGAGGCCATGGCAATCATCAGTACGGCCGGGCTCTCCCGGACCTTCCGCACGAAGAACGGACCCGTGGAGGCGGTGCGCGGCATCGACCTCACCGTCCCGAGCGGCGAGATCCTCGGCTTCCTCGGGCCGAACGGCGCGGGCAAGACCACCACCCTGCGGATGCTCACGACCCTGCTCCCGCCCACCGGCGGAGCGGCCACCGTCGCCGGCTGCGACCTGGTCCGCGATCCGGCGGGAGTGCGCCGCAAGGCCGGCTATGTCGCCCAGTCCGGCGGCCTCGACCCCCAGGTCGGCGTCCGGGAGGAGCTGATCACCCAGGGGAGGCTGTACCGGCTGTCCAAGGAGGTGGCCGCCGCGCGGGCGGAGGAGTTGGCGGACGAGCTCGGCTTCGGCGAACTCCTCGACCGCCGGACCGCCGCCCTGTCCGGCGGCCAGCGCCGCCGGCTCGACATCGCGATGGGCCTCGTGCACCGGCCCGCGGTGCTGTTCCTGGACGAGCCGACGACCGGACTCGACCCCGGCAGCCGTAACGACCTGTGGGATCTCGTACGCCGGCTGCGCGACGACCACGGCACGACGGTCGTCCTGACGACCCACTACCTCGACGAGGCCGACGCGCTCGCGGACCGGATCGTCGTCGTCGACCACGGCGTCGTCGCCGCCGAGGGCACCCCGGCGGCGCTGAAGGCGCGGTACGCGGGCTCGCCCGAGGCCACGCTCCAGGACGCCTTCCTCGCGATCACCGGGCGCGGACCCGCGCCCGTCGACGCCACCCCCGTAGCTGTCTGAACTCTCCTCCAGGACTCCTCATGTCTGCACTCGTCTCCGACACCGCGCTGATCTTCGGGCGGTACTCCCGGCAGACCCTGCGCTCCCCCTTCCAGATCCTCTTCGGCGTCCTGATGCCGCTGCTCTACCTGCTCTTCTTCGGCCCTCTGCTCACCGGCGTGCCCCTGTCCTCGGAGGGCAGTTCCTGGCAGGTCCTGGTGCCGGGGCTGCTGCTCCAGCTCGGACTGTTCGGCGCCTCGTTCGCCGGTTTCGCGGTCATCATCGAGAAGAACCACGGCGTGGTGGAGCGGATGCGCGTCACCCCCGTCAGCCGGCTGGCGCTGCTGCTCGGCCGGGTCCTGCGCGACGCCGTGCTCTTCGTCTTCCAGGGCGTTCTGCTGGTACTCGCCGCTCTGGTCATGGGACTGCGCGTGCCGCTCGTCGGAGCTCTGATCGGCTTCGTGTTCGTCGGCCTGCTGACGCTCTCGCTCGCCGCGCTGTCGTACGCGCTGGCGCTGAAGGTCCGTACCCCGCAGGAGTTCGGTCCGGTGATCAACGCGCTCGCCATGCCGTCGATGCTGCTGTCCGGGCTGATGCTGCCGATGACTCTGGCGCCGGGATGGCTGGACGTGCTCTCCCACCTCATGCCGTTCCGCTATCTGGTGGACGCGATGCGGGACGCGTACGTCGGCCGGTACGCGACGGCCGCCATGCTCTACGGAGCGCTCGTCGCCCTCGGACTCACCGCTGCCGCCGTGACGGTCGGCACACGTGTCTTCCGCCGGGCCGGTGCGTAACTAGGCTGGCCACATGGTCAATCTGACGCGCATCTACACCCGTACCGGCGACCAGGGCACGACGGCTCTCGGCGACATGAGCAGGACCGCCAAGACCGATCTGCGGATCTCGGCATACGCCGACGCCAACGAGGCCAACGCCGTTCTCGGCACCGCGGTCGCGCTGGGGCAGCTTCCGGACGAGGTCGTCGCGGTCCTGGTCCGGGTCCAGAACGATCTCTTCGACGTGGGCGCGGACCTGTCGACCCCGGTGGTGGCCGACCCCGAGTACCCGCCGCTGAGGGTCGAGCAGTTCTACATCGACCGTCTCGAAGCGGACTGCGACCGGTTCAACGACGAGCTGGAGAAGCTGCGCAGCTTCATCCTGCCGGGCGGGACACCCGGGGCGGCCCTGCTGCACCACGCCTGCACGGTCGTCCGGCGTGCGGAGCGCTCGACGTGGGCGGCGCTGGAGGCACACGGCGAGACCATGAACCCGCTCACCGCGACCTACCTCAACCGCCTCTCCGATCTGCTGTTCATCCTCGCGAGGACGGCGAACAAGGAGACCGGCGACGTGCTGT
Source organism: Streptomyces sp. CA-251247 (assembly GCF_050952975.1). Classification (NCBI taxonomy): domain Bacteria; kingdom Bacillati; phylum Actinomycetota; class Actinomycetes; order Kitasatosporales; family Streptomycetaceae; genus Streptomyces; species Streptomyces sp. CA-251247. The sequence goes on along the minus strand of NZ_CP191861.1, from coordinate 5,603,431 downwards.
GGGTCCCGGGCGGGGAGCGCTGACCCGCCCCCCTGCTGGGGCCGGCTCCCCGAGGGAGTCACCGACGCTCCACCCGGACCGGCTCGCGGTCGGACGTCGCCTCGGCCGCCGGGGCCTTCTTGGGCCAGATCGTGTACGTGAGGGCGATCAGGCCGTGGATGCCCGCGGTGCGCCAGGCGACGTACATCCAGGTCTGCAGCGGACCGGTCCGGCTCGGGTCGTCCACGTACCAGACGGCGAGCTGGAGCAGCCCGGTGGCGACGGCTGCCGCGATCAGGGTGCCGGTCCACACCTTGCCCTCGTGCTTCGCCCGCGCCATGCCGTAGCGCGGCGGCTTCACCGGCGGCGGGGCGCCGCCGAAGCGGTGGGCGGCGTGGCCGTCGAGCCATGTGATGGTCCGGTGGCCGTGTCCGACCGTGTAGCCGATGTAGAGCGCGGCCAGTCCGTGCTTCCAGCTCGGCTCTCCCCCGTTCTTCAGGTCGAGTGCGGTCACGACCAGCAGGACGACCTCCAGCAGCGGTTCGCACAGCAGCAGGGCCATACCCGCACGCGGCATCTTCAGCAGATAGCGCGTGGCGAGCCCCGCGGCCAGCAGCACCCAGAAGCCGACCTCGCAGATCACGATCAGCGTGACGATCACGGCACTCTCCCTTCGTTGCTTCCAGCGTCCCGGCCGCCCGGCCGCCGGGCGTCGTCGGCAGTGAGGAAGTGGCGCTGCATCCTTCGATGTAGCCGGGGCTCACCCCGCACGAGGAGGCGGCGAGTGTCCGCCGCCGTGTTTCATGGGGTGGTGACCTTCCCCCGCCCGCACCGCGACGATGTGCTCCTGGCCGTGGCCATGCTCTTCGGCGGTGTCGTGCTGTGGTCGTTCGGGCTGCACATCACGGAGACCCGGGACCTCCTGCCCCCGTGGGCGGCCCTGGTGCCGCTCGGCGTGACGGCGTTCCTGGAGCTGCTGCGCAGGACCATGCCGCGCACCTGCCTGCTGGCCGGGACGGTGGCGGTGGTGGCCGACCAGTTCACGGTAGGGAACCTCTTCACCGTGCTGATGTTCACGGACCTCGTCTACGCGTCGGTGGTGTACGGATCACCCGGCACCGCCCGCCGGGTCCCGGTGATCACCGGGCTCATCACCGTCGCCTCGACCATCACCTTCCTCGCCTGGTTCCGCGACCCGGCCGGGCTGCTGCTGGGCGTGGTCACCGGTCTGGTCAGCTTCGCCCCGGCCACCACCGGCGCGATCATCCGCAATCACCGCGAGGCCGCCGAGGCGGCGAAGCTGCGGGCCGAGCAGACCGCGCTGCTCGCCGAGATGGACCGGGTCCAGGCCGTGACCGCCGAGCGCGCCCGGATGGCGCGCGAACTGCACGACATGGTCGCCAACCACCTTTCCGCCATCGCGATCCACTCCACCGCCGCGCTCTCGCTCGACGATCCGAAGACCACCCAGGGCGCGTTGGAAGTGATCCGCGAGAACAGCGTCCAGGGGCTCGCGGAGATGCGCCGGCTGATCGGTCTGCTGCGGGACAGCAGCGACGACAAGGAGCCGGCCGCCGCGCCGACGCTCGACGGACTGGAGTCCCTTGTCGAGCAGGCCCGTACGAACGGCTCGGGCAGCGGGCTCGACTTCGCGCTCGACGACCGGCGCGAGAACGGCGTCAGGCTCCCCGCGCCGGTGGAACTGGCGGCGTACCGGATCGTGCAGGAGTCACTGACGAACGCCCTCAAGCACGCGGAGTCGGGACAGGTCAGCATCGCCCTCGCCCATGCGACGGGCCGGGCCCTCACCGTCACGGTGACCAGCCCCTTCGGCCGCCGGCCCGGTCCGCGCGCGCCGGGTTCGGGAGCGGGCCTGGTCGGTATGCGGGAGCGGGTGGCCCTGCTGGACGGGGAGTTCGAGGCGGGACCCGCCGAGGGGCCTCCGCAGGGTCCGGAGAAGATCTGGTGCGTACGGGCGGTGCTGCCCGTACGGGACGAAGGAGAGCCGTCGGCATGACGCAGGGAGCAGGGCACGTACGCGTGCTCGTGGCGGAGGACCAGAGCGCGGTGCGGGCGGGGCTGGTGCTCATCCTCGGCAGTGCGCCGGACATCGAGGTCGTCGGTGAGGCGGCGGACGGCGAGGAGTCGGTGCGTCTGGCGCGCGAACTGCGGCCCGATCTGGTGCTGATGGATGTGCAGATGCCGCGGCTGGACGGTGTTTCGGCGACGCGTCAGGTCGTCGAGGAGAAGCTCGCGGACGTACTGGTGCTGACGACCTTCGATCTGGACGAGTACGTCTTCGGTGCCCTGCGGGCAGGGGCGGCGGGCTTTCTGCTGAAGAACACGGACGCCCACGATCTGCTGGAGGCGGTGCGCACGGTGGCCCGCGGCGAGGGACTGATCGCGCCGGCCGTGACCCGGCGGCTGATCGCGGAGTTCGCCGCCCCGCGGCCCGTACGTTCCCCCGGCGCGCCCGACCCGGCGATCCTCGACGTGCTCACCCGCCGGGAACGTGAGGTCCTCGGCTGTCTGGGCGAGGGACTGTCGAACGCCGAGATCGCGGCCCGCCTCCTGATGGCGGAGGCAACCGTGAAGACCCATGTCAGCAGGCTGCTGGGGAAGTTGGAGCTGCGCAGCCGGGTCCAAGCCGCAGTCCTCGCGCAGGAGTTGGGCGTCTGAGCGGGGATCCGCCCGGAATTGGCCCGCCTTTGGTCTGGACCTATTGACGATTGGTCCAGACCTTCCTACTCTCACCGCACAGCACGCTGCGGTGAGCCCCGCTCGCGTGCCTGCTCGGACCGACCCGTCTTGTCCGTCCGCAACTCGAGGAGCACCCCTTGAGAACGAGCACCTCCCGCACCGGCGGAAGATTCAGATCCAGAGCGACGGCGGGACTCACCGCCCTCCTGCTCCCCCTGGCCGCCATGGTCGGCCTCGCCTCCCCGGCCGAGGCCGCACCCTCGGCAACCGCCACCTATGCCAAGACCTCCGACTGGGGCTCCGGGTTCGAGGGCAAGTGGACGGTGAAGAACACCGGAACCACCTCCCTCAGCTCCTGGACCGTCGAGTGGGACTTCCCCGCCGGCACCGCGGTCACCTCCGCATGGGACGCGGATGTCACCAGCTCCGGCAATCACTGGACCGCCAAGAACAAGGCCTGGAACGGCTCCCTCGCCCCCGGCGCCTCCGTCTCCTTCGGCTTCAACGGCACCGGCAGCGGCTCCCCCTCCGGCTGCAAGCTCAACGGTGCCTCCTGCGACGGCGGCAGCGTCCCGGGCGACAACCCGCCCTCCGCACCCGGCACCCCCTCCGCCTCCAACATCACCAACACCGCGGTGACCCTCAGCTGGGCCGCCGCGACCGACGACAAGGGCATCAAGAACTACGACGTGCTCCGCGACGGCACCCGGGTCGCGACGGTCACCGGACTCACGTACACCAACACCGGACTCACCGCCGGCACGGACTACTCCTACGCGATCCAGGCACGTGACAGCGCCGACCAGACGGGACCGGTCAGCGGCTCCCGCGCGGTGCGGACCACCGGCGGCGGCACCGACCCCGGACCGGGCGACAAGGTCAAGCTCGGCTACTTCACCAACTGGGGCGTCTACCAGCGCAACTACCACGTGAAGAACCTGGTGAGCTCCGGCACCGCGGCCAAGATCACCCACATCAACTACGCCTTCGGGAACGTCCAGGGCGGCCGTTGCACCATCGGTGACGCCTTCGCCGACTACGACAAGGCCTACACCGCCGACCAGAGCGTCGACGGCAAGGCCGACACCTGGGACCAGCCGCTGCGCGGCAACTTCAACCAGCTGCGCAAGCTCAAGGCCCAGTACCCGAACATCAAGGTCCTGTGGTCCTTCGGCGGCTGGACCTGGTCCGGCGGCTTCGGCCAGGCCGCGGCCAACCCGGCCGCATTCGCCGAGTCCTGCTACCAGCTGGTGGAGGACCCGCGCTGGGCCGACGTCTTCGACGGCATCGACCTGGACTGGGAGTACCCGAACGCCTGCGGTCTGACCTGCGACACCTCCGGCCCCGCGTCGCTCAAGAACGTCATGCAGGCCATGCGCGCCAGGTTCGGCTCGGGCAACCTCGTCACCGCCGCCATCTCCGCCGACGGCACCAACGGCGGCAAGCTGGACGCGGCCGACTACGCGGGCGCCGCCCAGTACGTCGACTTCTACAACGTCATGACGTACGACTTCTTCGGCACCTGGGCCGCCCAGGGCCCGACGGCCCCGCACTCCCCGCTCACGTCGTACGCGGGCATCCCGCAGGAGGGCTTCAACTCCGAGGCCGCCATCACCAAGCTCAAGGGCAAGGGCATCAGCGGCAGCAAGCTGAATCTCGGCATCGGCTTCTACGGCCGCGGCTGGACCGGCGTCACCCAGGCCACCCCCGGCGGCACCGCCACCGGACCGGCCCCCGGCACGTACGAGCCCGGCAACGAGGACTACAAGGTCCTCAAGGTGACCTGCCCGGCCACCGGCACCGTCGCCGGCACCGCCTACGCCAAGTGCGGCAGCAACTGGTGGAGCTACGACACCCCCGCCACCATCGGCACCAAGATGTCCTGGGTGAAGAGCCAGGGCCTCAAGGGCGCCTTCTACTGGGAGTTCAGCGGCGACACCGCCAACGGTGAACTCGCCAACGCGGTCCACACGGGACTGCGGTAAGCACACCGAAGCCGGGGTGGAACGGGTCCGTCCCCGTCCACCCCGGCTTCTTCATGTCCTGCGCACGCCCGGTTCCGCCTGCGCGACAGCCTGCTCAAGCCACATTGACTCGTTGCCCGGGAGGCGCCGCCTCCAGCCAGGCGAGGAAACCGGTCAGCGCGTCCTCGCTCATCGCCAGCTCCAGACGCGTCCCCCGGTGGACACAGCCCAGCACGATCGCGTCGGACAGCAGCGCCAGCTCCTCCTCGCCCTCCGGAGTGCGGCGGGCCACGACCTCGATGGCCGAGCGCTCCAGGACTCGGCGGGGACGCGGAGAGTAGGAGAAGACGCGGAACCACATGATCCGGTCGCCGCTGTACCGGGCGACGCCGTACACCCAGCCCTTGCCGGAGACATCCGTTTCGTCCAGGATGTTCCAGCGCAGACTGCAGTCGAAGGTGCCGCCGGAACGCTGGATCAGGCGACGCCGCAGACCGAAGACGAAGAGCCCGATCCCCACCAGCGCGACGAAGACCAGACCGCTCACAAGCAGAGCGAGGAACATCTCCACCGACCTCCTCGCATCGATCTCGTCATGGTCCGCACTGGGGTTCCCATATGCGCCTGCATTGCCTCAGCCGCGACACGGTCTGGAGGTGTCCAGTCCGGGCCGCGGCTGAGGGCGACAACTGTCGGCGGGGTGCTCAGCGCACCGCCACCGCACGCAGTCGGACGTCGGCACGGCGCTCGGCGGCCGCGTCGTCGTCGGACTTGGCGCGCTCCAGCGCACGCTCGGCGCGCTGGGCATCGATCTCGTCCGACAGCTCGGCAATCTCCGCCAGCAGCGAGAGCTTGTTGTCGGCGAAGGAGATGAAACCGCCGTGCACCGCGGCGACGACAGTCCCGGCTCCGCCTTCAGAGCTTGTACGGATGGTCACCGGGCCCGACTCCAGCACACCGAGCAGCGGCTGGTGACCGGGCATGACGCCGATGTCGCCGGACGTGGTGCGCGCGACGACCAGGGTGGCCTCGCCAGACCATACCTGCCGGTCAGCGGCGACCAGCTCGACGTGCAGCTCAGCAGCCAAGGGTGGCTCCTCGGGTCACCACCCGGCGGTTCTGCCGGGTGTTGGGTCAATTCTACGGGGCGTACGAAAGGGGGCGGGACGGACCCCGCCCCCTTTCACGAGTCACGGGACTCAGGAGACGCCGAGCTCCTTGGCGTTGGCCTTGAGGTCCTCAATGCCACCGCACATGAAGAACGCCTGCTCGGGGAAGTGGTCGTACTCTCCGTCACAGATCGAGTTGAACGCGGTGATCGACTCGTCGAGCGGCACGTCCGAACCGTCCACGCCGGTGAACTGCTTGGCGACGTGGGTGTTCTGGGACAGGAAGCGCTCCACGCGACGGGCACGGTGGACAACGAGCTTGTCCTCCTCGCCCAGCTCGTCGATACCGAGGATCGCAATGATGTCCTGGAGGTCCTTGTACTTCTGCAGGACACCCTTGACACGGGTCGCCGTGTCGTAGTGCTCCTGCGTGATGTAGCGCGGGTCCAGGATGCGGGACGTGGAGTCCAGCGGGTCCACGGCCGGGTAGATGCCCTTCTCGGAGATCGGACGGGAGAGAACCGTCGTCGCGTCGAGGTGGGCGAAGGTGGTGGCCGGGGCCGGGTCGGTCAGGTCGTCCGCGGGGACGTAGATCGCCTGCATCGACGTGATCGAGTGACCACGCGTCGAGGTGATGCGCTCCTGCAGCAGACCCATCTCGTCGGCCAGGTTCGGCTGGTAACCCACCGCGGACGGCATACGGCCGAGCAGGGTGGACACCTCGGAGCCGGCCTGGGTGTACCGGAAGATGTTGTCGATGAAGAAGAGCACGTCCTGCTTCTGCACATCGCGGAAGTACTCCGCCATGGTCAGACCGGCCAGCGCGACGCGAAGACGGGTGCCCGGGGGCTCGTCCATCTGACCGAAGACAAGCGCCGTCTTGTCGATGACGCCGGACTCGGTCATCTCCTCGATGAGGTCGTTGCCCTCACGGGTACGCTCACCGACGCCCGCGAACACCGACACACCGTCGTGGTTGTTGGCGACGCGGTAGATCATTTCCTGGATCAGAACGGTCTTGCCGACACCGGCACCACCGAACAGACCGATCTTTCCACCCTTGACGTACGGGGTGAGAAGGTCGATGACCTTGATGCCGGTCTCGAACATCTCGGTCTTGGACTCGAGCTGGTCGAAGCTGGGCGCCTTGCGGTGGATCGGCCAGCGCTCGGTGGTCTCGCTGTTCGCCTCGGGGACGTTCAGCACCTCACCGAGGGTGTTGAACACCTTGCCCTTGGTGAAGTCGCCGACCGGAACGGTGATGCCCGCGCCGGTGTTCGTCACCGTGGCCTGGCGGACCAGACCGTCGGTGGGCTGCATCGAGATCGCGCGGACCACGCCCTCGCCGAGGTGCTGGGCGACCTCGAGGGTCAGCGTCTTGAGCTTGCCGTCCTCGGCCGGGTCGGCCACCTCGACGGTGAGCGCGTTGTAGATCTCCGGCATCGCGTCGACGGGGAACTCCACGTCGACGACCGGGCCGATGACCCGGGCGACGCGGCCCGTGGCAACGGCCGTCTCAACTGTCGTCGTCATTACTTGTCACTCCCCGCGGTCGCGTCGGCCAGGGCGCTGGCGCCACCGACGATCTCGCTGATTTCCTGGGTGATTTCGGCCTGGCGGGCCGCGTTGGCAAGCCGGGAGAGGCTCTTGATGAGCTCCCCGGCGTTGTCGGTCGCCGACTTCATCGCGCGGCGGGTGGCAGCGTGCTTGGAAGCAGCGGCCTGGAGCAGCGCGTTGTAGATCCGGCTCTCGACGTAGCGCGGCAGCAGGGCGTCGAGGACGTCCTCCGCCGACGGCTCGAAGTCGAACAGGGGCAGAATCTCGCCCTTGGTGCCGCTCTCCTCCGCCGCCTGCTCGATGCTGAGCGGCAGCAGCCGGTTCTGCACCGGCGTCTGCGTCAGCATCGAGACGAACTCGGTGAAGACGATGTGGAGCTCGTCCACGCCGCCCTCGGCCGTGTCCTGCTGGACTGCTTCGATCAGCGGCGCGGCGACGTTCTTGGCGTCCGCGTACGTCGGGTTGTCGGTGAATCCGGTCCACGACTCCGTGACCTTGCGCTCACGGAAGCCGTAGTACGAGACACCCTTGCGGCCGACGATGTAGCTGACGACCTCCTTGCCCTCGCCCTGGAGCCGCTCGGTGAGCTGCTCCGCCGCCTTGATGGCGTTGGCGGAGTAACCGCCGGCCAGACCGCGGTCGCTCGTGATGAGCAGAATCGCGGCGCGGACCGGGGACTCCACCTCGGTGGTGAGGGGGTGCTGGGTGTTCGACCCCGTGGCCACCGCGGTCACCGCGCGGGTGAGCTCGGTCGCGTACGGGGTGGAGGCCGACACCTGGCGCTGCGCCTTGACGATGCGCGAGGCGGCGATCATCTCCATCGCCTTGGTGATCTTCTTGGTCGCGGTGACGGATTTGATGCGACGCTTGTAGACCCGGAGCTGGGCTCCCATGAGTCAGGTCCCTTCCGTCGTCACTTGCTCGTGCTGACCGGAGCGTCGTCGCCCAGAAGCTGGCCGTCCGCGGTCTCGAACTGACGCTTGAAGGCGGTGATCGCGTCGGCGATGGACTGCAGGGTGTCGTCCGACATCTTGCCGCCCTCGGCGATGCTGGTCAGCAGCTCCTTGCGCTCGCGGCGCAGGTACTCGAGCAGCTCGGCCTCGAAGCGCCGGATGTCCTGGACCGGGACGTCGTCCATCTTGCCGGTGGTACCGGCCCAGACGGAGACGACCTGCTCCTCGACGGGCATCGGCTGGTACTGGCCCTGCTTCAGCAGCTCGACCATGCGCTTGCCGCGCTCCATCTGCGCCTTGGAGGCCGCGTCCAGGTCGGAACCGAAGGCGGCGAACGCCTCCAGCTCGCGGTACTGGGCGAGGTCCACGCGAAGACGGCCGGAGACCTGCTTCATGGCCTTGTGCTGGGCGGAGCCACCGACACGGGAGACCGAGATACCGACGTTCAGCGCCGGGCGCTGGCCCGCGTTGAACAGGTCGGACTCCAGGAAGCACTGGCCGTCGGTGATGGAGATGACGTTGGTCGGGATGAACGCCGACACGTCGTTCGCCTTGGTCTCGACGATCGGCAGGCCGGTCATCGAACCGGCGCCCATGTCGTCGGAGAGCTTGGCGCAGCGCTCCAGCAGACGCGAGTGCAGGTAGAAGACGTCACCGGGGTACGCCTCACGGCCCGGCGGACGGCGCAGCAGCAGCGACACGGCGCGGTAGGCGTCGGCCTGCTTCGACAGGTCGTCGAAGATGATCAGGACGTGCTTGCCGGCGTACATCCAGTGCTGACCGATGGCCGATCCGGTGTACGGCGCCAGGTACTTGAAGCCGGCCGGGTCGGACGCCGGGGCGGCGACGATGGTCGTGTACTCCAGGGCGCCGGCCTCCTCCAGGGCACCGCGCACGGACGCGATGGTGGAGCCCTTCTGGCCGATGGCGACGTAGATGCAGCGCACCTGCTTGTTCACGTCGCCCGAGCGCCAGTTGTCGCGCTGGTTGATGATCGTGTCGACGGCCAGAGCGGTCTTGCCGGTCTGACGGTCACCAATGATCAGCTGACGCTGACCGCGGCCGATCGGCACCATGGCGTCGACGGCCTTGTAGCCGGTCTGCATCGGCTCGTGCACCGACTTACGGATCATGACGCCAGGGGCCTGCAGCTCCAGGGCGCGGCGTCCGTCGGTCTCGATCTCGCCGAGGCCGTCGATCGGGTTGCCGAGCGGGTCGACGACACGGCCGAGGTAGCCCTCGCCGACGCCGACGGAGAGGACCTCTCCGGTGCGGCGCACCGGCTGTCCCTCCTCGATACCGCTGAACTCGCCGAGGACGACCGCACCGATCTCGCGCTCCTCGAGGTTGAGGGCGAGACCGAGGGTTCCGTCCTCGAACTTCAGCAGCTCGTTCGCCATGGCCGAGGGCAGACCCTCGACCTTCGCGATGCCGTCGCCGGCAACGCTGACCGTCCCGACCTCCTCGCGCGAGGCCGCGTCCGGCTTGTACGACTGGACAAAGTTCTCCAGCGCGTCCCGGATCTCCTCCGGCCGGATCGTGAGCTCCGCCATCTGGGTTCCCTGCTCTCCTTGTTGGGCCCGAAGTTTCTTAGGGGGTCTGGGGGCCGACCCCCAGGAATCTTCTGCAATTTCTGCACGGCCCAACCGGGCCGCTGGTACTGCTCGTCTGTCGTGTTCAGTTAGTGGCGGCCGGGTCAGCCGGCCATACGACGGGCCACCTCGTCGAGGCGGTCCGCGATGGTGCCGTTGATGACCTCGTCGCCGACCCGCACCGAGATCCCGCCGAGGACCTCGGGGTCCACGTCCAGGTTCAGGTGCATGTCGCGGCCGTACAGCTTCGCCAGAGCGGCACCGAGGCGCTGCTTCTGCCGGTCGGTGAGCGGGACCGCCGAGGTGACGACCGCGACCGTCCGCTCCCTGCGCCCGGCAGCGAGCTTGGACAGGGAGTCGAGTCCCTGCTCCAGGCTACGTCCCCGGGGCGCGGTCACAAGACTCACGACCAGTCGCTCGGTGACCGGATCCGCCTTGCCGCCCAGCAGGCTGCGCAGCAGCTCCGCCTTGCGGGACGGCGACACCGACTTGTCGGTCAGCGCTGCACGGAGCTCGGTGTTGGACGCGACGATCCGGCTGAACCGGAACAGCTCGTCCTCGACGTTGTCGAGCACGCCCCTGCGCTGCGCGGCGATGAGCTCGGCGGTGGCCGCCAGCTCCTCGACCGCGTCGACCAGGTCGCGCGACCTCGACCAGCGGGAGCGGACCATGCCGGAGATCAGATCGGCGGTCTCGCCACCGACCTGACCGCTCAGCAGGCGCGCCGCCAGCTCGGCCTTCGCCTCGCCGGCCTGCGCCGGGTCGGTCAGGACCCGACGCAGCGACACCTCGCGGTCGAGCAGCGCGGTGACGGCGGCCAGCTCCTCGGCGAGCTTCGCCGCGTCGACGGACGTGTTGTCCGTCAGCGCGTCGAGGGACTCGCGTGCGGCAGCCAGTGCCTCGCGGCTCGCTCCGTTCATCGCGCGGCCTCGGCCTTCTCCTCGAGGTCGTCGAGGAAGCGGTCGATGGTCCGGCTCTGCCGGGCGACGTCCTCGAGGGACTCGCCCACGAGCTTGCCGGCCAGCTCGGTCGCGAGCGTGCCCACGTCCTGACGCAGCGCGGCAGCCGCAGACTTGCGGTCGGCCTCGATCTGGGCGTGGCCGGCCGCGATGATCTCCTCACGCTGCCGCTGGCCTTCCGCCTTCATCTCCTGGATGATCGCGGTGCCCTGCTCGTTCGCCTCCTGGCGCATACGAGCGGCTTCATGCCGGGCCTCGGCAAGCTGAGCCTTGTACTGCTCAAGGACGCTCTCGGCCTCGATCTTGGCCGCATCGGCCTTCTCCATGCCGCCTTCGATGGCCTCGCGACGCTCTTCCAGAACCTTGTTGATGTTCGGGAGGAGCTTCTTCGCGAAGAAGAAGAAGACGACGGCGAAGGCGATCAGGCCGACAAGCAGCTCGGGGCCCGGAGGAATGAGCGGGTTCTGCTCTTCCCCGGCCGCCAGCTGAACGATGTTGGCGATCACATCAATGCCTTTCGTCGAAAGTGGTCAGCGAAACGAGGATCACTGACCGTAAACGAACGGCAGAACGATGCCGATGAGGGCGAGCGCCTCACAGAAGGCGAAACCAAGGATCTGGTTGGCACGGATCAGGCCGGCAGCCTCGGGCTGACGGGCAAGAGCCTGGGTGCCGTTACCGAAGACAATGCCGACGCCGATGCCGGGGCCGATCGCGGCGAGGCCGTAGCCGATGGAGCCGAGCGAACCGGTGACGGCGGCGAGGGTCTCAGTGGCAGCCATGCTGATTCTTCCTTTTCATTAACGGACCGGTGGGGGTTGGCCACCGGACGCTTCTTGGTGGTGCGGGCGAGGGCTCAGTGGTGCTCGGCGAGAGCGCCCTGAATGTAGGTGCAGGCCAGGAGCACGAAGACGTATGCCTGGACGGCCTGCACGAAGAGCTCGAAGCCGATCATGGCGATCGTCATCACGAACGAGACACCGGCGGCCGGGATCAGCCAGCTGTTCAGCAGGTACCAGGAGGCGACGGTGAACATCACCAGCATCAGGTGACCGGCGAACATGTTGGCGAAGAGTCGCACGGCGTGCGTGAACGGCCGGACCAGCAGGTTCGAGAAGAACTCGATGAACGAGACCAGCCACTTGATCGGGCCGAGCGAGTTGTCGTAGCCGGTGATGTTCTTCCAGCCGCCGACGAATCCGTGCTTCTTGAACGTCAGAGACACCCAGATCACGTAGACGATCAGTGCCAGCACGATCGGGTACGCGATGATCGATGACACAGGGAACTGTGCCAGCGGGATCACGGACCAGATGTTCATGATCCAGACGAAGAAGAAGATGGAGACCATCAGCGGGACGTACTTCTCGCCCTCCCGCTTACCGAGGGTCTCGTAGACGATGCCGCGGCGTACGAAGTCGTAGCCGGCCTCACCGATCATCTGGAGCTTGCCCGGGACGACCTTTGCCTTCCCGAAAGCCAGCGTGAAGAAGGTGACGACGACCAACGAGGTGAGCAGCGCGAGCAGCATCACCTTGTTGAACTCGAAGCCGCCGACGGTGAAGATCGGCTGGAAAAGGAAGGAGTGCAGGCCCGGTGCCGGAAAGCCACAGCCGTTGTCGGCCATGATGCGGCAGCTCCAGTCAAAGGCGAGCGTGGTCTGTTCAGCACTCACCGCGGGCTCCTTCGGCGTGACGCATGGGTTCGGCAACCTCGTTGTGTCGGAGCGGCGCGCAGCCGCGAGTCGGCACCGGAGTGGTGTTTCGGATGTGGGGGCGGCGGTCAGGCGTCAAAGCCTCGCGTCGAGCAGGCGTCAGCTCGGATGCCCGCGCCCGCAGTGCCGCAGTTGGCACCGGACGATAGCAGGGTCTCGAACGGGCATTTATACCGGCCCTACCTGTCACGTCGCGGACCCCGTCGTTTCGCCCTGACGGGGAGCAGACGGTTCGGGTTCGACGTAGAGCATCTTCGCCTTCATATGGGCACGGGCCTGCGCAGACACCCAGACGAGCGTGGCGGCGACCAACGTCGCGGCGAACGCCTTGGGGTTGAACAGCGTCGTGTCCTTGAACGCCGCGACAAAGATAAAGAGCACCAGCAGCTGCGTCGTGTACAGCATCAGGCCCATGGCCTGGAAGAGCTGCGGGAACTGCTTGGCGGTCCGCTGGAGGACCACGATGCCGATCCCCATGAAGACAATGACCACCAGTGCGCCGACCGCCGCGCCGAGCGCCCCTTTTCCACCGGCGACCACTCCACTGATCGCAGCGGCGATGGCGCCGGCCGCGGCGGTGGGGACGGCGGTGAGAAGGAGTGAGCGTGCGTCGTTGGACGGCATGGCGGCAGCTCCGCTTGCTGGTGGGGGCAGTGGTGTCGTCATGGACGAGCGTAGTCCCGGTCCGAGATGGGTCTCGGGGCCAACCAACCGTCGCACTACGGTCCTTCGGCGCTGTCTCCGGGTCTCGTGAACGGTATCACAAACTATTTGATGAGGTCTTTACCCGAAGGTGTGCCAACTCTCACACATGAGAGTGAACGCGCCCGTGTGTGCACGACAAGCCGTCGCTATGTCTGGTAATAGGCGACATGCCGGAAACCGTCAGCCGCGTGTGCCGGCCTTCCGTCGGTCAGGGAGGCGCGAACGAGCGCCGATCGCTGTCGCTCCGTTGACGCCCGCCGGAATCGGCGTCCGCTCCTGGGGCTCCGCGGCCGCCTCGAAATCCGCGGTACCGGCCACGGCCGGCTCGCCCTGCGCACCGTGTGCCGACGAGGACTGCGTGAGGTGCGGCTGCACCGCACGCCGGCGGTAACGGGGCGGGACGAACGCCTCGGCCCAGCGGGGTGCCCGCGGGGTGAAGCGCGGCAGCAGCAGAAGCACCAGGCCGACGGCGCTCAGGGCGACGACGAGCATCACGATCCACATGGACGCCGAGTGCACGGAGTACGCGACCACGCCGAACGCGATCAGCGCCGACCAGAAGTACATGATCAGGACCGCGCGGCTGTGCGAATGTCCGATCTCCAGCAGCCGGTGGTGAAGGTGCCCGCGGTCCGCGGCGAACGGCGACTGGCCGTTCCAGGTGCGGCGGACGATCGCCAGCACCAGGTCCGCGACCGGGATCGCGATGATCGTCAGCGGCAGCAGCAGCGGGATGAAGACCGGTAGTGCCGCGTGCGTGGCCTCACGGGTGCTGCCCTCGAAGATCTTGAGAGCGTCCGGGTCCACCTGGCCGGTCACCGAGATCGCGGCCGCCGCCAGCACCAGACCGATCAGCATCGATCCCGAGTCGCCCATGAAGATGCGCGCCGGATGCATGTTGTGCGGCAGGAAGCCGAGGCACATGCCCATCAGGATGGCGGTGAACAGGCTGGCGGGGGCCGCCGCCTCGATTCCGTAGCTGAACCAGATGCGGTAGGCGTAGAGGAAGAAGGCCGCGGCGGCGATGCACACCATGCCGGCGGCCAGTCCGTCCAGGCCGTCGACGAAGTTCACGGCGTTGATCGTGATGACGACGAGCGCCACGGTCAGCAGGGTGCCCTGCCAGGAGGTCAGCGAGACCGTTCCCACACCGGGCACAGGGATCCACAGGATCGTCAGACCCTGCATCACCATCACACCCGCGGCGATCATCTGTCCGCCGAGCTTGATCAGGGCGTCGATCTCGAACTTGTCGTCCAGGACGCCGATGATCCAGATCAGGGCGGCCCCGGAGAGCAGCGCACGCGGTTCGTTGGACAGCTCGAACACGCTGTTCAGGTTCTGCAGATGGTCGGCGACCAGCAGACCGGCGCACAGGCCGAAGAACATGGCGATGCCGCCGAGTCTCGGCGTCGGCTCTCGGTGTACGTCGCGGGCACGGATCTCCGGCATCGCGCCGGTCGCGATGGCGAACTTCCGCACCGGACCGGTCAGCAGATAGGTCACCGCAGCCGTGACACAGAGCGTCAGCAGGTAATCACGCACGGGCTGCCCCACAGGAATCGCTGGCCATCTCAGCCCCACACCCTAGCTCTGGTCGCCCCATGGTTGAGACATACAGGCGCCGGAGATGGTTGCAGATGCTTCCGGCTACCTCTGGTAGGGCGGAAATCTACCGGCCATCTCGCGCACGTCCGTACGGATCTTCCTCGCCTCCTCGCCCTCTTCACGAATCGCCGCGGTGAACAACGACGCGATCCGGCTCATCTCGGTCTCCCCCATGCCCTGGGTGGTGACGGCCGCGGTCCCGAGCCGGATGCCGCGGCCGTCCCCGTACGGCAGCGCACAGGTGTCGAGGACCAGTCCGGCGGCGGCGAGACGACCGCGCGCGATCCGGCCGTCCACCCCCAGGGGCGCGGGGTCCGCGCTGATCAGATGGGTGTCGGTGCCGCCGGTGAGAACCGCGAAGCCCTCGTCCGCGAGCTCCTCGGCCAGCGCGCGCGCGTTCGCGACCACCCGATGGGCGTAGGTCGTGAACGCCGGCGTCGCCGCCTCCCCGAAGGCCACCGCCTTGGCCGCGATCGTGTGCATCTGGGCGCCGCCCTGGGTGAAGGGGAACACCGCCCGGTCGATGCGCTCCGCGAGCTCGGAACCGCACAGGATCATGCCGCCGCGCGGTCCGCGCAGCACCTTGTGCGTGGTGGCGCACACCACATCGGCGTACGGGACGGGATTGGGCGCGGCGCCGCCGGCGATCAGCCCCATCGGGTGGGCGGCGTCCGCGATCAGATAGGCGCCGACCTCGTCCGCGATCTCGCGGAACAACGCGTAGTCGGGGTGGCGCGGATAGGAGATGGAGCCGCAGACCACCGCCTTGGGCCGGTGCTGTCGGGCCAGGGCGCGCACCTGGTCGTAGTCGATGACGCCGGTCTCGGCCTCGACGCCGTAGCCGACGAAGTCGAACCAGCGGCCCGAGAAGTTCGCGGGTGAACCGTGGGTGAGGTGGCCGCCGTACGGCAGTCCCATGGCGAGCACGGTGTCGCCGGGCCGCAGCAGCGCCGCGTAGGCCGCGAGGACCGCGGAGGAGCCGGAGTGGGACTGCACATTGGCGTGCTCCGCGCCGAACAGCGCGGTGGCACGCTGGACGGCGATCCGCTCGGCGGTGTCGACGAGTTCGCAGCCGCCGTGGTGACGGGCGCCGGGATACCCCTCGGCGTACTTGTTGGCCAGCGGAGAGCCGAGAGCGGCGAGGACGGCGGGCGAGGTGAAGTTCTCCGCCGCGATGAGCTGGAGGCTGTCGCTCTGCCGTTGCTCCTCCCCCAGGATCACCTCGGCGATCTCGGGGTCCTGACGGCGCAGGGCGTCGAAGTCCCCGCCGTGATGGCTGATGCGGGCGGTGTCAGGCGCTGCGGTGACCGGCATCTGTGGCTCCAGGCGTGGGCTGGCCGTGAAGTCCAATGTAGGCCGGTGGGCCGCGCGATGCGCGGCGATCGCGCCGACCGGGTGGCCGGTGGCGGTCCGTGCCCTCAGCGCCGGGCGGGAATGCCCGTCAGCGCGGTGACGACCGGGTCCAGGGCCTGGTTGATCTCGTCGCCGATCGAACGGAAGAACGTGATGGGTGCGCCGTAGGGGTCGTACACCTCGTCCGCGTCCGGGCTCGGCGCCAGCAGCCAGCCACGCAGCGCCGCCGCGGCCCGGACCAGGGCCCTCGCCCGCTCGACGACGCCCTCGTCCCGGGTGTCGGGGAGCGTGGCCGGGTCTATCGCCCGTACGAGCCGGGTGAACTCCTTCAGCGTGAACGTCCGCAGACCCGCCGAGTGCCCCATCGAGATGACCTGCGCCCGGTGGTCGCGGGTCGCCGTGAGGACCAGGTCCGCCCGGATCACATGCTCGTCCAGCAGTTCGCGTCCCACGAACCCGGTCGCGTCCGCGCCGAAGTCGGCGAGGACCACCTCGGCGTTGGCCTCCATCGGAGCGCCCTCGTGGCCCCAGGTGCCGGCGCTCTCCACGATCAGTCCACGGGTCAGGGGATCGCCGAGGCGCGCGCTCAGGGCATGCCGCGTCAGCCGCTCGGTGATCGGCGAGCGGCACACGTTCCCGGTGCTGACGTGGAGGATTCTGAAGGTGTCGACAGCGGTCGCCGCACCTATGCCACGCCCCTCAGGGGCGGTCAATTGGCCACCTCGAGGTCGGGTACGACTTTGCGGAGCTCGTCCGCGTCGAGCGCCCCCGCCCGCAGCAGAACCGGCACCTTGCCCGTGACGTCGACGATCGAGGACGGCACGATGCCCGGCGTCGGACCGCCGTCGAGGTAGACGGAGACGGAGTCGCCGAGCATGTCCTGCGCGGCGTCGCAGTCCTCGGGCGCCGGGTGACCGGTGAGGTTGGCGGACGACACGGCCATCGGGCCGACCTCGGTGAGCAGTTCGATCGCGACGGGGTGCAGCGGCATCCGGATCGCGACGGTGCCCCGGGTGTCCCCGAGGTCCCACTGGAGCGACGGCTGGTGCTTGGCGACGAGGGTGAGCGCTCCGGGCCAGAAGGCGTCGACGAGCTCCCAGGCCTGCTCGGAGAAGTCGGTGACCAGGCCGTGGAGAGTGTTCGGGGAGCCGATGAGGACAGGGGTGGGCATGTTGCGGCCGCGCCCCTTCGCCGCCAGGAGGTCCGCGACACCCTCGGAGCTGAAGGCGTCGGCACCGATCCCGTACACGGTGTCGGTGGGCAGCACGACGAGCTCACCGCGGCGGACGGCGGACGCGGCCTCGCGCAGGCCGGTCGTGCGGTCGGTCGCGTCGTTGCAGTCGTATCGCCGTGCCATCAGTGGGCCTCCTCGTACACGTACAAGATCTTCGTCGTCTGAGTCGTCTGCGCAGTCGCGGAGCTGATCACGGCATCGCCTTGCGGGCGGTGGCGAAGCGCGGCCGCTTGTTCAGGTCGGGGTGGTCGGCCGCGTCCGCCCAGCCGGACTCCTCGTTGAAGATCCACGGCACCTGGCCGCCCTGGGTGTCCGCGTGCTCGATGACCACGAGACCGCCGGGGCGCAGCAGACGGTGCGCGGTGCGCTCGATGCCGCGGATGGTGTCCAGGCCGTCCTCGCCGGAGAACAGGGCCATCTCCGGGTCGTGGTCGCGGGCCTCGGGGGCGACGTACTCCCACTCGGTGAGCGGGATGTACGGCGGGTTGGAGATGACGAGGTCGACCTGGCCGTCCAGTTCGGGCAGCGCGGTGAGCGCGTTGCCCTGGTGGATGGTGACGCGGGAGCCCTCGGCGTTCTTCCGGGCCCAGTTGAGGGCGTCGTCGGAGAGCTCGACGGCGTGCACGCGCGAGCGCGGGACCTCCTGCGCCATCGCCAGCGCGATGGCGCCCGATCCGGTGCACAGGTCGACGATGAGCGGCTCGACGACGTCCATGGCCCGTACGGCGTCTATGGCCCAGCCGACGACGGACTCGGTCTCGGGGCGCGGCACGAACACTCCGGGGCCGACCTGGAGCTCCAGATAGCGGAAGAAGGCCCGTCCCGTGATGTGCTGGAGCGGTTCACGGGCCTCGCGGCGGGCGACGGCCTCCCAGTAACGGGCGTCGAAGTCCGCGTCCTTGACGTTGTGCAGCTCTCCCCGCTTCACACCGTGGACGAAGGCGGCGAGCTCCTCCGCGTCGAAGCGCGGCGAGGGCACGCCGGCGTCGGCCAGCCGCTGGGTGGCCTGGGCCACCTCGGCGAGCAGCAGGTTCACTGGTCCTCCACCCGTTCCGTACGAGGTGTTACTGGGCGGCCGCGAGCTTTGCGGCGGAGTCGGCGTCGACACAGGCCTGGATGACTGCGTCCAGGTCACCGTCGAGCACCTGGTCCAAGTTGTACGCCTTGAAGCCGACACGGTGGTCCGAGATGCGGTTCTCCGGGAAGTTGTACGTGCGGATCTTCTCGGAGCGGTCCACCGTGCGGACCTGGCTGCGGCGCGCGTCCGCGGCCTCCTTCTCGGCCTCCTCCTGCGCCGCGGCCAGCAGCCTGGAGCGCAGGATACGCATCGCCTGCTCCTTGTTCTGGAGCTGGCTCTTCTCGTTCTGGCAGGAGGCCACGATGCCGGTCGGCAGGTGCGTGATGCGGACCGCGGAGTCGGTGGTGTTGACGGACTGGCCGCCGGGGCCCGACGAGCGGTAGACGTCGATGCGCAGGTCGTTGGCGTGGACCTCGACGTCGATCTCCTCCGCCTCGGGCGTGACCAGCACGCCGGCCGCGGAGGTATGGATACGGCCCTGGGACTCGGTGGCGGGCACCCGCTGCACGCGGTGCACCCCGCCCTCGTACTTCAGCCGCGCCCAGACGCCCTGTCCGGGCTCGGTGGCACCCTGGCCGCCCTTGGTCTTCACGGCGACCTGGACGTCCTTGTAGCCGCCCAGCTCGGACTCGGTGGCGTCGATGATCTCGGTCTTCCAGCCGACGCGCTCGGCGTAGCGCAGATACATCCGCAGCAGGTCGCCGGCGAACAGGGCGGACTCGTCGCCGCCCGCTCCGGCCTTGACCTCGAGGAGGACGTCCTTGTCGTCGCTGGGGTCGCGCGGCACCAGGAGCAGCCGCAGCTTCTCGGTGAGAGTCTCGCGCTGCTGCTCCAGCTCCTTGACCTCGGCGATGAAGTCCGGGTCGTCGGCGGCGAGTTCGCGCGCGGTCAGGATGTCGTCCCCGGTCTGCTTCCAGGAGCGGTACGTGCCGACGATCGGCGTCAGCTCGGCGTAGCGCTTGCCCAGCTTGCGCGCGTTCGCCTGGTCGGCGTGGACCGAAGGGTCGGCGAGCTTCTTCTCCAGATCGGCGTGTTCGCCGATCAGTTCCTCGACCGCCTCGAACATTCGGGGGCTCCTGGGGGTGACGATTACTGAACGAGACCTACGGGACGGCAAAGCGCCGGTCCCAGCCGCCCCGCGCGGGGGTGGCCGAGGACCGGCGCAGTTGGCTCGCTACTTCTTGGCGGAGCCGGCCTTGCCGAAGCGGGCCTCGAAGCGGGCCACGCGGCCACCGGTGTCGAGGATCTTCTGCTTGCCCGTGTAGAACGGGTGGCACTCGGAGCAGACCTCGGCACGGACGGCGCCGCTGCTGATGGTGCTGCGAGTGGTGAACGACGCGCCACAGGTACAGCTGACCTGGGTCTCGACGTACTCGGGGTGGATGTCGCGCTTCAAGGTGTCTCCTAGTTTCGGGAGGGCGCCGGGTCGCACGCGCGGGATACGGGTGCGTGAACCGGGGCCGACGTACCAGTCTGCCAGGACCGGCCGTATCTCCCAAAACCGGGGTGCTGTCAGAACTATTCCGCGGCGTCCGCCGCGCCCGGCCGGATGCGCTAGCGCGCCCGGACGACGGTGCCCGCGTCGCCCTTGTCGCCCGCCGAGTCCTTGACCGCGGAGGCCGGGATGGGCTTGTCCTGCTGGAGCGCCGTCCACACCTGCTGACCGGCGGACTTGATCGGGATCACACGGTTCGGGTCGACCGGGTCGTACTCGACCGGCATCGTGATCATCTGCACGTCCTGGGCGTCCAGGCCGCCGAGTCCCCTGGCGAAACTCATCAGCTCGGACACGGAGTCGAGCTCGGAGTCCGGGGTGATGGCCTTGGTCGCGGTGTCGGCGATGTCCAGCAGCTTCTTCGGGTTGGTCAGCACGCCGACGCTCTTGACCTGGTCGATGAAGGCCTTCATGAAGGCCTGCTGGAGCTGGATCCGCCCGAGGTCGCTGCCGTCGCCGATGCTCTTGCGGGTACGGACCAGACCGAGCGACTGCTCCCCGTCGAGGGTGTGCGTGCCCGGCGCCAGGTTCAGGTGGCTCTTGGAGTCGTTGATGGGCTTGGCGGTGGTGATCTTCACACCGCCCAGCTTGTCGATGAGCTTCTTGAAGCCGGTGAAGTCGACCTCGATGTAGTGGTCCATGCGGATGCCCGACATCTTTTCGACGGTCTTCACCGCACAGGCCGGCCCGCCGGACTCGTACGCCGTGTTGAACATCGCGCGCCGGGAGCCCGAGACGGTCTTGCCGTCGCTGTCGGTGCAGTCGGGGCGCTGCACGAGGGTGTCGCGGGGCACGGAGACCACGCTCGCCGTCTTGTGGCCCTCGTAGACGTGCACGATCATCGCGGTGTCCGAACGGGCACCGCCCTCGTCGGGGCCGTACTCGGCATTGGCGCCGGCGCGGGAGTCCGAGCCGAGGACGAGGATGTCCATGGAGCCGTTGTCGACGTCGTCGGGCCGGTCGGTGCCGAGCTGGCTGTTGATGTCGACGCCCGTGATGTTGCCGTTGAGCTTGAAGTAGACGTAGCCGAGGCCGGAGCCACCGATGAGCACGAGGCCCGCCGTGGTCCAGGCGGCGACGGTCATGGCACGGCGGCCCGTGGAGGGCTGCTTGCGGCGCTTGCCGCGGCTGCCGCGTATTCGGCTGCCACTGCTGCTCTGCTCGGCCATGATCTCCCCTGTTCCGCCGTCTGCCGCTACCCCCTGCGCGCCGAACCAGGTGCGGTTTGTCTGACCCTGTCAATTTTTGCTCCGCCACTGGTGAGACGGCGCGGCGACGGAAAGGGTTGCACGCGGGCGTGAGAACCGGGTGAGAACGCGGCTGCGCCCGCCGTGCGGGGCACGACGGGCGCAGAGCCTGTCCCATCAGGGGTTTTCCCGGACGGGACGGTGGAGCGGGGCGGGGTTGCCGCGCCGGCGGGTGTGGTGAAGGTCCCACCACCCCCGCCGGTGTCAGCGGGCGTCAGACCTCAGCCGAAGAGGTTGTAGGCCTGCCAGCCGGTGCCGAAGTCCTTGCGTGCACCGAAGATGCCACCGGTCGCCGCGCTGTTGCCGTTGCCCGGGTAGAGCCACAGCTTGCCGGCCGAGTCACGGACCAGGAGGTCGGCGTGACCGTCGCTGTTCACGTCACCGACAGTGACCAGCGCGGTGAAGCTGCTGAGGGTGAACTTGCCGACCAGACGGCGGGCCTCGAAGGGGGTCGCGGCCTTGCCGGTGCCCTTGTAGAGGTACGTGGAACCGTCGGAGGCACGAGCCAGAACGTCGGGCTTGCCGTCGCTGGTGAAGTCACCGTGACCCCGGACCACGCCGTACTGGCCCCAGCCGCCACCGACCTGGACGGGGGCGGAGAAGCCGCCGTTGCCCTTGCCCGGGTAGAGGACCAGGTAGCCGGTGGAGTTCACGGTGAGCAGGTCCGGCAGCTCGTCGCCGGTGACGTCACCGGGGATCAGGATCTGCTTGTTCTTGGCCCAGCCGGTGGACAGGAGCTTCGGGTCCTCGGTGCCGCTGTACATCCAGTAGGTGTAGCCGTTGCTCGTGCGGTAGACGAGGTCTTCCCAGTCGTCACGGTTGAG
The DNA here is from genome assembly GCF_050952975.1 of Streptomyces sp. CA-251247. Classification (NCBI taxonomy): domain Bacteria; kingdom Bacillati; phylum Actinomycetota; class Actinomycetes; order Kitasatosporales; family Streptomycetaceae; genus Streptomyces; species Streptomyces sp. CA-251247. Next base: position 5,581,360 of record NZ_CP191861.1, on the reverse strand, counting down.
GTCGCCCTGGATCGCCAGGTTGACGCCGGAGAAGTTGCCGTGGTTCAGCGTGCGGGCGAACGAGGTGACCTTGGAGGTCCAGCCGAACAGCGTGCTGTCCGAGGTACGGCGGGCCAGCAGGTCGGAGGTGTGGTCGTTGTTCCAGTTCGCGTCGTCGACACGGGACTGGATGGGCGCGGAGTACGTGGAGACCTTCGCGTACACGCCGTACTTTCCGACGGCGGAGCAGTCGATGTCGCCCCACGAGACCAGACCGACGAGCTTGCCGCCGACGACCAGCGGGCCGCCGGAGTCACCGTTGCAGGTGGTCTCGCTCGTGGCGTCCTCACCGGTGGGCGGGGCACCCGCGCACAGCATGTGGCCCTTGATGAAGTCCGCGCCGTAGGCACCGGCGCAGGAGGTGTCAAAGACCGTGTCCGCGTCGGCGACCTTCAGCGTCTGCGAGGCGCTGTTCGGCTCCGTGGAGCTGGTGCGGCCCCAGCCGTAGACCTTGCCGTCCAGGCCCGCCTGGTACAGGGCGCCGTCGGTCGGCTGCGCGAGCGGCAGCGGCTTGACGGACACGGCACGGTCGAGCGTGAGGACCGCGACGTCGTTGTCGAGCGAGACCGCGTTGTACGACGGGTGGTTCCACTGGCGGTACGCGCCCACGATCTGACCGCCGTGGAAGTCCCACACCGGGTTGCCGTCCGGGTCCGTCTCACCGGTCTGCGTCGGCAGCTTGTCGGTGCCGACGACGACACCGCCGTCCTGGTACCACTTGATGCCCTTGACGCAGTGCGCCGCCGTGGCGACCTTCGTCGGGGCGATCACGACACCGCCGCAGAAGTAGCCGGCACCGGTGCTGTCGCTGAAGTGGAGCTGCGCCATCCACGGCGCCGCGGAGATGGTGGTCTCCGTGCCGCCGATGATGCGGCCGCTCGGCGCGGACTTGGCGCCGTCGGGCTGGCTGACCAGGGTGCGCTTGCTCTTCTCGTCGGCCTTCATCACCCCGGCGATCCTCTTGCGGAGCTCGGCCTGGGACGGCTTCGGGGGCTTCTGCGCCGTGTCACTCAGACGCGGCACCTCCCCCGCCTCCGCGGACTGCGACCCGGACAGGGCAATGCCCGACCCGATCAGCGCGGCCACCACGGCCGCCACCGGTATCGCCAGTCTCATGCGGCGCTTGTGCCGACCACCACGGGTGCGAATCTGCACGCGGTATCCCCTTGGACTTGTCCCGGGAAGCGCGAAACCCCACCGGGAAACCGAATCGGTGGGGCGTGAAGACGTCTGGGCAGCCCTGGTCCGAGGCCCCCCGGCCTCTCCTGGCGCTGCGCGATTCCCCCCTGGAATCCCCCACCACGAAGGCCCGATCATATGTGCGGTCACGAGTGATTGACCAGCGCCGGAGGGGACTTGGGAGAAAACGAGACCGCCCCGTCACCTGTGGGGCGACGGGGCGGTCCTGTGTCGTACGGGAACGGCGTCAGTCGTTGCCGTTGCCGACCGACGGGGTCGTCTTCTGGATCTGGAGCAGGAACTCGGCGTTCGACTTCGTCTGCTTCATCTTGTCCAGCAGCAGCTCGATCGCCTGCTGCTGGTCCAGCGCGTGCAGCACCCGGCGCAGCTTCCAGACGACGGCGAGCTCGTCGCTGCCGAGCAGGATCTCTTCCTTACGGGTGCTGGACGCGTCCACGTCCACCGCGGGGAAGATGCGCTTGTCGGAGAGCTTCCGGTCGAGCTTGAGCTCCATGTTGCCGGTGCCCTTGAACTCCTCGAAGATCACCTCGTCCATCCGCGAGCCGGTCTCGACCAGCGCGGTGGCCAGGATGGTCAGCGAGCCGCCGTCCTCGATGTTGCGCGCGGCACCGAAGAAGCGCTTCGGCGGGTACAGCGCGGTCGAGTCGACACCACCGGACAGGATGCGTCCGGAGGCGGGGGCCGCGAGGTTGTACGCACGGCCCAGACGGGTGATGGAGTCCAGCAGGACGACCACGTCGTGACCCAGCTCGACGAGACGCTTCGCGCGCTCGATGGCCAGCTCGGCGACGGTGGTGTGGTCCTCGGCCGGGCGGTCGAAGGTCGAGGAGATGACCTCGCCCTTCACCGACCGCTGCATGTCGGTGACCTCTTCCGGACGCTCGTCGACCAGGACGACCATCAGGTGGCACTCGGGGCTGTTGACGGTGATCGCGTTGGCGATGGCCTGGAGGATCATGGTCTTGCCGGTCTTCGGCGGGGCCACGATCAGGCCTCGCTGGCCCTTGCCGATCGGCGCGACGAGGTCGATGATCCGGGTCGTCAGGATGCCCGGGTCGGTCTCGAGACGCAGCCGGTCCTGCGGGTACAGCGGGGTCAGCTTCTGGAACTCCGGGCGCCCGCGGCCGGATTCGGCCGCCATGCCGTTCGCCGAGTCCAGGCGCACGAGCGCGTTGAACTTCTCGCGGCGCTCGCCCTCCTTGGGCTGACGGACGGCACCGGTGACGTGGTCACCCTTGCGCAGGCCGTTCTTGCGGACCTGGGCGAGGGAGACGTACACGTCGTTCGGGCCCGGCAGGTAGCCGGAGGTCCGGATGAACGCGTAGTTGTCGAGGATGTCCAGGATGCCCGCGACGGGGATCAGGACGTCGTCCTCGGAGACCTGCGGCTCGTTGCCGAACTCCTCGCGGCCACCACGGCGCCCACGGCGGTCGCGGTAACGGCCCCGGCGACCGCGACGGCCGCCCGCCTCGTCGTCGTAGCCGTCGTCCTGCTGCTGGCCGCCCTGGCGCTGCTGCTGGCCGCCACCGCCCTGCTGCTGGCGCTGGCCGCCCTGCTGCTGGTCGTCGCCCTTGCCGCGGCGGTCGCGCTGACGGTCACGGCGGTCGCCGCGGTCGCCACGCTCACCGCGCTGGCCGCGCTCCTGGCGGTCGCGGCGGCCTTCGCCGTCCTGCTGCGAGGACGCGCCGACGGCGGTCTCGGCCTTGGCGTCCGGCTGTGCGTCCGTCTTGACGTCGACGGCCGTGTCGCCCTTGCTCTCGGCCCGGGCGTCGCCCTGGGTCTCCGGGCTGCCCGCCTGAGCGGTGGCACGGCGACGGCGGCGCTCTCCGGCCGGCTGGTCGTCTCCCCCAGAGCCTGCGGCCTGGGCGGTGCCCCCAGCCGGCTGTCCGGGGATGTCGATCTGCTGCTGGGCGGTGGCCTTCTCGGCCTTGCTCTCGGCAGCGGCGGCGGAGTCGCCCGTACGCGCCTTGGAGGTGGCACGGCGCTTCGGCTTGGTCTCGGCCTCACCGGCGCCGGCGTCGGCGCTCTTCGGCGCGGACGCCTTGGCCGGGGCCCCACTGCCGGACTGCGCCTCCTTGATGACCTCGATCAGCTGGCTCTTGCGCATACGCGCGGTGCCCCTGATGCCGAGGCCGGACGCGACCTGCTGCAGCTCGGCCAGGACCATGCCCTCGAGGCCGGTGCCGGAGCGGCGGCGCCGTGAGGTGGTGCCGGAGGAGGCAGCACCTCCGGCGGGCGCGGAGGTGTCGACGTTGTTGTCGGCAGTCACGCCCATCAGATCGGTGGTGTCGCTCACGAAGGGTCCTTCCCTGGAGCGGACGTCGGCCTTCTGGCTCGGCGACCGGTTGTGCTGTCCGGCGACGGCCTGTGACGTTGGATGTCGCAGAACGTTGCCGGGGCGGTGGTCCCGCCGGTGATGACGGCGGAGAGAAATACGTGCAAAGTCCGGCCCGAGGTCCCCCTGCTCGGCCCACTCCTGGAGAAGCGAGGGGTGTCGTGCCGGTTCCGGAGCGTGCTCGAAACTGCTCAGGCAGGCTGCTCAGGCAGTTGGGGAGGCTCCCGGAAGAATGGCGGTCCCTAAGGGGGACACGAAGCTCCGAGCCACAAAGGCATCGGTTGCAGACTTGAGGTTAACACTACCGGCTCCAACAAACATTCCCCCTCTCCATCACCGGCAATCTCGTGTCACTACGAGCTGAGCGGCAGGACGCTCGCGCCCGTGGCGTCGAAGGTGAGCCGGTTGGCCGCCCACCCCTCGCCCGCCAGTCGTGCGACCTTGTCGGCCGCACTGTCCTCGGCCAGCGCGAGCACCGTGGGGCCCGCACCGGAGATGACCGCAGGGACGCCGTCGGCCCGCAGTCGGTTGACAAGGTCGATGCTCTGCGGCATCGCCGGGGCCCTGTACTCCTGGTGGAGACGGTCCTCCGTCGCAGGCAGCAGCAGTTCGGGACGCCTGGTCAGCGCCTCGACGAGGAGGGCCGCACGACCGGCGTTGGCGCTTGCGTCCACATGGGGGACGCTGCGCGGCAGAAGGCCGCGCGCGGTCTCCGTGAGCACCGCCTTGCCGGGGACGAAAACCACCGGAACGACGGAATCGGCCGGGTCCATCCTGATGGCGCGTGCCGCTCCCCCGTCGGTCCAGGCGAGCGTGAACCCGCCGAGCAGACAGGCGGCGACATTGTCGGGGTGTCCCTCGATCTCCGTGGCGAGCTCCAGCAGCGCCGCGTCGTCGAGCTTGGCGTCGCCGCCTATCGTCACCGCGCGGGCGGCGACGATGCCGGCGCAGATGGCGGCCGACGACGAGCCCAGCCCGCGGCCGTGCGGGATCCGGTTGGCACAGACGACCTCGAGGCCGCGCGGCTGCCCGCCGAGCAGGTCGAAGGTCGTCCGCAGGGCACGGACGAGCAGATGGCTCTCGTCGCGGGGCAGCGTCGAGGCGCCCTCACCCGCGATGTCGATGTGCAGACCGGCATCGGCGACCCGCACCACGACATCGTCGTACAGCGCCAGGGACAACCCGAAGGCGTCGAAGCCCGGGCCGAGGTTGGCGCTGGTGGCGGGAACGCGCACCCGGACGGCGGCGGCGCGGAACGCTGGACCGGCCATCGCTCGATGACTCTCCTTGGTTCTGAACTGTGAGATTCGAGAGGTGAGGACCCGTGGGCCGTTACGGCAGCAACACCGCGGCATATGCGGCGGGGCGGGTTCGGTACAGCTTATCGAAGGAAGGTTCTGTGGCGACATAGGGCGCACGGGAGGCGCACGATGCGTGTCGCAAGCCTCCTGTGCCCCTACGTACGCCGTTGCCCGGCTTGCCTTGCTTGTCCATCGGGCGGGAACGCAGTAGGACGCGCTCCCGGGACCACAACAGGACGGCCGGCCTTTTTCGACGAGCTCCCCGGACCGCGACCCTCGGTTCTCGGAAGGGATCCTCGGGCGAGGGCCCCCGAATGCCGGACTCTCAGGCGAGACCGAGACGCTCCGCCGCCGCCACGGCGTCCACCGGGACGGTGACGGGCTGCGGCGCGCCGGCGACGGCCCAGTCCGGATCCTTCAGACCGTTGCCGGTGACCGTGCAGACGATCCGCTGGCCCGGGTCGACCTTGCCCTGCTCGGCCGCCTTCAGCAGACCGGCGACCGAAGCGGCCGACGCGGGCTCCACGAAGACACCCTCCTGCGAGGCCAACAGCCGGTAGGCGCGCAGGATTTCACGGTCCGTCACCTCGTCGATGAAGCCGCCGGACTCGTCCCGCGCGTCGAGCGCGAACTGCCACGACGCCGGGTTGCCGATCCGGATCGCGGTGGCGATCGTCGACGGGTCCTTGACGATCTCACCGCGGACGATGGGCGCGGAACCGGAGGCCTGGAAGCCCCACATCCGCGGCCTGCGCGTGGAGAGGGCGGGCAGCGCCGGGCGGTCCGCCCCGCCGGCCAGCGTGCTCGCGGGCGACGGCTGGGAGTACTCCTTGTACCCCTTCCAGTACGCCGTGATGTTGCCGGCGTTGCCCACGGGCAGCACATGGATGTCGGGGGCGTCGCCGAGCGCGTCGACGATCTCGAAGGCGGCCGTCTTCTGCCCCTCGATGCGGTATGGATTGACCGAATTGACCAGCGCCACCGGGTAGTTCTCGGAGAGTCGGCGGGCCAGGTTGAGGCAGTCGTCGAAGTTTCCGTCGACCTGAAGGATCTGCGAACCGTAGACGAGCGCCTGGCCCATCTTGCCGAGCGCGATCTTGCCCTGCGGGACGAGCACGGCGCAGACCATGCCGGCCCGTACGGCGTAAGCGGCGGCGGACGCCGAGGTGTTGCCGGTGGAGGCGCAGATGACGGCCTGCGCACCCTCCTCCTTGGCGCGGGTGATGGCCATGGTCATGCCGCGGTCCTTGAAGGACCCGGTGGGGTTGGCGCCCTCGACCTTGAGATGCACCTCGCAGCCCGTGCGCTCGGACAGAACGCTCGCCGGGACGAGCGGCGTGCCACCCTCACGGAGCGTGACGACGGGCGTCGTGTCCGTCACCGGAAGACGGTCCCGGTACTCCTCGATGATGCCGCGCCACTGGTGGGTGCCGTTGGTCGTCATGGGTCCCTTACTCCCCTTCAACACGCATGATGCTGGCGACACCGCGCACGGTGTCGAGCTTGCGCAGCGCTTCGACGGTCCCGGAAAGGGCGGCGTCGGGCGCGCGGTGGGTGACGACGACGAGCGATGCCTCGCCGTCTGCTTCCGGTCGGCCCTGCTGGCGGACCGTGTCGATCGACACGCCGTGCTCGGCGAAGACCGTCGCGACCTGGGCGAGCACGCCAGGCTTGTCGGCCACGTCGAGGCTGATGTGGTACCGCGTCACGACGTCGCCCATGGGGCTCACGGGCAGTTGCGTGTAAGCGGATTCGCCCGGCCCCGTGGCCTCGGCGAGCTTGTTGCGGCAGACGGCGACGAGATCGCCGAGTACGGCGGACGCGGTGGGAGCGCCGCCCGCGCCGGGGCCGTAGAACATCAGCTGCCCGGCCGCCTCCGCCTCGACGAAGACGGCGTTGTACGCCTCGCGGACGGACGCGAGCGGGTGGCTGAGCGGGATCATCGCCGGGTGCACGCGGGCGGTGACGGAGTTGCCGTCGGCCGCCCGCTCGCAGATGGCGAGGAGCTTGACGGTGCAGCCCATGCGCTGGGCGGAGACGATGTCGGCGGCGGTGACCTCGGTGAGGCCCTCGCGGTAGACGTCGTCGAGGCGTACGCGGGTGTGGAAGGCGATCCCGGCGAGGATGGCGGCCTTGGCGGCGGCGTCGAAGCCCTCGACGTCGGCGGTGGGGTCGGCCTCCGCGTACCCGAGGGCGGTGGCCTCGTCGAGCGCCTCGGAGTAACCCGCGCCCGAACCGTCCATCTTGTCGAGGATGAAGTTGGTCGTGCCGTTGACGATGCCGAGGACCCGGTTGACCTTGTCACCGGCGAGCGACTCGCGCAGCGGCCTGATCAGCGGGATCGCACCGGCGACGGCGGCCTCGAAGTAGAGGTCGCGGCCGTGCTGCTCGGCGGCCGCGTAGAGCGTTGCGCCGTCCTCGGCGAGCAGCGCCTTGTTGGCGGAGACGACCGAGGCGCCGTGTTCGAACGCGGTGGTGATGAGCGTGCGGGCCGGCTCGATGCCACCGATGACCTCGATGACGACGTCGATGTCGCCGCGTTTGACGAGGGCGGTGGCATCCGTGGTGACGAGGTCCTCGGAGATCCCCTCACGCACCTTGCCCGGCCGCCGCACGGCGACGCCGGCCAGTTCCACCGGGGCGCCGATGCGGGCGGCGAGGTCGTCGGCGTGCGTCGTCATGATGCGCGCCACCTCTGAGCCGACCACTCCACAGCCCAGCAGCGCCACCTTCAGCGGACGCGTACGCATCATCCGACCTCGCTTCTCATCACTTCTACGGTGTGGACCAGTCTCACGCACCGGACGGAAGTTTCTATCCCCCGTCCGGCATACGAGACATCTATCTCAACTATCCGACGTCGAGACGCAGGAGATCTTCCTCCGTCTCCCGTCGCACGATCACCCGTGCCCCGCCGTCCGCGACGGCGACGACGGGCGGACGGAGTGCGTGGTTGTAGTTACTGGCCATCGAGCGGCAGTACGCGCCGGTCGCGGGCACGGCGATGAGGTCGCCGGGGGCCAGGTCAGCGGGCAGGAACGCGTCCTTCACGACGATGTCGCCGCTCTCGCAGTGCTTGCCGACGACACGCGAGAGCATCGGCTCGGCATCGGACCTGCGGGAGACCAGCGCGACGCTGTACTCGGCGTCGTAGAGCGCGGTGCGGATGTTGTCGGACATGCCACCGTCGACACTGACGTACGTCCGCAGGCCCTCCAGCGGCTTGATGGTGCCGACCTCGTACAGCGTGAAGGCGGTGGGGCCGACGATGGCGCGCCCCGGCTCGACGGAGATACGCGGCGTACGCAGCCGGGCGGCCTCACACTCACGGGTGACGATCTCGTTGAGCGCCTTGGCGATGTCGTGCGGCTCGCGGGGGTCGTCGTCCGGCGTGTATGCGATGCCGAGACCGCCGCCGAGGTCGATCTCGGGCAGCTCGACACCGTGTTCGTCGCGGATCTGCTTGAGCAGTCCGACGACGCGGTGCGCCGCGACCTCGAAGCCGGAGGTGTCGAAGATCTGCGAGCCGATGTGCGAGTGGATGCCGATGACCTCCAGCCCGTCGAGCTGGAGCGCCCGGCGCACGGCCTCGGCCGCCTGGCCGCCGGCGAGCGGGATGCCGAACTTCTGGTCCTCGTGGGCCGTTGCGATGAACTCGTGCGTGTGGGCCTCCACGCCGACCGTGACCCGGATCTGCACACGCTGGCGCTTGCCGAGGCTCTGGGCGACGTGGGCGACGCGCACGATCTCCTGGAACGAGTCGAGCACGATCCGCCCGACACCGACGCGCACGGCCCGCTCGATCTCCTCCGGGGACTTGTTGTTCCCGTGGAAGGCGATGCGGTCGGCGGGCATGCCCGCATCGAGGGCGGTGGTGAGCTCACCGCCGGAGCAGACGTCGAGGTTGAGGCCCTCCTCGTGAAGCCACTTGACCACGGCCCGCGAGAGGAACGCCTTCCCGGCGTAGAAGACGTCCGCGTCCTTGCCGAACGCGTCGGCCCAGGCACGGCAGCGGGCGCGGAAGTCGGCCTCGTCGAGGAAGTAGGCGGGGGTGCCGAACTCCTCGGCCAGCCGCGTCACTTCGATCCCGCCGACGGTGGCGACACCGTCGTCGTTACGGGTGACGGTCTTCGCCCAGACCTTCTCGTCGAGACCGTTGAGGTCGGCGGGAGGGGCGCTGTAGTGACCCTCGGGGTAGACATCGGCGTGACGGGGCCCGGCGGGGTGTGCGGAACGGCTCATTCTTCTCTCACAGGTAGTCAGGGGCGCTGATGCCGAGCTGGGACAGGCCACCGGCGAGCACCGTCCCGGCGGCTTCGGCGAGCGCGAGGCGGGAACGGTGGGCGGCCGAGGGTTTCTCGTCACCGAGGGGCAGCACGGTGTGCTGGAAGGAGAGGAGCGCGTCGGCGGTCGCTTCCAGATGCCGGACGAGCCGGTCGGGCGCGCGGAGGCGGGCGGCGGAGGCGAGGACGGCGGGGTGATCGCCGATGGCGCCGGTCAGCGCGGGAGCGTCGACGGTCGACTGCTCGGCGGCGGGCTCCGTGATGATGCCGAGCCGGCCGGCATTACGACTGAGGGCGCGGCTGCGGGCGTGGGCGTAGCGGACCGTGAACAGGGGGTTGGACTCGTGCTGCACGAGGAGATGGGGCCCGGTGCGGGGCCGGTCGTGTGCGGCGGCGGAGAGAAGAGCCCAACGGGTGGCGTCGGCGGCGGGGTCCTGGCTCTGGTCGGGGGCGGGTACGACATGAAGACGCTCGACTTCCCCGTGCCCGGTCTCCGCGCCCTGGGAACGGAGGAGCCGGCCGAGCACGTCGGCCCACACCCGGGCCCGCAGCTCCTCGCCCGCCTCGAACCGCACGGCGACCCCGGCGAGCTGCCCGCTGTGCCCGTACGCCGCGCCCTGCTGCCGCACCCTGTCCACCAGCTCCTGCTGCGCACCGCTGTGCAGGGTGATGTTGAGGAAACCGGGTCCGGTGATCTCGATGGACGCGATCCCGGGCTGGCCGGCGATCCGGTCCCGCAGGGCCTCGGCGACGGCACGGGGCGGCTGGTGGGCGGGCCCGGCGAGCCGCAGGGCCACGTTGGTGGCGTAGTCGCCGCACCCTCCTGGCCTGGGGCGTTCGACGCTGACACTCTCGGGCACCGGCGCGTCCAGCGCACCGTCCGCCACCGCGCGGCGCACGGCGTGCAGCACGGTACGAGAGAGATCGGCGGGCGTCACGGGACAAGCGTATGGGAGGAAGGGGGGCGCTTCGCGAACCGGTTTCGCGATGCGGTCAGCCGCGCGTGCTTCCCGCTCGCCCGGCCCCATGCCGGCCGTCTACGGACGGCGGGCCCTCCCGGTGCATCAACTGCCGTACGAGACGCACGAGCTCGGCCGGCTCGAAGGGCTTGGCGAGGAAGGCGTCCACTCCGGCGGCGATGCCGCTCTCCACCTCGTACTGCGTACAGGCGCTGATGACGGCGACGGGCAGATGGCTGGTGCGCGGATCGGCCCGCAGGAGGGCGGCGGTGCGCAGCCCGTCCAGCCGAGGCATGACCACATCAAGAGTGACGACATCGGGCCGCACCTGCTGCACGACTTCCAGACACTCGGCACCATCGGCCGCGGTCACGACCTCGAAGCCCTCCAGCTCGAGGTTGACCCTGATCAACTGCCGGATGACCCGATTGTCGTCGACAACGAGCACACGGCCGGACGCCCCTGACACAACTCGAGAGTAGGTCGCGGGACGGGGCCGCGTCCGGGTTTTGCGGACTTCCACTCGGTGGGGGGACGGGGGGTGGGGGTGGAGGGGGTGATGGGGCGGGGGTGAGGGTGGTGGCCGGCGGGCGGGAGGGCCGCGGGGCGCGGCGAGGGTTGGGGGGTGGTGGCAGGCGGGGGAGGGCCGCGGGGCGCAGCGAAGGTTGGGGGGTGGGTGGTGGCCGGCGGGCGGGAGGCGAGGTGGCCTGCCAGGTGACGGCTGGGGGCGGCTGAACGGGATGTGGTGCGGCTCGGGGTGGCGCGCCTGAGGGCCGGCTCGCGGGCAGGTCGGAGCCCCTGAATACCTGTTCACGGGGACCCTCTGTGAGCTGGTAGGGTTCTACCCGTCACCGCGCAAGCGGGATGTACGCCCCCGTAGCTCAGGGGATAGAGCAACGGCCTCCGGAGCCGTGTGCGCAGGTTCGAATCCTGCCGGGGGCACCTTGGATCAGGTGCCCAAAGACCCCGCCATCAGCGCTCTAGCTGAGAGCGGGGTCTTCTTGCGTGTGCAGGCGTATGCCGCCCAAAGCAGCCCTATGTCGAGTCCTGTGGACGAGGCGTGGACGGGATCTTGAAGCATTACCGCAGGTGGGGTCCGGAAGGAGAGCGGCCCGCATGCCGGGAAGCACACCCGGACTCACGGAAGCCTCCACGGCTGGGACGTCACAAGGGCATTGACCACCGCCGACTCAGCTCGGCTCCCAGGCCTGGCGATGGCGGGCGACGCTGTAGACCTGCTCAACCTGTTCGGCGGTCAGCACCCCCGAGATCGGCGCCAGTGCCGCTACTTGGCGTTCCCGGTATACCCGCACGCTGAGCTGCGTGGCCACTACCTTCAGATCGGTGATGCCTACAAAGACGAGCACTGGCTCCACCGGTACGGGGAAGGCACAGTAGCGTTCAAGCACCCGGACTACTCGCTTGGCCTCTGCCCGGCTCTTCCGGGCGTAGGGCGCAGGTTTTCCGTGATCGACTTTGACGGCATCATCTCCGACCCAAACGTCCCTCTTGTGGTGATGCTTCGTATTGATGCTGAAAACCCCGCCAGGCCCGATGAGCAGGTGGTCGATGTCCACCTCGCTGGCCAGAGGTATGGAGTGGAGGACCCGCCAGCCGTGGCGCGCTAATCGGTTCCGCTCGGCGCCCACTCGCCACTCCCCTGCCAATCCCCTTCGCCACGAGTCGCCGTCGACAGGTCGCCGCAGAAGCCGTGCGAACACACGCTCAAACACACCCGAACCAGACTCAGTAAGTCGATGACGCAAAGCCTCCCCAGGAGGGTTTGCGGCCAGGTCATCGGCTGGAGTCAGCGGCGGCAGCATCGGGCGGGCGTCAGCCTCGGACGCTTTGGCCGGCGAGCCTGGGACGGGATAGTTCGGTAAGTGCAGAGTCAGGGTTGCGATCACCTCGTCGCGATACTCAGCGCGCAAGACCGTGATCTCTCCCGTTCCGACATCCGCCCACCCGACAGCATTGCCATCAGGCAGGTTCGCGTACAGGCGCTCATGCCCATATCGCTTCCAGCGCGTGACCTTCAGCTCCACTCGCCACAAGGGGGCCAACGCCCCTACCAGAAGCACGGATTGACATCAACGAGAGTTGACAGTCTATATTTTTCAGATGATGCTCCCGCCATGGGAAACGTATTCAGTGAGCGGGTCACCCGGCTCAACGCCAAGGCCGGCAAGACGTACCAGGAGATGGCTTCCGACTGTGACTTCAAGCGATCGGTGACCTGGTGGAACAAAGTGCGGTGGGACGAGATCGAGGACCCGCCCAAGCCGAGCCTCTACCCGTACCTGGCCAGAGCCCTGGAGGTGCCCGTGCGCCGGGTCGCGGAAATGGTCGCCGAGCAGTGGTGCGGGGTGCGGCCGGACGACACGGTGCCCGAGCATCTGCGGTCCCTCCTCGCAATGCTGCGGGATGTTCGCGAGGAGGATGTGTCGGTCATCCAGCGGATGGCGCGAGCCATGTGCGAGAAGCGTGGGGCCGAGGTCGAGGTGGGGCGGGTCTCTGCCAGGCTGCTGACGGCGTTTGGTGAGGCCGATGGACCGTACACACTGGAGCAGTTGGAGTGGCTCAAGCTGCCCGAGTTGCAAGCCGTCAAGATGGACGTGGGCATGGGCCGGGCGGAGGTTGAGGAGGATGCTTACGCGCTGCTCGACTCGATCCCGGACTCTGGGGATGAGTGACGCGCGGCACCGAGTGCTGAATCTACGGCCCGGCAGGCTGCCTACCGGCCGCGCCGCCGCACTTCTAACCTACGCCTAGGTATTCGGGTCCATCCGGGGATGCGCAGTGGGTGTCAGTGACCAACGGCGGACAGCAGTACCGAACGGCTGCCAATAGCGCCAGTGCCCATGGTGTGGGCCGGATCCGTACCAGATCAAGCAATCGCCGCGGTCAATAGGGGCGTGTGGCGGCGCAGGAACGCAGCTACCCACGCTCGGCACCTGGCAGCCACGTGGTCCGCGAGCCGTGTCTGTCGAATGCGTGTCGAAGTGAGTCGAACCAGTCGCCCGTCGCCGGAATTGAAGCAGGTCACGCGACTACCGCGACGCGAGCATCCAAGCGCCTTCTAAGCGCTTGACCAAAGGCGCACGCGGCGAGGCCCCAACCCTTCCCCCGTGATCAGAGGGGAGCCTGGGACTGCCGGGCTGTCACCGAGTTTCTGCGGGTGGTTGCGGCAAATATGCGGCGAAGTTCCTGCGGATCGCCCTACAGCCGGCTACCGGTCGGCTTGCGCTTCCTGCTCGCGGCCGCAGTTCTGCCGGCCAGACACCGCGCTCGGGATCCTGGACTAGGACGCCTTCCGCTCCTCCTCATCGTCCTCGGTCTCTGTAGGGGTGGTCGGATCCTCCCCCTGGATGTTGCGCCGCAAATTCTCCAGGTCGGTCTGCAGCTCGAGCAACGACTGGCGCAGGCCACCGAAGTCGGCGGATTCGATCACCGGCGGCCAGCTGCCGGCCGTGCGGTCGATCTCTGCCAGACCGTCCAGGGCGATCCGAGCGCTCTCCAAGCCGGACCGCAGGGTGCGCCGGAAGTCGGCGGCCCTCCGACCGCTCGGGACGCCGTCGCGGGGGCCGCTGAACGACGTGTCGCCCGGCTTCGGTTCGGGCCAGGTGGTTTCGCCGCCCGCGGGCTCCCCATTTCCGTCGAAAGGCTGGCCCTCCTCGGTGCCCGTACTGATACCCGGGGCGGGTGCGGGAACGGGCAACTGGCGGATCCTGTGCTCCGCGTAGGCCTTGTGGGCGCGCACTTGGTCGGAGGCCCACACGACGTCCCACTCGAACAGCTGCACGGGGACACCGTTCTCGTCCCTGGCAACCTTGTCCGGCCGCTCCAGATCCACCTTGAGGTGGACGTAGGCCGGGCCCTCTTCGTCCTTCGAGTCCCGGCGGACGAACTGCCGCACGGACTGCGCGTTCTCCGGCAGCGCGCTGGCCCGGAACCGGTTGGCTGTCAGCGCCAGGGTCCATAGGCCCAGCTCGTTATCCTCGGCCGAGAGATCCTCGACCACCAGGTGGACGTCGGACCGGAAGGGCACTCCGCCCTTCTCCTTGGGGGCCATTAGGGCCGAGCCGACGTTCCGGGTAAGGAGCTTGTCGGCGATCAGCGCGATGCCGCCGGCCACCGCCAGGGTGCAGCGGGCATCGGCATCGCCTGCCATGGCCGGTTCGACGAGGGTGGTGAAATCGTCCGTCAGAGCCGGCTCCCACTCCTTGAGCATGTCCCGGGTGAGCACGCCGCCATTGCTCCAGGCGTTGCGGGCCTGCTTCGTAACAGCCTTCTTAGCACTGCGCCAGGGCAGGTCGATGATCGGTCCCAGCAGTTCAGCGAAGCCCTTGGCGCTCATCCGGGAGCCGCCCTTGATGGTCTTGGCCTGTTCTTTGAGGCGCTCGTACAGCTCGGGCCGGGTCAGGGCGTGGACCAGCTGGATCCCGCGCCACAGTGCAGTGCCCGGCATCCGGCTGTCGCCGTACTCCCGCGGGAGATCCTCCGGGACGGTACGGCCCACAGCCAGGCCGTAGACGACCTGAAGGCTCTCCTTGGCCACCGGCGCATCACCGAGCTGGATGACGCGCTTGAGAGCGCGGGTGGCCACCTCGACGTTCTGAGCCGCCGAGTCCCACGCCTTGAACTCGACGTGCACGCTGGCCAGGATGGAACGCATAGCGTCGTCAAAAACGTCTTCGGGGGCCAGCAGGTGGCCGGGGTGCCCCTTGGCACCGACCGCCACCTGGGTGGGAACCACATAGGTCTGCGCGATGTGTATTCCGCGATCGCCCGGCTCGGGTTCGGCCATGGCCCGATGGAACTCATCGGCGAGCGTGTGCCGCCAGTCCTCGCGGACCGCCGCCAGCCGCTCGCCAAGCGTCTGACCGTTCGCGGAAGCCATCCCAGAGACCCTTCCGAACAGCGACTCCACCATGAGGTCGGCAGCGTCCGCGGCTTCCGCGTCCGGGCCGGCGAGGACGGCCCAAGTGCTGGCCAGACGGGTGATGCCGTCCCGTACGACAAGGGCGTGGAACGACTCGGTGCCGTCCTCGAAGGTGAACTCCACCGGGTGGGTGATCAGGGGGCGGGTCACCTTACGCCCCAGGATGGAGACTGCGTAATTGTTGAGGGCGAGGGTGCTATGCACGGTCTGCCGGACGTGATCCTTCATGTGCTCAAGGTCGCGGTACCGGTAGCGCACGACGGCACACGGTTCGCCGCCTTTCGTAGTACCCACCACGTGCGGGTCGGGGACGTCCATCACCTCCATGCCCGTACGGGGCTGGATGCCGGGCAGCAGTTCGCTAAGCCAGACCCGGGTGTTGAACGTCCGGAGAGTAGCGCCTTCGACGTTCTCCTCCAGCAAGAGTCCGGCGGGCTCCTGCACGGTGGGCCGCAGCATGACCGCCACGCCCTCCGGGTTGATCACGGCACGGGCCACGGCCTGCCAGGCGTCGGCGGGCAGCGACGCGAGAGAGTTGACTACGCCGGCGGCGGTGACCTCGTTTCGGGCCGACTCGGCGGGCTGTGAGGGCAGGGCGCATTCGACACTGGAGACCGCGACATTCTCGCCCTTCCAGGAGAGCGTCACGGACAGATGAGCGGGACTGGACATACGTCCTCCGGTCATGAGCTGTGGATTGTGTGGGAGACTTGATTCGCGGTCCTGGCCCGGAATTCCGGAGCACCAGGTCCGACCCGGGCCCCGGCTTCACCGCAGGGGCCCGGACCTTTCAGAGGAGCTGTCCGAGATCCATCGGCGCGCCGGCCTCGGGGAAGACCTGGCCGTACCAGTCCCACATGAATGCGCGACTGGGCAACCGGACCACGGACTGGTGCGCGACGTGCGCGACGAAATCGGCCGCCTGCAGCAACGGAATCCGCCTGGCGGGAACGAGCAGGGGATCCCCCAAAACGTGCCGTCGGTCGGCAGGCAGCCGATGATGAGCTGCCCGCAGGGCCCTCTCAGTGCCATTGCCGTCGACGATGAACTGGCACGAACTGCCCGCCGCCGCATGCCGGTTGTTGACCATGCTCACCAGGTCGGCGTAGAGATCCTCACGGGTCGCACCATGGCGGTAGACCGCACCAACGGCGAGCCCTGGCACCCTGGCCAGCGTCCGCAGACCCTGGAGCACGATGTTCGCGGCCTCGGTTTTCTGCCGCTTGGTGGGGGCAGCCCCAGCGACCGGGTGCAACAGCCGACCCCGCCCGGCAATCAGGTCAACGGCGTGAAGCGGGTAGTCGGGCGTGTAGGTGATGTACGGGTTGACCTGCAATTCCTTCAGGAAGGTCGTCCACGCAGCCTCGGCCGTCGACCACCCGTCCACCTGCGGCACTCGCAAGAACCCAAATGCCGAGATATCCGCATTTCCGGAATCGTCAAGGAAGTAAAGACTATCCGGCAAGGGCTGACGAGTCGGTGCACGGAAGTCGGTGAAAGCGTTCCCCCTGGACGTCGGGACGATCATCTGGACGTGGCGGCGAACGCGACACTGCTCGTCGAGGGTCATGCGATAACTCCGTTACGCCAGGGACTTTAGACGAAGTAGTCCTGGCGCAACACCGGGACCGACGCGCCGCCGGTGAACCGTGCTGCGTAGTTCGACCTTAGAGCCTTCCCTCCATCGATGCGACAAGTAAGCTCGCATGCACAACAGTTGATCAGATCTGATCGGAATGCGACTCTTTTCTCACGTCAGATGACGCCTTGCTTCCGGAAATCGCTCAAAGAGCGTCGGAAGTACCGGCGTTCCCATCTTCTCCATCATTGCGACCGATGCCGCGATGATCACGGCCTCTCCGAGCGGGCTGCTCTTCTGGATGACGAAGATGTCATCGGTCTCGGACGTAGGAAGCCGACGGGGCAAGGTCATCAAACCGAGCGCATCCAGAGCCTGCGTGATCTGCTCGCAGAGCTCAACACTGAGGCGAACGCGGTCCGGCGCCGCATATTGCTTGATGAAGCGCATCGAGAACCGCTTGATGCCGTGATCTACTTCGACGGCGTGGGCGACAATGGTGAAATCCATAAGCAAGTAGTTAACCAAGTTATGCCGTTGCCGTCAACGACCGCAGCGGAAGCCGGAGTTCGCCCTGACGGTCCCAGGTCGGCCGGTCTGCGAAGTGACCGCTCCACCGGTCGCGGGACGGGCCCATGTTTCGTCCGAGACGTCAACGCCATCTGCTGCGGGCCCCGGGTCCCAGACCCTCAGAGGCGCCTGGTGCTGCGGAGGGTGGCGGTGAGGGCGACTCCTCGCCGTGCACTCAGGAGGGTCCGTGGTCGGCCTACGACGTAGCCCAGGAAGCCGGCCTGAACCTGCGACCAGCTCGGGCCGCGAGGTATGTGCGATGACGACAGGCTGTAGAGGCCGATAGACAATTCGACCCGCGACAGGCGTGCAGTGCAAACATCAGGCCCTCCTTCGAGCTCGCGGCCCTTCGTGGACGACGACTTGCTGTACACACCGCCCCGAGGCGCTGACCTGCGGAAGCTCCGAGAAGTCAAGCGCCTTCCGGAGCCGTGTGCGCAGGTTCGAATCCGGCCGGGTCACTTCGCATGAAATACCCAAAGACCCATCACCAGCGGAACGCTGAGGCCGGGGTCTTCCTAATTGCGCAGCCGCGTGCCGCCCGCAGTGACCATATGACAGAGGCCGCGGCCCATTCGATGCCTGGATCACGGTGCGGTGCCCCAGGCCGCCAGCCGGAATTGGCGCACGCCCCCCGAACCCGCCCAGGCCCCGCACAGTTGAGCTTCAGCAGCTCACCCTCGGGCCTCGCCGACCAGCGCGCCGTCCGCCGCCGAGAGCTCCAAGCCGTACCGCAGCCCAAAACGGGTGAGCAGGTCGGCGAGTTCGTCGAAGCGCCTCGGGTCGACAACGCCGTTCAGCAGGAGGTCCGACGCGTCGATGGGTTCGATCTCCACCTGGCACCAACTGGTCTCGAGCTCGTACGCGTACCAGGATGACGACCTCGACCTCCAGCCGGCTCTCACGAAGCGCTCCGCCACAGAAGAGGCGTCACGACAGCCGCGCAGGCTGCCGCTTATGTTGTTGCCGACCTCGATCCACTCGGGAGCGAGCTTCTGGCCGTCGTCGGATATGTCCACGCCCGGAGTATGAATCACCATGGCCCGGGCGCGATCACCGGTCCTCGCGCAGCAGGTCTTCGATCCGTCTCCAGAGGTCGGCCCTCCGGAAACGCGGTGCCGCGTGTGGCCACAGCAGCAGCCATCGCGGCGATCCACAACCTGCCGGGCGCTCACCCCCAGAGCCCAACTCCCCTACACAGATGCCGCATTGGTCTAGGCCAACGCCCTCCCGTCCCAGTAGTCTCGTCCCCGGCCAGTGGCACACCATCCCCCCACCCAGGTTGCGTGCTGGCGCGGGCGCCCCCTACCCCCACGCTCCACTCTGCCCAGCAGCCGGGTGAACTCCCCATGCGCCGCCTTCAGGAGGGTCACGGTGAACGTTCGCACCCGAAGCTCCGCGATTATCGGCACCATCTGTCTTGTTGCTTCCCTCGCCCTGTCCAGTGCTTCCGCCGACGAGTCCGCCGCCCCGCCGAAAGTCCCGCCGAAAACCCCGTCGAAGGTGGCCGCGGTCGCTCTCGAGCACGTGGCCACCGCGAAGAATCCGTCGGCCGGTGCCGCCGGGCCCGGTGGGACCGTGTGGATTGCCGAGCGGGCCGGGACCGTACGGGTTCTGGACAGCAGGGGGCTCGGCGCGCCCGTGCTCGACATCACCAAAGAGACCACCGTCGACGGGGAACGCGGACTGCTGGGTATCGCGTTCGACAAGCGGTTCGCGTACTTCTACATCTCGTACACGAACCTCGAAGGCACCAGCACCGTCGACGAGTTCGCCGTGCGGAACGGCAAGATCCAGAAGAACACCCGGCGCACCGTCCTCACCCAGACGCAGCCGTACGCCAACCACAACGGCGGCGACATCAAAATCGGGCCCGACGGCTACCTCTACATCGCCTTCGGCGACGGTGGCTCGGGCGGGGACCCGCACGACTACGGGCAGAACCTCGACACCTTGCTCGGCAAGATCCTGCGGATCGACCCGCGGGGTGCGAAGCCGTACGCGATCCCGGCTGACAATCCGTTCGTGGGTGACCCGAACGCGAAGGACGAGATCTGGGCGTACGGGCTGCGCAACCCGTGGCGGTTCTCCTTCGATGCCGGCACCGGCGACATGCTCATCGGCGATGTCGGGCAGAGCGACTGGGAGGAGATCGACTGGGCCCCGGCGAGCAGCAAGGGCGGCGAGAACTACGGGTGGTCCGAGATGGAGGGCACCCATCCGTTCCGCGGTGGGACCGAGCCGGCGAACCATGTGCCGCCCGTCCACGAGTACGGACGTAACGGGCTGGGCTGCTCGGTGACCGGTGGCTTCGTCTACCGCGGCAAGGCGATCCCGGCCCTGAAGGGGCAGTACCTCTTCAGTGACTACTGCGACGGCACCGTCCGCGCCCTGCAGATGAAGGACGGCAAGGTGACCGGCGAGAGCGACCTCGGCGTCAGTGGCGGTGAGGTCATCTCCTTCGTGCAGGACGGCTGCGGCGAGCTGTACGTCCTCGACATCGGTGGCGCCATCCACCGCATCGACCCGGCGTAGCCCACGCGGCACACAAGCCGTGGCTCCCGAGCCGGACCCGGCTGAGCTGGGTCCGGCTCGGCCGCGTGAGGGTCGCCCCCGGCCGGCGCTGCACCCGACCGGGTGACGCGAGCGGCGCAGGGCCTGCCCGGCGGCTCCGTCAGGGAACCACTCCTCCCGTACGAGGCCTCGTGCGCACCGAACTCGAAGGGACGAGCTTGTGACCACCAGAGTGAGTATCGACAGCGACAAGTGCATCGGCTCGGGCATGTGTGCTCTGACCGCGCCCGCGGTCTTCACCCAGGACGACGACGGGTACGGAGTCGTGCTGGCCGGCCGTGAGGGCGGGGACGGGGACTCGCTGCTGAAGGAGGCTGCTCGTAGCTGTCCCGTGCAGGCCGTGACTGTCAGCGGTTGAGCCGGGTACGGCCGGCCGCTGATGCCGTGGGATGCCGGCCGTGGGATGCACGGGTACCGACCCGGCGCCCGGTGGCGGCATCCCAGCCCGTTAGGCTCAGCGGCCGGCCGTCAGCCCAGCCGTCGTCACAGGAGCCCGTCATGCCCTCGGACAGACCCGACGAACCGGCGGGCAGTCGCCACCTCACCTACGCTCCCGCCGGTGCGACCTGTCCCGGCGACGGCACCTGGACCACGGCAGTCCCGGGCTACCGCCGCTATGAGCGAACCGTGGTCATCGGGCACGGCGACAGCGACTGGCGCGCCGCCTCCGATGCCGTGCTGCGGTGGGGCATCAAGCGCCGTAGCGGTTTCCGCGTCACTCCGCTCGTGGACGCCGGTGAGCGGGTCGTCGAGGGGGCCGAGTACCGGATCACGGCGGCGTGGGGACCCGTGGCCGTTCATGAGCCGGTGCGGGTGGTCGCCGTCGTCGACACCGCCGACAGGTGCGGCTTCGCCTACGGCACGCTGCCCGGCCATCCGGTGTCCGGTGAGGAGGCCTTCGTGGTGGGCCGCGAAGCCGACGGGCGGGTCACCCTGACGCTGCGCTCCCTGACCAGCCGCGCCCCCGCGGGCCCCTGGCGGACCGTGTTCCCGGTGCTTCTGATCGCGCAACGCTGGTACCGGCGCCGGTATCTGCGTGCCCTCCTGCACCCCGCGTCGAAGCAGGACTGAGGATCCCCGATTCTGCCTCGTCAGCCCCGGGCTCCTCACGACCACAGCCGGCAGTCCTCCACGGAGATCTCCGCCACCGCTTCGTTCTCCACCCGCTCGAGATCAGCGACGTAGGGACGTACGTCGGGCAGTGGCGTGCAGAAGGTGACATGGGCGGTGAGGAGCGCGTCCTCGGTGTCGGCGAAGGACAAGGAGACGTATCCCTTCACCCCGCTGTCCCCGAACTCCTTCTGCGCCTCGCGCAGAGCGGCGCAGAGGTACGCCAGGCAGCGTCGCAGCAGAAGGGGCGTGCGCTCGTGAGCAGCGGTGGGGAGGTCGTAGTCGGTCATTCCCCGGCCGTTGACCGTGGTTTCCTCCGCGAGCCGGTCGAAGTATTCGGCCGGGCCCTCCGGGCGCAGATCGGTCAGCACGCGGGCCCCACTGGCCGTCGTGGACCATCCCCGTTCCGCGACCTCACGGAACAGGGGAGGGATGTCCGCGGACCTCAGGTCCCTGAGGTCTGTATCCCCCAGGAGCGCCGTCATCCGGGAATTGGTTCGCACATCTCTGCCCTTCGCCGAGCGCGAGTACGCGTACGAACCGGAGCGTAGACGGACCCTCGGGCGCCCCGGCGTCAGGGATGGGAGGCGGTCCCGGGCAGCGCCTTCGGGTGCATCCATGGCGCGAGTCCGACCGCGCCCTTGCCGTAGCGGCGGTCGAGCTCCTGCTGCATAGGGGCGCTCGGGACCGGGACGTACAGCCGTACCCGGTTGTTCACAGGGTCCGAGCCCACGCCCAGATAGCCGGGGGTTCCCGCGTTCACCCGCTTCACCAAGTCCTCGCGCACCGTGCGGAGTTCCTGCTGGGAGCGCTCGACGGTGAGCAGGCAGAGCGGGCCGCCCCATGTGGTGCGGATCTCTCGTTCGTTGCCGGGGAGGTCACCGGTGAAGGTGACCACGGTGACGGTCCGCCCCCTCCCGATCCCCTTGGGATAGGAGATCCAGTGGCCTCCGTACTCCGGGTCCTGTTCGAGAAGTTCCTGGAGACGCTGCTCGGCCGCGTGCGAGACCTTGGACCGGTCGACCGGCTTCCAGCCGCCCGGAGGTGCCTCGCACGGAGTCCTGAAGTCCGGGTCGTCCGTGCCGCCGCGGGGCTTGTCGCCGGGGCGGAGGTCCTTCGCCGGCTCGGTCAGGGTGAGGCGTGTGCCGTCCCAGGTGCCGGTGAGGTGGTACGTGCCCCATCGGGTACCGCGTACGGACTGGGACGTGACGGCGTCCCAGTCCCAGCCGATCACGTCGGGACCGCTGCACGCCGGGGGCATCATCATCCGCGCGGAGTGGCATATCTGCGGGCCGTGCGAGGCGTTCGCGAGGACCACCGTCGTCACGGCGTACTGCTGCCGCCGGTTCGCGTCCGACTCCGATGCCGAACCCGGCGCCGTACGGTTCGCGTTCTTCTCCTGCCCGCAGGCAGTGACCAGGACGAGCGCCGACAGTGCGGCGAGCGCTCCGAGTGTGCGGAGTGCGGTGAAAGGCGGCCTCATACCGTTGTGACGTGCGTCACTCCGGCTCGGTTCCTGCCGGTCCGTCAGCATTCCGGCAGCATTCCGGACGCGCGCACCGGCGCCCGGGGGAAGGTCAGGTGCCCGCCGTCACCGGGGCGTCGCCGCGGTCGCCGACCGAGTTGTCAGCCGCCGACCCGGGGATCGGGCGGTCCTCGCGCAGGGCGTCCCACACCTGGTGGGATGCCTTCTTCAGCGGGACGACGCGGCCCGGGTCCTTGGGGTCGTACGTCACGGGCAGGGTGACCATGTTCATCCGGTCCGGCTTGATGCCCTTGAGGTCCTTCGCGAGGCCGAGCAGCTTCGTCGCGGATGCCAGGTCCGAGTCCGCGCTGACCGTGCGGGTCGCCGTGTCGGCCAGGTCGTAGAGCTTCGTGGGGTCGCTCGCCAGGCCGATGGAGTCGACGCGGTGCAACAGCGCCTTGATGAACGTCTGCTGGAGCTGGATGCGGCCGAGGTCACTGCCGTCGCTCACCGCGTGACGGGTCCGTACGAGCTCCAGCGCCTGCTCACCCTTGAGCGTGTGCTTGCCGGCGGGCAGGGACAGATGGCTGCTGTCGTCCTTGATGGCCTTGCTGGTCGTGACGTTCACGCCGCCGAGCTCGTCGATGAGCTTGGTGAAGCCCTTGAAGTCGACTTCGAGGTAGTGGTCCATGCGGACGCCGGACATCTTCTCCACCGTCTTGACGGTGCAGGCCGGTCCGCCCGCCTGGTAGGACTCGTTGAACATCGCCCGGTGTTCGGCCGGGGCCGTGCCGCCGCCGGGCTTGGCGCACGCGGGCCGCTCCACGACGGTGTCGCGCGGGACGCTGACGACACTCGCCTTCTTGTGGGTCTTGTCGACGTGCAGCACCATCGCCGTGTCCGACCGGGCGCCGGTGACGCCCGAGCCGTACTGGCCGTGCGTACCCGCCCGTGAGTCGGAGCCGAGCAGCAGGATGTCCATCGAGCCGTTGCGCTGCTCGCCGGGTCGGTCCTTGCCCAGGGCCGCGTTGATGTCGGTGCCCTGGATGTTGCCGTTGAGCTGCGAGTAGAGGTAGGCCAGGCCGCCGCCTCCGACTGCCACGACACCGAGGGCGGTCCAGGCGGCGATCCGCAGTGACCTCCGCCGAGCCCGGTGCCGTGCCCTGCCCCGAGAGCGGTACACCTTGCCCGGTCCGTAGGGGTCCGGCGTGGGGGCGCCGGTCCCGGTGGGCTGGTGCGGTTCTCCGCTCTCGTGCGGCATGCCTGTCCGTCCGTCCTTCGCCGGCCGGGCCTCGTCGGCCGGCCGTCGTTGATCGGGTGGCGCTGCCCGGGTGTTCCGGCAGTCGCCACCGGCCATCGTTCACCGTCAGGCGCTCACCGGCAGTGGTACGCCGGTGGTCGCTCGTGCGGCGGGTGCTGCTGCGCCTGTGACTCAGTACGCGGAGTCGACGTTGTCGATCGAGCCGTACTTGTCGGCGGCGTAGTTGGCGGCCGCGGTGATGTTGGCGACCGGGTCGGTCAGCTCGTGCGGGGTGCCCTTGACGTGGTAGGCGTCGAACGTGGGCTGGATGACCTGGAGCAGGCCCTTGGACGGCGTGCCGTTCTGGGCGTTGATGTCCCAGCCGTTCTCGGCCTTCGGGTCACCGCCGGACTCGCGAATGATGTTGCGGTGCAGGCCCTCGTAGCTGCCGGGGATGTCCTTGGCCTTCATGATGGCCAGCGACTCCTTGATCCAGCCGTCGAGGTTGTTCGCGTACGTCTTCTTCTTCGCCTTGGCCTTCTTGGCCGCGTGCGCGTCGGCCTTGGCGTCCGCCTTGGCCTTGACCGCGGCGACGGAGGTGGTGGACGCGCTCGCGGAGACCGGCTCGGCGGCGTGGGCGGCCGAGGGCATCATCGTGAGCGCGGCCGCCGCGGCACCGGCGGTGGCTATGCCCGCGACCGAGAACTTGCGAAGGCGGGCGATACGGCCGGTACTGCTGGACTTCATGTGCGTGGTCATGCGGATGTACCTCTCCATGGGGGACGTGCGGGGAGGCCGACCGGGGGGTCGGTACGGCTGGAGCGGAGTCGGACTCCGCAGCGTGGGCCGGTGCGGTCGGACGGGCGGGTTTCGCCCGGTCCGGCACTCGGCTCCCCGGAACGTCAGCCATGGTTAACGGCGCTCGGCGGTGGACGCAAAGATGTGACGTACTACCGAACTACGCAGATATGTCCCGTGTGAGATCGAGCGGGGGACGCCTGCGGTCGAGCACGTAGGACGCCACCACTACCGCGCTTAGTAAGTGACGTGGGTCCTATGGGGCGGCTCACAAGCAGGCGGCGATTTGGGATGGTTTGAGGCGGGGTGGAATGCGTGGAGTGACGGGATGTGTGCGTTGAGTGGGCATACGGGGGTGAGGGCGGGCGTGGGCACGCATGCGTGGGGTCAGCGGGGGCGGGCGCGGGGTGCTTTCGCGGGGCGTGCGGCGGCAGGTGCAGAGTGCTTCGCGGGGCGTGCGGGCGCGGGGGGCTCTGCGATGCGTGCGGCGGCAGGTGCAGGGTGCTTCGCGGGGCGCGCGGGGCGCGCGGGGGGCTCGGCGGTGCGTACGGGAGCGGGGGCCTCGCCGAGCGTGCGGGCTGCCGCGGTTACCGCTGCTGCCGCGTGAACACCGCGACGCTCTTGAGCGGCGGCTCCAGCGTCAGGGCCAGGGTCCCGTCGTCCTGGCGGGTGACGGCGAACTCGTGGGCCGTGTGCTCGTCCGCGGGCCAGGTGATCCGCATGTCCCCGCCCTCCGTCTCACGGCAGTCGCCGTAGACGAGCTCCAGGCGGGTGGGCGAGGGGATCGACCAGGTGAACTCGGTGTTGGACGCGTACTCGCCCTCGCGGCCGTACTCGACCCAGCCGCGGCCTGCGGCGGTGATGAGGAGCTTGAAGGAGAGGGGGGCGCGGGACGCGTACCAGAAGCCTTCGAGGTCGGTCATGGGGTGATGGTGGCAGGGCGCGGGCCCATGCCGGGACCCCATTCCCGGACCTCATTCCCGGACCTCGGTCCTCTCAGGACGCCGAAGCCGGAAACGGCACCCGCCCCGGCGGGGCCTGCGGAGGGGCCGGCACGCGGCCCCTCACGCCGAGGCGCGCTTCTTCGGCGAGGCCTTCGTCGTCTTCTTCGCCGCTGTCTTCGCCGCTGTCTTCGACGCGGCCGTCTTCTTCGTCGCCGCTGTCGCCTTCTTGCCCGCCGCCGCTTTCGACGCGGTCTTCGACGTCGCGGTCTTGGTCGCGGTCACCTTCTTCGGCGTCCCCGACGCCGCCTTCTTGCCCGCCGCCGTCTTAGACGCGGCGGTCTTCTTCGACGCCGCCTTGGACGCGGCCGTCTTCTTGCGGCCCTTGATCGGGGTGACCTCCGCGTGCTCGCCCCTGTCCGTGCCCGCGTCCCCGCCCTGCGCGTTCTTCGCGGCCCGCACGCTGCTCTCCAGCGCCGCCATCAGGTCGATGACCTGGCCGCCGCCCTCGCCCTCGGCCGGCGCGGGCAGCTCGGCGCCCTGGGCCTTGGCCGCGATCATCTCCTCGACCGCTTCCCGGTAGTGGTCGTGCAGCGAGTCCATGTCGACCTCGCCGAGGGTGTCCATCAGGGCATCCGCCAGGTCGAGTTCGGCCTCGCGGACCGTGACGTCCCCGTCCGGTGCCACCTCGTCCGGCGAGCGGATCTCGTCGGGCCACAGCAGGCCGTGCATGGCGATCACGTCGTCGATGACGCGCAGCATCCCGAGGCGTTCCCGGCCGCGGAGGGCGAACTTGGCGAGGGCCACCTTCTGGCTGCGCTTGAGGGCCTCGCGCAGCACCGTGTACGGCTTGACGGCCGGGCCGCCGTTGGCCGAGAGGTAGTACGCCGCGTCGATCTGCAACGGGTCGACCGCCGTCCCCGGCACGAAGGCCACGATCTCGATCGTCTTCGCCGTCGGGAGCGGGAGCGTGGCCAGGTCCTCGTCCGCGATCGGGATGACCGAGCCGTCCTCGGTCTCGTACCCCTTGCCGATCTCGTCGTTGGGCACCTCCTTCTCCTCCAGCTCGCAGACCTTGCGGTAGCGGATCCGGCCGCCGTCGGCGGCGTGGATCTGACGGAAGGAGATGGAGTGGTTCTCCGTGGCGTTCATCAGCTTCACGGGGATGCTGACCAAGCCGAAGGAGATGGCCCCGTTCCAGATGGATCGCACGCTTGATCCCTTTCATCCGAAATTCCGGGAATCGTGGGATTCTCATCGTATGACGCCGATCACAGAGGTGGAGGGGCGGCGCCTGGCGCTGAGCAACCTGGAGAAGGTCATCCACCCCGCCACCGGGACGACCAAGGCAGAGCTGCTGCACTACTACGCCTCGACGGCGGACGCGATGCTGCCCCACATCAGCGACCGGCCGGTCTCCTTCCTCAGATACCCGGACGGCCCGGACGGGCAGATGTTCTTCACGAAGAATCCGCCGCCCGGTACGCCATCGTGGGTACGGACCGCCCCGGTGCCGCGCTCCGACGACAAGAACGCCCGACAGGTCGTCGTCGCCGACCTGCCGTCACTCGTCTGGGCGGCGAATCTGGTGGTGGAGTTCCACACGCCCCAGTGGACGCAGGACGCACCGGCCGTCGCCGACCGGATGGTCTTCGACCTCGACCCCGGCGCCCCCGCCACGGTCGAGGAGTGCTGCACCGTGGCGCTGTGGCTGCGGGAGCGGCTGGCGGAGGACGGGTTCGAGGCGTATGTGAAGACCTCCGGGTCCAAGGGGCTGCATGTCCTGGTGCCCGTGCGGCCGACCCCGTCGGAGGAGGTGTCGGCGTACGCGAAGAGCCTGGCGGTCGAGGCGGAGGCCGCGCTGCCCCGGCTGGCCCTGTACCGGATGGCACGCAATCTGCGGCCCGGGAAGGTCTTCGTCGACCACAGCCAGAACGCCGCCGCGAAGACGACCGCCGCCCCCTACACCCTGCGGGCCCGGGCCGAGCCGACCGTGTCGGCGCCCGTCACCTGGGAGGAGGTGGAGGCGCGGCAGGAGCTGACCTTCCGGATGGGTGACATCGCAGCGCGTCTGGAGAGGTACGGCGATCTGCTCGCCCCGCTGACCGATCCCGGGCAGGCGAGGGCGCTGCCGTGAGCATGCCGCGCCCGCCGCTGAAGGTGATGCTCGCCGAGTCGGTGAGCACGCTGCCGCGTGGGGGGCGGCTGGCGTACGAGCCGAAGTTCGACGGCCACCGGATGGTGATCTTCCGTACCGGTGAGAGGGTCCTGCTCCAGGCCCGCTCCGGGCGGATCATCACGGACGCGTTCCCCGATCTGGCTGCCGCCGCACGGCAGTTGCCGGCGGGGACAGTGCTGGACGGCGAGGTCGCCGTCTGGTCGGAGGGGCGGACCGACTTCGCCGCCGTGCAGAAGCGCGCGGCCGCAACCCCGGGGCGGGCTCCCGCTCTTGCGCGGCAACTGCCCGCCTCGTACGCGGCCTTCGATCTGCTGGCCGAGGACGGCGCGGACCTGCGGACCTCCGCGTACGAGAAGAGGCGGGGCCGGCTGGTGGCTCTGCTGGGGACCATGGGACCACCGCTTCAGGCCGTGCCGATGACGCTCGACGCCGACGAGGCCGCGACCTGGTACGACACGCTGCCCGGGATCGGCGTCGAGGGGCTGGTGATCAAAGGGCTGGACCAGACGTACCGCAGCGGCACGCGCGCGTGGATGAAGCTGCGGCACACCTCGGCGCACGACGCGGTGGTCGTCGGATTCACCGGGGCACGGTCCCGGCCGCACGCTCTGGTGCTGGTCCTGCCCGACGACGACACCCCCGTGGTCTCCAGTCCGCTGGCGCCGGCGCTGCGGGTCCAGGCGGCCGCCGCCCTGCCGGCGCAGGCCGCGTCCGGTACCGGCATCGGGGCGGGCGATGCCTTCGGGCCGGGCGCGGCGCCCGTGGCGATGGCGGCCGGCCTCGGCGAGGTCACGTACCAGCCGGTGGCGGCAGGGCTGAGCGCCGAGGTGGAGCAGCGGACCACGCGGCACGCGACCACCACGGTGCTGCGGCTGCGCCTTCCCCCGGACGCCGACAGGGACGGGGACGGGGACGGGGACCTTTCGGGCACGTCCGGCTGACGGCGCCGGACCGGGGCCGCTCCATAGGTCCCCGCCCGAACCGCCCGCGCCGCCGCTCCACATGTCCCGCCCCAACCGCCCGCGTCCGCCGCCGCACCACACGGCCCGTCAGGTTGCCGCCCCACCCGTCCCGTCAGGCCCGCAGCCACGTGCGGCGGTCGCGCGCCGTCGCGTACAGCGCCTCGATGTCCGCCGGCTTCAGCACCCCGCCGAGCCTGGCCAGCGCGGGCACCTCCGTCTCGCGAAGAATCCTGACGTCGGGCGGTGTCGGCAGGACGTCCAGTCGCGCCGCCCCGACCACGGCGAGCACCGGCCGTACGGCCGCGGTCAGGGCCAGCGATGCGCGCTCCGCCCGGCGGCGGGTGGTGCGCAGCAGCGGGACGGGCTGCCCGCGGCCGGCGCGGACCATCGGGTCGGCGACACGTACCCGCTGCTTCCGGGCGGGCAGGGTGTGCACGGCCAGCGCGCCTGCCGGTCCGAGCAGCAGATGGTCGATGCGGTCGGCGCCGGGCAGCGGTATCGAGTGCAGGACGCGCCAGCCCACCGACTCCAGGCGCTCCAGGGCGTCGCCGAGCAGCCGGTCGGCGTCGAGCTGGGCCAGGCGCGGGTCCTGGCGGAAACGGCCGGCGGACGCGGGACTGCGGTCCAGTTCCGTGAGGAGGCTCTCGCCGGAGCGGTTGGGTGCCAGGTCGTCGTCGGGATGGAGGGAGAGCCTGGCGAGGTCGGCGGAGGTGGGCACGGGTGGGGGCCCGATGGTGAAGTCCCCTGTCACATAAGGCGCGAGAGCCGCGAGCACCTCGTCCCGGTGCTCGTTCGCGACCAGGCTGATCCGCCCGGTGTCACGGTCGAACCAGGCGACGTTCCGACCGTCGGGAAGGCTGACGTACAGCCGGTCCCGGCCTTCCCTGTGTGCTGGTGTGACGCGCAGCGCGGTCATGCCATCACCCCCGGACCATGGGAACAGCCCCGGGGCCTTCGGGGCAATAACCCCGCGATGCCTGAGCGGTGGTGCACACTCTCCCCAAGCGCACGTTCTTGGGAGGGGGCAGGCGTGTTCGGGGGAATCAACGACGTCGACTGGGCGTCACTGGAGCATGCCTACGGTCCGGCGGACGACGTGCCGGCCCTGTTGTACGGGCTGGCGTCCCCGGACCCCGCGGAGCGGGAGTCGGCGCTCGACGGGATGTACGGCGCGGTGCACCATCAGGGCGATGTGTACGACTCGACGCTCGCCTGCATCCCCTTCCTTCTGGAGCTGGTCGGCGATCCGTCCGTCGAGGACCGCGGTGGCGTCGTCGAGCTGCTGACCAGCATCGGCGGCATCGATCTCGACGGCGACGACGAACTGGACCCGGAGGACGAGGAGTTCGAGTACGCGGCGAACTACGCGATGGCGGCGTCGGCCGTGACCGCGGGCGCCGACGTCTTTCTCGCGCTCGTCGACTCCGGGGACCGAGGGGTGCGGCTCGCCGCACCCCTCGCGCTCGCCACTCTGCACGGTGACCCGGAGCTGGTGCTGGGGCTGTTGCGCCGGCGCCTGGCCGCGGAAGAGGACGCGGAGGTCCGCTTCGCCTGTGTGGAGGCGGCGGGCCGGATAGCGCTGCGGCACGGCCGGCTGGCATCCGGGGTGGTGGAGTGGCTGACCGGGCTGACCCGGGTGACGTACGGCGCGGGGGTCCGGCTGGCCGCTCTGGCCCAGCTCGCCCGCTGCGCCCCGGACGCCCTGCCGCCCGATGTGGTGACCGGCGTGACGGGCCTGCTGCGGGAGCTGCGCGCCGAGCCGGTGCCCGCCTCCTCGGCGCCCGAGCGGCCGTCGACGCCGACGCTGCTGGGGCAGCTGCGCGAGCGCCGCGAGGCGGAGACGGCCGGCCGGCACGCTCCTTGGACGGCGGACCTGCTGCGGACGCTCCACTCCGGTCTGGGCGACCGGGTCGAGGACCGGACGGCCCTGCTGACGGACCAGTTGTGCAGCCCCGACTGGGGGCAGCGGACCGATGCCGTACGGATGAGCGGCGCGCTGCTGCGGACCTGGCGCGGGGATTACGGCGAACTGGTGGGACTCATGGGCGAGCAGCTCAGCGATCCCGAACCGCGGCTGGCGGACGCCGCGGTGCTCGCGCTCGGCGAGCTGTTCGGCCTGGCCGCGCCCGCGGCGGACGCGCTGGCGGACCGGGTCGCGGCGGACCCGGCCGGCTGGGTGCAGGAGTGGCCCGGCGGGCCACCCATGCTCGGCAGTGTCGTCATGACCCTCGCACGCGCGGGCGACCGGCGGGCGGTGCCGGTGCTGGCACGGCTGCTGGAGCTGGACGAGGCACCGCAGAACCTCGGACATGTGCTGGACCACCTGGGCGAGAAGGCCCTGCCGCTCGTGCCCGCGCTGCGCCGCCGGCTCGGCGCCCTGGATCTGGACGAACGGCTCCATGATCTGGCGGGCCCTCTGCTGTCCGGGCTGACGGCGCTGCGGGCGGCCGACGCGCTGCCGGAGGTGCTGCGGGTGCTGCGCGGGGCGCCCCGGTACCGCAAGGAGTGGGTCGTCGAGCAGGCGCTGCGGGCGCTGACCGCCTTCGGTCCCGCGGCCCGTGCGGCCGCGCCGGATCTGCGGGGGCTGCTGGGCGGGGGCGACTGTTCGGGTGCCTTCGCCGTGAAGAGCGCGGCAGCGCTGTGGGCGGTGGAGCCGGGCGCGCGGGAGGTCCTTCCCGTCCTGCGTACGGCCCTGTCGGCGAGCGAACTCGCCGTGCGGCGCGCGGCGGCCGCGGCGCTCGGTGCCGTGGGGAGCGGAGCGGCGGCGGCCGCCCCCGCGCTGGCCGGACTGTTGCGGGCGCCCGATCCGTGGGCCCGGACGGACGCGGCGATCGCCCTCTGGCGGGTGACGGGCGACGCGGACCGTGCGTGGCCCGTGCTGCGGGCGGCCTGGGAGGCCCTTCCGGGCACGCGTCCCGCGATCGCCGCGTGTCTCGCGGACCTCCCGGAGGGGTCTGTGGAGCCGGTGGCGGACGAGGTGGAGCGGACGCTGCGTGCGGAGATCGCGTCCGTCCGGCGGCACCAGGCGATGGACGGCGGGTACGGCAGCCATGACATCTTTACGGATGAGAAGCTGCTGGCCCTGTGCCGGCGGGCGCTGACGAGGGAGGGACCGACAACATGATCATTTTCGGAACCAAGGGCTACATCTTCCAGCTGGCGATACTGACGCTGGTGTGCGGGCACTGCGGCAACCCGTCCGCGCACACGCTCCGCAAGCGGGTCACCAAGTTCACGCTGTTCTTCGTGCCTCTGTTCCCGGTGTCGACGAAGTACGCCACGCAGTGCACGTTCTGCGGCATGGAGCAGAAGATCACCAAGGAGCAGGCCGACCAGCTGCTGGCGCAGGCCGCGGGCCCGCAGGGCGGAGCGCCCCAGGCCCAGCCGCAGGCGCAGCCGGGGCAGCAGAACCCGTACCAGCGCTGAGGCCACGGCCCGTACCGGCGCCGGGGTCATCCCTCCGTCCGGCCCGAGGCCTCCCTCACCCCTGCCCCACCGGCGCACTCCGGCCGGCGGTGCGTGACCGCCGGGCCGGTGGACAAAAAGGACTTCCCTACGAATAAGGTCTACGGGAAGACCGACTGTCCGAGGAGACCCGTGCGCCCGCCCCGCCTGCTGTACGCCGCGCTGCTGACGGCGGCCACCGCCGTACTGCTGTCGGGATGCGGCGACGAGGGTCGGCTGGAGATCGCCGGCGCCACCCCCACGGCCGTCGGGCCCGTCCGGCTGTGGCCCGGTCTCGCGCCCGTCACCTCACCGCCCAACGACTACGGCGAGACCGACACCGCACGGGTCCCCGGCATCACGGTCCCGGCCGCCGGGGTGCGCGAACTCGACCCGGTGACGGTCCTGCTCGCCGAGGCCGCCGCCAAGCCGAGCACCTTCACCGGCGCCGACGACCGCTACCAGGAGACGGTCGCCCAGCTCCGCGGCTGCGAGGCGAAACCCGCGTCGTGCCCGGTGCTCCCGCCTTACTACCGCGATCTGACCGGTGACGGGCAGGACGAGCTGATCGTCGGCATCACCCTGCCGCAGCAGCAGACGGCGGTGCGCTGCTACATGCCCGACAAGGGCGGGCTGATGCGCGTCATGGCCACGTACGACCAGTTGGTGAACGTGGAGCTGGCCGGCCGGGACCTCGTGCTGCGTTCGGTCTCCGCCGGTATCCCCGGGTACGAGTACCGCACGGTGTGGTCCTGGGACGCCCGGCAGAACGCGATGCTGGCGACCAGCGACGAGATCGTCCGCGTCACACCGTCGCCCTCCCCCTCCGCCACTCCGCCGCCCTCCGTCGCGCCGAGACGTCCGGCGGCCGGGCCGTGAGAACGCCGCGACTGCCCCGCTGGACCGCGACGCTCACCTGGAAGGCCGCGGTCTTCATCACCGTGATGTGCTGCGCGCTCGCGGCGCTGCTGGGCGCGCTGGTGCACGTCGCGGTCACCCGGCAGACGGTGGAGGAGTCCCGCGGGAAGGCACTGGACCGGCTGACGGAGGCCACCGAGGCGTACGAGGGCGGTGCCCCGCTGCCCGGGTACGCGGGCGTGGATCCCCCCGGCCTGCCGGCGGCGTTGCGCGATGTCGCCGTCGGCGGGAAGCGCGGCACGGTCGTGAGCAGCTTCGAGGGACACCCGACGATGTGGGCCGCGGGCCCCGCCGACGGCCGGGCCATCGCCGTACGCGTCGACCACACGCAGAGCGCGAACACCATCGACGGCCTGGACCGGGCGATCGTCGGCTCGTCGGGGCTGGCCATCGGGGCGACGCTGCTGGTCGGCGCGTTCGCCGTCACCCGGGTCACGCGCCGGCTGCATCTGACCGCGCAGGTGGCGCGGCGGATCAGCGCGGGCGACCTCGACGCCCGGGTCAACGACCCGCGGACCGAGGACCCTTCGCGCCGCCAGGACGAGGTGGCGACGGTCTCCGGCGCGCTGGACACGATGGCTTCCTCGCTGCAGGGAAAGCTGCTGAGCGAGCAGCGGTTCACGGCGGACGTGGCGCACGAGCTGCGGACTCCGCTGACCGGACTGACCGCGGCGGCCGAGCTGCTGCCCGAGGGCCGCCCGGCCGAGATGGTGCGGGACCGGGTGCGCGCGATGCGCTCGCTGACCGAGGACCTGCTGGAGATCTCCCGGCTGGACGCGGGCAGCGAGACGGTGGACCTGGAGGTGCACCAACTGGCGCGGCTGGCCGAGCGCGTGGTGCGGTCGTCGGGGACGGACACCGAGGTGCGGGTCGCAGGGGACGCGGCGGTGGAGACCGACCGCCGCCGGCTCGAACGCGTGCTCGGCAACCTCGTCTCGAATGCCCACCGGCACGGGAGGCCGCCGGTGGTGCTGACCGTGAACGGCCCGGTGGTGACGGTCACCGACCACGGGCCGGGCTATCCGGAGTATCTGCGGGCGCACGGTCCCGCGCGGTTCCGCACCGAGGGCGGCAGCAAGGGGCACGGACTCGGACTGACCATCGCGGTCGGCCAGTCGGCCGCCATCGGGGCCGAGTTGCGCTTCACGAACGCACCCGAGGGCGGCGCGGTCGCCCGGCTGACACTGCCCGAGTACGTGCGGTTCGACGACGACTCCCCCGACCTCGCCCCGGAGGGCGAGATGTGACGTTCCGTCGACTCCTCATCGGCACACTATTGACATAAAGGGACATAAGACTTGCGTCTTGCTACGTTGCGTGGCATGACCGCAACGACGGCGGAGGCTCCCCCGCCCGCCCCGCGTCTCCCCCGGCGGCGGGGCGTCGAGCTCTCGCTCCTGGTGGGCGCCGTCCTCATCAGCGTCTTCGGCTATGCGGCGGTGGGGCTCGCCCGCCACAACGCCGTACCGCACGACGTACTGCGCTACGGCGCCGGCCTCGGGGTCCTCGCGCTTCTCGCCCATCTCGCCGTGCGGTTCCGCGCCCCGTGCGCCGACCCGCTGCTGCTGCCCATCGCGGTCCTCCTCAACGGCCTGGGCCTGGTGCTCATCTACCGGCTCGACCAGGAGACACCGCACGACATCGCCGCCCCCGTCCAGCTGATCTGGTCCACGCTCGGTGTCGCCCTCTTCATCACCGCGGTCCTCCTGCTGCGCGACCACCGGCTCCTCCAGCGCTACGCCTACGTCTCGGTCGCCGCCGCGCTCGCCCTGATGCTCGTGCCGATCTTCTTCCCCGCGGTGAACGGCGCCCGGATCTGGATCCGGATCGGCGGACTGTCCTTCCAGCCGGGCGAGTTCGCGAAGATCCTGCTCGCCGTCTTCTTCGCGGCCTACCTCGCCGCCAACCACACCACGCTCGCCAGCACGGGACGCCGGATCTGGCGGATGCAGCTCCCCACCGGCCGGGTGCTCGGTCCCGTCGTCGCGATCTGGCTGATCAGCGTCGCCGTGCTCGTGCTGGAACGTGACCTCGGCACCTCGCTGCTCTTCTTCGGGCTCTTCGTGATCATGCTGTACGTGGCCACGGGCCGGACCGGCTGGATCGCGGTGGGTCTGACGCTCGCGGCGGCCGGGGCGGTCGCGGTCGGCCTGCTCGAACCCCATGTGCACGGCCGGGTCCAGGACTGGCTCGACCCGTTCGCGACCATCGAGGCCGGCCAGGGCCCCAGCCAGGTCGCCCAGTCGCTGTTCGCCTTCGCCGCGGGCGGGATGCTCGGCACCGGCCTCGGCCTCGGTCACTCCACGCTCATCGGGTTCGCGACGAAGTCCGACTTCATCCTCGCCACCGCGGGCGAGGAACTCGGACTGGTCGGCCTCACCGGGATCCTGATGCTCTACGCGCTGATGGTGGCGCGCGGCTTCCAGGCCGGGCTCTGTCTGCGCGACCCGTTCGGACGGCTGCTGGCGGTGGGGCTCGCCTCGATCATCGCCCTCCAGGTCTTCGTCATCGCGGGCGGCGTGATGGGGCTGATCCCGCTCACCGGCATGGCGATGCCCTTCCTGGCGCAGGGCGGTTCGTCCGTCGTCACCAACTGGATCATCGTGGCGCTGCTGATCCGGGTCAGCGACTCGGCCCGCCGGCCGAGCCCGGAACCGGCCGACACCGAGGTACTCGTCCCAGCCCTGGAGGAGGACAGGTGATCCGCTACATCCGCCGCGCAGCCGGCCTCTGCTTCCTGCTGCTGATCGCCCTGCTGATCAACGCCGCTCGGGTGCAACTCGTCGCGTCCGGCTCGCTGGACGAGAACCCGGCGAACCGCCGGACGGCGATCGGCCGTTACGAGGGGCCGCGCGGCGACATCCTGGTCGGCGGCAGACCCGTCACCGGCAACGAGGACACCGGCCAGCAGCTCCGCTTCGAACGCACCTATCCCCAGGGCCCGCTGTACGCACCGGTGACCGGCTTCTCCTCGCAGACGTACGGCACCACCCTCCTGGAGAACGCGGAGGACACGGTGCTCTCCGGCTCGGACCCGCTGCTCACCGCGTTCCCGTTCTGGAACGACGTGGGCGGCAACCGGCGCTCCGGCGGCCATGTCGTCACCACCATCAAGCCTTCGATGCAGGAGGCCGCGTACCGGGGACTCGGCGGCAAGCGGGGCGCCGTCGCCGCGCTCGAACCGTCGACCGGCAGGATTCTCGCGCTGGTCAGCAGCCCGTCGTACGACCCCGGCGAGCTCTCGGGAACGGGTATGTCGACGACGTACGCGTGGGCACGGCTCAACGCCGAGTACACACAGCCGATGCTGAACCGGGCGATCCGGCAGACGTATCCGCCCGGCTCCGCGTTCAAGATCGTGACCGCCGCGGCGGCGCTGGACGCGGGCGTGGTCGCCGATGTCGACGCGCCGACCGGTACGCCCGACCCGTACATCCTGCCGGGCACCCGCACCACGCTGCCCAACGCGACGAAGGACTGCGGCAACGCCTCGCTCGCCTACGCGATCCAGTGGTCGTGCAACACGGTGATGGCGGCCATCGGCGTGAAGATCGGCATGGCCGGAATGCTGGACACCGTCACCAAATTCGGCTTCAACGACCGCAAGCTGCGCATCCCCTCCGGGGTGGCCCCCTCGAACTTCGACACCCGGATGACCGTGGACCAGCTGGCGCTGTCGTCGATCGGGCAGTTCAACACCACGGCGACGCCGCTCCAGATGGCGATGGTCTCGGCGGCCGTCGCCAACGGCGGAGACCTCAAACAGCCCCATCTCGTGGAGCGTGTGACGACCCCCGGCGGCCGGACGCTCTCGCAGACCGACCAGCGTTCGTACCACCAGGCGATGAACCCCTCCACGGCACGGGAGTTGCAGCGGCTGATGGTGCGCGTGGTGGAGGACGGCACCGGCGGGAAGGCCGCGATCAAGGGGGCGAAGGTGGGCGGCAAGACGGGCACGGCGCAGCACGGACTCGGCAACTCGGGTACGCCGTACGCCTGGTTCATCTCCTGGGCGCAGAAGCGCGGCGCCACCCAGCCGGCGGTCGCGGTCGCGGTGGTCGTCGAGGATGCCACGGCGGTACGCGGGGCCATCAGCGGCGGCGGCAGCGCGGGTCCGATCGCGCGCGCTGTCATGGAGGCGGCCCTGCGAGACTGATCCGATGACGGTGGCCCGGGCTCTGGAGCGGATCGAACGGCTGGACCCGCAGGTCTGCGCCTTCCTCGACGTGTGGCCGGAGCGGGCGCTGAGCTGTGAGCCCGATCCGGCGGGGGCGCTGGCGGGGGTCCCGTTCGCGGTGAAGGGGCCGGCCGGCATCCGCGCGTACGCGGCCCGGCGGCTGATCGCTGCGGGCGCCGTGCCCGTCGGGTCGACGGCGGTGCCGGGGCCGGGCACGTACTGGCAGACCTGGGGCCTCGGCCGGCACGGCCGGACCGTGAACCCGTACCGGGCGGACCGCACCCCCGGCGGCTCCTCGGCCGGCGCGGCGGTGGCGGTCGCGACGGGCATG
The DNA here is from genome assembly GCF_050952975.1 of Streptomyces sp. CA-251247. Lineage (NCBI taxonomy): Bacteria > Bacillati > Actinomycetota > Actinomycetes > Kitasatosporales > Streptomycetaceae > Streptomyces > Streptomyces sp. CA-251247. Next base: position 5,544,013 of record NZ_CP191861.1, on the reverse strand, counting down.
GCCGCTCTCGCCACGGGCAGCGACGGCGCCGGGTCGGTACGCATCCCGGCGGCCTGGTGCGGGGTGTTCGGGCTGAAGACGACGAACGGCCTGCTGCCGTCGCCCGACCGCACCGGCCTCGCCTCGGCGGGTGTGCTCACCCCCACGGCCGCGGACGCACGGACCTGTCTGCGGGCGGTGCTCGACCCGTACGAGGAGGTACGCCCCGTCCTGCCGCTGCGGGCGCGCTGGTCACCGGACCTGGGTTTCGCACGGACGGACCCGGAGGTGGAGTCGGTGGCGCGGGCCGCGGCTGAGCTGCTGGAGACAACCGGAGTGGTACGCCTGGACCGGAGCCCCCTCGAGCTGCTCGACCCGCGGGACGCCTGGCAGTCGGTCCGGGGCGGCCGCCCGGCAGCCGCTGCGGGGGTCCGCGCGGAGAACGACCACCGCCTGGACGCCTTGTTCGCCCGGTCCGACCTGCTGCTGACCCCCGCGACCCCGAACCGCCCCCACGGCCACGACGGCCCGGGCGAGACCTACTCGACGGCGCTGACCTGGGCGTTCAACCTCAGCGGCCATCCGGCGGCCAGCGTCCCGGCGGGCTTCACGGACGACGGCTGCCCGGTGGGCCTCCAACTGGTCGCGGCGCGCGGGGCGGACGTGGCGCTGGTCGAGATGGCGGTGGCGGCGCAGGAACGGCTGCCGGCCGTACGCCGGCCAACGCGGACGCCTGGCGCGGGCGCGGCGAACCCGGGCGACTGAACCCGGCGTACTGCCCGTCTCGTCTGCCGGCCCGCTAGCGGGCCGGTGGGGTCGCCGGAGCGGCGGGCTGCGGGCCGTACGCCGTCAGGAAGCGGTCGCGGAACGTGTCCATCGGCCAGACCGGCGCGTCCGGGGACGGCTTGAGGCCCTCGTGCCAGCCCCAGCCGGCGATCTTGTCGAGAACCGCGGGGTCGTGGGCGACGATCGAAATGGGCACGTCCCGGCCGGCGTTCTCACCGGTGACGATCTTCGCGGGCTGGTGGTCGCCGAGGAAGACCAGCACGGTGTCCTTGTCGCCGTACTTCGCCACGTACGAGACCAGGCTGTTCACCGAGTACTCGATGGAGCGCCGGTACTCGGTACGCACCTGGTCGGGGGCCTTCCAGACCTCCTTCGGGTCCTTCCCGTCCTTGCTGATGGACTGGTAGACCGAGCCGTCACCGACCTCGTCCCACCCGATCGACTTGGGGATGGGCGCCCAGGGGTTGTGGCTGGATACGAGGATGATCTCGCTCATCAGCGGCTTGCGGCCCGGCTTGCTGTTCTCCAGGCGCTCGAAGGCCGACAGGCTGTACTGGTCGGGAACGGGCGCCCAGCTGAACTTCGGGCCCTCGTAGCCGAGCTCGCGGGAGTCGTAGACGGTGTCGAGGCCGTAGAACTTCCCTTCCGGCCACGAGCGGGTGACGCCCGGCATGATGCCGACCGTCCGCCAGGCGTCGGAGCGCTGGAAGGCGCCGGTGAGCGAGAGATGGTCGCTCGAGGTGACACTGCGGTACCGCTGCTGGTTCTTGACCCACAGGCCCGACATGAAGGTGGAGTGCGCCAGCCAGCTGCCGCCGCCGAACGTGGGCGAGGTGAGGAAGCCGCTCCGTGCGGAGAAGCCGGCCGCCTTCAGCCGGTCGGTGCCCTCGGCGAGGGCTTCGTTCATCTGCGGTGCCATCGCCGGGTCCTCGATGGCGCTGCGGCCGTAGCTCTCGATGAACGCGAAGATGACGTCCTTGCCGCGCAGTCCGGTCAGCAGTTGGTCGGCAGGGGTGTCGGCGAACCTGTCGACGGCCGCCACCTTGGCGAACTCCCGCTCGTCCTCGATGCCGGCACGCACCGTGTACAGGCGGTGCTTGGCGAGGTCGGCCGTGGCCAGGGAGGCGACGGGGACGCCGACGTATCGCACCCCGAGCGCCATGCAGGCGACCCAGACGGTCCCGGCCACCAGGACGGAACGGGTGGCGACCGCACTGTGCTCGGCGACGAGTCGGGTCAGCCGGACGACCGCCAGCGTGATGAGGACGAGGACGGCGAGAACCACGGCGATGACCACGATGACGGCGCCGATCGCGCCGGCCGTGCCGACCGAGTCCTGGAGGAACGCCTTCGCGTCGTCGAACAGGATCCAGTCCAGTACGAGGTCGAACGGCCGGTCGAGCACCGAGTAGAACCCCATGTCCAGCAGGTTCAGGATGGTCACGAGACCGAGGCACACTCCGGCGATGACCGCCGTCACCCGTCGCGCCCGCGTCGGCAGGACCAGCAGCAGGGCGGCACCGAAGATCGCCTCGACGGGTATGCGGGTGAAGGAGGCGGGTGTGACACGGGTGAGTTCGTTGGGGACGACGAGCGCGGCGAACACCAGCAGGGCGGCGAGCACGGTCGTCGTCGACGAGCGGGCGCGCGCGAAGCCCGGGCGCTTCCGCCCGCCGGCCGGGGCCGCTTCGGGGCCGTCGGCGTCCGCGTCGGCGGCAGGCTCGGGGTCGGCCGCGACGCCTTCCTCCCCGGCGTCGGTCGGGGCATCGGCGGCCGCGTCACCGGCCGTCGGCGCCGGGTCCCCCTCGGTGGTCGCCGCGTCCTTGTGCAGCAGCTGACGAGAGCGCGTGAAGAGCGACACCCGAAGGTCCTTCCGTGCGAGGCGCGGTGGTGGCACGGCGGACCGGGCTCGGGAGGTCGGGCCGCCGGCTATGAGTACGGCCGGCCGGCGGTCCCGGTTCAACCAGCAGGTCATCCGCGCGGGAAGCGTACGCCCGCGCCCGGAACACCGGCCGACGGCCCGGTGTCCGCCGTCCGCTCCTAGCCGCGCTCCCCGCCGTCCGCGATCGCCTCCTCGACCTCCGCCACCCTGGCCCGCTCCTCCTCCGCGAACCGTTCGCGGTCCAGCTGTTCGGCGATCTCCTCGTCCTGGGTCATCAGCAGGTCGAGGTTGGCGTCACCCATCTCGAAGACGCCCATGTCCAGGTACGCCTTCTGCAGCCGCTCGCCCCACAGCCCGATGTCCTTCACACACGGCACGATCCTGCTGAACAGCAGCTTGCGGAACAGCTGGAGGAACTCGGACTGTTCGGAGAGCTCGGCGGCCTCCTGCCGGGGGATGCCGAAGTTCTCCAGGACCTCGACGCCGCTGAGGCGGTTGCGCATCAGGTAGCAGCCCTCGATCACGAATTCCTCGCGCTCGCGCAGTTCCGCGTCGCTGAGCTGCTGGTAGTAGTCGCGCAGCGCCATCCGCCCGAACGCCACGTGCCGCGCCTCGTCCTGCATGACGTACGCCAGGATCTGCTTGGGCAGCGGCTTGTCCGTGGTGTCGCGGAGCAGGCCGAACGCGGCGAGGGCGAGGCCCTCGATGAGGACCTGCATGCCGAGGTAGGGCATGTCCCAGCGCGAGTCGCGCAGGGTGTCGCCGAGCAGCCCCTGGAGGTTGTCGTTGATCGGGTACAGCATCCCGACCTTCTCGTGCAGGAAGCGCCCGTAGATCTCGGCGTGCCGGGCCTCGTCCATGGTCTGGGTGGCGGAGTAGAACTTGGCGTCCAGGTCGGGCACCGACTCGACGATGCGCGCGGCGCACACCATCGCGCCCTGCTCGCCGTGCAGGAACTGGCTGAACTGCCAGGAGGTGTAGTGCTTCCGCAGCTCGCCCTTGTCCTTCTCGGTGAGCTTCGCCCAGTGGCGCGAGCCGTAGAGGGTGAGCGCCTCGTCGGGGGTGCCGAGCGGGTCGTACGGATCGACCTCGAGGTCCCAGTCGATGCGCTTGGCGCCGTCCCACTGCTTGTCCTTGCCCTTCTGGTACAGGGCGAGAAGACGGTCGCGGCCGTCGTCGTACTCCCAGCTGAAGCGGGCCGCGCCCGAGGCCGGGACCTGCCACTGGAGGCTTTCAGGGGCGTTCGTGTAGCGGTCGTACGTCGACACCGGCGACTCCTTCGCCTCATATCCCGTATACCGAAGGCCACTTGGCAGGCTCACACGTTGGTAGACGAAGAGTCAACAAGTCGTGCGCAAGGGATTGACGAGCTTACTGACAAGGAGTCTCATAACTGCCATGACGACCGTGACCGAACGCGACTTGCGGCTGCTGCGCGATGCACTCGGCCCTCTGAGGGACCGTGAACAGGTCGCCGAGCGCCTGCTCGAGTCCTCCGCCAAGCACTCTTTCGACCCCGACAAGGAGCTCGACTGGGACTCCCCCGTCGAGGACGACAAGTGGTTCTGGCCGCCGGAGCTGGTGTCGCTGTACGACACCCCGCTGTGGCGGAAGATGTCCGAGGACCAGCGGATGGACCTGGCCAGGCACGAGGCGGCTTCGCTCGCCTCGCTGGGCATCTGGTTCGAGATCATCCTGATGCAGCTGCTGGTGCGGCACATCTACGACAAGTCCGTGACCAGCAACCATGTGCGGTACGCGCTCACCGAGATCGCGGACGAGTGCCGGCATTCGATGATGTTCGCCCGGATGATCCAGAAGGGCGGGGCGCCCGCCTACCCGGTGCCGCGGGTCTACCACAATCTCGCCCGCGTCCTGAAGACCGTGTCGACGACGCCCGGTTCGTTCGCGGCGACCCTGCTCGGCGAGGAGATCCTCGACTGGATGCAGCGCCTCACCTTCCCGGACGAGCGCGTCCAGACCCTGGTGCGTGGCGTCACCCGTATCCATGTCGTCGAAGAGGCACGCCATGTCCGCTACGCCCGCGAGGAGTTGCGGCGCCAGATGGTGACCGCGCCGCGCTGGGAGCAGGAGTTCACCCGGCTCAGCTGCGGTGAGGCGGCCAAGGTGTTCTCCGTCTGCTTCATCAACCCTCAGGTCTACACGAACGTCGGTCTTGACCGGCGTGAGGCCGTCGCGCAGGTGAAGACGAGCGGCCACCGTCGCGAGGTGATGCAGTCGGGCGCCAAGCGCCTCACGGACTTCCTGGACGACATCGGCGTGCTGAGGGGGCCGGGGAGGAGGCTGTGGAAGAGCTCGGGCCTGCTGGCGTAGTCGCCGGCCGCCCGGCCACGCGGGCGGACGGTGTCGACGGCCCGGCCACGCGGGTCGGCATGGTCGACGTCGCGGCCCCGCACGCCGGAGCAGCCGACGGCCCGGCCACGCGGCCCGGCCGCATCGTGCCACCGGCCGCCGGAGAGGCGGCCGGGCCCATGTCAGGCTTCCCCGCTCGCCGCCTGCTGCCGGAGCCGTGCGGTTACGCTGCGAGCATGACCAGTCCCGCTCCGGCGACCCGTGCGTACCGACGGCTCAGCGTCGAGGAACGCCGCAGGCAGCTCCTGGCGGCGGCCCTCACCCTCTTCGCGCACCAGCCGCCGGGCGAGATCTCGCTCGACGACGTGGCCGAGGCGGCCGGGGTGTCCCGGCCCCTCGTCTACCGCTACTTCCCGGGAGGGAAACCGCAGTTGTACGAGGCGGCCCTGCGCTCGGCGGCCGACGAGCTGGAGCTGTGCTTCACCGAACCGCCGTCCGGGCCGCCGACGGAGCGGCTCTCGCGGGTGCTGGACCGCTATCTCGTGTTTGTCGACGAACACGACGCGGGGTTCAGCGCGCTGCTGCGCGGCGGCAGCGTGGCCGAGACCTCGCGCACGACCGCGATCGTGGACGAGGTCCGGCGGGCCGCCGCCGAGCAGATCCTTGTCCACCTCGGCGCGGACCGTCCGGGCCCGCGGCTGCGGATGATGGTGCGGACGTGGATCGCGGCGGTCGAGGCGGCGTCGCTGATCTGGCTGGACGAGGGGAAGCAGCCCGCCGCCCAGGAGCTGCGGGACTGGCTGATCGACCACTTGATCGCGCTGCTGACGGCGACGGCGGCGACGGACACGGAGACCGCGGGGGCGGTGACGGCGCTGCTGGGTCTGGAGCGCGCCGAGGGACCGGTGGGAGTGCTGGCGCGCCGGGTCGTCCCGGTGATGGACGACGCGACGCGCCTGCTGTAGCCGGCCGGGCGGCCCAGAGCACCGGACCCCCGCGCATGCCTGCCCGGTTCTCCTACAGGTCGTGCCCCAGACCAGGAGTCGTGGGGATCGCCAGCCAGCCCTGGTCCGCGGTGTGGGCGAACGCCGTCGGGGCCAACGGCTCCTCCGAGACCAGGAGCGGTCCCACCAGATCCGCCGGGACCGTGGCGTGCGGCAGGGACGCCGCCAGATGCGCCGCCGCCAGGGTCGCCACACCCAGCTCCGGCATCGTGCCGAGCTTCACCGACAGCCCCGCCGCCTCCGCGAGTGCCGCGATCTGCCGGGCCCGGTGCAGACCGCCCACCTTGAGGATCTTGATGTTGAGGACGTCGGCCGCGCCCCGCCGCACGATCTCCATCGCGTCGTGCAGGGACTGCATGCTCTCGTCGGCCATCACCCGCACCCCGCCGCTGCTTCTCAGCCCCGCCATGCCCGTCAGGTCCCAGCGCGGCAGCGGCTGTTCGACCAGATCGAGTCCGGCGTCGGCCAGCCGGGCGACGGTACGGCCGGCGGTGCCGGGGTCGTAGCCCTCGTTCGCGTCGAGGCAGAGCTCGGCCGTGTCCGGCAGCACCTCTCGTACGAGGCGCACCAGCTGGACGTCGAGGTCCGGGTCCTCGCCCCCCTTGACCTTGATGTGGGTGAAGCCCCGGGTCGCGTACTCCGCCGCCTCCTTCACCATCTCGTCGACGGTGCCGAGCCCGACCACCCAGGTCGTGGGCACGCGCGGCCGGACGCAGCCGCCGAGCAGCAGATGGACCGGCCGGCCGGCGGCGCGCGCGGAGAGGTCGTGCAGGGCGATGTCCAGCGCGGCCTTGGCGAGGTGCTGGCCGCGGATCGCGCGGTCCATGGCCAGGTGCGCCCCGGCCAGATCGCGGGGATCACGGCCGATGAGCGCGGGCGCCGCGTGGTCGGTGAGCGCGGCTTCGAGTCCGGCGAGTGTCTCGCCGGTGTAGGCGGTCATCGGGGAGGCCTCGCCGAAGCCGGACAGACCGTCGGCCGTGCGCACCTCGACGACAAGGCTGACGAGTTCGGGGCTGGTGCCGCTGCTGATGACGAAGGGGCGTCGGTAGGGGGCCCTGACGACGCGCGTGTGGACCGAGGCGATCTTCAAGCACGGCTCCTTCGGTTTACGGCCCGGGCCGTAAGCGCGGGCTCAGAGGCGTACGCGGTAGACGATCGGAGGGCGGCCGGTCTGACCCAGTTGCCGGCTGCCGGTGGGGACCGCCACACCCGCGCGTTCGAGTCGCTTGAGGATGCGGCGGGCGGTGCGTTGCTGGACGGAGAGGTGTTCGGCGACGCGGTGCGCGGTGATGCCGTCCTCCTCTTCCTCGGCGGCCAGTTCCCGCAGCCGGTCCAGCGTCCTCGGGTTGAGTCCGACGCGGCGGGCCAGCGTGGCCGTGCTCTCCGGACCCGTCGCGGGGCTCACGGGCGGGGTGCGTTCCGCGTCGATGACGATGTCGACATCGTCGGTCATGGAGACGACTCCGGCGACCGCGCCCACCGAGCGGGCCCGGTTGACGGCCCGTCTGGCCAGGGACTCCGCCTCCGCGGCGGTGCGTCCGAGACCGAATCCGACGTGGGCCGTGCCGTGCCGTGCGGCGAGATCGGCGAGGAAGGGGAGGCGGGTGAACTCCTCGCTCACCTCTTCCAGGACCCCGCGGGTGGTGACGACCAGCCGTGCGCCGTCCGGCAGCCCGGCGAGACTTCCGCCGAGCACCCGCAGGTCGGCGGCGAGTTCCCGGTCGTCCGCGGGCAGATCGATGATGCCGAGGGCGATCTGGGCGTCGCCGCTGTGCGCTCCGGCGGTGGCGAGGACCAGCGCCTGGAGCGTGGAGCGTATGGAATGGCGCGAGGGGGCGAGCCGGACGGCGTGCATCTCGTGTTCGAGGAGGTGGAACGCCGAACCGAGGCAGGTGATGGCGACGCGTGCCTGCTTCTTGTCGCGCGCGTTCAGATGGAAGTCGGCGAGGTCCTGCGAGGTCAGCCCCGGCCGGTAGGGCAGGACGTGCACATGCTCGGTGGGCAGTTTGGCCTCGGTCAGCGTCTCCATGACCTCACTGCGGCGCAGGGTGTCGATGGAGATGCGGGAGACGTCGTGGCCGAGGCGCAGCAGCTCCACCAGGGCGCGCAGCAGGGTCGCGCCGTTGTACGGGACGTACATCGCGGGCCGGTCCAGCAGGCCGGCCGCCGCGGCGAGGGTGTGCGGGACGACGCCCGTGAACAGCAGGGCGTCGGCCTCCGCCTGGGCCCGGGCGACCATGCCGAGGGTCTCGTCCTCGTGCCGGTACGCGAGGGGCACGAGGCGCTCGGCGCCCGACGCGCCGCCTACCGCGACCACCTTGTGGACAAGGTCCTCGGGACCGATGACGCCGACCGTGAGAGCCATCGGCCGGTCTCCGTTCTGCTGGAGTGGTGGGAGGGGGTACGACACATTCAGCCGGAGGTTGACGCCCACCAACCCACGGGCCTAATTTCGGCCCAGGCCATAACCGCACACTTGCGGAGAGGATAGTGCCCCGATGCCCGAACGGGAAATGCCACTGCCCACAGATCTCGATCCGCGCGGCCGCACCTTCGGCGATGAGGAACGGGCCGCGGTGCTGCGGGTCCTCGACTCCGCGGTGCTGTGCAGTTCCTTCGGAAGTGAAGCACGCTCCCTGGAAGCGGAGATGTCGCACCTGTACTCCCGGCGGGAGGCCGTGGCCTGCAGTTCGGGTACGGCCGCCCTGCACCTGGCGGTCGCGGCGGCCGGGGCCGGGCCGGGCGACGAGGTCGTCACCACGCCCATCTCGGACTTCGGCACGGTGGCACCCGTCATGGCCCAGGGGGCGCGGGTCAAGTTCGCCGACGTACGGGCCGAGGACGGCAACCTCGACCCGGCGGCGGTCGAGGCGGCCATCACCCCCCGCACCAAGGCGGTCATCGCCGTCCATCTCTTCGGCGCCGCCGCGGACATCGTCGCGCTGCGCGCGATCTGCGACCGGCACGGGCTCGTGCTGATCGAGGACTGCGCCCAGGCCTGGCTCGGCGAGGACGAGGAGGGCCGGCTGCTCGGCACGCTCGGCGACATCGCCTGCTTCAGCCTCCAGCAGTTCAAGCACATCACCGCGGGCGACGGCGGGCTGGCCGTCACCGACGACCCGGAGCTCGCCCGCGGGATGCGGCTGTTCATGGACAAGGGCTGGGACCGCGCCGAGGGCCGTATCCACCGCCGGATGGGCCTCAACTACCGGATGCCGGAGCTCGTCGCCGCGGTCGCGCGGGCCCAGCTGGGCAAGGTGGCGGACGTGGTGTCGCGCCGGCGCCGGCGGGCCGGGCAGCTGGCCGCGGCGATCGACGGCCTGCGGGACTGCCGGATGCCGGAGCGCCGGGAGGGCCACGCCTGGTGGGTGGTGCCGCTCCTGGTCGACGACAACGCCCGCTGGAGCAAGCGGCTCCTGGATCTGGGCATCCCGTCGGTTCCCGGCTATCTGGAACGGCCGCTGTACGCCAACCCGGCCATGCCCGGGTATCCGCCGGGCCTGTGCCCCCGGGCCGAGGAGCTGATCGACCGTACGCTGCTCGTGCTCCCGTGGAACGAGGCGTACACCGAAGACGACGTGGACCGCATCGCGCGGGCCCTGTGCGAGGTGGGAGCACGATGAGCGCGACACAGACGTACGAGTGGCTGCATCCGACGCCGGCGGAGCACATCGGCTGGGACGTGGATGTGCTGTACGGGCCCTGGCCGCGGCACGACCGGGACCTCGGGCTCGCCGAGGTGCGCTCGATCCTGGACCAATCCCCCGTGGCCGGTGCGCTGGCGCTCTCCACCCGGGGGCCCCTCTTCCACGACGGCGCGGGCAACGCCGAGACCGTGCGCGATCTCGCGGACTGCCCGGAGCTGCTGCCCGTCGGCACGGTCGACGTCCGGGACGCGCTCACCGCAGAGGACCGTCTGGACGAACTGGCGGCCGACGGGGTCCGGTTCCTGCGGCTGTTCACCGTCGAGCAGGCGGCCGAGCCCGGCTTCCCGGGCTACCGGCGGGTGGTGAAGCTGGCCCTGGAACGCGGGATGGTGCTCCTGCACGACGGGGACCCGCGCCGCTTCGGACCGGCGCTCGCCGACCGGGGCGCTGAGGTGATCTTCCTGGATCTGCACGCGTATCTGCTGGCGGACTTCCTGCTGATGGCCCGTGACGAGCCGGGGTTCCGGGTCACCACGCGTCTGCTGTCCGGATGCGATTCGATCGAGCGCGTCGTCGACGGGGTGGGCTCCCGTCATCTGGTCTTCGGCTCGCGCACGCCCTTCATGGACATCTCGCCCCTGACGCTGCGGCTGCGCTACGCGGACATCTCCGACGACGACCGTGCCGCGATCTCCACCAAGAACATCGAGGAGTTGCTCGTCTGATGCCGATCATCGATGTGCACGCGCATGTGGGCCGCTGGCAGTTCCATCTGACCTGCGGCGACGCGGACAACAATCTGCGCCAGATGGACCGCTACGGCATCGACGTCCAGCTGGTGTCGGCGTCGGAGGCGGTGGTCCTCGACGCGGTCGCCGGGAACGCGGCGCTGCGGGAGGTCCTGGAGACCCGGCCGCGGCTGCGCGGGTACGCGGTGGTGAACCCGAACCGGATCGAGGAGAGCGCGGCGGACCTCAAGCGGTGCCTGGGCACCGGGCTGTTCGTCGGGGCGAAGATCCACACCCACTACCCCGGGCGGCTGCCGGGGACCCGCGAAATGGCGGAGGCCTTCGACGCGGTCGCGGACGCGGGCGTACCGCTGCTGCTGCACACCTGGGGCCGCGAGGTGACCCTGCTGCCCGAACTCCTGGCGGAGCGCCCGGGGCTGCGGGTGATCATGGGCCATGCGGGCGGGGACGCCTGGCGTGAGGCCGCGCACGCGGCGGCGGGCTGCGACCGGCTGTATCTGGAGCACTGCCGTACGGCGGTGGACGCGGGACGGGTGGCCTATGCGCGGGAGGCAGGGGTGCCGGTGGAGCGGATGCTGTTCGGCACCGACGCGACGCTGATCGATCCGTGCTGGTCGCTGGGCGTGATCCGGGACGCGGGCTTCTCGGAGGAGGAGCGGGAGATGGTGCTGTGGCGCAACGCGCTGACGCTCTTCCCGGAGCTGCGCCCGGCAGTGGCTGCCGCGCCGTAGCCGATCCGGGGCGGCTGGGCAGGACGGGGCCGGGGCGGCTGGGCGGGGCGGGGCGGTCGGCAGAGGCCGGGTGCGGTGCGGGCAGGCCTCAGTCCTTCTCCTGCGAGAGGGACTCCAGGCACCTGATGACCGTCGTCCGCTCCGACTCCGGCAGCCGCGGCCCGTACGGGTCGTGCGCGGCCGACTCGGGGAGCAGGCCCTCCCACACCGCCGCCCACAGCATCCGCTGCACATAGCCCTCGATCGGGGCGGTGAACGTGGCTTCGGCGAAACGGTCGAGGCGGCCCGACGCGCGGACGAACGCGGTGTGGTCGCCCGCCGTCCACGCGTCCAGGACCGCGTTCGTCAGACCCACGCGCGCCGCGGCGATGCCGACCAGGGCCGAGTCGGCGCCCCACAGCAGGGACGGGCCGAACATCCGGTCCTCGCCGGTCACGACGAGCTTTCCGCTGCCCTCGGCCGCGCGGATCGCGTCCTGGCACGCCATCGCGCGGTCCAGGGTGGCGAGCTTGACCCCCACGGCCGACGGCAGGGCCAGCAGCCGGCGGATCAGGGACGGCGGATAGGGGTAGCCGCCGGCCTCGCCGTGGAGGAAGAAGCCGAGCACGGGCAGCCCGCAGGCCTCGGCCACCCGCTCGTGCAGGCGTACGGCCTCCCGTTCGCCCTCGGGGCGTTCGGCGAACTGTGCCAGCGGATAGACCATGACCGCGTCGGCGCCCAGTCCGGCCGCCTGCACGGCCATGCCGACGGTGGCGTCCCACGCTTCCCGCAGGGTGGTGGCGCGGACCGATCGTGGCACCCCCACGCCTGCCACGATCGGTCCGTCGACCGTCTCCCGCCAGACACGCAGGACGTCCGCGCGGTCCGGTTCGCGGAGATGGAGACCGCGGCCGGTGTGCGCCCAGACGGCGACGCCTCCGATGCGTGCGGCCGCGATCCGCTCCGCGTAGCCGCGCAGCGCATCGAAGTCCACGACTCCCCGGGGATCCATGGGGGTCGCCACTGCGGGCACCACGGTGCCGCGCAGTCCGCGCACCAGGGTCTGGGTCGCAGACATGGGCGGTCTCTCCCGTCTGTTGCGGTCGTTCCCGACACGCTAGCCTTTACGGCCCGGACCGTAAAGGAAAGGCGAGCCAGAATGTCCCAGCGCCCCATGCGTCTCGGTCTGTACGTCAATCTCTACGCGGACCAGGCGGACCGGCCCCGGCTCGCCGATGCGGTGGAGCAGGTCCGGCTGGCCGAGCAGGCGGGTTTCGACTGGGTGGTGCTCGGCGAGCGCCACCTGCACCGGCCCGGATACCACGAGGCCGTCACCTCACTGGCGTATCTCGCCGCGCACACCGAGCGGATCGGGCTCGCCACCGCGGGGCTCATCGCGCCCGTCTACCAGCCCGTGTGGCTCGCGGAGACGCTGGCGCACATCGACGTGCTCTCGGGCGGCCGGCTCACGGCCGGGTTCGTCCTCGGCTACCGGCCGGAGGAGTTCGCGCTGTACGGCACCCGGCCGGGCGAGCGCGTCTCCCGGTTCGAGGAGTGCCTGGAGCTGGTGACCCGGCTGTGGACCGAGGACGAGGTGAGCCACGAAGGCCGCTGGACCTCGCTCGACAAGGCGTTCCTCTCGCCGCGGCCCGTGCAGTCACCGCGCCCGCGGATCTGGAACGGCGGGCGGGTCTCGGCGGTTCTGGAGCGCACGGCCCGCATGTGCGACGGCTGGACGACGTCCTTCAACGAACTGGACTCCGAACTTCCCGAGAAGATCGCGGAGTACCGCTCGTACCCACGCGGCGCGGCGAGCCTCGGCTCCGAGGTCATCGTCTGCCGCGAGGGTTTCGCCGCGGCCACCTCGCAGCAGGCCCGCGGTGCTCTGGAGGCGCCGCTGCGGGAGCTGTACGACGCGTACGGCGACTGGAAACGCACCTCGGCGGACGCGGCCCGCTACGCCCAGCAGTGGGACGACATCGAGGCGCGTTCGGTGATCGGCTCGGTGGAGCAGTGCGTGCAGCGGCTGGGGGCCTACGGCGAGATGGGCGCGGACGGGGTGGTGCTGCGCATCCAGCCGCCGGGGATGCCGCAGAAGGACGCGCTGGGCGCGATCGAGGCGTTCGGCACCGAGGTGCTCCCGCGGCTCAACGCCTGAGCACCGAGGTGATCACCCGGCTCAGCGCCTGAGCGGCCGTCTTCTGAAGGCGTGTTGGACCACCAGCGCGGCCTGCGCGATGTCCGCCATGGCCGCGTCGTCCGCCATCAGCATCGGCTGGCGGACCCAGACCACCGAGTCCTCGGCCGCCTCGGCGACCGGGCAGGGACGGATCGCCGCGGCGTAGGGCGCGAGGGAGGGCTCCCGGGTGAGGGAGCGGTACCCGGTGTCCAGCGGCACTCCCTCGGCGTTCATCGCGGCGAGGAAGACCGCCTTGGGGTGGCCGCCGAACGCGGCCGCCTCGTAGCGCAGCAGGGCGAGGTGCCGGGTGTGCCGGGTCGTCCCGGCGGGCTCGGGCAGGGGTGAGAGTCCTTCGACCTCGTCCAGCACCCGGGCGAGGGTGGCCGCTCGTGCCTCGCGGTGGTCGATCTGGCCCTCCAGCAGCGGGAGCTGGGGACCGAGGACGGCTGCCTGGAACTCCGTCATCCGCAGGTTCCAGCCCAGCTCCGGGTGTTCGTACCAGCCGTCGTCGGCACGGCGTCCGACGTTGTGCAGCGCCCACAGCCGTTCGTACACCCGGCGGTCGCCGGTGACGACGATGCCGCCCTCCCCCGCCGTCATCGCCTTGCTGGACTGGAAGCTGAAGCAGGCCGCGTCCCCGAGTGTCCCGGCGGGCCGCCCGTGCCGGCGGGCGCCGTGGGCCTGGGCGGCGTCCTCCACGACGGCGAGACCGTGGTGCTCGGCGGCAGTCCTCAGCGCCTCGGTGTCCGCGGGTGCGCCGGCGAGATGCACCGGCACGACGGCCCTGGTCCGCGGTCCGGCCAGCCGTGCGAGGGACGACGGATCGAGGTGCAGGGTGTCGGTGACATCGGCGATGACGGGCGCTGCCCCGGCGAGGACGACGGCTGTGGCCGTCGCGACGAACGTGTAGGCGGGCACGATCACTTCGTCCCCGGGCCGTACGCCGAGGGCCCTCAGCGCGAGGAAGAGCGCCACGGTCCCGTTCACCGTGCACACCCCGTGGGCGGCGCCGACGCCGGTGGCGAAGTCCTCGGCGAACCGCGCCACCAGGGAGTCCTCGCCATGGCCGGCGGTCGCTCCCCAGCGGCCGCCGTCGAGGACCCGCAGCAGTCGTTCGCGCTGCTCGTCGGTGGCCGGCGGTGGCCACTGCGGCCAGCCCTCGGTGCGTACGGGTGTCATCGCAGCCCCTGGAGCAGTCGGTTCATCGTGCCGTGCAGGATCTGCTGCCGGTCGGCGGCTGCGAGGCCCGCGAGCAGTACGCGCCCCAGTCCGACGCGCAGATCGAGGAAGACGGCGTCGGAGCCGAAGGCGATGCGTTCGGCGCCCGCCTCGGCGACGAGCCGGACGAGATGGCGTGCGGTCATCCGGGAGCCGCAGGTCTCCAGGACGAGGCTGGGGCAGCGCGCGGCCGCTTCGGCGGCGGGTGCGAAACCGTCCGTCCACAGGCCCGAGTGGCCCATCAACAGGGGCAGTTCGGGGTAGCGCGGCGCGACGGCCGCGAACCGGGCGGGGTCGGACCAGGCGGAGCGGTACTGACTGTGTGCGAGGACGATGCGCCCGCGCCCGGCGGCGATCTCGAAGGCGGGGGCGTACGCGGGGTGGTCGAGTGGGAGTTCGTGGACCTCGGGGTGGAGCTTGACGCCGATGACGCCCGGGGCCTCGAGGAGGTCCCGCAGCCGCTCGGGGGCTTCGGGGTCGTGCGGGTGGAAGACGGCGTAGCCGAGGAGGCGGCCGGGGTGGCGGGCGAGTTCCGCGAGCAGGAGGGCGTTGCCGGCGCGGGCGTCGGGGCCCACCGCGAGGAGGTGCGAGACACAGGCGGTGGTGACGCCGCAGCGGTCCATCACGGCCAGCAGGCTCCGCGCGGAGCCGTCGGTGACGGCGAACGCGGGCCAGCGTCCGAGGTGGCCGTGCGCGTCGATCACGCTCACGGGTGCTCGTCCAGCAGCCGCAGGGCGTTGCCGCCGGCGATGAGGGCCGTGTCGGACTTCGGCAGGTCCAGGGTGTCCAGTTGGTAGCGCGGTCCCGCGTCGTCGGTGACCGGGGCGCCCGTGCCGAAGAGGACACGCCGGGCGCCGTAGCGCGCGGCGAACCACTCGACCTGGAGGTGCCCGGCGAGTGTGGAGGTGTCCACGGACAGTTCCTCGTGGACGTCCATGAGTTCGGCGAGCTCCCGCATGCTGCGGTAGCCGGTGCCGGTGAGGACGATCCGCAGGGTCGGGCGGGCGTCGGCGAACCGGCGCACCTCGGCGGCGGTCACCGTCTCCCAGGCGAGCAGTACGGTGGCGCGCCTGCCCGCCAGTTCGGCCGCGAGCGCGAGGGAGTGCTCGCCGGTGAGGGACCAGCGGTGTTCGCCGGGGCACAGCCGCACCAGCCGCCCGGCGGGGACGTCACCGGTGCCGAGCGGGCCGGGGATCAGCACGGGCACCCGCCGCAGTCTCGGCCCCTGCGCCGCCGCCAGGGAGGCGTTGCCGTCCCGGGGGTCGCCGTACACGGCGTGCGTGTGCACCACACAGGCGCTGTCGATGTGCAGACGGTCGAGTTCCGCGGCCAGTCCCTCCGGGTCCCGGCTCGCCACCTCGTCGTACGGCAGCGGGCCGAGCATCCGGTTGATGTCGATGACGGTCACGACTTGAGGCCGGAGGTGGCGATCGAGTCCGTCAGATAGCGCTGGAGCAGCCCGAAGACGAGCAGACAGGGGATCACCGTGATGGTCGCGCCGGCCATGATCTGGTTGATGGTGACGTCCTGGCCGGCGAGCGTGGCGAGGCCCACCGTGAGGGTCCGCATGTCCGAGGACTGGCCGATGACGAGAGGCCAGAGGAAGTCGTTCCAGTGCCACAGGAAGACGAAGACACCGAGGGTGGCGAGGATCGGCCGGATCAGCGGGATCACGATGGTGGTGTAGATGCGCCACTCGGACGCCCCGTCGATCTTCGCGGCCTCGAAGAGCTCGTCGGGCAGCTGGTACATGAACTGCCGCATCAGGAACACTGCCTGGGAGTTCGCCAGCGTCGGCACGATCAGTCCCCAGTAGGTGTCCACCCCGCCCATCTTCGACACCAGGATGTAGTACGGGATCAGCGTCGCCTGGAACGGCACCATCAGGGTGGCCAGGAACGCCCAGAACAGCACCTCGCGGCCGGGGAAGCGCTTCTTGGCGAAGGCGTACCCGGCCATCGAGGAGAACAACAGGATGAGCACGACCGAGACGAGCGAGTAGATCAGCGAGTTCACCGCCCACTGGGTGACGTCGGCACCCTCCAGGACGTCGGTGAAGTTCTGCCAGGTGGCGCGGGTGATGTCCAGGGCCCCGGGCAGCGTCGAGCCCTCCGGCGGGGCGAACGCGACGAGCACCATGACCGCGAAGGGCGCCATGGTGACGAAGGCGACCAGGACCAGCAGCACGGGCAGTCTCAGCCGGCCCATCAGTCCACCTCTCTGCCGATGAGCCGGCGCTGGATGAGCGAGAAGATCAGGACGACGACGAAGAGCATCAGGCCGACCGCGCTGGCGTAGCCGAAGTCGAAGTACTTGAAGCCCGAGTCGTAGAGGAAGTAGACGAGCGAGTAGCTGGCGCGGACAGGGCCGCCGCCGGTCATCACGTACATCGCGTCGAAGACCTGGAAGGCCTGGATCGCCTCGATGACGAGGACGAAGAACAGCACCGGCCGCAGCATCGGCAGGGTCACCCAGCGGAAGCGCTGCCAGGCGCTCGCGCCGTCGACGGTGGCCGCCTCGGTGACCTCGCGGGGGATGGACTGGAGCCCGGCCAGCAGGATCAGCATGGTGTAACCGAAGCCCTTCCAGGCCGCCGTGGCGGCGATGGAGGGCAGGACGAGATTCTCGTCGCCGAGGAAGTCCACGGGTCCGAGTGAGATGGCGCCGAGCGCGGCGTTCAGCAGGCCGTCGTCGACCTCGTAGATCCACTTCCAGATGACGGCCGCCAGCACGATGCTGGTGACGTACGGCAGGAAGAACACCCCGCGGAAGAAGCCCCGCATCCAGACCGTGCGGTGCAGCAGCACGGCCGTGCCGAGGGCGAGGAGCACCGTCATCGGGACGTAGACCGCGGTGTAGATCGCGGTGACGCCGAGGCTCTCCCAGAACAGGGCGTCGCCGAACAGCCGGGTGTAGTTCCGGGCGCCGATGAACTCCCACTCGCCGCTGAGCCGGTAGTCGGTGAGCGAGAGGAAGGCGGCGCCGATCGTCGGCCCGAACCGGAAGACGATGAACAGCACCAGCATCGGGGCGATGAACGCGAAGCCCACGAGAGCCTCGCGCCGCCGCCCCTGACGCCGTCCGGGCCGGGGCGCGACACTCTCGTGCGCTTCGGTGGTGCGCGGGAGGGCCTTGCCCGTGGCCGCCTCGCTCAACGCTGCCGTGCCAGCAGGTCGTCGGCCGCCTTCGCCGCGTCGTCCAGCGCGTCCTTGGGGCTCTTCTTCCCGGTCAGCGCCGCCTGGATCTCAGGTGCGAGCAGACCCATCAGCTGGCGGGCCGCGGGGTTGGGCTCACCGGGTGAGACCGCCGCGAGCGCCGCTTGGTACTGCTTCGCGTACGGCGAGGTGTTCGGCACATGGACGTCCGTACGGGGCGAGAAGTAGCCGCTGGCCTTGCCGAGCGACTGGATCTGCTCAGGCTGGGTCATGAACTCCAGGAATTTCTGCGCGCCGTCCACATTCTTCGACTTGGCGTTGACGCTGAGGGCGCCCGGGATGCCGAAGGCGATCTCCTTGGCGGGGCCCTTCAGCGGAGCGCCCACGACGACGTTGTCCGCTCCCCAGGTCTTGGCGGCCAGTTCGGCGTCGGCGAGCACGACCGAGAAGCCCATGGCCGCCTCCTGCTTGCCGAGCGCGTGGTCGGCGAGGAGGTTGGTGTTCGTCATCGCGGACTTGGGGACCGAGCCGGCCTTCCACAGGTCGGTGAGGAAGGTGAGCGCCTCGACACCGGCCGCACTGTTGAACGCCGCCTTCTTGCCGGACTCATCGAACACGGTGCCGCCGGCCTGCCACAGCAGCGGGTAGAAGTTCAGGTTCAGCGAGGCCTCGGGGCTCGCCGAGTAGTCCAGTATGGCGACGCCCTTCTGCTTGAGCTTGGGGGCGGCCGCCTTGATCTCGTCCCAGGTGCCGGGTGGTGTGGCGACCCCCGCCGAGGCGAGCAGTTTCTTGTTGTAGACCGTGGTGGTGACGGTCTGGTAGATCGGCGCGCCGTAGATCTTCCCGTCCTGCTTCATCGCGGCCAGGGTCGCGGGCAGGAACTTGTCGGTGCTGTTCTTCAGCGCCGCGTCCACGGGCGTGATGGCGCCGCCGGCGGAGAACTGCGGGATCTGGTCCGGTGTGAGCAGGACGACGTCCGGGCCCTTGCCGCCGCCGAACGCGGTGGCGATCTTCTGGTCGCGGTTGTCCCACGGCTGCTGCTCGACGGTGAGCTTGGTCCCCGGTGCCGATTTCTCGAAGGCTTTCTCGATTCCGTCCCAGTAGGCCGCGTTGGCCTTGGGGTCGGCGATCACCGGGTACATCCAGACGGTGACGTCGTCCGAGTCGGAGCCCGAGCCGCCGCCCCCGCACGCGGAGAGCGAGGCGGCGAGCATGAACAGAGCGAGAGGAGCGGTGGCGCGCGTGAAGCCTGTCTTCATGGGGGCCTCCGGAAGGCCTGCTGAGAAGGGAGCGACGGGAGCCCGGCTGTTTCGGCCTGGGCCGAAAGTAGTCGCGGGGGATTTGGCCTGTCAATGAGTCAGGTACGGGGATCCGTTCGAAACAGTGCTCGGTGTCCGCCGGACGGGGCCCCCGGCCGCACTCCCACGGGTGCCGGCCGCGCCGTGGCGCGCCCGGTGACGGACGGGCCGGAGCCACGGGAGACACTGACCGGGTGAGAAGTGAGAACACCCCCTTCGTGGGCGGGCCGCTGGACGGTCGCGTACTGCCGATCCTGGTGGGACCGACCGGACATCCGCCGAAGTGGTACGAGGTCCCCGTGCCGGACGACGACGGCGCCCCGCCGACGGTGCACACATACCGGCGTGTCCCCTCCGGCTACACCAAGCGGCTCGGTCTCCAGCGGGGCTGGAAGTACGAGTACGCACCGGGCGGCAAGGAACGCCGTGAACTGAAGTGGCCCTGGTCGAAGCCCGGCCGCCGCCCCGACACGCCGTAGGGCGCGCGCACTCCCCCTCGACGGATGACGGCATTGCGCTGAATCGACCACTCGCAGCGCGCTCCGGCTTGTGCACACGCACGATCGGCTGTGGGGCGGAATGCCCACCCCGCAGCCGGAGGTGATGACGTGTCAGGCAGGTTGCTGCGCACGGTCTGCACGGCGGCCCTGGCCGCGGCGACGGTGATCGCGGCGGTACCGGCCGCGGCGGAACCCGTTCCGGATCCGCCGGGCGGGCACGCGGCCGGAGCGGTCGGGCCGGCGGACGGGACCGGCGACGAGCCGGTGGACGGCAGTGCGGACGATCCGCCGGACGAGACCGGAAGCCTGGAGACCGGGGGGCCGGAGGCCGGGAGGGACGACACGGCCGACACCTCCGGGAGCGCGGCGGGTGCGCCCACCACCGTCCCGCAGATGCTCACCCGGCTCCGGACGCTGTACGTACAGGCCGAGGAGGCCGGCGAGGCGTACAACGCCACCGAGGAGCAGCTCAAGGCCCAGCAGGCCCGGACCGCCGCCCTCGGCCGTGAGCTCGCCGCGGCCCGCAACGCGCTCGCCGACAGCCGCGGCGACGCCGGACGGCTCGCCCGCGAGCAGTACCAGGGCCGCTCCGAACTCTCCGCCTACGTCCGGCTCCTCCTCGCCCCCGATCCCCAGCACGCCCTGGACGAGGATCATCTGATGGAGCGCGCGGCCGCCGACCGGCTGGCGACCACCGACCGGCTGGAGAAGGGTGCCCGGCGGGCGTCCGCACTCGCGGCGGCCTCCCGTGCGGCGCTCGACAAGGAGCAGACCCTCGCCGCCCGGCAGAAGCGGGCCCGCGACACGGCGGCCGTCCGGCTGAAGGCCGTCGAGGAGATGCTCGCCTCGCTCTCCCCCGAGGAGGTCGCCGCACTGACCGCGCTGGAGGAGTCGGACACCGCTGAGGCGCAGGAGAAGATCCTCGCCTCCGGGGTCCTCGACGGGGAGCGAATGCCGACCGAGGAGGGCGGCAAGGCGCTGCGGTACGCGGTGGAGCAGATCGGCAAGCCGTATCTGTGGGGCGCGGAGGGCCCCGGCTCGTACGACTGCTCGGGGCTGACCTCCGAGGCCTGGGCGGCGGCGGGACGCGCCATTCCGCGCACCAGCCAGGACCAGTGGGAGGAACTCCCCAAGGTCCCTCTGCGCTCGCTGCGCCCGGGGGATCTGGTGATCTACTTCCCCGGGGCCACCCATGTGGCCCTCTATCTGGGCGACGGCATGGTCATCCAGGCGCCCCGTCCCGGGGCCACGGTCAAGGTCTCCCCCATCGCGGCGAACCCGCTGCTCGGCGCGGTGCGGCCCGATCCGAAGGGGAGCCCGCTGGAGGAGTACACCCCGCCGCGGCTCCCGGAGGGTGCCACGGCGGGGCCGGACACCGGCTACTCGGAGGCGGAGGCCCCGGAGGCTCCGGCGACCTCGGCCAGATAGGCCTCGGTGAGCGCGGGGTCGAAGAAGAAGTTCTCGAAGTCCGCCGGGTTGTTGAAGCCGTTGGCGAACCGGTCGGCCACGGGCTGCAACTGCCCCGCGGCGCCGATCAGGTTGAGCACGTGCTCCGGCGGGACGCCGAGCATGGCGTTCGTCCACTTGGTGACGTGCTGGGCCGTGTCCCAGTAGCGGTCGAAGGCGGACTGCATCCAGGCCTCGTCGAACGGCTTGTCACCGTGCTCGACGATCGAGGAGAGATACGCGGCCGCGCACTTGGACGCCGAGTTCGAGCCCTGACCGGTGATCGGGTCGTTGGCGACGACGACGTCCGCGACACCGAGGACCAGACCGCCGCCGGGCAGCCGGCCGATCGGGTTGCGCACCGTCGGGGCGTAACGGCCGGAGAGCGTGCCGCCCGCGTCGGTCAGTTCGACCTTCGTGGCCCGCGCGTACTCCCACGGCGTGAACTTCTCCATGAGTTCGAGCGTCAGGGAGAGATGCTCGGCCGGGTCCTTGATGCCCTGGAAGGCGTCGAGCGGGCCGCCGGGGATGCCCTCCCAGAACAGGATGTCGGCCCGTCCGCTGGTGGTGAAGGTCGGCATCACGAAGAGCTCGCCGACCCCGGGGATCAGGTTGCAGCGCACCGCGTCGAAGTCGGGGTGCTCCGGGCGCGGGCCGAGGCCGTGCACATAGGCGACGGCGAGCGCGCGCTGCGGGGCGTCGTACGGGGAGCGGGAGGCGTCCCGGCCGAACATGGAGACCAGTTCGCCCTTGCCCGCCGAGACCAGCACCAGGTCATAGGTGCGCGAGAAGAAGTCGAGGTCGGAGACGGCCGCACCGTGGATGACGAGCTGTCCGCCGCGCTGGGCGAACGTCTCCATCCAGCCGGCCATCTTCACCCGCTGGTCGACGGACTGGGCGATGCCGTCCAGCTTGCCCACCCAGTCGATCACCCGCTGGGACTCGGGTCCCGCGACGGAGACGCCGAGGCCCTCGATGCGCGGGGCCTGGGACTCCCAGAAGTTGATGCCCAGATCACGCTCGTGCTGGAGCGCGGTGTGGAACATGCACTGCGTCGACATGACCCGGCCGGAGCGGATCTCGTCGGCCGTGCGGTTGGACATCAGGGTGACCTCGTAGCCCTGCGACTGCAGGCCGAGGGCGAGCTGGAGACCGGACTGGCCGGCTCCGACTATGAGTATCTTCCGCATCGGGGAGTCTCTTTCGTCTGTCAGGACTGTTCGGGGGTTGCTTCGAGCGCGTGGGCGACCAGCGCGAGCAGCGATTCGATCACGGTGATCCGGCTGCGCGCATCCATGATCACAACCGGCACGTGCGCGGGCACCGTCAGGGCCTCCCGCACGTCCTCGGCCTCGAACAGCTCGGAACCCTCGAAGTGGTTGACGGCCACGATGTACGGCAGCCCGCTGCTCTCGAAGTAGTCGAGCGCCGGGAAGCAGTCCTGGAGCCTTCGGGTGTCGGCGAGGACTATCGCGCCGATCGCACCGCGCACCAGGTCGTCCCACATGAACCAGAAGCGCTGCTGGCCGGGTGTCCCGAACACGTACAGGACGAGGTCGTCGTCCAGCGTGATCCGGCCGAAGTCCATGGCGACGGTGGTGGTCGTCTTGTCGGGCGTCGAGGCGAGGTCGTCGGTCTCCTCGCTCGCCGTCGTCATCAGCGCCTCGGTCTGGAGCGGTGTGATCTCGGAGACCGCGCCGACGAAGGTCGTCTTGCCCACCCCGAAGCCGCCCGCGACCACGACCTTGGTGGCGGTGGGGGCACGGGTGTGGTCGAGCTGCCAGGCCTTGAGGCCGTCGTCGGTGGCCGGCGGCGGACCGGTCTCCGGCTCCGGGGCGGTCGGAGCGGTGAGCGTTTCAGAGGCGGCGGAGTC
The DNA here is from genome assembly GCF_050952975.1 of Streptomyces sp. CA-251247. Taxonomy (NCBI): domain Bacteria; kingdom Bacillati; phylum Actinomycetota; class Actinomycetes; order Kitasatosporales; family Streptomycetaceae; genus Streptomyces; species Streptomyces sp. CA-251247. Next base: position 5,521,274 of record NZ_CP191861.1, on the reverse strand, counting down.
CACTCAGCACCCTTTCGAGCAGTGCGCGTTCGGGCCGTCCGGGCCCGTGCCCGGTGCCGTACACACGGATCTTTCCCTGGTCGGCAAGGTCACTGAGAAGGACCCGGACAACGCCCAGTGGCATCTTGAGGATCGCCGAGATCTCGGCGACGGTACGCATACGGCGGCACAGCTCGACGATGGCCTGGAGCTCGGGCATGACCCGCGAGGACAGGTCGCCCTGAGGCAGCTGTCTGCGTTCGGCGGGCGCCTCCAGCGCCGCGACAAAGGTCTCGACGAGCAGCACATGGCCGAAGCGGGTGCGGCCTCCGGTGAGGGAGTACGGGCGTACGCGGGCGGGGCGGCGGTTCTCGCCGCGCACCGGAAGTTTGCGGGCGGACGTCACTGGGAGCCCTCCAACGACTGGCGCAGTTCGCTGCGGAGTTCGGGGGTGAGGACGTGTCCGGCGCGGCCGACGAACATGCCCATGTGGTAGGCGACGACGGACATGTCGGAGTCGGCGTCGGCCTGGACGCCGAGCAGCGAGCCGTCGCTGATCGACATGACGAAGACACTGGCCTCCTCCATGGCGACCATCGTCTGTTTCACACCGCCGCCGTCCATCAGCCGGGCGGCGCCGATGGTGAGGCTGCCGATGCCCGACACGATGGTGGCGAGGTCGGCGCTGGAGCCGCGCGGACCCTCCCGGCGAGGGGCCTCGGCGGAGGCGGCGTTCTGTGCCGGGTCGGAGGACAGGAGCAGCAGTCCGTCCGACGAGACGACGGCGACCGAGCGCACGCCCGGCACCTCTTCCACGAGATTGCCCAGCAACCAGTGCAGATTGCGGGCTTCACTGCTCAGGCCGAACGTCCCGGTCGCAGTCAACTGCGTGCCTCCTCGACTGTGTCCCCCGCATCTTCTGTTGTTGTCCGTGGTGCGGTGCGCTCGATCTCCGCCTGCGCATCGCGGCGGCCCTCCTCGGCCGCCTGCTGGAAGCCGCCGAGCCTGCGGCGCAGGGCGTCGGCATCGACGCTGCCGGTGCGCTCGCCGGGCGTGGTGGCGGGCTGGACGACCTTGGGCGTCCGCTTGGGCAGGCCCTTGTCGGTGACGCGGTCCCAGACGGGCGCGGGCCGGTCGCCGGCGGGCTCCGGCCGGGCCTCGGGCTCTGCGGGCCGCGTCTCGGCGGGCCGCGCCTGAGTCTCGCCAGGGGCCTGGGCGGGGACCGGGGACGGAGCCTGCGCCGCGGGCTCCGCCGTCTCCGGCAGGCGCATCTCGAACGTCGCCTGGTCCGTGCCGAGGAGCTCCGGCTCACCGTCGGGCGTGCGCTCGTGCGTCTCCGCCTCCGCCTCCGCCTCGGCCGCCCGGACGGAGGCCTCCGCGGCCGCCACCAGCGGGTCGGCGGTGTGGGCGAGCTGTCGCGGACTGCTGGGCAGGGCGTTGGAGTTGGCCTCGGCGACCGAACCCGGCTGCTGGACCGCGGGCGTGGCGCCCGCCGTCCTCTCGGTGTGCTGCTCGGCCGGCGGCTCCTTGGGCAGCAGGCCCCTGGACAGCACGACGACCGCGGTGATGCCGCCCTGCTTCTGCTCCCGCAGCTGGACCCGTACGCCGTGGCGTGCGGCCAGCAGACCGGCGACCCGCAGCCCGAGGCCCTCGCCGTCCTTGCCCGGACGGGTCTCGTACCCCTCGGGGTCCTCCAGCCGCGCGTTGAGTTCGGCGAGCCGGCCACCGGTCATCCCTATGCCGCTGTCCTGCACGGAGAGCATCACCTCGCCGCTCTCCAGCAGCCAGCCCGAGAGCTCGACCTGGGCGTCCGGCGGGGAGAAGGAGGTGGCGTTCTCCAGCAGTTCGGCGACCAGATGGCTGAGGTCGTCGGCGGCGAAGCCGGCGACCTGGGCGTGCGGCGGCAGCGACTGGATGACGACCCGCTCGTACCGCTCGATCTCGCTGACGGCGGCGCGCAGCACGTCGACGAGGGGCACGGGGCCGGGGTTCGCGTGGCCGTGTTCGGCGCCGGCGAGGACCAGGAGGTTCTCGCTGTGCCGGCGCATGACGGTGGCCATGTGGTCGAGCTTGAAGAGGGTGGCGAGCCGCTCCGGGTCCTGCTCGCGGTCCTCCAGCTTCTCGATCACGCCGAGCTGACGCTCCACGAGGCCCAGGGTGCGCAGCGAGAGGTTGACGAAGGTGTGGTCGATCGTCGTGCGCAGCCGGGTGAGTTCGGCGGTCAGCTCCTCGGTGCGCTGCTGCAGTTCGGCGCGGCCGGTGGCGAGTTCGGCGGCCAGGTCGTCGCGGGCACCGGCCAGGTCGCCGCGGTCGCCCTCCAGCCGCTCGGCGCGCAGGGAGAGGTCGCTCAGCTTGCCGTGCAGGGTGTTGAGCGACCGTACGACCTGGGCGAACTCGTCGTTGCGGCCGGTGAAGCGTACGGGCTCCTCCACCTCGGGGGCCGCCGCGAGGCGGGCCGCGCCGATGCGCAGGACGGCGAGCGGCCGGGTGAGGGTCCGCGCGACGGCCGAGGAGACGCCGATGGCGAGGATCAGCAGACCGCCGACGAGGGCGATCTGGAGTTCCAGGGCGGTGACGTCGTCGTCCCGCAGCTTCTCGAAGCTGGTGATCCGGCCGGAGGCGAGGGAGGACTCGACGCTGCGCATCTGCTCGATGCGGGCGGTCAGCGAGGCCTCGACCTTCTCGTGGTCGGACTTGCGCTCGCCCTTGGAGAGCACCGGCTGGTCCGTCAGTCGGGCGAGATAGCCCTCGGCGGTCTTGATCTCGGGTCCGGTGACGGTGGCCGCCAGCGAATCGCGGGCGTCCTTGCCGGCGGCCTGGTCGAAGTCGGCGAGGGCGGCGAGTTCGCGTACGCGGGCCTGCTGGGCCGCGCCGCTCAGGCCGTTGCGCAGGGCGTCGCCCGGCGCGTCGGCCTGCTCCTCCTCGACGGGCAGCCCGGTGATCGGGTCGATGGTCTCGGTGGTGCCCTTGCCCGGCACGGCGAGCGCGGCGAGCAGCAGCCCGCGGGTGGCGGACGCCTGCTCGACGGCGAGCCCGAGTTCGGCGGGCGCGCGGGTGTCGCCGCCCGACGCGGTCCGGGACGCCCCCCAGGCGCGCGGCGGGGTCTTCTCGGTGAGTTCGTCGGCGACCGCGTGCAGATGGGCGATGACGCCGGAGTACGCCCGGTGGGCCTCGGTGGCGGTGCCCTTGCCCGTCAGGGCGGTGCGGCGCACGGAGGGCACGGCGGCCAGTTCGCGCCGCAGTCCGGCGTGGTCGCCGGAGATGAGGCTGCCGATCTCGTCGATCTGCCGGTCGACGCGGGCGCTCGTACTGTCGGAGACGACCCGCCGGTCCTTCTCCTCGCCCTTCTGGTCCTCGCGTCCGGCCGCGATGTACGAGGTGACCTCGTCGCGCTCGTCGGCGAGCGAGTGGGCGAGGGTGACGGCCTCGCGGTTGAGGCCGGCGAGGGTGACCAGGCGCTGGGACTCGGTCAGTTCGGCGGAGGCGTTCAGGATGCCGGGCGTGCCCGCGGCGATGACGACGAGGCCGACGACGGCGACACCCGCGACCAGCCGGTTGCGCACCCGCTTCGTGCGGCCGCGCGCGACAGGGTCCGGCGAGGTCTCCTGTGCCGGGAACGTCTCAGGGACCAGGGGGGCCTGAGGCCGCTTCTTCTGCACCGGTGCTCGCAATCCTGCTTGACTTGTCCGCCCTTGCAGCAGAGATGACGACCGGTCACACGCGAGTTCCCGCCCCCTGCACGGCTTCAGACCATTGCAGTGCTCCTGGGAGGGATGCGCGCATCGGCCGCTCCGCCACCTGAACGAGTGAACAGCAATCCGGAGTTGGCAAACAACTCGCGCCGGTCGCCGGATCGGCCCTCTCCGGTCGGCCGGCTGGATCTTCCGGCCGGGCTTTGGCAGGATGCGCGCCCGCAGCTTCGCCGCCCGGCGGCCCGTCACCGAGGAACATGCCCTGACCTGCCGGTACGCGGCATTTCGGCAGGGGTGCAGGCATCGTGAACGAGTCGTGCAGACTGGGGATCATGCGTATCGAACTCGCGACCGCACCCGGCTCGCCCGAACACCCCAACGAGGACTGGGCGTCGGTCGCCCTTCCCGCCTCGGGCCAGGGGGGAACGCTGGTGGTGCTGGACGGTGTGACCCCGCCGGTGTCGGGCTTCGGGTGTGTGCACGGGGTGCCGTGGTTCACCGCACGGCTCGGCGGCGCGCTGGTCGAACTGTCCGGTTCACTCCGGGATATGACACTGGCCGATGCGCTCTCGGCGGCAATCCGGCGCACCGCCGACGCCCACCGCGACACCTGTGACCTTTCTCACGTGCGTACGCCGCAGGCCACCGTGGTGATGGTGCGCTGGGGCGGCCCGCACGACGACGTCGAGCATCTGGTGCTCTCCGACTCGGCGCTGCTGCTGGAGTCGCCCGACGGCCAGGTGCGGGCGGTACTGGACGACCGCATCGACCGGCTGCCGCGGGAACAGCTGCGGACGCACGCCACGGCGGACCTCCTGCGCAATGCGGAGGGCGGGTTCTTCACCGCCGCGGCCGACCCGGCCGTGGCCGCCCGCGCGGTGACCGGCCGGACGCCCCGGTCCGAGGTCCGCGCGGTGGCCGCGCTGACGGACGGCGCCTCCCGGTGGGTCGACATGTTCGCCGAGGGGAGCTGGACCGAGTGCGTGGCGCTGCTGCGCAAGGAGGGGCCGCAGGGCCTGATCGACCGGGTCCGGACGATCGAGGCGGCGGCAGAGGAGCGTACGGAAGTGATCCGCTGGAAGCTGCACGACGACGCGGCGGTGGTTTTCGCGGAGCTCTGAGCGGGACCGGGCCACCGGTCCGATGCACCCGGGTCGGGCCGCCGGTCCGATGCGCGCCGGGGTCGGGCCGCCGGTCCGATGCGCGCCGGGGTCGGGCCGCCGGTCGGCGAGCGGGCGCCCGCCACTCGTTCGGCCGCTTCAGGCGGCCTGGGGACCGCCACCCGTTCGGCCGCCGCAAGCAGCGGCGGCAGGCCACCCGTTCGGCGTCGGCAGACACCGCGGCCCCCGCCACCCGTTCGGCGGCGCCGGGCGGCAGGCCCAGGCCGTCCGCCGGCAGCGGCGACCCGCCACCCGTTCGGCGTCGGCGGTCATCCCATCGGCCGAGCGGCCGAGGACGAAATCTAGCTCTCCGCCCGCGCGTTCAGCTGATGGAGCAGCCTCGCCAGCTCCGCGATCTCGCCGCGGTCCCAGCCCGCGAGCTTGCGGACGTAGCGGTCGCGGCGGGCGTCCCTCACTCGGCGGAACCGCGCGAGACCTTCTTCGGTGAGCCGGACGAGTGACGCGCGGCCGTCGGCCGGATCGGGCTCGCGGGTCACCAGCCCGAGCTCCTCCAGGGCGTGCAACTGCCGGCTCATCGTCGCCTTGCCGACGCCGAAGTACACCGCGAGATCGGTCGCGCGCTGCGGCCCCGTCTCGTCGAGCCGGACGAGCAGACCGTAGGCAGCGGGCTCCAGTTCGGGGTGGACCTCGCGTGCCATCTCGCCGGAGGACGCCCTCGCCCGGCGCAGAAAGACCGCCAACTCCCGCTCCAGGGCCAGGAATTCGTGGTCCACGCCGTTGTCGGCCTGCGGGCCCGCTTCCCCGCTCGTACCGCTTTTGTGCACGTCAGCACCCCTCGCGCGCTTTCCCGATCCCGGATTTTGCTTCCAGCGATTCACACGTTCGCTGCTCCGTCAGTATTTCGCAGGCGTAGACCGATGGCAGCTCCCCACCCCTGACCCTCCGGGCAGGTCTACGTGCGTAGCTTTCCGCATGGCATGTCCACACCATATGGCTGGAGCGGGCGCCTGCCGGCACGTCCTCAGGTCCCCCACCGAGATCTTCGGAGGCACGCTTGTGCCCGTGCAAAGATCCGGAACGACCGTTCCCCTCCGCCCCGCGAGGAGATCCCGCCGCTCCCTCATCGCAGTGTCCGGCGCACTCCTCGCTGTCCTTTCCCTCCTCTTCACCCTCCCCGGCACCGCCGGCGCCGACGACGTCCCCCCTCGGGGCTCCGCCTATCTGGGCATGGGCGTCATCGCGCACGACGGCCAGGGAGGACTGCCGCGCAGCAGCCGCGCCGCCCAGTCGGAAGGCGTCGACGTCTCCAGCCACCAGGGCAACGTCGACTGGCCGACGCTGTGGAGCAGCGGTGTGAAGTGGGCCTACGTCAAGGCCACCGAGGGCACCTACTACCGGAACCCCTACTTCACCCAGCAGTACGGCGGTTCGTACGACATCGGGATGATCCGCGGCACGTACCACTTCGCCACGCCCGACAGGACGACCGGTGCCGCCCAGGCCGACTACTTCGTCAGCAACGGAGGCGGGTGGTCGCAGGACGGCCGCACCCTCCCCGGCGCGCTGGACATCGAGTGGAATCCCTACGGCGACGCCTGCTACGGCAAGTCCCCGGCAGGCATGGTGACCTGGATCGGGGACTTCCTGAACCGCTACAGGGTCCTCACCGGCCGGGACGCGGTGATCTACACCGCCACCACCTGGTGGACCCAGTGCACCGGCAACTACGCCGGCTTCGGCGCGAGCAATCCGCTGTGGATCGCGCGCTACAACACCACCCCCGGCACCCTCCCCGCCGGCTGGGACACCCACACCATGTGGCAGTACACCTCGTCCGGACCGACCGTGGGCGACCACGACCGTTTCAACGGGGCGTACGACCGGGTCGTGGCCCTCGCGAACGGCTGACCCCTGTACCGTCCGGCAACCGCCGGAACGGCCCTGCGACCGCACCGCCCCGCGTGTTCCCTGGTCTCAGGACCAGTGCGCGGGGCGGTCGAGTGTTCCCGGCAGCCTGGTGGAGGCATCGCCCCGGGCCGCGTTCAGCTGCGGCTGGGTGACGAAGAAGCTGCCGGTCAGGTCCGCCCCCGACAGGTCCGCGTCCCGCAGGTCCGCCCCGATCAGGTCGGCGAGGCGCAGATCGGCGCCACCGAGGTCGGCGGCGATGAGATACGCGCCGCGCAGGCTCGCTCCCCGCAGGTCCGCACCCCTGAGCCGGGCGCCCATCAGGTCCGCTCCCCTGCGGTCCTTCTTCCGGCGGCCCGCTCCGGCCCGTACCAGCTCGCTGGTGCGCAGCAGGACCACGTTGATCCGCTGCCGGTGCGCCGCCACGTCCAGTTCCGCGAGGGCGTCGGGCCCGAGATCGGTGAGCGCCTCGGTCTCCGTCAGCAGGCCCCGGATCTCGCCGTGCAGGGAGCGGGCCGGCTCCAGGGTGAGCGCCTCGTTCAGATACCAGAGCAGCTCGTGGAGCTGACGGACGACGGGGAACACCGCGAACATCTGTGCGGCCGTGTCGGGGGCCGACCGCCAGTCCTTGCCGCCGAAGGTCGTCAGGGAGACCTTCTGCCCGGCGCCGAAACAGTCGTAGACCGTGCAGCCGGTGAAGCCGCTCGGCCGCAGCCGGGTGTGGATGCCGCAGCGGAAGTCGGCGGCGAGGTTGGGGCAGGGGGTACCGGCGTCCTTGTCCAGCGCGAAGTCCGCGGACCGGGTGAAGGGCAGGGCCACACAGCACAGCCCGAAGCAGTTCCCGCAGTCCGCCCGCAGCTCGCCGTTCCCGGCCGGTCGGGACGTCGTGTTCATCGCTCCATTGTGGCGGACCGGGCGGGACCCCCGGCGCACGGGCGCCGGGGGTCCCTCTGTCCGTCATGTCATCCGTGCGAGCAGGTCAGCCGCACTGACCCGCGGGACGGTCCCTGCTGACCAGGTCGGTCCAGCCGGTGGTTCCGTCGATCCAGACCACCTGACGGCCGGAGACCGCGGCCGGGGAGATCTGCTCACCGCGGTTGCAGGACAGCCGCTCCTGCTGTGAGCCGTCGGTGGTCAGCTGCCAGATCTTCGGCAGCGTCTCGTTGCGCAGCGCCAGGTCGGGCAGCTGGCTGTTCACCGTGACGGCGGTGTCGGAGACCGTGAGGTCGAAGGAGACCAGCGCCTTCGGCTTGCGCTCCGAACTGATGTCGACCGTGCCGGTGCCGTCCAGCGCCGACCTGCGGATGCCCATCTGGCCCTCGTCGTTCAGGTTCTCGTCCACGAGCCAGAAGGCGTGGGTCGCGTTCACCCCGGTCTGTCCGAGGACCTGCGGCTCGCCGAGCTGCTGGGCCAAGGTCGCCTTGCCGGTCTTCAGGTCGAGGATCTCGACGCCGAGCTTGTAGTCGTCCGGGGTCGGATACAGCTTGGCGTAGGAGAGCTTGCCGTTCCTGATCGCCGGCAGGGCGGTCAGGATGTCGAAGCCGCCGCCGTCGACGAGCGTGGGCCGGGTGTCCCCGGGACGCAGATAGCTGACATGGCGGTCGCCGAAGATGCCGGACGTCTCGAAGACGACGACACCGTTCTCCACCCGCAGTCCGCTGATGCCGCTGAACGAGGTGTAGAGCTTCTTGATCGGCCCGCCGGCGACCGGCCGGGACAGGATGTCCAGGCTGGTGGTGCCGTACGCCGCCCACACGACGGTCTTGCCGTCGGTGGCCGGGTAGACGTGGTAGCGGCCGTCGTTCGGACTGACCGGCTTCGCCGCGCCCTTGCCGTCGGTGCGGCCCGTGTAGACGGAGTACGGCTCCGAGCCGTCGTCGTTGGACTGCGAGACGACCCACTGGCCACCGCCGGCCTGGGCGCCGGTGCCGGTGGTGTTGATCTTGCCCAGCAGCTGGTCGGAGTCGACGCCGAGGGCGTCCTCCCAGCCCGCCACGATGCCGTGGGCGTTGAAGGAACGCTTCACGGCGTTCAGCTGCTTGGCGTTGACGCCCAGGTCCTTGGCGGCGGCGAGGACGGCGTTGCGGCCGTCGGTGAAGCCGTCGAGGGGGGTCAGGTACTCCGCGAGCGCCTTGTAGACGATCCGGTCGGCGAGTTCGCCGCCCACGTCCTGGCGCAGGTCCCACAACGCGCCGGAGAAGATCGTGGAGTTGAGGTGCACTCCGCCGTTGTCGGTGGAGTAGGTGACCCCGAGGAAGTTCTTCGAGGTCTGCGCACCGTCGTTGAGGTCGCGCAGCGCACAGGCGCGGGGCGCCGCCGTACGGCAGAGGTCCTCGCCGATCAGACCCGAGTCCGGGTCGTCCATGGAGGCGCCGGACGCGGCCAGGTCGATGGCGTTGCCGAAGTAGTCGGCGATGGCCTCGTTGAGGGCGCCGGACTGGCCCGCGTAGACCAGGTTGGCGGTGTTCTCCACGACGCCGTGGGTCATCTCGTGGCCGACCACGTCGAGGTCGGCGGAGAGGGGCTTGTACTCCTCGTCGCCGCCGCCGTAGACCATCTTCTGGCCGTCCCAGAAGGCGTTGACGTACGGGAAGCCGAAGCTGGTGACGCCGACGAGGGAGTTGACCGTCATCCCGCGGCCGTCGAGGCTGTCGCGGCCGTGGGCGTCGCGGTAGTAGTCGTAGACCCGGCCGGCGGCCCAGTGGGCGTCGACCGCGCCCGCGTCGGTGGCCTCCTTGCCGACGTCCTTCGACGGGTCGGCGAACTCCTTGATGCCGCCGGGCCAGACGCCCAGGACGTCATTGACGTCCAGTTGCCGCGCGTCCCAGGTGGTCAGCGTGTTCTTGCTGCCGGCCGCCATGCGCTCGGTGTCGCTCATCAGGTACTTGGCGGCGTTCCCGTCGAAGACGAGATTCAGGCCGACCTTGGTCCCGTCCAGCTTGACGCCCGTGCCCTCGCTGCCCGGGATCGCGTCCGCCGTGGCGGAGCCGGCTCCTCGCGCGGCCGCCTTCGGGCCCGTGCCCGACGCGCCGTTGCGCTGCTCGGCCAGCGTCTTGATGCTGCTGAACTGCAGGACCGGATAGCCGGCGCGGGCGTCGATGAAGACCTGCTGGAGCACGGGTTCACCGGTGGTGGGGTTCGTGCCGCGCACGGTCACCTGGTGGGAGAGGACGCCCTCGCCCCGGGGAATCACCACGAGGCCCGCGACCGAGCCGGTGAGTGCGGCCGCGCGGGCGGAGGTGGCGCCCTTGGCGCGGATGGCGTCCGCCTTGCTGAGCGTCTTGCCGCCGAGCCGGGCCGCCGTCGCGGCGACCGCCCGTCGCACCGCGGTCTCGTTGCTCACCGTGGCCGTGGTGCCGGTCTTCAGACCGGTGAAGTACTTGCCGGACGTGCCGGTGACGACCCGCTTGCCGCCCTGGTGCTCCATGCGGACGACGTACTGCCCGCCGAACACCGGTATCCCGTGGTGCTTCTGCTGGAGCCGTACGGCTTCTTCCTTGCCGCGCTCGACGGTCGCGACCGGAGCGAGGTCGCGCCGGGCGTCCGCGATCCGGTAGCGGCTCTCCTTGGCGTCCAGATGGCCACGGGCCGCGTCCGCGGGGCTCGCCTTGGCGTCCGCCGCCTCCCTGATGCCGTCGACGAGCGACGGGGTGGCCGTTCCTGCCCCCGGCAGGACGTCGGCGGGCGGTGCGGCCACCGGCGGGGTGGCCGCCTGAGCCGGTACCGCCGTCAGCAGCAGCCCTGCCGCGCCGAGCAGCGCGGCGAGACCGGTCCCCCTGGTAACTCCCGGTCTCCGTGTGCTTGTTCTGGCCTTGCGCACAGTTCGTACCCCTCCCACGTGCTGGTCAAGCCGTAAAGGTGGTCATGGCCATGCAACCTGTGAGGCGCCAACCGATCAATGTGGTCGACGTGTTGACAAGTGGACACGCACACTTGTGTGGTCCGTGAAGACAAGGTGAGAATCCGATGCATGAGCGAGGGGGAACTGCAGACCCTCGGCCTGGGGGCCGCCGAGGAACGCACCTACGAAGCACTGCTCAAGGAACGGGGACTCCAAGCGGAGGAGCTGGCCCGTCTCCTGGGACTGCCACGCGACCGTCTCGACCTGGCGCTCGGGCACCTCGTCGAGCACGGACTGGCCGTCCCGGCCGACGGGGACGGCGCGCTGCCGCATCCGGCGGCGCCCGCCGCCGCGATCCGTACGCTCATCCACCGCCGCCAGGCCGAACTGCATCTGCGCTCGGCCGAGCTGGAGCGATTACGCATGACCGCGGACCGGATCGCCGGACGGCTGATGTCCGGCTCACCCACCGCCCCGGAGGGCGGGATCGAAGTGGTGACGGGACCGCGGGCGATCGGCGAACGGGCGGAGTACCTGCTGGCGTCGGCGGAGCGCGAGGTCGCGATCCTCGACCGCCCGCCGTATGTGAAGGGCCCGCGCGACGGCAGTGCCGGGCAGGCCGGGCTCGGTATCGAAGCACTCCTCGACCGCGGGATCGAGGTACGGACCGTCCTGGACCGGGACGGACTCGCGACACCGGGCCGGATGGGCTCGGTGGCCGGTCTGGTCGAACGGGGACTGCGGGCCCGGGTCACGACCGCCGTCCCCACCAAACTGATCTGTGTGGACCGCCGGATCACCCTGCTCCCGCCGACCGACGCGGCGGACCCGAGGGCCACCGCCCTGGTCATCGGCGACGCCCTTCTGCACAACGCGCTGGTCCCCCTCTTCGAGACGGTCTGGGAACGCGCCACGCCCCTCGGCGGCCCGGACGGCGAGGACTGCGCGCTCCCGAAGGCACAGAAGGAACTGCTCGGTCTGCTCGCGGCCGGCCTCAAGGACGAGGCGATCGCCCGCCGGCTCGGGGTCCATGTGCACACCGCCCGCCGCAGAATCAGCCATTTACTGGCGACGCTGGGCGCGGAGACCCGCTTCCAGGCGGGCGCGCAGGCGACGCTGCGGGGCTGGCTGGACTGACGGAGCCGGGGCCGGCGCGGACCGCCGCGTGGAGAGGCACTCGTGGAGAGGCGCTCATGGAGTGTGATCGCCGGCTCTGCCGTGATCACTGGACTCACCGCCGTCGGCGGGCAAGATGGCCTGATGACGTGGTTCGCTCTCCCGAAGAGACTGCCGAGGTGGCCGGCCGTCGCGCTGCTCACGGCCGTCACGGCGTGCGGTGGTCCGGTCTCGGCCACTCCCGACACGGGTGGCGGCCGCTCGCCCCTGCCGCCGGGACCCTCGCCGCAGTCGTCGGCGGCGCCGTTCGCCGGGCCGGCCTCCGCCGGAGTGCTGCTCGACGAGGACGGCGTGCACTACTGCTCCGCGAGCGTCGTGGACAGCCCGCGGGGCAATGTCGTCGCCACCGCGGCCCACTGCGTCTTCGAGTACGGCAGCTACATGGAGAACGTCACCTTCGCCCCCGGCTTCGCCGGCCCGGGCAACGGCAAGGCGCCCTACGGACGGTGGAAGGTCCGCGCCATCCAGGTCGACGACCGCTGGCGCAGGAACACCGACGCCTCGGATGCCGTCGACTACGCCTTCCTCACGCTCGAACCCGATGCGAAGGGCCGCGACGTCCAGGACGTCGTGGGCGGCACCCCCGCCGACTGGGCCTCCTCGGCCGAACGCCGGGTGACGGTCGTCGGTTACCCCAACGCGGAGCACAACCCGCAGAACCGGCCCATCTCCTGCACCACCGACACCCGGCAGGACCCGGAGCTGGACGTGTCGCTGCTGATGGAGTGTGCCGGTTTCTGGGACGGCACGAGCGGCGGCCCCTGGCTCGCCGACTACCGCAACGCCGAGCACCCGGGCCGGATCATCGGCGTGACCAGCGGCGGACAGACGGACCGCGAGTCGACGGCGGTCCGCTTCACCGCGGATGCGCGCAGGCTGTACGACAAGGCGGCGAAGGCCTAGGGCCTCGCGTTTGGATCTTGCCGGGCGGACAGCACGGAGCCCCGGGCGGAGGGGTGTTCCCTCCGCCCGGGGCTCTCGCGTCACCGGGCTTCCGTCAGGCCGCCGCGGACACGGCGACCTCCGCCGGGGCCAGCGCGATCTCCAGCACCTGGCGGACATCCGTCACCGGGTGCACCTCCAGCTTCTCGAGGATCTCGGCCGGGACGTCGTCCAGGTCGGCCTCGTTCCGCTTCGGGATCACGACCGTCGTGGTACCCGCCCGGTGAGCGGCCAGCAGCTTCTGCTTCAGACCGCCGATCGGCAGCACCCGTCCGGTCAGCGACACCTCACCGGTCATCGCCACATCCGTACGCACCAGCCGTCCGGACAGCAGCGAGGCCAGCGCCGTCGTCATCGTGATGCCGGCACTCGGGCCGTCCTTGGGGACCGCGCCCGCCGGGAAGTGGATGTGCACACCCCGGTCCTTCAGGTCGGCGACCGGCAGTTCCAGTTCGGCGCCGTGCGAGCGCAGGAAGCTCAGCGCGATCTGCGCCGACTCCTTCATCACGTCACCGAGCTGACCGGTCAGGGTCAGTCCCGAGCCGCCCGTCTCCGGGTCGGCCAGCGACGCCTCGACGAAGAGCACGTCGCCGCCCGCGCCGGTGACGGCGAGACCGGTGGCGACACCGGGCACCGCGGTACGGCGCTCGGCCGGGTCCTGCGCGGACTCGGGCACGTGGTGCGGCCGTCCGACCAGTGCGCGCAGCTGCTCGGAACCGACGGTGAACGGCAGTTCCCGCTCACCCAGTTCGTGCTGGGCCGCCACCTTGCGCAGCAGCCTGGCCACCGAACGCTCCAGGTTCCGCACGCCGGCCTCACGGGTGTACTCGGCGGCCAGCTTGCGCAGTGCCGAGTCCTCCAGGACGACCTCGCCGGGCTCCAGGCCCGCCCGCTCCAGCTGACGCGGCAGCAGGTGGTCCCTGGCGATGACGACCTTCTCGTCCTCGGTGTAGCCGTCCAGCCGGACCAGCTCCATACGGTCGAGCAGGGCCTCCGGGATGGCCTCCAGGACGTTCGCCGTGGCGAGGAACACCACGTCGGACAGGTCGAGTTCGACCTCCAGGTAGTGGTCGCGGAACGTGTGGTTCTGCGCCGGGTCCAGGACTTCGAGCAGCGCGGCCGCCGGGTCGCCCCGGAAGTCAGAGCCGACCTTGTCGATCTCGTCCAGCAGGACCACCGGGTTCATCGACCCGGCCTCCTTGATGGCCCGGACGATCCGGCCGGGCAGCGCGCCCACGTAGGTGCGCCGGTGACCGCGGATCTCGGCCTCGTCGCGTACGCCGCCGAGCGCGACCCGGACGAACTTGCGTCCCATCGCGTGTGCGACGGACTCGCCGAGCGACGTCTTGCCGACGCCGGGCGGGCCGACGAGTGCCAGGACCGCGCCTCCGCGCCGTCCGCCGACCACACCGAGGCCTCGGTCGGCACGCCGCTTGCGCACCGCCAGGTATTCGGTGATCCGCTCCTTGACGTCCTGAAGACCCGCGTGTTCGCCGTCCAGGATCGCCTTGGCGCCCTGGATGTCGTACGCGTCCTCGGTCGTCTCGTTCCACGGCAGTTCGAGCACGGTGTCGAGCCAAGTGCGGATCCAGGAGCCCTCGGGGCTCTGGTCGCTGGACCGCTCCAGCTTCTCGACCTCCTTGAGGGCCGCTTCGCGGACCTTCTCGGGCAGATCGGCGGCCTCGACACGGGCCCGGTAGTCGTCGGACTCGTCCTCGGCGCCGTCGCCGTCGAGCTCACGCAGCTCCTTGCGCACGGCTTCGAGCTGCCGGCGCAGCAGGAACTCGCGCTGCTGCTTGTCGACGCCCTCCTGGACGTCCTTGGCGATGGACTCGGCGACATCCTGCTCGGCCAGGTGCTCGCGCAGCTGCTCGGTGGCGAGCTTGAGGCGGGCCACCGGGTCGGCGGTGTCGAGCAGTTCGATCTTCTGGGCCGTGGTCAGGAAAGGTGAGTAGCCGGAATTGTCCGCGAGCTGCGAGACGTCGTCGATCTGCTGGACACGGTCCACGACCTGCCAGGCGCCGCGCTTCTTCAGCCAGTCGGTGGCGAGAGCCTTGTATTCCTTGACCAGGTCGGTGACCTGTCCGGGCAGCGGGTCGGGAACGGTCTCCTCGATCCGGGTGCCCTCGATCCACAGAGCGGCGCCGGGGCCGGTGGTGCCCGCGCCGATCTTCACGCGGCCGCGGCCGCGGATCAGGGCACCGGGGTCGCCGTCGGAGAGCCGGCCGACCTGTTCGACCGTGCCGAGCACGCCGGTGGCGGCGTACTGGCCGTCGATCCGAGGAACAAGAAGCACCTGCGGCTTGCTTGCCCCACTGGAGCGGGCGGCGGCCTGTGCGGCCTCCACCGCGGCTCGTACATCGGTGTCGGAAAGGTCCAGAGGCACCACCATTCCGGGCAGCACGACCTCGTCATCGAGCGGCAGCACGGGCAGGGTGAGTGGTGTGGACGTCGAAGCCATGATCTCCCCTTAGGCAGTGAAGTTGAGCTATGTCGACTCAATGCATGAGGGGCCGCAGATGTTCCCCGGCCCTTGTTCGCTCTCAGCGATCAGCCCTCCCGGTGGGAGAGACCGGTGGGCCGGCAGGGGGCCGCTCGGCCGAATCGCCCTCGGCGGGACCGCCCGGTCGCCCATACTGCGGCGACGGGACCACGGCCGGAGCTCAGCCCTCCTGAGCGGAGCACCGGACGCCGGCGGAGCGATCCGAGGGAGGTGTGCGGCCGATGACACGTCTCGGGCGCGGCACGGCGGGGGCAGTGGTGGCGGTGTTCCTCATGGCCCTCGCGGCGGGGTGCGGGCAGGGCGGGGACTCGGGCGCCGAGGACGGCACGGGTGGCCCGCAGAGTTCGCCGGCCTCTTCGGCCTCTTCCGCCTCACCGCCGTCATCTTCTTCTGCGCCGAACCCTCCCCCGCAGACCTCTCCACCTCCGCAGCCCTCATCGCCGCCCGCTTCGTCGGGGACCGCCCCGCCTCCCCCGGCCGCCGGACGGCAGCTGGTCGCGATGACGGTCACGGGCGGGATCGCCGGTGTGCACAACCGGCTCGTGGTCCGCGAGGACGGCACCTACACGACCACGTCGAAGACCGGGGCGGAACGTTCCGGCCGGATGAGCCCGGCTGAGCTGGCCGAGCTGCGCGGGGCCCTGAAGAGGGCCGATTTCGCCCGGCTGCCGAGCACGGCGACCGGGAGCCCCGTCATGGACGGATTCACCTACCGGATCACCCACGCAGGCCACACGGTCACGACGGACGACACCGCGGAGGTGCCGCGGCTGCGCGAGGTGATCGCGGCCCTGCCCGAGCGGTAGGGCCGGCGTCCGGGTCCGCATGCCACGACCGGAGTACGGCCCGGATCAGACCGGGTCCGTATGCCACGACCGGCGTACGGGCGCGGATCAGACCGGGACCGGCGTACGGGCGCGGATCAGACCGGGTCCGGCATACGGCTCGCGGTGCGTGCCCAGCGGCGGACGGCGGGCCAGCAGGCGAGACCGGCGAGCAGGGCCAGCGGATGGCCCCAGTCGGTGAGGGGGTCCGTGAAGGCCAGCAGGTCCTGGAGAAGCATCATCGCGACGAAGCCGAGGACCGTGACCCGCAGAACGGGGCTCAGCAGTCCGGCGAGCGCCCCGATGGCGGCCATCAGCCCGAAGCTGATGCCGTAGTCGAGGCGGTGCAGCGAGGTGGCGGGCAGATGACCGGCGGCCACGGATATACCGACCGGGACCTCGGTCGCCAGCGTCGCGCCGACATGGCCGACGAGAAAGACGAGAGCGGTGCGCGGACCGCCGATGCGGCGTTCCAGCGCGGTCAGCACGACGACGAAGGTGATGGCGTACCCAGACGCCGGACCGCCGGCGATCCACAGCGCGCTCGCGCCGAGAACCAGCAGCGGCCTGTCCGCCAGATGGGCGACATCGGTGCTGGATCCGTGCAGCAGCGAGGAGACGGTGGCGGGGTCCCCGTAGCGGGCGAACAGGGAGGTCGCGAGCAGGACGAGGAGGTACCCGAAGGTGAAGGGGGTGCCGGCCGGTGTGGGCAGCAGCCGCAGAGCCTGCCGCCACCAGGGCGCCCGCGGGGCGCCGGCGGCCGGAAAGGACACGGCGTGAGGCTGTGCGGCGCGTACGGGCCCGGTCCGCTGCGCCGGGATCGCGGGGAGCAGCTCCGTGAGCGCGGCCTGCTCCCTGAGCACCGGATCGGTACGGCCTTCATGAGCCGGGTCCGGTGTGGTGCGGGCGCGCGGGGCTCCGTCGCCCGCGGTGGTCCGGTCGCGCCTGGTCCGGTCGCCCTTCGTGTGCTGGTGCACGGCGTGAGGCCCCTTTCGCCAAGCCCCCGAACAAAACCCCACCCAATGCGATCAGCGTGACCCGCGTCTATGACGTACGCCACACGAGGCAACCTCCGCCCTCGTCCGTGCGTCGCGGGCGGGACGCCCGGACCGCACACCGGGCCGCCGGATCCCGCCGTGCCGCTCGTGTTCGCCGTCGGCGCGAACGCGGCACGCGTGCGGACGCCGCCCCGGGGCAGAAGCCCCTCGGGCCCGCGCTCCGGAATATCGGTTTGTTCCGGTCGCGCCGTCCCGCAAGCATGGTCGACGCCATCGACGGCCAGCCATCCGGAGGTACTGCCATGCCGCTGCACGCCGACGCCGAAACTCCCGTCACCCTCGACCGGCGCGAGGGGCCCTACGGGGAGATCGTGCTGCGGCAGCGCGGTGAGCACCACGAGATCATCGCCAACGGTTGCTTCCTGATGGACACCTCCGACGGGCGCTCCGAACGGCTGCTGGTGGACGCGGCGAGCGAGACACTCACCGCCAACGGCAAACATCCGTCCGCCCTGCTCATCGGCGGACTCGGGGTCGGCTTCTCGCTGGCCCACGCCGCCGCCGACCCCCGCTGGCGCCGGATCACGGTGGTCGAGCGCGAGCAGGCGGTCATCGACTGGCACCGCACGGGACCGCTCGCCCGGATCTCCGGCGAGGCACTCGGCGATCCCCGTTGCGTGATCCTGCACACGGACCTCCTCACACATCTGCGTGAGTCCGCCGATCACTACGACGCCCTGTGCCTGGACATCGACAACGGACCCGACTGGACCGTCACCGACGACAACGAGAACCTCTACTCCCCGGACGGACTCGCCGCCTGCCAGGCCCGGTTGACGCCCGGCGGAGTACTGGCCGTGTGGTCGGCCCAGCCTTCTCCGGCTTTTGAGGATGCGTTGCGGAATGCCGGATTCACCGGGGTAAGAACCGAAGAGATCCGCCTTGCCCGAGGCGTACCTGACGTGGTCCATCTCGCCGTTAGCCCTGCGTAGCCGGGACGCCGTGACTGCCTTTACGCTGCTCACCTACACACCGGATCAAATAACCAGATGCAACTCGCGAGAACGCGTACAGGGGCGGGCGATGGAGCAGACACACACCACGCACAACGGCGTCGCGGCCACGCCAGGCGCTCAGCGCCGGGTGCTGGTGGTCGAGGACGACTCGACCATCGTGGACGCCATCGCCGCCAGGTTGCGGGCCGAGGGCTTTCTCGTCCAGACGGCCTCCGACGGCCCGGCCGCCGTCGACGCGGCCGAGGCCTGGCAGCCCGACCTGATGGTCCTCGACGTGATGCTTCCGGGCTTCGACGGTCTCGAGGTCTGCCGACGGGTCCAGGCACAGCGCCCGGTACCGGTGCTGATGCTCACGGCCCGCGACGACGAGACCGACATGCTCGTGGGGCTGGGCGTCGGCGCCGACGACTACATGACGAAGCCGTTCTCGATGCGTGAGCTGGCGGCCCGGGTGCATGTGCTGCTGCGCCGGGTGGAGCGTGCCGCGCTCGCCGCGGTGACGCCGCGCAGTGGGATCCTGCGTCTCGGCGAGCTGGAGGTCGACCACGCCCAGCGCCGCGTACGTGTCCGCGGTGACGACGTGCACCTGACGCCCACCGAGTTCGATCTGCTGGTGTGCCTCGCGAACACCCCGCGCGCCGTCCTGTCCCGCGAGCAGCTGCTCGCGGAGGTGTGGGACTGGGCCGACGCCTCGGGCACCCGCACCGTCGACAGCCACATCAAGGCGCTGCGCCGGAAGATCGGCGCCGAGCGGATCCGTACGGTGCACGGCGTCGGATACGCCCTGGAGACGCCTGCCCCATGAGGCGCCGCCTCCGGGACGAGCCGCCCGGCCGCCCCGACCGGCTGAACCGGCTGCGGTCCGCCTCTCTGTCGATCTCGATCAAGACCAAGCTCGGCGGGCTCGTCGTCGTCTCGGTCTTCATCACCACGGGACTGCTCGTCGTCGCCCTGCGCACGGAGACCGAGCTGCGTTTCATCACGGTCTTCTCGGTGATAGCCACGCTGCTGATCACCCAGTTCGTGGCGCACGGCCTGACCGCGCCGCTGGACGAGATGAACACCGTGGCCAAGGGCATATCGCACGGTGACTACACGCGCCGGGTGAGCGGCGCCGACCGCCGTGACGAGCTCGGCGACCTCGCCTCGACGATCAACCGCATGGCGGACGACCTGGAGGCGGTGGACCGGCACCGCAAGGAGCTGGTCGCCAATGTCTCGCACGAGCTGCGGACCCCCATCGCCGCGTTGCGCGCCGTCCTGGAGAACGTGGTCGACGGGGTCTCCGCCGCCGATCCCGAGACGATGCGCACGGCGCTGAAGCAGACCGAGCGGCTGGGCCGGCTGGTCGAGACGCTGCTGGACCTGTCCCGGCTGGACAACGGGGTCGTGCCCCTGCGGGCCCGGCGCTTCGAGGTGTGGCCCTACCTCTCCGGGGTGCTCAAGGAGGCCAACCTGGCCGCCGCCCAGCGCCGTGTGGCCTCGGGCTCGGGCAACCACACCCGTACCGACGTGCATCTCCACCTGGACGTCTCTCCGCCCGAGCTGACCGCGCACGCGGACGCCGAACGGCTGCATCAGGTCGTCGCCAATCTGATCGACAACGCGGTGAAGCACTCGCCGCCGCACGGCCGTGTGACGGTACGGGCGCGGCGCGGCGCCCAGCCGGAGTCGCTGGACCTGGAAGTGGTCGACGAGGGCCCGGGCATTCCCGAGCAGGAGCGCCACCGGGTCTTCGAGCGGTTCAACCGGGGCAGCATCCTGGCCCCGCACGGCAAGGGCAGCGACGGCGGTACGGGTCTGGGCCTGGCCATCGCGCGCTGGGCGGTGGATCTGCACGGCGGCCGCATCGGCGTGGCCGAATCCGCCCGTGGCTGCCGGATCAGGGTCACCCTTCCGGGAATCCCGTCGCCACGCGGTTGACGTAGGGTTCGAACCGGAAGCGGCCGTTCAGCGTGCTGTTCTGTGAGGACGGGCCCGCGCGGCCGGTCACACGGCGGGCCGGAGGGCCATGGCCGCGGTGTCATCGACCCGCGGCGCGCTCGAACCGTGCTTGTTTCCCGCCATTGTCAGCCCCGAAACCCGCCTTTCGGTGTGACTTGCGCGACGATGACCAGCCCGGCCTGCATCTCCCGGCCGGGGAGGCGTAGCCTTAATTCCCGCTGTCCATCACCTTGTGAAGCGGAAGAGGGCGGTTGCCGCCGTGTCGTCTCAGTCCCCCAGTAACTCGAGCATCTCGACCGACCAAGGCGCGCAGGGCGAGAACCCTGCCGCCGCATTCGGGCCCAATGAGTGGCTCGTCGACGAGATCTACCAGCAGTACCTCCAGGACCCCAATTCCGTCGACCGCGCCTGGTGGGACTTCTTCGCCGACTACAAGCCGGGCGGCGGCAGCTCTGCCGCCACGGCGGCGAAGCCCTCCGACGGAAGCACGGCCGCGGACGCTGCTCCCGCGCAGCCCGGTACCGCAGCCGCGGGGGCTGCGGGTACCGCCGGTCAGACCGGCAGTGCCGCCGCGAACGGCGTGAGCGCCGCTCCGCAGGCCGCACCCGCCGCGAAGGCCCCGGCCGCGCAGCCCGCCGCACCGGCTCAGGCCGCTCCCGCGGCGAAGGCGGCCCCGGCCGCCGCGCCCGAGGCCAAGGCGGCACAGCCCGCTCCGGCCAAGGCCGCGCCGGCGAAGGCCGCACCCGCCAAGGCGGAGCCCGCCAAGGCCGCACCGGACACCGAGGCCCCCTCGGGTCCCGAGTACGTGACGCTGCGCGGCCCCTCGGCCGCCGTTGCGAAGAACATGAACGCCTCGCTGGAACTGCCGACGGCCACGTCCGTGCGCGCGGTCCCGGTGAAGCTGCTCTTCGACAACCGCATCGTCATCAACAACCACCTCAAGCGCGCCCGGGGCGGGAAGGTCTCCTTCACCCACCTCATCGGGTACGCGATGGTGCAGGCCCTCAAGGCCATGCCGTCGATGAACCACTCCTTCGCGGAGAAGGACGGCAAGCCCACCCTGGTCAAGCCGGAGCACGTGAACTTCGGCCTCGCCATCGACCTGGTGAAGCCGAACGGCGACCGCCAGCTGGTCGTCGCGGCCATCAAGAAGGCCGAGACGCTCAACTTCTTCGAGTTCTGGCAGGCGTACGAGGACATCGTCCGCCGCGCCCGGAACAACAAGCTGACGATGGACGACTTCACCGGCGTCACCGTCTCGCTGACCAACCCCGGCGGCCTCGGCACCGTCCACTCGGTGCCGCGTCTGATGCCCGGACAGTCGGTCATCATGGGCGTCGGCTCCATGGACTACCCGGCCGAGTTCCAGGGCACCTCGCAGGACACCCTGAACCGCCTGGGCATCTCCAAGGTGATGACCCTCACCAGCACGTACGACCACCGGGTCATCCAGGGCGCCGCCTCCGGCGAGTTCCTGCGGGTCGTCGCCAACTTCCTGCTCGGCGAGCAGGGCTTCTACGACGACATCTTCCAGGCGCTGCGCATCCCCTACGAGCCGGTCCGCTGGTTCAAGGACATCGACGCCAGCCACGACGACGACGTCACCAAGGCCGCACGGGTCTTCGAGCTGATCCACTCCTACCGGGTCCGCGGCCACGTCATGGCCGACACCGACCCGCTGGAGTACCGCCAGCGCAAGCACCCCGACCTGGACATCACCGAGCACGGGCTCACGCTGTGGGACCTGGAGCGCGAGTTCGCGGTCGGCGGCTTCTCCGGCAAGTCGATGATGAAGCTGCGCGACATCCTCGGCGTCCTGCGCGACTCGTACTGCCGCACCACCGGCATCGAGTTCATGCACATCCAGGACCCGAAGCAGCGCAAGTGGATCCAGGACCGCGTCGAGCGCGGGCACACCAAGCCCGAGCGCGAGGAGCAGCTGCGGATCCTGCGCCGGCTCAACGCCGCCGAGGCGTTCGAGACGTTCCTGCAGACCAAGTACGTCGGTCAGAAGCGGTTCTCGCTGGAGGGCGGCGAGTCCGTCATCCCGCTGCTCGACGCGGTCATCGACTCCGCCGCCGAGTCCCGCCTGGACGAGGTCGTCATCGGCATGGCCCACCGCGGCCGGCTGAACGTGCTCGCGAACATCGTCGGCAAGTCGTACGCGCAGATCTTCCGGGAGTTCGAGGGCAACCTCGACCCGAAGTCGATGCACGGCTCCGGCGACGTGAAGTACCACCTGGGTGCCAACGGCACCTTCACCGGTC
Organism: Streptomyces sp. CA-251247; assembly: GCF_050952975.1. Taxonomy (NCBI): domain Bacteria; kingdom Bacillati; phylum Actinomycetota; class Actinomycetes; order Kitasatosporales; family Streptomycetaceae; genus Streptomyces; species Streptomyces sp. CA-251247. Next base: position 5,499,066 of record NZ_CP191861.1, on the reverse strand, counting down.
TGGACGGCGAGCAGATCAAGGTCTCGCTGGTCGCCAACCCCTCCCACCTGGAGGCGGTCGACCCGGTGCTGGAGGGTGTCGCACGCGCCAAGCAGGACGTCATCAACAAGGGCGGCACGGACTTCACGGTCCTGCCGGTCGCCCTGCACGGTGACGCGGCCTTCGCCGGCCAGGGTGTCGTCGCCGAGACGCTGAACATGTCGCAGCTGCGCGGTTACCGCACCGGCGGCACGGTCCACATCGTCATCAACAACCAGGTCGGCTTCACCGCCGCCCCGGAGTCGTCGCGTTCGTCGATGTACGCGACCGACGTGGCCCGCATGATCGAGGCGCCGATCTTCCACGTGAACGGCGACGACCCGGAGGCCGTGGTCCGCGTCGCGCGGCTCGCCTTCGAGTTCCGCCAGACGTTCAACAAGGACGTCGTGATCGACCTCATCTGCTACCGCCGCCGCGGTCACAACGAGGGCGACAACCCGCAATTCACCAACCCGCAGATGTACAACCTGATCGACAAGAAGCGTTCGGTGCGCAAGCTCTACACCGAGTCGCTGATCGGCCGGGGCGACATCACGCTGGAAGAGGCGGAGCAGGCGCTCCAGGACTTCCAGGGCCAGCTGGAGAAGGTCTTCGCGGAGGTCCGCGAGGCGACCAGCCTGCCGGCCCCGGCGCATGTCCCGGACGCGCAGGCCGAGTTCCCGGTGGCCGTCACCACGGCGGTCTCCCAGGAGGTCGTGAAGCGGATCGCCGAGTCCCAGGTCAACATCCCCGACCACGTCACCGTGCACCCGCGGCTGATGCCGCAGATGCAGCGCCGTGCGGCGTCGGTCGAGGACGGCACGATCGACTGGGGCATGGGCGAGACGCTCGCCATCGGCTCGCTGCTGATGGAGGGCACCACGGTCCGGCTGTCCGGTCAGGACACCCGCCGCGGCACGTTCGGCCAGCGCCACGCGGTGCTGGTGGACCAGGAGACCGGCGAGGACTACACCCCGCTGCTCTACCTCTCCGAGGACCAGGCCCGCTACAACGTCTACGACTCGCTGCTCAGCGAGTACGCGGCGATGGGCTTCGAGTACGGCTACTCGCTGGCCCGCCCGGACGCGCTGGTCATGTGGGAGGCGCAGTTCGGTGACTTCGTCAACGGCGCGCAGACCGTCGTCGACGAGTTCATCTCCTCCGCCGAGCAGAAGTGGGGCCAGACCTCCGGCGTCACGCTGCTGCTGCCGCACGGCTACGAGGGCCAGGGCCCGGACCACAGCTCCGCGCGCCCCGAGCGCTTCCTCCAGATGTGCGCGCAGAACAACATGACGGTCGCGATGCCGACCCTGCCGTCGAACTACTTCCACCTGCTGCGCTGGCAGGTCCACAACCCGCACCACAAGCCGCTGATCGTCTTCACGCCGAAGTCGATGCTGCGTCTGAAGGCCGCGGCGTCGAAGGCGGAGGAGTTCGTCAACGGCGGCTTCCGCCCGGTGATCGGCGACGAATCGGTGGACCCGAACGCGGTCCGCAAGGTCGTCTTCTGCTCCGGCAAGGTCTACTACGACCTGGAGGCCGAGCGGGTCAAGCGCGGCGTCACGGACACCGCGATCCTGCGTCTGGAGCGGCTGTACCCGCTGCCGGGCAAGGAGCTCCAGGCGGAGATCGCCAAGTTCCCGAACGCCGAGAAGTACCTCTGGGTGCAGGAGGAGCCGGCGAACCAGGGTGCGTGGCCGTTCATCGCGCTGAACCTGATCGACCACCTGGACCTGGCCGTCGGTGCGGACATCCCGCACGGCGAGCGCCTGCGCCGCATCTCGCGTCCGCACGGCTCGTCTCCGGCGGTCGGCTCGGCCAAGCGCCATCAGGCGGAGCAGCAGCAGCTGGTCGACGAGGTCTTCGACGCCTAGCCGCAGGCCTCTCGGGCCGGTTTCGATCGGAGGGCCCGGACCGCATCACCCGATGCGGTCCGGGCCCTCCGGCGTTCCTACCCGCCGTCGTCGAGCCGCTCGATCTCCCGCAGGAACGGCTCCACACCCGGCACGTCCGCCGGCCGGACCCGCGCCAGCATCGCCGCCACCGCCCGGTGCTCCTCCAGAGCGCGCTCGGGACCGGCGGTGCGCTCCAGCCGGCCGGCCCGCAGCCACTGGGCGTTGACCAACTGGCCGAACAGCGCCGGGCCGGCCTCGGCGAGTGCCCGGCGGCCGTGGGCGACGGCGTCGCGGTGGAGCGGGTGCGCGGACGCCGTACGTCCGGACAGCAGGGCGGCCGCCACCGCGCGGTGCCACCAGGCGTGTGCGGCGAGTTCGGGGTCGGTCGCCGCCCGGGCCGCCGCGCCGAGCGCCCAGTCCGCCTCGTGGAGGTCGGCGACCGTGCCCTCCGCGCGGAACCGTTCGATGTAGGCGAGCCCCAGCAGGGCGCGCCGGCGCGGGAGTTCGGGGTCGGTGGGCCGGGTCTCCTCGATCGCGCCACGCAGCGCCCGCACGGCCGCCTGGATGTCGGCCCGGGCGTCCTTGTCCACGCCCCGCTCGGTCAACTGGCGGCCGAGGGAGGTGAGGACGAGCGCACGGCTCGGGTCCCGCCACGGCAACAGGGGCAGCGCCTCGGTCCAGGCCGCCACCGCGGAGTCGCGGTGGGCCCAGCCACCGGTGGACACATACCGCTGCTCCAGCACCCGGGCCATCCGCAGCAGGATGTCGGCCTGGGTCTCCTCGTCGCGGCCGGTGTGCTGGCGTGCCTGGTCGAGGGCCTGGAGGATACGGAGCCTGGCGTCGTCGTCGAGGTGTTCGTGGGCGAACTCGATGGCGTCGGCGTAGTCCAGCCAGGCGCGGCACAGTTCGCTCTGCTCGACGCTCTCCCAGTCGATGGCGTCGATGCCCGCGTGCAGGTCCTCGTCCGCCTGTTCCGCGAAGGTCCGTGAGGCGGCGAGGTCGTGGTCGCCGACCACGCGCGGGACCGGCCCCTCGCCGCGGTGGTGGCGGGCCAGGTCGAGGAGGAGCCCGCCGCGCAGCAGCAGGGCCGACTCCCTGCGCTCGCCCTCCAGCAGCAGTTCCACGACGCCGAGCGCGGTGTGCAGCGCCTCGGTGAAGAAGCCCTCGGGCCCGATCGGTCCGCGCAGCCCGTAGGGGGCGCCGGTCACGGCCAGCCGTCGCAGCACCCGGATCCTGGCGGACGCGGCCGCCCGCACGAGAGCGGCCGGTGTGTCCCACGGCGCCGGGTCGCCGGTGAGTTCGGCGAGACTGCTGTCGGCGGTCGACAGCAGCACGGCGGCCACCAGGTCGGCGTCGTCGCCGGCCGGGCCCGCCTGCACCCACACCCACTCGGGCATCAGCTTGGGGCTGAGTCGTCCGGCGGACACCTCCTCCGCCATCGCCTCCAGGACCTGCGCCAGCGTGAGGTAGGCCCGCGCCCCGCCGGAGATCGCGTTCTGCGCCGCTTCCAGGGCCTCGGGCAGATCCTCCGGAAGGGGACGCACCAGCCAGCGCCGCAGCAGCGCCTCGGCCAGTTCGCCGTAGAGAGCGGCCCGTTCGCCGGTCCGCCGCTCCGCCTGGGTCGCCGAGCCGAGCAGCCGGATCGCCGCGTCCAGGTCGCGTACGGTGCCGTACTGGCCGAAGTGGGCCAGACAGCTGCGGGCCTTCGCGACGAGCGCCGCGGGGCCCTCCGTCGTCGGCCCCGGGGTCACGGCGGGCTGGGGGCCTCCGAGGCGGCGCAGCACCTGGGTGGAGACCTGGGCGAAGGCCCACAGGCCGCGGTTGTCACCGGCGGCCGGGGCCGGCGGGTGCGGATCCACCGATCCGGCGAGGAAGGCGGACGCCATCGCCGGGAAGTTGCGCACGGTGCGTCCGTAGCGGGAGGCGACGTACTCCGAGCAGTGCTTGAGCACCAGCGACGCGCTGCTGGCGCCCAGCTGGCCGAGGAGTTCCTCGCGGACGCCGTCGAGGAAGGCGTACGCCGGGCCGCCCTCCTCCGGGCCCGTGGTGGCCGCCGTGTCATCGGGGTCCCTGCGCAGCAGCCCGCTCAGGAGCACCTCCGCCAGGACGTCCGGGCCGCTGCGGACGAGCATCGCGCGCTGGACGAGCTGCATCACCGGCAGCACCAGGGGAACGGCCGACAGATAGACCGCGAGCTGGGCGGCGGCGGGCGACGCGGTTCTGCGGAAGGCCCGCACCCGTTCGGCGGGGTCGATGCTCCGGGCCGCGCGGGGCCGGACGGCGGCGGGTTCGTGCCGTGGCAGGACCAGCGCGGCCGCGGCGTTCATGGACTGCCCGGTGGCACCGGCGATCAGCCGGGTCCAGGCCTCGAAGGAGGAGCGGCGCAGCGCGAGAACAGGCACGGGGATGCCGTCCGCCGGGCCGGGCGCACCGAGTCGCGGAGTGAACTCCAGCCGCCCCGCAGGTCCTTCGCGCCGTTGCAGCAGTCCCGGCCGCGCGGGCAGATGCGTGCGCCCCCACATCCGCTGCGGCAGCGGCTGGACGACGGCGACGGGCGCGGTCGACGCCCAGATGTGCAGCAGCCGCTGCATCCGGCCGCTGCGCCACAGCGGACCCGCGCAGTCGCTGAGCACCACGGTCAGCTGCCGCCCGGTGGGATCGCCGAGCTGGGCCGGTACGGGCCGGTGCTCGCCGAGGCGGTGGACGGCCACCTCGCGGAACGCCCCGGCACGCTCGCAGATCTCCCGCAGCTCTTCGAGTGCGGTGCTCCACACGACGTTCGACGACGACTCGTCCATCACGAGGGCGAGCCGGGCCTGACGCCGCCGGACCGTGCGGAGCACGGGCACCACCAAGCCGGTCTCGGCGGCCCGGTCCGCGGTCGCGATCTCGTCGAGCTCCCGGCGGACCAGCCGCATGGGCGGACGGTAGTGCTGAAGAGGGCGCAGGGAACGCTGGAGGTCGAGGGTGTCGGGCAGCGCCGTGGGAGCCGGGACCGGGACGCTGCGTGTGGCGCCGTCCGGCAGAGACCCGGCGACGGTGTCCGGCTGGGCGGGCCCGTACAGACCGGTGGCGGGCCGCGACGGAGGGCGGGCTCCGGGCGAGGAGACGGCGGGCTGCTCCGCGGGCCCGGCGGACGGCCGGTCCGCCGGGCCGGACGCCGGGGCGGGGCCGGGTGCCTCGGTCGTGCCGGCGCGGGCCGCGGGCACGTACCGCGACAGCCACAGCGCGTCCGCCAGCTCCTCGGCGGTCGGCTTCAGTTCCGCCTCGCGCAGCCGGGCGACGAGCGCGGTCAGGGCCGCGGAGTGCACGGCTTCACCGCTGCCGGATGTCGAGCGGGCGTATCAGCAGTTCGGCGACCTCGTCCCGCCGCCCGGGCTCCGCCTGCACGGCGTGCTGGGTGAGGTAGATCGCGTTGAGCAGCTGGTCGGTGGGGCGCAGTTCGCCGTCGCCGTCCTCGCGGGTGAACCGGCCGATCAGATCGAGGTTCCGCTCGTCGGCGCCGGCTCCGAAGTGGGCCTGCACCATGGCGGCGAGCCGCTCGTCACGCGGCGGATCGAGGTGCAGATGGATGCAGCGGCGCAGCAGCGGTGCGGGGAAGTCGCGCTCGCCGTTGCTGGTCATCACCACGAACGGGAAGGCGGCGCAGCGCACCCGGCCGTCCCGGACGGGCACCCGGCGGCCGTCGTCGGTGAGCACCCGGACCTCGCCGTGGCCGGGCCGGTCGGCCATCCGCTCCAGCTCCGGAAGGGCGAACTCCCCTTCCTCCACCACGTTCAGCAGGTCGTTCGGCAGGTCGATGTCGCTCTTGTCGAGCTCGTCGATGAGCAGTACCCGCGGCCGCTCGGAGGGCAGCAGCGCGGTGCCGAGCGGCCCGAGCCTGATGTACCGGCCGATGTCGTCGGACTGGCGCTCGGCGAGCTGGGCGTCGTGGAGCCGGCCGATGGCGTCGTAGGTGTAGAGACCGTCCTTGAGTTCGGTGCGGCTGACGACGGGCCACTGGAGCACGCGGCCGAGGCCCAGTTCGTACGCGACGGAGTGCGCGAGCGTGGACTTGCCGGAGCCGGGCTCGCCGGTGACGAGGAGCGGTCGGCGCAAGTAGAGGGCGGCGTTGATCAGTTCGAGCGCTTCGGCGTCCTGGGCGCCCGGCGCCTCGACGCGTGCGCCCAGCCGCCTGGTGGACGAACTGTCCACGGGGGGCGGCGGATCGGGCAGCGGCTCGCCGGAGAAGGCGCGCCAGGGTGGGGGCGGCGGCAGCCGGCGGATCCGGTCGGGATCCGGTGCACCGACACCTCGGTAGATCAGCCAGTCGTCCATCGCTCGCTCCTCGTCGGCGGCCGGTGGGCACCGTGGCGGACCACGCCGGATATGTACCCAGCGACCCGCCGTCCCATTGCTCCGGTGCCGCTCCTCATGGGGAGTCCACCGGTCCGTTGTCGTCGGCGGGCAGCGGCCGGGTCGGGTCGTCGTACAGCATGGCCACCCCCTCCGCCCAGTGTCCGCCGTTCCTCGATCCGCTGATGTCGTCCCTGATACGGCGCAACCGGTCGGGCAGCTCAAGCGCGCCCGCCGTCTGCGCGAGGAGCGCGGCCGCGCCGTCGTGCATCTCCTCGCAGAACTCGGTGCAGCCGTGCTCGGGATGACCGTCGGTGTGCCACAGCGCGACGCCGTGCCCGGCGTCCAGCGCGAGCCCGATCGCGCGGCGTCCGACGCCGCTGCCTGCGGGTCTGCACAGAACGGGTACCGCGGACGGCGGCATGTCGGCGAAGTGGCGTGCCCGTGGGACCTGCCGCGGCGGTGGCGTACGGACGGCGGTCAGCGCCCCGGCGGCCACCGTCGCCTCCCAGCGGGCCAGCCAGGTGTCGTCCGGTGTGCCTCGTCTCAGAAGGTCACGCAGCACCACCATCCGCCGTACACCGACATACGCAGGATGGTGCAGCCGCGCCATCTCGGTGAGCTGCCAGCGATGCACTGCGGTGTCGAAATGGTCGACGGGCAGGGCGACTTCGAGCGGTGCGGGCGCGCCGGGGGCGTCCACCGACGCGAAGACCTCGTCCAGCGGTCCGCGCAGCCGGCGTACGAGCTGTTCGGGCGGGACGCCGTCGCCGGTCTGCTCCTCGTGCAGCGGCTCGTTGACGTCCTGGCCGTCGTCGACCCGGATGCGCCAGTAGAACCGGGCCGTCGGGGCGTCGCACACGGGCTCCAGCTCGACGATGACGACGGTCGAGCCGTCGCCGGGAATCGGGTAGCTGACGACGGCCCCGTCCCGGCCGTCCGGGCCGCGGGCGGGGACCAGCCGGGGCGGCAGCGTGGCCTGGGTGACGACGGTGTGCACGATCCGCGGGACGTCCTGGAGCCGGTGCGCCACCCAGTCGGCGAGCGGCGCGGGGTCACCGCCGCGGCTGCGTTCGTACTCCACGACCAGCTGGAGGTAGTGCAGCGCCGCGATGGCGGCGACGGGCTGCCCCGCCTCGTACAGCAGGCCGTGTCCGTCGCGCCAGGCGTGCGGGAGCAGCTGGCCGGGCGGGGAGGCGACTCCGCCGCGTGCCTTCTTGGCGAGTTCGACGACGGGCCGGATGCCGTCGGGCGGGCGCACCCCCGACAGCAGGTACAGCGCCTCGCGCCGGTCGCGGGGGCTCCACTGGTCGCCGCCGGTGTACACGCCCGCGCCGGGCAACTGGTGCTGGCGCTCGATCCAGTTGTGTCCGCCGACCTTCGGCGACTGGCCGTGCCAGCGGTCGTGCGCGGCCATCAGCGTCTGATAGGCCGGACCGAACCGGCGCAGGGCGGTGGCCGCGATGGCCATACCTCCGTCCCTGCCTGCCCTGCGCGACTTCAGGACGCCGACGACGGCGCCTGTGTGGGCATCGAGCACGGGCGATCCGGAGCCGCCCTTCGGGAACTCGGCCTCGGGCCGGAAGCGCATGCCGTAGTCGTCGTCGAAGCCGTTGATCCTTGCGGTCGCCTTCCAGCGCGCGGCCCTGCGTACGACGGGGGCGGAGCCGTCCTCCTGGTTCTCCGGACGGTAGCCCTGGACGACACCCTGCCCGCCGGGATAGTCCGTGCGGTCGGTGAGCCAGACGCACTCGTGCTCGACGTCCGGGTCCAGCAGCCGGACGAGGGCGAGGTCCTGTTCGACGGGCACCCGCTGCTCGGAGCGCGGCTCGCCGTCCAGGAGCCAGCGGTCGAGCCGGGCCTTCAGCGGTTCGCCGTCGTTGACCTCGCTGCCGCCGAGCCGAAAGACGCGTTCGCGGTCGCCCCGCAGATGCGGCGCGAGCACGTGCGCGCAGGTCAGCACCCAGCCGGGCGCGACGAAGAAGCCGCTGCCCCACATGGCGCGCTCGCCCTCGCGCGCGGAGGAGAAGTGGACGGTCGCGGCGCGGGTGAGGGCGTCGATGACGGAGTCGGACTCGGTGTCACTCATGCGGTACCGGGGGCGGGAGCGGCGCAGTGGTGGGGGCGGGTGGGTGCGCGCCGGCGGGAGCGGGCGGGTATGGGGCGGGTACGTGTGCGCCTGCGGGAGCGGCCGGGGCGGGCGGAGCCGGCTGGTCCTTGAGCTGCCAGGTGAGCGTGACCTGCACGGATGCCTTGGCCTCGCCCGCGGCGAGCACGGCGAGTGCGACGCCGGACTTGGCGGTCAGCTCGACGCCGAAGGAGACGCTCGCCTCGTCGGGGCGGGCCGCCGCCGCGGCCTCCAGGACGGACGCCCCGACCTCGGTGATCAGCTCCTGGAGCTGGCGCACCTTGGCGGTGGCGTTCTCCACGAAGCCGACGTCCTCGTCGTCCTCGCCGTACCCTCCGCCCGCGGTGGAGAGCCGGGCGAGCACGACGGCTCCCCCGGGAAGTTCGATGCGCTGGATGCGTCCGTTCACGGCTCCCCCGTTCTGACGGCCGACTCGGCCTTGTGCCGGTGCAGTTGGGCGCTGTGCGAAGGGCGACGACGTTACCGGCCCGTCCGGTTGCGGGGGAGAGCGGGAAGTCGCCGTAATCTGAGGAGGTAGTCCCCCATCCGTCCCAGGAGCATGTCTTGTACTTCACCGATCGCGGTATCGAGGAGCTGGAGAAGCGGCGCGGCGAGGAGGAGGTCACCTTCGAGTGGTTCGCCGAGCAGTTGCGTACGTTCGTCGACCTCAATCCCGACTTCGAGGTCCCGGTGGAGCGCCTGGCGACGTGGCTGGCGCGCCTGGACGACGAGGACGAGGACGAGTAGCCGGACGGTCGTGACGGCGCCCCCGTAGGGCTCGCACGGTGCGGGCGTTCGGGGCGAGGTGTGCGGTTACCGCGGCGAGGTGTGCGGCTGCTCGCGGATCCGGTCGTACGTCAGCGCCAGCGCCCCGTGCGCGAACAGCACGGCCCCGGCCACCAGCCAGCCGCCGCTCCCCCGCCGCAGCCCCCACGCCACGAGCGGCAGGCCCGCCGCCATCTCGACCAGGCCCACCACACGCACCGTCGGACCCGGCCGCCGGGGGCCGAGCAGGCCCTCCTCGACGGCGTGGAACTCCGCCCGTACCGCGTCGCGCCAGCCCGACCACTCCACGGTCTCCGCGCCGATCGCCCGCGCGACGGACCGGAGCCGCCCGGCAGCCTCACCCGGCGCGAGCCCCTCGGGCAGGTCGAGACCCGCCCTGGCCAGCACCGCGAGCAGGCCGAACAGCCGCGACTGCGCGTCCGCGACGGGGTCCGGCAGGGTCAGCGGCTCCAGCGCCTGCACATCGAGGACGGGATCCAGCCCGAGCCGAGAGGCGAAGGTCCGCATCGCCTCGTCCTCGCCCACCGGCGTCCCGTCCGCCAGCCAGACGTACCCCACGGGCCTGCGGAATCCGGACGCGAGCGTGAAGCCGGCCCGGTCGCCGTCCCACCACACGGCGAGGGCCGGCCGGTTCGTACCGATGGCGACGGCCGAGGCCCAGCCGCCGAGCACCTGGTCGACCGGCTCGCCGGCCTGCTGCCAGGGTGTTCCGTCGGGGACGAGGACGCTCCAGTCGTCACCGGCCGCGACGAGGAGCTGCTGCTCACGCAACAACTGGGCGGCCGGCCGTACGGCGGAGGGGTCGGTCCGGCACAGCAGCAGCGCCCCCACGGGTGTCGCGTTCATGCGACTCACGCTAGGGCACTTTGCACCCTTTTGACGTCTCATGTCCCGTCAGGCGCGCCTCCGGTCGGCTTCGCATAGGCGCTTGACATCCCGATCTCGCGATATATCGTATCAACCAGAAGACGCGATATGTTGCGTCACGGACCGCCCTGGGAGGTCAGGTCATGACAGAGTCGACGTGGGCAGTCTCCGAGCCGAGGAAGCTCACCTTCGACGAGCCCGTGACGGCGCTCAATGTGCGCATCGTCAACGGAACGGTGAACGTCGTGGGCACGGACGAAGGTTCCGCCCGCCTCGAGATCAGCGAGATCGAAGGCCCTCCGCTGATCGTGACCCGCGAGGGCTCCACACTCACGGTCGCGTACGAGGATCTGCCCTGGAAGGGCTTCCTCAAGTGGCTCGACCCCAAGGGCTGGCACCGAAAGGCGGTCGTCTCCCTCGCCGTTCCCTCCCGGGCGCGGGTCGAGGTCGGCGTCGTCGGGGCGGGAGCCGTCGTCTCCGGCATCAAGGGAGCGACGTCCGTGCGGGGCGTCAGCGGGGACACCACACTGGTGCGGCTCTCCGGGGACGTCCACGCCGAGAGCGTCTCCGGGAACCTGGAGGCCCACTCGGTGACCGGCGGCCTCCGCTACAACTCCGTGTCCGGCGATCTGACGGTCATCGAGGGCGCGGGCTCCTCCGTCCGGGCCGAGTCCGTCAGCGGCGACATGGTCGTCGACCTCACCGTGCTCGACGCGGACGGAGTGCCGAAGCCGACCGACATCAAGCTCACGACCGTCTCCGGCGAGGTCGCCATCCGGCTGCCGCACCCCACGGACGCCCAGGTCGAGGCCAACACCGCGAGCGGTGCCGTGTCCAACGCCTTCGACGACCTCCGGGTCAGCGGGCAGTGGGGCGCGAAGAAGATCACCGGCACGCTGGGAGCGGGCACCGGCACGCTCCGGGCGACGACCGTCTCCGGCTCCATCGCCCTGCTGCGCCGGCCACCCGAGGACGACGAACCGTACGAGGCCGCCCCGACCGGAAAGGTGCTCTGACATGCCGCCTGTCTTCGCCCACGGCCGTCTGCGCCTGTACCTGCTGAAGCTTCTGGACGAGGCCCCGCGCCACGGCTACGAGGTGATCCGTCTCCTCGAGGAGCGCTTCCAGGGCCTCTACGCCCCTTCGGCGGGCACCGTGTACCCCCGGCTCGCCAAACTGGAGGCCGAGGGCCTGGTCACCCATGCCACCGAGGGCGGCCGGAAGGTCTACTCGATCACCGACGCGGGCCGCGAGGAACTGGCCGGCCGCAGCGGTGAACTGGCCGACCTGGAGCTGGAGATCCGCGAGTCCGTGTCCGAACTGGCGGCGGAGATCCGCGACGACGTACGCGGTGCGGCGGGAAAGCTGCGCAGCGACATGCGCGCGGCGGCGTCACAGACGCGCCAGACCTCCGGTACGGAGAAGGGCGACGCGGCGGCCTGGCGCTCGGCGAAGGAGGAACTGCGCAAGGTCACCCACGAGTGGCAGGAGCAGGCACGCCGGGCAAAGGACGAATCGCGCCGGGCCCGCGAGGACGCCCAGCAGGCACGGCGCCAGGCCAAGGAGGCGCAGGAGACGGCCCGCCGGGAGATGCAGCGGATCGCCAAGCAGGTCCAGGATCAGATGCAGGACCACTTCACGCGGGGCGACTGGCCGACGGGCGTACGGGAAGGGCTCTCCGAGCTCACGACTCAGCTCGGCGGGCTGGCACGCGGGGGCGGGTGGCCGTACGGGAAGCCGGAACGGGAGCCGGTGCCCGACGATGCTCCGCAGGCCGAGAGCGTGCAGGTCGATCCCGAGTGGCCGTCGGGAACGGAGACGACGGGCGAACCGGCCCGCGACCTTGACCGCCTGCTGGACCGCTTCCGCGACGACATCCGGGACGCGGCGCGGGACAACGGGGTGACGGACGCGCAACTGCGCGAGGCGCGCCGCCACTTGTCGACGGCGGCGGCGCATGTGGCGGCGGTGCTGCGGCGGAAGTAGTGGTGGTGCGGGTCCTTGTGGTGCGGGGGTCCTTGTGGTGCGGGTTTTTGTGGTGCGGGTTTTTGTGGTGCGGGTCCTTGTGGTGCGGGTCCTTGTGGTGCGGGTCCTTGTGGTGCGGCTGCGCTTGGTCTGGTGGGTGGGTGCGGGGGCCGGGTTCTCCGGAGGGGGGTGTCCGGACTGCTTTCTCACCGCGCTTCGCGCGAGTTGCTGAAGCTTTGACGTCCGGACACCCCCCTCCTGCGCCCCCGTCCCCCTCCCGCCCGTCCCGCGACCTCCAACCGTCCGGTGTGCCGACGTACCAGGGCGCGGCCCCCGGCGAGTTCAGGGACGGGGACGTGCAGGGGTCGTGTCCGGGACGTCAAAGCGCCCGCAACTCGCGCGAAGCGCGGTGAGGACCGCAGTCCCGGACATGACCCCGGAACGGCACCGGGACAGCAACCGAACAACCGGCCGCGCCACAACCACCCGCGGCCGCGCCACAAGGGCCCGCACCGAACAAAGGGCCGCGCCACAACCACCTGAGGGCCCAGCCACAGGAACCCAGGCCGAACAAGGGGCTGAGCCACGAGCACCTCAGCCCGAGCCACAAGCACCCGCACCGAACAAGCGGCCCAGCCACAAGGGCCCGAGCCGAACACGCGGCTCAGCCACATGAACCCCGCCAGAACAACCTACGCGCGGACCGGGAACAGCACCCTCTCCAGTGACTGGTACGTCACCCCGTGGTCCGCCAGCACCTCCGACACCACCCCCGGCCCCGACGTCAGCGCCAGCAGCAGATGCTCGCCGCCGATCACCCGGTCACCCCGTCCCGTCGCGATGCGCAGCGACTTCACCAGCACCCCCTTCGCCGCCGGCGTGAACGGCCGGTGCCCGGACCACCAGGACTTCGACCTCTTCGACGCCTGCAGGGCACCCGGACCGTACGCCTCCTCCACGCGCGCGACGATCTCGCCCACGTCCACGCCGAACCCCGCCAGCGCCTCGACGTCCGCGTTGGAGAGACCGCCCCGGCGCCGCCCCTCGGCGAGCGCCGTCTCGACGGAGGCCCGCCGGTCCGTGACGCCGAGCGCGGAGAACGCGAACGCGGCCTTCGTGCCCTGTTGGTCCAGCAGCGCGAGCAGCAGATGTTCCTCGGTGACGGCGTCCGCGTCCGCCTTCTCCGCACGCGCCACGGAGTGGGTGACGACCTCCCGTGCGTCGCGGGTGAAGCGCTCGAACATCACTGCCTCCCGTATTTCTTGTGCACGGCCTGCCGGCTGACACCCAGCTCGGCGGCGATCTCCTGCCACGACCAGCCCTGGTTGCGGGCGCTGCGCACCTGCACGGCCTCGAGCTGTTCGAGAAGCCGCCGCAGGGCGGCCACCGCTCGCAGCCCGACCCGGGGGTCCCGGTCGCCCGCCCGTTCGGCGAGATCCGTTGCATCCGTCATGACTGTCAACCTACATTGACAGTTGTCCACAGTCAACCCAGGTTGACAACCTCCAGTCGTACGGTGGTCACGTGATCGATTTCCGCACGTCCTCACCCGTGGCCGGCACCCTCGACGTCCCCTGGCATGCCGGCTGGCCCTCTCCGAAGCACGACCCCGCTCCGGAGATACAGGTGCATGCGTACGGCGAGCACACCGTGATCCTGCGGCAGAACAAGTCGGTGCACTTCGAAGCCCCGTTCCTCTTCCTGCTGTTCGGGAACGAACGAGCGCTGCTGCTGGACTCCGGTGCCACCGCCGACCCCGCGCACTTCCCGCTGCGCGCGACCGTCGACGTGCTGATCGAGGGCTGGCTGGCCCGCCATCCCCGCACCCCGGGGAGCGAGCCGTATGCACTGGTCGTGGCCCACACCCATGGGCACGGCGACCACATCGCGGGCGATCTTCAGTTCGCGGACCGTCCGCACACCGAGATCGTGGGGCCGTCGCTCGCCGAGGTGCGGGAGTTCTTCGGCTTCCGGGACTGGCCGGACGGGCAGGTGGAGCTGGATCTCGGCGGCCGGGTGCTGGATCTGCTGCCCGGCCCCGGGCATCAGGAGGCGGCCGTGGTCTTCCACGACCGGTGCACCGGGCTGCTGTTCACCGGCGACTCGCTCTACCCGGGCCGGGTGTACGTCGAGGACACAGCCGCCTTCGCCGCGACCGTGGACCGCCTGATCGCGTTCTGCGAGACCAGACCGGTCACCCATGTGCTCGGCTGCCACATAGAGATGACGACCGTCCCCGACGAGGACTACCCCCGTGGCACCACGTATCAGCCGGACGAACCGCCGCTCCAGCTGACGCCCGGGCATCTGCGCCGGCTGGGAAAGGCGCTGGCGGAGGGCGAGAGCCATTGCGGGGAGTTCATCGTCGTCCGGCAGGAGTGACGGTGACGGTGATGCGTGCGCCGGGGAGGGCGGCGACGCGCACCCGGTGCGACCGGCCGGCCGCGGCAGTGCGGATGTCGGCGACGGCCGGTCCGGTCACGGAGATCCGCCGGTCGGACGCGCTCGGCGGAAGCGAGATCTCCGTCGTACCGGGCCGCCTCGATGCCCGGTACGTCAGCCGGTAGATCCCGTGCCCGGGATCGATGCCGGGGTCCTGCCCGGGATCGAGGCCGGGGACAAGGCCGGGGTCGTGCGCGTCGGAGATCACGCGGCCCGCGACCACGGCGGCATAGGGGGTCGCCGTCTGCTCCTTGTTCGTGCGGAAGCGGCCGCGTTCGTCGAGCGCGCAGTACCCGCCGCCGTAACACCAGACATAGCCCGCCCAGCCCGAGCTGTAGCGGCTCAGTGACGCGAGGGCGTCTCGGTAGAAGCGCCCCATGTTCGGAAGGGAGTTGTTGAGGGGACCCCACTCCCCCACCACCACCGGTACGCCGTACGTACGGGGGTAGACGGTGACGGCCTTCTCGTACGACTCGATCCAGCCCGCCGAGGGGTCGTAGTCCGCGCCCGCCTCCATCGCGGTGTTGTAGAAGTGCGGCGCGTAGACGACCCCGGGGTCGTCTATCCGCCCGAGGCCGGTCGGTACCCCCTCGCCGACGATCGGCGTCGGCTCGATGAAGAGACGGCTCTCGTCGTCCACCGAACGCACCGCGTCCGCGAGGCGGTTGTACATCGGCGTCAGCTGATCGCGTTCGATGCGGCGGGCCGCCGTGGGGAGATCCTCGCCCTGCCGGAGTTCTCCCATGGGCTCGTTGATCAGGTCGTAGCCGAAGACGGCCGGGTGGTCCCCCAGCCGGCCGGCGAGGACGCGCCACATCTGCGCCTGGGCCCGGCGCAGATCGTCGTCCTCGTAGAGATGGGTGAACGCGCGCTGCACGGCCGGTTCGAAGTACTCGGCGAACCAGTCGTCGGGGTGCGGGGTGAAGGGCAGACCGTCGGTACGGGTCGCCCAGGCGGGGATGCCGCGGTGACCGAAGGCGGGGCCGAAGACGTCCTGGTGGGCGTCGATCAGTACCTGGATGTCATGGGCCCGGGCCCAGTCGAGCACCCGCTCGATCCTGCGCAGATAGGCAGCGCTGTAGTGGCCGCGGCGGGGTTCGAGGTCGTCCCAGAAGACCAGCAGGCGGGCGAAGTTGAAGCCGTTCGCCCGTAGATCGCGGAAGTGCTTCTCCGTGATCGCCTTCAGGGCCTGGTCACCGCGGCCTGCCTTGTCCTCGACGTTCCAGCCGCGCAGCGTGAGCGTCCGCCCCCGGTCGTCCAGGAGCGCCGGAATACCCCTCGGGCCCGCGGCGCCCGCGGTGACTGAGACACCCGCGGCATCCACGGCACCCACGGCACCCACGGAGGAGGAGACAAGCGCCGGTCCGCGCGAGGACGCCCCGGGCGGACCGGAACCCACAGCCGCGGGCGGACCGGCGGCAGCGGCGGGGACCGGAATCCCCGCCACCGACAGGAGGAGGCAGCCGATCAGTGTCCGGATCGTTCGGCGTGCGCGCATGGGACGGATCCCATCAGCACACCTGACGGTCCATCAAGAGGGCGTCAGCACGATCTTCCCGAAGAGGTCGCCGCCGGCCATCCGCTCGAACCCTTCACGGGCCCGGTCCAGCGGCAGGACCTCGTCGATCACCGGACGCAGGCCGGTCGCCGCGCAGAAGGAGAGGAGGTCTTCCAGTTCGTCCTTGGAGCCCATCGTCGAGCCGACCACCTTGAGCTCCAGGAAGAAGATCCGGGTGAGTTCGGCGTGCGAGGGGCGGTCGCCGCTCGTCGCGCCGGAGATCACCAGGGTGCCGCCCGGGCGCAGTGACTTGACCGAGTGGGACCAGGTCGCGGCGCCGACCGTCTCGATGACGGCGTCCACGCGCCGGGGCAGTCGCGCGCCCGGCTCGTACGCCTCCTCGGCGCCCAGTTCGACGGCGCGCTTGCGCTTGGCCTCGTCGCGGCTGGTGGCGTAGACCCGCAGGCCCGCCGCCTTGCCGAGCGCGATCGCGGCGGTGGCGACGCCACCGCCCGCGCCCTGGACGAGGACCGAATCACCCGGACGGACACCGGCGTTGGTGAAGAGCATGCGGTACGCGGTGAGCCAGGCGGTCGGGAGGCAGGCCGCCTGCTCGAAGGTCAGCTCCTTCGGCTTGGGCAGCACGTTCCAGGCCGGGACGGAGACCTGCTCGGCGAAGGTGCCCTGGTAGCGCTCGGTCAGGATCGAGCGCGGCTCGTCGGGGCCGACGCCGTGACCGGTCTGCCCGATCACGGAGTGGACGACCACCTCGTTGCCGTCGGCGTCGACGCCTGCGGCGTCGCAGCCGAGGATCATCGGCAGCTTGTCCTCGGCGAGGCCGACGCCCCGGAGCGACCAGAGGTCGTGGTGGTTGAGGGAGGCGGCTTTGACGGTGACGGTGGTCCAGCCGGGACGGGCCTCGGGCGCGGGGCGTTCACCCAGTTCGAGGCCGTTCAACGGGGCGTCACGGTCGATGCGGGCAGCGTAGGCGGCGAACATGACCTTGACCTTAGGGCGGCGGCACGACGCGGCGGAACCACACAACGGTGTGACACGTACCGCGCCGCCCCGGCCACCGTGCCGCCGGCCCGCATCCGTTGGGCACCCGTTCGGCCCAAGGCCCGGAAGGAATCGGTGCAGGGGGCGATCCCGCGAAACCCGCCCGGACGCGGCCGCGCCGCGCGTGAACGCGTACGGGCCGTGCCACGCCCCTCTCGGAGCGCGGCACGGCCCGTAACCCGTACGCCTGCCTGCGGCCGGAGACCGGCCGGGTGGTCAGGTGGTCAGCGCCGTGCGACACCCTCGGCGCGCGCGGCCGCCGCGACCGCAGCCGTGACCGCGGGGGCGACCCGCTCGTCGAACGGCGACGGGATGACGTAGTCGGCGGCGAGCTGGTCGCCCACGACGTCGGCCAGCGCGTTCGCCGCGGCGATCTTCATGCCCTCGGTGATCCGCGACGCCCGCACCTGGAGCGCGCCCGCGAAGATCCCCGGGAAGGCCAGCACGTTGTTGATCTGGTTCGGGAAGTCGCTGCGGCCGGTCGCCACGACGGCCGCGTACTTGTGCGCGACGTCGGGGTGGACCTCCGGGTTCGGGTTGGCCATGGCGAAGACGTACGCGCCGGGGGCCATCGAGGCGACGGCCTCCTCGGACACGGTCCCGCCGGAGACGCCGATGAAGACGTCCGCGCCGGCCAGCGCGGTCTCCAGGGAGCCGCTCAGCCCGGCCTTGTTGGTGATCTCCGCGAGCTCACGCTTGACGGAGTTCAGGTCCTGACGGTCACGGCTGACGATGCCCTTGCGGTCGGCGACCGCCACATCCCCGAGGCCCGCCTCCAGCAGGAACTTCGCGATGGCCACCCCGGCCGCGCCCGCGCCCGAGATCACGGCGCGCAGCTCGCCCAGGCCGCGCCCGGTCAGCTTCGCGGCGTTCCGCAGGGCCGCAAGGGTGACGACCGCCGTACCGTGCTGGTCGTCGTGGAAGACGGGGATGTCCAGGCGCTCCTGGAGCTTGCGCTCGATCTCGAAGCAGCGGGGCGCCGAGATGTCCTCGAGGTTCACTCCGCCGAAAGAGGGCGCGAGGCGCACGACGGTCTCGACGATCTCGTCCGTGTCGGTCGTGGCGAGCGCGATCGGGACCGCGTCCACGCCGCCGAACTGCTTGAAGAGGATCGCTTTCCCCTCCATCACCGGAAGAGAGGCTTCCGGGCCGATGTCGCCGAGACCGAGCACCGCGGTCCCGTCCGTCACGACGGCGACGACCTGGGACTTCCAGGTGTAGTCGTGGACGAGTTCGGGCTGCTCGGCGATCGCGCTGCACACCTTGGCGACGCCAGGTGTGTACGCGAGGGACAGGTCGTCCTTGTCCCGCACCGGCACGGTGGCCTGGATGGCCATCTTGCCGCCGCGATGCAGCGCGAAGGCCGGATCGAAGGGCTCTTCGGGAGCACTCTCCGAACCGCTGTCGCTGCGAGGATTGACGATCTCCGCTGCCATGTGTTTGACCCCTTAAGTCTTCATCAGTTGAGGGTTTCCACTCCTGGTTGAGGAGGGGTGGGCGGGCACCGCGTACGTGCCCTGCCTCGGCGGTTGGCCCGCTCCGGCGGGGGGAGGTACATACGCGCGGGCGCGCCGCACACGCGCCCTGAGCCCCGGATGAGGGGTGTAAGCGTCCTTCTTACCTGACCAGGAGCACCGGCGACGAGTCGGTATCCAGTTGCTGACACGACTCGTCGCCGAATGTCAGGACACGTCAGCTACGCGCCCTGAATGCCGCCCGTAGCAGGCTACGAGCCGCATATCTTCCGGTCGGAAGCAGGTATTCCCGTGAATGGTCCGGTCGTGATGTACCGGCCCGGGAGGGGGTCGGGGGTGTCCCGTTACCCGATTTTGACATGCGTGGCCCCCTGAATGGGCTAGTCCGAATGGCAAGATGCCGAAAACACACAAGGTGGCGACACTCGAAGATGAGTGCACGACCGCTGAAATGGCACTTCCCTCACCCGCCGGAGGACCCCGATCATGACCGCAAGCACCACTCGTCGTACGACCGCCGCCAGGACCCGGATCGCCGCGGTCGGCGCCATCGCGGTCGCGGGCGCGCTGCTCCTCACCGCCTGTGGTGACCAGACGAACTCCGGTTCCGGCTCCTCGGAGACCGGCGCGGCCTCGGAGGCGGCGCTCTTCGACAAGCTGCCCAAGAAGTACCAGGACTCCAAGGTGATCAAGGTCGGCACCGACGCCGCCTACGCCCCGATGGAGTACGAGGAGGGCGGCAAGATCGTCGGTATCGACCCCGACATCGCCGCGGCTCTGGGCAAGGAGCTGGGCGTCAAGTTCCAGTTCACCAGCGGCACCTTCGACGGCCTGATCTCGTCGCTGAACAGCGGCCGCCAGGACGTCGTCATGTCCGCGATGAGCGACACCAAGGCCCGCCAGGACGGCCTGGACGACAAGGGCAAGAAGGTCGGCCAGGGCGTCGACTTCGTGGACTACTTCACCTCCGGCGTCTCGCTGCTGGTGAAGAAGGGCAACCCGAGCAAGATCGAGTCGCTCGACGACCTGTGCGGCAAGAAGGTCGCCGTCCAGCGCGGCACGATCTACGAGGACACGTTCAAGGCCCAGGCCACCAAGTGCAAGACGGACGGCAAGGGCACGCTGACCATCGAGGCGTTCGACACCGACGCCGAGGCCCAGACCCGTGTGAAGTCCGGCGGCGCCGTCGCCGACCTCAACGACTACCCGGTCGCCGCGCACATCGCGAAGACCGCGGGCGGCGGCAACGACTTCGAGGTCGCGGGCGACCAGACCGACGCCGGCCCGTTCGGCATCGCGGTCGACAAGGACAACGCGCAGCTGCGTGACGCGCTGAAGGCGGCCGTGGACGCCATCATCAAGAACGGCGAGTACGAAAAGGTCCTCGAGAAGTGGGACGTCAAGAACAGCGCCGTCACCGAGGCGACCATCAACGCCGGCAAGTAGGTCACGGTCGGTCCGCTTCAACGCGTTTCACTGAAGGGCAGTCACTGTGACTGACAAGTTCGACAAGACGCCCGCCGACGAGCCACCCTCGGACCCGGCGGTCGTCAAGGCGTCATCCACGGCGCCCGACCAGATCAAGGCCATCCCGGTACGGCACTGGGGCCGCTGGGTCAGCGGTGTCATCGTCGTGGCACTGCTGGGCTCGCTGGTCTATTCGTTCTCGCAGGGCGACGTCAACTGGGACACCGTCGGGGACTTCATCTTCGACGACCGGATCCTGGCCGGTATGGGCCGCACGGTGCTGATCAGCGTGCTGTCCATGCTCATCGGTCTGATCCTGGGCGTGGTCTTCGCCGTCATGCGGCTCTCGAAGAACCCGGTGACGGGTGCGGTCTCCTGGCTGTACATCTGGTTCTTCCGCGGCACTCCGGTCTATGTGCAGCTGCTGCTGTGGTTCAACCTCGCGCTGATCTTCCCCGTCCTGAACCTCGGGTTCTACAAGGACGAGATGGTCGACGTGATGACCCCGTTCATGGTCGCCCTGCTGGGGCTGGGCCTGAACGAGGGCGCCTACATGGCGGAGATCGTCCGGGCCGGCATCCAGTCGGTCGACGAGGGCCAGACGGAGGCGTCCCACGCGCTCGGCATGTCCAACGGCAAGACCATGCGCCGCGTGGTCCTTCCGCAGGCCATGCGCGTGATCGTGCCGCCGACCGGCAACGAGTTCATCAACCTGCTCAAGACCTCGTCCCTGGTCTCCGCGGTGCAGTACACCGATCTTCTGCGGGCGGCGACGAACATCGGATCCACATCGTTCGCGGTGATGGAGATGTTGTTGGTGGCGTCGGTCTGGTATCTGGCTCTGACCAGCGTCTTCAGCGTCGGCCAGTACTACGTCGAGCGGTACTACGCCCGTGGCTCGCTGCGGCAGCTGCCGAAGACGCCATGGCAGAAGGTCAAGGCCAACCTGCTCTCCCTCAACAGCCCCAGGGGGGTGTGACATGACCCCCATGGTGAAGGCCGAGGGCGTACACAAGTCCTTCGGCTCAGCGCACATCCTCAAGGGAATCGACCTCGAGGTCGCCCCGCGCGAGGTGTTCTGTCTGGTCGGTCCGTCCGGTTCCGGCAAGTCGACGTTCCTTCGGTGCATCAACCACCTGGAGCAGATCAACGCCGGCCGGCTCTCGGTCGACGGGCACCTGGTGGGCTACCGGCAGAAGGGCGACAAGCTCTACGAGCTGAAGGACAGCGAGGTCGCGGCGCAGCGCCGGGACATCGGCATGGTCTTCCAGCGCTTCAACCTGTTCCCGCACATGACGGCCATCGCAAACGTCATGGAGGCGCCGATCCAGGTCAAGGGCGAGTCGCGGGCCGTGGCCCGGGCGCGCGCCGAGCGGCTGCTGGACCGCGTGGGCCTGGCCGACAAGGCCGGGAACTACCCCTCGCAGCTCTCCGGCGGTCAGCAGCAGCGGGTGGCGATCGCCCGTGCGCTGGCGATGGAGCCGAAGCTGATGCTCTTCGACGAGCCGACCTCCGCGCTCGACCCGGAGCTGGTCGGCGACGTGCTGGACGTCATGCGGGGTCTCGCCGAGGACGGCATGACGATGATCGTCGTGACGCACGAGATGGGCTTCGCCCGTGAGGTCGGCGACGCGCTGGTCTTCATGGACGACGGTGTGGTGGTCGAGTCGGGCCATCCCCGCGAGGTCCTGACGAACCCGCAGCACGACCGGACGAAGTCGTTCCTGTCGAAGGTGCTCTAGCAGGTTCTCCGGACGGCTCCGGTACAGGAGTCGTCCCACGGGAGGGCGGTACGGACCTGGTCCGTACCGCCCTCCCGTGCGTTGCGCGTCAGCGGAGCGGCAGCCGCGTCACTTCAGCGCGAGCAGCAGGGTGTCGGAGGGTGAGCACCAGACCGGGCGGGCCTCGCCGAAGCCGGCGGTGAGCAGCGTCTCGGCGTGCCACTGGGCGGAGGGGGTCTCGCCGTCCGCGTGCTCGCCGTAGATCTCGTACCGGCGGGCGGTGGGCTCCGCGAGGACGGGGTCCTGACCGGCCAGGGCCCACCATTCGGCCCAGTCGACCGCCCCGGATTCCTTGGCGCGCTCCATCTGGACGTGCCGGTGGGCGCGCTCGACGGCGTTGATGCGCGGGGTGGTGCGGTCGATCATGTGGTCGGCGTTCATGAGGACGCCGTCGTCGCGCACGAGCGAGGCGAGCTGCCCGTAGAGGGTGGCGAGCGGTCCGCTGCGCAGCCAGTGCAGGGCGGTCGCGGTGAGCACGGCGTCGTACGAGGCGTACGGCAGGTGCGAGGTCCAGTCGGGGTCGGTCAGATCGGCGGTGACGAAGGTGACCCGGTCGTCGGTGGCGAAGGAGCCCCGGGCGATGGTCAACAGGGCGGGGTCCAGGTCGACACCCGTGCTGGTGGCCTTCGGGAACCGCTTGAGGACCCGGTCCGTAATACTTCCCGTACCGCACGCGAGGTCCAGCACCCGTGGTTCGGGGCCCACCGTGGCCTCGACCATGTCCAGCATGATCCGGAACCGCTCCTCGCGGTCGGGCATGTACCACTCCTGCTGGCGGTCCCAGCTCTCCTGCCAGGCCTGCCAGTCGGTGCCCGCACCCCTGCTCGTCACTGTCTCCGACACCGGAAACCTCCCGTCCGTAATACCCTCGAAGCAGCATCAGCTGTTACGCAGACCCTAGACCGCCGCGGTAAGGACTACAAGTGGAACTGGCCTATTACTCGGACTACGCCGTGCGCCTGGTCAACACCGAGGAGCCGGCCCGTAACAAGGACTCCCTCACCTCGGTGGACGCCGTACGGGAACTGTTCGGCGAGTCCACACAGTCCGCACGCCGCGCGACCGACGCGGACGTCACCCGGTTCCGCTCCGTACGGGGCCGGCTGCGGGCGGTCTTCACGGCGGCCGACGGCGGCGACGAGACAGGGGCCGTCGACCTGCTCAACTCGCTGCTGCTGGAGTTCCCGGTCAGCCCGCAGATCTCCGGCCACGACTTCCGGGACGACGACGGCCGCCCGAAGTGGCACATGCACCTGGCCGACCATCCGTCGAACGCGACCGCCGGATACGCCGCGATCGCCGCCATGGGTCTGGCGTTCCACCTCACGGAGTACGGGGTCGACCGGCTCGGTCTGTGCCAGGCGCTGCCCTGCCGCAACGCCTACCTCGACACCTCCACCAACCGCTCCCGGCGCTACTGCTCGGACCGCTGCGCGACCCGCGCCAACGTGGCCGCCTACCGCGCCCGCAAGCGCCTGGAGACCGAGCGGTCACAGAGCACGGGACGTACCGCGGAGAGTGCCCAGGAGGCGAGCCCGCGGGCGGATCGCTGATCCTCCGCGAGCGGGCGGTATCTCCCCCGCACCCGCCCCAGCAGCAGTTCGTGGGGCACCGATCCGAACACCCGGCTGTCGCCCTCGGCCCCCGGGTTGTCCCCCAGCACCCACCAGCCGTCCTCGCGCCGCTCCACCAGCCGTTTCACGATGAGCAGATCCTGCTGGAGGGGATGGCGCAGCACGGCGATGTCCCCGGGCTTCACCTCGGCGCCGTAGTGCACCAGCAGTTGATCGCCGTGCCTGAGCGTCGGGTACATGGACGGCCCCGTCACTTCGGCGACCCCGAACGGCGCTCTCGGCTCCCGCCCCTGCTCACTCATCCGCCACCTCCGAGCCCCTCGGTATGTTCGGCCACCAGTCCCATACTGACCCTGGACTTTTGTCCTAAGCCCTAGGGGGCACTCGCGAAAACAGGTCTCTCACGGAGTAATGTCCCACCTGAGAAGACGATCACGAGGAAGGACAGCTCAATGCTTTCCCGCCTGTTTGCCCCCAAGGTGAAGGTCAGCGCCCACTGCGACCTGCCTTGCGGTGTCTACGACCCGGCCCAGGCCCGTATCGAGGCCGAGTCGGTCAAGGCCGTCCAGGAGAAGTACCAGGCCAACGAGGACCCGCACTTCCGGGCCCGCGCCACGGTCATCAAGGAGCAGCGTGCCGAGCTCGCGAAGCACCACGTCTCGGTGCTCTGGAGCGACTACTTCAAGCCGCCGCACTTCGAGAAGTACCCGGAGCTGCACCAGCTGGTGAACGACGCGCTCAAGGCGCTGTCGACCGCCAAGGGCTCGACTGACCCGGCGACGGGCCAGAAGGCGCTGGACTACATCGCCCAGATCGACAAGATCTTCTGGGAGACCAAGAAGGCTTGATCCGATCCGTCGGATCGCTTCACTCTCACCGCCCGCGCCCGGCACCCCCTCTGGGGGGAGCCGGGCGCGGTCGTCTGTCGGGTGCGGTCACCTGGCGCCTGCCGGCCTCAACCGGTTGTCGTCGCCCCCTCCTTGCGGCCGTACAGCACCACCAGCGCCGTGACCACCGCCGCCAGCAGCGCCAGTGCGAGGCCCGCGGGGATCACGGCCGTCAGCGGGCCGGCGCACACACAGACGAGGCCGCCCACGAGGAGGACGAGCGAGCGTCGGCCCGTCGCTCGCAGCAGGATCACGCCCGACGCCAGCAGGAAGACGCCGGCACCTCCGGGGAGGGCCCACGCCACGATCCCGTGGAGCGGCTCGGACAGGTCGTAGTGGCCGGTGTCGGCGATCTGGTGGAGCACCTTCTTCATCCCGAGCGCGGAGACCACGACGCCCGCGACCAGCGGCAGATGCAGGAAGGTGTAGGCGTCGCGCGCGAAGCGGGTGCGGTCGTCGCCGGTGAGAGCGGCCAGCCGGTGTTCGGCCGCTTCGGCGACCTGGCGGAAGTACAGCCGCCACAGACCCGCCACGACCAGCAGCCCCGCCGCGGCGGCGCCCAGCACTGCGGCGGAGACGGGGTAGCCGGAGACCCCGACACCGATCGCCACGATCGACTCCCCGAGCGCGATGAGGACGATCAGTCCGTGCCGCTCGGCGAAGTGCCCGGGTGAGGCGACGCGCCAGCCCGACGAACCGGTGATCCAGATGCCGCTGTAGTCGATGGCCACCGCGCCGAGCCAGATGAGGATCTGGGTCACGCCGGTGAAGGCGCTGCCGACCAGCAGCAGCACGAACGGCGGTGCCACCGAGAGCAGTGCGGTACGGCGCAGCGTGGCACGCAGCGCCTTGTCGCCCGGGCTGGAGACCCAGTACGACACGAGATGCAGCACCCGGACCGCGCCGTAGCAGAGCACGAACACCAGGGGTGCCGGCAACCCGCCGGGGGCGTCGTCGTACACCTCGGGCACGGTCAGCGAGACGATGAGCACCACCGCCATGACCGCGACCAGGACGCCGAACAGCGCGCCCGAGTCGGCGCGTACGACGTTGCCGAGCCAGGCGAAGCAGCACCAGCACCACCAGAGCAGCGCGAGCACGACCACTCCGCCGAGCAGTCGCAGGGCGGAGGTGTCGCGAGCCATGAGTGCGGTGACCTGGGTGATCGCGTACACGAAGACCAGGTCGAAGAAGAGTTCCGCCGGTGTCACCCGGTGGTCGTCCTCGGTGGCGATCATTCTGGACCGCTCTTTGCCGGTCGTCATGCTGCTCCCCCCCTGGCCGGCCCGCCGCCGGGCCGACTCCGCGCGGAAGGATACCCACGCCGGCTTCCGGCGGCGACGCCGTTCTCGACGGGCGTACTGCCCGTCAGTTCTCCTTCAGGGAACGGAAGAAGTCGCGTACGTCCCGGGTGAAGAGGTCCGGCTGCTCCAGGGGAAGGAAGTTGCCGCCGCGCTCCAGCTCCGACCAGTACGTGATGTTGTGCTCGCGTTCGGCGAAGCGCCGTACGGCGATGTCGGTGGTGAGCGCGACCGCCACGCCCGTGGGCACCGTGCCGCGCTCCTTCGGCGCCCACGCGGACGGATCGTGAGCCGACTCGTAGTAGAGGTTCGCGGACGAGCCCGCGGTGGCCGTGAACCAGTACAGACTCACGTTGGTCAGCAGGTGGTCGCGTCCGACCGCGTCCTCGGGCAGGTCCTTCTCCGCGTCCGTCCACTCCTTGAACTTCTCGGTGATCCAGGCCAGTTGACCGACCGGCGAGTCGTGCAGCGCGTGCGCCAGGGTGTGCGGGCGGGTCGACTGGATGGCGTTGAAGCCCATCATGTCGTCACGGAAGTTCTGGAGCCGGGCGAGGCGGCCCTGTTCGGCTTCGGTCAGGCCCTCGAAATCGGCGGGGTCGTCGGACGGGAAGACGATGAAGCCGTTGACGTGGATGCCGACGACGCGGTCCGGCGCCTGCCGGCCCATCTCGGTCGCGATCCAAGCACCGCCGCCGGTGCCCTGGACGCCGTAACGCCCGTATCCGAGAAGGGACATGAGCTCGGTGTACGCGGCGGCGATGCGGCCGTTGTTCCAGCCCGGCGCGCTGAGCGGACCTGAGAAGCCCACGCCGGGCGTACTCGCGACGACGACGTGGAAGTCCTGGGAGAGCGGGCGGATCACCTCGACGTACTCGATGATCGAGGCAGGCCAGTCGTGCATCAGCAGCAGCGGTGTGGCGTCCGGGGTCTCGGAGCGCACATGCAGGAAGTGGATGTTCTGCCCGTCGATCTCGGCGATGAACTGCGGGAACTCGTTGAGCGCCGCCTCGGCCGCGCGCCAGTCGTAGCTCTCGGCCCAGTACTCGGCGAGCCCTCGCAGATAGCCGGCCGGCACGCCGCGGCTCCAGCCGGTGCCCGGGACCTCGGCGCCCCAGCGGGTGCGGCGCAGCCGGTCGCGCAGATCGTCGATGTCGGCCTGCGGGATCTCGATGCGGAAGGGGCGGATCTGTGCGGAGGTGTCGGTGTCCATGAACAGAACGGTAGAAGGCGATTAGGCACGTCCGGTTCCTGAATTGCTGGCAGTCTCGACTTCATGCTGGAAACCTCCGCGCGACTGCTGCGTCTGCTGTCCCTGCTCCAGACGGCCCGTGAGTGGCCGGGCACCGAACTGGCCGAGCGGCTGGGGGTGAGCGGCCGTACGGTGCGCAACGACATCGACCGGCTCCGCGAACTCGGCTATCCCGTCGATGCCACCCGCGGCCCGGCCGGCGGCTATCGGCTCGCCGCGGGCACCGCGATGCCCCCGCTGCTGCTGGACGACGAGGAGGCGGTCGCGGTGACGATCGCGCTGCGCACGGTGGCTCAGGGCGCGCTCTCGGGCATGGAGGAGACATCGCTGCGGGCGCTGGCGAAGCTGGAGCAGGTCCTCCCCGCACGGCTGCGCCGGCGGGTACAGACACTGCAGACGTACACCGTGCCGGTCCCGGCGGACCAGCCGCGGCCGGCCGTGGACGCCGATGTGCTGACGGTGCTGACGGCCGCCTGCCGGGACCGTGAGCGGCTGCGGTTCGACTACCGCGCCCACGACGGTTCGGCGTCCCGCCGGGTGGGCGAACCGCACCGGGTGGTCTCGTGGGGGCGGCGCTGGTATCTGGTGGCGTGGGACGTGGAGCGCGGGGACTGGCGCACCTTCCGGGTGGACCGCATCCAGCCGCGAACACCCACGGGACCCCGGTTCGCGCCGCGCGAACTGCCCGACGGCGGCGATGCGGCGACCTACGTCGCGCGGCGCGTCTCGGCGGCCGGCTGGCGCCACCGCGCCCGGGTCACGGTGCACGCCCCGGCGGAGGCCGTCGCCGAACGCATCAACCCGGCGGTCGGGGTGGTCGAGGCGCTCGACGACTCCACGTGCGTCCTGGACACCGGCGCGGACTCCGTCGAGACGCTGGGCGTCTATCTCGGCATGCTGGGCCACGACTTCGACGTCACCGGCCCCCCTGAACTGCTCGCTCATCTACGGGAGCTGGCGCGGCGCTACGACCGCTCGACCCCCGCGTCCTGACCGGGCGCTCGCCACGGTGCACGACGACGACGGCCACGAGCGCGAGCGCGAGGCCGAGCCCGGTCTGCAGCCCGAACGGCTCACCGAACATCAGGGCGCCCCAGATCGCCGTCACCGGCGCCATCAGGAACATCAGCGTGTTCACCCGGGTGACGCCGGAGCGCCGCAGCACCAGCCAGTACAGCCCGTATCCACCGAAGGTGGAGAGCACCACGAGCCAGCCGACCGCCAGCCAGAACGAGCCCTCGGCGGGCGGCGTCGTCGCCCCGAAGGCGGCCGCGAGGGCGGTGAAGACGACCGCGCTGGTGGCGCAGTGGACGGTCATGGCGACCGACGGGGCGACGGGCGTGCGGGTGCGGCCCTCCAGGAACGTGGCCGCGACCAGGGAGAGCATCCCGACGAACGGGACCGCGTACGCCCAGGGCGGGACGCCGTGCACCGCCGAGGCGTCGGCGAGGGTGACGACGGCGACGCCGGAGATGCCCAGCCAGAGGCCGAGCCACTGCCGGCGCGAGACGTACTGCCGCAGCAGCGGTCCCGCGAGCGCGCCCGCGACCAGCGGCTGGGTTCCGTCGATCAGCGCGGTGGTGCCGCTGGAGACGCCGAGCTGGATCGCCGCGTAGACGGTGAGCAGATAGCCGCTCTGTGACAGGGCTCCGATCACGGTCTGCCGCAGGACGTCCCTGGCCGTGAGACCGCGCCAGGACGCGCGGGCGAGGAGCGCCGAGACCAGGGCGAGGACGAGGGCCAGCGGCAGGAACCGCCACATCAGGACCGTCACGGCGTCGGCGCTGCCGGCACCGAGTTTGGCCCCGATGAAGCCGGAGCTCCAGCAGAGGACGAAGGCCGCGGAGAGCAGGACGTTCATGGCAGTCGCACCACCCGGGGAAGGAGGTATACAGATCGGTCTACCGCTTCCACTATACAGATCGGTATACTGGACGTCATGAGCAGCACCACGGCCCCGCATCGCATCGCCATGACCCCGGGCGCCCGCCGCGCGCTGGACGCCGCCTCGCGTCTCTTCTACGACCGCGGCATCCACGCGGTCGGCGTCGACCTGATCGCGGCCGAGGCGGGGGTGACCAAGAAGACCCTCTACGACCGGTTCGGCTCCAAGGACCAGATCGTCGTGGAGTACCTGGCGGCGCGCGACGAACAGTGGCGGGCCTTCCTCGCCGAGCGTCTGACCGAGGCCGGAGCGGAACCGGACGCCCGCGTCCTGGCCGTCTTCGACGCCTCTCGCGTATGGGCGGGCGAGCACAGCACGCGCGGTTGCAGCATGGTCAACGCCCATGCCGAGATCAGCGATCCGGCGCATCCCGCGTCCGCGCTCATCACCGGCCAGAAGGCCTGGATGCTCGGGCTCTTCACCGACCTGGCCCGGGAGGCCGGGGCCAAGGACCCCGACAGGCTCGGCCGCACCCTGATGCTGCTGCACGAGGGCGCACTCGTGGCGCACGGCCTGAACATCTTCCCCGACGCGCTCGGCGCCGCGCGCGAGCAGGCGCGTTCGCTGCTCGCGACGGGCTGAACCGGCTCATGGGCTGCGGAGCCGGGCGCGTGTTCCGAGCTGGGCGCCCGGACCCCTGAACCGGCTCGCGTCCGGCCGAGCCTGCTCCCGGCGGGCTGAGCCGGGCGCCTCTCTGAGCCGGCCCCGGCATCCCGCCGCCGCTCCCGCACGCACGGGTTCAGGGCACGCAGGTCACCGGTGCCGGCAGGAGCGGGCTGTTGTTCCGCAACAGCCAGTGCCGGTAGGTGGCCGCCCGGGACGCCGCCTCGCGGTAGGCGCTTTCCAGATCGGCGTACACGGCCTCGTAGAGCTCGTACGCACCGGGCAGCGAGAACAGCAACAGCCGTACCGCCAGCGGGTCGCCGCGGAGCGGGCGGATCGCCATGTCGTCGCGCGGCCCCGAGGTGGGCTGACAGGGAGCGACCGCCTCGCCGACCGCTATCAGGGATGCGGCCGTGTGGTAATCACCGTGCAGGACGCGCGGGTTGAGTCCGGCCGCCCCCAGGACCCTGCGCAGCCCGTCCCATTCGCCGTCCACCGTCGGGTCGACGATCCATCGGTCTTCGGCCAGATCGGCGAGCTCGACCACGGGAGTCGCGGCGGCCGGATGATCACGTGCCATGGAGATGAACTGCGGTTCGCGCTCGACCAGGACGCGTACCGACAGTCCGTCGGGCACCTGCAGCGGACAGCCCTCCACCTCGTGCACGAAAGCGACATCGAGCTGGCCCGCGGCGACCATCCTGAGCAGGGCGTTCGCGGAGACGTCGACATGCAGCGAGATGTCCGTGCCGGGCAACCGCTGCCTGAGTCTTCGAAGCCAGCCGGCGAGCGCACGGCTCGCGGTGGATCCGATCCGTAACCGGGGGCCGCCGGCTCTGCCCGCCGCGGCTCTGGCCTCGACGACGAGGGCCGCCATTTCGGCCACCAGAGGGCGGGCCCTGCTCAGGACCGCACGGCCCAGCGGGGTGGGCCGGCAGCCGGAGCGTTCACGGGAGAACAGCTCCGCGCCGAGGGAGTTCTCGATACGCCGCAGCTGGGTCGTCAAAGACGGCTGGCTGACGCCCAGTTGTCGCGCGGCCTTGTGCAGGCTGCCCGTGTCCGCAATCGCGCACAGGGCGCGGAGGTGCCTCACCTCGAGCTCCATGTCCCGAGAGTAGGGCGGCACCAACTGCCACACCAGACACATAGTTCGGGCACAGGGGACGGACAGGACAGGTGATGCCCCGGAGTTATCGGCAGTTGACATCATCCGCACGTGGGGGCGGCTCCCCGACACTCTGACGCACCGAACCCGTTCATTGGACGAGTAGGAGCCCCCCATGCGTCACCTGAGAACCGTACTCTCCACGGCTGTCGGACTCGGCCTCGCGGCCGCGCTCTCCGCCGTGCCCGCGACCGCTGCGACGACGGCCAACTCCCCTGCGGCCACCGCGCACACGTCGTACGCCGCCTACGAAGGATCCTCCGAGGACGCCAAGGCGACCAAGGCGTTCTTCGACGCGGTCGTCAAGTCCGTGGCCGAGAAGCGCGCCGCCAACCCGGGCGCGCAGGCCGTGACCGTCGTCTACAGCGCCTCCAGCGCACCGACCTTCCGCTCGCAGATATCCCGCAGCACCCAGATCTGGAACAGCTCGGTCGCCAACGTCCGCCTCCAGGAAGGCAGCAGCCCGGACTTCCAGTACTACGAGGGCAATGACTCCCGCGGCTCGTACGCGAGCACGGACGGCCACGGCCGCGGCTACATCTTCCTCGACTACCGCCAGAACCAGCAGTACAACTCGACCCGGGTCACGGCCCACGAGACCGGGCACGTGCTCGGCCTGCCGGACCACTACTCGGGCCCGTGCAGCGAACTGATGTCGGGCGGCGGTCCCGGCACGTCCTGCCAGAACGCCAACCCGAATGCCGCGGAGCGCGCGCGGGTGAACGCCCTGTGGGCGAACGGCCTGGCGGCAGCGATCGCCAAGGTCTCCTGACGCGCTGACATCCGCCCCAGCCGCAGGGGCGGACCGCGACACGGGGGGGGCGTCCTGCGATAAGTGGCAGGGCGCCCCTCCGCCGTTTGACGCCTAAGGGCTATCCCGTAATCCCCGGTGGATCAGCGCGCGGCGTCAGATGCGGTGCATCGCAAGGCGAAGGGTCGTCCTCATACTGGGCGTATTCGGGCGATCCGACAACGCGGCGTGGGGGCACCTCCCGTGCCCGAAGGGCTACGGGGGAGTGCCGTAGCTGTCGTCGTGCGCCCGCCGGGGATTACGGGACAGCCCTTAGGGTGGCGCCATGACCGATCCGAGTGAGCGCACCGGGACGCTCTACGAGGCCGTGGGCGGCACCGAGACCCTGCGGCGCCTGAGCAACACCTTCTACGACGCCGTCCTGGCGGATCCGCTGCTCGCCCCCGTCTTCGCCGGCTTCACGACCACCCACATCGAGCATGTCGCGGTGTGGCTGGCCGAGATCTTCGACGGGCCCGCCCGCTTCACCGGCGAACTGGGCGGCCATCAGTCCCTGCTCCGCGCCCATCTCGGCCTGCGGATCACCGAGGAGCAGCGGCTGCGCTGGATGGAGCTGATGACCGCAGCGGTGGACAAGGAGCTCCCCGGCGACGAGCTGCTGCGCCGCCGGGTGCTGGAGTACTTCGCGTGGGGTACGAAGATCGCCCGCGATGTGTCGGCCGAGCCGCCGGGCACGGACCTGGGAGATCCGGGCCCCACCCCTCGCTGGGGCTGGGAGGGCCTGCGCTGAGCCTGGGCCCCCGGCTCAGGCCCTGACCGGGCCGGGGCTTCGGCCGGTGTTCAGGCCCCGCTGCGGCGTGCGACCGCGGCTCAGGCCCCGACCGCGGCGTGCGCCCCCAGCTCAGCGCCCGGGGGAAGCTGTTCGCGGATGCGGCCGAAGGCCTCCTCGAAGTCGCCGCTGGCCACCCCGGACTCGTACGCCGCCCCTCCGTAGTGCAGGGTCAGATTGAGGTCCGAGCGGTCGAGGAACCCTCCCGGCCGCGGTTCGCCGAGTGTCAGCAGGCAGCTGAGCGTGGCCCGCTGGACCGCGCCGGCCGTGTGCACGGGCAGCGGTATGTCCCACTCCAGCACGCACGAGGACAGCAACCTCTCGCCCCCGACGGCTCGCAGGGCGGCGAACGTCGCCCCTTCGTACTCAACACCCCTGATGCGCGTGCGCAGTTGCCGTTCGTGCGCCGCGATCGATACCGCTTCCGCGCCCTGCCGGTCGCGGTACCAGCCCGCCCAGACTTCCGTCGACTCCGATGACATGGCGCGGACTGTAGCGGTACCGCAGCCGCCGCCGAACAGCAGGGATGCCTCAGGGACCGGGGCGGGGCACCTCAGGCGGTGTCGACCGCCCGGCCGGGCGGTCACCCGGCCGCTCGCCCCCGGATTCGGCGCTCTGCGCGCAGTCGGGATTGTGGCAGGGGCCGGGGCCCCAGAAGGGGACGTACGCCCCGAGAGTCTTGCGTCGCTTCGTCACGGTACCGACAGGCTGTCCGCACGCCGGGCACTGGTGCTCGGTCTGCGGGCTGCGGACGGTCCGACGTCCTTCGCTGCCCATATCTCCAGGATATGGCGGTACGGGCGGACAGGACACCCGGCGGTCAGCGCTTCCTGAGGTACTTCCTGACGAGGACGCCGTTGTCGAATGCGCGCACGGAGTCGAGGGTGAACGCGTCGACGCGGAAATCCGCGGCGAACATGGGCATGCCGGTGCCGAGCGCCACCGGATAGGTCTTGATCACGAGCTCGTCGACCTCCTCCTTGAGCTGACCGGCGAGATCGGCACCACCGCAGAGGTAGATCCCGAGGCCGTCCTCCTGCTTGAGCTCCCGGACCTTGGCGGCGACGTCCCCGGAGACGATCTCCACATGCGGGTCGGGCGACTCGGTGATGCTGCGGGACGCCACGTACTCCCGCAGATGGGCGTACGGACTGGTGATCTTGGCTGCGAGCGCGAGATCGTAGCTGGCCCGGCCCTGGATGATCGTGTCGTACTCGGTGTTCGGGACGTCATCGACGCCGAAGGCCTGACGGCCGGCGGTGGGCAGGGTGTCGGGGGCTTCCGTCCTGAGGTACTCGAGGAAGTCCCCGCTCACGTACTGCATGAAGCACTCGCCGCTGCCGTCCGGGCCTCCGATGAAGCCGTCGATCGACGCCGCGATGAAATAGCTGAGCTTTCGCAAGACAGGATCACCTTCGGTCGTGGAGGATCCGCCGGGATCGGGCGAACCACTCCACTCATAGTGCTTCAATCATAGTGGTCAAGCAAGAGCTTTTCTCCTCCCGGATTCAGCGAGCGTCAACGGCGGCTGCCGGCTTCAACGGCCCCGCGACTCCCGCCACATCGGCCACATCACCGGGCCGTCCGGCAGGTGCACCGCCGTGCCCGTGAAGGTGAAGCCCAGCCGCTCGTACAGCCTTCTGCTGCCGGGATTGCTCGCCTCCAGATAGGCGGGAACCCCGTCCCGGTCGCACCGCTCCAGTGCGGGGGCCAGCAGCGCCGTCCCCCGACCCTGCCCCTGGTGCTGCGGCGAGACAGCGATCAGCTGGAGGTACTCGTGCGACCTGTCGTGCGGATGGACCTCGTCCGTCAGCCGGCCGACCGTCTCCGCCCGGCCGCGGCTCCGTCCGGCGATCGCCATCAGCCGGGCCCCCGTCTCGTCGTCGACATCCCCCTCCCCCGCCGCCCCGGGCTTGCGCGGGAACCAGAGGGCCGCGGCCGAGCCGTCCTCGGTGACATCGACCCGGCCCACCGCGAGGGCCAGGTCGAGAAACACCCCCAGGAAGGGGGCGTGGGCCCGGTGGAACTCGGCCGGGTCCGGGAAGACCCACCGGCTCACCGGATCGTCCCGGAACGCCTCATGGATGAGGCGGACGAGTTCCTCGCGGTCCTCCGTCGTCCCCTGCCGTACCTCCACGCTCATCGGTCTCCGCCTCTCGCCCCCGCGTCGCGTCCACGTCGTCATCGGTCAACCCGCCTCCATGGTCGGGGAGTCGGGCACCTCAACGGGTACGGCGGGTGACGAATTCGGCCAGGGCCAGCAGATCCCCCGCGGCCGCCAGATCGGGCACCGCCCGGGACAGCTCATGAACGGCGCGGGCCATCCGGTCGGCTGCCTGCAACTGCGCCCAGTCCCGGCCCCCGGCGCGGTCGACCGCCTCGGCGGCCCGGCGCACCGTCGCGGCGTTCATGGGTCCCCGGTACAGCTCGGCCAGTTCCGCCCCGGCGGCGGTGCCGGAGGTCAGAGCGGCCACCACCGGCAGCGACTTCTTGTGCGCGGCCAGGTCGGCGCCCGCCGGCTTCCCCGTCCGGTCGGGGTCGCCCCAGATGCCGATGAGATCGTCGATCAGCTGGAACGCGAGCCCGGCCTCCCGGCCGAACGCGTCCATGGCTGCGGTCTCCTCCTCCCCCGCACCGGCGTACAGGGCTCCGAGCGCGCAGGCGCACCCCAGCAGCGCACCCGTCTTGGCGGTCGCCATCTCGAGGCACTCGTCGAGGGACACGTCGTTCGGCGCGCGCTCCTCGAAGGCACAGTCCGCCTGCTGTCCGGCGCACAGCTCGATCACACAGTCCGCGAGCCGCCGCGACGCGGCCGCGGACGCCGGATGGTGGTCCTCGGCGAGCAGACGCAGCGCGACGGCGAACATGGCGTCACCCGCGATGATCGCGTCAGGGGTACCGAAGACGGTCCAGGCGGTGGGTCGGTGTCTTCGGGTCGGGTCCTCGTCGATGACATCGTCGTGGAGCAGTGTGAAGTTGTGTGCCAGCTCGACGGCTGCCGCGGCCGGCACCGCGAGGCACTCGTTCCCCCCGAGTGCTCTGGTGGCGGCGAGGACGAGCGCCGGCCGGATGGCCTTGCCGGTGGATCCCGCGGCCGGGGTTCCATCCGCGTGCTCCCAGCCGAAGTGGTACATCGCGACCCGGCGCAGGGAGCCGGGCAGGGAGTCGATGGTTGCTCGTAGTTGGGGATCGACAACCTCGCGGGTGCGGTCCAGAAGGGCGATGGCCTCACGGCCCTCGACGGCCTCCGACATGGTCAACTGTGCGGTCCTTTCGGGGGGTCCGGTGCGAGGTTGCGGCCGGTTGCTCCGCTCCGAGGAGGGCGGCCGGGAGCGCGGGTAGCAGGCGCGCTCCCGGCCGCCGGTCGGGTCACCTCCAGCGGCTCACCTCCACGTTCTCCAGGACGCCGAGGGCGTCGGGCACCAGCACTGCTGCCGAGTAGTAGGCCGTGACGAGGTAGGAGATGATCGCCTGCTCGTCGATACCCATGAAACGCACGGACAGACTCGGCTCGATCTCGTCCGGGATGCCGGCCTGCTGCAGGCCGATGACTCCCTGTTCGGCCTCGCCGGTACGCATACAGATGATCGAGGTGGTCCTGGCCTCGGTGACCGGGATCTTGTTGCACGGGAAGATCGGGACACCCCGCCAGGCCGGTAGATGGTGGCCGGCGACCTCGACACTGTCCGGGACGAGCCCGCGCCGGTTGCACTCACGCCCGAAGGCGGCGATGGCGCGTGGGTGGGCGAGGAACATCTTCGAACCGCGCCGCCGCGACAGCAGTTCGTCCATGTCGTCGGGGCTGGGCGCGCCGTCGTGCGGCTGGAGGCGCTGTCCGTAGTCGCAGTTGGCCAGGAGACCGAAGTCCCGGTTGTTGATGAGCTCGTCCTCCTGGCGCTCGCGCAGCGCCTCCACGGTGAGCCGCAACTGCTGCTCGGTCTGGTTCATCGGCTGGTTGTAGAGATCGGCGACCCGGCTGTGCACCTTCAGCACGGTCTGGGCGACGCTCAGTTCGTACTCGCGCGGCGCACCCTCGTAGTCCACGAAGGTGTGCGGGACGAGGGCTTCGCCGACATGTCCCGCGGACAGGTCGATCGCGGCCTCGCCGTACTTGTTGGTCCGCTGGTGCGGCAGCGCGGCGAGCCCTGCCAGATGGGCGCGGAGCGAGTCGGCGCGCTCCGCGAGGTTCAGCACGTCGTCCCGGGTCAGCACCAGGACCGTACAGGCGGTGGCGGCGCGGGCGGTGTAGTCCCAGGTGGCGTCGCGGTCCACCAGGGACTGCTCGCCGAAGTAGGCGCCGTCGGCGAGGACTCCGAGCACCGCCTCGTCGCCGTAGGGCCCGGTGCCGATCTGCTCCACCCGGCCGTGGGCCAGGAGATAGACACGGTCGGCGGCCGACCCCGCCGGGGCCACCACCTCGCCCGCCGCGAACTCCCGCTGCTCGCAGCGGTTCGCCAGCTCGGCCAGCACCGACTCCTCGCCGTACTCCCGGAGGGCGGGCAGCTCGCCCAGCTCCGCCGGGAT
The DNA here is from genome assembly GCF_050952975.1 of Streptomyces sp. CA-251247. Lineage (NCBI taxonomy): Bacteria > Bacillati > Actinomycetota > Actinomycetes > Kitasatosporales > Streptomycetaceae > Streptomyces > Streptomyces sp. CA-251247. Next base: position 5,462,522 of record NZ_CP191861.1, on the reverse strand, counting down.
GACCGACACGCGGTCGCCGGTCTGCACAAACGTCACGCGCCCGTCGCCCACCGAGTAGCTCAGGCGGCGGTTCACCCGGTAGGTGCCACCCTGCACCTGCACCCAGGGCAGCATGCGCAGCAGCCACCGCGAGGTGATCTCCTGCATCTGCGGCACCGACTTGGTGGTGGTCGCAAGGTTCCGCGCGGCGGCCGTACCGAGGCTCTGCTGCTTCGGCGTGTGCTGCTCACGGACCTCGTCGCCGACAGAGCCAACCGAACCAACCGACATAAGACTCCCTCTCGATCATGGTCTGACCTGCGAGAGAAAGCCTTTCAGTACGCAGAGTACTGCCGCCATTACACAAACGGATGGGACTACTTATCCCCCAGTGGGGCACATGGGGCGGAAGCCAGTCGTCCGGTCCGGTGACCGGATCGGCTCGATCATCGCCCGAACAAGTGGTCCGGCCGCGGGAGTTCGGGTAGAAGCCCGGTACGACGCATTCCGCGTCCACCACCACCCCCCACCATCCCCATCCCCCACCCCAGGGAGTTCCACCGATGGCCGCACCCATGTCCGCGAGCAGCTTCCTCGACGCCTTACGCGACGAGGGACTGACAGTCGTCCAGGTCGGCGAATGGCGCACGCACAACCGCAACCACAAGGGCCCGTGGGGCCCGGTGCACGGCGTGATGATCCACCACACGGTCACCAAGGGCACCGCGAACACCGTCCGTATCTGCCGCGACGGCTACGCATCCCTGCCCGGCCCGCTCTGCCACGGCGTCATCGCCAAGGACGGCAAGGTCCATCTCGTCGGCTACGGCCGCGCCAACCACGCGGGCCTGGGCGACGACGACGTCCTGCGCGCCGTGATAGCGGAGAAGGCACTCCCCGCCGACAACGAGGCGAACACCGACGGGAACCGCCACTTCTACGGCTTCGAGTGCGAGAACCTGGGCGACGGCAAGGACCCCTGGCCGGCCGTCCAGCTGGAGGCGATCGAGAAGGCGGCGGCCGCCGTCTGCCGCCACCACGGCTGGAACTCACGGTCCGTGATCGGTCACCTCGAATGGCAGCCGGGCAAGATCGACCCGCGCGGCTTCACCATGAAGGCCATGCGCGAACGCATCGCCGAGCGCCTGAAGTGACAATGGCCGTGTGCCACCGGAAGCGCTCGACCTCACCGCCGCCCTGCGGCCCCGGCTGCCGTCGCCGCTGCAGCCGGTCGAGGACGAGCGCTTCTCCCGGCACGGCATACGCCTGCTGCTCAAGCGCGACGATCTGATCCACCCCGACCTGCCGGGCAACAAGTGGCGCAAACTGGCACCGAATCTGCGGGCGGCGGCCGGGCGGCCGCTGCTGACCTTCGGCGGCGCCTACTCCAACCATCTGCGGGCGACGGCCGCCGCCGGCCGGCTGCTGGGCTTCCCCACGGTCGGCGTGGTCCGCGGCGACGAACTGGCGTCCCGGCCGCTCAACCCGTCCCTCGCGCAGTGCGCGGCGGACGGCATGCGCCTGGTGTTCGTGGACCGCACGACGTATCGCTCGAAGAACGATCCCCACGTCCTGGCCCGGATCCTGGGAGCGGCGGCAAAGGGACAAGCGGGCGGCCCGGCGCACAGCCCGCGCCTCGCGGACCACTACCTCGTCCCCGAAGGCGGCAGCAACGCTCTCGCCGCACGCGGCTGCACCGCTCTCGGGCACGAACTGCGGCAGCTCGCGGACGTGGTCGCCGTCGCCTGCGGCACCGGAGGAACGCTCGCCGGCCTCGCCGCGGGCCTCGCGCCGCAGCAGCGCGCCATCGGCTTCCCCGTCCTGCGGGGCGGCTTCCTCGCCGGGGAGACGGCACGTATCCAGCAGGAGGCCTTCGGCGGCCGCACCGGCGACTGGACGCTCGACGAGCGCTTCCACTGCGGCGGATACGCGCGCTCCACTCCCGGGCTGGATGCGTTCGCCGAGGAGTTCGAAGCGCGCCACGGACTGCCCGTCGAGCGTCTGTATGTGGCCAAAATGCTCTACGGTCTGGCCACCCTGGCCGCCGAGGGTGCGTTCCCGCCGGGCACGACCATCGCCGCCGTGGTGACGGGCCGGCCGGACGCCCCCGAGCCCTCAAAAGCGCCCTGACCCGGCCCGCCCGAGTCCTCGGAAGCCCTGGAACAGGCCCGGCCCCGACAGCCCTACTCCGCCTCTTCGCGGAACGCCGCCGCTTCCTCCAGGTCCAGCCGCCGCAGCAGCGTCCGCATCATCTCGTCGTCGATCCGCCGCTCGTCCCGCAGCTGCACGAAGACCTCGCGCTCCGCTCCGATCATCTGCCGGGCGAGCCTGCGGTAGGTGTCGTCCGCCGACTCCCCGGTCGCTTCGTTCACCCCGCCGAGCCGCTCCCAGACGGAGTTCCGCCGGCGCTCCAGGACCATGCGCAGTCGTTCCTCCAGCGGCTGGGGCAGTGCGTTGGCGCTGTCGTCGAGCAGTTCGTCGAGCCGCCGGTCCGCCGCCTGGGAGGCCTCGTTCTGGGCCTGGGCCTCGGCGAGCGTCTCGGCATAGGTGTCGCGCTGCGGCAGCTTCAGCTTGCGGATCAGGACCGGCAGGGTCAGCCCCTGCACCACGAGCGTGCCGATGACCGTCGTGAAGGTCAGGAACAGCACGAGGTTCCGCGCCGGGAAGGCCTCGCCGTCGGCCGTCGTCAGCGGGATCGAGAAGGCGATCGCCATGGAGACGACCCCGCGCATCCCGGCCCAGCCGACGATCACGGGCGACTTCCAGTCGGTGTCCGGTTCTCGTTCCCGGACCCGTGAGGAGAACAGCCGCGGCAGGTACGTCCCCGGGAAGACCCAGACGTACCGCACCACCACCACGCAGACGAAGACCGCGAAGGCGTACCAGAGGGACTCGCCCACCCCGTAGGCGCCGAGGCCGTCGAGGACGTACGGCAGTTGCAGTCCGATCAGCGCGAAGACGGCCGACTCCAGGATGAACGCGATCATCCGCCACACGGCGTCCTCCTGGAGCCGCGTCTCGAAGTCGACCTGCCACGAGCGGTGCCCGAGGTACAGCGCCACGACGACCACGGCGAGGACCCCGGACGCGCCGACGTGCTCGGCCGCCGCATAGGCGACGAAGGGGATGAGCAACGACAGCGTGTTCTGCAGCAGCGCTTCCTTCAGATGCGTGCGCAGCCAGTGGAGCGGCACCATCAGCAGCAGGCCGACGGCGATGCCGCCGAGCGAGGCCAGGGCGAATTCACCGATGCCGCCCGCCCAGCTCGCTCCTTCGCCCACGGCGGCGGCCAGCGCCACCTTGAAGGCCGTGATCGCGGTGGCGTCGTTCACCAGGGACTCGCCCTGGAGGATCGTGGTGATGCGGTTCGGCAGCCCGAGCCGGCGGGCGATCGCGGTGGCGGCCACCGCGTCCGGCGGCGCGATCACGGCACCGAGGACCAGCGCCGCGGTCAGGGGCAGGTCGGGCACCAGCAGAAAGGCGAGGTAGCCCACCACAAGGGTCGCGAAGAGCACATAGCCGACCGAGAGCAGCGCGACGGGCCGGAGGTTGGCCTTCAGGTCGAGGTAGGAACTGTCGACCGCCGCCTTGTGCAGCAACGGCGGCAGCACCAGCGGCAGCACGATGTGCGGATCGAGCGTGTAGTCCGGGACGCCGGGCAGGTACGCGCAGATCAGCCCCGCGGCCACCAGCAGCAGGGGCACGGGCACGGGCGACCTGCGGGCCAGCCCGGCGATCGCGGCGCTGCCCGCGATCAGAGCCACCAGTGGCAATACGTCCATCTCTCGCCGTCCCTCGGTCCGTCCACGCCTCGTCCGGCGCCCACCGCCGTAATCTGGCAATCATGAGCGAGTGTGCGCATGCAGCAGAACTGCCCGTCCCCGCACCGGCCGCGCTGACCGGCACCTGCGCGGAGTGCGATGCGGGCGGCACCCATCCCGTGCACCTGCGACTCTGCCTGACCTGTGGGCATGTGGGGTGCTGCGACTCCTCGCCGATGCGCCACGCGTCGGCGCATTTCGCGGAGACGGGCCATCCGGTGATGCGCAGTTTCGAGCCGGGAGAGAACTGGCGGTGGTGTTTCGTGGACGGTTCGATCGTCTGAAGCCTGGGTACGTCAACCCTCCGCCGGTTCCTCACAATTGGGCCCGCAGACCTCTAGCCACTGTGTGTGGTCATATGCTTACCATGAGTGACTGCCCCCGAGTGGGGGCCCGGCGACAGGGCACCATGGATCGCGATAGCGTCGCCGGGCCAGTACCGGCTGCGTTCTGATTGCGTAGCCACGGCTTCGGGATCTTTCTCCCGCGGCCCCGAAAGAGCTTGTGCCACCTTGGAGGTGAGGGTGTCCCAGATCGCAGGCGAGCCCGGGACTCAGGACTTCGTGGAAGTCCGGCTGCCCGCTGCGGGTGCCTATCTGTCCGTGCTGCGTACGGCGACGGCCGGTCTCGCAGCGCGCTTGGACTTCACCCTCGACGAGATCGAGGATCTGCGGATCGCGGTCGACGAGGCGTGCGCGATCCTGCTGCAGCAGGCGGTTCCCGGCTCCGTCCTCAGCTGTGTGTTCCGACTGGTCGACGACTCGCTGGAGGTCACGGTCTCGGCGCCGACGACCGACGGCCGGGCGCCGGAGCGCGACACCTTCGCCTGGACGGTGCTCTCCGCGCTGGCCGGCAAGGTCGACTCCACGGTCGCCGACGACCGTACGGTCTCCATCAGCCTGTACAAACAGCGCGGCGCGGGACCCGGGCCGGCGTGAGGAACGGGGACGGTCCGGTGCGGAACGAGCCACCCGCGGTGCACGGCATCCCGGAGCAGCAGGCGCGGCCGCACCCGGTGGACGGCCTTTTGGACGCGGCGGAGCAGGCGCAGGCAGAGCGGGCGGCCCATATGAGCGAGCACGTGCACGAGCAGCAGCACCACGATCCACATGACCGCAGCGGGGCGCGGGCGATGTTCATCGAGCTTCGCAAGCTGCCCGACGGCTCCTCGGAGCGGGCAGCCCTGCGCAACCAGCTGGTGCGCATGCATCTGCCGCTGGTCGAGCACCTGGCGCGGCGCTTCCGCAACCGTGGTGAGCCGCTGGACGACCTCACCCAGGTCGCGACGATCGGTCTGATCAAGTCGGTGGACCGGTTCGACCCGGAGCGTGGTGTCGAGTTCTCGACGTACGCGACGCCGACGGTCGTCGGTGAGATCAAGCGCCACTTCCGGGACAAGGGCTGGGCGGTCCGCGTCCCGCGCCGGCTGCAGGAGCTGAGGCTCGCTCTGACCACGGCGACCGCCGAACTCTCCCAGCAGCACGGCCGCTCCCCGACGGTCCACGAGCTCGCCGAGCGTCTGGGCATCTCGGAGGAGGAGGTCCTGGAGGGCCTGGAGTCGGCGAACGCGTACTCCACGCTGTCCCTGGACGTCCCCGACACCGACGACGAGTCGCCGGCGGTCGCGGACACCCTCGGCGCCGAGGACGAGGCACTGGAGGGTGTCGAGTACCGCGAGTCGCTGAAGCCGCTGCTGGAGGATCTCCCGCCGCGGGAGAAGCGCATCCTGCTGCTGCGGTTCTTCGGCAACATGACCCAGTCGCAGATCGCGCAGGAGGTCGGCATCTCTCAGATGCACGTCTCCCGGCTGCTGGCCCGCACCCTCGCGCAGCTGCGCGAGCGGCTGCTCGTCGAGGAGTAGCAGAGCCGCACCTCGTCATGCGGAAGGGCCCGGCACGCACTGCGTGCCGGGCCCTTCCGCATGACGAGGTGCGCGCGGCCTACGAGGCGTCGTGGGCGCCCGGGCCGCGGATGCCGAGGGCTTCCGTCGTCGCCGGGTTCACCAGCAGCACCAGGCCGGCCACCGCGACGATCGCGGTCACGATGCCGAGCGGGATCAGCGCGCCGGAGGAACGCAGCAGCGTCCAGGCCGGGATCAGCGCCATGAGGTGGGTGATCAGCGCGGGGCCCCTGCTCCAGCTGCGCTGCCGCAGCAGTCCGCGGGCGGCGATCAGCGGGATCGCGCCGAGTGCGATGAGTGTCACTCCGCCCGTCTCCGCCTGCGTGGGGCTGTCCGGCCGGCCGAGGAGGCCCATGACGAGCAGATAGACGCCGCCCGCGACAAGTGCCAGCCCTTCGAGGCCGGACACCGCGGCAGCCGCGGTCAGGCGGACGGGGCGGGGGGTCTGGTCGGTGCTCACCTCAGCAGGGTAGCCCGCCCCCGGGTCCCGGACTGGGCCAGGTACCGCACGGTAGGTACTCTGCATCGCATGCGCGCACTCCTCGTGGTCAATCCGGCAGCAACCACCACCAGTGCCCGCACTCGTGACGTTTTGATCCACGCGCTCGCCAGCGAGATGAAGATAGAGGCGGTCACGACCGAGTACCGCGGCCATGCCCGCGACCTTGGGCGCCGGGCGGCCGATTCGGACGACATCGACATGGTCGTCGCTCTCGGTGGCGACGGCACGGTGAACGAGGTCGTCAACGGTCTGCTGCACCGCGGCCCCGACCCGGACCGTCTCCCCCGTCTCGCCGTCGTCCCCGGCGGATCCACCAATGTCTTCGCCCGCGCGCTCGGCCTGCCGAACGACGCCGTGGAGGCCACCGGCGCGATTCTGGATGCGCTGAGTGACCAGAGCGAGCGCACCGTAGGACTGGGGCTCGCCTCCGGCACGCCGGGGACCGAGGACGAGGCGACACCCGAGCGGTGGTTCACCTTCTGCGCCGGGCTCGGTTTCGACGCCGGAGTGGTCGGCCGGGTCGAACAGCAGAGGGAGCGCGGCAAGCGGTCGACGCACGCCCTCTATCTGCGCCAGGTGGCACGCCAGTTCCTCGACGACCCCCATCGCCGGCACGGGCTGATCACCCTGGAGCGCCCCGGCGCGGACCCCGTCAGCGACCTTGTGCTCTCCATAATCTGCAACACCTCCCCCTGGACCTACCTGGGCAATCGTCCGGTGTACGCGTCCCCGGAGGCCTCCTTCGACACCGCTCTGGACGTCCTCGCGCTGTCCAAGATGTCCACCCCCGCCATGGCCCGTTATGCGACCCAGCTGCTGACCTCGAGCCCCGAGCGCGGGCCGCACGGTAAGCACGCGGTCACACTGCACGACCTGACGGACTTCACCTTGAAATCCAAGGTTCCACTGCCCTTCCAGATGGACGGCGACCACCTGGGACTGCGTACCAGCGTGACGTTCACAGGCGTACGCCGTGCACTGCGTGTGATTGTGTGAGTGGAAGGCCCGAACCGCCTTTATCTCGAACGTATGGGCTGGGCTCCACCCCATAGAAGTACGGCTGTGACCTAGTCGACACCGAGGAATCAAAAAAAACTTTCCGGAAGGGGTTGTATCCGCAGCCGAGGTTTGCGAATCTCTACATGGCGATCGGGACGGCCCGCAGGATCGGCCCCCACAGACCGCCAGAACCCCTCCCAAAACCTCAGGACCACGCCGGTTCGTCCGGCGGTCGGCCCTTCCGTTGCGGGGGGATTCGTGAAAGCGTTCACATTCACAAGCAACGTGCATGTAATACCAAGGAGAGGTAGCAGCCATGGACTGGCGTCACAACGCCGTTTGCCGCGAGGAAGACCCCGAGCTCTTCTTCCCCATCGGCAACACCGGTCCTGCGCTGCTGCAGATCGAGGAAGCCAAGGCCGTCTGCCGTCGCTGCCCCGTCATGGAGCAGTGCCTGCAGTGGGCGCTCGAGTCCGGCCAGGACTCCGGCGTCTGGGGTGGCCTCAGCGAGGACGAGCGCCGCGCAATGAAGCGCCGCGCCGCTCGCAACCGGGCGCGTAACGCCAGCGCCTGATCGCCACCGCTACGAGCCTGAGCCCGGCGGCACGTACAGAGCGTACGCATACCCCGCCCCCGAGCCGCAGCGCGCAGCAGTAGACCCAACAGCATTCGAGCCCCGGACCGTATCGATTACGGTCCGGGGCTCGCTGCTGTGACGGGCCGCCCCGGCATGACTCGCGGCCTCGCCCGACTGCCGTGCTCCGGTGGCTACTTGTGTGCCTGCACCGGTATGTCGAGCACGACCCGCGTCCCCCGGCCCGGTGCGGGCACCGGCACCATGTCGAAGGTGCCGCCCAACTCGCCCTCCACCAGCGTCCGGACGATCTGGAGACCGAGATTGCCGGTCCGCTGCGCGTCGAAGCCCTCGGGCAGTCCGCAGCCGTCGTCCTGGACAGTGATGAGCAGCCGGCTGTCGACCCGCTGGTCGCCGCGTACGGCCGACACCTCGACCGAGCCGTGCCCGCCCGCCGGATAGGCGTGCTCCAGGGCGTTCTGCAGGATCTCCGTGAGCACCATGGCCAGCGGGGTGGCCACCTCGGCGTCGAGGATGCCGAAGCGGCCGGTACGGCGGCACTCGACCTTGCCCGGGGAGATCTCGGCGACCATCGCGATGACGCGGTCGGCGATCTCGTCGAACTCCACGCGCTCGTCCAGGTTCTGCGAGAGCGTCTCGTGCACGATGGCGATGGAGCCCACGCGCCGCACCGCCTCGTTCAGCGCTTCGCGGCCGCGGACGGAGTCCATCCGGCGTGCCTGGAGCCGCAACAGGGCCGCGACCGTCTGAAGGTTGTTCTTCACCCGGTGGTGGATCTCCCGGATGGTGGCGTCCTTCGTGATCAACTCGCGCTCGCGGCGTCGCAGTTCCGTGACGTCGCGCAGCAGGACGAGCGACCCGATGCGGATGCCCTTCGGCTTGAGCGGAATGGCGCGCAGCTGGATGACCCCGCCGTTCCCCTCGACCTCGGTCTCCCGGGGGGCGTAACCGCTGGCCAGCTTGACCAGGGCCTCGTCGACGGGGCCCCGGGAGGGGGCGAGTTCGGCGGTCGTCTGGCCGAGGTGGTGCCCGACGAGATCGGACGCGAGGCCGAGACGGTGGTACGCGGAGAGGCCGTTGGGGCTGGCGTACTGGACGACGCCGTCCGCGTCGAGCCGGATGAGACCGTCGCCGACCCGCGGGGAGGCGTCCATGTCGACCTGCTGGCCGGGGAAGGGGAACGATCCTGCGGCGATCATCTGGGCGAGGTCGGACGCCGACTGGAGGTAGGTGAGTTCCAACCGGCTCGGGGTCCGCACGGTCAGCAGATTCGTGTTGCGCGCGATGACGCCGAGAACCCGGCCCTCGCGCCGGACGGGGATGGACTCGACCCGTACCGGCACCTCCTCGCGCCACTCCGGGTCACCCTCGCGCACGATCCTGCCCTCGTCGAGCGCGGCGTCCAGCAGCGGGCGCCGGCCGCGGGGAACGAGATGGCCGACCATGTCGTCCTGGTAGGAGGTGGGGCCGGTGTTCGGCCGCATCTGGGCGACGGACACATAGCGCGTACCGTCGCGGGTGGGCACCCACAGGACGAGGTCGGCGAAGGAGAGATCGGAGAGCAGTTGCCACTCCGAGACCAGCAGATGCAGCCACTCGAGGTCGGATTCACTCAGGGCTGTGTGCTGGCGTACGAGGTCGTTCATGGAGGGCACAGGTGCGAGCGTACCCGCGGTGCGGAGTGCGGGTTTCGAACAGACCTCGGGACCCGGGCCGGAAAACGGCCGGTCATGGTGGAGGATGGGCCAAGAACTATGCTCTGCAGATGGATGGACATCCTAGAATGGTCTAGTCCACAATGAACTGATAAAGCTTCCGCCCTCCCCGCACAGGAGGGTGGAGCGAGGGCACGGCGCTCTCTGCCCTGACTGCGCCGGGACCTCTCACACGGCCGCGTGGGACCGCACACCCACCGGCCGAGAAGCTCCGGGCTGCGGTGCCGGACGGGCTGAGGGTCCCGTCAGGCGCCGCGGCCCGCGGGTGTTTCCGGGGGCTGTTCTCGCGGCTGATGCGCGGTCGTAGAGGCCCTCCAGGGGCCGGCGGCATCGCCACCGGCCCTCCGTCGGACCCTCGGAGCATCCGGGTCACAGACCCCTCAGCGCGTCTCCGTCACCTTCGCCAGCGCCCTCGGTGCGTCCGGGTCCTGGCCCCGCGCGATCGTCACCTCGTACGCCAGCCGCTGGAGCGGCAGGATCTCCAGGATCGGCTGGAGCTCTTCCGGGACGCCCTCCGTGGGGAGTGTGAAGCCCGCGGAGGCCGCCGAGACCTGCGGGGCCGGGCCGATCACCATCAGGTCCGCGCCACGGCCGCGGAGCCGGTCGAGGACCGGCTGGAGCGCTTCGCCGCCCCGGCCGTCGGTCACCACCGCGATCACCGGCGAGATGTTGTCCACCATCGCCAGCGGGCCGTGGAGCAGGTCCGCACCCGAGTAGGACAGCGCGGGGATGTAGCTCGTCTCCATGAGCTTCAGCGCGGCCTCCTTCGCGGTGGGGTAGCCGTAGCCGCGCGAGGTGATGACCATGCGCTCGGCGAACCGGTAGCGGGACGCCAGCTGCCGTACCTCGTCCTCGCGGGCCAGCACCTGGGCCGCGAGGTCGGGCAGCGCCTTCGCGGCCGCCCCGTCGCCGCCCCGCAGGCCCTCCACGAACAGGTAGAGCGCCAGCAGCGAGGCCGTGTACGTCTTCGTCGCCGGGAGCGCCTTCTCGGGGCCGGCGAGGATGTCGATGTGGAACTCCGACACCGCCGCCAGCGGGGAGTCGGGGTTGTTGGTGACGGCGAGTGTGATCGCGCCGGCCTCGCGGGCCGCCTTCGTGGACGCCACCAGGTCCGGCGAACCGCCGGACTGGCTGACCGTCACCACCAGCACATCGGTCAGATTCGGCCGCGCACCGTACGCGGTCGTCGTCGACATGGAGGCCAGTCCGCACGGCAGTCCCAGCTGGATCTCCAGCAGGTACTTCGCGTACAGCGCCGCGTTGTCCGACGTGCCGCGCGCCGTCAGCAGCACGAACCGCGGGCTCTTCGCCGCGATCGCCGACGCCACCTCGCGGATGCGCGGCGCGCCCTGCTCCAGAATGCGCCGCAGCACCGCGGGCTGCTCTGCCATCTCACCGGACATGATCCGGCCCGGACGCTCGCTCCGACCGGCCGAATGCGTGGCGGACATGCTGGGTGCCTCCTGTGGCAATCCTTGCGCCGGGGGCCCGGGGGCACTGCCCCAACGGGCCCCGGCACTGCACGGTCCGCGTCGGTCAGGCCCCGGCCGCCCTGCCGGTGATGACCTCCGCGGCGGCCCGTCCGCAGACGCGGGCGGCGCCATGGGTCGCGATGTGCAGGGCACCCCTCGGCTGCGCGCGGTCGACACCCATCTCGACCACGACCGTGTCCGGCCGGGCCTCGACGAGGGCGTCCAGCGCGTCCGCCATCCAGGGGTGGCGGTGAACGTCGCGTACTACAGCGACGATCCTACGGTCCGCCGCCATACCCAGCACATTTGCCACCAGCACGGTCGTTCCGGACGTGTCGCCGTAGGTGTCGGTGGTGGTGCCCGGCAGCAGCGCGGCCAGTTCGGAGGCGACACCCCACGGTGTCTCGTCGCCGACGGCGATGTTGGCGACCGGGGTGAACGCGGCGACGTAGGGCGCCTCGGTGACGGACCGGTACGGCAGTTCGCCGGCGGTCACCTTCACCGCCCGCCGCGCCGCGATCAGTCCGACGTCGTTGCCGGGCGCGGTCCCGCCCCCCGGCTGCGCCGGGGTGGGAGCCGCGCCCGGCTCCCCTCCTGCCCCCCTGGCCCGTCGTGTCCAGTCGGCGAGGGCGCGCACACGCGCGGCCGCGTCGGCCAGCCGCTCCTCGGGCAGTTCGCCCTCCCGTACCGCCCTGACCAGCGCGTCGCGCAGGCGCAGTACGGTCCCCTCGTCGGCGAGGCCGCCACCGACACAGATCGCGTCGGCACCGGCGGCGATCGCCAGCACGGAGCCGCGCTCGATGCCGTACGTCGAGGCGATGGCGTTCATCTCCATGCCATCGGTGACGATCAGCCCCTGGAAGCCCAGCTCTTCGCGCAGCAGACCGGTGAGGATCTGCGGGCTCAGCGTTGCCGGGCGGTTCGGGTCGAGCGCGGGTAGCAGGATATGCGCGCTCATCACTGCTTTGGAACCCGCCGCGATGGCCGCTCGGAAAGGCAGCAGGTCACGGGCGTGCAGCGTGTCGAGATCCACATCGATACGGGGCAGCGCGTGGTGCGAGTCCACATTGGTGTCGCCGTGTCCGGGGAAGTGCTTGACACAGGCGGCGACGCCGGCGGCCTGGAGGCCCTCGACGTACGCGACGGTGTGCCGGGCGGCCAGCGCGGCGTCCGCGCCGAAGGACCGCACACCGATCACCGGATTGTCGGGGTTGGCGTTGACGTCGGCGGACGGCGCCCAGTTGAGGTCGACCCCGCACTCGGCGAGCCGGCGGCCGAGCTCCCGGGCGACGTCGTGGGTGAGGCCGGTGTCGTCCACCGAGCCGAGTGCGTAGTTGCCGGGGAACGACGACCCGGTGCGCACCTCGAGCCGGGTGACGTCCCCGCCCTCCTCGTCGATCGCGACGAGGACGTCGTCCCGCTCGGCCCGCAACTGCGCGGTGAGTGCGGTCAGTTGCTCCGGGGTGACGATGTTGCGGCCGAACAGCCCGACGGCCGAGAGCCCTTCACCGATCTGCCGGAGCAGCCATGCGGGGGCGGTGGTGCCGAGGAATCCGGGCTGGAGGACGGCGAGTGCGTCACGGGTGAGGGTGTCCGAGGATCCACGTACGAGTGTGGTCATTGCGGGCGTTATCCCTTCACTGCACCTGAGGTGAGGCCTGCCGCCATCTTCTTCTGGACCATCATGAAGAAGGCGACGACCGGAATGGCGATGAGCGTCGAGGCAGCCATCAGGGCGCCGTAGTCCACGCCTCGCGAGGTGGTGAAGTTCATCAGCCACACGTTGAGGGTGTACTTGTCGTTGTCCTGGAGCACGACGTACGCCAGCAGGTACTCGTTCCACGCGTTGATGAGCGAGTAGATGGAGGCGGCTGCCAGTCCCGGCGCGACGAGCGGGAAGACGACCCGCCAGAAGGCACCCATCCTGGTGCACCCGTCCACCATCGCGGACTCCTCCAGCTCCTTCGGGATGTTGATCACGAAGCCGCGGATCATCCAGGTGGCGAAGGGCAGGGTGGAGACCAGGTAGATGACGATGACGCCCCAGTACTCGTTGAGCGCACCCAGGTCGTTGAGCTGGATGTAGATGGGGATCAGCATCGCCGTCGGCGGCAGCAGCTGGACCGCGAGCAGCACGATCATGAAGGTCTTGCGGCCGGCGAACTTGAAGCGGGCGATGGCGAACGCGGCGATCGTGGAGATGATCATCGCGCCGACGACGGCGGTCAGGCAGATGATGAGGCTCGACTGGATGGCCGTGCCGAAGTTGGGCGCGTCGATGGCCCGCTTGAAGTTGTCGAAGGTGACCGACGAGGGCCAGAGCGTCTGGTCGTAGCTGCGGATCTCGTGATTGGGCCGCAGGGCGCTGATGACGAGCCAGTACACCGGGAACGCCATGGCGACGAAGGCGACCAGGCCCACGATGTTGTAGGCGAGCCGGTGCTTCTTTCGGCCCGGGCGGTGCGACGCCCTGGTGGAGGTGGTGGCGCTCATTCGACCTCTCCGATCTTGAGCAGCTGGCGCAAGTAGTACACGGCGACGCCGGACAGCAGCAGAACCGTGATCAGCGAGATGGCAGCGCCCTGGCTGAACGAGTTGGACTCGAAGGCCTTGTCGAAGGAGTAGATGCCCAGAACGGCGTACTCGGGCTCCGGCTTGTTGCCACGCATCAGGAAGATCTGGCCGAAGACGTTGAAGTCCCAGATCACCGAGAGGGTCGCCACCATCTGGAAGACCGGCTTGATGACGGGCCAGGTGACGAAGCGGAACACACCGAAGGCGCCCGCACCGTCGAGCGCGGCCGCCTCCTCCAGCTCGCGGGGCACCTGGGTGAGGGCGGCGTAGAGGGTGATCGCCACGAAGGGGATGGCCCCCCAGACGACGACGGCTCCGATGATGACGAAGCCCTGCTTGGGGTCGAGGAACCAGTTGTGACCCTGGAAGTCGAGGCCGAGGTACTTCGTCAGGATCATGTTCACCACTCCGTAGTCGGAGTCGGCGAACCACCGGAAGATCGAGGTGGCGACCAGCAGGGGCATCGACCAGGCGGCCACGAGCCCCGCGGTGAGCAGCATCCGTACCCACGGGGACATCCGCTGCATCGTCTGGGCCAGCAGCAGGCCGACGCCCATGGTGGCGATGACGCAGGCGGCCATGAAGACGACGGTCCGCAGGACCACGTCCCAGAACTCGCCGTCGCCGAGGATCTCGGTGAACTTGTCGAACCCGACCCACGGGGGCGGTTCCCCGGTCCACAGCTCACGGCGGCCGACGTCCTGGAAGGACATGATGACCGTCTTGACCAGGGGCCAGGCGAAGACCGCGGCGATCGCCACGAACGCCGGGGCTATCAGCAGATACGGCAGCAGCGCGCCGGTCTTGCGCGGCGGCCGTCCGCCCTTCCGTGGCGGGGAGCCTATTTCTTCGGGGTGCCGCTGGACGGGCACCGCCGGATCGGCTGCTTTCGTGTCGGCGGCACTCACTGTGCTCCGCCCTTCCGCTCGGACCGGATACCGGAGGGCGGGAGCGGTGGGCCGTCGGCCCGCCGCTCCCGCTGGGCGATCAAGTGATCAGGACTTCTCGTTGATCAGCTTGTCGATCTCCGCGTCGGCCGCCTTCGTGGCGTCCGCGACCGACTTGCCCTTGATGATGTCGAGCAGCATCAGCTCGAGGATTTCCTTCTTCTCGATCGCGGACCAGCCCGGGGCGATCGGGGTGAACCAGGCGTCCGGCACGGCGTTGGCGATCGGCGCGGTCTCCGGCTTCGCCTTCAGCGGCTCGAGCTGCTTGGTGTTGTTCGGAAGGATGTTCTTCGAGGCGAGCACGGCCTCGGACTTCTCGCTGGTGAACAGCGAGATCCACTCCTCGCCCAGGTCCTGGTTCTTGGACTTGGAGATGGTGGCGAGGTCGGAGCCGCCGATGAAGGACGGGAGCGCCTTGCCGTCGGGGCCCGGCATACCGGCGGTGCCGATCTTGTCCTTCAGCTTGGGGTTGCCGTTGGCGGCGCTGTCGACGACGCTGCCGGCCTCCCAGCCGTTGCCGTAGAGAAGAGCGGTCTTCTCGTTGGCCATGACGTTGGCGTGGTCCTGCTCGTCCTTGGTCTTGTCGCCGTGGTTGTACTTCTTGACCAGGTCGACGAAGTGCTGGATGCCCTTCTGCGCCTCCGGGGTGGAGAGCGAGGCCTTCCACTCCTTCGAACCGTCGTCGTACTTGGCGATCTCGCCACCGTACGCGGCGACGTAGGACATGGCGGCGTACCAGTAGCGGCCCGGCAGGTAGAGCGGCGAGAAGGCCTTGTCCTTGCCGTACTTCGCCTGGACCTTGTCGAGGGCGGCGGTCAGCTCGGCCTCGGTGGTGGGCAGCGCGTCGGAGCCGGCGCCCGCCTTGAACATGTCCTTGTTGAAGATGGCGACACGCGCACCGGCGTAGTAAGGCACGCAGTAGAGCTTGCCCTCGTAGGTACAGGTGTCCTTCAGACCCTTGATCCAGGTGTCCGAGTTCTCGTACTTCTTCGGGTCGATCTCGCCGACCGCCCCGTTGAGGATGTACGTCATGGTCTCGGTGTTGCCCAGTTCGACCACGTCGGGGAACTTGTCTCCGGCGAGGGCGGCGTCGAGCTTCTTGGTCTTGTCGCCCCACTGCTGGTACTGGACGTTGACCTTCACGCCCGGGTACTTCGCGGCGAACTGGGTGTTGACGTCCTTGACCAGCTCGGGCCAGGTGGACTGAGCGTCCGTCATCAGCCAGACGGTCAGCGTGCCTTTGCGGTCCTTCGGGTCCTTCGCGGACTCGCTGTCGCCGGAGCCACACGCCGCGACCGAAGCCGCCATTGCCGCCACACCCACTGCAGCTATGAGCTTGCGCTTCACGCCACCCTCCTCAAGGGATGCAAGATTTTCCCCCCCACCGCCCGGGAGTCGCACAACACGCAGAGAGACAGTGCTCAGGTCTGCCCGTGGGGCTGGGACCTGGTCTTTAATGGTTTAGACCAGTACCCGGAGCTTGGCCTAGACCTTTAGGGGTGTCAAGGGTGTATAAGAAGGGCAGTCGGGTCCGTTATCGGACCGACACCTGAGGGAGGGCGACGACCCGTGACCGGACCGTGCCACCATGTGAGCCGCGACAGACGGAGGAGCCGGTGACGGCAGCAGCGCAGGAGTCGGGAAGGCGGGCCATGACCACGGACGGGGTGGGAGCGGAGACCGAGGGCGGGGCACAGACCCGGACCGCACGCGTGCCCAAGTACTACCGGCTCAAGCGCCACTTGCTCGACATGACGGAGACGCTGCCGCCGGGCACCCCGGTGCCGCCGGAGCGCACGCTCGCGGCCGAGTTCGACACCTCGCGCACCACGGTGCGTCAGGCGCTTCAGGAACTGGTCGTCGAGGGCAGGCTCGAACGCATCCAGGGCAAGGGCACGTTCGTGGCCAAGCCCAAGGTCTCGCAGGCCCTCCAGCTCACCTCGTACACCGAGGACATGAAGGCCCAGGGCCTGGAACCGACGTCCCAGCTGCTCGACATCGGCTATGTGACGGCCGACGACACGCTCGCCGGACTGCTGGACATCTCGACGGGCGGCCGCGTGCTGCGCATCGAGCGTCTGCGGCTCGCCAGCGGTGAGCCGATGGCGATCGAGACCACCCACCTCTCGGCCAAGCGCTTCCCCGCGCTGCGCCGCAGCCTGGTGAAGTACACCTCGCTCTACACGGCCTTGGCGGAGGTCTACGACGTCCATCTCGCCGAGGCCGAGGAGACGATCGAGACGTCCCTGGCGACCCCGCGCGAGGCCGGCCTGCTGGGCACCGACGTGGGCCTGCCGATGCTGATGCTCTCGCGCCACTCGCTCGACGCGGCAGGCGAGCCGGTCGAGTGGGTGCGCTCGGTCTACCGCGGCGACCGGTACAAGTTCGTGGCCCGTCTGCGGCGGCCGACCGACTGACCCCCCGGGCAGTACGGCGCCCGGCAGCACGCCCCGGAGGCCTCGCCTCCGGGGCTTTGTGCTGTCCGCGCACAGAGCCCGAGGAGGGACGAAGGAGAACGGGTGCGGAATGCAGACGAAAACGGTGCGAATTCATCGCCGTTGCCGTACCGATATGCGGACGGGGGGTGACTCGTATCGAGACGTTCCTTTAGATTTCCTGCGCATTAAAAATGCAGGTGAACAGTGAGGGGACGACCCACCATGCCAGAACCCACACCACCGAATACCGCACCGACGTCATCCCGGAAGCTCACCCCGCGGTCCATCGCCATCTGGGGGCTGGTAGCCCTGGTGGGCGCATCGGGATGGGCTGTGCTGGCACTCTCCCGGGGCGAGGAGATCTCCGCCGCATGGATGCTGGCGGCGGCGCTGGGTTCGTATGCGATCGCGTACCGCTTCTACTCCCGCTTCATTGCCAACCGGGTGCTGAAGGTCGACAAGACCCGCGCCACCCCGGCCGAACGCCTCGACAACGGAATCGACTTCCACCCCACCGACCGGCGCGTGCTCTTCGGGCACCACTTCGCCGCGGTCGCCGGCGCCGGACCACTGGTCGGCCCGGTGCTCGCCGCCCAGATGGGATACCTGCCGGGCACGATCTGGATCGTCGCGGGCGTCATCTTCGCCGGCGCCGTTCAGGACATGGTCACGCTCTTCTTCTCCACCCGCCGGGACGGCCGTTCGCTCGGCCAGATCGCCCGTGACGAGATAGGGCCCTTCGGCGGAGCCGCCGCGCTGATCGCGGTGTTCGCCATCATGATCATCCTGCTGGCGGTGCTGGCGCTGGTCATCGTCAACGCGCTGGCCGACTCACCCTGGGGCGTCTTCTCGATCGCCATGACCATCCCGATCGCCCTCTTCATGGGCGTGTATCTGCGGGTTCTGCGGCCCGGCAGAGTCACCGAGGTCTCGGTCATCGGTGTGGCGCTGCTGCTGCTCGCCATCATCTCGGGCGGCTGGGTCGCGGAGTCCTCGCTCGCGGAGACCTTCACCCTGGAGGCCGGCACGCTGGTCATCTGGATGATCGTCTACGGCTTCCTCGCGTCGGTGCTGCCGGTGTGGATGCTGCTGGCACCTCGCGACTACCTCTCCACGTTCATGAAGGTCGGCACCATCGTGCTGCTGGCCCTCGGCGTGGTGATAGCGCTGCCGACCCTGAAGATGGACGCGGTCACCGAGTTCGCCGGCCGGGGCGACGGTCCGGTGTTCGCCGGATCGATGTTCCCCTTCGTGTTCATCACCATCGCCTGCGGCGCGCTCTCCGGCTTCCACTCCCTGGTCTCCTCGGGCACCACCCCGAAGATGGTCCAGAAGGAGACGCAGATCCGGATGATCGGCTACGGCGCGATGCTGACGGAGTCGTTCGTCGCGATCATGGCGATGATCACGGCCTGCATCATCGACCCGGGTCTCTACTTCGCGGTCAACTCACCGGCCGGTGTCATCGGTCCCACGGTCGAGACCGCGTCCCAGGCCGTCGCCAATCTCGGCTTCACCATCACACCCGACCAACTGGCCCAGGCGGCCAAGGACGTCGAGGAGACCAGCCTGCTGTCGCGGACCGGTGGGGCGCCGACATTCGCTCTGGGCATGTCGGACATCTTCTCGTCCGTGGTCGGCGGCGCCGGGCTGAAGGCCTTCTGGTACCACTTCGCCATCATGTTCGAAGCACTGTTCATCCTCACCACGGTGGACGCGGGCACCCGGGTCGGGCGCTTCATGCTCCAGGACATGCTCGGCAACGTCTACAAGCCGTTCCGTCAGGTCAGCTGGAGGCCCGGCGTCTGGTTCGCGAGCGCGGTCGTCGTGGGCGGCTGGGGCTACTTCCTCTGGGTCGGCGTGCATGACCCGCTGGGCGGCATCAACCAGCTCTTCCCGCTGTTCGGCATCGCCAACCAGTTGCTCGCCGCCGTGGCACTCGCCGTCTGCACCACGCTGCTGGTGAAGTCCGGCCGGCTCAAGTGGGCCTGGGTCACGGCCGTACCGCTCGCCTGGGACGCCGCCGTCACCCTCACCGCGAGCTGGCAGAAGATATTCTCCGGCGACCCACGCGTGGGCTTCTTCACCCAGCGGGACGTCTACCAGTCGGCCATCGACGAGGGCAAGATCCTGCCTCCCGCCAAGACCATGGACGACATGCACACGGTGGTCACCAACTCCACGGTCGACGGAGCGCTCTCGGCTCTCTTCGCACTCTTGATCATCGTGGTCATCGCGGACGCGGGACGCGTCTGCTACAACGCGATCCGGCATCCCGAGAGCGTGAAACTGTCCGAGGTTGCGTACACCGAGTCGAAGATCGTCGCACCGGCCGGACTGATCCCCACCAAGGAGGAGAAGGCCGAGATGGCAGCCGTGGAGGAGAACGTTCCCGCAGCGAGCGGTTCGGCATGAGCACCACGACCAGGGCCCGCCACGTCTTCGGCCGGATCCGGTGGTACGTCAGGGAGTTCACCGGCGAATCGGCCTACGACCGGTACGTCGACCACACCCGCAGCTGCGACCCGGACGCGGACGTGATGAGCCGCCGCGCTTTCGAGCGCAGCCGGACGGACGCACGCGAAGCCGATCCCCGCGAAGGCTTCCGCTGCTGCTGAACGGCTGAAGGGCCCCTGAAGGGCCGCTGCGTTCCCCCGGGAACGCGGCGGCCCTTCGCCGTGAAACCGTGCGCCCACGGGCCGGACCGGGCCCCCGCCGGGGCGTCCCAAGGGCCGTACCGGCCGGGATCACCGGGGCAATGCCACAACTCCCGCGCGCCGCCCCGACACAACATGTGGGGGGTGCCGCAACTGGCGGCCCCCACATGTATGCTCGACCTCGCTGTCGCCGCAGGGGAATCCGGTGCGAATCCGGAACTGTCCCGCAACGGTGTGATGTGGTGCGCTTTGTCGTACCCGAGAGTCCGAAGACCTGCCGACGGTGCATCCGGTTCGACCGATCCGGGTGCCGAGACGTCCGGGCCTCGCGGTTGGGCCGGTGGACGCCGTGCGGAGTGCTGCCCTGCCCTGGGCGCGTACTGCCCGACGGCCCCGCCTCCCCCCCGACGGCCCAGAGCCGAGCGAGGGAGAGCACCACGTGACCATCGCGCCAGCCGATCCGGCAGCAGGCATCGCCGAGCAGCTCGAGGACGGCCCCGGGACCGCGCTGCTGCGGATCCTGACCGACCTCACCGCCGATCTGCCCGACACCGACCCCGGCCGCGTCGCCGCCGCCGCGCTGCGGGGCCGGCACGCCGGTTCGGACACGGCCGAGCTCCGTGGGCTCGCCACCGACGCGGCCGCGGGTCTGATCTCCGAGGACCCCGCCTACTCCCGGCTCGCCGCCCGTCTGTTGACCGGGACGATCGCCGAAGAGGCGTCGGGCCAGGGCGCGGTGTCCTTCTCCGCCTCCGTCGCGGTCGGACACACCGAGGGTCTGATCGCCGACCGGACCGCCGCGTTCGTCACGCTGCACGCGGACCGCCTGGACGCCCTCATCGACACCGAGGCGGACGACCGTTTCGGCTACTTCGGCCTGCGCACCCTCTACAGCCGCTATCTGCTCCGGCACCCGATCACCCGTCAGGTGATCGAGACGCCTCAGCACTTCATGCTGCGGGTCGCCTGTGGTCTGGCCGAGAACGACAGCGTGCGCGCGCTGGACGAGGTGGCCGACCTCTACGGCCTGATGAGCCGCCTCGACTACCTCCCCTCCTCCCCCACGCTGTTCAACTCCGGTACCCGCCACCCCCAGATGTCCTCCTGCTATCTGCTGGACTCGCCGGCGGACGAGCTGGACTCGATCTACGACCGGTACCACCAGGTCGCCCGGCTCTCCAAGCACGCCGGCGGCATCGGACTGTCGTACTCCCGCATCCGCGCCCGCGGTTCCCTGATCAGGGGCACCAACGGCCATTCCAACGGCATCGTGCCGTTCCTGAAGACCCTCGACGCCTCGGTCGCCGCGGTGAACCAGGGCGGACGTCGCAAGGGCGCGGCCGCCGTCTACCTGGAGACCTGGCACGCGGACATCGAGGAGTTCCTGGAGCTGCGCGACAACACCGGCGAGGACGCCCGGCGTACGCACAATCTGAACCTCGCGCACTGGATTCCCGACGAGTTCATGCGCCGTGTCGACGCCGACGCCCCGTGGTCGCTGTTCTCGCCTGCCGACGTCCCCGAGCTCGTCGACCTGTGGGGCGACGCGTTCGACGCGGCGTACCGCGACGCCGAGGCGAAGGGCCTGGCCCGCAAGACCATGCCCGCGCGTGAGCTGTACGGCCGGATGATGCGCACGCTCGCGCAGACCGGCAACGGCTGGATGACCTTCAAGGACTCCTCCAACCGCACGGCCAACCAGACCGCCGAGCCCGGCCACACCGTGCACTCGTCCAACCTGTGCACCGAGATCCTGGAGGTGACGGACGACGGCGAGACGGCCGTCTGCAACCTCGGCTCGGTGAACCTCGGCGCGTTCGTGCTGGCGGACGGCGCCGGTGAGGGGATCGACTGGGAGCGCCTGGACGAGGCCGTCCGGACCGCCGTCACCTTCCTCGACCGCGTCGTCGACATCAACTTCTACCCGACCGAGCAGGCCGGCCGCTCCAACGCCAAGTGGCGTCCGGTGGGCCTCGGCGCGATGGGTCTTCAGGACGTCTTCTTCAAGCTGCGGCTGCCGTTCGACTCCCCCGCCGCCCGCGCCCTGTCGACCCGCATCGCCGAGCGCATCATGCTCGCCGCGTACGAGGCGTCCGCCGACCTCGCCGAGCGCAACGGGCCCCTGCCCGCCTGGGAGAAGACCCGTACCGCGCGCGGTGTGCTGCACCCCGACCACTACGGCGTCGAGCTCAACTGGCCCGAGCGCTGGGCCGCCCTGCGGGAACGTATCGCCACGACCGGCATGCGCAACTCGCTGCTCCTCGCCATCGCCCCGACGGCGACGATCGCCTCCATCGCGGGCGTCTACGAGTGCATCGAGCCGCAGGTCTCCAACCTCTTCAAGCGCGAGACGCTCAGCGGTGAGTTCCTCCAGGTCAACGCCTACCTGGTGGAGGAGCTGAAGCGGCTCGGCGTGTGGGACGCGCAGTCCCGTGAGGCGCTGCGCGAGTCCAGCGGTTCGGTGCAGGGCTTCAGCTGGATCCCGGCCGATGTGCGCGAGCTGTACCGCACGGCGTGGGAGATCCCGCAGCGCGGTCTGATCGACATGGCCGCGGCCCGCACCCCGTTCCTCGACCAGTCGCAGTCGCTGAATCTGTTCCTCGAGACGCCGACCATCGGGAAGCTCAGCTCGATGTACGCGTACGCCTGGAAGCAGGGTCTGAAGACGACGTACTACCTGCGCTCGCGCCCCGCGACCCGGATCGCCCGTGCGGCCGGCTCCGGAGCCGCGACCACGGCCCCCATCCCCGTACAGGCGACGCCGGAGACCGACGCGGTCGCCTGCTCCCTGGAGAACCCCGAGTCCTGCGAGGCCTGCCAGTAATGAGTGCTCCCGAGAAGAACCTGCTCGACCCGGGATTCGAGCTGACCCTGCGTCCGATGCGCTACCCGGACTTCTACGAGCGCTACCGCGACGCGATCAAGAACACCTGGACCGTCGAGGAGGTCGACCTCCACTCCGACGTGTCCGACCTCGCCAAGCTGTCCCCCGGTGAGCAGCACATGATCGGCCGGCTGGTCGCGTTCTTCGCGACGGGCGACTCGATCGTCTCCAACAACCTGGTGCTCACGCTCTACAAGCACATCAACTCCCCCGAGGCGCGGCTGTATCTGAGCCGTCAGCTCTTCGAGGAGGCGGTGCACGTCCAGTTCTATCTGACGCTGCTGGACACCTACCTCCCCGACCCGGACGACCGGGCGGCCGCGTTCGACGCGGTCGAGGAGATCCCCTCCATCCGTGAGAAGGCGCAGTTCTGCTTCCGGTGGATGGACTCGGTCGAGAAGATCGACCGGCTGGAGACGCAGGCCGACCGCCGGCGCTTCCTGCTGAACCTGATCTGCTTCGCGGCGTGCATCGAGGGACTGTTCTTCTACGGCGCGTTCGCCTACGTCTACTGGTTCCGCTCCCGCGGGCTGCTGCACGGCCTCGCCACCGGCACCAACTGGGTGTTCCGCGACGAGACCATGCACATGAACTTCGCCTTCGAGGTGGTGGACACGGTCCGCAAGGAGGAGCCGGAGCTCTTCGACGACGCGCTGCGTCAGCAGGTCACCGACATGCTGAAGGAGGCGGTCGAGGCGGAGCTGCAGTTCGGCCGTGACCTGTGCGGCGACGGTCTGCCGGGCATGAACACCGAGTCCATGCGTGAGTATCTCCAGTGTGTCGCCGACCAGCGGCTCACCCGGCTGGGCTTCGCGCCGGTGTACGGGTCGGAGAACCCGTTCTCCTTCATGGAGTTGCAGGGTGTCCAGGAGCTGACGAACTTCTTCGAGCGCCGTCCGTCCGCCTACCAGGTGGCGGTCGAGGGCTCGGTCGGCTTCGACGACGACTTCTAGGCTGCCGACAGGCCGACAGGCCGTACTAGGCCGCCTTGCCCCAGTCGCGCCCCGCCCCCTGGTGAAGCCGGGGTGCGGGGCGCCGGCCGTGGGCCCCAGCGGTGGTCGTGGCTGCGGGACGCCCGGACTCCAGGCGTCCCGCGGCCTCCCGCAGCTGACGGTCGACGGCACGGTCCCTGGCATGCCCCACCAGGGACGGAAGAGTGATCAGTGCGAACAGGGCGATCACGAACAGGTACTCCAGGAATGCGTTCATGTCCTCCACTGTCGTCCTCGGACGGCAAAGAAGTCAGTGGCAGGACTGTCATGAACCATCGAATTACTGCCACACTGGGGCCATGCTGAAAAACGTGGCCGCCGTCCTCCTTGAGGGCGTGCATCCCTTCGAACTCGGCGTGATCAGCGAGGTGTTCGGCCTCGACCGGAGCGAGGACGGCATGCCCGTCTACGACTTCGCCGTGGTCTCCGCCGCGGGACCCACGCTGCACACGCACGCCGGGTTCAGCATCACCACACAGCACGGCCTGGAGCGGCTGGAGGACGCGGATCTGATCGCCGTTCCCACCGGCGGCGACTACCCGACCCGGGACTACCCCAAGGAGTTGCTGGACGCGCTGCGCCGCGCGGTCGACCGGGGCGCTCGGGTGATCAGCGTCTGCACGGGCGCCTTCGTCCTCGGTGCGGCGGGACTGCTCGACGGCCGCCGCTGCACCACCCACTGGCGGCACACCGGCATCCTGGCCGAGCGCCATCCGCTGGCCGTCGTCGACCCCGACGTGCTGTACGTGGACGAGGGTTCGGTCATCACCTCGGCCGGCACCGCCGCCGCGATCGACGCCTGCCTCCATGTGGTGCGCCAGGAGCACGGCCCGGAGGTCGCCAACCACATCGCCCGGCGGATGGTGGTGCCGCCGCATCGCGACGGCGGCCAGGCGCAGTACATCGAACGCCCGCTTCCGCGGACCCGGTGCGACACGGTCGGCGACGTCCTCGCCTGGATGGAACGGCATCTGGACCGCGAGATGACCGTGGAACAGCTCGCGGAGCGTGCCCACATGTCACCGCGGACCTTCGCCCGCCGCTTCCAGCAGGAGACCGGGACGACGCCCTACCGCTGGCTGCTGCGACAGCGGGTGCTGCTGTCGCAGGAGCTGCTGGAGTCGACGGACGACACGGTGGACACGATCGCGGGACGGTCCGGGTTCGGCAACGCGGCGGCGCTGCGCCACCACTTCCTCCGCACCCTCGGCACCACGCCGAACGCCTACCGCCGCACCTTCCGCGGACCGGTGCGGACCGTCGCCTGACGGCTCACTCGTTGGGCACGACCGGGTAGCGCGGCGTGCCCTCGGCCATCTGCCGCAGCGCGTCCTTGCGCTCCCGCTTGGAGAGCCGGTCGATGTACAGGTAGCCGTACAGGTGGTCCGTCTCGTGCTGGAGGCAGCGCGCGAAATAGCCGGTGCCACGCACCTTGATCGGGTTGCCCTGGGCGTCCTGGCCGCGCACCACCGCGTAGTCGGGGCGGGCCAGCGAGGCGTAGGCGGTCGGGACGGAGAGGCAGCCCTCGTTGGCGTCGTCCAGCACGCGCAGCTCCGGAGGCAGCTCCTCCAGGACCGGGTTGCAGACCACACCGACGTGCCGCACACCGTCGTCGTCGGGGCAGTCGTAGACGAAGACCTTCTGGTCCACGCCGATCTGGTTGGCGGCCAGGCCGACGCCCTCGGCGGTGCGCTGGCTCGCGAACATGTCGTCGATCAGCGAGGCGAGCTTGTCGTCGAAGGCGGTGACGTCCTTGCACTCCGTGTGGAGGACGGGGTTGCCGACGACCGTGATCGGGCGCGAGGTGCCCCGCTCGCGATGGGCGAGCTCACGTGCCTCGCAGTCCTCCGTGTCCACGACGAAACCATCGTTGACCTGCTGGTCCGTCTCCTGCTGCGACGCCATGTCAGCCGTACGCCTTCCTCAATACCCGATGCGAGCCCGGTGGCCGGTCACTCTGTGTCCGTACAGCCTACGGGCAGGCGTCAGCAGACTTCCTCGAGATCCCGCCACTCGCGGGTGTCCGGGCTGTCCGCGACCCACCCGTCGAGCAGTCCGCGCACCAGACCGGCGGGGGCGGCGATGCCGCACTCGCGCTCCGGCGACCACAGATCGCCGGCCGTACGGTGGCCGAGCGGGCCGGGATGGCCGGGCTCGCTGTGATCGTGCGGATCGAGGTGCTCGCCCTCGCCCTCGGCGCTCGGCATCCGGCTCTCGGAACAGGCCCGGCACAGCAGTCGTACCGACGAGGACCAGTCCTCGGCGGCGAATCCGGCGTCCGACGCCAGCTGCTCCAGGGCGTCCCGGTCGGCCTCGGTGGCCGCCTCCAGCAGTACCACCCAGGTGGGCACAGGAGACGGCGCCCAGAGCTCGATCTCGTCGAAGACGGGGTAGGACGGGCCCGCGGACGTGGTCCGCTCGCCGTTCGGCACACCGTCGTGCAGCACGACCTCGCCCCAGCGGCGGCCGGAGGAGGGCAGCGGGATCGACAGCACCTCTATCCGGGCCGGGTCGAGCCTGCGGCCCCACACCACTTCGGCCTCGCCCTCGGGCGACAGCCGTACGGCGGCGCTGCCGAGGTCCATGCCGACCGGTTCGCCGTTCGCCGCGGCCGCACCGGCGCCACCCGCGCGGGTGGGGCTGCCGGGCACCTTGAGCCCGTACGCCTGCCAGGCACGGCGGGCGAGCGGCCAGTCCTGGAGGGCGGTGGCCGCGATGCCGACGTTCCACCAGTCGGGGGCCCCGGTCTCCTTGTCCAGCAGGGCGACCGCGCGCAGACCGGCGGCCCTGGCCTGCTCCCAGTCGTGCCGGAACTTGTGCAGCAGGGCGAGATTGAACCAGGACTCGGAGAGCCAGGGCTCAAGGTCCGCCGCTCGTGTCAGCAGAGCGCCCGCGTCCTCGTACCGGCCGTCGCCGATCAGCGTGAACGCGCGGTCGGTGGCCTGCCGCCACGAGGCGGAGGGCCGATGCCGTACCTTCCCGAAGATCCTCACGATTCCCGCCTGCCGGTCGCTCGGGTCAATGCCCCCGCACGCTGCTTGTGTGTCCTCATTTGCATCCAACCATGCCCGGTCGGAGGCTGACTCATTACCCATGGGTTACCCAGGTGGGGCGGGGGCCAGACCGCCTCTCGCCAGGACTCTGGCAAGTGATTCGACCACCTCCGGCTGATAGTCCTGTCCGGTACCGAGGCGGAGCCGTTCGAGTGCCCCGAGGGCCCCGCCCGCGGAGCGTCCGCTTCCCCCTGTCAGATCGTCGTATGCGTTGACGGCACGGACAATCCGGGCGGGAAGCGGCTGTTCGCGGTACGGGTCGGCCTGGCGCTCCACGACGACGGCGACGGCGGACGGGACTCCGGTCTGGCGGACGACGGCTCCGCCGAGAAGCGCTATACGGCGCTGTTCGGGCACGGGCAGGAGGGTCGTGGCCCCGTCCGGCACGGGGTCCACGAGGGAGAGCTGGCCGATGTCGTGCATCAGCGCCGCGTACTCCAGAACGGTCAGATCGCCTCCGGTGAGCCCCAGCTCCCGCCCGACGGCGGTGGAGAGGGATGCGACCCGGCGGGCATGGCCCGGCCTGGTGTATCCGGCGATCTCCGTCGCCCGCGCGAGTGAGGCGATGGTCTGCCGGTAGGTGGTCCTGACGGCCGCGTAGCGCCGGAAGGACAGCTGGGTGAGCAGGAGGGGCACACAGAAGACGGGCAGCGCCCACAGCCCGGCGACGGCGACGGCGAGCGCCATCACGGCCCCGGTGGCGCAGACGGCGGACCCTATGCCGAGGATCGCCCGCAGCTCGTCGCGCAGCAGCGGCCCGTACGGGAAGCCGGTGCGGGCGCGCAGCATCGCCGCGGCGAGCACCGCGTCGCACAGGGCCGTCAGGAGCAGCAGCACGAGCAGGAAGAGCGCGTAGTACGGGCCCTGACCGAGCCGGCGCTCCAGCTCGCCCGAGTTGTAGAGCGGCTGGAAACAGACGGCGGCGAACCCGACGGTGAGCACCCGGCGGGCGACATGGTCCAGCGCGGGTCCGCGTCCGCGCGCCACATGGAGGACGGCCCCCACGAGCGCGGCCGCCACGACGACGGCGACCACCTGGAGGACGCCGTGGCTGGTGTCCCTGCCCGCGCACTCCCCGAGCAGGGCGTACGCGAGCGCCCCGGCGGCCCCGATCGGCGCGGGTTCCCGCTCCCCCGGCCCCGCCCCCCAGCGGGCGAGCTCGCCGACGACGATGAGCGCGCCGAAGGCCAGGGCGTAGCCGGGCTGCTCCAGACCGGCCCAGAGGGTCCACGCGAGACCGGCGCAGGTCAGTGTGGCGGCCGCGCCGTGAACGACGCGCACGGCGCCGGTCCCCGGCGTCACACCCCGCCGCCGGGGGTGCGGTTGCCGCGGCGTCTGGCGGGGACCACGGCCGGCTGCGGCGGGATGCCTGCCCGCGGGGTCCGCGCGCCCGGCGGACCGGGCTCGTCCGAGGTGACGGCCGTCTCCCAGCCGTGCCGCTCCAGCGCGCAGGCCAGGGCGCGCACCATCTGCGGGTCGAACTGGGTACCCGCGCACCGCCGCAGTTCCGCCAGCGCCGCCGGCACGGGCCGGGCCCGCCGGTAGGAACGGGTCGAGGTCATCGCGTCGAAGGCGTCCGCCACGGCGACGACGCGGGCGAACTCGGGAATCTGCCGGCCGGTGAGCCCGTAGGGGTATCCGCTGCCGTCGAGCCGCTCGTGGTGGTGCAGGATCGCGGCCCGCGCCTCGCCGAGGAAACCGATGCCGCGCACCATCTCGTGGCCGTACTCGGGATGCAGTTCGATGACCCGGCGCTCGTCGGGGGTGAGGGGACCGTCCTTGCGCAGCACCCGGGTGGGCACGCCCAGCTTGCCCACGTCGTGGAGGATCCCGGCGAACCGGAGCATCTCCAGGCGCTCCTCGTCCATGTCGAGTTCGCGCGCGATGAGGGCCGAGGCCCGTCCCACCCGCTCGCTGTGCCCGCGGGTGTACTTGTCCTTCAGGTCGACGGCCTGCACCAGGGCCCGGATGGTGGCCTGGTGGGCCGCGCGCTCGCGGTGGTACTGCGCGAAGATCCAGCAGGAGATGTACATCGGCAGCAGCACGAAGAGCGCGGACAGCGGGCCGTACGGACTCGCCCACAGCACCGCCATCATGAGCCCGGCCAGCCCGTGCACCAGATGCGGCACGAGGGAGCGCAGCGCCGGACCGCGCCACGCGGTGCGCAGGGGCAGCCGCTCCGCGGTCGCGAGGATGCCGCCGTCGAGAGCGGTGACGGCGAGGCAGAAGGCGAGCGCGCCGCCGGCGGCCGTCAGGAGTGCCTGGGGAAAGTCGGGTGCGCGCAGGACGTGTTCGCCGCCGAGCAGCAGATAGACCTGGGCGGCGCTCCAGGTGGCGAGGGTCAGCTGGGCCGCCCGCCAGATCCGCCGGACACCCGTCGGCCGCAGGTCGACCCGTCCCAGCAGGGCGCCGGGCACGGCGACCAGCGCGGCCTGCGCCGGGGGCAGCAGGAACGCGGCGGCGAGCAGCACCGGGAAGAAGGAGCCGGCCGCGACGGGCACCGAACTGCCGAGGTAGCGGCAGCGGGCGGGCAGTTCGCAGACGGCGTAGAGCCCGGCGAGCAGGCCGACGGCCCTCCATCCACCCGGGACGTCCTGCCGCAGCGCGGGCAGGACGCAGGCCACGGCGCAGAGCAGGGCGGCCAGAATGTACGCACGTGCCGATGCCGGTACGGACCTCACCGCCCCGCCCCCTCCCAAATCGAGCGCAAGGCTAGCGAGTTGGCGGAGACATGGCGGGGCGTTGGCCACCTTTCGCACAGACGGGTGACGCGCGGGCGCCACGGCGCGGTCTGACACCGCGGCGCGGCGCGTCAGGCACCCGCCCATGAAAAAGGTGCGCCACGCATCTCGTGGCGCACCGTTTTCGCTGCTGCGGCGTCCTGAACTACTCCTGGGCGAGGCCCGGCAGCTCGCTGCCCGCGACCGTCACGTCCTGCTCGGGGACGGCCTGTCCCGAGCGGATCAGATCGATGCGGCCCATGACCTTGGCGCGCAGGTCCGTGGGCACGTCGTCATGCCCGCAGCAGCGCTTGACCAGCTTCTTCACGGCCTGCTCGAGCCCGTACTTCTCCAGGCACGGGGAGCACTCCTCGAAGTGGACCTCGAACTTGGTGCAGTCGCTGTCGGGCATCTCTCGGTCGAGAAACTCATAGAGATGGTCCAGGACCTCTGAGCAGTCCGTCTCGTGCGGCTCTCCGCAGCTCATGAGCCCGAGCCTTTCGCTTCGTTCGACTCCCCCGCACCAGCCGGGACGAGTCCGCGCTCACGTGCGTAGTCCTCGAGCATGCCGCGCAGTTGACGGCGGCCCCGGTGCAGGCGGGACATCACCGTCCCGATGGGTGTTCCCATGATGTCCGCGATCTCCTTGTACGCAAAGCCCTCGACGTCTGCGAGATAGACCGCGATACGGAACTCCTCGGGAATGGCCTGCAGCGCGGCCTTCACGTCCGAGTCGGGGAGATGGTCGAGAGCCTGCGACTCCGCGGAGCGCAGTCCCGTCGACATGTGCGACTCGGCCCGGGCCAGCTGCCAGTCCTCGATCTCCTCGGCGGCACTGCGCTGGGGCTCGCGCTGCTTCTTCCGGTACGAGTTGATGAAGGTGTTCGTGAGAATCCGGTACATCCACGCCTTGAGGTTGGTCCCCTCACGGAACTGGTGGAAGGACCCGTACGCCTTGGCATACGTCTCCTGCACGAGATCCTCGGCATCGGCCGGATTGCGCGTCATGCGCAGGGCGGCGGAGTACATCTGGTCGAGGAAGCCGAGGGCGTCACGCTCGAAACGGGCGTTGCGCTCCGCGGGCGTCTCTTCCGGCTGTGCCGCCTGGCCGTCGTCCGTCCCTGCGTCGGTCCCAGTGACCGGACCCACCTCCTCCAACGCTGTGGCGAGGCCGAATGCGGACCCGCTCGAATCGGAGAATAGTCGACCTTCGGTTGCCGGCTCCTGCCGATCCACTCCGCCCGCCGCCCGTACGGGGGCGCTCTTGCCTGCCGAGAGCACGGTCCACTCCAGGTCAGCGGCGTGCCTGCGGCTCGGGCAGATGGTCGAACCCATGCGACGGACTCCCTACTCCATGCTCCGGTTACTGACGTACAGACATCCCGCACAACAGAGCCGGGACCCCGGTCATTCCCGCAGCCGCGCCAGCCAGGCGCGCACCGCGTCCGTGATGGTTGTCACGGTCTCCTCCTCGGTGATGCCGGCGCTCTTGGCGACGGCGAAGCCGTGATCCGCGTGCTCCACCTCGACCAGCTCGTACGCACCGTCCGGGAATTCGCGGGGCCTGCCGAAGGGGTCGTTGCCGCCCTGGACGACGAGTGTCGGCACCCCGGCGCCGAGGAGTTCCCCGGCCCGCGACTTCTCGGGCCTGCCGGGCGGGTGCAGCGGAAAGCTGAGGGCGAGGACCGCGACCGCCCCGAGCTCCCGCGCGGTCCGGCAGGCCACCCGCGCACCGGCGCTGCGCCCTCCGGCGACGACGGGCAGGCCGGGCGCGGCGAGGGCCGGCCACAGGGCCCGCCAGCCGACGTCGAGGGTCTTGGGCGCGGGTGCGAGCTTCTTCCCCGCCACGCGCCAGGGCTGCTCCACCAGAGCGACGGTGACCCCGTCGGCGGGCAGCGCGGCGGCGATCCCCTGGAGGTCGCGGGCACCGATGCCGCCGCCGGCCCCGTGGCCGAGGGCCAGCACGGTGGTGGCGTTCTCGGCCGCGTACCAGGTGACACGGGCGTCCCCGGCCGGGGTTTCGACGATCTCGTTGTTCTTCACGCAGCCATCTTGGGCCGCGCCGGGTCAGAACAGCGTGCTCTCCTGCGGCGCCGCGAGTTCTTCCAGCAGTTCCGGTCCGTTGTTGCGCACATTGCTGACCGCCGTCGTCACCGGGTACGCCCGCATCAGGCCCTCCGGCGGCGGCTGGAGCAGCGACTTCAGCTCGTCCACGTCCGTCCGGGAGGGGTCCAGCCAGGCGTCCCACCGGTCCGGCGTGAGCATCAGCGGCATCCGGGGGTGGATGTCGGACAGCGAGCGCGGTCCTTCGGCGGGTGCCACGCCGAGCGGTCCCCTCTCGGCCTCCGTGGTGATCACCGAGCAGGTCACCCACCACGCCTGGGGATGGTCGTCGGGCAGGGTGCTGTCCCGCCAGAACTCGTACAGACCGGCCATGGCGAACACCGAGCCGTCCGCGGGGGTGACGAAGTACGGCTGCTTCCTCGGCCGCTTCTTCTTGCCCTGCTCCTCCAGCTGCCGTTCCTCCGCCGCGGTCACCCACTCGTAATAGCCGTCGGCCGGCAGGATGCAGCGGCGCGAGACGAAGGGCTTGCGGAACGACGGCTTCTCGTGCACGGTCTCCGCCCGGGCGTTGATCATCCGGGCCCCGCCCTCGGGCGTCTTCGCCCAGGACGGCACGAGCCCCCACTTCAGCGAGCGGAGCTGGCGAACCGGGCGGGGGTCCTCCGCGTCTTTGAGAGGGCGTTCGAGAATCGCGTAGACCTCTTTGGTCGGGGCGACGTTGAAATCGGGAGCCAGCGTCTCCTTCGGCTCCCACTTCTCGACCTCGAAGAGTCCGGTGAGGTCCTCGGGCCTACGACTGGCTGCATACCGTCCGCACATAAGTGCCAGACTGCCACTCCCGCCCGCCGCCCGAGGAGCCGCCCCAGAAATGGTCAGCACCGAATACCTTTCGCCGCTCAGCAGCGCGTCCATAGGTGATCTCTGGGACCGCGTCTTCGGGTCCCAGCCCGCACCGGACCGGTGGCTGGTCATCGGCACCGCGGTCCTCGCCCTCGCCGTCGTGCTCCCGCATCCCGTCTGGCGCGTCTCCCGCAACGCCGTGACGATCGCCCACGAGGGCGGCCACGGGCTCATCGCCCTGCTCACCGGCCGCAAACTGGACGGCATCCGGCTGCACTCGGACACCAGCGGTCTGACGGTGAGCCGCGGCAAGCCGACCGGCCTCGGCATGATCCTCACCGCGGCGGCCGGTTACACCGCGCCTCCCCTGCTGGGCCTCGGCGGCGCCTGGCTGCTGGCCGCGCACCACATCACCCTGCTGCTGTGGGTGTCCACGGCGCTGCTGCTGGCCATGCTGGTGATGATCCGCAACGTCTACGGAGCGGTCACCGTCATCCTCACGGGCGCCGCTTTCCTGCTCGTCTCCTGGCTCACCGAGCCCGAGGTGCAGGCCGCCTTCGCCTATGCGGCCGTCTGGTTCCTGCTGCTCGGCGGCGTACGGCCGGCCTTCGAGCTCCAGTCCAAGCGCCGGCACGGCGGAGCGCCGGACTCGGACGCCGATCAGCTCGCCCGGCTGACCCATGTGCCGCCCGCCCTGTGGCTGTTCCTCTTCCACGCGGTGTCCCTGTGTTCCCTGATCGGCGGCGGCCGGTGGCTGCTGGGTCTGTGAGCACATGGCGAACACTCGCCGAAGCCCTTTACCACTGATCGATTACGCCCCGGTTTCGCCGTATTTGATCAAGATCGGGGTTCGCCCGGAGCCATTAAAGTGAAGGCCATGACCGAAGCTTCCGTGCACCCTGCCCTCTGGCCCGCCCCGTTCGCGACCGGAGCCGTCGAAGCGACGGTGACCGTGCCCGGTTCCAAATCGGTCACCAACCGCGCTCTGGTGCTGGCCGCTCTCGCCGCCGAGCCGGGCTGGCTGCGCCGCCCGTTGCGTTCGCGCGACAGCCTGCTGATGGCCGACGCCCTGCGCGCCCTCGGTGTCGGCATCGAGGAGACGGTGTCCTCCAGCTCCACCGTCACCGGCGTCCACGACAGCGAGGGCGAGGCCTGGCGTGTGATCCCCGCCGGTCTCCACGGTCCGGCCACCGTCGACGTCGGCAACGCCGGCACGGTGATGCGCTTCCTCCCGCCCGTCGCCTCCCTCGCGTCCGGCCCGATCCGCTTCGACGGCGACCCCCGTTCCTACGAGCGCCCGCTGAACGGCGTGATCGACGCCCTGCGCGTGCTCGGCGCCCGCATCGACGACGACGGCCGCGGCGCGCTCCCGATGACCGTGCACGGCGGCGGCGCACTGGACGGCGGCTCCGTCGAGATCGACGCCTCCT
The DNA here is from genome assembly GCF_050952975.1 of Streptomyces sp. CA-251247. Taxonomy (NCBI): domain Bacteria; kingdom Bacillati; phylum Actinomycetota; class Actinomycetes; order Kitasatosporales; family Streptomycetaceae; genus Streptomyces; species Streptomyces sp. CA-251247. The sequence goes on along the minus strand of NZ_CP191861.1, from coordinate 5,428,940 downwards.
CGTCCTCGCAGTTCGTCTCGGCGCTGCTGCTCTCCGCCCCGCGCTTCAACCAGGGCGTGGAGGTGCGGCACATCGGCGCCCGTCTGCCGTCGATGCCGCACATCCGGATGACCGTCGACATGCTGCGTGCCGTCGGCGCCCAGGTCGATGAGCCGGAGACCGGCGGCGAGCCCAATGTCTGGCGGGTCTCCCCCTCCGCCCTGCTGGGCCGTGACCTCACCGTCGAGCCCGATCTGTCGAACGCGCAGCCGTTCCTGGCGGCCGCGCTCATCACGGGCGGCCGGGTGACCATTCCGGACTGGCCCGAGCGCACCACCCAGCCCGGCGACGCCCTGCGCGAGATCTTCACCGAGATGGGCGGTTCCTGCACGCTGACCGAAGCCGGTCTGACGCTGACCGGCACGGGCCGCATCCACGGCATCGACGTCGACCTCGGCGAGGTCGGCGAACTCACCCCGGGCATCGCGGCCGTCGCGGCCCTCGCGGACTCCCCCTCCACGCTGCGCGGGGTGGCTCATCTGCGCCTGCACGAGACCGACCGTCTGGCCGCTCTCACCAAGGAGATCAACGAACTCGGCGGCGATGTCACCGAGACGGAGGACGGACTGCACATCCGCCCCCGCCCACTGCACGGCGGTGTGTTCCACACCTACGACGACCACCGGATGGCGACAGCCGGATCGATCATCGGCCTCGCCGTCGAGGGCGTGCAGATCGAGAACGTGGCGACGACCGCGAAGACCTTGCCCGACTTCCCGCGGATGTGGGCCGGAATGCTCGGGGCCTGACGAGATGCGGCGCTACGGCAAGAACCCCGACGAGGACGACATCCGCGTCCGCCCGAACCGTAAGGGCAACCGGCCGCGGACCAACATCCGCCCCAAGCACGAGGACGCCGTCGAGGGCATGGTCCTCACCGTCGACCGCGGGCGGCTCACCTGTCTCGTCGACGACCGGATCGTCCACGCCATGAAGGCCCGGGAACTCGGCCGCAAGGCCGCTGTCGTGGGTGACCGCGTCGGCATCGTCGGCGATCTGTCCGGGGACAAGGACACCCTGGCGCGCATCGTGCGGATCGAGAAGCGGAAGTCCGTCCTCCGCCGTACGGCCGACGACGACGATCCCTACGAGCGCGTGGTCGTGGCCAACGCCGACCAGCTCGCCATCGTGACCGCCCTCGCCGACCCCGAACCGCGCCCCCGTCTGATCGACCGCTGCCTGGTCGCCGCGTACGACGGCGGGCTCACCCCGCTCCTGGTCCTCACCAAGTCCGACCTGGCGTCGCCGGACGAACTGCTGGAGATGTACGGCGCGCTCGGTGTCCCCCATGTGGTCACCACGCGCGACGAATTCGTCGACGGCGTCGCCGCGGAGCGCGTGCACGAACACCTCTCCGGCCGCACCACCGCGTTCGTCGGCCATTCCGGCGTGGGCAAGACGACGCTGGTCAACGCTCTGGTGCCGAAGGAGCGCCGGCGGAGCACCGGCCTGGTCAACGCGGTCACCGGCCGCGGCCGGCACACCACCACCTCGGCCCTCGCCCTCCCGCTCAACGACAAGGAGGGCGGCTGGGTGATCGACACCCCCGGTGTGCGGTCGTTCGGTCTGCACCATGTCGACCCGTCCCGCGTGATCCTCGCCTTCCCGGATCTCGTGCCGGGGACGGAGGGCTGTCCGCGGGCGTGCAGCCACGACGAGCCGGACTGCGCGCTGGACGAGTGGGTCGCCGAGGGCCACGCGGACCCGGCCAGGCTGTACTCCCTGCGGCGACTGCTCGCCACCCGGGAGCGACGCGAGGGCGACTGACCGGCGCACGTTTGCCGCCTGTCGGTCCTGGTAAGGGCATAATCGCATCACGTCCCACCGAGCAGTCACCGAGCGTTGCGGAGGCACAGACCATGGCGTGGCTGCTGGTGGTGGTCGCCGGGATCCTGGAGACGGGATTCGCGGTCTGTCTCAAGCTGTCGCACGGATTCACCCGGCTCTGGCCGACGATCGCGTTCGCCTGCTTCGCACTGGGCAGCTTCGGTCTGCTGACCCTGGCCCTGCGGAAGCTGGACGTCGGTCCGGCGTACGCGGTGTGGACCGGCATCGGAGCGGCGGGGACCGCGATCTACGGAATGGTCTTCCTGGACGACCTGGTCTCCACTTTGAAGATCGTCTCGATCACCCTGGTGATCGTCGGAGTCATCGGTCTCCAGCTGTCGGGGTCGGGACACTGACGCCGGCCACGGCCGTACGGACCAGCTGCCCCACGCCCTCACCGGCGGGCGCGACGACAAAGGAGAACGCGAGCCGCACCGCCAGCTCGCAGCGCTGCGCGAGCGCGGCCGACTCCTCCGCCGTCCGCGCCTGGGGCCGCCCGGATTCCAGTGCTGCCTGCGACCTGTCCCGTACCTCCGTCACCACGTCCGAGGGGGCCGGAAGTCCGGCGTCCGCACGGCGCTGGGCGGGGACCCCGGCCGCGGGCGCATCGCGGCGGGCGGGCCGGGGAACGGGCAGACGCTCGCCCCAGCAGCCGGTCAGCAGCGCACGCAGCAACGGTCTCGACCGCGCCTCGCCGACCGTCCACTCGGCCACGGCGGCCAGCCGGTCGACGGGGGCCGTCCGCTCGGCCAGCAGCTGGTCCACGCCGTACAGATAGGTGTCGGCCTCCCGCCGCGCCAGCGCGCGGGCCAGCCCGTCCTTGCTGCCGAACTCGTTGTAGAGGGTCTGCCGCGAGACCCCCGCGGCGGAGGCGACATCCACCATCCGCACCCCCGACCACGGCAGCTCGGCAAGCGCGGCGAGCGCGGCGTTCAGCAGGGACTCTCGCGCTGTAGGCATCATCGCCTCCCAGGCCGGGCGGCGCCCCGACCGGGCGCCCACCGTGCGGTACGGCACTGCGCTCAGAGTTGACGCGCCTCCACCCACTGTCAAGAGCCGGGGCGAACAGGCGCCCCCGGGAGGCCGGATGGGCCCCGATAGAGTGACGACCATGCCCGACTACCACGACGATCTGCGCCTCGCCCATGTCCTCGCCGATGCCGCCGACGCCGCGACCATGGACCGGTTCAAGGCCCTCGACCTCAAGGTCGAGACCAAGCCGGACATGACGCCGGTGACCGAGGCCGACAAGGCGGCGGAGGAACTGATCCGCGGGCAGCTGAAGAGAGCGCGGCCGCGTGACGCGATCCTCGGCGAGGAGTACGGCATCGAGGGCACGGGCCCGCGCCGCTGGGTGATCGACCCCATCGACGGCACCAAGAACTACGTACGCGGCGTCCCCGTCTGGGCGACGCTGATCTCGCTGATGGTCCAGGGCGAGGGCGGCTTCCAGCCGGTCGTCGGCGTGGTCTCGGCCCCGGCGCTCAGCCGCCGCTGGTGGGCCGCGCAGGGTGGTGGCGCCTACACCGGGCGCAGTCTGAGCCAGGCCACCAGGCTCCACGTCAGCCGGGTCGGCAGCATTTCGGACGCCTCCTTCGCGTACTCCTCCCTCAGCGGCTGGGAGGAGCAGGGACGGCTGGACGGCTTCATGGATCTGACCCGCGCGTGCTGGCGCACCCGCGGATACGGCGACTTCTGGCCTTACATGATGGTGGCCGAGGGTTCGGTGGACATCTGCGCGGAGCCGGAGCTGTCGCTGTGGGACATGGCCGCCACGGCGATCGTCGTCCAGGAGGCCGGCGGCTCCTTCACGGGCCTGGACGGACGCCGCGGCCCGCACAGCGGGAACGCGGCCGCGTCCAACGGACTGCTCCACGAAGAACTGCTCGGGTATCTGAACCAGCGCTACTGACGGTCACCGTCGGCCACTGACCGGAGGGCAGCATCAGGCCGTCCGGCGGCCTCGTGGGCCGTACCGCCGACTGCCGGGGCAGGCGCACCCGCCCGTCCCCGGCGGTGTCCGGGCGCCGAGGAATGCGCCGCGCCCGCCCCCTTGCTGCGGTCCCCCAAGACTGCGACTCTGAGAGTCCCCCACTTGTGAACTTGTGAATCGGTTCCCGAACTGCCGATCACCAAGGAGGTGGCTCCATTCATGCTCGTCCGTGACGCCATGAGCACGGTGGTCCTCACCATCGGACCCACGCACACACTCCGCCAGGCGGCCCGGCTGATGGCCGCACGCCGCGTCGGCGCGGCGGTCGTCCTCGACACCGACGCCGACGGCCTGGGCATTCTGACCGAGCGCGACATTCTCGTAGCGGTGGGCAAGGGCCAGGACCCCGACCAGGAGACCGCCGGAACCCACACCACCACCGACGTCGTCTTCGCCGCGCCGTCCTGGACCCTGGAGGAAGCTGCAGAGGCCATGTCGCACGGCGGCTTCCGGCATCTGATCGTGATGGACGGCGACGGCGGGCCCGTCGGCATCGTGTCCGTCCGCGACATCATCCGCTGCTGGGCCCCGACCCGGCGGCACCACTCCACACTCGTCGGCTAGAGCGCGTCGGTACCCAGGACCTGTCGCCCGGGCGATCAACGAACGCCAGGACCCGGCAGACCCTGACGCATGACGCACGGAATGCCGGGCGACCGGTGCGCACACACGAGGGCCGGACCCCCCTGGACAGGGATCCGGCCCTCTGTTCTTCGGCAGCCGCCGGTCAGCCGCGAAGGGCCTGGACCGCGGCCTCCAGCCGCTTGCCGAAGTCACCGTCCGCCTTGCGGAAGTTGTCGACCGCCCGCTCCGCGATCTCGTCGCGCGACACCTTCGCGATGAACTGCGAGAGGTTCTCGATCAGACGGGTCTTCTCGTCCTCCGACATCAGGCGGTAGAGATTGCCCGCCTGCACGAAGTCGTCGTCCTCGGCGTGACGGGGCGCCTCGTGGTTGCCGGTGCCGCCGCCGACCGGGGTGGAGACCCACAGCGGACGGTCCGTCTGGAACGGGCCGCCGAAGCTGTTCGGCTCGTAGTTCTTCGCACCCTTGTGGCGGCCGTCGTACAGGAAGCCGTCACGGCTGTTCGTCCGCGCTTCGGTGGCGTGCGGGCGGTTCACCGGCAGGTGGTCGGCATTGATGCCGACGCGGTAGCGGTGGGCGTCGCCGTACGCGAAGAGACGGCCCTGGAGCATCTTGTCCGGGGAGGGACCGATGCCCGGCACGAAGTGGGCGGGGCTGAAGATGGACTGCTCGACCTCGGCGAAGATGTTCTCCGGGTTGCGGTTGAGCTCCAGCTTGCCGATCTCGATCGGCGGGTAGTCCTCGTGCGGCCACACCTTGGTGAGGTCGAACGGGTTGAAGCGGTAGGTCGCCGCCTCGGCCGCCGGCATGATCTGCACCTGCACGGTCCAGGACGGGAAATCACCGCGCTCGATGGACTCGCGCAGGTCCCGCTGGTGGCTGTCCGGGTCCACACCGGAGAGGCGGTTGGCCTCGTCGGTGGTGAGGTTCTTGATCCCCTGGTCCGTCTTGAAGTGGTACTTGACCCAGAAGACCTCGCCCGCCTCGTTGTTCCACTGGAAGGTGTGCGAGCCGTAGCCGTTCATGTGGCGCAGGGTGGCCGGGATACCGCGGTCGCCGAAGAGCCAGGTGACCTGGTGCGTCGATTCCGGGCTCAGACCCCAGAAGTCCCAGACGTTGTCCGCTTCCTGGCTGCCCGTGTACGGGTCGCGCTTCTGGGTGTGGATGAAGTCCGGGAACTTGATGGCGTCCTTGATGAAGAACACCGGGGTGTTGTTGCCGACGAGGTCGTAGTTGCCCTCCTCGGTGTAGAACTTCAGCGCGAAGCCGCGCGGGTCCCGCACCGCGTCGGCCGAGCCGAGGTTGCCCGCGACGGTCGAGAACCGCAGGAACGTCTCGGTCTGCTTGCCGACCTCGGAGAGGAACTTCGCACGCGTCCACTGCGAGACGTCGCGGGTGAGCGTGAAGGTGCCATAGGCACCGGCGCCCCGCGCGTGGACGATGCGCTCCGGAATGCGCTCGCGGTTGAAGTGCGCGAGCTTCTCGAGCAGCGCCTGGTCCTGGACCAGAACGGGACCGCCGACGCCCGCCGTCTCGCTGTTCTGGTTGTCGGCGACCGGAGCCCCGGCCTCCGTGGTGAGCGGTCCCTGCGTCACGTGCGCCTCCTGCGTCATTCCTGCAAGTCCTGTCCCTCTACGTTTACTGGATCCGACCCTACAATGGACTTTGTCCAAGTCAAGTAAGCATCCAAGTTCACACTCGGTCGGGACCTAGGACGAGCCACTGTTAGGCTGTTCCTATGAGTGACCTTCTTGAACGGCTTCGCGGACGTGGCTGGCGCATGACCGCCCAGCGGCGTGTCGTGGCAGAGGTCCTCGACGGCGAGCACGTGCATCTGACCGCCGACGAGGTCCACGCGCGGGCGGTGAAGAGGCTGCCCGAGATCTCGCGGGCGACGGTCTACAACACGCTGGGTGAGCTCGTCACCCTCGGCGAGGTCCTGGAAGTCTCCACGGACCACCGCGCCAAGCGGTACGACCCGAATGCCCACCAGCCCCACCAGCACCTCGTCTGCGCCCGCTGCGGCGCCATCCGCGACGTGCACCCGGCCGGCAACCCGCTGGCGGACCTGCCCGACTCCGAGCGCTTCGGCTTCACGGTCTCGGACGTCGAGGTGACGTACCGCGGCACCTGCCCGAACTGCGCGGCCGCGTAGACGTACGACATCGAGAGCCCCGGCACCCAGGCGTGCCGGGGCTTTTCGCTGTCCGCGCCCCCTATTCCCGCGACCCGCAGACCGGGGCCCGACCCACCGTCCGGATTCAGTCCCCTCCGCCCGGGCAGACACACCTGCGACGTGTGCGCGACGGGCGCACATCGCAACGGAGGGAGTGATCGGTCGTGCGCGTGCTCTGGGTGTCCGCCCACCCCGACCCGCGCTCGCTGAACGGGGCACTGCGCGACGAAGGCGTCGCGGTGCTGCGTGAGCGGGGGCACGAGGTCGTCGAGTCGGATCTCTACGCGATGGGCTGGAATCCCGTGGTCGACCACGGTGACTTCGCCCACGACCCGGACAAGCGCCTCGACGTGCTCACCGAGTCCCAGCGCGCCCTGGAGACCGGCACGCTGAGTGAGGACATCCGCCGGGAGCAGGCCAAGCTGCTGTGGGCGGACACGCTGGTCGTGCAGTTCCCCCTGTGGTGGTTCGGCATGCCGGCCATCCTCAAGGGCTGGTTCGACCGGCTGTTCGTCCAGGGCTTCGCCCAGGGCGTGCCGGACCCGGCCACGGGCCGGGCGATGCGCTACGGGGACGGCGGGCTGTCCGGCCGCCGCGCGCTGGTGGTGACCACGGTCGGCGCCAACGCCGCCACGACCGGGCCGCGGGGCATCCACGGCGACATCAACGACGTCCTGTTCCCGATCCTGCACGGCACCCTCTGGTACACCGGCATGTCCGTGGTCCCGCCCCTGGTCGTCAACGGCACCGTGTGCCTGTCGGGTCCCGAGTACGAGGCCGCCGCCGAGCGGCTGCGCGAACGGCTCGTCGCCCTTCCGGACACCGACCCGATTCCCTACCGCCGTCAGAACGGCGGCGACTACGACGAGCATCTCGTCCTGAGGTCCGAGCACGCGGCGGGCGAGGAGGGCATCCGCATCCACTACACGGGCCCCGGACAGACCGAACCCTGCGAGACGACGGGCGGGCCGACCGAAGCCGACCGTTGAAGAATCGAAGCCCGGACAGACCGAAGGCCCGGATCCATCAGGATCCGGGCCTTCGGTTTCAGTAGCGGGGACAGGATTTGAACCTGCGACCTCTGGGTTATGAGCCCAGCGAGCTACCGAGCTGCTCCACCCCGCGTCGGTGAACACAACATTACGTCACCCCACCGACCAGAGCAAATCCATTGGCGCCCGTGCGGAGTGAGCTCCGTTACGCGGTGAGCTCCTGGTGCAGCGCGTCCCGCAGCCGGGCCGCACGCTCCGCCACCTCGGCCGGGCCGAGCTCCACTGCACGCGCGCACCAGCGCTGGCCCTCGGTGAGCTCGCCCCGGCGCGCGGCGAGCAGGGCCAGGCGCAGTGCCGCCCGGCCGTGTCCCGCGCGCGCCGCCCGGGTCCACCACAGAGCCGCCTCGCGCTCGTTGCCCTCACGGGCGAGGAGCAGCCCGAGGTTGAAGGCGCCGTTGCGGCTGCCCGCCTCGGCGGCCTCGCGGTACCAGCGGTCCGCCTCCGCCATGTCGCCGCGGGCGGCGGCCAGCATGCCGACCCGCACCTGGGCACGGCGGTGCCCCTGCTCGGCGGCACGCTCGTACCACTCCTCGCACTCGGTCTTCTCCGCCGGCGGCTCGCCGAGCGCCGGCGCGCCCGGGGGCGGCTGACGGGAGTCCAGCAGCGTCGCGAGCCGGAAGGCCGCCTCGGGGCTGCCGCCGCCGGCCGCGCACCGCAGATGGCGCTCGGCGGCCCGGTCGTCGCCGTCGCGTAGCAGCGCTATGCCGACCTGGAGCGCCGCCTCGGTGTGGCCCGCGGCCGCGGCCCTGGCGTACCAGACCAGAGCCGTACGGTCGTCGTCCCGGCCGACGTGGAGGATGCCCAGGTTGAAAGCGGCGTCCACGCTGCCGGCCTCGGCCGCCTTGGAGAACCACGGCTCGGCGCCCGTGGCGTCGCCGGACTGCAGCAGCAGCACGGCGAGCGCGTTGGCGGCCTCCCGGTGCCCCGCGTAGGCGGCACGGCGGTACCACTGCTCGGCCTGGGCGGTGCGGTCCTGGGCGGCGCAGAGCAGCCCCAGGTTGTAGGCGCCGTTGACGTCGCCCGCGTCCATGGCGGCGCGGTACCAGCGCTCGGCGGTCTGCTGCTCGCCACGGGCGGCGTGCAGGGCGCCCAGGGCGTTGGCGGCGTTGCCGTCGCCCTCCTGGGCAGCGCGCAGCCACCAGACGGCGGCGCTCTCCTCGTCACCGGCGTCACGCAGCAGGAAGCCGAGCGCGCACGCGGCACGCGCCTCGCCGTCCTTGGCCGAGGTGAGGTACCAGCGGCCCGCTTCCTTCAGCTCTCCCCGCTTCTCGAGGATCGCGCCGAGGTGCAGCGCGGCCCTGCGGTGTCCCCGGGCGGCGGCCTGCCGGTACCACTGGGCGGCCTCGTCCAGGACGGTGGGCTCCGGGCCCGCCTGGTCCTCCGGACCGGCGCGGCCGGAGGGCGCACCGGTGTCACGGCCCCGGCCGCCGGGAGACGCGCACGCGCCATCGGCGGCGCTTGCCGCATCGCCGTCCGTGCGGACGACCAGGAGGCCCGCGTCCCCGCCGGCGCGGGCCTCGTCCGCCGCCCGGCGCTCCAGCGCACGGGCGAGCCGGTAGGCCGCTTCACGATGGCCCTGCTCGGCGGCGGCACGCAGCCAGCGTTCGGCGCCCACGTCACTGCGGTGCTCCAGCAGATCGGCGAGTGCGTACGCCCCCAGGGCATGGCCCTGCTCGGCGGACTGGCGCAGCCAGTACTCGGCGGCGGGCTCGTCACCGCGCTCGCGGAAGTGGCGGCCGAGGGCATGCGCCGCGGCGGCCGAGCCGGCGACGGCGGCGATACGCCACCAGCCGGCCGCCTCGTCCGCGTAACCGCGCTGGTGGAGCAGGACACCCAGGTTGTTGGCGGCCGCACGGTCGCCCTCGGAGGTGGCGGCCCGCAGATAGGGCTCCGCACCGTCGAGGTCGCCACGGCGCATCAGCAGCGCGCCGAGCACGCTCATCGACGCGGTGTCGCCACTCTCCGCCGCACGGCGGTATCGCTCCTCGGCCCCGGCGCTCTCCACGGAGTCGGCGCCCTCAGTGGCGCCCACGCCGTCGACCTGGCTCGCGGCAGGAGTGTCCGCGGCGTCGGCAGCGCTGGTCACATCTGCCGCGTTACCGGCATGCTGCTGCACAAACCGCCCTGTCTCCAACAGAGTTGCCCTGTCCCCCATAAATTCCATCGTCGCACCACCTGCAACCCGCGTACACCTGGTATACCGCAGCCAGTAAGGTCACTTCAGCGTTTTGTCGACATGCCCACAGAGAGATAAGTCAAACACGTTGACGGCCAACTCGCCCCACGGCGCGCCCAGTTCCCACCGGCAGCACATACGCGCGAAGAGGGCCCGGATCCTCAAAAGGATCCGGGCCCTCTTCGTTTCAGTAGCGGGGACAGGATTTGAACCTGCGACCTCTGGGTTATGAGCCCAGCGAGCTACCGAGCTGCTCCACCCCGCGTCGTTGTGTTGAAACACTATCACGACGCGGAGTGTTGCCTGTTCAGCAGCTACGGGGACGGGCTGGGACTCGGTTTGCCCTGAGCCGCGTTCAGCCGTGCCAGGGCCGCGTCCAGCTGCTCCTGGGCCCTGCCGTACGCCTCCCAGTCCTTCGGCGTCTTCGCCAGCGCGGCCTCGGCGTCCTGGTGTGCCTTCAGCACGTCGGCGATGGCGCCCTTGAGCGCGGCGTCACCGGTCGCCGGCGGCGGCTTGGTGGTGCCGTCCCCCGGTGGTGTCGGTGGCGTCGTCGTCGGTGGCGGCTCGGCGCCTTCCTGTGCGAAGACCGCGTCGAGCGCCTCCGTCAGGCTGTCCTTGAAGACCGGTTTGCCTCCGCCGTACGCGACGGCCACCTTCTTCAGCAGCGGATAGTTCGCACTGCCGCCTCGGGCGTACACCGGCTCGATGTAGAGGAACCCGCCGTCGAGCGGCACCGTCAGGAGATTTCCGTACTCGATGTCCGAGTCGGTACCTCTGAGGTCCCGGACGAACGTGGCCACTTCTGGCACACCGTTCAGCTCACTCTGCACCTGTGTCGGACCCTGGACGGTCGAGGTCACTCTCAGCAGTCTGATCGAGCCGTAGCCCTTGCTGGTGGCGTCGGCGTCGACGGCCATGAACGCACCCAGGTTGGGGCGTCCGGCCGGCGTGAACGTCGTCGTCAGCGAGAACTTCTGCGCCGATTCCCCGGGCATCTTCAGACTCAGGTAGTACGGCGGGACCGCGCTGGTGTCCTTGTTCGTCGGGTCGTCCGGCACCTGCCAGGCGTCACTGCCGCTGTAGAACTGCTCGGGCTCCGTGACGTGGTACCGGGTGAGCAGCTCCCGCTGGACCTTGAACATGTCCTGCGGGTAGCGCAGATGGGCCTTGAGCGCGGGCGAGATGTCGGCCTTGGACTTCACCGTGCCCGGGAAGGCCTTCATCCAGGTCTTCAGGACGGGGTCCTCGGTGTCCCACTGGAACAGCTTCACCGAGCCGTCGTACGCGTCGACGGTCGCCTTCACCGAGTTCCGGATGTAGTTGACCTGGTTCTGCTGGGCGACGACCGCGCGCTGGTTGGTGGTCAGCGAGTCGGTCGTGGTGTCGCCGAGCGTCGTACGCGAGGCGTACGGGTAGCCGTTGGTCGTGGTGTACGCGTCGACGATCCACTGGATACGGCCGTCGACGACCGCCGGGTAGGCGTCGCCGTCGATCGTCAGCCAGGGGGCGACCGCCTCGACGCGCTCCTTGGGGGTGCGGTTGTAGAGAATCCGCGAACCCTCCCCGACAGCACCCGAGTACAGGATCTGCGGCTCGCTGAAGGCCACCGCGTACGCGGCGCGGTTCAGCGGGTTGGAGAGGCTGACGCCGCTCTTGCCCTGGTAGCTCGTGTACTTGGTGGGGCCGACGCTGGCCTCGTAGTCGAGCTCCTTCTGCGGACCGCCGACGATCGAGTACTGCTCGGTCTTCTCGCCGTAGTAGATCCGCTGCTCGTACTTCCCGAGCTGGCCCTTGGTGGGCATGCCGGCCTCGGTGAAGTCCGGTGAGCCGACGGTGCCCTGGTTCGGATCGGTGATCACGCTGGTGCCCTTGGCCGAGATCGCGCCGTAGCCATGGGTGTAGGTGAAGTGGTCGTTGATCCAGTTGCTCTTCGGGATGCCCGTGATGTTGAGCTCGCGCAGACCGATGACCGTGTCCTGCGGCTTGCCGTCGGAGCCGGTGTACCGGTCGACGTCCAGCGTCGCGGGGAACTGGTAGTACTTGCGCTCCTGCTGGAGCTGCTGGAAGGCGGGCGAGACGACGTTGGAGTCGACGACGCGGTAACTCGCCGCCGACGTGGCCGCCTCGCGCTGCTGCGCCTTCCGCTGCGGGTTGCCCTTGCCCTCGTAGTCCTCGGGCTTGGCGCTGTCGATGCCGTACGCCTCGCGCGTGGCATCGATGTTCTTCTTGATGTACGGACTTTCCTTGGCCTGCTCGTTCGGCTGGACCTGGAACTTCTGCACGATCGCCGGGTAGAGACCGCCGATGAGGATCGCGGACAGGACCATCAGGCCGAAGCCGATGACGGGCAGCTGCCACGTACGCCGCCAGAGCGTCGCGAAGAAGAGCAGGGCACAGATGACCGCGATGCAGAACAGGATCGTCTTCGCCGGCAGATAGGCGTTGGCGTCCACGTACCGCAGGCCTGTCCAGTTCCCCGTGGCCTTGAAGTCACTGGACTTCACCGCGAGGCCGTACCGGTCGAGCCAGTACGCCACGGCCTTCAGCGAGACGAAGACACCGAGCAGCACCGAGAGATGGCCGGTGGCCGCCCCGGTCGCCCGGGCGCCGGGGCTGGTGATGCGCAGCCCGCCGTACAGGTAGTGCGTCAGCGCGGCGGCGATCAGCGAGAGCACGGCGGCCGCGAAGCCGAAGCCGAGCAGGAAGCGGTACCAGGGCAGGTCGAACGCGTAGAACGACACGTCCATCTTGAACTGCGGGTCCTTCTGACCGAAGGGCACGCCGTTGACCCACATCAGCCAGGTCCGCCACTGACCGGTGGCGGACGCGCCGGCGATCAGCCCGACCAGAGCGGTGATCGCGAGGAGCACCCACTTCTTGTACGGGGCGATGCTCATCCGGTAGCGATCGAGGCTCTGCTGCTCCAGCGACATCGCGCTGAGCGGCGGGCGCAGCCGGTGCGCGAGCCAGATGTTCAGCCCGACGGCTCCCGCCATGAGCAGACCGAAGACGGCGAACAGCCCGATCTTGGTCCACAGAGTGGTGGTGAACACCGAGGAGTAGTGGACTGAGCGGTACCAGAGCCAGTCCGTCCAGAACCCGGCGAACATGACGAACGCCATGGCCAGCACGGCCAGCACGCCCAGTGTCATGAGCAGGGTGCGGACGCGCCGGGACGGCCGGCCCACTCTGATCCGTGGCCCGGTCGGGCCTCCGCCGCGGTCCGGCATCTGGAAAGCCAACGTGCGCACCTCGAAGTTCGCGGTCGTGTGAAACGGGCCCCGCGATCGTAGAGCCCACTACTGCAACTTACTGAGGCTTTACCTAGTTCCCGTATCGGGGCCGGAAGGAGGCAGGATATTGGGCATGCCCAATAGTTCTTCCTCCGGCCCCCCGATGGCCGCCAGCCCACTGACCCGCGCTGTGCTCGAAATCGACGAGTACGCCTCCGGCCTCGGCTGGGACCGGCCGGCCAGGCTGTTCGCCCTCGTCGACACCGCACAGCTGCGCACCCAGGAGCCCGGCCTCGCCAACCAGCTCGGACTCGGCGGCGACGCCGCCGGCGCTCCGCTGACCCCGATCGAGCAGGACGAGATTCCCGCCGGCACTCCCCTGGACGAGTTCCTCGGCACCATCGCGTGGCCGGACGCGGTGGCCGGCTGCGCGCTGACCGTGGAGCGCCAGATGCTTCCCGCATCGGCGGAGGCGTCGGTGCCCGAAGGTCTCGATGACGCCGCGCTCACCAAGTGGGTGGCCGCTCACCCGGCCCGCCAGGAGGTGCGCATGACCGTGGCGGTGCTCCGCGACGGCGCCCGTGAGTCTGCGCTGCGGCTCCGCGAGAAGGACTCCGCGACCGAGGTGTTGACGGGTTCGGACCTGGTGCCGGGTCTGGCGGAAGCGCTGTCGGCGACGTTCGAGGCGTAGGCGTCCGGGGTCCGTCGATCGGCGCGCGCTCGCCGCGTTGCCAGGACGACGGGCTCCGGTGCTCAGCCGGGTCGGTCAGCCGGCAGCCGCTCAGCCGGTCGTGCAGCTCGGCAGCCCCGCCGTGCTGCCCGACCTGATCTTCTCCAGCGACTTCGCGGCGTCCTCGATGGTGTTGACCTTCACGAGGGTCAGCCCGTCGGGGATGTCCGAGGCGGCCGACGCGCAGTTGTCGTTCGGCGTCAGGAAGTACTCCGCCCCCGCGTTCCGGGCGCCCACCAGCTTCATCTCGATGCCACCGATGGGACCGACCTTGCCCAGGTCGTCGATGGTGCCGGTGCCCGCGACGAACTTGCCGCCGGTGAGGTTTCCGGGGGTGAGCTTGTCGACGATGCCCAGCGCGAACATCAGACCGGCGCTGGGGCCGCCCACATCGGCGAGGTTGATGTCGACCGTGAACGGGAACGTGTGGTCGATCCCCGCCTGGATACCCACGATCGCGCGGTTGCCGGTGTCCGACGTGGTCGTGGTGATCGTGACCTTCTCCGTGGCGTCCGGCTCCTTGCCCGCCTTCTCGGCGGCGGCAGCGGCCTTCGCCGGGACGATCGTGAAGACGACCTTCTCGCCGGGCTTGTGCTTGGTGACCAGCTTGGCGACGTCGGCCGGCTGCTCGACGGCGGCTCCGTCGACGGCACGGATCACGTCGCCGGCGTGCAGTCGGTCCTCGGAGGGCGTGTCCTTGATGACCGTGGAGACGACGACCCGCGACTTCACCGGGATCTTCAGCTGCTTCAGCGCCGCAACCTTCGCGGACTCCTGCGACTGGGTGAACTCCTCGGCGTTCTCCTGTGTCGACTGCTCTTCCGTCTTGCCGTCCGGGTAGAGCGTGTCGTGCGGAACGACGACGTTGTCGTGGGCCAGCCAGCCGTAGACGGCCTCGACGAAGTTCATGTTGTAGTCCGCACCGGTGACCCGGACCGTCGTCATGTTGAGATGACCGGTCGTCGGGTAGGTCTTGCGGCCGGAGATCGCCAGAACCGGCTCACCACGCGCCTCGCCGAGCGTGTTGACGGTGGGGCCGGGCGACATCTCCGAGTACGGCACTTTGATGAACACCCCGGCGCACAGAAGTGCGATCAGAACGAGGGTGGAGGCGAGCATCGTCGCGGTGCGGCGTGGCATGGAACGACAGTACGGGACGCGCCTGTCAGCGCACCGCCGGGGCCGGTCCGTACGGGGCAGGAAGGCAACTGCGCACGGACGGCGTCAGGGTCGGGACCGCGTCAGGCGGCATCTCTGCCGGTGCCCGCTTTTTCCATCGCGTCGCGGAACCGCGCGTAGCCGGCGAGCTCGGCCACGTCACCGGTTGTCCGGTGCCGCTGGGCCCAGCCTCCCCATATCGCAGCACCGACGGCAGCGAACAGCGGAATCAACAACCAGGCGAGTGCTGCCATCACGACCTCCCTACCCCATGATCGAAAGCAACTGAATGATCAGCAGATTAGCCATCTGCCAGTTCAACGCTCACGGCAGGGTGGCGGTTACGCAAATCGGGCCGCTTGGGCTGTTCGCAGGTTTCGGCCGGGCCACGAGAGCGGTCCGGGAAGGCTCGCGTGCCGTGCCGTCGTGACGGCCCCGCTGTGGCTTGTCGGGTACCCGTGGTCGAGGGCTCCACGCCGGGGGCAGGACGGTTCATGGACGGGGCGGCACGAACCCGGGTCCGGACCGCTCACGGAAGGGCGCGCACCCATCCCGGGGTCGGGCGGATCAGGAACCGGCAGGCCTACGCGCCCACCCACTCCTCGGTGCCGTCGGAGAATTTCTGGTGCTTCCAGATCGGCACTTCGTGCTTCAGGTCGTCGATCAGCTTGCGGCACGCCTCGAACGCCTCCCCGCGATGCGGGCAGGACACCGCCACGACGACCGCGAGGTCCCCGATGGCGAGATCCCCGACCCGGTGCACCGCCGCCAGCGCCCGCACCGGGAATCGGGCGACGACCTGGTCCGCGATCCGGCGCATCTCGGCCTCGGCCGAGGGATGGCAGGAGTACCCGAGGGTGTCCACGTCGGAGCCGCCGTCGTGATTGCGCACGGTGCCGACGAACAGCGCCGTGCCGCCCGAGGCGTCGTCACCGACGGCCGCGAAGACCTCGTCGACGGAGAGCGGGGTGTCGCGGATCGCGAGAAGGCGGACGGGGTCCGGAGCTGCCTGCTCGCCGGGGTGCTCGTGCGTACGTGCCATGCCGGCCATCGTGCCGCATGCCACTGACATCGCGGAATAGCCCGATCGACCGGCCGGGCGCGCCCCGCCTTGGAGCCTCCTACAGCCGGCGGCGCGCCTTGCGGGCCCGGCGGACCAGTGCCGCCGTGCCGAGCAGGGCGACCGTCGCACCGGCGGCACCCGCCGCGGTCGCGTCCTTGCGGCCGAGGCGGCGGCCCGCGACCGTGTGCCGGCCCTCCACCTCTTCGAGCAGCGCCGCCAGGACCTCCTCGTTGGTCCACTGCGGACGCCAGCCCGCGTCGTGCAGCCGGCTGACGCTGACGACCCAGGGGTGCATCGTGTACGCCAGATCGCCCGCTGGGGACGGGGTGAGACCGATCCGGTGCAGCCGGGCGGCGGCGCCCAGGGCGACGGCCGAGGGCAGCTCCATGCGGCGGATGCCGCTGAGCTCCTCGACCTCCTCCTGCTCCAGCCAGCCGTCGCAGCCGACCGCGAGCTCCCCGTCCACCTTCTCCAGCGCGGCGTACTCCAGCGCGCTCACCAGGTCGTCGACGTGGCAGAACTGCCAGGTGGGACGCGATCCGGCGACCACGAGGAGGCGCGGCGACTCGAAGTAGCGGGTGAGGGCGGTGTCAGTGCCGCCCACCAGGACGGCGGGTCTCACCACCGTGACATTGAGCCCGGGGTGCGCGCGCGGAGCCCGGCGGGCGAGCCGCTCGATCTCCATGAGGTCTCCGACGCCGGTGGCCTCGGCGGTGGCGCGCAGCTCGGCGTCCTCCGACAGCGGGATGTCGTTGTCGGGCAGTGCCCCGTAGACCATGGCGGACGTGCAGAGCACGACCCGGTGCACACCGGCGGCGGCTGCCGCGGTGAGCACGGTCTGGGTGCCGCGCACGTTGTAGGCGGTGCGGGCCGCCGCGTCGGAATCCAGATCGAGATCGAGAGCCAGGTGCACCACCACGTCGGCGCCGCGCAGCTTCTCCGCGATGGCGGGGTCGCGCACGTCGAGGATGTGCCACTGCGCCTCGGCGACCTCGCCCCTGCGCTCGTCGATCGCGACGACCTGCTTGACCTCGGCGGAGTCGGCGAGCCGCCGGGCGAGCAGTTCGCCGATGCCGGTGGCGGCGCCGGTCACCGCGACGACGGGGCCCCGGCCTGCGGGCCCCTCGCCCGGGGTCGGGGTTGAGCGGTTTCGCGCTCCGCGAACCTGCGGATCTGGGGAACTCACCAGGCGTCTCCAGCGGTTGTCTTCAGTACGTAAGCGAATGACACGTACGTACCAGGTGGCGTCCATCCTGCCGCAGCCCACGAGTCGGCGGAGCACCGAGCCCATATGCGGCGCGGATGTCTACGCTGGTGGTGTTGTCGGGCATTCGCCGCCGGCCCGGAGCCGGCGGCCCTACGAGCCGAGGAAACCCGTGAGTGACACCCCATTCGGATTCGGCCTTCCGCCGGAGGAGCCGGAGAACGGCGACGAAGGCAAGAAGAAGGATCCCGCCGGCGGTGGCCAGGGCGGGCAGGCCTCCAATCCCTTCGGATTCGGCGGCGACGGCGGCGACAATCCGTTCGCGGCCATGTTCGGCTCCCTGAATCCGAACGATCTGGGTGCGGCCTTCCAGCAGCTCGGGCAGATGCTGAGCTACGAGGGCGGACCGGTGAACTGGGACATGGCGCAGCAGATCGCGCGCCAGACGGTCTCCCAGGGCACGCCGGACGGCACCAAGGACGAGAGCGTGGGTCCTGCCGAGCGGACCGCGGTCGAGGAAGCGGTGCGTCTGGCCGACCTCTGGCTGGACGGAGCGACCTCGCTCCCCTCAGGCGCGAGCACGGCCGTCGCCTGGAGCCGGGCCGAGTGGGTGGAGGCGACGCTTCCGGCGTGGAAGCAGCTCGTCGATCCGGTCGCCGAGCGCGTCGGCCTGGCCATGGGCGATGTACTGCCCGAGGAGATGCAGGCCATGGCGGGCCCGCTGCTGGGGATGATGCGCTCCATGGGTGGAGCGATGTTCGGCCAGCAGATCGGGCAGGCCGTCGGAGTCCTGGCCGGTGAGGTGGTCGGCTCCACGGACATCGGTCTGCCGCTCGGCCCCGCCGGCAAGGCCGCGCTGCTCCCGTTGAACGTCGCGGCGCTCGGCAAGGACCTCGGGGTCTCGAAGGAAGAGGTGCGGCTGTATCTGGCCCTGCGGGAGGCCGCCCACCAGCGGCTCTTCGCCCATGTGCCGTGGCTTCGCTCGCATCTGTTCGGGGCCGTCGAGGGATACGCCCGCGGGATCAAGGTCGACACCGGCAAGCTGGAGGACGTGGTCGGCCAGTTCGACCCGAGCAACCCCGAGCAGCTGCAGGAGGCGCTCCAGCAGGGCATGTTCCAGCCGGAGGACACCCCCCAGCAGAAGGCGGCGCTGGCCCGTCTGGAGACGGCGCTCGCGCTGGTCGAGGGCTGGGTGGACGCGGTGGTCCACGAGGCGGCCTCGTCCCGGCTGACCTCGGCGAGCGCCCTGCGCGAGACGCTGCGCAGGCGGCGTGCGTCCGGCGGCCCCGCGGAGCAGACCTTCGCGACGCTGATCGGTCTCCAGCTGCGTCCGCGGCGGCTGCGGGACGCCTCCCGGCTCTGGGCCTCGCTCACGGACGCGCGGGGCGTGGACGGCCGGGACGCCCTGTGGGAGCACCCGGACATGCTGCCGACGGCGTCGGATCTGGACGACCCGGACGGCTTCGTCCACCGCGAGCAGCTCGACTTCTCGGAGCTGGACAAGATGCTGGGTGAAGCCGCGACCAAGGGCGACGCCGGCACGAGCGGCACCGGTCCGACGGACGCTCCCGACACCAAGAGCACGGACGGCGGCAAGGGCCCGGAGGACCAGGGTCCGGACAGCGGCACGGACGGCAAGGACGACTCCGACCGGTGAGCCTGTACGACGACGCCGTCCTCGTGCTGAAGAGCTACGAGGACCAGGAGGAGCTGCGCGGGCTCTACCTGGACCATCTGGAGACGCACCCGGACGGAATGTGGAAGGCCTGCCAGGCGGGTCATGTGACGGCCAGCGCCCTGGTCGTCGACCCGGAGAGCGAGCGGGTGCTGCTGACGTTGCACAAGAAGCTCGGCATGTGGCTCCAGATGGGCGGCCACTGCGAGCCCGGTGACACGACGCTCGCCTCAGCAGCACTGCGGGAGGCCGCCGAGGAGTCCGGGATCGACGGACTGACGCTGCTTCCCGGCGGCCCTGTCCGCCTGGACCGCCATGCGATTCCCTCGCCCTGCAACTGGCATCTGGACGTCCAGTACGCGGCGCTGGCTCCCGCCGGAGCCGTGGAGGAGATCAGCGACGAGTCGCTGGATCTGCGCTGGTTCGCCTACGCCGAGGTGCCGGACGTGGCCGACGAGTCGGTCGTCCGCCTGGTGGAGCGGACGCGGGTCGCGCTGTAAGCCCGCACGGTGCCGTAGCCAGGCACGAGTAAGGGGCGGCCTCCAGGGAGGCCGCCCCTTACGTGCGCGCAGCACGATGCATGTGCGCCGCGGCGTTGCTCAGTTCCAGGCGTTGTTCTGGTTCTGGGCGTGCGAGCCGTGCTGGCCCGCACCGAACTGGGCGCGCAGGCCCTGGCCGATCTCCGCGTTCTGCGGCGGCATGACCTCGCTCGGCTGCACCAGCGCGAAACCCTGGCCGAGGAAGTTGAGCTCCCAGCCCTCGCCGGTGTTGCCGCGCCTGCGCCGTACGCCCGAGGAGTGCGTCTGGGACTGCATCTGCACGCGCAGACCCGACGACCAGGCGACGATCGCGTCGGCGTCGACATTGACGTACTTGTCCGGGGTGACCTGCATCATCAGCGGCTGACCCGAGGTCATGAGCGCGACCTTGCCCCGGCCGGAGATGTTGAGCTGGTACTTGCCCGAACCGGAGATCCCGTACTGGCTGTCGACCGCGATGACCTCGGTGTGCAGCGTCGAGTCGAGCGCCAGGACATAGGCGCTGTCGACCGTCATGCCCTCCTGGTCGACGTCGACGACATGGATGTACTGGGCGAGGTTCGCGAGGTAGACGGTGCCCTGTCCGGAACAGCGCATCAGATCCAGGCCCTCGCCGGTGTTGGCGCGGGCGCGGCGCTGCTGACCGCTCTGGTACTCACCGTCGAAATCCATCAGCCCCTGATAGGCGACCATCGCGCCCTTGCGGGCGAGAACGTCGTCCTGCCCGGTGAGCGCGACCCGCAGCAGCTGCGGGTTCTGGACGACGTAGCGGTCCTGGGACTGCTGTTCCGCGTGATTGAAAAGTGGGCTCTGCATGATGTGTTCGCTCCCCCTCAGCCCCGGACCCGCAGGCGGTCCGTGCTGTCCTCGCTCGGCTGTACGACGACGATGCCCTGGCCCGAGAAGGCCATCTGGTACGCCTCGCCGCTGCCCCGTCCGACGAGGGAGGAGGCCTTGAAACTGCGCTTGCCCTTCACCTTGAGGTTCGGGGACCACGCGACCAGGGCGTCCGGGTCGACGTACGTCTCGTCCTCGCCACGGCCGCAGTCGACGACGATCGGCGTGCCGCGAGAGGTCAGCGCGACCCAACCGGTGCCCGCGATCTCCACGTTCCACAGGCCCTGGCCGGCGAACTTGGCCAGGCCCTTGACCCGCTCGACGCCCCACTGGAGGTGCGCGTCGAAGGCGAGCAGATTGGTGCCGTTGACGGAGAGGGAGTCGTTGTTGAGATTGATGACAACCACATCGGCGCCGTAGTCGGCGAGATACAGCAGCCCGTCGCCGGAGCACTTCATGATGGGCGCACCCTCGCCGGTCACCCACTGCGAGGCGACCTGGCGGACGCCGGGCGGGTTGGGCTCGTACTGGACGAAGCCCTCGTAGGCGACCATCGAGCCGGTGCGTGCGTACAGGTCCTGGCCGGAGGCCATGGCGACCTTGAGCATCGACCGGCCGTGGTTCTCCATACGGGCCGTGATCGGAGTCGGGGCGAAGCCCGCAAGTTGCTGGTTCATGTCTTCGGGCTCCCTCAGACCTCGTACGGCTGGACGACGATGAAGTTGCCGGGGGCGCCCCGGAACTGGAGGTTGATCGTCTCCCCGCTGTGCCCCGGGTACGCGTTGCGGCGCAGCCGGACCTGGCTGGAGAGGATCACCTGGGACGCGGACGACCAGGCGACGACGGCATTGCAGTCGGCGAAGGTGGTCGGCGTGACCGGCAGGACGACCGGGATGCCGTGCGTCTTCACGACGACGGTGCCGGTGCCCTGGAACTGCATGGTGAACAGCGCGCCGCCGGGGATGCCGTGGCCCTCGATGCGACGGACCTCGTACTGGAGGGACTCGTCGAACGCGAGGACGTTCTCCGCGGAGACGCAGATGCCGTCGCCCTGGAGCTCGATCGGATGCAGATGCGCGCCCTCCTCCGCGAGGAAGACCTGACCGCGGCCGGAACAGCGCATCAGCTGCATCTCCTGGCCCGTCGCATTGCCGACCACGCGACCGGCGAAGCCCGCGCCCTTGTGGCCGAAGTCCACCTTGCCCTGGTACATCACCATGCTGCCCTGACGGGCCAGGACGGGCGTGCCGCCCATGGTGAGGTCGACCCGCATCAACTGCTGGTTCTGCGGGGTCCAGCGCTGGCCTGTGGCCGTCTCGCGGTAGGGCTGGAGCGCGGCCTGGAGGCCGGCACCGCCCTGCGGGGCTCCCTGCGGGACGCCCTGTGGTGCGCCCGGAGGCATCCCCTGGGGCTGTCCGTAGGGAGCCTGCTGACCGTACGGCGCGGGCGCGCCGGGCGGCTGGGCCTGACCCGGGAACTGTCCCGGCATCTGCCCGGGCTGCTGTCCCGGCACCTGTCCGAACTGCGGCTGCTGAGGCGGCTGCCCGTACGGCGAAGGCGCGGGCGGCGGCATCGTGCCCTGCGGGGGCATCGGGGCCGCGACCGTGGGCGCGGTATGCATCTGCGGGTTCGCCGGAGCCGGGGCCTGCGCGGCCGGTGCACCGAACGACGGCGCGGGCTGCGGAGCCTGCGGGGCGGCGGGTGCGCCGAACGACGGAGGTGCCGTCGCCTGGGCGGGCGGCCCGAACGACGGTGCGGCCTGGGGCTGCTGGGCCGACGGCTGCTCCTCGGCGACCTCGCCGCCGAAGTTCTTCAGCAGGGCGTCGAGTCCGCCGTCGAAGCCCTGCCCGATGGCGGCGAAACGCCAGACGTCCTTCAGATAGAAGTCGCCCAGCATCACCGCGCGCTCGGTGGTGAACTCCGAGCCGTTGAACGGATACCGGACGACCTCTTCGCCGCCGGCGACGATACGGATGTATCCCGGACCGACCTGCGACATCTGTCCGGCACCGTCGATCGTGGCGGTGAAGGAGAGCTTGTGGATGTTCGCCGGAATACGGTCGAGCGTGACGCGGAAGGACTCGGTGTCACCGGCCTGCGCGCCCAGCAGCTGAACGGACTCCTCGGGCGACTTCGGCTGATTGAAGAAGATGAAGTACCGGTCGTCGGAGAGCTGCTCGTTGGCGTCGAGGCCGAAGCAGCTGATGTCGAAGGTCAGCCCAGGAGCCGCGATCTGCACACCTACGTACAGATCCGTTCCCGGCGTGAGATCACTGATCTTGGCCTTGTGGCCGCGTTGGAATTCCCTGGCCATGCGTAACGACCGTCCCCCATCCCGAAGGTGAATACGTCGCGTCAGGCTAACGGCTCAAACCGACATTGAGCCAAGTCCGGACGCAGGCCGGGACACATTCGGTACACGGGATCATGGCCGGTCGGGGGTCATTCCCCGCCGGTGACGGGCAGGTGCGGCAGCCGGTCGGCGGCCACGACGCCCTCGAGATAGCCCCGGGCGCGCTCCGTACGGGGATACGCCTCCAGCAGCCGCCAGAACCGCGGGCCGTGACCGGGCACCAGGAGATGCGCCAGTTCGTGGACGAGCACATAGTCGACGACGTACTCGGGCATGCCCTGCAGCCGGTGCGAGAGACGGATGCTGCCCTCGGCCGGGGTGCAGGAGCCCCAGCGGGTGTTCTGATTCGTCACCCATCTCACGGATGTCGGTCTTGCGCGCCCGTCGAAGTACTGGGCGGACAACCGCTCGGCACGCTCGGTCAGTTCGCTGTCACCGAGGATCCGCTTGCTCTCCTGGGCGGCGAGCTTGTCGAGCATGACGCCCACCCAGCGCTGCTCCTCCGCCTCCGACATCCGGGCGGGAATCAGGACGATGGTCCGGTCGCCCTCCCGATAGGCGGAGACCGTTCTGTTGCGGCGCGCGCTCCTGCGGACCTCGACCGCACTGGTCCCCGATCCGCGGGACGGGCGGCCTGGCACGCTGCGCTGTTGACTTCCCGCACTGTGCGGTGGTGTCTCCCCAGCGACGCGAGGGGAAGGGTCGACGGACACGCCCCGACGTTACCCGTTGCCGGTGGGGGAAGTCCCGCCTCCGGAACGGTTCGATCTTGATCCACCCCTTGGCTGCACCATTTGAACGACTAACACCCCAAGCCTGTGGATAACTTTTCACACCCTTCGACGCGGCCGGGCATTCTGACAACGGATCAGCGGAGAGCCGTTCTTGATCATTCTTCGGTTACTCACGGTTCTGCGGGTTCTGGAGGTCTCGGGTTCTGGCGGTCTCGGTTCTCGCTCCGCAAGGTTCTTCGGTTCGCGGTTATCAAGGGGGAAGTGGAAATGCATCCGATGGTGAAGCCGGCGCTGAGGCGTGCATGGCGGGAGCGGCAGACCGTGCAGTTCGGGGTGACACCCGCGCACGCGGTCGTGGTCGGGCCCGTGGACACGGCGACGGGCGCTCTGCTGGAGCTGCTCGACGGCACACGTGGTCTTCCGCTGCTGCGCGAGGAGGCCCGGGTGATGGGCATGCCGGACGGGCAGGTGGATGCTCTGGTCAGACGGCTGAGCACGGCGGGACTGCTCGACGATGCGACAACGGGCGGGCCGGAGGCCGATGCCTTACGGCAGCGGGCGGGCGCTCTCGACCGCCTGCGTCCCGATCTGGCGACGCTCTCCGTGGTCCATCCGGAACCAGGCGGTGGGATACGGCGACTGGCTGCCCGCCCGGCCATGCGCGTCCAGGTCCGGGGCGCGGGGCGGGTCGGGGCGACCGTCGCCGCGCTGCTCTCCTCGGCCGGGGTCGGACGGGTCGAGGTGCTGGACGGCGGGTGCACCGAGCCGTGGGACATCGCTCCGGGCGGCCTGTCGGCGGGAGCGGTCGGTGACAGAAGGGACACGACGGCCCGTCAGCTGGTCCGGCGGTCCGCCGCGGTCCCGCCACTACGGCAATGGGGTCGGGCACGGTCGGTGTCGTCGTCGGCCTCGACACCAACGCCGCAGTCCGCGCCGGCGGCAGGGGGAGACTCCGCAGCAGGAGACGCGGGCGCCGAGCCCGGCCTGTCGCTGGTCGTCGTGTGCCCACGCGACGGTCTCGCCGCCTACGCACCCGACCCCGCCGGGGCCGCCGACTGGATCGCCACCGGCACTCCGCATCTGTACGCCGGTGTGATCGAGGCGACCGGTGTGGTGGGGCCGCTGGTGCTGCCCGGCGGCACGGCATGTGCCGGATGTCTCGAACTGGGCCGGGCGGACCGTGACCCCGGATGGCGACGGCTCCTGGCACAGTGGCGTTCGGCGGGCCGTCGCAGTGGGGCGGTGCCGGCATGTGACATCGCACTCGCCACACTGGTGGCGGGGACCGCGGCGGCGCATGCGCTGTCCTTCCTCGACGGAGAACTGCCCACCAGTACAGGAGCGCGCTGGGAGAACTCGCTGCCGCTGCTGGACTGGCGATCGGAGAGGATCTCGCCGCACATCGACTGCGTCTGCGGTGCACATGGGAAGAGTGAGAGGGAGCACACCTCGGACTTCGGGCCGTCGCACGAGACAATGGCCGGGTAACCGCCGTACGCGGCTCGGCTGCTGTCGGGGAATTGGAGGGGCGCATGTCTGATCTTCCGCGTAAGGCGGTCACCCGGACGGCCAAGTTGGCCGCACTGCCACTGGGGTTCGCCGGCCGTGCCACATGGGGTCTGGGAAAGCGGATCGGCGGCAAGTCCGCGGAGATCGTCGCCAAGGAGCTGCAACAACGCACCGCGGAGCAGCTGTTCAAGGTGCTCGGTGAGCTCAAGGGCGGGGCGATGAAGTTCGGGCAGGCCATGTCCGTCTTCGAGTCCGCGCTGCCCGAGGACATCGCCGGTCCCTACCGCGCGGCGCTCACCAAGCTCCAGGACGCCGCACCACCCATGCCGACGCGCACCGTCCACGCGGTTCTCGCCGAGCGGCTCGGCGAGGACTGGCGGGACTTCTTCCTGAGCTTCGAGGACAAGCCCGCGGCCGCGGCGTCGATCGGGCAGGTGCACCGCGCGGTGTGGCACGACGGGCGTGAGGTCGCGGTGAAGGTGCAGTACCCGGGAGCCGGTGAAGCGCTGCTCTCCGACCTCACACAGCTCAGCCGGTTCGCCCGGCTGCTCGGGCCGCTCATCCCCGGGATGGACATCAAGCCCCTGATCACCGAACTGCGCGACCGGGTCTCCGAGGAACTCGACTACGAGCTGGAGGCGCAGGCGCAGAGTGAGCACGCGGCGGAGTTCGCGGACGATCCCGATGTGCTCGTGCCCGATGTGGTGCACCAGTCCGACCAGGTGCTGGTGACGGAGTGGATCGACGGCATCCCGCTGGCCGAAGTGATCGCGCACGGCACGGAGGAGCAGCGGGACCGGGCCGGACAGTTGCTGGCGCGTTTCCTGTTCTCGGGTCCGGCCCGCACCGGACTGCTGCACGCAGATCCGCACCCGGGGAACTTCCGGCTGCTCCCCGACGAGGACGGCGAGACGTGGCGGCTCGGCGTGCTGGACTTCGGCACGGTGGACCGGCTGCCCGGCGGGCTGCCCCAGACCATCGGCGACTGCCTGCGGATGACGCTGGAGGGCGAGGCCGACGC
This sequence comes from Streptomyces sp. CA-251247, assembly GCF_050952975.1. Lineage (NCBI taxonomy): Bacteria > Bacillati > Actinomycetota > Actinomycetes > Kitasatosporales > Streptomycetaceae > Streptomyces > Streptomyces sp. CA-251247. Next base: position 5,403,037 of record NZ_CP191861.1, on the reverse strand, counting down.
GGTGTACGACCTGCTGCGCTCGGAGGGCTTCGTCAAGGACGAGATCGAGCTCGACCCGGACGCGGTGCACGAGTATCTGGTGCCGATCATCGAGCCCGCGGAGGCGCAGGAGTTCACCTTCACCCGGAGCTGGATGCGGACCCAGGCCGCGAGGATTGCCGACATCCGCTCCCCCGCACATCAGCTGGGCAAGCAGCTCAATCTGCCGCCGTCCTACCTGCTGATACACCGGGTGACGCTGAGCACCATCGGTGTGCTGTGCCAGCTGAACGCCACCGTGCGGCTGCGGGACGAACTGGAGTCCTGGCTGCCCGGGTTCCTTCCCGAGGACGACGAGGACAGCGCCGCGATCGAGGCACCGGCCTGAGCGACCGTCAGGCGGCGGTAGGCAGAACGGTGGTGGCCCGTGCCGACCGGCGGCAACAGGCCAGATGGCCGGCGGGCGGCCCGGCGGCGGTCTCACCACCAGTCGGAGTCGAGTCTGCCCTCGATCGCCCGGAGGTGGGAGCGCGCACAGTCGTCGCAGAAGTAGCGGCGGACACCGTTCTCCACGGAGCAGGTCCAGGTGAGCGGTGTTCCCTCGGCGGTCTTGCCGCAGTGGGAACACTCGACGCTCTCGGCACCCGGCTGTTGCGGCTGCGGAGTCTGCTGCTGGTCCACCACGTGACGATAACCCCGTACGGCAGTCGCCGCAGGAAGAACGCACCGCGGGGGCCGGTCCGTTCGGACCGGCCCCCGCGGGTCAGTGGGTGTCACGGTGTGACGTACCGACTGCTGTTACTGCATGACGGCCATGGCGAGCGCACGGCGGGCGCGCATCGAGACGCGCTCGGCGCGGCGCTGCATCCGCCGGGCGGCGACCAGGCGCACGGCCTGGCGTTCCGACTCGGCTTCGCGCAGGCGCTCGTGCATATGCGCACGGGCCATGGCTTCTGGGATGAGTTGCATCTCACGGGTCCTGTTCTGACGCGAGGCGGTCGCGCCGATGGTGGTGACGTCTGGGGTGGCGGAGCCGGACGGCTCGCTCGTGGAAGAGGTCATGGGGGCCAGCTTCTGGGGATCGTGCGTCAGGGGGCGATCGATGGTTCCGGTGATGTTCATGCCGCAACCGGGTTCTTGCGCGGGCGGCCACGCGGCCGCTTGCGGGCCACGACGACGCCCTGGATGAAAAGCTCGCCGCCCCAGACGCCCCACGGCTCACGCCGCTCCTTGGCGCCCGCGAGGCAGGCCTCGACCAGCGGGCAGGTACGGCAGAGGGACTTGGCGTACTCGACGTCCGCGGGGGACTCGGCGAAGAAGACCTCCGGGTCGTAGGAGCGGCACGGGACGGGTACGCCGAGGTTCTCGATGGCGTCGTCGAGCGCGGTGAGCGCAGTGAGCGGAGTCAAGGTGGAGTCCTCCGTGAGGGCGGGCGGGGGGATCGTCTCGGAAGGCGGTACGGACGGGGCGTGCGCTTCGAGTTGCACGGTGGTGTCGTTCCTCGTCTTGTCGGTCCGGCCTGTTGGCCGGTTGGCGGTCCCCCGGTTCGGTCCGGGGGGCTGGTACCGGGTGCTGCTGTTCCCGAGGCCCCTTCGCTCCGACTCCCCCGTTCGGGGAAAACAGAAGGGCCGCGGATCCCGGGTGGGGTTCCGCGGCCCTGAAGGCGCCGGCCTGATCTGAATCAGGCTGGATCACTCCAGGGTTCGAGCCCACGGAAGGCCCACATCGTGTGGTGCTGCGTCTGCTTCTTGGTTTCGGCACTGGTCGCCGCAAAGGCATAGGCCTGGGCCTTCACCGCTGCTACGTCTGCTGCCAGTGCCTTGGTCGGTCGCTCATTGCGGTCCCGGACAGGGAGTCCGCCCAGAGCGATTCCGCCCAGACCGATCACCGGAAGCGCGGCCGAGGAGCCGGACACACCGGTGCCGTTGAACGACGCGGAGAAGCCGAGCGAGCAGGTGGAGGCGGCCGAGCGATCGGTCATTTTGTCGGTGCTGATGAAGCTGGTCTCGATGCTGATCACTGGATTCGCCTCCTCTCGGCGTCTTGGGGACCGGCCGGGGCCGATCACGCGTATTCGGATAAGTACAGCACGACAACAGGGCTTCAGAGAAGTCGCTGTTCCCGTGGTTAAGAACCTATGGGGCCTGCCGGGGCCCGCGCAAACTATTTTTTCGACGAGTTTGTATCAGTCCTCCTCGTCGACTCCTCCAAGCTCTTGACCTGCACAGATGGCGAGGACATCGGCGCCGAAACGCTCCAGCTTGCGTCCGCCGACACCGGAGATACCGGCCAGCTCCCCCTCGTCGCCCGGCACGGCCTCGGCGATCGCCATCAGCGTCTTGTCGGTGAACACGCAGTACGCCGGCTGGCCCAGCTCCTTCGCCTGGTCCGAGCGCCACTCGCGCAGCCGCTCGTACAGCGCCTCGTCCATGTCGGAGGGGCAGTCCTCGCAGCGCATCAGCTTCATCTCGCCCGCATCGGTGAGCGTCTTGCCGCACACCCGGCACAGCACGGGACCGCGCCGCTTGCGGCGGCCGCCTGCGCCGCGCTCGACGCCACCCGCGCCCCCCGCGCTGCGGGCACCCGGGGCCGCCGACCCCGGACGCATGCCGTTCAGGAATCGGGTCGGGCGACGGGAGGCCCTGCCGCCGGGAGACCGGGAGAGCGCCCAGGAGAGGGACAGATGCAGCCGCGCACGGGTGACCCCGACGTAGAGCAGCCGGCGCTCCTCCTCGACCTGCTCATCGGTCTTGGCGTAGGTGATCGGCATCATGCCCTCGGTGAGGCCGACGAGGAACACCGCGTCCCACTCCAGGCCCTTGGCGGAGTGCAGCGAGGCCAGCGTCACGCCCTGGACGGTGGGGGCGTGCTGGGCGGCCGCCCGCTCGTCCAGTTCGGTCACCAGGTCGGACAGGGTCGCCTCCGGCTTCACCCGTACGTAGTCCTCGGCGAGACGGACCAGGGCGGCCAGGGACTCCCAGCGGTCGCGCACCGCGCCCGAGCCCGCGGGTGGTTCGCTCGTCCAGTTCTTGGTCGAGAGCACCGCCCTGACCTGCGAGGGGAGGTCCCCGGCGTCGTCGAGCAAGGAGTCGTTGCCGCCGGCGCGGGCCGCCCCGCGCAGGGCGATGCCCGCTTCGCGGACCTCCTGGCGTTCGAAGAACCGCTCCGCGCCGCGCAGCTGGTAGGGGACGCCCGCGTCGGCAAGGGCCTGCTCGTAGACCTCGGACTGGGAGTTGACGCGGTAGAGAACCGCGATCTCGCCGGCCGGGACGCCCGCGGCGATCAGGTCGCGGATGCGGCGGGCGGTGCCTTCGGCCTCGGCCGGCTCGTCCGCGTACTCCACGTAGGCCGGGTCGGGGCCGGCCTCGCGCTGGGAGATCAGTTCGAGCCGGTGCTCGGCGGCGCGGCCGCGGGCCTGGTTGAGCAGACCGTTGGCGAGGTGGACGACCTGGGGCGTCGAGCGGTAGTCGCGGACCAGTTTGACCATGGTCGCGCCGGGGTGGCGGGTGCGGAAGTTCAGCAGATGGTCCGGGGTGGCCCCGGTGAAGGAGTAGATCGTCTGGCTGGCGTCCCCCACGACGCACAGGCTGTCCCGCTCGCCGAGCCACAGGTCGAGGAGCCGCTGCTGGAGCGGGCTGACGTCCTGGTACTCGTCGACCACGAAGTTCTGGTACTGACGGCGGATCTGGTCGGCGATGTCGTGGCGGTCCTGGAGGATGCCGACCGTGAGCAGCAGGACGTCCTCGAAGTCCATCGCCGAGCGGTCGCGCTTGAGCTGCTCGTACATCCCGTAGATCTGGCTGATTTCGGCCGGGTCCCGGGGGGCGTCGCGGACGGACTTGGTGACGGCGGCCGGGTAGTCCGCGGGGACGGTCTGGGTGACCTTCGCCCACTCGATCTCGCTCGTCACATCGCGCAGTTCGTTGCGGTCCAGCCGGATCCGGCAGCGCGCGGCCGCCTCGGCGACCAGCTGGATCTTGCGGTCCAGCAGCCGTGGCATGTCGCCGCCGACCGCCTTGGGCCAGAAGTACTGGAGCTGGCGCAGGGCGGCGGAGTGGAAGGTGCGGGCCTGGACCCCGCCGGCGCCGAGCTGGCGCAGCCGGCCCCGCATCTCGCCCGCGGCGCGGTTGGTGAAGGTGACGGCCAGCACGCTGGCGGGCTGGAGAATGCCCGCGCGCACCCCGTACGCGATGCGGTGGGTGATCGCGCGCGTCTTGCCCGTGCCGGCGCCTGCCAGCACGCACACCGGGCCGTGCAGGGAGGTCGCCACTTCGCGCTGCTCGGGGTCGAGCCCGTCGAGCACCGCGTCGGCCGACTCGGGCACCTGCGGGAAAAGGGAGGAGTGCGTTGCTGCTGTCACCCCGCCATGCTGCCAGGTCCGGAGAGACGGGTGCGGCGCTTGTCCACAGGGGAGCGGGTGTGGTCCTACTAATACGGGAATGGCGGGCCGGTCACGTACGTTCTACGCCGTGCGACCACGCACCGCAGTGAGTGGGACGCAGTCAGCGAGACAGAGGAGCGCGAGAGACCATGCCGGGCACTGTGACGATGTACAGCACCACGTGGTGCGGATACTGCCGTCGGCTCAAGGGCCAGATGGACCGTGAGGGCATCGCTTACACCGAGATCAACATCGAGCAGGACCCGGATTCCGCGGCGTTCGTCGAGAAGGCCAACGGCGGCAACCAGACGGTGCCGACCGTGCTCTTCCCGGACGGCTCGACGCTGACCAACCCCTCGCTGGCGCAGGTCAAGCAGAAGATCGGCGCCTGACCGCACCCGCACGCGCCCCCGCTCGACGCTGTCGGGCGGGGGCGTCGTCGTGCCGTGACCGCGAGGACCGCGGACAACGGTGACCGCCGCCGGGATCGCGAATCCCGGCGGCACCTCAGTTGGCGCTGCCCGGCTTCGGCAGCGGCTTGCCGTACCAGAGCTCGATCAGGCGGGCGGCGATGGAGATCCCGTACGGCGGCAGCACCTCGCCGGACTCGAACGCGGCCCGCAGGTCCTCGCGGGAGAACCAGCGCGCCTCGTGGATCTCCTCGCCGTCGACGTTGATCTCGGACGAGGTCGCCCGGGCCATGAAGCCGAGCATCAGGCTCGACGGGAACGGCCAGGGCTGGCTGGCGATGTACTCGACGTCGCCGACCGTCACGCCGGCTTCCTCCCAGACCTCCCGGCGCACCGACTGCTCGATCGACTCCCCCGGCTCCACGAACCCGGCGAGCGTGGAGAAGCGGCCTTCCGGCCAGTGCACCTGGCGGCCGAGCAGCGCGCGGTCCTCCTCGTCCGTGACCAGCATGATCACGGCCGGATCCGTACGCGGGTAGTGCTCGGCGCCGCAGGCCGGGCAGCGGCGGATGTGGCCCGCGGCCGCGATGACCGTGCGTTCGCCGCAGCGGGAGCAGAACCGGTGCAGCCGCTGCCAGTTCTCCAGCGCGACGGCGTGGACCATCAGACCGGCGTCCCGCGGCGAGAGCAGCAGACCGGCCTCCCGCAGCCCGGCGGGCCGGGCCGACTGGTCGATCCGGCCCGGCAGCGCGTCCTTCTGGAGCGCGAAGTAGCGCACGCCGTCCTCGTCGGTGCCGAGGAAGTAGCGGTGGGTCTCGGTGACGGGGGCCTCGAAGGCCGGGGTCATCACCAGTTCGGTACGCCCGTCCGCGCGTTCGTCGATCAGGACCTGGCCGCCGGAGACCACGAAGACACGCGTCGTCGGGTGGCTCCAGGCCGCCGCCAGCCATGCCTCGTCAAGACGGTGGTGCGCCTCGCGGTCGATGCCGCTCGGTGCGGTGAGACCGATCGGGAGGTCCCCGGCGCCGGCGAAAGTGTTGGTGCTCACGGTTCTTCCAACTCCCCCGAGTGGATTGGGTGTCAGTTAGCGGAGGGCGGCGGCGAGGTCGCCCCACAGGTGCGCGGTGGTCTCCACACCCTTGAGCAGCAGGTCGATCTCGACCTTCTCGTCGGGCGCGTGCCAGCCGTCGGAGGGTACGGAGATGCCCAGGAAGAGCACGGGCGCCGCCAGGACGTCCTGGAGGTCGGCCGCCGGTCCCGAGCCGCCTTCACGGGTGAAGAGGATCTTCTGTCCGTCGAAGGCCCGGCTCATGGCCCGTACGACGGACTGAAGGGCGGGGTGGTCGAGCGGGGTGAGGCAGGGGCGGGTCGATGCCCCGAAGGTGAGGTCGTAGCGGATGCCGGCGGGGACCTGGGACGCCAGCCACTGGCTCACCGCCACCTCGATCTTGTCCGGATCCTGGCCCGCGACCAGCCGGAAGGTGAGCTTCAGCTGCGCCGATGCCGGGATGATCGTCTTGCCGCCGGGGCCCTGGTAGCCGCCGCCGATGCCGTTGAGCTCGGCGGTCGGCCGGGCCCAGATGCGTTCCAGTGTGGAGTAGCCGGCCTCGCCGAGCGTGCCGTGGGACTTGGCCGTGTTCAGCCAGGCCGTCTCGTCGAAGGGCAACTCGGCGAAGAGCTCCCGCTCGGCGTCGGTCAGGGGCGTGATGTCGTCGTAGAAGCCGGGCAGGGTGACCCGCTCGTCGGTGTCGTGCAGCGCGGCCACGAGCCGCGCCGCGACCGTCGCCGGGTTGGGCACCGCCCCGCCGAACGACCCGGAGTGGATGTCCTGGTCGGGGCCGTACAGCTCGATCTCGCAGTCCGCGACACCGCGCATGCCGGTGCAGACGGTGGGGGTGGTCTCGGACCACATTCCGGTGTCCGAGACGATCACGACATCGGCGGCGAGACGGTCGGCCTCGGCCTCCACCAGCTCGCGGAAGTGCGGCGAGCCCGACTCCTCCTCACCCTCGATCAGCAGCTTGAGGTTGACGGCGGGCGCGGTGCGTCCGGTCGCGGCGAGGTGCGCGCGTACGCCCAGGGTGTGGAAGAAGACCTGACCCTTGTCGTCCGCCGCGCCGCGTGCGTACAGCCTGCCGTCGACGGTCACGGGCTCGAAGGGATCGGAGTGCCAGCCGTCCTCGCGGGCGGCGGGCTGGACGTCGTGGTGTCCGTAGACGAGGACGGTCGGCGCGTCCGGGTCGCCGGCGGCCCACTCGGCGAACACCGCGGGTGCACCGGCCGTCGGCCAGACCTCGGCGACCGGGAAGCCGGTCTCCCGGAGCTTGGCGGCGAGCCAGTCGGCGCTGCGTCGTACATCGGCGGCACGGTCGGGCTCTGCCGACACGGAGGGGATGCGCAGCCACTCCGCGAGGTCGTCGAGGAAGGCGGCGCGGTGCTGCTGGATGTACGTACGGACGACGCTGTCCGGGGTGTCGCTCATGCTGGTGAGCCTAACGGGCCTCGGCCGCCGGTTCCTCCGCCGTCTCGCCCAGCAGGATGCGTTCCAGGGCCACGCGGTCCGGGAGGTCCGGCGGCCGGACGACCTCACCGCTGCGCACGAAGACGAACGCGGCGTCGACCGCCTCCAGGGGCAGGTCGTGCTGCTCGGCCCAGGCCAGCCGGTAGACGGCCAGCTGGAGAGGGTCGGCGATGCCGCTGCGGCTGGTCTTCCAGTCGACGATCTCGTACACGTGGGGGCTGCCGGTCCCGCCGGGCCGGTAGACGGCGTCGATACGGCCCCGGATCACGCGGCCGGCGAGGGTGATCTGGAACGGGGACTCCACGCGGTAGGGCGTGCGATGGGCGTACGAGGTGCGCTCGAAGGCGTCCTTGAGCGCTTCCAGATCGCGCTCGTCAGCGATCTCCGGCGTCTCGGTGTCGTCGCCCGTGAGCTCGTCCGGGCCGAGCATGGGCAGCGGGAGCTCCTCGAAACGGGACTCCACCCAGGCGTGGAACCGGGTGCCCCTGCGGGCCGCGGGCTGGGGCGGACGCGGCATGGGGCGGGCCAGCTCCTGGGCGAAGCCGTCGGGGTCGGCGGCCAGACGCATGAGCTGGGACGCGGTGAGGGACGGGGGCACGGGCACGGCCCGCACACCGGTGCGGCTGCGGCGGAGCTCCCCGGCGAGTGCGTCGAGGTCGCGGTCCCAGGACGCGATCGCGCGGGCGTCCTCGGGAGTGAGGACGTCCTCGGGGGTGGGACGGGCGTCGTCGTGCCGCTCGGGCGGCGGGCCCGCCTGGTGCGGCACGGCTCGTGAGAGCTCCGGTCCGCGGGCGCCGGACGCGGCCGCGGGGGCTCCGGACCGTGCCGGTGGTTCGTGCGCCTCGGGCGGGAGGGCCGTGGCGGAACCACGGTGGTCCGGGTCGTACGCATCGCCCGTGGCATACGGGTCGTCGGGGGCGGGCGGCTCGTCCTCCGGGTCGTCGAACGGTGCTTCCTCGTCGTCCCACAGTGCCCACTCCGCGTCGTCGGGAGGCTCGGGGGCCGGCTCGGGCTCCGGTCCGGCATCGAGGTGGGCCAGCACCGTCTCCGCCGCGGCCCGGCGCCGGGCCAGGGACGTGGGGTCCAGCGGAAGGGGCCAGGCCCGCTCGGGCCCGCTCGTGTCGAGGCAGGGGTTCTCCGCGTCCTCCGGCGGCTCGTCGGCCCAGACCTCGATCTCGCCGAAGCCCTCGGTGCAGTGGTCATGGAGTGCCCGAAGGAACGCCGACGGGCCGCGCCGGCGCTTCTGCGTCGGGCCCCACCAGTGGCCGGAGCCCAGCAGCAGCGTGCGCGGGCGGGTGAAGGTGACGTATCCGAGGCGCAGTTCCTCTGTGTGCTGATGGTCCTTCATGGCGTCCTTGAAGGCCTTCAGCCCTCCCGCGTCCCAGCTCGTGACGTCCGGGAGAGTGCCCGCGTCACCGCGCAGGGCATGCGGCAGGACCTTGGACTGGGAGGTCCACGCCTCCCGCGCCTGGTCGTTCGGGAAGTGCTTGGCGGTCAGGCCGGGGACCGCGACGACGTCCCATTCCAGCCCCTTGGACTTGTGCGCGGTCAGGACCTTGACGGTGTTCTCGCCGCCCGGCAGGGCGTTGTCCAGGCCCTTCTCGTACTGCGCGGCCGTACGGAGGAAGGCGAGAAAGGCCAGCAGGGAGGCCTCTCCGTCCAGCGCCGCGAAACGTGCCGCTGTGTCGAGGAAGTTGGAGAGGGTCTCGCGGCGCCGCGCGGCCAGGGCGTGCGGGGACGCGGCCAGTTCGACCTCGAGGCCCGTCGTGCCGAGGACGCGGTGCAGGACGTCCATCAGGGGGTCGGCCAACGAGCGCCGCAGATCGCGCAGTTCGGTCGCGAGACGGGCGAAGCGGACCCGTGCCTCGGCGGAGAAGGCCAGCTCGTCGTCGCCGTCGGCCGATTCGAGGAACGTGTCCAGGGCGTCCGCGAGCGAGATGACCTCGGCCGGGTCCGTGCCCTCGACCGCCGCCGCCAGCCGCTCGTCCGGGTCCGTCCCGTCGGCGCGGGCACGGTGCACGAGCAGCCGGGCCCGGCGGCCCAGCAGAGCCAGGTCCCGGGGGCCGATCCGCCAGCGGGGGCCCGTCAGCAGTCGTACCAGCGAGGCGTTCGCCCCGGGGTCCTGGAGGACTTCGCACACCGCGACCAGGTCGGCCACCTCGGGCAGATGCAGCAGCCCGGACAGGCCGACGACCTCGACGGGGACGTCGCGTGCGACCAGCGCGGCCTGGATCTCGGGGAAGTCGCCCGCGGTCCGGCACAGGACCGCGATCTCACCGGGCTCCTTGCCCGTACGCACGAGGTGGGCGATCGAGTCGGCGAGCCACGCGATCTCCTGCTCGTGTGTCGCCAGCAGTGCGCAGCGCACCATGCCGTCGCGCTCGGCACCGGGCGCGGCCCGCAGCGCCTCGACGCCTTCGTGCATGGCGCGCAGCGGCGTCGCCAGATCGTTGGCCAGGTGCAGCAGCCGGCCCCCGCTGCGGCGGTTCTCGCTGAGCGAGAACCGCGTGGCGGGACGGGCGTCGGCGTGCGCGAAGTGGGAGGGGAAGTCGTCGAGGTTGGCCACCGATGCTCCACGCCAGCCGTAGATGGCCTGGCAGGGGTCGCCGACCGCGGTCACGGCATGACCGGTGCCCTGGCCGAACAGTCCGGACAGCAGCAGCCGTTGGGCGACGGAGGTGTCCTGGTACTCGTCGAGCAGGACGACCCGGAACTCGTCCCGCAGGATCGCACCGACCTCGGGGCGGGTGAGGGCGAGCTTGGCCGAGAGGGCGATCTGGTCGCCGAAGTCGAGCAGCTCACGGGAGCGCTTGGCCTCCCGGTAGCGGATGGTGAGGTCGAGCAGTTCACGGCGCGCGGCTGCGGCCTCGGGCACCTTGCGCAGCTCGGCATTGCTCAGCCGGACACCGTCGAGGGTGCGCAGCAGCTCGGAGTCGTACGAACCGAGCTGCTCCGGAGGCACCAGATGCTCCGCGAGCTCCGCGTCGAGCGCCAGCAGATCGCTGACCAGCGAGGGGAACGACCGGGTCAGCGAGGGGTAGGGGCCGGGCGCCTCGCGCAGTACGCGGGCGGCGAGTTGGTAGCGGGTGGCGTCGGCGAGCAATCGGGCGGTCGGCTCCAGGCCTATCCGCAGCCCGTGGTCGGCCAGGAGCTGCCCCGCGAAGGCGTGGTAGGTGGAGATGCGCGGCTCGCCCGGGGGTGGTCCGGGTCGATGACGTCGGGGTCGGTCACCCCTGCCCGTACGAGAGCGGTGCGGACCCGCTCGGCGAGCTCCCCCGCCGCCTTGTTCGTGAACGTGAGGCCGAGGACCTGCTCGGGCGCGACCTGGCCGGTGCCGACGAGCCACACCACCCGGGCGGCCATCACCGTCGTCTTCCCCGACCCGGCTCCGGCCACGATGACCTGCGGGGCGGGCGGTGCCGTGATGCAGGCCGTCTGCTCCGGGGTGAAGGGGATGCCGAGGAGCTCCTTGAGCTGCTCGGGATCGGTGATGCGGGCGTTCACTCCAGAGAGGCTAATGGGGACCACTGACAGCGGTGGTCCCCACCGGCCTCCGCGGGCTCAGGCGTCCGGCCCGCCGCCGGTTCCCGTGCCCGCGTCCGCTCCGCCCAGCTTGTCCAGGTCGACGACCTGGTCGGCCGGCGGGGCCGTGACCTTCACCGGCTTGTCGTAGTCGGAGAACGTCATCGTGCCGGGCTCGTCGCCACCGACCACCACGACCTTCAGAAGGTAGGGCTTGCCCTCCTTGGCCACGTACATCGTGAGCGTCTCGCCGCCGGTCTTCTTCTTCACGAGGGTCACGGCGGGCTGTCCGTTCACGTCGGCGTCGGGGCCCTTGGTCATGCCCTGACGGTCCGACTTCTCGTTGTCCATGTCGTTGATCATGGTCTTCACGTCGCAGGCACCCCCCATCTCGCCGGCGGACTCCGCGGGCATCTTCAGCCAGCGGCCCTTCATCAGCTCCACCGCGGCGTCGGCCTCGGCCTTCGGCATCTCGCTCCCGGTCAACTGCGCCCGGTAGAAGTCCTCGTCGCCCTTCATGTACAGGACCTTGTTCAGCTGGACGAGCTCGAGAGAGTTGCCGGCGGGGCCCATCGTGCCCTTGCAGGAGCCTAGAGAGTCGGCGGTGAAGTCGATGTCCCCTTCCTCACCGTCACTCGTGACCCGCCCGGCCATGCGCACCGAGCCGGCGGCCTTCGTCGCGGCGATCGCCTTGTCGCTGATCTTGTCGGCGGTGAGCCCGACGAAGGGGTCGGCCGGAGCCTTCGGTGTGGCCGTGGCTTCCTTCTTCGCGCCCGCGTTGCCGTCGCTCTTGCTGTCGCCGTCCTTCGAGCAGCCCGTCAGCCCGGCGACCACCGTCGCGCAGACCGCTGCCGAAACCAGGAACGTACGTCGTGCCGCCATCTGCGTCTCCTCTGAACCCCGTTGATGTCTCGCCCCTTGGGCGACACATGCCGACAGCCAATGGATGCATGCGGATCGTGTGGCATGGGCCACAACACCCCGTCATTCGACTGTCTGGCGGCCCTCCGGCTGGGCGCTGCACGAAGCGCGGAAGGCGCAGTGGGTGCAGTGCTGCCCGGCGGACGGGGTGAAGCGTTCGTCCAGGACACGGCCGGCGGCCGTCGCGAGCAGGTCGCCGACCCACTCCCCCGTCAGCGCTTCCTGCGCCTGGATTCTGGGCAGGGCCTCGCCGCCCTCCTTCTTGGGGGCCGCCTGCCGCAGCTGGACGAGCTCGGCACCGCCGGGCTCGGGACGGCGGCCGTCGAAGGCGTCGTCGAGCGCGCCCTCCCGCACGGCGAGCTGGTACACGGCGAGTTGGGGGTGGTGGGCGACCTCGTCCTTGGTGGGCGTCTGCTTGCCGGTCTTGAAGTCGACGACGTACGCACGCCCTTCGGCGTCCTGCTCCACGCGGTCCATGGAGCCGCGGATGCGCACCGCGTACTCACCGGCCTCCAGCGTCACGTCGAAGTCGTGTTCCGTCGCTGCGGGGACACGGCCGCCGCGGTCCATCACATGCCAGCGCAGGAACCGTTCGAGGGCCACGCGCGCGTGCTGCTTCTCCTGCTGCGACTTCCAGGGCGCGTCGAAGACGAGCGCGTCCCAGACCGAGTCGAGCCGCTCCATCAGGACGGCGAGGTCGGCGGGGGTACGCCCGGAGGCCACCTCGTCGGCGAGTACGTGGACGACGTTGCCGAATCCCTGGGCGGCGGTGGCGGGAGCGTCCGCCTTCACCTCACGGCCCAGGAACCACTGGAGGGCACAGGTGTTGGCGAGCTGGTCCAGGGCGCTTCCGGAGAGCGTGACCGGCTCGTTGCGGTCACGCAGGGGGAGGCGGCTGTGGGTGGGCTCGTACAGCCCCCACCAGCGATAGGGGTGCGCGGCGGGGACGAGCGGCTGGCCCTCGTCGTCGGCGAGGGCCGCGAGGCGGGCGAGCCTGCGGGCGGCGGCGTTCCGCAGCGCGGGCGACGCCTCGGGATCGACGGTCGTGGCACGCAGTTCGGCGACGAGCGCGGAGACGGCGAGGGGACGGCGGGGACGGCCGGTGACATCCTTCGGCTCGGCTCCGAGCTCGGTCAGGAACCGGGAGGGCTGATCACCGTCGTCGGCGGGCGCCTTGACCGCCGTGACGACGAGCCTGTCGCGGGCGCGGGTCGCGGCCACGTAGAAGAGCCGGCGCTCCTCGGCGAGGAGGGCGCCCGGCGTCAGCGGCTCGGCGAGGCCGTCCCGTCCGATGCGGTCCGCCTCCAGGAGGGAGCCGCGGCGGCGGAGGTCCGGCCACAGGCCCTCCTGGACACCGGCCACGACGACGAGGCTCCATTCGAGGCCCTTGGAACGGTGCGCGGTCATCAGCCGTACGGCATCGGGCCGCACTTCCCGCTTCGACAGGGTGTCGGCCGCTATGTCCTGGGCCTCGATCTCCTCGATGAAGTTGAGGGCGCCGCGGCCACCGGTGCGTTCCTCGGCGCGTGCCGCGGTGTCGAAGAGCGCGCACACGGCGTCGAGGTCACGGTCGGCGTTGCGGCCGCCGGGACCGCCGCGGAGGGCGGCGCGTTCGAGACGCTGGGGCCAGGGAGTGCCGTCCCACAGCCCCCACAGGGCCTCTTCAGCGGTGCCGCCGCCTTCGAGCAGCTCACGCGCGCTGCGCAGGAGACCGCCGAGACGTTGGGCACCGCGGGCGTACGAGGGGTCGTGGGCGACGAGGCGTTCCGGCTCGACGAGCGCGCGGGCGAGGAGGAGGTCGGAGGGCGGCGGAAGCTTGTTCCCTGCGGCGCGCTCCTCGTCCCGCAGGGCCCGTCCGAGCCGTCGAAGGTCGGCCGCGTCCATGCCGCCGAGCGGGGAGGCGAGAAGGGTGAGGGCGGTCTCGGTGTCGAGCCAGGGGGCGGGGGCGGCGCTCGAGCTCTCGCGGGCGCCGTCGTCAGGGATGCCGTCGTCAGGGGCGTCTGCGGAGTCGGGGTCGTCCGGGGTCGCGAGCGCGTCTGCGGTGTCCGGGGTCGCGAGCGCGTCTGCGGTGCCCGGGGGATCCTCCGGGTTCGCGGGCGTGGCCGAAGCGTCCGGGGCATCGTCCGGGCCCCCGGCTACGCCCGTCGCCTCCGACTGCTCAGTGTCCGCCCCGGTGGAGGGCAGCGCCTCCGACTGCTCAGCGTCCGCCTCGGCGGAGGGCAGCGCCGCCGGAAGCGCGGCGGCCGCCGTCGCCACCGCCCTCAGAGCCGCAAGCAGCGGCGACACCGCCGGCTCGTGGCGCAGCGGGACGTCCGCGCCGTCGACTTCCAGGGGTACGCCCGCCGACGTCAGGGCACGTCGGATCGAGGGGATCGTCCGGTCACCGGCACGGACCAGCACCGCCATGTCGGACCAGGGGACGCCGTCCTCCAGATGGGCACGGCGCAGGGTGTCCGCGATGTTCTCCACTTCCGTGGACGCCGTCGGGAAGGTGTACGTCTCCACCGTCCCGCCCTCGCGGACGGCAGACAGATCACGGTGCGCCCGCATCTTGTCGGAGGGCAGCCTTGTCAGCGGCATCCGGCGGGTCAGCAGCCGGGTCGCCTCCAGCAGCAACGCACCGCTGCGGCGGGACGTCCTGAGGACCGCGACGCCCGAAGGACTGCCGTCCGCGTGCCGGAACGCGTCCGGGAAGTCGAGGATGCCGTTCACGTCCGCGCCGCGGAACGCGTAGATCGACTGATCCGGGTCGCCGAACGCGACCAGCGTCCGCCCGCCGCCCGCCAGCGCCTGCAACAGCCGCACCTGGGACGGGTCGGTGTCCTGGTACTCGTCGACGAACACCGCGTCGTACGGGAAGTCGTAGGGCGACGCGGTCCGTTCCGCGAGCAGCACCGCCCGGTGCACCAGTTCCGCGTAGTCGAGGACGCCCTGCATGTCGAGGACGTCGAGGTACTCGGCGAGGAAGGATGCCGCCGCCCGCCAGTCGGGCCGTCCGGTGCGCGCGGCGAAGCGGGCCAGGGAGTCCGGTCCGAGGCCCAGTTCGCGGCTGCGGGCCAGCACCGCGCGGACCTCGTCGGCGAAGCCGCGCGTCGTCAGGCACGCCCGCAGGTCGTCCGGCCACTGATGGCGGGCCAGGCCCTCCCCCTCCAGGTCGATCTGGCCCGCCAGCAGCTCGCGCACGGCGACGTCCTGCTCGGGACCCGACAGCAGGCGCAGGGGCTCGGAGAACAGGTCGGCGTCCTGGTGCGCGCGGACCAGGGCGTAGCAGAAGGAGTGGAACGTCGTGGCCTGCGGACCCTGTGCACCGCCGAGCCGCACCGCCATCCGGTCCCGCAGTTCGACCGCGGCCCTGCGGCTGAAGGTGAGCACCAGGATGCGTTCCGGATCGGCTCCCTTGGCCACTCTCGCGGCAACCGCCTCGACCAGGGTCGTGGTCTTTCCGGTCCCCGGACCAGCGAGAACGAGCAGCGGACCGTGATCGTGGTCAACCACAGCCCGCTGGGTTGCGTCCAGAAGAGGGGGATCCACAGCGCCCGGCGGGGTACGCACCAGCCGGTAGGCGCCTGGGGTCCTCCCCCTGGGCCCCTGCGGGCGTGGGGGGACCCCCTGCCGTACCTGTTGCGGGTACGGCGTACGCCCGGTGGTGGAGGAGGAGCTCACGTGGATCGCCGGTCCTGGTGGGTGTGCTGGTGCTGATGGAGCGGTTCGTGCCGCGCCCTGGAGACGCTACGCCAGCGCGCGGCGACGACGCAGCGAGTCCGCCGTGTACCGGAAGAACGCCGGAATCGGCGCCTACTCCCCGTGCGCGACGTACTCCGGACAGTCCTTGGACCGCACGTCCGGACGCCGGATGGCGGAAGCTGTCATATGTGAGCGCCGTCGCCATCGCCGCCGTCCCACCGCGCGCGCCTCATGTCGAGGCGCGGCACATGCCCCTCGGCGCTGCGTGGGGCTTCCCGGAGCGGTGTGCCCTCGGTCCGGTACTGCGCGAGCGCGCGCAGCTCGTGGCCGGGCAGCAGCATGCCGTCGGCGCGGACCACACGCCACCAGGGCACAGATCCGCCGTACAGCGCCATGACCCGGCCGACCTGGCGGGGGCCACCCTCGCCGAGCCACTCGGCGACATCGCCGTACGTCATGACCCGGCCCGGCGGGATCAGCTCGGCGACCTCCAGGACCCGCTCCGCGTACTCCGGCAGCTCTTCCATCCGGTCCATCCTGCCGCACGCCACCGACAACGCAGGGCGCTGCGGGCGAGGGGCACATGGGGTGCAGAGCGGGTTTCCGGCGGCAATGGGGCGTATCTCACGCCCCTCCCGCCCCCGCAATACACCCTGATGCCCCCCTCTGTCGGCGGGGCGTGCCACCATCGTGCGGGCGGTGACTGGTGATACGAGATCAAGAAGAGACCGAGACGACCGAGGAGCAGGGCGTGCAGCCTGGCAAGGCAGCAAGCACCCCTGAGGCCGGGTCACGCCCGGACGCGCCCGTTCCGCCCGCCGCGCAGGACTCCGGCCGGACCGCCGGCGACAACGCCACCACCGAGTCCGCAGCCGGGCCGTCCTCGGCCGACCGGCAGCCCGCCGACCAGCCCGCGGGCGGGTCGTCCCCCGCCGCACCGTCCGCAGCGGACCAGTCCTCGCCCGGGCCGTCCGCGGCAGGCTCGAAGGACACCGCGAAGACCACCGGCGACGCGAAGACGACCGACGGCGCGAAGACCGCGCTGACAAAGGCGGACGCCGCCGGCGATGTCACCGACGTCGCCAGCATCGACCGGGTCTCCGGCGACGAACCGCTGCTCGCCGCCCGTGTGCACCGCCCCTCCGACCTGATGCGCCTGCTCATCGGCATCCTCCTGATCGCCGTGGTGCTCGCCGTCGCCGCCTTCGCCCACGGCACCACGTCCGGCCTCGAACAGGACATCAACAAGGGCACCGGCCAGGCACCCGACCTGCTGGTCAAGATCGCAGGACTCGTCTCCAGCATCGCCGTCCTGCTGGTGCCGGTCGCCTTCGCGATCGAGCGCCTGATCAAACGGGACGGACTGCGGATCGCCGACGGCGTCCTCGCGGCCGTCCTCGCACACGGCGTCACGCTCGCCACGGACCTCTGGGTCGCCAGGGGCGCGCCGGGCACGCTTCAGGACGCCCTCACCCAGACACAGACGGACGGCGGGCTCACCGACCCGGTGCACGGGTATCTCGCCCCCGTCATCGCGTACATGACCGCGGTCGGCATGTCCCGCAGACCCAGATGGCGTGTCGTCCTGTGGGTGGTGCTGCTGCTCGACGCCTTCGCGATGCTGGTCGCCGGGTACACCACCCCGTTCTCGATCATCCTGACCGTCCTGCTCGGCTGGACCGTCGCGTACGGAACGCTCTACGCGGTCGGCTCACCGAACGTCCGCCCGACCGGCCAGACGTTGATGGCCGGTCTTCGCCATGTCGGTTTCCGCCCGGTCAACGCGATGCGGGCCGAGGACGTCCCCGACTCCTCCCCCCTGCGTCCCATCGGTGGCAGCCCCGCCGAGCAGGGCGACCGCGGCCGCCGGTATCTGGTGACCCTGGAGGAGGGCGCGCCGCTCGACGTCACCGTCGTCGACCGCGAGCAGCAGGCACAGGGCTTCTTCTACCGGGTGTGGCGCCGGCTGACACTGCGCTCCATCACCACGCGCCGCTCGAACCCGTCGCTGCGCCAGGCGCTGGAGCAGGAGGCGCTGCTCGCCTATGCCGCCATCGCCGCCGGAGCCAACGCCCCCAAGCTGATCGCCACGTCCGAACTCGGTCCCGACGCCGTGATGCTCGTGTACGAGCACCTGGGCGGCCGCTCGCTGGACGCCATGGACGACGGCGAGATCACCGACGACGTGGCGCGCGGCGCCTGGCGGCAGGTGAAGGCGCTCATGTCGCGCCGTATCGCGCACCGCAGACTGACCGGCGACGCCATTCTGGTGGATCGTTCCGGCAAGGTGATCATCACCGATCTGCGCGGCGGCGAGATCGCGGCGGGCGACATGGTGCTGCGCATGGACATCGCGCAGCTGCTGACCACCATCGGACTGCGGGTGGGTGCCGAGCGCGCGGTCGCCACCGCCGTCGAGATCCTCGGTCCCGACACGGTCGCCGACTGTCTGCCGCTGCTCCAGCCGATCGCCCTGAGCCGCTCGACCCGGGCGACGCTGCGCAGACTCGCGCGGGAGCGATCGCAGCGGGAGCGGGACGCCGTACTGGAGGCCTCCGCGGCCGCCAAACGAGCCCGTACCGAAGCGGCCGAGGGGCCGGCGGCCGACGACCGCAAGGCGGTGCGCAAGACCGAGCGGGCCGAGAAGCAGGCCGACAAGCGGGCCATGGACGAAGCCATGGACGAGGTGCGCGAGGAGGACCTGCTCTCCCAGATCCGCCGCCAGGTGCTGCTGATCAGGCCGCAGGCGCCGGTCGAACCGGTACGCCTCGAACGCATCCGGCCGCGCACCCTCGTCAGCATGATCGCCGGTGCGGTGGCCGCGTACTTCCTGCTCTCGCAGCTCGCCGGCATCGACTTCGGCACCGTCTTCGGACGGGCCCACTGGGGCTGGGTGGCGGCCGCGGTCGCCTTCTCCGCCCTCAGCTACATCGCCGCGGCGATGAGCCTGCTGGGCTTCGTGCCCGAGCGGGTGCCCTTCCTGCGGACCGTGGTCGCACAGGTCGCCGGTTCGTTCGTCAAGATCGTCGCTCCTGCGGCGGTCGGCGGCGTCGCGCTCAACACCCGCTTCCTCCAGCGCTCGGGGGTACGTCCGGGGCTCGCGGTGGCGAGTGTCGGCGCGTCCCAGCTGTTCGGGCTCGGAGCGCACATCCTGCTGCTGCTGTCCTTCGGCTACCTGACAGGTACGGAGAAGACGGCCTCGCTCAGTCCCTCCAGGACGGTGATCGCGGGCCTGCTGACGGTCGCCGTGCTGGTGCTGGTGGTGACCGCGATCCCGTTCCTGCGGAAGTTCGTCTCGACGCGGCTGCGGTCGCTGTTCGCGGGCGTGGTGCCGCGCATGCTCGACGTACTCCAGCGGCCGATGAAGCTGATCACCGGCATCGGCGGGATGCTGCTGCTGACCGGTGTGTTCGTGATGTGCCTGGACGCGTCGATCCGGGCCTTCGGCAACGGCGCGCAGCCGCTGAGCTACGCGAGCATCGCCGTCGTCTTCCTCGCGGGCAACGCGCTCGGGTCGGCGGCGCCGACGCCCGGCGGTGTCGGCGCGGTCGAGGGCGCGCTCACCTTCGGCCTGATCGTGGCGGGCGTCCCGAAGGAGGTCGCGGCACCGGCGGTGCTGCTGTACCGGATGCTGACGCTGTGGTTGCCGGTGTTGCCGGGGTGGTTCGCGTTCAACCATTTGACCCGCAAGGGAGCGTTGTAAGCCGGGAGCGTCCGGCAGCCGGTTCTGTCGTCCTCGAGCGGGCCGGGGATGCGGCGCTCGTTCGCAGGCGTCGGCCCTGGCGGGCGTGCCGGGCGGGGGTCCGGGCGCCCCGCGGTCGCGGGCGGTGCACGGCCTGCGGCCGTGTCCTCGAGCGCCGGACGGGCTGAGATCGGCCTCGTTCCAAGCGTCAGGCCCGGCGGGCGCGGAACGCGGGGGCATCGCCTGCGGCCGTGTCCACGAGTGCCGGACGGGCCGGATTGGGCCCTGTTCGCCGACGTCGGCCCCCGCGGGCCGCGGGTCGCGCACGGCCTGGGGCCGTGTCCTCGAACGGCGGACCGGCTGAGATCGGCCTCGTTCACCGGCATCAGACCCGGCGGTCGCGGGCGCACGGCCTGTGGCGTTCTCCTCAAACGCCGGACGGGCCGAGGTTGCCCGAAAACCACCCGCTTGGGCCTGCGCAGGGGCGGCGTGGGGGCTTGCGGAGCACCATGGCGGCATGCCGACCTCTTCCTCCGGCCTGCGCGCCGCCGCTCTCGCCGCGTCCCTCGCCGTGCTGTTCGTCGCCGGCTGTTCCGGCAGTGGTGACAAGGAGAAGGACACCGGCTCCTCCGGGGGGAAGGACCTCGCCTCCCAGACGCTGGACTGGCAGAAGTGCCCGGCGCCCTCCGAGGCCGAGGGCGGTGGCCCCGCGCCGTCCCCGCTGCCGGGGGGTACGAACTGGGAGTGCTCCTTCATGGACGCTCCCCTCGACTACGCCGATCCGGACGGCGAGACCATCGAGATCGCCCTGATCCGCGCCACCGCGCTCGACCAGAACAACCGCATCGGCTCCCTGATCTTCAACTTCGGTGGACCCGGCGGTTCCGGTGTCGCCACCCTGCCGCCCGCCTCCGCGGACTACGCCGGTCTGCGTACCCGCTACGACCTGGTGAGTTTCGACCCCCGCGGGGTAGGCCGCAGCGTGCCCGTGGAGTGCGAGGACGACAAGCAGCTCGACGCATACTTCGCCTCGGACTCGACGCCCGACGACCCGGCCGAGGTGACGGCCTTCACGGACAATCTGAAATCCTTCGCCGGCGCCTGCGAGAAGAACTCCGGCGGCGAGCTCCCCCACGTCGGCACCGTCAACGCCGCCCGCGACATGGATCTGATGCGCCAGGTGCTCGGCGACGCCAAGCTGTACTACTTCGGGATCTCGTACGGCACCGAACTCGGCGGCGTGTACGCGCATCTGTTCCCCAAGAACGTCGGGCGGGCCGTCTTCGACGCCGTGGTCGACCCGACCAAGGACTCGCAGCAGGGCTCGCTCGGCCAGGCGAAGGGCTTCCAGCTCGCACTCGACAACTTCGCCAAGAACTGCGTGGACCGCGGCGACGAGTGCCTGCTGCCCGGCTCCACCGTGAAAGAGGTCGAGGACGGGATCATTCAATTGCAGCAGCGGCTCGACAAGAAGCCGATTCCCGGCAGCGGGGACCGGATGCTGACGCAGTCGCAGGCCACGAACGGCATCGCGCAGGCGCTGTACTCCAAGGAGTACTGGGAGCTGCTGGAACAAGGGCTCGATGAGGCCGACGGTGGGGACGGCGCGCTGCTGCTCGCGCTGTCGGACGCCATGAACGGCCGCAGCGACGACGGCCACTACAGCAACATCCAGGCGGCCAACGCGGCCATCAACTGCGTGGACTCCAAGGACCGCTACTCGCTGGACCGGACGAAGGCCGAACTGCCGGAGTTCCGCAAGGCATCCGCCGTGTTCGGCGACTATCTGGGCTGGGGACTCATGGGCTGCACCGAGTGGCCGGTGCCCGGCCAGTGGACCCACCCGGACGTCTCCGCACCCGGCTCCGCGCCCATCGTCGTCATCGGCAACACCGGTGACCCGGCCACCCCGTACGAGGGTGCGCGGGCGATGGTGAACGCGCTGGGCAAGGGCGTGGGCATCGAGCTGACGTACCGGGGCGAGGGGCACGGCGCGTACAACAGCAACAGCGCGTGTGTGAAGAAGGCCGTGAACGCCTATCTCCTCGAAGGCAAGGCCCCCGCCTCAGGGACGGTGTGCAGCTAGGACCGCGCCAGGGCCGCCCCGAACCCGGCGTGCCTCCGGCGTTGTCCACAGGCCCGCGTGGGCCGGCGGGCCGCCGCCTAGGATGACGAAAACCGTCGTCGGAGCCTGGGGGGCACGCATGATCGAACGGGTACGGGTGGGGGCCCTGGTTGCCGCGGCGCTGCTGCTGGCCGTGACGGGTGCGGGCTGCGGCAGCGGTTCGGGCGAGGGCGACGGGAAGGCGGACGGGAAGAACCGTGCGCGGCCGTCCGCGGACGCACCGGCCGCCTCGGACCCCGGGAGAGCAGGCCTGCCCGCCTCGCTCACCGGCCAGGAGCCGGACTGGAAGAAGTGCAAGGCCCCGACACAGGCGGACGGCAGCGCGGCGCAGGCTCCGGGCGGCGAGTGGAAGTGCGCCACTCTCAAGGCACCGATCGACTACCGGAAGCCGACGGGCGCCACCATCGGCATCGCCGTGATCCGTTCCGAGGCGAAGAACTCCTCGCGGCGGATCGGCTCGCTGTTGTTCAACTTCGGCGGCCCCGGCGGCTCGGGCGTCGCCGCGCTGCCGAAGGCAGCGGGAGGTTTCGGAACCCTGCACGAGCGCTACGACCTGGTGGGCTTCGACCCGCGCGGGGTCGCGGAGAGCTCTGCCGTGATCTGCCGGGACAGCAAGCAGTCGGAGGCCGCGTTCCGGATGGACTCCACCCCGGACACCGCCGCCGAGGAGAAGGCGTTCATCACGGACTCGACCGCCTTCGGCGCGGGCTGCGCCAAGAGGTCGGGCACCGTGCTGCCGCACGTCGGCACGACCAACGCAGCGCGCGACATGGATCTGATCCGCCAGGTGTTGAGCGACGACAAGCTGCACTACCTCGGCTTCTCGTACGGCACCGAACTCGGCGGTGTCTACGCCCACTTGTTCCCGTCCCGGGTCGGACGGCTCGTCCTCGACGCCGTCGTCGACCCCGCCGCCGACTATGTGGGGCATGCGCGCAACCAGACGCTCGGCTTCCAGCGCGCCCTCGACAACTACTTCACCGGCCGCGGCGTTGGCGCGAAGGACGGCACCGCACGGGTGGTGCGACTGCTGGCCGAGCTGGACCGCGAGCCCCTGCCCACCGACGAGGGCCGCACCCTCACCGAGGGGCTCGCGCTCACCGGCATCATCCTGCCGCTGTACTCCGAGGAGCAGTGGCCGTCGCTGACGCAGGCGTTGAACGAGGCGGAGAGCGGTGACGGCACCCGGTTGCTGGCGCTGGCGGAGTCGTACAACGGCCGGGACGCGGACGGTTCGTACACCGCGCAGGACCATGCGCAGCGCGCCATATCCTGCGCCGACACCACGGGCCGGGCGACCGCGGCCGAGGTCCGGTCCCGTCATCTCGCCGAATTGACCGCCGTGTCACCGGTGTTCGGGCCGTATCTGGCGTGGGATCTGGCGGGCTGGTGCGCGGACTGGCCGGTGGCGGGCGAGTCCGAGACACCGGAGGTCGCGGCGAAGGGTGCGGCCCCGATCCTGGTCGTCGGCACCACGGGCGACCCGGCGACCCCGTACGAGGGCGCCCGGCGCATGGCGGACGAGCTCGGAGCGGGCGTCGGCGTGCTGGTCACCAACAAGGGCGAGGGGCACGGCGCGTACGGCAACGGGGCGTGCGTGACGGACACGATCGACGCCTATCTGCTGGAGGGCACGGTGCCGGCTGACGGGAAGACCTGCTCCTAGCACCGGAAGCCGGTATTCGGAGCCCCTCCCGTCCTCCGCCGCACACGACAGAGCCCCGGACCGTTGCCGGTCCGGGGCCCTGCGAAGCACTGTCAGTAGACGGGCTTGTCCGGCTCGATCTGGTTGACCCAGCCGATCACGCCGCCGCCCACGTGCACCGCGTCCGCGAAGCCCGCGGACTTGAGGACGGCGAGAACTTCCGCACTGCGGACACCCGTCTTGCAATGCAGGACGATCTTCTTGTCCTGCGGCAGGCTCTCCAGCGCGGTACCCATGAGGAACTCGTTCTTCGGGATCAGCTTCGCACCCGGGATCGAGACGATCTCGTACTCGTTGACCTCACGGACGTCGATGATCTCGATGCTCTCACCGTCGTCGATCCACTCCTTGAGCTGCTTGGGAGTGATCGTCGAACCGGCGGCCGCCTCCTGCGCCTCCTCGGACACGACACCGCAGAAGGCCTCGTAGTCGATGAGCTCGGTGACGGTGGGGTTCTCGCCGCAGACCGCGCAGTCCGGGTCCTTGCGGACCTTGACCTGGCGGTACTGCATCTCCAGGGCGTCGTAGATCATCAGCCGGCCGACGAGCGGCTCACCGATGCCGGCGAGGAGCTTGATGGCCTCGTTGACCTGGATGGACCCGATGGACGCGCACAGGACACCCAGCACGCCGCCCTCGGCGCAGCTCGGGACCATGCCCGGCGGCGGGGGCTCCGGGTAGAGGCAGCGGTAGCAGGGGCCGTGCTCGGACCAGAAGACGGAGGCCTGGCCGTCGAAACGGTAGATGGAGCCCCAGACGTACGGCTTGTTCAGCAGGACGCACGCGTCGTTGACCAGGTACCGGGTCGCGAAGTTGTCGGTGCCGTCGACGATCAGGTCGTACTGGCTGAAGATGTCCATCACGTTCTCGGCCTCGAGCCGCTCTTCGTGGAGGATCACGTTCACGTACGGGTTGATGCCGAGGACGGTGTCCTTCGCGGACACGGCCTTGGAGCGGCCGATGTCCGCCTGGCTGTGGATGATCTGACGCTGCAGGTTCGACTCGTCGACCTCGTCGAACTCCACGATGCCGAGCGTGCCGACACCGGCCGCGGCCAGGTACATCAGGGCCGGCGAGCCCAGGCCGCCGGCGCCGACACACAGCACCTTGGCGTTCTTCAGCCGCTTTTGCCCGTCCATCCCGACATCGGGGATGATCAGGTGGCGGGAGTACCTGCGGACCTCGTCGACGGTGAGCTCAGCAGCTGGCTCGACCAGGGGTGGCAGCGACACGGGGACTCCGTTGCGTCGTTGAGTCAGTACGGTTGTTCTCCCCGTAACACTGCCACGCGCCTTCTCATTCCGAGACACCACGTCCGATCTGCGAGACGATTTCGTCCCAGTAACCGGGCAGTGTCTCGAATGGACCGATCTGCCCCTTGCGTTCGCCGCGGTGCGCACCGTCGGACGGGCCGACGCGATCCGTCCGGTCGGTGAAGAAGATCGTCCCCGCGCCCTGCCAGCGGGCGATCCGGGTGGCCTCCTCCAGATGGGTGCGCGGCACACCGTGGACGAAGTGGACGAAGCGCTCCGGCGGGTGGTCCGCCGTCCACTCCGCCACCTGTGACCAGCGGTAGTCCGTCCACGGCCCGCTGAAGGTGACCAGCTGGTCGGCCGCGTCCGCGTACCCCGGGTGCGGATGCGCGCCGTGCCCGAGGACCAGGTGTCCGCCGTCGAGCACCGCCTCCAGCGTCGCGGTCGTCCGCCTGACCTGGAGCAGGTCGGCACGGTCCGTCGGGCAGCGGTCCAGGATGAAGCCGCCGACGCGGTACCACTCGAGGTAGTGGTGCGCGTCCGCGACGAGATCACCGAAGGCGCGCGAGCCGTGGGCCATGTCGAGATGGCCGAGAACGCGCACACCGGCGTTGTTCAGCCGGCCCGCGGCCGCGAGGCAGTGCGGGTCGGGACGGGTGCCCGGCCCGTTGGCGACATTGAGCACGACCCAGTGCAAGGGGGCTCCGGGCCGGGTCAGTTCGGCCCATTCGGCGGGAGCGAGCAGGGGGTGGGCGTAGCCGGGGACACCGACGCCGAGTCTCTCCGCGCCGGTGGCGGAGAGCTGGGAGCCGGTCGTCGTCAGATGCGACATGCCGCCTCCATCCAGATGTCGGCGAGCGATTCCTCGAGGTTGATGCGGGGGCGCCAGCCGAGCCGGTCGCGGGCGGTACGGACGTCCGCCTGCTGCCAGCTGCCGCAGCCGTCCGGGTACGGCACGGGGGCGGAGAGGTGATCCATCATCGCCTCGGAGCGCGGCGCCCCGATGCCCGGCCGGCCGGTGGTGGCGTCGAGCTCGTGCAGCGCACCGCTGTACCCCGCGACCCTGGCCAGCACGGCGGCCGCGTCGCGCAGCCGTACGGAGCGGCCCGTGCCGATGTTGACGATGCCCTGGGCGGCCGAGAGGGAGGCCGCGTGCACGGCCCGCGCCACGTCCCGTACGTCGACGAAGTCGCGCTGCACGCCGAGGCCGCTGAGCTTGAGCTCCCCGTCGCCGGACTGCATGGCACGGCGCATCGCCTCGGCGAGGCGGCCGAGCGGGGAGCCCGCCGGGGTGCCGGGCCCGACAGGAGAGAAGACGCGCAGCACGACGGCGTCCAGACCGGCGCCCAGGACCAGTTCGGTGGCGGCGAGCTTGCTCACGCCGTAGGGACCGCCGGGGCGCGGGATCGCGTCCTCGGCGGTCGAGGACCCCTGCTGGGAGGGCCCGTACTCGGAGGCGCAGCCGAGCTGGACGAGCCGGGCCCCGCAGCCGCTGCGGCGCAGGGCCTCGCAGACGGTGGCCACGGCGACGGTGTTGTGCCGGGTCAGATCGCGGGCACCGCCACGGGTGGCGCCGGCGCAGTTGATGACGACGCCGGGGTGGACCGCGCCCAGGAAGCGGGTCAGGGCGCCCGGACTGCCTCCGGCGAGGTCGAAGCGCACATCGGCGTCGTCTCCGCGGCCGAGCGCGGTGAGATGGACGGCGGGGTCGGCGAGCAGCCGGTCGGCGACGAAGCGGCCGAGGAATCCGTTGGCTCCGAGCAGCAGCACCCTCATCGCGCGGCCTTTCTGTGCCGACGGGCCGGGACTGGGGGTTGGGGGGTCATGTCGCGTTCTCCTTCGAGGTGTTGCTGTCGCTGAGGGTGCTGGGTACGCCCGTGGTGTCGGCGCCGCGGGAGGCCGGGAGGTCTGTCATGCGGTGTGGGCGGAGGCCCGGGACAGGGCCGCGGTGGCGTGGGCCAGCAGTCCGGCCGCGGCCGCCGCGCAGGCGGCGGCCGGTACGGCGGAAGCGCCCCAGGCGGTCACGGCCGCCTCGACCGGGGTCGCCAGAAAGCCGCAGCCGGGCAGCCGCCCGGCGAGCAGGAGCAGGATCGCGGCGGCCTCGACGGCACAGGCCGCCGCGAGTCCGGTGGCTGCCGCCGCGGGGAAGTGGTGGACGACGAGCAGCCGGGCCAGGAACAGCAGGACGCCGAGTGCGACCGCGGAGGCCAGATCGTCGTACGGGAGGGCGACGCGTGTGCCGGCGAGCAGGGCGGTCACGGCGCCGACGTACAGCGCGACGACGCCGAGCAGCAGGGGCCGCACCCCGGAAGCGAACTCCTCCAGGCCCCGGCTGCCGTCGAGCCGGCGCCGGGCCTGGACGGAGAAGAGGTGGGCGCACCAGGCCGCGGGGGCGACGGCGAGGGCGAGGCCGACGAGGGGGCCCGCGCTCAGGACTGGTGCTGCCTCGCCGGCGCCGTTCATGATCCGCGTCGGGAGGTCCGCGCCGTAGGCGGCGTAGGCCAGCAGCCAGAGGGTCCACAGGCGCAGGGCCGGGACCGTGCGCCGCTGGGCGCGCAGCGGGCCGCGCCGCAGACAGAGGGAGAGGGCGACGGTGACGGCGACCGCGCCGGTGACGGTGGCCGCGGTCCGCGGGGCGCCCTCCAGAGGTTGCAGACCGGCGACAGCCAGTGCACACAGGGCGCCCGGCAGCAGGGTGAGCAGGACGAGGGCGAAGCCCGCGGCAGCCGGGCGGGGCAGGCCGCGTCCGGGACGGGCCGGTGTCTGCGCCTCGCCCCTGGGGACCCGGGCGTACAGCTCCTCGGCGAGCGTGAAGACGTCACGGTGCCGGAATCGGGCGGCGGTGCGGTCGGTGACGCCGTGCGCCTCGAGACCGGCGGCGATCTCCAGCGGGTCGACGGCCCGCTCGCAGAGTTCCCGGTGCCGGTGCATGAGGGCCTTCACCGGATCCGCGGGGCCCCGGCGGGGGGTGGCCGGGGTGCGCGTAGCCGTCTTCGCCGGCTCCGCCTCCCAGACCGCGGACCGGCTGAGCAGGTCGTCGGACGTGGTGTCCCAGCCGTCGGCGTCGGCGGGTGTACGGGGGTCGTCGAAGGCGAGTCCGTCCAGTCCGGAGGGGTCTTCGGCGTGCGCGCTGTCGGTGACGCGGGGGGTGGTCATGCGCGTGCCTCCTTCGCGGGGGTGGGGATGTCGGCGGCCGCCGGGGCGACCTGACCGGTCCTCGGGCCGTCGGCCCACCGGGGGGCCTTGTGGTGCCCGGCGCCAGGAGTGGTGCGGCCGTCCGCTGCGGTGCCGGACGCTGTGCCGGACTCCGGGCCCGAGTCGGGTCCTGCCGCCCGGCCCGTCCATCGGCCCTGCATGTGTGCCTCTGCGGGGTGGCCGAAGGGGACGGGTGCGCCGTCCTCGTCGACGGCCTCGCGCCGGACCGGTGAGTGGGAGATGAGCTCCAGGTAAATGCCGCGAAATGCCGCGAGGTTCTGTTCGATGGTGAAGAGCTCCAGCGCCCGGGCGCGCGCCGCGGCGCCCAGCCGCTCCCTGCGCTCCGGGTCACGCAGCAGGGCGATGCAGGCGTCCGCGAACGCCCTCGGGTTGCGCGGCGGCACCACCAGGCCGGTGCCGCCGATGACTTCGACGACCGCACCGACATCGGTGGAGACGGTCGCGCGCCCGCAGAACATCGCCTCGACCAGGCTGATCGGAAAGCCCTCGACGACGCTGGAGAGCACGACCACGCCGCCGGTCGCATAGGCGTCGGCGAGTTCCGGCGCCTCGGGTCCGCCGATCTCCTCGAAGGAGACGGGGTTGTCCCCGACGGCGTGCGCGTCGGCCGCCTCGTCGGGGAACAGCTGGGCGGCCAGGGCCTTGCAGTGGGCGAGATAGGTGGTGGCCTCGGCTCCGTGCACCGGCGCCCCGAACAGCCGCAGCCGCGCCTGCGGTTCCGCCTTGCGCACCTCGGCGAAGGCGTGCAGCAGCGCGATGAGGTCCTTGGCGGGCTCGATGCGGCCGATCCACACGAGGGTGTGCGGGTCGCCGCTGTCGGCCCCCTCCCCCACCGCGGCGAACCGGTCCGCCTCCATGCCGGGGTGGACGGTGCGCAGCCTGGCCCGGTCGGCGCCGCACTTCTCCTGCCAGCGCCGGGCGTGGGCGTTGCCGGGGGTGATCACGGAGGCCTGGGCGTAGACCTCGGCGGCGAGCCGTCGCTGGAACGCGGCGAGCAGGGCGCGTACGGGGGCGCTCAGTTCGGCGCCGTCGGCGGACAGAAAGTGCGCGCGCAGATGGACGCCGTACTCCGTGACCAGCAGCGGAACCCCGAAGAAGCGTTTGGCCAACAGGCCGGGCAGGGCCGCGGATCCGCCGGACGCGGCATGGCAGAGGTCGACGGTGCCGAGGCCGTCGTCGCCGTACCAGTCGAGGGAGAGCGGGCGCAGGGTGCGCTCCAGCTCGTCGGCGAACATGAGGTAGTCGGGCACGGTGGCGGCGTGCACGGTGCGGCGTGCGCCCGGCGCGCGGCAGGCGGATTCGAGGACGCGCACGGCGACCTCGGAGCGGAGGGCCGCGTAGAGCCCGCCGCGCTCGCGGGCGAGGTCGGCCAGGCCGTACAGCCCTTCGGCGAAGGCCTCGCGGTGGTCGTCGCCGTCCGCGCAGACGGCGGTGGCGAGCTCCTTGAAGTGGCCGAGGAAGCGCCGCCGGTCACGGCGTCCGTAGGTGTACCCGTCGTCCTCGGGGGCCCACAGCGGAGCGGAGCGGACCCGCTGCACCTGGGGCGGGAGCTGGATCCAGCCCTGTTCCACCTGCTGGGCGCTGCGGCTGAGGGCGTAGACGTCGAAGTCGTGCTGTGCGAGCCCGCGCACGAGCCGGTCGCACCACAGCCTGGACTCACCCGTCGCATACGGATAACCACCGTCCGTAAGCAGTCCGATCCGCACGAACGCACCCCCGATCTCCCTTGTGGGCGGCCGCCGTTGGTACGGCGACTCACAGCGGGACGACGGTAAGCCGGTATGCGGGTGGCGCGACGGACGGTTGTCCGTCGCGCCACTGGAAGGGGTGAATACACGTAACTTTCACACCCTGGTAGCGTTCCGTCGCGCTACAAGGGCTTTCCATCACGGAGAGTCAGGCTGCGGCCAGCTCTCTCCGCGGAGCGCCGGGCATCGCCACGGCCGCCGCGCCCTCAACCGCCGGGATGCACCCAGGGGTTGGGACGGCACTTGACCCCGTCGACGTTCAGCGACTTCGTCTGCTGCTGCATCACGGGCGCGAGCTCTCCGGCGGTCCGGCAGTTCACGTGACCGTGTCCGAGGCGGTGACCGACCTCGTGATTGATGAGCATCTGGCGATACGGGAACATCGCCTTCGCGCCGTACGTCGACGAGCCCTGCGCCCACCGGTAGGCATTGATCATCACGCGGTCGGTCGACGCCGAGTCGCAGCTGACGTTGTCGACCGAGGTGTCCAGATCCGACTTGGCGCACCAGACGTTCGTGGTGCCGGGGCTCGCGAGCGTGATGACGAACTCGGGCTGGCCGGAGGAGATCCGCTCGAAGGTCATCGCGCCGTCGTGCGCCCAGCTCCGCTCGTCGTTCAGGGTCCGCTGCACGGCCCCGGCGAACAGCGCGCCGTCCAGGCCGAGCCCCTTCTCGATGTCCACCCGGTAGCGGATCTTTCGGCCGTTGCCGGGCGCCTTCTGAAGGCCCGGCACCGCCTCGAACGAGCCGTCGGCGGTGAGCTTCGGGTCCATCTGGAACTGCGTGGCCATCAGCTGCGCGTACGTGACGGGCGCCGCGGGCTTCGCCTGCTCTGCGGGCGGCGGCACCTGCCGGTTCTGGGAGCGCGAGGCCGAGCCGTCGCTGCCCCGCTTCTCACCGGAGGCGGCGGCACCGGCCTTGTCGGAGCCGTCGGAGGCGACCTGGCCGGCCACCACCACGGCGAGCACCGTGGTCACCGCGGCGGCGGCGATCCCGGTGAAGGTGCGCCCCTTGCCGCCCTTGGGCCGCTCCTCGTCGGGGGTCCCGGCGTCCGCCGGTCCCGCCCCGGTGTCCTGGTCGTACGCATCGCCCCAGGTGGTGACGGAGGCGTAGGCGTCCTGGCGCCCGCCGTGCTGCGGCTCGTCGAAGGCCTCGACGAAGTCCCGGCGCGGGCCGGGGATGCGGGCGGCCGTCGCCGTACGCGGAAAGGACTGCGGGCGCTGTGCGCCGGCAGTGTCCTGACGGTTGCCGTAGTCCTGCGGGCCGCCCCAGCCGCCGCCGGCCTCACGCTGCTCGGGGTGCCCGCCGCGCGTCTGCGCCGGCCCGTGGCCCGCGGGCGCGTGCTCGGCCCCGGACAGGCCTCGCCTGCGCCGTCCACCGCCGGGACCCGATGGCACGGGCTCCAGTTCGCCGGTGTCGTAGGCACCGGTGTCGTATGCGCCGGACCCGCGGTCCGGACCTGAGCCCTTGGGTGCGGGGCCCTTACGGCTGTGTCGTCCCACGGCCCCGGATCAGCTCCTACCGCAGTCGTCGAGCAGTTCCCGAACGGCCTGGGCGACCGTCTGCGGGTACTCCATCATGGCAACGTGTCCCGCGTCCGGCAGAGTCAGCAGCCGGGAGTCGCGGAAAGCCGCCGCCGCCCTGCGGGCCATCCGGTAGGACACGAGCTGGTCCCGCCCGCCGTACACCAGAAGGGTCGGCGCGAGGACCCGCTCCGCCTGCCGCCACAGTCCGTGCTGGCCGCCGAGCGTGTAGGCGTCGACGATACCGCGCGCCGAGCGGGCCATCGCGTCCCAGAAGTACGGCAGTTGTACGCGGCGCTCCATCTCCTCCACCGCGTTGTGCAGTGCTTCGTCGGAGACACGGGTGGGGTCTCCGTAGCAGAGCGCCATCACACCCCTGGTGCGCTGTTCGGCCGTCCAGTCCTTCGACAGGCGCCTGAACAGCGCTGCCACGCCCGGCAGCGCGAGCAGGGCGGTGGGCACCGCGGAGCGCTGCACCCGCAGTTCGGGCAGCGCGGGCGAGACGAGTGTGAGGGTGCGCACAAGGTCGGGTCGCACGGCCGCGACGCGGGTGGAGACCGCGCCGCCGAGCGAATTGCCGATGAGGTGCACCGGGCCCCGGCCGGAGGCGTCGAGGTGGCGGATGACCGCGCGGGCATGTCCGGTCACCGAGTAGTTGCCGTCGTCCGGCGGCGGTGAGTCCCCGAAGCCGGGCAGGTCGAGCGCCTCGCCGTCCACGACATCCTCGAGCAGCGGCATCAGGCCCGACCAGTTCTGCGAGGAGCCGCCCAGCCCGTGCACGTACAGGGCAGGCGGCAGCCCGGTGCGCGCCGGCGGCCGGGATCTCACGGTGAGGGTGAGCCCGGGCAGGGAGACGGAGCGGAGTTTCTCCCCGTCCGCCACCCGCACGGCCGCGACCTTGGGGTCCGCCGCGGCTGCGACGGCCTGAACGCCCGGAAGCTCGGTCGAAGACATGCGGGCAATGTTACGAGACGATCACACCGTGGTTCATGTGTTCGGCGTCACACACCGCATAGCGCTGCCCAGAAGTAGCTCCTAGGCTCGTAGGAAAGCACCTCTCCAGGGAAAGCGGTGCCCCATGTCCGATGACCCGACCGAACCGGAAACGTTCGGAGACGACGAGGTTCCGGAACTGGACGAGGAGGTCCCCGAGGCCGACGCCGTGGAGCAGTACACGCGGGTGGACCCCGAGGACACCGATGATCCACTGCCGCTCCCCGGGCTGGACCCGGTGGAGGAGGTGAACGAGGCCGATGCGGCGGAACAGGCCCGTGTCGTCCCCCTCGACGAGGACGACTACCGGTGAGGTGACCCTCTTTGCCCCCGAATAGGGAGCTACCGCGACTGTCCGGTCCGTGAAATTCTGCGTCCGCAGCACGCACAGCCGGGTTACCCAAAAGTACGATGGCGGCGCGGCGCACAGCGCGCACGGAACGATTTTGGGAGGCGGCGTGACAGCCATCGAGCAGACAGAGGCGGCGCGCCCGCGAGGCACGCGTCTGCCACGCCGAGCCCGCAGGAACCAGCTCCTGGGCGCCGCCCAGGAGGTTTTCGTCGCCCAGGGCTACCACGCGGCCGCCATGGACGACATCGCCGAGCGGGCGGGCGTCAGCAAGCCCGTGCTCTACCAGCACTTCCCGGGCAAGCTCGAGCTCTATCTCGCGCTGCTCGACCAGCACTGCGAATCGCTGCTGCTCGCGGTCCGTACGGCGCTCGCGTCGACGTCGGACAACAAGCAGCGTGTGGCGGCCACCATGGACGCCTACTTCGCCTACGTCGAGGACGAGGGCGGCGCCTTCCGGCTGGTCTTCGAGTCGGACCTGACCAACGAGCCCGCGGTGCGTGAGCGCGTCGAGCGCGTCTCGCTCCAGTGCGCCGAGGCCATCTCGGACGTGATCGCGGAGGACACCGGTCTGTCGAAGGACGAGTCGATGCTGCTCGCCGTCGGCCTCGGCGGTGTCTCGCAGGTCGTGGCCCGGTACTGGCTCGCCAGCGCGTCCGACATCCCGCGGGACACGGCGGTGCAGCTGCTGACCTCACTGGCCTGGCGCGGCATCGCGGGATTCCCGCTGCACGGCGCGGAGCAGCACTGAGCGCGGAGCACCACCGGCGGACGGACGGAGGGTGTTCGCTCCTGGCGTTCACCGACGGCTCTGCCCGGTCCGCTCGCCGGGCTAGTGTGTGCTGCGTACGGCGCGGCTGACCGCGCACCTCACTGACCGTTCGGAGGGACATAGCCGTGGAGGTCAAGATCGGCGTGCAGCACGCGCCCCGGGAGATCGTTCTGGAGAGCGGGCAGTCCGCCGAGGACGTCGAGCGCGCCGTGGGAGACGCGCTGGCCGGCAAGGCGCAGCTGCTCAGCCTCTCGGACGACAAGGGTCGCAAGGTCCTGGTGCCGGCCGACCGTATCGCCTACGTCGAGATCGGCGAACCGGCGGCACGGCGGGTGGGATTCGGCGCGCTCTAGAGCGTCGCCGTCCACCGGCAGGAAGAGTGAGAAGGGCCCGGCGGGATTCCCGCCGGGCCCTTCTCACTACCTGCTCATCAGCCCCTCGCGGAGGGTTGTTCTGCATGGTCGCCGGGTAGGACGGGCTACGACCGCGTAGCCCGTACCGACGTCCGCGAGGTGATCAGCAGTGTTGATGGAAGCGCTCGGTTCGGTTCTGCTCGGACTCGCCCTCGCGTGGGCCGCCGACCGCCATCTGTCCGACCGCCTTCCGGCCCGCCGCGTGGTCTTCGTCTCGGGTCCGCTCGGCGCCCTCTTCGGTGCCTATGTGACGCATGCCGCGCTCGGCCCCGGCCATCTGCCGGCCACGCTCGTCGGTGCCGTGATGATCGCGGCCGTGCTGCTCTCGCTGCTGATCCGGCCGTCAGGACGCAGGCTTCGTCGCGCTTTCCCTCTCTGAGGGAACGCGGGCGGGCGGCCGGATCGGGCCGGCCGCCCCGGAAGCGGTGATGTCCGACACGTCAGGCCGCGAGGCCCAGCGCCGCCATCCGCTTGGTGTGCGCCTTGGTGATCCGGGAGAACATCTCGCCCACCGCCGCCAGGTCGAAGCCGTCCGCGACACCGCCGACGAGCATCGTGGAGAGCGCGTCGCGGTCCGCCACCACTCGCTGCGCCTGCGAGAGCGCCTCCCCCATCAGGCGCCGGGCCCACAGCGCGAGCCGGCCGCCGACGCGCGGATCCGCCTCGATGGCGGCGCGCACCTTCTCGACGGCGAAGTTGCCGTGGCCCGTGTCGTCGAGCACGGCGAGCACGAGCGAGCGGGTGTCGGAGTCCAGGTGGGCCGCGACCTCCCGGTAGAAGTCGGAGGCGATCGAGTCGCCGACGTACGCCTTGACCAGGCCTTCCAGCCAGTCGGACGGCGCCGTCTGACGGTGGAAGTCGTCCAGGGCCTGGGCGAAGGGCTCCATGGCCGCGGTCGGCTCGGCCTCGACGGCCGTCAGCCGGTCACGCAGCTGCTCGAAGTGGTGGAACTCCGCGGACGCCATCTTCGCCAGCTCCGCCTTGTCGCCGAGCGTGGGCGCGAGCTTCGCGTCCTCGGCCAGCCGCTCGAAGGCCGCGAGCTCGCCGTACGCGAGTGCTCCGAGCAGATCCACCACGGCGGCGCGGTACTGCGGGTCGGCGGACGCCGTGGCCCAGTCCTGGGCGGCGATTCCGGTGTGTTCAGTGGCGTTGTCAGGCGTCTCCATGGAGCGCACAATAGCCCGCCCCACAAGGGGCGTAAGGGGCTGGTCAGCCATGCCGCGATCCCGGTTCCCGTGAATTCACCCAACACACATGCGCGAATCCGGGGTACAGTGGTAATGCGCCTGCTGAGCGTTTTGGGTACTCGGTGGGCGATCGCAGTGTTTGACTGAGGGATTCACTTCCCTCTTACCCCTTGTGGATGCCCGGTCGGTGGCACGATCGGCTCCGAACCGACCGCCCTCCGCGCGGACCGTGCGCAGAATCGCGCACGACCGCAGATGAGGGGCCCCCTCAGCGGTACGACGCTCGAGCGACGGCAGTGGTCCCGCACCATCCGGCCAACCCACGGCCGGCCCAGTACCCCGGTGCGGTACGACCCCCATCGTTCGCCTCGCGCCGCGTCTCACAGAAGAGGCAGCACCCTGACTACGACTTTCCGGGATCTTGGGATCCTTCCCGAGACCGCCGAGGCCCTCGAAGCCGTCGGCATCCTGTCCCCGTTCCCCATCCAGGAGATGACGCTCCCCGTCGCGCTCTCCGGCACCGACGTCATCGGCCAGGCCAAGACCGGCACCGGCAAGACGCTCGGTTTCGGCCTGCCGCTGCTGGAGCGCGTCACCGTCCCCGCGGACGTCGAGGCCGGCCGGGCGAAGCCCGAGCAGCTCACCGACGCCCCCCAGGCGCTCGTGGTGGTTCCCACCCGCGAGCTGTGCACGCAGGTCACCAACGACCTGCTGACCGCCGGCAAGGTGCGTAACGTCCGCGTTCTCGCCATCTACGGCGGCCGCGCCTACGAGCCGCAGGTCGAGGCCCTCAGGAAGGGCGTCGACGTGATCGTCGGCACCCCCGGACGGCTGCTCGACCTGGCCGGCCAGAAGAAGCTCGATCTCTCCCACGTCCGGGCGCTCGTGCTCGACGAGGCGGACGAGATGCTCGATCTGGGCTTCCTGCCCGACGTCGAGAAGATCATCCAGCAGCTGCCGGCGAAGCGCCAGACGATGCTGTTCTCGGCGACCATGCCGGGTGCGGTCATCGGTCTCGCCCGTCGCTACATGTCGCAGCCCACCCACATCAGCGCGACCTCGCCGGACGACGCGGGTGCGACCGTGGCGAACACCACGCAGCGCATCTACCGCGCGCACTCCATGGACAAGCCGGAGCTCGTCTCCCGGATCCTCCAGGCCGACGGCCGGGGCCTGGCGATGATCTTCTGTCGTACCAAGCGCACCGCCGCGGACATCGCCGAGCAGCTGGCCCGTCGTGGCTTCGCCTCCGGCGCGGTCCACGGCGACCTGGGCCAGGGCGCGCGTGAGCAGGCGCTCCGGGCGTTCCGCAACGGCAAGGTGGATGTCCTCGTCTGCACCGACGTCGCCGCTCGCGGTATCGACGTCGAGGGCGTGACGCATGTCATCAACTACCAGTCGCCCGAGGACGAGAAGACCTACCTCCACCGCATCGGCCGCACCGGCCGCGCGGGCGCGAAGGGTACGGCCGTCACGCTCGTGGACTGGGACGACATCCCCCGCTGGCAGCTGATCAACAAGGCGCTGGACCTGGGCTTCCCGGACCCGCCGGAGACGTACTCCACGTCCCCGCACCTGTTCGAGGAGCTGGGCATTCCGGCGGGCACGAAGGGCGTCCTCCCCCGCGCCGAGCGCACCCGCGCCGGTCTCGCGGCGGAAGAGGTCGAGGACCTGGGCGAGACCGGCGGGCGTTCCCGCAGGTCGGCTCCCACGGCCACGGTCACCGAGGAGCGCCCGCCGCGCACGCGGACCCCGCGCCAGCGCCGTCGTACGAGGGCCGGCGAGCCCGCGGCGACGGACGAGGCCCTCTCCGCGTCGGCTCCGGCGGCTCCCTCGGAGCAGTCGACCGAGGCCCGCACCCCGAGGCGTCGTCGTCGCACCCGTGTGGGCGCGCCGGCGGAGTCCGTCGAGCAGGTCCTCACGCCGGTCACCACGGTCCCCGAGGCACAGCCGGAGGCCGAGGCGGAGACCAAGCCGCGCCGCCGCCGCTCCCGCGCCGTGAAGGCGGTGGACACGGTGGAGGCCGTCAAGACGGCCGAGGCCGAGGTCAAGCCCCGTCGCACCCGTGCGGCGAAGGCCACCGCCGTCGAGGACGTCGCGACCGCCGAGGCGCCTGAGGCCGAGACCAAGCCGCGGCGTCGCACCCGCGCGGCGAAGGTCGTGGACACGGCGGCAGCCGTGGAGACGGCCGAGGCCGAGGTCAAGCCGCGCCGCACCCGTGCGGCGAAGGCCACCGCCGTCGCGGCCGAGGCTCCGGTCGAGGAGGCCGCGGCCCCGCGCCGTCGCACCCGCACCCGGAAGGCCGCTCAGCCCGAGAGCTGACACAGCCCGCTCCGTACGGCCCGGCCCCTTGTGGGGGCCGGGCCGTCGGCGTTCTCCGGCCGTCCGCACGGAAGCCGGGCGATATGCCCCCGCAACGCGCCCGGCACCCGCCGCAGTTAACCTCGTCGCATGAGCCGGCCCCCCACTTTCGTCCCGCCGCCCTGCGCCCGGTCCCGCGTCCTCGCCACCTCCCGTGGGGACTTCGCCGTGCTCGACGCCCGGCCGGACGGCGAGACGGTCAGGGGAACGGCTCTCCTGCTGCCCGGCTTCACCGGCAGCAAGGAGGACTTCATCGTCCTTCTGGAGCCCCTCACCGCCGCCGGGTACCGCGTCGTCTCCGTCGACGGGCGCGGCCAGTACGAGAGCGAGGGGCCCGCCGAGCAGGAGGCCTACGCGCAGGAGGCACTGGCGCGGGATGTGCTCGCCCAGGCGGAGGCCGTCCGCGAGGGGGACGTCGGCGACGGCTCCCTGCATCTCCTCGGCCACTCGCTCGGCGGACAGATCGCCCGGGCCGCCGTGCTGATGGATCCCTCCCCCTTCCGCACCCTCACGCTGATGTCCTCCGGGCCCGCGCGGATCAGCTCCGAGCAGCGGGAACGGGTGAAGCTGCTCAGCGACGCACTCGCGGTCATGCGGATGGAGCAGGTCTGGGAGGCGATGAGGACGCTCGACCCTCCGGTCGACACCGACACCGACCCGAAGAACGGCGAGGACCTGCGGCATCGCTGGCTGAGCAACAACCCGCTGCAACTGATCGCCACGGGTGGTCAGCTGACCGGGGAGCCCGACCGGGTGGACGAACTGGCCGCCCTGCGAGCGCTCCCCAAGCATGTGCTGAGCGGGGAGACCGACGACGCCTGGCCCGTACCCCTCCTCGACGCGATGGCGGAGCGCCTCGGCGCCCACCGGACGGTCATCGCGGGGGCCGAGCACTCCCCCAACACCGACCGCCCGCAGGAGACCGCGGCGGCGATCAAGGCCTTCTGGGACCGGCACTGAGGGGACTCGGTGCCCAGAGGGCCGCGGCCGCGGCTTCAGTACTGGGACTGCAGGTGCTGCCAGAACCCGTCCCGCAGGGCCCGCCTCAGCACCGCGTGCCCGCGCAGCGACCGCTGGAGCACCCGCTCCGCCTCGATCAGCAGGTCCTGGTCCACCGGGCCGGGCAGATAGGGGTGGCCCGGCAGCAGCTCGGCCATGGGCTCCCGGCCGCGTTCGGCCAGCCAGGTCGCCGCGATCTGGGCCCCGACGAACCGCACCTCGTCGCGTGAGGGCGGTGGCGCCCCCTCGTTCTCGTACGTCGTGACGGGCCGGCGGGTGATGTAGGGCCGGCAGAAGTCCAGATCGAAGGTCCGCTGGCTGTCCACCTCCCAGAGCAGCGGCTCGGCCTGATTGCGTCCGTCGGAGGCCTCGATGCCCCACAGATGGACACGTGCGCCGTAGCCCTGTGCCGCTTCGACCGCCGACACGAGGTCCTCGTCACCGCCC
The DNA here is from genome assembly GCF_050952975.1 of Streptomyces sp. CA-251247. Lineage (NCBI taxonomy): Bacteria > Bacillati > Actinomycetota > Actinomycetes > Kitasatosporales > Streptomycetaceae > Streptomyces > Streptomyces sp. CA-251247. Next base: position 5,364,846 of record NZ_CP191861.1, on the reverse strand, counting down.
ACCAGGGCCGCGTCACTGATCGCCCGGTGGCGTGCGAGCGACTCCAGGTCCGTACGGATGAGGGAGTCGACGCCCTTCTGCTGGTTGTTGGCGTTGAGGTTGCCCAGCCGCACCTTGACGTCGGGAAGCTCGGCGATCGACTGCTGCTCCGCGGTATGGATCCGTCTGCGGGCGCCGTCGTACCAGTAGACGCGGAGCAGCCGGCTGTCGGCGAAGATCGTGCGGGCCTTGTCGATGAAGGCCTCGATGAGCCCTTCCGCGTCCAGGTCGAACGAGCGCCGGTCCTCGGTGCCCGCCACAAGCAACCCGGCCGCAGCATAGACGTAACCCGCGTCGACGAAGATGGCATGTGTGGACGGGGTCTTGGCGACCTCGGCGAGCATGCGAAGGAGCAGCTCGTTGGTGCGCTCCAGGCGGGCGCCGATCTCGTTGTTCTCTGCGTCGTTCATACGGAACTCATTCTCCGTGGGCCCGCCCGTACCTGCCAGTAGTTAGGCATCCGAAAATTTTCCTTAGCGTAGGGAATGTTTGAAGGGTGCACGAGAGTTGTAGACGTACAGAACACGAACGAACACAGACGGGTATCCGTCGCCAGTAGTTCTCCAGCAGGAGGATCAGACGAAGGGAGAAGCCATGCGCTTCGAAATCATGCGACTCGACGACGTCACCGGCACCGCCGTGGACAGCACCGTCGTGGACGCCGCCTCCGTCAACCGGATCGTGCAGCAGGCCGCAGCGACTGGCCAGCGCATCTACATCCGCCCGGCAGAAACCGCGGCCCTGTAAGCCACACAGCAGGGCCGGAGCAGTACCGACGACGCAGCGCCCCCGTACGGATGATCCGTACGGGGGCGCAGGTGTGTGCGGGCAGTGCCGGTGCGCGACGCGTGCGGGACCGCCTCAGGAGCTCTGGATGACCTGGGTGATGCCGTTGATGATCTGCTGCACGGCGATCGCGGAGAGCATCATGCCGGCCAGTCGCGTCACCAGGACGACACCGCCTTCCTTGATCAGCCGGATGATCACCAGCGAGTAGCGCATGGTCACCCACAGCACCACGTGCATGGCGACGATCGCCGCCCACACCGAGACCTGCTGGGACGCCCCGTTCGCGTGCTGCACGGCGAGAATCACCGAGACGATGGCGCCGGGCCCGGCCAGCAGCGGCATGCCGAGCGGTACGAGCGCGACGTTGACGTCCTTGGTCTGCTTCGGCTCGTCCGTCTTCCCGGTCAGCAGGTCGAGCGCGATGAGCAGCAGGAGCAGACCGCCCGCGATCATCAGCGCGGGGACGGAGACATGCAGATAGTCCAGGATCTGCTGCCCCAGGATGCCGAAGACGGTGATCACACCGAAGGCCACGGCGACCGCCTGCCACGCCATTCGGCGCTGCACCTTGGCGGGCCGCCCGGAGGTGAGGGCGAGGAAGATCGGGGTGATCCCGGGGGGATCCATGATCACGAAGAGGGTCAGGAAGAGGGAACCGAAAACGGCAACGTCGAACACGGTGAGGCCTAGCGGGAAGAGGGGTGGAACGGAGGGAAGGCAGGAAGAGGGTCTGCGCAGGGCGGGCCGGTCGGCGCGCCACGCAGCCCGCTCCGAACGTCACAGAGCGGCAGAGCCTGCGGACACGACCTAGAGGCGTACTCCGCCGGTGCCGGGCACCGGGAAAGCACCGGTCGCCCGCCGGATGATCTCGCCGTAGATCTCCGGGTCGGTCGTGAACTCTCCGAGCTCGCAGGCCTTGCGGCTGCCGTGGTAGTCGCTCGATCCCGTGGTCAGCAGTCCCAGCTCGGCGGCAAGACCGCGCAGGCGTACGCGGGTGGGCTCGTCGTGGTCCATGTGGTCGACCTCGATGCCGTCGAGACCGGCGGCGGCCAGTTCGGCTATCGCCTTCTCGGGCACCGTACGGCCGCGCTGGGCGGCTGCGGGGTGTGCGAAGACGGCCACTCCCCCGGCGGCCTTGACCAGCCGGATCGCCCTGAAGGGGTCCAGTTCGTGCTTGGTGATGTGCGCACGGCCGCCGTCGGCGATCCACTCGGGGGTGAAGGCGTCCGAGACGGTCGGCACGACACCGAGCTCGACGAGCGCGGAGGCGATATGCGGTCGCCCGACGGAACCCTCTCCGGCGATCCGCGCGACGAGGTCCCACTCGACGGGTACGCCGAGCTCCTGGAGCTTGGTGACCATCGCACGGGCGCGTGGCACCCGGTCGTCGCGTACGAGCTCGCGCTCGCGCAGCAGATCCGGCTCGTCCGGGTCGAAGAGGTACGCCAGCAGATGCAGGCTGACCCCGTCGAGGGCGCAGGAGATCTCGGCGCCGGTGACCAGCGTCAGCCCCGCTGCAGGGAGCGCGTGGAGCGCGGCGATCGCCTCGGCGTGCCCGCGGGTGCTGTCGTGGTCGGTGAGTGCGACCACGTCCAGTCCGGCGGCAGCGGCCTTGCGGACCAGCTCGGCCGGGGTGTCCGTGCCGTCCGACGCCGTGGAGTGGGTGTGCAGATCGATGCGCACGACGCGAGGCTCCAGGGGCGGTGGGCGGACAGGGGACGGTCAAGTGTATCGGGCATCCGAACACCGTCGGGACGGGTGCGGGGCGGCCCTCACCCCGGCGTCAGCCTTCCACGAGCCGCATGCCCACGACCCACGTGTTCACGACCCACGTGTTCACGACAGCAGCCGCGGCGACAGGGCCCCACAGGGAAGCAGTTCCACTTCCGCGCCCGCGTCCCGCAGATCGGTGAGGACCAGTTCGTCGTACATCAGCAGCCCGGTCTGCTCCGGCCAGACGATCGCCCAGAGCCACAGCCCGCGCGCCTCGCCCGCGAAGACGGCCCGGTCGTCGGGCGCCCCCGCGACATGCCACAGCGGCGTCGGCCGGCCGGCCGCGAGCACCTTGGCCTGCGGGGGTTTCTCCACACTGATGTAGTGGCCCGGGTCGGGGCCGTCGATCCCGGCGTAGCGCGCTCCGAGTCCGACGCCCAACTCCTCGGCGACGAGAATCAGTTCGCCCAGCCCGCCGAGCGGGCCCGGTCCCGAACAGGCCACTGCGGTGGCCCGCCCTCCGCTGCGGTCGTCGCCGGCGTAGGCCACGCCGCTGAAGAGCCAGCCGACGGGCAGCGGCCACGGCATCCAGACGGGGACCTTCGCGCGGTGCACCACCACATCCAGGGCCTCGACACTGGGCGGGATCACCGGCTGCAGCGGGTGCACCGTGCCGTGCACATCGCACTGCCAGGAGTCGGCGAAGAGACCGGGCGCCCTGACCCGGCCACCGCACTTCGGGCAACTGGGTTCGCCCCTCATACAGCCCAACGGTCCTACCCGGCCGTCCTGCCGTCAAGGACGATCACCGGCTCGGCGTGAGCTTCCACCCGGGAAAAGTAGATGCATCTTGCATTCATTAGGCTGGCTAACCTATTGTGTGTACAGCACAACGATCTACTCGAGAAGTCTGCAGAGGAGCTGTCCATGCGTGGAGAGGATCCGTTCGACAAGGGAGCGCCCAGCATCCTGCGCCAGCCCAAGGCCGTCTGGGCGACGGCGGGCGCATCGGTGGTGGCCTTCATGGGCATCGGCCTGGTGGACCCGATCCTGCCGTCCATCGCCAAGGGCCTGGAGGCGACGCCCAGCCAGGTGTCGCTCCTGTTCACCTCGTACTTCCTCATCACCGCCGTCGCGATGCTGGTGACCGGTTTCGTCTCCAGCCGTATCGGCGGTCGCAAGACCCTGCTCGCGGGGCTGACGCTCGTCATCGTCTTCGCCGCCCTGTCCGGGACCTCCGGCTCGGTCGGCGAACTGGTCGGCTTCCGGGCAGGCTGGGGGCTCGGCAACGCCCTCTTCGTCTCGACCTCGCTCGCCGTCATCGTCGGTGCCGCCGCCGGCGGCAGCGCGGCGGCGATCCTGCTGTACGAGTCGGCACTCGGCCTCGGCATGGCTTGCGGCCCGCTGCTCGGTGCCGTGCTCGGCGACGCCAGCTGGCGCTACCCGTTCTTCGGCACCGCCGCCCTGATGGCCGTCGGTTTCGTGTGCATCGCGGTCTTCCTGAAGGAGCAGCCCACACCGGCCCGCAAGACCTCGCTGCTCGACCCCATCAAGGCACTCGGCCACGGCGGGCTCGCGTCCGCCGCCGCGTCGGCGTTCTTCTACAACTACGCGTTCTTCACGGTGCTGGCCTTCACGCCGTTCGTGCTGAACATGAGCCCGTACAGGTCCGGAGCGGTGTTCTTCGCGTGGGGCGTGCTGCTCGCGGTCTTCTCGGTGCTGGTCGCGCCCCGGCTCCAGCGGCGCTTCGGCTCGCTCAAGGTGCTGGGCGGCTCGCTGCTGCTGCTCGCCGCGGACCTCGTGATGCTCGGATACGGCAGCCACACCGCGGCCGTCGTCGGCACGATCGTCTCCGGCGCCTTCATCGGCCTGAACAACACCGTCTTCACCGAACTGGCGCTCGGCGTCTCGGACGCGCCGCGACCGGTGGCCAGCGCCGGGTACAACTTCGTCCGCTGGTTCGCCGCGGCCGCGGCGCCGTTCTTCGCACCCAAGATCGAGGAATGGACCGACATCCACATCCCGTTCGTGGTGGCCGCCGTCGCGGCGGTGATCGGCGCGGGCATCGTGTGGGTACGGCGCACGTCTCTCAGCCACCAGGCGGAGGAACTCCGGCCGGTGCATGCCACCCAGGACGGTGTCACGGTCTTCGCCAACTGACGGCCGACACCAACCGGCTCCCGCAACACCCTGTCTGACATCGATTCAGAAAGGGTGCCCGGTAGCGGGGTTCAGTCCAGCGGTACGGACCTGCGCAGCGGATCGCGCAGGTCCGTACCGTGCGTCAGCCACCGCTCCTGGAGTTCCTGCGCCCCGTGCACCCGCTTCCAGGCCGCCTCGTTCGACGTCATCGGCAGCAGCGGAAGGAAGCGCACCGGGTCCATGGGGCCGGCCAGTTCGAGATCCTCGACGAGCCCCCCGGGCTCGGCCACCAGCACCGAGCTGAAGGCCGCCGCGGTCCACAGCGGTTCACCGACGTCCAGCGAGGCGCCGGGCGCCACGACGACACCCTCGACCTGGGGGGACGCGGCGAGTACGGCGAGCGGCCGCAGAGCCTTGTCGGTGTCGGCGAGCCCGGCCCGGACGGAGAGGATCAACTCGGCGCGCGGACCCTTCACCGGGTCGGCCAGCGCGGCCGTGGGATCGGTCATCGGATGGGCGGACATGCCGAGTGTGGCGTATCGCACGACGTCCCCTCCGTCGTGGTCCTCGCTCCGGAACCTCAGCACCTCGATACGGTCCGTACCCAGGAACGTCACCGCCGCGCGGGCGTCCGGCTCACCGAGTGCCGTACGCAACCGGGCCTCGACCAGATCAAGAACTTCTCCCATGCGGCGAGCATAAAGCGCGTATGGAACGGGCAAAACCAGGGATTGGCCCTGAGGCGACTGATAGTCTTGGCCGCTGGTCAGGGACGGCGCGCAGAAGCGTGCTCTCCAGTCCCCGACGTCATGACTGTCCCTCACGGGGGACTGGCCGGAGGAGGTGGGGCTGCGGTGGATCGAAGTCGATCGTGCAGTACCAACCGCCCTTCCGCACCGTGTGTCTCCCCGGCGACCTGCGTCTCCTGGGTGATCTGAGGCCTCACCGCAGCGGCCCCACGGCACTTCGCACGACGGAAGAGCACTTCGTTTTTGCCTGTCTGTAGCGAACGCCGTCACCGCGACCACGCGGTGCCGCCCGCTTTGCGGACGTACGCATCACGTCCCCATTCCGGGCTGTGCCACGCCACTCGCCGACGGCCTCTCCGTGAAGGAGCAAGCCATGTCGATGATCCGTGACCTGCGCGCCGCGGTCCGTCCGTCCCTGCGCAAGAGCAACGCCCCGTACAACACGTACGACACCACGCGGGACCCCTCCGCCTCCAGCGCCGTGGTCGACTGCGCGGTCTACCGCGACGGCAGGCGGCTGGAGACCGACGCCTGCCAGACGCCGCACGAGGCCATGCTCCGTGTGCGGGAGGGCGGCGGCTTCGCCTGGATCGGGCTGCACGAGCCGACCGAGGCCGAATTCGCCGGTATCGCGGCCGAGTTCGGACTGCACCCCCTCGCCGTCGAGGACGCGGTCCACGCCCACCAGCGGCCCAAGCTGGAGCGGTACGACGACACGCTCTTCACCGTCTTCAAGACCATCCACTATGTCGAGCACGCCGAACTCACCGCGACCAGCGAGGTCGTGGAGACCGGCGAGGTCATGTGCTTCACCGGCCGGGACTTCGTCATCACCGTCCGGCACGGCGGCAAGGGCTCGCTGCGGGCGCTGCGCCACGGGCTTCAGAAGGACGCCGAGCTGCTGGCGAAGGGCCCCTCGTCGGTGCTGCACGCCATCGCCGACCATGTCGTCGACGGGTACATCGCGGTCGCGGGCGCGATGCAGGACGACATCGACGAGGTCGAGATCGATGTCTTCTCGGCGCCCGACAAGGGCAGCCCGCGCGGCAGCGACCCCGGACGGATCTACCAGCTCAAGCGCGAGGTGCTGGAGTTCAAGAGGGCCGTGTCGCCGCTGCTGCGGCCGATGCAGCTGCTCAGCGAGCGGCCGATGCGGCTGATCGACCCGGACATCCAGAAGTACTTCCGTGACGTCGCCGACCACCTCGCCCGGGTGCAGGAAGAGGTCATCGGCTTCGACGAGCTCCTCAACTCGATCCTCCAGGCCAATCTGGCGCAGGCGACGGTCGCCCAGAACGAGGACATGCGCAAGATCACCTCGTGGGCGGCGATCATCGCCGTGCCGACGGCGGTCTGCGGGGTGTACGGCATGAACTTCGACCACATGCCGGAGCTGCACTGGAAGTACGGCTACGCGGTGGTGATGACGGGCATCATCGGCGTCTGTCTCGTCATCCACCGCACCCTGAAGCGCAACGGCTGGCTGTAGTGCGTCGACCGGCAAGGTTTGCCGGGAGCTGCACTCGATAGGCTGCGCCCATGACCGAACCTTCCGCCCGCTCCACCGGGGACGTCGCACTCCCCGACCAGGCGCTCGTCGAGGAAGCCACCAAGAAGTCGGGCCTCGTCTGGGTCCGGGGCGGCGGTCCCGCGCGGGCGCTCTGGCACGTGTGGCACGAGGGCGCCCTGCATCTCGTGGGCGACGGGCCCGGCGAGCAGCCGCTGCCGCAGCTGGTGGACGGGGGTACGGCCGAGGTCACCGTGCGCAGCAAGGACAAGGGCGGACGGCTCGTCGTGTGGACGGCCGCGGTGTCCGAGCTGGAGCCGCACGCGCCGGCGTGGGAAGCGGCGGTCGCCGCGCTCAAGGGCAAGCGGCTGAACGCGCCGGACGCGGAGGTGATGACGGAGCGGTGGGCGCGCGAGTGCCGTGTCCTGCGACTCGAACCGCGCGCCGCGACCACGGACCTGGGATCCACCTCGCTGGCCGAGCCGCCGCTCCCGACGCCGGCGACGACCCGCCATCCGGCGCCTGCCGGGCTTCCGCGGCTGCTGGTCGGCCGTAAGAAGATGCGGGGCTGAGAGCTGCCGCGAGGGCGCCGGGGCGTATCCGTCCCGCTGCGCCCGAGCGGCCTGGTCCTCGGCCGCCCGGCCCACCATCGGCCTGAGCCCCAGCGGCCCGGGCCTCGGCCGCCCCGGCCTCAGTCGCCGGACGAGCCCGACTGGCTGTTCGTCTTCGGGAGCTGGCCGCCGTAGTCGACCGTCTCCTCCTTCGACGGCGCCTTGAGCGAGAAGTCCTTGCCCCAGTCCCCGAGCGTCAGCACACCCGCCCCGCCGGCCCGCGCGAACTGAAGGGGATAGGGCTCGCCCTCCAGGGAGACATCGAGCGTGCCGCCCGCGCCCTCCCCCGCCGTCACCTTGATCGCGCGGACACCGCCGACCTTCGTACGGTCGCCCTTGCTCAGCTCGCCCTGCATCCCGAGCAGTCCCCCGAGCAGGACGTCCATGTCCGTGAAGCCGCGGAACTGGTTGTACGCGGGATCGCCCTCGGGGACCTTCACGTACTTGTCGTCGAGCTTGTCCGCCGCCTCGTCGTCACTCTCGCCCGGCTTCGCGTCGCCCTTGCCGTCCTCGGGGTTCCAGAAACCCGCGTCGGCCTTCAGATAGAGCGCCTTCCCGATCCGCAGCAGTTCGAAGGTGTTGTCCTTCGAGGTGACGGAGCCGGTGCCGCCGTCGTGCTTCAGCCGCATGTTCAGCTTGTAGGTGCCGCCCTTGCTGACGAGGGTGCCCGACAGCCGTACGGCCGTCGCCGCGTCTGCCGCGGTCTTCGCCTTCGTCTCGATCTCGGCGGCGGAGAGCTTGCCGATTCCGTTGGTCCCCGCGTCGGGGTCCTCTCCTCCGCAAGCGGTGAGCGCCACGGCCAGTCCGGCGCACACGGCCACGGAGAGCGCGGCCCTGCGAGCCTGAGGAACCGGGGGGAGAAGAGTCACCGGCGCACTGCCTCTCATCTGCTTGTCATGGGTGGCAGACGGCAGCGTACCCGTGCGGAGCGGGCCGCTCCGCAGGGAGCCGTACGGACGTCGGCCAGGGGCGGCACGCATCGGTACGGGCTAGCCTGAAGCCCACGATCAGCGGCAAATCCCGGCGAAAACCGGCGAGCGAGGAGGGCGAAGACGGTGGCAGGCGCCCCTCGGATCTTCGTGTCCCACCTCGCGGGTGTGCCCGTCTTCGACCCGCAGGGCGACCAGGTGGGCCGGGTGCGCGACCTCGTCGCGATGCTGCGGGTGGGGCGGCGGCCGCCGCGGCTGCTCGGCCTGGTCGTCGAGGTGCTCAGCCGCCGCCGGATCTTCCTCCCGATGACCCGGGTCACCGGTGTGGAGTCCGGCCAGGTCATCACCACCGGCGTACTGAACGTGCGCCGGTTCGAGCAGCGGCCCACCGAGCGGCTGGTACTCGGTGAACTGCTCGACCGCCGCGTACAGCTGGTGGACAGCGGCGAGGAGGTCACCGTCCTCGACGTCTCGATCCAGCAGCTGCCGGCCCGCCGCGACTGGGAGATCGACAAGGCGTTCGTCCGCAAGGGCAGGGCGGGGGCGCTGCGGCGCAGAGGAGAGACCCTGACCGTCGAGTGGTCGGCGGTGACCGGCTTCTCGCTCGACGAGGACGCGCAGGGCGCCGAGAGCCTGGTCGCCACCTTCGAGCGGATGCGCCCGGCCGACCTCGCCAATGTGCTGCACCATCTCTCGCCGAAGCGGCGCGCGGAGGTCGCCGCCGCGCTCGACGACGACCGGCTGGCCGACGTGCTGGAGGAACTGCCGGACGACGACCAGATCGAGATCCTCGGCAAGCTCAAGGAGGAGCGGGCCGCCGACGTGCTGGAGGCCATGGACCCGGACGACGCGGCCGACCTGCTCTCCGAGCTGCCCGAGGAGGATCAGGAGCGTCTGCTCACCCTGATGCGGCCGGACGACGCCGCCGATGTGCGCCGGCTGCTGTCGTACGAGGAGCACACGGCCGGCGGCCTGATGACCACGGAGCCGATCGTGCTGCGGCCGGACGCCACGGTCGCCGACGCCCTGGCGCGTGTACGCCAGCAGGACCTCTCCCCCGCGCTCGCCGCGCAGGTGTACGTCTGCCGCCCGCCGGACGAGACGCCGACGGGCAAGTACCTCGGCACCGTCCACTTCCAGCGGCTGCTGCGCGACCCGCCGTTCACCCTGGTCAGTTCCCTCGTCGACAGCGATCTGCCGCCGCTGTCGCCGGGCACCCCGCTGCCGGCGGTCACCAGCTACCTCGCGGCGTACAACATGGTCGCGGCGCCGGTCGTCGACGAGGGCGGTTCGCTGCTCGGTGCGGTGACCGTCGACGACGTCCTGGACCATCTGCTGCCGGAGGACTGGCGGGAGACGGAGTTCGAGGAGTCCGCCCATGGGTAGCGGCGGCGAGTCCGGGCCGGGAGAGCGCGGCGACACGAGGGAGCGGCTCCCGTCGGGAGCGAGCGCCGCGCCCCGCCCGCGGGTCCGGCTCGACCAGCCCCGCGCGCCGCGGCGCGCTCTGCTGCCGGAGTACGACCCGGAGGCCTTCGGCCGGTTCTCCGAGCGGATCGCCCGCTTCCTGGGCACGGGACGGTTCATCGTCTGGATGACGGTGATCATCATCATGTGGGTGGTGTGGAACGTCAGCGCGCCCGCCGGTCTGCGCTTCGACGAGTACCCCTTCATCTTCCTGACCCTGATGCTGTCGCTCCAGGCGTCGTACGCCGCTCCGCTGATCCTGCTGGCGCAGAACCGCCAGGACGACCGCGACCGGGTCACCCACGAGCAGGACCGCAAGCAGAACGAGCGGTCGATCGCGGACACCGAGTACCTCACCCGGGAGATCGCCGCGCTGCGCATGGGCCTCGGCGAAGTGGCCACCCGCGACTGGATCCGCTCGGAACTCCAGGACCTCGTGAAGGAGATGGAGGAGCATCGCGCCGTATTCCCGTACGAGCGCGCCTCGCGGCGTGACGAAAGCGACCGCTGACGGCCTTACCGGCGGTGGTGGTCAGCGCCGTACCATCATCGGTATGGCTACGGAAGACGCGGTGCTTGAGGCACTGGCGACGGTGAACGACCCCGAGATCAACCGACCGATCACCGAACTGGGCATGGTCAAATCAGTCGGGATCGAGGCGGACGGCGCGGTCGCGGTCACGGTGTACCTCACCGTCTCCGGCTGCCCGATGCGCGAGACGATCACCAACAACGTGACGGAGGCGGTCGCCCGCCTCGACGGTGTCACCCGCGTCGACGTCACGCTGGATGTGATGAGCGACGAGCAGCGGCGCGATCTCGCGTCGTCGCTGCGCGGCGGTACGGCCGAGCGTGAGGTGCCGTTCGCCCAGCCCGGCTCGCTGACCAGGGTGTACGCGGTCGCCTCCGGCAAGGGCGGGGTCGGCAAGTCCTCCGTGACGGTGAACCTGGCGGCCGCGATGGCCGCCGACGGCCTGAAGGTCGGTGTCGTGGACGCCGACATCTACGGTCACTCGGTGCCCCGGATGCTGGGCGCCGACGGCCGTCCCACCCAGGTCGAGAACATGATCATGCCGCCGTCCGCGAACGGCGTGAAGGTCATCTCGATCGGCATGTTCACCCCGGGCAACGCCCCGGTGGTGTGGCGCGGCCCGATGCTGCACCGCGCGCTCCAGCAGTTCCTCGCCGACGTGTACTGGGGCGACCTGGACGTCCTGCTGCTCGACCTGCCCCCGGGCACCGGCGACATCGCGATCTCGGTGGCGCAGCTGGTGCCGAACGCGGAGATCCTTGTCGTGACGACCCCCCAGCAGGCCGCGGCCGAGGTCGCCGAGCGGGCCGGCTCGATCGCCGTCCAGACCCATCAGAAGATCGTCGGCGTCGTCGAGAACATGTCGGGCCTGCCGTGCCCGCACTGCGACGAGATGGTCGACGTCTTCGGCAGCGGCGGCGGCCAGCGGGTCGCCGAGGGCCTGACGAAGACCACGGGCGCGACCGTGCCGGTGCTGGGTTCCATCCCGATCGACGTACGCCTGCGTGAGGGCGGCGACGAGGGCAAGCCCGTCGTGCTCACCGACCCCGACTCCCCCGCGGGCTCCGCCCTGCGCGCGATCGCGGGCAAGCTGGGCGGCCGCCAGCGTGGTCTGTCGGGCATGTCGCTGGGAATCACCCCGCGGAACAAGTTCTGAGCGGTCCGGCGCCGGGTGGTCCCGCAGCGGGCCCACCCCCCGCGGGAGGCGCTGAGCCCCGTGGTCCCGCGTCCGGACGGGCTTGATCGTCAAGCCCGTCCGGTGCCGTCAGGACGGGATGTACGAGGCCAGGTCCTCGACCGCCGAGAAGCCGAGACCGTAGGCGCTCATCCCGCGCCCGTACGCGCCGATGTGCACCCCTGTCCGGGTGGAACCGGCCAGCACCCAGCCGAACTCCGACTCGCGGTAGTGGAAGGGCGTCGGCTCACCGTCGACCGGCAGCGAGAGCGTGGACCAGGCCGGTCCGCTCATGTCGTCGGCCAGCACGAAGGCGGTCTCCGTCTGCTGGTCCAGCCAGTCGTCACGCAGCGAGTGGTCCAGCTGGGCGGGCCAGGTGTGGGCCAGCAGTCCCGAGCCGGCCAGCCAGGCCGCGGAGGAAACCGTGGTGGCGTCCAGGACGCCCGTACCGTCACCGCTGCGGCGTACGGGGCTCGCCGCGACGGTGATGACCACCGCGAAGCGTTCCTTCTCCGTACCGGCCGCCTCCGAGCGTATCGACGGCTCGTCGCCGTGTCCCATCGCGCCGTGCTGGACCGTGCCGTCAGCGGCCGCGCCGACCTGCATCAGCCGACGCGGGCCCGTGAAGGCCTCGTCCAGTCCGTACCAGGGGAACGGCGCCTTCAGATATCCGTCGACCGCGCGCTGGGCCGCGGCACCCGCCTTGCCCTCCGGTGCCGTCGTACGTTGCGCACCGGGAGCGGGTGAATCGCTGACCGTGCTCTGAGCCGCTGGTCGACTTGTCGTCTCCATCTACCCGGCCGCCTCCTCTGTGTCCGAGGTCCGGAGCGGACCCGCCCCCCTCGGGCGTCCTCGCGTCCTGACAGATGGAGAGAATAGCCACCCTGTCCCGGCTCGCAGGGATTGACGGTACTCAGGTGGCGTCTGCGTCGAAGGGCGGTCGCTCGTCCTGATCGACCTTTTCGCTCTTCTTCAGCAGGTCGGGAGTACCGGAGGAGGCCCCCGTGGAGCCGTCGGCGTGGGAGACCGCGGCCGGCACGGAACGGTCCGCGTCGGAGCCGTTCACCGCGTCCGCGACGTCGTTCATCTCTTTCTTGAGATCGAAGGAGCTGCGGAGCTCCTTGAGCTCCTTCAGGTCCTCGTTCTCGTTCAGCTGCTTGCGGATGAACGTCTTGGGGTTGAGGTCCTCGAATTCGAAGTCCTTGAACTCCGGCCCCAGTTCGGTGCGGATGTCCTCCTTGGCGCTCTCGGAGAACTCGCGGATCTTGCGGATGAAGCGGGTGACGTCCTGAATGACCTTGGGCAGCTTGTCGGGTCCGAAGACGAGCACGGCGAGCACGATGATCGTGACCAGCTCCAGTGCGCCTATGTCATTGAACACCCTGCTGCTCCTCGTGTTCTCTGTGGCCCGCAGATCGGATGAGTGCCGGGCCCGAACCACGGTACCCGGCGGAACTTCCGTGCGTCACGCGCCGTCGGCGGAGCCGAGGGTCAGTGTCATCGTCCGTTCCTTCCCGGCACGGACCACGGTCAGCTCCAGACGGTCGCCCGGGCGGTGGGAACGGATCTTGACGATCAGCTCCTCGCCGCTGTGCACACGCTGGCCGTCGACCTTGGTGATCACGTCACCGGCCTTGATACCGGCCTTGGCCGCGGGACCGCCGGCCGAGACCGACCCGGAACCGTCCTTGCCCTTCTCGCCCACGCGCGCGCCGTCGCCCGTGTACTTCATGTCGAGGCTCACGCCGATCACCGGGTGGGTGGCCTTGCCGGTGTTGATCAACTCCTCGGCGACACGCTTGCCCTGATTGATCGGGATGGCGAAGCCGAGGCCGATCGAACCGGCCTGGCCGCCCTCCGCGCCCGCCGTGTCGGCGGCGCGGATCGCGCTGTTGATGCCGATGACACGGGCCTTGGTGTCCACCAGCGGACCACCGGAGTTGCCCGGGTTTATGGGGGCGTCGGTCTGGAGGGCGTCGACATAGCTGACGTCGCTGCCGTCGCCCTTCTCCCCGCCCGCGGTGATCGGCCGTTCCTTGGCGCTGATGATGCCGGAGGTGACCGTGTTCTGGAGGTCGAAGGGGGCACCGATGGCCACGACCGGGTCGCCGACCTGGACGCTGTCGGAGTTGCCGAGCGGCAGGGGCTTGAGCCCGGAGACACCCGCGACCTTGACGACGGCGAGGTCGTAGCCGCTGTCCTTGCCGACGAGGGTCGCCTTGGCCGTCTCGCCCCCGCTGAACGTGACGGAGATCTCACCGGCGGCGCCCGCCGGGTCGACGACATGGTTGTTGGTGAGGATGTGGCCCTGCTCGTCCAGGACGAAGCCGGTGCCGGTGCCCTGTTCGCCGCCGCCGCTCACATGGAGGGTGACGACACTGGGCAGGGCGCTGGAGGCGATACCGGCCACGCTGTCGGGCGCACGGTCGCCGTTGTCCCGGGGGGCCTGCTGCAACTCGACCTGGGTGATGCCGCCGTTGCGCTCGATGTACGCGCCGATCCCGCCGCCTATGCCGCCTGCGAGCAGCGCGACGACGAGGGCTCCCACCAGCAGCGAAGCACGACGGCTGCGCTTCTTGGGGGGCTCACCGGGGTGGGTGAGCGGGGCGGCGCCGGGGGCGCTCCACGGGTCGTACTGGAGCCACAACGAGGGCTGCTGGTGCGCGCCCTGGGCCTGTGCCTGCGGGTGGTGCGCGCCGTGCGGCTGCGGCTGGTGCGGCGACTGCGGGTGGTGCGCGCTGTGCGGATCGGGCTGTGCGTGCGGGTGCGGGTGGTGAGCACCCGGGGCCTGCGGCTGCGCATCGGGCTGGGTGTGCGGGTGCGGGTGGTGAGCACCCGGGGCCTGCGGCTGCGCATCGGGCTGGGCGTGCGGAGGCGCTGGGGGCGGCGCCTGCTGGTGCGCCGGCGGGGCGAAGGCACCACCCTCGGTGGCCTGTCCCGGGCCCTGCGGTGCCGCGTACTGCGGAGGTACGGGCGTGCCCTGCGCGGGAGTCGGCGCAGGCCGCTGGACGGGCGGGGCGGGCGCCCAGGGGCCCGGCCCGCCGTACGGCGGCGTGCTGTAGACGTCCGGCTCGTGCAGCGGCTGCGGACGCTGCTGCTCGGGCACCGTTGCGGTGACGGGATCGGCAACCGGTGCGGTCACGGGCTCGGCGACCGGAGCGACGACGGGCTCGGCAACCGGTCCGGCGACGGGCTCGGGCACTTCGGCGCCGACGGGCTCGGCTGCTGTCGGCGACTGCGCGCCCGCCGCGGATGCCGCGACCGGCACCGGCGCGAGCTGCTGCGTCTCGGATTCGCCATGAGCGGCACGTCCCGCACTGGGCCGGCTCCACCACTTCGCCTTGGGTCCGGTGGGCTTCCCGTCGTCCATGCTCTCCCCGCAAACTGCCGACCACGGTGGCACCCCTGTGCGGTACCCCTCGGAAGATTCAACCAGGTTTGCGAATCCGCGCGCAGTGCCCGGTCAGCGCCGGGGCGTCAGAGACTGCGCGGGCTGTGTGGGGGCAATGAGGTGCGTGGGAGCCGGTGTTGCGCTCGCCTGGATGCCGGGGGCGGACGCGAGTTGGAAGGCCGAGCCCGTCGGACGTATCAACGACGGTGCTGTGAACAGGGAGTTCACCACGGCCGGAACGGCGAGGGCGGGGTCCGGAGCAGCCGTCGCGGCCCCCGTGACGGGAGCCGAGAGGCCGATGGGACGGTCCTCGGACCTGGCCAGGCCGTTGCCCCCGGCGCGGCGGCGTTCGTACTCCGTACTCCTGACGGATCCGGGCGCGGACGTCGACGAGGTGCCGCCGCCCGTCGTGCCGGAGCCGGCAGAGGCACGCAGCGGCGTGACGGTGTTCCCGGCGCCGCCTCCCCTGGGGTTCGCCTGGACGGAGGAGTCCAGCGGCAGCGAGCCGCCGAGGGCGATCGCGGCGAAGGAGACCGCGCTCGCCGCCGCGAACGCGAACCTGCGGCCGCGCCAAGGAGAGCGCTCGGCTTCCTGACGTCCTACTTCATGGATACGGAAACCGCTCGATCCTCCGGGGAGGACCGCGGCATGCGCGCCCCCGGGGACGTATCCGAACGTCTCCGAGCGGGGGTCGCCGGTTCTACCCGCGGACGGACTCAGCGCTCCGAACACGGCTTCGGTCATGCGCCCGCCGCCGAACGGGCCGTCCCTGCCGTCGTCACCGTCGGAGGGTCCGGCGGGCAGGCCTTGGAGCCGCGCCAGCAGCCCCTCGGAGGGCGGCGGTGGTGCGGTGTGGGCGAAGACGTCCTTCAGCCGGCGCTGGGCGTCGGCTTCGGCCTTGCACTTGGGGCAGGTCGCCAGATGGGCGAGCACACGGTCCCGGGCGTCGTGTTTCAGCTCACCGTCGACAAGCGCGGCGAGCCGGTCCCCCAGGTGCTGCTCGGCAGGGGTCGGGCTTGAGCCACTCACGCCGTTCCGACCTCCCCTGCCAGACCGACCGCCGCCGTCAGCGTCCGCTGTTCGGCACGGGCCTCGGGGGAACGGTGCTGAAGAGCCTTGCGCAGATGCGAGCGTCCGCGGTGGATCCGGCTGCGGACCGTGCCGAGCTTGACGCCCAGGGTCGCGGCGATCTCCTCGTAGGACAGACCCTCGATGTCGCACAGGACCACGGCGGCACGGAACTCGGGCGCGAGGGTGTCCAGCGCCTGCTGGACGTCGGCGTCGAAGTGCGTGTCGTTGAAGACCTGCTGCGGGGACGGCTCACGGCTGGGCAGCCGCTCGGCCGCGTCGTCACCGAGCGCGTCGAAGCGGATGCGCTGCTTCCTGCGGACCATGTCCAGGAAGAGGTTCGTGGTGATGCGGTGCAGCCAGCCCTCGAAGGTGCCCGGCGTGTACGTCGACAGCGAGCGGAAGACACGGACGAAGACCTCCTGCGTGAGGTCCTCGGCGTCGTGCTGGTTGCCCGTGAGGCGGTACGCGAGACGGTAGACGCGACCGCTGTGCGTGCTGACGATCTCCTCCCAGGTGGGAGGCGTCCACGCCTGCGATTCCGCATCCGATGCGAAGGTCGCTGTAGTTGCGGAGTCGGCTGTGCGAGAACGGTCAGCAATGTCGGTCACGGATCTCGGCTCACCCGGTGACCTGAGGAAGCGCTTCAGCACTCCTCTCCGATCCGCAGGTGCAGCCGCACCTCCCCTGTCGGCTCTGGTGGTGTCCAGCGGAGCCCCTACCATAGCCACCTCGCCCGTTAGCTCCGGATAAGAATCTTTACGCGAATTTGGGTGCTGCTTCCGACCCTGGTCCATGTACTCCCCCCGCCTTCACAACGTCCGGTCCCATCAGCGGGTTCCCGGGCGCAACGGATACAGTCAGCGTCGCGCCAACTACGGGGACAGGAGAGGGTCATCACCGCCAACCGGCAGACGAGCTGGGCGTTCGCCGACGCCTTTGTCGCCGAGGACGAAGCGCTGCGCTGGGCCCGTGACCGGTCCCGGGAGTCAGGGCTCGCCTCGGTGTCGCCAGGCACCGGCGCAGCGCTGCGCCTGCTCGCTGCCACCGCCGACGCGAAGGCGGTCGCGGAGATCGGCACGGGGACGGGCGTCTCCGGGATCTACCTGCTCCAGGGCATGCGGCAGGACGGCGTCCTGACCACCGTCGACCCCGAGCCGGACCGGCAGCAGTTCGCGAAGCAGGCCTTCCGCGCGGCGGGCTTCGCGGGCAACCGCGCCCGCTTCATCCCCGGCCGTGCCCTCGACGTCCTCCCCCGCCTCGCGGACGGCGGCTACGACCTCGTGTTCTGCGACGGCGACCGTATGGAGTCGCTGGACTGTCTCGCTGAATCGTTGCGCCTGCTCCGACCTGGGGGTCTTGTGTGCTTCGAAGGGGTCTTCGCGGACGGCCGCACGGTCGACTCCGCGGCCCAGCCGGCGGAGGTGCTGCGCCTGCGCGAGCTCCTGCGCGCGGTCCGGGAGAGCCAGGAGCTGCTCCCGTCCCTGCTGCCGGTGGGCGACGGTCTGCTCTGCGCGGTCCGCCGGGGCTGACCCCGCCCGACCGCGGCGCCCGACCCCGCAGCACCGTCCCGCGCCCAACCCTCGCGATGCCCGATCCGCGAGTCCCGTTCCGATGCCCGTTCCGATGCCCGATCCGCGGTTCCCGATCCCGACGTCCCCGGGCCCGTCGACGGCCCGACCGGATCACGCCCACTCGCGCCGTTCCGGAAACCACACTGCCCCGGCACCAAGCGTGCCGGGGCAGTGAAAAGTGTGGGGCTTCCGCGTCAGCCGACGACCTTCTTCAGGGCGTCGCCGAGAGCATCGGCTTCGTCCGGTGTCAGCTCGACAACAAGCCGACCGCCGCCTTCGAGCGGAACGCGCATGACGATGCCCCGCCCCTCCTTGGTCACCTCGAGCGGGCCGTCGCCCGTCCGCGGCTTCATGGCCGCCATGCTCGTTCCCCTTCCTGAAACCAGCTCATCGGCCGACAACCCAGGTGTCACCGGCATCGAACACAGTGCTTCCAGGTCATTATCCCGCATGGCGGGACCCGATGACCAACATCAGTCGGCATCGCTTAGGCAACGCGCTCGCGCAAAACCACTCAATTCGGCGATCCGCCTGCGATACTTCGCCGCCCTCCGCGCCGAAGCCGCTCGAGATTGCCGGAAGATTGTTAGACGCAGGTCACATGCCCACCCACCGCGATCTCCGCCATGCTGGCCCTGGACACCACCGCTGAGCCGTAAAGGGGACCTGCCATGGCCGACTCCGTGCTGTACGAGGTGAGCGACGGACTCGCGACGATCACGATCAACCGGCCCGAGGCCATGAACGCGATGAACACCGAGGCGAAAGTCGCTCTGCGGGACTCGGCCGAGGCAGCCGCCGCCGATCCTGCCGTACGGGCGGTTCTGCTGACGGCGACCGGGCGCGCGTTCTGCGTGGGCCAGGACCTCAAGGAGCACATCTCGCTGCTCGCCGAGGACAAGGCCTCGGGCAGCGGCCACACCATGAACACGGTGCGGGAGCACTACAACCCCGTCGTGCGCGCGCTGACCGAAATGCCGAAGCCCGTCGTCGCGGGGATCAACGGCGTGGCCGCCGGGGCGGGCCTCGGCTTCGCGCTCGCCGCGGACTACCGGGTCGTCGCCGACACCGCCTCCTTCACGACCTCGTTCGCCGGGGTGGCGCTGACCGCGGACTCCGGCGTCTCCTGGACGCTGCCGCGGCTGATCGGCCAGAGCCGGGCCGCCGACCTGCTGCTCTTCCCTCGGTCCTTCTCCGCGCAGGAGGCGTACGAGCTGGGCATCGCGAACAAGCTGGTCCCGGCCGACCAGCTGGCCGCGGAGGCCGCGGCGGTGGCCCGCGCGCTGGCCGACGGGCCGACCGTGGCGTACGCCGCGATCAAGGAGTCGCTCGCCTACGGCGCCGGGCACACGCTCGACGAGACGCTGGAGAAGGAGGACGAACTCCAGACGCTGGCGGGCGCGTCGGAGGACCACACCATCGCGGTGCAGGCCTTCGTCGCGAAGGAGAAGCCGAAGTACCTGGGCCGTTAGGGCCTCTCGTCAGGTGGCCCGGCCGCCCGGGGCGGCGCCCCTGGCCATGCAGTCGGCCAGGTGGTCGTCGACCAGGCCGCACGCCTGCATCAGGGCGTAGGCCGTCGTGGGTCCGATGAAACGCAGGCCCTGCTTCTTGAGGGCCTTGGCGAGCGCCGTGGACTCGTCGGTGACGGCAGGGACGTCGGCGACGGTCCGTGGCGCCGGCCGGGAAGCCGGGTCGGGTGCGTACGACCAGATGAGCGCGTCCAGCTCGCCGGCCGGCCGGCCGGCGAGCACCCGGGCGTTGGCGAGGGTCGCCTCGATCTTGGCGCGGTTGCGGATGATTCCCTCGTCCGCGAGCAGGCGCTCCTTGTCGGCCTCGGTGTACTTCGCGACCGCCGCGATCCCGAAGTCGTCGAAGGCCCGGCGGAAACCCTCACGCCGGCGCAGGATCGTGATCCAGGACAGTCCGGACTGGAAGGCCTCCAGGCACAGCCGCTCGAAGAGCGCGTCGTCGCCGTGGACCGGCCGGCCCCACTCCTCGTCGTGGTACCTGACGTAGTCCTCGGTGGACAGTCCCCAGGGGCAGCGCAGCCGTCCGTCGGGCCCCGCCACCGCCCCGCCGGTCACTGCTCGGAGTCCTCGTCGGGCTTGCCGAACCGGTCCCCGGGCTCGGCGAAGCGGTCTCCTCGCCGGAAGCGGTCGCCGGGCTTCGCGAAGGGGTCGCCGGGTCCTGTGAACAGGTCCGCCGTGCCCACCGCGGTCGCCTGCGCACCGGCCAGCGCGGACTCCAGCTCGGCGATACGGGCGTCGCGCTCGGCGAGCTCCGCCCCGAGGCGGCCCAGCACGTCGTCCACGTCCGCCATCCGGTAGCCGCGGACGCCCACCGGCAGCCGCAGCGCCTCCACGTCCGCGCGGCCGACGGGCCGGGACTCGGGAAGAGGGTCGACCAGCTGCTCGGGCGCGGCCTCGGGCAGCGCCGCGCTGTCGCCGCCGCCGACCACGGCGAGCGTGACCGCGGCGACCACCACGACCATCGCGATCAGCAAGAACAAGAACACGGGCGAACCCTCTCCACCGAACGGAATCTGTCCGCTGCTGATCGTGCCACGACCGTCCGACAGTTAGGGTCGCAGGCGGACGAACCGAGGAGGAAACAGCTGATGCTGCGGCTGGGCCAGCGCGAATTCGACGCGCACGAGCCGGTGATCATGGCGATCGTGAACCGTACGCCCGACTCCTTCTACGACCAGGGCGCGACGTTCCGCGACGAACCCGCGCTCGCCCGGGTCGAGCAGGCGGTGGCCGAAGGGGCCGCGATCATCGACATCGGCGGGGTGAAGGCCGGGCCCGGCGCCGAGGTCACCGCCGAGGAGGAGGCGCGGCGGACGGTCGGTTTCGTGGCCGAGGTGCGCAAGCGGTTCCCGGACGTGGTGATCAGCGTCGACACCTGGCGGCACGACGTCGGCGAGGCCGTCTGCGAGGCGGGAGCGGATCTGCTGAACGACGCGTGGGGCGGGGTCGACCCCAAGCTGGCCGAGGTCGCCGCACGGTACGGCGCCGGTCTGGTGTGCACGCACGCGGGCGGCGCCGAGCCGCGTACGCGCCCGCACCGGATCGCGTACGACGACGTCGTCGCGGACATCCTGCGGGTGACGCTGTCACTGGCGGAGCGGGCCGTGGAGCTGGGCGTACGGCGCGACGCGATCATGATCGACCCCGGACACGACTTCGGGAAGAACACGCGCCATTCGCTGGAGGCGACACGACGGCTCGGCGAGATGGTGGAGACGGGCTGGCCGGTGCTGGTCTCCCTGTCCAACAAGGACTTCGTCGGGGAGACGCTGGACCGCCCGGTCAAGGAGCGGGTGATCGGGACGCTGGCGACGACCGCCGTGTCGGCGTGGCTGGGGGCGCAGGTCTACCGGGTCCACGAGGTGGCGGAGACCCGCCAGGTGCTGGACATGGTGGCCACGATCGCGGGCCACCGGGCGCCGGCAGTTGCCCGCCGGGGCCTGGCCTAGGGACACGACACAGGGCCTGGAGGTCCGAGCCTCGGTCGCCGGACGGTCCGTCCGGCGACCGAGGTCCGAGAGGGCCGTGCCGAGGTCCTGTCCGGGCGATCTTCGAGGATCAGCCTGCGGCGTCGGATGCGGGACATCGCACGGCGGTGGGGGCACCCCCGCCGGAGGCTGGGGGAGATCGTCCTCGTACTGGGCGTACTCGGGCGACTCCGACAACACAGCGAGGTGCCGTAGCTGTCGTCACAGGCCCGACAAGATCGCCCGGACAGGGCCTAGTGGCCCGTCTCCTTCGTCACCAGGGACACGGCCTCCTCCACGTCGTCCGTCACGTGGAACAGCACCAGGTCCTTCTCCGACGCCTTCCCCTGCGCCACGACCGTGTGGCGGAGCCAGTCCACCAGGCCGCTCCAGTACTCCGTGCCGAAGAGCACGATCGGGAAGCGGGTCACCTTGCCCGTCTGAACGAGGGTCAGCGCCTCGAACAGTTCGTCCAGCGTGCCCAGGCCGCCCGGCAGGACCACGAAGCCCGAGGCGTACTTCACGAACATCGTCTTGCGGACGAAGAAGTAGCGGAAGTTCACGCCGATGTCGACGTGCGGGTTGAGGCCCTGCTCGTAGGGGAGCTCGATACCGAGGCCCACCGAGATGCCCTTGGCCTCCCGGGCGCCGCGGTTCGCCGCCTCCATCGCCCCCGGGCCGCCGCCCGTGATCACCGCGAAACCGGCCTCGACCAGTGCCTTCCCGATCCGGATGCCCGCCTCGTACTCGGGTGTGCCGGGCGCCGTGCGGGCGGAGCCGAAGACGCTGATCGCGCTGGGCAGTTCGGCGAGCGCGCCGAAGCCCTCCACGAACTCCGACTGGATGCGCATGACCCGCCAGGGATCGGTGTGCACCCACTGGGAGTCGCCCTCGGTGTCCAGCAGCCGCTGGTCGGTGGTGCCGGGCTGCACCTGGTCCCTGCGGCGCAGCACCGGCCCCAGTCGCTGCTCCTCCAGCGCCTGCAAACCCTCGGGGTTGCCCATGACCTGCTCCCTCCGCCGAACATCGTTGCTTTGGGTCAGGGTAGGTCGGAGAACGTTACGAAATGTGAAATCCCGGCGGTCAGGAGGTGAGCCAGTCACGCAGCCGCTGCTCGCAGTGCACGATCTTCTCCACCTCGACGTGCTCGTCGCGCTTGTGCGCGTAGAGCGGGTCGCCCGGTCCGTAATTGACCGCCGGGATGCCGAGCGCGCTGAAACGGGACACGTCGGTCCATCCGAACTTCGGGCGCGCGCTCCCTCCGACGGCCTCCATGAACGCCGCGGCGGCCGGGTGGGAGAGCCCGGGCAGCGCACCGCCGGTGTGGTCGTCCACCACGAACTCCGCGACACCGCAGTCGGCGAAGACCTCGCGGACGTGGGCCACGGCCTCCTCCTCGCTGCGGTCCGGCGCGTACCGGTAGTTGACGACGACCGTGCACGCGTCCGGGATGACGTTGGTGGCGACGCCGCCCTCGATCCCCACCGCGTTGAGGCCCTCGTGGTACTCGAGCCCGTCGATCACCGGCCGGCGCGGCTCGTACGCGGCGAGGCGGGCCAGGATCGGCGCCGCCGCGTGGATGGCGTTGGACCCCATCCAGCTGCGCGCTGAGTGGGCCCGCTCCCCCGTCGTACGGAGGTGGACCCGCAGGGTGCCCTGGCAGCCGCCCTCGACCTCGCCGTACGACGGCTCCAGCAGGATGGCGAAGTCGCCCCGCAGCCACTCGGGGTGGGCCTCGGCCACATGTCCCAGACCGTTGAGGTGGGCGGCGACCTCTTCGTTGTCGTAGAAGACGAAGGTGAGATCGCGGTTGGGCTCGGGGACGGTCGCGGCCATCCGCAGCTGGAGCGCCACACCCGACTTCATGTCGCTGGTGCCGCAGCCCCAGAGGATGCCGTTGTCGTCGAGCCGTGAGGGCACGTTGTCGGCGATCGGGACCGTGTCGATGTGACCGGCGAGGACGACCCGCTCGGTGTGCCCGAGGTTCGTGCGCGCCACCACGTTGTTGCCGTGCCGGTCGACCGTGAGGTGCGGGAAGGCGCGCAGTGCCTGCTCGATGGCGTCCGCGAGGGGCTTCTCCTCACCGCTGACGGAGCGGAAATCGACCAGTGCGGCGGTCAGCGCCGGGGCATCAAGAGTGAGGTCAAGCACGGTTTCAGGCATGCCTCCGACCCTAGCGCGGGCTCCAGTACGGTGGGCACGTGCCCGAGACCGCCTCCCCCCTCCGGCGCGGCCGCCTCCTGCGATTCGCGGCCGCGTTCGCCGTGCTGCTGGCACTGGCCGGTTATGTCGCCGTGCAGTACGTGTCCGGCGGGGGCACCCCCCGCTGCACCGTGCGCGCCGCCTCGGGCTCGGACGGTCCGAGCTATGAACTCACCACCGAGCAGGCCGCGAACGCCGCGACCATCTCCGCCGTGGGCACCACCCGCGGCATGCCGGAGCGCGCGGTCACCATCGCGCTCGCGACCGCACTTCAGGAGTCGGGGCTGCGCAACATCGAGCACGGCGACCGTGACTCGCTCGGCCTGTTCCAGCAGCGTCCGTCCAAGGGATGGGGCACGACGGCCCAGATCCTCGACCCGGTGTACTCGTCGGGGAAGTTCTACGCCCACCTCGCGGAGATCCCCGGCTACTCGCGCCTTCCGCTGACCGTCGCCGCGCAGCGCGTGCAGCGCAGCGGTTTCCCGCAGGCGTACGCCAAGCACGAGCCGGACGCCACACTGCTGGCCGCCGCACTGACCGGGCGCACGAGCGGCGCGCTGACGTGCGATCCGGGGCAGTCCACGGGGGCCGGCGACCCGGCCGAGGTGCGCGCCGAACTGGTGCGCGCGTTCGGGCCCGGCGTCACGCCGAAGTCCCCTGCCGGTGCGGGGGCCCCGGGCGCGGGCGAGGTGTCCGTACCGGTGGCGTCCACGGTCGCCGCGGACGGCGGCGGGGCGTCCCGCCAGGGCTGGGAGCTGGCGCACTGGGCGGTGGCGCGGGCGGACGGCCTGCGGATCGAGGAAGTCTCGTACGGCGGCAAGGTGTGGAGCGCGAAGGAGTCCGGCAGGGGCTGGCATGCGGCCGCGGCGTCCAAGGACTCCGCCGGCGCGGACACCGCCGGTGCGGCGGGGAATTCGCGCCAGGAATCCGGCGCGGATTCGGGCCCGGGTGAAGTTCGAATTCGCATCGCACGCTGATACGAGCGCTCCCCCGGAAGGGGCACGCCCGGCTGCTCACACCAGGGTGTGACCCGGGCGTTTGCACTCACCATCACCCTTGCGAGAAATCCCTTGCGGCCACAGCGAAGTGACGGTTCGGCGACCCCTTGCGCAATGGAATGTTTGCCCGTCTTTATCCGGGACCGATAATGCGACGCATTACCAACTCTTTACCTTCGCGTACCGCAACTTCCCCCTCCCCCCGAACGGTTGTCACTGCGTCCGAGGGCCGGAAGCGGCGCCGGACAGGCACCAACCACACCGTCCTTCTCGTCTCAAGGAGCATCATGTCCCTCCCCCTGACCCGTCGGATCGCCCGTGCCGCGCTGCTCATCGCGGCGGGTGCAGCCCCCGTGGTCGGTGCGGCCGGCTCCGCAAGCGCCGTGGACCTTCCGCAGGCTCCGGTCGGCAGCCTGACCGCTCTCGACGCCGAGGGCGTCACCGGCACCCTCGACGGTGCCACCCAGAAGTCCACCGAGGTGGCCGGCCAGACCGGTGGCTCCGCCGTGAAGAAGGCCGTTCCGGCGGCGGGCAAGACCGTCGGCAAGGCCGGCAAGACGGCGACCCCGGTCGCGCAGAAGGCCGCCGGTGACGCCGCGGGCAGCGCGGGTGACGTCCTCGGTGAGACGGCCGGCGGAGCCACCGAGTCCCTGGGCGGCGGCGGCCTGCCGACCGACGCGCTCGCCGGTGGCGGCCTGCCCACCGACCAGCTGCCGGTGAAGGACCTGCCGCTCGGCTGATCACCGCGGCACGACGCACGGCCGAACGACGGAGGGGCCCCGGGAGCACGAACTCCCGGGGCCCCTCCGCGCTGTGTCGGAGTCAGCCGAGACGCTTGACCGCGGCCGCCACGCGCTCGTCCGTGGCCGTGAGCGCCACCCGGACGAACCGCTCGCCGGCCGGCCCGTAGAAGTCACCGGGCGCGACCAGAATGCCGAGGTCCGCCAGGTGCGCGACCGTGTCCCAGCACGCCTCGTCGCGCGTCGCCCACAGGTAGAGGCTGGCCTCGCTGTGCTCGATGCGGAAGCCGTGGGCCTCCAGCGCCGCCCGCAGCGCGGTGCGCCGGGCGGCGTAGCGGGCCCGCTGCTCCGAGACGTGCGTGTCGTCGCCGAGGGCGGCGATCGTCGCGGCCTGCACCGGCGCCGGTGTCATCATCCCGCCGTGCTTGCGGATCTGGAGCAGCTCACCGAGCACCGCGTCGTCACCGGCGATGAACGCGGCACGGTATCCCGCCAGGTTCGAGCGCTTGGAGAGCGAGTGCACCGCGACGACACCCTCGTAGGTCCCGCCGCAGACGTCCGGGTGCAGCACCGATACCGGCTCGGCCTCCCAGCCCAGCTCCAGGTAGCACTCGTCGCTGAAGACCAGGACGCCGTGCTCGCGCGCCCAGGCGACGATGCGGACCAGTTCGTCCTTGGCGAGGACCCGCCCGGTCGGATTGGACGGCGAGTTGAGCCAGAGGAGCCGCAGTCCCTGCGGGTCGAGCTCGGTGGGGTCGTCGTACTCGACGGGCGTGGCCCCGCACAGCCGGGCGCCGACCTCGTAGGTCGGGTAGGCCAGTCGGGGGTACGCGACCTTGTCGCCGGCGCCGAGACCGAGCTGGGTCGGCAGCCAGGCCACGAGCTCCTTGGAGCCGACGACCGGCAGGACGTTGGTGTGCGCGACGTCCACGGCGCCGAGCCGGCGCTCCACCCAGCCGGTGAGCGCGTCCCGCAGCTCCGGCGTGCCCCAGACCGTGGGATAGCCCGGCGAGTCGGAGGCCTCCACAAGGGCCTTCTGGATCAGTTCCGGCACGGAGTCGACCGGGGTGCCGACCGAGAGGTCCACGATGCCGTCCGGGTGGGCCGCGGCCGTCGTCTTGTACGGCTCGAGCTTGTCCCAGGGGAAGGTCGGAAGGCGCGAAGAGACTGCGGACACGAGGGCTTCTCTTTCTCGTTCGTGGGGCCGGCGGCCGGGTGGGGACAAACGCCTCGGTCCCGTACGGACGACGACCGTACGGGACCGGGGACGGCGACAGCTGCCGAGCCGGCTGCTACTGGTTCTGCGGCGGCAGGGCGGCGATGAAGGGGTGGTCACGCTCGATCAGGCCGAGCTTGGAGGCACCACCGGGCGAACCGAGCTCGTCGAAGAACTCGACGTTCGCCTTGTAGTAGTCCTTCCACTCTTCCGGAGTGTCGTCCTCGTAGAAGATCGCCTCGACGGGGCAGACCGGCTCACAAGCACCGCAGTCGACGCATTCGTCGGGGTGGATGTACAAGGACCGGGAACCCTCGTAGATGCAGTCGACGGGGCACTCCTCGATGCACGCCTTGTCCTTGACGTCGACACAAGGCTGCGCGATGACGTAGGTCACGCTGTCGTTCCTCCTCGGTAGGGCTGGCATTGCGCGGGAGCGCGGCGTCGTCGATGCCCGCCCCTAGTATCTCCGTTCCTGGGCACGATCCGAACAGGAGGGGCTGGCAGAGCTGTGGAAATCACCGGCGGCGGACGCCTCGAAGTCCGTATTACACCCGCTGACGTGGGCAAACGAGTGTCTGTCCGGCGTCTCGCGGAGGCAACCCCGGGGGGCGAGAAGTTCACCGACACGGTTGGTGTTCTCACATCATGGGACGCGGGTGTGCTGCTGATCACACGGCGGACCGGCGAGAGTGTCCGTATCCCGGAATCCTCGCTGGTCGCAGGCAGGGTGGTGCCCGCGGCGCCGGCCCGCCGACGCGGTCCGG
This sequence comes from Streptomyces sp. CA-251247, assembly GCF_050952975.1. Taxonomy (NCBI): domain Bacteria; kingdom Bacillati; phylum Actinomycetota; class Actinomycetes; order Kitasatosporales; family Streptomycetaceae; genus Streptomyces; species Streptomyces sp. CA-251247. The sequence continues at coordinate 5,337,745 of NZ_CP191861.1, read as the reverse complement.
CGGCGGACTTCGAGGAGCTCGCCCGGGTGACGGCGCGGGCGTGGCAGCCGGTGGAGCGCGAACGGCTCGGCGACTGGGAGCTGCGGGCCGCGTCCGGCTTCACCCGGCGGGCCAACTCGGTGCTGCCGCTCGGCGACCCCGGCCTGCCGCTCGACGACGCGCTGGACCGGGTGCGTGCCTGGTACGAGGAGCGGGGACTGCCCGCGTACGTCCAGACGGCGACCGGTGCGGCCGGGACGCAGGAGCAGCTGGGCGCCCAGCTGGCGGCGCGCGGCTGGGCGCGCGAGGTGTCGGCGGACCTGCGGATCGGCGCGCTGGCACCGATCGCCGACCTCGACGCGGACGTCGAACGGGTCGGGCTGGCGCGCTCCTTCGACGAGTCCTGGCTCCAGCGCTACCACCGGACCGGTGTGCCCGGCAGTCATGTGCTGAAGGTCCTGGGAAGCGGCCCGTCCGTGTGGTTCGCCTCCGTGGGCAGCGAGGGCACGGTGCCGGCGGCGATCGGACGGTGTGTGGTCGACGGACGCTGGGCGGGCTTCATGGCGGTGGAGGTGGATCCCGCCTACCGGCGCCAGGGACTCGCGACGGCGGTGATGACCTCCCTCGCGCGGCGTGCGCTGGAGGAGGGCGCCTCCGCCGCGTGGCTCCAGGTGGAGGAGGACAACGCGGGGGCGGGAGCGCTGTACGAGGGCATGGGATTCACGACCCTGTACCGCTATCACCACTTCCGATCGGCCTAGACGGGTACGACTGGCGTATGCACGACGATCCCTGGCGGCGGCGGTTCACGGACGAGGCCCGCTCCGAGCGGCCCGATCTCGCCCTGCTGTGTCTGCTGATCGGCACAGAGGCGGACCCCGGCCTGGACGAGGCCGGCCTGGACGCGGCCCAGATCGAACTGGACCGTCTCGCCGGCCTGCTTCCCTACGGCGCGAAGAGCCCCCGTGCCTGGGCGGCCGCGCTGGCCGCCCTGCTCGGCGGACGCTGCGACTTCCGCGGGTCTCCCGGCGACTACCAGCGGCTCGAGTCCTCCCTGCTGCACGAGGTGCTCCGGCGCCGCCGCGGTCTGCCGATCCTGCTGTCGGTGGTGTGGATCGAGGTGGCACGGCGTGCGGGCGCGCCGGTGTACGGGGTCGCCCTGCCCGGCCACTTCGTCGTCGGCTTCGGTGAGCCGGGCGAACAGGTCCTGGCCGACCCGTTCGCCGGCGGGCGGCTGCTGACCGGGTCCGACGCCGAGCTGCTGGTCGCGGGGGCGACAGGCGCACCGCTGGACGCCTCCATGCTGACTCCGGCGAGCCCGCTCGACGTGGTGCTGCGGATCCTCAACAACATCCGCGCCTGGGCGGCGGCCCGCCCGGAACAGTCGTCGGTCGCCCTGTGGGCCGTGGAGCTCTCCCTGCTGCTGCCCTCGCACCCCGCACGGCTGCGCTACGACCGGGCCCAGCTGCTCGTGCAGCGCGGCGAGTTCATGACGGGGGCGGCGGAGCTGGACGCGTACGCGGACGTCGTCGCGACGGTCGAGCCGGCGACGGCGGAGGCGATCCGGGGACGGGCGCGGGCGGCGCGGGCGCGGCTGAACTGAGGCTCGCTCCTGCGACCTACGGCCGGTGACGACGCCGGGTGTACGCGCCTGTGCGGCTGCGGGACCGCCCGTTTCCCCTTGTCGGCACCCAGCACCCGGCGGCCGGCACCCGGGCGCGGAGGCCGGCAGCCTGACGCGGACATCGACAAAGCCCCCGTACCGGTGGGTCGGGGGCTTTGTCGGTGACGGCCGCGGTCCGTCGTCAGCTCGGGTCGAGTGCGATCTCGGTGGTCCGCTCGGCCGGGGTGGTGCCCCGCAGCGCGGTGCCCATCGCCTGGGCCACGTCGTCGGCGTTGAGCTGGTGCTTCTTGCCGTCGCCCTTGGTGATCAGCACGCCGTCGAAGACGCCGTCGAGCAGCTCGTCGATCGCCTTCTTGTCGTAGACCTCCACGAGCTTCCCGTCGATCGCCTTCATCGACAGGATCTTCGGCAGCGACCGCGCGGGGCCGAACTGGATCTGCTTGCCGCCTGCCTTGATGGTGATCAGGCCGGACATCGCGGGCTCCGCGAAGTCCTTCATCGCCCGGTTGATCTCGGCCTGGGTGATGGTCGGCTGGCGGGCGGCGACGGGCAGTTCCACGAGGTTCGGCCGGCCCGTCTCGACCTGGGCGCGGTACGCGTCCTTGACCGAGATCATGGAACGGCCGACGTCCAGAGCCTGGCCCGCCTTCCCCGGTACCGGGACGACCTTGTCCGGCTCGAACCTGATCGTGCCCTCGGTCGCCGAGCCGGACACGCCGGCCAGGTCCGTGAGCGCGACGCCCAACTTCTCCTCGTCGACGAGGATCACCGGCTCGGCGACACGCTCGCCGCCGAGGAGGGAACCGATCACCGACACCGGGTTGTAGTCGCTGCCTGCCGCATTGCGCACGGTGGCCTGGCTGTCGAGGGAGAGCCCGGCCTTGTCCGGCGCGAGCTGCTCCTTCTTGCCGCCGACCGAGAGCTGAAGCGGTGACGCCGCGCGCTTGCCGAGGGCCGCCTCCAGCTTGTTGACGCCCTGCTCCGTTGAGCCGCCGCCGATGTCGACGCCGAGCACCGTGGTGCTCTTGGGCACCTCGGAGTGGTTCATCAGCAGTCCGGCGCCGTAGGCGACGCCGAGCAGACCGACCACACCGGCGCCCGCGAGCACCAGCTTCGACCGGCCCTTCTTGGCGGGCTTGGCCGCGGCGGGCCTGGGCTGGGCGGGCCGGGGTGCCGCGTCCGCTCCGGGGGTGGGCACGACGGGACCGGCGGGACCGCCGCCCGGCCCCGCGGGGAACTCGGGTGCGGAGAACTCCCCGGTCTCGTGCGGTACGGGGATCGGAGGCGCGAGCGGATTCGGCCCGGGGCCCACGCCGCCCGCACCCAGCGGTGGGAAGGGCGAGCGGTGGTCGCCGGGAACGACCGGGATGCCACTGGTGAGGGTGTCGCCGGAGACATGGCCGCCGGGACCGGGCGCGGGGTTGCCGAGCGGATCACCGACAGGGTTCTGCGGGGTGAGCACGGCGGTGTCGTCGGACATCCGGGGACCACCGGGCCCGCCCGGACCACCAGGCCCGCCGATGCCCGGGCCGGGAACACCGGGACCGTGAGGACCGCCGGCGCCGGGACCGCCCGGAACACCACCGCCGGCGCCGGGAGCGCCCTGGTTGCCGCCGGGGCGCGGACGGACCGGCATGCTGCCCTTGACCGGACCACCGGTCGGTCCGGCGGGCGGGCGTGCCCCGGGCGGGGGCGTGCCGCCGCCGGGAGCGAAGCCGTTGGAACCGCCGGACGGCGGGCTGTCCGTGCTCGCCGCCAGATCGCTGAGCGCGCTGCGCGGCTGACCGGCCTGCGGGGACTCGGAGAAGTACGGGAGGCCGCTGCCGTTGGTGCCGCCGCCGGAGGGCCCGGGGCCCGCTGTGCCGGCACCGGGCGTCCCGCCCGTGGCGGGCGGAGACGGAGCGGGGACCGCGGTCTTGCGCGGAGCGAACCAGTCGCTCGTCGGCGCCTTCTCGTCGGCCTGCGGGTCCGCCGCGGGAGCGGGAGCCTGAGCTGCCTCGGGCCGCGGTGTGCTGCCCGTGCGCTCGCTCTCCTTCTCGGCCGCCGCAGCCGTCGCGGAGGCACGCGTGGAGGCATCGACGTCGCTCATCGGCGTACGCATCACGACCGGCGGAATCGGCCGCGAGCCCGGGATGTTGATCCGGATGCGGGTCGTCAGCGTGGTCTCGGTCCTCGGCTCGTCCGACTGCGCCTCGGGGGCCCGGTCGGCCGACGCCTCGGCCGGAGCGTCCTGCTGGGGATGCAGCGACGGATACTGGCGCGATCCGTACGGCGGTGTCCCGGAGGGATACGCGGCTCCACCGCGCCCCTGGGGGCCGGCGGACGAACTGTCAGTTTCACGACTCAAAGCAGGTTCTCCCGGTTGGCTCCGCCGCCCGTTTCTTACTGGATAGCTACTGCTGTGGGCGGCTCGGCGGCGCGCACCACCATACTGGCCGCCGCGGACACACGCCCCGTGACTGTGGAAAGCATCATTCCGCAGACCGTGCGCGCACGGTCGGTCCTGCGGCCTGCCACCCTCCGCGGCGACCCACCCTAGGGGTCCGCAGAACCGGCTGCTGGCCGGGGGTGCCGAGCGTCCTTTATCTGCCAAGTCGGCCGGTAGTGCCGCCCGGTTGCACGGGCTGCGACATCGTGGCACACATCACAGCCGCCGCCAGGCCGCCGAGCATGTAGACGAGCGGCCCGATCCCCGCGGAGAACATCCCGTCGCCCTCCGGCCGTCCGATGCTCAGCAGCACGATGGCGACCAGCCAGCCGGCGGCCGGTGCGATCGCGCCGAGCTGGGTGCCCGTGGCCCGCAGAGCGCCGTAGAACAGGCCGGCCGAGCCGGCCAGCGACAGCAGCAACCCGCCCGGGAACCAAGCCCCTTGGACCAGCGAACCCGCCGCGCCGACGACGGCGCCGAGGACGGCGAGACCGAGGTACGCGGCGATGCGTCCGGGCTTCACCGGCCCGGTGAACCAGAGGCGTGGCGTGTGGTCCTGGCTCATGTGCTCACTCCCGCGAAGAGGTCGTGCTCGCGCTCGCCGGCCGGCGCGCCCGATGTGCCCTGCACCAACTGGTAGTACTCGGTGGCGAAGATCGGTTGTCCCAGATCGTTGGAGAGTGCGAAGAAGGGGCCGTCCACGGCGATTTGGGTGGCATGGGCGCGCATGGCCGCCGCTTTCCGTTCCGCGTGGGCCGTGCCGTCGATCTCCGTGGTGATCTCGGAATCGTCGACCACGCCCGGAATGTCGTCGATCTCGGCGATGCCGGGGAAGTCCGTTCCGCTCGCGGCGCGGAGGCGGGCGAAGCCTTCCTCGGCGACGGACCGCGGCACCCGGTTCCAGTAGATCTTGGAGATGGTGTGCGCGTCGCCGAGGTCGCCCCGGAAGGCCCGCTCGCCGGCGAGTTCGGCGGCGCGCATGGCGACGCGGTGGGCCTGGATGTGGTCGGGGTGCCCGTAACCCCCGTTCGGGTCATAGGTCACGAGGACCTGGGGGCGCACCGAACGGATGATGTCGACGAGGTACGAAGCCGCGTCGTCGACGGGCGTGTTCCAGAAGGCGCCTTCGCGGCGGTTCTGCGGGACGCCCATCATCCCGGAGTCCCGGAAGCGGCCGGGGCCGCCGAGGAAGCGGTGGTCGAGGACACCGAGCTCCTTCATCGCCGCGGCCAGCTCGCCGATGCGGTGGGTGCCGAGACGGTCCTCGCGGTCGGGTGCGAGGTGGGCGAGGTCGGCCGGAATGACCTCGCCTTCTTCCCCGAGGGTGCAGGTCACCAGGGTGACCTGGGCGCCGGCGGCCGCGTACAGGGCCATCGTCGCGCCGTTGTTGATCGACTCGTCGTCCGGGTGCGCGTGCACCAGGAGAAGACGACGGGCGGGAAGATCCTTCATACGGGACAGACTACGAGGCCGGATGCGGCCCCGCGGTCCTGTGGGCACGACCCGGGGCCGGTCGCCCGGATCAGGCTCTGGAACCTGACCCTGGAACGTGATCCCTGGACGTGGTCGCTACAAGGTGGTCCCTAGAACTTGATACCGCCGATCATCCCCGCCACGTTCGTGGTCAGTTCGTTGATGGTGGGGGCGATGGACGAACTTGCGAGATAGAACCCGAGCAACACGCAGACCGCCGCATGCCCACCCTTGAGCCCGGACTTCCGGACCAGCAGGAAGACGACGATCGCCAGCAGCACCACCGCCGAAATCGAGAGTGCCACGGCGGTTCACCTCCACAGATATTCGGTCGGGACGGGCAGGTTGCATGTGCCAGGGGGGTCATACCCACCTCGCGCTACGGATCATAACTATCCGTACCAACGCATCGATCGGTGCACGGCAGCACGCGGGGGCGCACGAACGCTAGGTTCGGTCGCATGACCACGAGGCAACAGCTCTCCTTCCCACGCCAGTACGCCAGGACCCAGCGCTTCACGCTCGGCGCACCGCGCGCCTTCACGGTGTCTCCCGACGGATCCCGAGTGGTGTTCATCAGGTCGTCGTCCGGCACCGACCGGGCCGGCCGGCTGTGGGTGCTGGATCTCGGCCAGGAGGCCGGACGGCCTCAGGAACGGGTGGCCGCCGATGCGGCCGCGCTGCTCGGTGGAACGGACGAGAAGCTGTCCCCCGAGGAGCGCGCACGGCGCGAGCGCAGCCGTGAGGGGTCGGCGGGGATCGTCGCCTACGCCGTGGACCGGGCGGTCGAATTGGCGGCCTTCTCGCTCTCCGGACGGCTCCACACGGCGGAGCTGCGAGCCGGGACCGCGCGTGAACTGCCCGTTCCCGGACCGGTGATCGACCCGCGCCCCTCCCCCGACGGGCGCTGGATCGCCTACGCGTCCCAGGGCGCGTTGCGGGTGACCGGCGCCGAGGGCGAGGACGACCGGGCGCTCGCCGAGCCGGAGGACGAGGACGTCACGTACGGCCTGGCGGAGTTCATCGCGGCCGAGGAGATGGACCGGCTGCGCGGTTTCTGGTGGTCACCGGAGTCGGACCGGCTGCTCGTCGCGCGCGTGGACGAGGGCGATGTGCGGCGCTGGTGGATCTCCGATCCGGCGCATCCCGACCGGGAGCCGGCGCAGGTGGCCTATCCCGCGGCCGGGACGCCCAACGCCGACGTACGCCTGTTCCTCGTCACGCTGCAGGGGGAGCGCACGGAGGTGACCTGGGACCGTACGCGCTACCCCTATCTGGCACGGGTCCACTGGTCGGACGCGGGCGCACCGCTGCTGCTCGTCCAGTCGCGCGACCAGCGCACACAAGTGCATCTGGCGGTGGACACGGAGAGCGGCACCACCCGCACGGTGCACGTGGACGAGGACCCGGTCTGGCTGGATCTCTTCCCCGGCGTCCCCGCCTGGGCGCCGGACGGGCGGCTCGTACGCATCGCGGACGAGGGCGGCGCACGCGTGCTGGCGGTCGGCGACCGGACCCTGACCGGGGCCGGGCTCCAGCTGCGGGCCGTCCTCGACATCGGCGAGAACGATGTCCTGGTCTCCGCGGTGGCCGGCGAGGAGGCCGCGGACCCGGAGATCGGCGAGATCCATGTCTACCGGGTCAACGAGCTCGGGACGGAGCGGATCTCGGAGGGCGCGGGGGTGCACTCGGCCGTGCGCTCGGGTCCGGTGACCGTGCTCGCCTCGTCCCATCCGGATGCCCCGGGGACGACGGTCCAGGTGCTGCGGGAGGGCAAGCCGGTCGCCACGGTCGCGTCGTACGCCGAGCAGCCGGTGCTCACCGCGCACCCGCGGCTGCGCGAGGCGGGCGTACGGAGGATTCCGTGCGCCGTCCTGCTGCCGACCGGGTACCGGGAGTCGGACGGACCGCTTCCGGTGCTGATGGATCCGTACGGAGGGCCGCACGGACAGCGGGTGTTCGCCGCGCACAACCCCTATCTCACCTCGCAGTGGTTCGCGGACCAGGGCTTCGCGGTGATCGTCGCGGACGGACGCGGGTCTCCTGGCCGCTCCCCCGGCTGGGAGAAGGCGATCAAGGACAACTTCCCGCTGACGCTGGACGATCAGATCGAGGCCCTGCACGGACTCGCCTCGTCCTTCCCGCTCGACCTGGAGCGGGTGGGCATCCGGGGCTGGTCGTACGGCGGTTACCTGGCGGCGCTCGCCGTGCTGCGGCGGCCGGATGTCTTCCACGCGGCGGTGGCGGGGGCCCCGGTGAGTGACATGCAGCTGTACGACACCCACTACACGGAGCGGTACCTCGGCGATCCGGCCGAGCGGCCGGAGGTCTACGCGGCGAACTCACTGGTGACGAAGGACGGTTTGACGGCACTGGAGAACCCGGCAAGGCCGCTGATGATCATCCACGGGCTGGTGGACGACAATGTGGTGGTCGCACACACGCTGCGTCTGTCATCGGCCCTGCTGGCGGCGGGCAGGCCCCATGAGGTGCTGCCGCTGACCGGGGTGACGCACATGACCCCGCAGGAGCAGATCGCGGAGAACCTGCTGCTGCTCCAGGTGGACTTCCTGAAGAGGTCTCTGGGAATGCGGTAGCGAAAGCGCGCTCCCCCGGACGCCTCACCAGCCCGGCGGGGGTCTCGACGGCGGTGGCGGGCCGGGCGCCCAGCCGTAGACCGGCCGCACCGCCGGCTCCCGGCGGGCGAGCACCACCAGCAGAAGCACTCCCGCCGCCGCCTCGAACAGCCAGGACAGCACCAGCAGTTGGTCCAGGCCGGATAACTCCCCCAGCCGGGGAACGAGGTCGTCGCCCACGGCGGCGTCGACGCCGCGCGCTCCCTGGCCGAGGATCAGGAGCGCGGACACCAGCCCGAGCGGCCGGGCGAAGGCCGCCTGGCTCAGCGCGGCGCTGCCCGCCACCACGGCCAGGAGGGCGATCACCGCCGCCAGCCAGCCGGGCGGTGTCCCGAGTGGCGGGAGCATGACAGATTCACTGCCGGTGAAGCGGTCGAGACAGGACGTGCCGCCGGACCGGACGGCCGCGCGGATCTCCCAGCCCGCGAGCACCACCGCGGACGCACCGAGCAGCACGGCGGCCAGCAGTCCCGAACCCCGCTGCGGCCGCAGCGGCAGCGAGGGCACCTGCCGGCCCGCCGCCGCCACAATGAGCAGCCCGACGCCGAGTCCCGTCGCCGCGAAGACGCAGTACAGGGCGCGCGTCCGCAGATCGCCCGTGGCGCGCAGGTCCATCCAGGAGGAGCTGAGGACCCACAGCCCCGGGAGCCACAGTGCGAGCGTGACGATCCCGGCGACGGCCGGGGCCGCGGCGCCGGCGTTCGGACGCAGCGCGGCCGCGCCGACACATACGTACACGGCAAGCAGCAGCAGGGTTTCGAGGGTGGTCGCGAGCCGCGCGGAACCGGCACCGCGCTGCCCCCCGCCCGTCCAGAACCGCCACAGGCCGAGGGGGTCGTCGAGCACGCCGAGGTCGCGGACGATCCATCCGCCCACGATCACCGCGAGCGCGGCGCACAGCACCGCTCCGGTGATCCTGGCCCCCCGCGTAAGCGTCACGCATTCGATCCTGCATGTGCACGCAGAGGTGAACAAGGGCGCCACGCGCAGCGCCTGCGACCGGCCGGGGCCACATGGCGAACCCCGGCCGGCCTACGGCACCCGCACGGCCGTACGCTGTCGAGCCTGGCTCGTTCGTATATCGGAGATGCGACAGTCAAGTTGCCTGCGTGTTAAAGAAGTTGATGGGCATTCATCCGGCTTTGTCACCCGGTTCCGCCCACCCGCCGAGACATGTCTCAGGACGGCACCACGTGCTTCTCCTCGGCGAAATGGCACGCGGACGGATGCCTCGCCGGGCCCTGTGCCGAGCGGAACTCCGCCGGTACCTCCAACAGCGGGACCTCCAGCGCACAGCGCTCCTGCGCCTTCCAGCAGCGCGTGCGGAAGCGGCAGCCGGACGGGATGTTCGCCGGGGAGGGCACGTCACCGCCGAGGATGATCCGCTCCCGGTGCTCACGCGCCTCCGGGTCCGGCACCGGGACCGCGGACAGCAGGGCCTGGGTGTACGGGTGCGTCGGGTGGTCGTAGATCTCCTCGTCCCTGCCGATCTCCACCACCCGCCCGAGGTACATCACGCCGACCCGGTCCGAGATGTGCCGGACGATCGAGAGGTCGTGCGCGATGAACACATAGCTGAGGCTGAACTCGCTCTGCAGCGTGGCCAGCAGATTGATGACCTGCGCCTGCACGGACACGTCCAGGGCGGAGACCGGCTCGTCGGCGACGATGATCTCCGGCTGGAGGGCGAGCCCTCGCGCGATGCCGATCCGCTGCCGCTGGCCGCCGGAGAACTGATGGGGATAGCGGTTGATGTACTCCGGGTTGAGCCCGACGACGTCCAGCAGGTCCTGCACCTTCCGGCGCCGGTCGCCCTTCGGGGCGACCTCCGGGTGGATCTCGTACGGCTCCCCGATGATGTCGCCGACCGTCATCCGCGGGTTGAGCGAGGTGTACGGGTCCTGGAACACCATCTGGATGTTCCGGCGCACCGCCTTCAGAGCACGCCCGGACAGCTGGGTGATGTCCTCGCCGCGGTAGCGGATCACCCCGGCCGTCGGCCGTTCCAGATGGACCAGCATCCTGGCGAGGGTGGACTTCCCGCAGCCGGACTCCCCCACGATGCCGAGGGTCTCGCCGGCCGTCAGGTCGAGATCGACACCGTCGACCGCCTTGACCGCGCCCACCTGCTTCTTGAACAGGACGCCCTGCGTGAGCGGGTAGTGCTTGACGAGGTCACGCACCTCCAGGATCGGTTCAGCCATGAAGGGTCTCCTCCCAGAAGTGGCAGGCGCTCCTGCGCTCCGGTGACACCTCGTACAGCGGCGGTACGTCCCTGCGGCAGATGTCCCGCGCCATCGGACAGCGCGGGTTGAAGGCGCAGCCGGGCGGGATGTCCATCAGGTTCGGCGGCAGGCCCTTGATCGCGTACAGCTCCCGGCCCTTCTGGTCCAGGCGCGGGATCGACTCCAGAAGCCCCTTGGTGTACGGGTGAGCGGGTGCCTTGTAGATGTCGTGGACGGGGGCCGTCTCGACGATCCGGCCCGCGTACATCACCGCGATCCTGTCCGCGACGTCGGCCACCACCCCGAGGTCGTGGGTGATCAGGATGAGTCCCATGGCGAGCTCGCTCTGGAGCGTGGCCAGCAGATCCATCACCTGGGCCTGGACGGTGACGTCGAGCGCGGTCGTGGGTTCGTCGGCGATGATCAGGGCCGGTTCGAGCGCCAGAGCCATGGCGATCATGATGCGCTGGCGCATACCGCCGGAGAACTGGTGCGGGTACTGGCCCACCCGCTCCTTCGCCCCCGGGATGCCGACCCGCTCCATCAGCTCGACGGCCTTCGCCCGGGCCGCTTTGCGCTTCATCCCCCGGTGTACGACGAACATCTCGCCGAGCTGGTCGCCGACGCTGAGCACCGGGTTCAGCGAGGAGAGCGCGTCCTGGAAGATCATGGCCATCCCGGCGCCGCGGATCTTCTGCCGCTCGTCCTCCTTGAGCGTCAGCAGGTCCTGTCCGCGGAAGAGGATCTCGCCTCCGGTGATCTTTCCCGGAGGGATGTCCAGGATGCCCATGACGGCCTGTGCGGTGACGGACTTGCCGGAGCCGGACTCGCCGAGCACGGCGAGTGTCTCGCCCTCGAAGACCGTGTAGGCGACGCCGTTGACGGCCTTGGCGACACCGTCGCGGGTGCGGAACTCCACGTGCAGGTCGCGCACTTCGAGCAGCGGCGCGTCGGCCCGGGTCTCGACAGTCATGACGGCTCCTCAGCGCAGCTTGGGGTCGAGGGCGTCGCGCACCGCGTCGCCGAGCATGATGAACGCCAGCACCGTGATCGCCAGCGCGCCCGCCGGCCAGAGCAGCATGTGCGGGGCGTTGCGGATGTAGGGCGAGGCGGACGAGATGTCGATGCCCCAGGAGACGGTCGGCGGTTTCAGGCCGACGCCGAGGAACGAGAGGGTCGCCTCCAGGGAGATGTAGGTGCCGAGGGCGATGGTGGCGACCACGATGACGGGCGCGACGGCGTTGGGCCCGATGTGCCGCAGCAGCATCCGCGCGTTGGACGCCCCGAGCGCCCGCGCCGCCTGGACGTAGTCGTTCTGCCGCGCGGTGATGACCGAGCCGCGGGCGATACGGGAGAGCTGCGGCCAGCCGAGCAGCACCATGAAGCCGACGACCGGCCACACGGTGGTGCTGGTGACGACGGACAGCAGGACGAGCCCGCCGAGGACGACCGGGATGCCGAAGAAGATGTCGGTGACGCGGGACAGGATCGCGTCCGACGCCCCGCCGAAGAAGCCGGCGAGCCCGCCGAGGACGGAGCCGATCAGGGCGACACCGAGCGTGGCGCAGACGCCGACGGTGACCGACGCGCGGGCGCCGTAGACGGTCCGTGTGTAGACGTCGCAGCCCTGGCCGTTGAAGCCGAAGGGGTAGCCCGGCTGGGAGCCCTCCTGCGCCTTGGCGAGGTCGCACTGGAGCGGGTTGCCGGAGGCGATGAGCGACGGCCAGATGGAGATGACGACCAGGAACAGGATGACCAGCGCGGAGATGATGAAGACGGGGTTGCGGCGCAGATCGCGCCATGCGTCCGACCAGAGGCTGCGCGGTTTGCCGGACGGGCCGGTGCCCAGCGGGCCCGAGGGTGTCTTCTCCAGCGTCTCGGCCTCGCTCATGGCCAGGTCTGTGGCGCCTCCCGCGCCCGTCGACGCGATCGCTCCCCCGTCGTCGTACTGCGGCTCAGGCATAGCGGATCCTCGGGTCGAGTACGGCGTAGAGCAGGTCGACGATGAGATTCGCCACCAGGAAGACCAGCACCAGGACGGTCACGAAGCCGACGACGGTCTGGGTGTTCTGGCGGAGGATGCCCTGGTACAGCTGGTAGCCGACGCCGTGGATGTTGAAGATGCGCTCGGTGACGATCGCCCCGCCCATCAGGGCGCCGATGTCGGTGCCGATGAAGGTGACCACCGGGATCAGCGAGTTGCGCAGCAGATGACGGCTGATCACCCGGCCCCGGGGCAGTCCCTTGGCCTTCGCGGTGCGGACGTAGTCGGAGCGGGCGTTCTCGGCGATGGACGTGCGGGTGAGGCGGGTGACGTACGCCAGCGAGACGGAGGCGAGGACGAGACCGGGGATCAGCAGTTCGTCGAGCGGCGCCTCGGGCGAGACAGCCGGTTTGATCAGACCCCACTCGACGCCCAGGAGCAGTTGGAGGAGCAGACCGGTGACGAAGGTCGGGACCGAGATCACGACCAGGGTCAGCAGCAGGACTCCGGTGTCGACGGGCCGGCCGCGGCGCAGCCCGGTGATCACCCCGAGTGTGATGCCGATGACGATCTCGAAGACGATCGCCACGATGGTGAGCCGGATGGTCACCGGGAAGGCCTCGGCCATCAGCTCGGTGACCTTCTGACCGTTGAAGGCGGTCCCGAAGTCCCCGGTGAAGACGTTGCCCATGTAGATGAGGTATTGCTGCCACACAGGCTTGTCGAGGCCGAACTCCGCTCGCAGCTGGGCGGACGTCGCCGGGTCGCACTGCCGGTCGCCGCAGAGCCCCGCGATGGGGTCTCCCATCACGTTGACCATGAGGAAGATCAGCAGGGTCGCGCCGAAGAAGACCGGGATCATCTGGAGCAGACGCCGGATCACATAACGTCCCATGAAGGTCTCCGGGGGTCGTGGGAAGGGATGCGGCCCGGCGCGTGGGACACGCCGGGCCGGCCGCCCTCCGGCGTCAGTTGACCTTGATCTCGTTGTAGACGGGGACGCTGAAGGGGTTCAGCGAGACGTTGGAGATGCGCTCCGAGTAGCCGGCGCTGCCGTTCTGGTACCAGAGCGGGATGGCCGCCATCTGGTCCCGTACGACCTCCTCGGCCTGCTGGAACGTCTCCACGGCCTTGGCGACGTCCGTCTCCGCGTTGGCCTGGTCGACGAGCTTGTCGAACTCCTTGTTGGTCCACTTGCCGTCGTTGGACGAGGCGTTGGTGTAGTAGAGCGGCTGGAGGAAGTTCTGGATGAGCGGGTAGTCCATCTGCCAGCCGGCGCGGAACGGGCCGCGCAGCTTCAGCTGGGTGATCTGGTTGCGGAAGTCGGCGAAGGTGCCGACGGGATTGCCGACGCAGGCGCGGTCGTTGCCGAGCGCGTTGTTGATGCTGTTGCAGACGGCGTCGACCCAGTCCTTGTGCGAGCCGGTGTCCGCGTTGTACGTGAGCTTCATCTGGCCGCCGGGGATACCGCCGCCCTCGGCGACCAGCTTCTTCGCCTCGGCCGCGTTGTACTCGCAGGCCTTGCCGCACAGGGTCTCGCTGAAGCCGCCGTCCGCGCCGAGCACCGGTGAGGTCCAGTCCTTCGCGGGTGTACGGGTCTTCTGGAAGATGGTGTCGGTGATCTGCTCCCGGTTGATCGCCATGGACAGACCGGTGCGGACCTTGGCGCCGTTCGGCGTGTTCCAGGCCTTGTCGTAGTACGGGAAGGCGAGCGTCTGGATGATGCCGGCCGGCGTGTTGATGTACCGGCCGCCGAGGTCCGCCTCCACGTTCTTGAGCTGGGAGGCGGGCACGTCGTCGACGAGGTCGAGGTTGCCGGCGGTCAAGTCGGTGTAGGCGGTGTTGTTGTCGGTGTAGACGTTGAGGTCGACACCGCCGTTCTGCGCCTTGTCGGGCCCCTTGTACCCGTCCCATCGGCGCATGGCCATCTTCGAGCCCTTGGCGTACGAGTCGACGGCGTACGGGCCGTTGCCGATCGGCTTGCGATCCACGCGTCGTGGTCGTCGAAGAAGACCTTGGGCAGCGGCGCGAAAGCGGCGTAGCCGAGGGTGTCGGGCCAGGTGGAGAACTTCTGGGAGAGCTTCACGGTGAAGGTCGTGGGGTTCACGACCTTGAGGCCGGACAGGGTCTGGGCGGTGGGCGCGCCCGACTCGGGGTGCACCGCGGCGTAGCCGTCGATGTAGCCGAAGAAGTAGGCGTTCTTCTGATTGTTCTTCAGGTTCGCGCCGTAGTTCCAGGCGTCGACGAACGACTGGGCGGTCACCTTCTCCCCGTTGCTGAAGTTCCAGCCGTCCTTGATGGTGACCGTGAAGTTCACCGAGTCGGTGGTGTCGATCTTCGAGGCGATCATGTCCTGGGCCTCGCCGGTCTTCGGGTCGTACCTCTTCAGACCGCGGAAGAGCATGTCGAGGACCTTGCCGCCCTGCACCTCGTTGGTGTTCGCGGGCTCGAGCGGATTCTGCGGATCGCCCCAGGAGGACGACACGATCCCGTCGGCACCACTGCCGCCGCTGTCGCTGCCGCCACCACAGGCCGTGGCCGCGAGGGCGAGGGCCATCGCGCATGCGGCCCATGGGGCGTGCGTGGCTCGACGCATGGGGTGCCTCCCGAGATCTGGGTCGTACTGTGGCCCAAATATCACCCCATCCAGGATCTAACGCACTTTCAGGGCATCCGGCCGGGCAGGGCTGCTGCCGGGCGGGTGACCTCCCAGGTGTCGACGGCGTAGTGCGGGGTCATGCCGTGTGCCTCGTAGAGGGCGAGCGCCTTCGACTCGTTCCGGGTGTCGACCCCGAGGCCGATGGTGTCGCGGCCGCGAGCGGCGTACGTGGCGAAGGCATGACGGAGCAGATGTCCGCCGACCCCGCGGCCCCGTGCGGACTTCAGCACACCGATGTTGCGGATCCAGCCCATGGCCTCGCGGTCGTCACGGGTCAGCAGCACCGCGACATCGCCCTCGTCGGCGAGCGAGGCGATCCAGACCAACGACCAGTCCAGCCGGGCGCCGTGGACGTCGTCCAGCCACTGCTCGTAACCGCGGGCGTGATGGTCGAAGTGCTCGGCGAAGGTCTCCTCCACCAGGGCGTGCGCGATGCGGCGGTCGGCCTCCGCGCGGCAGTCGCGCAGCGTCAGCCCGGTGGGCGGCTCGGGCGGGAGGTCGTCCGCGACGGCGAGCGGGCGCGTCATGACCTGGTAGCGGCGCACGGTCCGCCAGCCGCGGCGTTCGAGCAGTGCCGTGTCGACGGCCGGTTCGGTGTTGAGCTGGAGATGCAGCACCGCCCGTCCGGCACCGTCCTCCGCGGCTTTCTGCGCCGCCCGGGCCTCGATCAGTTCCAGCAGGACGACCGCGGCCGCGGACCGGCCGGGCAGTACGTAGTGGTCGACGCCTATGTCCCCGTCGCCGGAGTCGCTCCAGAGCATCCCGAACGCGACCAGGTCACGGCCCTCGGACACCAGCCAGGTGTCGCGGACGAGGTCGAGGTCACAGTGGGCCAGGTCCGCCTCGACGGTGTGCAGATCGGTCTCCGCGCGACCGATCTCGACGAGGTCGACGGCGTTGAGCAGGGCGCAGACGGCGGGAGCGTCGGCGAGCGTCGCGGGCCGCACGGTCAGGTCATCCATCGGGCCACTGTCGGGGCCGCGTCCGGCGCGGCGCAACGCGTTTTCGCGCGGTGGTACGAGGTCCCGCGACGGACCAGGGTTCTCGCGGTGTCCGAGGCTCTCGCCATGGTCCGCGGTTCCCGCGGTGTCCGAGGACGACGAAGGCGCCCGGACCGTTCGGTCCGGGCGCCTTCGTTCATCCGCGGTGCGCGCTACGCGGCGTGGACGACGTCCTTCTCCTCCGCGAAGTGGCACGCCGACTCGTGCGCCACCGGGGAGTCCGACCCCTTGAAGGGCTCGGGGATCGCCAGCAGCGGCACCTCCTCGGCGCACTTGTCCTGGGCCTTCCAGCAACGGGTGCGGAAGCGGCAGCCCGACGGCGGGTTCGCCGGTGACGGGACGTCACCGGTCAGAATGATCCGCTCACGGGCGTTGCTGATCTCCGGGTCCGGAACGGGGACCGCGGACAGCAGCGCCTGCGTGTAGGGGTGCGTCGGGTGGTCGTAGATCTGCGTGTCCGTGCCGATCTCGGCCATCTTCCCGAGGTACATCACACCGACCCGGTCCGAGATGTGCCGGACGATCGACAGGTCGTGCGCGATGAAGATGTAGGAGAGGTTGAACTCGTCCTGCAGCTTCTCCATCAGGTTGATGACCTGCGCCTGCACCGACACGTCGAGCGCGGAGACCGGCTCGTCGCAGATGATGATCTCGGGGTTGAGCGCGAGACCGCGGGCGATGCCGATGCGCTGGCGCTGACCGCCCGAGAACTGGTGCGGGTACCGGTGGATGTACTCCGGGTTCAGACCGACGACGTCCAGCAGGTCCTGCACCTTGCGGCGGCGGTCGCCCTTCGGGGCCACCTCGGGGTGGATGTCGAAGGGCTCACCGATGATGTCGCCGACCGTCATGCGCGGGTTGAGCGAGGTGTACGGGTCCTGGAACACCATCTGGATGTTGCGGCGCACCGCCTTCAGCGCGCGCCCGGACAGCTTGGTGATGTCCTGGCCCTTGAAGAACACCTCGCCGGCGGTCGCCGTCTCCAGGGTCATCAGCAGCTTGGCGACGGTGGACTTGCCACAGCCCGACTCACCGACGATGCCGAGCGTCTCGCCCTGGTAGAGGTCGAAGGAGACCCCGTCCACGGCCTTGACCGCACCCACCTGCCGCTTGAACAGGATGCCCTGCGTGAGCGGGAAGTGCTTGACCAGATTGCGCACCTGGAGGATCGGCTCGCCACGGTCCACCTTGGCCTCGAGAGCCGCTACGGCCTCCGCCTCGGTGACGGCGTCGACGGTCTCGACCTCGGTGACGTTCGGGGTGGCGTCCACGGCGTCCGCCGGCTCGTCGGTCTTCTTGAGCTCAGCCATGGATCGTCTCCTTCCAGAAGTGGCACGCGCTTCCGCGGCCGGGCAGCTCACTGCCGTCCTGCTCGGTCACCGGCACGAGGGCCGGGACCTCGGTGTGGCAGATGTCGTCCGCCTTGGGGCAGCGGGGGTTGAACGCGCAACCGGCCGGGATCTTCAGCAGGTTGGGCGGCAGCCCCTTGATCGCGTACAGCTCCTGGCCCTTCTGGTCCAGGCGCGGGATCGAGTCGAGCAGACCGCGGGTGTAGGGGTGGGCGGGCCGCTTGTACAGCTCGTTCACCGGTGCGGTCTCGACGATCCGGCCCGCGTACATCACGGCGATCTTGTCCGCGACGTCGGCGACGACGCCGAGGTCGTGGGTGATCAGGATCAGACCCATGTTGTACTCGCGCTGCAACTCCGCGAGCAGATCCATGACCTGGGCCTGGACGGTGACGTCCAGGGCGGTCGTGGGCTCGTCGGCGATGATCAGGTCCGGCTCCAGGGCGAGCGCCATCGCGATCATGATGCGCTGGCGCATACCGCCCGAGAACTGGTGCGGGTAGTCGTTGACCCGGGCCCTGGCGGCGGGGATCTTCACCCGCTCCATCAGGTCGATGGCCTTGGCCTTGGCGTCCTTCTTGGACAGGCCCTGGTGGACGCGGTACATCTCGCCCAGCTGGTAGCCCACCGAGAGCACGGGGTTGAGGGAGGACAGCGCGTCCTGGAAGATCATCGCGATCTTCCGGCCACGGATCTTCCGCCGCTCCTCGTAGCCCATGGTGAGCATGTCCTGCCCGCGGTACAGGATCTGACCCTGCGGGATCTTGCCGGGCGGCATGTCGAGAATGCCCATGATCGCCTGCGCGGTCACGGACTTGCCCGAACCGGACTCGCCGAGCACGGCCAGGGTCTCACCGGAGTCGACGCTGTAGTTGACGCCGTTGACTGCCTTGGCGACACCGTCGCGGGTGTGGAACTCCACGTGCAGATCGCGGACTTCCAGCAGCGGGATGCCGTCCGAGTCACCGGATCGGGGCGCCGGGACGCTTGCTGTTTCTTCGATGATGGTCACGTACGCCCTCCTCAGCGCAGCTTGGGGTCGAGGGCGTCGCGGACCGCGTCGCCGAGCATGATGAACGCGAAGACCGTGAGGCTCAGCATGCCGGCCGGGAAGAGCAGCACATGCGGGTTGTTACGGATCTCCTCACTGCCCGACGCGATGTCGATGCCCCACGAGATCGTCGGGTCGGCCAGACCGAGTCCCAGGTAGGACAGGGTCGCCTCGGCCGAGATGAAGCCACCGAGCGAGATGGTGGCGACGACGATGGTGGGAGCGACCGCGTTGGGCAGCACATGGCGGAACAGCATCCGGTTGGTGCCCGCGCCGAGGGCGCGCGCGGCCGTCACGTAGTCCGCCTGCTTCGCCGTGATGACGGAGCTCCGGGTCACGCGGCAGATCGAGGTCCAGCCGAGGAAGGCCAGAGCCAGGATCACGACGAACACCTTGCGCTCGGTGAAGGCGTTCAGAACGACCATCGCGCCGAGCAGGAAGGGGATGCCGAAGAAGATGTCCGTGACACGGGAGATGATCGAGTCGAGCCAGCCACCGAAGTAGCCGGACAGCAGACCCATCAGACCGCCGAACACCGTGATCGCCAGAGTGACGCCGACACCGACGAGGATCGAGGCGCGGGTGCCGTAGACGACACGCGCGTAGATCGAACGGCCCTGGATGTCGTAGCCGAACCACTCGGGGCTGAAGATCTTCCCCAGCTCCGGCTTGGTCAGGTAGTGGTTCGTCAGGTCACCGGCGCGCGGGTCGGCACTGGTGAACAGCCCCGGGAAGGCGGCGATCACCAGGAGCAGGACGAGCAGGCTCGCCGAGATCCAGAACATGGGCCGGTGGCGCAGGTCGTACCAGGCGTCGCCCCACAGACCGCGGGGCTTGCTCTGGGCGGCCTTGGGCGCACCGCTCTCGGGTGCCGCGTCCGCCTTCGGCGGAGCGATCGCGTCGACCGCGCTGTCGGTCTTGACGGTCTGGGCCTTGGTCACGTCAGGCATACCGGATCCTCGGGTCCAGGACCGCGTACAGCAGGTCGACGATCAGGTTGATGACCAGGATGACCAGGACGAACACGGTGACCACACCGACGATGGTGGAGCCCTCGCGCTGTCCGAGCGCCTGGTACAGAAGGTTGCCGACACCCTGGACGTTGAAGATGCCCTCGGTGACGACCGCGCCGCCGATGAAGCCGCCGACGTCCGTGCCGAGGAACGTGATCACGGGGATCAGCGAGTTCCGCAGCAGGTGGACACCGACGATGCGACGCCGGGGCAGGCCCTTGGCGAGCGCGGTGCGCATGTAGTCGGCGCGCAGGTTCTCCGCGAAGGTCGTCCGGGTCAGCCGTGCCACGTACGCCATGGAGAGCATGGCAAGGACGAAGCCCGGCAAGAACAGTTGGGTGACATCCATCGAGTCCTGGACGTTCGGTGACACCCAGCCGAGAGTGTCGGCGAAGAGGTACCGGGCCAGGTAGCCGAGGATGAACACCGGGATCGAGATGACGATCAGGGTGAAGACCAGGACGCCCGAGTCGGGTGCCTTGCCGGCCTTCAGACCTGCCCAGGCGCCGAGGCCGAGGCCCACGATCATCTCGATGAGGAGCGCGACCGCGGTCAGCCGGAGCGTGACGGGGAAGGCCCGCGTCATCTCGTCGATGACCGGACGGCCACCGAAGGTCTCTCCGAAGTCGCCCTGGAAGAGATTGGCCATGTAGTCCAGATACTGCTTCCACAGGGGCTGGTCGAGCCCGAAATCATGGCGCAGCTGCGCGACCTGTGCGGGGTCGGCTGCCTTGTCTCCCCACATCGCCCGGATGGGGTCACCGGGAAGGATGTGGACCATGAGGAAAATCAACAGAGTGGTCCCGATGAATACCGGGATCATCTGGAGCAGTCGCCTTGCGACGTAACGCCCCATCATGCCTCCATGCCGTGAGGGGTCGGCGATGGCCTGGTCAGAGTGTTCTCCGCCGCGGGGTTGTGGGGGAGAGCCCCGGGGCCTACGCCCTGCGGGCCGGTGCCGCCGCTCCCGTGAGGAGCGGCGGCACCGGCCGGCGGTTCCCGATGCTTACTTCTTGGCCTTGACCTGAACGTCGGAGAACAGCGGGTCGCCGTCCTGCCCGTAGACGATCTTGCCGAAGACATTGCGGGACTGGCCCGAGTTGTTCTTGTAGAACCAGAGCGGGATCGACGGCATGTCGGCCTTCAGGAGCTGCTCGGCCTGCTGGTACATCTTCACCGTCTCGTCGAGCGTCTTGGCCTTGTCGGCCTGAGCGGACAGCTCGTCGAACTCCTTGTTGGAGTAACCGCTGGTGTTACCGGCGGCCGTGGTGCCGTACAGGTCGCGCATGAAGTTCGAGTTGACCGGGTAGTCGAGCACCCAGCCACCGCGGTACATGGACTTGACCTTCTTCTGGTCACGCGCGTTCAGGTCGGTCTGGAAGTCCGGCTTCGAGTCGCCGGTGCACTCCACGCCGGTGGCCTGACGGATCGAGTTGCAGACCGCGTCGACCCACGCCTTGTGCGGCTGGTCGGCGTTGAACTGGATCGAGATCTTGTTGCCCGGGACGCCGCCACCCTCCGTGATGAGGGCCTTGGCCTTGGCGGCGTCGAACTTGGTGACGTCACCGAGGGCGCCGGCCTTGTAGCCGAGCACACCGCGGGCGACGTAGGAGTCCGCCGGCTCACGGGTTCCGTTGAGCACCGTCTTGGTGATCGTGTCGCGGTCGATCGCCATCGACAGGCCCTGGATGACCTTGGGGTTGATGTTCTTCCACTGCGGCGTGTAGAACGCCGGGACGATCGACTGGACCGCGGAGTACTCCTGGTCGATCGCGCGGTCGCCGAGGTCCTGCTTGTAGTTCTTCAGCGCGGTGACCGGAACCTGCTCGATCCAGTCGAGCTGGTCGGAGCGGAGGGCGGAGTACGCGGCTTCGGCGGTCGTGTAGTTCTTGAAGTCGATGCCGCCGTTCTTGGCCTTGTTCGGGCCGGTGTAGCCGTCGAACTTGCGGACCTTGATCAGCTTCTTGTGGTCCCACGCCTCGAACTTGTAGGGGCCGTTGCCGATCGGCTTCTCGCCGTAGCCCTTCGGGTCCTTGAAGAAGCCCTCGGGCAGCGGGGCCCACACGTCGTAGCCCAGCTTGTACGCGAAGTACGAGACGGGGCCGGACAGCGTGATGGTGAAGGTGTTGTCGTCGACGACCTTCAGGCCGGACATGGCCGCGGTCTTCGGCTCACCCTTCTCGGGGTGGACGTCCGCGTAGCCCTTGATGTCCTGGAACCAGCTGGAGTTGGTCTGGTTGTTCTTGACGTTCGCCGACCAGTTCCAGGAGTCCACGTAGGACTTGGCGGTCACGGTCGAACCGTCGTGGAACTTCCAGCCCGGCTTGAGCTTGACGGTCCACACGGACGAGTCGGCGTTCGGGGTCACCGACTCCGCGTTGATGTAGGTGAGCTTGCCGGTGCCCGGCTCGTAGTCGACGAGGCCCGAGAAGATCGTCCGCAGGACGCGGCTGCCCTGGCTCTCCTTGGCGTTCGCCGGCTGCAGCGGGTTCTGCGGCTCTCCCAGCTGGGCGACCAGAATCCCGTTCGGGTCGGCCTTGCCCGCGTTCATGTCGTCGCCACTGTCGCTGTCGCCGCCGCCACAGGCGGTCGCCGCCAGGGCCACGACTATCGCACCCGCTACCCACTTGGCGCTCTTGGCACCGCGCATGGGTTCCTCCTCATGAGTCCACTTGTCACTACGAGAAGGGCAAAGGTAGGTGCGCCGACACCCCTGACGGCGCTCGTTCAATGCCCTGAGTGTGCTCGTGAGTCGGCGCTCCCCACAGCGCATGACCCATTGACCCGAGCTCAATGGAGCCAACTATTAAGTACGACCGGGCCGTAAACCACACTTAAAGGGTCTCGTTTTGACAACATCGCCCAGCCATGGGTGCCCGAAATCCGGACAAAGCGAGCACAGACAGACACCCGCGAAACGGACCGTTAACACATGTTCCGGAGAGCGATGGCCGATATACGGACACTCGGGCCCTGAAAGCCCGTCGAAATCCGATTGACGAACGGCCCGGACCTCCGCAGATTCTGCGGAGGTCCGGGCCGTGTCACTGACGCGGTGTCAGGGCGCCGCGGGCGGCCCGCCGGAGTCCGGCGTCACCGCTGTCCGTCCGCGCCCCGTCGATCAGCCGTGCTTGGCGCGCGAGGCGGCACGGGCGCGCTCGCGCCCGTCCAGCTTCACCTTGCGGATGCGAATGGACTCCGGGGTCACCTCGACGCACTCGTCGTCGCGGCAGAACTCCAGCGACTGCTCCAGGGAGAGCTTGCGCGGCGGGACGATCGCCTCGAACGAGTCGGCCGAGGAGGACCGCATGTTCGTGAGCTTCTTCTCCTTGGTGATGTTCACGTCCATGTCGTCGGAGCGCGAGTTCTCACCGACGATCATGCCCTCGTACACCTCGGTGCCGGGCTCGGTGAACAGCACACCGCGCTCCTGGAGGTTGGTCATCGCGAACGCGGTGACGGCACCGGAGCGGTCGGCGACCAGCGAGCCGTTGTTACGGGTCGTCAGAGGGCCGAACCAGGGCTCGTGGCCCTCGTGGATGGAGTGGGCGATGCCGGTGCCGCGGGTGCCCGTCAGGAACTCCGTACGGAAGCCGATGAGGCCACGGGACGGGACGACGAACTCCATGCGGACCCAGCCGGAGCCGTGGTTCGACATGTTGTCCATCCGGCCCTTGCGGACGCCCATGAGCTGCGTGACCGCGCCCATGTGCTCCTCGGGCACGTCGATCGTCATGCGCTCGACGGGCTCGTGGACCTTGCCGTCGACCTCCTTGGTGACGACCTGCGGCTTGCCGATGGTCAGCTCGAAGCCCTCACGGCGCATCTGCTCGACCAGGATGGCCAGCGCCAGCTCACCGCGGCCCTGCACCTCCCAGGCGTCGGGGCGCTCGGTGTCCAGGACGCGCAGCGAGACGTTACCGACGAGCTCGCGGTCGAGGCGGTCCTTGACCTGGCGGGCCGTGACCTTGCGGTCCTTGACCGCGGACTTGGCGTCCGCGCCCTTGCCGGTGCCGCCGCGGCCGACCAGCGGCGAGGTGTTCGTGCCCACCGTCATCGAGATCGCGGGCTCGTCGACCGTGATCAGCGGCAGCGCGATCGGGTTCTCCGGGTCGGCCAGCGTCTCGCCGATCATGATGTCGGGGATACCGGCGACGGCGCAGATGTCACCGGGGCCCGCCATCTCGGCCGGCTTGCGGGTGAGCGCCTCGGTCATCATCAGCTCGCTGATGCGGACGTTGGCGATGGTGCCGTCCCGCTTGATCCAGGCCACGGTCTGGCCCTTGCGCAGCTCGCCCTGCTCGACGCGGAGCAGCGCGATACGGCCGAGGAAGTTGTCGGCGTCGAGGTTGGTGACGTGGGCCTGGAGCGGCGCGGTCTCGTCGTACTCGGGGGCCGGGACGTGCTCGAGGATGGTGGTGAAGAAGGGCTCGAGGTTCTCGCTGTCCGTGGGGACGGTGCCGTCCTCCGGCTTGGTCAGCGAGGCGACGCCGTCACGGGCGCAGGCGTAGACGATCGGGAACTCGATCTGGTCCTCGTCCGCGTCCAGGTCCAGGAACAGGTCGTAGGTCTCGTCGACGACCTCGGCGATCCGGGAGTCCGGGCGGTCCGTCTTGTTGATGCAGAGGATGACGGGCATCCGGGCCTGAAGGGCCTTGCGGAGCACGAAGCGGGTCTGCGGGAGAGGGCCCTCGGAGGCGTCCACGAGCAGGACGACCGCGTCGACCATCGACAGACCGCGCTCGACCTCGCCGCCGAAGTCGGCGTGACCGGGGGTGTCGATGATGTTGATGGTGATCGGGGCGCCGCCGGCCTTGGGGTGGTACTTCACGGCGGTGTTCTTCGCCAGGATCGTGATGCCCTTCTCACGCTCCAGGTCGTTCGAGTCCATCATGCGGTCGTCGAGGTGCTCGGCGGCGTGCGCGGCGAAAGCGCCGGCCTGCTTCAGCATGGCGTCGACCAGGGTGGTCTTGCCATGGTCGACGTGGGCGACGATGGCAACGTTACGGATGTCGTGGCGCGTGGGCATGCTGGCTGGCGCTTCTCTCGATCGGGGATCAGGCGTCTGACCGTCATGGCCTCGTCCGCCCGCCGGGCGGACACGCCACGGCTCGTCCCATGGTACGGGGCCGCCGGGTGCGGGGCTTCCCGGGCTGATCGAGAGGCAGTCACTGCTGGGGGTGTGGGGTGCGCTGAGGTGCGGAGAACCGGGTCAAGGGTGGTCATGATCCTGCCCGCCGGCGTCACCGGCGGGCAAGGGACTTGAGGCAGTTCTGAGGTTGTGCGCGACTGCCTGACGGTGGTCTTGCGGGTTTACCCCTTCTTGAACCCGATGTCCTGGTAGCGGGGTGCGGCGAAGCCGAACGCACCGGCGTTGAGGACGGTGGGCTTGGCCGCCACCAGCTCGGGACGCTGGTAGAGCGGGATGGATCCGGCCGCGGCCCAGATCCGGGCGTCGGCCCGGCGGACCAGCTCACGGGCGGCGTCCTGGTCGAGCTCGGCGGCCGCCTGGTCGAAGAGCTGGTTGATGTAGTCGGTGCCGACCCGGGTGTAGTTCTGCTCCACCAGCAGCGAGCCGTCGGACGCGGGCTCGGGCTTGGCGAAGATCGGCCGGGCGTCGGTCGCCGGGTAGGCGGTGGCGGGCCAGGAGTAGAGGGCCAGGTCGTAGTTGCCCGACGCGATGTGGTCCTTGAAGTAGCCGGAGTCGGCGACCTTGGTGATCTCGGTACGGATACCGACCCGGTCCAGCATCCGCGCGATCTTCGCGCCGACCGCGCGCAGCGGCTCGGAGCCCGGGCCGGACGGCAGGACGAAGCGCAGGGAGAGCGGCTTGCCGTTCTTGCCCACCGCGCCGGCCACGACCGGGGCGGCCGTGCCGCGCGGGGCATACGCTCCGGCGACCTCGCCCTTCTTGTCCTGGGTCCCCGCACCGCGGGCTTCGTCGTCCGAGCCGGGGCGGCCCGGCAGGGCCAGTTCCCGGCCGGCGGCGGCGGGGGCCGGCGCGAGGATGCGCGTACCGCCCGACTCGGGTCCGTGCACGGCGCTCGCGGGCTTGTCGTCGCCGACGATGTAGAGCCCGTCGTCGGAGGCGGCGTCGCCCTCCCCGGCCTTCCGGCCCGAGGGTGCGGACGAGGGGAACCCGGAGGCCTTGGGGGACGCGCTCGCGCCCGCCTCGCTGCCCGCCTTCGCCGGAGCGGGCTTCTTCAGGCCGCCCGGTGTCCAGCCGGCGTCGGCCAGCAGCGCCTGCGCCTCCTCGGTGCTCTGCTCGCCGAGCGCGCCGCTGTTGTCGGTGTACGCGTTCTGGCCCGCCAGGGCGAGATGGCTGCCGGGCGGGTCGGCGGGCAGCCCGAGCGGCGACAGCACGGTCTCGGCGAGCTCCTTGCGGTCGAGCGCGCGCGCCACGGCGCGGCGGACCCGGGCGTCGGCGAGCGGGCCCGACTCGCCGTTCAGCGCGAGCTGGGTGTAGGCGGGCTCCAGGGACTTCCGGACCACATAGCCCTTCAGCGCGGTCTGCGCGGCGACGTACGCCGCGACGGACCGGCTGCGCGCCACCAGAGCCTTGCCGTCACCCGAGCCGTGGGGCACGGCACCGCCCTTCAGGGCGCTGGACGGGGTCCGGCCGGCGGCGGGGGAGCTCGGCTGCCCGCTCGCGTGCCGGGGGCCCGCGGCGCCGGCGATACGGGTCGCCGTGCCCCGGTCGATCTCGGCGATGTCGACACGGCCGGCCGCCAGGGCGTCCGCACGCTTGTCCCGCGGCACGGCGGTGAGCACCAGGTTCTCCAGCTTGGCCTGCTCGCCCCACCAGCGCGGATTGCGCACCAGCGTGGCGGTGCCCGCCTTGCGGTCCAGCGGACCCAGGCGGAACGGTCCTGCAGTGGCCTTGAGGCCATCGCGCGCACCGTCGTTGAAGGCGTTCGGCGCGGAGGTCACGTCCTTCGGGTACAGCGGGGAGAAGAGGGACTGCCAGTCGGCGTACGGCTTGGTGAAGGTGACCTTGACCTCGAGGTCGTTGGCGCCCTTCTGGATCTCCTCGATCCGCTCGTACCCGGCGTTGCGCGCCGTCCAGTAGGCGCTGTCCTTGCCGCTGAGCGCGCGCCACTGGGCGACGAAGTCGGGTGCGCCGATCTCCCGGCCGTCGCTCCAGACGGCCTTCTGGTTGAGCTTGTAGAGCACGACCTGCTTGGGCTCGCGGTCGACGATCTCGGCGGACTCCACGAAGTCGGGGTTGCGCTGCGGCCGGCCGCTCTTGTCGAGCGTGAAGAGGGAGGGCAGTACGGCCCCGGCGATACGGGTGGTGGCGGCGTCGGCGTCCGCCTGGAAGGCGTTCAGCGTCGTCGGCATAGCGTCGATCGCCCAGCGAAGGGTGCCCCCGTCGGCGACCTTGTCCCGGGCGGCAGCGGCGATGTCCGGGGCTGCGGCCTTCCCCGTGCGCTCGGACTCGTCCGCGCTGCAGGCCGCCAGGGCCGGCAGGGCCAGAACCCCGCTGGTGAGCAGCGCAACGGAACGGAGCGTTCGGGAGCAGGTCCTCCCGCGTGGCGCGTCGACCTGGGACATGAGTTGTACCTCTTCGTCCTGTTTGGCGGAATTTGGAGATGATCACACCGATTCCGGTCCACTGAAGTGGACAGGGCGCGCCCGGGAGCGGAGACACGGCGCAAACCGCCGGAATGCCACCCACTCGGCCCAATGAAGCAGCGCCCATAACCTGGCAAAAAGGGGGAAAATGGGGGGAGTGAGATCCGACTCAGGAGGGGCGCGCTCCCAGCGCATGCACCGGCAATCCCTGCACGTCCCTTCACAAGCAGGGATGTGACGCGCAACACTCGCAGGCGCATGAGACGCCACCGCCCCCTGCGGAAGTGAGGGCAAGTCATGTCCGAGCAGGATGAACTGACAGCGATTCGGCACCGCCTCGACGAGCTGGTCCAGCGGGTCGGGGAGCTGGAGCGAACCGTTGATCAGCTGCGTGGCGCCGGACCCGCCGCGCAAGCCGCGCGGAAGTCACCGGACCGCCCTGAGCTGGTCACCATCCCCGATGTCCCGTACAACAACGCGCTGTGGACGGACTCGGACGACGAGGGACTGGGCGTCCGAGACCGGCACGCTCCCTAGGAGACCTCGTTGGCCACTGGCACCGAACCACCACAAATCAATACAGGCGTGCACGGCGCGACGCGAGCCGCCATCGGCCCCCGCCATCTGCGGACGGACCGATGGTGGCTTGCGCCGGCCCTGACCGCCGGCGGGCTGCTCGCCTTCATCGTGTACTCGACGTGGCGGGCCTTCGCCAACGCCGACTACTACGCGGCGCCGTACGTCTCGCCGTTCTACTCGCCCTGCCTCGCCGAGAACTGCGAGCCGATGCGGTCCGGCCCCAACTGGGAGATCTTCGGCAGCTGGTGGGGACTGTCCCCCGCCCTCCTCATCCTGATCTTCCCGCTGGGCTTCCGGCTGACCTGCTACTACTACCGCAAGGCGTACTACCGGGGCTTCTGGGCCTCTCCTCCGGCCTGCGCGGTGGCCGAGCCGCACAAGAAGTACACGGGCGAGACCCGTTTCCCGCTGATCCTGCAGAACATCCACCGGTACTTCTTCTACGCCGCGCTGCCGGTCGCCGGGATCCTCACGTACGACACCGTGCTCTCGTTCCGCGACGAGAACTACGCGTGGGGCCACATGGGCCTCGGCACGATCGTCTTCCTGATCAACATCACGCTGATCTGGGCGTACACCCTCTCCTGCCACTCCTGCCGGCACATCATCGGCGGGCGGCTCAAGCACTTCTCCAAGCACCCGGTGCGCTACCGGCTGTGGGGCTGGGTCGGCAGGCTGAACGAGCGCCACATGGTGCTCGCATGGGCGTCCCTCATCAGCGTCGCGCTCGCGGACTTCTACGTCTATCTCGTCGCGTCCGGCGCCTTCGACGATCCGAGGCTGTTTTGACAAGGGAAGGCGCCTGACATGACAGAGCTCGAACGCCAGCAGTGGGACGTCGTGGTGGTGGGCGCGGGCGGCGCGGGCCTGCGCGCCGCCATCGAGGCCCGCGAGAAGGGCGCCCGTACAGCGGTCATCTGCAAGTCCCTGTTCGGCAAGGCCCACACCGTGATGGCGGAGGGCGGCATCGCCGCCTCCATGGGCAACGTGAACTCCGGGGACAACTGGCAGGTCCACTTCCGCGACACCATGCGCGGCGGCAAGTTCCTCAACCAGTGGCGGATGGCGGAACTCCACGCGCGCGAGGCGCCGGACCGCGTCTGGGAGCTGGAGACCTGGGGTGCACTCTTCGACCGCACCGCCGACGGAAAGATCTCGCAGCGCAACTTCGGCGGGCACGAGTACCCCCGGCTGGCGCACGTCGGTGACCGGACCGGCCTGGAGCTGATCCGCACCCTCCAGCAGAAGATCGTCTCGCTCCAGCAGGAGGACTTCAAGGAGACCGGGGACTACGAGTCCCGGCTGAAGGTCTTCCAGGAGTGCACCGTCACCCGGGTCCTCAAGGACGGGGACCGGGTCTCCGGCACGTTCTGCTACGAACGCGAGTCCGGGCGGTTCTTCGTCCTCGAAGCCCCCGCGGTCGTCCTCTCCACCGGCGGCATCGGCAAATCCTTCAAGGTCACGTCGAACTCCTGGGAGTACACCGGCGACGGTCACGCACTGGCGCTGCTCGCGGGAGCGCCACTGCTCAACATGGAGTTCGTGCAGTTCCACCCGACCGGCATGGTCTGGCCGCCGTCGGTGAAGGGGATCCTCGTCACCGAGTCCGTCCGCGGCGACGGCGGGGTGCTCCGCAACTCCGAGGGCAAGCGGTTCATGTTCGACTACATCCCCGACGTCTTCAAGGAGAAGTACGCGCAGTCGGAGGAGGAGGGCGACCGCTGGTACGAGGACCCGGACAACAACCGGCGTCCCCCCGAGCTGCTGCCGCGCGACGAGGTGGCCCGTGCCATCAACGCCGAGGTGAAGGCAGGACGCGGCTCCCCGCACGGCGGGGTGTTCCTGGACGTCTCGACGCGGATGCCCGCCGAGGTGATCCGGCGCCGACTGCCGTCGATGTACCACCAGTTCAAGGAACTGGCGGACGTCGACATCACGGCCGAGGCCATGGAGGTCGGCCCGACCTGCCACTACGTGATGGGCGGCATCGCCGTCGAGTCCGACAGCGCGTCCGCGGTGGGGGTGCCCGGCCTGTTCGCGGCCGGTGAGGTCGCCGGCGGTATGCACGGCTCCAACAGGCTCGGCGGCAACTCGCTCTCCGACCTGCTGGTCTTCGGCCGTCGCGCGGGGCTGTACGCGGCCGAGCACGCGGCGGGGCTCGCGGTACGGCCCGCGGTCGACGAGGCACAGATCGACGCGGCCGCGGCGGAGGCCCTGCGCCCCTTCAGCGCGGAGGGTCCCGAGGAGGGCGCACAGCCGGAGAATCCGTACACCCTCCATCAGGAGCTCCAGCAGACGATGAACGACCTCGTCGGCATCATCCGGCGCGCGGGCGAGATGGAAAAGGCGCTGGAGAAGCTGGCCGACCTCCGGGTCCGCGCACGGCGGGCGGGTGTCGAGGGCCACCGGCAGTTCAACCCGGGCTGGCACCTCTCGCTGGACCTGCGGAACATGCTGCTGGTCAGCGAGTGCATCGCGCGGGCGGCGCTGGAACGCACCGAGAGCCGCGGCGGGCACACCCGAGAGGACTGCCCCGCGATGGAGCGCGACTGGCGTCCGGTCAATCTGATGTGCCGGCTGGTCGACCCCACCGGCGGACTGGCGGCGACCGATCCGGTACGCGGCCAGATCGCGCTGGAACGCAGGACGACCGATCCCATCCGTCCGGACCTGCTCGCTCTGTTCGACAAGGAGGAGCTGGTCAAGTACCTCGCCGAAGAGGAGCTCTACGAGTGAGTTCGTACCAAGCCGGCTTCAGGGTGTGGCGCGGCGACAAGGACGGGGGCGGGCTGGAGGACTTCTCCGTCGAGGTCAACGACGGCGAGGTCGTACTCGACATCATCCACCGCCTCCAGGCCACCCAGGCGTCCGACCTCGCGGTCCGCTGGAACTGCAAGGCGGGCAAGTGCGGTTCGTGCAGCGCGGAGATCAACGGCCGGCCGCGGCTGATGTGCATGACGCGGATGTCCGTCTTCACACGCGAGGAGACGATCACGGTGACGCCGCTGCGGGCGTTCCCCGTGGTGCGCGACCTCGTGACGGACGTGACCTTCAACTACACGAAGGCGCGGGAGGTGCCGTCCTTCGTCCCGCCGCCGGGGGTCGCCGCCGGGGACTACCGCATGCAGCAGGTCGATGTGGACCGCTCGCAGGAGTTCCGCAAGTGCATCGAGTGCTTCCTGTGCCAGGACACCTGCCATGTGGTGCGCGACCACGAGGAGAACAAGACGGCCTTCGCCGGCCCGCGCTTCCTGATGCGGGTGGCGGAGCTGGACATGCACCCCCTCGACGCGGCGTCCGAGGCGGGGCTGGACCGCAAGAAGACGGCCCAGGACGAGCACGGTCTCGGCTACTGCAACATCACCAAGTGCTGTACGGAGGTGTGCCCGGAGGGCATCAAGATCACGGACAACGCCCTGATCCCGCTGAAGGAACGGGCGGTCGACCGGAAGTACGACCCGCTGGTCTGGCTGGGCAACAAGATCGGCCGCCGGAAGGACTGACGTGGTCCTGCGGGTGCTGCACCCGCAGGACACCCGCGGGCCCGGCAGGCCGAGAGGCCGCCGGGGCCGCGGGGGCGGGTGGCGTGCGGGGAGGGCTGCGTGCGTGGCGGGCTGCGTGCGTGGCGGGCTGCGTGAATGGGCGTTCGGTGGCGCCAGGCCGTTCGTGCCCCGGGGCCGGGCGGTCAGCAGGCACTGCCGTATGGCCTCGACCGTAGCCCCGGACACCGACAGTGACGGTCACGCACGGTGCGCACCGGCCCGGTCGCGCCCGGACAACACCGGACATAACCTCCCCATGTGACGCGAATAGCCACCCGAGTGCTCCTGGCAGTGCTGGTGGCGACATGGTGGCTGGCCGTGCCCGCCGCCCGTGACGCCCTGGCCGACGACCCCGTCAGCCTGTCCCGCGACGGCCAGATCACCGACCGGGTGGACGCGCTCGGCGACCGCGAGCAGGCGGTCGTCCAGGCTCTCGACCGGCTCTACGACACGACACGACAGCAGCTCTTCGTCGTGTACGTACGGGACTTCTCCGGCCGCTCCGCGCAGGACTGGGCCGAGGCCACCGCGCAGAAGAACGGCCTCGGCCAGAACGACGTCCTGCTCGCCGTCGCCACGCACGACCGGCAGTACGCGTACTTCGTCGACACCGCTTCCCCGCTGACGGACGCCCAGCTCGCGGACGTGGCGCGCACGGCCGTCGAGCCCGCGCTGCGGGAGAACGACTGGGCGGGCGCGGCGATCGGCGCGGCGGACGGATACGGCGCCGTCCTGAACGGGCGGCCGGTGCCCGCGCCGGCCCTCACGCCGGGCGATCCCGACCCCGGAGGATCCGGTGCGACGGGCGCGGGCGACCTGGTCCTGCCGGTCGTCCTGGTCGGCGGCGCGGCCGCGATCGGGGCGTTCGCCCTCGTCAGACGCCGCAGGCGCACGGCCACCCGCACCACGCCGCAGGGCGGCCGGGCGGGCTGGGGTGACGGGGCACAGTCACCGGTGCCGCTGCCCGAGCTGGACGCCCGGTCCAAGCAGGCGCTCGTGGACACCGACGACGCACTGCGCACCAGCGAGGAGGAACTCGGCTTCGCCACCGCCCAGTTCGGCGACGAGGCGGCGAAGCCGTTCCGGGACGCGGTCGAGCACGCACGGAGCGAGCTGACGGCCGCGTTCAGGCTCCGCCAGCAGCTCGACGACGCCCATCCCGAGGACGACGCCACCCGTCGGCGGATGCTCGACGAGATCGTCTCCCGGTGCACGGAGGCCGACCGGCGCCTCGACGCCGAGTCGGAGGACTTCGACCGGCTGCGCGCCCTGGAACAGAACGCACCCCAGGCCCTCGCCACCGCGCGGACGGCGTTCGACGACCTCGAAGGCCGTCTGGTCACGACCGAGGCCACGCTCGCGGTGATGCGTGAGCGGTACGCCCCCTCCGCCGCCGCTCCCGTCGCGAACAGCGTCGAACAGGCCAGGGACCGGCTGCGTTTCGCCGGGGCGGGGCTCGACGAGGCGGACCAGGCCGTCGGCGCCTCCGACCACGCCAGGGCAGCCGTGCACGTACGGGCGGCGGAGGGCGCTCTGGCGCAGGCGCGCCAATTGATCGAGGCCGTGGACCGGCGGGCGCAGGAGCTCGCGGAGGCGGCCGGCAAGCTGCCGGGCGCGCTGACGGAGACGGACGCGGACCTGGCGGAGGCGCGGGGACTGCTGAAGGGGACATCGGCCGGGGTGTCGACGGCCGGTCTCCAGGGCAGCGTCGCCCGCGCCGAGACGGTGGCCGGCGAGGTGCGCCGGGAGACGGAGACCGGTCCCTACGACCCGATCGACGCCCTACGCCGGATCGAGGAGGCGGACGCCGCGCTCGACAAGGCGCTCGCCGGTGCCCGGGAGAACGAGCAGGGGGTACGCCGGGCGGGCGCGCTGCTCGACCGGGCGGCGCTCGGTGCCCGGTCGTCCGTCGGCGCGGCCGCCGACTACGTCACCACGCACCGCGGCGCGGTGGGGAGCGAGGCGAGGACCCGGCTGGCGGAGGCGCAGCGGCGGCTGGCCCGCTCGGAGGAGCTCGCCGCGGCGGGCGACGTGCAGGGAGCGCTGGCCGAGGCGCAGCAGGCGGACGCGCTGGCACGGCAGGCGCAGAGCCTGGCCGAGGAGGACGTGCGCGGATTCGGGAACCCGTTCGGGCCGGGCGGTGTACAAGGAGCGGGAAGTGCGGGGGGTGGGTTCGGGGGCGCGGTGCTCGGCGGGATCATCCTCGGCGGACTGTTCGGCGGGAGAAGGGGCGGGGGGTATGGCGGGGGTTACGGAGGCGGAGGCCTCGGGGGCGGATTCGGAGGCGGTTTCGGCGGCGGCTCCGGCGGCGGGCCCGGCAGTTTCGGCGGCGGGGGCACGCGCGGCCGCAGGGGTGGTGGCCGGTTCTGACGTGGTTTCCGGTGGGTGCGGCGCGCGCATCCCTGACATCAGCCCTCACAAGGAGAAGTGCGATGACGAAGCAGACGATTCTCGGACGGGTCACCCAGCTGGCGAAGGCCAACATCAATGCCCTCCTCGACCAGGCCGAGGACCCGCAGAAGATGCTCGACCAGCTGATCAGGGACTACACGAACAACATCAACGAGGCGGAGCAGGCGGTGGCGGGCACCATCGGCAATCTGCGGCTGATGGAGGAGGACCACCGGGAGGACGTCGCCGCCGCGAAGGAGTGGGGGACCAAGGCGCTGGCGGCGAGCCGGAAGGCCGACGAGCTGAGGTCGGCCGGCCAGGGCGCGGAGGCGGACACCTTCGACAACCTCGCGAAGGTCGCCCTTCAGCGACAGCTCCAGTCCGAGAAGGAGGCGAAGACCGCCGAGCCGACAATCGCCTCCCAGACGGAGATCGTGGACAAGCTCAAGAGCGGGCTGGAGCAGATGAAGACCAAGCTCACCCAGCTGAAGGCCAAGCGCGACGAACTGGTGGCCCGGGCGAAGTCGGCGCAGGCGCAGAACCAGATGCTGGACGCGGTGAAGAACATCAATGTCCTCGACCCGACGAGCGACCTGTCCCGCTTCGAGGACAAGGTCCGCCGGGAGGAGGCCAGGGCCATGGGAAAGCAGGAGCTGGCGGCGTCCTCGCTGGACGCTCAGTTCGAGCAGCTGGACAGCCTGGGAGACACGGCGGAGGTCGAGGCACGGCTGGCGGCGCTGAAAGCCGCGTCCTGAGTGCGGGACGCGGGCCCTTCTGGGGAGCGCGCGTCCCGGTACCTACGCCTCTGTCCGGCACCCGCATCCCCGCACCGGCACACGTGTTTGGCACGTGCGTCCCCGCACCGCTGTCAGAACATGCTGAGCAGCTGCTCCACGGTCGGCTCCGCGGTCGAGTCCCCGTCGGGCAGCGGGAGTTCGAACCAGACCGTCTTGCCGCGCGGGGTCCGGCGCGACCCCCAGGCCGCGCTCAGCAGCCCGACCAGCTGGAGTCCGCGGCCTCCCTCGTCGGTGTCGCGTGCCCGCCGGCGGCGCGGCTGGACGAGGCCCGCGTCCCAGACCTCGCAGACGAGAGTGCGGTCCCGCAACAGCCGCAGACGGATCTCGCCCTCGCCGTACCGCAGCGCGTTGGTGACCAGCTCGCTCACCAGCAGCTCGACCGTGTCCACCAGCGCTTCCAGGTCCCAGGAGACCAGCTGGGCCCGGGCCAGCTCGCGGGCCCTGCCGACGGACCGGGGCTCCCGCGGCAGCCGCCAGTCCCCCACCGCTTCCAGCGGCAGCCCTTGTATCCGGGCCATCAGGAGGGCGATGTCGTCCTCGCCGTGGCGGGTGTCCAGGGTCGTCAGTACGTGGTCGCAGACGTCCTCGAGCGAGCGGACCGCGCCGATCGCGGGCGGCGCGTCGGGGCGCAGCGCCGGAGAGCTGTGCGGGCCGACACCCGGGCGGGCCGGGTCGGTGAGCGCCGAGCGGAAGGCCCGCAGGCCTTCGTCGAGGGGGTGGTCCCGCGACTCGACGAGCCCGTCGGTGTAGAGCGCGAGGAGCGCGCCCTCGGGGAGTTCGACCTCGACCTCCTCGAAGGGCTCGCCGCCGACGCCGAGCGGCATCCCGGGCGGGACGTCCAGAAGCAGCGCCTCCTCGCCCGGTTCGACCAGGACGGGTGGCAGATGGCCGGCGTTGGCGAAGGTGCAGCGCCGGGTGACCGGGTCGTAGACGGCATAGACACAGGTGGCGAGATAGACCTCGGAGAGGTCCGCCTCGCGGGACTTGTGGGCGACGCGCGAGGCCTGCTGGGTCCCGCTGGGGCTGCCGAGACCGCGGGCGATCTCGTCGAGTGCCGAGAGCACCTCGGCCGGTTCCAGGTCCAGCAGCGCCAAGGTGCGTACCGCGGTGCGCAGTTCGCCCATGGCGACCGCGGCGCGCAGTCCTCGGCCCATCACGTCACCGACGACCAGGGCGGTGCGGTGGCCGGGGAGTTCGATGACGTCGAACCAGTCACCGCCCACCTCGGTGGCGGTGTTCCCCGGGAGATAGCGACAGGCGATGTCGAGGCCGGCGGCCTCCGGGTCGCCGGGCGGCAGAAGGCTGCGCTGGAGGATGAGAGCCCGCTCGTGCTCCCTGCGGTAGAGGCGGGCGTTGTCCATACAGACCGCGGCGCGCGCGGCGAGTTCGACGGCGAGTGCCTGGTCCCGTTCGCCGAAGGGCTCGCTCCCCTTGGTCCGGGAGAACTGCACGAGCCCGACGACGGTGTCGTGCGCGACCATCGGCACGGCGAGCGTGGACTGGACGAGCGTGCCCTCCTCGCCGGGTATCGCCTGCACCCGGGCATTCCGCAGGGCCGTCGAGCAGGGCGAGTTGAAGGAGTAGCGGTGCACTTCGCCGACCGCGGTGGGGGTGCCGTCCTGCTTGCTGCAGCCCGGTGTGGTGATCAGGGGGGCGTCGGAGACGGCGCTGGCGAAGGCGACGCGGCGCAGTTCGGCGCTGCCTCCGCCGTAGCTCTCCGGGTGGGGCGCGTCCCAGCGTCCGGGCGGTGCCTCGTCACCGGTGAGCAGCCCCTGGTAGAGGTCGACGGACGCGAGGTCGCAGAAGCCGGG
Organism: Streptomyces sp. CA-251247; assembly: GCF_050952975.1. NCBI lineage: Bacteria > Bacillati > Actinomycetota > Actinomycetes > Kitasatosporales > Streptomycetaceae > Streptomyces > Streptomyces sp. CA-251247. Next base: position 5,301,628 of record NZ_CP191861.1, on the reverse strand, counting down.
CACGGCCACGTCGAGGAGTTCGCGTGCGGTGGTCTCCAGGTCGAGGGAGTTGCCGATGCGGGCGCTGGCCTCGTTCAGCAGGGCGAGGTTGCGACGGGCGCTGGCGGCCTCGCGGGCGGCGACGTGGCGGCGCGTCACATCGGTACCGATCCCGGCCACTCCGATGGGCCGGCCGGATCCGCTGTGCACCCGGTAGAGGTTGATCGACCAGTGCCGGCGGTCGGTGCTGTTCGGTGCCGCTCCGACGATCTGGAGGTCGATCGCGGCCTCGCCGGTCTCCAGGACCCGGCGCAGCGAGGCATTCATCCGTTCCGCCTCGGGGCGGGACAGATAGTCGTGGACGGTCCGTCCGCGGTGCTCGTCGGCGGTTCCGCCGAAGACCGTGGCGAACCGCTCGTTGGTGCGCTGCACCTTGAGGTCGGTGCCGAAGAGGAGGAACCCGAAAGGAGATTGGCCGAAAATCGCCTGCGATGCGGCCAGATCGGTCTCAATCCCGCGCAGCGCGCGGACGTCGACGACGATGCAGAGCGCGGCCCTCTCGCCACTCTCCGTCTCACTCGGCATCACATAGACCTCGGCGACGCCGTGCGCGCCGCCCTCCCCCGGCATGCGGAACGGGACGAGCCCTGTCCACTCCTTGCCGTCGAGGATCTCCGCCACCTGGCGGTGGCCGCGCGGACGCAGCTCCGTGGGCATGAAGACCTCGACCGGGTCCTTGCCCCTGACCTCGGCCGATGTCATGCCGAAGAGGTCCACCGCACGCCGGCTCCACTGGTCGACCAGGCCGTCGGGCCCGATCGAGAAGGAAGCAACTTTGATGTAGTCATAGATCGAGCCAGGCGGACTGCTCTGCCATACGACATCGCTCGTCGTCTCAGGTATTTCGCTCACGCGACCGTCCCCTCCAGCTCACCGCACCGGACCGGCCATGACCGCAGTATTCAGCACTACGGCCCTGACGCACACGGCGTTCACGATCACAGCCCGGTCTCGTTCATTTTGAGCCGAGGGGGTCCGTGATCGTCGTCCCTTCGGACTTTTAACCAGCGAGAGGCAGCTCGAACCACACGGTCTTGCCGGTTCTGCCACGGCGGGTGCCCCAGCGCCGGGCACTGACCGCCACCAGTTGGAGACCGCGTCCGCCCTCGTCGTCGGTGGTCGCGGACCGCTCGGTGGGCGGATCGGGAACGGGGTCGGAAACCTCCACCAGCAGCGAAGGAGCGCTGCCGGCGGGCTCGAGCCGGATGAGCCGTACCCCGATCGGACCTGATGCGTAGCGCAGGGAGTTCGTCACCAGCTCACTGACCAGCAGCACGGTCATGTCCTCGATCGCGTGGTCCAGTCCCCAGGCGCGCAGGGTGTCCCTGACGGCATGACGGGCAGTACGGACGGCGTTGGGCTCGGCAGGGAAGGTCCACTCGGCACAGTCGCCGTCGGTGTCGATCACGCCGCTCACTTCCCAGACCAGCAGCAGGCGCCCTATTTCGGGGGGTTAATCAGCACATACCCGATATTCGAACCGAGATATCCCACTCGGGACAGCAATGGGTGCACCGTGGCACGAACGGCGTACTGATCACTCCCGTGCGCCGCCTCCCGAGATGCCCGCGCCACCGCCTCGCCGGGTTCGGTCGCCGTGCCACCGTCACGACGTCCGATGCCGACGCCGGCCACCGTCACGGCCGGCCACCGATACGGCCGCCGCTCTCGCGCAGCAGCCGGGCCGCCTCCACGACCGCCGGGCGGTCCTGGTCGAGCCAGTCGACGGTGTCGGTCTCGTCCGGGCCCAGCCAGCGCAGCGCGTCGTGGTCCTCCAGCGGCCGGGGTTCTCCGGAGACCAGCCGGGCCGTCCAGACATGCAGGACGTATCCCGGCTTCAGGGGCCACTCCCCCGGGATGCGCTCCAGCGGCTCCGTCTCGACGCCGAGCTCCTCGCGCAGCTCGCGGACCAGCGCCTCCTCGGGCAGCTCACCCGGTTCGAGCTTGCCGCCGGGCAGTTCCCAGCGCCCGGCGAGTTCGACGGGGGCGCTGCGGCGGGCCGCCAGCAGGCGCCCCCCGTCGTACAGCGCTCCGGCCACCACGACACGATCAGTCATGCGCCGGAGCGTACTGCGCTGTGCGATCGGGCGGTCAGCGCGCGGTCTGCCCGATACGCTCGACCCAGTAGAGCTGCTTGTGACCCTTGCCGTCGAGCGTGTCCGCGATGTGCTGGGCCTCGCCCTGCGTGGCGTACCGGCCGACGCGATAGCGGTTGCCGTTGTCGTCCTGCCGTATGACCAGCCACGGGAGCACGGGGCCGCCGTCGTTCATCGCGCCCCTCCCTCGGTGGGTCGGTGTGTCTGTAACGATCGCCAGGAAACCGCACTACGCATATGCCCGAGCGTACGCCTGACCTTTACTCAGCGGATACGTGTTTACACAAAGAGATAAGAATGAGGGGCGCATCCGGCGTGGATGCGCCCCCTTCCGGCTGGTTTCCGGCAGGTCCTACGCCCCCGCGGTCGGACCGCCCGGCACCGCCGCCAGGGCTCGCCGGACCGTCGGCACCGGCATCAGGACCGGTCCGGACGCCGGGTCCTTGCGGCAGACGTCACCGCACTCGGCGTCCAGGGAGCAGCACAGCGAGCAGATCGGGCCGGACTGCACCGGGCAGTCGGCGATGTCCGGGAGTTCGTACGCCGTCTCGCACACCCCGCACATGTGGGTCGCCGTGATGTCCCCGACCTCCACGCCGGGGCCGTTCACCGGGTTCGGCCGGGCGAGGTAGTACCGGCCCTTCGTCGCCCAGGCGATCAACGGGCACAGCACGAGCGCGAGTCCGGCGGCGATGAAGGTGGAGAAGGCCTCGGCGTACCGGCCGAAGAGTCCGAAGAACGCGAGGATCGAGACGGTGGAGGCGATGACCATCGCACCGAAGCCGGCTGGGTTGACGGCGTGGAGATAGGCCCGTTTGAACTCGATGTACGGCGGGCTGAGTCCGATCCGCTTGTTGATGACCAGGTCGGCGGCCACCGCCGCGATCCAGGCGATGCCCACGTTCGAGTAGAAGCCGAGCAGCTTGCCCAAGGCGGCGAACATGTTCATCTCCATCAGCGTCAGCGCGATGGCGAGGTTGAGGAAGATGTACCAGACCCGGCCCGGGTGGCGGTGGGTGATCCGGGAGAAGAAGTTCGACCAGGACAGTGAGCCGCTGTAGGCGTTGGTCACATTGATCTTGATCTGCGAGACGATGACGAAGAGCGCGGCCGCGGGCAGCGCCACCGACCCCAGCCAGGGCTTCAGCGCCTCCAGTTGTGGGGCGATCGGCTCCAGGGCGTGTGTCTTGCCGACGGCCTCCAGCGCGACGAAGGCGAGGAACGCGCCGCCGATCTGCTTGGCGGCGCCGATGATCACCCAGCCCGGACCGGCCGCGAGGACGGCCAGATTCCAACGCCGCCTGTTCTGCTCGGTCTTGGCCGGCATGAACCGGAGATAGTCGGCCTGTTCGCCGATCTGGGCGATCAGCGAGAGCGCCACTCCGGTGCCCAGGCCGAAGCCGATCCAGGAGAAGCCCGACCCGGCGCCCTCCGTACCGCCGAAGGAGCCGAACGCACCCCAGGCGTCCGGGGCTTCGAAGGCCAGCACCACGAAGGGCAGCACCATCCCGATGATCCAGATCGGCTGGGTCCACGCCTGTACCTTCGCCAGCGCGCCCATGCCCCGGAAGACGATCGGGATGACGATCAGCGTGGTGACGAGATAGCCGATCTCGACCGGCAGCCCGACGGCCTGGTGCATCGCCTGGGCCATGATCGAGCCTTCGAGCGCGAAGAAGATGAAGGTGAAGGACGCGTAGATGAGGGACGTGAGCGTCGAGCCGAAGTAGCCGAATCCGGCGCCGCGGGTGACGAGGTCCATGTCCAGGCCGTACTTCGCGCACGCCCGGGCGATCGGGATCCCGGTGAGAAAGATGATCGCCGCGGCGGTGAGGATGGAGGCGAGTCCGCTCGTGAAGCCGTAGGTGAAGACGATCGACGCACCGATGGCGAAGTCGGCGAGATACGCGATGCCGCCGAGCGCGGTGCCGGCGACCATCGAGGGCGACCAGCGCCGGAAGGAGTGCGGCGCATAGCGCAGTGAGTAGTCCTCACGGCTCTCGTCGGCGGCCAGTCTGGCGTAGCTGCGGCGGGGTCCCGGCCCCTCGGCGACCGCTCCTCCCGCGTCGGCCGCCGGTCCACCCCCTTCGTCCGGCGTCCTGGTGACAGATGTGGCGGTGTCCGTCATCGATGGCTTCCCGTCCGTCGGTCCGTGTGCGGATACATGCGGTGCACGGACGGGAAGGTAGGAGCCGGACATGACAGGGCGGAGCAGGGGGCGATTGCCCCGTGGTTACGGCACGGCGTGCGGCGTTAACTCGTGATCACGGACCCCGGACGGTCTGTTCGGGTAGCGGTCACTTCACCGGCAGGTGGTATGCGATCCGGAAGCGGTCGGCAGGGACGACCACATCGGCCGTCTCGACCGCGCGCCCCGAGGCGTAGTAGGTCCGCTCGACGACCATGACCACATGGCCGGGCACACCGCCGAGCGCCAGGAGCTCCTCCGCCAGCCCCGGGCGCGCGCCGACCTGCTCCGCCACGTTGTCCACGACGATGTCGATGGCCGCCATCCGCTCCACGACGCCGCAGCCGCCGAGCGGCCCCTCCTCCGGCAGCATCACGGGGGTGCGCCCGGTCACTTCCAGTGGTTCCCAGGAGGTGGAGAGCATGGTGACCTCACCGGCGTCGCGGAACACATAGCGGGTCCGCATCACCCGGGCGCCCGGCTCGATACCGAGCCGCTCGGCGATCTCCGGGCTCGCGCCCTCCTGTTCGCTGCTGGACTCCCAGGTGCCGCGGGTGCCGTCCGCCGCCTGTTCCTGCCGGAAGGGGTTCGCACCCACGGGCGGGCGGTAGCCCGAGCGGGAGATGCGACGCGGCACGGGCCGCTCGCGGACGTACGTCCCGGAGCCGGAGCGGCCTTCGACCAGACCCTCCGCCATCAGGACCTTGCGTGCCTCCAGGGCGACCGTGTCGGACACCCCGTACTCCTCGCGAATGCGGGCCTGCGAGGGGAGCCGGGTGTGCGGCGGAAGCGAGCCGCTGACGATCTTCTGGCGGAGATCGCCCGCAACGCGGAGATACGCGGGCTGCTCACCGAATGTCACTGGTCACTCCCATCGCATTGACAGACAGCAACAGCCTCGCAACCGACGGTTGTTGACCGCAACTATAGGCCAAAGATTCACTCGAAGTGATGAGTTGCCGGTGCACCGCGGTTTGTCGCGGACAGGGCCGATCATTCTGCGTCAACCCATTGACCACAATGGTCCAGACCAATACGTTCCTGGCAGCACCACTCCGTTCACGGAACCTTCCGGCACACGCACAGGAATGAGTCCCATGCGTCGAAGAACCTTTGTCCGGACGGCTGTTGCAGCCTGTTCGCTCTCACTCCTCGCGGCGCTCGCCCCCGCCGCGTCGGCCGGCACCAACGCATCGGCGCCGGCCGCGGCCGGCCAGAGCCACGGCGGCCCCTCGTACAAGCGCGTCGGCTACTTCACCCAGTGGGGCGTCTACGGCCGGGACTTCCAGGTCCAGGACATGGACACCAGCGGCCAGGCCGCCAAGCTCACGCACATCAACTACGCCTTCGGCAACGTGAACGCCGAGGGCAGGTGCTTCACCGGGAACATCCCCGGCGAGGCCGACGCCTGGGCGGACTACGCCCGCCCGCTCGACGCGGAGAACTCGGTGGACGGCGTCGCCGACACCGCCGAACAGCCGCTCGCGGGCAACTTCAACCAGCTGCGGGAGCTCAAGGCCAAGCACCCCGGCCTCAAGGTGATGATCTCCCTGGGCGGCTGGAGCTGGTCCACCCACTTCTCCGACGCGGCCCGCACACCCGCCTCCCGCAAGGCGTTCGTCTCCTCCTGCATCGACCTCTACATCAAGGGCAATCTGCCGGTGGACGGTGCGCGCGGCGGCGCGGGCGCGGCGGCCGGGCTCTTCGACGGCATCGACCTCGACTGGGAGTGGCCCGGTTCGGCGGGCGACACGGACACGGTCTACCGCCCGGAGGACAAGCGGAACTTCACCGCTCTGGTGCACGAGTTCAGGACCCAGCTGGACACGTACGCCAAGACGCAGAAGAAGCGCAAGCACTACGAGCTGAGCGCCTTCGTGCCGACCGCACCCGAGAAGATCGACGCGGGCTTCGAGGTCCACAAGATCATGCGGGACTTCGACTTCGTCAACCTCCAGGGCTACGACTTCCATGTGTCCGGCGAGAAGACCACGGCGCAGCAGTCCGCGCTGTTCGCCAGGAACGACTTCAGCGTCGACCAGACGGTGCGCGACTGGCAGCGCCGCGGTGCTCCGGCCCGCAAGCTGGTGGTGGGCATGCCGTTCTACGGCCAGGGCTGGACGGGCGTCACGGGCGGCGGTGACGGCCTGAACCAGCCGGCGACCGCTCCCGCGCCCGCGACCTGGGCCGCCGGGTACGAGGACTACAAGGCCCTCAAGAAGCTGGCCGACGCGGGCACGTACACCGTGCACCGCGACCGGCGCGGCGGACATGCCTGGCTCTTCGACGGCACCACCCTGTGGACGTACGACGACCCGCAGGTGCTGCGCACCAAGTCCTCGTACATCCGTGACAGGGGTCTGGGTGGCGCCATGTTCTGGTCCCTGGACGGGGACACCGCGGACGGCGAGCTGATGACGGCCGTCGACCGCGGGCTCTCGCGCCGCTAGCGGCGCGCGGGCGGAACACGCGGAAGCCGGCGTCCGGGCCATCACGGCCCGGGCGCCGGCTTCGTGTTCGCGTCGGCCGGGTTCGCCGTCGCGGCCGGCCGGCTCCCGCCCGGGGTCATGCCCCACAATCGTCCGGCGTCCCGCAAGACGCTCGACGCGCGCCCCGGCCGCCCGCCCGGGGTCATGCCCCCGAATCGTCCGGCGGCGGCACCGACTTCAGCCCGAGAGCACGCCGTACCGAGACCTCGGTCGCCTGGACCAGCGTGTCCTCGCCCTGCAGAGCGTGGTCCCAGAAGGAGTCCTCCTCCTGCGCTCGGGCGGCCTTGTCCCAGTGGGCGCGCGCACGGTCGAACTCCCCCGCCCGCCGCTCCGCCGCCGTCGCGACGGCGGCGGGCCACGCGTGCTCCCGCAGGGCGCGTGCCTGCGCGGCGAGCGTGGCGGACGTCTGCCGGGCCCAGTCCCGATGACCCTGAGCGTCCTCGGGGAACTCCTCCTCGGGTTCGCTCCCCGACCGCGCGATGACGGCCGACTCGGCTTTCAGATAAGCGAGTTGATGCGGATTCAGGCTGGTCGCGTCGCGTCGTAGCGAACCGGTCACCTTCGCGCCGCTGACGGAGGCGAAGCTGCAGGTCACCGCGGAGTCGCCGAGCCGCCAGCTCTCGTCGGTCGGCAGGTAGTAGTACGCGTCCATGCCCTTGGGCCGGTCCCAGGCGTCCAGGGCGTAGGCGTCGTTGATCTCCTGGCAGCGCTTCCCGGCCAGGGTGTCGAGGCGGCTCTCCCCCGGGTAGTCGTCGAAGCCCGTGACCTCGAAGCCGCCGGACACCTCCGCCTCGTGCTTCAGGTCGCAGTCGACGACCTCGACGCCGGCCGTCTCCTGTTCCTCCGGCACCGCGGCGCCGGGGAGGTTGAAGCAGTCGCCGGTGCGCAGATCCAGAGTGCTGCGCTGCCGGGACGCCTGATCCACGCCCTTCTTGACGCCGTCCCACATCTCGCCGAACCCGCCGGTGGCGAGCACGACCACGAGCAGCAGAGTGCTGACGGCGGAGAGGCTGGTGCCCGCGATCGCCATGCCCTTCCCGCGTTCGCCCTTCTTCCTGATCTGCACCAGGGCGATGAAACCGAAGACCATGCCGAGCGGCGGCAGACAGCAGACGAGACCGAGCACGAGGGAGGCGATGGACAGGCCGTTCACCGGCTGCACGGCCGGCGGCACCGGATATCCGGGGAACTGCTGGTGGGGCGGCTGCGCCCGGTACGGCTGCCCGCCGCCCTGCTGCGATGGGTCCACGGCTGCGGTGCTCCTCGGGATGCGTCGACCTCGGCCGGCTCGCGCGAACAGGCGTGCGGATCATACGTGTCACGGGAGGGCGCGCGGAATGCGGGCGACGGAAAGGGGCGGCCGCCGTGGCGACCGCCCCCTGCCGACCCCTCAGGGGCCGTCGTACCGGACTTCGGAACTGTCGGGCGAGCGTCGGAACGTCACCGCGTCAAGACCGCGGCGCGTGCCGGCGTCACAGCGTCAGAACTGAAGCGCCCACGAGTCGATCTTGCCGACGTCCTGTGCGGCGTTGTCGCCGACCCGGAGCTTCCAGGTGCCGTTGGCGACCTCCGACGACGCGTTCACGGTGTACCTGGTGATCACGTTGTCCGCGCTTCCGCCCGAGCCGTACGCCTTGAGGTTGTAGACCGTGCCGTCGGGTGCGACCAGGTCGATGCGCAGGTCACCGATGTACGTGTGCTTGACGTCGACCGGAACGCTCAGCGTCGCGGGCGCGTTGCCGGTGACGCCGCTGACCGTGACGGGCGACTCGACCGTGGCGTTGTCGCTGATCGTGTAGTCGGCGGTGTTCTCGAACTTCTTCCCCGGGGGCGGGGTGTCGGTGCCGCCGACGTACAGCAGACGGTTCGGCGAACCCGTGCCCGGGCTGCCCACCACACCGCTGGTGGCGGCGGTGGTCAGGGCCGTGGAGACCTGCGCCGGGGTCGCGGTCCGGTTGGCCGCGAGGTACAGCGCGGCGGCGCCGGCGACATGCGGAGTGGCCATCGAGGTGCCGGAGATGGTGTTCGTCGCCGCGTCACCGGTGTTCCAGGACGAGGTGATGGACGAGCCCGGCGCGAAGATGTCCAGCACCGTGCCGTAGTTGGAGAAGCTGGAACGCGCGTCGGTGCTCGTGGTGGAGCCGACCGTGATGGCCTCGGTGACGCGGGCGGGCGAGTAGTTCGAGGCGTTGGCACCGTCGTTGCCCGCCGCGATGGCGTAGGTGACGCCGGAGGCTATGGAGTTGCGCACCGCGGTGTCGAGGGCGGGGTCGACGCCGCCGCCCAGGCTCAGGTTGGCGACGGCCGGCTTGACGGCGTTGCGCGTCACCCAGTCGATGCCGGCGACGACCTGCTCGGTCGTGCCCGAGCCGCTGTTGTCCAGCACGCGCACGCCGACGATCCTGGCCTTCTTGGCCACACCGTGGGCGGTACCCGCGACGGTGCCCGCGACGTGTGTGCCGTGGCCGTTGCCGTCCTGCGCGGTGTTGTCGTTGTCGATGGCGTCGTATCCGTACGACGCGCGGCCGCCGAAGTCGCTGTGGGTGATCCGTACACCGGTGTCGATGATGTACGCGGTCACGCCCTCGCCCGCGGTGTCCGGGTAGGTGTAGCTCCGGTTGGCCGGCAGGGCCCGCTGGTCGATCCGGTCCAGGCCCCAGGACGGCGGGTTGGGCTGGGTGGCGGTCGCCGTGAAGACGCGGTTCTGTACGACGGACACAACGGCCGGGTCCGCGGCGAACTTCCGGGCCTGCGCCTCGGAGAGCTGGACGGAGTAGCCGTTCAGCGCGGCGCTGTAGGTCGTGCGGATCTTCGCGCCGTACTCGGCGGCGAGCGCCTTGCCGGCGGTGGAGCCGGCGTCGGCCGCGGATTCGCGCAGCGTGACGATGTAGCTGTCCTTGACGGCGCCGGGGGCGCCCGCGTTCTGGATGACACCTGACGGCTCCGGCTCGGCCGCACCGGCCGGGAGGGCGGAGACGGTGCCGAACGCGAGTGCCGCGACGGCTGTCGCACTGACCGCGGCGAGTCTTCGACGCGAATGACGCATCACTGACATGTGAGGGGTCCTCCTCATTGGTGGTGCGCTGCTGTGGGGGTCCGACAGGCACATGACAATCACCGACAGCTGAATCCCCTGTGCCGATGTGCCGCCTGCCGAGCGAAAGATTGGCGGACCCGCAGGAGTCCCCACAAGAGTTCACGGCGGGACGTAACATGCGCGCCACACAATGCCGTTGGGGCTCACATGCCCGCCACACAACATCGTCGGACCTCACACGCGCGGCATGCGGAACGCGGTGGGCGGCCGGCGCTCGGCCCGAGCCCGGTGACGGCGGCCGCACACGGTCGGGGCGGGCGGGGCAACACCCCGGCTCGCCCCGGCGCTTGTTCCGACCGTGCGCTCAGTGGGCCTGGTCAGCCCGTCTGTTCATGCCACCTGGTCAGCTCGCCTGTTCAGCTCGCCTGTTCATGCCGTCTGTTCATGCCGTCCGCTGTCCCGTCCGGTTCACTCCGTCCAGAACGTGTCGTGCCGGAGGTAGAACTCCGCCTGGTCCTCCGGGGACCACTCGGTCGCCACCTCCGCGACCTTCTCGAAGTACTCCTCGCGCGGTGCCCCCGGCGCGAACAGGATCAGCATCGACGCCGGATCGTCGGACTCGTTGCGGAAGGCGTGCAGTCCGCCCTGCGGGACGTAGAGGAAGTCACCGGCCGTCCCGTCGATCCAGCTCTCGCCGTTGAACAGCCGCACCGTCCCCGAGATGACGAAGAACGACTCCGAGATCGACTTGTGGAAATGCGTCCGCGGACCGCCGCCCCTCGGCGCCATGTCGAACCGGTAGAGCCCGAACTCACCGCCGGTGGCCGCGCCCGTCGCGAGGTAGTGCGTACGGCTGCCGCTCCCGGACACCACGTCGGCGGCGGTGTCCACGGGGCGGAACGTCGCGGAGATCTCGCCCTTCTCACCCAGGTACTTCGGGTCCGGGTACGACATGTCCCTCACGTCTCCTCACGGTCTACCGGTCACCCAGCGCGTCCTCCACCGCTCGGGACCGTCCGAAAAATAGGGTCCTGCGATGAGCCTCTCGCGGATCTCCCCCCTCGCACCACTGGTCGCGAGCGCCCTGATCGCCACGGCCTTCCCGGCCGTCTCGTACGCCGGGACCGGCACGGCGCCTGCGCGGCCCGCGTCCGTGGCCTGCGGGAGCGACACCGATCCCGCCTGGGCACCCACGTCCACCACGCCCGACGCGGCCGGGGACAACCACGCGTACACCGGGAACGGGTACCTCGGCGCCCGGGTGCCGCCTCTCGGTTCAGGCTACGCCGAGAGCACGGCCACGACCGGCTGGCCGCTGTTCACGCCCCGCTACGACGGGGCCTTCGCCGCCGGTCTGTACGCGCACAACCCCGGCACCACCGCCGACCGTCAGGTCCTCGCAGCCCTGCCCACCTGGACGACGCTCGACGTACGCGTGGGCGACGAGACCTTCGGACCGGCCTCGCGGATCTCCGCCTACCGCCAGACCGTCTTCCGGCGCTGTGGTCTCGTGCGCACCGCGCTGACCTGGACGACCGCCGACGGCCGGGTGACCGACCTGGTCTTCGACGTCGTCACCGACCGGTCGGATCCGCACACCGGCGCCGTACGGCTGCGGCTCACCCCGCGCTGGGGCGGCGAGCCCGAGGTCACCGACCGGCTCGACTGGCGCGGTGCCCGCCGGGTCACCCGCACCGGGGAGAACACCTTCCGCACGGACGGGACGGCGACGGACGGCGCGGTCGTCACGGCCCTTCGCCGTGCACGGCACGGCGCCACCCGCGAGTACGTGAAGTACGTCGGCGTGGACACCTCGCTCACCTCGCCGGATCCCCGGCGCTCCGCACGGGCCGCCGCGCGGCGGGCCGCCGACCGCGGCTGGCGGCAGCTCATGGACGCCAACTCGGCCGCCTGGTCGACGCTGTGGGCGGCGGACGTGCTCACCCCCGGGCGGCCTGAGCTACAGACCTGGCTGCGCTCGGCGCAGTACGGCCTGTTGGCGAGTTCTCGCCGAGGTTCCTCCGACAGCCTCGCCCCGACCGGTCTGACGAGCGACAATTACGCGGGGCTGGTCTTCTGGGACGCGGAGACCTGGATGTATCCGGGCCTGCTCGCCACTCGCCCGGAGCTGGCACGCCCGGTCGTCGAATACCGCTACCGCACCCGTGAGGCAGCCGCCGAGAACGCCGCCAAGCTCGGCTTCAAGGGCCTGTTCTACCCCTGGACCAGCGGCGGGGAGGGCGCCCTCTGGTCCGAGTGCCAGAGCTGGAATCCGCCTCACTGTCTCACCCAGAACCACCTCCAGGGCGATGTCTCCCTGGCCGTCTGGCAGTACTACCTGGCCACCGGCGACCGCGACTGGCTGCGCGAGCGGGGCTGGCCGCTGCTGAAAGGTGTCGCCGAGTTCTGGGCCTCGCGCGTCACCGCCAACCCTGACGGCAGCTACTCCGTCAAGGACGTGGCCGGCCCCGACGAGTACAGCAACGGCGTCGACGACGGGGTGTTCACCAACGCCGGCGCGGCGACCGCCCTGCGCCATGCGATCCGCGCCGCCGGGCTCCTCGGGGAGAGCGCGCCACCGCAGTGGCGGAGGACGGCGGACGGTCTGCGCATTCCCTACGACGCGCAGCGGAAGATCTTCCTCCAGTACGCCGGGTACAACGGCTCGCGGATCAAGCAGGCCGACACCGTGCTGCTGACCTACCCGCTCGAATGGCCGATGGAAAAGGGCGCGGGCGCGGCCACCCTCGACTACTACGCGGAGCGCACCGACCCCGACGGCCCCGCGATGACCGACTCGGTCCATGCCATCGACGCGGCGGAGATCGGCGAGCCGGGCTGCTCGGCGTACACGTATCTCCAGCGCGCGATCAGGCCGTTCGTCCGCGGCCCGTTCGCCACCTTCGCCGAGGCCCGGGGCGACAAGGCGGGTGCCGACGATCCGCTCGCGGGCTCGCCGGCGCAGGACTTCCTCACCGGAAAGGGCGGCTTCCTCCAGGTCTTCACGCACGGGCTCACGGGCCTGCGGCTGCGGGAGGACGGGGTGCGGATCGCCCCGATGCTGCCGCCGCAGCTGGCGAGCGGTGTCACCCTGCGGGGCCTTCGCTGGCAGGGGCGTACGTATGACATCGCGCTCGGCGCGCGCCGGACGACGGTGCGGCTGACGCAGGGCGAGCCGTTCACGCTGCACACCCCCGCCGGACCGGTCCGGCTGAAGGACGCGGTCACCCTGCCCACGCGCCGCCCCGACCTCGCCCCGACGGACAACGCGGCGCGGTGCGTCACGGCGTCCGCGTCGTCGGAGGAGCCCGGTATGTACGCGGCAGCGGCGGTGGACGGCAGTGCGGCGACGGCCTGGGTACCGGACGGTGCGACCGGGACGCTGACCGCGGACCTCGGCCGCTCGACGGCGCTCGCGTCGGTGACCCCGCAGTGGACCGAGGTGCGCCCCGCCGCGTACACCGTCGAGGCGTCGAAGGACGCCGTGCACTGGGCGCCGTTCAGGGCGGGCGCCGCGGTGCGGCACATCCGGGTGACGGTGCGCTCGAAGGACGCGGAGAATCCGGCGGGCGTACGGGAGTTGACGGCGCGCCGCAGGGGTTGAGGCGGTTCGGGCCCGAGCCGAGCCGCACCACCGGCATCGCCCGGTCCTGCCGGTCCCCGCTCGACCTGCCCGGTCCCGCCCGGTCCGATCCGCACCACCGACAACGCCCGGCCCGAGCCGCACCACCGGCAACGCCCAGCGCTGCCGGTCCTGCCGGTCCTGCCGGTCCCGCTCGACCTGCCCCCGTCCTGCCGGCCCCGCCCGGACCTCCGCCGTCCCCTCAGTCCCGCTTCCGGGCTCCGCGGCCTGCGGGCGCGTGCAGGCCGCGGCGGGCCGGCTGTCCGCAGTGGGCGCAGACGACTTCCGGCTCCAGCGTCTCTCCGCACGCGTGCTGCAGCGTCAGCGGCGGATCCCCGGCGTTGAGGTGCCGGTCGCCCCACTTCATCAGGGTGAGGAGGACGTCCCCGAGCTCCTGTCCCGCGGGCGTGAGGTGGTACTCGTAGCGCGGCGGCCGGTCGCTGTACTGCTCCCGGCGCACGGCCCCCGCCGTCTCCAGCTTGCGCAGCCGGGCCGCGAGGATGTCCCGGGACGCCCCGGTGTTGCGGATGATCTGGTCGAAGCGCCGTACGCCGTGGCTCAGTTCGCGGACGGCGAGCAGTGTCCAGCGCTCACCGACCAGGTCGAGCGCATCCGCGATGGAGCACTCCCTGGGCTCGACGCTCTTCGGCATACGGGCCATTCTAGGCCGCCCCTCTGTGCGGCCGGACGCCGTGGAAGCGGCGGTGGGCGGCCCTCGGGCAGGCCGCCCACCGGCGCTTCAGAGGCGTTCGACGATGGTGGCGTTCGCGAGGCCGCCCGCCTCGCACATGGTCTGCAGGCCGTACCGGCCGCCTCGGTCCTCCAGGTTGTGCAGGAGCGTGGTCATCAGGCGCGCGCCGCTGGCGCCCAGCGGATGGCCGATCGCGATGGCGCCGCCCCGTACGTTCAGCCGGTCGGCCTCCACGCCCGTCTCCCGCTGCCAGGCCAGCACCACCGACGCGAACGCCTCGTTCACCTCGAACAGGTCGATGTCCCCGATGCCCAGCCCGGCGCGGGCGAGGACCTTCTCGGTGGCGGGCATGATCGCCGTGAGCATCAGCAGCGGATCGTCACCGGCCACGGCGAAGGAGTGGAAGCGGGCGCGCGGGCGCAGGCCCAGCCGCTCCGCGACGTCCGCCCCCATGATCAGCAGCGCGGCCGCGCCGTCGTTCACCGGTGAGCTGTTGCCCGCCGTGATCTGCCAGCCGATCTCGGGGAAGCGCTCGCCGGTCGCGCCGTCGTGGTACGCGGACCGCAGGCCGGCCAGCGCCTGCGCCGAGGTCCCCGGCCGTACGGATTCGTCCCGCTGCCCGGCCCAGGCCACCTCGCGGTCGAACTCCCCTGACTCCCAGGCGGCCGCGGCCCTGCGGTGGGACTCCAGCGCGAAGGCGTCCATCTCCTCGCGGGAGATCTTCCAGCGCGCGGCGATCAGCTCGGCGCTGATGCCCTGCCCGACGAGACCGTCCGGGTAGCGCTCGGCGAGCCGTCGCCCGTACGGGTCGCTGCCGGGCGGCACGCTGGAACCCATCGGCACCCGTGACATCGACTCGACACCACAGGCGATGGCGATGTCGTAGGACCCGCTCATCACCCCTTGCGCCGCGATGTGCGCGGCCTGCTGGGACGAGCCGCACTGGCGGTCCACGGTCATGCCGGGGACGCTCTCGGGGAACCCGGCGGCGAGCACCGCGTTCCGGGTGATGTTGACGGCCTGGTCGCCCACCTGGGTCACGCATCCGCCGATGACGTCGTCCACCAGGCCGGGGTCGATGCCGGTGCGCTCCACCAGCGCGAGGAGCGTCCTGGCGAGCAGGTCGACGGGGGGTTCGTCGTGCAGCGCCCCTCCCGGTTTTCCCCTGCCGACCGGCGTCCGAACAGCTTCGACGATCACCGCGTCCCGCACTGTGCCTCCCGCGTTCACGCCGCCCACCCCGGTGGGCCGCACTAGTGGGTTGGAATTCACAACCCATCATGCGACGATGCATCCGTGACGAGAGAGTTGTCAATCCCAACCGACTCCTGTGCAGGCGTTTCAACGGCCTCGCAGCGTCGCCGCCGTGCTGCCGGTGCGCTCGCGCAGCAGGATCCGCAGGGTGTTGGCGTGCTCGTAACCGACCTTGCGGGCGATGGAGTCCAGCGACAGATCGGTCGTCCGCAGCAGGTGCGAGGCCCGCTCCACCCGCAGGTCCTGCACAAAGCGCACCGGCGAGGTCCCGAGCACCCGGCGCACGGTCCGCTGGAGGGTGCGCTCGCTGACACCCAGGGAACGCGCGGCCTCGGCGACATTGACCGGGCCGTCGAGATGCACCCTCACCCACTGCTCGAAGGCAGCGACCACCGGATCGCTCTGGGCCAGCGCGCTGGGGATGGTGTACGCCGACTGGGAAGGCCGCTCGTCGACGACGAGGTAGCGGGCCACGAGGTCCGCGAGGGCGGGGCTGCCCATCCGGACGACCGCGAGCGCCAGATCGACGTGCCCGAACGCCGCGCCCGCCGTCGTCACACCGTCCGAGGTGGTGACCATCCGCGTCTCGTCCAGCGTCACCGCCGGGTAGCGCTTGCGGAAGACCGGGGCGAGCCACCAGCTGGTGGTCGCCCGGCGCCCGTCGAGGACGCCCGATTCGGCGAGCAGGAACGTCCCCGTACATGCCGAAGCGACCGGTGTCCCCCGGTCACGCGCATCGGACACGAGGCGTCGCACGGCTGCCGACTCCGGGCCGCCGACATGGCCGAGCAGCGCCTCCGGACGGCGTTCGGCGAGCGCGGGCACGATCAGCAGGCCGGCTCCCTCGGCCCGGGCGGCCGGCGCCGTGGTCACGACGTGGCCCGCGCCCGTACGGATGCGGCGCCGGAATCCGACCGTCGTGACCTGCCAGGCGGGCGGCGGCTGCGGAAGCTCACCCCGCATCGCGTTGGCCCCCTCGATCACATCGAGGACCGCCGAGAGCCCGGAATCGAACACGCCGTCGTAGACGAGCACCGCGACATCCATGGCGGAAACGGTATCGGATGCGTCGTTCACGCCACTGGGAGCGGCCTGGTCGCGACCCTAGGTTTGCGGATGTCCCGCTGGACGGGACGCCCACCACGACGCGACGGAGCGACACACCATGAACATCGGACTGCTGGCCAGGATCGAGGCAAGGCCGGAGTACGCCGGCCAGGTCGAGGCGATGCTGGGCGACGCGCTGCAGCTCGCCCGCGAAGAGGACCACACCGTCACCTGGTTCGCGTTCAAGGAGAGCGACACGGTGTTCGGGGTCTTCGACACCTTCGAGAACGAGGAGGGGCGGACGGGCCATCTGCGCGGCCGTATCGCCGCCGCGCTGACGGAGGCCGCGGGGACGATGCTCGCCTCGCCGCCGGACATCCGGCCCGTCGACCTGCTGGCCGTCAAGCTCCCCTGACCCATGAACCGCCCGCGGGCCGTTTCCCGGCGGCCCGCGGGCCCCATCACCCCGTCCATCGAGGAGATCCCCCATGCCCGAGCTGACGAGCCTGCCCGAGACGGTGGAGTTCACCGAGCTCCGGAGCCGTACCCACACCTGGTCCCTGCCCGCGAGCTACGCGGCCGCCGGCCGGCTGACCGGGCTCGAACTGCTCCGCCTCACCATCGACGGCGGACTGCCGCAGCCGCCGATCTGCGGCACGCTCGGCTTCCGTCTCGTCGAGGCCCACGAGGGCCGCGCGGTGTTCGAGGGCGAAACCGGCGAGCACCTGCTCAACCCGATGGGCTCGGTCCACGGCGGCTACCTGGCGACACTGCTCGACTCGGCCCTCGGCTGCGCCGTGATGACCACCCTGGCGGCCGGACGCGCCTACACGACCGTGCAGTTGGGGGTGAATCTGGTACGCCCGGTGTTCGCCGACACCGAGCGGCTGCGCTGCGAGGGGACGGTGATCCACGCGGGCCGCACGACGGCGACCGCCGAGGCACGGGTGACCGGGGCCGACAGCGGCAAGCTGTACGCACACGCGACGACGACCTGCGCCGTGTTCGCCTGGCAGGGAACGTCCTGACGCCGGAGGATCCACTCCATGACCGCAACGACTGTCGTCAATCTCAAGGGCCACCGCGACGACCCCGGCTACGCGGACGTCGTCTATGTCGGCCGCCCCATGCACCGCGGGGGATGGCACCTCGCCGGATCCAAACTGGCGAGCCCGTACCGGCCGGGGAAGGACGGCTCCCGCGAGGAGGTGGTGGCGATGTACCGGGACCATCTGCTGTCCCGGCCGGACCTGTTGGCGATGCTTCCCGAGCTGCGGGGCCGCCGGCTGGGCTGCTGGTGCGTACCGGAGCGCTGCCATGCGGAGGTGGTGGCGGAACTGGCGGACGCGGGGTACGGCGAGGACGGCGGGGCGTGACGGCGGGCGGTGAGGTGCCGGCGGCGGGCGGTGGGGCGAGTGAGCTCTCAGCCCTGAGCCGCAAGCCGCCGCTGTTCCTCCTCGACGATCTGCCGGGCCAGCGATCCGTCCGAGATGTCGATCGCGTCGGGAGTGGCCTCCGCGACGTCGCTGCGGCGCGCATAGGCGTCGAACAGCCGTGACTTGTTCTCCAGGATCTCCAGCATCCGCCTGTCCACCCCGCTCGTGGCGAGCAGCCGGTGCACCTGCACGGCGCGTACCTGCCCCATCCGGTGCGCGCGTGCCACCGCCTGGTGCTCGATGGTCGGCTTGATCTGCGGCTCGCAGATGATCACGACGGAGGCCGCCTGAAGATTGAGCCCGACCCCGCCGGCCTCGATCTGGGCGAGGAGCACGGCGTGCCCGGCCACCGCGCTGAACTCGTCCACGATGTTCTGGCGCCGCCCGGGCGCCACGCTCCCGGAGATCGGGCCGTACGCCTGCGGACCCAGCGCCTCTCCCACCGTCTGCAGCACATCGCGGAAGTAGGAGAAGACCAGCACCTTCAGCCCGTTGTCCGCCGCCTCGGCCACCAGCTCGCGCAGCCGCTGGAGCTTCGCCGACTTCTCCGCGTGGACGTACGCCGCCCGGCGCATCGCCATGAAGTTGCCCGCGTCCACGGCCTCCGCGTAGGCGTCCAGATCCGCGGCGCTGAGCTCCTCCCACTCGTCCGTGTGCAGCAGGCTGGGCAACTCGGTGAGTACGTCCTCCTGGTTGCGCCGCAGATAGCACGGCGCGACCGCCCTGCGGAACGCACGCGAGCCGACGGCACCCTCGACTCCCCCGATCTCGGGGGCCAGTTCGGGCTGGAGGTGGCGTACGAGACTGCGGAACTCCGCGACCCGGTTCTCCATGGGGGTCCCCGTGAGGAAGAGGACCCGCTCGCATGGGGCGGCCCACTCGGCCACGGTCCTCGACCGCCGGGCCTCAAGGTTCTTCACGTAGTGCGCCTCGTCGACGACCAGCATGCCCAGCTCCCCGGCCCCGGGGACGGGGAAGCCGCGCAGGGCGTCGTACGTCGTGACGGCGACACCGCCGCCGTCCTGCCACTCCGCGAACGCCTCCTGCCGGTCCGGACCGTGCAGCGGAATCGCCCGCAGGGCGCTGCGCGCCGAGACCTCGCGCGTCCAGTTGATCAGCACGCTCGCGGGGCACACCACCATGAAGTGGCTCTGCCCGGTCGCGGCGAGGTGCGCCAGGGCGGCGATGGCCTGGATGGTCTTGCCGAGGCCCATCTCGTCGCCGAGGACGACGCGCCGCTGGGCCAGTACGAAACGCGCGCCGAACGACTGGTAGCCGCGCAACGAGACCCGGCGGAGGGTGTCGTCGAGCGGCTGCGCGCGCACCCGCTCGGCCACCTCACCGGGCAGGAACCCCTCCGCCGCCGCGAGGTCGGGGCCGCGGCCCGCGATCTCGGCCAGCAGGCTGTAGTACTCGGCGGAGCGCAGCTCGAAGTCGACCCAGGCCTCGACGTCGTCGGCCGGAGCACGCAGCAGGTCGACGGAGGCCTGCCCGAGCAGTACGGGTACGTCGTGGCTCCCGGCCTCCTCGGTCACCGCGAGGATCTCGGCGAGCGCGGAGTGCACCCGCTCCCGCCGCTCCTGCCCGGCGAGCCACATCCGCAGCCGCCCACCGGCCGGCGCGGCCTCCACGAGCAGCGGCCCGAGCCGGCGGTCCAGCGCCTCGGCGGCGTCGACGGCCCGGCGCGCGTCGGGGCCGGCCTCGACGAGCCGGTGCAGGGCGACGACGAGCGCGGAGGTGCGGGGCTCGGGGTTGTCGACGTCGATACGGACGGCGACGGTCTCCCCCACGGCCTCGGCGATCTGCCGGGCGGCGGCGAGCGCCTGATCGGCCGTCTGCTGCCCGACCCCGGGGATCTGCCGCAGCCGGTACCGGTCGGCCGCCAGCACGTCCCCCACAAAGCGGTACCCGGCCGCCTCGATCACGCCGAGCCTCAGCCGCCCCTCGGTGACGTCCTTGAGCCGCGCGACCGGTATCGACGCGAGCTCACGGCCGGCCAGCTCGTCGTGCAACGGAGCGAGGGCGGCCCGGACGGCCTCGACGGCCCGCCGATGATCCCCGAGGACGCCTTGCGCGGCCCGATGCAGCGCGACCCCAATGCCGAGCACCTCCCGCGCCCGCCGCCCACCCGGTACGGACCCCGCACTCACTGCCATGCCGCCCCTTGGTGTTTCTGCCACTGCGTGGCCGGCATCTTTCCACGGTGGGCGGGGGCGGGGGGTGGTGTTGCGGCGGCGGCTGGCGGACTGCGCGGTGGTCGTGAGGGCCTTGCGCTCCGCCCTCTGGGGAGCGTCGTTCCCCGGGCGGCCTGGTCGGGTCACGACGGAAACGTGCCGCGCCCGCCACCCGCCGCTCACAGCGGCCAAGCGGTCAGCACATCGCCCGGACCGTAGGTGGCATCGAGACCCGGTGCATCGACGCCGCTGCGCGAAACCGCCACGACGGGAACGGGTTCGCCGGTGAGAGCGGCCCGATGCCGATGGAGAGCTGCCAGGTCGTGCCGGTCGAAGGGATCCCCCGCGACACGGCGCTGCGCATCCTGGCCAAGCTGGCCGAGCTGGAGACCGACCCCCTCGGCTTCAACACCACTGCCCCGGTGTCCCAGCCCGAACGTCGCCGCCTGCGCGTCGGCGACTACCGCGTCGTCTACACGATCGACAACGGGGAGCTGGTGGTCTGGGTCGTTCACGTGGGGCATCGATCCACCGTTCACGAGACCTGATTGCCGCTGACCCCACGGCAGAATATCCAGCCCCCATCCAGCACGGTGACGACGAAGGGGTCGGTCTCGACAGAGTCCGACCCCTTCTGACCTTGCATATGTCAGCAACGTGGTGTCATTTCATCCGCTCACACGTTGAAGCGGAACTCCACCACGTCCCCGTCCTGCATCACGTACTCCTTGCCCTCCATCCGCGCCTTCCCCTTCGCGCGCGCGTCCGCCACCGACCCCGTCTCCACCAGGTCTGCGAAAGAGATGACCTCGGCCTTGATGAAGCCCTTCTGGAAGTCGGTGTGGATCACTCCCGCCGCCTCCGGAGCCGTCGCGCCCTTCTTGATCGTCCAGGCGCGGGACTCCTTCGGGCCCGCCGTCAGGTACGTCTGGAGGCCCAGCGTCCGGAAGCCGACGTGTGCCAGTGTCGCGAGGCCCGGCTCCTCCTGGCCCACCGACTGCAGGAGTTCGAGCGCCTCCTCGTCGTCGAGTTCCGCGAGGTCCGACTCCAGCTTCGCGTTGAGGAAGATCGCCTCCGCCGGGGCGACCAGCGCGCTCTGCTCCGCCTTGAACGTGTCGTCCGTCAGCTCGTCCTCGTCGACGTTGAAGACATAGAGGAACGGCTTGGTGGTGAGGAGGTGCAGGTCGTGCAGGAGCTCCTCGTTGCCGGAGCCCTGGACGATGCCCGCCGAGAAGAGCGTGTCGCCCTTCTCCAGGATCTCCTTGGCCTCCTCGACCGCCTTGACCTTCGGCGCGATGTCCTTCTTGATCCGCGATTCCTTCTGGAGGCGCGGCAGGACCTTCTCGATGGTCTGGAGGTCGGCCAGGATCAGCTCGGTGTTGATCGTCTCGATGTCGTCCTTCGGCGAGACCTTGCCGTCGACGTGGACGACGTTCTCGTCCTTGAAGGCGCGGATGACCTGGCAGATCGCGTCGGACTCCCGGATATTCGCCAGGAACTTGTTGCCCAGGCCCTCGCCCTCGCTCGCACCCCGCACGATGCCGGCGATGTCGACGAAGTCCACCGTCGCCGGGAGGATCCGCTGGGAGGAGAAGATCTCCGCCAGCTTGGTCAGGCGCGGGTCGGGGACGCCGACCACGCCGACGTTCGGCTCGATGGTGGCGAACGGGTAGTTGGCCGCCAGCACGTCGTTCTTGGTCAGGGCGTTGAACAGGGTCGACTTGCCGACATTCGGCAGGCCGACGATTCCGATCGTGAGCGACACGTTGGCGACTTCCTGAAGTGAGGACTGGCGATGGGCGCCCGGCCCGATGGTGGGCCGATCCCCCAGTTTACGGGCGGCCCCGGCCGCACAGCGACGGGTGCCGGGAGTCGAACTCTTCGCCAAGGTCACCCAAAGGGCGTGTCCTGTGCCTGATTCCTCCCCACTGGCAACCTACGTTGGTCGGGTGGAGCAGCACAGGACGAGCAACCCCCGGCGCCGGCAGCGCCCGCAGGCACCCCTTTCGCCTCCCGGGCCCCTCTCTCCGCAGGTCGCGGACGGCCCCGCCGTGTACGGGGTGGGGCCGACGCGTCCGGCACGGAACGTGCCCCCCGTGGTCCTCGCCCTGCGCAGACTGCCCAACCCCCGGCTGACGGGTATCGGCGGCGGGCTCTTCGCGTCCGCCACCATGCTGGTGCTCGGCTCGCTGGTCTGGCTGCTGTTCGATGGTTCCGCCGTGGTCTACGGGGTGCTGTTCCTGCCCGTGTGCGCGCTGACCGCGCTGTGGGTGCGCGAGGCGGACCTGGTCACCGCCCCGATCAGTGTGCCCATCGCCTTCGCCACCGGGATCGTGCCGATCTCGGGCGGTGAGGGCGGGGTCGGGGGCCAGATCATGGCCGTCGTCACCTCGCTCGCGGTGCACGCCGGCTGGCTGTACGGCGGAACGCTCGTCGCCGGGCTGATCACCTGCGTACGCAAGGTGCGGGCGATGTCACGACGCAAGCGCCGCACCAGGCCCGCACCCCAGCCCCGCCGCTGAGCCGCGAGGGCCTCTGTCAGAAGGACAGGCGCGGCGTCACTTGCTCGCCGACGCCATCGCCGCGCCGACGATGCCCGCGTTGTTCTGCAGCTCCGCCGGAACGATCTCCGCCCTGATCCCCTCGATCAGCGGCACGAACTTGTCGGCCTTGCGGCTGACGCCGCCGCCGATGATGAACAGCTCGGGTGAGAACAGCATCTCCACATGGGCCAGGTACTTCTGCACCCGGTGGGCCCAGTGCTGCCAGCTCAGGTCCTCGTCGTCCTTGACCTTCGTCGACGCGTGCTTCTCCGCCTCGTGACCGTGCAGCTCCAGATGGCCGAGCTCGGTGTTGGGCACGAGCCGGCCGTCGATGAAGAGTGCGCTGCCGATGCCGGTACCGAAGGTCAGCAGCATGACGACACCCTTGCGGCCGCGGCCCGCGCCGAACGTCACTTCCGCCACGCCCGCCGCGTCCGCGTCGTTCAGCAGGGTCACACCGACGCCGCCGAGACGCTCGCCCAGCAGTCCGGCCGCGTCCACATCGATCCAGCCCTTGTCCACGTTGGCCGCGGTGCGGGTGATGCCGCTCGTCACCACGCCGGGGAACGTCACGCCCACCGGCCCCGACCAGTCGAAGTGACGCACCACTTCGACGACACCGTCGGCCACCGCATCCGGCGTCGCCGGATGCGGGGTCAGCACCTTATGTCGTTCCTGCGCCAGGTCACCGCGCTCCAGATCCACGGGAGCGCCCTTGATGCCCGATCCACCGATGTCCACTCCGAACACGTTCATGGACACAACGTTACGGGCAGCGCCCGTCGGTCACTCCCCGGACGCCCGACCCGCCAGCTTCGCGGCCTCCGCGCGCAGATCGCGCCGCAGCTCCTTGGGCAGCGAGAAGGTGATGGACTCCTCGGCGGCCTTCACGATCTCGACGTCCTCGAAACCGCGCTGCGACAGCCACTCCAGTACGCCCTCGACCAGCACGTCGGGTACGGACGCGCCGGAGGTGACACCGACAGTGGCGACGCCGTCCAGCCAGGCCTCGTCGATCTCGTCCGCGAAGTCGACGAGGTGGGCGTCCCGTGCGCCGGCGCCGAGGGCGACCTCGACGAGCCGGACGGAGTTCGAGGAGTTCTTCGAGCCGACCACGATGACCAGGTCGGCCTCGGCGCCCATCTGCTTGACGGCGATCTGGCGGTTCTGCGTGGCGTAGCAGATGTCGTCGCTGGGCGGGGAGATCAGCTGCGGGAACTTCTCCTTCAGCTTGTCCACCGTCTCCATCGTCTCGTCGACGGACAGCGTGGTCTGGGAGAGCCAGACGACCTTCGACTCGTCGCGCACCTCGACGTTGCTGACATCGTCCGGGCCGTCGACCAGGGTGATGTGGTCGGGGGCCTCGCCGGAGGTGCCGATGACCTCCTCGTGGCCGTCGTGGCCGATGAGCAGGATGTCGTAGTCGTCGTTCGCGAAGCGGACGGCTTCCTTGTGGACCTTGGTGACCAGCGGGCAGGTCGCGTCGATGGTGGCGAGCTTGCGTTCCGCCGCCTCGTCGTGGACGACCGGGGCGACGCCGTGCGCGGAGAACATGACGATCGATCCCTCGGGGACCTCCGCCGTCTCCTCGACGAAGATCGCGCCCTTCTTCTCGAGGGTCTGCACGACGTATTTGTTGTGGACGATCTCGTGGCGGACGTAGATCGGCGAGCCGTACTGCTCAAGGGCCTTCTCAACAGCGATCACGGCGCGGTCCACGCCCGCGCAGTAGCCACGAGGAGCGGCGAGGAGGACGCGGCGGGCAGGAGGCGTAGCAGTCATGCCCCCCATCGTAAGGCCGCCCAGAAGAGGCGGGAGATCGCCGCCCGGAGGAAGACTGATGAACGGTACGCGACGGACGGAGGGCGGGATGGCCGCGGCGAATGTGTCCCGGCCGGGCGGCGGGAGGAGCGGTCCGGACGGAACGGACGGCAGGGACGGCGAGGACAACGCGGGCTCAGGTCTGCGGCGCAGTCTCGGATTCCGCGACCTCATGGTCTACGGGCTGCTGTTCATCGCGCCCATGGCGCCCGTCGGCATCTTCGGCACCCTGGACGCGAAGTCGGACGGCGCGGTGGCGCTCGTCTATGTCGTGGCCACGATCGCCATGGCGTTCACCGCATCGAGTTACGCGCAGATGGTGCGGGTCGCCCCGCAGGCCGGGTCGGTCTTCACCTACGCCCGCAAGGGGCTCGGCGAGGGGCCGGGCTTCATCGCCGGGTGGATGGCCATGCTCGACTATCTGCTGATCCCGGCGGTCGCCTACCTCTTCTCGGGGATCGCGCTGGAGGCGCTGATCCCGGAGGTGGACCGGTGGGTGTGGACGGGGATCGCGGTCGTGGTGACCACGCTCCTCAATCTGTGGGGTGTGCGGGCGGCGGCCCGGGTGGGATTCGCGGTGCTGGCGATGGAGATCGTCGTACTGCTGGTCTTCGCGGTGTCCGCGGTGGTGGTGCTCGCCCGGGACGGCGCACAGCGCGGCTGGCTGTCGCCGTTCACCGGCGACGCGGGCTTCTCGATGGCGGCGGTGCTCAGCGCGGTCTCGGTCGCGGTGCTGTCGTATCTGGGGTTCGACGCGATCGCCTCGTTCGCGGAGGAGGTGACCGGCGGATCGCGGAAGGTGGCCAGGGCGGTGCTGCTCTGCCTGGGCCTCGCGGGTTTCCTGTTCGTGGCGCAGACCTATCTCGCCGCGCTGCTCGAACCGGTGTCGTCGGCCGAGCTGGCCGCCGATCCGGCGGCGCAGGGCTCGGCGTTCTACGACGCGGTGGACGCCTCGGTGGGCACGTGGCTGCACGATCTGGTGGCGGTGAGCAAGGCGATCGGCGCGGCGTTCGCGGCGCTGGCCGCGCAGGCGGCGGCCGGCCGGCTGCTGTTCGCGATGGGCCGGGACCGGCGGCTGCCGCACATCCTGTCGCGCACCGACTCGGGTGTGCCGCGGGTCGCGCTGCTGCTGTCGGCCGCGGTGACGATGGCCGCCGCGGTGTGGGCGGCGCGGCTCGACGACGGCCTGGATCAGCTGGTGTCGGTGGTCGACATCGGGGCGCTCACGGCGTTCGTGCTGCTGCACGCGAGTGTCGTCGGCTGGTTCGTGGTGCGCCGGGCGGAGGGCCGCCCGGACTGGCTGCGGCATGTGCTGGTGCCGGTGGTCGGTACGGCCGTGCTGCTCCTGGTGATCGCCGAGGCGGCCGGCTCGGCGCAGCTGGTGGGCGCCGTCTGGCTGGGGGTGGGGCTGGCGGTGCTGGCGGTCCAGTGGAGGCGCCCGCGTACCCCCATGCCCAGCGCGGAGTCTCGCGGTCGGCCATGACGGGAGGTGTTGTCGTACGCGGCCGATACGCTCGCCCGTATGGCTCTCAACACGTCAGCGGACGCGCCCCTGCCGGTCGGTGAGGTGTCCCGGCTGATCGGCGGGTGGATCGACCGGCTCGGCGCGGTCTGGGTGGAGGGGCAGATCACCCAGCTGTCGCGGCGGCCGGGAGCCGGGGTCGTCTTCCTGACCCTGCGCGATCCCTCGTACGACATCTCGGTGAGCGTGACCTGCTTCCGGCAGGTCTTCGACGCCGTCGCGGACGTCGTGGCGGAGGGCGCCCGGGTCGTGGTCCACGCCAAGCCCGAGTGGTACGCACCGCGCGGGCAGCTGTCGCTGCGTGCCGTGGAGATACGGCCGGTGGGCATCGGCGAGCTGCTGGCGCGGCTGGAGCAGCTGAAGCGGACGCTGGGCGCCGAGGGACTGTTCGCTCCGGAGCGGAAGCGGCCGCTGCCGTTTCTGCCGCACCGGGTGGGCCTGGTGGTCGGCCGGGCGTCCGCGGCGGAGCGCGACGTCCTGGAGAACGCCCGCCGCCGCTGGCCGGCGGTCCGCTTCGAGGTGCGCAATGTGGCCGTGCAGGGCGTGCACGCGGTCTCCCAGGTGGTCCAGGCGGTCAAGGAGCTGGACGGCCTCCCGGACGTGGACGTGATCATCGTGGCGCGCGGCGGCGGCAGTGTGGAGGACCTGCTGCCGTTCTCGGACGAGCAGCTGGTGCGCGCCGTCTCCGAATGCCGTACGCCGGTGGTGTCGGCGATCGGGCACGAGCCGGACTCGCCGCTGCTGGACCTGGTGGCGGACCTGCGGGCGTCCACGCCGACGGACGCGGCGAAGAAGGTCGTGCCGGACGTCGGCGAGGAGCTGGAGCGGGTGCGGCATCTGCGGGACCGAGCGCTGCGGACGGTGCAGGCGGTGCTCGACCGCGAGGAGCGGGGACTGGCGCACGCGCTGGCCCGTCCGGTGATGGAGCATCCGCAGCGGATGGTGGAGGAGCGCGAGGCCGAGGTGGACGCGCTGGTCGCCCGCAGCCGGCGGGTGCTCGGGCATCTGCTGGACCGCGCGGACTCCGAGCTGTCGCACACCCGCGCGCGGGTGCTGTCACTGTCGCCCGTGGCGACCATGGAGCGCGGGTACGCGGTGCTCCAGCGCACGGACGGGGCGGTCGTCAGCTCGCCGGACGATGTGGCGGCGGGCGAGGAGCTGCGGGCGCGGGTCTTCGAGGGCGAGTTCGCGGTACGGGTGTCCGAGTGAGTACGAACGGGGCGAATAGGGTGGGCGGCATGGCAGCCAAGACGGAAGAGAGCACGCTCGGCTACGAGCAGGCGCGGGACGAGCTGATCGAGGTCGTGCGCCGCCTGGAGGCCGGCGGTACGACGCTCGAGGAGTCGCTGGCGCTGTGGGAGCGCGGCGAGGAGCTGGCCAAGGTCTGCCGCCACTGGCTGGAGGGCGCCCGCGCCCGTCTGGACGCGGCTCTGTCCGGCGGCGAGGACGGGGACGGCACCGCCGATTCCGACGACTGAGCAGGTCAGCGGCGTGCGGAGTGTGAGTCGGATCACGATCGGCGTGTAGTTGAAATTTAATCTACCGGGGCAGGGTTAACCCCCGCGTACCGAGCACACCCTGCACCACCGGAAGGTTCGACCAGCATGACTCTCGTTCTCGACTCCGCCGCCCAGGATCTGCTGTTCCGTGAGGCCCGCACGGCCAACACGTTCACCGACGAGCCGGTGACCGAGGAGCAGGTCCAGGCGATCTACGACCTGGTCAAGTTCGGCCCCACGGCCTTCAACCAGAGCCCGCTGCGGGTCGTCCTGGTCCGCTCCGACGAGGCCCGCGAGCGCCTGGTGGACCACATGTCCGAGGGCAACCGGCCGAAGACCGCCACCGCCCCGCTCGTCGCGATCCTCGCCGCGGACAACGAGTTCCACGAGGAGCTCCCGACCCTGTTCCCGCACTTCCCGCAGGCCAAGGACGCCTTCTTCTCCGAGCGCCCGGTCCGTGAGCACGCCGCCGGTCTCAACGCCGCCCTCCAGGCCGCGTACTTCATCGTCGGCGTCCGCGCCGCCGGTCTGGCCGCCGGCCCCATGACGGGCTTCGACTTCGCGGGCGTCCAGAAGGAGTTCCTGGACGACGACCACACGCCGCTGATGGTCGTGAACATCGGCAAGCCCGGCGAGAACGCGAGCTTCCCGCGCTCGCCGCGGCTGGCGTACGAGGACGTCGTCAAGACCGTCTGACGCACAGGGCACAGCGGAAGGCCGCCGCACCCCCTGAGGGTGCGGCGGCCTTCCGCATGTCTGTCTCCGCCTCACAACGGATCCGCCGTCGGAGGCCGTGCCACGGGAATGCGGGGACCCTGCCGCGCCACGTTCCGTCTCAGGGCTTCGCGGACGGCGCCGGCGCCTTCTCGGCCTCCAGTGCCGCGGCCATCTCCGCCAGCCGCGCCATGGACGCCGTTCCCGTCACCACGGTCGTCGAGCCCTTGTCCTCGCGCACCAGGGCGTCGTACTTCGCACCCTCCCAGCGCTGCCAGGTCACGCCGTTCACCTGCTGGGTCTTCTCGGTCCGCTCGGCGCGCTGGCTGACCTTCGCCACGTACTTGCGGGCGGGCTCGGTCGACTGCTCCACCGCCACGTACTCGCCGTCCGGGTCGAGGAACCCGAGGTGCCAGGCGTCGGCGGAGGTCCGCGCGTACGTCACCGAGGTCGGCTTCCACTCCTTGGCCAGGCCCTGGGGCGCCGCCACCGGATAGGGTGCCGCTCGCCGTGCCGTCAGCAATTCGACCCGGTAGTCGACCGCCTTGACCGGATCCGATTTGTCGTCGTGCGGAATGAACACATAGATCACCGCGACGACGGCTCCGATCACCGCCATCGACAGCACCATGTCGCGCACCGTCTGTCTGCCTCGCATACCTGCCACGCCCCCATGGTCGCATCAAGGGTGCGTGCTCAAACGTGGCCCCCACTGCTCATTTTGTCGACGTACCGATAGAGTCGCAGCACCCTCTATTCCGGCCGTCGTCGTACAGAAAGGTGCGCTCCGATGACCGACAACAGTCTGCCGTCACAGCTCGAGGTCTCTCCCGAGGCTCCCGACCGCAACCTGGCCCTGGAGCTCGTCCGGGTCACCGAGGCCGCCGCCATGGCCGCGGGCAGGTGGGTCGGCCGCGGCGACAAGATCGGTGCCGACGGAGCGGCCGTCAAGGCCATGCGGACCCTCGTCTCCACCGTCTCGATGAACGGCATCGTCGTCATCGGTGAGGGCGAGAAGGACGAAGCCCCCATGCTCTTCAACGGCGAGCGCGTCGGCGACGGGACCGGTGCCGAGGTCGACATCGCCGTCGACCCGATCGACGGCACCACGCTCAACGCCAAGGGCATGCCCAACGCCATCGCCGTACTCGCCGCCGCCGACCGCGGCACCATGTTCGACCCGTCCGCGGTCTTCTACATGGACAAGCTGGTCACCGGCCCCGAGGCCGCGGACTTCGTGGACATCAACGCCCCCGTCTCGGTGAACATCCGCCGCGTCGCCAAGGCCAAGCACTCCGCGCCCGAGGACGTCACGGTCGTCATCCTGGACCGCCCCCGCCACGAGGGCATCGTCAAGGAGATCCGCGAGACCGGCGCACGGATCAAGTTCATCTCGGACGGCGATGTCGCCGGATCGGTGATGGCCGTACGCGAGGGCACCGGCGTCGACATGCTGATGGGCATCGGCGGCACCCCCGAGGGCATCATCTCGGCCTGCGCGATCAAGTGCCTCGGCGGCACGATCCAGGGCAAGCTGTGGCCGAAGGACGACGCGGAGCGGCAGCGGGCGCTCGACGCGGGCCACGACCTGGACCGGGTGCTGCACACGACCGACCTGGTCAGCGGGGACAACGTCTTCTTCGTCGCCACCGGCATCACCGACGGCGAACTGCTGCGCGGCGTGCGCTACCGCTCGGAGACGGCCACGACGCAGTCCCTGGTGATGCGCTCCAAGTCGGGCACGATCCGCCAGATCGACTCCACGCACCGGCTCTCGAAGCTGCGCGCGTACAGCCAGGTGGACTTCGACCGGGCGCAGTGAGCCGGAGCGCGGTCGGCCCGAACACGGTGCGCCCGGCGCGGTGAGGATGCGCCGCGGGGCCTGAACCGGTCGCGCGGCACACCGCGGCGGTACGACAGAGCGGAAACGAAAGGGGCGCCCCATGTGCGGGGGCGCCCCTTTTCGGCTGTCCTTCGTCTGTCCGCGTCGTCTCAGGCCGCGGACTGCGACTTCTTGACCTCGACCTCGCGCCGCCTGCGCCTGGCCAGCACCACCCGGCGCTCCGCCGCGGTGAGGCCGCCCCACACGCCGTACGGCTCGGGCTGGAGCAGCGCGTGCTCCCGGCACTCGACCATCACCGGACAGCGGGCGCAGACCCGCTTCGCGGCCTCCTCGCGCGACAGCCGTGCGGCGGTCGGTTCCTTCGAGGGGGCGAAGAACAGTCCGGCCTCGTCCCGACGGCACACCGCCTCCGCGTGCCAGGGACCGTCCTGATCCGACCTGGCGGGAGCTCGCTGGGCCGGAACGGCGGTGACCTGCAAGGACTGGTAAGGCAGCTGCAGCACGGTCTACTCCTGACGACGGCTTCGCGAGCGAGAGACGATGCAGCACTCCCTACCCGCTGTACGCACTCCTATTCACTGCGTGGTACCGCGCTGCGGAGGCGCGGAACGGCGCAGCGGCGCGCGTGGCCGGAAACCGCCCATGAGGCCGGTCGTCAGCGGAAGTGTTTCCGCAGGCGATCGTGGAGGTCGGAGACCCGCCGGCCGCGTTTCGGCTTGGCTTCGACATTGCCGAAAACCGCGTACCCGTTGACGACGACCACCGGCGCCTCGGGATCGGCCGACTCCAGGGTGAGCACCTCGAAATTGCCGAAGAAACCGGTGCCGCTGCCGCGCAGCGAAATGTTCTCGGGGACCCGCACCTCGACGCTGCCGAAAATGGACGTCGCGTTGATCACCGTGAGCCGCTGCTCGAACAGCGCCTCGGTGAGGTCGATCTCGATGCTCCCGAAGAGCGAGAAGGCATTGGTGCGGCGGCCGACGCGCCAGCGGCCCTTGCGCACGGAGCTGGAGAAGACGGCGATCAGGTTCTCGGCGGGCCCGGCGGGCGAGTCCGGCCCGTAGGCGTACGCGCCGGACCCGCCGGGCTGCTGGGCCGCGGGCAGGTCCTGGACCAGCGGTTCGAGTTCGCCGACGGTCTTGGCCCGGTAGGCGGCGTCGATCCGCTCGGCATGCTCCTCGGCGTCCAGCCGCCCCTCCGCCAGGGCGTCCCGGAGGATGTCGGCGATCCGGTCCCGGTCGGCGTCGGACGCGCGGATCCCCGCGCCGGGCTCCGCGGGGACGACGGGCTTCTGGGGCTGCTTTTCGAGGTCCACGGAACCAGCCTAGCGAAACGCGATAGATCGCGACTAGGGCCTGTCGTGTGGATCAGGCCGGATCAGTGAGCGAGGTCTGGTGCGTGCGATCGCAAGGCGGAGGAAGGAGGCATGGCGGAGCCATGCCGACTGACGACAACGCGGCGTGGGGGCACCTCCCGTGCCCGAAGGGCTACGGGGGAGCGCGTGCCAGGTCACGCGAGCCCGGCCTGATCCACACGACAGGCCCTAGGGGTAGCAGGGGCGGGCGCGTCATCGTCCCCGGGCTCCTGGGGACGGTGACGCGGACGCGTCGCGAGGCGCTCGGGTGCCGGGTGAGCCTTACCTCACAAGCTCGGGACCCGAGGGCCGTTCTACGCTGGGGAGCGCGCTGCCAACGGAGGCGGCGCTGCTGTCTGCCGAGTGAGGAATGGCCGTAATGCCCTCTGTCTCCCGCCCACCCAGCCCTGCGTTTGCGTACTCCGATCTGCTCCCGCTGGGAGAGGACACCACGCCCTACCGGCTGGTGACCGCCGAGGGCGTCTCCACCTTCGAGGCCGACGGTCGTACCTTCCTCAAGGTCGAGCCTCAGGCGCTGCGCACGCTCGCCGCCGAGGCCATGCACGACATCTCGCACTACCTGCGGCCCGCCCACCTCGCCCAGCTGCGCCGCATCGTGGACGACCCGGAGGCCTCCTCCAACGACAAGTTCGTCGCGCTCGACCTGCTGAAGAACGCGAACATCGCCGCCGCCGGCGTGCTGCCCATGTGCCAGGACACCGGTACGGCCATCGTGATGGGCAAGCGCGGCCAGAACGTCCTCACCGAGGGCGGCGACGAGGAAGCCCTCTCCCACGGCATCTTCGACGCGTACACCAAGCTCAACCTGCGCTACTCGCAGATGGCTCCGCTCACCATGTGGGAGGAGAAGAACACCGGGTCCAACCTGCCGGCCCAGATCGAGCTGTACGCCACCGACGGCGGCGCGTACAAGTTCCTCTTCATGGCCAAGGGCGGCGGCTCCGCCAACAAGTCGTTCCTCTACCAGGAGACCAAGGCCGTCTTGAACGAGGCCTCCATGATGAAGTTCCTGGAGGAGAAGATCCGTTCGCTGGGCACGGCCGCGTGCCCGCCGTACCACCTGGCCATCGTCGTCGGCGGTACCAGCGCCGAGTTCGCGCTGAAGACCGCGAAGTACGCCTCCGCCCACTACCTGGACGAGCTGCCCGCCGAGGGCTCCCCCACGGGGCACGGCTTCCGTGACAAGGAGCTGGAGGAGAAGGTCTTCGAGCTCACGCAGAAGATCGGCATCGGAGCACAGTTCGGCGGCAAGTACTTCTGCCACGACGTCCGGGTCGTCCGGCTCCCCCGCCACGGCGCGTCGCTGCCCGTCGCCATCGCCGTCTCCTGCTCGGCGGACCGCCAGGCCACCGCGAAGATCACGGCGGAGGGCGTGTTCCTGGAGCAGCTGGAGACCGACCCGGCGCGCTTCCTCCCGGACACGACGGACGAGCACCTCGGCGAGTCCGCCGAGGCGGGTGACGTCGTGGAGATCGACCTCAACCGTCCCATGGACGACGTCCTCGCCGAGCTGACCAAGTACCCGGTCAAGACCCGGCTCTCGCTGACCGGTCCGCTGGTCGTGGCGCGCGACATCGCGCACGCCAAGATCAAGGAGCGGCTGGACGCGGGCGAGGACATGCCGCAGTACCTCAAGGACCACCCGGTGTACTACGCCGGTCCGGCGAAGACCCCCGAGGGCTACGCCTCCGGCTCCTTCGGCCCGACGACGGCCGGCCGGATGGACAGCTACGTCGAGCAGTTCCAGGCGGCGGGCGGCTCCAAGGTCATGCTGGCCAAGGGCAACCGCTCGAAGCAGGTGACGGACGCGTGCGGCACGCACGGCGGCTTCTACCTGGGCTCCATCGGCGGACCGGCCGCGCGGCTCGCGCAGGACTGCATCAAGAAGGTCGAGGTCGTCGAGTACGAGGAGCTCGGCATGGAGGCCGTCTGGAAGATCGAGGTGGAGGACTTCCCGGCGTTCATCGTGGTCGACGACAAGGGCAACGACTTCTTCACGGAGCCGGCTCCCGCGCCGACGTTCACCTCCATCCCGGTGCGCGGCCCCGGCCTGTAACCGGCCCGCTCCCCGTTCTCCGCACCGCCCGAAGAGCGGTGCGGAGAACGGGAGTTGCTCCGATCCCTCAGACCGGGTCCGCGATCAGCTGAAGCGCTGTGTCGCGGCGCCCGTGCACGGCTGGAGCCGCAACGGCTCCCGTGCGGCCGCATGCGTCACACACAGCCCCTGCGCCTCGGCGGGACGCAGGGTTCCCGCGGTGCTGACGAAGCGCTGGTTCGCCGCGCCCGAGCAGTCCCACAGGACCAGAGCCGCTCCCGGTGTGTACTGCGCTCGTGGCACGTCCACGCATCTGTCCTGCGTCAGTTCCGTGAGCAGCGAGCCACGTGCCCCGTCGAACCACCAGCCCTGGTTGCGGCCGCCGTGGCAGTCCCAGCCGACAACACCCGAGCCGTTGCGGGTGACCGCGCCCGACACGTCCCCGCAGGACCCGGTGCCCTCGTTCTTCAGGGGCTTGAAGGCCTCGTCCCAGGCCCCCGCGTACAGGGCCGGATTCTGCCCCGATGCCGCCGGTGCGCAACTCGCCTCACGCAGACCCGAGTTGTAGAGCTGGGTCAGACAGGAGGCGAAGGCCGCATGGCCGCGCGCGTTGGGGTGGAAGGACTGGCGCACGGAGTTGGAGTCCGGCGGGAACGGCAGGCTGAGGTCGATGTAGAGGCCCCGCGCCCAGGGCTCCTGCATACAGACCTCGTGGCCGTGGAAGAGCCGGGAGTTGTCGAGATAGACGGCTCCGGTGGAGCGCGCCACCTGGCGCATACCGCGCTCGAATGCCGGGACAGCGGTGTTGCGGCCCCACACGGTGTCGGAGTCGTAACCCATCCCCCCGCACAGCAGCTTGCCCGGGAACTGCGGGTTGTCGCGGAAGTCCGGGCCGATCGGGCTCGGGTAGCCCATCACGACCAGCCGGTAGTCGCCGTCGGCGTACCCGGCGTCGCGCATCACCGTGCGCAGGTCGCGCACCGTCTGCTCGACCTTCGGGACGAGACCGTCGACCCGTGCCTGCCAGCCTGGCGCGTACTTCGGCTCGCAGGGTCCCTGGAACGTCACGAAGCGGACCACGCAGTCGGTCATCACCGGACCGAACTGCAGGTCGTCGTTGGCCCCGGCGACCAACAGGACCATCTTGATGCGGGTGTTGCGCGCCTTGACGGCCAGGTTGTCGCTCTGGACCAGTTCGTCGGCGTGCTGCTTCGAGCCGCCGATCCGGATGTTTCCGGTGCCCGCTCCGGAGCAGGCGACGTTGTACGTGACGTCCGCGGCGATGCCCGTGCGGTGGATGGCGGCCTCGGGCGAGCGATGGCACCAGTTGTCGGGGCCGTTGGTTCCCGGCTCGTAGGTGCCGACGCCCTCCCCGGAGATCTCGCTGTCACCCAGCGAGATCAGGCCGGTCCTGCGCTCGTCGAACGGGCGCTCCGCGGGGGTGCCGTACAGCTTGACGGCCTCGGCCGCCCGGATGGCCTCCAGCTCGGGCGGAAGGGGTACGGATGCGGTGGTGCGGGTCTGGCCGGCGGTGGCCGCGGGTGCGGTGACCGCCAGTCCGCCGAGCCCGGCCGCCAGCGCGGCGGTGACCGCGACGGTACGACGGAGTCTGTGCGTGGTGCTGCGCGGGCAGGGGGATCTTCCCCCGAACAGATGCAGCATTGCGCCTCCCCGGTATGTGGTTGCTCCGGGTATTTACTGGCAGGTAGCGCAATGGGGAATAGGCAGAACAAGACAAGTGCTCAAGTTTTTCGGGGGTTCGGGACCCGGACGGCAGAGCCAGGAGGTAGGACACCGATGTCCGACGCGAGCGAGTACCGCATCGAGCACGACTCCATGGGTGAGGTGCGGGTGCCCGCACACGCCAAGTGGCGGGCCCAGACCCAGCGCGCGGTGGAGAACTTCCCCGTGTCGGGCCAGCGGCTCGAACGGTCGCACATCGAGGCCCTGGCGCACATCAAGGCGGCCGCCGCGCGGGTCAACGCCGAACTCGGCGTCCTGGACAAGGACATGGCGCAAGCCATCGCCAAGGCCGCGGCCGAGGTGGCGGAAGGCCGCTGGGACGAGCACTTCCCGGTCGACGTCTTCCAGACAGGTTCCGGGACGTCGTCCAACATGAACACCAACGAGGTCCTCGCCACCCTGGCCACCGAGCGCCTCGGCCGGCCGGTGCACCCCAACGACCATGTGAACGCCTCGCAGTCGTCCAACGACGTCTTCCCGTCCTCCATCCACATCGCCGCCACCGCCGCCGTGACCCGGGACCTGATCCCGGCCCTGGAGCACCTGGCGGAGGCGCTGGAGCGCAAGTCGGCCGAGTTCGCGGACGTGGTCAAGTCCGGGCGTACGCACCTGATGGACGCCACACCCGTGACCCTCGGCCAGGAGTTCGGCGGCTATGCCGCACAGATCCGGTACGGCGTGGAGCGGCTGCAGTCGTCCCTGCCCCGGCTCGCCGAACTCCCCCTCGGCGGTACGGCGGTGGGCACCGGCATCAACACCCCGCCCGGCTTCCCGGCCGCCGTCATCGCCGAGGTGGCCCGTGCCACCGGACTGCCGCTGACCGAGGCCCGCGACCACTTCGAGGCGCAGGGAGCGCGCGACGGCCTGGTGGAGACCTCCGGGCAGTTGCGCACCATCGCCGTCTCGCTCACCAAGATCTCGAACGATCTGCGCTGGATGGCGAGCGGCCCCCGCACGGGTCTGGCCGAGATCAGCCTGCCCGACCTCCAGCCCGGCTCCTCGATCATGCCGGGCAAGGTCAACCCGGTGATCCCGGAGGCCGTCCTGATGGTGGCCGCCCAGGTCACCGGCAACGACACCACGGTCGCCGTGGCCGGCGCCGCGGGGAACTTCGAGCTGAACGTGATGCTCCCGGTGATCGCCAAGAACCTCCTGGAGTCGGTCCGGCTGCTCGGCAACGCCGCCCGGCTGCTCGCGGACCGCACGGTCGACGGCGTCACCGCGAACGTCGAGCGCGCCCGTGAGTACGCCGAGTCCTCGCCCTCCGTGGTCACTCCGCTCAACAAGTACATCGGCTACGAGGAGGCCGCGAAGGTCGCCAAGAAGTCGCTCGCGCAGCGGAAGACGATCCGTGAGGTCGTGCTCGAATCCGGCTATGTGGAGCGTGGAGCGCTGACCCTGGAGCAGCTCGACGAGGCCCTTGACGTGCTGCGGATGACCCGGCCCTGACGCCGGCCCGCCACACGCCCGCCACCCGGGTCGCGGCGTCGCGCGGGCGGTACTCCTAAGATCTCCTCATGAAAGGCTCGGAACGCATCGAACGCTGGACGCCCGGGGACCACATCCTCTGGCGCTATCGCGGCCATGCCCCGGATCTCTCGGGTCAGGGCGTCCACATCTGCCGCCCGGTGACCGTCGTGCAGGACACCGACGAGGCGCTCGCGGTGTGGCTCGCGCCGGGGACGGAGTGCGTGAAGCCGGTGCTCGCGAACGGCACTCCCGTCCACGAGGAGCCGCTCGCCACCCGCTACACGGCTCCCCGCACGGTCACCCGCGGCCACTGGTTCGGCACCGGAGTGCTGAAACTGGCCAGACCCGGCGAACCGTGGTCGGTCTGGCTGTTCTGGGAGCCGGGGTGGCAGTTCAAGAACTGGTACGTGAACCTCGAGGAACCCCGCACCCGCTGGTCGGGCGGCATCGACTCGGAGGATCACTTTCTGGACATCTCGGTCGATCCCGACCGGAGTTGGCGCTGGCACGACGAGGACGAGTTCGACCAGGCGCAGCGGGTGGGCCTGATCGGCCCGGAGAAGGCCGAGCGGGTGCGCCTCGCGGGCGAGGAGGCCGTCCGGGCCGTACGGGCCTGGGGAGCGCCGTTCTCCGACGGCTGGGAGCACTGGCGCCCCGATCCCGCCTGGCGGGTGCCGGAGCTGCCCGCCGACTGGGCCCGCGCGGCCGTGCAGCTGACGTCCTGAGCAGGGCCGCGGTCGCAGGTGCGATGTGACTGACTCCCGTCCAGGAACACGCTCCGGCGCATACGACCTCGTGAGACTCTTGATGCGCCCCCTGGGGGCAAACGTAGGATCGTCGTCCGCAAGGCTGCGCCGTTACCGCAACTATTGAGCGCAGCACATGACCTGACCGTAAGTCATCTCGGAATCATCACCAGGGGGTGGAGCTGTGCCGGATGCCTGCCACCCTGTCGCCCCCACCCGCAGAGCGGGTATACCGCCTCAAGAGGCGAATGCATCGCACCACCGGCCCGGACGGACGGAAGCCCACGCGTGACGGAGCAGCCCACCTCCCACGAAGGCCGGCAGCCCTTGGCTGCCCGGTCGCAGGAACGCACCCGGCCGCGGGCGGAGGCGACCGGCCCGTCGGCCGTTCCCTCGCCGAGCGGCCCGCCGCAGGACCTGGCGGGCACGGCCCGGCGCGAGGGTGACCGGCTGCGTTTCGTGGGAGCAGCGACCCGGCGGATCGCACGGGGCATCGACCTCGACGAGATCGTCCTCGGGCTGTGCCGGGCGACCGTGCCGACGTTCTCGGACGCGATCCTGGTCTATCTGCGGGACCCGCTGCCGGTCGGCGACGAGCGTCCGATCTCGCCGTTCGTGTTGCGGCTGCGCCGTACGGACCGGCTGCGTTTAGCAGAAGAGGACGCCGATCTGGGCAGTTCGGGGCCCATCCCCGTGATCGACCCGCACAACGACCTCACGCCGGCCGCCGAGCTGTGCGAGGTCCGTTCCGGCGGGGCGCTGTCCGAGGTGCTGCGCGGTGTGCGGCCCGTGTTCGGCGACTCCGCGGCGGCGAGGGCCGCCCTGCCCGAGCTGCTCGGCGCGGACCGGACCGTGCCGAACGGCCATCGAGCGATACTCGCCCCGCTCCGCGGGCGGCGGCGGGTGATCGGTGCTGCCGTCTTCCTGCGCCGGCCGGACCGGCCCGCCTTCGAGCCGAACGATCTCCTGGTCGCCGCCCAGCTCGCGACGCACACGGCGCTCGGCATCGACAAGGCCGTGCTGTACGGGCGTGAGGCGTACATCGCCGACGAGCTCCAGCGCACGATGCTGCCGGACTCGCTGCCCCAGCCGACCGGTGTCCGGCTCGCCTCGCGGTATCTGCCTGCGGCCGAGACGGCCCGCGTCGGCGGTGACTGGTACGACGCGATCCCGCTGCCGGGCAGCCGGGTGGCGCTCGTCGTGGGCGATGTCATGGGCCACTCGATGACCTCGGCCGCGATCATGGGACAGCTGCGCACCACGGCACAGACACTGGCAGGGCTCGATCTGCCGCCGCAGGAAGTGCTGCACCATCTCGACGAGCAGGCCCAGCGGCTCGGCACCGACCGCATGGCGACCTGCATGTACGCGGTGTACGACCCGGTCTCGCACCGCATCACCATCGCGAACGCGGGCCACCCGCCGCCCATCCTGCTGCATCTGGGCGGGCGGGCCGAGGTGCTGCGCGTACCGCCGGGGGCGCCGATCGGCGTCGGCGGGGTCGACTTCGAGGCCGTGGAGCTGGATGCCCCGGCCGGAGCAACGCTGCTGCTGTACACGGACGGCCTGGTCGAGTCCCGGCTGCGGGACGTGTGGACGGGGATCGAGCAGCTGCGGGAGCGGCTGGCCGCCACCGCCCAGCTGACCGGACCGGACCACTCGCCGCCGCTGGAGGCGCTCTGCGACGACGTGCTGGACATGCTCGGCCCCGGCGACCGGGACGACGACATCGCGCTGCTCGCGGCCCGTTTCGACGGGATCGCGCCGAGTGACGTCGCCTACTGGTTCCTGGAGCCGGAGGACGCGGCACCGAGCCGGGCCCGCCGTCTCGCCCGCCGGGCCCTGGCCCGCTGGGGTCTGGAGGAGCTGAGCGACTCGGTGGAGCTGCTGGTCAGCGAGGTCGTGACCAATGCCGTGCGGTACGCGGAGCGGCCGGTGACCCTGCGGCTGCTGCGGACGGACGTCCTGCGGTGCGAGGTCGGGGACGACTCCCCGCAGCTGCCACGACAGCGCCGGGCGCGGGACACGGACGAGGGCGGACGAGGGCTGTTCCTGGTGAACCGGCTGGCCAGGCGGTGGGGAGCGACCCGGCTGTCGACCGGCAAGGTCGTCTGGTTCGAGCTGCCCACTCGTACGTAGGCCAAATCTGGACCCTGTCCAAATGTTGCCGACATCGCATCTGCGGAGTTAAGTGGGGCACACGGCCGAAGCGACCACATTCCTCAATGAATGGGAGGACGCTCGTGACCGAGTCATCCCCCGCGACTCCGTACACGACCAACAACGTCGGCATCCCCGTGGAGAGCGACGAGCACTCGCTCACCGTCGGGGCCGACGGCCCGATCCTGCTCCAGGACCACTACCTCATCGAGAAAATGGCCCAGTTCAACCGTGAACGGGTGCCGGAGCGAGTGGTCCACGCGAAGGGATCGGGGGCGTACGGCTTCTTCGAAGTCACCAATGACGTCAGCCAGTTCACCAGGGCGGACATGTTCCAGCCGGGCAAGCGCACCGACATGCTGGCCCGCTTCTCGACCGTCGCCGGTGAACAGGGCTCGCCCGACACCTGGCGCGACCCCCGCGGCTTCGCGCTGAAGTTCTACACCGAGCACGGCAACTACGACCTGGTCGGCAACAACACGCCGGTCTTCTTCGTACGCGACACGATCAAGTTCCAGGACTTCATCCGGTCCCAGAAGCGCCATCCGGCCACCGGGCTGCGCAACAACGACATGCAGTGGGACTTCTGGACCCTCTCCCCCGAGTCCGCGCACCAGGTGACCTGGCTGATGGGCGACCGGGGCGTGCCCAAGACCTACCGGCACATGAACGGCTACGGCTCGCACACCTTCATGTGGATCAACGCCGGTGGCGAGCGGTTCTGGGTGAAGTACCACTTCAAGACCGATCAGGGCATCGACTTCCTGACCCAGGCCGAGGCCGACGAGCTGGCCGGGTCGGACGCGGACAAGCACCGCCGCGATCTGTACGAGTCGATCAAGGCGGGCGACGCGCCCTCGTGGAGCCTGAAGGTGCAGGTCATGCCCTTCGACGACGCTCCCGACTACCGCTTCAACCCCTTCGACCTGACCAAGGTGTGGCCGCACGGCGACTACCCCCTGATCGACGTCGGACGGATGACGCTGAACCAGAACCCCGACGACTACTTCATCCACATCGAGCAGGCTGCCTTCGAGCCGTCCAACATGGTGCCGGGCATCGGCCCGTCGCCGGACAAGATGCTGCTCGGCCGGCTGTTCTCCTACCCGGACACGCACCGGTACCGGATCGGCCCGAACTACGCGCAGCTGCCGCCCAACCGTCCGCACTCCGGCGTGAACTCCTACGCCAAGGACGGGCCGATGCGGTATGTGCCGTCGAACGCGGCCATGCCGTACGCGCCGAACTCGTACGGCGGTCCCGCGGCCGACTACCAGCGCTTCGGCGACCCCGCCGGCTGGGCCACCGCGGGCGAGATGGTGCGCGAGGCGTACAAGCCGCACCGTGAGGACGACGACTTCGGCCAGGCGGGCACGATGGTCCGCGAGGTGCTCGACGACGCCGCCCGCGAGCGGCTGGCGTCGAACGTCAGCGGGCATCTGCTCGGCGGTGTCACCAAGCCGGTCCAGCAGCGAGCGCTGCAGTACTGGCGCAACATCGACAAGAATCTCGGCGACCGCATCGCCAACCAGGTGAACGGCGGCTGATCGCCTTCAGGGCTGATCCCCTGCACGACAGTGCCCGCGGTACCCGGCATCCGGGTCCGCGGGCACAGTGCCGCTGTCAGGGCCTGAGGTTGAGGCCCGGCTCGTCCGGGTCGCCCGGATCGCCGTCACCCGGGTCGGGCGGCGGGGTGAAGCTCGGCGGACCGGACGGTGATTTGGTCGGGGTCGGCGTCGGGTCCCCCGTCGGCGGCTCGGTCTCCGACTCCGTCGGGGTCGGGGTCGGCGAGTCGTCCGGCTTGTCCGTCTCGGACTCCGTGGGCGAGGGAGTCGGCGTGGGCGTCGGTGTCGGGGTGGGCTCGGCCGTCGCCGACTCGTCGACGTCGAGGTCGAACCGGGCGTCCGAACCGCCGCCGAGCGCGCCGGTCGTGTACGCCTTCCAGATCTTGGCCGGGACGCCACCGCCGTTGGCACGTCCCTCGTTGACGGTGTTGGTGAGGGTGACCTGGCCGGTGCCGTCGGACTGCTCGCCGAACAGGCCGACGGCGGTGACGATCTCGGGGGTGTAGCCCACGAACCACGCCGAGCGGTTGTTCTCCGAGGTGCCGGTCTTGCCGGCGGCCTGGTATTCGCCGGCCGCGTTCACACCCGAGCCGCTGCGGACGACGCCCGTCATGGCGGCGGTGACGGTGTCCGCGGCCTCCCGGCTGATGACCTGGCCGCCGACCGGATCGACCTTGCGCTCGGCCTCGCGGCCCTCGCGCTCGGCCGACTTCACGATCGTCGGCGTGATCTTCTTGCCGTGGGCGTCGAGGCTGGCGTACACCGCGGCCATGTCCCAGGTGGAGGCGCCCATCGTGCCGAGCGACATCGCCGGCTGCTCGGGCCAGCCGTCGCCGTCCGTCATGCCGAGGTCGAGCGCGGTCTTCTTCACCTCGGGCGGGCCGACGTCGACGATCATCTGCGCGAAGACGGAGTTGACCGAACTGTTGGTGGCGCGCTGGACGCTGACCGGGCCGTAGTCCTTGTCGTCCTCGTTCTCCGGCGCGAAGGCGACGTCGCTGCCCTCGACCGAACGCTTGCTGGTGCCGTCGTACCGGGTCTGGAGGCCGATCGGGCGGCCGTCCTGGGTCTTCGAACCGTTCTCCAGGGCCGAGGCGAGGACGACCGGCTTGAAGGTCGACGCCGGCTGGTAGTCGCGGCGCGTGGCGTTGGAGAGCCAGTGCTCGGTGGCTCCGACACCGCCGTAGAGCGCGAGGACGTTGCCGGTCTTCGGGTCGACGGAGGTGGCGCCCGCCTGGACGGTGGCGTCGGCCTTGTCGCCCTTGCGGTCGAGCTTGGCCTCCAGCTGCTTGGCGACCGCCTTCTCCAGGGCCTGCTGGCGCTTGCGGTCGATGTTGAGCGTGATCGTCCAGCCGCCGGCCTTGATCTCCTCCTCGGAGATGCCCATGCGCTCCATCTCGGCCTCGGCCGCGTCCACGAGGTATCCGGTCTGGCCCACCTCCAGGCCGGGAGCGGCCTTGGGGGGCTTGGGCACGGGGAACTTCAGGCCCTGGCGGACCGGGCTCTCCAGCCAGCCCTCCTCGACCATGTTGTTCAGCACGTAGTTCCAGCGCTGGGTGACCAGCTTCTTGCCGGTGTCCGACGCGATCGCCCAGTCGTACTGGTTCGGGGCCTGGAGCAGGGCGGCGAGGTACGCGCCCTGGGCGACGGTCAGCTTCGAGGCGTCGACACCGTAGTAGGCCTGGGCGGCGGCCTGGATGCCGTAGGCGTTGCGGCCGTAGTAGCTGGTGTTGATGTACCCGGCGAGGATCTCGTGCTTGTCCTTCTTCTGGTCCACCTTGAGGGAGATCACCAGCTCCTTGAGCTTGCGGGTGACCGTCTGTTCCTGGCTCAGGTAGTAGTTCTTGACGTACTGCTGCGTGATGGTCGAGCCACCCTGCTTGCCCTTGCCCCTCAGGGTGTTGAGCACACCGCGGGTGGTGCCCTTGAAGTCGATGCCGGAGTCCTTGAA
Source organism: Streptomyces sp. CA-251247 (assembly GCF_050952975.1). Classification (NCBI taxonomy): domain Bacteria; kingdom Bacillati; phylum Actinomycetota; class Actinomycetes; order Kitasatosporales; family Streptomycetaceae; genus Streptomyces; species Streptomyces sp. CA-251247. The sequence goes on along the minus strand of NZ_CP191861.1, from coordinate 5,258,568 downwards.
GAACGTCTTGTTCTCCGCGGCGACGAAGGTGTACTGGACACCCTTGGGGATCTTCTCCAGAGGCACGATCTCGCGGTTGATCTTGCCGGTACGGGTGAGGACCTTGCCGTCGCTGTACTTGTAGACGTTGCTCTGCATCTCGGCCTGGGCGTTGGCCGAGGGCACGGGGACGAGCAGATAGATGATGAAGAACGCGCCCATGACGAGCAGGCAGAAGCCGAGGAAGGTGCCCAGCAGCTTCCTCCAGGTGAAGAAGCGCCGTATGCCCGTCCGCTCGGCTCTGTTCGCCCGGCGCGCTCCGCGCTGCCGGGCCTGTCGCGCTTCCGCTCGGCCCATCGCTCGTCCGCTCCGCTCTTCGGTCTCTGTCCGTCGTCGCCCTGGTGCTGGTGGTGGGTGGTGCTTTCCGGGCTCCGACCCGGAAGCAGCTCAGAAAGCTAACACCGGTCACCCAGACAAACGGCTACCGATCCGGTCTTTTCCGGACGTGACAATCAGCACCCCGTCTCATGGAACCGACTCACGAGGGGTGCGGAGGGTTGCGGCAGACGATAAAGTGTTATCACTTTGCTAGCTGGTCGAGCCGCCTCCAACAGGGCTGCCCGGCCCGGGAAACGGGGAGCGCACATGTCTGCTGCCGGATCGACAACACCCGACGACGTACCCGAGATGCCGGCCCCACAGGTCCGGGAAGTCCCTGCTCACAGCATCGGCGGCGGTCTTGCCCTGCTCCTCGGCCTGCTCGGGCTCGCGGCCGGGGTCGTGCTCGTGATCGCCGGCTCCGCGTCCGGCTCGACCGGGCTGAAGGTGGCTCTCATCACGATCGGCATCGCCGTGGCGATCGCCGCCTTCTTCGCGATGTGCGGGCTCAACATGGTGGCGCCGGGCGAGGCGCGGGTCGTCCAGCTCTTCGGGCGCTACCGCGGCACGATCCGCACCGACGGGCTGCGCTGGGTCAATCCGCTCACCTCGCGGACCAAGATCTCGACTCGCGTACGGAACCACGAGACCGCGGTCCTGAAGGTCAACGACGCCTACGGCAACCCCATCGAGCTGGCGGCCGTGGTGGTCTGGAAGGTGGAGGACACCGCCCAGGCCATGTTCGAGGTGGACGACTTCCTGGAGTTCGTCTCCACCCAGACGGAAGCGGCCGTGCGGCACATCGCGATCGAGTACCCCTACGACGCGCACGACGAGGAGGACCTGTCGCTGCGCGGCAACGCGGAGGAGATCACCGAGAAGCTGGCGGTGGAGCTGCGCGCCCGGGTGGACGCGGCGGGTGTGCACATCATCGAGTCCCGCTTCACGCATCTCGCCTACGCGCCCGAGATCGCGTCCGCGATGCTCCAGCGCCAGCAGGCGGGTGCGGTGGTCGCCGCGCGGCGGCAGATCGTGGACGGGGCGGTCGGCATGGTCGAGGCGGCGCTGGCCCGGCTGACCGAGCAGGAGATCGTGGAGCTGGACCAGGAGCGCAAGGCGGCCATGGTGTCGAACCTGATGGTGGTGCTGTGCGGTGACCGGTCGGTGCAGCCGGTCCTCAACACGGGCACGCTCTACCAGTGACGCCCCCGCCCGAGCGGAAGCAGGTGCTGCTGCGGCTGGACCCGGCGGTGTACGAGGCACTCGCCCGGTGGGCGTCCGACGAACTGCGCAGCGCCAACGCGCAGATCGAGTTCCTGCTGCGCAGGGCACTGTCGGACGCGGGCCGACTGCCGTCCGCGGCCCGCCCGATCCCGAAGAGAGGCCGCCCGCCGGCCACCCGGCGGGAGGAGCAGCAGGAGTAGGGACGGGGACAGCGGACCCGCGCGAGACTGCGCGGGTCCGCTGTGCCGTGGCACCGAGAGCGGGTCACCTGCCGCGTGCCGGGCGCGAGGACCGTTCCCCCACAGGTCCCCCACATGGCTCTACACCCCGGGTATACACACCATGTATACGCGGTGTGTAGAGTGCTCCGCATGTCCATCGGTCACACCCTCCTCGGACTCCTCGAGTCCGGCCCGCGCCACGGCTACGACCTCAAGCGCGCCTTCGACGAAAAGTTCGGCCACGACAGGCCCCTGCACTACGGACAGGTCTACTCGACCATGTCCCGGCTCCTCAAGAACGGGCTCGTCGAGGTCGACGGGGTGGAGGCGGGCGGCGGGCCCGAGCGCAAGCGCTACGCCATCACCGACGCCGGGATCACCGACGTATCGCAGTGGCTCACCGAGCCGGAGAAGCCGGAGCCGTACCTCCAGTCGACCCTGTACACCAAGGTCGTCCTCGCCCTGCTCACCGGCCGCAGCGCGGCCGATCTGCTCGACCGGCAGCGTGCCGAGCATCTGCGGCTCATGCGCATCCTCACCGACCGCAAGCGCCGCGGCGACCTCGCCGACCAGCTCATCTGCGATCACGCCCTCTTCCACCTCGAAGCCGATCTGCGCTGGCTCGAACTGACCGCCGCCCGGCTCGGGCAGCTCGCGAAGGAGGTCGGCGCATGACCCCGGCCGGCTCCCTGCTCGTGGCCGAGGACCTGCACAAGGCGTACGGCTCGACCCCGGCCCTCGTCGGGGCCTCGTTCTCCATCCACCCCGGTGAGGTCGTCGCCGTGATGGGTCCCTCCGGCTCCGGCAAGTCGACGCTGCTGCACTGTCTGGCCGGGATCGTTCCGCCCGACGCGGGCACCATCGGCTACGGCGGGCGCGACCTCACCGCGATGTCGGACGCGGAGCGCAGCACGCTGCGGCGTACCGAGTTCGGCTTCGTGTTCCAGTTCGGCCAGCTCGTACCGGAGTTGACCTGTCTGGAGAACGTGGCCCTGCCCCTGCGGCTCAGCGGCACCCGGCGCAAGGCCGCGGAGCGCGCCGCCGCGGAGTGGATGGAGCGCCTGGAGATCACCGATGTGAGCGGCAAGCGGCCCGGTGAGGTGTCGGGCGGACAGGGCCAGCGGGTCGCCGTGGCCCGTGCCCTGGTCACGTCGCCACGCGTGCTGTTCGCCGACGAGCCGACCGGCGCGCTGGACTCGCTGAACGGCGAGCGGGTGATGCAGCTGCTGACCGACGCGGCCCGCGAGTCGAGCACGGCGGTCGTCCTGGTGACCCACGAGGCCCGCGTCGCCGCCTACTCCGACCGCGAGGTCGTCGTCCGCGACGGCACGGTCCGCGACATGGCGGGCGTCTGATGAACCTCGGCTCCACCTGGATACGGGACCTGACGCTGGGTCTCCGGTTCGCCGTCACCGGCGGGCGGCCCGGCTGGGCCCGTACCGCCCTCACCGCGCTGGGCGTCGGACTCGGCGTCGCCATGCTGCTGTTCGCCGCGTCCGTGCCGGGCCTTCTGCAGACGCGCGACGACCGCGCGGCCGCCCGCGAGGTGAGCCTCGACGAGGCGAAGCGGTCCGACAGCTCCTTCCTCTTCAACCGGACCAGCACGCTGTACCGCGGTGACACCGTCAAGGGCCTCGTGATCCGGCCCGACGGCAACGACGCCCCCGCGCCTGTGGGCCTGGCGCAGGTGCCGGCTCCCGGCGAGATGGCCGTCTCCCCCGCGCTGGCCGAACTGCTCGACTCTCCCCGCGGCTCCCTGCTGAAGGACCGCTTGCCGTACAAGGTCGGAGCGACCATCGGCAAGGAGGGCCTGACCGGGCGGGCCGAGCTGCTCTACTACGCCGGCAGTCCCGTCGGCCTGGAGACCGGCGCCGAGGGCCGGGCGGACCACTACGGCGACGCGAGATCCTTCGATCCGCTGAACGCGGTGCTGCTGCTGATCGTCGTGATGATCTGCGTCGCCCTGATCCTGCCCGTCGCCGTGTTCATCGCCACCGCCGTGCGCTTCGGCGGGGAGCAGCGTGACCGCCGGCTGGCCGCTCTGCGCCTGGTGGGTGCGGATCAGGCGATGACCCGGCGCATCGCGGCGGGCGAGTCACTGGGCGGCACACTGCTGGGCCTCGCCACCGGCGCCGCGCTCTTCGCCTGGGTGCGGCAGCTCGCCGGTTCGGTGACCGTCTGGGACGTCAACGCCTTCCCCTCCGACATCGTCCCGAGCCTCTGGCTGACCGTGCTGATCCTCATCGCCGTGCCCGCGTCGGCGATCGGTGTCACCCTCTCCGCGCTGCGCCGGGTGTCCATCGAGCCGCTCGGCGTGGTCCGCGACGCGACTGGGCGGCGGCGCCGGCTGTGGTGGCGTGTGCTGCTCCCGGTCGTCGGTGTCGCGCTGCTGCTGCCCCAGTCGGGGAGCATCGGCATGGAGGAGACCGGCATCGCCACGTACCAGATCGCCGCCGGCGCCATGCTGGTGCTGATCGGCACCACCTCGCTGCTCCCATGGCTGGTGGAGGCGGTCGTCGGCCGGCTCCGTGGCGGCCCGGTGGCCTGGCAACTGGCCGTGCGCAGGCTCCAGTTGAGCAGCGGTACGGCGGCCCGCGCGGTGAGTGGGATCGTCGTCGCGGCGGCGGGGGCCATCGCGCTCCAGATGCTGCTGACCGCCGTGCAGAACGACTTCATGCGGCCGACCGGGATGGACTCGGCCCGGGCCCAGCTCGAGACGCGGGTGCCGGCCGGGAACGGCACCCTGGCACGCGACATGATCGACGAGTACGCGCGGACCAAGGGCGTCCTCGGCGTGGTCGGGTTCATCGAGGCCGGCGTCGAGCGGCCGGGCCCGCAGCGTGCGGGTGAGGACTGGATCCCCACCACCCAGCTCACCGTCGGCGACTGCCCCTCCCTGAAGGAGCTGGCGAAGATCTCCTCGTGCCGGGACGGCGACGTCTTCATCGTCCGCACGCCCAAGGGTCAGGGGCCGCCGGACGACTACCTCGCCAAGACGGCTCGGGCGGGCGCCGAGGTCAATCTCCACCCGGAGCAGTGGAGCGAGGGGAAGACCACACGCCCCGCGCCCGCCTTGTGGCGGGTACCGAAGTCGGCCCGCACGGTGGACTCCCGCCCCGATCCGATGGGGGACCTGGCCTTCGGCATCATGGCCACACCCTCGGCCATCGACGTCAAGGCGCTGATGTCTCCCGAGGCCAGGACGATGATCAAGCTCGATCCGGCGGTTCCTGACGCGGCCGAGTACGCCCGCAACACGGCCGCCGCCATCGACCCGCTGACCTTCGTCAACACGCTGCAGAACTTCGAGCGCGACAGTCAGTACTCCAGCGTCCGCACCGGGCTGTTCGTCGGCGCGACCGCCACGATGCTGCTGATCGCCGCCTCCATGCTCGTCTCCACACTGGAGCAACTGCGAGACCGCAAGCGGCTGCTGTCGGTACTGGTCGCCTTCGGCACCCGGCGCGCCACGCTGAGCTGGTCGGTGCTGTGGCAGACGGCCGTGCCGATCGTGCTGGGCCTGGCCCTGGCGACCGGCGGCGGGGTGGGCCTCGGTCTGGTGCTGCTGCGGATGGTGAACAAGCAGGTCGAGGACTGGTGGGCGTTCCTGCCGGTCAACGCCGTCGGCGCCGTGTTGATCCTTCTGGTGACGCTCCTCAGCCTGCCCGTGCTGTGGCGCCTGATGCGCCCCGACGGGCTGCGTACGGAGTAGTCAGCCGAGAACCCGTACGGGCAGGGAGCGCATCGCGTCCCGCAGCGCCTGTGCGAACTCCGCGAACTCGCCCTGGCGTGCCGCTCCCGAGCGCATCGCCAGGGCGATGCGGCGTGCCGGGGCCGGGTCGGCGAACCAGCCCGTCTGGAGACCGCCGCGGCCGGTCTCCACGTCGACCGCCGTACGCGGCAACAGGGTCACCCCGAGACCGCCGGCGACGAGCTGCACGAGGGTGGAGAGCCCGGCGGCGGTGGTGGTCACCGGTGTGCCGTCCCTGCGGCCGGCCTCCCGGCAGATGTCGAGGGCCTGGTCGCGCAGACAGTGGCCCTCGTCGAGCAGCAGCAGCGGGAGTTCGCGCAGCGCCTCGCGCGGTATGTCCTGGCGGCCGCCGAGCCAGTGGTCCTCCGGGGTGACGAGGACGAAGTCCTCGTCGAACAGCGGGAGTTCCTCGATGCCGGGCACTTGGAGGGGGACCGCGAGCAGCAGCAGATCGAGCCGGCCCGCCGCCAGACCCTCCAGCAGCGAGGAGGTCTGCTCCTCGTGGACCTGGAGGTCCAGGGCGGGGTACGTGTCGTGCACCAGGCGCAGGACGTTGGGCAGCAGATAGGGCGCGACGGTGGGGATCACGCCGAGCCGGAGGACTCCGGTGAACGGCGCCCGTACCGCTTCGGCCTCCTCCATCAGCTCACCGACCGCGTCCAGCACCGCCCGGGTCCGGGCGGCGAGCCGCTCACCGGCGGACGACAACAGCACCTTGCGGGTCGTGCGTTCGACGAGCTGGACACCCAGTGCCTCCTCCAGCGCGGAGACGGCTCCGGAGAGTGCCGGCTGACTCATCCCGATTGATGCCGCCGCGTCCCGGAAGTGCAGATGCTCGGCCACGGCCGCGAAGGCACGCAGCTGTGCCAGGCTCGGCTGTTTGCCCCTGTTCATGCCACCCACTGATAACTCCCTCCGATCGCGGCGACCGAGTCTAGCTATTTCTTTGATCAATGCACTCTGTGCCAGGATCAAGATCCGTCCAACCCCCTGGAATGCCCCAAAAGGGAATTCCATGTTTTGCAAGGAGAGCGCGTGCTCACTGTTGGTGACCAGTTCCCCACGTACGAACTCACCTCCTGCGTCTCGCTGGAGACCGGCAAGGAGTTCGAGGTGATCAACCACAAGTCCTACGAGGGCAAGTGGAAGGTCGTCTTCGCGTGGCCCAAGGACTTCACCTTCGTCTGCCCCACCGAGATCGCCGCCTTCGGCAAGCTGAACGACGAGTTCGCCGACCGCGACGCTCAGATTCTCGGCTTCTCCGGTGACTCCGAGTTCGTCCACCACGCCTGGCGCAAGGACCACGCCGACCTGCGTGACCTGCCCTTCCCGATGATGGCGGACTCCAAGCACGAGCTGATGCGCGACCTCGGCATCGAGGGCGAGGACGGCTTCGCCCAGCGTGCCGTCTTCATCGTCGACCCGAACAACGAGATCCAGTTCACGATGGTGACCGCCGGCTCCGTCGGCCGTAACCCCAAGGAGGTCCTGCGGGTGCTCGACGCCCTGCAGACCGACGAGCTGTGCCCCTGCAACTGGAAGTCCGGCGACGAGACCCTCGACCCGGTCAAGCTGCTGGCCGGTGAGTGATCATGGCACTCGATGAACTCAAGTCCGCACTGCCGGACTACGCCAAGGACCTGAAGCTGAACCTCGGTTCGGTCATCGGCAACAGCGAGCTCCCGCAGCAGCAGCTGTGGGGCACCGTGCTGGCCTGCGCGATCGCCTCGCGCTCGCCGAAGGTGCTGCGCGAGCTGGAGCCGCAGGCCCGGGAGAACCTCTCCCCCGAGGCGTACACCGCCGCCAAGTCCGCCGCCGCCGTCATGGCGATGAACAACGTCTTCTACCGGACCCGGCACCTGCTGTCGGACCCGGAGTACGGGACGCTGCGCGCGGGCCTGCGGATGAACGTCATCGGCAACCCGGGTGTGGAGAAGGTCGACTTCGAGCTGTGGTCGCTCGCCGTCTCCGCCGTCAACGGCTGCGGCCAGTGCCTGGACTCGCACGAGCAGGTTCTGCGCAAGACGGGTGTGGACCGCGAGACGGTCCAGGAAGCCTTCAAGATCGCCGCGGTGATCCAGGCGGTCGGGACGACGCTGGACGCCGAGGCCGTCCTCGCCGAGTAGGCGCACAGGCGCGGGACAACGGACAGACGAGAAGGGCCTCTGCCGGCAACGGACCGGCGGGGGCCCTTCCTGTGTCATGACTCCGGTCTTGTGTGTCATGACTCCGGTTCTTGTGCGTCCTGGCTCGGGGGCTTCCCGGTGTCCGTCCGCTCAGCTCTGGAGCTTCGCCATCAGCGCCCGCATGTCCTCGACCATGAAGGGTCTGATCTCCGACGCGTCGGCCGGGTCGACGTCGGTGTCCGATCCGGACAGGGCGCCGGGCGACACGGTCAGGGTGAGGACGGCCTGCCCGTCCAGCACATGCAGGCCCGGGGTGCCGGAGCCGCCGGACAGCACGAAGTAGGCACGCTCGCCCAGCCCTTCGACCCGCTCCATGGCGATCTCGGTGTCGCCGAAGAACATGTCCGTGCCCACGCCGGCATCGAACTCCGGCCCCGGGTCCGTCTTCTTGTGCAGCGCGTAGGTGACGAACACCGTCGTCGGCGTGTACTGGTCCGCCTCCTTCGCGGTGGAGTCCACCAGGTGGATCCAGCAGGTCGCCATGTCCCGGGCCGCGTGCTCGCGCCCGGACGGCCTCGGGGAGTCCACCTCGCCCAGTGCGGTGGACAGGGCCTTCACCTCCGTGTCGAGGCAGAGGTTGCCGCTCTCGCGGTACGCGCCCATGTCCGGGCCCCGGCTCTCGTGGACGTACAGACCGGCGGCCCACACCGCCGAGGCCGTCACCGCGCCGCCGAGGGCCCACAGCCAGGCCTGCGGGGGTGGGCGCCGGAACCACGGAGCGTCCGCCGCCGGGACGGTCTCCGCGGTGGCCTCCCGGTCCCCCGCGTCGTCCTTCCGCTGTCCGGGGATCTCCGGCTCGCCGAACCCCTCTTCGTCACCGACCAGTTCCGGCTCGGAGATCACTCGCGCTCCTGCGGCCCGGGCGCCCCTTCGGGAACGGCCACGGCGTCGGGCGCCGCCTCCACGACCGTCGCACCGGGCGGCGCAGTCGTGGCGAGCAGGGCCTGTTCCTGGCTGTACACCCGCAGATAGCCGACGACGGTGTTGGTCACGGCCACCAGCGGCACCGCGACCACCGCTCCGCCGATACCGGCGGTCAGTCCGCCCGCCGCGACCGCGAGGACGACGGCGAGGGGATGCACCCGGACCGCGCGTCCCAGGATGAAGGGCTGCAGTACATGCCCCTCGATCTGCTGCACGGCCAGGACGACGATCAGCACCATCAGGGCGGTGAACACGCCCTGGGTGACGAGCGCGACGACGACCGCCAGGGCGCCCGAGATGACCGCGCCGACGAGCGGGATGAAGGCGAACAGGAAGATGAACACGGCGAGCGGCACAGCCATCGGGACATCGAGGAAATAGATGCCGATACCGATGAATATCGCATCGATCAGGGCGACCAGCACCGTGCCGCGCACATACGCGGTCAGAGTGCGCCACGCCCGCGGCCCGGCTCCGGCGACTCCTTCGCGGGCCTGCGCCGGGACCAGCTTCAGCGTCCACTGCCAGATGCGCTTGCCGTCGTAGAGCAGGAAGAGCGTGGAGAACATCGCCAGCAGAATGCCGGTGAGGATCTCCACCATCACCGTCACGCCCTGAAGACCGGCGGACGTTATCTCCTCGGTGTTGGTGCCGATCGTGTCGCTGAGGTTCTTGGCGATGTCGTTGATCTGCGACTCGGTGACATGGAACGGGCTGTCCAGCAGCCAGCGCTTGAGCTCCTCGATGCCGTCCCGGACACGGTCGGAGAGGTTGTCGAGGTTGTCCATGACCTGCCACACCACGAACCAGCCGACCAGGCCCATGATGACGAACCCGGCGATCGCGGTGACCGCGGTGGCGAGTCCGCGCGGCAGGCCGAGCCGGCGCAGCCGGGCCACGGTGGGCTGGAGCATCGCGGTGACGAGCAGCGCCGCGACGAAGGCGAGCACCACCAGCTGGACGGCGCTGATGATCCTCGTCAACACCCAGAGCGTGCCCGCGAGTACGAGAAGCCGCCAGCCGGCCTCCGCCGCGACGCGCATGCCCCACGGGATGGCGGAGACGGGGTCGGGCTTGGCCACGACCGCGGGGGCGTACGCGGGCGGCGCCGGTATCCGCTCGGGGCGGGGGGTGGGCACGACGACCTCCTCGGCGAGGTCACCGGCCACTGCTTCCTTACGGCGCTCGTCCAGCCGCTGGGACGCACGGGTGATTCCGGCGCCCAGCCCCGCGAGCCAGCCTGGCAGTCTTGACATGATCTTCCCTCTTCCCCCCACTGCTCACCCCACGCATTCCGGACGACGGTACACGCACGAAACCCCTCACCGTAGGACGGTGAGGGGCCACGTGAAGTTGAGCGACGGCTCTAGTACCAGTTGTTGGCCTGCCAGAACGACCACGCGCCGCAGGGGCTGTCGTAGCGCTCGTTCATGTAGTTGAGGCCCCACTTGATCTGGGTGGCCGGGTTGGTCTGCCAGTCGGCGCCGGCCGAGGACATCTTCGAGCCGGGCAGCGCCTGGACGAGACCGTACGCACCGGAAGAGGGGTTCTGCGCGCGGTAGTTCCAGGTGGACTCGTGGTCCACGATGTTGCTGAAGCACTGGAACTGGTCGGCGGGGACCATCTGCCGGGCGATCGCCTGGACCTCGGCGACGGAGTAGGAGCCCTTGGCGGAGAAGCTCGAAGCGTCGCGCACGGAGTCGCGGTTGGCCCGCTCTTCCTTGTCGCGCTCGGCCTGGGCCTTCTCCTCGGCGGCTTCCTTCTTCGCCTTGGCGGTCTTCGCCGCCTCGATGCGCGCAGCTTCCTCGGCGGACTTCTTGGCCGTCGCGTCGGCGGCGGCGGCCTGGGCATCGGCCTGCTCCGCGAGGGAGGAAACCTGAACCTGGGCCTGCTGGCCCATGGGAATGTCTGCGAGGAGGGTCGCGTCGGCGGCCGTTGCCTCGAGCGTGTCGCCCGCGGGCTGGGTGTTGCCCGAGGCAACGCCCACGACAGCTCCGACGGTGGTGACCGCGGTGGCTGACGCCACGGCGAATCCCCGGACCGAGATCCGGCTCACACGGTTTCCTTCCAGCATCGCGCGCATGGGTGACCTCGCGTACGAATCGTGCCCCTGGCGCTGGCCTCCTCACTGCGTTGGGTCACAGGAGGCGCTGGCCCGGTGGGCAACTCCCCTACGGGAGAGCCCATGAAGCTCGCGGGCGGCACACGACGGCAGGTCTTGAGTTGTGTGTTGCGGTGCACCACGGGTGGTGCGGGTGTGTCGTATGCGGGGCCTGACGGAAGCAAGACTCTGCCGGAAGCCGACGCCGCAAGGCAATTCTTCGTTGCGTGTGAAAGCTCACATGCCGTTTGCCCCAGGAGTTTTACGGAAAGCGGCGCACAGCACGACGCCGCCCGGCTACGCTCTTGCGTCTGCCGGGCGGCGCCAACTGCCGTATTCGGTGCTAGATCTGGCCTTCCTCGAGCATTTCGGTCACCAGCGCGGCGATCTGCGATCGCTCGGACCGGGTGAGGGTGACGTGCGCGAACAGCGGATGGCCCTTCAACTTCTCGACCACGGCGACGACTCCGTCGTACCGCCCCACGCGCAGATTGTCCCGTTGTGCCACGTCATGCGTGAGAACAACCCGGGAATCAGCCCCGATTCGGGACAGAACGGTCAACAGGACGTTCCGCTCCAGGGACTGGGCCTCGTCGACGATGACGAACGCGTCGTGCAGCGAGCGGCCCCGGATATGGGTGAGCGGCAGCACCTCGAGCATGCCGCGCCCGAGGACCTCCTCGATCACTTCACGGCCCGCCACGGCGGAGAGCGTGTCGAAGACGGCCTGCGCCCAGGGGCTCATCTTCTCGGCCTCGGTGCCGGGCAGATAGCCGAGCTCCTGCCCGCCCACCGCGTACAGCGGCCGGAAGACCATCACCTTCTGGTGCTGTCGGCGCTCCAGGACCGCTTCCAGTCCCGCGCAGAGCGCGAGCGCCGACTTTCCGGTGCCGGCCCGGCCGCCGAGCGAGACGATGCCGACGTCCGGGTCGAGGAGCAGATCGAGGGCGATGCGCTGCTCGGCGCTGCGGCCGTGGATGCCGAAGGCCTCCCGGTCACCGCGCACGAGCCGGACGTTGCCCTCGGCCGTGATCCTGCCGAGCGCCTTGCCGCGCTCGGACTGAAGCACCAGTCCGGTGTGGACGGGCAGCTCGGCCGCCTCGGGGACGTAGAGCGTCTCCTCGCTGTAGAGCAGATCGACCTGGTCGGCCGAGAGCGACATCTCCGCCATTCCGGTCCAGCCGGAGTCGGTGATGGCGAGCTCGGCGCGGTACTCCTCGGCCAGCAGGCCGACGGAGGAGGCCTTGATCCGCAGAGGCAGGTCCTTGGAGACGACCGTGACGTCGTACCCCTCGGCCTGGAGATTGCGCGCTACCGCCAGGATCCGTGAGTCGTTGTCCCCCAATCGGAAGCCGGCCGGAAGGACGCCGGGATCGGAGTGGTTGAGCTCGACACGGATCGTGCCGCCGAGGTCGCCCATGGGGATGGGGGCGTCGAGGCGTCCGTACCGGATACGGAAGTCGTCCAGCAGGCGCAGGGCCTGACGGGCGAAGTAGCCGAGTTCCGGATGGTGCCTCTTGGCCTCCAGCTCCGTGATGACCACGATCGGGAGCACGACTTCATGCTCGTCGAAGCGGGTCATGGCGTTCGGGTCGGCCAGCAGGACGCTGGTGTCGAGAACGTAAGTGCGCCTGTCGGGCATGCGGCGCTTTGTGCTGTTCACCACGGAAGGACGTACCCCCTCGGACGAGGTCGGGCTGCGACGGCGTCGCGGGCGACTGGGCCGGGCTCTGGCCACGATGCGCGGGCCGAGCACCGGCCCTCCGCGTGGTCCGCACAGGGGGTGCGTTCCTTCGTGTGCAAAGGGCCTCCCGGGTGAGCGGTCTCGGCCGCTCACTGAGATACGACGTTCGTGGATCGGACGTCGACCTGGAAGGGGTATTCCCTCGAACACGCGCTGCCATGCCATGGCATATGACGACGTGTGGGTGAACAGAGGGTGATCAGTGCTGCGAGGGCCCCGCGGGGACCTCAGTTTCCGTAGCGGCGGTGGCGCGCGGCGTAGTCACGGAGGGCTCGCAGGAAGTCCACCTTGCGGAACGCCGGCCAGAAGACTTCGCAGAAGTAGTACTCCGAGTGGGCGCTCTGCCAGAGCATGAATCCGGACAGCCGCTGCTCGCCGCTGGTGCGGATGACCAGGTCGGGATCGGGCTGGCCGCGGGTGTAGAGATGTTCGGAGATGTGTTCGACATCGACGATCTCGGCCAGCTCCTCGAAGCTGGTGCCCTTGTCGGCGTGCTCCAGAAGCAGGGAGCGGACCGCGTCCGCGATCTCCTGCCGGCCGCCGTAGCCGACCGCGACATTGACCAGTATTCCGTCGATGCCGTCGGTGGCCTGCTCGGCCTCCTTCAGCACGGACTGGGTGCGGGCGGGAAGCAGGTCGAGCGTGCCGACGTGGTGCACGCGCCAGCGGCCGTCGGCCGCCAGGTCGCGGACCGCGTTCTCGATGATGCCGAGGAGCGGGACGAGCTCCTTCTCCGGGCGGTCCAGATTGTCCGTGGACAGCAGCCAGAGGGTGACGACCTCGACATCGGTCTCGGCGCACCATCCCAGCAGCTCCTGGATCTTGCTGGCGCCGGCCTTGTGACCCTGTTCTGCGGTACCACCGGAAGCCTTGGCCCAGCGACGGTTGCCGTCGAGGATGACGCCGATGTGCTTGGGCACCTGGGCGTGGTCGAGTCGGCCCTCCACCCGGCGTGCGTAGAGCCCGTACACCAGGTCACGCAAGTTCACGCCAGTCCACCTCTCGGTTCCGTCGGGCTCACCGGCCCTGTACCCGGGGCCCGGCCCGCGGCGCGGCCGCCGTCGGGCGCCGTGCCCCGGGCGAACGCAGCACCGGCCTCGGCCCCCGCCGGGCGGCAATCCCCGAAGCCGCAACAGTACTGCGCACGGGCCACGGCCACCCAACCCGGTCTGTCACAAGTCCGTGATAAGGAGGGATACGTGACTCATACCTCCCCGTACCTCGCTTCTCCCGACCGATACGACTCGATGGAGTACCGCCGCTCCGGCCGGTCGGGGCTGAAGCTCCCCGCCCTCTCGCTCGGCCTGTGGCACAACTTCGGCGACGACCGCGCGCTCGATTCGCAGCGTTCCATCCTGCGCCGCGCCTTCGATCTCGGCGTGACGCACTTCGACCTGGCGAACAACTACGGCCCGCCGCCCGGTTCCGCCGAGCTCAACTTCGGCAAGCTCTTCGCGCAGGACTTCGCGCCCTACCGCGACGAACTGGTCATTTCCACCAAGGCCGGCTATCTCATGCACCCGGGGCCGTACGGCGAGTGGGGGTCCCGCAAGTACCTGCTGTCCTCGCTCGATGCCTCCCTGGACCGCATGGGACTCGACTACGTCGACATCTTCTACTCGCACCGCTTCGACGCGAACACTCCTCTCGAGGAGACGATGGGCGCGCTGGCCACCGCCGTGCAGCAGGGCAAGGCGCTGTACGTGGGCGTCTCCTCCTACACCGCGGAGCAGACCGCCGAGGCCGCCCGGCTGCTGAAGGAGATGGGCGTGCCCGCCCTCATCCATCAGCCCTCCTACTCGATGATCAACCGCTGGATCGAGGACGACGGGCTGCTCGACACTCTGGAGAGCGCCGGCATGGGCTGCATCTCCTTCGTGCCGCTCGCACAGGGCCTGCTGACGGGCAAGTACCTGAAGGGCATTCCGGAGGGCTCGCGGGCGACCCAGGGCAAGTCGCTGGACCCGAAGCTCCTGTCCGACGAGGTCGTGCGCCGGCTGAACGGGCTGAACGACATCGCCGCCGGCCGCGGCCAGTCGCTGGCGCAGCTGGCCATCAGCTGGGTGCTGCGGGATCCGCGGATGACGTCGGCCCTGATCGGCGCGTCCAGTGTGAAGCAGCTCGAGGAGAACGTGGAGGCTCTGGCCGGCGCGCCTCTGAGCGAGGAGGAGCTGCGGGAGATCGACACCTACGCGGTCGACACCGAGGGCACCAACATCTGGGCGGGCCGCAGCTGACGGCTGACGCCGCGTGAGGCCCGGGGGAAGCGGTGGCCGCGCACCAACGGGGAAGTGCGGAAGCCGCTCACCTGCCCGGTGCAGCGGGGAGCCGTACGGGCCGGGACAGAAAAACGGGCCGGTCCGTGGGGGGGATACGGACCGGCCCGAGGGGGGGTTTCCACCATAACCCTTCGTAAGTGGTGCTGCGTGCCACGCCGTGCCGGAACTACGCCACGGATGCGGCGAACGGAGGGCCCCTTGTAGCCCGGGAGCCCGGAAACCAGGGGCTTTTGGGCTCTTCGGGCATCCCGGGTCGTACCCCTCAGGGGGGACCCGCGGTCCGGGCGCGCCGTTGACGCGGTGACGGCGTGTAGGGAACGGCCGCCCCTCGCCGGTCCGTCAGGCCGACGGTTCTTTCGTCTTGTTGGCGATGATCTGCTCCATGAAGGTGTCGCCCCACACCCCGAGCGGCAGCAGCGCGGTGTTCAGCGCCTCCCCCAGCTCGGTGAGGGAGTACTCCACCCGGGGCGGCACTTCCCGGTAGACCTCGCGGTGCACCACACCGTCCGCCTCCAGCTCGCGCAACTGCTGGATCAGCATTTTCTCGCTGACGCCGCCGACATGGCGCTTCAGCTCCCCGAAGCGGTGCGTGCCGTCGTGCAGCGCCCACAGGATGAGCGGCTTCCACTTGCCGCCGACGACGTCCACGGCGGCATCGAGACCGCAGCTGTACGCACTCTTCGCCTTGGCCACGGCAACTCCTCCGACACGCTCGATACTTACCGTTTCGCCAGTACACCACTGTTCGCGGATCGCGGTCCCGAACGAGGACAGGATCTGGCCTATAGGGCTCCTACAGTCCTGTCATGACGACGCGCGAAGTGACATGGACCGAGGCCTCCGCCCGCAGGCTCCGCCGCCAGGGCCTGGTCACCCCCGCCCAGGGCTCCCCCGCCCGGATCACCGCCGCCATGCTCGGCGCGCACGCGCAGGTCCTCTCCGCCGCCGAGCTGTCCGTCGCGCTGCGCCTGGACGGCGGCGCGACCCGGACCAGCGTGCGCGAGGCGCTGTGGACCGAGCACAGCCTCGTGAAGACGTACGGACCCCGCGGCACCGTCCATCTGCTGGCGGCCGAGGACATGCCGATGTGGACCGGGGCGCTCTCCGCGATCCCCGCCGGATCGAACCCGATGCCGCCCCATGTGCGGATGACGGACGAGCAGACGGAGCAGGTCCTGGCGGCCATCGGCGACGCGCTCACCGGTGCCGAGCTCACGGTCGACGAGCTGACCGAGGCGATCGTGGAGCGCACCGGCCCGTGGGCGGGCGATCCGGTGATGGAGGCCTTCCAGGACAAGTGGCCCCGGTGGCGTCAGGCGACGCATCTGGCGGCACACCGAGGACTGCTCGCGTTCGCCCCCAACCGCGGGCGCAAGGCGACCTGTACCAGCCCCGGCGTCACCCCCATGGACGGGCCGGCCGCGCTGGAGGCCCTCTTGGAGCACTATCTGCGGGCGTACGGGCCCGCCTCACCCGCGCACTTCGCGAAGTGGCTCGCCGCTCCGCGCGCCTGGGCAGCCGGGCTCTTCGCGTCATCGGCGGCCGGCGGGCGGATCGAGGAGGTCGTGTTCGCGGGTGAGCGGGCGTGGGTGGCGGCCGGGGACACCGAGTTCGCCGACGAGGCACCGCGCGGGGTGCGGCTGCTGCCCTACTTCGACGCGTTCACCATCGCCTCGCAGCCGCGTGAGCTGCTCTTCCCGGGCGCTGCCCGCGAGCGGGCGCTCGCCGGCGGTCAGGCCGGGAACTTCCCCGTCGTCCTCGTCGACGGAGAGGTCCACGGGGTGTGGCACCAGAAGCGGTCGGGGAAGCGGACCGCGGTCACGGTCGAACCGGTGGGGAAGGCGCTGGAGCGCGCCCGGACGCGCCGTGACCTTCAACGACAGGTGGAGCGGGTCGCCGAAGTGCTGGAGGGGACGGCGGAGCTGACGGTCGGTACGGTCACGGTCGGGCCGCATGCCTGAGGCGCAGCAGGGTGATGCCGTCCTGTTCGGCGATCCGCTCGTAGCCGTACCGGCGCTCGGCGGCGTCGAGTTCGGCGGCCTGCTTCTCGGGCGGATAGGGCCAGTGGCCGGTGCGATACGGCCAGGCCTCGGGCGCCTCCCGGTCGTGGATGATCCACTCGGCCGTCGGGCGCGGCAGCCGGTCCTTGTCGTACTCGTAGAGCCGGGCGTCGACCGGGAAGGTCGGGAAGAGCACCACGTCGCAGCGGGAAGTGAGCTGGGGCACCAGGCGGTTGGAGGCGGCGACGGACGCGCCGTCGGGGATCCTCGCGAGCAGGGAGCGGGCGGCCTCGATGTGGGGTGTGGTGCGCCAGGTGGCCCGCTGCGCCAGCTGGGCCAGGGGGAACGACGGCAGCATGACGACGGTGACGGCGAGGACCGTGGCGAGGGAGGCCCGTACCTGCCGCGCGGCGAGCGGGTGGTCCGCCGCGCCCCAGCGCCGCAGGGTGTCGATGAGCCCGGCGAACACGATCGGCATCAGGACGGCGCTGTAGTGGAAGGACGTGCCCCAGTGGAAGCCGTTCTGGGAGAGCATCCGCCAGGCGAGCGTGGGCACGGCCAGCAGGGCGAGCGGGGAGCGCAGGGCGAGGAGCGCCGAGGGCGCGAACACCAGGATGAGCGTCATCGCCTTGATGTCCGGGCGCAGTGCGTCGAGCGGGGCGAGGACGAGGGTGCCGAGCAGGGTGGAGTGGCTGCCCTCGCCCAGGTTCACACCGTGGGCATAGCCGCCGGCCGGATTGAACGCGGGGAGCAGCACCTTGATCTCGATCACCGAGGCGATCACACCGGCGGCCGCGGTGACGACGCCGAGAAGCCGCGGCCCCTTCCAGGCGACGAAGCAGCCCAGCGCGGCGACGGTCAGGCCCAGGTCCTCCTTGACCAGGACCAGCGGTGCGGCCCAGGCAACGGCGGCTCCCCAACGCCGCCTGCCGAGCGCGACGACGGCGAACGACAGCAGCGGCACGGCGAGCGCGACCTCGTGGAAGTCGAACGCGGCGGCCGACGCGATGCCCCAGCTGAGCCCGTACCCGAGAGCGACGGCATGCGCCGGCCGCCGTCCGAGTACCCGCTGCGCCCAGGCCACCAGCGGCACGGCGCCGAGCGCCAGCAGCGCGGACTGGGCGAGGAGCAGACACAGCGGGGACGGCCAGAGGCGGTAGAGCGGGGCGAGGACGGCGAGCGCGGGGTGGAAGTGGTCGCCGAGCAGATGGAAGTTCTCCCCGCGCAACGGGACGATCGGGGCGCGCAGTTGGGAGTAGGCGCGGATGGCCTGCTCGAAGATGCCGAGGTCGTAGCCGGTGGTGCGCAGCAGCAGATGACGGCGCACGGCGACGGTGGCGTAGAGAAGGAAGAAGGCCGCCGCCCAGCTCCAGGGGAGAAGGGCGGCGGGGAAGCGGGCAGCGGCGCGTGTTCCGGGCTCCGGCGAGGGCGCGGGGACGAGGGATCGCAGGACGCTGCGCCGAACCGCCGCGTTGTCAGAAAATGTCCGCATATCTCCGAATGCTAGTGCCGGGAGCGGCACGAGCCGGGTTTGACCGCCTCGATGAGGAAGCGCGTCGTCGTGGCGACGAAGGGTCCCTCGGACTCGATCCGTTCGTGAAGCGCCACGAGCTGCGGACGGTACTGCTCGACCGTGAACCCGGGGACCATCCAGATGACCTTGCGCAGGAAGTAGACGACGGCCCCGATGTCGTGGAACTCGGTCCGCAGCGACTCCGCCCGCAGATCCACCACGTCCAGGCCCGCGGTCTCGGCTGCGGCCCGCGCCGCCTGCGGGTCGCGGGCGCCGCGCGCCTCGGGCGGCTGCGGCCCGAGGAAGTACTCCACCAGTTCGAAGACGCTGGCCGGGCCGACCTCCTGTGAGAAGTACGTGCCACCGGGCCGCAGTACGCGGGCGATCTCCTGCCAGTACGCGCGGACGGGATGGCGGCTGACGACGAGGTCGAACGCCTCGTCGGCGAACGGCAGCGGCGGCTCCTCGGGATCGGCGACGACCGCCACGCCCCTCGGCCGCAGAAGGGCGGTGGCCTTGGCGACGTTCGGCGGCCAGGCCTCCGTCGCGACGGTGAGCTGCGGCAACACCGGTACGGAGGCGAGGACTTCGCCGCCACCGGTCTGGATGTCCAGCGCCGCCGAGGCTCGCGCCATGCGCTCGCCCATCGACCGGGCGTACCCCCAGGAAGGGCGCTGCTCGGTGGCTCTCCCCTCCAGCCAGGAGAAGTCCCAGCCCTCGACGGAGACGGCCGCCGCCTCGTCGATCAGATCCTCGAACGACCGTGGTGTGCCGTGCTGCTGCGCTGTCATGACAGGGCGTGTCCCGTGGTGCTGTCGACATGGCCGGGGATCTCGCCCTCGTGCCGGTCACCGGTCGACTTCGTACCGGACGGCTCGAACATCAGGATCGAGCCGCCGGGCGACGACGGCTTGTGCTCGGTGCCCTTGGGGACGACGAAGGTGTCGCCCTTGGTGAGCTCGACGGTGGACTCGGTGCCGTCGGCGGTGCGCAGGGCGATGTCGAAGCGGCCGTCGAGCACGAGGAAGAACTCGTCGGTGTCCTCGTGGACGTGCCAGACGTGCTCTCCGGCGGTATGGGCGATGCGTACGTCGTAGTCGTTCATCCGGGCGACGATGCGCGGGCTGTAGACGTCGTCGAAGGAGGCGAGCGCCTCGATGATGTTGACCGGCTCGGTGTCCATGGGACCGATACTGCGCGCCGCGGCACCGCTTGTCTTCTCGTTATGGGCGACTCGCGGTGGGCGACGTGCGGGTGAGGGCGGTCGGGTACCTGCGGGTTCAGCCTCGGGCGGCGAGTGCGCCGAGCAGCAGCCCCAGCAGGGCTCCCGCCATCATGAACGGCCCGAAGGGGATCGCCGTCCTGCGGCCGGCGCGGCCGAGGGCCATCAGCACGACCCCGTAGAGCGAGCCGAACAGGAAGCCCGCGAAGGCGCCGACGAAGAGCACGCTCCAGCCGTACCAGCCGAGGACGACTCCCAGCGACAGTGCCAGTTTGACGTCACCGAAGCCCATGCCGTTGGGATGGATGACGAAGAGCACGAAGTACGCGCCGCCGAGGACGAGTCCGCCGAGCAGTGCCGTGGCCCAGGAACCGGCGTGGCCGGGCAGCAGTGCCACCGGTCCGAGAAGAAGTGCGGCCGCGGCGGCCAGTGGCAGGGTCAGCTGGTCGGGCAGCCGGTGCACTCGGAGGTCGACGACCGCGAGCAGTACGGCGAAGGGCACCATCAGCAGCCAGACGGCCAGTTCGGGGCGGGCCCCGCTGGCGGCCGCCACGGCGACGCAGGCCGCGGTGGTGACGAGGGGGACGGTGACGGGCGGGACGGTGACGGGCGTCGCGGGTGCCGCAGGTGCCGCGGGTGCGTCCGGGGAAGGGCCCGCCACACCGTCGGCCGCCTGGCCGGACACGGCCGGTACCGCCGTCGCACAGGTCGCGCACCGGACTGAGCCGATCCAACCGCGCACCGGACCGGCGAAACCGTGCCCCGAAGGACAGCTGCCGCGCCAGGGCTCTCCCGGCTCGACGGAGAGCCGGTACGCGGCGCGGGGCACGAGCAGGCCCGCGGCGGCGCCCCACAGGGCGGCGACGGCGAGCAGCGTGGCATACACGGCAAAGAGCGTAAGGGCCCGTTCCGACCGCGGTCATGGGTCCGGGGGCCCACTCGGGGCATCCGGACCCACGGCCGGAAGGCCGGCGCTACGGTCTACGACCATGAGCGGACGGCGTCGGTGGCGGGACGGCACGGGGGTGCTGCGGGCGGCCGGGCGGGACGCCGCGGTGCCGGTGGAGATCGCGGCGACCTACGGTCCGCGGCGGCGGGGGCTGCTGGGCCGGGACGGGATCGACGGGGCCATGCTGCTGACCCCGTGCAACAGCGTGCACACCTTCCGGATGCGCTTCTCGATCGATGTGGCCTATCTGGACCGGGAGTTGCGGGTCATCGAGATACGGACGATGGGGCCGGGGCGGTTGGGGAGGCCGCGGCTGCGGGCGCGGCATGTGCTGGAGGCGGAGGCGGGGGCGATGGCGGGGTGGGGTCTCGTCACCGGGGCACGGCTCACGATCGAGACGCCGGGGGCGGCGGGGCCGGGGCCGGCTGACCGGTGATGTCCACGGCCGGGCGGCCCGGCCCTCCCAGGCTGCGGGCTCGGTCTTTCCGGGCATCGAGCTGGGTCCTTCCAGGCGTCGAGCTGGGCCGTTTCAGGCGCTGGGCCGTTTCAGGCGCTGGGCCGTTTCAGGCCGTGAGCCGGGCAGCTTCAGGCGGCGAGCCGGGTGGCCCGGCCCGTGAGTTCACCCGGCTGTCTATGACGACGGTCTGCGGGTCGGCACCGTGCCGAGCCGGGGCCACCGCCCTCGGACCCGGTCACGCAGGTCCCCGGCGAGCGCGCCCAGCGCACCCAGTGCCTCATGGCCGCCGGCCATCCCGGCGACCACGCCGAGCCGGTGCAGCAGCCGCTCCCGCGCGGTGACGGTGCCCCACTTCCAGTCCTCGTCCACCGCGCGGGCGAGCCGGTCGACGGTGCCCCGGCGGGCGCGCTCCACCAGGGCGTCGCCCCGGATCAGCCAGCCCGCGCAGGCGTCGGCGAGATCACCCGCGACCTCGGTGCCGGTCGCCGCACGCCAGGTGGTGCGGTACATCTCCTCGGCCTCGGACAGCAGCGGCCCGGCAGCGTCGGTGACGCACCAGCAGGTCGGGAAACCGATGCGCAGATACGCGAGTTCCATGAGGCCGTTGCCGAGGCAGGCCTGCTCGAAGTCGACGAAGCGGATGCCGTCGGGGGTGTGCAGATCGTTGCCGGGGCAGGGGTCGCCGTGCAGCAGTGCGCTGCGTGCAGCCGGTGTTCCGAGGCGGTGCACCAACGCACCGAGTTCGTCCTCGGCCGCCGCGGAGACGGTGGCGCCGAGACGCCGGGCGAACGCCAGGAACGCGGTGACATCGCGCTCACCGGGACCGGTCCAACGGGGCAGCTCCGTCTCGTCGCCGGTGGCCGCGGCATGCAATCGGGCGAGGCCTTGTGCGTACGCGATCTGCCAGCCCTCGCGCGGTGTTCGGTGTTCCACGTGCTCCAGTACGAGCACCCGGGCGTCCGGGGCCGTGCCGAGCAGGCGTGGCACCACCGCGGGACGTACGCGACCGGCGGAGCGCAGGGCCGTGATCTCCCGCCGGTAGCGTTCGTCGGCCGCGGCGTCGGCAGCTGCACCGGTTGCCTCGCCGTCTGCTTCATCGGCGACGAGCTGCTTCACCACGGCGACCGTGCCGTCGGGCAGTTCGACGCGCCAGACCGCCGACCGCGGGCTGCTGTCGAGCAGCCGCGCCCGCCGGGGCGGACCCAGCTCGTCCCGCAGCCGGTCACCGAACGGCACCGCCACGCGTGTCCCTCCTTCGCCGGCACACCTGCCGCAGGCCGCCGACCGGACTCCTCGATCCCGTTCGATCCCGTCAGGCCGTCAGACCCAGGGCAGCCGCGCAGGTCGCCGTCGCCACCACCAGCCGCGGTCCGCCATCGCGGATCCCGCCTTGGTCAGGCGCCCGAGCAGCTCTCCCCCGTCGTCCGTGGTGTGCGTACGGAAGAGTACGTCGAGCGTCTCGGCGGAACGAGCGATTTCCCCGCCCAGGGTGCCGTGCACGGTGGACAGCCGCTCGGCGAGCCGGTCACGGGTGCGCAGGTCCTCCAGATACAGCTCCTCGGGGTAGCGGCCGGTCGGCCCCCAGTCGGCCTCCACTCTGCGGACGAGACGTTCCCAGAGCAGCAGTTCCTCGCGGGCACGGTTCTCCGGGCTCCGCGCCGGTGCGCTGCCGTCGGCGTCGGTGAGAGCGGCGAAGGCGTCCGCCACCGGCGTCGGCACCTTCTCCTCGCGGAAGATCTCCGGCAGTAACTGCACTCGCGCCGACGGTAGTTGGGCGACAGCCGTCTCGACGGCCTCGACCTCCACCACCACGGCTCCGCCGCTCGCGCCCGCCTCGACCACGCGGGCGCGCGTCACCGTGCCGTCCGGAGCGGCCGCCCAGTACGCGGACGGAACCGTCTCCTCGGCGGGGTAGAGCACCGTCGTTCCGCTCAGGGCCGCGAGGCTCCGCGCCGCCTCCGCCTCGTCCGGGGGGTCGGGCACGGCGTCCGCGACGGAGACCTCCCAGGCCAGCGCGACATCCCCGGCGACCGCGTGGTAGCCGCAGAGCACGAGCGCGTCCCAGTTACGGCCGTCCCGGTCCTCGACCGAGTCCTCGTCGGCGATGTCGACCGCCGTGGAGGGCACGCCCACCGCCCGCGCCAGCGCGACCGCCATGGCGGACACGGTCAGCCGGTGGACGGTCAGAAAGCTGTAGATCACGAAGAGGTCCCGTCGTCGACCCGGCCAGAACGGTCGGCGGCAGGCCGGCCCGACCCGTCCCCGCGCTCCTTCCGCCGGCCGAGGAGGCGTGCACGGGGGCGCGGCAGTCCCCGGCACACTCGACGGCGGGCCCGACGCGCAACCCCGTGTGGCGACATGAAGCGACGGTAGGGAGCGGATGTGCCGGGGTCATGGGCCCCCGGGCCCAATCGTGGGCCCCCCGTGACCTGGGCCTTGTGTCCGACCTGCGGCGCCGACGGCTCAGGAGGCCCACGCCGCCCGGCCCGCTCAATGGGCGCGCGGCTCCCACGGCAGTGGCTGCCGCACGTGGCGGCCGCGGCTGCGGCGGGCCAGCAGCGTCCACACGGCGAGAATCAGCACGAGGGCCGTACCGAGGCCGATCCCCGTGTAGCCGACGGCCTTGTACAGCGCGCTGTTCCCGGTTCCGCTGCCGGACGATGCCCGCCCGGCCTGTGCGGCCGCCCGGTCCTCGTCGCTGAGCCCGAAGCCCGCAGCGACGGCGTCACCCGTGTACGCCGGACCTTCGACGCGATCGCCCTCGACGCCGACGCGCAGCGTCAACGACAGCGCTGTGTCGACCCGTTGATCGAGCGAGACCCGGACGTAGTACCAACCGGAGAACCGCATCGCTCCCGTGTCGTCCCGGGGCGAGGTCCGATTGGCGAACGCGGCGGGCGCCGTGCCGAGCGACACCTCCGAGGGACCGCCCCGGTAGCCGGTCGCCTCGTTCTTGACGAAGCCGCGGCCCGTGTTGAACAGCGTCAGCCGCAGGCCGTCCGGGACCGACGCGGCCCGGCCGGTGGCCGTACCGGCGAACTCCGCGTCGAGGAAGACCTGTTGCCCCCACTCGACGGGCACCTTGTAGAACCGGCTCTCACCCGGACTCAGCCGGTCCTTCCACACGCCATGGCCGACGGCGGGCGCGTCGTTGAACCCGGATCCGCCGTCGACGCCCTTCGCCGCCCCGGTGACGGGGTCCGCCGGCCGCGTCGCCCAGGAGGACGGCGCGGGCGTCTGCGCACCGTCCCCGACCCCGGGCTCCGTCATGTACTTCAGCTCCAACGGCCAGTCACGGGCCCCGGAACCGGCCCCCGAGCCGATCCACTCGACGCTGTAGACGTAGTCGCCCGCCGCCTGGCACTCCCGGCCCTTCCCGATGCGCCGCGTGGCGTAGTCGGCGACGGGCCGGGCGGTGGAGCTGCCGAACGTGACGTCGTTGCTCACGCTGCACTTCTCACCGTCCGCGGACTCCAGCGCTATCCGCACGCCGTCCGTGGCGCCGACCGGGCTGCCCGGCGGCGGAGCCAGTACGGCGGAGACATAGGCGTTCGACACGTCGTCGAGCACGACGCGGTAGAACTTCCGCTCCCCGGCGGAGACCGTGTCGGTGTACGTCCCGGGCCGCAGCCGCGGGCCCTCGGCGCTGGATGCCGCGCCGTGGACGGGCTTCGCGTCCGGGGCGGTCCGGTAGGCGGCGGCCGGGCCGCTCGGGGAGACCGCGACGGCGGACGCCGGCGCGAGGAGGGCCCCGCAGACGACTCCGAGGAGAACTCCGCGAAGCACCGTCACCGTTGCGGCCCGTACCCGTCTCATCCGCGCGCTCCTCGGCCCACTCGGTCGACAGCCGGCCCGCAGCGTACTGCGGGCCGGCTGCGGGACGTACGGCGGGAACGCGTTCAGTTGGTGCCCCCTGTCGGGAAGGAGACCTCCACACGGCGGTTCTTGGTCCGGCCCTCCTCGCTGGAGTTGTCCGCGATCGGATAGTCCTCGCTGTAGCCGCGGACCTCATAGGTGATCCCGGCGTCGTCGAGCTGCCCGCTGAGCACCCCGTGCACGGCGTCGGCCCGCTTCTTGGACAGGACCCGGCCGTGCTCGTACGTACCGAGGTTGTCGGTGAACCCGAAGACGCGGACCTTCTGGGCGTTGTGCTTCTTGATCTCCGCGACGATGGCGGAGATGCGGCCGTTGGCCTGCGGGGTGAGCTTGGCGCTGTCCTTGCCGAACAGGACCTCGGCCTGGAGCGCGAACTTCAGTGAGGACGTGGTCTCTTCACGGCGCTCCTCACCGCCCTCGGTCTCCACGATGGAGACGATGTCCAGCACACGCGGCTGGGCGAGGGTGGCACCGTCGCGCATCTTCAGACCGGGGTTGCTGCCGTCGATCTCCGGCGGGGTGTACGTCGACTCGGTGCCGGGCGGGACGCTCGGGTCGTCGTCGACGGGGGCGCCGGACGCGGCGGGGGCGGTGGTCAGCTGGATGCTGGTGAAGAGGAGCAGGGCGGCGAGGGAGACGGGTGCCGCACGCATCAGGAGATCTCAATCGTGGCGGTGGGCATGAGGGGGATCTGGAGATCGAGGGTGGTGGTCTCGTTGGGGGGTGCGGGGAACTGGGCGAAGAAGTCGACGCTCTTGCCGCCTTCGAATGCCGTGAGGCCGGTTGTCGTCAGGGGAAAGCCGTCGGTGTCACGCAGGACGTAGTAGCGCTTCTTCCCCACCTTGTCGACCAGGGTCACCCCGGCGAATGACCTGCCTGTGCGCTTGACCAGGGTCTCTTCGCCGTTCCACTGAATCGGGGGAATCTGGCGTTTCCCGGTCGTGTTCTTCACCGCTCCGGAAATCGTCAGAAAGCCACCGCCGTCCCGAACAGCGCTGTGGATCGTGAACTCGAAACCGTTGCTGCCGTTGATGGTGGCCAAGGTCTGGCTCTTGTCCGGCACGGTGTTGCCGCCGCCGTCGCCGGACTCCTCCGGCTTGCCAGATTCCGTCGCGGCGCTGCTGCTCTTCTTGTCGTCGGAGCCACTGTCACCGCCGCCGCACGCCGTCGACAGCGACAGCGCCGCTGCCGCAAGGACGGCGGTCACTGCCCTGCGGGTCATCGCTCCGTGCCGATTTCTCATGAGTGGTGTTCCTTTGTGTTCGGTCGCGGTCAGTCCTCGACCAGCCGGACGGTGAAGAGTTCGGACAGGTCGGGAAGTGGATCCGGGTCCTCGGGATCGATGTCGATGTCGCCGCCGTCGGGGCAGTGCAGTGTTCCCAGGGACCCTGGCTCCTCGGAGGGCGACGGGCTGGGCTCTTCGGGCTCGTTGTCCCCATCGCCAGGCGAGGGCTCGTTCTCCGGGGGCTCGTTCTCCGAGGGTTCGAAGGTGCACAAGGGCTCCACGACAGCGGTGGCCTTCGCCTGGGCACGTTGATCGGCTGTTCCCGGGAGGATCGTCTCCCCGAGCGGCTGCGAATCGACGGTCACCCGGAAACCCCAGCGGCCGGGGCCCAGGAAGTCGCACCCCGTGACCGTCGTCTCGTTCTCACCCGCAAATTGACCGGCTGCCGCACAGCCACCGCCGGGGTCCCCGATCACATCACCGTCGAGAAGATCGCCCAGGAAGTCGAGGTCGAGTTCACCGTCGCCGAGGACCCGGTCCCTGGACTCCATGGCGGCGGCAAGGGCGGCAGCATCGGCTCCGGACTGAGCGCCGTTGCGAGTGGCTCCCGCCTGACCCACCGCAAAGAAGGCGAGCGCGAGAAAGAGCAGGCCCGCCACCATCGCGATGTAGATGGGAGCGGCCTGCCCTGCCTCACGGGTACTACCAGCGGTGGGAGGGACTACTCCCCACCGCCTCCGCCCAGAATCTCGTTGACCTTGGTCGTGAGGCCCGTGGCGATGTCGTTCGCCACCCCCGACCCCACCAGCGCCGCAATAATCAGCGCCACCAGCACGATCACGCCCACGTACTCGACCGCGCCCTGGCCCTCGTCGCGGCGTTCCTTCATCGCCAGTGCCGTCGCGGCCACCCAGGCGGCCACGTACACACGGGTGTTCACGATCGCCTTCAGCGTCACGTTCGACATCGACTTCCTCCAGGCCGGTCCGGCTTTCAGCGCGTGCACCGTACGCCCGGGGCGGGACGGCGGACATGGGTCTGTGGGCCCAAGGGTGGGCCCAATCGGGGCAGCGGAGTGTGCGTAACGCCCTCACGCCGACCCCCCTCGTGCGAGGCTGCGCCAGACGGCGATGGCCTCGCCCCGGCTGCCCGCGTTCAACTTGGCAAAGATGCGATTGATGTGGTTCTTGACCGTCTTCTGACTGATGAAGCAGGAGGCGGCGATCTGCTGATTGGTCATGCCCGACGCGATCAGGTCCATCACCTCCACCTCCCGCTGACTCAACTCGGTGATCACTCCCCGCAGTTCACCGGCTACATCGGGGTCCGAAGACGAATGTGCCATATTCGCTTGCGTAAGCGAAGACCGTTGAGCAAATTGCCGACCGCTCCGCACCCCCGCGAGCAGTGCCCCGGAGGCGGAATGGGTGAAGGTCGCCCGGCCCGCCTTGATGTCCCGTACGGCTGCGACCAGTTGGTCCGCTGTGAACTCACCGTGCACCAGATAGCCTCCGGCGCCCAGCCGCAGCGCCTCGTGCACGATCTCGCTCTCCCGGCTGTAGGTCATCATCAGCACCGGGGCGAGGCGGACCAGATGCGGCAGCGCGGCGAGGCCGTCGACCCCCGGCATCCGGACGTCGAGCAGGATCACATCGGGCCGGTGCCGGACCGCGGCCTCGTAGGCCTCGCGGCCGTCCGCCGCCTCGGCCACGACGTCGAGGTCGGCCCGGCCCTGAAGCAGGACCGTCAGCCCGGCTCGTACGACGGGGTTGTCGTCGGCCACGACCACCCGCAGGGGTGAGATCGCCGCCGGCAACTGCTCGGGCAGCGCGGGAAGTTCGTCGGAGGTGTGCGAGGACGTGTGCTGCGAGGCATGCGACTGATGGCTCCAGTGCTGTCCCGAGGTGCGGGAGTGTTCGTCCGGCATGGCTGCAGCCTCCTCTCGAAAGGCGGGGACAGGGGGTGGCGTTGTCAGGTGACCGTTCGGGTGCGCTGTGCCTCGGGGGTGTACGGCGTCCGGCTGCGGGAGGGCCCGGCCGGCTGCCGGGGAATGCCCCCGACCACCCCCAGCGCGACCACCGGCAGTTCCAGGCGTACCTCCGTGCCCTTCGCCGCCCGCCCCCGGCCGATCCGGATCCTCGCGCCGATGGACGCCGCCCTCTCCACCATGCCCACCAGTCCGAAGTGGCCCGCCTGGCGCAGCCCTTCGAGGGAGGTGCCGGGCGGCAGTCCCCGTCCGTCGTCGTACACGCTGATCCGCAACACGTCGCCGGTGACTCCGGCCGACACGGCGAGATAGCTCGGCCGGCCGTGGCGGTGGGCGTTCTCCATGGCCTCGGAGGCGATGGTGAGGGCCTGACGGGCGACGGCGGGCGGCACGTTCGGGGGTGGTCCGTCGCCGAGCGGACTGAAGGTGGCCCGTACACCGTTGCGGCGGGCGAAGTCGTCCGTGCGCGCCGCCAGTTCGGCCATCAGGTCGACACCTCCGTCGAGGCCGGACTCCCGGCGCAGGTCCGACAGGAGCTCCCGGGACTCGGCCGCGGCCCGGCGGGCCGAGCGGGCCACCAGCTCCGCCTGGTGCTTGACGGTGAGCGGGTCCATCCGGTCGGCGGAGCTCGCGAGGCCGTCGGCCGCGAGCGCCAGGCCGTGCAGGGTCTTGGCCACGGAGTCGTGCATCTCCCGGGCGAGCCGGGCCCGTTCCTGTTCGACCGCGCCGCTGACCGCGAGCCGGGCGCGCGCCTCGGTCAGGGCCTGGCTGGCCGCTCCGAAGCCGAGCATCAGATTGCGCAGGGTGCTGCCGATGGCTCCGGCCAGGACGCACAGGCCGGGCAGCAGCAGGGCGGTGAAGCGGGCCTCGGCCTCGACATTGACCGCGTACGCGCCCGCGATGATGAGCGACTGGAGGATCGCGAACACCGCGGCTCCGCGCCACCCGGAGATCAGTCCGGCCAGCAGCGGGGTGCACATGGTGACGTAGGCGAGGGTCGAGTCGGGCGACGCGGTGATCAGCAGCAGCGCGCCGAACGTCATGTCGGCGCCGAGGAGCCACGGGTGGCGCAGCAGGACGGGCCCGAAGCGTTCCCAGTCCCGCAGGAGGACGTAGGAGGTCATGAAGGTGACCAGCACCGCCGCGCCCACCAGCCAGGTCGCCGGGCCGGGGCGGGTGCCGTCGAGGGCGAAGGGGGCCGCCAGGGCGATCATCGCCAGCCGGAATCCGAAGACCTGACGGCACAGCGCCTGGAGGGCGTTGACCTGGATGGGCAGCGACGGCAGGCGTGCGGGGCCCGTGGCGGCCACATCGGCCGGTGTCTCGCCCGCGTTGCCGCCGCTGAGTACGGCTTTGCCCGGTGCCATGGTGTCCACCTCCCCTTCGGTCGTCCTTCTGTGTCC
This sequence comes from Streptomyces sp. CA-251247, assembly GCF_050952975.1. Lineage (NCBI taxonomy): Bacteria > Bacillati > Actinomycetota > Actinomycetes > Kitasatosporales > Streptomycetaceae > Streptomyces > Streptomyces sp. CA-251247. The sequence continues at coordinate 5,229,149 of NZ_CP191861.1, read as the reverse complement.
GCAGTCTGTGCGGGTGTCCGCGTGTGCGGTGGTCAGCCGCCCAGGACGTCTCCGAGGTCGACCCCGGAGCCGTAGTAGAAGCTCATGACGATGAGGATCAGGGTGGCCGGGAGCATGACCAGCGTGACCACCAGCGTCGACTTGGGCACGGCCTTCGCGGCGTTCCGCCGGGCGTTCTGCGCGTCCGTGCGGCGCATGTCGGTGGCGATCTGGATCAGGGTGTCGACGATCGGCGCACCGAGCTCCTCGCCCTGCTGGAGGGCGGTGACGAACATCGACACCTGCTCGGAGTCGTTGCGCCGGCGCAGCTGGTCGAAGGCGTCGCGCCGGCTCACCCCCATGTCCATCTGCCGCAGGGTGATGCGCAGTTCGTCGGACCAGGGTCCCTGGTACTTCTCCGCGACGCGTTCCAGCGCCTGGCGGAAGCCGAGTCCGGCGGAGACGACGACGGCGAGGACGTCGAGGAAGTCGGGCAGCGTGCGTTCGATGTCCTCACGGCGCTTGCGGATCGCCGCGCGGATGATGACATCGGTCCACAAGAGCCCGAACAGCAGGGCGAGGACGGCGATGACGAACTGGCCCCGCAGCAGCATGGAGAAGGCCGCGAGCACGCCCAGGAATCCGTAGACCGCGCGGCGTGCGGCATAGCGGTCGACGGTCATGCCGGAGGGGTTGCCCGCCATGTCGAGCCGTTTACGGACGGCGTCGACCCGCTTGGGGCCCATGGCGCGCAGCACGGCGGGGGCGTACCGCATGCCGAGGCGGTCGATTCCCGAGCCGACGGCGGTGGTCCGGGTGGAGCCCACCTCCAGCGCGAGCGCGAGGTCGCCGGGGAGCCGGGCGTCGGCGCGGTACATCCGGATGCCGTGGAAGATCCCGTACACGGAGACCGCGAGGAGCGCGGCGAGCAGAAGTCCCATGGTGTCGTCGCCCTCTCAGACCTGGATCCTGGACATACGGCGGATGAGGAAGGCGCCCAGGGCGTACAGGCCGAAGGCGATGAGCGTGGCGAACTGGCCGACCACCGAGCCCGTCATCTTGTCGAGGGCGCCCGGGGTCGTCGCGTTGATCATCAGGAGGAAGCCGAGCCCGAGGAGGGGTACCGCCAGCGCGGTGACCTTGATCTGGGAGAGCATCGTGGTGACCTCCCGGCGGGTCTCCTTCCGTTCCTCCAGCGTCTCGGTCAGGTTCCGCAGCGAGGTGACGACCTGGCCGCCGGCGCGGTTGGCGAGGATGAGGGTGGTGACCAGGACGATGAGTTCGCGGGAGGGCAGCCGTTCGGCGAGCTCGCCGAGCGCGTCGTCCAGCGACTGGCCGAGTGCCAACTGGTCGGCGACCATGCCCAGTTCATGGCCCGCCGGGTCGTCGAGCTCCTCGGCGGCCATCGCGAGCGCGGTGCGCAGCGCCAGCCCGGCCTGGGTGGCGTTGGCGAGGACGCGGGTGAACTCGGGGAGCTGGGCGATGAACGCCTCGGTGCGCTTGACGCGCTGCCAGTTGAGGAAGGCGTTGGCGCCCCACAGGCTCGCGACGGCGGCCAGTACACCGAAGAAGGGGGCGAAGATCGCGCCGACGACGACGTACACGGCGAGCAGGGCCGCGACCACGTAGACGACGTACTCGCCCGGGGTCAGGTCGAGGCCCGTGACCGCGATCTTCCGTTCGATGCGGTTGCCGAGCCGCGTCCCGCGCAGCCGTCGGTCGACACCGCCGAACCGCCGTCGCCTCCCGGAGGGCAGGGCGAGCGGGCCCGTCTGCGACATGCGCTCGACGAGTGCCTGGCGCTGGGCCCTGCCGGAGGAGTACGCGTGCACGCCGACGACGCAGAGCACACAGGCGAGCAGTGCGACTCCGATCGTCAGGAGTGGGAGGTTGTCCATGGCGGCGGGACCTTCTCGGTGTGCGGTCGGGGGCGGGGTGGTCGCGTCGTCGACGTGGTCGGCGGCATCGGAGTCGGCGGCGGCATCGGGGTGGTCGGGGTCATGGCCGTGTCACAGCAGGGACCTGCGGACGGCGAGCTGGGCCTCGGAGGCGGCGATGCCGAAGGCCGGTGGCAGCGGTTCGTTCTTCATGTAGAGGCGTTCCGCGACCCGCCGCGGCACCGGGTAGTACTCGAACCGCCCGTGGATCCGTCCGTCGGCGGACATCGGCTGGGCGTTGAAGCGGCAGACGGAGACGATGCGGTACTCCTCACGGCCGTAGGAGTCGACCACGGCGATCTCGGTCACCCGGCGGGAGCCGTCGGCGTGCCGGGTGAGCTGGACGATCACGTCGACGGCGCTGTTGATCTGGTCCTTGATCGCCACGAACGGGATCTCGACCTCGGACATGGACGCCAGCGTCTGGAGGCGCATCAGCGCGTCCTCGGCGCTGTTGGCGTGGACGGTGGCCAGCGATCCGTCGTGACCGGTCGACATCGCCTGGAGCATGTCGAGCGTCTCGCCGCCGCGGACCTCACCGACGATGATGCGGTCGGGGCGCATACGCAGGGAGTTGCGTACGAGGTCGCGGATGGTGACGCGGCCCTTGCCCTCCACGTTGGGCGGCCGGCTCTCCAGCGTGATCACGTGCGCCTGCTGGAGCTGGAGCTCGGCGGAGTCCTCGATGGTGACGATGCGTTCGCCCTCGGGGATGAGAGCGGACAGGGAGTTGAGGAGTGTCGTCTTCCCGGTGCCGGTCGCCCCGGAGACGATCAGGTTGAACTTGGCCCGCACCAGCCCTGCCAGCAGCAGCGTCATCTGTTCGTCGAGCGAGCCGATCGCGATCATCTCCGCGAGCGTGAACGCCCGGGGGAAGCGCCGGATGGTGAGGATCGGGCCGGTCAGGGACAGCGGGGGGATGATGACGTTGACGCGCTCCCCGGAGGGCAGCCGGGCGTCGACCATCGGATTGGCCTCGTCCACACGGCGGTTGACGGTGGAGACGATGCGCTCGATCGTCTGCATGAGCTGCTCGTTGGACGAGAAACGCAGCGGGAGCATCTCCAGCCGGCCGCCGCGCTCGACGAAGACCTGCTCATGGCCGTTCACCATGATCTCGCTGATGGACGCGTCCTCGAGCAGCGGTTCCAGGATGCCGAGGCCGAGCGCCTCGTCGACGACGCGGCGGATGAGCTGCGAGCGCTCGACGGTGGACAGCACCGGGCCCTCGCGGCTGATGATGTGGCCGAGTACGCGCTCCAGCCGGGCCCGTCGTTCGGCGGCGGCGAGCGAGGACATCTCCGCGAGGTCGATCTCCTCCAGGAGCTTGGCGCGGTAGACCCCGACGAGGCGGTTCTCCTCGCTGTGGCCGTTGACCGGCTCCGGACTGCTGATGCGTGACCGCAGGCTCATGACGTCATCTCCTCTCGCCGTCCGCGACGGTGTGGCGGGGTCATTCGTCGACCGGCATGGTGACGGTCCGCTGGGCGGAGCCGAAGTCGAAGACCGGCAGCAGGGCGGGGACCTGGATCGTGACGGTCGCCGTGACCTCGCCGCCCCCGGCGGGTGCGCTCACCTGGGCCCCGTCCGCGAGCCAGTCGCTCATGGCCGCGTAACCGGCCGCCTCGCCGCCGCCCTCGCCGTGCGAGGCGACGCGGGCGGCCGCGCGGGCCGCGGTGCCGGCCTGCTGGGCGGTGTAGGCGACGATGCCGAGCTGGATCGCGGCGAGGGCGACGAAGAGCAGCAGGGTGATGACGCCCGCGTATTCGAGGGCGGCCTGGCCGCGGTCGTCCCGGCGGCGCCTCACGGCCGGTCCTCTCGGGCCGCGGAGGCATGGGCGTCGAAACGGAAGGGGAAGTTCACGCTGCCGGGGAAGAGGACGGGCACGTCGAGGACGACCGTGGCCGTCACCAGGTCGCCGGACTCGCCACAGTTCACGCTCGCCCCGCCCTGCCAGGCACCCGGAAGGTCCTCCGTGCCGGCGGCCGAGCAGTCGCCGTCCACCGCCCCCGCCCGGGCCGCCGCGTCGGCGGCGTTCCCGGCGAGCGAGAACGTGTAGCCGAGCAGCGCGGCCTGCCACAGCAGGACGAGCGTCGCGAGAATGACGGGGACCGTGCCCGTGAACTCGATCGCGGCCTGACCCCGGTCGCCACGCAGCCGCGCCACCACCGATGCAGCGCCCCGGCCGCCACGCCACCGCGCCACCACGGCGCCTATCGCTGTCCCTGGAGATCTCATCGCTCGACGTACCCCCTCACCGCAGTCACCTCGACCGTGCCCGCCGGACACCGATCGATCCCCTGTCGCCGCGCAACCTGCCCTGTTTCTGGTCACCTGCCGGAGCGCGTACGAGGCCGAGTTCGCCCGCAAGCCCCCACACGGCCTGCTTCACGGTGGACCGGGACTCCAGGTCCTGCATCCGCCCCGCGTCGACGACGGGCTGAAGCTCCTTGAAGTTCGCGGGGACGGCGATCCGCGAGACCCGGGTGCCGGTGATCTTCTCGACCAGCGGGGGCTGGATCTCGGTGCCGCGGGTGTGCCGGTTCACGACGGCGACCGTTTCCTCCGCCTTGCGGATCTGGAGCCGGTCCCACATACGCACCATGCGTTTGGCCGCGCGGACGGCGACCACGTCCGGGGTGGTCACCAGCAGCGTGATGTCGGCCATCTCGATGGCGGCCGCGTTGGCGCTGTTCATCTGGGTGCCACAGTCGATGATCACGACCTCGTGGCGGTTGCGCAGCGCGCTGACGATCTGGCGCACGGCCCGGTCGTTGACCTCCTCGCCGCGTTCGCCCTCGGCGGGGGCGAGCAGCAGCCCCATCCCCGTCTGGTGGGCGAACAGCGCGTCCTGGAGGACGCGCGGGGATATGTCCTGGATCCCGGCGAGGTCGACGATGGAGCGGCGGAACTGCACATCGAGGTACGAGGCGATGTCCCCGGCCTGGAGGTCGAGGTCGGCGAGAGCCACCGGACGGCCCGACGCCTGGGCCGCGAGCGCCAGTTGCACCGCGATGACGGTGGCACCCACACCGCCCTTGGCGCCGCTGACGGTGACCACCGTGCCGCCGGGTCCGCTGAAGACGTCCCCGCCGTGGCCGAGATGGCGCCGTACGCCGACGGACCAGCCGGCGGCGGCCTGGACCCGCTGGGCCAGCTCCTCGTACGACAGCGGCAGTCCGACCAGCCCGCGGGCACCGGAGTCCATGGCGGCCGAGTAGAGAACGGGGCTGGCGTCGCCCGACACGAGGACCACGCCGACCGCGGGGAAGCGCAGGGCCACTTCCCGGATCAGTTCGAGAGCGGGGACCGGTCCGATGCGTTCGTGGACCAGCACGACCTCGGGCAGTTCGTCGAGCGACTCGGACGCGAGCCGGGCCAGCATGTCGAGCAGCGAGGTCGAGTCGGCGACCGGCGCGGCCGGCTCCGCGTCCGGGAGCTGGCTCAGCAGGGTGGTGATGGACCGGGCCGCATCGGGTTCGCCGACGGCCGGGAGGATGCGTGTGGTCATACAGCCCTCACCTGTTCTTGTCTTCGTCGAGGGTGTAGGTGCTGTCACCGGGGCGCAATGTGGCCGGGCTGCCCTTGGCGAGAAGCGCGAGGCGCACATGCTCGGCGAAGGACTCGGCGTACGCGACGCGCTGGGCGTCGGTGGTGTTGAGCGCGAAGGTGATCGGCACGGCCTCGCGCGGGCCGCTGGAGCGCTTGTCGTCCTTGGGTTCGAGCGGGGTGAGGCGGCCGACGTCGATCACTTTGGCGTTGGGGACGATGATCCGGGACTGGTCCGGGTCGCCTTCGTCCTTACCGGCGAAGGTCGCGAAGATGTTGACCAGATCCCCCGGGGTGATCTTTCCGGCCACTCCGGTGGCGGCATCGATCATGATGGCGATCTCCTGCTCACCGGAGGCGAGCACCGGCCGCTTGACGATCATGTCGTCCTGGAGCAGGGATCCTTTGCGCAGCTGGGTCACGGCGATCTTTCCGTTCACCACGGACAGGTCGGTCACCGCGCTGTCGGAGAGCCAGCGCCGGGGCATCGAGATCTTCTCGAACTGGTCCGGCCGCAAAGGCGTATAGGGAGAGACATCGGTCTTGAGCCGGTAGGCGGAAACCTCGGGGCCGACCTTCGAATTCACGTCGCTGATCACGGAAATCACGCCGGCGAACGCCCCGAGGGCACACAGCACCGAGAGGAGCAGAAGTATGATGCCGCGGCGTTGGCGTGAATTCATGGGCTGGACAACCTCGTTCGCAGACGTGGACTGGCGGAGCGGACAGAGCGAGAAGTGCGGTGGGGGACGCGCTTTCGGCAGGCCGTTCGACACGGGCGGCCCGGCCGGCGGTTCACGGTCCGCGGTACGAGGACGTCCCCCTGCTCAGCGCGCGGGGCTCGTGCGTGCGGTTCTCGGCCGCCGCGAGAGGTGCGGAACAGAAGCCGCAGCGGTCACCGATGAGTTCGATTCCGCACCAGGTGCACACCTCTCGCCGTACGGATGAAACCAGCTGGTAGAGAACCGAGATGTCGGGCAGGAAGGCCGCGAATTCGATCAGCCGGCCGGTGCCCCACCAGACCGGCGAGTCGGCGGGCAGCCGGGCCTCCTCCAGGCTCTGCGTCTGCCATGCCGGGGCCAGGGTCGCGGTCACCCAGTCGGACTGGAGCTGCCCCTTGGCCACCGCGAGCCGGGTGACGAACTCGGGGCCGGTGAGCCGGCCGGTGCCGATCCTGATCAGTTCGGGGTCGGGATTGGCGAGCACGCCGAACTGCGAACCCGGAACCCATGATTTCGCATGGGATGTGAGGCTCACCGGTACCCGGTCGAGCCGGGTGACGGAATTCAGCAGCGCTCCGGCATAGATGTAGTGGGAGAGCAGCCGGGCCGCCGACGCGACGATTCCGGCGCTGAAGTCGCAGATCGACAACTGCCGTAGCTGGCGCACCAGGACGGCCGTCGCCAGGGGTGGAAGATCCACTTTCAGGAGGGCGATGCGACTGCTCTCCAGTACGGATCGGACCGTGTGCAGCCTGCGTTCGTGGGCGAGCGGAATCGAGGCCGGATAGAGGGCGATCACATAGCCGTGCTGTTCCAGCAGAACCGTCATGTCGGAGAGGGCGGCATCCAGCGGCTGAACGTCCGGCGCCTGCAGCAGAGCCGCCGTGGGCGTGTGGTGGTCCATCGGCGGTAGCACCAGATCTGCGCTGGTGACAGCTATTGCGGTCGGCACGCTGGTTCCCCGTTCAGCTCCGGCCGCCGGGGGACCCGTGACCGCAGTTACCTACTGCTCATCGCTCCTGCCTCAGCACTTTATCCACGAGTTCGGAGGCAGAGAACACCTTTCAGAACCGAGAGCCTCAACACGCGCACTCTCCGCACAGGCCAAACCGGACTTAGGGGTCAGGAGTTGACTCCCGTAACGCATGAGTGAATGCGGAATGCCGAACGCCCGGTCGAATGGGCCGCCGCCGGTCAACTGGGCCCGGGTGGCGGGAAAGCGGGACACGCACCCTCCACCTTTGGCCGAAAACCGATGAAGGGCGTCCGTATACGAATCGGTGTCAGAGGTCTTGACAACCCTATTGGTCTGGACCAGTTTGTACGCCCAGCGGTGGCCACCGTTCCGAGACCCCCTCCACACCCCCAACTCCCCCACCGGAGGCTGCAAAGTGGACCGCACCACACGCTCGCGGAGATGGCTCGGCGGAGCCCTGGCGCTCGCCGTCGGAGCCGGTATCTCCATCGTGGGCAGCACAGGCACCGCTCAGGCGGCCGACATCAACGTCGCCAAGAACGCCGGCTTCGAGTCCGGACTCTCCAACTGGACCTGTTCCGGCGGCAGTGGCGCGAACACCTCCTCCCCCGTACGCACCGGCTCCTCCGCGCTGAAGGCGACACCGGCCGGCCAGGACAACGCCAAGTGCACCCAGACCGTCTCCGTGAAGCCCAACTCGACCTACACCCTGGCCGCCTGGGTGCAGGGCGGGTACGCCTACCTCGGCGCGACCGGCACCGGCACCACCGACGTCTCCACCTGGACGCCCGGCAGCAGCAGCTGGACCCAGCTGTCGACCAGCTTCCGCACCGGCGCGAGCACCACGTCGGTGACCGTCTACACGCACGGGTGGTACGGCCAGGCCGCGTACATCGCGGACGACGTCAACGTCTTCGGTCCCGACGGAGGCGGCGGCACGGACCCCGAGCCCGGCATCCCCTCCGCACCGGCCGGGGTGTCGGTCGGCTCCGTGACCTCCTCCTCCGTCTCCCTGAACTGGGGTGCGGTGTCGGGCGCGGCCGGCTACAACATCTACCGCGACGGGACCAGGGTCCAGTCGGCGAGCGGCACGTCGGCGACGGTCTCCGGGCTCGCCGCGAACACCTCGTACCAGTTCCAGGTGACGGCGACGAACTCCGCGGGCGAGTCCCCGAAGTCGGCCGCGGTCACCGGCAGGACGAGCCAGGGCACCGGGAACCCGGGCAACCCGGCCGTGCCGAAGCACGCCCTGACCGGCTACTGGCAGAACTTCAACAACGGCGCGACCGTGCAGAAGCTCCGCGATGTGCAGTCCCAGTACGACATCATCGCGGTCTCCTTCGCGGACTCCACCGCCACACCGGGCCAGATCGTCTTCAACCTCGACCCGGCCGTCGGCTACGCCTCGGTCGCCGACTTCAAGGCCGACGTGGCCGCGAAGAAGGCCGCGGGCAAGTCGGTGATCATCTCGGTCGGCGGTGAGAAGGGCAACGTCACCGTCAACAGTGACGCCTCCGCCACGGCCTTCGCCAACAGCGCCTACGCGCTGATGCAGGAGTACGGCTTCAGCGGCGTCGACATCGACCTGGAGCACGGCATCAACTCCACCTATCTGACGAAGGCGCTGCGCCAGCTGTCGCAGAAGGCGGGTACCTCGCTCGTGCTGACGATGGCGCCGCAGACCATCGACATGCAGAACACCGGCTCGGAGTACTTCAAGACCGCGCTGGCCGTGAAGGACATCCTCACGGTCGTCAACATGCAGTACTACAACAGCGGTTCGATGCTCGGCTGCGACGGCAAGGTCTACTCGCAGGGCTCCGTGGACTTCCTCACCGCGCTCGCCTGCATCCAGCTGGAGAACGGTCTCGACCCGTCCCAGGTGGGACTGGGTGTGCCGGCTTCCACGCGGGGCGCGGGCAGCGGCTATGTCGACCCGTCGATCGTGAAGAACGCGCTGGACTGCCTCGCCCGGGGCACGAACTGCGGTTCCTTCAAGCCCTCGAAGACCTACCCGGGTCTGCGGGGCGCGATGACCTGGTCCACGAACTGGGACGCGACGGCCGGCAACGCCTGGTCGAACGCGGTCGGCCCGCACGTGCACGGCCTGCCGTAAATCACCGTCCGATGACAGGGCCCGTCCCCGCCGCTCTCCCGGCTGGGGACGGGCCCTGTCCGTATCCGGCAGCTGCCGGAGGCGACGGACGGGTCAGAAGAAGTCCGCCCACGGCTGGTCGATGATCTGCTTGGTCGCCAGCACGAGGAACAGCAGTCCGGAGACCACCAGCATCGAGTTGCTGAGCTTGCCGTTGCGCCATTCCCGCGGAGTACGGGCGGAGTTGAGCAGCCACACCAGGGTCAGGGCCAGGAACGGCATGAAGGCCGCGCCGAGGACGCCGTAGATGATCACCAGACGGAACGGCTGGCCCTGGAAGAGCAGCACCATCGGCGGGAAGGTCAGCCACAGCAGATAGAGCCGGAAGGGCAGCGACCGCTCGCGCGCCCCGGAGGCCACTTCCTCGCCCGTGACCCCGCCGGCGTCGGCGCGGTCCTTGCGGTAGCGCGCGACGAAGTCGGCGAACATCAGGCTCACGCCGTGCCAGACACCGATGAGCGAGGTGAACGACGTGGCGAAGAAGCCGATGAGGAAGAACGTGGCGGTGGCCTGGCCGTACTCCTTCTCCAGGATGTCGCCGAGCTGGATCAGCCCCTTGTCGCCGCTCTCGATGGCCACGTTGGCCGAGTGCAGCAGCTCGGCGCCGACGAAGAGCATCGCGACCACGAAGATGCCGGTGGTGATGTACGCGACGCGGTTGTCGAGCCGCATCACCTTCATCCAGCCGGTGTTGGTCCAGCCCTTGGCGTTGACCCAGTAGCCGTACGCGGCGATCGTGATCGTGCCGCCGACACCGCCGATCAGGCCCAGCGTGTTGAGGATCGAGTCCTTCTCGTCCGGCAGGACGGGCAGCAGACCGGCGAAGGCGTCGCCGAGGTTCGGGGTGACACGGATCGCCAGATAGACGGTGACCACGAACATCACGCCCACGAGAACGGTCATGACCTTCTCGAAGACGCTGTACTTGTTGAACCAGACGAAGACCAGGCCGACGACACCCGTGAGAATGGACCACCATTCGAGGTCCATCACGCCGGGGAACAGCGCCTGGAGGGGAAGGCCGCTGGAGGACATGGCGGCCGCGCCGTAGACGAAGCCCCAGATCACCACGTAGACGACGAAGAACCAGGTGGTCCAGCGGCCGAGGTCGGCCCAGCCGTCGAAGAGCGTGCGACCGGTGGACAGATGCCAGCGGCCGGCCGCCTCCGCGAGCGAGATCTTGACCACGCAGCCGAGAACGGCGGCCCACAGAAGGGTGTAGCCGAAGTTGCTGCCGGCGATGAGCGTGGCGACGAGGTCGCCGGCGCCGACACCGGTCGCGGCGACGACGATGCCGGGGCCGATGTACTTCCAACTGGACTTGCGGGGTCGGGACACGGACTCGTCGGTGCTGCTCTCGGTGGTGCCTGACATGTGCGGGCCGCCTTCTCACTCGTACCGGCGTGTGGCTCAGGTCACGTAAGCGGTGGAGGAGTGATCGCGCAAGGGGTCCGTACGAATCGGGGACGGGATGGCCGAAGGTTCCCTCTTGACCGGGTCATGCCAGAGTCGCACCATGTGCGCACACACCCGCACGACGTGTCGCACCTGCGCAACCCCCCACCTCCACACCCAGGAGACAGCATGCGACTTCGCATACGCGGCAGCGGCCGGCGAACGGTCACGTTCGCCGCCCTGCTGGCGCTCGCGGTGGCAGCACCGCTCACCGCCAACGCCGCGCCCCCGGACGATTCCCGGGCGCCTGCCACCACCCCCGCGGCCGCCGCGGAGGAACGGACCCTTCAGTACGAGATCAAGGGCGCGGCCGGTGTCGCGGCCCGTACCGCGATCGCCGCCACCGGCGTCTCGATCGACGAGGCCGACGCCCGTTCGGCCGTGGTGAGCGCGAACGACGCCCAGGCGAAACGGCTGCGCGCACTCGGCTACGAACTGACGGCGCTGCCCGGCCCGCCGGCCCGTACCGGTGGCGCTGCCGTGGAGCCGTTCGACTTTCCGTCGGCCGACGCGCGCTATCACAACTACGCCGAGATGACCGCGGAGATCGACCAGCGCATCGCCGCCCATCCGGCCATCATGAGCAAGCGGGTCATCGGCAAGAGCTACCAGGGCCGGGACATCGTCGCCGTCAAGATCAGCGACAACGTCGCGACCGACGAGGCCGAGCCCGAGGTGCTCTTCACCCACCACCAGCATGCGCGTGAGCATCTGACGGTGGAGATGGCGCTGTATCTGCTGCGCGAGCTCGGTGACGACTACGGCACCGACTCGCGGGTCACCAACGCCGTCAACGGCCGGGAGATCTGGATCATCCCGGACGTCAATCCGGACGGCGGCGAGTACGACATCGCCTCCGGCTCGTACCGCAGCTGGCGCAAGAACCGGCAGCCCAACACCGGTTCGTCGGCCGTCGGCACCGACCTCAACCGCAACTGGAACTTCAAGTGGGGCTGCTGCAACGGCTCGTCCACCTCCCCGAGCTCCGAGACCTATCGCGGCCGTGCCGCCGAGTCCGGCCCCGAGGTCAAGGTCGTCGCCGACTTCGCCCGCAGCCGCGTCGTCGGCGGCAAGCAGCAGATCAGGACCGGCATCGACTTCCACACGTACAGCGAACTGGTGCTGTGGCCGTACGGGTACACCACCGCGGACACCGCCCCGGGGCTGACGAAGGACGACCGTGACGCGTTCGCCGCGGTCGGCAGGAAGATGGCGGCCAGCAACGGCTACACGCCCGAGCAGTCGAGCGACCTGTACATCACGGACGGCTCGATCGACGACTGGCTGTGGGGCAACCAGAAGATCTTCGCGTACACCTTCGAGATGTACCCGACGGGCTTCGGCGGCGGCGGCTTCTACCCGCCCGACGAGGTGATCGAGCGCGAGACCAGCCGCAACCGGGACGCCGTGCTGCAACTGCTGGAGAACTCGGACTGCATGTACCGCTCCATCGGCAAGGAACAGCAGTACTGCGCGAGCTGATCTGCGCGAGCTGACCTGCGCGGGCAGACCGAGGCGCCCGGGACGGATACCGTCCCGGGCGCCTTCGTCCGTGGGGAGCACCCCCGTACAGACCCCTCTAGACGACGAGACTGAGCGCCGCCGCGACCGCGAAACCGGCGACCGACAGCACCGACTCCAGGACCGTCCACGACTTCAGGGTGTCGCGCTCGGATATGCCGAAGTACTTCGACACGATCCAGAAGCCGCCGTCGTTGACGTGCGAGGCGAAGATCGAACCGGCCGAGATGGCCATGATGACCAGGGCCAGGAAGGCCTGCGAGTGACCGCCGTTCTCCACCAGCGGCAGCACGATGCCGGCCGTGGTGACGATCGCCACGGTCGCCGAACCCTGCGCCACCCGCAGCACCAGCGAGATCAGATAGGCGAGGACGATGACCGGCAGGCCGACGTCGTTGAAGGTGTCGGAGAGCGCCTGGGCCACCCCGCTCGCCTTGAGCACGGCGCCGAACACACCGCCCGCGCCGACGACGAGCAGGATGTTGCCGACCGGCTTGAGCGAGGAGGTCGACACCTGCTCCAGGGACTTGCGGGACCAGCCACGCCGGATGCCGAGCAGGTAGTAGGCGAGGAAAAGCGCGATCGTCAGCGCGACGAACGGGTTGCCGAAGAACTCGACGACCGACCGGAGCGTGGACTCGTCCAGCGCGATGGAGGAGAACGTCGCCGCCAGGATCAGCACCAGCGGCGTACCGATGATGAGCAGCACGGTGGCGAGCGACACGGGCGCCTCGGTGGCGCCGTCGCCCAGCCGGTCCTTGCGCTCGGCGGCTATCGCGGCCTTGGCGTCCTCGGCGGCCTCCAGCATGTCCTGCGGCACCTCGACGAACAGCCGCTTGCCGATCCACGCCGCGTACACCCAGGCGGCGAGGACCGCGGGTATGCCGACCACGATGCCCATCAGGATGACCCAGCCCAGCGAGACCTTGAACAGACCGGCGGCGGCGACCGGGCCGGGGTGCGGCGGGAGGAAGGCGTGGGTCATCGACAGGCCGGCCAGCAGCGGCATCGCGTAGAGGATGATCGACTTGCCGGAGCGCTTGGCCGCCGCGTAGACGATCGGCGCGAGGACGAAGATGCCGACGTCGAAGAAGACCGGGACACCGAAGATCAGACCGGTCAGTCCCATGGCCAGCGGGGCGCGCTTCTCACCGAACAGGCCCAGCAGACGCGAGCTCAACACCTCGGCGCCGCCGGACACTTCGAGTATCGCGCCCAGCATGGTGCCGAGCCCGATGATGATCGCGACATGGCCGAGGATGCCGCCCATACCGGTCTCGATGACGGAGACGGCCGCGGACTTCTGCACGGTGCCGAAGAGTTCGGTGACGGAGAGGCCGGCGGCGAGACCCACCGCGATGGAGACGGCGAGCAGCGCGACGAACGGCTGGAGCCTCAGCTTGATGATCAGCACGAGCAGAAGCGCGATACCGAGGGCGGCGACGGTCAGCAGACCGGCGGTGCCGTCGATGAGGAGGAGCAGTCCACCGGTGTGCGGCGGGGCCGGTGGCGGTGCGTCAGCGGCGAGGAGCATGGCGGAACCTGTCGTTCGAGGTGTTTTCGGGTAGGGGGGACCGCGGCACGGCGCCCCGGGGACGGGCGCCGGGCCGTGCGGTGTGTGCTGGGGGGTGTGGTCGGGCAAGGTCAGCGGACGATCAGCCGAGAACCGCCAGCGCGTCGATCTCGATGAGCAGCCCGGCGGGCAGGCCGACGTAGACCGTGGTGCGCGCGGAGGCGGGAGCCTTCAGGTTCTGCTCCGCGAAGTACGCGTTGTAGATCTCGTTCATCTCGGCGAAGTGGCCGACGTCGGTGAGATAGACGCGCATCATCATCACGTCGTCCCAGCTCGCACCGCCCTCTTCGAGGATCGCCTTGACGTTCGCGAGCGTCTGGAGGGTCTGCTCGCGCAGCGTGGGGCCCGCGGGGGTGGGGGCCTGGCCCTCGACGGCCGGAAGGAAACCGACCTGCCCGGCGACCTGAAGGATGTTGCCCTTCTTGACGCCGTGGGAGAACTTGGCGGGCGGCTCGGTGTGGGTGGCGGGGGTGATCGCGGTCTTCTCGGTCATGGAGCTTCCTTCGGACGGTGTCGTGCTGGGGTGTGTCGTACCGGCGGTGTGCTCGGTCGTACTCGGTCGTACTCGGTTATCGGTCGTGCTCGGTCGTACCTGATGGGTCGGTCGCGCTCAGTGGGGAGTGACAGAACCGGAGTACTCCCGGCTGATGGCGTCGGCCGTGCGGCGCACCAGCGGGAGCAGGGTGAGGAGTTCCTCGCCGGTGACGACGACGTTCGGCGCGGACACCGACATCGCGGCGACGACCCGGCCGTCGGCGCCCCGGATGGGTGCGCCGATGCAGTTGATGGACTCCTCGTGGCCGCCGAGGTCGGTGGCCCATCCCTGTTCGCGTACGACGGTGAGTTCTCTGAGGAACGCACCGGCGTTCGGCGTCGAACGGGATGTGTACATGGGGTAGTCGAGCTTCTCGGCGACCGCGCGCCGCTCGGGCTCGGGCAGGTCGGCGAGCAGCAGCTTCGCCACGGCCGCGACGGTGATCGCGACGGGCTTGCCGATCCGCGAGTACATCCGTACCGGGTAGCGGCTCTCGACCTTGTCGATGTAGAGGACTTCGCTCTCCTCGTACACGGCGAGATGGATGGTGTGCCCGATCTGCTCGTTGAGGGTGACGAGATGGGGGTGGGCGATCTCGCGTACGTCGAGGTTCTCGACGGCCTCCTGCGCGAGGGCGAACAGCCGGGCCCCCAGCCGGTAGCGCTGGTCCTGCTGGCGGTAGACCAGTCCGTGCTCGTGGAGCGTACGCAGCAGCCGCAGCGCGGTGGACTTGTGAACGCCGAGGCGTTCGGCGACCTGTCCGAGGTCGGCGGGTCCCTGGGCGAGCAACGGAAGGATGCTCAGCGCGCGGTCGACGGTCTGGCTCATGACGTACGTACCTCCTCATCCACGGCTGAGGTCCAGCCGGGGCCGAGTCGAAGTCTCCCCCAGGCCGCGTCGTCCAGTTCCGCGAGGCGGTCGGCGTGTGCGGTGGAGGGCGGGGTGCCGAGGTCGCCGGGGACGGTCAGGGCGGCGGCGGCCATGAGGTGTCCGTGCCGCAGCCGGTCCCGCAGGGGCAGTTCGCGCAGCGTCCCGGAGAGGAAACCGGCCGCGAAGGCGTCGCCGGCCCCGACCGGGGCGACGACGTCGACACGGGGAGCGGGGGCGAAGACCGCGCCCGGCGCGGAGCCCGCGGAGTCTTGGGCCCTCTCCGGTGCGGTTCCTTCGGCCGCCTCGGACGCGGGCCCCGTGTAGGCGGTGGCGCCCCGGGCGCCGTGCTTCACGACGACGACTCCGGGCTCCGGGAGCGCCGCGCGGATCGCCGCCCCGCCGTGCAGTCCCCACGCGTCCGCCGCCTCGTCCTCGCCGACGAAGACGAGGTCGGCTCCGCGGGCCAGCTCCAGCAGCACCTCCGGTCCCGAGGCGTCGCGCCACAGCCCCGGCCGGTGGTTGACGTCGAAGGAGACCAGCGGCCGCCCCTCGCGCCGTTCGGTGAGTTCGAGCATCAGCGCGAGGCAGTCCGCGGAGAGCGCGGCGGTGATGCCGGACAGGTGCAGGACCCGCGCGCCGGTGAGTTCGGTGTAGGGCAGAGTCATCGGGGACATCGCCGACGCCGCCGAACCGGCCCGGTAGTACGCGACTTCGTGCGCGTCCGTGGACCGGTCGGTGGCGGTGCGGAAGTAGATGCCGGTGGGCCGGTCCGGATCACGGCCGACGGCCGAGGTGTCGACCCCGTACGCGCCGATCGCCTCGATGAGGTGGTCACCGAACCCGTCGGCACCGACCCGGCTGACCCACTTCACCCGGTGCCCGGCCGCGGCGAGCGCGCAGGCGACATTGGACTCGGCACCGCCGATGGTGCGGGCGAAGGAGGGGACGTCGGCGAGGCGCCCGGACCGTGAGGGCATGAACGTGACCATGGACTCGCCGAGGCAGATCACCTCGGTCGGGTCCGCGGCTGCGGTGCCGGTCACGCTGCTCACCCTGGGGCCTCCTCGCGGGTTTCTGGGGCAGCCGGATCCATTGACCCGGCGTTGCGCCGGATGTTAGACACCATTAAGCGTTATACGCAATGACTGTTGCAGATGTTGCAATGAGACCTTTCGAGGAGGCTCCCATGGCCGCCGACCGGCCCACCGACGAGTTCGGGAACGAGCGCGTGGACCAGCTCGGTGACGAGCGTGTAGACCACCGCTTCAAGGCGCTCCCGCCGGACGCCGAGGGCCTCACGGTCGCCGAACTGGCCGCCGAGCGGCGCAATCTCTTCGACGGCGGCTTCACCACGCCCGTCCTCGCCCTGTCCGCCGAGTCGGTCGAACACAACCTCGCGCTTCTCGAGACGTACGCCGAGCGCCACGGTCTGGCCTTCGCCCCGCACGGCAAGACCTCCATGGCACCGCAGCTCTTCGTACGCCAGCTGGAGCGCGGCGCGTGGGGCATCACCGCCGCGGTACCCCACCAGGTCCGCGTCTACCGCGCGCACGGCATCCGGCGGATCTTCCTCGCCAACGAGGTCGTCGACGCCGTCGCCCTGCGCTGGCTGGCCGGCGAGCTGGACGCCGATCCCGAGTTCCGCTTCGTCGCTTACGTCGACTCGGTGCGCGGCGCCGAGCTGATGGACAAGGCCCTGCGGGACGCCGGGGCCTCCCGCCCGCTCGATGTCGTCGTCGAACTCGGCGCCGGCGACGGCGCCCGCACCGGCGCCCGCACCGAGGCCGACTGCGCGGCGATCGCCGACGCCGTCGCCGCCGCCCCCACGCTGCGCCTCGTCGGTGTCGCGGGGTACGAGGGCGAGGTGCCGCAGGCCGACGGCGACCGGGTCCGCGCGTGGCTCCGCCGGCTGACCGCGCTCGCCGCGGACTTCGACAAGGCGGGGCGCTTCGCGGCCACGGACGAGATCATCATCAGCGCGGGCGGCAGCGCCTGGTTCGACGCGGTGGCCGACGTGTTCGCCGAGATCCCCGAACTCTCGTTGCCGGTCTGCAAGTTGCTGCGGTCCGGCGCGTACGTCTCGCACGACGACGGCCACTACCGCCACCTCACCCCGTTCAACCGCGTCCCCGACGAGGGCACCCTCCAGCCCGCGTTCCGCCTCTGGGCCCAGGTCGTCTCCCGCCCGAGCGGTGAGCAGGCCTTCGTCAACGCGGGCAAGCGGGACGCCGCCTACGACCTCGACCTCCCCGAGGCGCAGGTCGTCCGGGACGCCCGCACCGGCGAGATCCGCCCGGCCACCGGCATCACCGTCAGCGGCCTGTCCGACCAGCACGGCTGGGTGCGCACCGCACCGGAGGCCGAACTGGAGGTCGGCGACTGGATCGGCCTGGGCCTGTCGCACCCGTGCACCTCCTTCGACAAGTGGCAGCTGATCCCGCTGGTCGAGGCAGACGGCACGGTCACCGACTACATCCGCACCTTCTTCTGAGAGGCGGTCGTCCCATGGACCTCGTCATCCGCGACGCCCGTGTCATCGACGGCTCCGGCGCCCCCTCCTACCGTGCGGACGTCACCGTCGACGGCGGCCGCATCGCCGCGATCCACCGTGCGGGCGACGGCCCCCGCCCGACCGCGGCACGCACCGTGGACGCGGCCGGGCTCGCCCTGTCCCCCGGCTTCATCGACATGCACGCCCACAGCGACCTCGCCCTGCTGCGCGACCCGGCGCACGAGGCGAAGGCCGCCCAGGGCGTGACGCTCGAAGTGCTCGGCCAGGACGGCCTGTCGTACGCCCCGGTCGACGACCGCACCCTCGACGCGGTCCGCCAGTCGATCACCGGCTGGAACGGCGGCGGCCCCTCGGACACCTCCGTCGACTTCGACTGGCGCACGGTGGGCGAATATCTGGACCGCCTCGACCGGGGCATCGCGGTCAACGCCGCGTATCTGATCCCGCAGGGCACCGTGCGGATGTACGCGGTGGGCTGGGACGACCGCCCGGCGACCGGGGCCGAGCTGGACCACATGAAGCAACTGGTGGCCGAGGGCCTGGAACAGGGCGCGGTGGGCATGTCCTCCGGCCTGACCTACACCCCGGGGATGTACGCGAAGGACGCCGAACTGACCGAGCTGTGCCGGGTGGTGGCCCGCTACGACGGCTACTACTGCCCGCACCACCGCTCCTACGGTGCCGGTGCCCTCCAGGCGTACGAGGAGATGGTCGAGGTCACCCGGGACGCCGGCTGCGCACTCCATCTCGCTCACGCCACCATGAACTTCGGGGTGAACAAGGGCAAGGCGCCGGATCTCCTCGCCCTGCTCGACAAGGCGCTCGACGAGGGGGCGGACGTCTCCCTCGACACCTACCCCTACACCCCCGGCTGCACGACGCTCGTCGCCGTGCTGCCCAGCTGGGCGGGCGAGGGCGGTCCGGACGCGGTGCTCGCCCGCCTCCGGGACGAGGCGGAAGCCGAGAGGATCCGCCACCATCTGGAGGAGATCGGTTCGGACGGCTGCCACGGCGTGCCGATCGAGTGGGACACCATCGAGATCTCGGGGGTCTTTGACCCGGCGCTCGCCTCCCATGTCGGCCGGACGATCGAGCAGACCGCCCGGGCGAGGGGCGAGGCCCCCTGGGCCACCGCCCGCCGGCTGCTGATCGAGGACGGTCTCGGCTCGACGATCCTCCAGCACGTCGGACACGAGGAGAACGTCCGCGCGATCATGCGCCACCGGGTCCACACGGGCGGCAGCGACGGCATCCTGCAAGGCGCCAAGCCCCACCCGCGCGCGTACGGCACCTTCCCGCACTATCTCGGCCGCTACGCCCGGGAGCTCGGCATCCTCTCCCTGGAGGAGACCGTCGCCCACCTGACCTCACGCCCGGCGGCCCGGCTGCGGCTGCCGGACCGGGGCCTGATCCGCGAGGGCTACCGGGCCGATCTGGTGCTGTTCGACCCGGAGACGGTCGCCGCCGGCTCCACCTTCGAGGAGCCGCGCACCCTGCCGACCGGTATCCCGCACGTCCTGATCGACGGCCGGTTCGTCATCGAGGACGGCGTACGGACGGATGTGCTGGCGGGCCGGTCGGTGCGCCGGACGCCGCGCGCCTGACGGCCCCGGCGTGGGGGCGTAGGTCCGGCGTCCCGGCCGGGCGGCTCAGTGCACGCCGTGCGGCCGGAACTGGATGCTGATGCGCGGCCCCGCGGCGCGTGTCGTCTTCGGCACGGCGTGCTCCCAGGTCCGCTGACAAGAGCCGCCCATCACGATCAGGTCGCCGTGCCCGAGCGCCCGGCGCACGGACGGGCTGCCGCCCCGGCGGGGGCGCAGCAGCAGATCGCGGGGCGCGCCGACCGAGAGGATGGCGACCATGGTGTCCTGCCGGGACGCCCGCCCTCCGGTGTCACCGTGCCAGGCGACGCTGTCCCGGCCGTCGCGGTAGTAGCACAGCCCCGCCGTGGTGAAGGGCTCACCGAGCTCCTCGGCATAGCGCGCGTCGAGCGCTCCGCGGGCCTCGTCCAGAACGGGATGCGGCAGCGGGTCGTTCTCCCGGTAGTGGGCCAGCAGCCGGGGCACGGCCACCTCGCGCTCGTACATCTGCCGCCGTTCGGCACGCCAGGGAACACCGGAGCGGAGCTCCTCGAAGAGGGTGTCCGCCCCGTGGAGCCAGCCGGGCAGGACGTCGATCCAGGCGCCGTCGCCGAGCACGGTCCGCCGGACGCCGTCCAGCGGACCGAGTCGAATCTCGTCGGTCTGGTCGAAGAGCGAGCCCTGGAGATGTGCGGCCATGCATCCAGGGTAACCATAAAACCGAACAAGCGATCGAACAGGGGTGTCAGCGGGGGAGGATCTTGCCGGCGGCGTCGGCGACGGGCGCGAGGACACCGCCCGGCGGGGGCTTGATGAGGTTCCGGTCGATCTCGTTCGAGGCACCGGCCTTGCCGCCCGGGTCCGGAGCGGCGGCGTGGGCGGTCCCGAAGGACGTGACGGCGAGGGCGCATGCGGCGGCCGCGGCAGCGGCGGCGTACGTGTGGCTGATCACGCCCGGTGCAACGGCCGGACCTCGCGACGGGTCACGGGTCCGGCCGTCGTCCACCCCTACGGCTGGGGCAGCGTGCGCCCCCGGGCCACGACCTACGGCTTGGGCAGCGTGCAGCCCGGCCGGCCGAGGTCGATCTTGTTGTCCAGGCCGATGCACGGGACTATCTGGTACGTCTGCTGGCCGTAGTTGATGCCCCGGCGCACGGTGATGTTGCCGCTCTCGTCCACCTCGCAGGGGTTGTTGTCCGTGCACCGTCCGCCGGACTCGTTGCCGGTGTTGTTGACGGCGACGACCTTGCCGGTGGCGTTGTCGACGACGGGTGAGCCCGAGGTGCCGCCGATGGTGTTGCAGCTGGAGGTGTAGCGGACCGAGTCCTTCCAGGTCCACTCCCCCTCCTTCAGCCGGTAGGCGAAGCCGTCGACGGAGCAGCTGTAGATCCGCTTCCAGTACCCGGAGACGACCTTGATCGCCGTGCCCGTGACCGGGTGGGCCGCATTCACCTCCAGCGCCTTGATGCCGTAACTGCTCTCGATCTGCGCGTAGGTGCGGGTGAGCTGGTAGAGCGAGACGTCGGTGTCCGTCATCGTCGCGTACGCGATCTTGCTCGCGCGGAGCGTCGCGACTCTGCTGCCCGCCGAGTTGAGCAGGCTGAAGCTACGGCTGGACGGCTGGTCGACGATGACCTCGCCCGCGGCCGGGAAGCCGCTCTCGATGCAGTGTCCGTTGGAGAGTACGAGGGCGGGGTCGTCGTGCTCGGAGGCCGGCATGCGCACCACCGATCCCGAGCAGTTGCTGAGCGCCACGGTCCCGGCGAAATCGACGGCTTTGACCTCGGCCGGGGCCTTCGCGCGGGGTTCGGCGCTCGTGGCGGCGGGCGCCGCGTCCGGTGCGGTGACCGCGACGGCGGGTGCCGCGCCCACCCCGAGGAGTGTCAGAGCGAGAAAAGCGCCGACGAGAGGCTTCTTCATGTGGGGGTCCCCTCTTGCGACTTCTGTGACCGAAGGGGTCCTTCGGTTTGTCATGCGCATTGTTGGGGTCCCGCTCCAAGCCGACAAGGGACGAAATCCGGTCAGCCGCATATGGCGACAACTTCGGTTGCCACCGTTACCGCCTCCGGATCGGCGCGTTGAAGCAACGTGAAGGCCACACGATGTGGCCCGACTCTCATCTGCAAGGAGAACTGATGTCGCGTATCGCGAAGGCTGTGGCCGTCGTCGCCGGATCGGGCGCCATCCTGGCCGGCGGTGCCGGTCTGGCCGCCGCCGACGCCGGAGCGGAGGGCGCCGCCGCCCACTCCCCCGGTGTCGCCTCGGGCAATGTCATCCAGGCGCCCGTGCACATCCCGGTCAACGTCTGCGGCAACACCGTCAACGTGATCGCGCTGCTGAACCCGGCGTTCGGCAACCAGTGCGTGAACAGCGGCGGGCACGACACGGACGAGGCCTACGGCGGCTGAGCCCACCCCCACAGCACCGAGGCCTCTCCCTTCCGGTCGGAAGGGAGAGGCCTCGGTCGTGCACCGGGCACCGGACCGGCCGCCTCCTGCCATGAACAGGAGGCGGCCGGTTCGCTATGCGTAGCGGTAGAGACGGCTGTGGTCGAGCAGCGCCGACGGCCGTACGTTCCACGGCGGCATCGGCTCGTCGAGGGCGAACACCCGTCCGGCTTGCGGATCCGACGCGGCGAGCCGGGTGCGCGGCAGATAGCCGGAGCGCGGGTGCGCCTGCTGCCAGCGGATCCAGAGCAGATCCATGAACGCGTGATGGAGCCAGAACACCGGGTCGTTGGGCGAGGTCGCGCCCAGCATCAGACCTCCGACCCAGCGGTGCACCCGGTTGTGATTGCGCCACCGTGCGGGGCCGCCGGCGCTCCAGCCCTCGATGGCGTTGCGGAAGCCGGTCGTCGCGGTGGAGTCCCAGGGGGCCGCGTCGTAGGCGGACTCCCTCAGCGCCTTGGCGACGTCGCCCTTGGTGGGCAGCGACACGGGGTCCGAGGGGCGGCCGAAGTTCCGGGTCAGGAACTTCCCTTCGGTGACCCGGGCGTTGATCTTCCAGTTCCCCTTCGAGTACGCGAACGGGCCGGTCATCACCTGCCGGTCACCGGTCCTGCCGTTGCCGCCGAGGAAGTCCTCGGCCCACAGCGAGGACGCGGGCGTGTTGTCGGTCGTCCAGTCCCAGTAGGGAACGGACACCCCGGGGTCGACCTGCTGGAGAGCGCGCTCGAACTCCAGCAGGAACCTGCGGTGCCAGGGAAAGAACGACGGCGTCATATGGGCCGCACGCGGGCCCTTCTCGGCGTCGGGGACGTAGTACTCGCCGTGCATCCGGACGAACTCGTCGTAGCGTCCCGAGCGCTTGAGCGCGAGCAGCGCGTCGACCAGCCGCCGCTTCTCGCTGCGGCTGAGGTTCCGCTGGTTCTTGCGGGTGTGCACCGGTGGGCCCCTCCCGGTTCAGGTGCTGGACGAGGAAAGCGGGGAGTGCGCCGGGGACAGGGCCAGCTGTTCGGCGCCCAGTTCGTCGACCGCGGCGCGGGCCACGTCACGCAGCGTCGGGAACGACTCGTAGTGGTTGACGAGGCTGAGATAGCTGCCGTCGGCACGCCGCATGACGTGCAACGGACGCCCGTCGATGCGAACTTCGACGCTCGGCAGCCCCTTCGCCGCCGCGGAGACCTCGCCGCCGGAATCGGCGGCGGGGACCATGTAGGCCGCGGTGCCCTCGATGCGGCGGCCCCGGTACATCTCCGTGAACCGCTCCAGCTCGGGGCCCGAAGGGGCGCCCGTGTCCGGTGAGCCGGTGCCCGGCCTGCGGGAGACGACCGGCGCGAGCACCCCGGCCGTGCCCGCGACCGCGCCGATCGTGAACAACGCGCGCAGTGCGACGCGACGGGTGAGGATGCGCATGGGTCCGCTCTTTCGACGTGGCCGTGCTTCGGTGTTGTCAACGAGGCGGCCGCGAAAGGGTTCCTCGTCCGGGTGGCCGGATGTACGACTGTCACTTCACGCCGTACAGGCGTCGCCGGCCACCCGGGTGCGGTGCGTCAGCTCAGCAGCAGATGGGCGACGGGGTCGCCCACCACCGAGGGCGTGAGCACCGCGAGCTCGGGCAGCACCGGCTCGGGCTGACCGAAGTGGTCGGGGCGCGGCGCCGACAGCGGTGCGCCGACGGACGCCCCCGGGCTGCTCAGCTTCAGGTCGGAGGCCTCGGACCCGGCGGCCGCGACTCCGAGGTTGCCCTCGCCCAGCACGTTCTCCACCGGCAGTTCGAGCAGGGTCTTCGGCACCTCGCCGGTGAACGGCACCTGCGGCACCGTGCCTTCCGGCAGCAGCCGCCCCGTGACATGACGCGGCGCCTCGGGCGCACCGGGCACCAGCACGGGGATGCCGGTGCTCAGCGCGGGGGCCTCCAGCGGGACAACCGTCTCCAGGCTCTCCAGCGGCAGCGTGACCGGCACCGACGTACCGGCGACGGCGGGCGCGGCCGCCACCGCCGACGCCATGCACGCGATGACTGCCGCAAGAGACCCTCGGGTGGTCAACTTCATTGCTACGTACGTCCCCTCTGGCTCAACAGACTTTGTGTCGCCCTGCTCCAACGAGCCGGATGGCTGAACCAGTGCAAAGTTCCCCTGTCCGCAGCAACGCGTCCCTTGACCCGGGGCGTCACGCGTCCGTGGGAATTCGTCCACTCTCGGGTTCCTGTCGGTCGTCCGGCCCTCGTGTGTGGGCCAGCATGGCCGCCCGAGCCCCAGGAGGTAGTGGTCATGAAGGTCCCGAAGCAGTCGTCCGCACCGCCCCCGTTGCGCGTCGAGGACGTCGATCTCGCCGATCCGTCGTTCTGGCGGCTGCCGCGCTCCGTCCGTCTGGAGTCGTTCGCCCTGCTGCGCGGCCTCCCCGCGCCCGCGCATTTCGGCACCGGGCCGGGCTTCCACGCGCTGGTCCGCCATGCCGATGTGATGGAGGCGAGCCGCCGGCCGAAGGAGTTCGCCAGTGCGCCCGGGGTCACCACACCGGAGCCGGCCGCCTGGGCCAAGGCGGTCTTCGGCAACTCGATGGTCAACATGGACGGTCCCGAGCACGCCCGGATGCGCAGGATCGTCTCGCGGGCCTTCACCCCGAAGCTGCTCGCCGACGCGGAGGACGATGTGCGCGAGGTCGCCCGGCGCATCGTGGACGGGATGATCGCCGAACGCCCGCGCGACTTCGTGGCGTCCGTCGCCTCCCGTATGCCGTTCGAGATCATCTGCAATCTGATGGGCATCCCCGAGCGGTACCGCAGGGAGATCGCCGAACGGATCGACCAGGCGTCGGAGAACGTCGGGGTGAAGCGCGGACTGCGCATGCCCGGGCGGGGGCTGCGTGCGCTGGCCCATATGCAGCTGGTGATGGCGAAACTGGCCCGGGAACGGCGCAGCCGCCCGACCGGTGACCTCATTTCGGCACTGGTGACCGCCGATATCGACGGCCAGTCCCTTACCTCACGGCAACTGGGCGCATTCTTTTCGCTGTTGCTCGTCGCCGGTGTGGAAACCACGCGCAACGCGATCGCCCACGGACTTGCACTGCTGTCCGGACATCCCGATCAGCGCGCTCTGTTGATGTCCGACTTCGACCGCCGTGCCGACGGCGCGGTGGACGAGATCGTGCGTCATTCGACGCCGATCATCCAATTCCGCCGTACCGTCGCCGCACCGTGCGAGCTCGGTGGCCGTGCTTTCCACCCCGGCGAGAAAGTGGTGCTCTTCTACGCGTCGGCCAACCGCGACGAGGCGGTCTTCGAGAATCCCGACGTCTTCGACATCACCCGCGACCCCAACCCCCATCTGGGGTACGGCGGCGGTGGGCCGCACTACTGCCTGGGGGCCCATCTGGCGCGGCAGGAGATGAAGGCGCTCTTCCACGAGCTGTTCACCCGGCCTCGCGACCTGCGGGCCGTGGGCGCGGCCGAGCTGGTCGATTCCAGCTTCGACAACCGGGTCCGCGCCCTGCCGTTCGCCTTCGAGCCGAGCTGAGCTGAGCCGAGCTGAGCGTGTCAGGCCCGCAACTGGCCCACCGGCAGCAGGACATGGGCCGCGGTCAGGAGCGTCTGCTCGTCGCCGAGGAAGGCCTGCATCATCTCCTCGGTGACGGGCCGGCCCGGGGCCGCCTCGGCCCACGGCCGGCTCGCGATCATGAAGTGCACATGGCCCCGCTCCTGGGCGGCGGCGAGCCATTCCTTCGGGGCGGGGCACTGGGTGTTCAGACCCGGCAGGGTGAGGACGGCCTGGCCGCCCTCGACGAGCAGCCGGATCGGCAGGTTGAAGGAGGCCCGGGTGGCGTCGGTCATGCCGCCGCCGGTCTTCAGTCCCAGTTCTCCGATCATTTCCAGGGCCGCCTTTTCACCGGCCTCGGGGCCCTCTGCGCCGTCGCCCAGCGAATAGGCCAGCAGATACGGCATGTCGTGGCCGGCTTCCGGGTCACCGGTCCAGGCGAGGACGGAGAGAGTTCCCAACTCGCGGCGCAGAGCGGGGTTTTTCGCGGTGTTCGCAGTGGTCATGGCTCGGCACCCTAGTGCCCTGCCGGACCCCGTCCCTCCACGCATTCACCTGGATGGGGGAAGCTGAAGCTGCCAGGTGAGGGGCGAATCCCCGACGGTGCTGTGGAACCGCATGATCCGGGCATTCTCCGGGACTTCGAAAACCAGCCAGCCCTCGGCATGTTCACCAGCCGCAAGGGTGTTCCATGCCGCCGGGAATCCCGTGGTGATCTCGCCGGTCCTGATCACCGGATGGCGGCGGCCCTTGTCGTCGGTGACCCATGCCTTCGTGATGCGCGCGTCGTAGGACGTCCCGCCGACATTGACCGCGGAGAGGTCGACACCGACCCACCGCTTGCCGGCCGCGGGCCGGTGGGCGGTGCGGACGCTGCGGGCGGGGTCGACGTATCCGAGGGCCGACACCCGCAGGTGCTCGCCGAACGCCCGGCCGCCGAGATCGACCGTGTCACCGATGAGGGCCGGAGCCCGGGTGCCCGGGCCGCGGGAGCCCGTCCGTCCTGTCCCGGACGCCTTGGCGTCGGGCGGCGCCGCCTCCGCGGCGGCCGGCGACGGCGGTGTCCGGTCGCCATCGGCGGCGCTCTGACAAGCGGTGGCGCCCATCGCGAGGGCAGAGAGGAGCAGCGCGGAAACTACCTGACGCATCGGACCCCTTTGGTGCGAGCCGTTTTCCGCATCATCACGGCCTTTCCACCGGAAAGCCGCCATCCCTCAGGCGTGTCGCCGCCCGTGTCTCCCACGGTGGTTCGAGGGCGCGCGAGGGGGGCGCACATGCCCGGCGCACCACCCGGGCTCGAAAAACCGTTCCTGCCGTACCCCGTGTTCACCCCGCGGCAGTGACTTCGGCTGCGGGTAGGCGTTTGCCGACTTATGGCAAGGACAACTGCGCCTGCCCGATGGCAGCGCGTCCAGACGCTCTCCACGCCGGATCCGAGTCCCCGCCCGGCGGGCCCGCCCACCGGCAGCAACCCCATCTACGACCAGCTGTCGAAGGAGTGGGCAGCCGCAGGCCGCACCCTTCCCGGCAGGCCCGACCTGGAGTGGAACCGCCTCTCCCACTTCCCGACACCAGCCGCCAATCCCCCCGACCCCTTCAACGGTCCTCCGCCGCCCCGCCGTGGCTGGCTCCACGACGACCGCCACCCGGCCTGACCGCCGGCACCGACCCCGCGGCGACCGGCGCGGCAGGCTGCGGCACACGGGCCGGAGTCCTGTCGCGCAGCCGTCGGCGCACCCCGGCGACGAGCCGGTGCGCGGTGAAGGTCGCGCCGTGGACGAAGCGCATCGACGGCCCGAAGGACGGCGCCGCCAGCAGCCCGGCGAAGAAGAGACCCGGGCACGAAGACTCGAACCCCGCACTCAACTCCGGTGCCCGGCTGCTGCCGACGGTGGCGACCGCCCGCCGCAGGGAAGCGTCGAGCAGTCCCAGGCGGTCGAGGTCGGGGGTGAAGCCGGTCGCCGCGACGACATGGTCGGCGTCCAGGACGCTCGTACCCCCGCCGGGTGCGCCGAGGACCAGCCGTACCCGGCCGTCCCGGACGCCGGCGCCGTGCAGGTGATGCCCCAGCAGGGCGGGCACCTGCTGTTCGTAGCGCTCCCGCAGCCACCACGCACCGGCCGGGCCGAGCGCGGTGTTCGCAATGCGCTCGCGCGTGGATGCGGGCAACTTCCTTACAGCCCACGGCGTCTGTGACCAGACCCAGCTCGTCCAGCCGGTACCGAGGCCGCTGTGCGGGCTGCGGAGCGACCGCAGCGGGCCCCGCTCCAGCGGCTCGGGCACGGTGTTCCAGTCGATCCGGTCCGCTCGGGCCACCAGGCGCGGCCGGGCGCCGCGCTCGGCGAGCAGGGTCGCCGTCTCCAGTGCCGCCTGGCCCGCCCCGACGACCACGACGTCCCGGCCGTGGAAGCGGTCCAGGTCCCGATGGCCGCTGCTGTGCGAGACGTACTGCGGCGGCAGACCGGCCAGCGCCTCGGGGATGTTGACGAAGGGCATGACCCCGACGGCCAGGACGACGGTACGGGCGTGCACCCGCTCTCCGTCGGCCGTCGCGAGGTGGAATCCGTCCCCGGCCGGCGCGACCGACGTGACGGTCCGCTCGTCGACGCCCGGGACCGCGTGCTCGGCGAACCAGAGCCCGTAGTCGGTGAACGCCCCGATGGGAAGCGGCTCTCCGTGCCGGGTGGCGAAGCCCCGTTCCGCGCCGAAGCGCTCGAGCGTACGGTCGCCGCCCGGGGCCGAGAGGTTGGACGACCACGGCTCCGACTTCAGGAACATGCCCTCCGGCATGTGGTCGCGCCAGGAGGCCATGGTCCGGCCGAAGACCTTCGGACTCATCCCGGCCGCGGCGGCATGGGCCGCCACCGACAGGCCGTACGGGCCCGCGCCGATCACTGCCACGTCGTACATGGTTCGCTTCTCGCTCTCTGCCATCGGGGCTCGGGTGTGTCAGGGCCTCGGGGCCGTGACGTGGGGGCCGCGCGCGGTGCGCGACGGCTCAGGACAGGGATGCGGCGTCGGGCCGGCCGGCGGAGCCGTCGGTGGCCGACTCACGCGGCCGGGGCGGTCCGTGGGAGGCGGCGGCGGGGTGCGGTCCCAGCAGGGCCCGCAGCCGGCCGGCACCCTTGCCCAGCCCGCGTCCGAACCAGGCCCGGGTCATGGAGAAGAAGGGCCGCGGGTCGTCCCGCGCGAACCAGGCGGTCTCCACGCCCTGCGCCGGGCTTTCCGGCCGCGGTCCTGCGGCGCGCCTCCTGCGGCGTACGGACACGGCGGCGGAGAGCAGCGCGTAGTTCTCCGCGACGAACACGCGACCCGGCCGGCCCGACGGGCCCGGCACGGGACCGCCGGTGAGGTCGAGGTACAGGGACCGCACGACGTCCAGTCCGCCCGTGTCCGTGAAGAGCCGGAACTGGGCGCCGGGCCGCGGATTGACGTCGAGCAGCTGATAGCTGCCGGTGGACTCCTCGCGCCGGAAGTCGAGGTCGAGGATGCCGTGGTAGCCGACATGGGAGACCAGCCGCCGAGCGGCCTTTTCCACCTCGGGGTTGGGCTGCCAGCGGCCCATCGCGGTGAGGCCGGTGCCGACCGGCCAGGACAGCTGCTTGCGTCCGCTGCCCCCGTGCAGACAGGTGAAGTCGCGGCCGAAATAGCCGTGGAAGAACCAGTCGGACGCCGGCGCGTCGGGCAGGAAGCGCTGGAGGAGCAGCCGGCTCCCGGCGTGCGAACTGCGGGCGAAGAGTTCGCGCGCCTCGTCCGCGGAGCGCACGAGTGTCGTGCTGCGCAGCCCGGTGGCGGGCGACAGCAGCCAGGGCCGGCTCCACTTCGCCACCAACGGCAGCCCCAGCCGGTCCGCGGCTCCGGCCGCATCGCCGGGGCTGTCGGGGACGACGGTGTCGGGATGGGCGATCCCCGCGGCGGTGCACAGGCCGGCCAGCTCGGCCTTGTCCGCGAGCCGCCCCGGCAGCCCGGTCGGCTGCTCGGGAAAGAGGTAGCGCTCGGCGAGCCGCGGCCCGTGCGCGGCGGCGAGGATCGCGCTCACGTCATCCATGGCGACCAGGACGGCCCGTCGGCCGATCCGGTCCGAGACGCGCAGCAGCATCTCCACGAAGGCCTGGGGAGTGACGGCTCCCCGGAGCCCGGGATGGGCCCGGTGCAGAAAGCGGGAGCGGGCGACCGGACTGTCGGCCGCTTCCACCACGGCATGCACTTCGACACCCGCGCGACCCAGCGATCTGACCGCTCCGAGTGTGCCGTGGTGAAAGGGATTTCGGTCGAGTCGCAGCACCAGCGCGGGAACTCCGTCGTCGAACGGTGGCATCAACGTCACAACTTTCACCTGGATGGTCCTGAATAACGCGCCCCGTATCGCGAATGGCCTACTGACGAGCTTTCAGACAGCTCATTAGTAAGACTTTCCGCCTACGGTCGTGTACGTCGTGAATGCGACAGCACGGACAGGTCTGACAGGCCGCCAGCTCGCAAGGAGGAGCCATGACCCAACGGCGCCGGCTCACCGGCACCTGCATCGGGACGGTTGCCGCCAGTCTCCTGATCTCCGTGGGCGTGGGAGAACTGCCGGCGGGCGCAGCCCCGGCCGATGACCCGACTCCGGCCCCGGCCCCGGCCCTGGCCCCGGCGGCGCCCTCGTCGGTCGCCATGGGCGCCTATCTCCACTACGGCCCGGACGGCGTCCGGCGCATGGCGGAACTCTCGCGATGGCTCGGCGGCGCGGAACTGAAGGTCGGTCACACCTATCTGCCGGGCGACCTGTGGACCAACATCGCGGGCGGCTCGCAGTTCCTGGACGAGTGGGCCCGGTGGCGGCGCGGCGCGGACGACCGGCTGTTCGTCCTCAACGTGCCCATGCTGGAACGGAACGAGGCACGCGTCCCCGACCACGAGGTCCGCCGACTGCTGAGGGCGGGTGCCGAGGGTCAGTTCGATCACCACTTCCGGACTCTGGCAGGCCGGCTGGTCGACCTGGGGGCGCCGGACACGGTGATCGTGCTCGGCTGGGAGATGAACGGCATCACCTACACGCACCGCTGCGGCCCGGATCCGGCGTCCTGGAAGACGTACTGGAATCGCATCGTCACCGCCATGCGTTCGGTGCCGGGGCAGAAGTTCCGCTTCGACTTCGCCCCGAACCGGGGGACGGACGCGATTCCCTGGACCGAGTGCTATCCGGGCGACGACGTCGTGGACATCATCGGTATGGATTCGTACGACCAGGCTCCGGGACGGACGTTCCAGGAGCAGGCGACGGCTCCGTACGGACTGCAGAAGCAGGTCGAATTCGCTGCGGCTCACAACAAGGCGATCTCGTACCCGGAATGGGGACTCTTCCGGAACGGCGACAACCCGGAGTACATGCGGGGAATGCTGGAATGGATCGAGCGGCACAAACCGCTCTACCAGACCATCACAGACTACTGTCCGCACGGTGTCTGGCAGTGTGATGACAACCCCAAGTCCTCGATGGTCTTTCGGTCGATGCTGTTCGCGAAGCCGGTCCTTCCGACGCCGCCGGTCGTGCCCACTCCGCCCGTTGTCCCCACTCCGCCGGTCGTCCCGACACCTCCGGTCGTGCCCACTCCCCCGGTCGTGCCGACACCTCCGGTGGTGCCCAGCCCGCCGGTCGTGCCGGTGCCCGTCCCCAAGCCGACGCCGAAGCCCGACGAGTCGGCACCGGTGCCGGTCCCGACGCCCGTGCCGCCCACACCGACACCCACTCCGACACCGACCCCGTCCGCTCCGGTGACGCCGAAGCCGGTCGAGGCGACACCCGCCCCGGCCACCCCGACCACGCCGGCTCCGCAGCCGACCCCGTCCTCGACACCGGTCAAGCCGGCACCCAAGCCGACACCCACCGCGCCGCCGCAGGAGACGAACTCCACCGAGTGGTGCTTCCCGTTGAGGCTCGGCGCCTGGCTCGGCCAGAGCGCGAGCGTGTACGACCGGCAGATCTGCATCCGGGTGCCGCTGCCGGGCAGGTGGTTCTAGCGAACACGACCTAGCGGGGCCCGGCCGCCCGCAGGTCGTTCAGGCGGGCGCGCCACTGCTGCGCGGCGGGGAACCGTGCCTTCACGGTCCCCGCCGCGTGGTCGCGCCACTGGGCCCGCCCGGCGTGCAGGGAGAGCGCCGGCCCGAGCCGGGACGGCGCCATCATCAGCCGCTGGTTGGTGACCGCCTCAGGACGCCAGTGGTTCTTGTACGACTCCTTGCCCCGCAGCAGGCTCACCACGCTGCGGCCGGTCGCCGCCGCCAGGTTGACGTCGTGCCGCAGCAGCATGGTCGCGACGTCGATCTTCTTCTCGCGCAGCGCCGGGTGGGCGCCGTAGAGGTAGCCGCCGGTGAGGCCGTCGGACATCAGGGCCACGTTGGACGCCACGACCTCGCCGTCCAGCCGGTACTCGGTGAGCGCCGCGTTCCCGTCGCGGACCAGCCGGCGGGTCGCCCGCACCAGATGCTCCGCGAATCTGGGACGCAGATGCTCGACCGTCACCCCGCGGCCCCGCCACTGGAGTTCGTGCAGCCGCAGCAGGTGCTCCATGGCCGTGGGCACCTCGTGCTCGGCGACGGTGTAGCCCTCGATCCTCAGCGCGTCGATCTTGCGCAGCTTCGCGCGTACGCGCTGGGCCCGGCTGGACGGCATCCGCTTGACCAGCTCGTCCATCGGCTCCGCTGGGAGCTCCAGACAGACGGAGTCGGTGAGCTGCCGCCGGGGCCCGGTCCAGCTCTCGTAGAGCCGCTCGGCCGCGGCCCCGGGCCGTACCTCGCGCAGATCGATGACCGCGTGGCGGGCCGCGTGCTGGAGGCCCCTCTCCAGGGCCTCGATCGCACAGTCCGCGTGCTCGTCGTCGACGAGGATGTCGCCGTAGTCGGAGATTCCGCCGCCCAGGGACACGAGCAGCGGCATCGGACGGTGCACGAGCATCAGGGGGGCGGCCGCGATCAGCCGCCCGTCCAGGCGCACGAGCACGATCCGCAGCCGCCCGTCCGTGCCGTAGGAGAGCCACCAGGACTCCAGCCAGGCGTGGCTCTGGAACGGTGTGGCGGTGGAGCAGCGGCGTTGCAGCTCGTCCCACTCCGGCCGCAGCCGTGCGAAATCGCGCTGGTCCCGGACCAGCGTGACGGCCAGGCCCTCCCGTTCTCCGTCCATCAGACCAGCTCCCTCTCGGCCGCGACGGAACCGGCCGGGGCAGGAACGGTCATGGCCGCGGGCCGGCGGCCGCGCCGGGGGCGCACGAGCAGGAACAGCCCGCCCAGGAGCCCTCCGGTGCAGCCGCCCACGGCAGCGGCGAGGGGCGCCGACGGGGAGACGGGCTCGGCGGGCGGGATGGCCTGGGAGAAGCTCATCAGCCGCACCCCGGTGTTCTTGGCCACCTGGTTGCTGCTGACGAAGACGGCGTCGGCCACCGCGTTGGCGAAGTCGGCCGCCTCGGCGGGCCGGTCCGACGTACCGGTGATCGCGATCATCGGCGAGTCGGGAGAGGTCTCGGTCCGCACCTGGCTGCGCAGGGTCTTCGCGGAGACCCCGGCGGCCACGCGCGCGTTGGCGAGGGTGGAGTCGCTGGTGGCGATCCGGCCGTACGCCTGCGCGAAGCCGAGCGCGGCACCGGGCTGCGCGTCCTTGTCGGAGACGGCGATGACATAGCTGGTGGCCGCGTACTGCGGTGTCGCCGTCACGCCGTACACGGTGCCGCAGAGCGCACCGGCGAGTACGCACGCGGGCAGCGGCCACCACAGGGGCAGCGAGTTCCTGGCGCGCAGCCGGCCGTGCCCTCGTCGGGTGGCGGGTTCCTGCTGGGGCGACTCGGTCATCGGCGTGTTCTCTCGGTCGAGGGGGTGGGCATACGGGAAGGGCTCGCGGTGAGCGCGTGCGCGTAGACGTCCATGAGGCGTTCACTGCTGCGTGCGATGTCGTAGTGGTCGACGGCCGGCGGTGGGTCGAGCCGCTGTGCTCCGGCCGTCATCCGCTCCCGCAGGAGGGCCGTCAGCTCCTGCGTGGTGCCGTCGATACGGCGGGCGCCGGGCGCCTGACGGGACGGCAGGTCCTCGACGGCCGGGCAGGTGCTGTGCAGTACGGGCAGCCCGGCGGCCAGCGCCTCGACCACGGCGAGTCCGAAGGCCTCCTCGCGGGACGCCGAGACGAACACGTCCACGGCGCTCAGCAGCGCCGGGACGGCGGGGGCACCCACACCGGCGTGGGCGTCGCACTCGCCGAGGAAGCGGATGCGGTCGGCGGCGTCGAGCCGGGCCGCCAGGGTGTTCAGCGTGGTCAGTTCGGGTCCGTCGCCCGCCACCAGGAGCCGGGCGCCGGGCAGCGCCGCAACCGCCCGGACCAGGACGTCGAAGCGCTTGCCGGGCACGAGGCGGCCGACCCCGCCGACCACGAAGGCGTCCGGCGGAATACCGAGACGGGCCCGGGTGGCGAGCCGTTCGGCGGTGCTGAAGCGGAAGCGGGCGGCGTCGATGCCGTTGGGGACGACATGGATCCGCTCGGCGGGCACACCCCAGTCGGACAGCCGGGCCGCCACCGTGTCGGAGACGGCGACGGTCGCCGAGCCCAGCCGCTCGGTGCCGAGGTAGAGCGCACGGGTCGGGCGGGTGAGCGGCCGGCCCTCGATCTCGGCCTGCCCGAGCGAGTGCTCCGTGGCGACGGTGGCACGGACGCCCGCGAGCCGCGCCGCGATCCGGCCGTAGACGCAGGCGCGGTACAGATGCGTGTGGACGAGGTCGTACGCGCCCCGCCGGATCAGCCGGGTCAGCCGGGGCAGCGCCTGGAGGTCCCGGTTGCCTCGCATCCCGAGGTGCAGCACGTCGACGCCGTCCGCCCGCAGCCCGTCGGCGACCGCACCGGGGTTCGTCAGGGTCACCACGTCGCAGTGCACCGGTAGATGGCGCAGCAGCACCCGCAGCTGCTGCTCGGCACCGCCCGCGCCGAGGCCGGTGATGATGTGCAGCGCCTTCACCGCGGTCACGTCCCGAGCCGGTGCCGCAGCCGCTTCACCGTCAGGCGCAGCCCCTGGTCGGCCTGGCTGATGTGCGTACGGGGCAGGGCGTGCGGTCCGGCCACGGCACCGGGCCGGATCGCGCAGCCGTAGGTGTAGCCCGCTTCCCGCACCGCTTCGACGGCCCGTTCGTCGACCGTGCCGTACGGATAGCAGAAGCCTTCCGGCACCGTGCCGGTGAGCTGGTGGATCCATTCGCGGCTGCGCAGGGTCTCCTGGCGCAGGACCTCGTCGTCGAGCGTCGTCAGGTCGACGTGGTAGAGACCGTGGGAGGCGATCTCCGTCCCGGCCGCGGCGGCGGTGTGGATCTGCTCCTCCGTCAGCAGCGGCTTGCGGGGGCCCTCCGGGTCCCATTCGTTGCTGCCGCCGAGCCGCCCGGGCAGGACGAAGAGGGTGGCCGCGCAGTCGTGGCGCTCCAGCACCGGCAGGGCCGCGTCGACGAAGTCGGCGTACCCGTCGTCGAAGGTGAGGCCGACGAGGCCGCGGTCCTCGCCACGGGCGCGGGCGCGCATCAGGGTGCCGACGCCGACGCCGGTCAGCCCACGGCGGCGCAGCCACCCGAGCTGGAGGTCGAGCCGGTCACGGGCGACGGTGATGCCGTACGGGTCGTCCGTCGGATCGGCCACCGAGTGGTACATCAGGATCCAGGGCCAGGCGGAACGGCCGGTGCGGGTGGGTGCGACGGGGTGCGTCTGCGCCGTGTCAGCGGACATGACGGATCCTTTGCCGGGTCAGGGTCAGCAGATGGAGGACTTCCGGGGCTCTGACGGCGAACCCCGTGACGAGGAAGACTGCGGGCACCAGCAGGCAGCCGGTGACCGTGCTGAGCAGGGGGTCGGCCACCAGTGGAGCCGTCAGCCCGCCGACGGCTGCGGCCACGGCGGCGGCGACGGCGAGGCGGCCGAGTGAGATGCAGATCGAGCGGACCTCGATGGCGATCACCCGGGAGCCGAGACCGCACAGCAGCAGCACGGCGGTCGTGGTGATGCCGGCGGCGTTGGCCGCCGCGATGCCGTACACACCGAAGTGGCCGACGGCCGCCGCGCCCGCGACGGTGGTGACCAGCAGACCACCGGCCATCGCGGCGGCCGGGTACCAGGTGGGCCGCCCGGCGGAGAAGAACGGCCGGCCGAGCGCGCCGACCAGACAGTGGCCGAGGAGCCCGGTGGCGTAGACGCGCATGACGGTGGCCGTGGTCTCGGTGTCCTGCGCGTCGAACGCACCGCGCTGGAACAGGACTTCGATGAGCTGGGGCGCGTAGCCGAGGACGAGCGCGGTGCCGAGCAGCACGACCATCCCGGCGAGCGCCAGATCGTGCTCCACCCGGCGGCGGGCCCGCTCCCGGTCGCCGTCCGCCATCGCCTTCGCGACCACCGGGAAGGTGACCGTGCAGATCATCAGCGACAGCACCATTGGCAACTGGGCGACTTTCTGCGCGTAGTTGAGATGAGAGATCGCGCCGCCCGGCAGGGACGAGGCGAGGAACCGCTCGACGAGGACCTGGGACTGCCGGCTGACGGCGAAGAGGACGACCGGCGCGAGGACGGCGAACCCGATGAGCGGCGGGGCGCTGCGCTGCCGGGGGATGCGCTTCGCACCCAGCTGCCGGGCCCGGGCCACCCGCCGGACGAACGACGGGAGTTGTACGAGCACCATGAGCAGGCCGCCGACCGCGACCCCGGCCGCCGCGGCACGTACGCCCCACAGGGAGTGCAGCGCCAGGGTGGTGGCGATGATGCCGACGTTGTACGCGAGATAGACCCCGGCGGGCGGCAGGAACGTGCCGTGCGCGCGCAGCGCCGCGCTGAAGTACCCGGCGATCCCGAAGGTGAGGACGGTCAGCGCGGTCAGCCGGGTGCAGTCGACGGCCAGTTGCGGCTTGTCGAAGCCGGGGGCGAGCACCCCGACGACGAGCGGCGCGCACACGATCAGTAGGGCGGCCGCGCAGGCGAGCAGCGCGAACAGCCGGGGCAGGGTGGCCGAGACCAGTTCACGCACCGGGTCGCGTGCGCGGTCGGCGGCGCGCCGGGCCAGGGCGTGGCTGAAGGCGGGCACCATGAGCAGCGCCATCGCGTCCTCGATGAGGAGTGTGGACGCCATCTCCGGCACGGTCCACGCGATCAGGAACGCGTCGCTGTCGGTGCTCGCGCCGAAGATCTGGGCGATGGCCTGGTCGCGTACGAGACCGAGGAGTGCCCCGGCCGCGGTCAGACCGGCGGTGACGGCGGCGGCCTTGGCGAGGAAGTTGCCGAGCCGCGGCGGCTCGGTGCCGGTGGGTGCGGGCCGTACGGCCGGTCCGGTGCTGGTGTCGTTCACGCGGCGGTCTTCTCGTCGCGGGCCGCCAGCGCCCACCAGGCGGCGAGGCCGAGGACGACGCCGGTGAGGACGGTCGAGGGGCCTCCGATGTCCGCGTACAGGAAGTCGACGGTCTGCCAGAGCATCAGTCCGACGGCCGCCAGTCCGCAGTCCGCCGCCGCGGTGCGCATCCGCCGGGCGTGGACCAGTCGGCGCACTCCGCCGACGAGGACCGCCGCCCAGCTGCCGACGAAGGCGGTGAGGCCGATGAGGCCCTGCTCGCTGAGGACCAGCAGATACATGTTGTGCGGCGACAGCAGGGGCTGCTTCTGGAAGGCGTGGCCGGCGCCCGCGGTGTCGCTGCCCGAGGAGAGGCCGATGGAGGCGTGCCCGTCACGATGGGCGGGGAAGCCCTTGAGGCCGACGCCCGCGGCCGGTTGCTCGCGCCACATACTCGTCGCGGCGTCCCACATGGTGTAGCGGTCGGTGACGGATCGGTCGGGTGCCGCGGTCACCTGGGTGATGCTGCTCAGCCGCTGGGAGATCATCTCGGAACCGACGCCGAAACCGCCGACGAGCACGACGCCGACGGCGGTGAGCACGGCGAGTGCCCGAACTGCCTGCCGAAGCCCCGTCAGCAGGATCATGGCGAGGGCGGCGACGGCGGTCGCGATCCAGGAGCCCCGGCTGAACGACAGCGCGAGCGGCACGATCAGCACACCGGCCGCTGCCGGGGCCAGGAGACGGACCCTGCGGGGCGTCCCGGCGGGCGGGCGCAGCGCGAGGGCTGCGGCGGCCAGCAGTCCGTACGCGACGACCGTGGCCATACCCATGACGTCGGTCGGTCCGAAGGTGCCGACGGCCCGGATGTCCTCACCCATGTACGAGGCGCCGGTCCCGGTGGCGTACTGGTGGATGCCGATCGCGCCCTGCACGAGGGCGAGAGCGGTGAGGCAGCCGACGACGACGCGGAAGTCGCGGGCGTCGCGCAGCAGCAGTACGACCGCTGCGGGCACCAGCACGAAGACCTGGAGGTAGCGGACCAGGCCCGGCAGGCCGGCCTGCGGGTCGGCGGCGGTGACGGTGGCCACGGCGAACCCCACGGCGGGGATGCCGAGAACGATCGCGGCCACCGGGGTCAGCGGTCTGGCCCGCGTCCGTACCACGCGCACCAGCGCGAACAGCACCAGCACACCGGAGGCCAGGTCGGCGGGTGCGAGGCCGCCGGAGCCCGCCTGGCTCTGCGGGGCGAGCGGGGCGGCGAGCAGCAGGACGGTCACGATCAGCGGCAGCAGCGGCCACCAGTGGACAGCGGCGCGGCGGATCCGGTCGGCCGTCGGAGGTGGCCCTGCCGGGGGGCCGGCGGGCAGGACGGCGGGCTCGGCGGCCCACATGACGCTCATGCTCAGCTGCCTCCGAGCCGGAACAGCGAGACGGCGGTGCGCGCGAGGATGCACACGTCCTGCCAGGGCGTCCAGGTGTCGATGTAGTGGTTGTCGAAGCGGGCGCGCTCCTCGATGGAGGTGTCACCGCGCAGTCCGTTGATCTGGGCGAGCCCGGTGATGCCGACGGGCATCCGGTGGCGCGCCTGGTAGCCGGGGTGGAGCCGGCTGAACGTGGCGACGAAGTACGGCCGTTCGGGCCGCGGGCCGACCAGGCTCATGTCCCCGCGCAGCACGTTCCACAGCTGCGGCAGTTCGTCGAGCGACGACTTGCGCAGCATCGTGCCGGTGAGGCTCATGCGCCGGTCGCGGGCGACGCTCCAGCGGGTCGCGGACTCGTGCTCGTCGGTCGGACGGATCGTGCGGAACTTCAGCAGCACGAACGGCCGTCCGTCCAGCCCGATGCGCTCCTGCCGGAAGATCACCCCGGGGCCGTCCGCGAACCGTACGGCGAGCGCGCACACCGTCATCACGGGAGCTGCCGCGAGCAGCGCGACCGCGGCCAGGACGATGTCGACGACGCGCTTGACCGCACGGGCGACGGGCCGGTGCAGCCCGGCGTTGAGGGGCTGCGCCGAGAACCCCCACAGATGGTCGTGCCCGGCCGCCCGGTACGCGGGGCTCCCGGCGGCCGCGCCGCCGTCCACCAGCCAGAGGCGGCAGCCGTGTTCCGTCAACAGCGGGACGAGCGCGCCGGTTTCGGCGTCGCAGTTCGGCTCCGTGGTGAACACGGCGTGCCGCACCGAGTTCTGGATGACCGCGCGGGTGACGTCCTGCCGGCTGACCAGCACGGGCAGCGGCCCGTCCGCGCCCTGCGCCGGTGTTCTTCGCGGGGCCACCTGCCCGACCGGCCGCATCCCGTACTCCGCGTGCTCGTACAGCGCGTGGACGACCTGCTGGACGAGCGGCCCGCTGCCGACGACCAGCACCGACTGCGGCCGGCGCACGGCCGTCCAGCGCCGGAAGCGGTAGACGAGCGAGCGGGCACCGCAGCAGAGCGCCGTCTGCGCGACGACGGCACAGGCCAGCGTGGTCCAGCCGGTCGCGTAACCGCCGCTGTACGCCGAGAGCGCCTCGGCGACGGCGACCCACTGCACCAGCGCCAGCGCGCCGACCGTGGGCAGTTCGGTGAGCGCCGAAGGGGACAGGCTCGGCCGGTAGAGGCCGCGGCAGGCCTGCGCCGCCGGCTGGAGGACCGCGAGGAGCCCGAGGACGACCGGCGGCCAGGGCAGCCGGGGAAGCAGCAGACCGGCTGCGAGCGCCACGGCGAGCACGTCGGCGGCGAGCAGCGCCAGGACCGGACCGCGGCCGTCGATGCTCCGGGGGCCGAGCGCCGCGGCCTCGACGTCGGAGGCCCTGCGCGGCGGATGGATCGTGGCGGCCGGGCGCTGGACGGCCCTGGCCTGGGCGGCTCGGGGCGCGGGGGCACTCTCCGTCGTCATCGTGTGTTGCGCTTCCTCGTCAAGGGGCGGGGCGAGCTCAGAAGGTCCTGGTAGAGGCCGGACACGGCGGCGGCGGTCTTCCGTACGTCGCAGGTCGCCCGCATGTGGGCCTTCGCCTCGCGGCCCAGCGCGCGGCGCAGTTCCGCGTCCTGGAGCAGCCTGCCGAGGGCGGCCGCGAGGGCCGGCGGATCGTCCGGCGGTACGAGGGAGTGAGCC
This sequence comes from Streptomyces sp. CA-251247, assembly GCF_050952975.1. Taxonomy (NCBI): domain Bacteria; kingdom Bacillati; phylum Actinomycetota; class Actinomycetes; order Kitasatosporales; family Streptomycetaceae; genus Streptomyces; species Streptomyces sp. CA-251247. The sequence continues at coordinate 5,189,396 of NZ_CP191861.1, read as the reverse complement.
TCGTGGCCGGGCGGCAGGCTCTCCCGCGCCCCGCTGACGTCGCTCAGCACGACCGGCCGTCCACAGGCCATGGCTTCGAGCGGGGCGAGCGCCATGCCTTCCCAGCGGGAGGGCAGGACGACGAGATCCGCGGCGCGCAGCCACGGCCTGATGTCCTGGACCGCACCGGCGAACAGGACGCCGCCCGGGGCGGCGTCGGTGAGCTGCTCCCGGTCGGGACCGTCCCCGGCCAGCACCAGCCGTGCGCCGGGGGCCAGTTCGCGCACCCGGGGCCAGGCGCGCAGCAGGATGTCCTGGCCCTTCTGCCGGCACAGCCGCCCGACACACAGGACCAGCGGCGCATCGGCGGGCAGGTCGCCCACCTCGGGCAGGGCGAGCCGTGCCCGCTTGCGGCCGGTCTCCTCGTCCGCGCCGTCCGCGTCGCCCTGCGCGTCGAAATGACCGAGGTCGATGCCGTTGGGGATGACGGCCCAGCGGGCGGCGATCCCGGCCCGCTCTCCCGCCTGCCGTTCGCTCTCGCTGACGCAGAGCGTCCTGGTGCTCCAACGGGTGCCGTAGCGCTCCCACGTGAGCGCCATCGCGGCCGCGCGCCCCTCCACCGCGTCGAAGGACCAGGCGTGCGGCTGGAAGACGGTCGGCACCCGCCCGCGCACGGCGAGCCGGGCGACGAGTCCCGCCTTGGCACTGTGCGCATGGATCAGCTGCGGACCTGTGCCGCGGATCAGCCGGGCCGCGGTCAGAACCTCCTTGGGCAGTCCGGGACCGGGGGCGCGGACCGCGGACCAGGTCCGCACGCGCGCGCCGGCCCCCGCGGCGCTCTCGGCGAGTCCGCCGCCGGACGGGCAGGCCACGACCGGCCGCAGCCCTTCGGCAACCTGAGCCCGGACAAGGTCGGTGACGACCCGTGCGACTCCCCCGTCCACCGGCTGGACCAGGTGAAAAATCGTCAGTTGGCTCGGCTCAGCCCGACTGCTGTGCGGCACGTGCGGCTCTCTTCGGACGTGGACTGTGGATCTGGCTCAAAACGAGCAGCGCCGCATCGGAATGTCAGCGGCGGGTGTCTGCCTGCACGAAGAGAACGCCGAGGAAGTATCCGAGGTTTTCGGCGTTGAACCGGAAAATCAAACTCGTCCCACCGGACACCAGTGCGGGCCTGATGTCGAACACGTCGGAGTCGTATCCCAGAGTGTTCACATAGCCTGGTTGACGGCTGATCGCACCGGCTGGATCGGCGATCGTGGAGTTCATGACATCAGTCGCCGGATTCACGGAATCGGAAAGCCCGAACGCTTTTCCGCCCGGCGTACGGACGTCCACCCGGTCGCCTTTCTGCCCGCGGTCGCCGTCGTACGAAACGATCCCGGCGCGGCCGTTTCCGCGTGCGGGGATGCGCAGACCGCCGAGCTGGACCTCCTGGGTCGTGCGCCGGGCGTCCAGCGTCTCGAAACCGTCCCAGAGGGAGATCTGACGCAGCGGCTCCGCGCTGTTCTCGTAGGCGACGACGAGCGTCCAGCCGCCCCAGGCACCGGCCTTGGAGTGCCCCATGGCCACATTGATCTGGGCGACGGTGTAGAGGCCGGAGCCGCTCCGGCGCACCAGCGGGGTGACGTCGGCGGAAGCCTGGTAGACGTCGCTGCCGGCCGTGTCGCGGTGGGCGACGCGGGTGTCGGCGAGGACCGCCTTGTAGCGGCCGCCGGGTTCGGCGATCAGGATCCGGCCGTTGTCCTTGGGCGGCTTCTGCTCGCTGACCCGCAGGTTTCCGCCCCAGTACAGACGGGCGTACGTCACGCGGGAGTTCGTGGGCAGATCCAGCGCGGCCCGGCTCGAGTTGTACGTGTTGGGGTCGTCGTCCTCGTCGACATAGAACATGTCCCAGTTGTCGTTGGCTCCCTTGCCACCCGCGCGGACCGCCGAACACGAGCCCGCCGAAGGGGACTTCGGGCTGCGGCAGGTGATCGCGGAATTGGCGGTGCGGACGACACCGCCGTGCTGCACGGCCTGATACCGCTGGGTGAAAGGAAGGCGAGGCGATTCCTCCCCCGGGGCGGCGCCGGCCGGAAAGGGAGCGGCGGAGAACGCCAGGCAGAGCATGGCACCCAGGGCGCCTCGCGCTGCGAAGCCCGTCGACTTCGACATGTAAGGCTCCCCATGTTCGATCAACGCGACAAATCAGGAGGCACTTTGTCAGAGATCGGGCGGAAAATCACGCAGGGCTCGCCCGCCCCGGAAACACACCGTCGAGAAGGCCGCACCAGGGCAGACGTTCGACCGTAAAAGAAGCTGATACGAGAATTCGAGCAGGGGTTTCTCCGGCGCCGAGGGATCGTTAGCCAAACCGACGATGGCGATGAACGCCACGGAGAAAGGGATGCGAAAAAGATGAAGCACTCGAGGATTGCCGCGCTCGTTGTCGGCTCCGTCGCCGTGATCGGGTCGGCCTCCCCCGCACTCGCCGCCGACATGACGGCCATGCCCCCGATGAGCCTCAACGGCGGCCTGACCAAGGCGCTCTCCTCGACGCAGGATCTCGGCCAGGCGGACACCTCCGCCGTGACGGACGTCGCCCGGACCGTGACCGACCTCAACAACGTCAAGGGCCAGGCCCCGCAGCAGGTGCTCAAGTCCGCGGCCTCGCTGACCCCCATGCTCGGCGGGGTCGAGCTCGGCGGCTGAGCCTGCCGTCACGGCACGGTGTCGAGCCGGGCGGGGTGCGCAGCCACACGGCCGCACCCCGCCTTTGTCGTGCCCCTCGCCTTGTGTCGAGCCCCTCGTGCCGTGCCGTCGCCGGGTTGCCGGACACAAGGGTGGCGCCCCGGTCAGGACCGGGGCGCCACCCTGAGAACGCGCAAGCGGAGATCAGTCGTTGGCGCAGACGTTGCCGAACGCCGGGTTCAGGGCGCCGATCACGTTGACGCTGTTGCCGCAGAGGTTCACCGGGATGTGGACCGGGACCTCGGCCACATTGCCGGACAGGACACCCGGCGAGTGGGCGGCGCCGCCCTCGGCGCCGGAGTCGGCGAACGCGGACCCGGCGGCGGAACCGGCGGCGAGACCAGCGGTGGCGAGGACCAGGGCGGCCTTCTTGGCAGTCTTCATGGAAACAGCACCTTCTGCTCGATGGTTTGCCCGGGGTCCGGGCTCACACGGATCAAAACGGATGAGGCACAGAGATGACACGCACGCCTCGCCACTGCCCCCCATTCGGCCCAATGCGTATACGCGCCGGGCCCTTGCTGATCCGTATTGCCGCGCGGGCCGGACAAGACCATTTGAGTGAACCGTCGGAACCATTCCCCCGGACCGCTGGTTGTCAGGGCGCTCCACCAGTGGGCATCCAGGCGACAGAAGGACGGAACATGCTCAAGAAGGTTATGGCAACTGCCGCGATCACCCTTTCCGTGGCGGCCGCGGGGGCGTCGATGGCCCCGCAGGCTATGGCCGTCGGCAACGGCCATGACACGACGGCGCTGAGCGGCAACGGCGCCGCGCAGGCGTACGGAAACTTCTCCACCGACGGTGAGCAGAGCACCCAGCTCGGCCTCGTCCAGGGCTCGCTCAACAAGCCCTGCGTCGGCCTGCCGGTGAAGCTCGACGTCGGTTCCGTCATCGGAGCCGTGCCGATCACCGTCCAGGACCTGCTGACGACCCAGCAGAACCAGCAGTGCGCCGAGAACTCGACCCAGGTCAAGGGCGACGACCCGCTGTCGCACGTCCTCAGCCAGATCCCGGTCCTCTCCGGCAACGGCGTGGCCAACGACTAGTCTCTCGGCCGGCACGCACCGGGCCCCCCGTCGCCATCGGCACGGGGGGCCCGGTGCTGTCGTACGCGGGAGGTCCCCGCGGAGGTCACGCTCAGCTGGTCCAGAAGTCCCACCAGCGGGTCAGGATCAGCATGCCGATGATCCCGATCCACAGCACCGGCGGCATCCAGTGGAACTCCAGCAGACCGCTGCGCAGCCCCTCGGGAACCCTGATCACCCGGTGCTTGACGTTGTGCACGGTGACGTAGCAGAACATCACGATCGTCGCGGCCCACGCCAACGAGCACCACAGACACAGGGCGTTGATGTTGTACAGCGACTGATACTGCAGCCACGTACAGAACCCCACCCCGAACAGAGCGCCCGCGTTCAGCCCCAGCCAGAACCACCGCCGGTACCGCGCACCCGCCAGCAGCCCCGCACCGATCGCGATCACCATGCCGTACGTGACCAGACCCAGCATCGGATTCGGGAACCCGAACACCGCCGCCTGCTCGCTCTTCATGATGTTCCCGCAGGACACCACCGGATTCAGACTGCACCCCGGCGTGAACGACGGGTCCTCCAGCAGCTTGAACTTGTCGATCGTGATCACCCACGAAGCCAGCAGACCCGCCGCACCCGTGATCACCAGAAGCCGGCCGAACCCCCGGCCCGCACCGACTCCTTCGCGGCCCTCCCGGTGCCGTCCGCGCTCTTCGACGGACGCGGATTCCGTCGCCATGATTGTCATTTGATTTCACCGATTCGATTGCCGTGTGGACCGGGACATTGTGCACCCGGCACGGAAATCCTCGGGAGCCCGGAATTCATTCGGCAAACGGGTGACATCGGGACGGTGCGACCGCGCACCGATGCTTGAATGGCCGAGCAGGCCGCGCATGGGATCTGCTTCCGGGTGAAAGCCCCCAGCCGGCGGCGCACTGCGCCGTGGGGCGGTCGTGCGTGTTTTCGCATGGCGCACCCGGTAGGGCGATCCGCTCCATCGGCGGGGGGCCGCGTGTCGGCCTTCCGCCGATACACCGTGCCGGGCGCCAACAGATTGTGGCATTCGGGTGAAGGCGCGGAACCAAACCCGTCGAATGCAGTTGATCAGCCTGCTCCACGATCGATCGTTCAAAGCGAAAAGGGACAAAAAGTGATCAAGAAGATTCTGGCTACCGCAGCGGTCACCGCTTCGATGGTGGGCGTCGGCGCTGCGATGGCCCCGCAGGCCCTGGCCGTCGGTGACGGCAACGAGACCACCGCGCTGAGCGGCAACGGCGCCTCGCAGGCCTACGGCAACTTCGCCACGGACGGCGACATGAGCCCGCAGATCGGCCTCATCCAGGGCTCGCTGAACAAGCCCTGTGTCGGCCTGCCGATCAAGGGTGACATCGGTTCCGTCGCCGGCCTCATCCCGATCACGGTCCAGGACATCCTGACGACCCAGCAGAACCAGCAGTGCACCGAGAACTCGACCCAGGTCAAGGGTGACGACCCGCTGTCGCACATCCTCAGCCAGATCCCGGTCCTCTCCGGCAACGGCGCTGCCAACGACTGATTCCCTCAGTCACCTGTGCGCCCCTGAGCGTTGTGCGCTCGGGGGCGCATTCATGAGAGGTGTCAATTCTTCCGGTGACACGGGGAAGATGATTTCCAAACTCATGGCCTTCAGGAAGTTTCCTTGCAGGAATTCAATCGTTACTCATTTTGCAGCGGTGTTCATGAACAGGAAACTGGCAGCGCAGCGCGACGGTCGCACCTGCGTACGACACCACTGCTGAAAGGATCAAAGAAATGAAGAGCAAGAAGGCTGCAGTCGTCTTCGCGGGCGTCGTCATGGCCCTGGGTTCCGCTGCCCCCGCCATGGCCGACTCGGGTGCCGAGGGCGCCGCTGCCGGTTCGCCCGGCGTGCTGTCCGGCAACCTGGTCCAGGTTCCCGTCCACGTGCCCGTGAACGTCTGCGGCAACACGGTGAACGTGATCGCGCTGCTGAACCCGGCCTTCGGCAACGCCTGCGCCAACGACTGACATTCAGCACAAAGCGGCCCCGAGGAGCACGAATGTGCCCTCGGGGCCGTTGTCGTGGGGGCCGGCGGTTACTGCGCGCCCGTTCAGGCCGAGTAGGCCGATAACGCACCTAGCCAGCCCCTGCGTTGGTACCTAGCATTCCCCTCGATCCGGCTCTTCGAGAAACACCCCGAAATCATTGAAGGGTTGACATGTCCATGGCTAGCCCATGCATTCTTCCGGATCGACCCCTCACATTTCCCACGATGGGAGAATCATGTCCCGTGCACTTTTAGCGGGTGGCGCGACAGCCGCAATTCTGGGTTCGCTGCTGGCCTCTCAGAACGCATCCGCCTCCATCGTCGCGCCCCCGGACAAAATCGTGATCGAGGTCGCGACGGTCAACGGATCGGGATGCCGTCCCGGCAGCGCCGCGGTGGCGGTCGCCCCGGACAACACGGCCTTCACCGTGACCTACAGCGAGTACCTCGCGAAGGTCGGCGTGGGAGCCTCGCCCACCGACTTCCGTAAGAACTGCCAGCTCAGCCTGATCGTGCACGTGCCGAGCGGCTTCACCTACGCGGTCGCCAGCGCCGACTACCGCGGCTTCGCCAGCCTGGAGAGAGGGGCGACCGCCACCCAGAAAGCCTCGTACTACTTCCAGGGATCGCCGGACACCGCGGCGAGAACCCACCCCTTCAGCGGGCCGGTCCAGGACAACTGGCAGGCCACCGACACCACGGAGTGGGGCCAGCTCGTCTGGGCCGCGTGCGGAGCCAAGCGCAACTTCAACATCAACACCGAAGTGCGCGTGAACGCCGGCACCTCCGACCCGAAGAAGACGACGAGCTTCATGACGATGGACTCGACGGACGGAGCGATCAACACCGTCTACCGGATGGCCTGGAAGGAGTGCCCGTAACCCTTCTGAACCGACCTGAGTAAGCACGGCGTCCCGGTCACCCCCGCGGTGGCCGGGACGACGGGGTACCCGACCGCTCCCCCGTGGCCCCCGTCCGGTGGCGTGACGAGCGCAACATCCACGGTCTGCGCGCCGGGCCCGCGCCGTGCACATCGCAGGCAGGCGGCCCGCCTCGGCTGACGTTTCGAAGGGCCGAGGCCTCCTCGACCGAGGCCGCCCACCAAAGCGGACATTCCCACCGGCCGTGGTGGGCGAAAACATGCAGCGATCACCGTTACGCGCCCGTAAGCTCACGGACATGCAGGTGATCCAGTCGACGAAGCTCGCCAATGTCTGTTACGAGATCCGGGGCCCGGTCCTGGAGGAAGCGATGCGGCTGGAGGCAGCAGGTCACCGCATCCTCAAGCTCAACACCGGCAATCCCGCAGCCTTCGGGTTCGAGTGCCCGCCCGAGATCCTGGAGGACATCCTCCGCAATCTCGGTGACGCCCACGGGTACGGCGACGCCAAGGGGCTGCTGTCCGCCCGGCGCGCGGTCATGCAGCACTACCAGACCAAGGGCATCGACCTGGACGTCGAGGACATCTACCTCGGCAACGGCGTCTCCGAGCTGATCCAGATGTCCATGCAGGCACTGCTGGACGACGGCGACGAGGTGCTCGTACCCGCTCCGGACTATCCGCTGTGGACGGCCTCCGTCTCACTCGCCGGCGGCACCGCCGTGCATTACCGGTGCGACGAGCAGTCCGACTGGATGCCGGACCTCACCGACATCGAACGGAAGATCACCGACCGCACCAAGGCGATCGTGATCATCAACCCGAACAACCCCACCGGCGCGGTGTACGACGACGAGATGCTGCGCGGTCTCACCGAGATCGCCCGCAGGCACGGTCTGATCGTCTGCTCCGACGAGATCTACGACAAGATCCTCTACGACGGTGCCACCCACACCCCGACCGCCGCCGTGGCGCCCGATCTGATGGTCCTCACCTTCAACGGGCTCTCCAAGAACTACCGCGTCGCCGGCTACCGCTCCGGCTGGATGGCGGTCTGCGGCCCCAAGTCCCATGCCTCGTCCTACATCGAGGGCCTGACGATCCTGGCCAATATGCGCCTGTGCGCGAACATGCCCTCGCAGCACGCGGTGGCGACCGCGCTCGGCGGGCGGCAGTCGATCGAGGACCTGGTGCTGCCCGGCGGGCGGATCCTGGAGCAGCGGGACGTGGCGTACGACCTGCTCACGCAGATCCCCGGGGTGACCTGCGTGAAGCCGAAGGGGGCGCTGTACCTCTTCCCGCGGCTGGACCCCCAGGTCTACAAGCTCAAGGACGACCGCCAGATGGTGCTCGACCTGCTGCGCGCCGAGAAGATCATGGTGGTCCACGGGACGGGCTTCAACTGGCCCGACCCGGATCACTTCCGCATCGTCACGCTGCCCGCCGCGAAGGAACTGGCGGACGCCGTGACCCGGATCGGGAACTTCCTGGACGGTTACAGCCAGCCCTGACCCGTCCGCGCACGGTTTCCGACCGCACTCAACTTTAGACAGAATCCAATGTAGGATGGTCTCCTGACCGTGAGCAGGAGGCCATCCCCATGTACGAGCCGATCCGCACCAAGTCCATCCACTCGATGGCCGACGACGACGCGTACCCGCACCGCAGCCGCGAGGAGGAGCTGGACATCCAGCTCGCAGGCCACCTCTCCGCGCTGCTCGCCGTCACGGACGAACTCGGGATCGACGACGCTGCCGAGCAGATCGCGTCCCAGATCGCCCGGCTGCGCGGCACTCCCCCCGTGCGGCACGCGGGCCTGCGCGGCAGTGACACCGCCGCCCTGCACCGGCGCGCCCACGACCTGGCCGGCCGCGCCCTCGTCGTCGCGGCGTCGCGCGCGGACACCGCGGTAGCGATCCTCTCCGCCGAGCGCATGGACGCCCACGCCGCCGCACTGGCCGAACCCCGCCTGGTCGGCGCCCCCTGACGGCCCCGGTCCACGGGCCGCGGAGGCGCGTGGACCGGGTGCCACGAACAGCCCTCGGTCAGGACTGAGGGCTGTCCCGAATCCCGGCCGGGAGGACTTCGGGGCCGGGAGCCCCTGACGTTTCGATTGGCTGATTCCGGTTGCATTCCGGGATCGGCCCTTCACTTTGCGTCCACCGGAATCATCCCGGAATGTGTAATTCCGCGAGCACTCTCTGTGTTGTGAGACGCATCGTGGGAATCGTCCTGGCGGTGCTGCTGATCGGCGGAGTGGCAGTAGCCGTCGTCGCAGGCCGCGAGAGCCAAAACCCGAGCACGGCAACGAAGACCGTGCGTGGAGTGATCGGATCGGAGAAGGCGGAGTTCTTCGCCGATCCCGACGTGGTGAAGGCCCTTGCTGCCAAGGGATTCACCGTCAGGACAGAGACCTCGGGCTCCTGGGCCATGGAGGAACTGCCGCTGAAGGAGCAGGACTTCGCCTTCCCGTCGTCCAAGGCGCCGGCCGACGAACTGCGGCGCGGGTCGAGCGTCGGCGGCGGCCCGATCCGCCCCTTCTATTCGCCGCTGGTCGTCGTCGCCCACAGCGCCGCCGCCAAGGTGCTCGCCGGCAACGGGCTCGCCACCCTCAGCGGTGCCTCCACGGGCACCCTGCGCATGGGCCCGTATCTGGCCGCCGCACGGGCCGACCGGACCTGGCAGCAGCTGGGGGGAACAGGCCCGCACCCCGAGTTGACCGGAACCGTGTTCATCACGAGCACGGATCCCGTCGCCTCCAACTCCGGGGCGCTGTATCTGGCCGCGGCCTCGTACGTCGCCGACGGCGGGCGGGTCGCCGCGGACAAGGCCGCCGTCGCCCGCACCGCACCGCTGCTGAAGAAGCTCATCAGCGTCCAGGGCGCCCAGCAGACCAGCAGCGACGCGCCCTTCCGGGACTTCATCAGCGGGGTCGGCAACCCGCTGGTCCTGGTGTACGAGTCCCAGGTGGCCTCCCTGCTGATCCAGCACCAGGAGGTCGGCGACCTCGTCGTCCTCTACCCCGACACCACCGTCTCCAGCGACCACACGCTCGTCCCGCTCACCGAGGACGGACGGGCGCTCGGCGAACTGCTCGGCTCCGACCGGCGGCTGCGCGAACTGGCCGTACGGCACGGCTTCCGGCCACAGGGCGCCGCCGCCGAGTTCACCGCCGCGACCGCCGGTCACACCGCCTATCTGAACCAGAAGCTCACCGGTGTCCGCCAGGCGCCCGTGCCGACCTCCGAGGTCCTGCACACGATGGCGCAGCGGACCCGGTCCCAGGGGGGGATCCGCATGACCGGGAACAGCACGGAAGCACTTGTCCTCACCCCGCCCGAACCGGTGGCGCCCGTCCGCACCGAACAGGCGGCCGGCCTCGTGCCGGTGGACGACTCCACCCGTACGGAGATGACCCGGCGGGCCACCGAGTACGTGTCCTCGCTGGCGGGGCTCGACGCCCGCTCGCCGGAGTTCGCGACCCGCACCGCCGCCAGCAGACCCACACCCGCTATCTGGAGGACCGGTGGGACCCGGCGTGAAAGAGCCCGACGGGTGCGGGAAAGGGTCCGGCCCCCGGAAGCCGTGAGGGGGCTTCGGGGGCCGGGAACGCGGCGGACCTGAGGTGACCCCACAGGTCAGGGCGGCTGTCGGACGGATCCGCCGCGAGCGCCGAGGGCGCGTCAGCCCAGGCGGGCGACCAGCGACCGGTATTCGTCCCACAGTTCCTTGGGCGTGTGGTCGCCGAAGGTGTTCAGGTGCTCGGGGACCAGTGCGGCCTCCTCGCGCCAGATCTCCTTGTCGACCTTGAGCAGGTAGTCGAGGTCCTCCTCCGGCATGTCGAGCCCGTCGGTGTCGAGCGCCTCACGCGTCGGCAGGATGCCGATCGGGGTCTCGACGCCTTCGGCCTTGCCGTCGAGGCGCTCGACGATCCACTTCAGGACGCGGCTGTTCTCGCCGAAGCCGGGCCACACGAACTTGCCCGCCTCGTTCTTGCGGAACCAGTTCACGTAGTAGATCTTCGGGAGCTTGGCCTGGTCCTTGTCGGCGCCGACCTTGACCCAGTGGGCCATGTAGTCGCCCATGTTGTAGCCGCAGAACGGCAGCATCGCGAACGGGTCGCGGCGCAGTTCGCCGACCTTGCCCTCGGCCGCGGCGGTCTTCTCGGAGGCGACGTTCGCGCCGAGGAAGACACCGTGGTTCCAGGTGAAGGACTCGGTGACCAGCGGCACGGCGGAGGCGCGGCGGCCGCCGAAGAGGATCGCCGAGATCGGCACGCCCTTCGGGTCCTCCCACTCGGGCGCGGCGATCGGGCACTGCGAGGCGGGCACGGTGAAGCGGGCGTTGGGGTGGGCGGCCGGCGTCTCGGACGCGGGCGTCCAGTCGTTGCCCTTCCAGTCCGTGAGGTGGGCCGGGGCCTCCTCGGTCATGCCCTCCCACCAGATGTCGTTGTCGTCGGTGAGCGCGACATTGGTGAAGACGGCGTTGCCCCAGAGGGTCTTCATGGCGTTGGCGTTGGTGTGCTCACCGGTGCCGGGCGCGACACCGAAGAAGCCCGCCTCGGGGTTGATCGCGTACAGCCGGCCGTCCTCGCCGAACCGCATCCACGCGATGTCGTCACCGATGGTCTCCACGGTCCAGCCGGAGATGGTGGGCTCGAGCATGGCGAGGTTCGTCTTGCCGCACGCGGACGGAAAGGCCGCGGCCACGTACTTGGACTCACCGTGCGGGGGCGTGAGCTTGAGGATCAGCATGTGCTCGGCGAGCCAGCCCTCGTCGCGCGCCATGACGGACGCGATGCGCAGGGCGTAGCACTTCTTGCCGAGCAGGGCGTTGCCGCCGTAGCCGGAGCCGTACGACCAGATCTCGCGGGTCTCGGGGAAGTGCGAGATGTACTTGGTCGAGTTGCACGGCCAGGGCACGTCCTCCTCGCCCTCGGCGAGAGGCGCACCGAGGGTGTGGACGGCCCTCACGAAGAAGCCGTCGGAGCCGAGCTCCTCGAGGACGGGCTGCCCCATGCGGGTCATGGTGCGCATGGAGACGGCGACGTAGGCGGAGTCGGTGATCTCGACGCCGATGGCCGACAGCGGCGAGCCCAGCGGGCCCATGCAGAACGGCACGACGTACATCGTGCGGCCGCGCATCGAGCCGCGGAAGATCCCCTTCTCGCCGGCGAAGATCTCCTTCATCTCGGCGGGGGCCTTCCAGTGGTTCGTGGGGCCGGCGTCCGCCTCCTTCTCGGAGCAGATGAAGGTGCGGTCCTCGACGCGGGCGACGTCGGTCGGGTCGGAGGCGGCGTAGTAGGAGTTCGGACGCTTGATGGGGTCAAGCTTCGTGAACGTTCCCTTGGCGACGAGCTCTCCGCACAGGCGCTCGTACTCGGCTTCTGATCCGTCACACCAGACGACGCTGTCCGGTTCCGTGATTGCTGCGATCTCGTCGACCCAGGAGATGAGCTCCTGGTGGCTGGTGGGGACGGTGGTGGGAGCCGCGATGTCGCGCGCCACGATCGCTCCTAAGAGAGGGTTTGGTGGTTGGTGCCCCGTGGGGGCTGCGACCCGGATGCTTCGGACCCTTTACCGTTCTGGCGCTCATCCGGTGCCGACCGCACTCATCTGATCATCGGTGGAGTGCGCCCATATGTCCAGAGGGCGTCTCACGTGAGCATTGCCACTCGGGTACCCCGAAGGAGGCGGAGCTCACGCTGCCCGGAGACGTCCGTTACCTACGGTTGCGTAGGTACCATCCAGACATGACGCCTGCAGCGCCCGATGTGACAGAGATAGAACCGCCCCCGGTCAAGCCCCGGTTGCGCGGGTGGCTGCACGCCGGAATGTTCCCCGCCGTCCTGGTCGCGGGGCTGGTGCTGACCGCTTTCGCGGGCTCCACCGAGGCACGGATCGCGTGTGCGGTCTATGTGCTGAGCGCCTGCCTCCTGTTCGGCGTGAGCGCGATCTATCACCGCGGGAACTGGGGTCCGCGCGGTGAGGCCGTGCTGCGCAGGCTCGATCACGCCAACATCTTCCTGATCATCGCCGGCACCTACACGCCGCTGACGATGCTGCTGCTCCCCGACGCGACCGCCCGGCCACTCATGTGGGCGATCTGGGCGGCGGCCCTCGCGGGTATCGCTTTCCGCGTCTTCTGGGTGGGTGCGCCGCGCTGGCTCTACACGCCCTGCTACATCGCGATGGGCTGGGCCGCGGTCTTCTTCCTCCCCGACTTCCTGCGTACCGGCGGTATCGCGGTGCTCGTCTGTGTCGTCGTCGGAGGGCTGCTCTACAGCGCCGGCGGCGTGGTCTACGGCCTCCGGCGGCCCAACCCCTCTCCCCGGTGGTTCGGCTTCCACGAGGTCTTCCACTCGCTCACCCTCGCGGCCTTCGTCGTGCACTACGTGGGAATCTCCCTGGTCGCCTACGAGCACTGACGGCCACCACCTTGTGAGAGCCGCTGTCATTCGACAGCGGCTCCCCGGGCCGCCGAAGCGGGTCCGTGACCGGCCGATGCCGCACAATGGCTGCCATGGCGGCCACCACACGCAGCCCGTCGGGCGACCCGGCCATCGCGGCACCGCCGCGCCCGGGCCTGCGCGAACGCAAGAAGCTCAGGACCCGGACCGCGATCCGCCGGGCGACCTTCCGGCTCATCGCCGCGCACGGGTACGAGGCGACGACGGTCGAGCAGATCGCGGAGGCGGCGGACGTGTCGCCGTCCACGGTCTTCCGGTACTTCCCGGCCAAGGAGGACATCGTCCTCGCGGACGAGTACGACCGGGTCATGGAGGCCGTCCTGCGGGCCCGTCCCGCCGCCGAACCGCCGCTGGAGTCCCTGCGGGCCGCCCTCACCGAAGCGTTCGCCGCCATGCTCGCCCAGGAGCCCGAGGAGATGCGGCAGCGCAGCCGGCTCATCGTCGAGGTCCCGGCCCTCCGTGCGCGGATGACCGGGACCATGGCCGAGACGGCGCTGCTGCTGGCCCGCGCGATCGCCGAGCGGGCCGGGCGGGAGCCCGACGACCTCGACGTGCGGGTGTTCACGGCGGCCGTCATGGGAGCGCTGCGGGAGGCCCTGATCCACTGGGCCGAGCGCGACCAGCAGGACGACCTGGTCGCGCTCGTCCACCGGACACTGGACACCCTCCGGGGCGGCCTGCGCCTTCAGTGACCTCCGGTCCGCGCGCCTCGTTCGCGTCGACCGCGAACAGCATGTACCAGCCGGGCGGCGCCGGATTCAGGCTGCCGGTGACGTCGAGGTCGGCGGAGGTGCCGTCGGCCGTCATCGGCAGGTCCATGAACCGCCTGCCGAGGTGCACCTCATGTGCTCTCATGCACCGAGTTGGCCGGCCAGCTCCCCCGCATCCGTAGTGGGCATCCGACAGGTGAAGTTGCGGCACACATACGCCGCCGGGCGGCCCTCCACCAGCGCGCGGTCGCGCAGCAGCGGGAACTCCTCGCTGTCCGGTGACCCCGCCGCCACCACCGCGCCCGGCGCGGTGGCCAGCAGTGCCGTACGGAACAGCCCGCTCGTCGCCGGGTCGTCCTGCGGCCCCACGACCGCCACCTCACGCGGCCCGTCGAGCAGCGCCTCGGCCACCGCGAGCCCCCAGCCGACGAACCGCGGAGCCCGCGGCCCGAGCGCCTTCACCACACCGAGCGCCCCTTCGGCGGCCGTGCGATGAGCCTGCGAGCCGGTGTGGGCCGCATACGACAGCAGCGCGCCGGCCGCGGCGGTCCAGCCGGACGGAGCGGCGTTGTCCGTCGGGTCCTGCGGCCGGCGGATCAGCCGCTCGGCGTCGTGCGCCGTGTCGTAGAGCGCCCCGCCCTCACCGGTGAACCGGTCGATGACGATGTCCAGCAGGAACCCGGCGAACTCCAGCCAGACCCCCTCACCGGTCGTGCCGGCGAGGGCGAGGAAGCCCTCGGCGACATCGGCGTAGTCCTCCAGCACACCGGCGTTCGCACCGGCCTTGCCGTCCTTGGAGGTACGGGTGAGACGTGCTCCGGTGGCGGAGAAGTCGATGTGCAGACGGACGAGCAGATCCGCCGCCTCGGTGGCGCGCTCGATCAGGTCGGGTCGCTCGAAGTACGCGCCCACCTCGGCGAGCGCCGCGATGGCGAGCCCGTTCCAGGCGGCCACGATCTTGTCGTCCCGCTCCGGCCGGGACCGCAGCTCCCGCGCGGCGAGCAGCCGCTCCCGGACCCCCGGATCGGCTTCCCCGGCCGGGAGTTGCAGCACGGAGGCACCTTCCTCGAAGGTCCCCTCCTCCGTCACCCCGAAGACCTCGGCGGCCCGCTGCCCCTCGTCGTCGCCCAGGACCTCGCGCAACTGCTGCGGCGTCCACACGTAGTACGCGCCCTCGACGTGCCGGCCACTGCCGTCGTCGCTGTCGGCATCGAGCGCGGAGGCGAACCCGCCCTCGGCGGTACGCAGTTCACGCACCATGAAGTCGGCGGTCTCCAGGGCGACCCTGCGGGCGAGGTCGCTGCCCGTGGCCCGCCACAGGTGGGCGTACACGCGGCACAGCAGGGCGTTGTCGTAGAGCATCTTCTCGAAGTGGGGCACCACGAACTCCCGGTCCACCGAGTAGCGCGCGAACCCACCGCCGAGCTGGTCGTAGATACCGCCGCGGGCCATCGCCTCGCAGGTGTCCGCCGCCATCTGCAGCGCACCCTCGGCGCCGGTGCGGGCATGGTGCCGCAACAGGAACTCGAGCACCATCGACGGCGGGAACTTGGGCGCACCCCCGAAGCCGCCGTGCCGCTCGTCGTAGTCCCGGGTGAGCCCGAGCAGCGCCTGCGCCAGCTCCTCCTCCCCGGGTACTCCGGCCCCGCCGACCGCGAGGGACCGCCCGGCGAGATCGCGCACGATGTTCTGCGCGACCTCGGCCACCTCCTCACGCCGGTCCTGCCAGGCGACCGCGACCCCGTCGAGGACCTGCCGGAAGGAGGGCATGCCCTGGCGGGGCTGCGGCGGGAAGTACGTACCGAAGTAGAAGGGCTCGGCCTCGGGGGTGAGGAAGACGGTCATCGGCCAGCCGCCCTGGCCGGTGGCGGCCTGCACGGCCTCCATGTACACGGCGTCGACGTCGGGGCGTTCCTCGCGGTCGACCTTGACGTTCACGAAGTGCTCGTTCATGTACGTCGCGGTCGCCTCGTCCTCGAACGACTCGTGCGCCATCACATGACACCAGTGGCAGGCCGAGTACCCGACCGACAGCAGAACGGGTACGCCACGCTGCCGCGCTTCCTCGAAAGCCTCCGGCGTCCAGGGCCACCAGTCCACCGGGTTCGAGGCGTGCTGGAGCAGGTACGGCGACTGGGAGTTGGCCAATCGGTTCATACCGGCATCGTCGCATGATCGGGTCCGTGCGGCCCAGCGCGAACGGCCGGACCGGGAATCAGCTCACGGCGGATTCAACAGGCTGGCGCAAGATGGTGCGCAGCCGCGACGGGTCGGTGCGCCGAGCGTCGGAGAGGTAGATCTCGTGGTGGTCCCCGCGGGGCTTGAGTCCCTGCTGCGGCATGTACTCGTCGTGCATCCGCGCGATCGTGGACCCCTCCTCGTTGTAGGGGCCGATGTGCAGGACCTGGACCGACGTCCCCTCGTGGAATTCGCCGAAGCGGACGCGGTCGCCGGCGGCCAGGTCCTTCTTCTCGATCGCTCGCTTCAGACCTTCGCCGGCGATCTCGTCGGTGATCCAGTCGGGCTGAACGATCATGAGTCGCCACTGCCACTCGTTCTCGTCGCGTGACGACGTGAAGGCCTTGAGGTCGTCGGCCGACCACAGGCCTTCCAGCGGACCGACGGTGTGTTTCCTGCCGAGTTCGTCGATGGCGAGAGCGCGGACGGCGTACGCGGTCGCGTACAGCGCGCGCACGATATCCCCGTACACCTGTGATGTGTTCGGGCTGCCCTCACCGTCCGCCATGAGGAACTTCATGGCGGGCACATCGACGACCTCGAACCTCTTCTTCGCGGTGAACAGGCTCCGCCGGTCCTTCTTCACGTCATAGTTCAGCATTGATGGACTCAGTCCCGAGAGGCGACAAGCGGCAGTGAGCATGCCGGGCGGATGACCGCTCCGTGCACGTGGCTCGGCTACCTACCGTATGGAGAATCCTCAGGATGTCACGCCCACCGGCGGTGTGCCCGGGATGCGCGGGAGAACGACCCGATAGAGCGGACGCGGCGCGGCGCAGGCTCGAACTGCCGTACGTGCGCGCCGCTCTTACGGGTCACCGCTCCACGGAGCGCCGCACGAAGAAGGTGTCGAGTACCAGGTGGTCCATCTCCGTGTTCAGGAAGCAGGCCAGCGCGTCCACGGGGGAGCAGACGATCGGCTCGCCGGCCACGTTGAAAGACGTGTTGATCAAGCACGGCACCCCGGTCCGCTCGGTGAACCGGCGCAGGACCTGCGCGAGCCGCGGGTTGGATTCGTCGGTGATCGTCTGAATGCGGGCCGTGCCGTCCACGTGGCAGGCACCCTGGATCACTTCCCGGTACGCGGGTCGCACGGGGAACACGAACGTCATGTACGGCGAGGAGTGCTTCCTGCCGGTCTCGAAGACCTCGGACGCGAGTTCCTCCAGGACGACGGGCGCGAAGGGCCTGAACTGCTCCCGGTGTTTGATCCGCTCGTTGATCGAGTCCTTGATGCCGGGGAAGCGGGGGTTCGCGAGAATGCTCCGGTTGCCCAGGGCGCGCGGACCGTACTCCATCCGCCCCTGGAACCATCCGATGACGTTCTCGTCCTCCAGCAGCGCGGCTGTCTCGGCGGCCACCTGACCGGGGGCGACCTCGCGCCATTCGACCTGCTGGGAGAACTTGTCGAGTGCGGCCAGAATGTCCTCGCGGTCGAACGCGGGACCGAGATAGGGCGTTGTGCCGGGATGCGGCGCGTCACCTGCCTCCCGACTGGCGTGCAAGGCGGCCCCCAGCGCCACCCCGACGTCGGACGCCCCGAAACTCACGTCCATGTCGGCGAAGCGAGAGCCCTCCAGAAGCTTCGTGTTGTTCACACAGTTCAGTGCGAGGCCGCCCTCGAAGATCAGCCGGGGCAACGCGCTCCGGCGCTCCAGAACCGCGAGTTGGGCGGCCGTCACCACTTCGATCATCTGCTGGGCGGCGCTCGCGACACGCACCCGGAAGTCGAAGTCCTCCCGCCGGGAGGGATCGCCATCGAAGATGCGGTCGAACAGCGCGTAGTAGGCGGGAACCGCACTCGCGGGGTGGGCGATCGTGTAGGTGCCGTCGGGCTGCATCTCGACCACATGCTCGAGGAAGGGGTTGTCCGCGGGCGGCGGCGCATAGCCGGCCAGTCCCATCACCTTGTACTCGTCGTTGTTCGGCACGAAACCGAGGTATCTGGTCACCACCGAGAAGAGCATGGCCAGGGAGTGCCGCGAGTCGATGGTCACGTCATCGAGGACCCGTACCTTGCCGTCACTTATCTCTCCCATGATCGCCGAAAGCCACTCGGCGCGGCCGTCACTGACCAGGAAGGCGGCGTCGCCGCCACCGGCCAGGTGGTAGCCGGTCATGAGGTGGGCGAGATGATGCGGCACCAGTTCGAGCTTCTGCGGGTCGAGATGGTGACCGGTGTGTTCGAGGAAGTCGGCCAGGATCGCCTCTTTGCTGAACATGGCCGCGTAGGTCTCCGCCAGGCGGTCGAGCCGAGAGAACTTCTCCGCCGGGCTCGCCGCGTGGTCCTCGGTGATCTCGGCGATCATCTTGTCCATCACGTCGTCGGAGAACTGCCAGGAGAAGGCCACCACATCGATGTCGTCGAAGGAGACACCGCCGGTCTCCAGGCACCAGTTCATCGCGTTCACCGGGAACTCCGATGTCTTCTTCACCCGGTTGAGGCGTTCCTCCTCGACCGCCGCCACCAGCTCGCCGTCGACGATCAGGGCCGCCGCGGAGTCATGGCCGAACAGCAGATGACGGTCGATTCCGGTCGCCCGGTAGAGGCGGGCGAACAGCTCCGCGGCTTTGCCGAATCCGTTGTAGCCCAGGACGATCATCGGGAACTCCTTGCCTGTTGACGGCGGATCGAGACGGTGGCGCCCACGGTTACTCCGGCCAGATGGTGAGGTAGTCGGAGATGACCTGTGACCGCGTGAACGATGGATCGAGGTGCGCGCCCGTGAGGTCGGCTCCGCTGAGGTCGGCGCCGTCCAGGCTGGCTCCGACGAGGCGGCAGTTCATCAGGTCCGCGCGGATCAGATAGGCCTCGCTCAGGTCGGCGCCGTCGAGGTCGGCGCCGCGAAGATCGGCGGACATCAGATACGACGCGCTGAGCTGGGCCCCGCGCAGATCGGCCTGGGCGAGATCCGTCCCGCTCAGGTCGGCGCCCGACAGGCTTGCGTCACGCAGATCCGCCCGGCGGCCCTCGGCTCTCTGACGGCGTGCGTACTGATTCCATATCGTGGGTCCCTGCTTCAGGACCGCTTCGTCCGCGTCCATGCCCCTCCTACACGCTCGTCAGGCCCGCCAGGGCCCGCTTCTCCAGATCCATGGACACGCGGACGGAGGTGACGACCTCGTCGACGAGACCCTTCAGTTCCGATTCCTCGGCGCAGGCGCTGCGTGCCAGCAGTGCCTTTCCGAGCCCGGTCCAGTGCTCCGCGCTCTGACCGAAGAGATCGGCCGCTTCGGCGTACCGGGGGTTGTCGCAGTGCTCGGAGACGGCGCTGAGGAAGCGCGCGATCACGGGACGGAACATCCCGCCCCCCGTACCGAAGGACTCGATCTGACGCCCGAGGTGCAGGAGTTGTCGCGCCAGAGCGCTCGTGGTGATGACGTGGCCCTGGAGGTCGACGTCCTCCACCTCACCGCGCTTGTTCGCCGGCCAGGAGGGGGCGGTGGTCGTCAGCACCTTCATGGCGGGGATGCCCAGGCTTCGGCTCCCCGGCCTCAGCACCTCCCGGCTCAGGGTGCGCACGGCGACGGGCCCCACCAGGTCGAGCCGGGGGGTGTTGCGTGGTGACCCGAACGTGTAGGTCCGCCAGTCCGGGTTCAGCGGCGGCGAACTCCTGCTGGAGCGCGCCGCGTTGAGATCCTCGGCGCGGACCAGCTCGCTGCTGTCGAACGCCGGGTCGGAGACCTCGAACTCGCCCTCTCCGGTCGCACGGACGACATTGACGAAGTACCCGCCGAACGAGGCCCGGCCCTCCAGTCCCCAGTAGGGCATGAGGCCGATGTCGACCCGCGTCGTGACGGCCGGTACCACCTCCAGCAGCGCGGCGAGCCCCGCGGCGGACTTGGGGGTGTGCGCGTGGACCTCGACGCCGAGGAGCCGTGCCGCCCGGAGCGGCATGACCACCTGCTTCCCGACGATGATGTCGGGCGTGTTGCCCCGGGTGGGGAAGTACGAGAAGCCGAAGCCGCCGTCCAGGCCGAAGATGACGTGCTCGTCGACATCGTGCCCGCCGGCGGCCAGGATGTTGCGCTGACAGGCGCTCTCGCTGTGGATACCCGGCCGGTGCACATAGCCGTTCTGGTCGCTCACGCGCGCACACCTCCGTCGAGTGCCATGAGTGCGGACCGGTCATCGGCGCTCATCCCTTCGAGCGCGTATCTGAAGGTGTCGCGCCTCATCTGCGTGTGCCACGTCCGCAGGTACTCCCCCACGGCCTCGGGATGCACCTGGGCGGTGACCTTGAGCAGCCATCCCACGCCCTTCTGGACGTAGAACTCCTCGTCGGACATCAACGCGGTGCAGTTGTCGAACACGTGGCTGACCGGGAGCTCGTAGACGGTCTTGCCCACCTGCCGGCGCACGAACTTGACCACCGCGACGTTGGCCGCCCGCCTGGCCCACGGGCCGCCGCTGATCCACGCCCGGGTCCGGGACATCTCGTCGAGGTGACCGAGGAGGTAGGGGTAGAGCAGCTTGAGGCACAGGTCGTCGCACTGGGCCCAGTTGGTCACATGGCGGTCGAGCCAGATGCCGGCGTGATCGAGAAGCTCTCCGCCCATCTGCTTCTTGGCCACCCGGTGCAGGAGGGCGAACCCGGCGAGCGTCTCTTCGTGGTGCTTCGACTGCTCGATGAGCGTGTCCGCGATCGCGAGCCGGTCCGCGGGCGAGAGGTCCGGGTGTTCGCCCACCCAGCGGTACGTCATGTCGGCGACGGCGCGGTTGCCCACCCCGAGCGCCGGCACATGGGTGCGGAAGTAGCGCTGCATCCCGTCCGCGAACGCGGGGTCCGCGTGGCGTGCGAGCAGTTCGCGCAGTTCGGTGGCCGCGGCATCGGGGGTCATGCGGGTGCCCCGAGCGTGAGGGCCACCGGCTTCGCCTTGGGCCGCGCGGGCTTCAGACGCGTCTTGTCCGCCATCACGTACGTGTACTCGCGCTGCATCTCGGCGACCGTCTCGGCCGAGTACTGCGCACGGTCGCTCAGGGTCTGGCCGCTCAGCCCCCACCACAGGTACCAGTTCTTGTGGCTCAGGTAGGCGTTCCGCACGAAGTCGAGAGTGTCCCGGTCCCGCACGATCTCGGGCTCGACGTAGTAGGCCGGTACGAAGGTGCCCTGGCCGTCCTCCATGATTCCGGCCTTGACCGCCTGCTTCAGCAGCTTGGTGCCGCTGAGGATCCGGATGCCGAGGTTGGCGTAGATCTGGGCGGGGTTGAGGTAGCGCTCGGTGAAGTCGATGGACTCCCGCAGCGCCGCGGATGTCTCGCCGGGGCCGCCCAGGAAGACGCAGTGCGTGTGCTCGATGCTGCTGGCGGTGAACCAGCGGTCGACTTCCACGACCCGGGCGAGGTCGAAGCCCTTGAGCAGGTCGGCGAGGGCCTCGTCGGTGAACGCGTCGGTGCCGAGGTCGACCCGGATGCAGCCGGCCGCGGCCAGCAGCTCGACGAACTCCGGGGTCACCGCGTTGGGCGTCAACTGGCAGTACCAGGGGACGTCGAGCTTGGCCTTGACCATCTCGTTGCACACGTCCGCCGCGTAGTCCAGCGGGAAGTTGAAGGTGGCGTCGACTATCTCGAACTCCTTGACCTCCGGGTTCTCGAACATCGCCCGTTGGATCTCGTCCACCACCGCTGCCGGTTCCTTGAAGCGGTTCCCCTTGCCCTCGGTCTTGCGGATGATGCAGTAGGAGCAGTACAGCTTGCAGCCGCGCTTGGTCTGGAGGGTCTCGATGGCGGGCTGTGTGTCCCGGGTGAGGTCGGACGCGGCCGACACCCCTTCCTCGAAGTACCGGGGGTCGTAGAGGGACCGGTCCGGCACCAGAGCGCCGATGTCGAACCCCGTGTTGGGCGGATTGTGGACGAAGCAGCCCTCGTCGTCGACGTAGCAGAGACCGGAGATGGTGTCGAGCGAGCCGCCGACCTCCAGGTACTGCAGCAACTGCGCCATGCCGACCTCGCCCTCGCCGGCGATGCCGAAGTCGGGCTGGGCGTATTCGAAGAACGCCAGGGGCTCGACCGAGAAGCCGGACCCGCCCAGCACGACGGTGGCTTTGGTGTATTTGCGGACGCACCGCACGATCTTCTCGGTGAGAGGGCCGAAGAATATCGGGTCGACGAACGTGAGGTTGTCGAGGTTGCGGACGGCGATCCCCACCACGTCGTAGGTGGTGGACGTCAGCTTCTCCCGGACAGCCTTGAGCTCGCGTGACTCCCACAGCAGGTCCAGGACGTCGACTTCGTGTCCGGACTTCTTGATGGCGGCGCCGATGTAGGCCATGCCGATCGGCAGGGCGGGCCGGGGTACTCGGATCTTGTTCGTGGATATCAGGAGGACTCGCATGGAACGCTCCTACGTCTGGAGGGCCGCCGTGGCCGGTCCGGTTGCGGTGACAGCGTCGGCGACGGGCCGCCAGTAGGTGCCCGGCCGGGAGTCGTTGCGCAGCGTCGCCTTGTCCCGGTAGCGGCGCATCCTGTCGATGTCGATCTCGACGATGCCCACGCCCTCACCCTCGGCGAGGAGCACCATGCGTTCGTCCCCGTCCTCGAAGTCGAAGCGCTCCGACTCGAGGAAGAGGGGGTCGGCCAGGATCTGGCTGCGCCCCATGTAGCCGAAGCCGGCGTAGAGGTTGTTGCCGACGCCGGAGGCGAAGGCGAGTACGCACTCGCCGTCGACCGCCCGCACCGGCAGACGCATGTCGACCAGGTACGTGAACATGTCCGGCACCAGCGCGGAGCACACGAGGACGTCGACCCCTCGGCGCAGATACTCCCTGGACACTTCGGGGAAGTTCACGTCGTATCCCTGCATGAGACCGACGCGGCCGATGTCGAGATCGAACGTGGGGTACTCGGTGCCACCGGCGAGATAGCGGCTCTCCAGCTCATGGCGGTGGACCCGCCGGTAGGTACCGCGGAGTTCCCCGGTCCGGTCGATCAGCACCGAGGTGCTGTAGTACGCGGCGTCCTCACCGTGCTCGAGCAGTCCCGCGACGATGTGGACCCCGAGCTCGGCGGCGACGCGGCACAGCTGATCGGTCGCGTCGCCGGGGATGGGAACCGCCACGTCGGCGACTTCCAGGATGTTGCCCGAGGTGAGGAACGCCTCCGGGAGACAGACGAGGTCCGCGCCGTCCCCGGCGGCCTGCCTGATGTAGCGCTCGGCCCGGCGCAGGTTGGCCGGCTCCCGCCCCAGCTTCGACTCCATCTGGACGACTGCGATCCTGAGGCGGCCCATCACATGCTCACCGGGGTGACGGGGCGGTTGGAGATGACGAGACCGAGATCCTCCTCCACGACGTGCCAGTCGTCGAGTCCGGCCTCGCGCAGCAGCTCCTGGGCCTGCTCGGGCGAGTAGGCGGCCTTGAGCGAGCGCATGAACTGCTCGCCCCCCTCCTTGACGAACTGGAGGATGAACGTGATGTGCCCCTCTTCGGCCAGTCGGTTCACGTCCTCGATGAGGACCGTCCCGCCCGGCTTGCAGATGCGCGCGGCCTCCTTGAGCGTCTCCACGGGGCGGCGCCAGCGGTGCAGCGAGGAGAACGAGTAGACGATGTCCGCGGAGTCGTCGGCGAAGGGCAGCCGGCTGAGCTTGGAGTGCTCGAACTCGACATCGCCCGCCATGTTGGACCAGACGCAGAGGGTCAGATTGTCCTCGGCGACGTCCACGAGGTTGTTGTGCTCCTCGACGCCCGACACGGCGACTTCGGGCAGGCGGCCGGAGATGTGCAGGGACAGGAGCCCTGTGTTGAACCCGATGTCGACGAAGTCGGTCATGCCGTCGCGGTGAGCCGCCAGGACGCGCTCCGTCGGGCGCTTGTACGCCATCAGGGCGGAGCGTCGCATGCCGAGGTCGTAGGCGCGAACGGCCTCCATGTCGGTGAAGGGCTGGGTCAGCGGAACCCTCTCGGCGAGGTCGAGCAGCGGCGCCTCAACAGTCATGGCAGCCTCCCTGGGAATCACCGTTGACGATGGCAAGAGGAAGGGAACGCTGGGGGGAGATGAAGCCGGTGATGTCGGCCCCCAGGTGTTGCGGATACCGGCGGAACTCCGGCGAGTAGAACGCCTTGGAGATGTTGTCGAGGTAGTACCAGCCCTTGGGCCCGGTCACCTCGATGCCGTCGTCCGTGACCTCGACGAGCCCCTTCTCGACGAGGTCGGAGATCTCATCGGCGAACATCTCCATGAAGTCCACGCCGTGCAGCCGCATGAAGCGCTCACGGTTGACCCGGCCCGCCTTGACGCCCAGCACCATCGACCTGCGGATGGCCTCCGGCTTGGGGATGTGCCGCCCCATCGAGATGGGCAGGCGTCCTTCCCGCACGGTCTGGACGTACCTCCCGATGTCGGGTTCGTTGAAGTACCAGTGCTCACGCAGGTGGCCGGTGGCGGTGGGCCCGAGCGGGATGATGGGGATGTCCTCGCTCCACGACGTCTCGCCGTACTTGGGCTGGAAGCCGGGCTTGGCGAAACAGTCGCCGTAGTAGCCCAGGAAGCCGTTCTTGGTGAGCTTGTCGGCGGCGAAGAAGAACATGTCGTCGACGACTTCGCGGTCCGGGACCGGCGGCAGCTTGCGGCGCTTGGTGGAGACCTGGGCGAACTCCATGTAGGTGTAGAACGACACACAGGTGACGCCGAGTTCGATCGCCACGTCGAGGCTGTGCTCCCAGCCCTCCATCGTCTGCCCGTTGATGCCGTGCATGAGGTCGATGTTGATGTTCTCGAACCCGGCGTCCTGCAACAGGCGGATGCTGGCCTTGAGCATCTCCGGGTCGCTGGGCCGGCCCAGGTTCTTCAGCTCCTCCTCGACGAACGTCTGCACGCCGAGACTGATGCGGCGAACGCCTCGTTCGAGCAGCACCTTCGCCTTGCGTTCGGTGATGTCGATCGGCGTGGTCTCGATGGAGAAGTCGGCGTCGGGCGCGAAGTCGAAGCTGTTGTGCAAGTGCCCGAGCAGGTCGTCGAGCTGTTGGGCCGTCAGCGAGGTGGGCGTGCCGCCGCCGATGTAGCCGAGCGTGATCCGGTGGTCCTGGATGTACGGCCGGTTCGCGTAGTTGGTGATTTCGGCCTTGAGCGCGTCGAGGTAGGCCAGGGTCAGGTCACGCTCCGTCTGGAACTTGATGTACGGGCAGCTGAAGCACAGCCGGTTGCAGAACGGGATGTGCATGTACACACCCATCGGCTTGGGCGGGAACACCTCCTCCTCGGTGACCATGACGTGCTTGGTGGGGTACTGCCGGACCCACTCGCTGTCCCGTTCCGGGTATTCCTTCCAGAACGGCATGCTCGTCGTGGTGATGCTCATCAGCTCTCTCCCCATCCTTGGTGTTGGGCGATGGTCCGGACGATCTCCGCGAGAGTGGCCCGGTTGTAGAAGGCGGCGCGGAGCCTGATGCCGCCGGCATGCGCGCGTGCGACGATCTCCCCGAGCGCCTCGGGGTGCTCACCGTCGCGCAGTTCGATGGCCGCACCCGTGCGCGTGGGGTGGACCGCCTGGACGCCTTCATGGCTCAGGAGGAGCCCTTCGGACCACTCCTGGAGCGGCCCGGGATCGGCGTCCGGATGAGATTCGAGGACAAGTCGCGGGTTCCCTGCCGAGCGGGCGATGTCCTCCAGCGAGGCGTCCTTGGCCTGTCGGCCCCGGTGGAGGACGACGACCGAGTCGGCCAGGGCCTCGAGTTCCTGCCGGTGGTGGCTCGCGTAGAGAACCGCGACCCCGTCCTTCTTCAGGCCGGCCAGCATGTGCAGCAGCGTCTGCCGTGCAGCGGCGTCGAGGCCCGCGGTCGGCTCATCGAGGATCAGCAGGTCGGGTCGGTGCGCGACGGCCGTGATGATGTGCAGCTTGCGCTGGCTGCCGCCCGACAGTGTCCGCACGGACTGACCCGCGCAGCTCTCCAGCTCGGCCAGGGCGAGGAGTTCGCCCAGCCGGGCCGGCTCGGCCCGGTGGAGGCGGAGCTGATGGCGTACGTACGCCTCGACCGTCACTCCGTCGGGCAGTTCCTTCGACTGCTGGACGTAGCCGAGGTGACCGCTCACCCTGCCCCAGCGCCGGGCGTCGGTGCCGCACACCCTCACCTCTCCGGCCCGGGGCTTGAGCAGCCCGGCGACGAGCCTGATGAGGGTGGTCTTCCCCGCGCCGTTGGATCCGATGATCGCGACGCCCTCACCGGCGTCGACGTCGAAGGCGATGTCCCGCAGGCCGAACTCCGGACTGACGCGGTAGGCCAGGCCGGAGACCTGGAGCACCGGGGCAGGGGTGTCGTGTGCGCTAGCCACGGCCGATCCTTTGTCTGAAGGCGTACGCCGATACGCCCACCGCCACGACGGCGTAGGCGACGGCCAGGGTGAGGATCTCCGCCGACGGCGACGGCCCCTGCCCCGTGGCCGCCCGGAAGAGTTCGACGTTGACGGAGAGCGGGAGCCGTTCCATGACGTCACCCACCCACCCCAGGTTCTTCAGCGGGAAGAAGACGCCGGCGAAGTACATGAGCGGGATGACGATGATGTTGACGACGGCGGGGAACGAGATCTCGTTCGAGAAGGTGGCCACGACGACGCCGAGACCCGCGAACGCCAGGCACCCGGTGACGAAGGCGAGGACCGCGAGAGGTACGGACTCGACGGCGGCGTCGAACACCACGAGGCCGAGCACCAGCACCGCGGCGAACTGGAAGAAGCACTTCAGGGTGACCCCGACGAACCGCGCCAGGAGGAACCCCGAGTACGACAGGGGCGAGAGGATCAAATCCTCGATCGTGCGCCGGTTCCGGTCGACGATGATGGTGTAGCCGACGGAGTAGGTGCAGCTGAACATGACGCCCGCGGCGAGGATGCCGGGGAACACGAAGTCGAAGAAGTTGGCCGCATCCGCGGTGGGACTGGCCATCTGGTCCGTGGCCGCGCCGAAGGCCAGCACCATCGACACGGACGTGAGGAAGGTGGAGACGGCGTACAGCTTGTTGTCGAAGAACTGGCGAAGGTCCAGGGCCACCAGCCGGAACACGTCTCCCAGCCACTGGGACACGCTGAACCGGGGCCCGGGCGAGGACGCGCGAGCGTTGCGCCGCCGGTACGCAGGTGCTGTCACGGCCCCTCCCAGATGTAGGAGGTGCGCCAGGTCGCCGCGGTGTCCCCACGGAACGGAAGCGCGGCGCCCGCCTTTCTCCGTTGGCGCGGATACAGGGTGGCGGTCACGACGCCCTCGCGGCTGCCGGCCGGAACCTCCGCCAGCACATCGGCGTCGTCCGCCGTGACACCCTCGGTCAGGCCGTCGACGATGCAGCTCCGGCCCACGTACGGCATGCCCACGAGCCGGTTCTCCCCGGTGCAGCTGCTGAACACGAGGGCGGTCGCGTTGTCGGCTGCGCGGGCACGGGCGAGCGACCTGACGTGGTGCGAGAAGTCGGCGAACAGGTTCGCGACACACACGATGACGTCGACGCCCTGGCCGAGGAACCGTCGGCTCGCTTCGGGGAAGCGCAGGTCGTAGCTGACCTGGAGGCCGATGCGGCCGAGCGGGGTCGTGATGGCGTCGAGGGGCTCCCCGGCCGCCAGGTAGTCCCGCTCACCGGCCCACAGGGAGGCCCTGCGATAGAGGCCGAGCAGATCGCCGGCGGGACCGACCAGGACGGCGGCGTCGTAGATGTCCCGGCCCTCCGACAGCAGGACGCCGGCCGCGATGTGCATACCGTGCCGCTGCGCCTGGTCGGCGAGGAAGTCCATGACGGGTCCGTCCAGCCCAGTCGCGTCCTTGCGTATCGACGGGAAGTTCACTCCGGTGGCGAAGCACGCCGGAAGACACGCCAGGTCGGTGCCCTGCCCGGCCGCGGAGGCGAGCAGCTCTGCAGCACGGGCCTGGTTCTCCTCGCGTCGCCCTGGATCGATCTGCGTCTGGACGGCGGCAAGGGTGAGACCTTGACCGCGGAACAAGCTCAACGTGGGACTCCTAGGGGGTCGGGATCGTCGTTGCGGTGGCAGGAGCCCTCATCCGGCCACCTCGGCCCGGACTTCGTGGTCGGCCTTGACCAGGGCGGGCATGAACGCGTCGATGACGTCCCGGGTGACGTGCCGGGCCACGACGAGTCGGAGGCCCTCGTCGAAACGCTTGGAGGTGGACACGATCCAGCCGTCGGCGTCGAGGCGTCGTGACACCTCGGCGGCGTGCGGGACGCGGGCGACCACGATGTTCAGGTCGGGCTCGATGAGAAGGCCGTACCCGGCCTCGGTGAGCTGGGTCGTCAGGTACTCGGTGTTCTCGAAGTTGGTGCGGGTGATCTCGACGAACCCCTCCCGGCCGAGGTGTTCGAGAACGGCATAGGTCGCCACCGCGGCGCTGCCGGGGCGGGTGCCGAGGAGGGTGGTGTGCGCGGGGGTGTCGAGAAAGAACGAGTCGGCCTGGTACGCCTCCTGGTCCCGGAAGAGGATCGCCCCGGCGGGGACGTTCGCCAGGCCGTACTTGTGGGGGTCGATGGTGATCGACCGGACGCCGTCGACGTGGAAGTCGAACTGCGGCAGCCGGCGCCCGAGTTCGCGCGCGAACGGGATGATGAAGCCGCCGGTGGCCGCGTCCACGTGCAGCCACACCCCGTGCCGCGCCAGGGCGGTGGCGATGTCGTCCACCGGGTCCACCACACCCAGTTCACTGCTCCCGGCGGTGGCCACCGCCGCGATGGTGTTCTCGTTCACCGCCGCCGCCACCGAGTCGGGCGCCAGTCGCAGGCCGTCGTCCACGGGTACGCGGACGGCGGTGACGCCGAGGGCGGAGAAGATCTTGTCGAACGAGAAGTGGACGGTGCTCCCGACGATGACTTCGGGGCGCGCGGTCAGCCGGCCGGCGGCCCGGGCTTCCTGCCGGGCGGCGAGCATGGCGAGCAGATTGGCCTCGGTTCCCCCGGAGACCAGGCTCCCCGCCCCCTGAGGATGACCGAGCAGCTCCAGAAGCAGGGCGACGGCCTTGCGTTCGATGCGCTTGGTACCGCGGAATATCCGCACGTCGCCGAGGTTCGTGTGCGACGCGTCGTGGGACAGCTCGACGGCCAGCGGATGCGGTTCGGTGCAGATGGAGTTGAGCACCCGGGTCCAGGGGATGTCCTCGGACAGGGCAGCGGCGATCTCCGTGCGCACCGCGGATGCGGACAGTCCGGCTTCGCGCATGTCAGCTCCCGGCCTCGACGGTGACGCCGGACGGGGATCGACCGTCGGCGAGACTCGTGTACAGGTCCGGTCGCCGAGCCCAGAGGCCGAACCACAGGGTCTCCTGGAAGCGCAGGTCCGGCTGGCGCAGGTGACGCAGGTGGTCCAGGTCCCAGGCGGCGCTGACCACGGCCTCCTGAGTGCCGGCCCAGGCCAGGAAGCCGTCGGGAACCGCGACACCCGATCCCCCCGCCGAGGGCGCGTCGAGCCCACAGGCGATGGCCACACCGACGGTGTTGAGTGTGGAGATGCCCCAGACCGCGGCATGCTGGCTGTCGGTCGCCGCCCCGCTGGTGGAACCGGCCACGAGAAGGAGCTCGGCTCCCGCGAGGCACTGGATACGGGGCGGCTCGACCAGCCAGAAGTCCGGGCCGAGCAGCACTCCGACCCGCCCGTGCTCGGTGTCCACGACGGGGAAGTCGTCGCCGGTGACGGTGCGGCCCTGATCGTCGACGGGACGCCGCACAGCGGCCAGGACGTCGCCCGAGGGGTCCAGGAGGTGAGCGACCTGGTGAAGTCCTCCGCCCGGTCCCCCCTCCTCGGCCCACGACCCGGTGAGCAGGTAGGAGCCGCGCCGCCGGGCCAGCTCGGCGAGTCGTTCCAGCGCCTGGTCCCGCAGGTCGGTGGGCAACGGACCCTCGTCCACGGAGGCGAAGGCGTTCTCCGGCAGCACGACGAAACCGGCACGTGCCGTGACCTTGTCGTCGAGGTGCTCCAGCACCCCGTCCAACGTGCTCTGCGCGTCGGCACGACGGCGGTACTGGGCCACAAAGATCCTGGACATGCTCAAGCCCCCGTCCGCGACGTCGCAGGAGCTTCGGACGGCTGCCGCTGTCCGGCGTCCTCGGCCAGGTTGCTGCGCAGTTCCTCCGCGAGGTCGCGGCTCATGCCCGCGTACTCCCCCAGCAGCGGCGTGTAGGCCTTCGGGCGCCGCATGCCGAGCCAGTGCCTGCCGTCGTTGTGCTCGGGCGGCGGGGCCAGGTCGGCGTGCAGGATCTGCGGTCGAGCACTGCCGGCCTGCGCCATCACCCCCTCCGGCGACACCACGAGGCTGGTGCCCGCGAAGTGGATCTGGACCACACGGTCGCCCCTGGTGCCTTCGACCAGCCCGACCGAGCTGGCGTACACCACGTTGACCCCGTTGAGGTAGGCCGTGGTGCGCAGCGCGTTGACCATGAGCGCCTGGTTCTGGCGCAGCGTTCCCCCCGGTACGAAGACCGTGTGCACCCCGGCCAGCGCCATGACCCGGATGGCTTCGGGCACCCAGAAATCGGAGCAGACGGCCAGTCCGATCCGGCCGACATCGGTCTCGATGACGCCCAGCGAGTCGGCCGCGCGGCACACCACGATCTCGTTGCCGAACATATGGGCCTTCGAGGCCCGCCCGGCGATCTCGCCGTCCCTGTCGAGGAACAGCGAGGTGTTGCTGTACTTGCCGTCGTCGAGCTCCTCGACGATCGCCCCCAGCACCATGTTGGTACTGGTGCTCTGCGCCAGCTTCTGGAAGGTCTCGATGACCGGCCCGGGTATGCGGGTGTCGGTGCGCCCCCGCAGGTGGTCCTGGCCCGGCATGTACCAGGGCGGGCCGAGAAAGAACTCCGGGAAGCAGAGGACATCGACGTCCCCGGACTCGGTGGCTTCCTCGATGGCCTGGTGGGCGTTGCGCAGGCCGTCCGCCGGGTCGTCGGCCCAACGCGTCTGGACTACCGCTACCTTCATCTGCTGCTCCTCGCGCGCGTGTCGACTTCGGCGATGTCTTCGACGAACGGCACCAGCTCGACCGCGGGACCGAGCCGGCTGCGGACAAGTTCATGAAGTGCCGCGTGGTTCCGGTCGGTACCGCTGCGCACGGCGAAGGCGACCGAGAGGCGACCGTCCTCGACGGTGCTCGTGACCCGCCCTTGAGGTTCCGGGGAGGCGAACAGAGCGTGCTCGACATCCACTTGCGTCACCGGGCCCTGTGGAGTGGGGACGGCGTCGGCCATCCGTCCGAGCGGAATGACGATCCGTCCTTCACCGCCGCATGCGCATGCCGTGCGCGAGGAGCGGAACTCGACAAGCTCTCCGGTCGGCAGGGCCGCCGGCGTGGACGACGCGGGGTTGCGGGCGGCGAGCACGAGTTCCCCACGGGTGCCGTCGGTGTCGATACGCCCCGGAGCAGGTGACCGGAGGTACGCCTCGAAGCGGTCCTCCGGCAGATGGAGCCGGCCGGCACCGCAGGGCGTGGCCGCGGCGGGTCTGGACGGGGTGCTGAAGATCTCGAACGCCGACGCGCCCCACACGGCGGCGATACGGCGCAGGCGCTCGGGGGCGGTCGGCCGGGTCGCGATGAGGGTGTGGACGGTGGACGCCCCGGGGTCCCGTCCCGCCGCCTCGTCGAGCGCGGCCAGCTCGGCGGCCAGTTGGGGCGGGCACGCCAGCGTCGTCACCCGGTACCGGTGGATCAGGTCCAGCAGACGCGGGACCGGGCAGATCGTGTTGCTCGTACCGACGCTGATGAGGGAGGCGCCCAGCAACTCGACGGCCCGCTCGATGGAGGCACCTTCGAGGGACAGTTCGTACGGCGCGGCGACGACCGCCACGTCGTCGGGCGTGATGACGTCGCCGAGGGCGAGAACGGCGTCGAGCTGGTTCAGCAGCCACTCCGGCCGGGTCATCCGCACCTCGCGCGTGCTGCCGTCCGAGTCTTCCCATTCGCCGTACCGCACCGGCGCGGACGGCTGCGGGAGTCCGTGCGACCCGGCCGGATCGCCGGTGTCACCAAGAGAGCCGAGGCGCGCGTCGGACTCCAGCGTGTGCAGCCATTGGGTGAAGTGCGCTTCGAGCTGATCGGCAACAGGGTTCATGTGTCGGCACCCGCCTCGGCCGGCTCGCCCGCCAGGGTCCAGCCGTAGTCGCAGTCGCGTCCTTGCCCGTTGCGTCGCAACGGCTGGAGCGTGTGGTCGATCTCGGCGGTGTGAACCTTGCCGAGGATCAGCAGGTGGTCCCCCATCCGGTAACTGGCCGCCATCTGGCAGTCGATGAAGCCGAAGGCACCTGCGATGCGGGGGCATCCGTTCGCGGTCGCGGCCCACTCCAGCCCGTCGAAGCGAAGGTCGGGCCTCGTCCGTGCGAAGACTCGTGCGATGTCCGCCTGTCGGTCGCTCAGGATGTTGACGCAGAAGTGCAGCCCGGGGGCGATGCTCGCCCAACTGGAGCTTTCCGCCTTCACCAGGAACCCGATGAGGCCGGGGTCTTCGGAGACGGCCGTGAGAGAGGCGATGGTGAGACCTCGCGGCGCCGCGGCGCCGTTCTGCGCGGCGCCGGCGCAGCCGGTCACGATCGCCAGCGACGTCGGCAGCAGGTCGTTCGCCCCCGCCAGCGGGCTCATCGGCCGACCGGACTCCGCCGGCCGCGTGGACGGGATCCGTGCTGCGGAGCGGCCCTCCAGCGCCCTGCGCAGATGGGTGGCGGTGGTCGAATCCTCGGACTTGAGCAGCTCGCCCGGGGTCCCGCAGTGGATGACGTTGCCTCCGGCACGGCCGGCGCCCGGACCGATGTCGATGACCCAGTCGGCGACGGCGACGACTCTCAGCGTGTGTTCGATGGCGACGATGGTGTTGCCGGACGCGACGAGGCGTTCGAAGAGGGCCAGCAGGTGACGGGTGTCGGCCGGGTGCAGCCCTCGCGTGGGCTCGTCGAAGATGAACAACGTGCCGCTGCGCCGCTGTTTGATCAGTTCGCCGGCCAGGTTGAGGCGCTGGGCCTCTCCGCCGGAGAGGGTGGTGGTGGAGGAGCCGAGCAGCAGATAGCCGAGGCCGAACTCGTCGAGGACGGTCAGTACCTTCACGACCTTGGCATTGCCGAGGGCGTCGAACCAGGCCAGGGCGTCTTCGACCGTCATCGACAGCACGTCGTGGATGTTGCGGCCGTTGAGCTGTACTTCGAGCACGTGGTCCTGGAAGCGCCGGCCGTCGCACTCGGAGCAGACGACGTGTTCGCTGCGGAAGAGGGACATGTCCACTTCCGCCAGCCCGAGGCCCTTGCACGCCGTACAGCGTCCGCCGGCGACGTTGGCACTGAACTCGGCGCGGCCGAGGCCGCGTTCGACCGCGTCCGCGCTGGCGGCGAACGCGTCACGGATGTGGTCACCGATCCCGATGTAGGTCGCCAGCGTGCTGCGGCTGGACCGGCCGATGGGCCGCTTCTCGACGTAGATCACATCGTCGAGGTGGTTGATGCCCTCGACGTCGCCGCCCGTGCCCGCATCCTTGAGGCCTGCCCTGAGCTTGTCGTGGAGGCTCGCGACCAGGGAGCTCTTGCCGGCTCCGGAGACGCCGGTGACGCAGGTGAGCGCCCGGAGCGGCAGACGCACCGCCTGGTCCTCGACGTTGTTGCGGGTGAGGGAGCGGACGTCGAGCCACTCGGCCGCGTCCAGGTCGACGCCCTCCCTGCCGGCGGGCCGGGAGCGCAGCGCCTCGGCCGTCGGGGAGTCGGGCTTGTCGAGAAGCTCCGCCACGGGGCCCTCGAAGACCACTTCTCCACCCCGGGAGCCGGCGCCCGGCCCGAGCTCGACCACCCAGTCGGCCGCGGTGATCACGGTCTCGTCGTGCTCGATGGCGATGACGGTGTTGCCCAGGTCACGCAGGCGCCGCAGCGAGGCGAGGACGTTCTCGGTGTCCGCGTCGTGCAGACCGGCCGTGGGTTCGTCCAGCACATACATGACACCGGTCAGGTCGCTCGCCAGATGCTGGGCGAGCAACAGCCTCTGCAGTTCGCCGCTCGACAGGGTGACGATGGGACGCCGGAGCTGGAGGTGGCCCAGGCCCACGTGATCGATGTTGGTGGACTTCTTGACGATCTCCTCGGCCAGTGAGCGGACCTGCCCCGGCAGCTTCCCCGCAAAGAGCGCCTCCCGGAGCCGCTCGGTCGAGGTGGAGAGTTCGTCCCGCTGGAACTGAGGGAAGGTGAGCCCGGCGACGGAGGCCTTCAGCGACTCGGTCCGCAGCCGTCCTCCCTCACAGGACGGACAGACCTCGGCGGCCAGATAGTTCGAGAAGGCGTTGCGCCTCGCGGCGCTGCTGGCGTTCTTGTAGGCCCGCTCGAGGAAGCCGAGGATTCCCTCGAACCGGAAGTCGTTGGTGACCTTGTTCAACTTGATGCTGTAGACGGTTTCGGAGCCGTGGAGGACCCGCTCGCGCTGCTCCTCGGAGAGCTTGCCGAAGGGGCGGTCGAGCGGGATGCCCGTGTCGTCGGCCATGGCCTCGAACACCTTGCGGCAGTTGGGCACGGCGAAGGTGCCCGGGTCCGCGCCGTCCCAGATCTCCTTCAGCGTCCTCGAGGTGTCGGGAATGATCCGGGCGAGGGAGAACCCGATCATCTCGCCGACACCGTCGCAGTGCAGACACTTGCCCTCGCGGCGGTTCGGGCTGAAGTGCTGGGCGGAGTGCGGCTCGGTGTAGATGCCGCAGTCGGGACAGAGCAGATCGGGCCCGGTGTCGCCGAAGCAGGCGGGACACACCGGGTGGGAGGCGGCGCCGAACAGCAGCCGGTAGAGCCCGTCGATTCCGGTCAGTGTGCCCACGGTCGAGCGGGGGTTGCTGTAGCCGCCGTCACGCTGGCGCAGGGCGACGGGTGGCTGGGTCCCGGCGATGCGGTCGACGTGGTAGTCACCGTCGCCCAGGTCGAGGGACCGGCTCGACAGCGCGCCGAGGTAGAGCGACTTGGAGTGCTCGAACAGTGTGTCAATGATGAGGGAGGATTTGCCGGACCCGGAGACGCCGACCGCGACGATGAACTTTCCCTTGGGCAGGGCCACATCGACGGACTTGAGGTTGTGGGTCGTGACGCCCTCGAGAACGATGCTGTCGTGGTTCACGGGTGCTCCAAAAGGTCGGCCAGGGTGCGTGCCGCGGCTTCGCAGGCCGGCAGGTCCGCGAAGGTGTTGTAGAGCGCCGAGCGGACCCGGACGGGGTCGCCGCGGTTCCAGGCCTCGTAGAGTTCCTGCCGCATGCCGAACCGGTCGATGACCAGATCGCCGGCGAGGCGGAAGAGCCGGGACTTGTCCTCGACCGACGTCTCACGGCCGCCCATGTACAAGTCGAGCGCTCTGCGCAGCTCCTGCGATTCCAGGTCGCCCTCGGCCGGTTGCATGATCAGCCCGGAAGCGCCGATCTGCCGGACGATCGCCGAGGCGCGCTCCGAGAACTGGCCCGCGATGGAGTCCAGGGCCGCGGTCGATCCCGGAGCGAGCAGGCCGCTCGGTGTCGCGGTGGCATCCTGGGTGATCGCCTTGAGCGCGAGGTCGACCACCGACACGTAGGAGGCCAGTTCGCCGAGCATGGCGCCGACCTCGCGGAACTTGTCGACCCCTATGGACTTGGCGAGCAGGGACGCGACACCGAGCATGACGCGGAGTCGATGGTGGAAGCGGATCTGCCCGGTGTACAGGGACCAGCGGTTCAGAGCGCGGAATCCCTTGACGGCGGTGCCCGCGTCATCGAGCAGGAAGATGCGTTCGTTGGGGATGAACGCATCGTCGAAGACGAGCATGGCGTCCTGCTCGTCGAACCTGGAGCCCAGCGTGTTGGCCGGGCCGTTGTAGGAACGACGGCAGAGGATCTTGAGGCCGGGGGTGTCCAGGCGGGCGCCGAACCAGCAGACGTACGCCGGGTCCTCCCGCAGGTAGTTGGCGGGTGAGAGGTAGATGAGGACGTCGTGCGCGTACGGCGCGAGGGTGGCGATCTGCTTGGCCCCGCGGACGACGATGCCGGCGTCGTCGCGGTGCACGACCTTCAGGCCCAGTTCGGGCCGCTGCATCGGCGTGAGCGATCGGTCGACCTGGGGATCGCCGAGCCCGTGGGTCAACGCGAGGTCGTTCTCGCGGCAGTGCAGGTAGTAGTTCTCCGCGTTGGCGGCGAACGTGGAGTCGACCTCCCCCAGCGCATGACGGAAGTCGAAGAGTCCGACGACCACATTGGCCATGAAGTCAGGGATCCGGGATATCTGGCCGTGGGAGCCCTCGACCCAGTGCCGGGAGTTCAGCCACTTGCGGTCCAGGTCTTCGGGCGAGGCCGACGCCAGGTAGGAGAGGCTGACCGGGTTTCCGCTGAGGTCGGACTTGAAGGTCATCTCGTGGGCCAGCTCGGGTGAGCGCTGACGGTCGTACAGGCCGGCGAGGGTGCGCAGCATCGGCTGGAAGTCGGGGTGCGTGGTCACATCGACCCGCTTGCCCTCCACCCACACCTCGCGTCCGTCGGCCAGGCTGTCGACGAACGTGGCGCCGTCGTGCGCCCCCAGGCGTGGCCGGGAAGGAAGGTCGCTCGCGAGGGCCGCGGTCCTCGCGACACTCTCGCCCTCATATGTCGTCATGCCCCGCCTCCCTACGGCATCCGCTCGGCTGCGCCCATATGGAACTGCTGGTAGCTCTGCTCCTGGACCTCGGGGAAGTAGTCCCGGGTGGCCTCGCCGACGACCCGCATCAGCTCCGCGTCCACCGACGTGGGGTCGGTGAGGAGTGCGGTGAGCGGCGAGCAGTCGACGACGCTGGTCAACTTCATGCCGCGCGCCTGGTGCAGCGCGTTCAGCGAGGGCTGGGCGTTGGCGGCGTCACGCATCTTGTAGACCGCCTGGGGCCCGTCGGAGACGCCGATCATCGATTTGGTCCCGCCGCTTCCCAGGCAGTTCCGTGGCATGTGCAGGTGCTCGTGACGCCATTCCTGGTACGTGTGGTGAAGGCGGAACGCCTGATGCAGAACCTGATGACGCAGCCAGGAGTCGGAGTCCCGGTGCCGGTCGGCGTCGATGGCCCGGATCGTGCCTTCGAGGGAACCCTCGCCGACCGGGCCGAGCCACTTCGAGACGTCGTTCCAGAAGTGCTTGAAGAGGTCCTTGAACATGTGTTGCTTGATCGCCAGCGAATGGGTGCCGCTGGCCGGACCCAGGTTCTTCCGGAAGCCGTGGTACTCGCCGGTGGCCAGCAGCTCCGCCATGACCCGCTGCGCCTCGACCATGGGACCCAGGACCGCGTTGCAGACCGCCAGATGCGACGCGGCGCGGCTGAGCGAGCGCGACCGCACATCGCGTACCGCCAGCTCCAGGTGGTCGTTCGACTCCGCGGTCAGGATCTCCGGGACCTGATGCAGCGCGACGAACTCACCGTGCATGGTGCTGGGGTCGAGTTCGGTCCAGGTGACGGCGTCGGCAAGCAGTCCCGTGGACAGGAGCTTGTTCAGGTCCCCTTCGAGCGGCAGCGGCACGCCGGAGAGGTCGCTCTCCCACTTGGTGGCGTCGTGGCTGCAGATCCGGACTCCGTGAAGGAGCCGGTACAGGTCGTCGTCGATGCTCCGGGTCGCGACGGTGGCCCGCACCGTGAGCGGATCGCTGACCAGCAGCGAGCACCGGACCTCGTCGTCGAAGGCCCGCAGTTCGTCGATGTAGGACTGACATCCGGCGGTCTCGGCGATGTCCACCGTCCGCACCCCGGGGCGGGGAGTTGTCCCGCAGAGGCTCTGCACCTCCTGGCTCACCCTGCCGAGGCCGCGCAGAAGCCGGTGGAAGCCCATGCTCCACTGGATGAGACGGGCGGCGGTGGCGAAGTCGCGGGCCTGGACCGCCTGGCGGCCCCGGTCGGTCAGGCGGGCCAGATTGAGCAGGCACACCTCGGCCGCCTGGAACACGGCGCGGACGGTGGACTCGTACGAGCCGGGTTCGGTGGGGCAGGTCTCCCTCGCCGCCGCGAGCAGGTCGATGCGGTGGAGGTGGTCGTAGCTGGGCGCGATGGGCCCCAGCTCGTTCCTGGGCGGGCCGGATTCGGGGCAGGCGTCCGGTGGCTCGGTTCTCACACCGGCCCTGGGCACCGGACACGCTTGCGACTCCCGTGTAGTCATCGCGCTCACTCCTCGGTGGAGATTCGCAGATAGCGGATCGAGTTGCTGGGACACGACTCGTAGGCGTCGAGGACGCCTTCGAGTTCGGCCTCGTCTTCGGGCTGCTTGCAGACGTAATGGATCTCGTTCTCGTCGTCGCTCTCGAAGTTGTCCGGGGCCAGGTCGCGGCAGAGGTGGCAGTCGATGCACGTGTCGTCGATGTGGAACCGGCCGTCCAGAGGAAGGCGGCCGGGGGGCGCTGCGTCTGTCATGGCAGTCGCTCCTTCGTCGCGCGCAGGAAGTTCCGCATGGTCGGCTTGGCGGAGGTGCGGAGCGCGTGCTCGAAGGCCGGAACGTCCAGGACGCCGACTCTGGTGGTGGCTCCGAACCGTCGGGCGGCCT
The DNA here is from genome assembly GCF_050952975.1 of Streptomyces sp. CA-251247. Classification (NCBI taxonomy): domain Bacteria; kingdom Bacillati; phylum Actinomycetota; class Actinomycetes; order Kitasatosporales; family Streptomycetaceae; genus Streptomyces; species Streptomyces sp. CA-251247. The sequence continues at coordinate 5,150,874 of NZ_CP191861.1, read as the reverse complement.
CCGCCGCGATCGAGTCCCGGGTTCGCTCATCGGCGGCGCTGCCGGGCGGCAACGCGACGTCCAGCACGGACCCGTCGACATCGAACGCGAAGAAGTACGGCGGCCGGCTCATGGCGCCCAGAACGACGTCCTCGATCTCCAGCTGTGAGGCCCAGCCGTGACCGACCGCGATCCGGTCACCCAGCCGGCCGCGGTGTCGCAGACGGCGCAGCGGTGAGCCGCAGGGGCACGGCGCCGCCTCGATCTGGCAGGTGTCGCCGGTGCGGTAGCGCAGCAGGGGCATCGCCCGGCTGGCGAGCGTCGTCACGGCGAGTTCACCGGTCTCGCCGTCGGGGAGGAGCTGCCCGGACCGGGGGTCGACGATCTCGAAGTACGTGCGCGTCTCGACCAGGTGAAGGTCTTGCCGGGCGCAGAACATGGCGAGCGTATTGGTCTCGGTCATGCCGAACATCGAGTAGGTGGCGGCGCCCCATTGCTCGGCGAGACGCGCCTTCTTGGCCGGCGAGGCGCCTTCGCCGGCCATCAGGAGCTTGTCGACGGCGAGGTCCCGGCCGGGGTCGATGCCGGAGCGCCGCGCCACCTCACCCAGCAGGAGGGCGCGGGTGCCCGAGCAGATCAGTGCCGTGGCGCCGGAGCGCCGCAGGGCGTGCACCATGCGTTCCGGTGAGCACGAGGGGGACGCCGCGCCGAGCGGAACGATCGTGCATCCGAGGAGTTCCAGGGCGCGGTCCAGGTCCTGACCGACGCCTGCGAGCTCGTAGGGGACGGCGATGGCGACCACGTCGCTGCTGTCGAGAACCGCCGAGAGGAGGTGGGCCACGACAAGGTTGTTCTCGACCCAGTCGTCGGCGGAGAAGAAGGCGGCGATGGACTGGCCGTTGCCCGTGCCGGAGCTTTCGTCGAACCGGGTCACGTCTCGCCGCGGGACCGCCAGCAGGCCCAGCGGGTAGGCGTCGGCGAGTTCCTGCCGCGTGGTGAAGGGCACCGACTGGAACGCCGCGGGGTCCTTGGCCACCGCGTCCGCCAGGGACCTGGGAACACGGCCTGCGTAGAAGGCCGAGTGCTCGGCGGCGTGCGCCACGGTCTCCGCGAGCGCGGCCGATGCCCACTGGCCGAGCTCTTCGCGGTCCAAGGACGCCACGTGCGCGACCTTGCGTGCCACACGGCGGCGCGACGCGATGACGCTGCGCAGCCGCTCTTCCGTCCGGGTCGTCCTCCGGGCCGTCGGTGAGGTCGTCACGGCATGACCGCCAGCTTCGACATGGCGTCCCGTTCGGCCTGGCCCAAGTCCTCCAGGATGACGGCCACTTCCTCGGCGGCTTTCCGCATCGCGGCCGGCTCGGACTCGTCACGCAGCAGATGCGCGATGCGGGTCCACCGGGCCGAGAGTTCCCGGTAGGTGCCGGCCACGGACGCGTAGGCCGGTTCGCCGGTCAGCTCGGCCGCCTCGTCGAGGAAGTCGGCCCACAGGGTGCGGAAGAAGCCGCCGCCGGTGCCGCCGTCCTCGATGCTGTGGGCCAGGAAGCCGAAAGCGGCCGCCGGTTCGTCGAGCGCGTCGCACCAGCCGCGCATCGCCTTGGCGGCCTTCTGGAACCCCTTGTGTCCCATGTTGGTGATGGGAGGGTTGAGGAAGTCGTCCGCACTCGCCGCGATGGCTTCGCGACATGCGCCGGCCAGGGCGCGCGGGTCGAAATCGGATGTGCCGAGACGGAACGACAGGCTGCGCGAGCTCATCGGTCCCTTCGCCGCCCGTGCCTGGGCGAGGCCGGCCCTGCTGGTGCTCTGGACCCCCAGCCCGGCGGTCTCGACGACGGTGTAGGTCTCGGGCGTGTAGCCGACGCACGCCAGGTAGTGGGCCGCGAAGTGGAAGCTGTCGTGGGCGTAGTCGAGATGGAAGCGGTCCAGCTTGAGGCCGACGACCTCGCCGGCGTCCAGGGCGGCGAGGAGCTCACGTTCGGCCTTGGCCTGGGAGGTGGTCTCACTCTCGAACAGCTCGACACCGAGGGCGGCGGTGGCGTTCCGGATGAGGTGGTCCGGCTTGACACGGCCTCCGAGGAACGGGGCCGGCATCTGCTTGGAGTGCCAGTACAGGAACGAGATGCCGCGGCCGAGGCCGAAGATCAGCGGCTCGCTGAGGTCGATGCCGCGGTTGAGCAGCATGTTGGCCAGGGTGGACGATTCGCAGTGCTCGCCGGATTTCCAGTTCATCGCGCCTCCCCCGGGGCCGCGCTGCTCTCCTTCTTCGCCGCGTCGTAGACGACTTCGAGCACGGTCCGGGTGGTGTTGTTGCGCAGGTGCCCGTAGGTGTGGCCGACTTCGTCGGCTTCGGTGTAGGCGATCGTCTCGAGGTGCTCGATGTCGCGTTCCAGACCGTCGAGGACCGCTCGCACGTCGTCGGCGGCGGCCACCTCCAGGGCGACATGCGACATCAGGCGCCGGCGTTCGGAGACGGGCTTGCTGAGCCAGGGGCCGAAGTGCCGGCAGGTGAAGGTCTCGATCACACGGCCGTCGGGCAGGGACAGCGAGAGCCACCAGCCGGGTGTTCCGTACTGCCGGGGCGAGATGTAGGACGGGCCCATCTCGACGCCGGAGAGCTCTCCGGCGCGCTTCAGGCCCTCCAGGTACGCGTGCCAGCGGAACACCTCCTCGTCAGAGGCGTAGTCGCCGAGATAGACGCCGATGTGGTTGACGCCCGCGAACCGTGCGGCGACGTCCTCCGGCGCCTGACCGCACCAGGACCGCAGGTACGACGCGCAGTCGACCTGGTTCCAGGCCGCGGACTCGGCGAGCAGTTCCCGCCATACGACGGGGAACTCGGTGTCGGACGGGAACGTGCCTGCTTCACCTCGGTGGGCGGACGGATGGCTGCCCAGGGCTGCGGTCATGATTCCTTCTCCTTCCGTCCCGCGATCACCAACCCCATCTGCACCGCCGTCACGCTGTCGGCGTGGATACCGGCTTGCTTCAGCAGATCGGCGGCCTCGGAGACCGTGTACGCGGACTGGACTGACGTACGGAAGCCGGGACGCATGTCGACGGCGATGTTCGCCTTCATGAACTGGAAGGTGGTCCGGTCGATGTCCCGGCGCAGATCGGAGATGCAGAACGCGCCACCGGGGCGCACCAGGCGGTGGATCTCGCGCAGTGCCGTGACCGGGTCGGCCCACTCGTGCAGTGACGCCGCGCTGAAGGCGTGGTCGAAGGATGCGTCCGGGAACGGCAGTTCCAGGACGTTGCCGATGGTGTAGTCGGTGCGCTGCGACACCGCGTAGGCGCGGGCGTTGCCGCGCGCCCTGTCGAGCATGGCCGGGGAGATGTCGACGCCGACCAGGGTGCAGTCGCCCGAGGCTTGGGTGAGCCACTCGAGGCCGAGCAGACCGGGGCCGCAGCCGGCTTCCAGGACGCGCCCGGAGTCGATGCCGGCCTCCAGGACGCTGTCGACCTTCTCCTGCAGCCATCCGCGGTCCCGGATGTGACGCTGCATGTCGTCGTACTTGAGCGCCAACTCGTCGCCCTGCAGACCGACTTCGGTCTCGTGGACCCGTTCAGTGCGTCGAATGGGCGCCATGCGCTCCACCTCCCCCTTCGGCCTCTGCGTCTGCCGTTTCCTCTGGCTCTGCCTCTGCCTCTGCCTCTGCCGTCACGACCGGTCGCAGCCCGACGGGTACACCGCGCAGCGTCGAGCTGCCCATGTACGGGTCGCGGCGCCCGCTGTCCGTGATCCGGTTGATCGACGACCGGGTGGCCGCGTGGATGTCCTCTTCGCCCGGGTACCACCACCCGGCATCGGCGACGATCACGTCCGGGGCCACCGTGTCGGACACCTTGACCGTCATCACCACGCCCGCCCCTTCCAGGTCCCGGTAGATCTCCACCTGATCCCCGTCGGCGACCGCCAGACCTGCTGCGGAACGGGGGTGGATCGTCACGTGCGGTTCCCGGTAGCGGCGGGATGTGGTGGGAAGCTGCCGGAACTCGGTATTGAAGAACGGGAGGTTGTGGGCGCTGGTCATGACGAACGGCAGCTCGTCCGTGGTGGAGGCCGGGGGCCGGAAGACCGGGACGGCGTCGTACCCCATGGCCTCGAGCCCCCGATGGGCCAGGTCCACCCGCCCGGAGCGGGTGCGGAAACCGGCTGTCGCGTACTTGCGGTACCGCCGGGTGTTGGGGAGGTGGCCGACCTTCTTGAACTGCTGCCATGTGAGGTCGATACCGCTCAACTTGGCGTCCAGGGCGTCCTCGAGGCTGGGGTAGAAGTGGTGCCCGAGGTCGAGTCGCCGCGCCAGGTCGAGGATCATCTCCTCGTCGGACCTGGCACCCTCCACGGTCACCACTCGCTGCCGTGCGGCGATGTAGGAGTTGAACTCCACGATCTGGTCCCGCTCCAGCCAGGAGGAGGCCGGGAGCACGATGTCGGCCAGCCTCGCGGTGGGCGTCATGAACATGTCCGCGACCGCGAGGAAGTCCAGCTTGGTGAGCGCGGCCTCGGTGGCCGTCGCGTTCTCGTGCGAGACCAGCGGGTTGGATCCGAAGACCACCATGGAGCTGATGCGGTACGGGCTGTCGCGCAGGATCGCTTCCTGGAGGTCTCCCGGGGCCACCCAGCCGGACATGGAGAGCACCTTGTGGGCGGTGCCGCCGATGCGTTTGGCCGCCTGCTCCTCGGACAGCAGGTCGGTCCTGGGGAAGCCCCGACGGCCTTCGATGGGCATGGGGTCCCAGATGACGTCCCCGCCGGGAGCGTCGAGATTCCCGGAGAGGGCGGAAAGGGCGGCGATCGCGCGATGGGTGTCGAAGGCGTTGTCGGACTGCGAGACACCCGTGCCCGCCTCGATGCACGCGCGTGATGCTCGTGCGTACATCCTGGCTGCCGTCTCGATGAGACTCGGTTCGAGACCGGTGATACCGGCCACCGTCGAGAGGTCGTACGCGCGGACGTGACGTTCCAGTTCGTCGAAGCCGGAGGTGTGACGCGCGACGAACTGTTCGTCGTACCAGTCATGGGCGATCAGCAGATGGATGAGGCCGAGCGCGAGCGCGGCGTCGGTGCCCGGCTTCAGTTGCAGGTGGAGGGTGGCCCGCTCGGCGGTACGGGTGCGCCGGGGATCGATGACGACCAGGCGGCTGCCACGTTCGAGGGCGCCCAGAAGGTCGACCCCGATGACACCGTCGGAGTGCGTGTTGACCTTGTTGCTGCCCCAGAGCAGGACCACCTCCGGGTCCCCGTGGTAGTCGCAGAACGTGAAGCCTCCGTAGGTGAGGATCGACGCCATGACGCGCGGGTAGAAGCACACATGGGCCGGCCCCACCACGTTGGGAGTGCCGATGGCGTTCGCGAGCCGGAAGACCCACTCCTGGTAGTTGCGGTCGGTGCCCTGGCCGAAGACCACCGACTCGGAGCCGAACTGCTTCATGCTCCGGCGGAGGTTGCGGGCCACCTCGTCGAGCGCCTCGTCCCAGCTGATCGGCTTGAAGGAGCCGCTCCCGCGGGGCCCGGTTCTGGCCAGTGGGGTTCGGAGACGGTCCGGGCTGCTGACGAGGTCCAGGGAGGCCTTGCCCTTGATGCAGAAGTAGCCGCGGCTGGTCGGGTTCTCCGGGTCGCCCGAGATGCCGGTCGGCACCCCGTCGGTGAGTTCCACGAGCGCGCCGCATCCTCCGTGGCACATGCGGCACACGGACTTCACCGTGGTGGTTTCACCGCTCATGTCACTCGCTCCGCCCCGACCCGGTCCCGGGCCAGCTCCGCGAGTTCCCCGAAGGCGGCTTCCTCGGCATCCGCGATGGAGTGGAGCCGCGCGGAGGCGTCCTTGAGGTGTGCCGTTCGGCTCGACGCCTCCGGGTAGCCGGTCAGGTGATCGATGAGCGCCGTCCAGGCCGAGACGACCGCTTCGAACCGCGTGAGGCTCGGCAGCAGCTCTGCGTCGCCGGTCATGGCCTGGGCCTCGGCGAGGAACTCTCCGTACAGGCCGCGGAAGTTGGTGCCACCGGTCCCCGCGAATCGCCAGAACCTGGCGATCTCGGGGATCACGACGTCGCTACGGGACAGCTGCTGCCAGCCGGGTAACTCCTCGGCTGCCCGGCGCAGGGCGAGAATCCCCCGGTCGTCGCCTCGCCCGCGATCCAGGTAGTGACCGGCGGCGCCGAGGATGGCCGGCCACACCTGGGGGGCGAGAGCGGCCGCTCCGCCCGGCAGCGGATCGGGGCTGTCGTCGAGGTGCCAGTGAAGGCGGGGGGACGGCATGAAGCCTTCGTCGGAGGCCCGTGCCCGGGTGAAGGACTCCAGCGGCAATTGCTGGGCGCCCCCCTGTTGTGAGGTGTCGGCCACGTACGCCGTGGAGTCGTCGAGCCCGTGCAGCGCGATGCAGTGGGCCGAGAAGTGTGCCTGTGAAGCGAAGTAGTCCAGGTGGAAGATGTCGACCGTGACGCCCACGACGCTGCCCGCCGACAACGCCGCGACGGCTCGCGCGTGAGCGCCGGCGTCGTCGGCGTCCTGCGTGGTCACCAGGGTCAGACCCATGGCCGCGCACGCGTCCGCGGCGATGCGTCCCGGCTCGACGCGGCCCGTGAGCATCGGGGGAATCCCCGTGTGCGGAGGTGGCGGGAAGAACTGGGCGTCGATCCCCCGGCCCAGGCCGAAGATCAGGGCCTCCGAGACGTCGAGGCCGGCGTACCGCAGCATGTTGTTGAGCATGGTCGTCTCGCAGTGCACGCCCGGCACCGGTCGGAAGCCCTCGAGCATCGCTCCCCGCGGCCGGCCCGCCGAACGGGCGTCTGCGCTCATCGCCCGCTCCCCAGCAGCACCTCGCCGTAGCTCTGGAGGTCGAGCAGTCCCGAACCGCTGGCGAGCACCACCAGCACCGGGTCCGTGTCGGCCTCCTTGGCGCGCGTCGCCACCTCGATGGCGGCCGCGACCGCGTGCGTGGACTCGGGCGCCAGGAGGAATCCCTCGGTCCGAAGGACCAGACGCCCCGCCTCCAGCGCGCGTTTCTCCTCGATCGCCACCGCGTCGAGCAGGCCCTCGTGACGCAGCAGGCTGACCGTGCTGGAGCTGTGGTGGTTCCGCAGCCCGGCCGTGTGCACCGGCGGTGGGACGAAGTCGGGACCCATGGAGTAGCCGAGGACCTCGGGGGTGAGTCCGGCGAGATCGGACCGGCCGTACTGGTAGCGCCCGGCGGTCAGTCGCGGCGCCGCGGTGGATTCCGCGGCGAGCAGGCGCAGGTCACGGCCCTGGTCGCCGGCCTGCTTCAGGAAGGGACCGACGAGGCCGCACAGATTGCTGCCGCCACCGGAGCACGCGATGAGATGGTCGCCGCGGCCGGGGACTCCGATCGGCTCCTCCAGCGCGGCCAGCTGTGCCTGGACCTCGAGCCCGAGGAGGGTCTGGTGCAGATACACATGCGGCACCCCGCTCCCCGACAGGTAGGCGGCCCCGGGTCCGAAGTCGAGTGCGAACTGGATGGCGTCGCTGATGGCCGTCCCCAGGCTTCCCGGATGTTCGGGATTCCGGGCGAGCAACTGCTGACCGAACTTCGTGTCCGGGGACGGGGACGCGTGAACCGTGGCCCCCAGGAGCTCCATGTAATGGCGCCGGTAGGGCTTCTGGGCCAACGAGCACCGGACCATGAAGACTTCGGAGTCGAGGCCGAGCAGGGCGGCGGCGAGCGCGACACTCATCCCCCACTGCCCCGCACCCGTCTCGCTGATCAGGGTCGTGCGACCCTCTTCGGCCGCGTAGTACGCCTGCGCCACCGCCGAGTTGAGTTTGAAGCTGCCCGTCGGAAGGACGTCCTCGCGCTTGAGGTAGATGCGGGCACCGGTGCCGAGTGCGGACTCCAGCGTCCTTGCCCGATGGAGCGGCGTCGGGCGGCCGATGTGCCGTAACCGGTCGGCGACCGGCTCGGGTATGGGAACCCACTGGTCGGCCGGTCGGTCCTGGGCCAGCAGCGCCGCCGGCCTCACCCGCTGGGCGACCTCGGCCGCCGACGGTGTGAGCTCGTCCTTGACGGGCGGTAACGCTGCCGGGAGATCAGGCAGGAAGTGGTACCAGTGAGTGGGAAGTGGAATGGAGGTGGCTGCCGACTGAGCGCCGCATTCCGCATCGATACGCACCTGTGCATTGCTCGACATGTGCCCCCCGTGTGCCCATCCCTGGAATGCAGAGCACGATTACAGAGCACTTTGGCCGGAGTCAAGGGGATGGCAGAAAACCGCTTCCCGTGCGCCGGGCCAAGTTGTTGAGTGCTCAATTGACATGACGATTCCGCTCACCACACCGGAATGCCGGATTCTGTCGATCACGCACAATCGATCATTGCGCAAGGCGATCATTCCGGTGTCGCGAGCGGCTTGCCGAAGATCTCCGCGGCGGGGGCGATAAAAGATCTTTCGGCGACAGCCGTCGCGTTCCGGCGGCGACGCAGGCATGGCCCTCGGCCCGGTGGATCGGCACATTGGTGCCCTTGGGGCGGCAGCGGTCCGGGTGAACTCATGAGGCCGGCCCGTCTCGCCGCCGTGAGCGTCCCCCCGTTTCACCGACGGTCCGTTCCGCGCGTGATCACGCGGAACGGAGCGGATGCGAAGGGGCTGAGAACGGCCGTGAATAGCGCACCCGGGGAATTATCCGGCGCAGTAGTCGATGACGGTCGCGAAACAGATCCGGTCGTCGGCGATTTCCCCCAGAAAATGTCGCCGGTGAATTCCGTCGCGGGCTTCGATGGGCGGAGTCTCGGCCCATCGAATTCGAGAGGGCACACCGATGACCGCAGGCGCCGAGAACATATCGAGACGCCTTCTGGACAAGCCGCTTCAATTCATCGCGCCGCCGCAGTGGAGCACCGCCCTCCGCACGCGGACGGACAGGGGCACAGCACTCGCGCACCCACTCGACAGGGGCCGTCATCTGCCCTTCGAGTCAGGCATCCGTGATCGTGTCGCCGCCGGTTCGGATCCGCCAGGGACGCGTCGCTTCACGTCGGTCGCGGTCCGCGTGCGCGTGGCGATACCGGCGAAAAGGCTCTGACTGCTCGTCATATTGCGAAATTCGACGGCCTGTTCCCCACAATGCCGGACACACACGATCGGACGACGCCGACAGGATCACGGGACACCGGGTTCCCGGACGGCCGCTGGTACGCATACACACGGATACTCCGTGCGAATGCTCCGAGGGAGACGAGCCGCGACTGCCGACGGTCGAACGCGTCGAGCAACCGGCTCCCTGCCCCCGTCCCCAGGGCACTGCATGCGGCAGCGGACCGGCTCATGGGCGAGACGGTTCGGCGAACTCCCGTCCGGTGGACGGCGAATGATCGACGGACTCCCTCGCGCTGACGCCCCGTACGCACGACACTTGACCCGGAACGGAACCGGAGCACTCGGAGGGGGATCCACTATGCGGGACAGCCATCGGGCGGAAGCCGAGCGGCTGTTGGTGCGCGCCGTCGAGGAAGAGGTGCGGCGGGCGGGCGGGCGTGCGGATGCGCAGGTGCTGCTGGCGCGCGGGCGTGCGGGACTCGACGCGATGGCGTCGAGCGCCGGCGAGGAGTACGCGGCCTACGAGCAGGCGCTCGCCGAGGCGGAGGCCGTGCAGCAGCCGCTGTCCGCGCGGTTCACCCGGCGCACCGTCTCGACTCCCGCGCTGGTGACGGCCGTTGCCGCCGCCGCTGCCGTCGGGGCGGATGTCGCGCTCGGGACCGCCACCGGTACCGCCCTGGGTGCCGGAGTGGTGGTGGCCGTGGCCGGTGCGGCGACCACCGTCGCCAAGGTGACCGCGTCGCACTGGCCGGCCGCGCACCGCCGAGCCGGAGCGCTCGGGCAGCCGGGCGGCGCCGAGCAGTTGCGGCTTCAGTGGCTGACCGCGCTGGAGGTCCGGGGCATCCGGCCGTTCCTGGACCAGCAGCGGATGCTCACCTCCTCCACGCGTCCGGCGAAGAAGACGACGGCCGCCCCGCAGTTGCGGGGCGGTGACCGCAGTGCGGCGGCGCGACGGCGTTCGGTGCTGGAGCAGTCCTTCGGTCATCTGCCGGAACCGGAAGGTCCGTTCGCGGGCCGGCAGCAGCAGATGACGCAGATCGCCCAGTGGGTGCACGCGGCCCGTGCCTCGACGGAGACCCGGCCGACGGTCGTGGTGCTGCACGGTGCCGCGGGTTCGGGGCGCACCACGCTCGCGGTGCGGGCGTCGCAGCAGCTCAAGGACCAGTTCCGGGGTGCGTGCGTGGTCGATCTGCGCGGGGACAGCAGCAACCCGCTGTCCACCCGGGACGCGCTGCTGCATCTGCTGAACCGGCTGGGCGCTCCGCGCGAGCAGTTGCTGTTCCGTGAGCGGTCCTCCGCGGAGCAGCAGGTGCGCCGGTTGAGCGAGCTGTACCACCAGCATCTGACCGGTCTGCCGGTGACCGTGGTGCTGGACGACGCCCGCGACGCGGCGCAGGTGCGGACGCTGGTGCCGGAGCGTTCCGACAGTCTCGTCCTGGTGACGGCGCGGACGCCGCTGGAGCTGCCCGAGGACATTCCGGCGTGGGTGCACCATCTGCCGGTGGACGCGCTGGACGAGGCGGGCGCGGAGGAGCTGCTGCGGGCGTCGGCCCCGGAGCAGTCGCCCGGCCCCTACGACGTCCAGTCGGCCGACGAGGTACGGGAGTTGTGCGGGGGCCTGCCGCTGGCGCTGCGTGTCGCGGGCTCCTCGCTCGGTGCGCGTACCGCTCAGCAACTGGCCGCCGATCTGCGGGCCTACGGTCCCGTGGATCCCGTCGAGCGCGCCCTGTGGCTGCGCTACACCGATCTGCCGGAGCAGACGCGGCGGCTGGCGCGGCGGCTGGCGCTCGCCGGGCGGGCGTCGCTCGGGGCGGCGGCCGCGGCGGCTCTGCTGGCGACGGACGAGCAGGAGTCGCAGCGGCTGCTGTCGGAGCTCGCCCAGGCCGGGTTCATCGATCATGTACGGGCCGGGCGATACCGGCTGCACGACGTCGTCCGTTCCTTCGCCCGGGCCCGGCTGCTGGACGAGGAGGAGGCCGCGGAGCGGTCGGCCGCCCAGGAGCGGCTGATACAGAACTACGCGGATCTGGCCGGGGCCGTGATCCGCATGGTGGACGGCAAGATGTCCACGCGCGCGGGCCAGTTCGGCGCGCACGGCTTCACCTCGCTGGACGCGGCGCTGCGCTGGCTGGACGACGAGTCGAGCTTCATCACCTCGGCGCTGCGGTACGCGGAGGGGGTGAACCAGCAGACCGTGCTCAATCTGCTGGGCGCGCTGTGCGACTACTGCCTGCTGCGCGGCGATCTGTACCGGCTGGGCGAGATCAGCGAGCTGTCGCAGGCGGTGGACCAGGGACTGCTGGAGCGCTCCGTACGGTGGCGTACCGGTATCGCGGCCCGTCAGCTGGGCGAGCTGGACAAGGCGCGCACCACGCTGTCGTCGGTGGTGGGGCTGTACCGCGAGGCGCACAACGACTCCGGTACGGCGCTCGCGCTCTGCTCGCTCGGCATCACGCTGCACCACCAGGGCAATCTCACCGAGGCGGCGGCGAAGCTGCACGAGGCGATCGAGCTTCAGGCCTCCGACGAGCAGGCCGAGGACCGGGCGTGGTCGCTGCACGCGCTGGCGGCCGTGGAGCGCGACCGGGCCAATCTGGCGGACGCGCTCACCCTGCTGTCCACCGCGCTGACCCTGCATCGTGAGGGCGAGTCGCTGCACGGCGAGGCCTGGACGCACTTCCAGCTGGGCCAGGTGTGTCTGCGGATGGGCGATGTGCCGCGGGCGGAGTCCGAGCTGCGCGAGGCGCTCGACCTGTACGGGCGCACGCACGACGAGCGGGGCGAGGCGTGGGCGCTGACACAACTGGCGCGGGCGCGGCTGGTCGACGGCGATCCGGCGCCGGCGGTGGACCAGCTGCGGCAGGCGCTGTCGCGCCACCGCGAGCAGGAGGACGCGCGCGGTGAGGCGTGGACGCTGTACTACCTGGGCCAGGCCCTGGAGGAGCGCGGCGACCGCGACCAGGCGGTGCGGGAGCTGGAGCGGGCCCGGACGATGTTCTCGCGGATGCGCGACGTGTACGGCCTGGCCTGCGCGCGCCACCACTCGGGCCGGGTCACGCGCGACCAGCGTGCGGCCCAGACCGGCAATCTGCGCAACTCCGGCTTCGCCCGCCAGCTCCTGGTGGACGCGCGCGCCGACTTCCGCCGGATCGGGGTGGCCCACGGCGAGGCCTGGACCTGTCTGGAGCTGGCGCTGATCGACGCGGGCAACAACCGCGCTGCGCAGGCGCTCGGGCTGTGCGACGAGGCGGTCGATCTGTTCGTCTCGTACCAGGACGACCGGGGCGCCGACTGGGCGCGCTTCCTGCGCTGCACCCTGCTGCCGTACGCCTCCCCGGGCGGCATCGAGGTCGGCACGGTGGTGGCGCAGGAGGAACTGGCCCGTCTGACGGAGAAGTCGCACGCCTCGCGCGACGGAAAGCTGGAGGACTGCGCCGAGGCGCTCACGGTGATGCTCCACCGGGGCGTGCGCCTGGAGGACGGCTGGCAGGCGTGGCACCTGGGGATGGTCCCGAACCGCCATGCGCGGGAGGTCATGGGCGTCCCGGTGGTCTCCGCGCGGTAGGGCGGGGTGCTCCCGTCAGGCGTGCGGGCGGGCTGCCGCACGCCGGTGCGCGCACCGTCCGCCACCGGGCCGGCCGCTGATGCGGCCGGCCCGGTGGCGCGTACGGCGGTGATCCGTACGGCGAGCGTGCGTGCCAGGGCACGCGAGCCCCGGCAAGATCCAAACGACAGACCCTAGGCCGAGGCCGGACCCGTCTTGCTGCCGGCTTCGTTCGACTCGGCCCGCGGGTCGGGTGCCTCCTCGAAGTCCACCCGGCCCATGTGCCGGTTCATCGACTTCATCAGGAACCACACGCCCACGGCCAGTGCCGCGAAGACGAGGAAGCCGAGGACTCCGGGCGTGACCTTGTTGTCGTCGACCTCCTTCGCGAGGGGGACGAGATGCGTCAGGGCGAGGTTTGCGCTTGCGCTCATATCAGGCATTGTCCCGGATGCCCGCGAAGAGGTCGTCCTCGGGGAGGGAGGTGTCGACGAGAGACGTGGCGAGCTCGTACTCCTCCGTCGGCCAGACCTCCTTCTGGAGCTCCAGCGGAACGCGGAACCAGCCACCGTCCGGGTCGATCTGCGTGCGGTGTGCGAGCAGCGCCTTGTCGCGGATCTCGAAGAACTCGGCGCACGGCACGTGGGTGGTGAGCGTGCGCTCGACGCGCTCGAACTCCTTCCAGCGCTCCAGCCACTCGCCGTAGGGGGACTCGATCCCCCGGGCCAGCAGGGCCTCGTGCAGGGCGACCGTACGGGGACGGTTGAAGCCCTGGTTGTAGTAGAGCTTCTGCGGCTGGTAGACGGGCCCGAACTCCGACTCCGGGTAGCGCTCGGCGTCCGCCGCACCCTCGAAGGCCACCATCGTGATCTTGTGGGTCATGATGTGGTCGGGGTGCGGGTAGCCGCCGTTCTCGTCGTACGTGGTGATGACCTGCGGACGGAAGGTGCGGATCGACGTCACCAGCCGGCCGGCGGCCTTCTCCACGTCCTCCAGGGCGAAGCAGCCCTGCGGCAGCGGGGGCAGCGGGTCTCCCTCGGGCAGGCCCGAGTCGACGAAGCCGAGCCATTCCTGGCCGACGCCGAGGATCTCGCGGGCCTCGTCCATCTCCTTTCTGCGTACCTCGTGAATGTTCTCCTCGATGTACGCGTCCCCCTGGAGCTTGGGGTTGAGGATGGAGCCGCGCTCGCCTCCTGTGCAGGTCACGACCAGCACGTCCACCCCCTCGGACACATACTTGGCCATCGTGGCCGCGCCCTTGCTCGACTCGTCGTCGGGGTGGGCGTGAACGGCCATCAGTCGCAGCTGCTCAGTCAAGACTCGATCCTCAATAATGTGTCGCGTCGGGCAACTCTTATAGTGACCGAATCGGGGGACGGAAAATTCCGGTGCCCCCTGCCCGAGAGGAAAGACCCATGGCCGCCGTGCGCGAACAGCTTCCCGAGGGCCGCTACGGCCGCTCCGCGGACGAGCGCGCGGACCGCGGGCTCAAGCTGGTGGGCGCGGTGCTGGGGGCGGCTCTGCTCGGGGTGATCGGCTGGTTCGGCTACGACTACGTGGCCGGGCAGAAGATCAGCGCCGAGGTGATCAAGTTCTCGGTGATCTCGGACTCCGCGGTCCAGGTGCATCTGGAGGTGCGCAAGGACGCGGACGCCGCCGGCAGCTGCACCCTGCGCTCGCGCTCCGAGGACGGGGCCGAGGTGGGTAGGCTGGATGTGCCGGTGGAGAGCCGGGGCGGCAAGCGGATCGACCAGGTGGTCGAGATCCGGACGACGGCTCGGGCCACCAGCGCGGAACTGGTGCAGTGCACCGCCCGGTGACGCGGACGAATCACCTGGACGATCACGGCGGGTCACTACGCTGACCTGCGTTGACGTACTTCTGATGGCATTCGTCCTCCCCCTGCGGCCACGAAATTGTTAGGCTCGTGGTTTCGCCCATCCATGGAGGCACATCCTTCTGGGTAGGGCGATGCTTTGTATTCCCAGTACCTACGAGGAGCACCTGTGACCCAGACCAGCGAGAACGTCACCTGGCTCACCCAGGAGGCGTACAACCAGCTCAAGGCCGAGCTGGAGTACCTGTCTGGTCCCGCGCGCACCGAGATCGCCAAGAAGATCGAGGCGGCGCGTGAGGAGGGCGACCTGCGGGAGAACGGCGGGTACCACGCGGCCAAGGAGGAGCAGGGCAAGCAGGAGCTCCGTGTGCGCCAGCTGACCCAGCTCCTGGACAATGCGAAGGTCGGCGAGGCCCCCGCGGACAACGGTGTGGTCGAGCCCGGCATGGTCGTGAAGATCGCCTTCGACGGCGACGAGGACGACACCCTGACGTTCCTGATGGCGTCTCGCGAGTACGCGAGCACGGACATCGAGACGTACTCCCCGCAGTCGCCGCTCGGCGCCGGAGTGAACGGCAAGAAGGTCGGTGACGACGCCGAGTACGAGCTGCCCAACGGCAAGAAGGCTTCGGTGAAGATCCTCGAAGCCAAGCCGTACACCGGCTGAGCCGGACAGCGAACGCCGAAGGGGCCGGACCGCGTGATGCGGTCCGGCCCCTTCGCCGCCCTTGTCGATCAGCCGTCCGCTTGACGGTACTTGCGCACCGCCAGAGTCCGGAAGACGACCACGATCAGTACGGACCAGATGAGCGAGGCCCAGACCGGGTGCTCCATTGGCCAGGCGTTGGACTCCACGACGCCCGGATTGCCGAACAGCTCCCGACAAGCCTGCACAGTAGCGCTGAACGGGTTCCACTCGGCGATGTGACGCAGCCAGGGCGTCATCTGACTGGAGTCCACGAACGCGTTCGAGATGAATGTGACCGGGAATAGCCAGATGATCCCGCCAGAGGTTGCCGCCTCGGGCGTCCGCACGGAAAGGCCGATGAGCGCGCCGATCCAGGTGAAGGCGTATCCGAGCAGGAGGAGCAGGCCGAAGGCGCCCAGGACCCTCCCGATATTGGTCGGTTCGGCGGAGCCGGTACGCCAGCCGACGAGCAAGGCGACGATCGCGAGGACGAGCAGTGTGATGCACGTCTGCACAAGATCCGCAACGGTGCGGCCGGTCAGTACTGCGCCTCGTGCCATCGGGAGGGAGCGGAATCGGTCGACGAGCCCCTTCTGCATGTCGTCGGCGATGCCGGCGGCTGATCCCGCCGTGGCGAACGTGACGGTCTGGGCGAAGATGCCCGCCATCAGAAAATCTTTGTAGACGTCCGGATCGGTCGAGCCTCCGACGCTCATCGAGCCACCGAAGACGTACGTGAACAGCACGACGAACATCACCGGCTGAATAACCCCGAAAAGGACCATCTCGGGAATCCGGGTCATCCGGATCAAGTTCCTGCGGGCAATGACCAGGGAGTCAGTCACCATACTCATGCGTCCTGCCCCTTCCCGGCGACCACGCGCTGACCGTGGGTGTGCGGCCAGTTGCATTTGACGGCGTCCGCTGTGGTGGTCACTTCGCGCCCTCCTTCCGGGACTTCTTGCCCTTAGTGTCCTTGAGCTGCGCGGCCTCGCCGTTCTCCTCGTCCTCGATCTCGGCGTGATGGCCGGTGAGGGAGATGAACACGTCGTCCAGGGTGGGCCGGCGCAGACCGATGTCATCGATCTCCACGCCCCGGGTGTCCAGTTCGCGGATGACCTCGGCCAGCAGCTTCGCGCCGCCGGTGACGGGGACGGTCAGCTTGCGGGTGTGCTCGACGACGGCGACGTCACCCTTGCCGAAGCCCCGCAGGACCTCCTGGGCGGGCGGGATCTGGTCGGGCTCGTGAACGACGACCTCGACGCGCTCGCCGCCCGTCTGGGCCTTGAGCTGGTCGGCGGTGCCGCGGGCGATGACCTTGCCGTGGTCGATGACGCAGATGTCGTCGGCCAGGTGGTCGGCCTCTTCCAGGTACTGCGTGGTGAGCAGCAGTGTCGTACCGCCCTTGACCAGTTCCTGGATGACCTCCCACAGCTGCATGCGGTTGCGCGGGTCGAGTCCGGTGGTGGGCTCGTCCATGAACATCACGGGCGGTGAGACGACCAGGGCGGCGGCCAGGTCGAGACGGCGTCGCATACCGCCGGAGTAGGTCTTGGCGGGGCGGTCGGCGGCGTCCGCGAGGTTGAAGCGGTCGAGCAGCTCGACCGCCCGGCTCTTCGCGTCGCGCGAGCTCATCTGGTAGAGCTGGCCGACCATCTGGAGGTTCTCACGGCCGGTCAGATACTCGTCGACCGCGGCGAACTGGCCGGAGAGGCCGATGCACCGGCGGACTTCGTTCGGGTTCTTCAGGACGTCGATGCCGGCGACGACGGCCTTGCCGCTGTCGGGCTGGAGCAGGGTGGTCAGTACGCGCACGGCGGTGGTCTTGCCGGCTCCGTTGGGGCCGAGAAGTCCGAGGACCGTGCCTTCGGGGACGTCGAGATCGACGCCGTCCAGAGCCCTTACGTCGCCGAAGGTCTTCACCAGACCTTCGGCGTAAATGGCGCCTGGCATGAGGGATCTCCCAAGGTGGCAGGTGGGTGGGTCGCTACGTGGCAAGAAAGCAGGCGGGTGCGAAATCTGTGCGTGGCGGGAGCACGTCAGGACCTCACGTTAACGCGATACATCGCGTCACTCAAGATGTATCGCGATAGTCGTGACGTCACGGCCGCGGTGACAGGGGCGGCCGTCGGCGGCAGCCGCGACGGTCCACACACGCGTGGCCGTCGTGGCAGGAACCCGCGTGACGGTCCTGTGCGCTCAGCTCAGGACGGTGTATCCCGCCCCGCGCAGCGCCGCAGTGACCTCGTCGCAGTGCTCCGGGCCCTTCGTCTCCAGCTGCAGCTCCACCTCCACCTCCGTGAGCCCGAGCCGCGGATCGGTCCTGACGTGACTCACGTCGAGGACGTTAGCGTCGAGCACTGACAACGACCCGAGAAGTGCCGCAAGAGCTCCCGGCCGGTCCGTCAGCCGTACCCGCAGCGACAGATAACGGCCTGCCGCCGCCATACCGTGCCGCAGAATGCGCTGCAGCAGCAGCGGATCCACATTGCCGCCCGACAACAGGGCGACGACCGGTCCCTTGAACGCCCGCGGCTCGCTCATCAGCGCCGCGACCGGGCTCGCCCCGGCGGGCTCCACGACGAGCTTCGCCCGCTCCAGGCAGAGCAGCAGCGCGCTGGAGAGCGCGTCCTCGGAAACCGTACGGACCTCGTCGAGAAGATCGCCAATGATTTTGAAGGGGACATCGCCGGGGCAGCCCACCTTGATCCCGTCCGCCATGGTGGAGGGGGCATCGATGGCGACGGGGCGCCCCTGGGCGAGCGAGGGCGGATACGCGGCCGCACCCTCCGCCTGCACCCCCACCAGCCGGACATCGGGACGCACCGCCTTCACCGCGACCGCGATGCCGGCGGCCAGACCGCCGCCGCCCACACCGACGACGATCGTGCGCACCTCCGGGCACTGCTCCAGGATCTCCAGGCCCACCGTGCCCTGCCCCGCGATGATGTCGGGGTGGTCGAAGGGGTGGATGAAGACGGCACCCGTCTCCTGGGCGTACTCCTGCGCGGCGGCCATGGTCTCGTCGACGACCTGACCGTGCATCCGCACCTCTGCGCCGTACTCCATCGTCGCCGCGACCTTCGGCAGCGGTGCGCCGACCGGCATGAACACGGTCGAGTGCACTCCGAGCAGCGTCGAGGCGAGCGCCACTCCCTGCGCGTGGTTGCCCGCGGACGCGGCGACGACACCGGCGGCCCGCTCCTCCGGCCGCAGCCCCGCGATCCGTACGTACGCGCCGCGCAGCTTGAACGAACCCGTCCGCTGGAGGTTCTCGCACTTGAGGTGGACCGGCGCCCCCACCAGGTGCGACAGGTACCTGCTGCCCTCCAGGGCGGTGACCCTCGCGACGCCGGACAGCATCTTCTGCGCCCCGCGGACGTCGTCGAGGATGACGGGGCGCAAGGAGTCAGACGTACCGAAGCTCATGACGCCAAGTCTCGCAGCTCAACCGGTCGCCGGCAGACCCGATCAAGCGTTCCTCATGGGATTGTGCAGGCCTGGTACGCACCGCGTGTGGGCCGCGTACTCTGTCCCCCACCAACCGACCACCGCACGAGAGAGCCCCCTAGCCATGCCCACCTCTCAGGACATGACGACTCATCTCGACCCCGGCCTCCTCGATGCTCTCCAGCACCAGGTCGCCGTCTTCGCACGCCGCGCGGAACAGACCCGGCTCGGCGGGGTCGGCCAGGTCCGCAACTCCATGGACCGCGCCGCCTATCTGCTGCTCAACCGGCTCGACCGGGAAGGCCCGATGGGCGTCAAGGCCCTCGCCGCGGGGATGGGCATCGACTCGTCGACCGTCACGCGCCAGGTCGCGCCGCTCGTCGACACCGGTCTCGTCAAACGCACCTCCCACCCCGAGGACGGCCGCGCCGTCGTGCTCCAGCTCTCCCCCCGCGGCCAGGCCCGGCTGGAAGAGGTCCGCTCCTCGCGGCGCGAGCTCATGGCACAGGTGACGGACGGCTGGACCGAGACCGAGCGCGATTCCTTCTGCACTCTGCTCACCCGGTTCAACACCGCGCTCTCCGCCCGCCAGGCCGGACTTCCTCCTGTGGACACGGAGACGCCGCCGACCTCTTGACCCGGGCCGCGAATCTGCCCCTATATGAGGACGTGAGCGAGCGGCGGACGGCACTCGAGCGCCGCCGCGCCCGGGAGTTCCAGGCGTTCGTCGCGGGCGCGGCCGGCCGGTTGCTGCATGCCGCCACCCTGCTCACCGCCGAGCCCGCGCTGCGCAATCCGCACGCCCAGCAGCTGCTGACCTCCGCACTGGCCCACACCTACGCGGAATGGGACCGGCTGCGCGGCGAGGACCCGTACGACCGCACCCGGCAGGAACTCGCCACCCGCTTCGCCCGCACCGCCTGGCGCCACCACCGGGTGCGGGGCGGCGTACTGGACCGCCTCACGCCACAGGAACGGCTGATCCTGGTGCTGCGGCTGTACGAAGGGGTGGCCGAGGAGCAGACCGCGGCGCTGATCGGGCTCCCGGTCGAACGCGTCCGCTCCATCTGCGCCCGCGCCGTGGCGACCATGCGCAGCACACCGCCCGCACCGCCGCGCGCCCCGGCGGAGGCGGTGTCATGAGCGGCGCCGACCGCAAGGAGGACGAGGTCCGCCGGATGCTGGAGGCCCAGCACCCGGCGGTGCCCGCGGACCTGGCGGCGCGCGCCGCCGTGTACGGCGGCCGGCTGCTGCGGCGCCACCGTGCGGTCCGCCGGCTGACCTGGCTGCTTCTGGTGGCGGCGGCGGTCGCGTTCGCGGTGTGGGCGTCGGTCACCGAGCCGTGGGTGGCTCCGCCGTCGGACATGACGCCTCCGCTCGAAGGCTGGTAGCGCGTACCGGGACTGTCCGTGCATCGGCGGGCCCGCCCGGTGCGTCCGGAACTATCCTGGAATGAGCGGCGCACCGACGCCGCGAGGAGGCCGCCATGACCAGGAAAGTCGCCGACTGCCGCAAGATGCCGAGCGAGTCGGGATGCAGTCTCACCATTTCCGGCGAGGAGGAGGAAGTCGTACGGGCCGCGAGCGAACACGCGGTCTCCGTGCACGGGCACGCCGACACCCCGGAGCTAAAGGACGGCATCCGCGAGTCGCTGGAGGACGAGAAGGTCCCCGCGTAGTCGCGTAGAACACGGTCGTCGCGCTGACCACGGTCGTCGCGCTGACCACGCGTGAACCACGCGTGGTCAGCAGGCGGTCGTCGCCGCGGCACGGACCGGGCAGCGAACGCGAGCCGGCGCCCGGGCAGGCCCCGAAGGACCCCACCGGACGCCGGACGATGCGTGCGTGAGTTGCTGGGTATGCCTAGCCGAGGGCCTGCTGAAGGTCCGCGATCAGGTCGTCCGCCGACTCGATGCCCACCGACGCCCGCACCAGGTCCGCCGGGACCTCCAGCGCGGAGCCCGCCACCGACGCGTGCGTCATACGGCCCGGGTGCTCGATCAGGGACTCGACACCGCCGAGGGACTCGCCGAGCGTGAACAGCTTCGTGCGGTTGCAGACCTCGACGGCCGCCTCTTCGCCGCCCTGGACGCGGAAGGAGACCATGCCGCCGAAGGCCTTCATCTGCTTGGCCGCGATCTCGTGGCCCGGGTGCTCCGGCAGCCCCGGGTAGAGAACCTCGGTGACCTTCGGGTGGCGGGTCAGCATCTCGACCACCCGGCCCGCGTTCTCACTGTGCCGGTCCATCCGGACCGGGAGGGTCTTGATGCCGCGCAGCACCAGCCAGGCGTCGAACGGGCCCGCGACGGCACCCATCGCGTTCTGGTGGTACGCCAGCTCCTCGCCCACCGACGGGTCCGCCGCGATCAGCGCACCGCCCACGACGTCCGAGTGGCCGCCCATGTACTTGGTCAGCGAGTGCACGACGATGTCGGCACCGAGCGAGATCGGCTGCTGGAGATACGGGCTGGCGAAGGTGTTGTCCACGACCAGCTTGACGTTCGAGCTGCGTGCGACCTCCGCCACGGCGGCGATGTCGGTGATGCCGAGCAGCGGGTTCGACGGCGTCTCGACCCAGATCAGCTTCGTCTTCTCCGTGACCGCCGCGCGGACCGCGGCCGCGTCGGAGGTGTCGGCGACCGACCAGGAGACGCCCCACCGCGAGACGACCTTCGCGAACAGCCGGAAGGTGCCGCCGTAGGCGTCGTTCGGGATGACCACGTGGTCGCCCGGCTCCAGAAGCGCGCGCAGCAGGCAGTCCTCGGCCGCGAGTCCGGACGCGAAGGCGAGACCGCGGCGGCCGCCCTCCAGCGCCGCGAGGTTCTCCTCCAACGCCGTACGCGTCGGGTTGGCACTGCGGCTGTACTCGTAGCCGCCGCGCAGTCCGCCCACACCGTCCTGCTTGTAGGTGGACACCTGATAGATCGGCGGGACGACCGCGCCGGTCAGCGGATCGGCGGTGTTTCCCGCATGAATGGCGAGGGTCTCGAGGCTGTGGAAGCTGTGCTGGTCGCTCATGAGGCCCGAGCGTAGTCCTGTGAAGGGGCAGCGCGTGGTTCGCCCCGAACGTCGTCCGGGACAATGGACCCATGGAGATTCTCTGGTTCCTGATCGCGGTGGGCCTGCTGGTCGCGGTGATCGGTCCGTTCGTCAGGCGCCGCCGTGTCGGTATCCACCAGGTGGCGCCCGGTTCGCCCGATGCCGCCGACCCCGACACGTACGGATTCGTGCGCCAGGAGGAGCTGGACATCCGCCTCCCCGGACCCGACCAGGACCTTCTGGACGTGCTCGACGTCGTCCAGGCGACCCAGGACTGGCGGGCGGCCGCACAGCTGCTCGCCGGCACTCCCAAGGAGGGCGAGGTGCGCTGGCAGCGCGTGCAGGCGTTCGCCGGTGCCGCCTCCCTGGAGCTCCAGCAGAAGCCGGGCGCCGGCGGGTCGTGGCTGCGTGCCTGGCGTTCGGAGTCGCCGAAGGACGCGGGCGCGGCGCAGGTGCACGCGGAGTTCCTGGTGCAGCAGGCCTGGCGGTCGTCGAGCGCGGGGACGGACGAGTTCCGGATCATCCTGGAGGAGGCCCGTTCGGTCTGCGGCGACGCGGCTCTGCTCGCGCCGGGCGACCCTGTCCCGTACATCACGGAACTGGCCGTCGCCCGCGGGCTGAACTACACGCACGAGCAGTTCGACCAGGTGTGGCTGAAGGTCATCGACCGGGCGCCGGAGCACATGGGCGGGCATCTGGCGGCGCTGCACTACTGGTGCGAGAAGTGGCACGGCAGCCGCGAGGAGGCCGACCACTTCGCGACGACGGCCGCGGCACGCGCACCCCAGGGTTCGCTGCTGGCCGCGCTGCCGCTGTTCGCGGTCTTCGAGCACATCCCGGATGTGGTCCTGGTGCAGGACTTCCACCGGACCGCGGTGGTCAGCAAGGCGGTCGAGGGCGCCCTCTTCGCGGTCCACGCGGCCCGCCCGGACGACCCGATGCTGGCGCACGTGCGCCATCTGCTGGTGCTCTTCCTCGTACGGTCCGAGCGGTGGGCCGAGGCGATGAACCAACTGGTGTGGGTGGACGGCCACGTGGGCGCGGTCCCGTGGACGCTCAGCGGCGACCCGGCGGCGGAGTACACGGTGTACCGGAACCTGGCGGTGGCGGGCTACGAGTCGAACGGGGGGAGCCCGGCGACGCTGCTGCGGTAGCGGCTCCTGCGCGCGTCGAACGGGTTCCCCGGTGGGGCCGCAGGCGGTGAGCCGTGGCGCCGCCCCGGCCGGTCCCGCCCTCCGTTTCCGGGGGAATTGCTGCCAGGCGCATGACGTTCTTCAGGTACCGAACCCGAGGAGCCATCGCATGTTCCTGTCCCGCCGTGTCCCCGAGCTCCCCACCGCCGAGCAGGCCCTGAAGGGCCGTCCGGACCCGACGTTCTCCGTACCCGACCGCCACACGGTCCTGGGCAACCCGCTGCTCGGCCCGTACCCCGAGGGCCTCGAAGTGGCGGACTTCGGTATGGGCTGTTTCTGGGGCGCCGAGCGCGCGTTCTGGCAGACCCCCGGCGTCTGGACGACCCTCGTCGGCTACCAGGGCGGTCACACCCCGAACCCGACGTACGAAGAGGCCTGCTCCGGCCTGACCGGCCACACCGAAGCGGTCCGCGTGGTCTTCGACCCGTCGGTCGTCTCGTACGAGCAGCTGCTGAAGGTCTTCTGGGAGTCCCACAACCCGACCCAGGGTTTCCGCCAGGGCAACGACCGCGGCACCCAGTACCGCTCGGCGATCTACACCCACTCCGCGACCCAGTCGGCGACGGCGGAAGCCTCGCGCCAGGCGTACCAGAAGGTGCTGACGGGCTCGGGATACGGCACGATCACGACGGAACTGCTGCCGTCGGAGAGCCGGCCGTTCTATCCGGCCGAGGGATATCACCAGCAGTATCTCGACAAGAACCCGGCGGGGTACTGCGGGATCGGCGGGACGGGCGTCTCCTGCCCGATCGGGGTTGCCCGGGCCGAGGCGTGAGCCCGGGATCCTCACCATGACCGCAGAGCGGGAACGGCTGCGCAGCGAGGACACCTGGCTCTCGGGCCACCCATCGGGCCTCTGACACCGGCCGGGGTGGCGATGGCCGAGGGCTGGGACCCCTGCGCATCCGCACCCCGCGGTGGAACCTCAGGGCCGATCGCGCCTAGAATCGAACATGTGAACGATCGCCCGCCGTCGCGCCTGGAGCTTCTCAAGTTCCTCCAGCGTGTGCAGCTTCAGCAGCTCGACCAGACGCGGCGGTGGCTCCTCCAGGAGGAGGACCGGGCCCAGCGGGATGCCCATGTGGCGCCCCCTCCGCCCGACTGGGTCGTCGAGTACGGCATCGGCGCAGGGCGGCCGCCCGCGTATGTGCACGTCGGGAGCTGTGCGATGCGCGGTGCCCGGTCGAAGCCGGTCGGCCGGGAGGCCGCGCTCCGCGCGCTCGCCGAGCAGGTCGATCCCTGCCCCATCTGCCGTCCCGACCGAGAGCTCGGTGTGCTGTGACCCGTGATGCGACGCAGCCTGGAGGTATGAGCCGCGCGCCGATCGTCGTGCACCGCATCAGCCCGTCCGGGGGACGACGGGTCACCGTGCGCGAGCAGATCATGGGGCTCGCCCACTCGGACCGCGATCTTCTGGAGTTCCTCAGGCGGGCCGGCCTGCCCGATGCGGAGCTCATGCTCGACGACCCCACGTGGGTGGACTGGGTCGGCGACCGGCCGCACGAGTACGAGCGGCTGGAGATCCTGCCCTGACCGGTGGGGCACGGATCCGGCGACCGGCCTCCGCTCTGCCGAGGGCGAATCTGCTGCGGGCCGAGAAACCTCACCCTGCCGCCCGGGCGGACCGATGGTGGAGATCGCGGCGACGGTCGCCGCGCCACCACAAGGAGGTCCGATGTCAGCACTCATCACCGGCCGTGACCCGGCCCTCGCACCACGCGCCTCCGAGGGTGACACCGCGCCCACCCGCTTCGACGACCATCTGGCCGCGCAGCTCCTGAACCAGCGCATCGTCCTCCTCGGCACCCAGGTCGACGAGGTCTCGGCGAACCGGGTCTGCGCGCAGATGCTGCTCCTGTCGGCGGAGGACTCGCGGACCGACATCTGCCTCTACATCAACAGCCCGGGCGGTTCGGTGACGGCCGGGCTGGCGATCTACGACACGATGCGGCTGATCCCCAACGACGTCTCGACGCTGGCGATGGGATTCGCCGCCAGCATGGGGCAGTTCCTGGTCACCGTCGGCACGGCGGGGAAGCGTTTCGCCCTGCCGAACGCGCGGATCATGATGCACCAGCCGTCCGCCGGCATCGGCGGCACCGCTGCCGACATCGCGATCCAGGCCGAGAACCTGGAGTACACCAAGAAGGCCGTCGAACGGATCACGGCGGAGCACACCGGCCAGAGCGAGGAGACGATCTCCCGCGACGGCGACCGTGACCGCTGGTTCACGGCCGAGCAGGCGCGGGAGTACGGCATGGTCGACCGGGTCGTCGAGTCGCTCGACGACGTGCGGCCGGCCGGTTCACGGCGACGGGCGGGACTCTGACATGGGCCAGTACACGATTCCGAACGTCGTGGAGCGCACCGCGCAGGGCGAGCGGTCCTACGACGTGTTCAGCAGGCTGCTGTCCGAGCGGATCATCTTCCTCGGCACCGAGATCGACGACGGTGTGGCCAACGTCGTCATCGCCCAGCTGCTCCACCTCGAGTCGTCGAGCCCGGACACCGAGATCGCGATCTACATCAACTCGCCGGGCGGATCGTTCACTTCGCTCATGGCGATCTACGACACGATGACGTTCGTCCGCGCGCCGATCTCGACGTTCTGTGTCGGGCAGGCGGCCTCGACCGCGGCGGTGCTGCTGGCGGGCGGGGACCCGGGCCGGCGGTTCGTGCTCGAACACGCGCGGGTGCTGCTGGGTCAGCCGACCAGTGGCGGCCGGCAGGGGACGGTCTCCGACCTCGCCCTTCAGGCCAGGGAAGTGCTCCGGATCCGGTCGCAGGTCGAGGACGTGCTCTCCCGCCATGTCCCGCATGACGCGGCGACGCTGCGGGCGGACATGGACCGCGACAAGTTCTTCACCGCGGAGGAGGCGGTGGCATACGGCCTCGCCGACGAGGTGCTCAGCCGTCGGCTTGTGACGGTCTGAGCCCTGCGGCAACCGACGGCCGCCGCCACCGACTTCGTACGGGCGGCGGCAGCCCGGCACAGGTGCCGGTGCCGGTGCCGGTGCCGGGCGTACGTCCGTCAGGCGGCGAGGCGGACGTCGCCCTGGCGCGGTGCCGTCCGTGCGCCGGCCGGGCGCGTGAGCGCCGTACTCCGTACGGCTCGCGCGCTCAGCTCCACCGCGGTCGTCGCCGTGCCGTCGTCCGCCACGCGCGCGTCCTCGGCACCTTCGGCGGCGGCCCGCCCGGGAGCGGCAGGAGCAGCAGGAGCAGCCGGGGCGGCAGGGACAACCGGTGCGGCGGGCCCGGGCCTGCCGTGCCGCGTCCGCGCCGGCCACGCCAGTTCGCGGTGGGCCAGGGCGAGAAGATCGGCCAGGCCGAGACCGAGGGCGTGCGCGGCCGCGGCGAGGACCTCCGACGAGGCCTCCTTGCGCCCGCGTTCGAGCTCGGAGAGATACGGCATCGAGATACGCGCCGCGTCGGCCACGTCCTTGAGCGTGCGCTGCTGGGCGCGCCGCTCACGGCGCAGGACGTCCCCGACGATGTTCCGCCACAGCGGCTCCCGGGCTGCGGGCGCCGCCGTCGGCGGACGCAGGGGAAGGACGCGGGCTTGGTTCGGCGCGTGGCTGCTCACCACATCAGAGTAGGAGCGATGGGCGCCGCGGAGGGTGCGGCAGCGTTCCGCCCGGCGCGAAATCCCGTCCCCGGCGGGTCATTTCGCCGCGGTCCCGCGGGGGCGGGGAAAATGATTCCTGCCTGCGGAACAGCCTTGGCTAGAGTGGAGGCATGGGTTCGCACAAGCACTACTTCTTTCTCTGATTCCGGCCACGGACGCCGCGTGCTCGTCGTAGCACCGCGCTGACGTCCCCCGGTCCGGCAGAACCCACCCCTGCCCTGCGGTGCGCCGTCGCGCACCCCTTCGCGGGCATGTCATTTTCAGGGAAAGACCATGCGCGAACGCGCCCAACTGACCATGAAGGACGTCTCCAAGGCCTATGGGGACCGCTCCGTACTCGACCAGGTGTCCTTCACCGTCCGTCCCGGCGAACGCGCCGGTGTCATCGGGGAGAACGGCTCCGGCAAGTCCACCCTGCTGCGGCTGATCGCCGGGGCCGAGGCGCCCGACGCCGGGGAGATCACCGTCGGCGCGCCCGGCGGCACCGGGCATCTCGCACAGACCCTGGCGCAGACCTTCGGCCTGGGGCCCGGGCACACCGTGCAGCAGGCCGTCGACGCCGCGCTCGCCGAGCTGCGGGAGATCGAGCGGCGGCTGCGGCATGCCGAGGAGCGTCTCGCGGAGACCGACGAGGACGGGCTCGCCGCGTACGGAGACCTCCTCACCGCCTTCGACGAGCGCGGCGGTTACGAGGCGGACGCCCGCGTCGATGCCGCCCTGCACGGGCTCGGGCTGAGCCATGTCACCCGGGAGCGTCCGATCGGCACGCTCTCCGGCGGGGAACAGTCGCGGCTGGCGCTCGCCTGTGTGCTGTCCGCCGCGCCCGAACTGCTGCTGCTCGACGAGCCGACGAACCATCTCGACCGGCAGGCCACCCAGTGGCTGGAGGACCGGCTGCGGGCGCACCGCGGCACGGTCGTCGCCGTCACGCACGACCGTGCCTTCCTCGAACGCGTCGCGACCACGATCCTCGAGGTCGACCGCGACACCCGTGCGTTGACCCGGTACGGCGACGGCTGGCACGGCTACCGGGCCGCGAAGGCCGCCGCCCGCCACCGCCGGGAGCTCGACCACCAGGAGTGGCTGGCGGACGTGGCCCGGACGGAGGAACTGGTGGCGGCGGCCGGGCAGCGGCTGGCGACCACCGGAAAGGATCCGCGCCAGGGCTTCGGCAAGCACCGGCGTTCCCATGAGGCGAAGCTGTCCGGGCAGGTCAGGGCCGCACGGGTGCGGCTGGAGCGGCTGCGCAGGGAGCCGGTGCCCGCGCCGCCGGAGCCGTTGCGCTTCACGGCCAGGCCGGTCAGCGGCGGCCGGGAGGGGCTGCTGACCGAGCTGACCGGCATCGCCGTCGGCGACCGGCTGCGGGTGGACGCGCTGCGGGTGGAGGCCGGGCAGCGGCTGTTGGTCACCGGTCCGAACGGGGCCGGCAAGACCACGCTGCTGCGGGTGCTGGCCGGGGACGTGCGCCCCGACGAGGGCACGGTGCACCGTCAGGAGCGGGTCCGGGTCGGCTATCTGCCGCAGGAGCTGCCGGCCGTACCGTCCCGCGGAACGCTGCTGGCGGCGTACGCGGCGGGCCGGCGCGGTCTCCCCGAGGAGTACGCCGCCGAGCTGCTCGGTCTCGGACTGTTCCGCGAGGAGGATCTGACGGTCCCGGTCGCGGCGCTGTCCGTGGGTCAGCAGCGGCGTCTCGAACTGGCCCGGCTGCTGGCGGCCCCCGCGGATCTGCTCGTCCTGGACGAGCCCACGAACCATGTGGCGCTGAGTCTGGTGGAGGAGCTGGAGGAGGCGCTCGCGGCGTACGAGGGAGCGGTGGTCGTCGTCTCGCACGACCGGCGGTTCCGGAGCGGATTCACGGGCGAGCGGCTGGAGTTGCGGTCGGGCCGCGCGGTCGCGTGAGCGCGGTCGCGCGGCCCGGGGCCGCCTGACCGCGGTCGGCTGACCGGTGCCGCCGGGAGGACGGCTGTCCGGGCCCCCTGCCCGGCGAGGACCCGCCATTAGGGTTTGCGCGTGGGGATCAGTGAGCGGGCTCAGACCTTGCCGGCACAGGCAGATGAGCGGGACGCGCCGCCGTGGTGGCGCGTCCCGCTCGTCGCCACCGCCGTGGCCGTGCCGTTGTACGCGCTGTGGGCGGTGTGGCTCGCCACCGGCGGCGGGGATCTGGCCGCGCAGCTGGCGTGGGCCGGGTTCATGGAGCGGCACCCGGCCACCGCGTACAACTTCTCCTGGTACGGCGGCACGCACACCGCCAACTACAGCCTGCTGGCGCCCCCGTTGATGGCGGTGCTCGGGGTGCGGACGGTGTCGGTGCTCGCCGGTCTCGTCGGGACGTGGGTGCTGGCCTGCCTCTTCGTCCGGACCGGGGTGCGGTGGCCGCTCGCGCCCGCCGTGGTCGGGGCGCTGGCGCTGTGGTGCAACATCGCCTCGGGACGGACCACGTTCGCGCTGGGCGTCGCGATCGGTCTGCCCGCTCTGCTGTACGTCCGCAGGACGGGCGTCGCCGTGGTGTGCGCGGCGCTCGCCGCGACGGCGAGTCCCGTCGCCGGACTGTTCCTCGTGGTGGCCGGTGCGGCCTGGCTGCTGGACCGGCAGTGGCGCAAGGGCCTCGCGCTGATACTGCCGCCGTTCGTGGTGGTGGGCGTGGTGACGCTGCTGTTCCCGTTCCGGGGCGAGCAGCCCATGGCGACGGAGAAGCTGTGGATGCCGCTGGCCGTCTCGGCCGCGGTGGCTCTCGCCGCGCCCCGCGAGTGGCGGGTGGTGCGCTGCGGCGCCGGGGTGTACGGCCTCGGCGTCGTGCTGACGTATCTCATCGCCTCGCCGATCGGCACGAACGTCGAGCGGCTGCTCGGCCTCGCGGCGGCTCCGGTGCTGCTCGCGGCGCTGCTCACACGGTTCGGCGAAGGCCCGGGCACCGGGTCCGGGCCGGCGGCGTGGGCCGGGGAGTTCGCCCGCGGTCTCGTGCGCCCCGCACGCGCCGTGCTCGCGGTCGCGCTCTTCTTCAGCACGTACTGGCTGATCGACAAGACCGAGGACGATCTGGTCATCTCCACCGACGTCCCGTCCTGGGCGGCGCACACGGACGGTGTCGTCCGCGAGCTGGAGCGGCTGGGCGCGGACCGCACGCGGGTCGAGGTCGTCCCCGCCCGCAACCACCGCGAGGCCACCGCGCTCGCCCCGCACATCAATATGGCACGCGGCTGGAACCGTCAGCTCGACGTCGAGCGCGGGCGGCTCTTCTACGACGGTTCGCTGAATCCGGCGACGTACCGGCAGTGGCTGGACCGCTGGGCGGTCGGCTATGTGGTGCTGCCGCACGGGCGCCCGGACGGACCGGCGGAGGACGAGGCCGCGCTCGTGCGCGGCGCGCCGTCGTGGCTGGAGCAGGTGTGGCAGGACGAGAGCTGGACGGTCTACCGGGTGCGCGACGCGGTACCGCTGGTGTCGTCCCCGGCGACGGTGGTGGGCGGGGACGACGCGTCACTGACGGTACGGATGCCGGCCGCCGGTTCGGTGACGGTACGGGTGGCGTACTCGCCGTGGCTGCGGGCGAGCGGTGCCTGTCTGCGGCAGGAGGGGGAGTGGACGCGGCTGACCGTGCCGCGGGCCGGGGAGTACCGGCTGGACTCGCCCTACCGGGTGCCCCGTTCGGCCGGATCCGACTGCTGAGGCGGGTGCCGGAATCCCGCGGGCCGGCCACGGCTCGTCGTCGGGGGCGCCACCGGTGCCCTGTGCCACGCTCGGACCATGATCGACCACATCTCGCTCCAGGTGGCGGACCCGGCTGCGTCCGCCGCCTTCTACGACCGGGTGCTCGCGCCCCTCGGCAGCACCCGCCTGCTCGAGTTCGGCCAGGTGATCGGCTGGGGCACGACGCAGCCGCGGTTCTGGATCGGCCCGGTGACGACGGATGGTGCGGCGCGAGAGGCGCACATCGCCTTCGAGGCGGCCGACCGTGCGGCGGTGCACGCGTTCTTCGACGCGGCGGTCGGCGCGGGCTCCGAGGTGCTCCACGAGCCGCGGGTGTGGCCCGAGTACCACGCGTCGTACTACGGGGCGTTCGTACGGGATCCGGACGGCAACAACGTGGAGGCGGTCTGCCACCGGCCCGGGTAACGGGCGGTCGTCAGCGCTCCTGGCCCGCGAGCCGGCGCACCAGCCCCACCAGAGTGGCGCGTTCCGTCTCCTCCCCCGGCGCCTCCGCGTAGATCATGCGGACCGCCTGCGGGGCGCTGAACCACCAGGCGCCCAGGGCGAGTACGGCGTAGAACAGCGCCTCGGGAGCCAGCTGCGCGTCGAGCGTGCCCTTCTTCTGCGCGTCGCCGAGCGCCCGCACGGCCACGCCGTGAGCCTCCGTACGGTCGGCCTCCCGCAGCGCCGGGCCGCCGGTGTCCTGGAGACCCTCCCACTGGAGGAGGCGGATGAACTGCGGGCGCGCGCAGTGGTAGTCGTACAGCCGGCCGGCGTACTCCCCGAGGTCGTCGAGCTGTTCGCCGGTGACCGGGACCGTCCGGGCGATCCGCTCCCGTTCGGTGTCCAGCACATGGTCGAAGAGCTGTTGCTTGTTGCCGAAGTACTGGTAGATCCGCTCCTTGTTGACGCCCGCCCGGGCGCCGATGCGGTCGATCCGCGCCCCTTCGAAGCCGTACTCGGCGAATTCGTCGACGGCCGCCGCGAGCAGGACTCTGCGGGTGCGTGCGGTGTCCCAGGCCATGGTCCGAGCCTAGGACCCTCCAACTGTTCAGTTGGGTCAAACTGGCCGGATGTGCCGTACGAGGGAGCCCCGGCCGCGGTGGTCAGGAGGGGGCCTGATCCACCGCGGGCCGGGGGGTCGAGAGGGGCCCGGAAAGGGGGCCGCGGGACGCTCAGATGGTGGCCGCGTCGATCACGAAGCGGTAGCGCACGTCGCTCGAGAGGACCCGCTCGTAGGCCTCGTTGATCCGGTCGGCGCCGATCACCTCGATCTCCGCGCCGAGGCCGTGCTCGGCGCAGAAGTCGAGCATCTCCTGGGTCTCGCGGATACCGCCGATACCGGAGCCCGCGAGGGTCTTGCGGCCGGCGATGACGGAGAAGAGGTTGAGGGACACCGGCTCCTCGGGAGCGCCCACGTTCACCAGCGCTCCGTCCGTCCGCAGGAGCCCGAGATAGGTGTCCAGCGGCAGCGGCGCCGACACCGTCGAGACGACGAGGTCGAACGTGCCCGCCAGCTGCTCGAAGGTCGCCTCGTCACTGGTCGCGTAGTAGTGGTCGGCACCGAGGCGCAGACCGTCGTCCTTCTTGCGCAGCGACTGGCTGAGAACGGTCACCTCGGCGCCCAGCGCGTGCGCGATCTTGACGCCCATGTGGCCGAGACCGCCGAGGCCGACGATGGCGACCTTCTTGCCGGGGCCGGCCTTCCAGTGCGCGAGCGGCGAGTAGAGGGTGATGCCGGCGCACAGCAGCGGGGCGGCGACGTCGAGCGACAGGCCGTCCGGGATGCGCAGGGTGAAGGCCTCGTCCACCACGATGTGGGTGGAGTAGCCGCCGTAGGTGGGCTCGCCGGTCTTGTCGAGGGCGTTGTACGTGCCGACGTTGCCGCCGGAGCAGTACTGCTCGAGTCCGGCCTTGCAGTTGTCGCACTCGCGGCAGGAGTCGACCATGCAGCCGACGCCCACCCGGTCGCCGACGGCGAACTTGGTGACGCCCGGACCGGTCTCGGTGACGATCCCCGCGATCTCGTGCCCCGGGACCATCGGGAAGATGCCCTCGCCCCAGCCGTCACGGGCCTGGTGGATGTCGGAGTGGCAGATGCCCGCGTACTTGATCTCGATGAGCACGTCGTGCTCGCCCACCGGACGGCGCGGGATGGTGGTCCGCTCCAGCGGCGCCTTGGCGGCGGGAGCGGCGTATGCGGAAACAGTCGTGGTCATGGACTCGACTGTGCCGAAGTACGCGGAACCTACCCAGCCCTCTGTTGTACCTACGTCCGGCGTGCGTACCACTGGCAGGGTCAGGCTGCGTGGGAAGGGCGGCGCGATACTGGTGAGCATGGACCAGCGCGCCGAACTCAGCGAATTCCTCCGCTCACGCCGCGCCCGGCTGCAGCCCGAGGACGTCGGCCTGCCGCAGCTGGGCCGTCGCCGGCGGGTGCCGGGGCTCCGCCGCGAGGAGCTGGCACAGCTCGCGGGGGTGTCGGTGGCCTACTACACGCGCCTGGAACAGGGCAACGGGCGCAATGTGTCCACCGAGGTGCTGGACGCGATCGGGCGGGCGCTGCGGCTGTCGGACGCCGAGCGTGACCACCTCAGCCATCTCGCGAAGCCGAAGCAGAAGAAGCACCGGCGGATGGGCAGGCCGCAGCAGCTGCGCCCGTCCGTCCAGCAGCTGATGGACGCCATGGAGGGCGTGCCCGCCTACGTGGTGGGGCGGCGGCTGGACATCCTGGGCTGGAACCGCACGGCCCGTGCGCTGTTCGGCGACTTCGCGGCCCTGTCCGCGAAGGAGCGCAACATGGCCCGGATGGTCTTCCTCGACCCCAACGCCACCGATCTGTACATGGACTGGGAGTGCAAGGCGACCGAGGTGGTGAGCGTGCTGCGGATGTACGCGGGATGCTCGGCGGACGATCCGCAGCTGCCGGAGCTGATCGGTGATCTCTCGGTCAAGAGCGAGGAGTTCCGGCGGCTCTGGGCCGCGCACACGGTCCAGGACAAGGGCCACGGCGTGAAGCGGATCCACCATCCGCTGGTCGGCGAGATGACGCTGTCGTACGAGACGCTGCGGCTGCCGGACGATCACGATCTGTCGCTGGTCACCTACCACGCGGAGCCGGGCACGCGGTCGGCCGAGTCGCTGCGGCTGCTGGCGGGATGGGGCGTCGACGGCGAGGAGGACGACGCGCGGCTGCGGCCGGGGCCCGCGGCGGGCGCCTAGCGTCCCCCTGGCCGGACCCCGTCACACGCCGAAGGCGGGTCACCCCCGAGGGGTGACCCGCCTTCCGCTGTACGGCCCGGAGGCCGGCCGGATCAGGCCGCGGAGCCGGCCTGCCACTCCGCCCAGCTCATGTTCCAGCCGTTGAGGCCGTTGTCGGGCTTGATCGTCTTGTCCTTGGAGTTCTTGACGATCACGATGTCACCGACGATCGAGTTGTCGTACAGCCACGCGGCGGGCTGGTTCGGGTCGCCCGCGCCCTCCACGTCGTTCAGGCCGACGCAGCCGTGGCTGGTGTTGGCGCTGCCGAAGATCGAGTCGGCGCCCCAGTAGTTGCCGTGGATGAAGGTGCCCGACGTGGACAGCCGCATGGCGTGCGGGACGTTCTTGATGTCGTACTCGCCCTTGCCGTCGTCGTCCGTGAAGCCGACGGTCGCGCCGTTCATCCGGGTCTCCTTGAACTTCTCGGAGATCACCATCTGACCGTTGTACGTGGGGTTCTCGGTGGAACCGGCGGAGATCGGGATCGTCTTGACGGTCTTGCCGTCCTGGGTGATCGTCATCGTCTTCGTCGCGGCGTCGACGGTGGAGACCTGGTTGCGGCCGATCTTGAAGGTGACCGTCTTCTGCTGGACGCCGAAGACTCCGTCGGCGCCCTCGACTCCGTCGAGGTTCAGCTTCAGCGTGACGGTCGAGCCCTCCTGCCAGTACTGGTCCGGCCGGAAGTCCAGACGCTGGCCGTTGAACCAGTGACCGACGACCTCCTGGCCGCTGCTCGACTCCACGGTGATACCGGCCTGCACGGCCTTCTTGTCGGTGATCGCCTTGTTGAAGTTGATCGACACCGGCATGCCGACGCCGACGGTGGAACCGTCCTCCGGCGTGAAGTTGCCGATGAAGCTGTTGTCGGGCGAGACCGTGGTGAAGGAGGAGTTCTCGTGGGCCTCCATGCCCTCGGAGTCCTTGGCGGAGGCGGAGATCTTGTACGTGGTGGAGCGCTCGAGCTGATCGTCCGGCTTCCAGCTCTTGCCGTCGGGGGCGAGCGTGCCCTTCACGGCGGCGCCGTCGGCGGTGGTCATCGTGACCTGCGTCAGCGTGCCGTCGCTGACGGTGACCTTGGCGTCGTCGTTGATGCCGGCGTTCGTCGCGCCGTTCTTCGGGGAGATGGCTATTCGGGCCTTGGAGGCGTCCTTCGCGGCCGCCTCGTCGACCTGGGCCTGCGACTTCTTCGAGCCCTCGGCGCTACCGCCCTTGTCGCCGTCGCCGCTACATGCCGACAGCACCAGAACGCCGCCGAGCACCGCGGACGCGACCGTGAGGGCCTTGCGCCGCTTGCTGTCCGTCATCACACGCTTCTCCATCGTTGCCGGATCGCCTGATCGCACTATTGGGGAAAACACCCATTCCGGGTTACCCGGTTCCACATCCCCAACCGATGTGGGGAACACCACTCATCGACGCAGCCGCCGCGGTGGCCGGTTGCAGTCCCGCGGCATGCATCCGGCCGGGCCCCGGCCCGTGGAACCGGGGCCCTGAACGGCCGGTCCGGAAAACTGCCGGTCCAGCAGGCTACGGGCGTCCGCCGCCGGCGTCCACGTCGTCCGATTCCTCGGCGGCGTCGGCATCTTCGTCAGCGGCGTCGTACTCTCCATCTTCCTCGTCGAGGTCCCACTCCTCGGCATCGGGGTCGTAGTCGATCTGCTCGCTGGTCCAGGACGCCTGCGCCAGTTCGACGCCGGGGACGTCGCCGACCAGGTCGAACGGGTCCACGAGATACGCGACGGCCTCGGCCTCGTCCTCGCGCACCGCCGACTCCGCGTGGGCGCGCTCCTCCTCGGGCATGTACTCGTCCGAGGCGATCCGTTCCAGCGCGGCGCCGGTCAGCGATGCGGGTTCCCCGATCTCCAGCACCAATTCCACCCGCAGGCGCACATACCGTGATGTCTCAGAAGTGGTCATACGACGGAGAGTAGGGCTCCCGGCTGCCCGGCTTTCCCACGACCCGCTGCTTTCACTAGCATCAGCGCACCGGCCAATTCGAGGATGCCTCAAGGGGGATCGAGTCCGTGTCCGTCGCACGTCGACCGCTTCTGACCGCCACTGCCGCTGGGACTCTGCTCTGTGCGCTGTGGTTCGTTCCGTCAGCGAATGCCACTGCCGAGCGGGAGGGCGTGGACAGACAGCAGACCGGTGCGGCGGCGACGTCCCAGGACCTGAAACTCGCCGACACGGGCACCTTCGACACCACGCCGTACATCATCGGCGGCACGACGTTCCTGGGGCTCGGCGTGGGCTTCGTGACCTACTCCATACGCCGGAGCGCCACCGGTGCGACCGGCGCAACAACCGCGCTGTGAAAGCCGGGTGACCCGGGGCACCCGCCCCGGGTCACCGTGAGCCTCGTACCGGGCTCGTGGTCAGGCCAGCGGACCCGTCACCGGTTCCACGGCGGCGATGAGCCCGCCGTCGCGGACGAAGGTGTCCGCCGCCTCCAGGTCGGGGGCGAGGAAACGATCCGGCCCGGGCCCCTGCACACCCGCCGCGCGCAGCGCCTCGATGGCGGCCTGTGAGGCGGGCGCGGGGGTCAGACCGTGCCGCAGCTCGATACCGCGGGCGGCCGCGTAGAGCTCGACCGCGATGATCCGGTTCAGGTTGCCGACCGTGGTGCGCAGCTTGCGCGCCGCCGACCAGCCCATGGACACATGGTCCTCCTGCATCGCGGAGGACGGGATCGAGTCGGCGGACGCGGGGACCGCGAGCCGCTTCATCTCGCTGACCAGGGCGGCCTGCGTGTACTGGGCGATCATCAGGCCCGAGTCCACGCCGGCGTCGTCGGCGAGGAACGGCGGCAGCCCGTGGCTGCGGTTCTTGTCGAGCAGCCGGTCGGTGCGGCGCTCGGCGATGGAGCCGAGGTCCGCGGCGACGATGGCCAGGAAGTCGAGGACGTACGCCACGGGCGCGCCGTGGAAGTTGCCGTTGGACTCCACGCGGCCGTCGGGCAGGACGACCGGGTTGTCGACGGCGGAGGCGAGTTCGCGTTCGGCGACCAGGCGGGCGTGCGCGAGCGTGTCCCGCCCGGCGCCCGCGACCTGCGGGGCGCAGCGCACGGAGTAGGCGTCCTGGACCCGGGGCGCCTCGTCGTGCTGGAAGTGGCCGACGAGTCCGGAGCCCTTGAGCACGGCGCTCATGTTGGCGGCGGAGACGCCCTGGCCCGGGTGCGGGCGGATGGCGTGCAGCTCGGGGGCGAGCACCTTGTCGGTGCCGAGGAGCGCCTCCAGCGAGAGCGCGGCGGTGATGTCGGCCGAGGTGTAGAGGCGCTGGAGGTCGGCGAGTGCCATGACCAGCATGCCCAGCATGCCGTCGGTGCCGTTCAGGAGGGCGAGGCCCTCCTTCTCGCGGAGCTCGACGGGTGCGATGCCGTGCTCGGCGAGCAGCTCGCCCGCGGGGCGCAGCACGCCGTCGGGGCCTTCCGCGTCGCCCTCGCCCATGAGGGTCAGGGCGCAGTGGGACAGCGGCGCGAGGTCGCCGGAGCAGCCGAGGGAGCCGTACTCGTGCACGACGGGCGTGATTCCGGCGTTCAGCACGTCCGCCATGGTCTGGGCGACCTCGGGGCGTACGCCGGTGTGCCCGGAGCAGACGGTCTTCAGCCGCAGGAACATCAGCGCGCGAACGACCTCGCGCTCGACGCGCGGGCCCA
Organism: Streptomyces sp. CA-251247; assembly: GCF_050952975.1. Taxonomy (NCBI): domain Bacteria; kingdom Bacillati; phylum Actinomycetota; class Actinomycetes; order Kitasatosporales; family Streptomycetaceae; genus Streptomyces; species Streptomyces sp. CA-251247. The sequence continues at coordinate 5,113,863 of NZ_CP191861.1, read as the reverse complement.
TGCCGGCGGCGTGCGAGCGCACGATGTTGCGCTGGAGCTGGGCACGGAGTTCGTGGCTGATGTGCCGGCTGGCGAGTGCGCCGAAGCCGGTGGAGACCCCGTAGACGGGCTCGGGCTTGGCGGCCAGGGTGTCCACGACGGCGCGGGCGGCGGCGAGGGCGGCCTGTGCCTCGGCGGAGATCTCGATACGGGCGCCCAGGCGGGCCACGGCGACGACGTCATCGGCGGTGGTACCGGACGTCCCCACCACGACGGTATGCATATCCATATTCAGCAGCGTACGGATTGAATCGCAACCTGTCACTACTGGTGGGCGGGTGGGCCCCTTACGCCTCCACGCCCCGCCCGCACCGCGCGCACACCAGCCGGACCGCACGCCTGCACCGGCGAGGACCTACGGCTCGCTCCAGGGCTCCTCGACCTCCTCCGGACGCACCCCCCGGAAGCGGCGGCGGTCCTGGTGCGAGCGCGGCGGGGCGTCCGCCAGGCGCAGCACCGTGCCGTCGCGGCCCGCGACCACCGGCTTCGGCGAGCGGGCCGCCTTCGCCCGGTACTGGGCCGCGTCCGCCAGCCGGAACAGCCGGCGGCCCGAGCGGACGTGCCCGATCGGGTCACCCGTCGAAGCGACCCCGCACGCCACCCCCTCACCGAGCTCCAACTCGGCCGCGCGGACGCAGAGTTCGTCGGCCACGCGGACCACCTCGTCGGACGACGGGCCGACCGTGACGAGGCAGAACTCGTCGCCGCCGAGCCGGGCCGCGAGCGCACCGGGCAGCATGGCGCCGCACAGTGACAGGACCGAACCGAATCGTTCCAGCAGCCGGTCGCCGACCGCGTGGCCGTGCGTGTCGTTGACCCGCTTGAGTCCGTTCAGGTCACACACCACCAGGCTGACGACGGAACCGTCCTCGCGGTGACGCTCCAGGGCCTCATCGAGGCGGGTGTCGACCGCACGGCGGTTGGCGAGACCGGTCAGCGGGTCGGTGAAGGCGAGGCGGCGGACCTCTTCGAGCCGCTCGGTCTGGGCGATCCCGGCGGCGATCACGGAGGCGAGGACGGTCGCGAAGTCGGCGTCGTGACGGTCGAAGACGGCGACGCCGATCGGACGGGCGACATAGAGCTCGCCCCAGGCCCGGCCGTGCAGCACTATCGGCGCCACGACACAGCAGCCCCGTCGGCGCCGGCGCAGGGCGGCCACCCTCTGATGGCAGTAGCCGTGCTCCGGCGTCGCCGGGCCGTCCACGGTCTCCACCCAGGCGTCCGGCTCACCGCCGCCGGCCCACTGCTCGTGCAGGAACTCCGTGATCTCGGGGAAGCGGTTGACGGGATAGGTCTCCGACTCGGGGAACTCCTCCTCGCCGGCGGCCCGTTCACCCGCGTTCACGAGCACCCTGAGCCGCCCGAGCTCCCGCTCCCACACGGACAGCGCCGCGAAGGAGCCCGCCAGCGCGGAACACGCACCCAGCGCCGCCGCACGCCACGACTCGCGCGGGGTGTGCGCGGCAGCCATCGCCTGCGCCAGCGCCACCACCGCTCGCAACCGCCGATCCTCAGCCATCACCCCAGCTTAGGGAGGTTTGGGAGGATTTGATCTGTTGGAGTGGGCCGAGGTTCTCCGGGTCACTCGCCGGGCCACTGCGGCTTCCGCTTCTCGTTGAAGGCGGCGACGCCCTCGGCCCGGTCCCCGGAGAAGGCGACCGAGCGCCAGGCCGCGTCCTCGACCTCCAGTCCGGCGCGCAGATCGAGTCCCTGCCCGAGACGCAGGGCCCGCTTGGCGGCGCGCAGTCCCACCGGCGAGTTCGCGGCGATCCGGGCGGCGAGGGCGAGCGCCTCGGTGCGGGCGTCCTCCGCGAGCTGGTCGACGAGGCCCAACTCCCGGGCCTCCGCCGCCTCTACACGCCGTGCGGAGAACACCAGCTCGGCGGCGCGGGCGGCCCCCACCCGGCGCGGCAGCAGCTGCGTACCGCCGCCGCCGGGGATGACGCCCACGGATACCTCGGGCAGCCCCACGACCGCGGTCGCGTCGGCGACGATCAGATCGCAGGCCAGAGCCAGCTCGAACCCTCCGCCGAGCGCGTATCCGTGCACCGCGGCGACCGTGGGCATCGGCAGTTCCAGCACTCCGGTGTAGGCGGCCCGGGCGGTCGGCCGCTGCCGGACCAGCTCGGCGTCCGAGAAGGAGTTGCGCTCCTTGAGGTCGGCGCCGACGCAGAAGGCGCGGTCGTTCGAGGAGGTGACGACGGTGACGCGGACGTCCCGGTCGGCGGCGAGGGCCTCACAGGCGGCGGCGAGCGAGCGCGCCATCTCGGTGGAGACGGCGTTCATGGCCTTGGGGCGGTCGAGGACGAGCTCGGCGACGTGCTGGTGCGTGCGGACGAGAACGAATTCTCCGAACCGCTGCTCGGACTCGGACATGAGGACCCTCCCGGTTAACGACGGTTCACCGGATCATAGGCCCGCGGCATCTCCGGCCGTGCGGGGCCCGGGGCCCCGGGCCCGGGAGGGGCTCACTGCCGGCGACGGGAGAGCAGCCAGGGCTCGACGACGCCCAGACCACGGACCGGGCGCTGCCACATCGGCTGGAGCGCGAAACGGTACGACAGCGGCTCCCGGCCCTCCTTCTCGGCCTTCGCCGCCTCCTCCGCGGCCTCGGCCTCCGAGGCCGGCGCCTCGCCGGTGCGCACCAGCTCCTCCGCGAACGCCCCGTCCACCAGTACGGCGTCCTTCGGCGCTATCGAGGTGAGCCGGCTCGCCAGATTGACCGTGGTGCCGAAGACATCGCCCATCCGCGTGGTGACCGTGCCGAAAGCGATGCCGACGCGCAGCGCCGGCATCGACTCGTCGTGGGTCATCGTCTCGATGAGCCGCAGGGCGATCTCCGCGGCCGTGCCGGCTTCATCGGCCGCGTAGAGGACCTCGTCACCCAGCGTCTTGATCAGCCGGCCGCCGTGGGCGGCCACCAGGTCGGCGGACGTGGTCTCGAACGCCTCGACCAGCTCGCCCAGTTCCTCTTCCTCCAGCCGTCGCGTCAGCCGGGTGAAGCCGACGAGGTCCGCGAAGCCGACCGCGAGCCTGCGGTCGACCATCTCCTCGTCGTCCGCGGCCTGGACGACCCGTCCGGTGGCCGCGGCCAGCTGTCGTCGCCAGACGTAGATCAGGAACTCCTCCAGCTCCGGCAGGAGCAGCTCCACCAGGGGATACGTGACTTCCGTCCGCGTCATCCCGGGCTCGGGAGGCTCGGTGAGGCCCTCCAGAAAGGAATCGATCTGCCATTCGGCCAGCCGGGCGGTGGTCTGGCCGGTGGAGCGTGCCACCTGGACCGCCATCGGCTCGCTCAGCAGGCCGGCCTCGACGAGACCGGCGAGCCGGCGAAGCGCGAGAACGTCCGCCTCCGTGAGCGCCTTGGCCTGGCCGATGTCCGCGAAGCCCATGGCTCGCCAGAAGCGGGAGGCGAGCTCCATGGAGACGCCCGCGGTACGCGCCGCCTGGAAAGGGGTGTAGCGCCGTTCGGCACCGAGGATCAGCTGTTCCAGCCGGATGGCGAGGGGATCGTCGGTCGGCTCGACCGTGTGGTCGACGGCGTGGTGGGGCGTGGGATGCACTGCCCCGGAACTGCCGGATGCCGCGTTGTCGCCCCCGGCTGCGGACTCGGGGGAATCTGACTCGAAATCGCCCGGCCCGGACCCCCCGGACTCGGAACCGGAGCCGGAATCGTCCGCGCCGGAAGTGGTGTCGTCGACGGTCACCAGCCGCCTCCTGCCCGTTCCCTGCGCACTGTCCTGCCGATCTGTCGCTCGATCGCCTCAACGATACGGCAGGTGTGCCCTGGCTCACGTCCGAGTGGCCCGGCTGGTTCAGCGGCGCGACGCACCGGCTCAGCCGGCCGGCCGCAGGTGCACGATGTCGCCCGCACCGACCGTCTCCCGGGTGCCGTCGCCCGTGGCCAGAACAAGCCGTCCGGCGCCGTCCAGGGCGATGGCCTCGCCGGTCACCGACCGGTCCCCGGGAAGCTCGGCACGGACCCTGCGGCCCAGCGTCGCGCAGCCCGCCGCGTACGCCTCCTGCACCCCCGAGAGGCCCGCGTCGCCGCCCGCCTCGCGCCACTTGCCGTACCACTGCTCCAGGGAGCGCAGGACGGCCCGCAGCAGCGGGTCGCGGTCGGTGGAGACGGCGTTCGCCAGCGCGAGGGAGCCCGCCGACGGCACGGGCAGCTCGTCCTCACGGAGTGTGACATTGATCCCCATGCCGATCACCACACCGCCGTCGCCGGCACGCTCCGCGAGGATCCCGCCGGTCTTGCGTTCCTCGCCACCCACAGTCACCAGGAGGTCGTTGGGCCACTTGAGGGACATGTCCACCCCGGCGGCCCGGCTGAGCCCCGTCGCGACGGCGACTCCGGTGAGCAGCGGGAGCCATCCGTAGCGCTCCACGGGCACCTGAGGGCCGGGGCGCAGCAGCACGGAAAGGAAGAGCCCCGAGCGGGCGGGCGCGGTCCAGCTGCGGTCCAGGCGGCCCCTCCCGGCGGTCTGCTCCTCGGCGACGAGCACGGCCCCTTCCTGCACGGAGCCCGCTTTCGCCGCGAGATCGGAGTTGGTCGACCCGGTGGCGGGCACGATGTCGAACGAGGTCCACAGCCCGCCCGGCTGCAGCAGGGCGCGGCGCAGCGCGGAGGCGTTCAGCGGCGGCCGGTCCAGGTCGGACCAGCGGCTCCCGGGCGCATTCTCAGACGTCATGCAAGCCAGGTTAGGTGTGGTAAACGACGCACTGCCGAACGGTATCCACGCCGATACGCTACGAGTCAGTAGCCAACGACCCCGTGATCAGCCAGGGAGCCGCATCCCGATGTCCGAGCCGGAACAGATCGCCAGCTCCAGCAGTCCCAGCAGCCACACCACCGCGGGAAAGATCGCGGATCTGCAGCGCCGCATCGAGGAGGCGACGCACGCCGGCTCCGCCCGCGCGGTGGAAAAGCAGCATGCCAAGGGCAAGTTGACGGCCCGTGAGCGTGTCGATCTGCTGCTGGACGAGGATTCGTTCGTGGAGTTCGACGAGTTCGCGCGGCACCGCTCCACCAGTTTCGGCCTGGAGGAGACCCGTCCGTACGGTGACGGAGTCGTCACCGGTTACGGCACGGTCGACGGCCGCCCGGTCGCCGTGTTCTCGCAGGACTTCACCGTCTTCGGCGGTGCACTCGGCGAGGTCTACGGCCAGAAGATCATCAAGGTCATGGACTTCGCCCTGAAGACCGGCTGCCCGGTCATCGGGATCAACGACTCCGGCGGCGCCCGTATCCAGGAGGGCGTCAGCGCGCTCGGCATGTACGGCGAGATCTTCCGCCGCAACACCCATGCCTCCGGCGTGATCCCGCAGATCTCGCTGGTCGTCGGACCGTGCGCGGGCGGTGCGGTGTACTCCCCCGCGATCACCGACTTCACGGTGATGGTCGACCAGACCTCGCACATGTTCATCACCGGCCCGGACGTCATCAAGACCGTGACCGGTGAGGACGTCGGCTTCGAGGCCCTCGGCGGCGCCCGTACGCACAACAGCACCTCCGGCGTCGCGCACCACATGGCGGGTGACGAGAAGGACGCCATCGAGTACGTCAAGTCCCTCCTGTCGTACCTGCCGTCCAACAACCTCTCCGAGCCGCCGGCCTTCCCCGAGGAGGCCGATCTCGCGACGAACGACGAGGACCGCGAGCTCGACACCCTGATCCCGGACTCGGCGAACCAGCCGTACGACATGCACACCGTCATCGAACACGTGCTGGACGAGGGCGAGTTCCTGGAGACCCAGGCGATGTTCGCGCCGAACATCCTCACCGGGTTCGGACGGGTCGAGGGCTTCCCGGTGGGCATCGTCGCGAACCAGCCGATGCAGTTCGCCGGCTGCCTCGACATCAACGCCTCCGAGAAGGCCGCGCGCTTCGTGCGCACCTGCGACGCGTTCAACGTGCCGGTGCTGACCTTCGTCGACGTCCCCGGCTTCCTGCCCGGTGTCGACCAGGAGTACGGCGGCATCATCCGCCGCGGCGCCAAGCTGATCTACGCGTACGCGGAGGCCACCGTCCCGCTGATCACGGTGATCACGCGGAAGGCGTTCGGCGGCGCGTACGACGTCATGGGCTCCAAGCACCTGGGCGCCGACCTGAACCTCGCCTGGCCGACCGCGCAGATCGCGGTGATGGGCGCGCAGGGCGCGGTGAACATCCTGCACCGCCGCACGATCGCGGCCGCCGGCGACGAGGCGGCCCAGGAGGCCACCCGCGCCCGGCTGATCGAGGAGTACGAGGACGCACTGCTCAACCCCTACACGGCGGCCGAGCGCGGCTACATCGACGCCGTGGTCATGCCGTCGGACACCCGGTCACAGATCGTGAAGGGACTGCGTCAACTGCGCACCAAGCGGGAAAACCTCCCGCCGAAGAAGCACGGCAACATCCCCCTCTAGGAAGGGACCTGACGATGATCAAGGTCGTACGAGGAAACCCGACCCCCGAGGAGCTGGCCGCCGCCCTGGCGGTGGTCCGGGCCCGCGCCGCGGCGACGGCCTCCGCGCCGGAGGGTGCCGTGGCGCCGGCCGAGCAGTGGTCGGACCCGGCGAGGATCGCCCGCAGCCGCCGTCCGCTGCCCGGCCCGCGGGCGTGGGCCCGCACCTTCTGGCCGGTCTGACCGGGGCTCCCGGCTCACCGGGACCGTGACAGCACCCCGGCTGCCTCCGCCGCCATGCGGAGGTAGCCGGCGTCGTTGGGATGCAGCGCGTCCCCGTGGTCGTAGGCAGGGGCGAGCCGGTCCGGGTCCGCCGGATCGGCCAGCGCCCGGTCGAGATCGACGACGGCGTCGAACTCCCCCGACGTACGGATCCAGTGGTTGACCTCGTCGCTGACCCGGGCCGAGTGCGGCCCCCAGTGGTCGGAGCCCTTCAGCGGCAGCAGCGTCGCGCCCACGACCTCCACCCCGCGGGCGTGGGCCTGCCGTATCAGCTCGCGGTACCCGGCGATCAGCTCGGCCGCCGGCACGACCGGGGCGGGCTTGTAGGTGGGCTGGTCCTCCGCCTCGCTGAAGCCGATGTCGTTCAGGCCCTGGAGCAGGACGACGGTGGAGACGCCGGGCTGGTCGAGGGCGTCCCGGCGGAAGCGCGCGGTGGCCCGCTCGCCGTACCAGGCGGAGTCGTTGAGGACGAGATTGCCGCCGATGCCCGCGTTGAGGACGGGCCGGCCGACGCGTTCGGCGAGGGCGTCGGACCAGCGCCGGTCGGCGCCCGGCGTGGACCCGAAGCCGTCGGTGATGGAGTCGCCGAAGAGCACGATGCCGCCGCCGTGGTCGGGCCGGGCGTCGCCTGCCACCTCGACGCCGGAGAGGTAGTACCAGGACTGCGTGACCTCGGTGAAGCGTGCGCCCGACGTGTCCGCGCGGCGGTCCCCGGCGGCGCGGTAGGTGTCGGTCCAGCCCTGGGCGTGGAAGGTCGCGGGCCCGGTGGTGCCGGCGAAGTACAGCGTCACGGTGACCGGCTCCAGCGATGTCAGCGGCAACCGGGCCGCGTCGCTGCGCAGTTCACCGTGCGCGGGAATCGAGACCGAGCGGCTTCCGCCGAAGGTGAGGGCCCGTACGGAGCCCGGTCGCAGAGCGGCGCCTTCGCCGGCGCGGGCGACGGTGGCACCCGTGAGGCGCAGCGGGGAGGTGCCGTACGCGTTGGACAGCCGGATTCTGATCCGGTCGCCCCCCTCGGTGACACGGACGACCTGGCGGACGGTCTGCCGGGAGAAGCCCTCCTGGGACCAGTTCGGGGTGAAGCCGGTGCTGGGGGCCTGCGGCGAGGCGGCCCAGGCCGCGGTCCAGGGATGGTGGCGGGTGTCGTCGCGGGTGGGCGCCGCGGCCCGGGCGTCCGTGCCGGCGACGAGGCCGAGTCCCACGGCGACGGCGCCGAGCCGGGTGACGGCACGGTACAGATACCGGTGCATGGCGGTGCTCCTTCCCGATCGCGAGCCCTAATGGGTCGAGAGCTCCATTAAGCGATACGGGAACGGTAGCACCATGGAGGGCCTTAATGGAACGGTGGACCCATTTATGGTCCCGGGGGCCGGGGCGGACTATCGCGGTGGGTCCGCCCGTACCCAGACCGTTGAGTACCTGTACTCAGGCGCCGAAGGACCCTCCGGCCGCAGGATCGGAAGCATGCTGTGGTCCGACCCGAAGAACGAGCCCCCCGAGGAACTGCGCCAGACCCAGGCGATGATGCGCCGCGTCGGTCTGGTGCTGGCGTTGGCCATGGTGCTTGCGATGTTTGTGGTCGGCCTGCACTGAGCGCCGCCTACGATGGCGCCATGACCGTCCAAGCCCCCCGCCTTGTTCTGGCCTCCGCCTCCCCCGCCCGGCTGAATCTGCTGCGCCAGGCCGGACTCGCGCCCGAGGTGATCGTCAGCGGTGTCGACGAGGACGCCCTGAGCGCCCCGACCCCCGCCGAACTCGCCCTCGTACTCGCCGAGGCCAAGGCGGCCGTCGTCGCCGCGCGCCCCGAAGCCGCCGGTGCGCTGGTCATCGGCTGCGACTCGGTCCTGGAACTCGGCGGCGAGGCCCTCGGCAAACCCGTCGACGAGGAAGAGGCCACCGCCCGCTGGAAGGCGATGCGCGGTCGCTCGGGCGTACTGCAGACCGGTCACTGCGTCACCGACACCACGACGGGCCGGATCGCCTCCGCCACCGCGTCGACCACGGTCCGCTTCGGCGAACCGACGGACGCCGAGGTCGCCGCGTACGTGGCGAGCGGCGAACCCCTGCACGTGGCGGGCGCGTTCACCCTCGACGGCCGCTCGGCGCCGTTCATCGAGGGGATCGAGGGCGACCACAGCAACGTCATCGGCCTGTCCCTGCCGCTGCTGCGCGGCCTGCTGGCCGAACTGGGCTACTCGATCACGGACCTGTGGGTCTGAACGGACCCCGCACCCTCACCGGCCGGCCCCCGCATCGCCGGGCGCACCGAGCCCTGCCGCGACGGCCGCGGGATGCGGCGCCTGACACCCCCTGACAGGGGCGTGCCGGACCTGACGGATCCCGCCGGTCCTGACAGATCCGCCGGCCGGTGTCAGGCCGGCGCGGCACCGTTCGTCGGCGCCGGCCCGGCCTGCGGCGCCGGCTGCGCGTCACGCGGTGTGCGCTCCCTGCCGAAGGAGACCAGCACCAGCACGATCAGCGCGAGCACGACCATCATGAACGCGAAGGCGGACCAGCCCACCAGACCCACGGTCAGCGCACCGAGCACGCCGTGCGTCACCGCCGCGGTGATCAGCAGGATGCGGCCGAAGCGCCCCGGCGCTCGGTCGCGCACCCCGGCCAGCAGGGCGACGACGGCGCAGGCCGCCAGGTAGAGGCCGAACACGATGCCCATCGCCCAGGTGCCGGTGACCATCGCGTCCGGGTCCATCCCCGCGAGGGACATGTCCTGACCGTCCACGAACGTGGCGAGGATGCCGTTGACGACGACGAAGCCCACGGCCTCCATCAGCAGTACAGCCGCGGCCACCACGGCCACCGTTCTGCGCATCACGGCGCCCCCAACCCTCAGTTACCGGAAGTACGTACGACAGCGCGAACGCTACTAACGGGTAAATGGCAGGACAAGGGTCTCGGCACGCTCGGTCGTCCGGCAAAGAATCATTCGCCCATTCGTAGGGACTCCACAAAGAAACCCGTTCGGCCGCTGGCTCCACGAACAGAGACCTGCGCCACACAAGAGGGCTACTGTGCGAGGAGGAAACCCGTCGTACCGTGGTGCGACTAGGGATTTCGCGACTGGGGCGAGCCTCGAATCACGCTCCGTGTGGGCAAGCTCACCATTGGGGACGGGTCGAAAGGCCGTGTCGGCTGTCCCTAAACTCAGCTTGTTTCAAGGAGGGAGCCATCGTGCGCAAGGTGCTCATCGCCAACCGAGGCGAAATCGCTGTCCGTGTTGCCCGGGCCTGCCGGGACGCCGGGATCGCGAGCGTAGCCGTCTACGCCGATCCGGACCGGGACGCTCTGCACGTCCGCGCGGCAGACGAAGCGTTCGCCCTGGGCGGTGACACTCCGGCAGCCAGCTATCTGGACATGGCCAAGGTCCTTCAGGCCGCGAAGGACTCCGGTGCGGACGCCATCCATCCTGGATACGGCTTCCTGTCCGAGAACGCCGAGTTCGCCCAGGCCGTGCTGGACGCCGGGCTGACCTGGATCGGCCCGCCGCCGCAGGCGATCCGTGACCTCGGCGACAAGGTCGCCGCCCGTCACATCGCGCAGCGCGCCGGTGCTCCGCTGGTGGCCGGCACGCCCGACCCGGTCTCCGGCGCCGACGAGGTCGTCGCGTTCGCCCGGGAGCACGGCCTGCCCATCGCGATCAAGGCCGCCTTCGGCGGCGGTGGCCGCGGTCTGAAGGTCGCCCGCACCCTGGAAGAGGTGCCGGAGCTGTACGACTCCGCGGTTCGCGAGGCGGTCGCCGCCTTCGGCCGCGGCGAGTGCTTCGTCGAGCGCTACCTGGACAAGCCGCGGCACGTGGAGACCCAGTGCCTGGCCGACCAGCACGGCAACGTCGTGGTCGTCTCGACCCGTGACTGCTCGCTCCAGCGCCGCCACCAGAAGCTGGTGGAGGAGGCCCCCGCGCCCTTCCTGACGGACGAGCAGAACGCCGAGCTGTACGCCGCGTCGAAGGCCATCCTCAAGGAGGCCGGCTACGTCGGCGCCGGCACGGTGGAGTTCCTCGTCGGCACCGACGGCACGATCTCCTTCCTGGAGGTCAACACCCGTCTCCAGGTCGAGCACCCGGTCACCGAAGAGGTCACCGGCATCGACCTGGTGCGCGAGATGTTCCGCGTCGCCGACGGCGAGGAGCTCGGCTACGGCGACCCGGAGGTGCGCGGCCACTCCTTCGAGTTCCGCATCAACGGCGAGGACCCGGGCCGCGGCTTCCTGCCCGCCCCCGGCACGGTGACCACCTTCGCCCCGCCCTCCGGCCCCGGTGTCCGCCTGGACGCGGGCGTGGAGTCCGGCAGCGTGATCGGCCCGGCGTGGGACTCCCTGCTGGCCAAGCTGATCGTCTCCGGCGCCAGCCGTGAGCAGGCGCTCCAGCGTGCCGCGCGTGCGCTGGACGAGTTCACCGTGGAGGGCATGGCCACGGCCATCCCGTTCCACCGTGCGGTCGTCCGCGACCCGGCGTTCACGAGCGACCCGTTCCGCGTCCACACCCGCTGGATCGAGACCGAGTTCGTCAACGAGATCCCCGCGTTCGCCGCCCCGGCGGAGGCAGAGGTCGAGGACGAGCCGGGCCGCGAGACGGTCGTCGTCGAGGTCGGCGGGAAGCGCCTCGAAGTGTCGCTGCCGGTCTCCCTCGGCATGTCGCTGGCCCGCACCGGTCTGGCCGCGGGGGCGAAGCCCAAGCGCCGTGCCGCGAAGAAGTCCGCGTCCGCGGCCTCGGGCGACACCCTCGCGTCCCCGATGCAGGGCACGATCGTCAAGATCGCGGTCGAGGAGGGCCAGGAGGTCAAGGAGGGCGACCTGATCGTCGTCCTGGAGGCCATGAAGATGGAGCAGCCCCTGAACGCGCACCGCGCGGGCACCATCAAGGGCCTCGCCGCCGAGGTCGGAGCATCCGTCTCGTCCGGCGCGGCCATCTGCGAGATCAAGGACTGACGTCCGGCGCGTCATGCACAGGTGCGGATCCCGCCCCGCCGAGTCCTCGGACCGGCGGGGCGGTCCCGTATCCGTACCCGGGAAGCCGCCGGCAGCTCGGTGGCATCCTGGAGACCGGTGCGGCCCAGGGAGGACGGCACGATGACCACGAGTACGACAGCGGCCTCGGAACGGCCGATGCGGGCGGATGCGCGCCGGAACTACGAACGGCTGCTCGGCGAGGCCCGTACCGCCTTCGCCGAACACGGCACCGACGCCTCGCTCGAGGAGATCGCCCGCCGGTCGGGGGTCGGTATCGGCACGCTGTACCGGCACTTCCCCAACCGTCACGCGATGATGAACGCGGTCTTCCAGGACGCGCTCGCGTCACTGCTGGAGCGCTCCCGCGAACTGGCCGGCGCGGACCGGCCGTGCACGGCGCTGGTGGAGTGGCTGCGCGCCATCATCACTCATGCGGGTGAGTACCGGGGCCTCTCCAGGGCGCTCATGTCGGCGTCCCACGACCGGAGTTCGGCACTCTCACAGTCCTGTGTGCCGCTGCGCGAGGCGGGCAACGCGCTGTTGGTACGGGCGCAGGAGAGCGGCGCCGTGCGCCCGGACGTCTCGATCGTGGATCTGATGCAGCTGACCAACGCGATCGCGCTGGCCGCGGAGCAGACACCCGACGACCCGGAACTGGCGGACCGGCTCCTGCTGCTCACCCTGAAGGGCCTGCGGCCGGACCGCCCGTAAGGCACCGCACACGGGCGCCGAACACCACCTGCGCGGCGAGGACCTACCTGCGGCGGAGGTCCGCCACCCTCGCCGCCCGCTCCACACCGGGGTCGGGCGCGAGCGCTCCGGCCGCGCTGCGCAGCTGATGCCCCGGCCCGCCGCGGGTGCGGCGCTGTCCCGGGAGCGGCACATCACGGCGGGGCGGGCGGCCGGGGGCCGTCTCGGCGGCCCCTGCCGCACCGGCCACGGCGATCTGCACCCCCTGGTCGGCGAGCGCCTGGAGCTCGGTGGCCGCACGGTCGTCGTGGGCCGGCGGCTCGTCCGTGACCAGCCTGGTGATGACGTCCGTCGGCACGGTCTGGAACATGGTGTCGGTGCCCAGCTTGGTGTGGTCCGCGAGGACCACCACCTCGGCCGCGGCCTGCACCAGCGCCCGGTCGACGCTCGCGGAGAGCATGTTGGAGGTGGACAGACCGCGCTCGGCGGTGAGCCCGCTCCCGGACAGGAAGGCACGGGAGACCCGCAGTCCCTGGAGCGACTGCTCCGCGCCACTGCCGACCAGTGCGTAGTTCGAGCCACGCAGGGTCCCGCCGGTCATGACGACCTCGACGCGGTTGGCATGGGCCAGCGCCTGGGCGACCAGCAGGGAGTTGGTGACAACGGTCAGCCCCGGAACACGCGCGAGCCGGCGGGCCAGCTCCTGCGTGGTCGTACCGGCGCCGACGACGATGGCCTCGCCTTCTTCGACGAGGCCCGCGGCGAGGTCGGCGATGGCCGTCTTCTCCGCGGTGGCGGACAGGGATTTCTGCGGGAAGCCGGACTCTCTCGTGAATCCGCCCGGCAGTACCGCACCGCCGTGGCGGCGGTCGAGGAGTCCTTCTGCCTCCAGTGCCCGCACGTCCCGACGTACGGTCACTTCGGAGGTCTGGACGACGCGGGCGAGCTCACGGAGCGACACGGCTCCGTTGGCGCGCACCATTTCGAGGATCAATTGGCGACGTTCTGCAGCGAACACGAAACTGACAGTAACCCCACCGGCCGATAGTTTTCAGCACTATGCGCCGAATAGCAGAAGTTGCCCCTATCGGAGTTCGGCAAGTGGTATAGGCGGAGCCGAAGTTGACCGCCGGTGCGCCAAGTGCCCGGGGTTCTTCGGATTTACGCCTCGCCGGCCGTCTTCCGGGTGTGCAACTGGCGTGCCACCTCCGCGATCGACCCCGACAGAGAGGGGTACACGGTGAAAGCGTTTGCGATCTGTTCGACCGTCAGATTGTTGTCGACCGCGATCGAGATGGGATGGATCAGCTCGCTCGCACGCGGCGCGACCACACAGCCGCCGACCACGATGCCCGTGCCGGGCCGGCAGAAGATCTTGACGAAACCGTCGCGGATGCCCTGCATCTTCGCGCGCGGGTTGCGCAGCAGCGGCAGCTTCACCGAACGGGCGTCGATCTTGCCCGCGTCCACGTCGGCCTGGGTGTAGCCGACGGTCGCGATCTCCGGGTCGGTGAAGACGTTCGACGAGACCGTCTTGAGGTTGAGGGGCTGCACCGCGTCGCCGAGGAAGTGGTACATCGCGATCCGGCCCTGCATGGCGGCGACCGAGGCGAGCGCGAAGACGCCGGTGACGTCACCGGCCGCGTACACGCCCGGGGCGCTGGTGCGCGAGACCTTGTCGGTCCAGATGTGGCCCGAGTCCCTGAGCCGTACGCCCGCGTCCTCCAGGCCCATGCCCGCGGAGTTCGGGATCGCGCCGACCGCCATCAGACAGTGCGAGCCGGAGATGACCCGGCCGTCGGAGAGCGTGACCTCGACCCGGTCGCCGACGCGCTTCGCGGACTCGGCGCGGGAGCGGGCCATGACGTTCATGCCGCGGCGGCGGAAGACGTCCTCGAGGACCGCGGCGGCGTCCGGGTCCTCACCGGGCAGCACGCGGTCGCGGGAGGAGACGAGGGTGACCCGGGAGCCGAGCGCCTGGTAGGCACCGGCGAACTCGGCACCGGTGACACCGGAGCCGACCACGATGAGCTCCTCGGGGAGCTCGTCCAGGTCGTACACCTGCGTCCAGTTCAGAATGCGCTCTCCGTCGGGGAGGGCGTCCGGGATCTCCCGCGGATGGCCACCGGTCGCGATGAGCACGGCGTCGGCGGTGAGCGTCTCCTCGCTCCCGTCGGCGGCGCGCACGATCACCTTGCGGGAACCGTCCATCGCCTGCTGGCCCTCCAGCCGGCCGCGGCCCCGCATCACGCGTGCGCCCGCCCGGGTGACGGAGGCGGTGATGTCGTGGGACTGGGCGAGTGCGAGACGTTTCACACGGCGGTTGACCTTGCCGAGGTCCACGCCGACCACCCGGGCGGCCTGCTCGATGTGCGGGGTGTCGTCGGCGACGATGATGCCCAGTTCCTCGTACGAGGAGTCGAAGGTGGTCATCACCTCGGCCGTGGCGATGAGGGTCTTGGAGGGCACACAGTCCGTCAGTACGGATGCGCCGCCGAGGCCGTCGCAGTCCACGACGGTCACCTCCGCGCCGAGTTGGGCGCCCACCAGGGCCGCCTCGTATCCGCCGGGTCCGCCGCCGATGATCACGATCCGGGTCACAGGGGTTACGCCTCGCGCTCTCGTTACTGCCGGGTGGGGTGTCCCGCTGGGCTGGAGTACGTACTCCATTGTCCCGCACGCTTCAACCCGCTCACTCCCGGGGCCTCCCATGCGGGAAGGCGTCCACCCCGAGTGTCCCGGAAGATCCCCCCACCGCCCACCACGCGGGACAAGGACCCGCAGCCCAGGAACCCGGCAGCCGCATGCCCTGCATCCGAACCGGCTCAGGTTCGCTTCCGGGTACGCATCAACGGGTCGCGTCCTCGACCCCGGCAGGGGGCGTGCAGGGTCGTCCCCGCAGGGGATCGGCGGCAACACCCGGGTACGCAAGGCAACACAGCTGTACGCCGCCGACCCCGAGGAGTCGAGCCCGGAGGGCCCCCCGGACCCGACGCGGGACAAGGACCCGCAGCCCAGGAACCCGGCAGGGGGACCCGCACCACCGCCGTCCACCCACCGGACAGAACCCACCACGCCCCCTGGCCCACCTCGTCCCCAGGACCCCGCACCGGCGCCCCTCCCGTACCCTCAATCCCATGTCGCTCTACGCCGCGTACGCCGGCAACCTCGACGCGCGGCTGATGTCCCGCCGCGCCCCGCACTCCCCGCTGCGCGGCACCGGCTGGCTGAACGGCCACCGGCTGACGTTCGGCGGCGAGCAGATGGGCTGGGAGGGAGCGCTGGCCACGATCGTGGAGGCGCCGCGTTCCCAGGTCTTCGTCGCGCTGTACGACATCGCCCCGATGGACGAGGACTCGATGGACCGCTGGGAGGGTGTCGGCATGGACATCTACCGGCGGATGCGGGTCCGCGTGGACACCCTGGACGGCGAGGAGCCGGCGTGGGTCTACGTGCTGAACGGCTACGAGGGCGGCCTGCCGTCGGCGCGCTATCTCGGCGAACTCGCGGACGCGGCCGACTCGGCCGGCGCGCCTCACGACTATGTGATGGAGCTGCGGAAGCGGCCCTGCTGACGGCCGCGCCGGGCACCGGGGCGGCCACGGAGCGTGTTCGTCGGAAACGACAAGACAACGATCCGAAGACCGTACGCTGCGTCATCTACGCGCGTAGGAAATCACCGGCTACCCTCATTCGCGTGAACGCATCAGTGAACCCGGACCTCAACGGCGTCTCCGCCGACCCCCTTGCCGCGGCCGACTCCGCCGCCGCCCGCCTGCGCGAGCTGACCGGCGCCGAGACACACGACGTAGCCCTGGTGATGGGCTCGGGCTGGGCTCCGGCCGTCGACGCGCTCGGTGCTCCCGAGGCCGAGTTCCCGGTCACCGAACTGCCCGGTTTCCCGCCCCCGGCGGTCGAGGGCCACGGCGGCAAGATCCGCTCGTACCGCATCGGCGGCAAGCGCGCGCTCGTCTTCCTGGGGCGTACGCACTACTACGAGGGCCGCGGCGTGGCCGCCGTCGCACACGGTGTGCGCACCGCGGTGGCCGCGGGCTGCAAGACCGTCGTCCTGACCAATGGCTGCGGCGGTCTGCGCGAGGGCATGCGCCCCGGGCAGCCGGTGCTGATCAGCGACCACATCAACCTGACGGCGACCTCCCCGATCGTCGGCGCGAACTTCGTCGACCTGACCGACCTGTACTCGCCGCGGCTGCGCGCGCTGTGCAAGGAGATCGACTCCTCGCTGGAGGAAGGCGTCTACGTCCAGTTCCCCGGCCCGCACTACGAGACGCCGGCGGAGATCAACATGGTCCGCGTCATGGGCGGCGACCTGGTCGGCATGTCGACGGTGCTCGAGGCGATCGCGGCCCGCGAGGCGGGCGCGGAGGTGCTGGGCATCTCCCTCGTCACCAACCTGGCGGCCGGACTGACGGGCGAGCCGCTCAACCACGAAGAGGTGCTCCAGGCGGGCCGCGACTCGGCGGCGCGCATGGGTTCGCTGCTGACGAGGGTCCTGGACCGGATCTGACATCTGTCGCCTCCGGGGACCCGGGTCCCCGGAGAACGGCCTTCGGCCGTGTCCTTCATCGCCGGCCGGGCCGGAGTTCCCCCGACCCATCACGAGAGGCACACACCGTGACGCAGGACCTCATCGCCCGGGCCGAGGCCTGGCTGGCCGAGGACCCGGACAGCGAGACCCGGGACGAGCTGCGCAAGCTCATCGAGTCCCGGGAGACCGACGAGCTCGCGGCCCGGTTCGCGGGCACGCTCCAGTTCGGCACCGCCGGTCTGCGCGGCGAGCTCGGCGCCGGGCCCATGCGGATGAACCGCGCCGTCGTGATCCGCGCGGCCGCGGGCCTCGCCGCGTACCTCCGCGCCAAGGGCGAGAACGGCGGCCTCGTCGTCATCGGCTACGACGCCCGCTACAAGTCCGCCGACTTCGCGCGCGACACCGCGGCGGTCATGGTCGCCGCCGGCCTCCGGGCGGCCGTGCTGCCGCGTCCGCTGCCGACTCCCGTACTCGCCTTCGCCATAAGGCAGCTGGGCGCCGTCGCGGGCGTCGAGGTCACCGCCAGCCACAACCCGCCCCGCGACAACGGCTACAAGGTCTACCTCGGCGACGGCTCGCAGATCGTGCCGCCCGCCGACGCGGAGATCGCCGCCGAGATCGACGCGATCCGCAGCCTGCACGACGTACCGCGCGCCGAGTCCGGCTGGGACGTCCTCGGCGAGGAGGTCCTGGAGGCCTATCTGGCGCGTACGGACGCCGTGCTGGCCGCCGGGTCCCCGCGGGGGGTCCGCGTCGTCCACACGGCCCTGCACGGCGTCGGCACGGAGGTCTTCACCGCCGCCTTCGCCCGGGCGGGCTTCCCGGACCCGGTCCTCGTCGCGGAGCAGGCCGAGCCCGACCCCGCGTTCCCGACCGTCGCGTTCCCGAACCCCGAGGAGCCGGGTGCGATGGATCTCGCCTTCGAGACCGCGCGCCGCGTCCGGCCGGACATCGTCATCGCCAACGACCCCGACGCCGACCGCTGCGCCGTCGCCGTGCCCGACGACAGCGCAGCCGGCCAGTGGCGCATGCTGCGCGGCGACGAGGTCGGCGCGCTGCTCGGCGCACACCTCGTCCGCAAGGGCGCGACGGGCACCTTCGCGGAGTCGATCGTGTCCTCGTCCCTGCTGGGCAGGATCGCGGAAGCCGCCGGGCTGCCCTTCGTGGAGACGCTCACCGGCTTCAAGTGGATCGCCCGCGCCGAAGGCCTGCGGTACGGCTACGAGGAGGCGCTCGGCTACTGCGTCGACCCCGACGGCGTGCGCGACAAGGACGGCATCACCGCCGCGCTGCTCGTCGCCGAGCTGGCGTCGGAGCTCAAGGAGCAGGGCCGCGGACTGACCGATCTGCTCGACGACCTGGCCGTCGAACACGGTCTGCACGCCACGGACCAGCTCTCGGTGCGGGTCGAGGACCTGAGCATCATCGCGGACGCGATGCGCCGGCTCCGCGAGCAGCCGCCCGCCGAACTGGCCGGACTGCGGATCACCAGCGCCGAGGACCTGAACCGCGGTACGCAGAGCCTGCCGCCGACGGACGGGCTGCGGTACCACCTCGACGGCGAGTTCACCGCCCGCGTCATCGTCCGCCCGAGCGGCACCGAGCCCAAGCTCAAGTGCTACCTGGAGGTCGTCGTCCCGGTCGCGGACGCGGCCGCGCTGCCCGCCGCGCGCGAGCGGGCCACCGAGGTGCTGACGGCGATCAAGCGGGACCTCTCGGCGTCCGCCGGCATCTGACGGCGGGCGGACCCGCGCTGGGCTCAAGGCTCCGCGCGGGGCCGCCCGTACGGGTGAATCTCGTACGGCGTGGCGGCAGCCCGCCCCGCTCCCCGGGGCCGTCCGGGCAAGGGTGTGACCCGGTAGCGCACGCCGAGTCCCAGGAGCAGCCGCCGTGTCTCCCGCCGCGACCGTCCACGCATTCGTCCCCGCCTCCCGCCGGCCACCGGCCCCGGGGCGCGGGGACGCACCCGGCGCGGGAAGCCGGGTGCTGCGCTCGCTGCGGCGCGCGGCCCCGGCGCTGACCGTCTATCTCGCCGTCCGGCTGTGCGGGCTGCTGGCCGTCGCCCGCCTCGCCCACGCCAAGGGCCACGGCATCTGGCCGACGCTGGCCACGTCCTGGGACTCCGACTGGTACCTCGGCATCGCCGAGCACGGGTACACCGACCGGCTCGGCACCGCGGTCAACGAGAACAATCTCGCCTTCTTCCCGCTCTATCCGACGCTGGTGAAGGCGGTCGCGGCGGTCACGCCCGGCTCACGCGCCTCGGTCGGGCTGATGCTCGCGATCGCCTGCTCGTTCGTTGCCGCGTGGGGCGTCTTCGCGGTCGGCGACCGGCTCCGCGGACGGCGGGTCGGCACCCTGCTCACGGTCCTGTGGGGCACGTTGCCGGTCGCGATGGTGCAGTGGATGGGCTACACGGAGTCGCTGTTCACGGCCCTCGCGGCCTGGGCGCTGTACGCGGTGCTCACCGGCCGCTGGCTGTGGGCGGGTTCGCTCGCGTCCCTGGCGGGCCTGACCCGGCCCACGGGCATCGCGGTGGCGGCGGCCGTCTGCCTCGCCGCGCTGCTCGCCGCCCGGCGCGACCCCGGCGTCCGCACGACGGCCGTGGCGGGCGCGTGCCTGGCGCCGCTGGGCTGGCTGGGGTTCGTCGCCTGGGTCGGGGTGCGGGTGGGCCGCGTGGACGGCTACTTCGCCGTGCAACGGCTGTGGAAGAACGACTGGGACGGCGGCCGGGCGACCCTGCTGGAGCTGCGCCAGCAGCTGATCTACATGACCCGGCCCCAGCTGTTCGTCCTGGCCGTCTCGGCGGTGCTGATCCTCTCCGTCGTGCTCTACCTGCTGTGCGCGGTGGACCGGCAGCCGCTGCCCCTGCTGGTGTTCACGGGCGTACTGCTGCTGGTGGTGCTCGGCAGCGGCGGCGTCTACTTCCCCCGGGCACGCTTCCTGCTGCCCGGATTCCCGCTGCTGCTGCCGGTGGCCCAGGCGCTGGCCCGGGCCCGGCGCAAGGCGACGGTCGCCGTCGTGCTGGGCACCTCGACGCTCATGTCCGCGTGGCTGGGCGCGTACATGCTGCTGGTCTGGAGGGGGCCGCCGTGATCCGTCAGCCATGTCCTGTGACGGCCGGCTCCGCGAGGAGCAGGCGGAAACGCTGCTGTGCGGCGCGGCAGGTCGAATGGCGTTCGTAGGCCCGTCCGGAGACGGCCGCGGCCCGGCCGTCGGCGTCGCGGAGCAGCCACACCCAGCCGTTGCCGTCGGGGGTGTGCTGCACCCCGCCGGTCATGGCGGCGTGCCCGGCGCACAACGACGCGAACGCGGCGGCGCACGAACCGTGATCGCCGAACGTGGTCGCCGACACGGCCACCACGCGCCCGTTCGGGGCGATCAGCCGCCAGCCGTAACGCCCTGCGCCGTCGACGTCGATCCGGCACCTCGTCCCGGACAACGCCGCTGTCCAGCTGCCTTCGTCGGCTCGCCCGACCATGCCTCACCCCCACTGCGTCGGCAGGGGCAATCTATGGACGCGTACGGGAGGGGTGGGGCCGAACAGGGGAGGTGGAGCCGTCCTTCATCCGGGCGTTGCCCCTCGGCCGCCCCCAGGCCATCGCCCGGTGAGCGGGTCAGACCGCCAGCAGCACGATGAGCAGGACGAGCCCCGCGAGAGTGGGCGCGAGCAGCTCGTACGCCCAGCGGACCTGCATCTGCCCCTGCGCCTCGGGCCTGGAGGCGTTGCGCTCGGCCATCTCCCGCAGATCGGCGACGGTCTGATCGGCCGGCGCCAGACGTGCCTTGTCGCTCACGTCGGCGTTGACGGACGTCCGCCCGTGCGGATCGTCGTGCGCCCGCTGCATCTGCCGCCGCGAGACCCGCTTGCGCTGCCGCAAGGACACGGGCACGGCCCACAGCTGGACCTTCTTCCCGTCCTGCGTGAACACCTCGCTCGAGAACGACGCCCGCACATCGGCGACGTCCGCCCAGGGAAGAGTGATCGTCCGGGAGGGGTTCCTGACCCGCAGCCGGTCGTCGTTGGCGAAAACGGCGGGCCGCATCGTGAACGCGACGACGACGGGCACGACGAGCAGGGCCCCGGCGAGGGCGATCCAGGGGGTGCGCCCCTCGCCCCGGACGAGAGCGTCCCCGGCGATCCATGCGACGAGGGCGAGCAGCAGCACTCCACCGCCCATTCCGGCGGACGACCGGAAGACACGGTCGGCGTAGGTGTTCTCGGCGGGAGTCGGCGAACTGCTCATCCCCCGATTCTGCCGCACCCTCGCCTGCCGCTGCGCCCCACACCCCCTGACCGTCCCTGTCGGGTGAAGGCGGACGAAGGTGTTCCCGCGGGGCTGAGCCCCACACCCCCACTGCGGCAGCTTCGCGCCGCATGGCCGGCTGTCCCTGCCTGGTGCGGGTGGACGGGTGTTTCTGTGGGGCTGCGCCCCACACCCCCTGCGTAGCGGCAGCTTCGCGCCGCGGCGGGCCGGCCCCCTGCCCCGTACAGGTGGACGAACTCGTTCCTGTGGGCTGCGCCCCACACCCCCGCTGCGGCGAGTGGGCGGCCACGCCGATGTGGGTGAGGGGGGAAGAAGGGGTCAATTGCTGCCGCCGAACGGGCTCGGGTTCGCTTCCGGGTGGGCATCAACGGGTCGCGTCCTCGACCGCTCGGCAGGGGGCGTGCAGGGTCGTCCCCGCAGGGGATCGGCGGCAACACCCGGGTGACCAAGACAACACAGCTGTACGCCGCCGACCCCGAGGAGTCGAGCCCGGAGGGCCCCCGGACCCGACGCCGCACAAGAACCCGACGCCCCAACGCCCGGGCCCGCCCCAGGAAAGCCGCGCCGCACGACGACCCCAAGGCCCAAGCACCCGCCCGGCCCCGCCCCGCCCCAGGGACCCGACGCCGCACAACGGCCCAAGCCCCCCTCCGCACACAACCACCCCCTCCCCCTGTACAGGTCGCTACGCGCGTAGATATGCTCATCTGGTGACCATGCCCACCACTGCACCTGCATTCGCCGACGCGACGGCGTCCGACACTGCGCTGCGCCGCTTCCTGCACGGGCTTCCCGGCGTCGACCCCGTCGGCCTCGAAGCGCGCGCCGCGTCCCTCGGTACCCGTTCGATCAAGACCACGGCCAAGGCTTACGCCATCGACCTGGCCATCTCCATGATCGACCTGACGACGCTCGAAGGCGCGGACACCCCGGGCAAGGTCCGGGCGCTCGCCGCCAAGGCCGTCCGTCCTGATCCGACCGACCGCGGTACCCCGGCGACCGCCGCCGTCTGTGTCTACCCCGACATGGTCGCGACCGCCAAGGCCGCCCTTCAGGGTTCGGACGTCAAGGTCGCCTCCGTCGCCACCGCCTTCCCCGCCGGCCGCGCCGCCCTCGACGTGAAGCTCGCGGACGTCCGCGACGCCGTCGCCGCGGGTGCGGACGAGATCGACATGGTCATCGACCGCGGCGCGTTCCTCGCCGGCCGGTACCTCAAGGTGTACGAGGAGATCCGCGCCGTGAAGGAGGCCTCCGGCGCCGCCCGCCTGAAGGTCATCTTCGAGACCGGCGAGCTCTCCACGTACGACAACATCCGCCGCGCCTCCTGGCTCGGCATGCTCGCGGGCGCCGACTTCATCAAGACGTCGACGGGCAAGGTCGCGGTCAACGCCACCCCGTCGAACACCCTGCTCATGCTCGAGGCCGTTCGCGACTTCCGGGAGCAGACTGGGGTACAGGTGGGCGTGAAGCCCGCGGGCGGCATCCGTACCAGCAAGGACGCGATCAAGTTCCTCGTCCTCGTCAACGAGACCGTCGGCGAGGACTGGCTGGACAACCACTGGTTCCGCTTCGGTGCGTCGAGCCTGCTCAACGACCTGCTGATGCAGCGCCAGAAGCTGGCCACCGGCCGCTACTCCGGCCCCGACTACGTCACGGTGGACTGAGACCCCATGGACAAGCAGACATTCGCATACGCGCCGGCTCCCGAGTCGCGTTCGGTCGTCGACATCGCGCCGTCGTACGGCCTGTTCATCGACGGCGAGTTCACCGACGCCGCCGACGGCAAGGTCTTCAAGACCGTCTCGCCGTCGACCGAGGAGGTCCTCGCCGAGGTCGCCCAGGCCGGCACCGAGGACGTGGACCGTGCCGTGAAGGCCGCCCGCAGGGCGTTCGAGAAGTGGTCCGCGCTGCCCGGCGCCGAGCGCGCCAAGTACCTGTTCCGCATCGCGCGGATCATCCAGGAGCGCAGCCGCGAGCTCGCCGTCCTCGAGACGCTGGACAACGGCAAGCCGATCAGGGAGACGCGTGACGCGGACCTCCCTCTGGTCGCCGCGCACTTCTTCTACTACGCGGGCTGGGCCGACAAGCTCGACCACGCGGGCTACGGCTCCAACCCCCGCCCGCTCGGCGTCGCCGGCCAGGTCATCCCCTGGAACTTCCCGCTGCTGATGCTGGCGTGGAAGATCGCGCCCGCGCTCGCCACGGGCAACACGGTGGTGCTGAAGCCCGCCGAGACGACCCCGCTCTCCGCACTGTTCTTCGCCGACATCTGCCGTCAGGCGGGCCTGCCGAAGGGTGTCGTCAACATCCTTCCCGGCTACGGCGAGACCGGCGCCGCGCTCGTCGAGCACCCGGGCGTCGACAAGGTCGCCTTCACCGGCTCGACCGGTGTCGGCAAGGCGATCGCCCGGCAGATCGCGGGCACCGGCAAGAAGGCCACCCTGGAGCTCGGCGGCAAGGGCGCCAACATCGTCTTCGACGACGCCCCCATCGACCAGGCCGTCGAGGGCATCGTCAGCGGCATCTTCTTCAACCAGGGCCAGGTCTGCTGCGCCGGCTCCCGGCTGCTCGTCCAGGAGTCGGTCCAGGACGAGGTGCTGGACTCGCTGAAGCGCCGGCTGTCCACGCTGCGTATGGGCGACCCGCTGGACAAGAACACCGACATCGGCGCGATCAACTCCGCGGAGCAGCTGGCGCGGATCACCGCGCTCGCCGAGACAGGTGAGGCCGAGGGCGCCGAGCGCTGGTCGGCGCCCTGCGAGCTGCCCTCCTCGGGTTACTGGTTCGCGCCGACGCTGTTCACGAACGTCACGCAGGCGCACACCGTCGCCCGCGACGAGATCTTCGGCCCGGTGCTGTCGGTGCTCACCTTCCGTACGCCGGACGAGGCGGTCGCGAAGGCGAACAACAGTCAGTACGGCCTCTCCGCCGGCATCTGGACGGAGAAGGGCTCGCGCATCCTCGCGGTCGCGGGCAAGCTCCGCGCGGGCGTGGTGTGGGCCAACACCTTCAACAAGTTCGACCCGACCTCGCCCTTCGGCGGCTACAAGGAGTCGGGCTTCGGCCGCGAGGGCGGCCGCCACGGTCTGGAGGCCTACCTCGATGTCTGACGTGACTCGTCTGAGCGTCTTCAAGACCTACAAGCTGTACGTCGGGGGCAAGTTCCCCCGCTCCGAGAGCGGCCGGGTGTACGAGGTGACGGCGAAAACATCAGCCGCGGATGCGGCGGGCAAGGGCACGTGGCTGGCCAACGCGCCCCTCTCCTCCCGCAAGGACGCCCGTGACGCGGTCGTCGCCGCGCGCAAGGCGTTCGGCGGCTGGTCGGGCGCGACCGCGTACAACCGCGGTCAGATCCTCTACCGCATCGCGGAGATGCTGGAGGGCCGGCACAAGCAGTTCAGCAACGAGGTCGCGGCCGCCGAGGGGCTGTCCAAGTCCGCGGCGTCGGCCATCGTGGACGCGGCGATCGACCGCTGGGTCTGGTACGCGGGCTGGACGGACAAGATCGCCCAGGTCGTGGGCGGCGCGAACCCGGTCGCGGGTCCGTTCTTCAACCTGTCGACTCCCGAGCCGACCGGTGTCGTCACCGTGCTCGCGCCGCAGGAGTCGTCGTTCCTCGGCCTGGTCTCGGTGATCGCCCCGGTCATCGCCACGGGCAACACCGTGATCGTCGTGGCGAGCGAGAGGGCACCGCTGCCGGCGCTTTCGCTCGGCGAGGTGCTGGCCACCTCGGACCTGCCCGGCGGTGTGGTCAATGTGCTCTCCGGCCGTACGGCCGAGATCGCGACCCCGCTCGCCTCGCACCAGGACGTCAACGCCATCGACCTGGCCGGCGCCGACGAGATGCTGGCGAGGGAGCTGGAGATCGCGGCCGCGGACAACCTGAAGCGGGTTCTCCGTCCCCAGGCTGTGGATTACGCGGCCGACCCGGGCACGCACCGCATGACCGCGTTCCTTGAGACCAAGACGGTCTGGCACCCGACGGGTTCCCTCGGCGCGTCCGGCTCGGCCTACTGAGCGGATCCGCCTCCCCGATCAGGAGCCCCCTGCCGTCCCGTCCGGCGGCAGGGGGCTCCTCTCCTGTCCGGTCACGCACAGCGGGCCGGACAGGGGAGAGGTGCTCAGAGCGGGAGTGCTCCCACGACGCCGCCGACCACCGGCAGGTCCTCGATCGCCGCGCCCGACGCGAGCGGCCCGGTGGCGGCGGTGGTGGAGAGCGGCTTGAAGTCGGCGACCTGGGTGGCGACTCCATTGGCCAGCGGGTCGACTCCGGTGTTCGCCAGCGGGTTCAGCTGGAGGCTGCGGAGCTGGGTGATGCCGGTGACCGAGTTGGTGACCACACCGGTCAGCCCGGCGGCCGGGCCGGCGTCCTGCCCGGCCGGCAGAGCGGCGCCGAGGGCATCGAGGCCCACGGGCGCCGCCGGTGCCGCATGGGCGGCACCGGCGGCGCCGAGGGCCGCGGCCACCGCCGCGACGGTCAGACCTGCGCCGAGGGCGAGCCGCCGGGACTGGGGAGCTGCGTGACGTGCCATGGGATTTCCTGACTGGACGAGACGAGTAATCGGTTGGGCACGCAGCGTAGTTGAGGTGTGATGCCGATACCAACGTCCGACCCGAGGGGTCCCCTTCACGGGTCAATGCGTCACACTGGTGTCCCGTGAGCTCATCCCCCATACCGACTCGTGTCGTGCTGCTCTCGGGCCCCTCAGGATCCGGGAAGTCGTCCCTCGCCGCCCGTACGGGCCTGCCCGTGCTGCGCCTCGACGACTTCTACAAGGAGGGTGACGACCCGACGCTTCCGTCGGTGGAGGGCACCTCCGACATCGACTGGGACTCCCCCGGGTCGTGGGACGCGGACGCGGCGGTGGCCGCCGTGGTGGAGCTGTGCCGTACGGGACGGACGACCGTTCCCGTGTACGACCTCGCCACCAGCGCGCGCGTGGGCCGGGATTCGCTCGACATCGGACGCACACCGCTGTTCGTGGCGGAGGGCATCTTCGCGGCGGACATCGTGGCGCGGTGCCAGGACCTCGGCGTGCTGGCGGACGCGCTCTGTCTGCGCGGGCGGCCGTCCACGACCTTCCGGCGCCGTCTGGTGCGGGATCTGCGCGAGGGCCGCAAGTCGGTGGGCTTCCTCGTGCGCCGCGGCTGGCGGCTCATGCGGGCCGAGCGGGGCATCGTGGCGCGGCAGCGGGAGCTGGGCGCGTATCCGTGCGGCAAGGACGAGGCACTCGGCCGGTTCGCGGCCGCGGCGGCCGGCCGCTGCCGCCGGGCACCCGCGGCCCGCACGTCCGCGTAACACCCGCGACCCGCACACCCGCGTAACGCGCCCCACCGCGGCAGCTGTTCGCACAGGCCCGAACACGACGGAGCGGGGCCGGACAAGACCCCCCGGCCTGTCCGGTCCCGCTCCGTTTCCCCCGTGGGTCCCCCGTGACCCCCGTGATCCCCCACTCCCGCCGTCTCCCCCGAAACGGCGGCCCCCTTCTCTTTCCCCCCAGTACCTTCAGGCCACGAGCTCGCCGAAGGACTCCTCCTCGTCACGGCCGAAGCTGAGGACCTCGTCCTCGCGCAGCCGGCGGAGCGACCGCCAGATGCTCGACTTCACCGTGCCGACACTGATGTCCAGGATCTCCGCGATCTCCGGGTCGGTGCGGCCCTCGTAGTAGCGAAGGACCAGCATCGTCCGCTGGAGTTCGGGCAGCCTGGCCAGCGCCTGCCACAGCACCGCACGCAGCTCCGTGCCCCGCATCGCGTCGGTGTCGCTCGCCGTCTCCGGCAGCTCCTCCGTGGGGTACTCGTTGAGCTTGCGCCGGCGCCAGGCGCTGATGTGCAGATTGGTCATGGTCCGGCGGAGGTAGCCCCCGACCGCCGCCTTGTCACTGATCCGGTCCCAGGCCCGGTAGGTCGAGAACAGCGCGCTCTGCAGCAGGTCCTCGGCCTCGAACCGGTCACCGGTGAGGTGGTAGGCGGTGGCGTACAGGGAGGAGCGGCGCTCCTGCACGTAGGCGGTGAACTCCGCCTCCGACAGTCCTGCCTGCTCCCCCGAGCCCTCCCCGTACGCCGCTCCGCTGCCCCCCGTGGGCACGTCAACGACCGTCATGTACGACGGCTTGTGCTGACGCCCGGCGCCGCGAACGCACCCCCGCCCGTTCACGGCGCCGGACTTCTCCGGTCCCCTCACGACGTCATGGAGACGCGTGACAACTGCGCTTGAGTTGGTGCTGTGCAGTGCGTTCATCTCGCGCCCCCCGTCGGTGGAGTCTGTTTCCGTCCGTGTGCCAAAAGCTTGCCCAGGCGATTTCATGGCGGTGTCCGCCGACTGTCACAGGCCTGTCACAGGGGCCACCGGACCCGTCCCGGACCCGCTGCGCCACCGGTTCGCAAAGCTCTCTTTACGCCTCTCACAAGGGGAGGAAGGGTGTGGGAGCGCTCCAGCAGTCGAACTCCGGCGCACACATGGGCCAGAATGACCACCGTGCCTTTCCTGTTGCTGATCGAGGACGACGACGCCATCCGCACGGCCCTCGAACTCTCGCTGTCACGCCAGGGCCACCGAGTGGCCACCGCGGCGACGGGAGAGGACGGTCTGAAACTGCTGCGTGAGCAGCGACCGGACCTGATCGTGCTGGATGTGATGCTGCCCGGGATCGACGGTTTCGAGGTGTGCCGCCGTATCAGGCGCACCGATCAGCTGCCGATCATTCTGCTGACCGCACGCAGCGACGACATCGATGTGGTGGTCGGTCTGGAGTCGGGCGCGGACGACTATGTCGTCAAACCCGTGCAGGGCCGTGTGCTGGACGCCCGGATCCGGGCCGTACTGCGCCGCGGCGAGCGGGAGTCCACCGACTCGGCGACCTTCGGCTCCCTGGTGATCGACCGCTCGGCGATGACGGTCACCAAGAACGGCGAGGACCTCCAGCTCACGCCCACCGAGCTGCGGCTGCTGCTCGAACTGAGCCGCAGGCCCGGGCAGGCGCTCTCCCGGCAGCAACTGCTGCGTCTGGTGTGGGAGCACGACTATCTCGGCGACTCACGACTGGTGGACGCGTGCGTCCAGCGGCTGCGGGCGAAGGTCGAGGACGTGCCGTCCTCGCCGACCCTGATCCGCACGGTGCGCGGCGTGGGCTACCGGCTGGACGTTCCGCAGTGACACCTGTCTGCACCGTCATTCCCATGAACGGAACCCCTCGGTGAGCAGTGCCGCAAAGCGCGCGATACTCGCCCCGCTGCGCTGGACGAGCCTCAGGCTCCGGCTGGTCGTGGTCTTCGCTGCGGTCGCGCTGACCGCGGCGGTGTCCGCCTCGGGCATCGCGTACTGGCTGAACCGGGAAGCCGTACTGACCCGGACGCAGGACTCCGCCCTCGCGGACTTCCGCCAGGACATGCAGAACCGGGCGGCGGCGCTCCCGCTGGAGCCGACGCAGGCCGAACTCCAGGACGCCGCCGAGCAGATGGCCGACGGCAACGCCGACTACAGCGTGCTCCTCGTCGGCCAGCGCGACGAGGGCAAGCCGGTGGTCGTCACCTCCGACCCGGACACCTTCACGCTGGACGACGTGCCGGGGCGGCTGCGCGAGGCGGTGGACAAGCGGCAGGACATAGGTGCGGGCAACCAGGTCCCGTACCACCTGTACTGGCTGCGCACCGAGCGCAACGGCGAGCCCTTCCTCGTCGGCGGCACCCGGATCGTCGGTGGCGGCCCGACGGGCTACGTCTTCAAGTCGCTGGACCAGGAACGGCAGGACCTCAATTCGCTGGCCTGGTCGCTGGCGATCGCGACCGCGCTGGCACTCGTCGGCTCGGCGCTGCTCGCCCAGGCCGCGGCCACGACCGTGCTGAAGCCGGTGCACCGGCTCGGCGAGGCGGCCCGGCGGCTCGGCGAGGGCAAGCTCGACACCCGGTTGCGGGTGTCGGGGACGGACGAACTGGCCGAACTGGCGCGGACGTTCAACAAGACGGCCGCGTCGCTGGAGAAGAAGGTCGACGACATGAGCGCGCGGGAGGAGTCCAGCCGCCGTTTCGTCGCCGACATGTCGCACGAGCTGCGCACCCCGCTCACCGCGCTGACCGCCGTCACCGAAGTGCTGGAGGACGAGGTCGACACCCTCGACCCGATGATCGCGCCCGCGGTGAACCTGGTGGTGAGCGAGACCCGGCGGCTCGGCGATCTGGTGGAGAACCTCATGGAGGTCACCCGCTTCGACGCCGGCACCGCGAGGCTCGTCGTGGACAACGTCGATGTCGCCGACCAGGTCACCGCGTGCATCGACGCCCGCGCCTGGCTGGACGCCGTGGACCTGGACGCCGAGCGCGGCATCATGGCGCGGCTCGACCCGCGCCGCCTGGACGTGATCCTCGCGAACCTGATCGGCAACGCCCTCAAGCACGGCGGCTCGCCGGTACGGGTGTCGGTGCGCCCGGTCGACGGCGAGCTGCTGATCGAGGTACGGGACCACGGGCCCGGCATCCCCGAGGACGTCCTGCCGCATGTCTTCGACCGGTTCTACAAGGCGAGCGCGTCACGGCCGCGTTCGGAGGGCAGCGGTCTCGGCCTGTCGATCGCGATGGAGAACGCGCACATCCACGGCGGCACCATCACCGCGGCGAACTCGCCGGACGGCGACGGCGCGGTGTTCGTGCTGCGGCTGCCGCGCGACAGCTCCGACGCGAAGGACTGCGACGGGCACGGCGACACCGACGCGGACGCGGGGTTGGACGAGGGCACGGACGCACAGAGCCGTGACCGGGGAGAGGAAGGCACACGGTGACGCCGAACGCAGCGGGCAGGCGGGCCGTGGTGGCGTTCGCCGCCCTCCTGGGCGCCCTCGCCATCGGCGGGTGCGGCATCAGGTCCACCCAGGTCCCCGTCGACGCCGGGCCGGCGCCGTCACGGGTGCCGTGCGAGGTGTCGGGCGGCAACCTCACCCAGGCGCAGCCGGAGAGCGGTGTCCCGGTGCGCGTCTATCTCGTCTGCGCCTCCCAGCTGGAGTCCGTGGACCGTACGGCCGGGGTGCCCGAGAAGAAGGCGCTGACCGACCGGGTGCAGGTGGCCCAGGCGCTGATCGACGAGTTGCAGAAGGAGCCGTCGTCCTCGGAGCGCGAGGCGGGCTTCGCCACGTACGTCCGCGGACCGATCGTGGCCGGCGGGCCGCGCAAGGGGGACCCGGCGGACACGCTGCGGCTGAACCGCCAGCCCGAGGACCTGCCCGCGCCGGCTCTCGCCCAGATCGTGTGCACGTTCGCGGAGAGCCGGGCGGCGGCCCCGGGAGGCGCGGTGGTGCTCGGCGGACCCGGCGCGTACGCGCCCCGGAGCTACTCGTGCTCCCAGGCGGCCAAGGAGCGGCCCGACGAAACGGTGCCGACGCTCGGAGCACTGCCGTCCCCGTCCTCGTCGGAGTAGCGACACGGCCTGGGACGTACGTCACGTCCGTCCCGCCGGCGAGGCTGTGGTGTGCGGTGACGGCCCGGAAGGGGCCGCGCGGTGCGACCCGTCCGGCTTCCACTTGAAAGCTTCCGGAACCGATTCGCGCGCAGCGTGCGTCTTGGGGGGCGTGCAGCGTCAAGGTCAGGGCGGCAGTGCCGTCATCCGCTTCCGCGCGGCGGGGGTCACCCTCCTCCTCGCGCATCTGCTGCTCGTGGCATGGCTGACCCTGCGCCCGCTGGACGTGCTGTGGGTGACGGCCGCGAATCTCGAGCCCTTCGCCGGTATCAAGGCCGACCTCGCGCTGGGTCCCGTGGAGGCCGCCCGCCGGATAGGTGAGGGACTGCTGCTGCTCGCGCCGCTCGGCGTCCTGCTGCCCATGGCCGGCGGCAAGCTCATGGTCTCCCCGCTGGCCTCGCTGGCCCGCACCGTCGCGGCCGGCGCGTTTCTCTCCCTCGCCATAGAGCTGCTCCAGACCGGTGTACCGGGGCGGGTGCTCGACGTCGACTCGCTGCTGCTGAACACCGCCGGGGTGACGATCGCCCATCTGCTGGTCGTCCCCGCCGGCCGGGCCCGGCTGCGCCGCAGGCAGCGGGGCGCGGATGCCGGGTCCTCCTCACGGCCGCGCGGTGCCGTCCTGCGGGAGGAGCCCTCTCAGGGGGCGACCCCGACGATTCCCAGGGTCGGGATCGCACCGTAGAGCGACGCTTTGCACCCCTGTCGAGAGCCACCATGGATACATCAGGAGCTACCGGGAACCGCTCCTGAACATCCATCGAACGGTTCTCGCAAAGGAGCCCACCATGGCCGCACTTGTCCGCCCGCGTGAGGGACGCATGATCGGTGGAGTGTGCGCCGCGCTGGCACAGCGCTTCGGCACATCCGCCGGCACCATGCGGGTCATCTTCGCCGTCTCGTGCCTGCTGCCCGGCCCGCAGTTCCTGGTCTACCTGGCGCTGTGGCTGTTCCTGCCGGCCGAGAAGACCGCCACGACGGCCTGGTAGAACACCTGCCGGCTCAGCCGGCCCGCACCTGGCCGACCTTCGCCAGCTGCTTGTCGGCAACCTCCTGGGGGACGCGCGGCGGTACCCGCCGCGCGAGGTCGAGCGCCATGAACCGCGCCACCGTGGCACCTTGGCGCACCACGACCAGATGGACCGGGGTGGCCACGCCCTCGTTGGTCCCGACCGCTGTCCAGCTGACGGTCTCGTCGGCGCCCTCGGCGGTGAAGGGGGTCTCCTTCACCTCACGGTAGGAGCCGCTGCGGCCCTGGAGGGTCGCGGTGAAGCCCTTGCCGCACGCGCCGACGGCCTTCTTCAGTCCGTCCATGAGGCGCACCGCGTCGGCCTCGCTGTAGGCGCTGACCGACGCGGACACCGCGAGCCCGACGCTCTTGACCGAGCCCAGCCCGCGGTTGACCGTGCTCTTCGCCCGGGGGCTCGGTGCATCACCCATGGCGTCGGCGAGCGGCTGGCACGTCGGGGTGTCGGCGGCGGGCTGCCCTGCGGGGGCGAGGGCGCTCTTGCCGGTGGACACCTGGAAGCCGGGCAGATCTCCGGTGGCCAGCGCGGAGCGCTCCAACTGGGGGCTGCTGAGCGGCTTCGAGGTGTCGCCGCCGGCCGCGCCGCCGTTCCCCGTGCCGCTGTCACCGCCGTCGCTCTTTCCTCCGTCGGCCTTTCCGGCTCCGGTGGTCGCGCCCGAACTCGCCGGCGTGTCCGAGCCCTTGGCGGGCTCCTTGCCGTCGCCACTCGTGCACGCCGTGGCCAGCAGGAGGGCGGAGAGGGCTGTCAGAACGGTCGGTCGGGCACGTGTCCCGGCGGTCTTCGGGCGCATGGCCGCGATCCTGGCACACGGAAGTGGGGCCCACATCCGATTCGGGATGTGCGCCCCACTTCCGTGGCGTCCGGCGGATTTCGGTTGCGTCCGGCCGCGAGCGCCGTCCGTCCGTGCCGTGCCGGGGTCTCAGCCGAGGGGAAGGCCGCCGAGAGGGAGGCCGCCGAGCGGCAGACCGTCCAGCGGCAGACCGCTCAGCGGAAGGGCCCCGGCGATCGGGAGCCCGCCGAGCAGACCCGCGACCGGGTCGGCAGCGCCGTCGGTGGGCAGCGCCTTGTTCGTCACGCCCTCCAGCGTGGCCGCCAGCGGGCCCGCGGCCTCGGTCAGCGCCTGCTGGCCACCGACCAGCGACTCGGGGGCACCCGCCGGGAGCTTGGTGACGGCCTTCTGCACCGGCGCCACGCTCGTGACGCTGTCGAGCGGGGTGGCGGTGTCGGGGAGCATCGCCGGGGCAGCGGCGGCGGAGCCCGCGGCGGCAGCGGCGAAGGCGGCACCGAGAGCGGCGGCACCGAGAGTCTTGACAGCAGACTGCTTCATCAGGTGGTTTTCCTTGGGACGGGAATATGAGCGGCTCTGCAAGCTAGCCCCGCCCCACAGGAGTGGCAAACACCGCGAAGCGGCCGAGTGTTGACGTTCCCGGCCGCTTCCCGATAAGTACGATCACTTTCCGCCGGACGAAGAATCGCTGGTCGTGGCGGTCTGACGGAACAGCCATTCGGATTTCAACTCGGCGTATCCGGGCTTGATCACGTCATTGATCATCGCCAGTCGTTCATCGAAAGGAATGAACGCCGACTTCATCGCATTGACGGTGAACCACTGCATGTCGTCGAGCGTGTATCCGAAGGTGTCGGTCAGCAACTCGAATTCACGGGTCATGCTGGTGCCGCTCATGAGCCGGTTGTCGGTGTTGACCGTGGCCCTGAAGTGAAGTTTCCGCAGCAGCCCGATGGGGTGGTCGGCGTACGAGTCGGCGGCGCCGGTCTGCAGGTTCGACGTCGGGCAGAGCTCCAGCGGGATGCGCTTGTCCCGTACGTACGCGGCGAGGCGGCCGAGCCGCACCGTGCCGTCGTCCGCGACCTCGATGTCGTCGATGATGCGCACGCCGTGCCCGAGGCGGTCGGCGCCGCACCACTGGAGCGCCTGCCAGATCGACGGCAGACCGAAGGCCTCACCGGCATGGATGGTGAAGTGGTTGTTCTCGCGCTTCAGGTACTCGAAGGCGTCCAGGTGACGGGTGGGCGGGAAGCCCGCCTCGGCGCCCGCGATGTCGAAGCCGACGACGCCCAGATCGCGGTAGCGGTTGGCCAGTTCGGCGATCTCCAGGGCGCGGGCCGCGTGCCGCATGGCGGTGAGCAGCGCGCCGACGCGGATGCGGTGACCGCTCTCACGGGCACGCCGCTCGCCCTCGCGGAAGCCCTCGTTGACGGCCTCGACGACCTCTTCGAGCGTGAGGCCGGCCTCCAGATGCTGCTCGGGGGCGTACCGCACCTCCGCGTAGACCACACCGTCCTCGGCGAGGTCCTCGGCGCACTCGGCGGCGACCCGGAAGAGGGCGTCGCGGGTCTGCATGACGGCGCAGGTGTGCGCGAAGGTCTCCAGATAGCGCTCCAGCGAGCCGGAGTCGGCGGCCTCGCGGAACCAGATGCCCAGCTTGTCCGGCTCGGACTCGGGGAGCTGTTCGTAGCCGTGTGCCTGGGCGAGTTCGATGATCGTGCCCGGACGCAGCCCGCCGTCGAGGTGGTCGTGCAGGAGCACCTTCGGAGCACGGCGGATCTGGTCCGCGGTGGGCGTGTTGAGGGTCTGGCTCGTCATCTGCGCACTCTAGCCCCTACGCGCGTAGAGGGAGCCGCGTCGATACGTAACAGTGACCGTGCGTACGGGTGGAGTACACCCGCCCTTCTGAGACTGTTCTGTCATGGCACACCACGCATCGCCCCTGTGGTGGGGGCGTCCGGGCGACCAGGCCAGAGGCACGCGAACCCGCCGTGAGGCGACCGTGGCGAGGGGAGAGCGAGAGAACGGGCGCGGGCGGGAGGCCCGGCTCGGCCGGGCGGTGGGCGGCCGGGCGGCGGGAGCCGGTCCGGCGGTCGGCGGGGTGGTACTGCTCCTGCCCGACGGGGAGCCCGAGTCCGTCCGCAGACCCTCACCGCTGTCGTACGCGGCGGCACTGCCGATGGGCCGTTCGCTGGCCCGCGCGGGGCGCGAGCACGGACTGGTGGTGCACGCGGTCCACTACCGCTTCCGCGGCTGGAACGGGACGGACGCACAGCCTGCCGTGGACGCGGCCCGGGCGGCGGACGACGTGCTCCAGAGGTACGGGGATGTGCCCGTCTGTCTCGTCGGCCACGGCATCGGCGGCCGCGCGGCCCTGCACGCCGCGGGCCACACGGCGGTCAACTCCGTGCTGGCGCTTGCCCCGTGGCTGCCCGAGGACGACATGGCGGCCACACCCGAACCGGTGAAGCAGCTCGTCGGCCGGCAGGTGCTGATCGTGCACGGCACGAACGACGCCCGTACGGACCCGGAGTTGTCCTACCGGCTGGCCGAGCGGGCGAAGAAGACGAACCGCGACACGTGCCGCTTCGAGGTCCACACGGACGGCAACGCGCTGCGTCAGCACCATGGCGAAGTCCAGGCGCTGGCCGCCGACTTCGTCCTGGGCGCCCTCTTCACCCGGCCCTACGCCCGCCCGGTGGCCGACGCGCTCGCGGCCCCTCCCCCGCTCGGGCTGCGGATGCCGCTGGCGGCCGGCTTCGGCAGATCGCTGCGACGGTAGGGCCCGGCGCCGGCAGGAACCGCGCTGCCCGCCCATGTACCCGGACAGCTCCCGGGCGGGCTCTCAGTCAGGGAGCAGATGGCCCCGGCGGGAGAGCAGGAACTTCTTGAACGCGGCCACGGGGGCGGTGTCCGGGTGCCCGTCGAGCCAGGCGAGACCGATCTCGCGGACCGCGCGCGGGGCGGTCACCGTCAGCTCCACCACACCCGGCCGCGCGACGGCCGGCGGTGGCAGCAGGGCCACGCCCAGGCCCGCGGCCACCAGCCCGCGCAGGGTCTCCGCCTCCTCGCCCTCGAAGGCGACCCGCGGGGTGAAACCGGCCTCCGCGCACAGGTCGTCGGTGATCCGGCGCAGGCCGTAGCCGGGTTCGAGGGTCACGAAGACCTCGTCCGCCGCTTCCGCCAGCCGGATGCGCCGGCGGCCGGCGAGCCGGTGGTCGTCCGGCACCACCAGGCGCAGCCGCTGCTCGTCCAGGCGCCGGGCGACGAGGTCCGGCGCGTCCGGCACCGGCGAGGTCAGGCACAGATCGAGCTCTCCCGCGCGCAGTCGCTCCAGCATCGCCTCACCGTAGTTCTGCACGAGGGTGAAGCGGACGCGCGGATGGTCGGCGCGGAAGGCCCGCAGCAGCCCCGGCACGGTCTCCGAGCCCATGGTGTGCAGAAAGCCGAACGCCACCTTTCCCGCGCTGGGATCGGCGTCCGCCCGTACCGAGTCCGCCGCCCGCTCGACCTCGCCCAGCGCCCGCTCCACGGAAGCGAGGAAGGTCCGCCCCGCAGGCGTGAGCGAGACGGTGCGGCCCTTGCGCGCGAACAGGGCCAGACCGAGGTCGTGCTCCAGGCGCACCATCGCCCGTGACAGGGTCGACTGCGGCACCCCCATCTCCTGTGCGGCGCGCGTCACATGCTCGTGGCGGGCGACTCCGGCGAAGTACGCGAGGCGCGGCGCGAGCAGCAGCGTGATGTCTTCTTCGTAACTACTCGGTGACAGCCGAGGCTGTGAGCTGTGGTCATGCACCATGGGAACGATTATGGCCAATCCATGCATTGGACGCATGAAGTTCCGGCGCCTACGTTCGAAGCATGTCTCCCGCCAGTACCAAGGCGTCCACTCCCGTGGGCGCCGGCCCGTCGTCCCCCGAACTTCTCTCCCCCGGGCAGCCCGGCTACCGCCGCATGAGCTTCGCGCTCTTCGCCGCCGGTATGGCCACGTTCGCCCTCCTCTACTCGACGCAGGCGCTGCTGCCCGCCGTCTCCGCCGACTTCGGCGTGAGCGCGTCCGCCGCCAGCTGGACCGTCTCCGCGGCGACCGCCGCGCTGGCCGTGTTCGTCCTGCCGATGAGCTCGCTCTCCGAGCGCTTCGGACGGCGCACCGTGATGACGGCGTCGCTGGCCGTCGCCGTGGCGGTGGGACTGCTGGTGCCGTTCGCCCCGAGCCTGGAGTGGCTGGTGGCGCTGCGCGCCGTGCAGGGCGCGGCGCTGGCCGGGCTGCCGGCCTCGGCGATGGCGTATCTCGCTGAGGAGGTGCGGCCGAAGGCGCTGGTGGCCGCGATCGGCCTGTTCGTGGCGGGCAACAGCATCGGCGGGATGAGCGGGCGGATCGTCACCGGCTGGGTGGCACAGCTCTGGGGCTGGCGCGCGGCGCTCGCCGCGGTCGGCCTGATGGCCCTGGTGTGCGCGCTGGTGTTCCGCGCGATGCTCCCCAGGGCCCGTCATTTCACGCCCGGTTCGGTGAACCCGCGCGCCCTCGTCGCGACGGTCCGCGGTCATCTCGCCGACCCGCTGCTGCTGCGGCTGTACGCGATCGGCGCCCTGTTCATGACGGTGTTCGGCGCGGTCTACACGGTGATCGGCTACCGGCTGGTCGAGGCCCCCTTCAGCCTGCCGCAGGGCATCGTCGGCTCGATCTTCCTGGTCTACCTCGTCGGTACGGTCTCCTCCGCCGCCGCCGGGAAGCTGGTCGGCCGGCTCGGCCGCCGCGGAGCCCTGTACCTCGCGGTCACCACGACCGCCGCGGGCCTGCTGCTGTCCCTGGCGGACACGCTGCCGGCGGTGCTGCTGGGCCTGGTGCTGATCACCGCGGGGTTCTTCGCCGGGCACGCGGTCGCCTCGTCGTCGGTGAGCCGTACGGCGAAGACGGGCCGCGCCCAGGCGTCCGCGCTGTACCAGTCCGCGTACTACCTCGGCAGCAGCGCGGGCGGTGCGCTCGGCGCCCTCGCCTACCACTCCGGGGGCTGGGCGGGCACGGTCCTGCTGGGTCTGCTGGCCGTGCTCGGCGTCGTGTCGATCACGCTGTACGGGACCCGGGTGGCCCGCGCCGAGCACCGGATGCTGCTCGCCGGCGCACAGCGCTGACATACCCGCGGGAATTGGTCACCCCTCCCGTACAACCGCGGCTCCTCCGTGAGCGTCAAAGCTGGCAGACCCGCGCGTCGGCGCGGTCCACGGAGGGGAGTTGGTGGCGATGGGTCGCACCGGGGGGACACGGGGGACGCAGGGCATACGGAGACGGGCGGGAGTGGTGCTCGGCCTGACCGGGCTGGTGGTCCCGCTCACGATGGCGATAGGCAGCGCGCCTGCCGCCGCGGCCTCGTGCACGACGGCGACGGGGCCGTACCAGAAGCAGGTCGAGAAGTTCATGGGGCGTCCGGTGGACGGCAAGCAGTCGGCGGCCGACTGCAAGGCGATCCGGACCTTCCAGGGGTGGCACGGAATCACGCCGACCATCGGCTACGCCGGTCCGCTGACCTGGCAGACGATGAACACGATCCTGGCGCAGCGCGCGGCGGGGAAGAACCCGAACGCGGCCGGGAAGTGTCCGACCAACAAGGGCCGCATCGCCTGCGTCGACCTGACCCGTCAGCTGACGTGGATCCAGGACGGCAAGAAGCTCGTCTACGGCCCGGTCGCGGTGCGTACGGGCAAGAACGGCACCGAGACCCGTACCGGCGCCAAGAAGATCTACTGGCGGAGCATCAACCACTTCTCCACCATCTACAAGGTCCGGATGCCGTATTCGCAGTTCTTCGACGGCGGACAGGCCTTCCACTCGGTCACGAAGTCGATGTACAACCCGCCGGGCTCGGGGGGCTGCGTCAATATGCGGCCCGCGGAGGCAAAGGCATACTGGAATTTGCTGAAGAACGGCGACGACGTGCACGTATACGGGCGCAAGCCGGGAACCTGACCCCCACTGTCAGTCCCCTCCTGTAGGTTCCGAAGGGCTGGTGCCGAATGGGCGACAGGGGTGGACCCGATGAGTGATCTGGCAACGACGCAGGACCTGGATTCGAGACTGGAGCAGTACCGGCGCGAGCTGACCGGTTACTGCTACCGCATGCTCGGCTCCGCTTTCGAGGCGGAGGACGCGGTGCAGGACACCATGGTCCGGGCCTGGCGGAATTTCGAGAAGTTCGAAGGGCGTTCGTCGCTGCGGTCGTGGCTGTACCGCATCGCGACGAACGTCTGTCTCGACATGCTGAACGCAGGCAACCGCCGCGCCCGCCCCATGGACCTCACGGCCGCGACCCCCGTCGCCCAGGCCCAGCTGACCAGCCGCCCGGAGGTCACCTGGCTCGAGCCGGTGCCCGACGGGCGGGTGCTGCCCTCGGTGGCCGACCCTGCGGAGACCGCGGTGGAGCGCGAGACGATCAGGCTGGCGTTCGTCGCCGCGCTCCAGCATCTGCCGCCCAAGCAGCGTGCCGTCCTGATCCTGCGCGAGGTGCTGGCCTGGAAGGCGAGCGAGGTCGCCGAGCTGCTGGGCACCACGGTCGCCTCGGTGAACAGCGCGCTCCAGCGGGCGCGGGCGACCCTCGCCGAGTCGGAGCCGGCCTCCTCGGACGGCGCCGACCCCCTCGACGAAGAACAGCAGAAGCTCCTCGCCCGCTATGTGGCGGCTTTCGAGGGGTACGACATGCAGGCGCTGACCGCCCTCCTCCACGAGGACGCGACGATGTCCATGCCGCCTTACGACCTGTGGCTGCGCGGCCACGACAACATCGTGGGCTGGATGCTCGGCGTGGGCGAGGTGTGCCGGGGATCGAAGCTGGTCCCGACCGTGGCGAACGGCTCGCCGGCGTTCGCGCACTACCACCCGAGCGCGTCCGGCGAGGGGTACGAGCCGTGGGCGCTCATCGTCCTGGAGCTCTCGGACGGCAAGATCGGCGGGATGGACTTCTTCCTGGACACCAAGAGGTGGTTCCCGCTGTTCGACCTGCCGCCGGCACTCGACAAGGACGGTGCCCCTGTCGCCGCACAGGCCGCGGAGGCTGCCGCGGGTGAGGGTGCGGACGCGGGAGCGGAGGCCCCGAAGACGGCGGGCTAGGACCGTCCCCTCGGGCGGCTTGCCCTACCGGCGGCCTCCCCGTCAGGCAATCCCCGTCAGGCGATCCCGTCAGGCGACTTCGCCCAGGCCCACCAGTTCCAGCAGTGCGCGCAGCTCCGGCCCGGCACCTCTCATCCGGACCCGGCACCCCAGCCGCCGGGCCGTGAGCTGCATCCGCGCAAGGGCGTTGACGGCGGTCAGACTGGCGTGCGTCAGCCCTCCGACGTCACAGATCGCCTCGGTGACGCCGGTGCCGGAGAGCCGCGCGTGCAACTCCTCGCACAGGCGCGGCACATCGTCCGGGGTCAGCCTCCCGGAAATGCGCATGACGACGGGCTGTGTGGCGTCCACACGTATCAGACTGCCCTTGCGGCCAGAACTCATCGCTGTCAGAAGACTTCGGCGCATGGCTCACGATCCCGTCCCGTCGTCGTACGGATACGTCCTGTTCTGGGGACCGGTGCGGGCGCCCGATCTCATCGGTGCCACGACGGACAGCGGGACCGGTGGATCTCCACCGGTCCCGCTGCTCGTCATCCGTGCGCGGTCAGGCGATGCGGTCCAGCACGATCGGGTTCGCGGTGAACTCCGTGCCCGCCGGGGCGATGTCGTACGCCGAGCCCAGGGACTGGAGCGCGTAGTCGAACTTCTCGGGGGTGTCCGTGTGCAGGGTCATCAGCGGCTGTCCCGCCGTCACCGTCTCGCCCGGCTTGGCGTGCAGTTCGACGCCCGCACCCGCCTGCACCGGGTCCTCCTTGCGGGCCCGGCCCGCTCCGAGGCGCCAGGCGGCGATGCCGACGTCGTACGCGTCGAGGCGGGTCAGGACGCCGGACGCGGAAGCGGTGACGACGTGCTGCTCGCGGGCCACCGGGAGCGTCGCGTCCGGGTCGCCCCCCTGAGCCGCGATCATGCGCTTCCAGACGTCCATCGCCGAGCCGTCGGCCAGGGCCTTCGCCGGGTCGGCGTCCTTGATGCCGGCCGCGTCGAGCATTTCGCGGGCGAGCGCCAGGGTCAGCTCGACGACATCGGAGGGACCGCCGCCGGCGAGGACCTCGACGGACTCGCGGACCTCGAGCGCGTTGCCCGCCGTGAGGCCGAGCGGGGTGGACATGTCGGTGAGCAGCGCGACGGTCCGCACTCCGCTGTCGGTGCCCAATGCCACCATGGTGGAGGCCAGTTCGCGGGCGTCCTCGATGGTCTTCATGAACGCGCCGGTGCCGACCTTGACGTCCAGGACCAGCGAGCCGGTGCCCTCGGCGATCTTCTTGGACATGATCGAGGACGCGATGAGCGGGATGGCCTCGACCGTGCCGGTGACATCGCGGAGCGCGTAGAGCTTCTTGTCGGCGGGGGCGAGCCCGTCACCGGCCGCGCAGATCACCGCGCCGGTGGTGTCGAGGACGTTCAGCATCTCCTCGTTGGACAGCAGCGCGCGCCAGCCGGGGATGGACTCCAGCTTGTCGAGCGTGCCGCCGGTGTGGCCGAGACCGCGGCCGGAGAGCTGCGGGACGGCGGCGCCGCACGCGGCGACCAGCGGGGCGAGCGGCAGCGTGATCTTGTCGCCGACGCCGCCCGTGGAGTGCTTGTCGGCGGTGGGGCGGGAGAGGGCGTCGAAGTTCATGCGCTCGCCGGAGGCGATCATCGCCGCCGTCCAGCGGGCGATCTCCGTGCGGTTCATGCCGTTCAGCAGGATCGCCATCGCCAGCGCCGACATCTGCTCGTCGGCGACCTCACCCCGGGTGTAGGCGTCGATGACCCAGTCGATCTGCTCGGGGCTCAGCTCACCCCGGTCCCGCTTGGTGCGGATGACGGAGATGACGTCCATGGGATTCCTCCAGAGTTGCTCTACGCGCATAGAAAGAGGGTATGACCGCGGCCCCTCCGCCGGAGCGGAAGGGCCGCGGCCGTGCTCCTACGAGAGATGCTGCGGCCCGAACGCCTGCGGGAGCATCTCGTCCAGGGTCAGGATCCCTTCCGGGGTGTCCAGCAGCAGCTCGGGGCCGCCGAATTCGTACAGCAGCTGCCGGCACCGCCCGCAGGGCACCAGCACCTCGCCCCGGCCGTCCACGCACGCGAAGTGCGTGAGCCGGCCACCGCCGGTGGCCTGGAGCTGCGACACCAGGCCGCACTCCGCGCACAGCGACAGACCGTACGAGGCGTTCTCGACATTGCAGCCGACGATGATGCGGCCGTCGTCGACGAGCGCCGCCACGCCGACCGGATAGCCCGAGTAGGGCGTGTACGCGCGTGTCATGGCTTCGCGCGCCCGCTCCCGCAACTGCTCCCAGTCGGCGTCCGCGGCGGCCGGGGTCGTCACTTGCCCTGACCCTTGCGATAGCGCATGCCGTCGGCCTTCGGCATCCGCAGCCGCTGCGCGGAGAGCGAGAGGACGAGCAGCGTCACGATGTACGGCGTGGCGGTGACGAACTCGTTGGGCACCGTGTCCGTACCGAGGTACCAGACCAGCACGACGGCGGAGATGACCGCGCTGACCGCTGCCTGGAGGAAGCTCTTGCGGTAGAACTTCCAGGCGGCGAGGCCGGCGAGAACGACCACGAGCAGCAGGAGCAGCGCGTGGACGGACTCGCCGCCGTTGCGCAGCTGGAGCGCGTCGGAGAAGCCGAACAGGCCCGCGCCCATGGCGAGTCCGCCCGGACGCCAGTTGCCGAAGATCATCGCCGCGAGGCCGATGTAGCCGCGACCACCGGTCTGGCCCTCGTTGTAGATGTGCGAGGTCACCAGCGACAGGAACGCACCGCCGAGACCGGCCAGACCGCCGGAGACGATCACCGCGACGTACTTGTACGTGTAGACGTTGACGCCCAGGGACTCCGCGGCGATCGGGTTCTCACCACAAGAACGCAGCCGCAGACCGAAGGTGGTCTTCCACAGCACCCAGAAGGTGAGCACGAAGAGCAGCGCCGCCACGATCGTCAACAGCGAGACGTTGGTGACCAGGCCACCGAGAATGCCCGCGAGGTCTGAGACGAGGAACCAGTGATGCTTCTCGATCGAGGCCAGCCAGTCAGAGAGCCCGGGGATGGTCACACTGGTGATGCTGTCGGCCGGCGGGGACTGCTTGGGGCTGCCGCCCTTGGTGGCGGCCTCCCCGGAGTTGAACCACAGCTTGGCGAAGTAGGTGGTGATACCCACAGCCAGGATGTTGATCGCGATGCCCGAGATGATGTGGTCGACACCGAAGGTGACGGTCGCCACCGCGTGCAGCAGGCCGCCGAACATGCCGCCGAGGACACCGGCGAGCACACCGAGCCAGGGGCTCGTCTGCCAGCCGGCCCAGGCGCCGAAGAACGTGCCCAGAATCATCATGCCTTCGAGGCCGATGTTGACCACGCCGGAGCGCTCGGCCCACAGACCGCCGAGACCGGCGAGGCCGATCGGCACGGCCAGCGACAGCGAGGCACTGATCTGGCCGGCTCCCGTGAGGTCCTGGGCACCGGTGATGGCACGGACCGCGGACAGCGCCAACAGCCCGCCCGCGAGGATCAGAAGGATCACCGGGAAGGACAGCCGCCTGCGGCCGCCTTTGCCGCCGGCCACCTTCGGCGCCGCGGGCGGCGGGGTGGAAGTCGCCGTGGCGCTCACGCCGACACCTCCTTCTGCTCGGTCTTACGGGCCTGGGCGGCGAGCTTCTCGCCGACCTGCCGCTGCTGGCGCTTGAGGCCGTAGCGGCGCACCACTTCGTACGCGATGACGACGCACAGGACGATGACGCCCTGGATCACGCCGACGATCTCCTTGTCGTAGTCCTCGAACTCGAGCTTCCCGGAGCCGCGCTCCAGGAAGGCCCACAGCAGGGCGCCGAGTGCGATGCCGACAGGGTGGTTGCGGCCGAGGAGAGCAATGGCGATACCGGTGAAGCCGATACCGACCGGGAAGCCGCCGCCGTACTCGAAGGACTCGTTGAGCAGGGTCGGCATACCGATCAGGCCGGCCATGCCGCCGGAGATCAGCATCGACGTGACAACCATCTTCTTCACGTTGACGCCGCTGGCCTCGGCCGCGGAGCCGGAGTGGCCGACCGTGCGGAGGTCGAAGCCGAAGCGGGTGCGGGAGAGGGTGAACCAGTACGCGATGCCGGCGATGACCGCGACCACGATGAAGCCGTAAATGGGCGTCGGGGTGGTCGGGAACTCGAAGAAGTGCGAGGACTCCGGGAGCGGCTTGGTGGAGATCTCCGTACCGGCCTCGTCGAGGTGGCCGAGGCGGCCGACCTGGATCAGATAGCCGATGATCGCCGTGGCGATCGCGTTCAGCATGATCGTCGAGACCACTTCGCTGACGCCGCGGGTGACCTTCAGGAGACCGGCGATACCGGCCCACATGGCACCGACGATCATCGCGGTGATGATGATCAGCGGGATCTGGAGGACGCCGGGAAGC
Source organism: Streptomyces sp. CA-251247 (assembly GCF_050952975.1). Lineage (NCBI taxonomy): Bacteria > Bacillati > Actinomycetota > Actinomycetes > Kitasatosporales > Streptomycetaceae > Streptomyces > Streptomyces sp. CA-251247. The sequence goes on along the minus strand of NZ_CP191861.1, from coordinate 5,069,918 downwards.
GTCAGGGCACCACCGAGCGCGGCGGCGAAGAAGGCCGCCAGGCGGTACTGGCCGTCGACTCCGATGTTGAACAGGTTCATCCGGAAGCCGATGGCGACCGCGAGACCTGCCAGGTAGTACGTGGTCGCCTTGTTCAGGATGTAGACCTGGCTGTCCGACTTCACGCCGTAGTCGAACATGATGCCGAACGCCTCGAAGGGCTGCTTCCCCGTCGCGGCCAGCACCAGGGCCGTCACGAGGAATGCCACCACAATCGCGAGCAGGGGCGCGGCGATCCCCAGGAGCAGCCGCTCCTTGTCGAACTTCTTCATCGGTCCTCTCCCCCGTCGGGGTTGGCGACGGGGTTGCCGCCGTCGTCGTCGGCCGGCGCTTCCAGATGCCCCGTGGCTGCACCCGTCATGGCCGAACCGAGCTCCTCCGGAGTGATGGTGGCAGGGTCGGCGTCCGCGACCAGCCGGCCGCGGTACATGACCCGCAGGGTGTCGGAGAGCCCGATCAGCTCGTCCAGGTCGGCGGAGATCAGCAGCACGGCCAGGCCCTCGTGGCGGGCCTCCCGGATCTGGTCCCAGATCTGCGCCTGTGCGCCGACATCCACACCGCGGGTGGGGTGGGCGGCGATCAGCAGCTTGGGCGCGTGGCTCATCTCTCGGCCGACGATCAGCTTCTGCTGATTGCCGCCGGACAGGCTGGCGGCGGTGACCTCGATACCGGGGGTCCGGACGTCGTATTCGCGCACGATCCGTTCGGTGTCGGCGCGGGCGGCCTTGATGTCCAGGAACGCACCCTTGCTGTTGGGCTTCTCGGTGACGTGCCCGAGGATGCGGTTCTCCCACAGCGGGGCTTCCAGCAGCAGTCCGTGGCGGTGGCGGTCCTCGGGGATGACGGCCATGCCCTCCTCGCGCCGCTTGCGCGTCGGAGTATGCGAGATGTCATCGGTGTCCAGCGTGAGCACACCGGTGTCGAGCACCCTCATACCCATGATGGCCTCGACCAGTTCGGACTGGCCGTTGCCCTCGACACCCGCGATACCGAGCACCTCACCCTTGTGGATGGTGAAGTTGATGCCGTCGAGCACCGCGCGGACGACACCGTCGGGGTCGGTCGCGGTCAGCCGCAGGTCCTGGACCTTCAGCATCGGCGTGTCGGTGACGGTCGACTCGCGGGTCTCCGGCGACGGCAGCTCGCTGCCGACCATCAGCTCGGCCAGTTGCTTGGAGGTGGTGGAGGCGGGGTCGGCGGTCCCCACGGTCGTACCCCGGCGGATCACCGTGATCTCATCGGCCACCGACAGCACCTCGCCCAGCTTGTGCGAGATGAAGATGACAGTCAGGCCCTCGGCCTTGAGCTCGCGGAGGTTGTCGAAGAGCGCTTCGACCTCCTGCGGCACCAGCACGGCCGTTGGCTCGTCGAGGATGAGGATGCGGGCGCCGCGGTAGAGGACCTTGAGGATCTCCACGCGCTGACGGTCGGCCACACCGAGATCCTCGACGTGGGCGTCCGGGCGGACATTGAGACCGTACGCGTCCGAGATCTCCTTGATCTTGGCGCGGGCCTTGTCACCGATGCCGTAGAGCTTCTCCGAACCGAGCACGACGTTCTCGAGGACGGTGAGGTAGTCGGCAAGCATGAAGTGCTGGTGCACCATGCCGATGCCGCGGTCGATGGCGTCGCCGGGATCGCTGAACGACACCTGCTCACCGTCCACCGTGATGGTGCCTTCGTCCGGCTTCTGCATGCCGTAAAGGATCTTCATCAGAGTGGACTTGCCCGCGCCGTTCTCGCCGACAAGGGCGTGCACGGTGCCCCGGCGCACGGTGATGTCGATGTCGTGGTTGGCCACGACGCCGGGGAATCGCTTGGTGATGCCGCGGAGCTCTACGGCATGGGAACTGCTGGACGCTTTGATGGCGCACTCTCCTAAGGCAGGGAGTGGAGGAGCAGAGGCGGTGGTGGCGAAAAATACCGCGTAGGGGGAGTGCTACGCGCGTAGCGCCGCCAAATTGTTGAGGTGCCGGACCCACTACGCAAGTCGGGGCCCGCAGAAGCAGCCGAAGCGGCTCCTCCGGGCCCCGGTCAACGGGCCGGTCAGGTCGTGGTCTTGACCTTGATGGTGCCGTCGACGATCTTCTTCTTCGCCTCGTCGATCTTGGCCTGGATGTCCGTGAGGTGGTCACCCGTCGTGGTGAGGCTGACGCCGTTCTCCGCGAGGGAGTACGTGTGCGTGCCAGTCAGCGGCTTGCCGTCCTTGACGGACTTGGCGAGATCGTAGACGCCGGTGTCGACGTTCTTGACGACCGAGGTCAGGATCGAGTTCGCGTACTTCGACAGGGCCGGGTCCTTGGCCTGGTCGGAGTCCACGCCGATGGCCCAGGCACCCTTCTGGCCGGCGACGGCCTCGATCGCGCCGGCGCCGGAACCGCCCGCCGCCGCGTAGATGACGTCGATGCCCTTGTCGAGCATGCCCTTGGCGGCGGCCTTGCCCTTGTCGGGGCTGCCGAAGCCGGAGAGGTCCGAGCCCGTGGACAGGTACTGGATCTGCACCTTGGCCTTCGGGTTCGTCTCCAGGACGCCCTGCTCGAAGCCGGCCGCGAACTTCTTGATCAGCGGAAGGTCCACACCGCCGATGAAGCCGATCTGGCCGTCCTTGGACTTGAGCGCCGCCGCGACACCGGCGAGGTACGAGCCCTGCTCCTCAGTGAAGACGATATTGTCGACATTCTTCGCCTCGGCGAGAGAGTCGACCAGGCCGAAGTTGACCTTCGGGTACTTGGCCGCGACCTTGTCGACCGCGTCCTTGTAGGCGAATCCGACGGCGATGACGGGGTTGTAGCCGCCCTCGGCGAGGGAAGCGAGACGCGACTCCCGGTCGGCCGGGGTCTCACCGTTCTTGGCGGTGAGCTCCTTGGTCTCGGCCTTGAACTCGGCCTTGGCCTTGTCCAGACCGCGGGCCGCGGAGTCGTTGAAGGAGTTGTCGCCACGGCCGCCGACGTCGTAGGCCATGCCGATCTTGAGCGTGCCGTCCGAGCCACTGGACTCGGTGGACGACTCACCGCACGCGGTGGCGGTGAAGGCAAGGGCCGCGGTTGCGATACTCGCGGCAGTGATCTTGGATACCCGGCGCAAGAGGAGGGTCCCTTCAAGACTGACCGAAAGCGCCTCTTCTGGCGCTGGTTTCGCGGCGATCGTAACGCGCGTAGATGTCAGTTAAAGACCTGTTCATCAGTCGTTATCGGATCGTCGCGAACCGGCCATCGGCTTGGTGCGCGCCGCATTGATCGACACGCGACGTACTCCAGTGCAGCGTACGCCCGGCCGTTGCGCACCGCCGGGCGGGAACGACAGGCCCCAGGTCCTGTCCGGGCGATCTTCGAGGATCAGCCTGCGGCGTCAGATGCGGTACATCGCACGGCGGTGGGGGCACCCCCGCCGAAGGCTGGGGGAGATCGTCCTCGTACTGGGCGTACTCGGGCGACTCCGACAACACGGCGAGGCGCCGTAGCTGTCGTCGCAGGCCCGACGAGATCGCCCGGACAGGGCCTAGTCCCGCCCGCCGTCGAGCAGGGCCGCCGCCGTGAACAGCTCGACGCCGACGTCGATCGCCAGCTCGTCGGCGTCGAAGTCGCCGCGGTGCAGGTCGCGCCGGGTGGTGTCACCGGGCGTCCGCACGCCGAGCCGGGCCATCGCGCCGGGGACGTGCTCCAGGTACCAGGAGAAGTCCTCGCCGCCCAGGCTCTGTTCGGTGTCCTCGATCGCATACGATCCGCGGCGCGCGGTCTGCGCGTCCCGCAGCAGTTCGGTCACCGCCGGGTCGTTGACCACCGGCGGCACACCGCGGATGTAGTTGATCTCGGACTTGGCCCGGTGGAGCGTGGCGATCTCGTCGATGGCCGCGTGCACCAGGTCGGGGGCCGCGCGCCAGCCCGGCAGGTCCAGGCAGCGGACGGTGCCGGACAGTTCGGCGTGCTGCGGGATGACGTTGCAGGCGTGGCCCGCCTCGATACGGCCCCAGGTGACCGCGAGGCCGGAGCGCGCGTCGACCCTGCGGGCGAGCAGGGCCGGGACCTCGGTGACGACCTTCGCGGCCGCGGTGACGAGATCGGTGGTCAGATGCGGACGGGCGGTGTGGCCGCCGGGGCCGTCGAGCGTGACCTCCAGCCGGTCGCAGGCGGAGGTGATGGGGCCGGGCCGCAGCCCGATGACTCCCGCGTCGACCTTGGGGTCGCAGTGCACGCCGATGATCTTCCCGACGCCGTCCAGGACACCCGACTCGATGGCGTCCGGCGCACCGCCCGGCAGCACTTCCTCGGCGGGCTGGAAGATCAGCCGCACCGGCTGCGGCAGCAGCCCCTGCCGGTCCAGGTCGGCCAGGACCAGTCCGGCGCCGAGCACCGCGGTGGTGTGGACGTCGTGACCGCAGGCGTGCGCGCGGTCGGGGACGGTGGAGCGGTAGGGCACCCCGATCTTGGTGTCGGGGATGGGAAGAGCGTCGATGTCCGCGCGGATCCCCAGCAGTGGCCGCGTCTCGTCCAAGGTGCCGATGTCACAGATGAGCCCGGTGCCGACGGCCAGTACGCGCGGCTTCAGGCCCGCCTTCTCCAGGCGTGCCTTGATCGCGGCGGTCGTGCGGAACTCCTGGTTGCCGAGCTCCGGGTGCATGTGCATGTCCCGGCGGAAGGCGATCAGCTCGGCACGCAGCGCTTCGGACAGCGTGCCGGGCAGTGCGTCTCCCCCGGGCAGGTCTGCTTCGGACTCACGGGACATCAGTTGGTTCACCTGTTGAAGGGTATGCCCAGGCGGGGGCCAACTGACCACTGATCAACAAAAGTTCAACCCGATAGGGGAAGGAAAGGTGGCCCCGAGGTGCATGGTTGCCCACGCGTGTGGGTAAGCTCACGCACCCTTTTCGACCGTACCTCAAGCGGCTCCGAAGCGATCCTCCGGCGGAGGATCATGGTGTCAGGCCGGTGCGGGCAGCCGCTGGACATCCCGTGCGGTGCCGGTGACCCCGGCGAGGAATCCCTGCGCCCGGGGCGAGGCGCTGTCCCTGAGCCATTTTGGGGAGATGTCGCAGACCGCCACCCGGATGCCGGTGCCCGCGAGGGCCAGCGGAAGGGTGTGCACCACGGTCGACGGAAAACTGAGCACCGTGGCGCCGATCGGGCCCCGGCGGGCGATCAGCTCCAGCGGCAGATCGGGCCGGACGATCTCCAGACCGGTCTCCACCGCGAGCCGGTGCAGCTTGTCGGAGCTCTCCCGCCGGTGCGCGAAGTAGCGCGTGGCGCCGTGGGTGCGGGCCAGCGCGGTGACGGCCTCCACGTACTGGTCGGGGTCGACCACCCCCGTCTCCACCAGCGACGTTCCGACCAGGTCGGCGCCGCGGGTGATCTTCGGCGGGCCGAAGCGGGCGCGGGTCCAGCCGAAGAGGTTGGGGGTGACGGTGATCCCCGGCGGCGGCTCGACCGGCATCGAGGTGAACACCTCGACCCGGCGGGACCGGGACGGGGTGAGCCGGCGGCGGGCCAGGAACGTCACGGGCGCGAGGACCATCTCACGCGGACCGCGCCTGCCGCGCCGGTGCCAGCGCACGAGCTTCTCGCCGCGGGCGAGCTGGGCCACGAACTCCATCGTGGCGGTGCCGTCGTCGACGACGGTCAGATCCTTGCCCCCGACCAGGGTGAGCAGCAGCTGCACGTAGCGCGAGAAGGGGTCGCCTATGACGATGCGTTCCGCACGGTGCAGCATCGGGGCGAGCTGGCGCACGGTCTTCAGCGGCGCACCGGTCCCCCCGCGGGCCTCCTGCCAGCGGACGGTGAACCCCTCGTCGCGGGCCAGCTCCGCCATCCGGCGCAGCTGGCCACGCGACATGGGATCGGTGGGCGAGAGCACGACCACGGTCAGCTCGGCCCCGCGGTCACCCCGACGCGCCAGGCCCTCCGGCACCACGTCCGGCGGCGCACCGGGCCGGGCGTGGGCCCACTCCAGGACGTTCAGGAGCTGGACCGGACTCTCGACGAAGGCGAGATTCACTGTGGGTCACCTCGTGATCCGGGTGGACGGCAATTCCTGGCGGACGGCAATTCCTGGCGGACGGGAGTTCCGGGTGGACGGGGTGCCGGGCGGGCGTGCGGGGCGGGCGGGCCGGTGCCCACGGGCCACGACCGCAGGTCCGGGGTGGCCGTCGAGCGGGCCACGACCAGGAGCCCTGGGCCCCGCGGCCGCGACCGGGCGACCCTGGCCGGCGGCCCGCCGCCGAAAGGCCGGCGCCCCCCGGGGTTGGCAGCACCTCGGGTCACCCCGTCGTGCGGGTGACGGGAGCGGTGCGTGCGGCCCCCCGGGGTGACGGCAGTCGGGCCGTCAGACCGCCGCGGGCTCGCGATCGCCCCCCTCGGCGACGACGCCCGCGACCCGGCGGAGCTTCTTCATCGGGGCGAGCTCGGAGTCGTAGACCTTCTTGACGCCGTCGCCCAGTGCGGTCTCGATCGTGCGGATGTCGCGGACCAGGCGCTGGAGACCGCCCGGCTCGACGGAGGCCGCCTGGTCGGAGCCCCACATGGCGCGGTCGAGCGTGATGTGGCGCTCGACGAACGCGGCGCCGAGCGCGACCGCGGCCAGCGTGGTCTGGAGACCCGTCTCGTGGCCGGAGTAGCCGATCGGGACGTTCGGGTACTCCGCCTGGAGCGTGTTGATGACGCGCAGGTTGAGCTCCTCGGCCTTCGCCGGGTACGTCGACGTGGCGTGGCAGAGCAGGATGTTGTCGCTGCCGAGCACCTCGACCGCGTGACGGATCTGCCGCGGCGTCGACATGCCGGTGGAGAGGATGACCGTCTTGCCGGTGCCGCGCAGGGCGCGCAGCAGCTCGTCGTCGGTGAGCGAGGCGGAGGCCACCTTGTGCGCCGGGACGTCGAACTTCTCCAGGAAGGCGACGGCCTCGGTGTCCCACGGGGAGGCGAACCAGTCGATGCCGCGCTTCGTGCAGTGCTCGTCGATCCGGCGGTACTCGTCCTCGCCGAACTCCACGCGGTGGCGGTAGTCGATGTACGTCATCCGGCCCCAGGGGGTGTCACGCTCGATGTCCCACTGGTCGCGCGGCGTGCAGATCTCCGGCGTGCGCTTCTGGAACTTGACCGCGTCGCAGCCGGCATCGGCCGCGGCGTCGATGAGCGCGAAGGCGTTGTCGAGGTCGCCGTTGTGGTTGATGCCGATCTCACCCGTGACGTAGACGGGGTGGCCCGGCCCGGCGGTCCTGGTGCCGAGGGTACGCAGACGGGACGTGCTCATGGGGGGTAGATCCTTAACTCTCGGGGGTGTTGTGGGACGTGGCAGGGGCTGGGGGACTGCCTGCTGGGGTGTGGAGAAGGGTCGGGCCGAGAAGCCAGGCGGCGATCTCGCGGATCGCCCCCTCACCGCCGCGGGTGGTAGTGACGGCACGCGCGGCGGCGCGTACGGATCCGTGAGCGCTCGCGACGGCGATGGGCCAGCCGGCGAGGTCGAAGCACGGAAGATCGTTGACGTCGTTGCCGACGTAGAGCACGCGCTCGGGCGCGATCCCCTGTTCCTCGCACCACTGCTTGAGGGCGAGGTCCTTGCGGTCGACGCCGTGCAGGACGGGGATCCTGAGCTTGCGGGCGCGCGCCGCGACCACCGGGTTCTGCTCGGTGGACAGGATGAGCAGGGGCAGACCGGCGTTGCGCAGATGCGCGATGCCGAGGCCGTCGCCGCGGTGCACCGAGACGGTTTCCCGGCCCTCCGCGTCGATGTACACCCGGTCGTCGGTCTGGGTGCCGTCGAAGTCGAGGACGACGGCGTCGACGTCCTCGCGCGTGGGCAGCGCGGGGGTGTCGAGGAGCGGGGCGAGCGCACGGGCGCGCGCGAGATCGTGGGGGTCGTCCACTTCGAGGACCCGGGCGGGGTCGGTGCGGACGAGAGCGGTGCGGCCGAAGAAGCGGTGGCCGGCCTCGCGGAACCCGGCGGCGGCCATGGCGTACGCGGCGCCCGTCTCCAGGAAGTCCTGCGGACGGTCCTGGCGGCGCGGGCGGAAGGACGAGTCGTGGTTGACGCCGCGGCCGCCGGGAGCGGTGCCGGCGAGCAGCGCGGTGGCGCCGCCGGTGCGCTGTGCGCCGATGGCGCGCCGCTCGACCCCGTACTCGCCCGCGTTCTCGGCCTGCTCACCCGCGGTGCCGCCCGGCTCCCCGACGTCCTCGCGCCAGACGAAACCGTGGAACGGGGCCACGGTGACCGCGCTGTCCGCGCCGCGCTCGGCGACCGCCGCGGCCACGCCCTCGACGTCCTCGCGGCTCAGGAACGGGCTGGTGCACTGGACGAGCAGGACCACGTCGACGTGTACGCCGTTCATCGCCTCGAAGGCGTCCATGGCGTGCAGGACGGCGGCCTCGCTGGTGGCGGTGTCGCCGGCGATCGCGGCCGGCCGCAGCACCACCTCGGCGCCCGCGCTCCGCGCCGCCGCCGCGATGTCCGGGTCGTCCGTGGAGACCACGACGTCGGTCACCAGCCGGGCGGCGAGGCTCTCGCGCACGGCCCGCACCACCAGCGGCACTCCGCCCACCGGCGCCAGGTTCTTGGCCGGTACGCCCTTCGAGCCGCCTCGGGCGGGGATCACGGCGAGAACGGTCATCTGGGCTCCTGGGTACGTCAGTTGCGGGTGTGCGCCGGTGCTCTCGTGGGTCACAGCTGACCCATCCGGCGGATGACGGGGGCGACGCGCTGCACGCCGTGGCGGTACGCGCCGCGCGCCACCTCTCGTACGGCGTCGCGCACCACGCGCCGGACGCCGCTGATCTCGGCGGTCTGCGCACTGCCCTGGAGCGGGGTGCCGTCGGCGCCGAGGTGGTGGCGGGCGAGGATGCCGGGCAGATAGCCGGGCGCCGTCGCGGGGGTGTAGTACGGCGTGATCGGCGGGAGTTCGGGCTTCTCCAGCAGCAGTGCGACGCGCTCACGGGCCATGTCGAAGGCCGTGTCGTACGTCCCGTCGGCCGCGACGCCCTGCCGGGACAGCCAGTCCTGATCGGGCACGGGCCGGTGGCCGCCGTCGAGGCGGTCCCACGAGGTGAGCAGCCCGGAGCTGAGGAAGTGGTGGTTGCCGAGTGCCTCGCGCACACCGAGGTCGGTGAGGATCGCCGTCGGTACACCGCGGTGCAGGGACTCCAGCGCCGCTGTCGAGGAGACGGTCACCAGCAGATCGGTGCGGTCGAGAACCTCGCCCATGTTCCCGTACACCAGACGGAAGTTGGGCGGGAGGCCGCCGGGCAGCTTCTCGGCGAGCTTCTGGTACGGAAGCTCTTCGAGGTGCGTGGTGTGCTCGCCCGGACGGGAGCGCAGCTTCAGCAGCACCTCTCGGCCGGGGTGCAGGCGGGCGTGCTCGACGAGCCGTCGCAGCAGATGGGCGCGGTGGGCGCGGGACTCCGGGACGGAGGGCTGGGCGGCGAAGACGACCGTGTCGCGGCCGGCCTCGGGCCGGTAGGGCGCCCCGCCGAGGAAGGGCAGCGCGGCCTCGGTGACGGACGAGGCGTCGGCGCCCACGCCCTTGTACACCGCGCGGAAACGGTCCACGTCGTGACGGGAGTTGGCGAGGACGACGTCGGCGCCGTGCCGCAGCAGCAGTCCGTCGGCGAGCTTCTCGTAGACGACTCCCACATACCCGGTGACGACCACCGGGCGCAGCGGCATCTTCAGCGCGGCCAGCCCGTGCAGCAGGGCCTGGACGGCACCGCCGACGAGGGCGAGCACGATCACGTCGTACGCGTCGTCCTTGACGGCGTGCAGGAACTCGTTCGCCGTGACCTCGCGCAACTCGTCCACCTGCACACCGACCTCGGCGAGCTGGCGGGCCGTGGGAGTGGCCCGGCCACGCAGCAGAAAGCCGCTCAGCTCGATGGAGTCGGGGGTGTCGTTCGGGGTGATACGACGCGCTGTGAGCGCGCCCCATTTCCACCGGGTGTCGGAGTCGGCGAGTACGGCGACCCGTACGGCCTCGCTGGTACTTGATGGCACGCCGAGGACGTTAGAAAGGCATTCCGTTTGACGGCCCAACTCGACCACAACAGATGGTTAACAGCGCGTCTACGGTTGGCGAAAGCGGCCGGGAAACTGGCGGATTAACAGGTCCTTCGCCTTCTGTTCACCCTTCATCCTTGCCAGGGACAGAACGAATGCCGGGTCCCGCCCTAGCCTCACGGGGGTGGTCAAGCTCTCCGTCATCGTGCCGTTCTACAACGTGCAGACATACGCGCCCGACACCCTCAGAAGCCTGCAGGCGAACGCCCGCGAGGACTTCGAATTCCTCCTTGTCGACGACTGTTCGAAGGACGGGACTCCGGAGATCCTCGAGCGCGCGGAGCGGGAGGTGCCGGGGGCGCGGGTGATCAGACACGAACAGAACGGCGGTCTCGCCACCGCCCGCAACACCGGTCTCGACGCGGCGAGCGGGGAGTATCTGGCCTTCCTGGACGGCGACGACTGGCTCGCCCCGGGCCACTTCGAGCATCTGCTCACCGCCATGGAGGACCTGGGCTGCGACTTCGTGCGCACCGACCATGTGCAGTGCACGGCCAGGGCCCGCACGGTCCACCGCGTCCCGGTCGGCCGGCGGGGCGAGGTGCTGCGGCCGCGCGACGCGATCCTGCCCGCCGACCGCTCGACCGGCGTGGACTACCCCTTCGCGTGGGCCGGGATGTACCACCGGCGGCTCGCCGACCGCGGGCTGCTGCACTTCACACACGGTCTGCGCACCGCCGAGGACCGGCCGTGGATCTGGCGGCTGCACCGCGAGGCAGAGACGTTCGCGGTGATCAGCCACCTGGGGATCTTCTACCGACGCGGCGTCGCATCGTCCCTGACACAAATCGGTGACATTCGGCAGCTGGATTTCATCCGGGCATTCGACCAGGTACTCGAAGAAACGGCGCAGGATCCGGATTCCGCGCAGCTCCTTCCCAAAGCAGTGCGGACATACTGTGCGGTTATTTCTCATCACCTGGGATCGGTGGAGAGGTTCGAACCCGCGGTGGCACGGAAATTGCGTGCGATGAGCGCGGCGGCACTGAAACGGATGCCGCAGGACATTTTGAAGGAAGCGCTCGACTCGATGGACACCGAACGCGCCTCGCGTCTGCGCAGGCTCCGTCGCCGTCCCTCCCCCCTCTCCTCGGAGGCCGCGGCCTGATGCCCACGACCCAGATCTTCTACGCCTCCTCGCTGTACGGTGCGGCGACGCTGTCCGCGGCGATCGACAGCGGCTGTTTCCCGGCCGCGGACCGGCGGCTGCTGCTGGTCGCCAACAACGCCACGACGCCGGAGACTTCGCCCTCGCTCGACACCATGCCGGGCTTCGAGCGGTTGCGCGGGCGCTTCGACGGGGTGATCTCCTGGAACGAGGCGATCTCGCCCTTCCACCCCGGCGGCTGGTCGCCGCGCCCGGACGACGGGCCCCTGTGGGAGCGGTATCTGCGCATGCTGTGGGACCTCGGTGACGACCGGATCGAGCTCGCGGTCGAGTCGATCCAGGTCGCGCCGGCCCTTGCGATCGCCCAGCTCTTCCCCGACGCGGCGCTGGACGTCTACGCGGACGGGCTGATGAGCTACGGCCCCACCCGCAGCAAGATCGACCCGCTCGTCGGAGAGCGGGTACGCACCCTCTTCCATCTGGATCTGGTGCCGGGTCTGAAGCCGTTGCTGCTCTCGGAGTTCGGGGCGCGGCCGCAGGTCGTCGCGACCGAGGCGTTCGTCAAGGTCGTCGCCGAACTGTCCGACGGCGTCGAGGAGACACCCGCGCAGGCAGCGGTCGGCGAGGGTGCTGCACTGCTGCTCGGCCAGTACCTCGCGGCGCTCGGCATCATCACGCCGGCGGAGGAAGAGGCCCTGCACGTGCGGATGGTGCAGGGCGCGGTCGCGCTCGGCCACCGGCGGATCGTCTTCAAACCGCACCCCACGGCGCCGGCCTCCTGGACCCGGACGCTGGAGCGGGAGGCGGTGGCACTGGACGCGGAACTCACCGTGCTGGACCGGCCGGTGCTGGCGGAGGTGCTCTACCGGCAACTGCGTCCCGCGCTGGTGGCGGGCTGTTTCTCGACCGCGCTGTTCACGGCGAGCACGTTCTACGGGATTCCGGTGGCCCGGGTCGGTACGGAGCCGCTGCTGGACCGGCTCACGCCGTACCAGAACAGCAACCGCATCCCGCTGACCGTCGTCGACGCGCTGGTGCCGGACCTGGCGGAGGGCGAGGCCGGTACGCCGAAGGCCGCGGACGAGGAGCTGACCGGGCTGCTGAGCGCGGTCGGTTTCGCGATGCAGCCGCAGATCAGGTCCGACCTGCGGCCGGCGGCGGAACGGTACCTCGGCCGCAGCCTGAACGGCGGGACGTGGCGCTACTTCAAGCGCCGCCGCCTGACGGTTCTGGGCCTGCCGGGAGGCATCCCGGTGCCGCGGCACGCGGCGGTGCGGAGGGTGGCGCGCAAGGCACGCCGCCTGAAGAAGCTGGCGCTGGGGTAGCGGGGTCGGGCCGCGCGCGGTGGGCGGCGCCCGCCGTCACGCGCCCGGTGAGGCACGCCGTGTCCCGGCCGCGGGCCCGCGGCCTGTGGGCGGAGGTCACCCCGGGCCCAGCACCGCGCCGACCCCCGACACCAGCGCCGCCAGGCCGCTTTCGAAGCCCTCGTCCCGGGACCCGAAGAGTTCCTCGCCCGCCTGCGCTGCCAGCGGGTACTCCGACAGGCGTTCCTCCCGCGCGCCCAGGTCGTACCCCTCCGCCGTCGCCTGTTCCTCGATCACGTAACCGATCGTGTAGCTGTACCCGGTCTGCCATGCCCGTGCCGCCGCCCCCGGCGTGAATCCCGCCCGGGTGAGCGTCCGCAGCTGGGCCTCCATCGGAGCCGCGTAGCTCAGGTCCGTGAAGTGCGTGCCGCTGTAGACGCGCGCGCCGTCGCGGTACCGCAGGAGGTGTGACCGCAGCCCTCGCATCGCCGCCGCGTACGCCTCGCGCCAGTCCGCGGGCGGGGGCGCCTCGGCCAGGTCCGCCGTCATGCGGCGGAGCATCTCCGTGGCCATCTCGTCGAGCAGCGCCTGCTTGTCCTTGAAGTGCCAGTACAGCGCCGGAGCCTTGACGTCGAGCTCCTTGGCGATCCCGCGCAGGGTCAGTCCTTCGAGGCCCACCTCGTTGAGCAGGCGCAAGGCGGTGCGCGCCACCCGGATCCGGTCGAGTCGTTCCGTAGCCACGCGCCCACCCTCCCACACCCCCTTGACAACTTAACGCTGTTAAGTTCACTCTGCATGCATGGAACTTAACAACGTTAAGGACGGCAGGGTCACGGACACCCAGGTGCTCGTCGTGGGCGCCGGCCCCACCGGACTCGCCCTCGCCTGTGACCTCGCACGCCGCGGAGTCCACACGCTCGTCGTGGAACAGTCCGACGCCCTCTTCCCCGGCTCCCGCGGCAAGGGCCTTCAGCCCCGCACCCTGGAGGTCCTCGACGACCTCGGGGTCGTGGACGCGGTCCTCGACGCGGGCGGCAGGGCGCCGGTCGGGATGCTCTGGGAGAACGGTGAACGACGCGGCGAGCACGACATGTTCGAGCGCCCGGGGCCCACGGAGGTCGCGCCCTACGGCGAACCATGGCTGCTCCCCCAGTGGCGCACCCAGCAGATCCTGCACGGCCGGCTCACGGAACTCGGCGGCTCGGTCACCTTCGGCACGGCCCTCACCGCCCTCACCCAGGACGAGGACGGCGTGACGGCCGAGCTGACGACGGGCACCGTCCGGGCGGCCTACGCGGTCGCCGCCGACGGCGGCCGCAGTCTCGTCCGCCGGATCCTCGGCATCCCGATGACCGGCGAGAGCGTCGACCCCGCCCCGATGCTCGTCGCGGACGTCCGCATCCCCGCGCTCGACCGCCTCAACTGGCATGTCTTCCCGGGCGACGGGGCCGCGTTCCTCGCCGTCTGCCCCCTGCCGGGGACGGAGGACTTCCAGGTCACGGGCCGGTTCTCGGACGGAGAACCCGACATCTCCCCCGCGGGCGTACGGGAGTTGATCGCCGCCCGCACCCATCTGACCGCGGACGACGTCGCCGAGGTGCGCTGGTCGTCGGACTTCCGGCCGCGCGCCGCCCTGGCGGAGCGCTTCCGCGAGGGACGGATCTTCCTGGCGGGCGACGCCGCCCATGTGCACTCGCCGGCCGGCGGGCAGGGCCTCAACACCAGCGTCCAGGACGCGTACAACCTCGGCTGGAAGCTCGGCCAGGTGCTGCTCCACGGCGCACCCGAGGAGCTGCTCGACAGCTACGAGGAGGAGCGGCTGCCCGTCGCCGCGCAGATGCTCGGCCTGTCGACGCGCATTCACCGCGGCGAGGCCCGGCGCGGTGAGGCCACCATGCAGCTGGGGCTGGGCTATCGCGGCGGTCCGCTCGCCGCCGGGTCCGCGGGCGCGCTGGAGGCGGGCGACCGGGCACCGGACGGCCCGCTGCCGGACGGCCGCCGGATCTTCGACCTGCTGCGCGGCCCGCACTTCACCCTGCTCGCCGTCGGCACGGACGCCGGACTCCCGTCAGGGGACGGCGCTGTGGTGCGCTGCCACCGGATCGACGCGTACGAGCCGTACGGCACGGGTCTCTTCCTGGTCAGGCCCGACGGCTACATCGGCTGGGCCGGCGAGGACACGGCGGCACTGGCCGACTGGCTGCGCCGGGCCGGTGCCCACGGAGGCCTTGACCTCAAGCGCGCTTGAGTTTCTACGGTCACCGTATGCGCTATTCACACGATGACACCGGACTTGTACGCCAGCCGATCGGCTACTGGAGCTGGGCCGCCCACGAGGCGGTGGTGGGCCATATCCGCGGCGTTCTCGGCGAGCTCGGGCTCACCCAGCCCCAGTGGTGGGTCCTCAACCAGCTCGCCGAATCGCCCGCCGGACGGGACCGCACCGAGCTGGTCGCGTTCCTCCAGGGCTATCTCGCCGTGGGGACCGTCCGCATGGACGACGAGGTCGAGGCCTTGATCGGTCGCGGCCTCGTGGCCCCCGGCGAGGACGGGCTGCTGCACAACACCCCCGAGGGCGAGGCCCTGCGCGCCAGGGCGGCCGTGCGGCAGCAGGGCGTACGGGCGAAGATCCACGACGGCATCACGGACGAGGAGTACGTCCGCGCCCTCAAGGTGCTCCAGCGGATGATCCACAACGTGGACGGCAGGGCCTGGCACCACTGACCGCCCGGTGCCGCTGTCAGCTGCTGCTGAGCGAAAGCTTCACCGCGAAGCCGAGGAACAGGGCGCCCGCCGCCGAGGTGGCTCCCGCGGAGAGCCGCTTGCGGCGGCGGAAGGCCTCCGCGAGATGGGTGCCGGTGAAGATCAGCAGGGTCAGATAGAGGAAGCTCGCCAGCTGCGCGAGCGCGCCGAGGACCACGAAGGACAGCGCGGGGTAGGCGTACGCGGGGTCGACGAACTGCACGAAGAAGGCGATGAAGAACAGGATCGCCTTCGGGTTGAACAGGCTGATCACCAGCGCCCTGCGGAAGGGCCGCTCGGAATCGGCCGCGGCGTCCGGGGAAGCCGCCTCGCGCTCCATCGCCCGCTCACGGCGCGTACGCCACATCGACCAGGCCGCGCGCAGCATCCCGATCGCGAGCCAGGTCAGATAGCCGGCGCCGGCGAACTTCACGATGCCGAACAGCACGGCGTTGGCCTGGAGCAGCGAGGCCACGCCCGCTGCCGACAGCACCATCAGCACGGTGTCGCCGCACCACACACCAGCGGCGGCACGGTATCCGGTCCGCACACCGCGGCGCGCGGCGACGGAGAGCACGTACAGCGAGTTCGGTCCCGGCAGGAGAATGATCAGGACAAGGCCGGCGAGGTAGGTCGGCAGATCGGTGACACCCAGCATGAGGCGGAGTCTCGCACACGGGTACGACACTCCGCCTCGGCGTTTCGCATCACGGAATCAGAAGGCGTCAGCCGGCACGTAGGTGCCCCAGACCGCGCGCAGCGCGTCGCACACCTCACCCACCGTGGCCCGCGCCTTGAGCGCGTCCTTCATCGGGTAGAGCACGTTCTCCGTACCCTCCGCGGCCTTCCGCAGCGCGGCGAGCGCGGCGCCCACCGCCGGCTGGTCGCGTTCGGCGCGGATCTTCGCCAGCCGCTCCGCCTGCTGCGCCTCGATCGCGGGATCCACCCTCAGCGGTTCGTACGGCTCCTCCGCGTCGAGCGTGTACCGGTTGAGGCCGACGACCACGCGTTCACCGCTGTCCGTCTCCTGGGCGATGCGGTACGCGCTGCGCTCGATCTCGTTCTTCTGGAACCCGCGCTCGATGGCGGCGACGGCGCCGCCCATGTCCTCCACCCGCTGCATCAGCGCCAGCGCGGCGGCCTCCACGTCGTCCGTCATCTTCTCCACGACGTAGGAGCCGGCGAACGGGTCGACGGTGGCGGTGACGTCCGTCTCGTAGGCCAGGACCTGCTGGGTCCGCAGCGCGAGCCGGGCGGACTTGTCCGTCGGCAGCGCGATCGCCTCGTCGAAGGAGTTGGTGTGCAGCGACTGGGTGCCGCCGAGGACGGCCGCGAGCCCCTGCACGGCGACCCGCACCAGGTTCACCTCCGGCTGCTGCGCCGTCAGCTGCACCCCCGCCGTCTGCGTGTGGAAGCGCAGCATGAGGGACTTCGGGTTCTTCGCCCCGAACTCGTCGCGCATCAGGCGCGCCCAGATCCGGCGCGCGGCACGGAACTTGGCGACCTCCTCCAGGATCGTCGTCCGCGCGACGAAGAAGAACGACAGGCGCGGCGCGAAGTCGTCGACGTCCATGCCGGCGGCTACGGCCGTACGGACGTACTCGATACCGTCCGCAAGGGTGAACGCGATCTCCTGCGCGGGCGAGGCCCCCGCCTCGGCCATGTGGTAGCCGGAGATCGAGATGGTGTTCCACTTCGGGATCTCGGCACGGCAGTACCGGAAGATGTCGGCGATCAGCCGCAGCGACGGCTTGGGCGGGAAGATGTAGGTGCCGCGGGCGATGTACTCCTTGAGCACGTCGTTCTGGATGGTGCCGGTGAGCCGGTCGGCCGGGACGCCCTGCTCCTCGCCGACGAGCTGGTAGAGCAGGAGCAGCAGGGCCGCCGGCGCGTTGATGGTCATCGAGGTGGAGACCTGGTCCAGCGGGATACCGCCGAGCAGCACCCTCATGTCGTCGATCGAGTCGATGGCGACCCCGACCTTGCCGACCTCGCCGTGCGCGATGGGTGCGTCGGAGTCGTGGCCCATCTGGGTGGGCAGGTCGAAGGCGACGGAGAGGCCCGTCGTGCCGTTGGCGATGAGCTGCTGGTAGCGGGCGTTGGACTCCACGGCCGTGCCGAAGCCCGCGTACTGACGCATCGTCCAGGGCCGTCCGGTGTACATCGAGGGATAGACACCGCGGGTGTAGGGGAACGCCCCGGGCTCCCCCAGCTGCTCGGCCGGGTCGAACCCCTCCAGGTCGTCCGGTCCGTAGACCGGTTCGATGGGCAGTCCCGACTCGGACTCGCGCGCCATGTCTGTGCCTCCGCTGGAGCTACTCGCCGGTAACCGTTCTCGCGACGGACTGTAGCGGCGGGTCCGCGACGGTTCGAGGGCCGTCCGGTGGGACCTTGCTCACAGCCTTCTCCCCATGATGCGCGGGATTGCGCAACCGAGCAGAGCGGGAATCCATCTCAGCATGCACAGAGAACACAGGGGGGCGACATGCTTCGGAACACCATCGGCAGAACCATCGCCGCGGCCGCCGTACTCGCGGTGACCGTCGGCTGCACGGCCCAGGCCGCCGTACCCGACCGGCCCGGGTCGGACGGCAAGCCGGGCACCTCGGCGCCCGCGCCGGAGGCGACACCCGCACCGACCCGTTCGGCGCCGGCCACGCCGTCCGGGAAGCCGAAGCAGAAGCCCGCCGCGCCGAGCGCGAGCGCCGAGCCCGCCGAGGTGCTGATGGCCCGCGGCTCCAAGGGCGCCAAGGTGCGCGAGCTCCAGGCCAGGCTCGCCCAGATCGGCTGGTTCGACGACACCCCCACCGGCACGTACGGCTCGGTCACCGCCGGTGCGGTGAAGGGCTTCCAGACCAAGCGCGGACTGCCGGTCACCGGTGACACGGACACCGTGACCTGGCAGAAGCTGCTCGGGATGACGAAGAAGCCGACGAGCGACGAGTTGGCGGGCCGGAAGGTCAACAAGCCCTCGGCGAAGCTCGACCCGCGCTGTCTGACCGGCCGCGTGATGTGCATCAGCAAGACGAGCCGCACGCTGTCCTGGGTCGTCGACGGCACGGTGCGGTCCACGATGGACGTGCGCTTCGGGTCGCAGTACACACCGACTCGGGAGGGCACTTTCAGTGTCTTCGCCAAGTCGAGGGACCACGTCTCGACGATCTACCACACGCCGATGCCGTACGCGATGTTCTTCAGCGGGGGCCAGGCGGTGCACTACTCGGCGGACTTCGCGGCCCGCGGCTACAACGGCGCGTCCCACGGCTGCGCCAACGTCCGGGACAGGGGGGCGATCGCTTCGCTGTTCGCGCAGGTCCGCATCGGCGACAAGGTCGTCATCCACTGGTGAGCCGGCCGGGAGCGGCAGGAGAAGTGAGTGGCGCGGGCGGGACCGGGGGAACGTGTCCCGCCCGCGCCATGTGCGCCCAGCCGTAGGTACGGGGGGAACCCCGGCTCGGGCGCGGCCGATGACCAGTCGGCTCACTCTCTACTGCGTCAACGGCTCAAAAAATGTCACACCGCGTGGGCGCGGCCGGGAAATGCCTGGTCAGAAGAGAGAGACGAGCGTGCCCACGGACGGCTGGGGGCCATTTTCGGACGCGTCGCGCGGGGTGCCCTGCTGCGGCGGTGTCCAGGAGACGGGCGGCGTGGATCCGTGCGGCCGGCCGTCGGAGTCCGAGCCGTCACCGCCGCCGTCGCCCTTGTCGTCGTCGTTGCTGCCGTCGTCACTGCCGCCGCCGTCGCTGCCGCTGTGGTCGTTGCCGCCGCTCTTCGCGTCACGGTTCAGCAGTTCGGCGCAGAACCGCTCGACCCCGCCCGGACCCTTGGCCGCGATCTCCAGCTTCTTGCGGTGCTCGGGCGGGAGGGTCCCCTTGCGGTAGGCGAGGCAGGCCGCGACCGTCCTGCGGTACAGCTCGGCCCGCCGCTTGCTCTTGGCGTCCTCCTTGCCGTCCTCCGGCCTGACGGACGTCTCGCCGTCCGGTCCGGTGGTGGTGCCCGTCGGGTCCGGGTCCTTCACCAGCCCGCCGCTCTCCGTCGGAGGGGCCGAGGGCGAGGGCGCCGGATCGGGCGACTGCATGGGCGAGCTCACCGCACCGTCGGGCGACTCGCTCAGTAGCGGTCCGGGTGTCTCCGCCGCCGAGACGGAGGACGCGGGGAGAGGGGTGCCGCCGCCGAACGGCGTCGGCAGCAGGCCGGTGCCCGCCGCGACCGCGACACCGCCGAGCGCACAGCCCGCGACGAGCGCCGCGATACCGAACCGCACGGGCCGGCGCAGCCGCACGCCCAACGCGGCGCACGGCGAGGGGGCGAGGCGTACCGTCCCGAGCGCGTCGCCCGCCGCGGCGTCGGCCCTGCTCTTGCGAAAGGCCGCCAGCGCGGCGGCCTCACCCGGCATGTCACCGTCCTCGGGATGGACGGGGACCTCCGGCCTGCCCGCTGCGAAGAGGGCCCGGGACAGCTGCGCGGCCTGTGCACGGGCGTGCTCGTCCGAGGTCCTGACCGGCTCGCCGCGCAACAGCTGTTCCGCCGCTTTCCTGTCAAGCCACTCGTACCGCTCGTCGGCCATCACATGTCCTTCTGCGTCCGCGGCCGCGAATGCGTCACACCGGCGGGTGCCGTGACACCGGGCCGGAGACTGCGCTGCGGAGGTACACCGTTCAGATCCGCGGCGCGTTCGGCGGGGCCCGCGACCGTGTTCACGGCGTCCGCGTCGGCGACAGCACCGTACGCGTTCGCAACCGCGCCCACGCTCTCGGGGTCCTCGTGATCCGCTGCCCCGAGACCCTCCAGGCTCTCCGCGCCGAGCAGCTCGGCCAGCCGCTTGAGCCCGCGGTGCGCCGCGGTGCGTACGGCTCCGGGCCGTTTGCCCAGCGTCTTGGCGGCGCTCTTGGCGTCCAGCCCGACGACGACCCGCAGGACGACGGCCTCGGCCTGGTCCTGGGGCAGTTGCGCGATGAGGGCCATGGTGGACCCGGTGGCCAGGGCCTCCATGGCCTCGTCGGCGGTGTCCGACTCCGCCGGCCTGCCGGTGAGTTCGCTCTCGTCGCCGCCGACGGCCGGGCGCCTGCCCCGCATCCTGATGTGGTCGAGCGCGCGGTTGCGGGCTATTCGGGCGGCCCAGCCACGGAACCGGTCCGCGTCGCCGCTGAACCGGTCCAGGTCGCGGGCGATCTGGAGCCACGCCTCGGATGCGACGTCCTCGGCCTCGGGTTCGCCGACGAGCGTCCGTACATAGCCGAGCAGCCGCGGGTGCACGGCGCGGTACACAGTCCGGAAGGCACCTTCGTCCCCGTCCTGTGCCGCGAGCACCGCGGCGGTCAGCTCCGCGTCGTCCCCCAGCACTACCTCAACCTTGTTCCGAATCGCAGCTGGTCATCACTGCCGCGCCCCCGTGCGCGAATCAGCACGCTACGTCGTTCCGGGGGGCCGCGTCCATGCCTTGTACAACTTGCAACAATTGCCGACCGCCGCCGTGTGACAGAAAACGCCCGCCCGGCGCTGAGAGAAGTACGGGGTGGCTCTGCAACCCCGGCGGACGACGACCGGGGCCTCTCCTGTGGGGGGTGGCGGCCCCGGTCGTCCTTCCACCGCACCCGCCCCGCACCCGCTCAGACCAGCTGATGTCCGGCTCTCACCGCTGCACACGGGCACGGCGGGAGACGACCGCACGCAGGATCCGCTGCCCCTCGGTCGACACGTCCAGCGCCTGCCGCAGCCCGACGCCGCCCTCGCCCTCGGCGAGGATCTCCAGGACCTGGATCTGCCGGCGCACTTCCCCGGCCACCAGGGGCCCGGCGCTCGTCGGCTCGCCCTCGCGGCAGTTCTTGAGCACCTCGACGACATCGGCCGCCTCCGGTTCGCCCTCGGCCGGCGATGCGTCGAAGCGGTGGTGGAGCTCCAGCGCGGCGACGGAACAGTCGTCCGCCCATTCGCGCAGCGGCTCCCGCTCCCACTCGGACGGCGCGGCACCGAGCATCTGGCGCACGAGAACGGCCGCTTCATCGCTGACGGTCTCGCTCTCCATCGCCTCCCTGGCGGCACCCAGCCGCACGGACCAGTCCTCCGCGCCGTCCACCAGACCCGCCCACAGCGGACGCAGCACATCGCTCTCGGACGCGAGCAGCGGCAGACAGCGGTCCAGGCATGCGAGCCCGCTCGCGGCCAGGCCTCTCTCATCGGCCTGTGCGATCAGCTCTCTCAGGCACTTCGACGCCACCGGACGCCTCCCATCGCGGACGCAGTACTTCCTCTTACTGCGCCCCGTGGCTCAATTGCGTCACTGCGACGAAGCGGGAAACCCCGTCCTTCCAGGGATCGGAGGAGAAGTCTCCCGAAGCCGTGTTCGGGCCGCTTGGCGCAAAGTACTCCGTCCGGTGGTCCCGCCGCCACGGTTGTGCGGTCATGAGCGGCTCTGACGCACCCACCATCAATTCCGCGCCACTCGCACACATTTGCGCCACACCTCTGTTACATTCTGCGCACCCGGAACTCGGCTTGCAGGGCGCCCGGTTGGGCCCGCGGGGAGGCCGGGGACCGTGGTGTGGGCCCGCACACCCCCGGGCGGGCCCACACCGCGACGGACCCCGTCACGGACAGCGCGACACAGCGACCGGCGCCGCGGTCGTTCCGGCTCAGCCGAGCCGGTTCGCCAGGTTCTGGAAGTCGGCCCAGCTCGCCGTCGGAGCGCCCGGCACCCACAGTTTCTGCGCCGTCGCCCGCAGGGGCATCCGGATACCGCTCGCGACCTGGTCCTGCGTCTGCGCCTGTGCGAGATCGCACCAGATGGCGAACTGGCCGCCGACGATCTGCTTCGAGTACTTCTCCGGCACCGGCTCGGTGCCGCGGAGCACGAACGGCGTCCACTGCTCGTAGATCCGCCGGCCCGTCGGGTAGGTGAAGTCGTTGGGCTCGCCGAGCACGTAGTACATGTACTCGTCGTTGAGGTTCAGGAGCTTGCGGCCCTCGGCCAGATACTCCTCGGGCGGCCGCGCACCGATCTCCTTGCCGGTCCAGTACGCGACCTCGACGTCCTTGTCCACGGAGACGGACCCGCCCCGGAAGAAGCCGTCGTTCCAGGCCTTGGGCTGGAGGCCGAGCGGCCGGACGACCGCCGCGCGGTCGTTCACCCAGTCCGTCGCCAGGTCCTGGACCCGGCCCTCGGGGCCGTACCGCTCCCGGGCCAGCGCCGCGAGCTGCGGGAAGGACGCCTCCGGGTTCTCGCGCACGAGGGCCTGGTACTCGTCACCGCCCAGATGCCAGAACCTGCCGCCGAAGAGATCGGCGTACTCGCGCAGCAGCTCGTCCACGATCCGCGCCGACTCCGGGTTCCCGATGTCGATCGCCCCGCGTACCGTCCGGCCGCCCACGTCCCTCAGCTGGAGCTGGGGATACGCCTCCAGCACCGCGCCCAGATGTCCCGGTGAGTCGATCTCGGGCACGACCTGGATGTGCAGCGAGGACGCCAGCGCGAGGATCTTCCTGACCTGGTCCTTGGTGAGGTGCTCCTGCGAGACGATCTCGGGGTGGGTGTCCGACTCGATACGGAATCCCTGGTCGTCCGAGAAGTGCAGGCCCAGCTGGTTCAGCTTGAGGTCGGCCATCTCCCGCAGCCGGTCCTCGATCCAGCCGGCGGTGAAGCTCTTGCGGGCGATGTCCACCATCAGTCCGCGCTGCGGACGGTCGGGGCGGTCCTGGACGAGCCCTTCCGGCATCACACCGCCGGAGCGGACCGCCTGCTTGAGGGTGCGGGTGCCGTAGAAGACGCCGGACTGGTCCGGCCCGGATATGCGGACCTTTCCGCCGCCGGTCCGGACGGTGTACGACTCCGCGCCGCCCGCCTGCGAGGGGGCCAGTACCAGTTCGACATCGGCGGGGCCTGCGGCGACGGCTCCGCGGTAGGCGATCTTCAGCTCGCCGGCCAGCAGCCTGGCCTCGTCGGCCAGCGCCTCGCTGCCCTTCGCGACGACGATCCCGGCGGCAGGTCCGGGCTTCCAGCCCGGGCCACGGGCGGCGTCGTGCTGCCGTACGGAGGGGATGGTCGCGGGCGCCGTGGAGAGAGGGTACGACCGGGACGGCGAGGGAGTGGGCGCGGCGCCCGGCGGCTGGGGTTTCGCCCGGGCACCACCGTCACCGCCCGTATCGGCGGAGTCGTCACTGGAACAGCCGGTCACGGTCATCGACAGGGCCGCGGCCACGGCGACCATGACGCCGGCGGTCCGGGCGCGCCCAGGGTGCACTATCACTCGGATACCTCCCATATGCAGCGTAACCACGGCGAAGCACCCCCTGCATCGTCCATCACATGAGCTGAAACTCTCCCGTCCGGGTGAAAATCGCGCATCCGTCGGACAGCTCCTCGCACGCGTCGATAGCGTTACGACTCATCCACCCCTCCCTTCCCAGCGGTCCCGCTGTCCTGTTCGAGGAGCCCACGCTGTCCAGCGAATCCCACGCCGGCCTCCCGAAGCGACCGCCGACACTCCACCACACTCTTGGCGCGCTCGCCGCTTCTGCCATACGGTCCCCGCTGCCCGGCCAACGGAGCGGCACACCCGGCCTGGAGCACTTCAACACCGCGCCCGAGAGCGCCGCCGTCGCCACCCTGCTCGCCTGCTGCGCCAGTCGGCGCTGGGCCCAGCGGATGGCCGCCCACCGCCCCTACCCCGATCTGGCGTCCCTGCTCGCCGCGGCCGACGAGGCCGGCTACGACCTGCGGCCCTCCGACGTGACCGAGGCCCTCGCCGACGAGTGCTCCGCCGGGCTGCACCCGGGCGCGCCCCAGGCCGCGCACACCGCGCTCGCCGCCGGACACGCCGCGTACGAGAGCCGTTTCGGCCACGCCTTCGTGATCTGCCTCGACGCCTACGGTCCCGACGAGTATCTGGACCACCTGCTGGCCGGCATCCGCACCCGTCTGACGCACGAACCGGACGAGGAGCGTGCCGTCGCCGCCGAGGAGCTGCGCGGCCTCGCGCGCTCCCGACTGACACATGTAGTGGCCAACCATCCTGAATCAGACGTCGCAGGGGCTTCCCGGTAGCCCGTACGAGGCTGTTTGATTGCCTGTTTGATCACACCGGCCGACCCCGGGCGAACGAACCGACAAGTCGTCGCTACGATGGCCAGGGCCGGTGGACCGTACCCGGCCGGGCCAGACCGACAACCCCAAGCCGGCAGGCCCCAATCCCCGCTCCCGGAGGGTTCTTCCGTGCCGGCTGGAACGCTGTACCGCGGCCGGGAAGGAATGTGGTCATGGGTGGCTCATCGAGTCACCGGCGTCCTCATCTTCTTCTTCCTGTTCGTACACGTGCTGGACACCGCTCTCGTCCGCGTCTCGCCCGAGGCGTACGACGACGTGGTTGCCACGTACAAGACACCTATCGTCGCGCTGCTCGAATACGGCCTCGTGGCCGCGATTCTCTTCCATGCGCTGAACGGGCTGCGTGTCATCGCCGTGGACTTCTGGTCCAAGGGCCCGCGCTACCAGAAGCAGATGCTCTGGAGCGTGATGGCCATCTGGTTCGTGCTGATGGTGGGTGCCCTGTACCCGGTGCTCGGCCACGCCGTTCGTGAAGTCTTCGGGAGCTGACGCCAGACATGTCCGCTGACACCTCTTCCACGATCGGCCCCGTCGAGGGCGAGAGCCTCTACAGCGCCGACAACCCGGCGCCGTACATCGAGGCGCCGCGCCGGCGCACGACCCGCACCCCGAGCTCCACCCGCGGCAACTTCGAGATGGCCGCCTGGCTCTTCATGCGTCTGTCCGGCGTCGTGCTGGTCGTCCTGGTCATCGGCCACCTCCTGATCCAGCTGGTGCTGGACGGCGGCGTCTCCAAGATCGGCTTCGCCTTCGTGGCCGGCCGCTGGGCGTCCCCGTTCTGGCAGGTCTGGGATCTGCTGATGCTGTGGCTCGCCATGCTGCACGGCGCCAACGGCCTGCGTACCGTCATCAATGACTACGCCGAACGCCCGAACACGCGTCTGTGGCTCAAGGGCCTGCTGTACACCGCCACGGTGTTCACCATCCTTCTGGGCACGCTGGTGATCTTCACCTTCGACCCGAACATCCGCTAAAGCCGGGGCTGACGAGACCAATGAAGATCCACAAGTACGACACCGTCATCGTCGGCGCCGGCGGCGCCGGAATGCGCGCGGCCATCGAGTCGACCAAGCGCAGCCGCACCGCCGTGCTGACCAAGCTCTACCCGACCCGCTCCCACACGGGCGCCGCGCAGGGCGGCATGGCCGCCGCGCTCGCCAACGTGGAAGAGGACAACTGGGAGTGGCACACCTTCGACACGGTCAAGGGCGGTGACTACCTGGTCGACCAGGACGCCGCCGAGATCCTGGCGAAGGAGGCCATCGACGCGGTCCTCGACCTGGAGAAGATGGGCCTGCCGTTCAACCGGACCCCGAACGGCACCATCGACCAGCGGCGCTTCGGCGGCCACTCGCGCAACCACGGCGAGGCCCCGGTCCGCCGGTCCTGCTACGCCGCGGACCGCACCGGTCACATGATCCTCCAGACGCTGTACCAGAACTGCGTCAAGGAGGGCGTGGAGTTCTTCAACGAGTTCTACGTCCTGGACCAGCTGATCACCGAGGTGGACGGCGTCAAGAGGTCGGCCGGTGTGGTCGCCTACGAGCTGGCCACCGGCGAGATCCACATCTTCCAGGCGAAGTCCGTGATCTACGCCTCCGGCGGCACCGGCAAGTTCTTCAAGGTGACCTCCAACGCGCACACCCTCACCGGTGACGGCCAGGCGGCCTGCTACCGGCGCGGTCTGCCGCTGGAGGACATGGAGTTCTTCCAGTTCCACCCGACGGGCATCTGGCGCATGGGCATCCTGCTGACGGAGGGCGCCCGCGGTGAGGGCGGCATCCTCCGCAACAAGGACGGCGAGCGCTTCATGGAGAAGTACGCGCCCGTCATGAAGGACCTCGCCTCGCGTGACGTCGTCTCGCGCTCGATCTACACCGAGATCCGGGAAGGGCGCGGGTGTGGTCCCGAGGGCGACCACGTCTACCTGGACCTGACCCACCTGCCGCCGGAGCAGCTGGACGCCAAGCTCCCGGACATCACCGAGTTCGCGCGGACCTACCTCGGTATCGAGCCCTACACGGACCCGATCCCGATCCAGCCGACCGCGCACTACGCCATGGGCGGCATCCCGACCAACGTCCAGGGTGAGGTCCTCGCGGACAACACCACGGTCGTCCCGGGTCTGTACGCCGCCGGCGAGGTCGCCTGTGTCTCCGTGCACGGCGCCAACCGCCTCGGCACCAACTCGCTGCTCGACATCAATGTCTTCGGCAAGCGCTCGGGCATCGCCGCCGCGGAGTACTCCGCCAAGAACGACTTCGTCGAGCTCCCGGAGAACCCGGCCTCGCTCGTCGAGGCCCAGGTCGAGCGGCTGCGCAACTCCACCGGCAACGAGCGGGTGGCGGACATCCGCCGCGAGCTGCAGGAGACCATGGACGCCAACGTCATGGTGTTCCGCACCGAGCAGACGATCAAGACCGCGGTCGAGAAGATCGGCGAGCTCCAGGCCCGCTACCGGAACGTGTCCATCCAGGACAAGGGCCGGCGCTTCAACACGGACCTGCTGGAAGCCGTCGAGCTGGGCAACCTGCTCGACCTGGCCGAGGTCATGGCCGTCTCGGCGCTGGCCCGCAAGGAGTCCCGCGGCGGTCACTACCGCGAGGACTACCCGAACCGCGACGACGTCAACTTCATGCGCCACACCATGGCGTACCGCGAGGTCGGCGACGACGGCTCCGAGACCGTCCGTCTCGACTACAAGCCGGTCGTCCAGACCCGCTACCAGCCGATGGAGCGTAAGTACTGATGGCTACCCCCACATTGGACAAGCTGGATGCGTTCGAGGCGGACTCCGCCTCGTCGCACCTCATCTCCGTCACGTTCCGGATCCGCCGCTTCAACCCCGAGGTGGCGGCGGACGCGGAGTGGCAGGACTTCCGGATCGACATCGATCCCAAGGAGCGTGTCCTCGACGCGCTGCACAAGATCAAGTGGGACGTCGACGGTTCGCTGACCTTCCGCCGCTCCTGCGCGCACGGCATCTGCGGCTCCGACGCGATGCGGATCAACGGCAAGAACAGGCTCGCCTGCAAGACGCTGATCAAGGACATCAACCCGGAGAAGCCCATCACGGTCGAGGCCATAAAGGGCCTGACGGTCCTCAAGGACCTGGTCGTGGACATGGAGCCGTTCTTCCAGGCGTACCGCGACGTGATGCCGTTCCTGATCACCAACGGCAACGAGCCGACGCGCGAGCGTCTGCAGACCGCCGAGGACCGCGAGCGCTTCGACGACACCACCAAGTGCATCCTGTGCGCCGCGTGCACGTCCTCGTGCCCGGTGTTCTGGAACGACGGCCAGTACTTCGGCCCGGCGGCGATCGTCAACGCGCACCGCTTCATCTTCGACTCGCGTGACGAGGCCGGGGAGCAGCGTCTGGAGATCCTCAACGACAAGGACGGCGTGTGGCGTTGCCGCACCACGTTCAACTGCACGGACGCCTGCCCGCGCGGTATCGAGGTCACCAAGGCGATCCAGGAAGTGAAGCGGGCGCTCATCACGCGCCGCTTCTGACCCACGGGCCGCACCGGTCGCGCCGGTTGCACCGATTCGGTACGAAGGGCCCCGCATCCCGCCCGGGACGCGGGGCCCTTCGCCGTACGGGCTTCACCGAGCGCGGCGATACCTGGCAGGATCGTGGGACGTCTGACATGAAGCTCGAAAGCGGGGACGAGACATATGAGCGAGCCCAATCCGTACGCAGCGGACGGAGAGCCCGAGTACAAGTGGGGCCCGACGCAGCCGCCGGGGACGCCGGCCTACGGCTACCCCAACGCCGCACCCGGGTACGGCTATCCGGGCCCGCACCCCGGCCCGAACGACACCCCGGCCTACTCGCAGACGCAGCCCGCGGGTGTCCCGGTGCCGGTCAACCCTGTTCCGATGGGCGGCACGCCGCTGGTCTCGATCGGTGACATCACGGTGATGGGCGACTCGATCGTCACCCCGGCGGGCACGCTGCCGCTGCGGGGTGCGGTGTGGAACGCGACGGACATGTCCCGTACCGAGGAGAAGATGCCGACGCACGCGATCGTGCTGGCGATCGTGTTCTTCATCTTCTGTCTGCTGGGTCTGCTCTTCCTCCTGATGAAGGAGAAGACGACGACGGGCTTCATCCAGGTCACCGTGACGAGCGCGGGCAAGCACCACTCGACGATGATCCCGGCGCAGCACCCGGGCACGTTCCAGCAGGTGATGGGCCAGATCAACTACGCGCGGTCGCTGAGCAGCATGTAGTGCTCCGCACCGGGGTGGTCATCGGCGGGGGCCGGTGACCACCGGGCGGGTCCATGACGGAGCGGATCACGTCAGTTGACGCCGCATCACCGGGCGCTTCGGGCTGCGCCGGGCCACCTCGCTGAAGCCCTCGGCGGTCAGCAGCGAGACCAGGCCGTGGAAAGCCTCGTCGGCTCCCACCGGGCCCATCGTGTCGTCCACGGGGTAGGCCTCCACCGTCCGCGCACCATTGTCCCGGGCGAACGATACGGCCCCGCGGACCAGTTCGCGTGCCACGCCCGTGCCGCGGTGCTCCTTGCCGACGTACAGACAGACCATCGCCCACACCGGGACGTCGTCGACCGGTTTGCTGACCGGGGAGCGGTCGAGGCGCGAGTACTCCGTACGCGGTGCGACGGAGACCCAGCCGACGGGGGTGCGGTCCCGGCGGGCGACCAGGCCGGGACGGCGGCCGTCGTCGACGAGGGCGCGCAGTGCACGGCGGTTGCCCTCGCCCCACTCGGTCTCGCGGCGCTCCTGCGGGGTCTGCCGGAAGAACATGCACCAGCAGCCCTTGACCGAGCCGCGTGCGCTCAGGAGTTCTTCCACGTCGGGCCAGTCGGCGGCGGCCGCGGGCCGGACGGTGATCGTGTGGTCCATCAGCCGATGATGCCCGCCCGGCGGGCCGCCGTGAGCCAGGAGGGGAACTCGGTGAGCAGCCTGTCGTACAGCTCGGGGTCGGAGACGACCGCGATGTCGTCGACGGCGAAGAAGCCGACGTTGTCGACACGGCGGCCGGGGAGGGTGTCGAACCGTTCCAGGACCCCGTAGTCGGACTTTCCGAGGCCGACGAACTGCCAGAAGACGGGCTCCTCGACGGCCGCCCGCAGCTCACGCTCGATCTCGGCGTTGCGGTAGACCCCGCCGTCCGAGAAGAACAGCACGAGTGTCGGAGCCTGGGCGGGGTTCGCCCGGACATAGTCCCTGACCTCGGCGATGACCTTCTGTTCCTCGTTCTGGATGCCGACCAGCCGCATGTCGACCTGCCCCGGCCGCATGCCCTTCTTCGGCTTCTTCGGGCGGCCGAACAGGCTCATCTCACCGCCCCGGACATGCAGTTGGAGCCACTGAGGCAGACCGGCGACGGTCAGGTCGGGGAGCCTGGCCGGGTGGGTGGCGAACGTCCACGCCTGCATCTCGCCGTCGTCGTCGAGCTGAGCCGCGACGGCGGCCATCCGCTCCACCACGTCGGCGACGACGCCCCGGGAGTACAGCATCGCCATGGAGCCGGAGGCGTCCAGCACCAGGATCACCCGCGCGGTGGCGCCGGCCGCGCCGTGCTTGCTCAGGCTGACGGCGACCTGCTGCTTGCGCAGGGACAGCCGCTTGCGCATGTCGACGGGGAGTTGCTCCTCGCCCCTGTCCGCCCGGACGGCCTGCGGGAGGGTGGGCGGCGGTGCGGCGACAGGCGCCGGCGGGACGGGAGCCTGCGGAGCATGCGCCTGGGGGACGGGCGCGGGCGCGTCGTCCACGGTGATGCCGTAGTCGGTGGCCAGCCCCGCCAGTCCGGCCGCGTAACCCTGGCCCACCGCCCGGAACTTCCACGCTCCGGCCCGCCGGTAGAGCTCTCCGGCGACCAGGGCCGTCTCCGCCCCGGCCGTGATGTCGAACCGCGCCAGCTCGCTGCCGCTCGCCGCGTCGAGCAGCAGCAGCCGCAGTCCGCGCAACTGGCCGAAGGTACCGCCGTCGGCCGATGCGCTGAGCACGACGCGGTCGACGCAGGCTTCGAGTGACGAGAGGTCGACCTCGACGGTGTCGGTCCCGTCCCGCTTGCCCTGGTGCCGCACGGCGCCGGAGGAGTGCCGTGGCTGGTTGTAGAAGACGAAGTCCCCGTCGTCGCGCACGCGTCCGCCCTCGGTGAGGAGCAGCGCGGAGGCGTCGGGGTCGGGTGTCCCCGCCCCCGGGGTCCAGCTGAGCACGGCGCGGACAGCGACAGCGGCGACCGGGATGTTGGCGCCCTTGCTGAGAGGTACGGATGCCATCCGGACAGTGTGGCGGGTCGAAGGGCGCCGCGGCGACACCTGCGTCCGACGTACGTCTCCGCCGAGGCGGCGCACTCGCTTGAACATGTTCAAAAACAGGTCTACAGTCCTTCCTGTCCAGCCTTTTGAACACGTTCAAGGAGGGGTGGGGATGGACCTCACTGTTGTCGCGTACATCGTCTATCTGCTGATCAGCGTCGCGCTCACCGTCTGGGTGGCCCGCACACTGAGCCGGAACGGACGGATCTTCCTGGCCGACGTACTGCACGGGAACGAGAAGCTCGCCGATGCCGTGAACCACCTGCTGGTGGTCGGCTTCTACCTGGTGAACCTGGGCTTCGTCGCCCTCTACCTCAAGGCCGCCGACGCGGTGGCCGACGCCCGCGGACTCTTCGAGGCCCTCTCGGTGAAGATCGGCGTCGTGCTCCTCGTCCTCGGCGTGATGCACCTCGGAAACGTCTACGTCCTCAACAAGATCCGCCGGCGCGGGATCATGGAGCGCGAGCAGGTGCCGCCGGTGCCGCCGCAGGGCTGGACCGGTCCCGCCGACAGGGGGCCGTGGGCCGCACCCGCCGCCGGTCCCGCCGGAGCGTGAGCGCCATGGGGGTCCCGGTCCGGAGACTGACCGTCCTGTACGACGCCCAGTGCTCCCTCTGCGTCCATCTGCGGCACTGGCTCCAGCGTCAGCGCCAGCTCGTACCGCTGGACCTCGTGCCCGCCGGGTCGCACGAGGCCCGGCGCCGGTACCCGGGGATCGACCACGAACGCACCCGCCGGGAGATCACCGTCCTGGGTGACCGGGGGCAGGTCTTCACGGGGGCCGGGGCCTGGATCGTGTGCCTGTGGGCACTGGCCGAGCACCGGCCGAAGGCCCACTGGCTGGCCACTCCGGCCGGCGCCCCCTTCGTACGCGTCACGATGCTCGCCGCGGCCAAGTACCGCGAGGCCACCGGCTCAGGCACACCCGCCGGTACGCAGGCCTGCGACGACCGGTGCTCCGTCCCCGGTTAGGCTCGGACACCGTGACTGAAGTGAAGGCCCCCAAGAGCGAGCAGACCCGCACGCTCATCCTCGAAACCGCGCTCCGGCTCTTCCAGGAGCGCGGTTACGACAAGACGACCATGCGGGCCATCGCCAAGGAGGCCGGGGTCTCCGTGGGGAACGCGTACTACTACTTCTCCTCCAAGGAGCACCTCGTCCAGGGGTTCTACGACCGGATCGCGGCCGAGCACCAGGCGGCGGTCCGGCCCGTGCTGGACAGCGAGACCGATCTGGAGGCCCGGCTCGCGGGGGTGCTCACCGCCTGGCTGGACATCGCGGCGCCGTACCACGAGTTCGCCGCGCAGTTCTTCAAGAACGCCGCCGACCCGGAGAGCCCGCTGAGCCCCTTCTCCCCCGAGTCGGAGCATGCGCGGGAGTCGGCCATCGCGGTCCACCGCGAGGTGCTCGCCGGGTCGAAGGCGAAGGTGGCCGACGAACTGGTCGACATCCTGCCCGAGTTGATGTGGCTGTCGCAGATGGGCCTGGTCCTGTACTGGGTCTTCGACCGTTCCGAGGGCCGCGAGCGCAGCAGGCGGCTGGCCGAACGCGGGGCGCGGCTGACCACCCGCGGTGTCGCGCTCGCCCGCTTCCGGGTGCTGCGGCCCCTCGTACGGGAGGTGCACGAGCTGTTCACGGACTTCCTGCCGGGGATGGCGGAGACGGTCGCCGCCCGCAAGCGGTAGCGCGAACAGGGCGAACACCCCGGCCGGAGCCGGGGTGTTCGTACGACCGCCGGGAGTGGGTGCCGGGTCCGCCTCAGCGGCTCGCTCCCACCTCGCTCAGCACCACGTCGTGGACCAGCGCATCGCCGCCGATCATGATGTGGCGCGCCCAGGGTTCGTGCGCACCCGCCGTCACGGCCAGCAGATACGCGCCGCCCGACGGTGCGGACAGGATGTACGAGCCGTCGGCCAGGGACGTGACCCGGTCGACCTGGCGTCCTCCCGTCGAGACGAGGGTGAGCACCACGTCCGCGACGGGTTCGCCGTCCGGTGCACGGACGAATCCGTACACGACCGACCCGGCCTCCTCCACCGGCGCCCCGGCTCGGGGACCGGGCACGGCGGATTCCGTCGCCCGGCCTTCCGCGTGGACCGGGCCGGGCTCCTGAGCCTCCTCCTTGGGTTCCACCGCGAGATGGGGCAGCCGCTTCTCCAGGCCCGCGGGCAGCCACCAGTTGGAGCGTCCGAGCAGATGCATCGCGGCCGGGACCAGCGCGGTGCGCAGGATGAACGCGTCCAGTGCCACGGCCGCCGCCAGCCCGATGCCGGCCATGGCGCCCTCCATGTCGCCGCTGAGGACGAAGGCGCTGAAGACGCAGATCATGATCAGGGCGGCGCAGTTGATGACCCGGCTGGTCTCTGCGAGACCCACGCGTACGGCCCGTGCGTTGTCCTTCGTGTGCACCCATTCCTCGTGCATCCGGCTCACCAGGAACACCTGGTAGTCCATCGAGAGGCCGAAGAGCAGGGACAACATGATGACCGGCAGGAACGCGGTGATCGGGCCCTCCTTGCCGACGCCGAGTGCCTCCGCTCCCCAGCCCCACTGGAAGACGGCGACCAGGACGCCGAAGGACGCGGCGGCGGCGATCAGGTTCATCACGGCGGCGGTGAGCGGGACGACCAGCGAGCGGAAGGCGATGAGCAGCAGCAGGAAGCCCAGCGCGATGATCGCCCCGATGAAATAGGGCAGCCGGTCGCCGGTCACGGCGGCGAAGTCCTTGAAGACCGCGGTGACTCCGCCGACATGGACCGTCTCACCGGACTGCGGGACGACCTCGTCGCGCAGGGTGTCGATCAGCCGGTCCGTCGCCTCGGACTGCGGTGAGGTCGTCGGTACGACGTTGATCACGCTCACGTCGGAGCCGGGCGGCGAGGGCATCGCGGCCACCTGGGCGACCCCCTCCGTGGCGCGCACCCGCTCCACGAGCGCCTGGACCGCGGCCGGTGCGGCGTCCTCGGTCACCAGCTGGAGCGGGCCGTTGAAGCCGGGGCCGAAGCCCTCGGCGAGCAGGTCGTACGCCTGCCGGGTGGTGGTGTCCTCCCGGTGGTTTCCCTGGTCGGTCGCGCCGAGGCGGAGCGACAGCACCGGGACGGCGAGCGCGGCCATCACGACGACCGCGACCAGCGCGATGGACTTCGGGCGCTTCTGCACGGTCACGGACCAGCGGGCGGCCGCGCCGCGGGCCTCGACCGGCTCGGGCCCCTCGGCCGCGAGCCGCCGGCGCTGCCGCCGGCTCAGCACCCGCTTGCCCAGCACGCCGAGCAGGGCCGGCAGCAGCGTCACCGCGGCCAGCACACTGAGGACGACCGTGAGCGAGGTGGCGATCACGACACCGTCGAGGAAGCGCATGTTCATCACGAGCATGCCGGCCAGCGCGATACAGACCGTGCCGCCCGCGAACAGCACCGCGCGGCCCGAGGTGTTGAGCGCGATGACCGCCGCTTCCTCGGGTTCCATGCCCCGCAGCACACCCTTGCGGTGGCGCGTGACGATGAACAGCGCGTAGTCGATGCCGACTCCGAGGCCGATCAACGACCCGAGGAGCGGCGCCACTTCGGGTACGTCCGTGGCATGGCTGAGCAGCATCGTCGACAGCATCCCGGTGCCGACGCCGAACACGGCCACGACCAGCGGGAGCGACATCGCGAACAGGGAGCCGAAAGCGAGGAACAGGACGACCGCGGCGGCGCCGAGGCCGACGAGTTCGGCCGTGCCGGTCGGCGGTTCCTGGATCCGGGTGATCGCCTGTCCGCCGAGTTCGACCTGGAGGCCGTCCCGCCGGGCCTCACCCGCGGTGTCGACGACGTCCTGGACCAGCTCCTTCGGTACGGCGTTGGCCTGTTCGGCGAAGGTGACCTGCGCGTAGGCCGTCCGCCCGTCCTCGCTGATCTGGGCCGCGCCCGCCTCGGTGTACGGGCTCGCGACCTCGCCGACCCCCTTCATGCCCGCGATCTCCTCGAGCGCGGGGGCGAGCCGCTCCCGTACCGCCGCATCGCGCACCGAACCCTCGGGGACCCGCCACACCACGGTGTTGGGGTCGCCGGAACGCTGTGGGAAGGCCTCCACCATCAGGTCGAGTGCCTGCTTGGAGTCGGTGTCCGGGAGGCTGAAGTTGTCGGAGTAGTCGGTGCCCGCCGTGCTGCCGGCCGCCCCCAGGCCGAACAGCACACCCACCCACAGCACCACGACCACCAGCCGGTGCCGGTAGCACCACCGCGCCAATGCCGCCACGATCTCTGCCCCTTCGTCGATCCGTCTCCCCCGGGCCGGACTTCAGAATCGACCGCGGACCCGGTCCGTGGTGCGGCGCGGCCATGACTCTCAAGGAACTCCAAGACAACGGCCCGCCCCCCGCACGGGGTTCGCGCCGATACTGAGGTCATGGACCACGAGGGAGCGACCGTGCTGGTCGTCGAGGACGAGCCGAGCATCGCCGACGTCCTCGCCATCGCACTGCGTTACCACCGTTTTGAGGTGATTACGGCGGGAAGCGTACGGCAGGCGCGGCAGTCGGCCGGGCAGACGCGCCCCGATGTGGCGCTGCTCGATGTGATGCTTCCGGACGGTGACGGCCGGGTGCTGGCACGTGAGTTGCGTGAGCGGTACCCGGAGACGGCCGTCGTCTTCGTCACCGCGCGGGACGCCCCGGCGGAGATCGTGGGCGCCCTCGGCTACGGCGACGACTACATCACCAAGCCCTTCAACGTCGACGAGGTGGTGGCCCGGATCAGCGCCGTCCTGCGCCGCACCCGGCCCGCCGATGTACTGCCGGTGCGGCCGCCGCTGCGCTACGGGGACCTGGAACTGGACGACGCGACCTGCGCCGTACGCCGGGCGGGCCGCTCGGTGCAGCTCACCCCCACCGAGTACGCGCTGCTGCGCTTCCTCGTCCGCAACGGGGGCCGCATCGTCCCCAAGGACCAACTGCTGCGCCACGTCTGGCAGTACGAGCACCAGGCGGAGTCGACGGTGGTGGAGACCTACATCAGCTATCTGCGCCGCAAGCTCGACCCGCTCGGTCCGCCGCTGATCACCACCCGCCGGGGCATCGGATACGGACTCGCATGAGGCGCCTGCTGCGGGCGGGGGCCCGGCACACCCGGCGCCACGGGATCCACTCGCTGCGCGCCAAGCTCACGATCGTCAACGTCGCCCTGCTCGCCCTCGGCATAGCGGCCGCCACCGCCGTCAGTCTCATGGGCATGCGGCACTATCTGCTGGACCGGGTGGACACCGAACTGCTCGGCAGCCGCAATGCCTTGCAGCGCACCGGATTCACCCAGAAGGAGGTCGACTCGCTCAGCGCGATCAGCGCCCTCATGGAGGAGTTCGCCCCGGGGAACGGCGAGCGGAGCCCGCTCCCGGGCTCGGAGACGGTCTTCGTCGCGCTCGACTCACAGCACCGTCCCATCGCCCTGGCGAAGATCCCGCCGACACGTCGGCAGACCGAACTCGCCGATGCCGTCCGCGATCCGGTCTCCTACGCCGACTCCGCCGAGGTGCACGACGTGCGGGTGGGCGGCGATCCGCACCGCGCGGTCGGGTCCCGCCTCGCCGACGGCACGATCGTCCTGATGGCCACCGACACGGGAGCCGTGCACTCCGGCGTCAAGAAGGCGCTGAAACTCGATCTCGCCTTCGGCACCTTCCTGTTGGTGCTGCTCGCGCTGCTGACCATGCTCGGCGCGCAGCACAGGCTGCGGCCGCTGGAGGACATGGTGGAGACGGCCTCGGCGATCGCGGAGGGTGATCTGACCCGGCGGGTGCCCGCCGGACGCGATCCCGTCACCGAGACGGAACAGCTGAGGGTCGCCCTCAACTCCATGCTCCACCAGGTGGAATCGGCCTTCGAGACACGCGAGCACAGCGCCGCCCAGCTGCGCCGGTTCGTCGCCGACGCCTCGCACGAGCTGCGGACACCGCTCGCCGCGATCCGCGGCTATCTCCAGCTCTACGACAAGGGGATGCTGCGCGCACCCGCCGACCGGACCCGGGCGCTCGCCCGGATGACGGCCGAGGCCGACCGGATGGGCCGGCTCGTCGAGGAGCTGCTCACCCTGGCCCGGCTGGATCAGCAGCCGCGGCCGCGGATGTGCACGGTCGACGTGAGCCGGCTGGTGCGCGACGCGGCGGACGACCTGCGGGCCCAGCAGCCGCAGCGTCCGCTGACCGTGCGGGCCGCGGGATCGGTGACCGTGCGGGGCGACGAGGCGGGACTGCGTCAGGTCGCCGGCAACCTGCTGGCCAATGTGCGCGCCCACACGCCGGCCGACGCACCCGTCACGGTGGAGCTGACCCGGGAGGAGGGCGACGGGCGCGGGCCGGGCGCCGTGCGGCTGCGGGTCACGGACGAGGGACCGGGCATGGCGGCCGCGGACGCGGACCGTGTCTTCGACCGCTTCTTCCGGGCCGCGGGCGAGGCCGACTCGTCGCGGCGGCCGCCGGGCAGTGGTCTCGGCATGGCGATCGTGCAGGCGGTGGTCACCGCGCACGGCGGCGCGGTGACGGTGCGGACCGCGCCGGGCGAGGGTCTGACGGTGAACGTCGAACTCCCGGCGGCGGCACACGCGGCCACGCCCGCGCCCCGCTCGGCGGTGGAGCCGAGGGACGCGGGGGCGAAGGAGGCGGGAGAGGGCCGGGACCTCGCACCCGGTCAGGGCGCCGGGGCCGAACACGACGCCACGCACGGCACCGGGACCGGCTGAGCCCGGTGGCTACGCCTGTCGGGACGCGAGCTGGACGACCGTGATGTCGGAGGGCGCCCCGACGCGCACCGGCGGGCCCCAGGCACCCGCACCCCGGGTCACGTACAGCTGCGTGTCGCCGTAGCGCTCCAGCCCGGCGACGGTCGGATTGGCCAGCTCGGCCAGGTAGTTGCCGGGCCAGAGCTGGCCGCCGTGGGTGTGGCCGGAGAGCTGGAGGTCGACGCCGTGCTCGACGGCGTCGTGAATGACCACCGGCTGGTGCGCGAGGAGCACGGACGCGCGGCCGCGGTCCCGGTCGCCGAGCGCCTTCCCGAAGTCCGGGCCCTCGCCCTCGCTCTCGCCCGCGACGTCGTTGACCCCGGCGAGGTCGAAGCCCGCGATCTCGACGCGCTGGTTCTCCAGGGGCCGGAGCCCGAGTTCGCGGACGTGGTCGACCCACTCGCCGGCGCCGGAGAAGTACTCGTGGTTGCCGGTCACGAAGAAGGAGCCGTGCCGGGCCTTGAGCTGCGCGAGCGGTTCGGCGGCGGGGCCGAGGTCGGCCACGCTGCCGTCGACCAGGTCGCCGACGACGGCGACCAGATCGGGTGAGGTGCGGTTGATGGTGTCGACGATGCGCTGCGTGTGGGCCCGTCCGAGGACGGGGCCGAGGTGGATGTCGCTGACAACGGCGATCCTGAAGCCGTGGGCACTGCGGGGCAGCTTGGCCAGCGGCACGGTCACCCGGGTGACCCGCGGTCCGCGCAGTACTCCCTGCGTCCCGTAACCGACGGTCCCCAGAGCGGCCGCGGCGGCTCCACCGCCCACGACACGCGAGACGAACAGTCGCCGGGACACCTGCCGTTGCGCGGGCCCGGCGGGCTCATCCGCGGAGGTCCTCGCATCCGGTGCCGGTGCGTCAGCCGGAGGTCCGTTCGGCGCGGCGGTACCGGGATCCGGTGCCGGTGTCTCGGCGGCGCCCGCGGGGACGGTGTGCAGCGACGGCTCGGGCGCGGCCACGGCCGGCTCCGCCGGCGACGACGTGCCCAGGCGCAGCCACACGGCCCGTACGACCTCGCCCACCAGCAGCGCCAGCACCAGGTACAGCAGCACCGCCAGCCACAGATAGCCCGGCCACGCGAGGACGCTCTCCAGCCACAGCGGCGCCCCGGCGCGCCCCGACATCAGCGCGCCCAGGGACAGCAGCGGGAGCACCCACATCACGACGGTGCCGATACGGCGTGCACGGCCCCGGCCCGCGGTCGTGTCGCGCACGAGCCTGCTCCACACATAGCGGTGCACGCCCGCGAGCAGGGCGATCACCGCGATCGCCACCAGCACGAAGACCACGACCACGGACTGCTCCTCTATCCCTTGTGTGCCTCGCGCCGCAAAGCGCGGACACCACGCAACCCGATCACTCCGACGACCGTCCCCAGAAGCAAGGACGTCAAGGCGAGCAGCAGATGCACCCAGAAGTAACCCGTCGGGTCACCCGCGTCGTCGAAGGCGAGACCGCTGCCGTCCGCCCACAGGTTTTTGACGAAGGTGACCCAGATGAACCAGCTCCACACCCCGAAGGCGAGCAGGAACCAGGAGACGGGGCGGCTGAGCTTCATGCACCCAGTATCGCGGGCCTGGTCCGGCCGGGTTCTCCGGGGTGGGCTGTCCCGGCGGTCTTCTCGGCGCGCCTCCGGGACGATAAGCATATTTTCTGGAGCTCCCTGTACGTTCTCGTCTGTGTCCGCTCTGAAGAAGACCGCGCTGACGGTCACCGCCGCCTCGTTGCTGCCCGTGCTCCTCGCCGTGCCCGCCTCGGCCGGCACCACCGATGGCAAGACCGCCAGGAAGCAGCCGAATCCGCCGGCCTCCATGTCGACCGTCGGCGGCCCACAGCTCGGCAGGGCGGGCACCCAGGTCAGTCTCGGACCGGGCGCTCCCGTGCTCCCGGGCGAGGTCACCGGCCGGTCCTGGATCGTCGCGGACGCGGAGAGCGGTGACGTCCTCGCCTCGCACAACGCGCACTGGCGGCTGCCCCCGGCGTCCACGCTCAAGATGCTCTTCGCCGACACCGTGCTGCCGAAGCTCCCCAAGACCGAGGCGCACAAGGTCACCCAGGCCGAGCTCGCGGACGTCGGCGAGGGCAGCAGCCTCGTCGGGGTCAAGGAGGAGCACGCCTACACGGTGCACGACCTGTGGCTCGGCGTCTTCCTGCGTTCCGGCAACGACGCGGTGCACGTCCTGTCCGCGATGAACGGCGGCGTCCCCCAGACCGTCGAGGACATGCAGGAGCACGCCGAGGAGCTCCAGGCGCTCGACACCCATGTCGTCTCGCCCGACGGCTACGACGCCGAGGGCCAGGTCTCGTCCGCGTACGACCTCACGCTCATCGCCCGCAGCGGTATGCAGAAGAAGGACTTCCGGGAGTACTGCTCCACGGCACGCGCCCAGTTCCCCGGCGGGGTCACGGCGGGCAAGCGCGACTACTTCGAGATCCAGAACACCAACCGGCTGCTCACCGGCGAGTCCGGGGTCTCCCCGTACCAGGGCATGGCGGGGGTCAAGAACGGCAACACCACGCACGCCGGCGCCACGTTCACCGGTGTCGCCGAGCGCAACGGCAAGGTGCTGCTCGTCACCGTCATGAACCCGGACTCCGAGGAGAGCCAGGCCGTCTACAAGGAGGCCGGACGGCTGCTCGACTGGGGTTTCGCGGCGGCCGGGAAGGTCCGGCCCGTCGGTGAACTGGTCCCGCCGAGGTCCGCCGCCCCCGAGGACTCCCCCCAGGTCGAGCCCGCGAACAACGGCGCGCCCGCGAAGGCGTCCGCCGCGGCGGACGAGGGCTCGGGCGGCGTCGGTACGGCGCTCGCCGTGGTCGGCGGTCTGCTCGTGGTGCTGGCGGCGGGGGTCTTCCTGGTCAACCGCCAGTGGCCGCTGCGCCGTCGGTAGCGGCGCCGCCGGGACCCTCCCCGGAGGACTCGGCGGCAGGTGACTGCTCCTTGCTCGGCGTCGCGGTCCACGCGGCGCAGAACAGCAGCAGCTTCGCCGAGAAGTTGATCCACAGCAGCAGGGCGATGGGGACGCCGAAGGCGCCGTACATGCTCCTCGACGCGACACCCTGGATGTAGCCGCTGAGCAGCAGCTTCAGCAGTTCGAAGCCGATCGCGCCGATGAGCCCGGCGACCACCAGCCGACGGCGCGGCGGATGCACTCCCGGAAGCAGCGTCAGCAGGTAGAGCAGCAGCAGGAAGTTGGCGACGCCGGCGATGGCGATGGCGGCGACCTGAAGCAGTACGCCCTCGGCGCCGCCCTCCTCGATACCGATCTGCTTCGCCGTCCAGCCGACGGTGGTGGACCCGAGCGCCGACGCGGCGAAGGAGGCGAGGGCGGTCGCGCCGAGGCCGAGGAGCACGACGCCGTCCTTGACCTTGCGGACGACGGGGTTGTCGTCGTCCTCGTCGTCCACCTCCCACACGGCCCGCAGACAGTCCCGCAGCGAGCCGACCCAGCCGATACCGGTGAACAGCAGCAGCGCGCCCGCGACCAGGCCGACCGTGCCCGCGTTGTCCACCAGCGAGTTGATGTCGAGCTGGTCGGAGATGCCGGGCACCTGGTCACCGATCTTGTCCTCCAGCTTGCCCAGCTGCTCCTTGCTGAGCAGGGCGGCACCGATCGCCGCGGCCACGGTGATCAGCGGGAAGAGGGCCAGAAAGCTGATGAAGGTGATCGCGGCGGCCAGCCGGGCCCAGTGCACCCGGTCGAGCGTCTCGTACGAGCGCCAGGCGTGGGTCTGCATCAGCCGGGCCATCAGGGGTCCGATGACGGGGAGCTTGGTCAGCCAGTCCATGGCGTACGCCTACCCTCCACGCGGAACACCAGCGTCCGGGTCCCCCAGAATCGCAGGCAGGTGGCCAGGACCATGCCGACGCCGAGCCCGGAGACGAGGTCCGCGCGCGCCGAGGTCAGGCCGAGGCCGTGGTGCGAGACCGCGAGGCAGAGCAGTTGGACGATCGCGCCGGCGCCATTGACGCCGAAGAAGGCGGCGTACTCCCGCAGGCGCAGGGTCCGGCGCCGGTAGGTCCCGAGGGCGTTGCCGAGGTAGGCGACCGTGCAGCCGGCGAGGAAGGAGACGGCCTTCGCGGTCAGCGGGCCCCAGCCACCGGGGCCGCGCAACAGCGTGAAGAGCGCCACGTCGGCCGCGTACGCACACCCTCCGACGAGGATGAACGAGGCCGCCTCCGGCCAGGGGACGCGTTTCACAGGTCGGCGACCGCCAGTCCGTACATCGCGGCCCACACCAGGCCGATGACGGCCAGCGGCCGGTCCCGCAGCACCACGTCCTCGGGTGCGCCGGCCGTGCCGCGGTCGGCGAAGACCGCGTACCGCAGCACCGCCAGGATGAAGGCGATCATCGACAGCTGTCGCCAGGGCAGCAGCGCCGACGCGGCCACACCGCCGCTCTCCAGGGCCCACAGGCAGTAGGCGAGGACGGCGACACCGGCGGCGAGCTGCCAGACGAAGCGCAGATAGCCGGTCGTGTACTCGGTGAGCAGCGCCCGGGTCGCGCCCTTGCTGTCGGCCAGCTGCACGGCCTCGGAGTAGCGCTTCGCCGCGACCATGAACAGGGCGCCGAAGCCGGTGGTGATCAAAAACCAGCGCGAGAGCGGGATGCCGAGCGCGACCCCGCCGATCATCGCGCGCATCAAAAAGCCGGTGGTGACGACGGCCAGGTCGACGACGAGCACGTGCTTGAGCCAGATGCAGTAGGCGAGTTGCATCGACAGATACGCGGTGAGCAGGGCGCCGGTCATGGGGGTGCACAGGGCGGCGGCTCCGCCGACGGCGGTGCCGGCGAGCACGGCACCCACGGCGTAGGCGACGGGCACCGGGACCTCGCCCGCCGCCACGGGGCGGCGGCACTTCACCGGATGGGCCCGGTCGGCGTCCGCGTCCCGGGCGTCGTTGATCAGATAGACCGCGGCCGCGGCGGCGGTGAACAGGGCGAAGACGACGGCCAGTTGTCCGGCCGCGTGCGGGGAGTCCAGTTCACCGGCGGCGGCGGGCGCGGCCACCACGAGCACGTTCTTGATCCACTGTCGGGGGCGGGCGGTTCTGAGCAGGCCGACCGGCAGGCTCACGGCCCGCAGCGGTGACGGTTTCCGGGGCCGCTCCAGCAGCGCGGTACCGGGCTCAGGCATGGCGCCGGCCCCTCGGGCGTCCGGTGACGCGGGCCCCGGTGAAGCCGGGCGAC
The DNA here is from genome assembly GCF_050952975.1 of Streptomyces sp. CA-251247. Lineage (NCBI taxonomy): Bacteria > Bacillati > Actinomycetota > Actinomycetes > Kitasatosporales > Streptomycetaceae > Streptomyces > Streptomyces sp. CA-251247. Next base: position 5,027,354 of record NZ_CP191861.1, on the reverse strand, counting down.
GCCGCGCCGCCCGTCCACCGGACTCCGGCGCGCGCGGCCAGCCCGCCGAGTACCGCGCCCGCCGCGATATCGGTCGGGTAGTGGACCCCGGCGACGAGACGGGAGACGCACATCGCGGCGGCCAGCGGGGGCGCGAGCCGGCGGGCCGCGGGGAGGAGTGCGCCGAAGGCCACGGCGGCGGCCGCGGCCGACGCCGCGTGCGAGCTGGGGAAGGAGTGCCGGCCCAGGGTGTGCACGAGGGGCCGGTGCGAGGGGAGTTCGGGACGGGGCCGGCGCACGACGTGTTTGACGCCCATGCTCGCCAGGTGGGCCCCGCCGACCACAGCCGTGGCGCGCAGCCAGTGCCCGCGCCGCTCCGGGTCGGCCGCCGCGCCGGTGAGACCGGCGGCGAGCCAGAGCGCGGCGTGCTCCCCGGCGAGGGAGAGCGCGCGGACGGCGACGGCGACGCCCGGTCGTCCCCCGTACGCGCGCATCGCTGCCAACAGCCTTCGGTCGGCGGCCGCGCAGTCGACGTATCTCATTCGCCACCCCTTCTCCTGAGCCAGGGGGGACTCTTCTCGGCGACCGGCCGAGTTTCACGCTCATCTTTGATGACACTCGTTTAATCACCCATTTCGGCGCGTCCGTTAGGTCTGCGGAAAACAGGGCATTTGCGGCTATACGGTCCGGTGTATGGCTGCCGACACCCGTCCTTCCGCCGCCGGTCCCGGTGGCACCTTCGTGTCCGTCACCGGCTGGGGGCGTACGGCCCCGACGACCGCGTTCGTGCTGCGGCCACGCACCGCCGACGAGGCCGCTGCGGCCGTACGCGACTGGGGCACCCGCGGCGGGATCGCCCGCGGGCTCGGCAGGGCGTACGGCGACGCGGCGCAGAACGCGGGCGGCTCGGTCCTCGACATGACCGCCCTGGACCGCATCCGTTCCGTCGACGCCGAGGCGGGTGTCGTGGTGTGCGACGCGGGAGTGAGCCTGCACCGGCTGATGGAGGTGCTGCTGCCGCTCGGCTGGTTCGTACCGGTGACACCGGGGACCCGGCAGGTCACCGTCGGCGGCGCGATCGGCGCCGACATCCACGGCAAGAACCACCATGTCAGCGGCTCCTTCGCCCGCCATGTCGATGCCTTGGACCTGCTCACCGCGGACGGCGCGATCCACACGGTGCGGCCCGGCACCGCACTCTTCGACGCGACCGCGGGCGGTATGGGCCTGACGGGAGTGATCCTCTCGGCGACCCTCCGGCTGCACCGCGTCCAGACGTCGCTGATGTCCGTCGACACCGAACGGGTCGCCGATCTGGACGACTTGATGGCCCGGCTCACCGCCACCGACCACCGCTACCGCTACTCGGTCGCCTGGATCGACCTGCTCGCCCGCGGCCGGGCGCTGGGACGCTCCGTGCTCACCCGCGGCGAGCACGCCCCGCTGGACGCGCTGCCCGCACGCGCCCGCCGCGCACCGCTCGCGTTCCGCCCCGGACGGCTGCCCGGCCCGCCCCGCTTCGTACCACCCGGCCTGCTCACCCGCGCCACGGTGGGTCTCTTCAACGAGCTCTGGTACCGCAGTGCGCCCCGGCTCCGCCTCGGTGAACTGCAGAAACTCTCCGCCTTCTTCCACCCGCTGGACGGCGTACCGCACTGGAACCGGATCTACGGCCGCGGCGGATTCGTGCAGTACCAGTTCGTGGTCGGGCACGGGCAGGAGGAGACGCTGCGCCGGATCGTGCGGCGGATCGCCCGGCGCGGCTGCCCCTCGTTCCTCGCGGTGCTCAAACGGTTCGGCGAGGGGGACGCCGGGTGGCTGTCCTTCCCGATGCCCGGCTGGACGCTGGCGCTCGACATCCCCGCGGATCTGCCCGGCCTCGGCGCCTTCCTGGACGAACTCGACGACGAGGTCGCGGGGGCCGGCGGCCGGGTCTATCTCGCCAAGGACTCCCGGCTGCGGCCGGAGCTGCTGGCCGGCATGTATCCACGGCTGGCCGAGTTCCGCGCGCTGCGCGCACAGCTGGACCCCCACGGCGTGTTCGCCTCCGACCTCTCGCGCCGCCTCACGCTCTGACCCCGCCCCCGGTCCACCCGCCGGGGCTCTCCACCGCTCGTAAGGAGCACTGCTCATGAAGGACGCCTTCGGCGCACCGCAGTCCCTGCTCGTCCTCGGCGGCACCTCGGAGATCGGCCAGGCCGTGGCCCGTCGGCTGATCGCCCGGCGCACCCGTACGGTCTGGCTGGCGGGCCGCCCCTCCCCCGACCTCGAAGCCGCCGCGGACGGTCTGCGCCGGCTCGGCGCCGACGTCCGTACCGTCGCCTTCGACGCCCTCGATCCGGCGCTGCACGAGCAGGTGCTGGGCAAGGTCTTCGCCGAGGGCGACATCGACATGGTGCTGCTCGCCTTCGGCGTCCTCGGCGACCAGGCGAACGACGAGGCCGACCCGCCGGCGGCGGTCCGGGTCGCCCAGACCAACTACACGGGCGCCGTCTCGGCCGGACTCGTGTGCGCGGCCGCGCTGCAGAACCAGGGGCACGGCTCCCTGGTGGTCCTCTCCTCGGTGGCCGGCGAGCGGGCCCGCCGCGCCAACTTCATCTACGGCTCCAGCAAGGCCGGCCTGGACGTCTTCACCCAGGGACTGGGCGACGCGATGTACGGGACCGGGGTCCATGTGATGGTCGTACGCCCGGGCTTCGTCAGGACGAGGATGACGGCCGGCCTGCCCGAGGCGCCGCTCGCCACGACCCCGGAGGCCGTCGCGCTGGCCGTCGAGCAGGGGCTGCGGCGCAGGGCGGAGACGGTGTGGGTGCCCGGAGCTCTGCGGCTGGTGATGTCGGCGCTGCGGCATGTGCCGCGCCCGCTGTTCCGCCGACTGCCGCTGTGAGCGGAGCACCGGCGGGGCTTCGTCGGGGTGGGACGGCGGGGCGGCCGGGTCAGGACGTGGCGGCCGAGGGAGCCGTCGCCGGCTCGTCCACCGGAGTGCCCTGGGCGGGCACGGAGGCGATGCCGCCCCCGAAGGCGTACTCGTGGAGCTTGCGCCACACGCCGTCCGCGCCCTGCTCGTACAGCGCGAAGGAGGCACAGGTCCAGGCGGCCTCGAAGTCGGCCAGTTCCTCGTACGCCCGGTCCATCGCCTCTTCGGCGATGCCGTGCGCGACGGTGACGTGCGGGTGGTACGGGAACTGGAGCTCGCGCACCAGCGGACCGGAGGCGTCCCGCACCCGCTTCTGGAGCCAGGAGCAGGCCGCGGCGCCTTCGGCGATCTGGACGAAGACGACGGGCGAGAGCGGCCGGAACGTGCCCGTGCCGGACAGCCGCATCGGGAACGGCCTGCTCGCCGTCGCGACCTCGGTGAGGTGCGCCTCGATCGCCGGCAGGGCCGCCGGGTCGGCCTCGGTGGGCGGCAGCAGGGTGACGTGCGTGGGAATGCCGTGCGCGGCGGGATCACCGAAGCCCGCGCGCAGCTCCTGGAGCAGGCTGCCGTAAGGCTCCGGGACCGCGATCGAAACGCCGAGCGTTACGGTCCCCACGTCGTTCTCCTCACATGTCGTCTCAAGTGTCGTTTGTGTCCGCACTCGCCAGTGTGGCGGCTCCACCGCATCTGTGGCCAGAGGCCTTGGACACACTCGGCCACGGGCACGAGGTCCCGCCACCGGACGGCCGGTGGCGGGAGGCGGCCTCAGTGCTTCGCGGGCAGGAAGCCCACCCGGTCGAATGCCGCGGCCAGCGTCTCTGCTGCCACGGCCCGGGCCTTCTCCGCACCCTTGGCCAGGATCGAGTCCAGCGTCTCGGGGTCGTCCAGATATTCCTGGGTCCGGGTGCGGAACGGAGTGACGAACTCCACCATCACGTCGGCGAGGTCGGTCTTGAGCGCTCCGTACCCCTTGCCCTCGTACTTCTGCTCCAGCTCGGTCACCGTCGTGCCGGTGAGCGTGGAGTAGATGGTGAGGAGATTGCTGATGCCGGGCTTCTCCACGCTGTCGAAACGGATCACCGTGTCGGTGTCCGTGACAGCGCTCCGGACCTTCTTGGCGGTCGCCTTCGGCTCGTCGAGCAGGTTGATCAGGCCCTTGGGCGTGGACGCCGACTTGCTCATCTTGATCGTCGGGTCCTGGAGGTCGTAGATCTTCGCGACCTCCTTGACGATGTGCGGCGCCGGGACGGTGAACGTCCGGCCGAAGCGGCCGTTGAAGCGCTCGGCCAGGTCACGGGTGAGCTCGATGTGCTGGCGCTGATCCTCGCCGACCGGGACGGCGTCCGCCTGGTACAGCAGGATGTCCGCGACCTGGAGGATCGGATACGTGAACAGGCCGACGGTGGCGCGGTCGGCGCCCTGCTTGGCGGACTTGTCCTTGAACTGCGTCATCCGGGAGGCCTCGCCGAAGCCGGTCAGGCAGTTCATGATCCAGCCGAGCTGGGCGTGCTCGGGCACGTGGCTCTGGATGAACAGGGTGCAGCGCTCGGGGTCGAGACCGGCGGCGAGCAGCTGGGCCGCGGCGAGGCGGGTGTTCGCCCGCAGCTCGGCCGGGTCCTGCGGCACGGTGATCGCGTGCAGGTCGACGACCATGTAGAACGCGTCGTGGGTCTCTTGCAGCGCCACGTACTGGCGGATCGCTCCCAGGTAGTTCCCGAGGTGGAACGAACCGGCGGTCGGCTGAATGCCGGAGAGCGCGCGAGGTCGGGGTGAGGCCATGTTCATCATTCTCTCAGGTGTGGAACCGAACTCCGGCCGCCGGTGTATGAAAGGTGTGAGGACGCGGGAGGGGACCCTGGAGGGGGGCCGCATCGTCGTTGACGAGGGGGCCGTGATCGCGCGGGTGCGCGCCGGAGAGCCGGAGGCGTACGCGGAGCTGGTGCGCGCCCACACGGCGGTCGCGCTCCGGGCCGCTGTGGCTTTCGGTGCGGGCGCGGACGCCGAGGACGTGGTGCAGAGCGCCTTCCTCAAGGCGTACCAGGCGCTGGGGCGGTTCCGGGACGGCGCCGCGTTCCGGCCGTGGCTGCTGCGGATCGTGGTCAATGAGACCAGGAACACCGTGCGCACCGCGGTCCGGCTGCGGGCGCTCGCCGGGCGCGAGGCGCTGCTGCTGGGTTCCGAACCGCTGATACCTGAGTCGGCCGACCCGGCGCTGGCGGCCTTGGCGGAGGAGCGGCGCTCGCTGCTGCTGGCGGCGCTGGACGAGCTGGGCGAACAGCAGCGCCAGGTCGTGGTCTGCCGCTATCTGCTGGAGATGGACGAGGCGGAGACGGCGCAGGCGCTGGGCTGGCCGCGGGGGACGGTGAAGTCCCGGCTGAACCGGGCGCTGACCAGGCTCGGGCAGCTCATCGGCGGGAAGGGAGGTGAGGAGCATGAGTGAGGACGGACGCCGCGCCGGCAGCGGCCGGGAGGCGGAGCGGGAGGCCCTGGCGGAGGAGCTGCGCGAGGCCGGTCGCGGGATCAGGGTCCCTGACGTGTCCGGCGAGACGATGGCGGAGCGGGTGCTGGCGCAGCTCCTCGCCGAGGCGGTGCCGACGCCCGCCCCCGCCGGCCTCGGCACCCGGCTGCGCGGCTGGACGCACCGCCGGTGGCGGGCGCTGACCGTGGTGCTCTCCGGGGTGCTGGTGGTCCTGGTGCTCACGCCGCCGGTGCGGGCGGCGGTGGCGGACTGGTTCGGCTTCGGCGGGGTGGACGTGCGGTACGACCCGTCGGCGCCGCCGCTGCGGGACGCGCAGCCGCCGTGGTGCGCCGAGGCCGTCCCGCAGGCCGAGGCGGAACGGCGGGCGGGGTTCCGGGCGCTGGTGCCGCCCGGGCTGGGCACACCGGACGCCGTCTCGGTCGTGGCGGGACCGGCGGGCCGTTCGGTGATCTCGCTGTGCTGGAAGGACCGGGGGCGCACGGTCCGGCTGGATCAGTTCCCGGCGGCGCTGGACCTCGGCTATGCCAAGCAGGCGCGGCTGATGCCCCAGTGGGTGACGCTCACCGACGGCACAGGACTGTGGTTCGAGGAGCCGCATCTGCTGCGGTTCGGGATGACCGACGCCCGCGGCGAACAGTGGACACAGGCCGAGAGGACGGCGGGGCCGACGCTGCTGTGGACGACCGACGGCGGGCGGACGACGCTGCGGCTGGAGGGTGTGGCGGCACTGGCGCGGGCGAAGGAGATCGCGGAGTCGGCGGCCGGGGCGTGGGAGCCGGCGGAGCCGCGGGAGCCTTCCGGGTCGGGGTAGCAGGGCGGCTGCCGGAGGGTCGCGGGGGCGCGCTGAGGCGGGCCCTGGGCCGGCCGGGCCCGCGTCGGCCGGCTGCCGCGGGGTCCCGGGGCCCGGAAAAAGTGGGGGCCCGCGAACGGGAACCTGGCGGCGTCGGGCGGTGTACCAGAGGTGACACGGTGCGGAGGGGCCGTATCCGGTGTCGGCTGGGGGAAGTATGCGACTGCTACGACGACTTGCCGCGCTGGCGACGGTGCTGGCGCTGAGCTGGGTCTTCGCTCCGAGCGCGGTGGCCGGCGGCCCGACGAGCGTGCTGGTCACCTCACCGGAGAGCGGCGAGACCGCCTCGCTCTACTACAGCGACGCGGAGTACGCGAGCCTGCTGAAGCTGCTGGGCGAGGGGCCGACCAAGGGACAGACGGACCGGCCGCCGTCGCTGGACATGGCGCTCGGGACCCGGCAGATCAATGTGACCTGGATGATCCACGACGTGCAGCCGTGGCGGGTGGACCAGGTCTATCCGGGCGACCGGACGGGCCTCGTCTGGATCCATACGGCGACGAACCTGGAGACGCACCAGGGGTACTGGCACCAGGCGCGGCAACCGGCCGAGCTGACCGCCCTGTTCACGAAGCTGGGCCTGATGGGCGAGAAGAACGGCGGGGCGGGAGTGGCCCAGTTCCCACCGGCCTGGGACGGGGAAGCGCAGTCGGCACCGGAGCCGGCGGAAGCGGCAGGCGCCGGGGCCGCGGCGGCACCGGACGCCGCCGCGCGCACCTCGGACGGCACCGAAGGCTGGTGGTGGGCGATACCGGGACTCGTGGGCGGGGCGGTGCTGGCGCTGGTCCTGCGGCCGGTGGTCTCCCGCCTCCCGCGCCCGCCGTTCGGGCGGGGCGACGGGACGCGGGAGTCCGGACCCCGGCAGCAACTACTGGACGGCTGACGGGATCATCGCGGCCGAAGGGATCGGGCAGGGCCGGGCTCAGCCCGCCAGACCGGGTGCGGGGTGGGCGGACATCAGCTCGGCGACCTCGGAGCGGATCGTGGCCAGCGCTGCCTCGTCCTCCTTGCCGGCCGCGGTCACGCCCCGGTCGATCCAGTCGGCGACGGCCGCCATGTGCTCGGTGCCGAGACCGCGCGAGGTGAGGGACGGGGTGCCGATGCGGATGCCGGAGGGGTCGAACGGCTTCCTCGGGTCGTACGGCACGGTGTTGTAGTTGACGACGATCCCGGCCCGGTCGAGGGCCTTGGCGGCCACCTTGCCGGGCACCTCCTTGGGCGTGAGGTCCATCAGGATCAGATGGTTGTCGGTGCCGCCGGAGACCAGGTCGAAGCCGCGGTCGAGCAGGGCTTCGGCGAGTGCCCGGGCGTTGGCGACGACGGACTGCGCGTAGGCGCGGAAGGAGGGCTGGGAGGCCTCGTGGAGGGCGACAGCGATGGCGGCGGTGGTCTGGTTGTGCGGGCCGCCCTGAAGGCCGGGGAAGACCGCCTTGTCGAGGGCCTTGGCGTGCTCCTCGCGGGACATCAGCATCGCGCCGCGGGGCCCGCGCAGGGTCTTGTGGGTGGTCGTGGAGATCACGTCGGCGTGCGGCACGGGTGAGGGGTGCGCGCCGCCCGCGATGAGGCCGGCGATATGGGCGACGTCGGCGACCAGGACGGCGCCGCACTCGCGGGCGATCTCCGCGAAGGCCGGGAAGTCGATGGTGCGGGGCAGGGCGGTGCCGCCACAGAAGATGATCTTCGGGCGTTCCTTCAGGGCGAGTTCACGCACCTCGTCGAAGTCGATGAGGCCGGTGTCCTGGCGTACGCCGTACTGCACACCGCGGAACCACTTTCCGGTGGCGGAGACGCCCCAGCCGTGGGTGAGGTGGCCGCCCATCGGCAGGGCCATGCCCATCACGGTGTCCCCGGGCTCCGCGAAGGCGAGGTAGACGGCGAGGTTGGCTGGGGAGCCCGAGTAGGGCTGGACGTTGGCGTGCTCGACACCGAAGAGGGCCTTGGCGCGGGCGACGGCGAGGCGCTCGACCTGGTCGATGACCTGCTGGCCCTCGTAGTAGCGGCGGCCCGCGTAGCCCTCGCTGTACTTGTTCTGGAGCACCGTGCCCGAGGCCTCCAGCACGGCGGCGGAGACGTAGTTCTCACTGGGGATGAGGCGCAGGGTTTCGGCCTGGAGCTGCTCCTCCGCTCCGACGAGCGCGGCGAGTTCCGGGTCGGCGGCGGAGAGTGCGGGGTGGGGCAGGGTCATGGTTTCCTCCGGGGTCACTGGGTGTCCCGGGGTGCGACTCGGGCTCCCCCACCGGAGGCAGGGGCGGGCGGCACCCACTGGGGAATGGGTTGCCGGGGTACCCAGGCGGGCGGCACCTCGTCTGCTCCTGCGCGCACGACTCCCTCGGGGTCGGTTCCCCGCTCGCCAGTCGCCGTGCGTACCACCAACCTTAATGCTCACGCCCCACAGCAAGGTTTTTTCGTCCATGATGCGAGCGACGATAGAAACAGGGGCATCACGCGGACGCCCACGGAAAAACAACCACCGGACAACAACCGCTGTCGATGCCCCGGCCCCTCCGGCCACCAGGCCCGCTCCCCGTGCCGGCCGGATGCCTTGTCTCTACCCGAACGGAGATCCCGTGTCTGTATCGATGAGTGCCATTGCCTCTGCCGAGGCGCACAGCGCGCACAACTACCACCCGCTTCCCATCGTCGTCGCCTCGGCGGACGGCGCCTGGATGACCGATGTCGAGGGACGCCGTTATCTCGACATGCTCGCCGGGTACTCGGCGCTCAATTTCGGCCACGGAAACCGACGTCTGATCGACGCGGCCAAGGCGCAGCTGGAGAGGGTCACCCTCACCTCGCGCGCCTTCCACCACGACCGGTTCGCCGACTTCTGCACGCAGCTCACGGAGCTGTGCGGCATGGAGATGGTGCTGCCGATGAACACCGGCGCCGAGGCGGTGGAAACCGCCGTGAAGACCGCCCGCAAGTGGGGCTACCGGGTCAAGGGCGTGCCGGACAACACGGCGAAGATCGTCGTCGCGGCCGACAACTTCCACGGCCGTACGACGACGGTGATCAGCTTCTCGACCGACCCGGAGGCCCGGGCCGACTTCGGCCCGTACACCCCCGGCTTCGAGATCGTTCCCTACGGCGACCTCGCCGCGATGGAAGCGGCGCTCACCGACAACACCGTCGCCGTCCTGATCGAGCCGATCCAGGGCGAGGCGGGCGTGCTGGTGCCGCCGCCCGGCTATCTCGCCGGTGTCCGCCGGCTCACCACCGAGCGGAACGTCCTGTTCATCGCCGACGAGATCCAGTCCGGCCTGGGCCGCACCGGCAAGACTTTCGCCTGTGAGCACGAGGGCGTCGTGCCGGACATGTACGTCCTGGGCAAGGCGCTGGGCGGCGGTGTGGTGCCGGTGTCCGCGGTCGTCTCGTCCCGTGACGTCCTCGGCGTGTACCGGCCCGGGGAGCACGGCTCCACGTTCGGCGGCAACCCGCTGGCGTGTGCGGTGGCCCTGGAGGTGATCGCGATGCTGCGCACCGGCGAGTACCAGCAGCGCGCCACTGAGCTGGGCGATCATCTCCACCACGAGCTGGGCCTGTTGACGGGCACCGGAGCGGTGGAGGCCGTCCGCGGACGCGGACTGTGGGCGGGCGTCGACATCGTCCCCGCCCACGGCACCGGCCGGGAGATCTCGGAGAAGCTGATGGACCGCGGGGTGCTGGTCAAGGACACCCACGGCTCCACCATTCGCATCGCCCCGCCCCTGGTGATCAGCAAGGAGGACCTGGACTGGGGCCTCGACCAGCTGCGGTCCGTGCTGAGCGCCTGACCCGCCGGGTCAGAGAATCACGTGGGGCAGGAAGCGGGCGTATTCGTCCGTGACCAGCCCCGCGGACTCCCGGATCCCGAGCCCCGCCGCCTCGCCCTCGACGACCCAGGCACCGAGCACCACACGGTTGCCGTCGAAGGAGGGCAGCGGGGCCAACTCCTGGTAGCAGCAGGGCTCGTCCCGTACGACGGGAGGCGAACCGGGTTCGTGGATCGTGACGCCCGCGCCCTCGCGGCCGAGCAGCGGCTTGGCGACATAGCCGCGGCCGGCCGTGAGTTCGCGCGGGCCGTCGAGATGGGCGGCCAGCAGGTTCGGGTGGCCGGGATACAGCTCCCAGAGGATCGCGAGCAGCGCCTTGTTCGACAGAAGCATCTTCCAGGCGGGCTCTATCCAGCAGGTGGTGCCGGTGCCGCCGCCGTTGTCGAGGGTCGCGAGGACCTGGGGCCCGAAGCGGTCGGTGGTCAGCCACTCCCAGGGATAGAGCTTGAAGCAGGAGCGGATGAAGCGCAGCCGGTCGTCGACGAAGCGGCCGGACAGCCGGTCCCAGCCGATCTGTTCGACGGACAGCGCCTCGGTGGCGAGCCCCGCCTGCTCGGCCGTCTCGCGCAGATACGCCACGGTCATCAGGTCCTCGCCGAGCTCGTCCCCGTCGGAGTGGACGAAGTGCAGCGGGCCGGGCGGCAGAAGCGGGGCCTGGCGCTTCCAGGCGGCGACGAGACGCTCGTGGAGCGAGTTCCACTGGTCGGCCCCGGGGAAGCGGTCCTCCATCCAGAACCACTGCGGGCTCGCGGCCTCCACCAGTGAGGTGGGCGTGTCGGCGTTGTACTCCAGCATCTTGGCCGGGCCCGTGCCGTCGTAGCGCAGATCGAACCGGCCGTAGACGGAGGGGAGTTCGTCCCGCCTGCGCCAGGACTCGGCTATCAGGGAGGCGAGCCGGGCGTCGGTGATCCCGAGGTCGGCGAACCGGTCACGCTCGACGATGTGCGCGGCCGCCGCCAGGCACATGGCGTGGAGTTCCTCGACGACCTCCTCCAGCGCCTCGACCTCGGGGAGGGAGAACGCGTAGTAGGCGCTCTCGTCCCAGTACGGGCGCAGCGAGCCGTCGGGGTAGCGGGTGAGGGGGTAGACGAGGCCCTGTTCCTCGACGATCTCCTGCCAGCCGGGCCGGGGATCGATCGTGTGGCGCTGCATTCCGCGGCCTTCCTGGAGTACGGGCGGGGCTCGGCCGCCGGAGCCGAGGCGGCTGCGGGCGGGGCTCAGCCGCTGCCGGGGAGCTTGGTGCGCTTCAGCCACCGCCCGGCAGCTTCGTGCGGGGATCAGCCACCGGAGTCGAGGCAACCCAGCACGGGCTGAACCGCAGCCGGGCAGCTGCGGGCGAGGCTCTGCCACCGCCGGAGCAGAGCAGCTTCGGGCCGGGTCAGCCGCCGCCGGAGCCGGAGCAGCCGAATCCGCCGCGGTCGACCGCCGTCTTGTCGAAGCTGCCGCCCTCGGCCTTGCCGGACGAGTAGCTGCCGCCGTAGTAGTAGCGCCCGCTGCCGGTGCTGTCGTCGCACTCGTAGCTGGGGAGCTTCTCCTGGGTCACCGGGTCGACACACCGCTTGTCCGGTTCCGAGCCGCAGGACGTGATCGTCGCCGCGAGCACTCCCATGCCACCCAGCACCACCGTGCTCGACCTCAGCCTGCGTCGCGCCATCGGACGCTCGCCCCCGTTCACCCTCGTACCACTGGGAAACCCTCGTACCACCGGCCCCACGCCGGGGGCCGCGGACAGACTAGTGGCCGCCTCGCGGGTCGCCACGACCGGTCCACCAACCCTCCTCATCTACAGTCGCTTTGTGCTCTTTGGGATGATCTGCGCTCTCGCCTCAGCGGTCTGCTTCGGCACGGCCTCCGTCTTCCAGGCAGTCGCTGCCCGCGCGGCGGAGCCGGGAACCGGCTCCGGTGTCGACCCGGCGCTGCTGCTGCGTGCCCTGCGGCAGTGGCGGTACGTCGTCGGTCTCGCGCTCGACGGCCTCGGTTTCGTCCTGCAGATCCTGGCCCTGCGTTCCCTCCCCATCTACGCGGTGGGGGCAGCGCTCGCCGCCAGCCTCGCGGTCACCGCCGTGGTCGCGGCCCGGATGCTCCACGTCCGGCTGAGCGGCACCGAATGGGCCGCGGTCGGCGTGGTCGTCGTGGGCCTCGCCATGCTGGGGCTCTCCTCCGGCCCGGAGGGCGAGAGCACCGGATCGACCGCCCTGAAGTGGGCGATGCTGGGCATCGCGATCCTCATCCTGCTCGTCGGCGCGCTCGCCGGCCGACTGCCGGACCGCTCCCGCGCGCTGGTGCTCGGACTCGGCGCCGGGTCGGGCTTCGGCGTCGTCGAGGTCTCGGTCCGGCTGATCGACACCGTCGCCCTGCCCGAGGTGCTGACCAATCCCGCGCTCTACGCCCTGCTGGTCGGCGGCGGCACGGCGTTCCTGTTGCTGACCTCGGCCCTCCAGCGCGGTTCGGTGACGACGGCGACCGCGGGCATGGTGATCGGCGAGACGATCGGCCCGGCGCTGGTGGGTGTGGTGTGGCTGGGCGACCGCACGCGCGAAGGGCTCGCATGGCTGGCGATCCTGGGCTTCGCGGTGGCGGTGGCGGGTGCGCTGGCCCTGGCGAGGTTCGGCGAGCCCCCGGCGGAAACCGACGAGAAGGCGGAGCAGCCGGCGTCACCGCCCGGGCGCGGAGCCTGAACGGACGGCGTGCCCGCGCCCGCGCCCGTACAGCGACCCCGGCCCGAGAGTCCGGCCTGGGACCCGAACCAGCCGTGCGCCCCGTATCCGTACAGCGACCCCGGACCGGGACCCCGAACCAGCCGTGTGCCCCGCATCCGCACTCCGCCCCTGTCCCGTCAGCCCGGCCCGGGACCCCGCACCTACGGGAGCACCCTGCACAGCGCGTCCAGCGAGTTCGCCCACGCGCTGTCCGGCGGCGTCGCGTAGCCCACCACCAGCGCGTCCCTGCCCGACGCCACCTCCTCGTGCCGGAAGGAGGACAGCCCCGACACCGAGAGGCCCTGCCAGCCGGCCGCCTGGACGACCGACGGCTCGGTGCCGTCCGGGAGTTCGAGGACCGCGTGCAGTCCCGCCGCGATCCCGCTGACGCTGATGTCCGGAGCACGCTCGGCCAGCGCGGCCACCAGTTGGTCCCGCCGTCTGCGGTAGCGCAGCCGCATCCCGCGCACATGCCGGTCGTACGCGCCGGAGGCGATGAACTCGGCGAGCGTCAGCTGGTCGAGCACACCGCACATCCAGTCCGTCGACCCCTTCCCCTCGGCCACTTCCCCCACCAGTTCCTCGGGCAGCACCATCCAGCCCAGTCGCAACCCAGGCACCAGGGACTTGCTCACCGTGCCCATGTAGACCACCCGGTCGGGGTCCAGTCCCTGGAGCGCACCCACCGGCTGGCGGTCGTAGCGGAACTCCCCGTCGTAGTCGTCCTCCAGGACCACCCCGCCGGACACGCGCGCCCAGTCGACGACGGCGGCGCGGCGGTCGGGATGCAGGGGCACCCCGAGCGGGAACTGGTGCGCCGGTGTCAGCAGCACCGCGCCCGCTCCCCGCAGCCGCTCCAATTGCGTCGTGGTGGCGCCGAGTTCGTCGCAGGGCAGCGACGGCGTCCGCATCCCCGCCTCGTGCAGCACGTTCCAGTGCAGGTCGAGGCCGTAGGACTCGACGGCGACCTCGCGTACGCGTCGCGCGCGCAGCACCTTCCCCATCAGCATCAGCCCGTGCACGAAACCGGAGCAGATGACGATCCGTTCGGGATCGGCGCGGACTCCGCGCGCCCGGGCCAGATAGTCGGCGAGCACGGCCCGCAGTTCGATCCGGCCTCGCGGATCGCCGTAGCCGAACGCCTCATGGGGTGCGGCGGTGATCGCACGGCGGGCCGCCTTGAGCCACTCCGCACGCGGGAACGACGCGAGGTCGGGGCTGCCGGCCCGCAAGGACCAGCGGGCCGTGGGCCTGGCCGGACGCGCTCTCGCCACGCCCGCGGGCCGCCGGGGCGCCGCCCGCCGCGCGACCCGCGTCCCCGAGCCCTGCTGGGCGGTGAGCCAGCCTTCGGCGACCAGCTCGGCGTAGGCATCGGCGACCGTGTTCCGGGCGATGCCCAGATCGGCGGCGAGCGAACGCGAGGACGGCAGCCGGGTCCCGGGGGTGAGCCGCCCGCTGCGGACGGCCTCCCGCAGGGCGTCCATCAGGCCCGCGCGCAGGCCCGTACCGCGCAGCTCCAGATGCAGGTCGGCACCGAAAGTGGACCAGGAATCCGTCATGGAAATGGACCATACTCCTGCGCCACAGCCGGACTAGATTCGATGACATGACTACTGAAGCGGACACGAAGCACTTGCCCGAACGCGCTCCTCGTCTCGATTGGGCGCAGCACGCTCCCCAGGTCTACAAGGCGATGGTGGCGCTGGACGCGGCGGCCCGCCGGGGCGTCGACCCGGTGATCCTGGAGCTCGTCAAGATCCGTGCCTCGCAGCTCAACCACTGTGCCTTCTGCCTGGACATGCACTCCAAGGACGCGCTCGCCGCGGGCGAGTCGGCGGAGCGGATCATCCAGCTCGGCGCCTGGGAGGAGTCGCAGCACTTCTACACGGCGAAGGAGATCGCGGCGATCGAGCTCACCGAGGCGGTGACGGTCATCACCGACGGTTTCGTGCCGGACGAGGTGTTCGCGAAGGCGGCGAAGGAGTTCGACGAGACCGAACTGGCGCAGCTGATCGCCGCGATCACCGTGATCAACGCCTGGAACCGCTTCGGTGTGTCCTGCCGGCTGGTGCCGGGCCACTACACCCCCGGCCAGTACCAGCACTGAGGAGCTGAGGAGATGACCGTCGAGGCCTTCCGCGCACTCCACCACGGCCGGGCGGCGGACGACCCGCTCGTCCTCCCCGGCCCGTGGGACGCGGCCAGCGCCCGCGTCTTCGCGGACGCCGGGTTCCCCGCGCTCGCCACCCCGAGCGCGGGCGTCGCCGCCTCGCTCGGCCGTGAGGACGGCCATACACCGGCCGACGAGATGTTCGCCGCCGTCACCCGTATCGTCCGCTCGGTGAGCGTTCCGGTCTCCGCCGACATCGAGGCGGGGTACGGCCTGGCGCCGAAGGAGCTCGTCGCCCGGCTGCTCGACACGGGCGCGATCGGCTGCAACCTGGAGGACTCCGACTCGGTCACCGGGGCGCTGAAGGACCCGCGGCCGCACGCCGACTGGCTGGCCGAGGTCCGCGCGGCAGCCGGCGGCGCGCTGTTCATCAATGCCCGGATGGACACGTTCCTGCAGGGGGTCGCCGACCCGGACGAGGCGATCGGCCGGATCCGGCTCTACGAGGAGGCCGGCGCGGACTGCGTGTATCCGCTGGGCGTCCCGCCGGAGCACCTGCCGCTGCTGCGGGCCGAGACCGCGCTCCCGATCAATGTCTCGCCGCTCCCCGGCGGCCCCGCGCTCGCGGAACTGGGACGCCTGGGCGCGACCCGGATCACCTTCGGCCCGCAGCTTCAGCAGGAGGCGATGCGGAAGGTGCGGGAGATCGCGGACCAGCTCCTGGGCTGACGCCGACGCGACGACGGCACGCAGGCGGCACGGCCGGCGCGGCAGCGGCGCCAGGACAAGCGCCGCGACACGGCAGGACGGGCCCGCCGGAGCGGGCCCGTCCTGCCGTCACTGCGTCACGCCATCACTTCTTCTTCGGCAGCCACTTCCGCCAGGTCGTCTCGTTCTTCTCGACCCACTTCCTGGCCGCTTCCTCCGGCGACAGCTTCTGTTCCGCGATCATCAGCGCGACATCGTTCTGCTGATCGGTGTTCCAGTTGAACTTCTTCAGGAAGTCCGCCGCCTCGCCGCCCTTCTTCGAGAAGGTGCTGTTGAGGAACTTCTGCAACGGCGTGTTCGGATAGGCACAGGCCACCTTCTTCGGGTCGGCGTCACACCCCTCCTTGTACGCGGGCAGCTTCACCTCGGTCATCGGCACCTTCTCGAACAGCCACTGCGGCTTGTACCAGTAGCTGAGGAAGGGCTTCTTCTGCTTCGCGAACTGCTTGATCTGGGTGATCTGCGCGGCCTCGGACCCGGCGAAGACGACCTGGTAGTCCAGCTTCAGGTTCTCCACCAGCGCCTTGTCGTTGGTGACGTACGACGGCGATCCGTCCAGCAGCTGGCCCTTGCCGCCGCTCTCCGGAGTGCGGAGCTGGTCGGCGTACTTGTCGAGGTTCCGCCAGTCGGTGACGTCGGGGTGCGCCTTCGCGAAGTACGTCGGGACGAACCAGCCGATGTGGCCGGTGACGCCGAGACCGCCGCCGGGCTCGATCGTCTTCTTGTCCTTGACGTACCGGTCCTCCTGCTCCGGGTGGCCCCAGTCCTCCAGGATGGCGTCGACCCGGCCCTGGCTGAGTGCGTCCCAGGCAGGCACCTCGTCCACCTGGACGGTGTCCACGCGGTAGCCCAGTTCGTGTTCGAGCAGATACGACGCCACGGCCACATTGGCCTGGGCGCCCACCCACGACTGGACGGAGAGCGTGACGGTCTTCGCGCCCTGGGCGGCGGCGTACGGCGACGCCTGCTTGGTCATGTCGGCCGCGCCGCAGCCGGTGATGCCCACCAGGCCGATCGCCGCGGCCAGTGCGGTGATGCGTAGACGAGTGGCCATGTCAGGCCCCCTTTCCGGCGCGGCGGGCGGTCGGCTGCGTCACCCGGTCGAGCATCAGACCCAGGCAGACGATCGCGGCGCCCGCGACCAGACCGGTCGCCAGGTCGCCCTGGGCGAGGCCGAACACCACGTCGTAGCCGAGTGCGCCACCGCCGACCAGGCCGCCGATGATGACGACGGCGAGTACCAGGACGACGCCCTGGTTGACAGCGAGCAGCAGGGCCGGGCGGGCGAGCGGCAGTTGGACCTGCCGCAGCTGCTGCCAGCCGGTCGCGCCCAGCGAACGGGCGGATTCCATGGCCACGGGGTCGACACCGCGCAGCCCCTGCGTGGTGATGCGGACGACGGCCGGCAGGGCGTACACGACGGCTGCCGCGGCCGCGGGGGCGCGGCCGACACCGAACAGCGCGACCACCGGGATCAGATAGACGAACTGCGGCATGGTCTGGAACACGTCCAGCACCGGCCGCAGCAGCCTCTCCACCCGTGCGCTGCGTGCCGCGCCGATCGCGACGGTGAAGCCCAGCACCAGAGTCACGGCGACGGCCGCGAGCACCTGCGAGAGCGTGTCGAGGGAGGGCTCCCACACGCCGAGGACGCCGATGGCGGCCATGGCGAGGACCGCCGTCAGCGCGGTGCGCCAGGTGCCGATCAGCAGCGCGAGCGCACCGACCAGCAGGAGGACGGACCACCAGGGCAGCGCCTGGAGACCGTCCCGCAGGGGGTCTAGCACCCAGCCGGTGAAGCGAGCGGCCCAGTCGGCGGTGCCGCCGACGACGGGGACGCCGGAGTACAGATGGGCCGTCATCCAGTCGACAGCGCGGTTGACGGGCTCGGCGATGCCGACGACCCAGCTCTCGGGCCAGGACAGCCGGCCCGCGAGCCGCCCGGCCACGGCGACGGCGAGCAGCAGAACGCCGGCCACCGTCCAGCCGCGCCAGCCGCGCAGCGCCGAGGTGTCGGGAGCGGCGCCCACGCGGGCACCGGCGGCAGCGGTCGTACGGTCCAGCACGACGGCCAGCAGGACGATCGGGATACCGGCGGCGAGCGCGGCACCGACATCGACGGAGGCCAGCGCCTGGTAGACGCGGTCGCCGAGGCCGCCGGCGCCGATGACGGACGCGATGACCGCCATCGACAGCGCCATCATGATCGACTGGTTGACGCCGAGGAGGAGTTCCTTGCGGGCCAGCGGCAGCCGGGCGGTCAGCAGCCGCTGCCGTCCGGTCGCCCCCATCGAGGCGGACGCCTCCAGCACGCCGGCGTCGGCGCCGCGCAGCCCGAGGGCGGTGAGGCGCGCCATGGGCGGAGCGGCGTAGACGACGGTCGCCAGGACGGCCGCGGGCACGCCGATACCGAAGACCAGCACGACCGGCAGCAGATACGCGAACGCCGGCAGCACCTGCATGGTGTCGAGCACCGGCCGCATCGCCCGGTACGTCCGGTCCGACAGCCCGGTGGCGAGGCCGATGAGCCCGCCCACGACGACGGACGCGAGAACCGCGACCACCATCAGGGCGAGGGTCTGCATGGTCGGCACCCACATGCCGAGCAGTCCGCAGACGGCGAAGCCGGCGACGGCGGTCAGCGCGAGCCGCAGACCGGCCACCCGCCAGGCGATCAGCCCGGCCGCCGCGGTGACGCCCGCCCATCCGGCGGCGAGCAGCAGCAGATAGACGGCGCGCACGGACAGCACGACGACATTGCTGATGTGCCCGAAGAAGTACAGGAACACCGGGTGGCTGTCGCGGTTGTCGACGATCCAGTCGCTGGCCCGGCCGAGCGGGCCGGACAGGTCGACGGCGAGGGACGCGGGCCAGCTGCCGCCGCCGAGCAGAAGGGCTCCGGCGATCAGCAGGACGACCACGCCGGCTGCCATGGCCAGGTGGCGTCCGCGGCCTTCGAGCAAGCGGCGCCCGCCGGCGACGGCGGTGACGTCCTGTCCGGTGGTGACGGCGGTCATGCCGACCACCGCCCACGGCCGCCGGCGGTCCGGCAGACCACCGAGGACCGGGAGGCCCGGGAGTTCCGGCACACCGAGGCCCACAGGACCCGGGACGCCGAGGAACGGGACGGTATGCGCCCGTAAGGAGCGCAAGGACTCATCACGCCGCCGCCTTCGCCGCGGGCACACCGGCCACCACGTTGAGCAGTGCCGCGTGGTCCACGACGCCCAGACAGCGGCCGTCCTGCATCACGCGGGCGCTCGCGCCGCTGCGCGCCACCGCCTCGATGGCCTCGAAGACCGTGGCGTCGGGACCGATGGCCGGCCCCTCCTCGGTCTCGTCGGCGAGAGCGGGCCGCATCGCCGTGCGCACGGTCATGATCTGCTCGCGCGGCACGTCACGGACGAAGTCCCGTACGTAGTCGTCCGCGGGCGAGCCGACGATCTCCTCGGGGGTGCCCAGCTGCACGATCCGGCCGTCCCGCATCAGCGCGATGCGGTCGCCCAGCTTGAGCGCCTCGCTCAGGTCGTGCGTGATGAAGACCATCGTGCGGCCCTCCTCGCGGTGCAGCCGTACGACCTCCTCCTGCATGTCGCGGCGGATCAGCGGGTCGAGCGCGCTGAACGGCTCGTCGAACAGCAGCACTTCGGGGTCGACGGCGAGCGCGCGGGCGAGCCCCACGCGCTGCTGCTGACCGCCGGAGAGCTGAGCGGGCCGGCGGCTCTCCATGCCGTCGAGGCCCACCTTGGCGACGAACTCCGCCGCCTTCGCCCGTCGTTCCGCCCGCGGGACGCCCTGGATCTCCAGGCCGTACGCCACGTTGTCGAGCACCGACCGGTGCGGCAGCAGACCGAAGTGCTGGAAGACCATGGAGGCGCGGTGGCGGCGCAGTTCGCGCAGCCGTGCCCGGTCCATGGACAGGACGTCCTCACCGTCGATGGCGATGGAGCCCGACGTCGGCTCGACGAGCCGGGTCAGACAGCGCACGAGCGTCGACTTGCCGGAGCCGGACAGGCCCATCACGACGAAGACCTCGCCCTTGCGGACGTCGAAGGAGACATCGCGCACGGCCGCGGTGCAGCCGGTGCGTTCGCGCAGTTCGGCCGGCGGGAGCTCGGCGAGCTCCGAACCGGGTACGCGGTCCGCCTTGGGTCCGAAGACCTTCCACAGATCGCTGACGGAGAAAACGGGCGGCGTACTCATCAGGCGGTACCTCCCAGAAGCTCGGCGCATTTCTCGCCGACCATCAGCACCCCGATCATGGGGTTGACGGACGGCATGGTCGGAAAGACGGACGCGTCGGCGATCCGGATGCCGTCCAGGCCCCGGATCCTCAGCTCCGGGTCCACCACGGCCAGTTCGTCGTCCTGCGCACCCATCCGGCAGGTGCCGGCCGGGTGGTAGACGGTGTGGGCGACCTTGCGCGCGTACTCGCTCAGCTCCTCGTCCCCGGTGACCTCGGGTCCCGGGCAGACCTCGCGCTTGAGCCAGTGGGCCAGGGGCTCGGTCCGGGCGATCTCGCGGGCGATCCTGATGCCGTCGACGAGGGTGCGCGCGTCGTAGTCGTCCTCGTCCGTGAAGTACCGGAAGTCCAGCGCGGGCTTGACCTCGGGGTCGGCGCTGGTCAGGTACAGCCGGCCGCGGCTGTGGGGCTTGGGGATGTTCGGCGTCATCGAGACCCCGTGAGCGGGCCGTTCGTAGCCGAGCCGCTCCGGATTGTCGGTGAACGGGATCTGGTAGAAGTGGAACATCAGGTCGGGCGTCCTGGCCCGCGGGTCGCGGCGGACGAACAGTCCGGCGTCGCTGTCCATCGCGGAGTTCTCCGGGATCGGCCCGTCGGTCTCCCAGACGATCACCGACTCGGGGTGGTCGAGCAGGTTCTCGCCCACGCCCGGCAGGTCGTGCACGACGGGGATGCCGAGCGCCTCCAGGTCGGCCCGCGGGCCGATGCCGGAGTGCAGCAGCAGTCGCGGAGTGTCCACCGCGCCCGCGCAGACGAGGACTTCGCGGCGGGCGGTGACGAGCTGCTCCTCGCCGTCCTTCGTCCGTACGTGCACACCGGTCGCCCTGGGGCTCCCCCCGCCGGAGGTGAGGGGAGATTCCAGCTCCAGCCGGTACGCCCAGGTCTCCAGCGCGATGTGGAGGTTGGGGCGGTCCAGGAAGGGGTGCAGATAGGCGACGGAGGCGGACGACCGCTTGTTGTTCTCCGGGTGGTACGCCAGGTCGAAGAAGCCGACGCCCTCGTGGAACGGCTTCTTGTTGAAGCCCTCGACGCGCGGGACACCGATGGCGGCCTGAGCGGCGTCGACGAAGTCGCGGGCGATGGCGTTACGGTCCGCCTCGTCGACGGGCACGATGTTGTTCCGCAGCCGCGCGAAGTACGCCTCCATCGGCACCGCGCCCCACCCCTTGGCGCCCGCCGTCTCCCACTCGTCCCAGTCGGACGGCAGCGGCTTGAAGGCGATGAGGGTGTTGTGCGACGAGCAGCCGCCGAGCACCCGGGCCCGGCTGTGCCGGATGTGGGAGTTGCCCTGGGGCTGTTCGGTGGTGGGGTAGTCGTAGTCGAGTTCGCCGCCCAGCAGGCCCATCCAGCGCCGCAGGGTCAGGACGTCGTCGCGTCCGACGTCGCTCGGGCCGCCCTCGATGACGGCGACGGTGACATCCGGGTTCTCCGTGAGACGGGAGGCGATGACCGATCCGGCCGTGCCGCCCCCGATCACGACATAGTCGTACTCAGGCATGGTGTTCTTGGTGCTCCTCGTCCCTCGTCAGCCCGCGAACCAGCGCACGGGGCGCGGGGCGAGGTTCTGGTAGATGTGCTTGGACTCGCGGTACTCGGCGAGTCCGGCGGGACCGAGCTCGCGCCCGATGCCGCTCTTGCCGAAGCCGCCCCACTCCGCCTGCGGGAGGTAGGGGTGGAAGTCGTTGATCCAGACGGTGCCGTGGCGCAGCCGCCCGGCGACGCGCCGGGCGCGGCCCGCGTCGGTGGTCCACACCGCGCCGGCCAGTCCGTACTCGGTGTCGTTGGCCAGGGCGACGGCCTCGTCCTCGGTGCGGAAGGTCTCGACGGTCAGGACGGGACCGAAGACTTCTTCCCTGACGACGCGCATCTCGCGGTGGCACTGGTCGAGGACGGTGGGCCGGTAGAAGAAGCCCTCCTGGCCCTCGCCCTCGGGGCGCCGGCCGCCGGCACGCAGCACCGCGCCCTCGGAAAGCGCGGACGCGACGTACTCCTCGGTCTTCGCGAGCTGCTGCCGGGAGACGAGCGGACCGCACTCGACGCCGTCGGCGGTGCCGCGGCCGAGCCTGATCCTCTCGGCGCGGCGGGCGAGTTCGGCGACGAACCGCTCGCGCAGGGACTCCTCGACGATGAGCCGGGAGCCGGCGGAGCAGACCTGACCGCTGTGGATGAAGGCGGCGTTGAGCGCCTGGTCGACGGCCGTGTCGAAGCCCTCGTCGGTCTCGCACGCGTCGGCGAAGACGACGTTCGGGTTCTTGCCGCCCAGTTCGAGCGCGACCTTCTTGACGCTGTCGGCGGCCGCCCGCATCACCTTGGTGCCGCTGGTCAGACCGCCGGTGAAGGAGATCAGATCGACGTCGGGGTGGTCGGCGAGCCGGGCGCCGACGGGGTCGCCCGCGCCGGTCACGATGTTGGCGACACCGGCGGGCAGTCCCGCCTCGGCGAGCAGCCGGACGAGCGCGACGGTGGTCAGCGGGGTGATCTCGCTGGGCTTGACCACAAAAGTATTGCCCGCGGCCAGCGCCGGGGCAATCTTCCAACTCGCCTGAAGGAGCGGATAGTTCCATGGCGTGATCAGCGCGCACACGCCCACGGGCTCGTGCACGACCACGCTGTGGATCTCCTCGGACCCCGCGTCGACGACACGGCCGCCGCTCTCGTTCATCACGAGGTCGGCGAAGTAGCGGAAGGCGTCGGTGACGCAGTCGACGTCGACGCGGCCCTCCTCGAGGGTCTTGCCGGCGTCACGGCTCTCCAGCAGCCCGAGTTCCTCCCGGTCACGCTGGAGCAGATCGGCGACGCGCCGCAGCAGGGCGGCCCGCTCGGCCACGGGTGTGCGGGGCCACTCGCCGTCGTCGAAGGCGCTGCGCGCCGCGGCCACCGCTGCGTCGGTGTCCTCGGCCCCGCCCTCCGCGACGACCGTGAGGACGGTCGCGTCAGCGGGGTCGATGATCTCTCGCGTGGCGCCGGAGGCGGCTGCTCGCCACGCTCCGCCCACGTGGATGGTCTGCTGTACCGACACGTCGCGTTCTGCCTTCCGTTCCCATTGACTGCCACCGGTCACCCGGCGACCTGGCTGCCTGCCCGGAAGTCAGTGATCCATGCCCAACGCATGACGGAAAGTGGCCTTACTCACTCTCCGCGTCCGGACTCGTCCGCACTCGCCCGTGATGTCCGTGCGGCGCGCGACCGCGGCCGCCCCGCGCCCCGGGTCCACCCCAGGGCCCCCGCTCCGGCGACCACGGCCCCGCACACCAGCACCGCGATCAGCGGATTCACGAAGGAGGGGACGACGTCGAGCGCGTACCCGTCGGACCAGGTGCAGGTCGAGGCGACGGGGAGCAGGCTGTCGTGGTTCGACACCAGGGAGGGGCCACCGGGCACGTCCGGCCGTCCGTACCGCTCGAGCATGCACGCGTGGTACGCGTTCTCCAGCCGGACGCAGCACAGGACCCCGTACACATACAGCCCGAGGGCGAGGGTGAGGCACCACAGCGCGACGGTCCTCGCCGTTCCTGGGCCGGTCGGGGCGCGCAGGCCGCGCCGGGCGATCGCCGTCGTGACCAGGTGCCCGCACAGGGGGAACAGCGCGATCACCCCGAGCACGACGACCAGTGCGGCCGCCATCACGTTCTGTCCCGTGTCCGTGGCCAGGACGCTCTGTCCCGTGTCGGTGGCCAGGATGTTCCGACCCGTGTCCGTGGCCGGGGTCATCGCGGCCGCCGTCCGCCGAAAGCCGCCAGGGTGCGCTCCAGCGCCGGCATCGCGCGGACCGTGCGGCGGGAGCGGATCAGCGCGTCCCAGGCCGGCTCGAACTTCTTCCAGCCGCCCGCGTACGCCAGGTGCCGCAGCCGTTCGTGCATGCCCGGCTGGGCGGAGGCGCCGCGCCAGATGCTGGACCAGCGGTAGAAGTCGCGGTACGCGCGCCAGTAGCCGTCCTCCAGCTGCCGCGGGGTCATACCCGTCGGGCGGTAGACGACGTGGCGGGTGTCGTACAGGTCCCAGTCGCGGTGGACGATACGGTCCTGCGCCTCCAGCTGCTTCCACAGGCCGGTGGACGGATACGGCGTCATGATGTGGAAGGTCGCCGTCTCGATGCCCTGCTCGACGGCCCATTCCACGGTGCGGTCGAAGACGTCGGGACCGTCGTGGTCGAGGCCGAAGACGAAGCTGGCGTTGACCATGACGCCCGCGTCGTGCAGTCGGCGGACGGCGGCACCGTAGTCCTTGCCGATGTTCTGGTCCTTGCGGCGCTCGGCGAGGTTCGCGCCGTTCACCGTCTCGAAGCCGACGAAGAGACTGCGCAGTCCCGCCTCCACGGCCCGCTCCAGCAGCCCCGGCTGGAGCACCGACTTCACCGTGCCGGCCGCCTGCCACAGCCTCCCCGTACCGGCCATGCCGTCGAACAGGGCCTCCGCGAAACGGCGGTTGCCGAGGAGATGGTCGTCGAGGAAGTACAGATGGCGGCCGGGCAGCCGCTCGATCTCCGCCAGGGCGTCGTCGACGGCCTGGGTGTAGAAGGACTTCCCGCCCTCGAAGAACGCGTCCTTGTAGCAGAAGTCGCAGTGGTGCGGGCAGCCGCGCGAGACCACGATCGAGTTGGGCACGAGATACAGGTCCCGCTTGATCAAGTCCCTTCGCACCGGCGGCAGTCCGGCCAGCGTGCGGAGCCTGGAGTCGTAGCGGCGGGCCGGCGTCCCGTCCCGGAACTCCTTCAGGAAGAGCGGCCAGGTGTCCTCGCCCGGCCCGGTGAAGACCGTGTCGGCGTGCTGCGCCGCCTCGTCGGGCAGCGAGGTCGCGTGCAGTCCGCCCATGGCGACGTGCGCGCCCCGGGCACGGAAGTGGTCGGCTATCTCGTAGCCGCGCCGCGCGGAGGTGATGTACGGCTGGACGACCAGCAGATCGGGCGTCGGCAGCGCCTCGATGTCGATCCGCTCCACATGCTCGTCGTGGAGGGTCACCTCGTCGTCCGGGTCGAGGTAACCCGCGAGGGTCGCGAGGCCCAGCGGCGGGAAGAGCGAGTACTTGATGGGTCGGAACAGCGGGCTGGTGGCTTCCGTCAGGGCCGGCAGAATCATCGTCACGCGCATGACAGCCCAGACTCCCGCGGTGGTACGGCCGGTTCCGCCGGTCCGCGGCCGGTTGCGGCGGCGGTGCGGCCGTCGCGCAGGGCGGCTGCGGTCGGCCCTACCGGCGGTGCGGCCGGTCCCCAGTTCTCCACCTGGGTACGGCGAAGCCGCCCCCGGAGAACCGGAGGCGGCTGCGTGGTGCCGTGACGCGCGCGGGCTGCGTCAGATGAGGCCGAGAGCGCGGACCGCGTCGCGCTCCTCAGCCAGCTCCTGCACGGACGCGTCGATGCGCGGGCGCGAGAACTCGTTGATGTCCAGGCCCTGGACGATCTCGTACGTGCCGTTCTTCGTGGTGACCGGGAAGGAGGAGATGAGACCCTCCGGCACGCCGTAGGAGCCGTCCGACGGGATGCCCATGGAGGTCCAGTCGCCCTCGGCGGTGCCGTTGACCCACGTGTGGACGTGGTCGATCGCGGCGTTGGCGGCGGAGGCGGCCGAGGACGCGCCACGCGCCTCGATGATCGCCGCGCCGCGCTTGGCGACGGTCGGGATGAACGTGTCGGCCAGCCAGGCCTCGTCGCCCACGACCTCGGCGGCGTTCTTGCCGGCGATCTCCGCGTGGAAGATGTCCGGGTACTGGGTCGCCGAGTGGTTGCCCCAGATCGTCAGGCGCTTGATGTCGGAGACGGCGGCGCCGGTCTTGGCGGCCAGCTGCGAGATCGCGCGGTTGTGGTCGAGGCGCGTCATCGCGGTGAAGCGCTCGGCCGGTACGTCCGGGGCCGCGGCCTGGGCGATCAGGGCGTTGGTGTTGGCCGGGTTGCCGACGACGAGGACCTTGATGTCGTCCGCGGCGTGGTCGTTGATGGCCTTGCCCTGCGGCTTGAAGATGCCACCGTTGGCCTCGAGCAGGTCGCCGCGCTCCATGCCCTTCGTCCGCGGGCGGGCGCCGACGAGGAGGGCGACGTTCGCGCCGTCGAAGGCCACGTTCGGGTCGTCCGTGATCTCGATGCCGCGCAGCAGCGGGAAGGCACAGTCGTCGAGCTCCATGGCGGTGCCCTGGGCGGCGCCGAGCGCGGGGGTGATCTCGAGAAGGCGCAGCTTGACCGGCACATCCGCGCCGAGCAGGTGGCCGGAGGCGATGCGGAAGAGCAGCGCGTAGCCGATCTGGCCGGCCGCGCCGGTCACGGTGACGTTGACGGGAGTGCGGGTCATGGCGATCTCCGTAAGACAGCTGGCGGTGGGGGTCCCTGCCCCTCGTGCGGGACGCCCCTTCGCACCTCTGCACGAATCTTGACGTGAAGAGACATCCAGCGGTCAGGCTATCCGACCCGGCACCCGGCCATTCCCCCCACCCGTGTGGCGCGGCTCACTGGCCGCCGGTGCAGCCGGTGACCCCGGAGGTGAGCGTGGCGCAGGCCCGGGCATCGGCCGCCCCGGCGACGGCGGTCATCGGCGTGTACGCGTCGGTGTCCTCGTCCACCAGGCCCTGTTGCGCCGCCCTGCCGGCCACCGTGATGCGCACGGTGTCACCCGCCGTGGCCCGGGTGATCCGCGCCCATGCCGCCTGGCAGGTCTTGCTGTAGCGGACCTCGACGAGAGAGCTGCCGATGGTCGCCGACGAGGCCGTCGTGGCGAACTCGCCGCCGCAGCCCATCGTTTCCGGGTCCTGGCCGGTGCAGGCCGCGCCGCTGCACTTCACCCCGGCGGGCAACGGCGGTGCGCTGGTGCTCGGCGTCGCCGACGGCGTCCCGCCCGCGGTGCCGCCGTACCCGCCGCTTCCGCCGAGGTCGGTCAGCAGCACGGCGGCGGCGATCACGAGCAGCGCGCCCACGACGCCGGCGAGGAACAGGACGACCTTGCGCCGGCCGCCCGACGGGGCGGGACGGACGTCGCCCGGCGGCTGCGATCCGGGGGGCGCCGGGTACTGCCCGCGCCGAGGTGTCCGGGCGCCTGCTCCGGCCCCGGGCTCGGCCGTCCGGGCGCCCGGTGGGACGGCGTCCTCCGGTGCCGGGCCGTACTCCCCGAGAGCGGCCCGCGCCTCGGCTATGCGCTGCTCGTCCATCGTCAGGTCGTGCCGCATCTCGGAGCGGCTCCACGCGCGTTCGGCGAGCTCCCACAGGGTGGTCAGATGGGCCTGGCTGGTGTCGGTCACCTCCGCGAGCGCGAGGATCGCGCCCTTGGGCGCGAGCAGCCGCCCGTTGAGGTAGCGCTCCCAGGACGTCTTTCCGTAGCCGGTCCGGTCGGCGACCGCGGCGAGGCTCAGCCCGCTCCGGTCGACGAGCCGGCGCAGTTGCTCGGCGAACTCGCGGATCTGTGGGTCCAGCTCTTCCGGCAGTGCCTTCCAACGAGGCATGTGCCACCCCCCTTTGTTCCCCCGAACCGTGCGGTGCCGTGCCGTGAGCGCTCCGCTCCCGGACCCCCGCCCGAGAACCGGACACCGAGGGAGATGCGCAGGGTCAGGATGTCAGTTCCGCCTGTCGGCTCACAGGGGGAGCACTCAGGACCGGAGGCGATGCTTTGTGCGCCCCCGGCCGCCGATCCGGCCGCCGATTCGGTCGCGCATCCGTGGCCCAACGATCACACCGTGGCGGAATGGTCACTTCCGTGCCACAGGCCCCGGTCGTCCCTTGAACGGTGTTGGCGCGTCCATGACTCTGGAGACACGACGGCGCCCGTCCTCCCTCGGGGGAGAGGACGGGCGCCGTTCTGCGTGGTCCGCCGGCCGGAGGTCCCGGCCCGGGGCCTCCTACCGCACGGTGAAGTGGACGGCGTCCTCCAGGAACGGCAGGTCCAGCCAGGGCTTGGGCTGGGCCACCAGCGCCAGCAGGGTGATCACGACGCCCAGCAGCCCGTACGTGACCATGTCGGTGAATCGCGAACGCACAGCGAGCATGCCGACCGAGGGCAGGACCCGCCGCATCACCGCACCCGTGATCAGCGCGACCCCGATCAGGATCGTGCCGACACGGAAGGCATCGGCGAACGCGTCCGTGCCGACGATCAGCAGCCCGAGCGCGGCGAGCGCGAGCACGGTCAGCAGCGGCCACTGCCGGGCGGGAGCGGAAGCGTCCCCCGGGGCCGCGCGCCCGCCGCCCTCGGGGCGGGCGGTGTCGGTGGTGAGCGAGGGAAAGCGCCGGGTGGTGCGTACGGGTTCGCCGTCGGGCCCGGGGGAACTGACGACGCCCTTGGCACTGACCTCGCCGTCCGGCTCGTGCACGACGTCCGGCCCCTCGAATCCGGCGCCGGACTCGTCCGCGTGCTCGTCCGCGGTCGCGTCGCCGTCATCGGCCGCGGCACCGTCCGTGCCGCGCGCCTCGTCGGCGGCGGCCGTATCGGTGTCCCGTGCATCGTCCGCGCCGGACCCGGCGGATCCGCCGGCCCCGTCGGGCTCCGCCGGTGCCGTGGCGTCCTCGTCGTTCGTCCGTACACCCATGGGGTCAGCCTCTCCGGTCAGCCTGCCGTGACGGCGGCGGCACGCTCGGCCGCCTCGACCACGTTGACCAGCAACTGCGCGCGGGTCATCGGGCCGACGCCGCCCGGGTTCGGGGCCACCCAGCCGGCCACCTCGGTGACGCCCGGGTGCACGTCGCCCACGATCTTGCCGTGCTCGTCGCGGCTGACACCGACGTCGAGCACCGCGGCCCCCGGCTTCACGTCCTCCGGCTTGATCAGATGCGGCACCCCGGCCGCCGCCACGATGATGTCGGCCTGCTTGAGATGCGCGGACAGGTCGCGGGTGCCCGTGTGGCACTGCGTCACGGTCGCGTTCTCGGACTTGCGGGTCAGCACGAGCGGCATCGGCCGCCCGATGGTGATGCCCCGGCCGACGACGACCACATTGGCGCCGTTGATCTCGACGTCGTGGTGACGCAGCAGCTGGACGATGCCGTACGGCGTGCAGGGCAGCGGTCCCTCCACGCCGAGCACGAGCTTGCCGAGGCTCATCGGGTGCAGCCCGTCCGCGTCCTTGGCCGGGTCCATCAGCTCCAGGACCCGGTTGGTGTCGATGCCCTTGGGCAGCGGGAGCTGGACGATGTAGCCGGTGCACTCGGGGTTGTCGTTGAGTTCGCGGACGACCGCCTCGATCTCTTCCTGGGTGGCGGTGTCCGGCAGTTCACGCTGGATCGAGGCGATGCCGACCTGCGCGCAGTCGCGGTGCTTGCCGTTCACGTACCAGCGGCTGCCCGGGTCGTCCCCGACCAGCAGGGTCCCGAGACCGGGCGTGACGCCCTTCTCCCTGAGGGCCGCCACGCGGACGGTCAGATCGGACTTGATCGCGGCTGCGGTGGCCTTGCCATCGAGAATCTGGGCAGTCATGCACCCATCCTCGCGGATGGACCCGCCCCGGTTCCAATTCCGCTCCGCACCGGGCCCGGAACACCCCCTCCCGGCACCCGGAACCGGAGGTTGCACTTGCACAACACATACGCATACCGACTGGACAAAAAGTCGACGTGGAGACGACGATGAGCCGCGCAGCGCCGCGGAAAGTGTTGGGGGGCCGACCGCTGATCTCGTGTGACGTTCCTCCGCCCGGACCGCGCAGTCCCCGCACTTTCAACGGAGGAAACCCGCCATGAGCTTCGGCGACCCGAACAACCCCTACGGCCAGCAGCAGGGCGGTCAGCCGGGCTACGGCTATCCGCAGCAGGGCCAGCCCCAGGGACAGCCCGGTTACGGCTACCCGCAGGCACCGCCGGTCCAGCCCTACGGCGCCGGCGGCTACGGGATGGGCCCCACGGAGATGCCGGGCGGTGTGAAGGCTGCGCGCGTCATGCTCTACGTGATCGCCGGCCTCCAGGTCATCGGCGCCGTGCTCATGTTCCTCACCGGCGCGGCCATCGACAAGGCGCAGGACGACCCGTCGCTCAGGGACGACGTGCAGTTCCAGGACCTGGCCGACTTCTCCACCGGTGCGGTCTACGCCATCGGCGTCGGCGCCCTGGTCTGGGGTGCGCTCGCGGTCTTCCTCGCGATCAAGTTCAAGACGGGCGGAAGCGGTATCCGTGTCACCACCATGGTGTTCGGCATCATCACCGCGATCCTCGGCATCTACCCGTTCATCATCGTGGGCCTGGCGCACACCGTGCTCGCCATCCTCGTCACGGTGTTCGTCGGCAAGTCCGACGGCGGCGAGTGGTTCGCACGCCCGCGGCACTGACCCCGCGCTGCACGTACAGCCCGTAACACCCCGTACGGCCCGCCGGTTGCGCAACCGGCGGGCCGTACGTGTGTCCGTCCCCCTGCGGGGACGTCCGTCAGTGGAAGAAGTGACGCGTACCGGTGAAGTACATCGTCACGCCCGCCTTCTTCGCGGCCTCGACGACCTGCTCGTCACGGACCGAACCGCCCGGCTGCACCACGGCCTTGACGCCCGCCGCGGTCAGGATCTCCAGACCGTCGGGGAAGGGGAAGAACGCGTCGGACGCCGCGTACGCGCCCCGCGCACGCTCCTCGCCCGCGCGCTCCACGGCGAGCTTCGCCGAGTCGACGCGGTTGACCTGACCCATGCCGACGCCGACCGACGCACCGTCCTTCGCCAGCAGGATCGCGTTGGACTTGACCGCGCGACAGGCCCGCCATGCGAAGGCCAGGTCCGCCAGTTCGGCGGCGTCCAGGGCGTCGCCGGTCGCGAGGGTCCACGCCGACGGGTCGTCGCCGTCGGCCTGGAGACGGTCCGTCACCTGGAGCAGCGCGCCGCCGTCGACGGGCTTGATCTCGACCGGCGCCGAGGGGGCGTCGGGGCAGCGCAGCACACGGATGTTCTTCTTGCGGGCGAGCACCTCGACCGCGCCGTCCTCGTACGCCGGAGCGACGATGACCTCGGTGAAGATCTCCGCGACCTGCTCCGCCATGGCCACCGAGACCGGGCGGTTGACGGCGATGACCCCGCCGAAGGCGGACAGCGGGTCGCAGGCGTGCGCCTTGCGGTGCGCCTCGGCGACATCCGCGGCGACCGCGATACCGCACGGGTTGGCGTGCTTGATGATCGCCACACACGGCTCGGCGTGGTCGTACGCGGCACGCCGCGCGGCCTCCGTGTCCGTGTAGTTGTTGAACGACATCTCCTTGCCGTGCAGTTGCTCGGCCTCGGCGAGACCGCCGTTGCCGTTCACGTACAGCGCGGCGCCCTGGTGCGGGTTCTCGCCGTAGCGCAGGACATGGGAGCGCTCGTACGTGGCACCGAGGAAGTCGGGGAACGGCGAGTCGTCGGCCGGGGCGTACGAGGACGCGAACCAGGAGGCGACGGCGACGTCGTAGGCGGCGGTGTGCTGGAAGGCCTCCGCCGCGAGCCGCTTGCGCGCGCCGAGGTCGAAGCCGCCGGAGGCGACGGCGGTCAGCACGTCGCCGTACCGCTCGGGGCTGGTGACGACCGCGACCGAGGGGTGGTTCTTGGCGGCGGCGCGCACCATCGAGGGGCCGCCGATGTCGATCTGCTCGACACACTCGTCCGGAGAGGCGCCGGAGTCGACGGTCTCGCGGAACGGGTACAGGTTCACGACCACCAGGTCGAACGGCTCCACACCGAGCTCCGCGAGCTGCTCGCGATGGGACTCCAGGCGCAGGTCGGCGAGGATGCCGGCGTGCACGCGGGGGTGCAGCGTCTTGACCCGCCCGTCCAGGCACTCGGGAAAGCCGGTGAGCTCCTCGACCTTGGTGACCGGCACACCCGCCGCGGCGATCTTCCCGGCGGTCGATCCGGTGGAGACCAGTTCCACACCCGCCTCGTGCAGCCCGCGCGCGAGCTCCTCGAGCCCCGTCTTGTCATACACACTGACCAGCGCTCGCCGGATGGCCCGCTTCGCAGTCTCAACAGTCACGGGAAAACTACCTTTCGTCCCTCAATGCGGTAGCCGTTACGGGCCAGACGCCCCACGACCTCGACGAGCAGTGCTCGCTCGACTTCCTTGATGCGCTCGTGAAGAGCGGTCCCACCGTCCGTGTGGTCCTCGTCCCGCACCTCCACCACGCCCTGCGCGATGATCGGGCCGGTGTCGACGCCGTCGTCGACGAAGTGGACGGTGCACCCGGTCACCTTGGCCCCGTACGCGAGCGCGTCGCGGACACCGTGGGCGCCGGGAAAGCTGGGCAGCAGCGCGGGATGCGTATTGACGCACCGGCCGCCGAAGCGGGCGAGGAACTCCTTGCCCACGATCTTCATGAATCCGGCCGAGACGACGAGGTCGGGCTCGTACGCCGCCGTCGCCTCGGTGAGTGCCCGGTCCCACGCGTCACGGGACTCGTGGTCCTTGACCCGGCACACGAACGTGGGAAGTCCGGCGCGCTCGGCGCGCTCCAGTCCGGCGACCCCGTCGCGGTCCGCGCCGACGGCGACCACGGCGGCACCGAAGCCGGCCGGATCGTCGCCGATGGCGTCGAGCAGGGCCTGAAGGTTGGTGCCGGAACCGGAGACCAGGACCACCAGGCGGGCCGGTCGGTCCGGGGCCGGTCGGACAGAGAGGGGCGGGGAGGCCACGGCGGGTCTCTTTCTCGCGGTGATGTCGCGGTGTTTCCCGCGGTGTCGCAGTGCGCGCGCAGTGCGTGTCGCGGGGCTGTACGTCTTTGTACGGTCGTACGAACGAATCGCACCCCTCGATACGGGGAACTCTACGAA
The DNA here is from genome assembly GCF_050952975.1 of Streptomyces sp. CA-251247. NCBI lineage: Bacteria > Bacillati > Actinomycetota > Actinomycetes > Kitasatosporales > Streptomycetaceae > Streptomyces > Streptomyces sp. CA-251247. The sequence continues at coordinate 4,994,816 of NZ_CP191861.1, read as the reverse complement.
GAGGCCGACCGTCAGCAACGATACCGGCACACAGAAGAGCCCCCACGGGACGGGGGCGTGGCCGGGAGGTAGCGTCTGGGGACAGGACCCGTCCCTCGACGGGCACGACGACACAAGACCCCACGCGCGACAGGGTCTGAGGGGAAGACGTTCACCAGATGCCGGACCGACGCCGCCGTACGGACCTCCTGTTGCCGCGGGAGCGCCAGTCCACGGACGACAACAACCCCTTCGCCCCGCCGCCCGAGGGGCGGCCGGACCAGCCGTGGCAGCCCCGGCGCCCGGCGAACGACGGTTCCTCCGGCTCCCCCGACGACTCGTCCGGATCGGGATCCGGCCAGGGCTCCGGTTCCTCCGACCCGTCCGGCTCCGACGACCGTCCCGTGTGGGGCAGCCAGTGGAGCAGCCGCCAGCCGGGCCGCTCCCCGGGCGGCTTCGGCGGCCGACCCGACGGCCAGAACCAGCAGAACAGCGGCGGAAAGCAGGGCCCCGAAGGCGGACCTCCCAGCACGGGCGGCATGCGCTGGGACCCGACCGACCCGTCCCAGCGCCGGGCGCGCTACGCACTGCTCTCGGGCATGTGGGCGTTCTTCTTCGCCCTGTTCGACTTCCCCGAGATCGCGCTGCTGCTCGGCGCGCTCGCGCTGTACTGGGCGATCAGCTCTCTGCGCGCCAAGCCCCAGCGCCGTCCGGCGGACCCGACGGCCGCGCCGCCCGCCGTCCCGCAGGCGCCGCAGACCCCGAACCGCTCGCAGATCACGTCCGCCGTCAGCGGGCTCGTGATGGCGAGCATCGCCCTGGTGATCGTGGCCGCGTCCTTCACGGCGCAGCTGGTCTACCGGGACTACTACACCTGCGTGAACGACTCGCTGACCAAGACCGGGCAGCTGGCCTGCAACGACAAGCTTCCCGACCCGCTGCGCGGGGTCATCGGCGTCAAGGAGTAGCGGGCGGACCGGAGTCGTCCCGGTCCGCGTCCGCACGGCCCGCAGGCTCGTCCGGCGGACCGTCAAGCAGCCGGGCCGGGAGCGTGGGGCTCGGCCGTGCGGCGTCCACTCCGGCAGCGCCCGTATCCGCACGGTTGTCCGTGGGGTTCGTCGCGGGGCTTCTCGTGGAGCTGGTCCCGGGGTCTTCCGTACGCTCCGCTGCCGAGGCGTCCGCTTCCTCGCGGTCCCGTTCTTCGCGGTCCGCCTTTGCGCGGTCCCCCTTTTCGCCGTCCACCTTTGCGCGGTCCGCGTCCAGGGCGATGCTCGACAGCCCGGGGGCCTTGGGCCAGGGGCTGAGCGGCACGGCCCACGGTGCGCGGTCGTCGCGACCCGATCCGGTGGCGTCCCCGGCCCCATCCCCGGGCCCATCCGACGACCCGTCGGCTGCGGTGGCGGTGCCGTCCGGCGACGTGTCGGTCTTCCGGGACCCGGTCGGGAACTCCGGAAGGAAGTCGTACGGGTCGAACTCCGCGTCGTCCATGTCGTCCACCTCCAATCCGCCCGCAGCACCGGGCGCCGGCGAGGAGGGTCCCGGAACAGCGGCGGCCGGAACCGGTGACCCGTCGGCCCCCACGGCCCGGCCCCGTACCCGCCAGGCCCGCAGCCCCAGGGCCACCGGCACCGCAACGACCGCCGACCACACCAGCGCGGCCGCGCCCGTCAGCCACCACACCGGGCCGAACGCGGTGAGCCGGCCCGTGCCGAGCGGCCCGCCGGCGGCCGCCGCGAGAAAACCCGTCAGCACGCCGCAGACCACCGCACCCTGCAAGGCCGCCAGCGCGGTCTCGCCCATCCCCCACGCCGTCGCGCGGTCGCCCTGGCGCGGCGCGGCCCGGTCCGCCGTGAAGTGGGCGACGATCAGCGCCGCGGCGAGCGGAACGACCGCAGCAGCCCAGTTCAGCGGTGTGCCGGGCCCTTCGGCCGGCACCGCGGCGACCAGCGGAAAGTGCGGCAGCGCGGGGTCGCCGGTGAGCGCCAGAGGGGTCGCCGTCGCTCCCGTACCGAGCGCGAAGCCGGGCCCCAGCCCGTACGCGGCGGCCCACACCGCCGCGTTGGGCACCAGCGCCAGCCCCAGCATCAGCACCGCGAGCCGTCCCGACCACACGTCCGCGAGGTGCAGGAACGAGTCCTGCGTGGCGTCCGCGTTCCACACCATCGAGGCCGCGACGAGCAGTGCGCCACCGCCCAGCAGGGTCAGCGCACCAGCGGCCCCGGACCGCATGGCGACGGCCACCCGCGTACGGGCGAGCTCCTTCCGCAGCCGTGCGGGCACCCATTCCGGCAGCGGACCACCCGGACGGCCGCTCGCGGTCCACACCCCGGCCCCCACCGCCGCCAGCGTCACCAGCGGCAGATGCAGTACGGCGCTCAGCAGATCCGGCGCCAGTGGCCCACCCGCCGCATAGACCGTGGCAGCGGCGCCGACCAGCAGATATCCCAGGCTGACCGCACACAGCGCGCCCCGCGCCGACGGGCGCGGCCGGTCGTCGGCGGGCAGCAGACCGTCCCGGGCGGCCCGGTGCGCCAGCCAGGCCGGCACCACGACGAGCAGCAGCGGCACGATCCCGATGGGCGCCTGCTGCCCGGAGAGGGTCTCGGAGCGGACGAGTTCCGTGCCGTGGGCGAGCAGCCACAGCCCGGCCGCGACGTGCAGTGCCCCGTTCGGACCGCTGTCCGGATACGGCGAACTGATCCACAGCGCGATCACCAGGACGGCGAACGTACCGAGCCCGAGTCCCGCCGCGATCGCCCCGCGGACGAGGCACGCGGCCAGCGCGGGCCGCCGGCCGCCCTGGAGCAGCACCGGAGCCGAGAACGGAGGGCTGTGATCGGTCGTCTGGGTCACGCGGCCATGCTGCCAACGACACGCGCTTTATCCGCGTAACAGGCGAATAGCCGTTGTGTCGCTCAATATACGTTTATGTACTTTTCCGCAGAGTGCTGCGCTCAGGGGAGCCCGTCATGACCCAGAGCACGACACGCTCCGGTTCGAGCACTCCGCTGCCCTCCCCCAAGGAGCGCCGCAGGCTGCGCGAGGCGAAGTCGATGAGCGAGCAGGAGATCGCCACCGCCGTCGGCGTCACGAAGGCCACGATCCGGTCGTGGGAGAGCGGCCGCAGCAGCCCCCGGGGGCGTCGGCGTGAGGTGTACGCCAAGCTGCTGACCGAGCCGGACCCGACACCCGGCTCGGCACCGGACCCGGAAGCGGAACCAGGACCGGGACCTGCACCGGCACCGGCACCCGCACCTGGACCGGAATCGGAGTCAGCATCGGGGCGGGAGCCCTCCTCCTCCGCATCGCGGCCGCAGAACCCGCCACCGGGCGCCTCCGCTCCGGAGACGAACACCTCGGCCGAACCCGCCGCCCCGGCGAGGACACCCGTTACGGCGGCCGCCCGCCCGGGTGCCGAAGAGGCGGCCACCGAGGAGCCCGGGGAGACGGCCGGGGAGACGGCCGGGGACCCCGAGCCGGACGGCACCACAGCCGAGATGCCGCCGGCGGCCGGAGACGGCGGGTCCGGCGCCGATGACATGGGTGAAGGCGAAGGCGGGTCCGGTGCTCATGGCGCGGGCGAGGGCGAAAGCAAGCCCGGCCCCGAAGACGCGGGCGCGGGTGAGAGCGAGCCCGGCACGAACCCGGCGGCAGGGACCGCGGCCGATACGGAGCCCCTGCGCCAGCGGCCCGCGTCCACCCCGGCCGAGGCCTTCGACGCCCTGTACACGTACAGCGCCCCCGGCCTCGTGCGCCAGGCCTATCTGCTCACCGGCCGGCGCAGACTCGCCCACGAGTCCGTCGAGCGCGCCTTCCACCTCGCCTGGCAGCGCTGGCCCGAGGTGGCCCGCGACCGCGACCCCGCGGGCTGGGTGCGGGCGGCCGCGTACGAGTTCGCCATGTCCCCCTGGCAGCGGCTGCGGCCCGTCCACCGGCACCCCGACAGCCCGCCGCTCGTCGACAGCGAACAGCGCGAACTGCTCGAAGCGCTGCTGGAGTTGCCTCCCCCGTACCGCCGCACCCTCGTGCTCTACGACGGGCTCGGCCTCGACCTGCCCGAGACGGCCGCCGAGACGGAGGCGAGCACTCCCGCGGCGGCGAACCGTCTGCTGCACGCGCGCGAGGCCATCGCCGAGCAGCTCCCCCACCTCAGCGACCCCACGGTCCTGCGCAATCAGCTGATGGCGCTCGCGAACGCCGGTCCCGTGCCGCAGCTGAACCCGCCCCGGGCCGTCCGGACGAGCAGCGAACGCCGGGCCTGGCTGTGGACCCGGGCCGCCCTCAGCGTCACCACGCTGATCATGGGCGCCACGGGTTTCACCCTGGCCACGGCGCCGACACAGTACGAGCCGGCGGTCTCTCCGGGCCAGCAGGTCGGCGGAGTACCGCCGCTCGCCGGGCCGCAGCCGATCAATCCACGCAGTCACATGCTGCGCGAGAAGCTGCTGTCCGAGCCGGTCCACGGCCCCGAACGGCTCGTACCGACGATCCCGTAGCTGGGCAGTCACCTGGGCCGGCCCGAGTACGGCCGGGTACGCGGACGGGCCCGCGCCTCGTCATGAGGCGCGGGCCCGTCCGTGCGTACGGCGGAGGCTCAGGCGGTGATGATCAGCCGCCGAGGATCTCACGCGCGAGCTTGGCCGTCTCGGTCGGCGTCTTGCCGACCTTGACGCCCGCGGCCTCGAGGGCCTCCTTCTTCGCCTGCGCCGTGCCGGACGAGCCCGACACGATGGCGCCGGCGTGGCCCATCGTCTTGCCCTCGGGGGCGGTGAAGCCCGCGACGTAGCCGACGACCGGCTTGGTGACGTTGGCCTTGATGAAGTCGGCCGCACGCTCCTCGGCGTCGCCGCCGATCTCACCGATCATCACGATCAGCTCGGTCTCCGGGTCGGCCTCGAAGGCCGCCAGAGCGTCGATGTGCGTGGTGCCGATGACCGGGTCGCCACCGATGCCGACGGCGGAGGAGAAGCCGATGTCACGGAGCTCGTACATCATCTGGTAGGTCAGCGTGCCGGACTTCGACACGAGACCGATGCGGCCGGGCTTGGTGATGTCGCCCGGGATGATGCCGGCGTTGGACTGGCCGGGGGTGATCAGGCCGGGGCAGTTCGGGCCGATGATCCGGGTCTTGTTGCCCTTGCTGGTGGCGTACGCCCAGAAGGCGGCGGAGTCGTGCACCGCGATGCCCTCGGTGATGACGACGGCCAGCGGGATCTCGGCGTCGATCGCCTCGACGACGGCGGCCTTGGCGAAGGCTGGCGGCACGAAGAGCACGGAGACGTCCGCCCCGGTCTTCTCCATCGCCTCGGCGACGGAGCCGAAGACGGGCACCTCGGTGCCGTCGAAGTCGACGCTGGTGCCGGCCTTGCGCGGGTTCACACCGCCGACGATGTTGGTGCCGTCGGCGAGCATGAGCTTGGTGTGCTTCATGCCGGTGGCGCCGGTCATGCCCTGGACGATGACCTTGCTGTCCTTGGTGAGGAAGATAGCCATGACTGTGGTGTCCCTCGTCCCTTACTTCGCAGCCGCGGCGAGCTCGGCGGCCTTGTCGGCCGCGCCGTCCATGGTGTCCACGCGCTGCACGAGCGGGTGGTTCGCGTCGGAGAGGATCTTGCGACCCAGTTCCGCGTTGTTGCCGTCGAGGCGCACGACCAGCGGCTTGGTGACTTCCTCGCCCTTGGACTTCAGCAGCTCCAGGGCCTGGACGATGCCGTTGGCGACCTCGTCACAGGCGGTGATGCCACCGAAGACGTTGACGAAGACGGACTTGACGTCCGGGTCGCCGAGGATGATCTCGAGACCGTTCGCCATCACCTCGGCGGAGGCGCCGCCACCGATGTCGAGGAAGTTGGCGGGCTTGACGTTGTTGTGCGCCTCACCGGCGTACGCGACGACGTCGAGGGTCGACATGACCAGACCCGCGCCGTTGCCGATGATGCCGACCTCGCCGTCGAGCTTGACGTAGTTGAGGTTCTTGGCCTTGGCGGCGGCCTCGAGCGGGTTGGCTGCGGCGTGGTCCACGAACTCCTCGTGGCCCGGCTGCCGGAACTCGGCGTTCTCGTCGAGCGAGACCTTGCCGTCGAGGGCGATCACACGGCCGTCGGCGACCTTGGCCAGCGGGTTGACCTCGAGGAGGAGCGCGTCCTCGGCGATGAAGGTCTTCCACAGCGTCACGAGGATCTCGGCGACCTGCTCCGCGACCTCGGTCGGGAAGCTGGCCTGCGCGACGATCTCGCGGGCCTTCTCGAGGGTGACACCCTCGTTGGAGTCGACCGGGACCTTGGCGAGGGCCTCGGGGGTCTTCTCCGCGACCTCCTCGATGTCCATGCCGCCCTGGACGGAGGCCATGGCCAGGAAGGTGCGGTTGGTGCGGTCGAGGAGGTACGAGACGTAGTACTCCTCGGCGATCTCGGGCGCGGTCTCGGCGATCATCACCTTGTGGACCGTGTGGCCCTTGATGTCCATACCGAGGATCTGACCGGCCTTCTCGACCGCGTCGTCCGCGCCGTCGGCCAGCTTCACGCCGCCGGCCTTGCCGCGGCCACCGACCTTGACCTGCGCCTTGACGACCGACTTGCCGCCCAGACGCTCCGTAGCCTCGCGCGCCGCCTCAGGCGTGTCGATGACTTCACCGGCCAGCACCGGTACACCGTGCTTGGCGAAGAGGTCCCTCGCCTGGTACTCGAACAGGTCCACGCGCGTCCGTCCCTTTTCTCATCATCGCGGTTCGTTGTCTGCGTGGGCGTGCCGCGAAGGGCAACGTGACTGCGGTGTCACAAGGAAGGCGTACACGGTGTCCGGGCACGCGGCATGTCCGCCTCGCAGGTTATCCCCGTGGAACGTGGCTCCCTAAATTGCAGCTCACAGATGAGCGGTGATAACAGTCACAGATCGCACCATCGGCCGCGCCACCGACGGCCACCTGCGGGGACACCTTCGGGGGACGCGTACGGAGCCGGGCGGCCCTCACCCCAATGAGGACCGCCCGATGATCCGGCCCCGGGCCGTTGTTTTCTTGCTGCCCACCGGGTCGGCAAGGTATTCGCCCGGGTATCCGGCGATTTCTGCAGATGCCGCGGGATCCATACCGGATCCGGCCGGATCTGTTCCGGAGCCCGGACGGATCTGTCAGGTGCCGTCTCAGATGCCGTACGAGGGCGCTGCCGGGACGTAGCTCGGCGTCACGGCGGCTGCTGTCCCCTGGACGCCGTCGACAGCATTGCCCGCGAGCGGGTGGACGTCGGCGGTGACGGTGCCCGTCAGGTCGTGGGCGAAGGGCTGTACGCCGGAGAGCGCGGCACCCGCGAACGGCTGCACGTCCCCGGCCACACCCTGCGCGAGGCTGCCCGCGCTGCTTCCGACACCGTGGGCGACCGGCTGCACGTGGGAGACGACGGTGTCGACCACCGGACGGACCGAGCCGGCCACACCGCCGGCGAACGGGCCGACCTCGGAGACGACGCCCCCGGCCAGGGGCCGGACGCCGGAGACGATGCCGCCCGCGAACGGCGACACCTCGCCGACGACACCGCCCGCGAGAACGCCCGCGTCACCCACGGCCCGGTCGGCGACGGGGAGGACCGAGTCGACGGCGGTGGCGGCGACGGGCGGGAGCACGGCGGTGGCCGTCTCGTCGACGACAGGACCCGTGGCACCGACCGTGCCCCGGACCTGCGCCTGCGCGTCGGCCGGGACCCGCTCGAGCTCGGGAGCGAAGTCGGACAGAGGACCGAAGAGGTAGTCGATCTCACCTTGCGCCTCACGGGCGGTGCGCTCGACGCCGAGCTGGACGTCGTGCTCGAGGTGCTGGGCGGCCGGCTCGAGGTCCTTCACCTCGGGGAGGGCCTTCACCTCGGGGAGGGCCTTCACCTCGGGGACGACGTCGGTCTCAGGGGCCGCGGGTGCGTCGGGGACCTCCGGGGCCGCCGGGAGCTCGGACGCCAGGTCCGGCGTGGAGAGCGGCACGGAGACGGGCAGCTCGTCGGCGCTGGCCATGGCGGTCCCGAGCGCCCACATCCCGGAGGCGGTGGCTGCTACGGCTATGGAACGGCGAATGTTCTTGTTCATGCTGGCTTCTGATCCTTCGAAAGCGTTCGGCTGTCCGGAGTCGTCCGGATGGCGGGCAGACCTGTCCCACCCCCGCGCGGGAGGTCTTGAGGGGGAAGGGCTGCCCTAGCCGGGGAATTCGAGGATGTCGCCGGGTCGTTCACGCGTCGGCTCGCCGGCCGCCGCCAGGATCGCGCCGGGCGCCGGCGCGAAGGCCGTACCGCCGGCCGTGTGCGCCGCCTGGTCGCCCAGCCGCGGTGTGTGGCTGTCGCCGGACTGCTGGAGCGCGCCGGGCACGATGCCGCACGGCTTCCCCGGCGCCTGCCCGGGCGCGGGCACCGTGGCATGGCTGTCCACCGTGGTCCGGGCAGCGGCAGCCGCACGGACGGAGCGGTCCACGCCGAAGGTCCGGTGCGAGGCCGTCGCTGCCGGAGTTTCGGCCGTGGGCCCGCATGTACCCCCGTGGAAGGCGGGGTTGAGCGCCGAGTTGTCGACGGACGGGAGCTGCGGCGCTGTCTGCGGCTCGTTGCCGTCGAGGGGCGGTGTGCCAAGAGGCGGTGTCAGGCCCTGGGGAAGGCCGGGCGCATGGGGAAGATCGGGCGTCCGGGCCAGGATCAGTGTCATCGGCCCGTCGAGCGATTCGGCGAGCGACATGAGCAGGGGCTCAGCGACCGGCTCGACGATAGACCGGCTCAGCGGCCGCGTGACGGGGCGGGCGGAGTCGCGGGCGGTCACCCGCTCCCGCTCTGCCACCTCCCGTACAGGCCGCACTGCTTGGGCCGGCTTCGGGGCGTCCGTGGCGGGTACGGGCGCGGCCCGTTCGGCGGACTTCGACGCCCCCGAGGCTTCTGAGGGCCCCGAGGTCGCCGCACGCCGCACGACGTCCTCCGTCGCACCGTGCACGTCCTGTGCCGCGCCGGTCCCAGCCATCGTCACCGACTCCGCGGGGACCGTCGCCTCCGCCGCGTGCGCCTGGCCGCCGTACAGGAACCCGACCGTCAACAGGCCGCCGAGAAACAGCAGCACCCGCAGCACGCGCCCCCGCACCGCACGCCGCTGGACCGCCGCCCCGCGCACGGCGCGCAGAACGGCAGCAGCGGAGGGAGCGGCTGCGGCAGACACGGTGAGAGACCTTCCCCGTCGGCGGAAGCGGACGTTCCGCGTCGATCGGGGACGATGTTCGCACGCTCCTCCCGGGGCTGCGCAAGCCCCCTGTTACTGATGAGCCGCCATGTCCGGTATGGGCAGTGGTCGTTTCTCGATCGCGGCCGCCATCACGTCCGGGAAGAGGTCGGGCGTACACGCGAAGGCCGGTGCGCCCAGCGCCGAGAGAGCCGCCGCATGCTCCCGGTCGTACGCCGGTGTCCCTTCGTCGGACAGGGCGAGCAACGCCACGAACTGCACACCCGACGCCTTCATCGCGGCCACCCGTTTGAGCATCTCGTCCCGGATGCCCCCCTCGTACAGATCGCTGATCAGGACCACCACGGTGTCGGCGGGCCGGGTGATCTGCGACTGGCAGTACGCCAGCGCCCTGTTGATGTCCGTACCGCCGCCGAGCTGAGTGCCGAAGAGCACATCGACCGGGTCGTCCAGCTGGTCGGTGAGATCGACGACCGCGGTGTCGAAGACGACGAGCCGGGTGGCGATGGAGCGCATGGAGGCGAGGACCGCGCCGAACACCGAGGCGTAGACGACGGACGCGGCCATCGAACCGGACTGGTCGATGCAGAGCACGACGTCCTTCTTCACGGACTGCGACGCCCGCCCGTATCCGATCAGCCGCTCGGGGACGACGGTGTTGAACTCGGGCAGATAGTTCTTGAGGTTCGCGCGGATGGTGCGGTCCCAGTCGATGTCCCGGTGACGCGGGCGGTTGATCTTCGCGGATCGGTCCAGAGCCCCGGTGAGCGTCGACCGCGTGCGGGTCGCGAGCTGCTTCTCCAGGTCGTCGACGACCTTCCGCACGACGGCCCGGGCCGTCTCCTTGGTCGTCTCGGGCATCGCCTTGTTGAGGGAGAGCAGGGTGCCGACGAGGTGGACGTCCGCCTCCACGGCCTCCAGCATCTCGGGCTCCAGCAGCAGCGTGGACAGCCCCAGCCGGTCGATGGCGTCGCGCTGCATCACCTGGACGACGGAGCTGGGGAAGTACGTACGGATGTCGCCGAGCCAGCGCGCCACGGACGGCGCGGAGGCGCCGAGCCCGGCCGAACGGCCGCGGCTGCGGTCGCCGGCGGGCCGTCCGCCGCTGTTGCCGTAGAGAGCGGTCAGGGCTCCGTCGATCGCCACGTCGGTCCCGGCGAGGGAGCAGCCCGTGCCGTCCGCCGACTCGCCGCCGAGGACGAGCCGCCACCGGCGCAGCCGTTCGTCGCCCGGCGTCGCCTCGGCCGTGGTCCGCTCCGCCGGCGTCGCCTCGGCCGTCGTCGCATCGGTCGTCGCCGCATCGGTCGCGGCCGCATCGGTCGCGGCCGGATCAGTGGTCCGGGTCATCGGCCCGCCCCCGCAAGGTCGTTGTCGTCGATTCCGAGCAGCATCCGGAGCACGGGGAGCACGGCGTCCGCGCGTTCCTCGTCCAGCCCGGCACCGAAGCCGGGCATCCCCGTCTGCGGCCGCGCCGCACCACCCGGCGCCGCGGCGGGTCCGCGCCGGACCAGCTCGCCGAGTGTGCGGCGCACGCCCGGCTCGTAGGCCGAGAACGTGCGGCGCAGCAGCGGCAGAACGTCGGTGAACGCGTCGGCCGGCACACTCGTCAGCCAGGCGTCGACCAGGCCGAGCAGGCGCTCGTCGTGGACGAGGAGCATGCCGCCCCCCGACGCTCCTCCGACGAACCCCTCGATCCAGGCCGCCGCTTCGGCGGGCGGGGTGCCGAGGGAGAGGGCGAGGCTCATCAGCCGCGCGGCCTCGTCCTCCTCCAGCCGCCCGTCGTCCAGCAGCAGCCGGGCGGCCCGGCCGCGTATCACTCCCGGTACGGTGTCGCGGCCGGTGAGCCGATGCAGCACCGACCCCCATCGGCTGCTCAGTTCGGGTGCCGTCGGCAGCAGCCCGATCGCGGTGTGGACCGCGTCCAGATGGCCGCGCATCTCCGCGGCGCCGTCCGCGTCGAGGTTCGTGCACGCGGGCGGCAGACCGACGCAGATCCGCTCGGCGAGCCCGGTGGCGACCTCGCCGAGCGCGGCGGTGTCGGTGGACCGTACGTCGCCGTAGCGCAGCGAGCGGGCGAGGGCAGGCAGTGCCTGGGCGAGATGACCGACGTCGGCGTCGAGTGCGGCGCGGTCGGCGAGCGCCTTCATCACGACCGAGAGCGCGTCGGGCAGTTCGGCCAGCAGGCACTGCTCGGCGAGCGCGGTCACCTCCGCGAGGGCGGTCGCCGACACCGCCGTGCTCTCCGCCTTCGCCGTGGCGGCCGAGAGCACGGTGGTCCCCCACACGCCGGCCTCGGCGACCTTGACGAACAGCTCGGGCTCCCAGCGCAGCCGCCAGCTCTCCCGGAAGGTGCCCGTGCTGCCCCGTCCCGTCACCGGCTCGCCCCAGCCGACGGACAACAGGGACAGCCGGTGCAGCAGCCGGCTCTTGGCCGCGTCGTTGTCCTTGCGCAGATCCAGCTCCACCTCCCGCTCCAGCGCCTCCGGCTTGAGCCGGAGACTGCGCTGGAGCCGGGTGAGATCCCGCTGCAGAGGCACGGCGGGGGCGGCGTCCGGTACCTCGCCGAGCACGTCCCCGACGACGAGCCGGTCCCGGATCAGGTCGAGCGGCACGTCGGAGCCGTCGCACATCACGGCCCGGATGGCGTCGGTCGTCTCGGTCAGTCCGGCGAGGGGGCGGCCGCGCATGGCCGCAAGAGTCTCCGCCAGGCGGACGGCCTCGATGACATGCGCGGAGGAGACCATCCGGTCCTCGTCGCGCAGCAGCCGCGCGACCTTGGTCATCCAGCGCTCGACGGGACGGTCGGGGGCCTGGAACAGATGCCCGTACCAACCGGGAGAGTCGATGCCCGCCCCGTACCCGCTGTGGCGGGCCAGCCGGCGATGGGTCCACGGCACCCAGGTCATCTCCGTCTTGACCTTGGGGAGTCCCTTGAGCAGCGCCCTGTCGGCGGTGAGGGTGGTCTTCTCCGCGAGCGCCGGGACGTGCCAGGCGCCGCAGACGACGGCGACGTCGTCGCCGAACTCCTTGCGCGCCGTGCGCAGTTGGATTCGCATATGGGCCTCGCGGGCCAGGTCGCGGTCGTGCCCGCCGTGTCCGTACATCCCGCGCAGCGCGGCCATGGCCTCGCCGAGAGCGGCGAACGGCGCACACGGGTCGCCGTCCGCACCGTCCGAGCCGCGGTGCTCGATGACGTCCTCCCACCACCGCTCGGGGTCGTCGTACCCCGCGGTCTCGGCGAGGACGGCGATGGGGTCGATGCGCATACCGGCGTCGGACGGTGCGCTGGCCGGGCCCGCTCCCGGCTCCCCGGGGACGGCATCCCACTCGGGGTCCCCGCTCCGGGCCGACGGCGCCTGCGGAGAGGGCCGGTCCGACAACGGCTCGTGCGGTGACGGTTCCTGCGGCGACAGCTCTGCCTCTGCCGACGGTGCACTGTCCGGTACGGCATCCCATCCCGGGTCCGTCGAACCCGCCGCGGGCGGTTCGGGATCAGCGCCCTCCAGCGGGCCGGGCTCCTCGAGACGCGTCCGGCCGGCCGCCTCCTCCGCCGCCGCGAGGGCCAGCGAATGCGCGGCCGGGAGATCGATGAAGCGGACCGGGACATCCCGGCCGAGCGCCCAGCGCAGCGCGACCCACTCCGGGGAGAACTCGGCCAGCGGCCAGAACGCCGCCCGCCCCGGATCGTCCACGGCATGGGCCAGCAGAGCGACCGGCGGTCGCATCTGCTCGTCCGCCGCGAGCGCGAGCAGGGCATCCCCCTCCGGCGGGCCCTCGATCAGCACCACCCGGGGCGAGGCAGCGTCCAGCGCCGCTCGCACCGCACGCGCCGAGCCCGGTCCGTGGTGACGGACGCCGAGCAGCAGCGGGCCCGTCATGCGCTCACCTCGCGGCAGGCACGGTAGAAGTCCTTCCAGCCGTCCCGCTCGCGCACCACGGTCTCCAGGTACTCCTGCCAGATGACCCGGTCGGCCGCCGGGTCGCGTACGACCGCGCCGAGGATTCCGGCCGCCATGTCGCCCGGCCGCAGCACGCCGTCCCCGAAGTGCGCGGCGAGCGCGAGGCCTCCGGTGACGACGGAGATCGCCTCGGCCGTGGACAGGGTGCCCGACGGCGACTTGAGCTTGGTGCGGCCGTCGGCGGAGACGCCTTCGCGCAGCTCCCGGAAGACGGTGACGACGCGACGGATCTCCTCCAGGCCCTCCGGCACGGCCGGCAGGTCGAGCGAGCGGCCCAGCTGGTCGACGCGCCGGGAGACGATGTCGACCTCCGCCTCCGACGTCGCGGGCAGGGGCAGCACCACGGTGTTGAACCGGCGGCGCAGCGCGCTGGAGAGGTCGTTGACCCCGCGGTCGCGGTCGTTGGCCGTGGCGATGAGGTTGAAGCCGCGGACCGCCTGGACCTCCTGCCCCAACTCGGGAACGGGCAGCGTCTTCTCGGACAGGATCGTGATCAGCGTGTCCTGGACGTCCGCGGGGATACGGGTGAGCTCCTCGACCCGGGCCGTCATGCCGTCGGACATCGCGCGCATGACGGGGCTGGGCACCAGGGCGTCGCGGCTGGGGCCGTGGGCGAGCAGCTGCGCGTAGTTCCATCCATAACGGATCGCCTCCTCCGGTGTGCCCGCCGTGCCCTGCACGAGCAGGGTGGAGTCGCCGCTGACCGCGGCCGCGAGGTGCTCGGAGACCCAGGTCTTGGCGGTGCCGGGCACGCCGAGCAGCAGCAGGGCCCGGTCGGTGGCGAGCGTGGTGACGGCGACCTCGACGATCCGGCGCGGTCCCACGTACTTCGGTGTGACCACCGTGCCGTCGGGCAGTGTGCCGCCGAGCAGATAGGTGGCGACCGCCCAGGGCGACAGCCGCCAGTTGACCGGACGCGGCCGGTCGTCGGCCGCGGCGAGCGCCGCCAGTTCGTCCGCGAAGGCGTCCTCCGCATGCGGCCGCAGAGCCTCGGCGCCCGTGGCATTTCCGGTTTCGGACACGGTCATGCTTCCCCCTCCAGATCGTTCGATCCGATGTGGTTCCCACCGTGCACCATGGCACTGACAATCGACCGTCCTCGCAGGTCAGACGGTGTTGTCAGTGGCCGCCCGTAACGTCGTCACCATGAATCAGCAGGGGGTGCGCTGGACGTCGGAACAGGTGCTGGCACTGGCTCCTGACGACGCATCACGCAAGGCGGGAAACAGGCTCGGCATGGCCGGGCCGTGGTCCGAAGCAGGCACGAGCGGCACGGGAGCGGTGTGGGGGCTGTGCAAGGGCAGTGGCAGCAGGCCGTATCAGACGGTCGTGGACACCACGGGGCCCGCGTACAAGTGCAGTTGTCCGAGCCGGAAGTTCCCCTGCAAGCACGCGCTGGGGCTGCTGCTGCTCTGGGCGGGGGACGAGAAGGCGGTGCAGGCCGGCAGTGCGCCGGACTGGGCCGAGGAATGGCTGGAGGAGCGGCGCAAGCGCGCCGTGGAGAAGGAGGGGAGCGACGGCGACGCGGGGGCGCCCGCCAGGAGTGCCGACCCGGAGGCGGCCAAGCGGCGGGCGGAGCGCAGGGCCGGGCGGATCACCGCGGGTGCGACGGAGCTGGAGCAGCGGCTCGGCGATCTGCTCCGCGGTGGACTGGCGGCGGCCGAGCAGTCGGGGTACGGACTATGGGAGGAGACCGCGGCCCGCATGGTCGACGCCCAGGCTCCGGGACTGGCGGCCCGGGTACGGGAGTTGGGTGCGATTCCGGGATCGGGGGCCGGCTGGCCGGTGCGGCTGCTGGAGGAGTGCGCGCTCATCCATCTGCTGGACTCGGCGTGGCTGGGGATCGAGCGGCTGCCGCATCCGCTGGCGGCGGCGGTGCGTACGCGCGTCGGGCTCACCTCGCCCGCCGAGGGTCCGCCGGTGCGCGACGCGTGGATGGTCCTCGCCCAGTACGACACGTCCGACGGCAAGATCACCACACGCCGTACGTGGATGCACGGGCGGTCGTCCGGACGTACGGCGGTGATCCTGTCCTTCGGCGCCGCGGGCCGTTCTCCACAACTGGCGCTGCCGGTGGGCCTGACGATCGACGCTGAGCTGACTCCCCATGCGGGCGCCGGGCAGTTGCGGGCGGACATGGGCGATCAGTTCGGCACACCGGTCCCGATCGCGTCACCGCCGCCGGGCGGTCCGGTGGCCACCGCGCTCGATTCCTACGGGCGAGCTCTGCGGGACGATCCGTGGCTGGACGCCTGGCCGGTGACCCTGACCGCGGTGATACCCGTCCCGGCCGGCGACGGATGGCAACTGGCCGACGCCGACGGTGAGTCGGCGCTGCCCCTGACACCCGGCACGCTGGGCCGGCCCGGGCTGTGGAAGCTCGTCGCGCTGTCCGGAGGCGGCCCGGTGACCGTGTTCGGGGAGTGCGGGCACGAGGGCTTCACCCCCCTCGCCGCCTGGTCCGACGACGCGGCCGAGACGGTTCCCCTCGTCTGAACTGTGAAGGTACGGAGGACGCCACCCATGACCAGCATCACCGACGACGCCCTGTGGGAAGAGCTCGTCACCTCGGCCCTGCTCGGCACCGACCGCCGCACACCGCCGGACACGGTGACGGCCACGGGCAAGGACGCACCCGCGGCACTGCTGGACGCCGCGGCGATCCACACCGTGCGGCGCAGGGCGGGTCTCGTGCCGGCTCCGGCGGCCGCCCGTCCGGAGCCCGCGCCGGACGACACCCGCCGGCACCTGCCGGTACCGGCGCGGCGCCGGTTGGCACAGCTGCTGGCCGACCGTTCCGCTCCTTCCTCGGGAGGCCGCAGAGGTACGGCCCCCGACCTGACCGAGCTGCTGCCGCAGTGGCTGGCCGCGGCCAATGAACAGGGTTACCGGGTGCCGCCGCCCCTGCTGCCCGCGCTGCTGGACGCGGCCCGGGCCCGTACGGACCTGCGGCCGCAGGCACTCGCCTTCGCCGGGGCGCTCGGGCTGTGGCTTGCCCGGTTCAATCCGGAGTGGAAGTTCGCACTGCGGGGCTCGTCGGGCGGCGGCGCCCTGCTGCCGGACGTGTCAGACGAGGAAGCGGTGCAACGGCTGTGGGAGGAGGGCCTGTTCGCGGAGCGGGTCGCGCTGCTGGCGGCCGTACGGGCGCATGACGCGGACCGGGCGAGGACGCTGCTGGCCGGCACCTGGCCGACCGAGCGGGCCGAGGACCGGCTGATGTTCCTCGACTCCCTGCGTACGGGACTGACGGATGCCGACGAGCCGTTCCTGGAGCAGGCGTTGACCGACCGCAGCCGCAATGTCCGGGCGACGGCGGCCGAACTCCTCTCCGCGCTGCCGCACTCCGCTCTGGCCGGGCGGATGGCCGCACGGGCGGTGTCGTGCGTGGGCCCGGACCGCAGTGAGGACGGCAGCAGTGCGTCGATAGCCGTGGAAGCGCCGCACGAGTGTGATGCGGACATGCAGCGCGACGGAGTGGTGCCGACCCCGCCGACGGGGCGGGGTGAGCGCTCGTGGTGGCTCGGCCAACTGGTGGAGGCGGCGCCCCTGACTGTCTGGGCCGAGCGGCTGGGCGGGCGTTCAGCACAGGAGATCGTGGCGCTGCCCGTCGCGGACGGCTGGGGCGAGGAGCTCCACGCGGCCTGGTGCCGGGCGGCGGTCCGCCAACGGGACGCGGACTGGTCCCGCGCCTTGCTCGGTCCGCCGGGCACCCCGCCGCAGACAGGCCCCGGCACGTCGTCCCTGGCCGAGCGGTCGAAACTGCTCGCGACGCTGCCGGACGAGGAGCGGGCGGCCTGGGTCGCGCAATTCATAGCGGCGCACGGACTGTCGGAGGCGTTCCAGTTGCTCGGCGTCTGCGAGGTTCCCTGGTCGGAGCCGTTGGGCCGCGCCGTGGTGGACGCTCTCGACATCGCCCGCGACGCCGGCAGCTATCCGTGGAGCTTCAGCGGGGTGATGGGACTGGCGGAGCGCTGCCTGGATCCCGCGGAGGCGAGCCGCCTCGAACTGCTGACGGCGACCCCGGACGAGGTGGAGGGGGCGTCACCGGGGGCCGGAGGCTACTGGTCGGAGGCGTTCCAGCGCCTGGTCTCGACGCTGAGGCTGCGGGAGGCGATGCGGCAGGAGCTGATGCCGCCGGCGTAGCAGGACCTGTCGCGGGCCGGCCCGTCACGAACCAGGAAGGACGGGGCTCGGACCGGCCCGTCACGGACAGGCGGCAGGGGGCGCGATCCGTCACAGGCCGTGACGGAATCGATTGCGTCCCGTCCCGGCCGTCGCCCACAGCAACCATTCCGGCAGGAGCGCCCCCGGTCGTAAAGCCCACGACGCCCCGGCCATACGCCCTGTGACAGCCCACCCGGGCCTGCCGTGAAGCACGGCCGCTGGGCTGTTCGGGTCACGCTCCGGCAGGCTCGCGGACGTTCGCGTTGACCCACTCGACGATCGACGTCGTCGTCGCTCCCGGCGTGAAGATCTCCGCCACGCCGAGCTCCTTCAGCGGTGCGATGTCCGCCTCCGGGATGATGCCGCCGCCGAAGACCTTGATGTCCTCCGCCTCGCGCTCCTTCAGGAGCTCGATCACCTTGGCGAACAGAGTGTTGTGGGCGCCCGAGAGGATCGACAGACCGATCGCGTCCGCGTCCTCCTGGATCGCCGTGTCCACGATCTGCTCGGGCGTCTGGTGGAGCCCGGTGTAGATGACCTCCATACCCGCGTCGCGCAGCGCTCGCGCGATCACCTTGGCCCCGCGGTCATGGCCGTCGAGCCCCGGCTTGGCCACCACTACGCGGATCGGACCGGTCACACCCATCACTGCCTCCACACCTGACTCCGTCGTCAGTGAACGAACGTTATCTCCAGCATCCCGCACCCAACCGTTTCGCGGAGGTCAGCGAGGGGGAAATCACACATGGGACAAGTTCGCTAAGCGTCGTACCCGTACCAGGCGGCACACAAGCCGCCTACGGGGACGATCACAAGGGAGCCGCTTCAGGGTCGTACCTCCCCTGCCGTCAGCCGCGCGGCACCGGGGTACGGCACCTTTGCCTTTGGCCCGCCACCGTCCCCGGTGTCGATACCGGCATCCGGCGGCGGGCCAAAGGCACAAGGTCGTACCTGCGGAGGCCCCATGAGGGCACACGGGGGACGGTGTCGTCTCCAGCGTGCCGTACGGAGGTCGGCCCATGACGGCGGTGCCCTTCATTTCCCTGAGTCTGCGCCCCGTGCGCCACCTGCGAAGTCTCTGCAACCTGAGCCTCTGCAACCTGAGAGTCCCTGTCACCTTTCTCCAGGCCACCGCCCTCGAGCTGGCGATCCTCGCCGGGCATCTGCTGCTCTATCCGTCCGGGCTGTTCGCCGAGCGCCCCGGGCCCGGCCACCCGCAGGACGGCGACCCCGCGCCGGGCAACGGCCGGCGCCGCCCGGCACAGGACGAGGGCGCCTGCAACCCGCGCCCCCTCGATGCCGAGCCGGCGTCCGAGTCCGAGTGCGCGCCCGCCACCCCGCTGCCGACCGGCGCGGGGGCCGTCCGTCCACCCGCCGTACTGCTCCACGGCTTCGTCGACAACCGCTCCGTCTTCGTCCTGCTCCGCCGCTCACTGGCCCGCCACGGCTGGCGCCATCTGGAGTGCCTCAACTACTCCCCGCTGACCTGCGACATCCGCACCGCCGCCGAGCTGCTCGGCCGGCACATCGAGGAGATCTGCGCCCGTACCGGCCGCAGCGAGGTCGACATCGTCGGGCACAGCCTCGGCGGACTCATCGCCCGTTATTACGTGCAGTGTCTCGGTGGCGACCAGCGGGTCCGCACCCTCGTCACGCTCGGCACCCCGCATTCCGGCACGACCGTCGCCCCGCTCGCCAGCGCCCACCCGATCGTGCGGCAGATGCGCCCCGGCTCGGTCGTGATCGAGGAGCTGCGCCGCCCCGCGCCGGGCTGCCGTACGCGCTTCGTGAGTTTCTGGAGCGACCTGGACCAGCTGATGGTTCCCGTCGAGACGGCCTGTGTGGACCATCCGGACCTCATCGCCCAGAACGTGCAAGTCAGTGGAATCGGCCATCTCGCCCTGCCGGTCCACCCTGCCGTCGCCGCCGGAATCCGGCAGGCACTCGAGACGAGCACATCGCCGGCGGACGCGTCCGGAGCCGTTTCGGTTGCCTGAGTCACGGCCCCAGCGGTTACGGATTGTCGAACGTTTTTCGAACGTAGGGCCAAAGCTCTGCCCACAGTCCGCCGAAACACGGCCGAATGCCCTTTTCCTGATTGCCTAAAACCTGCGGAAGATTGTCGCCGTCGCATACCGCCGGGTACAGTCGCCGCCACTGCGTTCGCTCCGGGACCTGACTCCACCGTGGCCCCTGAACACAGGTCCTGCTGCCGAGGCGAGAGAGAAGTTGGTGAACGACCAGCACGCCCACGCCGGGTACGTCGGATATGACGGGTACCCCTCCGGCAGCTTTGAAACCGACCCGCTCTTCGGTGCGCTTCCGGGGCACGAGGCCGGACACAGCGGTCAGTACGACTCGTCCCAGTGGGACACCGGGTCGCACCAGGCAGGCACCGCCGGTTACGACGTGTACGGCGCGCAGCACCAGGCAGAGCAGGCCCAGCAGTTCACCGAGGCCACCGGCCAGTACGACGCCACCGGCCAGTACGCCACCGCCGGTCAGTACGACATGACGGGCCAGTACGACACCACCGCGCAGTACGACGCCGGGGTTCAGGCCGGGGTTCCCTACGACCCGAGCGGCCAGTACGACACCACCGGTCAGTGGGACGCCTCCGCGTGGAACCAGGGTGCGCAGACAGGCCAGTTCGAGACGGCCGCCGCCACCTTCTCGTACGAAGCCACCGGTCAGTGGGCAGTGCCGGGTTACGAGACCGGCACCTACGACGCCACTGCCTGGAACACGGGCGCGGAAGCCGTCGTACCGCAACAGTTCACGCCTGAGCAGGAGTTCGGCACCGAACTGCTGCCGGAGTTCTCCGGTGAGTACACCCCGGACCACACGCAGGAGTACGCGGAGCAGTACGAGCCCGAGGCCACGCCCGGCTACGACTCCGCCGTCGAGAACGTCCCGGACACGCAGTACGCGTCGGAGTACGACACCGCGTACGGGTCCGAGTTCGACACCGACCACGAGACCGAGCAGCACACCGACGACAGCACGGCCGTGGACGCCGACTCCGTCGAGGCGCCGGGGGACGAGCCGGAGCTCGAGCCCGCGCTCATCGGTGCCACCCCGGTCACGCCGCGCCCCGTCCGCCGGTCCGGCGGCAGCCGCGGCCGCCGCCGCACTCCGGCCAAGCGTTCCGCACTGCTCACCGTCGCCGTGCCCTCCGCCTGTGTGATGGGCGTCGCGGGCATCGCCGCCGCTTCGGTCAGCGGCCTCAGCGGCGGCGAGACCAAGGAGGGCGGCACCCAGAACCTGGCTGCTGCCGATCCGGCCTCGGTCAAGCCGGCCGCCGCGAACAACAAGATGGACACGCAGCTGGCCGCGCTCAGCGCCGATGCCCGCGACTTCGGCGACCGCGCCTCCCGCACCCAGGAACGCCTCGACCTCAAGGCGCGCCAGGAAGCGGATCGCAAGAAGCGGCTGGAGGAGGCCAAGCGTCTCGAGGCGCTGCGCCCCAAGTTCGTTCTTCCCGTGAAGCAGGGCGGCCTCAGCGCCTACTACGGCCAGGCGGGCGTCAACTGGATGTCCCTGCACTCGGGCATCGACTTCCCGGTGTCGTACGGCACCGAGGTGATGGCAGCGACCGACGGCACCGTCCGTACGCAGTACAACAGCGCCTACGGCAACATGGCCATCGTGACCGCGGCGGACGGCACCGAGACCTGGTACTGCCACTTGAGCACCACCAAGATCCGGTCCGGCTCGGTCAAGGCCGGTGACGTCATCGCGTACTCCGGCAATTCCGGCAACTCCACCGGCCCGCACCTCCACTTCGAGGTCCGGCCCGGCGGCGGCGCGGCGATCGACCCGCTGCCGTGGCTGCGCAGCCACGGCCTCGACCCCGCGTAGCCCGACCCCGCCGTAGCCCGTACATCAGCCGGACACGGTCACCCGCACGTCTCCACGCAGCCGTCTGCCGGCCGCGCTCGTCGCGGCCGGCCGGCACCCCTGCTTGCTGCTAGAGCTTCTGCACCGGTGCGTACCTCAGCAGCAGCCGCTTCGGCTTGGCGTCGCCGAAGTCGATCGTCGCCTGTGCGTCGGCGCCCGACCCCTTCACCTCGGTGACGGTCCCCAGGCCGAACTGGTCGTGGGTCACACGATCGCCGACCGCCAGCGAGATCACCGGCTTGTCGGTCGTCCGCCTGGTGGCGAACCCCGACGCCCCGCCGCCCGACCGTGAGCGCGACGACGACAGCGACGAGGCGATACCCGCGGTCGGTCCGGCGGGCGCTGCCATCGGGCCGGTGCGCTTCCAGTCCAGGTGCTGTCCCGGGATCTCCTCGAGGAACCGCGACGGCGGGTTGTACGAGGGCTGCCCCCAGGCGCTGCGCATGGAGGAGCGCGTCAGATAGAGGCGCTCGCGGGCCCGCGTGATGCCGACGTACGCCAGCCGGCGCTCCTCCTCCAGTTCCTTGGCCTGGCCGAGCGCGCGCATGTGCGGGAAGACGCCGTCCTCCATGCCGGTCAGGAACACCACCGGGAACTCGAGGCCCTTGGCGGTGTGCAGCGTCATCAGGGTGATGACTCCGGAGCCGTCCTCGTCCTCGTCGGGGATCTGGTCGGAGTCGGCGACGAGCGCGACCTTCTCCAGGAACTCGGCGAGGGTGCCCGCACCCTCCTCCTCGGCCCGCTCCTGCTCGAACTCCAGCGCCACCGCTGCCAGTTCCTGGAGGTTCTCGATCCGTGTCTCGTCCTGCGGGTCGGTCGAGGCCTGCAGTTCGGCGAGATAGCCGGTCCGCTCCAGGACGGCTTCGAGGACGGTGGCCGGTCCGGCGCCCGATTCGACGACCGTACGCAGCTCCTCCATCAGCACGTTGAACCGCTTGACGGCGTTGGCCGAGCGGGCCGCCATGCCGTACGCCTCGTCCACCCGTCGCAGCGCCTGCGGGAAGGTGATCTTCTCGCGCAGGGCGAGCGCGTCGATCATCGCCTCGGCACGGTCGCCGATGCCGCGCTTGGGGACGTTGAGGATGCGGCGCAGCGGGACGTTGTCCTCGGGGTTGGCGAGGACGCGCAGGTAGGCCAGGACGTCCCGGACCTCCTTGCGCTCGTAGAAGCGGACTCCGCCGACGACCTTGTAGGGCAGGCCGACCCGGATGAAGATCTCTTCGAAGACCCGGGACTGTGCGTTCGTCCGGTAGAAGACGGCGACGTCACCGGCTTTGGCGTCGCCCGCGTCCGTGAGCCGGTCGATCTCGTCGGCGACGAACTGGGCCTCGTCGTGCTCGGTGTCGGCCACATAGCCGGTGATCCGGGCTCCCGCGCCGGCGTTCGTCCACAGGTTCTTGGGACGGCGGCTCTCGTTGCGCTCGATGACGGCGTTGGCGGCGGAGAGGATCGTCTGGGTCGAGCGGTAGTTCTGCTCCAGCAGGATCGTCTTCGCGTCCGGGTAGTCCTCCTCGAACTGGAGGATGTTGCGGATGGTCGCGCCGCGGAAGGCGTAGATCGACTGGTCGGCGTCGCCGACGACGCACAGCTCGGCGGGGGGCAGGTCCTCCTGCCCGGTGCCCACCAGCTCGCGTACGAGCGTGTACTGAGCGTGGTTGGTGTCCTGGTACTCGTCCACCAGCACATGGCGGAAGCGCCGCTGGTAGTGCTCGGCGACGTCCGGGAACGCCTGGAGCAGATGGACGGTGGTCATGATGATGTCGTCGAAGTCCAGGGCGTTGGCCTCGCGCAGCCGCGCCTGGTACATCCGGTACGCCTCGGCCAGCGTCTTGTCGAAGCCTCCCCCGGAGCCCTCGGCCTCGCTGCCCCCGCCGACCTGGTCGGCGTAGCTCTCCTCGTCGATCAGCTCGTTCTTGAGGTTCGAGATCTTGGCGCTGAAGGCCTTCGGCGGGAACTTCTTGGGGTCGAGATCGAGATCACGGCAGACGAGCGCCATGAGCCGCTTGGAGTCGGCCGCGTCGTAGATCGAGAACGACGAGGTGAAGCCGAGCTTCTTGGACTCCCGGCGCAGGATGCGGACGCAGGCGCTGTGGAAGGTCATGACCCACATGGCGTTGGCGCGCGGGCCGACCAGCTGCTCGACGCGCTCCTTCATCTCGCCGGCGGCCTTGTTGGTGAAGGTGATCGCCAGTATCTGGCCGGGGTGGACGCTGCGCGTCCCCAGCAGATGGGCGATCCGGTGCGTGAGCACGCGGGTCTTGCCGGAACCGGCGCCGGCCACGATGAGCAGCGGCGATCCGGTGTGGACCACGGCGGCGCGCTGCTGTTCGTTCAGTCCGTCCAGCAGGGCGGCGGGGTCCACGATCGTGCGCGGGGCGCCGTTGCCGTGGTAGGCGTCCCGGGCCGGGGGCACGTCGAACGCGCCCTGGAAGAGATCGTCCGGGATCTCCTCTCCGGGCCCGTCTCCGGGCTCCTCGGGGTGCGGCGGGGGCTCCTCCGAGGTGTGCTGGAGGTTCGCCAGGAAGCTGTCGTCAAAGAGGCTGCTCATCGCTCTACGAGTCTAGGCCGCGGCACTGACAGCTCGCGGCCGCATTGCCATACGGCCCCCGCGGCACGGCCCGAGGGCCGCGGTGACCCGGCCGGAGCGCCGGGACAACGCGACGCGTTCGACGCCGTACGCCCGGTCCCGTAGCACCGATGCACCCAATCCCGCACGACTCCGGCAACACTCTGCACCTTTTCGAACGCATTGCGTCATCTCGCGAGCATGTCGACCGCCCGATCGATAAGGTCACGAAAATGTATCGGGCATATCGAACATCAACCTTCACAGGAGCCACACGAGTTGGCTAGCGTGCTCGATCAGGCAGCCCGTCCCCCGCGGCGATCCACGCCAAACGGGCAGTCAGCGCCGAATTCGGGCTTTTCCCAGAGAAGTTCGGAACCGGGGACCCACCATGCACAACCGGGGTGAATCGGACCCGCACCAGCACGGTCCGTAGGGCGATCTTCCGTTCCGCCCGAACCCGACAGCTAACCCGGTAGGCGGTCAACGGAAGAAGGAGATGTCGGCCTTGGCGTCGCATCGCAAAACGCGAAGTCGAACCGTGAAGACCTCCCCCGCCGTCGGTTTCACGACGGCAGCCCTCGCATCCGTCACGCTGCTGTCGACGCAGAGCGCCAACGCGGCGCCGAGCGACCCGAAGCCGTCGGTCGAAGAGGTGCAGAAGAAGGTCGATGACCTGTACCGGCAGGCCGGCACCGAGACGCAGAAGTACAACCAGGCGAAAGAGGCGACGGAGGAGAAGCGGCAGCAGGTCGGCAAGCTCCTCGACGAGAACGCGCAGCGCACGGAGAAGCTGAACGAGTCCCGCCAGGTGCTCGGCAACTACGCGGCCGCGCAGTACCGCACGGGCGCGGTCGCCCCGACCGCCGCGCTGCTGTTCGCGGACAGCCCCCAGCAGTACTTCGACCAGACCCAGCTGATGGACCGCATGACGGACCGTCAGCGGGATGTGATCGCCGACTACGAGACCCAGCGGGCAGCCGCCGCCAAGCAGCGGGCCGCGGCGACCGAGAGCCTGGAGTCCCTCACCCGGTCGCAGCGGGCGCTGCGCACCAGCAAGCAGGATGTGCAGGCGAAGCTCGCCGAGGCACGCGAGCTGCTGTCGAGGCTGACCGCCGAGGAGAAGGCGCGACTGGCCGCGATCGAGCGCAAGAAGGCGGACGAGGCCCGCCGCAAGGCCGAGCAGAAGGCCGAGCAGGAGGCGAAGGCCGAGGCCGAGCGGCAGCGCCGGGAGAAGGAGCGCGAACAGAACCAGGGCGGCGGCACGGGCACCGCGCCCGGGGCCGGCACGGGCTCCGGCTCGTCCGACGGCACCTCCACCGCCAAGGCCGCCAAGGTCCTGGACTTCGCGCGCGCCCAGATCGGCAAGCCGTACGTCTGGGGCGCGGCCGGACCCAGCTCGTACGACTGCTCGGGGCTGACGCAGGCCGCCTGGAAGACCGCGGGCGTGAGCCTGCCGCGCACCACCTGGGACCAGGTGAAGACCGGCAAGCGGGTCGAGACGAAGGACCTGCTCCCGGGGGACCTGGTCTTCTTCTACGACGACATCAGCCACGTGGGCATCTACATCGGTGACGGCAAGATGATCCACGCCCCGAAGCCGGGGGCGAACGTCCGCGAGGAGTCGATCTTCTACATGCCGATCCACGGCAGCGTTCGCCCGGCCTGAGCCGGCCGCACACCGGACGCCCGGGCCCGAGGGTGCCCGGGCGTTCTGCTGCCCGGAGTGCCCACGGCCCGGGGCGTTCTCAGGTCCGGTGCAGCGCGCTCACGTCCACAGCGTGGCGATGAAGATGTTCGCGACCGTCAGCCCGCCCACCGCGGCGAACAGCGGCTTCTCCACCGACTCCTCGTCCCGCTTGACGTAGACCAGCCCCAGGATCACCACCAGCACCGCCAGCTTGATGCCGATCTTGAGGTTGTTCACCGTCTGGTCGTCCGCCTGGTTGAGGCCCACCAGCGCCACACCCGTGACGAGCATCGTCAGCGCGCCGTGCAGCATCGCCGGGCTGAAGCGCGCCGTTCCCTCGGCCATCGCCTTCATCTGCGTGAGGAAGCCGCCCAGCAGGGACGCGATGCCGATGATGTGCAGGGCGACGAAGACATTGATGAGTACGTCCATGCGGCGGAGCCTAACTCCCGCCATATCACCCCCTTCAGGCCGGGTGAGCCTCATTCGGCACATCGGTCACACCGGCGTCGAGAAAGGTCGTGACCGGGCGGGACCGGCTTGCAGAAGGCGCAGCGGGATGTCCACCTTCGGGCACATTCGGTCCTTGCCTCTCCCTGCCGTGACCCCCAGGTTTAGCGTCCTGCCTCAGATGACCGACTCCCCACCGCCGCCGCAGCACCGGGCGGCAGTCGGCCGTCACGCCGAGAGATCCGGCGGCGGACCGCTCCCCTGTGCGGGCCGCCGCCGGACCCGGACCCGCAGGGATGACGGAAGGACGTACACGCACCCGTGGCCGCGCACCGGAAACCCAAGCAGCATCTCCTCTCCGGGCCCGCCGCCCGTACCGCCGCCACCCTCGCGCTCGCAGGAGCGGCGTCCGCGACCGCCTTCGACGGAGTCGGGCACGCGGAACCCGCTCTCACGCCGGCCCAGGTCAAGGACAAGGCGGACAAGCTGTACCAGGAGGCGGAGGTTGCCACGGAGGAGTACAACGGGGCCAAGGAGCGGACCGCGGCGGCGCGTGCATCGGTGGACCGGCTGCGCGACGAGGCCGCCCGCAGGACCGACCGCCTCAATTCCTCCCGCAACGCGCTCGGTTCGATCGCCACCGCCCAGTACCGCGCCGGAAGCATCGACCCGGCTCTTCAACTGGCGCTCACCTCCGACCCTGACGAGTACCTGGAGCGGGCCGCCCTCGCCGAACGCACGGGTGAGCGGCAGGCCGCCGCGATCGCCGGGGTGCACCAGCAGCTGGTGGAGATCGGCCGGCTGCGGGCGCAGGCGGGCGAGCGGATGGAGAGCCTGAAGGACCGGCAGGCGGAACTGGCCCGGCACAAGGCGACCGTGCGGAGCAAACTCTCGGCCGCCGAGCGGATGCTGGACCGGCTCACGGCCGAACAGCGCGCTTCGTACGAGGAAGGGTCCGGGCACGGGGACTCCGCGTCCACCGCGCGCGCCGACCGCTCCACGGCCCCCCGCGGCGCTCTGCGGGCCCCCGACGCCCGCGCCGCCCAGGCCGTCGCCTACGCCTACGGGGCGCTCGGCAAGCCGTACGTCTGGGGAGCGACCGGCCCGTCCTCCTTCGACTGCTCCGGCCTCACCCAGGCGGCCTGGCGCTCGGCCGGCGTCTCGCTC
Organism: Streptomyces sp. CA-251247; assembly: GCF_050952975.1. Classification (NCBI taxonomy): domain Bacteria; kingdom Bacillati; phylum Actinomycetota; class Actinomycetes; order Kitasatosporales; family Streptomycetaceae; genus Streptomyces; species Streptomyces sp. CA-251247. The sequence goes on along the minus strand of NZ_CP191861.1, from coordinate 4,967,752 downwards.
CCCCGGACCACCTACACCCAGATCAACGCGGGCCGACGGGTGTCACAGGCCGAACTGGCCCCGGGCGACCTGGTGTTCTTCTACTCGGGCATCAGCCATGTGGGCCTCTACATCGGCGGCGGCCAGATGATCCACGCGCCGCGCCCGGGCGCACCGGTCCGGGTCGCCTCGATCGACGACATGCCGTTCGCGGGGGCGACGCGCCCGTCGTAGGGGCCGGCCATCGACGAGCGCCCGTCGTCAGGGCCTCCCGCACGAGCGTGCGCCATGGGAGCCCTCACCCACCAGCGCCCGCTCTCACTCCAGTATCCCCCCGCCCGCCCCCGACGGTTCGTCCACCTCTGCCCCCTCCGGCTCCGGACGGTCCTGCCGCCCGGCGCCCCCGCCCGGGCCGCCCTCCCCCGGCGTCCCGTCCTCCAGATGCATCTCCCGCGTCAACCACCGGAAGGCGTACGGCAGTTCCGCACCCCACACCCGTGTGATGTGGCCGCCCACCGTCGGCCTGACCTCGACCGTCGTCGGGGGCTTCGCCGCGTCACGGAGCGCGAGGCCCGGAAGGTAGCCGTCCGCGCCCTCTCCCGTGGCCAGCAGGGAGACCCGGGGCGGTGTCTTCGCGGCCATGAGGATGTTCAGGACGTCGTTCTCGCGGCGCAGCTGCGGGTCCGCGCCGGTGATGGAGGTCTTCTCCGCCGCCGGGTCGCTGTAGCCGGACAGGCTCACCGCGGCGGAGTAGCGGTCCGGGTGGGCGAGGGCCAGCTTGGCCGCGCCGTGGCCACCGGCGGAGTAGCCGGCTATCGCCCAGCTCGTGGGGGCCAGGGAGGCCCGGAAGTTGTCGGCGACCATCTTGCGCACGTCCACGGTCAGCCAGCTGTCCGCGTTGACCGTGCCTGGGACGTTCGCGTACCCGGTGTCCTTGTCGCCGAGCAGCATCGTGCGCGGCGAGACGAGGATGAAGGGTGCCACGACGCCCGACTCGATCAGCGGCTGGATCCGGGACTGCACCTTCATGGCGCGGAACCAGCTCTTCGAGGAACCGGGGAAGCCGGCGAGCAGCTCGACGACGGGGAACTGCTTGTCGCGGTACGCGGGGTCGTCGTACTGCGGCGGCAGCCAGACGTACACCTCGCCTTCCACGCCGGAGACCGCGCCCTTGAGGTAGGTGCGGCGCAGGCCGTTGCCGAGGCCCGGCTCGTCGACCTTCTCGAAGGTCTGGCGCACCTTCGGCAACGCGGCGATCTGGCGGCCCCCGGTCCCGCTGGGCCCGAGGTCGACCGCGTTGTTCACATGGTTGGACGTGCCGAGCAGATCGTCCCAGCTGCCGTAGAGGCCGTTGGAGTTGTTCACCGACACGAAGACCATGAGAACGGCCGTGGCCTGCGCGAAGACCACCATGAACAGCCGGCACGCGCCCCGCACGACCGCGGGTCCGCGCAGCCGGCTCCACAGCAGCAGCGGCAGCAGCACGGCGATCACGACCAGAACGATCGTGATCACGAAGAAGGTGTTCCCCGTCAGATTCATCACGTACAGCTAGAGGTGAACTCGGCACCGGCGGTTGCCCGGCTATGTACCGATTACCTCACAACGACCGTCAGACGAGTCGTCGCGCTGTCGCCCACCGGGTCAGTTCGTGACGGTTCGACAGCTGGAGTTTGCGCAGGACGGCGGAGACATGGGACTCCACCGTCTTGACCGAGATGAAGAGCTGCTTGGCGATCTCCTTGTACGCGTAGCCCCGCGCGATCAGGCGCAGCACCTCGCGCTCGCGCTGGGTGAGGCGGTCGAGGTCCTCGTCGACCGGCGGTGCGTCGGTCGAGGCGAAGGCGTCGAGCACGAAGCCGGCCAGCCGCGGCGAGAAGACCGCGTCGCCGTCCTGCACCCGGAAGATCGAGTTCACCAGGTCCGTGCCGGTGATGGTCTTGGTGACGTAGCCGCGGGCGCCGCCGCGGATCACGCCGATCACGTCCTCGGCGGCGTCCGAGACGGACAGCGCCAGGAACCGTACGGGACGGTCCGCGGCCGACATCAGCGGGGCGCAGCGCCGCAGCACCTCGACCCCGCCGCCGCCCGGGAGGTGCACGTCCAGCAGGACGACCTCGGGCCGGGTCGCGGTGATCACGGTGACGGCCTGGTCCACGTCGGCGGCCTCGCCGACCACTTCCACGCCGGTCGTCTCGGTCTGGCCGATCTCCGCCTGCACGCCGGTGCGGAACATCCGGTGGTCGTCGACGAGCACGACCCGCGCCCGCCGCTCGGTGCTCTCTCCCGCAGCCTCGGTCATCCGTCCGCCCTCTCCATCTTGAGCTCCACTTCCGTGCCCTCGCCGGGTGCCGAGGTGAGCCGCGCCGTGCCGCCGTGGCGCTGCATACGGCCGATGATCGATTCTCTGACGCCCATACGGTCGCGCGGTACGGAATCCAGATCGAAGCCCGGCCCCCTGTCCCTGACGGAGACGAAGACCGTGCGGCCCTCGACCTCCGCGAAGACCTGGACCGCCCCGCCCTCGCCACCGTACTTGGCCGCGTTCACCATTGCCTCGCGTGCGGCCTGCATCTGTGCGCTCAGTTTCTCGTCGAGCGGGCAGTCGCCGACGACGACGACCTCCAGCGGGACACCGTGCTTGTCCTCGACCTCGGCGGCGGCCTTCTTCACCGCCTCCGCGAGCGTGTCCGGCTCCTCGTCCTCGTCCTTGCCGGTGCCCTCGGGCTTGTAGAGCCAGTTCCGCAACTCCCGCTCCTGGGCGCGGGCGAGACGGCGGACCTCGCCGCCGTCGTCGGCGTTGCGCTGGATCAGGGTGAGCGTGTGCAGGACGGAGTCGTGGACGTGCGCGGCCACCTCGGCGCGCTCCTGCGCCCGGATGCGCATCGTCCGCTCCTCCGACAGGTCCTGCGTCATCCGCACCAGCCAGGGGCCGGCGAGCAGGGCGACTCCGGCGATGACCGCGATCGCGGCGGTCAGGACGTTGCCGAGCTGGGCGGCCGAGCCGCGGACCACCATGAAGACGGTCAGGCCCATGCCGACCAGGGCCACGCCGGCCAGCGCACGGCCCACCTGGAGCAGCCTGCGGCGGCGGCCGGCGGCCTGGGTCCAGCGGGCCCGGCGGGCGTTGTCCGCCTGCCGCCACACCAGCACCACACCGGCGCCGATCAGGAGCGTCGGCCAGATGTAGCGGTTGGCGCTGCCGCCCATGTCGATGTTCTGGGCGAAGATCGCGGCGCCGATGAGGAGCGCGACCATCGCGAACAGCTGGCCCTTGTCGGGCTTGCGGAGCTTGCGTCTGCCGTCGGTGGTGGTCTCGAAGACGGAGCGCGGCTCGGCCGCTCTGCCGCCGACGCCGAGCGGCACGACGATCCAGAAGACCGCGTACAGCAGCACCCCGAGGCCGTTGGAGAGGAACAGGGCGAGGAAGACCAGCCGGACCCAGATGACCGGCAGGCCCAGATGGCCCGCGAGGCCCCGGGCCACACCGCCCAGCATCCGCCCGTCCGCGCTGCGGTAGAGCTTGCGCACCGGCACCTCCTCCGGCGCGGTGGCGCGCGAGGGTCCGGCGGCTCGGGGCGTGGCGACTGGCATGACCCGATCGTCACACGCGGGGGCACACGGCGGTATCAGGGTCGTCCCTTAATCCGACCCTGAGTGCGGGAGCGGATATCAGGGGACGGCCAGGGTCGGCCCGGGTGCCGTTCGCGCCGGGCGCCCGTCACCATGGACCCATGACTTCGCCGACCACGCCGCAGGCGACTCAGGAAGGGGCGCCCGAGGCGCACCCGGACGCGCCGCTGCGCCGCACACCCCGCCAGAAGGTGCTGGCGGGTGTCTGCGGCGGGCTCGGCCGTTACTTCGACCTCGATCCGGTGATCTTCCGGATCGTGATCGGTGTGCTGTCGGTGACCGGCGGTGTCGGCCTGATCTTCTACGGCTTCGCCTGGCTGCTGATCCCGCAGGAGGACGACGACGAGACCGAGGGGCGCCGGTTGCTGTCGGGCCGGGTCGAGGGCGCGTCCCTGACGGCGGTCTTTCTCGCCCTGATCGGCTGCGGGCTGTTCCTGACGATGCTGAACAACGGCGGCACGATCGCTTTCGCCGTGCTCCTGTCCGTCGCGGCCGCCGGCGCGGCCGTGTGGTCGCAGCGCCGCCGCAGCGTCCTCCCCGAGGGTGCGCCGCTCGATCCTGCGACGGCGCACGCGGTCGCCGAGGCGCCGCCGGAGACGAAGGCGCCGCCCGCCCCCGACAGTCCGTCCTGGTGGCGCGACCCGATCGTCAAGGACGGCACGACGGGGCCGGTGCCGTCCGGCTATCTGTGGGGTCCGGAGTCGGCGCTCGGGGAGGCGGACCGGCCGAGGCGGGACCGCCCCGTCCGGGCGCGTGCGCGCGGTCCGCGCGGCATCGGGGGCACGGTGTTCCTGCTCGCCCTGATCGCGGGCGGCGCGGGTACGGCACTGAGCTGGGACGCCCGTCCGCTGGGCACGAGCCTGCAGATCGGTCTGGTGTGTGCGCTCGCGGTCTTCGGCCTCGGCCTGCTGGTCAGTTCGATGCTGGGCCGTACCGGTTTCGGCACCGTGCTGATGACGGGGATCACGGCGGTTCTGCTGGCGGGCGCCGCCGCACTCCCGAAGGACATCAGCACCGAGTGGGCGCGGACGGACTGGAAGCCGGCCTCGGTCGCGGCGGTCAAACCGCGGTACGAACTGGGCTCGGGCATCGGCACCCTCGACCTCTCCGCGGCCGCCGTCCCCGCGGGCGAGACCCTCTCGACACGGGTGGAGGTCGGCGCCGGGGGCGTGAAGGTCGTCGTCCCGAAGAACGCTCCGGTGAAGCTGCGGGCCGAGGTCGGACTGGGCGACATCAGGCTGCCCGGTGACGCGAAGAACGACATCGACGTCCAGCCCGGTCAGCAGCGGCAGCGGACGCTGTCGCCGCCCGCCGGGGTCAAGCCGTCGGGCACGATCGAACTCCGCCTCGAAGTGGGCGTCGGACAGGTGGAGGTGACCCGTGCCGCGTCGTGACATCCGGCATGCGTTCAGGCCGGGCAAGGTGGTCGCGGGTCTGGCGGTGCTGGCCGCAGCGCTGCTGTACGCGGGCGATGCGGCCGGCACCTGGCAGATCCCGTGGTTCGTGGTCTTCCCGGTGGTCTTCGGCGGTCTGTTCCTGTCCGGGGCGGTGGGCCTGGTGGACTACAAGGTGCGCCGTCGCCGGGAGGCGATGGCGGCGTCGATGGACAGGACCGACGCCCCGGCGAGCACCAGCGGCAGCCAGGCCATCAGATAGGCCAGGTCGTTGCCGTAGTAGTACGGCTCGGTCTGCCAGCTGACGGTCAGCCACAGGCTCAGCGAGATGAGCGCGCCGCCGAACGCGGCCAGCCGGGCGAGCAGTCCGACGAGGGTGCCGATGCCGACGGCGAGTTCTCCGAAGGCGATCGCGTAGCCGAAGTTCTCGGGACTCTTGAGGGCGAGGTCGACGAGCCCGGGGACGGCGGAGCTGTCCCGCACACTGCGCATCAGGTCCCCGACCGATCCGGTGCCGCTCGCCGCCATGAACTGGCTGTCGGTGAGCTTGTCGATCCCCGCGTAGATGAAGGTCACGCCGAGGAAGATCCGCAGCGGCAGCAGGGCGTACTGGCTCGCCCGCTCCCTCCAGCCGCCGTGGTGTCCGCCGTCGATCGTGCCGTAGCCGGATGTCGTCCGATATGTATGTGTCATCGCTGGTCCCGCCTTCGGTTGACCCGTCAACTGACCATACGTACGTCGTAGCCGCGCGGCTCACCAGGCATGCGGCTCACACTGTGACAACCGCCCCGGGAGTGCTCGCCCGTGACGGGCCGGATCAGTCGGTCACATCGATGACGACCGGGCTGCTCTCACCGCCGGCGGCGGTCACCACCTGCACCTCGACCCGCCCAGGCTCGACCTCCACGGGGACCGGCACCGTCAGCACGGTGTCGGTGGGGTTGGCGAAGCCGCCGGGGACCGGGATCAGCGGGACGTGGACGTGGACCGTGCCGATGCGCACGACCAGCCGGGCGAGCCGGTCGGGTGCGCCCGCGCCGGGCGGTACGAAGCCGGTGCCGCGGATCTCGATGTCGTCGCCGGTACGGATCGGGGCGTCCAGGTCCCCGGCCTCGCGCGCCCGCACCACCGAGAAGACGACCGGCCGGCCACCCTCCGCGTACTTCCCCGCGAAGTACGTCACCGCCGAGACGGCGACCAGCAGCGCGAGGCCCCACGGCAGATCGGGCAGCCGCTCGGGCCTGCGGGCGAGGCACACCAGCGTGAAGACCATGGCGACACCGCCGACCAGGACGTACTGCACGTCCGCGAAACTGCCGCGTCCGCTGTCGTCGCAGAGCAGGTCGGCGAGGCGCGGCCGGTCCGCGCGCACCTTCTGAAGCCGTCGGCCCACGACCCGCAGCGCCACCACCCGGCGGACGGCCACGGCGATGGCGCAGGTGAGGGCGAGGACGGAGAGCAGGCCCGCGCCCCGGTCGAGACCGAGGCCGTCGATCAGGGTGTCCCGCCGGGAGGGGGCGGAGGCGAGCGCCAGCTCGAAGGCGAGTACCAGGACGGCGTAGGCGACCAGCAGGACCCAGGTGACGGCGATCGCCCGGGAGGTGGAAAGACGGTTGTCCTCGCCGATCAGGGGCGCCAGGAGGCCGCCGCGGGCACGGTGCAGCCGGGCCGTGACGGTCAGGAGCGCGCCGAAGAGGACCGCGGCGAGGAGCCCCGCCGTCCGTGCGGGGGTCCAGCCTGCGCCTATCGCCGTCACGCTCTGTCCGAGCGCCAGCGCCACCACGGCCGCCCATACGGCGATCACCGAGCGCTGCCAGATCAACTGGAGCCAGGCGTCGCCGGCTTCACGGCTGCGGTCGGCGACTCCGCGTGCCGACTGGGTCAGTTCGTCCGACACCCACTGGCGTGAAGCGCCCGGCGAGTGGGCGACTCCGGCGGGCAGCCCCTGCCCCGCGGCCAGTTCGTCCCGCCGGGCGAGAAACGCGGCGACCGCGCGCCGATGACCCTCGCGTGCGCCGTGCGTGCACTCCTCGCACTGTCCCGCTTCCTGCACCGCCACGAACGTCTGCCCCTTCCGAGCCCCACGTCGACCGAACTTCCTTGCAATTCCAGGGAATTGTGCCGTACGCAAGGGGCGCGCGCTCCGGCGCCCGAGGCCACAGGGGGTGAATGCGCCGCCGCTACGTTGACGGGAGACTACTGGAGAAGCCCGGGTTCCGCCCGGCTGATCTGCTGCCACAGCGGCTGGTAGTTGATCCACGCGACCAGATCGGTGCCGAGCTGCTCGCGCGTGGCCACGGCGTCACGGTGATCGATCAGCGCGGGCTTGCCCGCCGCCCGCGCCGTGAGCTGCACCTGAGCGCAGCGTTCCATGGAGATGAACCACCAGGCGGCGGCGTCGACCGAGTCGCCGACGGTCAGCAGTCCGTGGTTGCGCAGGACGGCGGCCTTGTGGGGGCCGAGCGCCTCGGCGATACGCCGGCCCTCCTCCTCGTCGACCACGACACCGGTGTAGCGGTCCATCAGCGCGTGGTCCTCGTAGAAGGCGCACGCTTCCTGGGTGATCGGCTCGATCAGCTCGCCGAGTGCCGACAGGGCGCGCCCGTGCACGGAGTGGGTGTGGGCGACGGCGACGACGTCGGGCCGCGCGCGGTGGACCTGGGCGTGCACCGCGAAGGCGGCCTGGTTGACATGGTGGCGCCCGGCGACGACCTGTCCCTGGCCGTTCGCCAGCACCAGGTCTCCGGCCGTGACGTGCGCGAACGGCACACCGAAGGGGTTGACCCAGAAGCAGTCCGCGAACTCCGGGTCCCGCGCGGTGACATGCCCGGACACCCCGTCCTCGTATCCGAACCTGCCGAAGAGCCGCAGCGCCCCCGCGAGCCGTTCCTTGCGGTACGCCCGCTCGTCCGCGACGGTCTCGTGCACGGGCGGCATGGCGAATCGCAGCTGGTCAACCGGTATCGGCGAGGGCGTCTCAGTCATGGCACGGAAGCTACCTCCGGGTACCGCAACTGACCAGAGACTTCACGTCCCTTGCGCGAGAATGCGCTCCATGAGCGAACACACTTCCCCGCTGGTACCGCTGCTCGGGCTGGAGCGGCATGTCGAGGGCGGCTGGTTCAGGGAGACCTGGCGGACGCCCGGCGAAACGACCCCGCCCGGCTACCCCGGGGAGCGGGCGTACGCCACCGGTATCTACTTCCTGCTGCACCCCGGCGAGCGGTCGCGCTGGCACCGGGTGCGGTCGGACGAGCTGTGGCTGTGGCACCGAGGCGGCCCGCTGCGGCTGCATCTCGGGGGCACCGGGGACGAGCCGTCGCACGACACGACGCTCAGGCTCGGGCCGTCGGTGGAGTCCGGCGAGATGCCGCAGCTGCTGGTGCCCGCCGGCACCTGGCAGTCGGCGGACCCGGCGGGGACGGAGCCGGCCCTGGTGACCTGCGTCGTCTCGCCGGGCTTCCACTACGACGACTTCGAACTGGAGAAGTCGTCGTAGCGGAACTGCCCGGGGACTACTCCCACTCGATGGTGCCCGGCGGCTTGCTCGTCACGTCGAGGACCACGCGGTTGACGTCCGCGACCTCGTTGGTGATGCGGGTGGAGATCTTCGCCAGCACGTCATACGGCATCCGCGTCCAGTCCGCCGTCATGGCGTCCTCGGAGGACACGGGACGCAGGACGATCGGGTGGCCGTAGGTGCGTCCGTCGCCCTGGACACCGACACTGCGGACATCGGCGAGCAGCACCACCGGGCACTGCCAGATGTCACGGTCGAGACCGGCCGCGGTCAGCTCCTCGCGGGCGATCGCGTCGGCCTCGCGCAGCAGGTCGAGCCGCTCCTTGGTGACGTCGCCGACGATCCGGATGCCGAGGCCGGGGCCCGGGAACGGCTGGCGCTGGACGATCTCGTCCGGCAGGCCCAGTTCCTGGCCGACCATCCGGACCTCGTCCTTGAACAGCTGGCGCAGCGGCTCGACGAGCTGGAACTCCAGGTCCTCGGGCAGACCGCCGACGTTGTGGTGCGACTTGATGTTGGCGGTACCGCTGCCGCCGCCGGACTCGACGACGTCCGGGTAGAGCGTGCCCTGGACGAGGAAGGCGACTTCCTCGCCGGCCTCGGCCTCGGCCACGATCTCGGCCTGTGCCTGCTCGAAGACCCGGATGAACTCGCGGCCGATGATCTTCCGCTTCTGCTCGGGGTCGGAGACACCCTTCAGCGCGTCGAGGAAGCGCTCCTCGGCGTCGACGACCTTGAGCTGTACGCCCGTTGCCGCGACGAAGTCCTTCTCGACCTGCTCGGTCTCGCCCTTGCGCATCAGACCGTGGTCGACGTACACACAGGTCAGCTGGGAGCCGATGGCCTTCTGTACGAGAGCGGCGGCCACCGCGGAGTCCACGCCGCCGGACAGCCCGCAGATCGCGCGCTTGTCGCCGACCTGCTCGCGGATGGCGGCGACCTGCTCCTCGATGACGTTCCCGGTGGTCCAGGTCGGCTCGATGCCGGCCCCGCGGTAGAGGAAGTGCTCGAGAACCTGCTGGCCGTGCGTGGAGTGCATCACCTCGGGGTGGTACTGCACGCCGTACAGCTTCTTCTCGTCGTTCTCGAAGGCGGCGACGGGGACCACATCCGTGGACGCGGTGACCGTGAAGCCCTCCGGGGCGGCGGAGCAGGCATCACCGTGGGACATCCACACGGGCTGCTCGGACGGGGTGCCCTCGAAGAGCGTCGAGCCGGCCTTGGAGACGTGCAGCGGGGTACGGCCGTACTCGCGCGCCCCCGTGTTGTCGACGGTGCCGCCGAGGGTCGTGGCCATCAGCTGGAAGCCGTAGCACATGCCGAAGACGGGGACCCCGGCCTCGAAGATCGCGCGGTCCAGGCGCGGGGCGGCCTCCGCGTAGACGGACGAGGGACCGCCGGAGAGGATGATCGCCTTGGGGTTCTTGGCCAGCATCTCGGCAACGGGCATCGTCGAGGGGACGATCTCGCTGTAGACCCGGGCCTCACGGACACGGCGGGCGATGAGCTGGGCGTACTGGGCGCCGAAATCGACAACCAGGACGACGTCCGGGTTCGATGCGGGCGCGGCAGCGGGGGACGCTGATGACACTGGCGGCCTTCCGGCGGTGGGCGGGGGTCGGTCCTGCCGATTCTACCGGGGCGCGCGGGGGCCTCTTCCGTCTCACCATCCGAACCCGGCTTTGGCCCCGGGCAGGCGGTCGGTCCATACTGTCCCCATGCACCAGCAGCTGACCTTCGTCTTTACCTATGGCACCGGCCCGTCCGGCTGCCATGGTCGTGCTGCTTGAGCAACTGACAAGCGACTTCCCAGGCGCCCCGGGCCGACAAGGCCCGGGGCGTTCTGTCATTTCCGGGCCGTGCCGGACCGGGGACGCCTCCTTCGGAACAAGGAGCCCCACGCCATGACACTCGCCGAGAAGACCGTCACGGAGAAGACCGGCGCCCGCACCCCCGAGGCCGCGGACGTGATCACCTCCGCCCGCGAGCGCATCGACGCCCTCGACGACCGGATCATCGGTCTCGTGCAGGAACGGATGGCCGTGTCGGCCGTCATCCAGGACGCCCGTCTGTCCTCCGGCGGTCGCCGGGTGAACCTGTCCCGCGAGATGGAGGTGCTCAGCCACTTCCGCGACGCGCTCGGCCGGCCCGGCACCTCACTGGCGATGACGCTGCTGGAGCTGTGCCGGGGCCGCATCTGAGTTCGGTTGCATCCTCACCCGTACGGCGCGTGACCGCGGGCGACGGGGGGTCGTTGGTCCCGGTGTCCGTGCCAGCCAGGGGCGGGCCAGTGCAGAAAACCACGCGTGGCTCCGCTGGGGCGTGTGACGTATCTCAGGTACGTCGTGGGACCTCGCCCCAGCGCGCGTGACCGGTCGGCAGGGGACAGCAGCCCGGTCACTCCAAGGGCGGTCGGCTTCCGGGGACGCCCGGGGCCGACCGCATCCGCTCCGAACAGCTGCTCTCGCAGCATGCCCAGCACGATGCCAGAACCCGCGCATCCCCACTGCGCGACTCCACAGCCAGAGGTCGACACCACCCGTGCGCCGCAGGGCCTGTCGTTCGGATCAGGCCCCGGGTGCGCACGGCGCGCGGCCCCTTCCCCACGGCGCAACCCCCGGCGCCGCGACTCGGCACCGGCGCTGCCCTGACGCCGTGCCGATCGCCAAGGGCCCCGCGGACAGCGCATCCGGCGGGGCCCTTGCCCTGCGTCCGGGCCCAAGGGCTGTCTCGTCATCCCCGGTGGAACAGCGCGCGGCGTCAGATGCGGTGCATCGCAAGGCGAAGGATCGTCCTCATACTGGGCGTATTCGGGCGATCCGACAACGCAGCGAGGGGCCGTAGCTGTCGTCGTGCGCCCGCCGGGGATTCCGGGACAGCCCTTAGGGCCCGGTCACGGTGTTCACTGCTCCTGCTCGGGCAGGTCCGGTCTCGTCGGTTCAGAGCTGCCCGGTCACTCCTGCTCGGTCAGGGCGACGCGATCGGTGCGATCGGCGTCTCACGCACCGGTCGTCGCGCGGCGGCGGCGGACGGCGACAAAGAGGAACCCTCCCGCGGCCAGCGCCACGGCGGCGGCCGACGCGGTGAGCAGCGCGGTCGAGCCGGTGGAGGCCAGCCCGCCTTCGGCCGTACCGCCACCGGACGTGCCGGAGCCCGCGGCCGTACCGCCCGTGGACTGCGCCGAGTCACCGCCCGTGGAACCACCGGTCGAACCGCCGGTGATGGAACCGCCGGACGTGCCGCCCGTGGTGGTGCCGGAGTCCTTGCCGTTCAGGACGAGCTTCGCGGTGTTGTTGGCCATGTTCGGGTCGAACTGCAGCGCGGGCTCGGGCTCGTGCCAGTTGCGCACGGTCACGGTTCCCGTCGCGTCGGCGACGACCTTCTCGATGGTGAGCTCGAAGGGCAGCGCGAAGTCCGCGTCCTCCAGGACGACGGAGCCGACCTGGCAGAGGTAGCGGGGCGCGCCGAGCTGCTTGTCGCGCTCACCACCCGACGCCGTCACGCCGGTGCAGGACTTCGGCTTGGCGGTGACCTTGGCACCCTGGGGGATCTTGACGTCCACGAGGCCGATGGACTCACCGGAGCGGAGGTAACCGATCCAGGCCGGGCCCTGGTTGCGGAAGCCGATGTCGGCCTTGACCGTCTCGCCGACGGCGGCCTTCTCGACGCTCACGCCGTACGCGGCGAAGTCCGCCGTGTTCTTGGCGCGGATGCCCTGCTCCTGCTGGTTGTTCCACGGGTCGAGGTCCGCGGAACGGGCCGGTGCGGCCTGCTTCTTCACCCCGAGAACGCCTCCGGTGCCCGGAGTGAAGGCGGCGCCGGCACGCTGGGCGGCACGCTCCTTCGGGCTGTCCTCGTTGACGCGGTAGATGAAGTCCTCGATGAAGGCGTGATCGGCCGCCTTCACCGTGAAGGGCTTCTCCAGCTCGTAGACGGCACCCGGCTCGAAGGGACCTTCGAGGGTGCAGATCGCGGTGGAGTAGACGTGTTCGAAGTCCTCACCCGTGCCCTGGCTGTACTCGCAGTTGGAGAACCGCTCGGGGATCTCGATGCCGTGCGAGTACATCAGCGTGAGCAGCACATCACCGGCCGGGGACGTGCCGGCGTTGGCGAAGGTGATCGGAGCACGCTGCGCCTGGCCCGGCTTGACGTCCGCCTTCAGGTTCAGCGGCTTCATCACCAGGTCGGGACCGCCCACGGTCACCTTGGTCGCGAAGGAGGTGAAGGTGGCGCCCTCCGCCGTGCCGGAGACCTTGATGTCACCGGTGGCGCCGAGCTTGCTGCCCTTCGCGGCGGAGACCTTCAGTTCGGCAACGCTGCTGAGGCCGGCCCACACGCCGTAGTCGGTGCAGACACCGGTCGTGCCAGTGATCCTGCAGTCGGAGCTCCCGGTGTCGCCGAACGTCACATCGGCGACACCGGCGAGGGCACTGAGGTCGAACGTGACGGTGTACTCGCCGTCGAAGTCGCCGTTCTCCACGTCCTCGCTGGGGTTGTTCACCGTCACATCGACGGTTGTCGTCTGGGGCTTGCCCGTGGCGGGATACGGGCGCAGCCCGACCTCGGCCGGGCCGCCGAGGGTGAACACGGGACCGTCCGCGTGGGCGGGAGCGGCGGTGAGCACTGCGCCGGCGAACAGCCCGGCGACAGCGAGGGCGGTGGCCGAACGACGGCCGGCAGCCGGAAGGGACAGGCGTCTCATCAACGAACCTTCGAGATCAGTTGGGATCCGTGGGGGCCCCGGGGGTGCATGGGGCGGTGACAGCGCAGGTTCGACCACGCACCCGGGGGAAAGGTTGTGCGATCACCGCAGGCGGCAGAGCGTGACGCGTGTCACAGTCAACACCCCGGCCGGGGTGACGGTTTCAGGACAGCCGACCCGGCGGCACGCGCGGGACCCGACACCCCTCCGCGGCTCTGTGACGACGGCATGTGACGGGCACCACATAAATATTCTGTGAGTTCGCGTGCAACCTTTTCAGCCACTCGCCGGTCATCTATGCGTATCAACGGCCTCACCCGTGCACCCCCACCCCGGAAGGCCCTCCAGACTCAGTGCCGCTGTGATGCGGTACCCGGACTTCACTGAGGTCTTCATGAAGCTTCGCCGCGCTATGGCCGTCGCCGCCGCGACCGCAGTCATAGCCCCCGCCGCGTTCCTGTCGGCTCCGGCCGCGTTCGCGACGGGCTCGCCGACGACCACCGAGTCCACGACTCCGGAGGCCGGCGAGAGCACCACCCCGTCCGGTTCGCCCTCGGCGACCGAGACGGCCCCAGGGACGGCCCCCGAGCCGGGCACGAGCACCAGCGCCTCGCCCAGCGATTCCGCCCCCTCGCCGAGCGCACCGCTCAACACCCCCAGCTCCCCCGCCGCGACGCCCAGCGCGACGGAGACGGAGCCGGAGGAGGAGCTGCCCGGTGAGTGCGAGGACGCCAAGATCGACGTGTCGATCACGGGGCTTCCCGGCAAGATCGCCGCGGGCAGCGGCTGGCACAAGTTCAGCCTGAACATCTACAACTCGTCGGACAGCACGCTGACCGACCTCGTCTACTTCGCCGGCGCCTCCGCCGACGAGTTGGGCGAGGAGCTGTTCACGCGCAAGCAGGTCCGTCTCCAGGCCTTCGACCCCGACACCAAGTCGTGGTACGACCTGCGCGGCCCGGACGGCGAGGCCGTCGGCTTCGTCGGCTGGTCGGAGACGCTGGAGCCCGAGTTCGAGGTCGACATCCCGCTGCGGATCAACGTCAAGGCCGGCGCCCCGGTGGGTGCGGGCTTCTCGCTCGGCGCGAGCATCTACAGCGACGAGGACGCCGAGTGCATCGGCAGCGGTGACGTCGCGTACAAGTTCCAGATCGTGAAGGCCGGTACGGACACCGGCGGCACGAAGCCGCAGGAGGGTGGCAAGGTTCCGGTCGCCGCCGAGAAGCCGGACACGGGCACCAACACGGGCGCCCAGGTCACCGGCAGCCTCGCCGAGACCGGCTCCGGTTCCGTCCTGCCCGTCGTCGGGATCGTCGGCGGTGTCGCCGTTCTCGCCGGTGCCGGTGTGGTCTTCGCGATGAAGCGCCGCCGTGAGGACGCGACGGCGTAACACGAGCCACCTGCAAGACCGGAGGGGCCGCTGCACTCGGAGGGGGGTGCAGCGGCCCTTCTGTGTGCCCGGGGCGGTGTGCTTGGGGCGGGTGTCCCCCGCGTGGGGCGTCAGGCCTTCTTCGGCGGCACCTTCGGGATCTCCAACAGCGGCAGCCGCAGGGCTCCGAACGCCGCGTCCGGCACCGCCGGGGACTTCGGGGCGATCGGGAGCAGGCGTTCGTACACACCGCCCTGCGCCGGACGCGGGTCCTCCTCGCCCTTGTTGGGCCAGAACGACATCGCCCGCTCCGCCTGCGCGGTGATCGTCAGGGACGGGTTCACCCCGAGGTTCGCCGAGACCGCCGAGCCGTCGACGACCGAGATGCCCGGGTGACCGAACAGCCGGTGGTACGGGTCGATCACGCCCGACTCCGCCTCCGCGCCGATCGGGCAGCCACCCAGGAAGTGGGCGGTCAGCGGAGTGCCCATCAGTTCACCGATGTTGGAGCCGGCGAAGCCGTTGATCTCCTCGGCGAGGAGCGAGGCCGCGCGGGTCGCCTCCGGGATCTGGGTCGGGTTGGGCGCGCCGTGGCCCTGCCGGGCCGTGAGCAGGCCCTTGCCGATTCCCTTGGGCTTGCGGTACGTGGTCAGTGAGTTGTCCAGCGACTGCATGACGAGCCCGATGATCGTCCGCTCCGACCAGCGCCGGTTGGACAGCATCCGCATCGCGAGCATCGGGTGCTTGGTGATGCTCCCGAACCAGCCCGCCACGCGGCGCTTGGTGTTGTACGGGACCTGGAGGACCGTCAGCCCGCCCATCGCGTTGGAGCCCTTGCCGTACCGCACCGGCTCGATGTGGGTGTTGGCGTCGGGGTGGATCGAGGAGGTGATCGCGACGCCGCGGGTGAAGTCGACCCGCTCCCCGCCGTGCCGCTTGCGGTAGCGGCGGTTGTCGGTCTGCGCGCCCACGAGCGCCTCGGAGTTCGTACGGGTCAGCTCCCCCAGCCGCCCGGAGATCCGTGGCAGCAGGCCGCTGTCCTTCATCCGGTGCAGCAGGGTCTGGGTGCCGTAGGTGCCGGCCGCGATCACGACCCGACGGGCCGTGAAGGTGCGCCCCTTGCCCTTGCGCTTGCTGTCGCTCGGCAGCGTGCCCACCGCGAAGCCGCCCCGCGAGTCCTCGGTAACGGTGACGACCGACGTCATCGGGTGGATGACGGCACCGGCCTGCTCGGCGAGGTAGAGGTAGTTCTCGTTGAGGGTGTTCTTCGCGCCGTGGCGGCAGCCCGTCATGCACTCACCGCACTCGGTGCACGCCTTGCGGGCCGGTCCCACCCCGCCGAAGTACGGGTCGGGGACCTCGGAGCCGGGCGCGGCCGTCGCCGTACCGTCGGCGTCGTCGCCGTCGCCGAAGAAGACGCCGACCGGTGCCATGTGGAAGGTGTCGCCGATGCCCATCGCCTGGGCGGTCGCCTTGAGATGGACGTCGGAGGGGGTCATCGTCGGGTTGAGCCGGACGCCGAGCATCCGCCGCGCCTGGTCGTAGTACGGCTGGAGTTCCGCCTGCCAGTCGGTGATGTTCCCCCACTGCGCGTCCTCGAAGAAGGGCTTCGGCGGGACGTAGAGGGTGTTGGCGTAGTTCAGCGAACCGCCGCCCACCCCCGCGCCCGCCAGCACCATCACCTTGCCGAGCAGATGGATCCGCTGGATGCCGAACAGGCCGAGCGCCGGGGCCCACAGGAAGTTGCGGAGGTCCCAGGAGTTCTTCGGCAGGGTCTCCCGGGTGAAGCGGCGGCCCGCTTCGAGGACGCCGACCCGGTAGCCCTTCTCCGTCAGCCGCAGCGCCGAGACCGAACCGCCGAAGCCCGAACCGACGATCAGGACGTCGTAGTCGTAGGCGTCGTTGTCGGGGGCTTCCTGATTCCGGGCAGGGGGGACCTGGGACATGGCACTCCTCGGTACGAAACGGTGCTGACTGCTCGGTTCGGGCCGGCGCTGCGGGCCGGCGGTTCGGACTAGCGCAGGCGCAGGGCCTTCATCACCCTGAGGGAGCGGCTCATGAACGCCGCGTACTTCTCGTCGTCCATCCCGAACGACGGCGCGAGCGGGATGAGCCGCTGCTGGGCGACGGTCTGCGCCTCGGTGTACTTGAGGATTCCCTCGGAGCCGTGCCGCCTGCTCAGACCGGAGTCCTTCATGCCGCCCATCGGGGACTGCACACTGCCGTACGCCGGTGCGTAGCCCTCGTTGATGTTGACCGTGCCGGTGCGCAGCTTCGCGGCGACGGCGTGGCCGCGCCTGCCGTCACGCGTCCAGACGCTCGAATTCAGTCCGTACGGCGTGGCGTTGGCGAGTGCGACCGCCTCGTCCTCGTCCGTGAAGCGGTAGACGGAGACGACCGGGCCGAAGGTCTCCTCGGTGCACACCGCCATGGGCGACTCGACACCGTCGAGAATGGTCGGCTCGTAGAACAGCGGGCCGATGTCGGGTCGGGCGACACCGCCGGCGACGAGCGTGGCGCCCTTGGCCACCGCCTCGTCGACATGGCGGGTGACGGTCTCCAGCTGGCGTTCGCCGACGAGCGAGCCCATGTCGGCGCCGTACGCCAGTGAGCTGCCCAGACGCATCGCCTTGGTCCGGGCGGCGAACCGCTCCAGGAAGGCGTCGGCCACCGACTCGTGGACGTACAGCCGCTCGATGGAGATGCACAACTGGCCGGCCGACGAGAAGCAGGCGCGGATCGCTCCGGCGGCGGCCTTCTCGATGTCGGCGTCGTGGAGCACCAGCATGGCGTTCTTGCCGCCGAGTTCGAGGGAGACCCCGATGAGGCGGGCGGCCGCGCCCTGGGCGACCTCGCGGCCGGTACGGGTGGAGCCGGTGAAGGAGACGTAGTCGGCGTGCTGGACGACCTCCGGGCCGACGACCGGTCCCTCGCCGATGACGACCTGGAAGACCTCGGCCGGCAGTCCGGCCTCGATCAGCAGGTCACGGGCCCACAGGGCGGTCAGCGCGGTCTCGGTGTCGGGCTTCATCACGACGGCGTTGCCGGACACGAACGCGGGCAGCGCATCGCCGACGGACAGTTCGAGCGGGTAGTTCCAGGGCGCGATCTGGCCCACGACACCGCGCGGCTGGCGCAGTTCGGTGGCCTTGGTGAGGACGGGGACCACACCGGTGTGGCGCTTCGGCTTCAGGTACGCGGCGGCCCTGCGACCGTAGTGGCGGGCTGCCACGGCGACGGCCTGGACCTCTTCGTGCGCATGGAGCCGGGCCTTGCCGGTCTCCAGCTGGATGAGGTCGAGGACTTCGGCCTGCCGCTCCAGGACCAGGTCGTGGAAGCGCAGCAGCACGGCGGCGCGGGTGCGGACGGGGGTCGCGGCCCAGACGGGCTGGGCGACACGGGCCCGCGCGAAGGCCTCGGCCACGTCCTCGGGAGTGGACTCGGGCAGGTCCGCCAGCTTCTGTCCGGTGAAGGGCGTGTGGTTGGCGGTGCGGCCGGAGCCGACGACGCCACGGGTGAGCTGCGCGACCACCTCGGGAGTGACCACGTCGGCGGCGGTGCGCGCGTTCGCCGGCGCGGCCGCGGTCGGGTTGGTGCCGAGGGCGGCGGCGGGGGCCTTCGAGTCCGTCATGGGGGCGAGAGTATGCCGCAATCAGAGCTTTGGGTACCCGTCGGTAACAGCTTTTCCACACCCCCACAACATCGCGCCAGCGATCGCTGGCACATAAGGCCTGATCAGGGACTGGTCTCGGCTTTGCCGAGCTTCAGGCGGTCCCGGACACCGCGGAAGAGATCCTGCCCCTCGGCCTCCTCCTTGCCGCCCTTCGGCATCTCGACGAGCACCGAGTAGCGCTCCTGGGCGGCTGTGACCACGTAGAACGCCAGCCGGTGGACGGGCCGGGCGGTGTCGCCCTCCTGCGCGTAGTACGTCACGTCCAGCACGGCCGCGTCGGTGCCGTGGTGATTGGCGGGGACGACGGTGCCGCGCGCCTGGGACGCCGTGAACTGTCCGCCCTGTTCACCACCGTCCATCAGCCGCCGCAGATCGCGCTGCGCCCACTCGACCGGGCCGGACGGGTCCTTGTCGGCGCGCGCGAGCCGTAACCGGACCGGGTTGCCGCGCTCGGCGAAGGTGATCTCCCGGTCGGCCTCGAGTGACGCCTCGGAGGTGACGGCCTCACGCCGGTACGACTGGGGGACGGAGATCTCCGCGTCGAGCCGTGATTCGAAGTGGGGGCGCCACCGCCAGGCGTCCGGGGTCGCCATCTGTGGCTGCGAGGAGGATCCGGAGGTGCTGCCGTTCCCGTGTGCGCCCGAGGATGTGCCGGAGTCTTCCGTGCCGCCGGACGCGACGGCGGCGACGCCCCAGACGGCCGCTCCGATGACGACCGTGGCCGCCGCGGCCAGGGCGACGGCCCGGCGGGGGCGACGGAGACGGAAGGGCGCGGCCGTGGAGGTGGGCCGGGGGTCCGATCCGGAGTCGGATGACCCGACGTCGGGTGACCCGGAGTCCTGCGTCCGCACGTCCTGCGGCCCGGGCTCCCGCGATCCGGCTGCGTGCGACCGGGGCGCGGGATCGGCGGCGTCCGCAACAGGCTCGGGACGCGGCTCAGGCTCGTGCCGGGCAAGAGATTCCGGTTCCGGCGCATCGCCCGCCGCGCCCGGGAGCGGGGAGACGCGCCCTGCCGCCACCGCCTCCAGTTCCCGCTCCACCTCCGGCGCGGACGGCCGGTGCGAGGGCTCCTTCGCCAGCAGCCGCACGATCAGCTCGCCCAACGGCCCCGCCTGTACCGGCTCGGGCGCCTCCGCCTGGAGGATCGCCGCCAGGGTGGACTCCAGCGTCGTACGCCGGAACGGGGACCAGCCCTCCACCGCCGCGTACAGCAGCACGCCCAGCGACCACAGGTCCGACTCGGGCCCGGCCGGGACACCCTGCATCCGCTCCGGCGCGATCGATTCGAGCGAGCCGACGAACTCACCGCTGACCGTCAGCGGCTCCTCACCCTGGACGCGCGCGATGCCGAAGTCCGTGAGCACTACCCGACCGTGCGGTCCGAGCAGGACGTTCGCGGGCTTCACATCGCGGTGGACGATCCCCTTCGCGTGCGCGGCGGCGAGCGCGCCCAGGACGGCGAGACCGATCCGGGCGGTCTCCTCCGGTGGCAGCGCTCCCCGCTTGAGCAGGGCGTGGAGGGATTCGCCGCGGACCAACTCCATGACGATCCAGGGGAGTCCGCCGTCCGTGACGACGTCGTGCACGGATACGGCCGACGGGTGTTCCACCTGCGCGGCCGCCCGCGCCTCGCGCTGAAGCCGTCGGCAGAGCCGCTGGTGGACGGGGTCGGAGGGGTCACCGGGCAGCCGCGGCTCCTTCACCGCGCAGTCCCGGCCGACGACTTCGTCCCGGGCCAGCCAGACGGTGCCCATGCCGCCGGAGCCGATGCGTTCGACGAGCCGGTAGCGTCCGCCGATCAGGCGGCCGTCGCCCGCGGCGCTCACAGGCCCTGGATCCTCGGATGTCCGGCGACCCGGTCGAAGAGCCTGTCGCCCTCCCGGGCCGCCCGGCCCTCCGCCGGGCCGGAGATCCGCAGCCACCAGGCACGCCGCGGCCCGAAGCCGTCGCTGGTCCGCTCGTTCGACCGTCCCCCGTTGTTGGTCATGCACACATCCTGACCAACCCCGGTGGTGGACGCCACAGGCGCACGGGAGCGGATGCAGACCCGTGACAGTGACCGCTCTGCCTCGCCGCACCCGGCCGAACGAGGGGCGGTCGGCAGGGCGGTGCGGTCAGCCGGGCGGGTGCGGTCAGCCGGGCAGAGCAGTCGCCGAGCGGTACGGTCAGCCGAGCGGGTGCGGTCGGCCGCGCGGTGCGGTCAGCCGAGCGGTTGCGGTCGGCCGAGCGATACGGTCAGCCGGGCGGCGTGAAGGAGTCGAGCGCGGTGTCGAAGTGCCGGCGCGCCTCGTCCAGCCGGCCCACGGGCGCGGAGACCCACACGTCGTACATCCTGCCGTTCTCCTCCCAGCAGACGTCGATCGTGTGCCGGGCGCCCTCGGCCTGCGAGAAGCCCTTCCAGGTGAACTCCCAGAGCGCGGCGGTCAGTCCGTTGTGGGTGGTCGGGGTGACCTTGCCGTCGCGGTAGCCGGGGTTGGTGTGCGGCCCGTCCGCGTCCGAGCGGCGCATCGATCCGAGCGGGCCGTCCGGGACCGGCCGCTGTGCGCGGATGCCGATCCTGACGGCCTGGTCCGCGTCCATGTAGTACACGCGCTTGTCGTCCTCGGAACGCGAGAAGCCCTCGGGCACGGCGAGCGCGAACCCGTCCGGGTCCACGACCGCGAGGTAACCCGCGGGCGCCGGAGGCTTCTTGGCGGCCGGGGCCGGGGAGCTCGTCACCGTCACGGTGGGCGCGGGGTCCGCGACGGGAGACTTCGCGGTGCGCACCGGTGGCGTGCTGTCCGTCGTTACTGAGGGCCCGGGAGCGGCCGTGCCCGTGCCGTCGTCCTGCATCAGCACCGCCGTCGCCCCGCCCGCCCCGGCGAGTGCGGCGACCAGAGCGGCGGCGGCCAGCAGCGGCGCGCGGCGACGGGCGGGGCCCACGGGCGCCGGAGCGGGCGCAGGTGCCGTTGCCCGTGCGGGCGCGGGTGCCGACCTGACCGAGTCCGTCGGGGTGGGCGCCTCGGACGCGGGCGCGGGCCGGACGACATGGCTGGTCGGGGCGCTGTGGACGTCGCGGGACGGCAGACTGCCCGTCGCGACGTACGTACGCAGCAGCTTCTCCGCCTCCGCCGCGTCGAGCCGCAGCGCCGGATCGCGCTCCAACAGTCCGAGAACGAGCGGACGCAGCGGCTCGGCCTGGGTGGGCAGGGTGATCTCGGCCTCGACGACCGCGTGCAGAATGCCGCCCAACGAGTCCCGGCGGAAGGGTGATTCACCGCAGAGCGCGGCACACAGCAGCACCCCGAGCGACCACAGGTCCGACGCGGGACCGGCGGTGACGCCCTGCATCCGCTCGGGTGCGGTGTACTCGGGCGATCCGACGAACGACCCCACCTCGGTGATCGTCGTGGAGCCGGTGAGCTGGGCGATGCCGAAGTCCGTGAGGACCACCCGCCCGGTCGCCTCTTCGAGCAGGACGTTCGCGGGTTTCAGATCCCGGTGCAGCACGCCCAGTTCGTGCGCGGCGCGCAGTGCCCCGAGCAGCGCCAGCCCGATGCGGGCGGCCTCGGCGACACCGACCGGGCCGCGGCGCGCGATCCGTTCGGCGAGCGAACCGCCGTCGACCAGCTCCATGACGATGTACGGAAGCCCGTCGTCGACGACCACGTCGTGCACGACGACGACATGTGGGTGCTTGACCCGTGCGACGGCCCGCGCCTCGCGCAGCGGCGCCGCCGTGGATGTGTACGGCGAGGCGCCGCGGCCCCCGGGAGAGTCCTCCGGATGGAGCTCCTTCACCGCGACCCGGCGGCCGAGCAGCTCGTCGTCCGCGCACCACACGGTGCCCATGCCCCCGCGGCCCAGCTGGCCCAGGAGCCGGTAGCGGGCCGCGATCAGCCGTGTCTCCTTCTCGGACACCCGCATCCCCCTCGTTCGGCGTCGTCGGTCATGCCGGAGGCCGCCAGCCGCGCAGCATGATGTCGAACTGCTCGCGGGTGGTCGCCCAGTCCTTGGCCGGCCCCGACATGTAGAGCGCGTACTCGCTGCCGTCGTCCTCGTAGTAGATCTGGTCGATGGCCCGCCGATCACCCGGGTGGCTCTTCCGCTCGGTCCAGGTGAACTCCCACAGCGCGGAGTTGGTGTGGTCCCGGAACGTGTTCGGCGCGAGCTTGACCCGCTTGTACGCGGGCAGCTTCGCCAGCGTCTTCTCCAGGCTCAGCATGTGCATGTACGGGTTCTCGAAGTCCGGCGAGTCGTCGCTGCTGATCCGGATGCGGTGTCTGCCGTTGTCCGGCGTGTAGTCGATCTGGTCGCCGTCCGCCTGGCGCTTCCAGCCCTTCGGCACGAGCAGGCTGAAGCCCTCCGGGTCGTCGACGCGGTGCCAGCCGGGCGGCACGGACGCGGAGGTGTCGGGAGTCGTCTGCTTTCCCGTACCGCCCCCGCCGTCGTCCCCCGCGTACTTCATGGCCGCGAGCCCCGCGCCGACGCCGACGACGGCCGACAGCACGACCACGATCACCGCCCGACGCAGCCGGCCCGCGCGGCGCTTCGGGGCGGGCGGCGGGGCGGGCGAGGAAGACGGCGCCAGAACGGGATTCGGCCGGTACGGCGTCGGGGCCGGGGAGTTGACGGGACCCCCGGGCCTCTGGCCGTGGCGCCGATCGTGGCCGGGTCCGGGTCCGTGTTCGTGACGCTGTTCGCTGCGCGTCACCCGCTGCGTGGGGACCCGGGGCGGAGACATGGTCCGCGTCGGGTCCGCCAGGGCGTCCTGGAGCATCCGCTCGGCCTCGGCGGCCGAGGGGCGGTCCGCGGGGTTCTTGCGCAGCAGCGACATGATCACGGGGGTCAGCAGGCCCGCGTGCTCGGGGTGGCGCGGCTCGTCGCCGACGACCGCCTGCATGGTCGACAGCGGCGTCGAACGCCGGAACGGCGACTCGCCCTCCACCGCTGTGTAGAGCGTGGCACCCAGCGACCAGAGGTCGGAGGCGGGGCCGGGATCGGCGCCGCGCACCCGCTCGGGGGCCAGGTAGTCGATGGAGCCGACGATCTCGCCGGTCCTGGTGATCGTCGAGTCGCCCTCGATCGCGGCGATCCCGAAGTCGGTGATCAGCGCCCGTCCCCCGGTACGGTCCTCGCCGTGCGCGGTGCCCTGCCGGTCGAGCAGGATGTTCGCGGGCTTGATGTCACGGTGGAGCACCCCGACCGCGTGCGCGGCGCCGAGCGCGCGCAGCACGTGAAGCCCGACACGGGCGGCCTCCAGCGACGGGATGCGCCCGGTCTCCTTGGCCGCGTCGGCGAGCGACGGCCCGTCGACGTACTGCATGACGATCCAGGGGCGCGCATCGTGGTCGAGCACGTCGTGGACGGTGACCACGCCGGGATGGCTGATCCGGGCGGCGGCTCGCGCCTCCTTCTGCGTACGCGCGTGCAGCACGATCCGGTCGGCCTCGGAGGCATAGCGGCCCGCCGTCAGCTCCTTGACCGCGACGACCCGGTGCAGCACCTCGTCGTGTGCGCGCCAGACCTTGCCCATGCCACCGCTGCCGATGCACTCGCCCAGCCGGTAACGCCCGGCCAGCAGCAGTCCCGCGCCCGTCTCTTGAGAATTCTCCACGTCCCCCGCCCCGTTCCTTGGGATCACAGGTTACGGAAGGGAATTACGGGTGCGGTACCTCGGATGCCTCAAGTGACCGCACTGTGATGCCCGTCGGCACCGTCCCGCGGTCCGCGCCGGGCGTCAGCCGGTTGCCCGGTAGGCCTCGACGGCCTGGCTGTAGGCCTCCGTCACCTTGTCGCGCTGGTCCTCCGGACCGATCACCTGCACCACGTGGTACCGGCCGCCGACGATCATGGCGAGGTTGCGTACGTAGACCTCACGGCCGCTGCTGTCCTGCCAGGTGAACTGCCCCTCGGCCATGGCCTGTCGGCCGACGTCGATCCGGCGGAGGCCGGTTGACGCCGCCCAGGAGGAGTCGCGGAACGGCTGGAGTTCGCGCTCCTTGTCCCGCTGGTAGACGAGCGGGTCGTCGCCGTTCGCCTGGACGCTGTCCCGGCCGGGCACCACGATCAGCGTGAAGTCGCCGTCGCTGTAACGGACCTGGCCGCTGTCGTTGATGGGCCTGCGCTGCCACGACGTGGGGACGGCGACCCGGAAGCCCTCGGGATCGCTGCGCAGCGCATAGCCGGCCGGAAGGTTCCCCGCGGGCGCGGACGTCTGGGGCTGCTGCGAGCCGGGGGTGCCGGAAGCCTTCGGCGGCGGAGGCGTACCGGCTTCGGTACGGCCCGGACCGGGTGCGGAGGCCGTGGGCGCCGGGCTCTGCGTGCCCTGGGCGCCCTCCTGCTGCGTGCCGGACCTGGGCATGAACACCATGGCGTACGCGATCGCCGCGACCAGCAGCAGAAGGATCAGGAGCAGCAGGAGGCGCCCGAGGGAGCGCGGGCCACGGCGTTCCCGCCGCGACTTCTTGTGACGGTGGCGGCCGTGGACGACCTCGGTGGAACCGGTCCGGCGCTTGCGCACCAGCTCGCCCCGGCGGCGTACGACGGGCAGTCGGCTGCCGTCCACGACACTCGACGGGACCGCCACGACGTCCATCCCGGCCTCGGGCTCGGGCGCGGAGCGCACCAGGGACCGCAGCCAGCCGCGCAGTTCCTCGAAGTCGGGGCGCTCCGTGGGGTCCTGACGTAGCAGCGACTCGACGACGGGGCGCAGCGGACCGCACTCCTCGGCGAACGCGGGCGGCTCGGCGCACACGAGCTGCACCAGCTCGTAGGCGCTCTCCTCCGGGTAGGGCGCATGGCCCTGGACGGAGCGGTAGAGCAGGGCGCCGAGCGCCCAGAGGTCGGTGGCGGGGCCGACGGGGGCGGCCAGCTGCCAGTTCTCGTGGACGGGACCGGCCTGCTCGGGCGCCCAGCGCTCGGTCACCGCTCCGACGACGGCGATCCGCGCCTGCCGGGCGCGCTCGGCGGCGAGCGGTGTGGACGGCCCCTGATACGCGGGGGATTCGGCGCCGGGCACGACCTCGTCCCAGCCGCCGGCGCTGTGGGCCACAGGGAGGGGCCGGCGCTGCGAGTCGGCGCGCAGGGCCTCGCGTCCGGCGCCGCCGCGGTCCCAGCTCCCGGTGGGCGGGGCCGGAACCGGCGTCGGGGATCCGCCGGGGCGGGCGTGGGGCAGGGCGGGGCGGTACGGGTCCGGGGTGCCGGAACGGGGAGCGGGCAGCGCGGGACGGTCACGGTAGGGGTCGCCTGAGCCGCCGCGCCCGGTGCCGCGCCCTGAGCCCGGATCAGGGCGGTGGGAACCTCCGGGGAGGGCCTGGCGCACACCGTACGGGTCGACGCCGTACGGGTCGTTGTCGCTCTGGGGGTGACGGGCCGGTCCGCCACCGCCCGCGGACAGGGGCGCGGGGCCGTCCTGCCCCGGAAGGGGACCGTCGTGCCAGGTTCCGGCGAGACGGGGGCGGCCGGGTCCGCCGGCGCCGTAGTCGTCGTCGAACTCGTCGTCGTCCGCCTCGTCGTCGGCGTCGTCCGCGTGGCCGGTGTGGTACTCGGCCGGTGCGACGACCCGCTCGCCGGGCTTGGCGGCCCACCAGTCCGGGTCGTTGCCCGTCTGTACGGGGCGGTCGCCCTGGCGCAGGTCCTCGCTGACCCGGGCGGCGGCGCGGGCGCCCGCGCGGTACGCGGCGATCGCACCCGCCCGGGCGGCCCTGATGTCGGGAACACCGGTGCCGGAGCCGGTGCCGGTGGGACCGGGAGCAGCGGGGCCCGGAGCGGTGGGGCCGGGGCCGACTCCTGTGCCGGTGCCGGGGCCGGCGCCCTGCGCGGGCGGACGGTAGGGGTAGAGATCGGGGGACAGATAGGGGTCGGGCGTGGCGTAGGGGTCGGCCGAGTGCGGGGACTCCAGCGCGGCCCGCTCCGGCGAGCCCTCGCCGGCTTCGCAGTAGGAGTAGTCCTCGTCACCGGGGCCCTCGCCGTGAGGGTGGTCGTCGTGTCCCTCGTGCCCGTCGTGGCCGAACTCCCCGTCGGCCGGCTCCCCGTCGTGGAGATCCTGGTCGTCGAAGTCGCCGTCGTCATCGCCGTCGTCATGATCGTGATCGGGGTCGGGGTCGACCGGCGCGGGCACCGGCGCGTATCCGCACAGTGCCTCCTCCGCGGCCCCGGAGGCGAGCCCCGTCAGGACGACCCGTCCGTCGTCACAGACCAGGACCGTACGGGCGGTGATGTTCCGGTGGGTCCAGCCGTGCGCGTGCAGGACGCGCAGGGCGGTCAGCACGTCGGAGGCGACTTCGGCCGCACGGTAGGGCGTGAGGGGCTTCTCGGCGAGCAGCGCGGCCAGGGGGCGGGCGGCGACCCGTTCGCTGACTATCCACAGCGAACCGTCCTCGGCGAAGACGTCGAAGACCTGGTCCAGCCGCGGGTGGTCGGGAATCTGGGCGGCCGCCTGCGCGGCGTCCATGGCCCGGCGCACGGCCGGGTCCGCGGGCCGCCGGGTCGAACGCCCCTGGGCCCTCCCCGGCACCGCACTCCCGGCCAGGCCCTCCATGTCGACGAACTCGGCCTCGACGATCTCGGGCAACGGCACCTGCCGTACCAGGACTTCCTGTCCGCTGTAGGTGTCGAACGCGCGGGTCTCGGCCAGTTCGTACGCGTCGGACGGAGGCAGGGGAAGCCGATAGCGGTCGGCGAGTACCCGTCCCGCGTAGTCGTCCACGACGCCTCCCCACAAGCGCGCTGTCCGCCGACCGGTCCCGGAGGCCGCAGCAAAACGTCAAAGCACGTCAATTCCGGTCGTCCAGCGGCCCCTTGCGGCTGCGTACCGTCCGCGAGCTCTCACGATACGTGTCCTTGGTCAGTCCTTGGGCTTGAATGTGGCGAACGCCGTCTTGCGCAGCGTGACGCACTCGGCCTTGTCCCACTCACTGGCCTTGCAGCTGATCATGATCGAGTAACCGCGGTCGGCGTCCACCTTGAAGCCCCTGTTGAGAACGCGTACCCGCATTCCGCCCTGAGTGCGCTCGAACTCCCAGTCGGCTGCCGTCGGATAGCCGTTGTACTCGACCGGCTTGATGCCCCGGTGCTGGTAACCGTCGCTGCTGAGGCTCACCGCCACCTGGGCGGCCCGCCAGGCAGCGGCGGCGTCGTCCTTGGGGTTCGCGCCGAAGTCGACCTGGATGCGCGGGAACGCGCCGCTCGTCCGGTTGTATATCGCGCCGGAGTTGGTACCCGCTATGTCGGTGACCTTGAAGCCCTTGGGCATCGCCATGGTGAAGTGGAACTGGTCGTTCGACACCATCGCGTACCCCGCCGGCAGTCCGCCGCCGGCCGGGTCGCCGGCCCCGGGCTTCTCGGGCGTCTGCTCGTCGTCGGAGCCGCCGTCGTCGCCCTTGCCGGAGTCCTTCCCCGAGTCCTCTTCGTCGCCGTTCTTGCCCTTGTCGTCCCCGGTGTCCGTGCCGGTGTCGGTGCCCGTCCCGGCGGCAGCAGCCCCGGGCGTGGCCGACGGGTCGTTCTTGACCTTGCCCTCATTGCCCTGGTCGCCGTTGCCCAGGGTCAGGTACAGCACCGTGGCCAGGATCGCGAGCACGACGACCACCGCGCCGATCACCAGCGTCCGGCGGGGCACCACATCGGTGAGCGGCGCCCGCGGCGGCGTGGGCCGGGGGGACGGCGTCTGCTGCGAGGCCGGCTGCTTCGGCCGGGCTTGCGGTGTGGCCGCCGCTGCGGCGTTCCGCACGGACCTGAGCGCGCCACGCACCCGGTCGGCCGCCGGGTCCTTCGGCTTCGCCGTGGGCGTCGGGGGCACGGGCGGCAACGCCAGTGCGCGGGTGGCGTCCTGGGGCGGCTCGGGCACCACCAGTGCCTCGGGGACCTCCGGTGCGTTCAGCACCTTGGTCAGCAGCGCACGCGCACCGGCGTCGTCCAGCCGCTGCGCCGGATCCTTGGCGAGCAGGCCGTAGATGACCTCCTCCAGCGGGCCCGCGTTCTTCGGCGGGTCGAGCGGCTCGGTCATCACCGCGGTGAGAGTCGCGATCGCGGAGCCCTTGTCGTACGGCGGGCTGCCTTCGACGCTCGCGTACAGCAGACCGCCCAGCGACCACAGGTCGGCGGCGGGCCCGGGCTTGTGGCCACGGGCGCGCTCCGGCGAGATGTACGAGGGGGCGCCGACGAGCATGCCGGTGGAGGTGATCGAGGGGTCGCCCTCGACCTGCGCGATACCGAAGTCGGTGAGGACGACGCGCCCGTCCTCGGAGATCAGCACGTTGGACGGCTTCACATCGCGGTGCAGGATGCCCTCGCGGTGCGCGGAACGCAGGACGTCCAGGATGGCCAGCCCGACCTCGGCCGCCCGGCGTGGCGTCAGGGTGCCGTCCTCACGCACCGCTTCGGCGAGGGACTTGCCCTCCACGAGCTCCATCACGATCCACGGACGGTCGTCCTCGTCGACGACGTCGTAGACGGTCACGGCGCTGTTGTTGCGGATACGGGCGATGGCCTTGGCCTCGCGCAGCGTCCGGGTGATGAGGCGGCGCTTCTCCTCGTCGTCGATGCTGGTCGGGAAGCGCAGTTCCTTCACGGCGACAGTACGGCCGAGGGTCTCGTCGACAGCCCGCCAGACCGTGCCCATGCCGCCACGGCCGAGCACACCGCCGAGCCGGTAACGCCCGGCCAGCAGACGCCCTTCGGAGTCCCGCCCGGCCCCCTGGCGGGGCACCTTGGCCTCGGCGGGGCTCTCGGAGGCGGGGGACACGGGCTTCGCTTCGGCCCGGGCAGCGGAGGGGACATCGGCCTTGGCCGCGCCGGAGTTGGCCGGGGCCTTCGCCTCGCGCCGCACATCGGCGGCGGCCTCGGTCTTGGCCCATGACGGCACGGTCTCCCGGGCCTTGGCCCGCGAGGGAGCCGCGTCCTGAGCAGCGGCAGCGGCAGCCGCCCCGCTCACGGCCTCGTCCTCGGCGGCGGTCCCGGTGCCCGCGGCGGCCCCGGACTCGGCACCGGCACCGGACTCGGTCTTTGCCTTGTTCTTGGTCTCAGTCTCGGCCTTGGTCCCGGACTCGGCCTTGGTCTTGGCCTTGGCCTTGGTCCCGGACTCGGCCTTGGTCGAGATCCTGGTCCGGGGGTCGGTCCGCGGATCGGCGGGGGCGTCGGCGCCCGTGACCGCCGCCGGCCCGGACGGCACGTCAGCCTTCTTCGCCGCCGCGGAAACTGGCGCCGCGTCGGCCACCTCGTCCTCGGCCACGGGCACGGCGTCAACCGGCGCCCCTGTACCGGGAACGGCATCGGCCGGCTCCTCGGCGCGCGGGTCGGCATCAGCCGGGGCGCCGGCACGCGGGTCGGCATCAGCCACATCCTCAGCACCGGGCACAGCGTCAGCCGGCTCCTCGGCGCGGGGCACGTCGTCAGCCGCACCCTCAGCACCGGACGCCGCTTCAGCCACACCCTTGGCAACAGCCCCGTCCTCAGGCTTCGCGTCGGCCGGACCCACGTCCGCCGCCGTGCCCGACGGCACTCCCGCCGCCGCCCCACCCGTGGGGTCCGCTGCGGAATCCCCCGGCCGGCTGCCCTTCGCGTCCGACCGGCTCCCGGGCTTGGCGTCCGACGTCGCGGCAGGCTTCGCGCCTGACCTCGCGCCTGACCTCGCACCTGACTTCGCGCCCGTCCTCGCTCCACCCGTGACGCCCGGCTTCGCGGTGCCCGGCCCTCGCTCGTCCGGCACCGTCGCCTCGGGCTCCTCGGCCTTGTCCCGCTGGGGCTTCCGCGACTGCTCCGCCTCCGACATGCGTCCCCTCTGCGATCCCTGGTATTCGCCCGCGCCTGCCGCTCCCGCGCGATGCGGTAACACGCCTTGGCAGAGCCATCATTGTCCCTCACTCCGGGACCGGCGTGTCTCCCGGGTCCGCCGTGCGTCTCGACGGGTCCGGAAGATCGGGACCACCCCACCCTGCCACTACTCGGGACCGCACCCGCCCCTGCCCTGGTCGCGGCCCTGCACGGCCGCCGACGGGACCTGCCCGACCGCCGACGGCACCTCCCCGGCCACGGGGAAGGATCAGAGGGGCACGATGTCGGGCGCCCCCAACCGCGCGGCGTCCGCCGTCAGATCGTCCGGCTGCCGCTGCGACTCACGCTCCGCCTCCACCCGCTTCTCGTAGTGCTCGACCTCCTTCTCGATCTGCTCCTTGTCCCAGCCCAGCACGGGCGCCATCAACTCGGCACACTCGCGCGCACTGCGTGTACCCCGGTCGAAGGTCTCTATGGAGATCCGGGTGCGCCGGGTCAGCACGTCGTCCAGATGGCGTGCGCCTTCATGCGATGCCGCGTACACGATCTCGGCCCGCAGATAGTCGTCCGCGGCTGCGAGCGGCGCCCCGAGCGTCGGATCGTCGGAGATGAGCGCGAGCACTTCCTCGGTCAACGTGCCGTACCGGTTGAGGAGATGCTCCACCCGCACCACATGCAGGCCCGTACGCGCCGCCATCCCCGCGCGGGCGTTCCACAGCGCCGTGTATCCCTCGGCGCCGACCAGCGGCACGTTCTCCGTGACACATGCGGCGACCCGCTGGTCGAGACCGTGCACCGCCTCGTCCACCGCGTCCTTCGCCATGACGCGGTACGTCGTGTACTTCCCGCCCGCGACGACGACCAGGCCGGGGACCGGGTGCGCCACCGTGTGCTCGCGGGAGAGCTTGCTCGTCGCGTCGGACTCACCGGCGAGCAGCGGGCGGAGCCCGGCGTACACCCCTTCCACGTCGTCCCGGGTGAGCGGGACCGCCAGCACCGAGTTCACGTGCTCCAGCAGATAGTCGATGTCCGCGCTGGACGCGGCGGGGTGGGCCTTGTCGAGGTCCCATTCGGTGTCCGTGGTTCCGACGATCCAGTGCCGGCCCCAGGGAATGACGAACAGCACCGACTTCTCTGTCTGCAGGATCAGGCCGGTCGAGGAGTGGATCCGGTCCTTGGGCACGACGAGATGGATGCCCTTGGAGGCACGCACATGGAACATGCCGCGCTCGCCGATCATCGCCTGGGTGTCGTCCGTCCACACACCGGTCGCATTCACGATCTGCTTGGCGCGGATCTCGTACTCCCCGCCGCCCTCGACGTCCTCCACCCGCGCTCCGACGACACGCTCGCCCTCACGGAGAAACCCGATGACCCTGGCGCGACTGGCGACATGAGCGCCGTACCGCGCGGCCGTGCGGACGAGGGTCATCACATAACGGGCGTCGTCCATCTGCGCGTCGTAGTACTGGATGGCCCCGATGAGGGCGTTCTTCTTCAGACAGGGTGCGACCTGAAGGGCGTGCCGCCGGGTCAGATGGCGGTGCGTGGGGAGCCCTCGCCCGTGTCCCGACGAGACCGACATGGCGTCGTACAGCGCGACGCCCGATCCGGCGTACAGCCGCTCCCAGCCCTTGTGCTGGAGGGGGTACAGAAAGGGCACCGGCTTCACCAGGTGCGGCGCCAGGCGCTCCAGCAGCAGGCCGCGCTCCTTCAGCGCCTCACGGACGAGCGCGAAGTCCAGCATCTCCAGATAGCGCAGTCCGCCGTGGATGAGCTTGCTGGACCTGCTCGACGTGCCCGACGCCCAGTCGCGCGCCTCGACCAGACCGGTGGACAGTCCTCTCGTCACGGCGTCCAGTGCGGTGCCGGCGCCCACGACGCCGCCACCCACCACCAGTACGTCCAGCTCCCGCTCGGCCATGCCGGCGAGTGCCAGAGTGCGCTCCTCGGGTCCCAGTGTCGCTGTCCTCACTGCGTGCCTCCCGTCGCCCCCGTGTCCCCCTGCGGTCGGGTCCACACCGTCGATTCTGTCCGCAGTCGCCGACTTCAGCCACCGACTGTGGATAACACTCGGGCAGCCACGAGCGCGCAATACCGCATAACGGTCATATTTACGCCTAGTCTGACATTGCGCCCGCCCGTTCTGCCCACAGGGCTTGCGCCCCCGCTCCCCTCCGGTTAAAGGGAAGGACGGCCAACGCCATGCCCGCAGATCTTGCTGTCATCGGACTCGGTCACTTCGGCCTGCCCCTCGCCCAGGCCGCCGTCGGTGCCGGCATCGAGACGATCGGCTACGACACCGACCCGCGGCATCTCATCGAACCGGCAGGAGGCTGCTCCCCCGCCGATGTCCGCCGGATGCTCTCCGCCGGGTTCAGGACGGTGACGGACCCGGCCGAGCTCGGCCGCGTACGCACCGCCGCTCTCTGCGTGCCCACGCCGCTCGGTCCGGACGGCAGCCTGGACCTCACGGCGCTCGGCGAGGCCGCCCGCACCCTGGCGGCACGCATGCGCCCGCACACCACCGTGGTGCTGGAATCGTCCGTCCAGCCCGGCACGACCGAGACCTTCCTGCGCCCCCTCCTCGAAGAGGGCTCCGGACTGCGGGCGGGCCGCGACTTCCACCTCGCCTACTCCCCCGGCCGCGTCGACCCGGGCAACCGCACCCACGGCTACGCCAACACCCCCAAGGTCATCGGCGGCCTCACCCCCGCCTGCACCGAGTCGGCCGCCGCCTTCTACGGACGCCTCACCGACAAGGTGGTCCGGGCCCGCGGCCCGCGCGAGGCGGAGACCGTGAAGGTGCTGGAGACGAACTTCCGGCACGTCAACATCGCCCTCGTCAACGAGATGGCGGTCCTCTGCCACGACCTCGGGGTCGACCTCTGGGACGTCATCCGCTGCGCCGAGACGAAGCCCTTCGGTTTCCAGGCCTTCCGCCCCGGCCCCGGCGTCGGCGGCCACGGTGTTGCCCTGGACCCCAGCTGTCTCCCGCTGAGCGGCCGCACCCCCGGCCATCCGCTGCGGATGGTCGGCCTCGCCCAGGAGATCAACACCCGGATGCCGCAGTACGTCATCCAGCGCTGCGCCACCCTGCTGAACGAGCACGGCAAATCGGCCCGCGGTGCGCGCGTCCTGCTCCTCGGCATCACCTACAAGCCCGATCTGGCCGATCTGGAGAGCTCCCCGGCCACCGAGATCGCCCGCCGCCTGATGGACCTGGGCGCCTCCGTCAGCTACCACGACCCCTACATCGCCGACTGGCGCGTCCACAACCAGCCGGTCCCCCGTGCGGACTCGCTCTACGAGGCGGCCGCCAATGCCGACCTGACCGTGCTGCTCCAGCATCACCGCACCTATGACCTCCAGGGCCTCGCCGTGAAGGCACAGCTCCTGCTGGACACCCGGGGCGCCACCCCGGCGGGCGCGGCCCACCGGCTCTGAGGACATAACCCGTCCGCGTCTGTCGGAGCGGGCTGCTACTGTCCGGATCTTGTCGCACGCTCGTGCGACGATCTGCATCCCTTGGGGGGACCCATATGAGCCAGCCTGTTCCGCCACCGTCCGGCAATCCCTTCGCCGACCAGGGCGTTCCCTTCGCGCCGGCCCCGCCGCCGGCCCCCGTCCGTGACAACGTCGCCCTCGGTCTGGTGACCGCAGTCGTCGTCGCCCTCGTCGCGGGCGGGATCTACGGCGGCATCGCCGGAGCCATCGAGCGGGAGATCGGCTGGGCCGCGATCGGCGTCGGCTTCATCACCGGCTTCGCGGCGGGCAAGGTGGGCGGGCGCAACCCCCTGCTCCCCGTCGTCAGCGTCGTCTGCTCGCTGGTGGCCGTCTACCTGGGTCAGCTCCTCGCCATCGCGGTGATCATGGCGGACCTGACGGGCGCGTCCGTGACCGAGGTCCTGTTCGACAACTTCTCCCAGGTGATGGACGTCTGGAACGAGAGCAAGGACGTCATGACCTTCCTCTTCTTCGGTCTGGCCGGATTCGCGGCCTTCTCCGGCGCCAAGAAGGCCGCGGAGTGACCTCCGTCCGCCTCAGCTCCCGCCGGAGCTGATCCGCGTACGCGGAAGGGGCCCGCACCACCCGGTGCGGGCCCCTTGCCGTACGTACCGTCCGCACCGGTCCGGTGCGAGCCGACCTCAGCGCTTGTGCTGGGAGTCCGCCACCGTGACCTCGACGCGCTGGAACTCCTTGAGCTCGCTGTAGCCCGTCGTCGCCATCGCGCGGCGCAGCGCACCGAAGAAGTTCATGGAACCGTCCGGGATGTGCGAGGGGCCGGTCAGGACCTCCTCCGTCGTCCCGACGATGCCCAGGTCCACCAGCTTGCCGCGCGGGACGTCCTCGTGGACGGCCTCCATGCCCCAGTGGTGTCCGCGACCGGGCGCGTCCGTCGCACGGGCGAGCGGCGAGCCGATCATCACCGCGTCCGCACCGCACGCGATCGCCTTCGGCAGGTCTCCGGACCAGCCCACACCGCCGTCGGCGATGACGTGGACGTAGCGGCCGCCGGACTCGTCCATGTAGTCACGACGGGCCGCGGCCACGTCGGCCACCGCGGTGGCCATCGGGACCTGGATGCCGAGCACGTTGCGCGTGGTGTGCGCGGCGCCGCCGCCGAAGCCGACCAGGACGCCCGCCGCGCCCGTACGCATCAGGTGCAGCGCCGCCGTGTAGGTGGCGCAACCGCCGACGATGACCGGGACGTCCAGCTCGTAGATGAACTGCTTCAGGTTCAGCGGCTCGGCGGCACCG
Organism: Streptomyces sp. CA-251247; assembly: GCF_050952975.1. Lineage (NCBI taxonomy): Bacteria > Bacillati > Actinomycetota > Actinomycetes > Kitasatosporales > Streptomycetaceae > Streptomyces > Streptomyces sp. CA-251247. The sequence continues at coordinate 4,932,970 of NZ_CP191861.1, read as the reverse complement.
GAGACGTGCTCGGCGGAAACCGTCGTGCCGCGGATGACGAAGATGTCGACGCCCGCGTCCACCACGGCCTTCGAGAACTGCGCGGTGCGCTGCGGCGAGAGCGCGGCGGCCGTCACGACGCCCGAGTCGCGGACCTCCTTGATGCGCTGCCCGATCAGCTCTTCCTTGATCGGCGCGGCGTAGATCTCCTGCAGACGGTTGGTCGCGGCGTCGGTCGGCAGCTCGGCGATCTCGTCGAGCAGCGGCTGCGGGTCCTCGTACCGGGTCCACAGGCCCTCGAGGTTCAGGACACCGAGGCCGCCCATCTCACCGATGCGGATCGCGGTCTGCGGGGAGACCACGGAGTCCATGGGAGCGGCCAGGAAGGGCAGCTCGAAGCGGTAGGCGTCGATCTGCCAGGCGATCGAGACCTCCTTCGGGTCCCGCGTGCGCCGGCTCGGTACGACGGCGATGTCATCGAACGCGTACGCCCGGCGGCCGCGCTTGCCGCGCCCGATCTCGATCTCAGTCACGTGTGTGGCCTTTCCCTCTACGTCTGCGCCTACCAGTATCCCCGACACATACGTGAGGGGCGGTCCCGGCAACCTCCGGGACCGCCCCTCACGACGCGGGGACTACTTCCTGCTGTAGTTCGGCGCCTCGACCGTCATCTGGATGTCGTGCGGGTGGCTCTCCTTGAGACCCGCCGAGGTGATGCGCACGAACCGGCCGTTCGTCTGGAGCTCCGGGACCGTCCTGCCGCCGACGTAGAACATCGACTGCCGCAGACCACCGGTCAGTTGGTGCACGACCGCGGAGAGCGGACCCCGGTAGGGCACCTGGCCCTCGATGCCCTCGGGAACCAGCTTCTCGTCGGAGGCGACGCCCTCCTGGAAGTAGCGGTCCTTGGAGAAGGAGCGCTGCTCGCCGCGGGACTGCATCGCACCGAGCGAGCCCATGCCGCGGTAGGACTTGAACTGCTTGCCGTTGATGAAGAGCAGCTCGCCCGGGGACTCCTCGCAGCCCGCGAGCAGCGATCCCAGCATGACCGTGTCGGCGCCCGCGACCAGCGCCTTCGCGATGTCGCCGGAGTACTGGAGGCCACCGTCGCCGATGACCGGGACACCGGCCGCCTTGGCGGCCAGCGAGGCCTCGTAGATCGCCGTGACCTGGGGAACGCCGATGCCGGCGACGACCCGGGTCGTACAGATGGAGCCGGGGCCCACGCCGACCTTGATGCCGTCGACACCGGCGTCGATCAGCGCTTGGGCGCCGTCACGTGTGGCGATGTTGCCGCCGATGACATCCACACCCGCGGCGTTCGACTTGATCTTGGCGACCATGTCGCCGACCAGCCGGGAGTGGCCGTGGGCGGTGTCGACGACGATGAAGTCGACGCCCGCCTCGATCAGCGCCTGGGCGCGCTCGTAGGCGTCGCCCGCGACACCGACGGCCGCGCCGACGAGCAGCCGGCCGTCCTTGTCCTTGGCGGCCATCGGGTACTTCTCGGCCTTGACGAAGTCCTTGACCGTGATCAGGCCCTTGAGCACACCGGCGTCGTCGACCAGCGGAAGCTTCTCGATCTTGTGGCGGCGCAGCAGCTCCATGGCGTCCACGCCGGAGATCCCGACCTTGCCCGTGACCAGCGGCATCGGGGTCATGACCTCGCGCACCTGGCGGCTGCGGTCCGACTCGAAGGCCATGTCACGGTTGGTGACGATGCCGAGCAGCTTGCCGCCGCGGTCGGTCACCGGCACACCGCTGATGCGGAACTTCGCGCACAGCTGGTCGGCCTCGCCGAGCGTCGCGTCCGGGTTCACCGTGATCGGGTCGGTGACCATGCCGGACTCGGAGCGCTTGACCAGGTCGACCTGGTTGGCCTGGTCGGCGATGGACAGATTGCGGTGCAGCACGCCGGCGCCGCCCTGGCGGGCCATCGCGATGGCCATGCGCGCCTCGGTGACCTTGTCCATCGCCGCGGACAGCAGCGGGATGTTCACCCGTACGTTCTTCGAGATGTACGAGGAGGTGTCGATCTGGTCGGGCGCCATGTCCGACGAGCCCGGCAGCAGCAGCACATCGTCGTAGGTCAGCCCGAGTGTCGCGAATTTCTCGGGCACTCCGTCGACGTTGGTCATGACACCTTCCCCAAATGGCCTTGATCGGTGCGGATGTCCATGCTAACGGGCTATGCACCCGTCTCATTCCACGATCAAGATCGGCCGGCAGCTTTGTTCCTTCGTACGTATACGTAGACCGTACGACTCACTGCTCGGCCAGTGCACGCAGCCTGCTCAGAGCCCGGTGCTGGGCGACCCGCACCGCGCCGGGTGACATGCCCAGCATCTGCCCCGTCTCCTCCGCGGTCAGACCGACCGCGACCCGCAGCACCAGCAGCTCGCGCTGGTTATCCGGGAGGTTGGCGAGGAGCTTCTTGGCCCATTCGGCGTCGTCGCTGAGCAGCGCGCGCTCCTCGGGGCCGAGGGAGTCGTCGGGGCGCTCCGGCATCTCGTCGGACGGTACGGCCGTCGATCCCGGGTGGCGCATGGCCGCCCGCTGCAGATCGGCGACCTTGTGGGTGGCGATGGCGAAGACGAAGGCCTCGAAGGGCCGCCCGGTGTCCTTGTACCGCGGCAGTGCCATCAGCACCGCGACACAGACCTCCTGCGCCAGGTCTTCGACGAAGTGACGCGCGTCTCCCGGCAGCCGGCTGAGCCGGGTGCGGCAGTAACGCAGCGCGAGGGGGTGAACGTGCGCGAGGAGATCGTGCGTGGCCTGCTCGTCTCCGTCGACGGCACGGTGAACGAGGGAACCGATGGCCCCCTGAGCGGTCACCGCCTCGTCGTCACGCATCGGTCCATGGTGCCTCGGCGGCTGAGCATCCGCGGCACCGCGTCCAATGTTGTGCACCGAAGCGTTATGAGCAGGTGCGCCGGAACTCATCGCCTGCGCCCTCCCCTTCCGCTCGACAGACTCGTTCCCAAGGAACTCCACATCTCAAGGATGCGGCATCGGGCGGGAAACGAATGCCCGCGGCCGTCCGATTCCCCGCCCACCGTACGGCGGGCGGGGTCCGTCGCGCCCCGGGGGCGACCCAGACGAGACGTCGCGGACACGACCTAGCGGACCAGGCCCCAGCGGAATCCGAGCGCAACGGCGTGCGCACGGTCCGAGGCGCCCAGCTTCTTGAAGAGCCGCCTGGCGTGCGTCTTCACCGTGTCCTCGGAGAGGAAGAGCTCCCGGCCGATCTCGGCATTCGACCGGCCGTGGCTCATGCCTTCGAGCACCTGGATCTCGCGTGCGGTGAGTGTGGGCGCGGCACCCATCTCGGCCGAACGCAGCCGGCGCGGGGCGAGCCGCCAGGTCGGGTCGGCGAGCGCCTGGGTGACCGTGGCCCGCAGTTCGGCGCGCGAGGCGTCCTTGTGCAGATAACCGCGGGCTCCCGCGGCGACCGCGAGCGCGACCCCGTCCAGATCCTCGGCGACGGTGAGCATGATGATCCGGGCGCCGGGGTCCGCGGACAGCAGCCTGCGGACCGTCTCGACGCCACCCAGACCGGGCATGCGTACGTCCATCAGAATCAGGTCCGAGCGGTCGGCCCCCCAGCGACGGAGGACTTCCTCGCCGTTGGCCGCGGTCGTCACGCGCTCGACGCCGGGCACGGTCGCGACCGCGCGGCGAAGCGCCTCTCGGGCAAGCGGGGAGTCGTCGCAGACGAGGACGGATGTCATGACCGTCCTCCGCAGCTGATGCGCGTCACCTTGAGCCTCCAGGCTGGGTACGTTTCGTCACCTGTGCGGTTGAACGCTCTCGGACATGTGCCCTAGCGCTTGTTCTTTCAACCGCCTCCGCACTACCAACGACGGTCACTCGAAAGAGTTACGGGTCGGACTGCCCACTTCAGCACTCTATGTGAGGGGCCGTACGCGACGCAGAGCAATGCAGGTCAACAGGTCTTCACCCGGAAGCTATGCCCCATTTAGCGGCTTTTCTTCACTTTCAGCAGTGTCTGTGGCTAGATTCGCAATGAGTCATATTTACATCTACTTACACAGTAGATGTACGGTCGTGGGGCATGGTGCGGGTGCCGGATACGGCTCGTATCCGCCGCTCGTGCGCGACCTGACCGACCTGACCTGTATCCGCTCAGCACGGTTTCAAGGGGCAAGCGCTATGGCAGATTTCTCCCGCCTTCCCGGACCCAACGCCGATCTGTGGGACTGGCAGCTCCTCGCGGCCTGCCGTGGGGTGGACAGCTCGCTCTTCTTCCATCCCGAGGGCGAGCGGGGCGCGGCACGCAGTGCACGAGAAAACTCGGCGAAAGAGGTCTGCATGAGGTGCCCGGTCCGCGCGGAGTGCGCGGCACACGCGCTGGCGGTGCGGGAGCCGTACGGCGTGTGGGGCGGACTGACCGAGGACGAACGCGAGGAACTCATGGGGCGGGCCCGGCACCGGCTGATCCCCGCAACGAGCGTCACGGGCTTGGGGAGAGGTTGACACCCGTTTGCCCCAACCGTTCGAAGAAACGTTCCTGCACTCACCCCTGCCCAGATCCGGGCAGGGGTGAGTCGCGTCTGCTGCCGAGACATGCAGAGGTGCGCAGAAGCGCGCAGTGGGCTGTCAGCGGGCCGCGGCGAGGGCCAGTCGGTCGAGCGTCGCCGAGACCGCGGGGACCTGGGCGAGGTCCGGGAGGGTGAGCGCGACGATCTCGCGCTCGACGGCGGGGACGACCGTGACCGTCCGCGCACCCTTGGGGCGTACGGACTCCAGCGCCAGCTCCGGCAGCACCGCGACGCCCAGACCCGCTCCGACCAGGCCGATCACCGCCGGGTAGTCATCGGTGGCGAAGTCGATCCGCGGGGTGAAGCCGGCCTTCTCGCACACCTCGACCAGCTGGCGGCGGCAGCGCGGGCAGCCCGCGATCCAGGGCTCCTCGGCGAGATCGGCGACGGTGACCGTGGCGGACGCGGCCAGCCGGTGGCCCTCCGGGACCAGGCCGACGAGCCGGTCCGTGAGCAGGGGCCGGACGACCAGGTCGTCCCACTCCGCCTCTCCGCCGTCGTAACGGAACGCCAGCGCCACGTCGCAGTCGCCCCCGCGCAGCATCTCCACCGACCGCGGCGGCTCCGCCTCGACGAGCGAGACCCGGGTGCCGGGGTGGGCCGCCCGCAGGGCGGCCAGCGCGGTGGGGACCAGTGTGGAGCTGCCGCTGGGGAAGGAGACCAGCCGCACCCGGCCCGCGCGCAGCCCGGCAATGGCGGCAATCTCCTCCTCGGCGGCGGTGAGACCCGCGAGGATGCCGGACGCGTGGCGCACGAGCGCCTCACCGGCCTGCGTCAGCCTCATCTCGCGGCCCGTACGGATCAGGAGCGGGGTGCCCGCCGACACCTCGAGGGCCTTCATCTGCTGGCTGACGGCTGGCTGGGTGCAGCCGAGTGAGCGGGCCGCGGCGGAGAAGGATCCGGTGGCGGCGACCGCGCGGAGCACTCGGAGATGGCGGGCTTCGATCACCCCACGAATATAAGGGGGCCTTGGAGATCGGGGCAATTATCGGCTGGATCGTTTGGGGAAGCCGGGGTTAGCGTGCAGACATGAAGGTTCTGACGGTCAATGTGGGCCGCGCCAAGGCGGTGGAGTACACCGACACCCCGGACGGTACGACGGGGATCGACAAGCAGCCCGCCGAGGGCGCCGTCATGGTCACGGACCCCGGGCCGAAGGGCCGCGGCGGCAGCGGCCTCGCCGGGGACACGATCTGCGACCTGCGCCATCACGGCGGGACGCATCAGGCGGTGTACGCCTTCGCCCGGGAGGATCTGGACTTCTGGGAGCGGGAGTTGGGCCACCCGATCCCGAACGGAGCCTTCGGCGAGAACCTCACCACGATCGGCCTCGACGTCAACAACGCGAAGATCGGGGAGCGTTGGCGGATCGGCGACTCCCTCGTGCTGGAGGTGACGAGCGGCCGTATCCCATGCCGCACGTTCGGCTCCTGGCTGGGCGAGAAGGGCTGGGTCAGGCGCTTCACGCGCCATGCCGCACCGGGTGCGTATCTGAGGGTCGTCGAGCCGGGTGAGATCCGGGCGGGTGATCCCGTCGAGATCGTGCACACCCCCGGGCACACGGTGACGGTGGGACTGGCGTTCCGCGCCGGGACCACCGAGCGGGCACTGCTGCCGGAGATCCTCGCCGCGGGCGACGCGCTCCACCCCGAACTGCTCGCGACAGCGCGTACGTATGTGGAGAAGTACGGCGCGTAGGAACGCTTCCGTGGATCGGGCGGGCACAGCGCGCGAGAGCCCGTCCCGCAGGCCGGGCGTGTACACGGCGCCGACACGCGGGGCACTAACGTGCCGCCTATGACGACTGCACTGATTACGGGAGCGACCGCGGGCATCGGTGCCGCGTTCGCGCGGCGGCTCGCCGCCGAGGGACACAACCTGGTGCTGGTGGCCCGTGACACCAAACGGCTGCAGGAGCACGCCACCGAGCTGCACGACCGGCACGGCATCGAGGCGGAGGTGCTGACCGCGGACCTGTCCGAGGAGGACGGGATCGCGGCCGTCGAGAAGCGGCTGGGCGACCGCAAGAACCCGGTGGATCTGCTGGTCAACAATGCCGGGTTCGGCAACAAGGGGCGCTTCCTGGAAGTGTCCATGGCCGACGAGCTGACGATGCTGAAGGTGCACTGCGAGGCGGTGCTCCGGCTCACGGCCGCGGCGACCGCGGTGATGCGCGACCGCGGGCGCGGCGGTGTGGTGAACGTGGCCTCGGTGGCGGCGTTCGTCCCCCGCGGGACCTACGGGGCGTCGAAGTCGTGGGTCGTGCAGTTCACGCAGGGCGCGGCACGGGACCTGGCGGGGTCGGGCGTACGGCTGATGGCGCTCTGCCCCGGATTCGTCCGCACCGAGTTCCACGAGCGCGCCGGCATGGGTACCGACAACATCCCGAACTGGATGTGGCTGGACGCCGACAAGGTGGTGGAGGCGGGACTCGCGGACCTGGCCCGCGGCAAGGCGGTCTCGATCCCGGACCCGCGCTACAAGGCGCTGATGGGAGTGGCGAAGCTGGCGCCGCGCAATCTGCTGGGCGGGGTGACGTCGAAGACGGGCCGCAAGTACGGACCGCAGTAAGCCGTACGCGCGAAGGTCGCCCGCGCGGCCGCGGTCGAAGGACCGCGGCCGCCGGCGCACGGCGGGCGGGCGCACCACCGGCGGGCCGTCACCTCCCGTCCGGGCCGGGCAGGGTGAGTGTGTGCCCTCCGCGCCGGGCAGCGTGGGCGGATGTCCGTCCCCCACCGGGCGGCCGGGCACATCCCGTCGTCCTCCCGGCCGCGTGAACAGATTCCGCGCCGGGCAGCGTGAGCAGATTCCGGCCAGGCACAAGGAGCAGGGTCCGACCATGCACCAGCGCACCGAGAAGCGTCCCGCCGTCCTCCTCGCCATGGGCCCGGGGATCGCGGACCGCCTGTTCACCGATCCCCTGCGGGCCCGGCTGGTGGCCCTCGCCGACACCGATCCGCATCTGGTCGCGCACGATCTGGCCGCCCCCACCCCCCGGGTCGCCTCCGCGCTCGCCACCGCCGACGTCCTGCTGACCTGCTGGGGCGCGCCCGTGCTCACCGCCGAGGTGCTCGACTCGGCGCCCCGGCTGCGTGCCGTCGTCCACGCGGCCGGCTCCGTCAAGCACCACATCACGGACGCCTGTTGGGAACGCGGCATCACCGTGGCCTCCGCCGCGTCCGCCAACGCGCTGCCCGTCGCCGAGTACACGCTCGCCGCCATCCTCTTCGCGGGCAAACGGGTGCTGCCATCGGCCCAGCGGTACGGCCGGCTGCGCGCCGCTCACGACTGGCGGGAGGAGCTGGCCGGAGCCGGTAACTTCCGCAGCACGGTCGGGATCGTCGGCGCGTCCCGCATCGGCCGCCGGGTGACCGAGCTGCTGCGCCCCTTCGATCTGGACGTATTGCTGTACGACCCGTACGTCAGCGCCGCCGAGGCCGAGGCGCTCGGTGCCGTGAAGACGGAGCTCGACGAGCTGTGCGCCGGCAGCTCCGTCGTCTCGGTCCACGCCCCGGAGCTGGCGAGTACTCGCCATATGATCGACGCCCGCCGGCTCGCGCTGATGCCGGACGGCGCAACACTGATCAACACCTCGCGCGGCTCGCTGGTCGACGAGGACGCGCTGCTGTGCGAACTGCTCCCGGGCCGACTGCACGCCGTACTCGACGTCACCGAGCCGGAGATCCCGCCCGCGGAATCCCCGCTCTACACCCTGCCGAACGTGCTGCTGACCCCGCATGTCGCGGGCTCGCTCGGCAACGAGCTGCACCGGATGACGGAACAGGCGCTCGACGAACTGGAGCGGTACGGCAAGGGCCTGCCGTTCGAGGATCCGGTTCACGCGCGGACGCTGGGCCACTCCGCGTAGGAGCCCGGGACCGGACTCGCCCCTCCCGGCAAGCGGAGCCTGTCTTTCCGTCCGGAGGCTGTCACATCCGGCCCGTTTCCCGCGTCATCCCTACGAGGACGACGACGGAGGATTCAGCGATGGATGACCAAGAGTTCCTGGCGGAGCGTTTCCACGCCGACCGGCCCCACCTCAAGGCGGTGGCCTATCGGATGCTCGGCTCACTGAGCGAGGCGGACGACGCCGTGCAGGAGGCCTGGTTCAGGCTCCACCGCTCCGACACGAGCGCGGTCGAGAATCTGAGCGGCTGGCTGACGACCGTGGTCGGCCGGGTCTGCCTCGACATGCTGCGCTCGCGCAGGTCCCGCCGCGAGGAGTCGCTGGACGTACGCGTTCCGGATCCGGTCGTGCAGCGGGAGGGCACGGTCGATCCCGAGCACGAGGTGCTGATGGCCGACTCGGTCGGGCTGGCGCTGCTCGTGGTGCTGGAGACCCTCGGGCCCGCGGAGCGGCTCGCCTTCGTGCTGCACGACATGTTCGCGCTGCCCTTCGAGGAGATCGCCCCGATTGTCGGCCGCACTCCGGCCGCGACCCGGCAGCTCGCGAGCCGGGCCCGCCGCCGGGTGCAGGGGACGACCTCCGTACCCGACGATCTGACCCGTCAGCGCGAGGTCGTCGACGCGTTCATCGCCGCTTCGCGCGGGGGCGACTTCGACGCGCTCGTGGCGCTGCTCGACCCGGAGGTGGTGCTGCGCGCGGATGCCGGGGCCCTGCCGACGATGCCGTCCCGCGAGGTGCGCGGTGCCCGACAGGTGGCAGGACAGGCGCTCACCTTCCAGAAGTTCTCGCAGTTCTCGCGGCGGGTGCTCGTCAACGGCGGTGCGGGAATCGTCACCGCGCCGGGCGGCCGGACGCTGTCGGTCATGGGCTTCACCATCACGGGCGGAAAGATCGTCGCGATCGACATCCTGGCCGATCCGGACCGGCTGAGCCGGCTCGATCTGACCTTCATCGGCGACTGAGCCGTACGCGCCGTCCGGCCCGGAAGCACCGACCCGTCTCGCCCGTCAGGCCCGGATGGCACCGCCCAACTCCCTCGTCGGGTCCGGAAAAACACCGAGCCCGGTGCCCCCGCGACGGGGACACCGGGCTCGGCGGGTGATGTCGGACGTCAGGCGTCAGACGTCAGTGGGAGTGGCCGTGACCGTGGCCGTGGCCCGCGTCGGACTCCTCCTCCGCCGGCTTCTCGACGACCAGGGTCTCGGTCGTGAGCAGCAGGGAGGCGATGGACGCGGCGTTCTCCAGGGCGGAGCGCGTGACCTTGACCGGGTCGATGACGCCGGCCTTCACCAGGTCGCCGTACTCGCCGGTCGCGGCGTTGAAGCCCTGGCCCTTGTCGAGCTCCGCCACCTTCGCGGTGATGACGTAGCCCTCGAGACCGGCGTTCTCGGCGATCCAGCGCAGCGGCTCGACAGCGGCGCGGCGGACGACGGCGACACCGGTGGCCTCGTCGCCCTCCTTGCCGAGGTTGCCGTCGAGGACCTTGACCGCGTGGACGAGCGCGGAGCCACCACCGGAGACGATGCCCTCCTCGACCGCGGCGCGGGTCGCGGAGATGGCGTCCTCCAGACGGTGCTTCTTCTCCTTGAGCTCCACCTCGGTGGCGGCGCCGACCTTGATCACGCACACGCCGCCGGCCAGCTTCGCGAGGCGCTCCTGGAGCTTCTCGCGGTCCCAGTCGGAGTCCGTGGACTCGATCTCGGCCTTGATCTGGTTGATACGGCCGGCGACGTCGTCCTGGTTGCCGCCACCGTCGACGATGGTGGTGTCGTCCTTCGTCACCGTCACGCGGCGCGCGCTGCCCAGCACGTCGAGACCGGCCTGGTCGAGCTTGAGGCCGACCTCCTCGGAGATGACGGTCGCGCCGGTGAGGCTCGCCATGTCCTGGAGCATCGCCTTGCGGCGGTCGCCGAAGCCCGGGGCCTTCACCGCGACGGCGTTGAAGGTGCCACGGATCTTGTTGACGACGAGGGTGGAGAGCGCCTCGCCCTCGACGTCCTCGGCGATGATCAGCAGCGGCCGGGAGCCACCCGCCTGGATGACCTTCTCCAGCAGCGGCAGCAGGTCCTGGATCGAGGCGACCTTGCCCTGGTTGATCAGGATGTACGGGTCGTCGAGGACGGCCTCCATACGCTCCTGGTCGGTCACCATGTACGGCGAGAGGTAGCCCTTGTCGAAGGCCATGCCCTCGGTGAACTCCAGCTCCAGGCCGAAGGTGTTGGACTCCTCGACGGTGATGACACCGTCCTTGCCGACCTTGTCCATCGCCTCGGCGATGAGCTCGCCGACCTGCTGGTCCTGCGCGGAGAGCGCGGCCACGGCGGCGATGTCGGCCTTGTCGTCGATCGGCCGGGCGGTCGCGAGGAGCTCCTCGGACACGGCCTTGACCGCGGCGTCGATGCCCTTCTTCAGGGCGGCCGGGGAGGCACCCGCGGCGACGTTGCGCAGGCCCTCGCGGACCAGCGCCTGGGCCAGCACGGTGGCGGTGGTGGTGCCGTCACCAGCAATGTCGTTGGTCTTGGTCGCCACCTCCTTCACCAGCTGGGCGCCCAGGTTCTCGTACGGGTCCTCGACCTCGACCTCGCGGGCGATGGTGACACCGTCGTTGGTGATGGTGGGTGCGCCGAACTTCTTGTCGATGACGACGTTGCGGCCGCGGGGGCCGATCGTCACCTTGACCGTGTCGGCAAGCTTGTTGACGCCGCGCTCGAGGGCGCGACGGGCGTCCTCGTCGAACTTCAGGATCTTCGCCATGGAGCGATTCAGCCCTCTCGGAAAGCTGGGGGTGAACGAACTGCGCCCCCGGTCGCCCGGCCCTCTCGGGGTCGCGCGGGCCGGGGGCGCAGCTCACAAGCACAAACTATGTGGTGAATTACTTCTCGATGATCGCGAGCACGTCGCGGGCCGAGAGGACGAGGTACTCCTCGCCGTTGTACTTCACCTCGGTGCCGCCGTACTTGCTGTACAGAACGACATCGCCGGTCTTAACGTCGAGCGGCAGGCGCTCGCCGTTCTCGAAGCGACCCGGGCCCACGGCGAGGACGACGCCCTCCTGGGGCTTCTCCTTCGCGGTGTCCGGGATGACCAGGCCGGAGGCCGTGGTCTGCTCGGCGTCGAGCGGCTGGACCACAATGCGGTCCTCGAGCGGCTTGATGGCAACCTTGGAGCTGGCGGTCGTCACGATCCGACCTCCCCCTTCGGAGATCTCACGGGGTTAACTGAGCAGAGGTGGCGACCAGGTCGATCCGTCGTCGCGGGTGCCGGACCTGCCTGTCGCTGTGTTGGCACTCTCCGGTGGGGAGTGCCAGTGCCGAGACTATGACTGCGATTAGCACTCGGTCAAGCGGAGTGCCAATTCACCACCCTGCGGCGGGTCGTTCCGCTCGTCTGGGGGAAACGCACGGGCGGGGCGCGGCGTTCCCAGGGGCCGGGCGCGCCGGGGGCCGACCCCAAGGACTGCGCGGCGCGTCACGGGCCGCCGGGCGCGGCTGCGCGCCGACGGTCCGGCCAGGCTTCGTGCGTACGGCCCGGCGCGGCGTCGTACGCGCGGTGCGGGCGATGGGCGCGATGGGTGCCATGGGCGCGATGGACCCGGTGGATACGGCCCAGCAGCCGGGTCGCCGGTTCGGCGAGACCCGGAGCGTCGAGACCCTGCGGGCGGACGCGGCCGTCGGCGGCGCGCGACGGTCCCGGGAGTGCGTCCACACGGCGTACCGCCGGCGCCGCGGGCCCGGGGGCGACCTTCTCGACCGCCCTGCGGCCGAGCCGTTCGAGCGGGTCGACGGCCGCCGGGGCACAGCCGACGCAGAAGAGCAGCGCACCGGCCACGACCACCGTCGCGGCCGACGGCCGGAGCGCCCGGCTCATACGTAGTCCTCCAGCTTGGCCACGGCGTACCCCTTGTCGGTCACCGTCTTCATGACCTTGCGGATCAGGTCGGGCATGCTGCCCTTCCACTCGTCACTGCCGCGGAAGTGGGTGAGGATGATGTCGCCCGGGTGCAGGTCCCGGTCCCACTCGCGCCACTCCATGTGGTCGGGGAACGCCTCGGCTGCCCACAGCGGCACGGCCTTGACGCCGCACGAGCGCGCGGCCCGCAGGGTGTCCCGGTTGTAGTTGCCGTACGGCGGCCGGAAGAGCGGCGGCCGCTTCCCGTACCGCTTCTCGAGCTTGTCCTGCTGGTCGCAGATCTCCCGCTTCTGCGCCGCGTAGGAAAGGCCGGGCAGGTAGCGGTGATTGAGGGTGTGGTTGTGCAGGGAGACCCCGCGGTCCTGCATCCGCTGGAAGTAGGCGTAGTTGTCGTTGATCACGTAGTCGCTGAGGAAAGCGCTGTACGGAATCCGCAGATCGCTCATCATCCGCAGCAGGTCGGGGTCCTTCTCCGCGCCGTCGTCGATCGTCAGGAAGACGACCTTCTCCTTGACCGGCACGGTCGTGAAGACGGGCGGCATCGACTCCTGCCCCTCGACCTCGAAGCCCTTGCGGGTGGTGATCTTCGGCTTGACGGCGGGCGGCGGGGGCGCGGCCAGCGGGGTACGGGCGAGGCCCCACTTCTTGGCGGCGGCGGCCCGGGCCGTCTGGTCGCGCTTGATCCGGGCCGCGCGGGCGGCGAGGGCACCGGACGCGCCGGCTTCCTTCCCGGCCTCGGGACCACGGTCGGCCTTCGGGCCGCCGGCCCCGTCCGTGGACTCGGCCGCGCAGGCGGAACCGAGGAGGGCGACAAGCAGGGCGGCCGCGACGGCACGGCGCTGGGCCCGGCCGCGACGCGATCGGGTGAGTTTTGCTGGCATGTTTCCGTTTTGTCCGACTAGCTGCATGGCGCTGGATCCTGTCAGCACGGATCCCCATGGCCGGGCCGACACCTCCACCGCGGGCACACCATCGCCCACCTGGCCCACAATGGGCCGGTGAACGACCTCCCACTCTTCTTCGCCCTCCGTACCGAGGAGGGCCGGACCCTGCTCGCCGCCCTGCGGGACCACGACCCGGCCGAGGAACTGGCGATCGCCACCCGGCTGCGCCGCGAACACGCCACCGAGCTGGTCTCGGCGGCCCTGGGTCAGGCACGGCTGCGGCAGCGGGCGGTGGCCAAGTTCGGCGAGCAGGACGCGTACCGGATGTACTTCACGCCGAACGGGGTCGAGCAGTCGACGCGTAAGCCGGTCGCGGAATACCGGGCCCGGCGCTTCGGAGAGCTCGGCACGGCCGAGGTCACCGACCTGTGCTGCGGGATCGGCGGCGACGCGATCGCCCTGGCCCGGGCGGGCATCCGCGTCCTCGCGGTGGACCGCGATCCGCTGACGGCGGAGACGGCGCGCGCGAACGCGGACGCGCTGGAACTCGGTGACCGGATCGAGGTGCGCTGCGCGGACGTCACGGAGATCGCGGCCGGACCGGGCGCGGTGTTCCTGGACCCGGCACGCCGGGGAGGCCGGGGCCGCATCTTCGACCCGGAGGCGTACTCACCTCCCCTGTCCTGGGCGATCGAGGCGGTACGCCGGGCGGGCACCGGCGCGGTGAAGATCGCCCCGGGCATCCCGCACGAACTGATCCCGGACGACGCCGAGGCGGAGTGGATCTCGGACGGCGGCGATGTGAAGGAGGCGGTGCTGTGGTTCGGCACGACCCCCGGCACCCGCCGCGCCACCCTGCTCCCGGGCCCGCACTCCCTTCCCGGCCGCGGCCTGCCGGACCCGGCGGTCCGCACGGTGGGCCGCTACCTCTACGAGCCGGACGGCGCGGTGATCCGGGCGCACCTGGTGGCGGAGGTGGCGGAGGACCTGGACGGCGGCCTGATCGACGAGACGATCGCGTACATCACGGCGGACGAACTCCGCCCGACGCCGTTCGCCACCGCGTACGAGATCACGGACGAACTCCCCTTCAACCTGAAGAAACTGAAGGCACTTCTGCGGGAGCGGGAGGTCGGCAACCTGACGGTGAAGAAGCGGGGTTCGGCGGTGGAACCGGAGGAACTGCGCCGGAAGGTGAAACCGCAGGGGCGGAACGCGGCGACGGTGTTCCTGACGAGGGTGGCGGGGGCGCCGACGATGCTGGTGGGGCGTCCGGCGTAGTCCGGGTCGCGCGTGTGGAGCCGCAGTTCATCGTGCTCACCGCCGTGCCGCAACAGGGCGCATGAGAGAGGCCGACGTGACCACGTACACCGGAGCTGTCTTCAACAACGGAGCGGTCTCCAGGCTCATCGATCTGGCAGTCGCATGCCGACGGGACAGCGCCAGAGCCCTTGAGGACGAGCTGGCCCGGTTCTGCCGAACGATCAGGACCTCACCGGAGACCGACTGGGCCATGCCCGTGGCCACGGTCTCGGCTCTCCTCGATCTGCTCTCGGATCAGCTCGAGTCCGGGAAGCCGCCGGCGACGCCGATCGGGTTCTCCGAGCGCCTTGCCGAAGCCGCCGGCGATCTCCCGGGGCCGGAATTCCTCAGGCTGCTCTCCGGTCTGCTCCGGCTTCAGGAACGGGAGCCACTTCCGCATGTCGATGAACTGCCCATGGCAGCCTGGGAAGCCGTTCTGAAGTTCGGCAGAATCGCGGAGTTCTGGTGGTGGGTGGACTCGGGCGAATACGAGGACTTCGACGAAGGGGTGCGCCAGGGCGTCGCGAGCGAGCATCCGAACCGCTGCCATCAGTGCATGTCCGCGCTGGCCGCAGAGTTGCAGGAGGCTCTGCTGCTCTTCCCCACATCGCAGGCGTGGGGGGCCGGGCTCGTCGAGGTGATCCCCTGGGCCTCCAGGCCGGTCCTGCGGGCCATTCTCGACGCCGTCCACGTCCACTTCGAGGAACAGCACTGAGGCTGCTCCCGCGTCGCGCGGCCCCGCCTCAGTCCCCCGCGCCCGCCCGCAGCGCCGAGCGCAGGCGCCCCACCCGGTCGTGGACCCCGGCGGACGCGGACAGCGGGGCCGGGCCGTCCGTGCCCGTGCATGTGCGGCACAGGCCGCCCGGCAAGGACGCCGGTTCGCCCGGGGCTCCGCAGTCCGTGCACTCCATCACCATTCGGGGCGCCGGGGGTTCCGGTGGGAGTTTCGACAGCAGGCGGGCGCGGACGAAGCCGTACGGGTGGGAGACGTGTGCCGGGAGGCCCGCCGTCAGGGCCGAGAGCAGTTGGCCCTCGCTCGCGCCGCGCTCGAACCATGCCCCCGCCGCGGCCTCCAGTGCCGCGCACTCCGACGCCGAGAGCGTCAACCGTGCCTCGATCCGCCCGAGTCGGGCCAGGACGTCGTAGCCCGCCGTCCTCGCCAGTGCGGCCGGGATCGTCGAGGTCCCGAGCTCACCGGCCGCGAAGTCCGCCCACCAGGCGTCGTCGCGGGGCGTGCGGGACCAGTAGGAGCGCCAGACCCAGATGTTCGTGCCCGACGCGCTCGTGACGCACTGGCGGACACGGCGGTAGTGGCCCGCCGCCGAGAGGCCGTTCAGGATGGTCGCCACCGCGCACTGGCCGTAGCCCGGCAGGTGTTTGGCGAGCGTCTTCACCGAGATGTCCGCGCCCTCGGACTGCCGGTCGACGTAGTCCGCGACCGCCGCTTCACGCCTGGGCAAATGTGCGAAGTCGTCCGCGCGGCGGGGGCGTTGGGAGGGGGCGAGCCGTTTGCCGTAGCCCGGATTGGCCATCGGATGGGCGGTCGGGCGCGGGGCAGGATTAAACTGCTGAACAGCCATGAGATCGCTCCACGATCTTGTAGGTCAGACCCCTGTGTGGTGTTGGTAGCACCGCATGGGGGTCGTTCTGTCTGTCTTCGGGGCGCACGCTACACGGCAACGGCGGTGCGTCGCGACTCGATCACAAAAAGTCATCTCACCTGGTGCGTGGCCGAGTTGGGGTGGGTGGGCGGGAACAATCCCCCACCCAATCCCTGGAGAGGGAGCTCGAATCCCGAGCCCCGAAGCTCAAGCCCCGACGTGCCCCGATGCGCGCGACGAACCGGGGCCCGGGGGCACGGAGTTACGGTGCGCCAGAGGGCCGGACCTGAGCTTCGAGTCCCGGCAGTGCGGCCCGGTGGCCGAGCGGGCCTCCGGAGGGGATTGCGGGCCCTACACGCCGCTTACGGCCGGAAGTACTCCGACATCACGTCGCTGACCCAGTCCGGCTGCTTGATGCCCACCGGGCTGAACTCCGCCATCGCCGGCTTGAGGTCGATGACCGGGGTGCCCGAGACCGCGTCCAGGCCCACCACCGTCAGTTCACGGCCGTCGACGGATTCGACGGTGCAGCGCGTGACCCCGATCCGGTTCGGCCTGCGGGGGCCGCGGCCGGCGAAGATGCCGACGGGCGGGAGGTCGGAACGGCCGCGGTAGGGGCGGGGTTCGCGGTAGTCGTCCTGTTCCGGGAACCGGTCGAAGACGAAGAGGACCTCCACGTGGGAGAAGCCTTCCAGACCCTGGAGGCACGCCTCGCCGAAGCGCTCGTCGACGGTGATCGTGCTGCGAACGGCACCCCAGTTGTCCGTGTGCTGGACGTCCGTCCGGTCGTTCCGGACCGTACCTATCGGTGTGATCTCGAAGCTCGACATGGCCCGAGGCTATCCCCGGCCGCCCTCCGGGCTCCGGCGCTCAGCAGCGCCATGCGCCGGAGCCGCCTACGACCCGCAGCGTGAAGCCCGCTCCAGCAGCAGTTCCCTCTCCCGTTCGTTGCGGGTCAGCGACGCCGCCCGCTCGAACTCCGTACGCGCCTGCGCACCCCGCCCCAGGCGTTCCAGCAGGTCGCCCCGCACACTCGGCAGCAAGTGGTAGTCCTTCAGGGCCGGTTCCTCGGCGAGGGCGTCCACCAGGGCCAGGCCCGCCGCCGGTCCCTCTGCCATCGAGATCGCGACCGCCCGGTTCAACTCGACCACCGGGGAAGGGACGAGCGCGGCCAGGCGGCCGTAGAGGGAGGCGATCGTCCGCCAGTCGGTGTCCTCGTAGCGGACCGCCTGGGCGTGGCAGCCCGCGATGGCCGCCTGGACCGCGTACGGGCCGGTGCCCGCCCGTTGCAGGGCGTCCATGCCGCGCCGGATCAGCATCCTGTTCCACTTGGCGCGGTTCTGGTCCGCGAGCAGCACCGGCTCGCCGTCGGGGCCCGTGCGGGCCGCGATGCGGGAGGCCTGGAACTCCAGCAGTGCCGTCAGGCCGTGCACCTCCGGCTCCCGGGGCATCAGGCCCGTGAGGACGCGGGCGAGGCGCAGGGCGTCCTCGCACAGGGCCGGGCGCAGCCAGTCGTCGCCGGCGGTGGCCGAGTAACCCTCGTTGAAAATCAGGTAGATGACCTCCAGCACGGAGTCCAGACGCTCGGCGCGCTCGGCGGGGCCCGGTACCTCGAAGGGGACGCCGGCCTTCGCGAGCGACCGCTTCGCGCGGACGATGCGCTGCGCGACCGTCGGCTCCGGGGCGAGGTAGGCGCGGGCGATCTCCTCGGTCGTCAGCCCGCCGAGCAGCCGCAGGGTCAGCGCGATCCGCGCCTCGGTGGAGAGCACCGGGTGGCACGCGGTGAAGATCAGCCGCAGCAGATCGTCGTCGATGTCGTCCACGTCCGACGGCTCGGGCGGCGGCACGTCCTCCAGGGTCCGGCCGACCTCCGCCAGCTTGCGCGCGTACGTCTCCTTGCGGCGTACGAGATCGATCGCGCGGTGCTTGGCGGTGGCCATGAGCCAGGCGCCGGGTCTGTCCGGCACGCCCGACTCCGGCCACTGCTCCAGCGCGGCGACCAGGGCGTCCTGCGCGAGTTCCTCGGCTATGCCCACGTCCCGCACGATGCGGGCGACGCCGGCGATGATCCGCGCGGACTCGATCCTGAACACCGCTTCGACCGTTTCGGTCGCGCTTGCTGCCGTCACGGCCACCCATCAGAACAGCCGTGCCGGGGCGGGGCAAGCGCGACCGGCTCTCACTCCTCGATCTGGCGGACCTCGGCGGTGACGTTCCATTCGGCCGGGTGGATCTCCAGGAAGCGCTTGGCCCACTCCAGAGCCTCGGCCTTGTCCTTGGCCTGGATGATGGAGTAGCCGCCGATGACTTCCTTGGTCTCGGTGAACGGCCCGTCGGTGTAGCTGATCTTTCCGGTGGACCAGTGGACCCGGGTGCCGTCGGCGGTCGGGGTGAGCCCGGCGGTGTCGAGCATGACCCCGGCCTTGGTGATCTCCTCGAACAGCGCGCCCATGCGCTCGTCGAACTCGGGGCCGGCGGCCTCCTTGGGGAGGTTCTGCTCCTCGATACGGATCATGGTCAGGAAGCGCGGCATGGTGACTCCTCGGTCGGGAGGGCGGGGGACTTCCCTGCCTCTCACCCCTGCGTCGAACGGGAGGCCGCCGGATCGACAGCTCCCGGAGAATTCTTCTGAGAATCTTCCCGAGCTGCCATCGGAAGCGCCCGGCCACTCCTGGGGAAGCCGCGCGAGTCCTGGGGAAGCCGCCGCGAGCCGCCGCCGGAACCCCCCTGCACGGCCTACGGGACCGCCGCCGAACCCCCCGGCACCGCCTACGGAACCGCCTCGAACCGCCATCGGTGCACCGGACGCGTCACCAGCTCCCCGTCCGGCTCCGGCAGCTCCGGCAGTTCCGCGTCGAGGCCCGGGGCCTCCCACCAGGTGATGACCAGGACGCGGTCGTCGGGTGCGCGGAAGAGCTCACGGCGTACGGGCTCGCGCGGCAGTTCCTGCGCCCTGGCCCAGGCGAGCAGTTCCGGCCCCCGGCCCTGGACCGCCCGGGCCTCCCACATCAGCGCGACGGCCGTCATGAGTACAGGTTGTCCTTGCTGACCTCGTGCACATGGTCGTGGTCGTGGGTGTGGTCGTGCGCGGCGCCCGGGACGTGCGGGTCCGTCACCGGGAGCGAGGAGTCCGCGGACAGCTCCCAGTCGGACGCCGGCCGGTTGCGCGCCACCATCTCCGCGCCCAGCGCGGCGACCATCGCACCGTTGTCCGTGCACAGCTTCGGCCGCGGCACCCGCAGCCGGATGCCGGCCTTCTCGCAGCGCTCCTGGGCCAGCGCCCGCAGCCGGGAGTTGGCGGCCACACCGCCGCCGATCATCAGGTGGTCGACGCCCTCGTCGAGGCAGGCGCGTACCGCCTTGCGGGTCAGTACGTCGACGACCGCCTCCTGGAAGGACGCGGCCACGTCGCGCACCGGCACCTCCTCGCCCGAGGCCCGCTTCGCCTCGATCCAGCGGGCGACCGAGGTCTTCAGCCCGGAGAAGGAGAAGTCGTACGCCGGGTCGCGCGAGCCGGACAGGCCGCGCGGGAACGCGATCGCCGCCGGGTCGCCCTCCTTGGCGAGCCGGTCGATCACCGGACCGCCCGGGAAGCCGAGGTCGAGCACCCGCGCGATCTTGTCGAAGGCCTCGCCGGCGGCGTCGTCGATCGTCGCGCCCAGCGGCCGTACGTCGCTGGTGATGTCCGGCGCGAGCAGCAACGAGGAATGACCGCCGGAGACCAGCAGCGCCATCGTCGGTTCGGGCAGCCGGCCGTGCTCCAACTGGTCGACGCAGATGTGCGAGGCGAGGTGGTTCACCCCGTACAGCGGCTTGCCGAGGGCGTACGCGTACGCCTTGGCCGCCGACACCCCCACCAGCAGGGCGCCCGCGAGGCCCGGGCCGGCGGTCACCGCGATGCCGTCGAGGTCGCGCGCCGAGACACCGGCCTCTTGGAGCGCGCGCTCGATGGTCGGCACCATCGCTTCCAGATGCGCGCGCGAGGCGATCTCGGGCACCACTCCGCCGAAGCGGGCGTGGGTGTCCACACTGGAGGCGATGGCGTCGGCGAGCAGCGTCGTGCCGCGGACGATGCCCACGCCGGTCTCGTCGCAGGAGGTCTCGATGCCGAGTACGAGCGGTTCGTCAGCCATCAGTTAAGTCTCTGTTCCTTGTACGGGGAGCCGCATGACGAGGGCGTCGACATTGGCCGGCTGGTAGTAGCCGCGCCGGAGTCCGATGGGCTCGAAGCCGAAGCGCGCGTACAGCTTCTGGGCCCTGGTGTTGTCCACGCGCACTTCGAGGAGCACCTCGTCGCACTCGAAGGCGGTGGCGTGCTGGAGCAGATCGGTGAGCAGCCGGGCGCCCAGTCCCGTGCCCCACTGATCGCGGGCGACGGCGATGGTCTGGACGTCCGCGAGACCGCCGGCGGCCGCCAGGCCCGCGTAGCCGACGATCTTTCCGTCCGCCTCGGCGATCACATAGCGGCGCGTCGCGCGCGGCCCGCGGGAGTGCGCGAGCTCGGACCAGAACATGCCGGTCGACCAGGCGTCCTCCGGGAACAGGGCGTGTTCCAGGTCGAGCACGGGCCCGATGTCCCACCAGCGCATCTCACGCAGCGCGGCCGGGGAAGCGCTCACTTGGGCGTGACCACCTTGTAGTTCTTCGGCACCTGGGCGTCCGGCCTGCGCAGATACAGCGGCAGCGGGGGCAGGAAGTCCTCACCCGCGGCCAGCTTCTCGGCGGCCAGGGACGCCAGGGCCGCGGCCGACACATGCTCGGGGCCACGGGTGTCGGGGAAGGTCTCCGGGTAGAGGAGTCCGCCGGCGCCGACGGCGGGCAGTCCGGCCACCTGGTCGGCGATGTCGGCGGGCCGGTCGACCGCGGGCTCTCCGGTCCGCTCGCGCGGGGAGGCGTAGCGGGCCCAGTAGACCTCCTTGCGGCGGGCGTCCGTGGCGACGACGAACGGTCCCTCCAGGCCGGAGGCGTACGCGAGGCCGTCCAGCGTGCAGAGGCCGTGGACCGGCACACCGAGCGCCGAGCCGAAGGTCGTGGCCGTCACCAGGCCGACCCGAAGGCCGGTGTAGGGGCCGGGTCCGACGCCGGCCACCACGGCGGTGACGGCGTCGAGTTTCACCCCCGCCTCGGCGAGGACACGGTCGACGGCGGGCAGCAGCAGTTCGCCGTGCCGTCGGGCGTCGACGCTGCTGGAGGCGGCGACGACGGAGGTGCCGTCGTGGAGGGCGGCGGTGACGGCGGGCGTGGCGGTATCAACGGCGAGCAGGAGCACGCAAACAGCCTACGGCTCCCGCGCCGGGGGCATGGAGCGCCGTCGGTGCGAACGCCTGCTGCTACCGTCACCTCCACCAGGACATGGGGGCACTCCCGGGCCCGCGCGGCCGAGGGAGAGAGAGGCGGACACGGTGGCACGGAGCAGCTCGGGTCTAGTGGCCGGGCTCACGGCGGCGGCTCTGGCGGCCGTATGTTTCCTCGCCTATCAGGCGCAGGCGAGCGCCCCCGACTCACTGGGCACGTCCCGGACACCGAGTACGGCCCCCTCGGCGAAGGTTCCCGAGCAGAAGCCGGAGAATCCCCTCGCGCTGCCTGCCGATTCGGGCGCCGGCGCCCGTGTCGTGTACTCGCTGGGCGACCGCCGGGTCTGGCTGGTGAGCGCGAAGAACAAGGTCACGCGGACGTTCGCGGTCATGCCGTCGACGGTGAACCCGGCGCCGGGCTCGTACTCGGTGACCTCCCGCTCCGGGCAGGTGCCCGGGTCGGACGGGGTTCCGATCGAGCACGTGGTGCGGTTCGCCAGCGTGGACGACGTGGCGATCGGCTTCAGCGCCGCGACGAACGGCGTGCTGGCGAGCCCCGACCCGGAGAAGAAGACCGGCGGCGTGCGCATGAAGCGGGCGGACGGCGACGCGATGTGGACGTTCGCGACGATCGGCTCGAAGGTCGTCGTTCTCCCGTAGGGACGACCCGCGTGGGGCACGGCGGACCAGCTCCTGCCAGTGCCCCGTCGCCCACCGGAATCCGCTCGGAAAAACCGCTCGTACGAATGACGAGCCGTGACCGAACCGGACGAGTCGCGGCCCCTCCGGGCGCGCGCTCTACGCGGCGTCGCGGCGGGGCTCGTCCCGGGGCGCGGGCTGTTCGTCCCTGGGCGGTGTGGACACCGCGCTGGCCGCCGCACACGAGGCCAGCAGATCGCGCATCGACAGGAGGGACGGTGACGGCGGCGCGGACTGCGCCGGCTGCTGCCGTGGCTGGTGCTCGCGTTCGGACGCCGGCATGGATGCCTCCTGGGTCTCCGGGGGCAGGCCGGTTAGGTAGACCTAACCAGATCTCCGTACCATGTGACCATGCGCAGTGCGACCTGCGCAACATCTTCCCGACGGAATGTCGGAACATCGTCTGTTCGGACCGCTGGGGCCCCCGGAGCGGATGTCGCGAGGCAGGGTGCGACGGGTCCGCGAGGCAGGCATGGACGCCCGGTGCCGCCGGGTCCGGTGCCGCCGGACTCGGGTGCGCCGCCGGGTCCGCAAACCGTCGCTCAGGTCAGCGCCGTGCCTCTCTCAGATTCCGGCCGCGGCCAGGTCCACACCCGACCACCGGCCGCCGAACCCCGTCAGCGTGACATCGCGGCGGTCGTCGTCCGTGTCGCCCACGACCCGGTGGATGATCACATGCAGCCGGTCGTCGGAGAGGTCCTCGACCTTGCCGTCGCCCCACTCCACGACCACGACCGACTCGGGCAGCGAGACGTCGAGGTCGAGGTCCTCCATCTCGTCCAGTCCCCCGCCGAGGCGGTACGCGTCGACGTGGACCAGCGCGGGGCCGCCGGTGAGCGAGGGGTGGACCCGGGCGATGACGAAGGTCGGGGAGGTGACGGCGCCGCGGACCCCGAGGCCTTCGCCGAGGCCCCGGGTCAGCGTCGTCTTGCCGGCGCCGAGCTCACCGGTGAGCATCACCAGATCGCCGGGGCGCAGCAGTTTCGCGAGCCGGCGCCCCACGTCCTGCATCTGCTCGGGGGATTCGACGGCGAGACGGGCGACGGCCTCAGCCGCCGGGCTGTGCGGTGCTTCCATACGGGCCAACGTTAGCCGCTGCCGGTACGGCTCCGACGCGTGCCAGCAGGTCCGCCAGCCGGTCCGTGACGACCTCCGGGTGCTCCAGCATCACCAGGTGTCCGCCGTCCGGCACGATCACCAGCTCGGAGTCCGGGAGCAGGTCCGCGATGGCCTCGCTGTGCGAGCTCGGGGTCACCAGGTCCTTGTCACCCGCGAGGACGAGCACCGGCACCTCGCGGAAGATGGGCAGCGCCTCCGCCTTGTCGTGCTCGACGAAGGCCGGGTAGAACTCCGCGACCACGTCGATGGGGGTCGACTCGATCATCCGCTCGGCGAACCGTGCGACCGCCGGGTCGACGTCCTTGGACGAGAACGAGTAGCGCTTGATCAGACCGGCGAAGAGGTCGGCGGTGGCGCGCCGGCCGCGCTCGACCAGCTCGGCCTGTGAGCCGAGCGCCTTCAGGACGCCGGGGAGCACCCGCCGTACCGCGTTGACGCCCGCGACGGGGAGGCCGTAGTTCACCTCGCCGAGCCGGCCGCACGAGGTGCCGACGAAGGCGACGCCGACGACGCGCTCGCGCACGACCTCGGGGAACTGGTCGGCCATCGCCATCACGGTCATCCCGCCCATGGAATGCCCGACGAGCACGAGCGGGCCCTCGGGCGCCGCCGCGTCGATGACCGCCTTCAGGTCACGGCCCAGCTGGTCGATGGAGACCGGCACGGCGTCGGGGCCCGACTGGGAGGCGCCCCGGCTGGAGCGGCCGTGGCTGCGCTGGTCCCAGTGCACGGTGCGCACCAGGCCGCGCAGGGCGGCGCGCTGGAAGTGCCAGGAGTCCTGGCTGAGGCAGTAGCCGTGGCTGAAGACGACCGTGACCGGCGCGGGCGCCTTGCGGCCGAAGAGCCGGCGGCGGCGCGGGCCCGCCGCGTCCGGGTCGACGTCGTCCACCTCGTAGTACAGCTCGCTGCCGTCGTCGGCGAGCGCTTTGCCGGGCAGCCCGCGCAGCGCGCCGTACGGGCCCGCCGAGTCCAGGGCGAGCCGGGCCTTCTTGCGCATGCCGCGGCCCACCGTCAGCCGCTCCAGTGCGACGCCGGCCGCAGCGCCGGCGGCGATCACGCCTATCGCGGCGCCGGCGACGCCCGCCCGGCGCCAGCTGCCCGTCGCGGCGGACTGAACGGCCGTAGCCGCCACCGCCACGGCGTCCCCCGTGCTGGTCTCGCTCACCGTGCCGCTCCTACTCGTCGGAGTCCTCGTTCAGATGGACGCGTGGAACCCTTGTTCCGATGCGGGTGACGATTTCGTAGGCGATGGTCCCTGCCGCCTCCGCCCAGTCCTCGGCGGTCGGCTCGCCCCGGTCACCCGGCCCGAACAAGAGTGCCTCGGCACCTTCGTGGATCTTCTGCCCGCCGAGGTCCACCACGAACTGGTCCATGGCGACCCGCCCCGCGATCGTGTGCCGTTCGCCGCCGACCAGCAGCGGGCCCCGGCCGGACGCGTGGCGCGGGATGCCGTCCGCGTAGCCGAGGGGGACCAGGCCGAGCGTCGTCTCGTGCGAGGTGACGTAGTGGTGCCCGTAACTGACGCCGTGTCCGGCCGGGACCTGCTTGACCAGCGCGAGGGAGGCGGCGAGCGTCATGACCGGCCGCAGGCCGAGCTCCTCGTGCGTGCCGAGTTCGGGGCTGGGCGAGATGCCGTACATCGCGATGCCCGTACGGACCAGGTCGAAGTGCGATTCCGGAAGGGTCAGGGTGGCCGGGGAGTTGGCCAGGTGCCGGACCTCGGGCTCGACGCCCTCCTTCTCGGCGTACGCCACCATCTCGCGGAACACGTCCAGCTGGGCGGCGATCGAGGGGTGACCGGGCTCGTCGGCGCAGGCGAAATGGGACCACAGGCCGGTCACCTTCACGGTGCCCTCGGCCTCGGCATCGAGCGCGGCGGCGACGAGTTCGGGCCAGTCGGCCGGCTGGCAGCCGTTGCGGCCGAGGCCGGTGTCGGCCTTGAGCTGGATCCTCGCCGGGCGTCCCGCCTCCCGGGCGGCGGCCGTGACCTCGGTGAGCGCCCACAGGCCGCTCACCCCCATGTCGAGATCGGCCTCGATGCCCTCGCGCCACGGGTCGCCGGGGGTCCACAGCCAGCACATCACGCGCCCCTGGATACCGGCCGCGCGCAGCGCCAGCGCCTCCTGGGGGGTGGCGGTGCCGAGCCAGGTCGCCCCGGCCGCCTGGGCCGCCCTGGCGCAGGGCACCATGCCGTGTCCGTACGCGTCCGACTTCACCACGGCCATGAGGGCAGCCTGGGGCGCACGGGCGCGCAGGGCGCGGACGTTGGCGCGCAGGGCTGCGAGATCGATCTCGGCGCGGGCACGCGGCGGCGGTGTCTGGCTCATCGCGCCCAGTGTCTCAGAGGGCGGTGAGGATCCTTTGCGGGGCGGCCGGGCGGCCGCACGAACCCGGTTCCTGTGGGCGGGGGGGCGCGCCGCCGACCGGCCGCGCATCTCGTCGCACGGCACGCCCTGCGGGCGTGTCCTCAATCGCCGGACGGGCTGGAATTGCCTGACCGCACATCCGGCCGGCCCCGCCGGGCATACGGCCACACATCAAGCCCCGCCGGGACAAGCACCCGCACATCAAGCCCCGCCGGCGATTGAGGCGCAGGGTCCGGGGCAGCGCCCCGCCAACCGGCCGCACCACTCGTCGCACAGCACGCCCTACGGGCATGTCCTCAAACGCCGGACGGGCTGGAATTGCCTGACCGCACATCCGGCCGGCCCCGCCGGGCATACGGCCACACATCAAGCCCCGCCGGCGATTGAGGCGCAGGGGCTCCGTCAGGTGTGGGTCACGTCGTGCCACGCCGACGGGAGCGCCGATGCCACGTCGTACGACGTGATCGGCGCGCCCTCCGCCACCGCGTGCCGCGCCGCCAGTCCGTGCAGATACGCCGCCACCGATCCCGCGTCGCGCGGCTCCAGACCCGCCGCCAGCAAGGAACCCGCCAGGCCGGAGAGCACATCGCCACTGCCCGCCGTCGCCAGCCACGGGGTGCCCATCGGGTTGACCCGGACAGGCGTACGGCTGCCGTCCGGCCCGGCGACCAGCGTGGTCGAGCCCTTGAGGAGTGCCGTCGCGCCGTAGCGCGCGGCCAGTTCGCGGACGGAGGCCAGCCGTGAGGACTCCACCTCCTCGCGCGGTACACCGAGCAGCGCCGCCGCCTCGCCCGCGTGCGGGGTCAGCAGGGTGGGCGCGTCCCGGTCGCGTACGGCCGCGGCGTCCAGCAGCCGCAGACCGTCCGCGTCGACCAGCACCGGGACGTCGGAGGCGAGGACGTCGCGCACGGCCTCCTCGTCGTCGCCGAGACCCGGACCGACGACCCAGGCCTGCACCCGGCCCGCCTTCGCCGGCGGGCCCGCGTGGACCAGCGTCTCGGGGAACCGGGCGATCACCGCGTCGGCCGCGTGACCCACGTACCGCACGGCCCCCGCCCCGCCGCGCAGCGCCCCCGCCACGGCCAGCACCGCCGCGCCGGGGTAACGGGCGGAGCCGGCGACGACGCCGACGACGCCCCGCCGGTACTTGTCGCTCTCCGCCGCCGGTTCGGGCAGCAGACGGGCCACGTCCGCGTGCTGGAGCGCCTCCAGGTCCGGCACGGACGGCAGATGCGCCTCCAGGCCGATGCCGACGAGCCGTACCGTGCCGGCGTACTCGCGGGCCGGGTCGATCAGCAGCCCCGGCTTGTACGTACCGAACGTCACCGTCGCGTCCGCCCGCAGGGCCTCTCCGCGCACCTCGCCGCTGTCCGCCTCGACACCGCTCGGCAGGTCGACGGCGACGACGACGGCATCGGAGCCGCGGGCCGCGCGGGCCACCGGTACGGCGTCCGGCCGCAGGCCCCCCTTGCCGCCGATGCCGGTGATGCCGTCCAGCACCAGGTCGGCGACGGCCAGCACCTCGAAGGGGTCGTCCGTGACCCGGCCGCCCGCGCCGGTGAAGGCCGCGAGGCCGCCCTGATGCGTCCGGTCCGGGGCGAGGAGCACGGCCGAGACGCCCGCACCGCGGCGGGCGAGCCGGGCGCCGGCGTACAGCGCGTCGCCGCCGTTGTCCCCGCTGCCCACGAGCACGACGACGCGCGCTCCGTAGACCCGGCCGAGCAGATCGGCACAGGCGGCGGCCAGCCCGGCCGCCGCCCGCTGCATGAGGGCGCCCTCCGCGAGCCGGGCCATCAGCTCGGTCTCGGCGTTCCTGACGGTCTCGACGCTGTACGCAGTACGCATGCCCCCGAGTCTGCCCCACCGGGTGCCGGCCCGCGCGGGATCCAAGTGCGCCGGGCGGGAGCGCACTTGCCTGTACGGAGCCCGCGGGCGCCGCCCCCCTGTCAGCCCTCCGCGATCACCACGGCGGAGGCCACGCCCGCGTCATGACTGAGCGAGACGTGCCAGGACCGCACCCCCAGTTCCTCGGCCCGCGCGGCGACCGTGCCGCGCACCCGCAGCCGGGGCCTGCCGTTGTCCTCGACGTACACCTCGGCGTCCGTCCAGTACAGACCCGCGGGCGCGCCGAGGGCCTTGGCCAGCGCCTCCTTCGCGGCGAACCGGGCCGCGAGCGAGGCATAGCCCCGCTGCTCCCCGCCGGGCAGCAGCAACTCGCTCTCCACGAAGAGCCGTCCGGCCATTCCGGGGGTACGCCGCATCGACGCGGTGAAGCGGTCGATCTCCGCGACGTCGATCCCCACCCCGATGATCATTCGACGGTGACCGACTTCGCGAGGTTGCGCGGCTGGTCCACCTCGTTGCCGCGGGCCGTCGCCAGCTCGCAGGCGAAGACCTGCAACGGCACGGTCGCCACCATCGGCTGGAGCAGGGTCGGCGTGACGGGGATACGGATGAGGTGGTCGGCGTACGGCACGACCGTCTCGTCCCCCTCCTCCGCGATCACGATCGTCCGCGCCCCGCGCGCCCTGATCTCCTGGATGTTCGAGACGATCTTGTCGTGCAGGACCGAACGGCCGCGCGGCGACGGCACCACGACCACCACCGGCAGGTCCTCCTCGATCAGCGCGATCGGCCCGTGCTTGAGCTCGCCGGCGGCGAAGCCCTCCGCGTGCATGTACGCCAGTTCCTTGAGCTTCAGCGCCCCCTCCAGGGCCACCGGGTAACCCACATGGCGGCCGAGGAACAGGACGGTGTTCTTGTCGGCGAGCGAGCGCGCCAGCGCGCGGACCGGCTCCATGGTCTCCAGCACCCGGTCGACCTCCCCGGAGATCTTCGCCAAGTCCCGTACGACGGCCCGGATTTCGTCGCCCCACTTGGTGCCCCGCACCTGCCCCAGATACAGCGCGACCAGATAGCACGCCACCAGCTGGGTCAGGAACGCCTTCGTGGACGCCACGGCGACCTCGGGACCGGCGTGCGTGTAGAGCACGGCGTCCGACTCCCGCGGGATGGTCGAGCCGTTGGTGTTGCAGATGGCCAGCACCCGCGCGCCCTGCTCCCGCGCGTGCCGCAGCGCCATCAGGGTGTCCATGGTCTCGCCGGACTGGGAGATGGCGATCACCAGCGTGCGCTGGTCCAGGATCGGGTCCCGGTAGCGGAACTCGCTCGCCAGCTCCACCTCGCACGGAATCCTCGTCCAGTGCTCGATGGCGTACTTGGCGATCATGCCCGCGTGGAAGGCGGTGCCGCAGGCCACGATGACGACCTTGTCGGCCTCGCGCAGCACCGACGCCGGGATGCGCACCTCGTCGAGGGTGAGCGAGCCCTCCGCGTCGATACGGCCCAGCAGGGTGTCGGCGACCGCCTTCGGCTGCTCGGCGATCTCCTTCAGCATGAAGTAGTCGTAGCCGCCCTTCTCGGCGGCCGAGGCGTCCCAGTCCACGTGGTAGGCGCGAACTTCGGCCGGAGCGCCGTCGAAGTCGGTGACCGTCACCCCGTCCCGGCGCAGCTCCACGACCTGGTCCTGGCCGAGCTCCAGCGCCGAGCGGGTGTGGGCGATGAACGCCGCGACGTCCGAGGCGAGGAAGGACTCGCCGTCGCCGACTCCCACCACCAGCGGGGAGTTGCGGCGCGCGCCCACGACCACGTCCGGCTCGTCCGCGTGCACCGCGACCAGGGTGAAGGCACCCTCCAGCCGGCGGCACACCTGGCGCATCGCCTCGGGAAGGTCGCCGCAGGAGGAGAAGTTCTCGGCGAGCAGATGCGCCACGACCTCGGTGTCGGTCTCCGAGGCGAGGTCGTGCCCGCGCTCCGCCAGCTCGGCCCGCAGGGCGGCGAAGTTCTCGATGATGCCGTTGTGCACGACGGCGACACGGCCCGCGTTGTCGAGATGGGGGTGCGCATTGATGTCGGTCGGCCCGCCGTGCGTGGCCCACCGGGTGTGCCCGATGCCGGTGAAACCGCTCGGCAGCGGCCGGTCCACCAGCTCCTTCTCCAGATTGACGAGCTTGCCCGCCTTCTTCGCCGCGGCCAGCCCGCCGTCGGAGAGCACGGCGACCCCGGCCGAGTCGTAGCCCCGGTACTCCAGCCGCTTCAGGCCCGCGATGACCACATCAAGCGCCGACTGTCCGCCGACGTAACCCACGATTCCGCACATGTCGGCAGCCTACGGCGGCCGCGCCGCGTGACCGAGCACACCACCCAGAACCCGCCCGCACCCCCGACAATGTGTAGGTGATCTCTTCGCCGCCACGAAGCGCCCACCGCCGGGCCGAACACGCGTCGACGCCCTACGTCGACCTCACCCGCGCGGAGTGGAGCGCGCTGCGCGAGAAGACGCCGCTCCCCCTCACGGCCGAGGAGGTCGAGCGGCTGCGAGGGCTGGGCGACGTCATCGACCTGGACGAGGTGCGGGACGTCTATCTGCCGCTGTCGCGACTCCTCAACCTCTACGTCCAGGCCACCGGTGAACTGCGGGGCGCGCTCAACACCTTCCTCGGCGACGCGGGCGGCGGGCACGGCGCGCAGCGCGGCACGCCGTTCGTCATAGGGGTCGCCGGGTCCGTCGCGGTCGGCAAGTCCACCGTCGCCCGACTGCTCCAGGCCCTTCTCGCCCGCTGGCCCGAGCACCCGCGCGTCGAACTGGTCACCACCGACGGCTTCCTGCTGCCGATGAAGGAGCTGGAGTCACGCGGGCTGATGTCCCGCAAGGGCTTCCCCGAGTCGTACGACCGCAGGGCCCTGACCCGGTTCGTCGCCGACATCAAGGCGGGCAAGGACGAGGTCACGGCCCCCGTCTACTCGCACCTGATCTACGACATCGTGCCCGGCGAACGCCTGACGGTCCGCCGCCCCGACATCCTGATCGTCGAGGGCCTCAACGTCCTCCAGCCCGCGCTGCCCGGCAAGGACGGCCGCACCCGCGTCGGTCTCGCCGACTACTTCGACTTCTCGGTGTATGTCGACGCCCGCGCCGAGGACATCGAGCACTGGTACCTCAACCGCTTCCGCAAACTGCGCGAGACGGCGTTCCAGAACCCCTTCTCGTACTTCCGGAAGTACACCCAGGTCTCCGAGGACGAAGCCCTGGACTACGCCCGGACGATGTGGCGCACCATCAACAAGCCGAACCTGCTGGAGAACGTGGCACCCACGCGCGGCCGTGCCACCCTGGTGCTCCGCAAGGGTCCCGACCACAAGGTCCAGCGTCTGTCCCTGCGCAAGCTCTGAGGAGGCAGCGGGTGCTGCATCTGCGCCTGATCACCCCGGCGGACACGACCGACGAAGCGGTACGTCTCATCGAGGGCACGGTCGGGACGGCCCATCTCGCCGTGTTCGCGGGGGCGGCTCGCGATCCCGTCGGCGACGTGGTGCAGTGCGACGTGGCGCGCGAGGCGGCCGACGAACTGATCGGGGGTCTGCGGAACCTCGGCCTCGACGAGCACGGTTCGATCGCCGTCGAGGGCATCGAACTGTCGCTGTCGAAGCGGGCCGACAAGGCCGAGAAGGACGCACCGGGCGAAGGCGCGGACGCGGTGCTCTGGGAGCAGCTGACCGACGCGACCCACGAGGAGTCGACGCTCTCCGTCACCTACATAGCTTTCCTGTCGCTGGCGACGATGCTCGCGGCGTGCGGTGTGGTGCTCGACAACGCGATTCTGATCGTGGGCGCGATGGCGGTGGGCCCGGAGTTCGGCCCGCTGGCCGGCTTCTGCACGGCGCTGGTGCAGCGCGCTCCGCGGCTGGCGTGGCGCTCGTTCCTCGCGCTGATCGCCGGTTTCGCCATCGCCATGCTGATCACGGTCGGCTTCAGCCACTTCATGAGCTGGGTCGATCTCTTCGACGTGGCGAAGGTGCGGGCCGACCGGCCGAACACCAGTTTCGTCTACAACCCGGACTGGTTCTCGTTCGTCGTCGCGGTGCTCGCGGGCGCGGCGGGCATGCTCTCGCTGACGTCGGCGAAGTCGGGTGCGCTGGTGGGCGTGGCGATCTCCGTGACGACGGTCCCGGCGGCGGCGAACGCGGCGGTCGCGTTCAGCTTCAGCGAGTACGCGCAGGCGTGGGGCTCGACGGAGCAGTTGCTGCTGAACCTGCTGGGCATCGTGCTGGCGGGCACGCTGACGCTGCTGATCCAGAAGTCACTGTGGGCCCTGCAACGCCGCCGCACGGCGGCCAAGGCATCGTGAGCACCTGAGCCCCTGCGGACCAGGATCAAGCCCCGCCGACGATGGAGACAAACCCAGCCGCCGGCGATGGAGGCACACCCAGCCCCGCCGGCGATTGAGGCGCGGGGTCCGGGGCAGAGCCCCGCGCACCACCCGCACCCTGCGTGTGCACCCGCACCCACCTGGGGCACGGGCACACACGCCCGGAAGACAGTCGCGTCAGCCGAGAGAAGACTTCACCGCGTCCGCGAGCCGGCTCGCCACCGACCGCGCCTGCTCGATGTCCGCCGCCTCGACCATCACCCGTACCAGCGGCTCCGTGCCCGACGGACGCAGCAGCACACGGCCCGTGGAGCCCAGCTCCCGCTCCGCCTCCGCCACCGCGCTCGCCAGCTCCGCCGACGTCTTCACCCGCGACTTGTCGACGTCCGGCACATTGATCAGGATCTGCGGCAGCCGGTCCATGACCGCGGCGAGGTCGGCGAGCGAGCGGCCGGTCGCAACGACCCGCGCCGCCAGCATCAGGCCGGTGAGCGTGCCGTCGCCGGTCGTCGCGTGGTCGAGCACGATGACGTGCCCGGACTGCTCACCGCCGAGCGCGTACCCGTGCTCCTTCATCGACTCCAGGACGTACCGGTCGCCGACCGCCGTCTGGACGAGCGAGAGGCCCTCGCGCTCCATCGCCAGTTTGAAGCCGAGGTTGGACATGACGGTCGCGACGACCGTGTTCCCGCGCAGGGTGCCCGCCTCGCGCATCGCCAGGGCCAGCACCGCGAGGATCTGGTCGCCGTCGACCTCGTTGCCGGACGCGTCCACCGCGAGGCAGCGGTCGGCGTCGCCGTCGTGCGCGATGCCGAACGCCGCGCCGTGCTCGACGACCGCGGCCTTCAGCGGGTCCAGGTGCGTGGAGCCGCACCCGTCGTTGATGTTGAGCCCGTCGGGCTCCGCGCCGATCGTGACGACCTCCGCGCCGGCCCGCGCGAACGCCTCGGGCGAGACCCATGCCGCAGCGCCGTGCGCCTCGTCGAGGACGACCTTCAGCCCGTCGAGCCGGTTCGGCAGGACGGCGATGAGGTGCGCGACGTACCGGTCGAAGCCCTCGTCGTAGTCGGTGACCCGGCCGACGCCCGCACCCGTGGGCCGCTCCCACGGCTCGCCGGTCCGGTGCTGCTCGTACACCGTCTCGATGCGGTCCTCCAGCTCGTCGGCCAGCTTGTGGCCGCCGCGTGCGAAGAACTTGATGCCGTTGTCCGGCATGGCGTTGTGCGACGCGGAGAGCATCACGCCGAGGTCCGCACCGAGCGAACCCGTGAGGTACGCCACGGCCGGCGTCGGCAGCACCCCGACGCGCACGACGTTGACGCCCGCGCTCGCGAGGCCCGCCACGACGGCGGCCTCCAGAAACTCTCCTGACGCACGCGGATCCCGCCCGACCACCGCGGTCGGCCGATGTCCCTCAAAGGTCCCCGCCTCGGCGAGCACATGCGCCGCCGCGACCGACAGACCGAGCGCGAGCTCCGCCGTCAGGTCCGCATTGGCGACACCGCGCACGCCGTCCGTGCCGAAGAGTCGTCCCACAGCTGTCCTCCGAAAATGCTCCGAAAAATGCAGGCCTTCGAGCGCCTGTTGCCCGTTATACGCCCGAGGTGGTGGAAAGACGTACGCCCCGGCAGCACTGAGTGCTGCCGGGGCGTACGTACAAGCAGGCCGAGCAGGCGATTAACGCTTGCTGTACTGCGGGGCCTTGCGGGCCTTCTTGAGACCGGCCTTCTTGCGCTCGACCGCACGGTCGTCGCGGCTCAGGAAGCCGGCCTTCTTCAGCGCGGCGCGGTTGTTGTCCACGTCGGCCTCGTTGAGCGCACGGGCCACACCGAGGCGCAGGGCGCCGGCCTGGCCGGAGACGCCGCCACCCGAGATGCGTGCGATGACGTCGTAGCGGTCGTCGAGCTCGAGCACCTTGAAGGGCTCGTTGACTTCCTGCTGGTGCACCTTGTTGGGGAAGTAGTCCTCAAGGGTGCGACCGTTGATCTTCCACTTGCCGGAGCCCGGAACGATCCGGACACGGGCGATGGCGTTCTTGCGACGGCCCAGACCCGCAGCGGGCTGCGGGTCGCCGAAGCGGGACGCGAGGGACTCGGAGGTGTACTCGCCCTCGACGGGCGTCTCCGACTCGAAGGTGGTGACCTCGGCGTAGGTCTCTTCGCCCTCGACGGGGGTCTCTGCAGTGGTCTCGGCCACGATTCTCCTCAGATCTTTCTGTACGTCTTAGGGGGTGGCCGGAACTACTGCGCGACCTGGGTGATCTCGAACGGGACCGGCTGCTGAGCAGCGTGCGGGTGGTTCTCGCCCGCGTAGATCTTCAGCTTCGAGAGCATCTGACGACCCAGGGTGTTCTTCGGGATCATGCCCTTGATGGCCTTCTCCACGGCCTTCTCCGGGTTCTTGGCCAGCAGCTCGTCGTAACGGACGGAGCGCAGACCACCCGGGTACCCGGAGTGGCGGTACGCCATCTTCTGGGTCTTCTTGTTACCGGAGAGGTGAACCTTCTCGGCGTTGATGATGATGACGAAGTCGCCCATGTCCATGTGGGGGGCGTAGATCGGCTTGTGCTTGCCCCGGAGGAGGTTCGCTGCCGTAGTCGCCAGACGGCCCAGGACGATGTCCTGCGCGTCGATGATGTGCCACTGGCGCGTGACATCGCCGGGCTTGGGGCTGTACGTACGCACTTCGTAGCCTTCGCTTCTTCAGTGGATGGGTTCCAGACACACGAATCCTCTGAAGCGATCATGCAGCTGGGGCTCACAATGCCAGGGACGAAGCCCGTATGTGAGCCACTGGTAACTGCTCCAGGGAACCTACGTAAGGGCCCTTCGCATGAGAACGAGGAAGCCGATACGCATAACAATCGACGAGACTACCCGCGCAGCCCCGCACGGGTCAAAACGCGCCCGCCGGGGATGACGGGACAGCCCTTAGCGGGCCCGCTCGACCCGCCGCTCGTCCCACACCGGCTCCGCCGTCTCCCGGACCACGCCGTCCGAGCCGAAGACCAGATAGCGGTCGAAGGACTTCGCGAACCAGCGGTCGTGCGTGACGGCGAGCACGGTGCCGTCATAGACCTCCAGGCCGTCCTGGAGCGCCTCCGCCGACTCCAGGTCCAGGTTGTCCGTGGGCTCGTCGAGGAGCAGCGCCGTGGTGCCCTCCAGCTCCAGGAGGAGGATCTGGAACCGGGCCTGCTGGCCGCCGGAGAGCTTGTCGAAGGTCTGGTCGCCCTGGCGCTCCAGCTCGTACCGCCGCAGCACCGACATCGCGCCGCCGCGGTCCTTGGCGTGCTCGGTCCACAGGATGTCGACCAGCGTGCGCCCGAGGAGCTCGGGGTGCGCGTGCGTCTGGGCGAAGTGGCCCGGCACCACGCGCGCGCCGAGCTTCCACTCGCCCTTGTGGGCCACGGACGTGTCGCCGGCGAGCAGCCGCAGGAAGTGGGACTTGCCCGAGCCGTTCGAGCCGAGGACGGCCACCCGCTCGCCGTAGAAGACCTCCAGATCGAAGGGTTTCATCAGCCCGGTGAGTTCGAGGCCCTTGCAGGTGAGAGCGCGCACGCCGGTGCGCCCGCCGCGCAGCCGCATCCGGATCTCCTGCTCGCGCGGCGGCTCCGGCGGTGGCCCCGCCTCCTCGAACTTCTTGAACCGGGTCTGCATCGCCCGGTATCGCGACGCCATGTCGGGGCTGATCGCCGCCTGCTGCCGCAGCCGCAGCACCAGCGCCTTCAGCCGGGCGTGCTCCTCGTCCCAGCGCCGCTTCAGCTCCTCGAACCGCGCGAACCGCTCCTTGCGGGCGTCGTGGTACGTCCCGAAGCCGCCGCCGTGCACCCACACGTCCGAGCCGGCCGGGCTCGGTTCCACGCTGACGATCTTCTCCGCGGCACGCGACAGCAGTTCCCGGTCGTGCGAGACGAACAGGACGGTCTTGCGGGTCTCCTTGAGCCGCTCCTCCAGCCAGCGCTTGCCGGGCACGTCCAGATAGTTGTCCGGCTCGTCGAGCAGCAGCACCTCCTCCGGGCCCCGCAGCAGCGCCTCCAGCGCCAGCCGCTTCTGCTCACCGCCGGAGAGCGTCCGCAGCTCGCGGAACTGCGCCTTCTCGTACGGGACGCCCAGCGCGGCCGTCGTGCACATGTCCCAGAGGGTCTCGGCCTCGTACCCGCGCGCCTCCGCCCAGTCGCTCAGCGCCTGCGCGTACCGCATCTGCGCGGCCTCGTCGTCGACGGTCATGATCAGGTGCTCGGCCTCGTCGACCGCCTTCGCCGCCTCGCGGATCCGCGGCTGCGCGAGCGAGACGAGCAGATCCCGGACGGTGCGTTCGTCACGTACGGAACCGATGAACTGACGCATCACACCCAGTCCGCCACTGACCGTCACCGTGCCGCCGTGCGCCTGGAGCTCCCCCGCGATCAGCCGCAGCAGTGTCGTCTTGCCCGCGCCATTGGCTCCGACCAGCGCGACCACCGCGCCTTCCCCGACCCTGAACGACGCGTCCGCGAGCAGTACCCGCCCGTCCGGCAGGTAGTACTCGAGATGTGCGGCCTCTAGATGTCCCATGCTCCGATTCTGAGGGCGGCGACCCTGTGCTCCCAACAGGTTTAGGATGCGCGGCATGAGCTTTGGGCAGGGGGGACCTCAGTGGGGGTCCGGTGCACAGAACCAGGATCCGTACAACTCCCGTCAGGGAGCGTCGGATCCGTTCGATCCCTTCGGCGCGCGTTCGTCCCGTACGGGAGACACGCCGGACTGGGCCGCGCTCGCCGACGCCTCCGCGACCCGCGCCCGCCGCAGGCGATGGCTGCTGATCGGCGGCGGAGCACTCGCCACGGCCGCGATCGCGGGCATCGTGGCGACGGCGATCGTCTCCTCGGGCGACGGCAACAACACGGCGTCCGACAACTCGTCCGGTCAGCTGCCCGGGGCTCCGGCGCTGCCCAGTGACTCCACGCGGCCCGAGCCGTCGTTCTCCTCGGTCGCGCCGCTGCCGCCGCCGAACCCGAAGGACTTCATCTCCAGCGAGAAGAAGGACACGGCGCCGCTGAGCGTCGAGACCCTCTTCCCGGGCAAGAAGCTGACCATGGGCAACCGGGTCTACGCCAAGGGTGCGAGCGCCCGCACCGGCACCTGCTCGTCGGCCACCCAGGGCGCTCTGGGCGGGGTCCTCGAGAAGAACGGCTGCGACCAGGTCTTCCGCGCCACCTACAGCAAGGACGGCATCGCGGTCACCGTCGGTGTCGCGGTCTTCGGGCTGGAGGCCGAGGCGAAGAAGGCCGTCGCCCAGGCGCGCGGCAATGTCGCCCCGCTGCCGGGCGCCGGTGTGCCGAGCTTCTGCAAGGGCGGC
Source organism: Streptomyces sp. CA-251247 (assembly GCF_050952975.1). Taxonomy (NCBI): domain Bacteria; kingdom Bacillati; phylum Actinomycetota; class Actinomycetes; order Kitasatosporales; family Streptomycetaceae; genus Streptomyces; species Streptomyces sp. CA-251247. The sequence goes on along the minus strand of NZ_CP191861.1, from coordinate 4,895,802 downwards.
CCGGTGTGCCGTTTCACGGCCAACTCCTACGGCCGCTACGCCTACTTCACCGCGACCGGCTACACCAAGGCCAAGTCGGTCACCAAGGGCGACACCAAGGCGTTCCAGACCGGTGACGACCTGGCGGAGTTCACCTTCCGCCAGATCGTGCGCCGGGGTGAGGCCCAGGCCTCAGCAGCAGCCACCGCCCCCGCCGGCTGACCCGGGCAGCGTCCGCCGGTTGCGTGCCTCCAGATTGCGCGCGGCGAGCAACTCGTCGGCGGGGTAGCCCACTTCCTCCAGCGTGAGGCCGTGCGGGCGTACGACATGGACGGCCGAGTCCCGTACGCCCGCGGCCAGCACCTTCGCCGGCCACTCCACCGGCCGGTGCCCGTCCCCCACGAACAACAGCGCACCCACCAGTGAGCGCACCATGTTGTGGCAGAAGGCATCGGCCCTGACGGTCGCCGTGATGACGCCGGAGGCGTCCCGCTCCCAGTCGAGCCGCTGGAGCGTGCGGATGGTCGTGGCACCCTCACGCTTCTTGCAGTAGGCCGCGAAGTCGTGCTCCCCCACCAGCCGTTCGGCCGCGGCGTTCATCGCGTCGACGTCCAACGGCCAGTCGTGCCACAGCACATGACCGCGCAGCAGCGGGTCGACCCCGCCGGGGTGGTCGGTCACCCGGTACGCGTAACGCCGCCAGACGGCCGAGAACCGGGCGTTGAACCCCTCCGGGGCCTCCTGGGCCCGCCAGACCCGCACATCGCGCGAGAGGCGCCCTGCAAGCCGCTTCAGCAGCTTCTCCCGGTGCTCGGCCCACAGTTCCTCGGGCAGATCGACGTGCGCCACCTGACCGCGGGCGTGCACACCGGCGTCGGTGCGCCCGGCGACGGTCAGCTCGTACGTCCGGGAGGAGCGCGTCACCGTGCGCAGCGCGTCCTCGATCTCCCCCTGGACCGTACGCCGGCCGCCGGCCTGCTTGGCCCAGCCGGAGAAGTCCTTGCCGTCGTAACTCAGATCCAGTCTCAGCCGTACGTGTCCCGGCAGTGCCTCGTCACTCACAAACAGATCCTCTCGCAAGGCGGAACGCGAGAGCGGGCCCGCCCCGAAGGGCGGACCCGCTCACAGCACGGCAGGGCCTCAGGCGTCCTTGGACGCCTCGTCCGCCGGCTTGGCGTCCTCGACGACCTCGGCCTCGGCGGACGCGTCCTTCTTGAGGGCGTCCTCCTTGACCGCACGCTTGGTCGCGGCCTCGGCCTCGTCGACGGTCGCCTTCTTCGCGATCTCGCCCTCGACCAGCTCGATCACGGCCATCGGGGCGTTGTCGCCGCGACGGCCACCGATCTTGGTGATCCGGGTGTAGCCACCCGGGCGCTCGGCGTACCGCGGAGCGATCTCGGTGAAGAGCGTGTGCACGATGCCCTTGTCCGTGATCGTCTGCAGGACCAGGCGACGGTTGTGGATGTCGCCCTTCTTCGCCTTGGTGATCAGACGCTCCGCGACCGGACGAAGGCGACGGGCCTTGGCCTCGGTCGTGGTGATGCGGCCGTGCTCGAACAGCTGCTTCGCGAGGTTCGCGAGGAGCAGACGCTCGTGCGCGGCGCTGCCGCCCAGACGGGCGCCCTTGGCGGGCTTCGGCATGGTGTTTCTCCTTGTGTGCTGCACCGGCCGTATCAGGTACCGGTGTCAGTTCCCCCGTGGCGGACGCCACGGGGAAGGCGTGCGAGAGCCGTCAGGCTCAGTACTGCTCGGTCTCCACGAAGCCCGCGTCCGCGTCGTCGTCGGCGCCGAAGGCGTCGGCGGCGGCGGTCGGGTCGAATCCGGGCGGGCTGTCCTTGAGGGCCAGGCCCATGCCGGCCAGCTTCGCCTTGACCTCGTCGATCGACTTCGCACCGAAGTTGCGGATGTCGAGCAGGTCCGCCTCGGAACGCGCCACGAGCTCACCCACGGAGTGGATGCCCTCGCGCTTGAGGCAGTTGTACGAACGGACCGTGAGCTCGAGCTCCTCGATCGGCAGGGCCAGATCGGCGGCGAGCGCGGCGTCCGTCGGGGACGGGCCCATGTCGATGCCCTCGGCGTCGATGTTGAGCTCGCGCGCCAGACCGAACAGCTCGACCAGGGTCTTACCGGCGGAGGCCATGGCGTCACGGGGACGCATCGCCTGCTTGGTCTCGACGTCGACGATCAGCTTGTCGAAGTCGGTGCGCTGCTCGACACGGGTCGCCTCGACCTTGTACGTGACCTTGAGCACCGGGGAGTAGATGGAGTCGACCGGGATACGGCCGATCTCCTGGCCCACCTGCTTGTTCTGCACGGCGGAGACGTAACCGCGACCGCGCTCGACGGTCAGCTCCATCTCCAGCTTGCCCTTGCCGTTCAGCGTGGCGAGGACCAGGTCGGGGTTGTGCACCTCGACACCGGCCGGGGGCGCGATGTCGGCGGCGGTGACCAGACCCGGGCCCTGCTTGCGCAGGTACATCACGACCGGCTCGTCGTGCTCCGAGGAGACGACCAGCTGCTTGATGTTGAGGATGAGGTCGGTGACGTCCTCCTTGACGCCCGGCACGGTGGTGAACTCGTGCAGGACACCGTCGATACGGATGGACGTGACCGCCGCACCCGGGATCGAGGAGAGGAGCGTACGGCGGAGGGAGTTGCCGAGGGTGTAGCCGAAGCCCGGCTCCAGCGGCTCGATCACGAACCGGGAGCGGTATTCGTCGACGACCTCTTCGGTCAGCGAGGGACGCTGAGCGATCAGCATGTCTGTGATCCTTTTTGTCGTGGACGCCCGCTATTTGACGTCCGACGGGTACTGCGTACTGCAAGGGTACGGGCGGTACGTCTCTTTCGAGGCGTACCGCCCGGCACTCAGGTCAAGCGGTCGCTGAAGGTCAGACGCGACGGCGCTTGGGGGGACGGCAGCCGTTGTGCGGCGTGGGGGTGACGTCCTGGATGGAACCGACCTCGAGGCCCGTGGCCTGGAGGGAACGGATCGCGGTCTCACGGCCGGAGCCGGGACCCTTGACGAAGACGTCGACCTTGCGCATGCCGTGCTCCTGCGCGCGACGGGCGGCCGACTCGGCGGCCATCTGCGCGGCGAAGGGGGTGGACTTGCGCGAGCCCTTGAAGCCGACGTGGCCGGCGGAGGCCCAGGAGATCACGTTGCCCGAGGGGTCCGTGATCGAGACGATCGTGTTGTTGAACGTGCTCTTGATGTGCGCGTGGCCGTGAGCGACGTTCTTCTTTTCCTTGCGGCGCACCTTCTTGGCAGCGCCCTGACGTCCCTTGGGGGGCATCTATTTCTCCTACAGGGAGGTGGTCGGTCCTACAGCGAAGACCGCTGATGAGCGTCCGCTGAGGACTACTTCTTGCCCGGCTTCTTCTTACCGGCGATGGCGCGACGCGGGCCCTTGCGGGTACGGGCGTTCGTGCTGGTGCGCTGACCGTGGACCGGCAGGCCACGACGGTGGCGCAGACCCTGGTAGCAGCCGATCTCGACCTTGCGGCGGATGTCGGCCTGGATCTCGCGGCGGAGGTCACCCTCGGTGCGGAGGTTGGCGTCCACGTACTCGCGGATCTTGACCAGGTCCTCTTCGGCCAGGTCACGAACGCGGGTGTTCGGGTTCACGTCGGTCGCGGAGAGAATCTCCTTCGACCGGGTGCGCCCGATACCGAAGACGTAGGTGAGTGCGATCTCCACACGCTTTTCGCGCGGGATGTCAACACCGGAAACGCGTGCCATTCAATGGCTCCTGTGTGATCGGGGGTCTTCCGCAGAACCGCTCCCGACCGCCGACCGCTTCGAGTGAAGCAGTGGTACGTCCGGGTCCCCGGCCCCCGCCGGAGGTGCCGCCGACCCCGTGCGGGGCTGGGCGGATTCTGCGTATGTACGAGATTGCTTGCGTCGCGCGAAGAACTGCGGAGTGCAGGTCGGTCGGCGTGCGTCAGCCCTGGCGCTGCTTGTGGCGCAGGTTGTCGCAGATGACCATGACCCGGCCGTGACGGCGGATCACCTTGCACTTGTCGCAGATCTTCTTGACGCTCGGCTTGACCTTCATGGGATGTGAGGTTCTCCGGGTCAGTGCCTTCACCCCGCGGACGGGGCAACGACAAGATCTACTTGTAGCGGTAGACGATCCGCCCACGCGTCAGGTCGTACGGAGAGAGCTCCACCACGACCCGGTCGTCCGGGAGGATACGGATGTAGTGCATCCGCATCTTGCCGGAGATGTGCGCGAGGACCTTGTGACCGTTCTGGAGCTCCACCTTGAACATGGCGTTCGGGAGGGACTCGATCACGGTGCCCTCAATCTCGATGGCACCTTGCTTCTTGGCCACGCTTCGCCCTTCGAATCGGCTACCTTGATCGACTCCAGTGGCCGCATGCAGACACACGGGTACACCAGAGCCGACGCATCAGTCTACGTCAGGCCATCCGAAAAGACGAATCCGGGAAGTTTGCCCATTGACGTAGATCGTTACTCCGCTCACGGCGTCAGGACGACGCCAGAGGATCCGGCGCCGTGGTGATCCCGAACTCGGCCAGCTTCGCCCGGCCGCCGTCGGGCGCGGTGAGGACCAGCGGTCCCTCCTCCGTGAGCGCCACGGAGTGCTCCCAGTGCGAGGACCAGGTGCCGTCCGTCGTGATGACGGTCCAGTCGTCCGCGAGCACCTCGGTCCGCGGGGTGCCCAGCGAGACCATCGGTTCGATCGCCAGACAGAAACCGGGGACGAGCTTCGGGCCCTTGCCGCGCTTGCGCGCGACGTAGTTCAGCAGATGCGGGTCCATGTGCATCTCGGTGCCGATGCCGTGGCCGCCGTAGTCCTCGATGATCCCGTACCGGCCGCCGCCGGGCTTGGGCTGCCGGCGGATGTACGTCTCGATGGCACGGGAGACGTCCACCAGGCGGTTGCCGTTCTTCATCGCGGCGATACCGGCCCACATGGACTCCTCGGTGACCCGCGAGAGCTCCACCAGCTCCGGCGCGTGCCCGCTGCCGACGAAGACGGTGTACGCGGCGTCGCCGTGCCAGCCGTCGATGATCGCGCCGGCGTCGACCGAGATGATGTCGCCGTCCTTGAGAACGGTCTTCTCATCGGGGATGCCGTGGACGACCACCTCGTTGACCGAGGTGCAGATCGTGGCGGGGAACCCGCCGTACCCGAGGAAGTTCGACTTGGCGCCGTGGTCGGCGATCACCTTGCGGGCGACCTCGTCCAGATCCTTCGTCGACGCACCGGGGACGGCTGCCTCACGTGTCGCCGCGTGGATCGCGGCGACGACCAGCCCCGCCTCGCGCATCTTCGCGATCTGCTCCGGGGTCTTGATCTGCACCATGGCCTTTGCCTTCCACCTCTGCACGTCGTCGTCACTCTGGCTCAACAGTACGGCCGCGGGGTCCGTCGGACACCGCGGCCGTACTGGTACTGCACGTACTGCTCAGGCCTTCTGGAGCTTCTCCAGCGCTTCCATCGCCCGCTTGGTCACGTCGGTGACCTTGCCGAGCGCCGAGATCGTGACCACGAGGCCCTGATTCCGGTAGTAGTCGATGATCGGCTCCGTCTGCGTGTGGTACACCTCGAGCCGCTTGCGCACGGTCTCCTCGGAGTCGTCGTCACGCTGGTACAGGTCGCCACCGCAGGTGTCGCAGACACCTTCCTGCTTCGGCGGCGAGTACGACACGTGGAAGACGTGGCTCGAGTCGTTGCGGCAGATACGGCGGCCGGCGATGCGCCGCACGACCTCGTCCTCGGGGACCTCCAGGTCCAGCACCGCGTCCAGCGTGATGCCCTCGGACTTCAGCATCTCGTCGAGCGCCTCGGCCTGCGAGACGTTCCGCGGGAAGCCGTCCAGCAGGAAGCCGTTGCGGGCGTCCGGCTGCGCCATGCGGTCCTTCGCCATCGCGATGGTGACCTCGTCCGGCACCAGTTCACCGGCGTCCATGTAGGACTTGGCCTTGCGGCCCAGCTCGGTGCCCTGGCTGATGTTGGCGCGGAAGAGGTCGCCCGTGGAGATGTGCGGGATCGACAGGTTGTTGGCAAGGTACGCAGCCTGCGTTCCCTTGCCGGCACCGGGCGGCCCGACGAGGACGATTCGCATCAGCGGAGGAACCCTTCGTAATTACGCTGCTGGAGCTGGCTCTCGATCTGCTTCACGGTCTCCAGACCCACACCCACGATGATGAGGATGCTCGTCCCGCCGAACGGGAAGTTCTGGTTCGCGCCTCCGAAGCCCGCCAACGCCATCGTCGGAACAAGAGCAATCAGACCCAGGTACAGCGAGCCCGGCCAAGTGATCCTGTTGAGCACGTAGCTCAGATACTCGGCAGTAGGTCGACCTGCCCGGATACCCGGGATGAAGCCACCATACTTCTTCATGTTGTCGGCAACTTCTTCGGGGTTGAAGGAGATAGCCACATAGAAGAAGGCGAAGAAGACAATCAGGAGGAAGTACGTGGCGATGTAGTAAGGGTGATCACCCTTGACGAAATGCGCCTCGATCCAGGTCTTCCAGCCGGACTGCGAGCTCGAGAACTGCGCCACCAGCGCCGGGATGTACAGCAGCGACGAGGCGAAGATGACCGGAATCACACCGGCCTGGTTCACCTTGAGCGGGATGTACGTGGACGTACCGCCGTAGGACCGCCGCCCGATCATGCGCTTCGCGTACTGCACCGGGATGCGGCGCTGCGCCTGTTCGACGAAGACGACCAGGGCCACCATCACGAAGCCGATCAGGATGACGGTGCCGAACTCGATCCAGCCCTTTGCGAGCTTGCCGCTCTGCTTGATCGCCCAGAGAGCGCCGGGGAAGCCGGCGGCGATCGAGATGAACATCAGGATCGACATGCCGTTGCCGATGCCCCGGTCGGTGATCAGCTCACCGAGCCACATGACGGCGGCGGTACCCGCGGTCATGGTCACCACCATGACGATGGTGGTGAAGATCGACCGGTCGGGAACGATCTGGTTGGCCACCTGACAGCCGCTGAACAACGCACCGCTGCGAGCCGTCGCCACAAGACCGGTGCCCTGCAGCACGGCGAGGGCGACAGTGAGGTAGCGGGTGTACTGCGTGATCTTCGCCGTGCCGGACTGGCCCTCCTTCTTGAGGGCCTCGAGCCGTGGGATCACGACGGTCAGCAGCTGCAGGATGATGCTCGCCGTGATGTACGGCATGATGCCGAGCGCGAAGATGGTGATCTGCAGCAGCGCTCCGCCGCTGAACATGTTCACCAGCCCGAACAGGCTGTTGTTGTTCTTCTGCGCGGCGTCCACACAAATCTGCACATTGCCGTAGTCGACACCCGGAACCGGGATGTGCGATCCGAGCCGGTACAAAACGATGATGGCGAGTGTGAAGAGCAGCTTCTTGCGCAGGTCGGGCGTCTTGAACGCCCGGGCGAACGCGGTGAGCACGGTGCCTCCTGCGACCCCCGCGCTACTGCGTCAGAGGTGACGGTCTTGAGGATCGACGAATACGAAACAGGCAATCCGCACGATCTTAGTCGGACAGACCGCACGGTCCGGGGGCAGTAACCCCCTTGTTACAGCAACAGTGCACGCCACCTTACCGGCGGATGTGCCCCCCTAGGAACGACCAACCGGGGATGCCCCATTTGAGAGGCATCCCCGGTCGGTGTTTCAGCTTTCAGCCACTGAACTCGTCTCAGACGAGCTCGGTGACGGTGCCGCCGGCAGCGGCAATCTTCTCCTTGGCGGAGCCGGAGACGGCGTCGACCGTCACCTGCAGCGCCACGGAAAGCTCGCCCTGGCCAAGGACCTTGACGAGGCTGTTCTTGCGAACCGCACCCTTGGCGACCAGATCGGCCACCGTGACTTCGCCACCCTCGGGGTAGAGCGAAGAGAGCTTGTCCAGGTTGACAACCTGGTACTCGGTACGGAACGGGTTCTTGAAGCCCTTGAGCTTCGGGAGACGCATGTGGAGGGGCATCTGCCCACCCTCGAAACGCTCCGGAACCTGGTAACGGGCCTTGGTGCCCTTGGTTCCACGACCAGCGGTCTTACCCTTGGACGCCTCACCACGACCCACACGGGTCTTGGCGGTCTTGGCACCCGGGGCGGGCCGGAGGTTGTGGACCTTCAGCGGGTTGTTCTCCGCCATGTCAGTCGACCTCCTCAACCGTCACGAGGTGGCGGACGGTGTGCACCATTCCGCGGAACTCGGGGCGGTCCTCCTTGACAACCACGTCGTGCAGGCGCTTGAGCCCGAGCGAACGCAGGGTGTCGCGGTGGTTCTGCTTGCTGCCGATGTAGGACTTCGTCTGCGTGATCTTGAGGCGGGCCATTACGCACCCGCTCCCGCACGTGCACGAAGCAGAGCCGCGGGAGCGACGTCCTCGAGGGGCAGACCACGGCGAGCCGCGATCTCCTCGGGACGCTGCAGACCCTTGAGGGCCGCCACGGTCGCGTGCACGATGTTGATCGCGTTGGACGAGCCAAGCGACTTCGACAGGATGTCGTGAACGCCGGCGCACTCGAGCACGGCGCGCACCGGGCCACCGGCGATAACACCGGTACCGGGGGAAGCCGGCTTCAGCAGCACGACGCCCGCGGCACGCTCACCCGTGATGGGGTGCGGGATGGTGCCCTGGATACGGGGGACCTTGAAGAAGTGCTTCTTGGCCTCCTCAACACCCTTGGCGATGGCGGCCGGCACCTCCTTGGCCTTGCCGTAACCGACACCTACGGTGCCGTCACCGTCTCCGACCACGACGAGCGCGGTGAAGCTGAAGCGACGACCACCCTTGACAACCTTGGCGACGCGGTTGATCGCGACAACGCGCTCAACGTACGCGGTCTTCTCGGCGGCAGCTGCGCCACCGTCGCGACCCTTCCGGTCCCGCCGCTCGCCGCCACCGGCACCGCTTCCGCGGCGCTGGGGTCCAGCCATTGGAATTACCTCTCTCTGTTACGTCCGTTAGTCCCGGAACCGGGGCTCAGAACTTCAGCCCGGCTTCGCGGGCGGCGTCAGCCAGAGCGGCAATGCGCCCGGCGTACCTGTTGCCACCACGGTCGAACACGACAGCCTCGACACCGGCAGCCTTCGCACGCTCGGCAACGAGCGCGCCGACCTGCTTGGCCTGGGCGCTCTTGTCGCCCTCGCCACCGCGGATCGAGGTGTCCAGGGTCGACGCCGACGCGAGCGTGTGGCCCGCGATGTCGTCGATGACCTGCGCCACGATGTTGCGGTTGGAGCGCGTCACGACGAGGCGCGGACGCTCCGGCGTGCCGGAGACGTGCTTACGGACGCGGATGTGACGACGCTTGATGGCGGCGCGCTTGTACGCGTCACCCTTGGCGATCTTTACACCGTATGCCATGGCTTACTTACCCGCCTTTCCGACCTTGCGGCGGATGACCTCGCCCGCGTACTTGACGCCCTTGGCCTTGTACGGGTCGGGCTTACGCAGCTTGCGGATGTTAGCGGCGACCTCGCCGACCTTCTGCTTGTCGATGCCCTCGACCGAGAACTTGGTCGGCGACTCGACCTTGAAGGAGATGCCCTCGGGCGCCTCCACCAGGATCGAGTGGCTGTAGCCGAGCTGGAACTCCAGGTTGGAGCCCTTCGCGGCGACGCGGTAACCGACACCGCTGATCTCGAGCGCCTTCGTGTATCCCTGGGTCACACCGGTGATCATGTTCGCCACCAGCGTGCGGGACAGGCCGTGGAGGGCCTTGTTCTGACGCTCGTCGTTGGGGCGGGTGACGTTGAGAACGCCGTCCTCACCCTTAACAATCTCGATCGGCGCGGCGACGGTGTGCGCGAGGGACCCCTTGGGGCCCTTCACCGCGACCGTGCGGCCATCGATGGTGACGTCCACACCGGCGGGAACCTGGATGGGGAGCTTGCCGATACGCGACATGAGCTTTTCCTCCGTTCCCGACTACCAGACGTAGGCGAGGACTTCCCCACCCACGCCCTTCTTCTGAGCCTGCTGGCCGGTCAGGAGACCGTGGGACGTGGAGATGATCGCCACGCCCAGGCCGCCGAGAACCTTCGGCAGATTGGTGGACTTCGCGTACACGCGCAGACCCGGCTTCGAAATCCGCTTGATGCCGGCGATCGAGCGCTCGCGGTTCGGGCCGAACTTCAGCTCGAGGACGAGGTTCTTGCCGACCTCGGCGTCCTCGACCTTCCAGCCGGTGATGAAGCCCTCCTGCTGGAGGATCTCCGCGATGTGCGACTTGATCTTGCTGTGCGGCATCACGACGGAGTCGTGGTACGCCGAGTTTGCGTTACGCAGACGCGTGAGCATGTCTGCGATCGGATCAGTCATGGTCATGAATTGGCCTTCGGCCTCTCTCGCCGGGGTTTCCTGTATGCGCCATCCCTCTCCCCACTCAGTGGCGGGACGGGTGCGGTGCGGGGACCTACGGCGTAGTAAGTCGTACGGGCGGCGGACGCCCAACCCCACAAGCCTACGGCATGTGAGGGAGGGCTCCCGCCGACCAGATGCTTACCGAGAGTCTCCGGGAATTCCCAAGAAGGGAATTACCAGGAGCTCTTGGTCACGCCCGGCAGCTCGCCACGGTGAGCCATCTCACGAAGGCACACGCGGCACAGGCCGAACTTGCGGTAGACGGAGTGGGGACGACCGCAACGCTGGCAGCGCGTGTAGCCACGCACGCCAAACTTGGGCTTGCGGGCGGCCTTGGCAATGAGAGCCTTCTTCGCCACGGCTCACGCCTCCTTGAACGGGAAGCCGAGGTGACGAAGGAGGGCGCGGCCCTCATCGTCGTTGGTCGCCGTGGTGACCACGGTGATGTCCATACCCCGGACGCGGTCGATCTTGTCCTGGTCGATCTCGTGGAACATGACCTGCTCCGTGAGACCGAAGGTGTAGTTGCCACGGCCGTCGAACTGCTTGGGAGACAGACCACGGAAGTCGCGGATGCGCGGAAGCGCGAGCGACAGGGTGCGGTCCAGGAACTCCCACATGCGGTCGCCACGAAGCGTGACGTGGGCACCGATCGGCTGGCCCTCACGCAGCTTGAACTGCGCGATGGACTTACGGGCCTTGGTGACGGCCGGCTTCTGGCCGGTGATCGTGGTGAGGTCCTTGATGGCACCGTCGATCAGCTTGGAGTCGCGGGCGGCGTCGCCCACACCCATGTTGACCACGATCTTGACGAGGCCGGGAACCTGCATGACGTTCTCGTAGGAGAACTCCTCACGCAGCTTGCCGGTGATCTCCTCGCGGTACTTCGTCTTGAGACGCGGAGTGGTGGTGGTAGCCATCAGATGTCCTCACCCGTCCGCTTGGCAACGCGGATCTTGTTGCCCTCGTCGTCGAAGCGGTAACCGACGCGCGTGACGACCTTGTTGCCGTCCTTCTCCACGACGAGCTGAACGTTGCTCACGTGAACAGGGGCCTCGGTCGTGACGATGCCACCGGTCTGCGAACCGCGAGCGGTCTGACCGGCCTTGGTGTGCTTCTTGACCCGGTTGACACCCTCGACCAGGACGCGGTCCTCACGGGGGAAGGCCGCGATGACCTTGCCCTGCTTGCCCTTGTCCTTGCCGGTGATGACCTGAACCAGGTCGCCCTTCTTGATCTTCATGCTTACAGCACCTCCGGCGCGAGCGAGATGATCTTCATGAACTTCTTCTCGCGCAGCTCACGGCCCACCGGGCCGAAGATACGGGTGCCGCGAGGGTCGCCGTCGTTCTTGAGAATGACAGCGGCGTTCTCGTCGAAGCGGATGTACGAGCCGTCCTGGCGGCGGCGCTCCTTCACGGTGCGAACGATGACCGCCTTGACGACGTCACCCTTCTTCACGTTGCCACCGGGGATCGCGTCCTTGACGGTGGCGACGATGACGTCACCGATGCCCGCGTAGCGGCGGCCGGAACCACCGAGAACACGGATGCAAAGGATCTCCTTGGCACCAGTGTTGTCGGCGACACGCAGCCGCGACTCCTGCTGGATCACGTCTATCTCCTGATCGTCTGCCGGTTCCCGGCAGGGGCACCTGGGTGCCCCTGCCGAGCCTGGCGGAACTGTCCTGAGGGAAACCCCTCAGGGATTCTGTTTCTCAGCGGTCCCCTCGCGGGAACTACTTGGCCTTCTCGAGGATCTCGACGATGCGCCAGCGCTTGGTCGCCGACAGCGGACGCGTCTCCATGATGAGGACGCGGTCGCCGACGCCGGCAGCGTTCTGCTCGTCGTGCGCCTTGAGCTTGTTCGTACGGCGGATGACCTTGCCGTACAGCGCGTGCTTGACGCGGTCCTCGACGGCGACGACGACGGTCTTGTCCATCTTGTCGCTGACGACGAGACCCTCACGGGTCTTGCGGAATCCGCGCGTTTCGGTCTTCTCAGTCACGTTGCTCTCGCTCATCAGGCGCTCTCCACCGTCTCGATGCCCAGCTCGCGCTCACGCATGAGGGTGTAGATCCGCGCGATGTCCTTGCGGACGGCCTTGAGCCGGCCATGGTTCTCGAGCTGACCGGTCGCCGCCTGGAAGCGGAGGTTGAACAGCTCTTCCTTGGCCTCGCTGAGCTTGGCAACAAGCTCCTCGTTGCCCAGTTCGCGCAGCTCGGACGCCTTGGTACCGGTAGACATCACGACTCACCTGCCTCGCGCCGAACGATCCGGCACTTCATCGGAAGCTTGTGAGCAGCGCGGGTAAGCGCCTCACGCGCAATCTTCTCGTTCGGGTAGGACAGCTCGAACATCACCCGACCGGGATGAACGTTCGCGACCCACCACTCCGGGGAACCCTTACCGGAACCCATGCGGGTCTCGGCAGGCTTCTTCGTCAGCGGGCGGTCCGGGTAGATGTTGATCCAGACCTTGCCGCCACGCTTGATGTGGCGGGTCATCGCGATACGAGCCGCCTCGATCTGGCGGTTGGTCACGTACGCCGGAGTCATGGCCTGGATGCCGTACTCGCCGAACGCAACCGTCGTACCACCCTTGGCCATACCGCGGCGCTTGGGGTGGTGCTGCTTGCGGTGCTTGACCCTACGGGGGATCAGCATTTCGGTCAGGCCTCCGTTCCAGTGCTCTCAGCCGGAGCGGCAGCGGCGGCGGGAGCGTCGGCCTTGGGGGCCTCCGCAGCCGGCGCGGACTGCTGCTGCGGCTTGCGGCCGCGACCGCCACCACGCTCGCCACCACGGCCACCGCGGCCGCCGGCCGGGCGGTCGGCGCCGCCACGAGCCGGACGGTTACCGGCGCGCGCAGCGGCGTTCTCGGCGCGGACCTCGGCGATGTTCTTGACGTCGCCCTTGTAGATCCAGACCTTCACACCGATACGGCCGAAGGTCGTCTTGGCCTCGAAGAAGCCGTAGTCGACGTTCGCGCGGAGCGTGTGCAGGGGCACACGGCCCTCGCGGTAGAACTCCGAGCGGGACATCTCGGCGCCACCGAGACGGCCACCGCACTGGATCTTGATGCCCTTGGCGCCGGCCTTCATCGAGCTCTGCATCGACTTGCGCATCGCACGACGGAAGGAGACGCGGGAGGAGAGCTGCTCGGCGACGGCCTGGGCCACCAGCTGAGCGTCCACCTCGGGGTTCTTGACCTCGAGGATGTTCAGCTGAACCTGCTTGCCGGTCAGCTTCTCCAGCTCGCCGCGGATGCGGTCCGCCTCGGCGCCGCGGCGGCCGATGACGATGCCCGGACGAGCGGTGTGGATGTCAACGCGGACGCGGTCGCGGGTGCGCTCGATCTCAACCTTCGAGATGCCGGCCCGCTCCATGCCCTTCGTCATCATGCGACGAATGGCGACGTCTTCCTTGACGTAGTCCTTGTACAGCTTGTCGGCGTACCAACGGGACTTGAAGTCCGTGGTGATGCCGAGCCGGAACCCATGCGGGTTAACCTTCTGGCCCATTACCGGGTTCCTTCCTTGCTGCTGACGACCACGGTGATGTGGCTGGTCCGCTTACGGATCCGGTAGGCACGGCCCTGAGCACGCGGACGGAACCGCTTCAGGGTCGGACCCTCGTCCACGTACGCCTCGCTGATAACCAGCGAAGAGGCATCACTGTGGTCGTAGTTGTGTGCAGCGTTGGCAATGGCGCTGTCCAGCACCTTGCCAACCGGCACGCTCGCGGCCTGCGGGGCGAAACGCAGGACCGCCTGAGCCTCCGTGGCATCCATGCCACGGATGAGGTCCACCACTCGGCGGGCCTTCATGGGCGTGACGCGGATGTACCGCGCCTGGGCCCTGGCTTCCATGGTTGTCCCTTCGGTGTAAGTCATAGTCAGTCACCCCGCCTTAGCGGCGCTTCGACTTCCGGTCGTCCTTGACGTGGCCGCGGAAGGTGCGAGTCGGCGAGAACTCGCCGAGCTTGTGGCCGACCATCGACTCGGTGACGAACACCGGGACGTGGATCTTGCCGTTGTGCACCGCGATGGTGTGACCCAGCATGGCCGGGACGATCATCGAGCGACGGGACCAGGTCTTGATGACGTTCTTGGAACCTGCTTCGTTCTGGACATCCACCTTCTTGATCAGGTGGTCGTCGACGAAGGGCCCCTTCTTGAGACTGCGCGGCATCTAAACCCGCTCCTAGCGCTTCTTGTTCGTCTTGCGGCGGCGGACGATGTACTTGTTGCTCGCCTTCTTGGGAGAACGAGTACGACCCTCCTTCTGACCCCACGGGCTGACCGGGTGGCGACCACCGGAGGTCTTGCCCTCACCACCACCGTGCGGGTGGTCAACCGGGTTCATCGCGACACCGCGGACGGTCGGGCGGACGCCCTTCCAGCGCAGGCGGCCGGCCTTGCCCCAGTTGATGTTCGACTGCTCGGCGTTGCCGACCTCGCCGATGGTGGCGCGGCAGCGGACGTCGACCAGGCGAATCTCGCCGGACGGCATACGCAGGTGGGCCATCTGGCCCTCCTTCGCCAGCAGCTGCACGGAGGCACCCGCGGAGCGGGCGAACTTCGCGCCGCCGCCGGGCCGCAGCTCGATGGCGTGGATGGTCGTACCGACCGGGATGTTGCGCAGCGCCAGGTTGTTGCCGGGCTTGATGTCGGCGGCCGGGCCGTTCTCGACACGGTCGCCCTGCGACAGGCCACGCGGCGCGATGATGTAGCGCTTCTCGCCGTCTGCGTAGTGCAGGAGCGCGATGCGCGCGGTGCGGTTCGGGTCGTACTCGATGTGAGCGACCTTGGCCGGCACGCCGTCCTTGTCGTGACGACGGAAGTCGATCACGCGGTAGGCGCGCTTGTGGCCACCGCCCTGGTGACGGACAGTCACACGACCGGTGTTGTTACGGCCGCCCTTGCTGTGCAGGGGGCGGACCAGCGACTTCTCCGGCGTGGACCGCGTGATCTCGACAAAGTCGGCGACGCTGGAGCCACGACGGCCCGGGGTCGTCGGCTTGTACTTGCGGATACCCATTTCTCAGTCCTCGTCCGATTCCGGACGACTCGACCTCCGTCAGGAGGTCGGGCCGCCGAAGATGTCGATACGGTCGCCCTCGGCGAGGGTCACGATGGCGCGCTTCGTGTCGGAGCGCTTGCCGAAACCGGTGCGGGTGCGCTTGCGCTTGCCCTGGCGGTTGATCGTGTTGACCCCGGTGACCTTGACCGAGAAGACCGCCTCGACGGCCTGCTTGATCTGGGTCTTGTTCGCGCGCGGGTCGACGATGAACGTGTACTTGTTCTCGTCCAGAAGCGCGTAGCTCTTCTCGGACACAACCGGCTTGACAAGAATGTCGCGCGGGTCCGAGTACGTCTTGCTGGTGACGACGGCCTCAGTCATCAGGCGTCGCTCCCTTCGGTCTCTTCGTTCCGAGCGGGGGCGCCGGACACGAAGGACTCGAAAGCGGCCTGAGTGAAGACCACGTCGTCGGAGACGAGCACGTCGTACGTGTTCAGCTGCCCCGGATCCAGGATGTGCACCTGGGGCAGGTTGCGGGCGGAGAGCCACGCGGCCTCGTCAGAGCGGTCGACGACCAGGAGCAGGTTCTTGCGCTCCGAGATCTTGCCGAACAGCGTCTTGGCAGCCTTGGTGGAGATCTCACCCTCGATCACGCCGGTGACGACGTGGATGCGGGAGTTGCGGGCCCGGTCGGTGAGGGCACCGCGCAGGGCGGCGGCCTTCATCTTCTTCGGGGTCCGCTGCGAGTAGTCACGCGGGGTGGGGCCGTGAACGACGCCACCGCCGGCGAACTGCGGCGCACGGGTCGAACCCTGACGGGCGCGGCCGGTGCCCTTCTGGCGGTAAGGCTTCTTGCCACCACCGCGGACCTCGCCACGACGCTTGACCTTGTGCGTGCCCTGACGGGCGGCGGCCAGCTGCGCGACGACGACCTGGTGGATCAGCGGGATGCTGACCTTGGCGTCGAAGATCTCGGCCGGGAGCTCAACGGTCCCGGACTTGTCGCCCGCGGGCGACAGAATGTCAATGGTGCTCATAGTCCTCAGGCCCCCTTGGCCGCAGTGCGGACCAGGACCAGGCCGCCGTTGGGACCAGGAACCGCGCCCTTGATGAGCAGCAGGCCCTTCTCCGCGTCAACGGCGTGAACGGTCAGGTTCTGGGTGGTGACCCGCTCGTTGCCCATGCGGCCCGCCATACGGAGGCCCTTGAACACACGGCCCGGGGTGGCACAGCCACCGATGGAGCCGGGAGAGCGGTGCTTGCGCTGGGTGCCGTGACCGGCGCCGAGGCCCTTGAAGTTGTGACGCTTCATGACACCGGCGAAGCCCTTGCCCTTGCTCTTGCCCGTGACGTCAACCTTGACGCCGGACTCGAACACCTCGGCAGTGATCTCCTGGCCGAGCGTGTACTCGGCAGCATCGGAGGTACGGAGCTCCACCAGGTGGCGGCGGGGGGTCACGTCGGCCTTGGCGAAGTGGCCCTTGAGGGGCTTGTTCACCTTGCGAGGGTCGATCTCGCCGAAGGCGATCTGGACCGACTCGTAGCCGTCGGAGTCATTCGTACGGACCTGGGTGACAACACACGGCCCGGCCTTGACAACGGTCACCGGGACGACACGGTTGTTCTCGTCCCAGACCTGGGTCATGCCGAGCTTCTCGCCCAGGACGCCCTTGATCTGCTTTGCCATCTCTTCCGCGCCTCTCAGAGCTTGATCTCGATGTCGACGCCGGCCGGAAGGTCCAGGCGCATCAACGAGTCAACGGTCTTGGGCGTCGGGTCGAGAATGTCGATCAGGCGCTTGTGCGTGCGCATCTCGAAGTGCTCGCGCGAGTCCTTGTACTTGTGCGGCGACTTGATGACGCAGTACACGTTCTTCTCAGTGGGCAGCGGCACCGGGCCTGCGACCGACGCACCAGTACGCGTCACCGTCTCGACGATCTTCTTCGCCGAAGAGTCGATGACCTCGTGGTCGTAGGCCTTGAGCCGGATGCGGATCTTCTGTCCCGCCATGGCTACTCAGTAGTCCTGTCTCTCGTAACGCTCCGGAACTCGGCGGGTACTGCATTCTTCTCCGACCCCCGCGGTCGGGCGTGTCGCACTCCCTCTACGAAGATCTCCCGAAGGATTTCCCAACCAAGGGGGTGCGGGCCTGAGCCGCGCATCGGGGGAAGAACACCCACCGAGTGCCTGGTCGGTACCCCGCTGACACTTCCCGGAAGATTCCCGTACGTCCGCTCCAGCGCTGCCCGGTGGGCAGTTGGAGCGACGAGTACTGTGGGACTCGCTTCCGGTCCTCCCGGCGGGAGGCGCGCAGCATCGGCACTCAACCGAGCAACCCGGATAGTCTGCCATACAGGCCCGCGCCCTGGCCAATCGAGCCGAAGAGGTTACCCCCGCGGCTTTTGCTGTCAAACCCCGGCGCGCGCACCACGGGACCACGGGAGCCCCCGGCCACGCCGTGGACACCCCGCCGCCCGTCCGGCCGTGGACGCCTCCACCGGCGCTAATTCGTTCGAGCAACGCCTCCCCGGGCTCCTACAGTTGCCGGCACATCGTCGTCACCGGGGGGCCGATCACCATGCGGACGCACTATCCGCGGACACCGCATCTGCCGTGGTCGCCGGGCCTCTCCCCCGACGATGTGCGGACCGCCGACCTGTCCGGACTGGCCGGCCGCGAGGTCGTCGTCACCGAGAAGCTCGACGGCGAGAACACCACCCTGTACGCCGACGGACTGCACGCCCGGTCGCCGGACTCCGGCCACCACCCCTCGCGTGCCTGGGTCAAGGCCCTCCAGGGCCGCATCGGCCACGCGGTCCCCGCGGGCTGGCGCGTGTGCGGCGAGAACATGTACGCCCGCCACTCACTCGCGTACGAGAACCTCGACAGCTTCTTCTACGGCTTCTCCGTGTGGGACGCCGACGGCCGCTGTCTCGACTGGGACCGGACCGTGGCCTTCCTGCGCGGGCTGGGGATCCCGGTGCCCCCGGTGCTGTGGCGCGGGGTCCTCGACGGCCGCGGCGAGCGGGCCCTGCGCGCCCTGAACCTCGACCTCGCCCGTCAGGAGGGCTACGTCGTGCGGACCGCCGACGGCTTCGGCCCCGAGGACTTCGGGCGGCGCATGGCCAAGTGGGTGCGGCGCGGGCATGTGCAGACGGACACGCACTGGATGTACGCCGCCGTGGTGGAGAACGGGCGCGGGCCGGCGGCGGCGCTGTGGGACGTCCGGTCCGGGGGCACGCCGGGGGCCGCCGCCCTGTCGGCCGGCCTCGGACTGCGCGCGGGAGACACTCGCGACGAGGCGGTCGTGACCGAGGTGTCCGCGGCACTCGACGTGCTCGGGCGCACCGGCGACGACCGGCTCGCCGGCGTTCTGGCCGCACTGCTGCACCGCAGCCCGCGGTCCCGGGTGGGAGCGCATCTCGCCGTCTCCCAGGGCATGGGGACGGCCCGTGAGGTCGCCGACCTCGTCGGGCTCCAGGCCCGGCTGCACCGGCCCTACCCGGACGAGGAGCGGCGCACCGGGCTGGTGCGGATGTCGTACGCCGCCGACCTCGGCGTCCTGCACGCCGTCGCCCGGGCGACGGCCGAGGACACCGGGGCACGCGAGCAGGTGGACTGGTCCGCGCTGCACGCGGAGGGCGTCGGCGGCCTGGACGGTCTGCGGGAGACGTTCGCGGACCTGGAGCCGGACGCGGCGGCCCGGTGCGTGGCCGAGGCACGTGAGGCGTACGCCCTGGGGAAGATCACGTCCGCCGATGAGGCCGTCGCCGCGACATGGCGATGGCGTTCCGGGGACTTCCCGCGGCTGATCCAGACGGTCGGCCCGTCGGGCAGCGGGAAGAGCACCTTCGCCCGCGGGCTTCCCGGAATCGACGCCTACATCTCGCTGGACGACCTGCGCGAGGCACGCGGGTCGCGCGCCGACCAGAAGGCCAACGGTGACGTGCTGCGCGCCGGACTCGACCGGCTGGACGCGGCTCTCGCGGCCGGTGGGACCGTGGTGTGGGACGCCACGTCGCTCAACGCGCACCAGCGCTCGCTGGTGCACTCCGTCGCGCGCCGGCGCGACGCCCTGACCACGCACGCCGTGGCACTCGTCGACGAGGAGGAACTGGTCCGGCGCAACGCGCGGCGGACGCACCCCGTCCCGCCCGAGGTCCTCGCCTCACAGGTGCACCGGTTCTCCCCGCCGTACCCCGGCCAGGCGCACCGCACCTGGTACATCGGCGCGAGCGGGACCGTGGAGGAGGAGGCGTAGATGCGCACCAGCGAGGAGATCTACCACCGGGTCCGCTGGGACGCACGGTTCGATCCGGCGCGCTTCGTGGTCGGGATCAACCAGCGCGGGGCGGCCCCCAAGCGAATGCCGCTGGCCGCCTTCGTGCCCGGCGGCGACATTCCGTGGCACCGGGTGCTGTTCTTCGAGGCGGACGGCGAGGTGGTGTGGGACAGAGCCACGGGAGCGGACCGCATCGACGCGACCGATGCCGGGCGGGTGCGCAGTCCCCGGCGGCTGCGGGCGCCCTTCTTCACGGCGCGGACGCCGTACGCGTGGAAGCGCGACGGGTGGGTGCCGACGACAGCACCCGGGAGCGTGCCGACGGCCGCCGGTCTGCGGGTCCTGACCTGGAACACCCTCTGGGACCGCTACGACAGCGACCGCATCGACACCGCCGCGCGCCGGCCGCTTCTCCTGGCGGCCCTGCGCGAGGCCGACGCCGACGTCATCGCCCTCCAGGAGGTCGAACCGAAGCTCGCCGCCCTGCTGATGGCGGAGCCGTGGGTGCGCGACGGCTGGACCCTCGGGACCGATCCCCTGGGCAGGGACATCGCCGACCACGGGCTTCTGCTGCTCAGCCGGCTGCCCGTGCGGGAGGCGGGGCACCACGGCCTCGGGCCGCACAAGGCGGTCACAGCGCTCGTCGTCGAGACCGCCACCGGCCCGGTCGTGGTCGCCGCGACCCACCTCAGCAGCGACCACTCCGCCGACGGCGCCGGCCGCAGGGAGGCCGAGCTCGCCCGGCTCGCCGAAGGGCTGGCGGGCGTGGAGGGCGACGTGGTCCTGGCCGGTGACTTCAACGAGAGCGGGAGCGGGCCGCAGACGGCGCTCGGGATGCGGGACGCCTGGAGCGACGTGCACGGTCCCGAGGACCGGACACCCACCTTCGACCCGGGCGCCAATCCGCTGGCGGCCGTCTCGTCGCTCACGGGACGCGTGTCCCGGCTGGACCGGGTGCTGCTGCGGACGCAGGACCTGCGAGCGCTCTCCGCCGTGCTCCACGGGGACACCCCGACGACGGGCGGACTGTTCGTCTCCGACCACTACGGCGTCGCCGTGGATCTGGGTCCGCCCGCCGGCGGGCCCCCGGACGCGCTCGACGACCGGCCGACGCCCCGTACGGCGGTGGCCTGGATCCCGCCGCGGGACCTCTGGCCGCCCGTACAGGCGATCCGTGCGGAGCACGACCCTCAGATCCACCGCTGGCCGCCGCACGTGAACCTGCTCTTCGGGTTCGTGCCGGAGGACGCCTTCGAACGGGCCGCTCCCGCGCTGTCCGCCGCGGCTGCCGCGATTGATCCCTTCGACGCCCGCCTCGAAGGGGTGCACAGCTTCGGGCACCGCGAGGACGCGACCGTGTGGCTGGACCCGGCGGCCGCGGACGAGGAGCCGTGGACGCGGCTGCGGAGCACGCTGGAGACGTACTTTCCGCGCTGCCGGGGCCGTCGCGAGGGGTACACCCCGCATCTGAGCCTGGGCCGGACACACGATCCGCACGCCCTCGCGGCCGCGTGCACGGCACGCCTCGACGCGATGCCGGCGAAGGTCGGGGAGCTGGCGCTGCTCTCGCGGCGGGGCGACGAGCCGATGCGGGTACGGGCGACCGTCACGCTGGGAACGGGCGAGATGCGCTGGACCGACGAGGCCCCGGACCCGGCCCTGCCCGGTCCCCCGGACGACGACGCGTCCGCCCGGCGAACCCTGAAGCGGCTCTCGGACGCCCTCGCCGACGGCGTCGTCCACCTGGTCGGCTCACGGCGCATGGGCTGCGCGCTGCCCGGCGCCGATCTGGACCTGGTGGCCGCGCTGCCCGGCTCCCCCGATCCGGCCGAGGTACGGGCCAGGGTGGCGGCCGCGCTGCCGGAAGCCACCGGGCTGCGCCAGGTGATCGGGGCACGCGTCCCCGGGCTGCGGCTGCGGGCCGACGGCCTGGACGTCGATCTCGTCGTCGTGGGCACGGGCTCGCTGCCCGCGGACGAAGCGGTGGAACGGCGGGCCGAACTGGGCGACGCGGCAGCGGTGGCGCTCAGCGCGGTGAGCGACGCGGAAGCCGTTGCCGCGACCGCCGGTGAGCACCCGGAGGCCTTCGCCCGGCTCGCCCGTGAGGTCAAGGCCTGGGCGCGCGCCCGCGGACTGGACTCGGCGCCCTTCGGCGGGCTGCCGGGCCTCGGATGGGCCGTGCTGGCCGCACACACCGTGCGCGAGGCGGGAGCGCTTCCGCCCGCCGGACTGCTCCGGCACTTCTTCGCCACCTGGGCCGCGTGGAACTGGAGCGAGCCGGTCGGCGGACCCGGCACGGACCTGCCCGTGACGGTCACGACTCCGAGCGCACCGGTCCGCCCCTGCACCGAGCAGATCAGCGCCGGCGGCCGCGACCTGCTCACGCGGGAGCTCTTCCGCGCCTGGGAGACGGTGGAGTCGACACCCGGCCCCTGGCCGGGGCTCCTCGCCCCGCCGCCGCTGCACCGGCGCCACGAGGCCTGGGCCGTCGTCACCGTGGCACCGGGCCCCGACGAAGGCCGCGTCCGCGGCCGTATGCGGGCGCTGCTGACCGCACTGGAGGACGCCGGTGCGACGGATCTCCACGCCTGGCCGCGCCCGTTCACCACGGACCCCGTCCGCTACGCCATCGGCCTGGGCTCCACCCCACCGGACCGCGCCCGGCTCGCGGAGATCGCCGACAGGTGGCTGCGCGGACTGCCGGGCACGACCCTCACCCGTGGCGACAACGGCGACGTCCCGACCCTGCGCTGACAACCCGGTTCCCGGCCCCGCCGACCGGCCCCTCGTCCGAACAAAAGTCGCCGTCCAGAGCAACCCCAGGCATCGAACAGCCGTCTAGTCGATCGCGGAAAGCGGCCCTGACCAGCCCGTCCGCGCTGTGGGGGAGATCACTGGACGCAGCCGGGGGCCATGACCCGTCCGCTGCGGGGGAAGCGGACGGAGCACGACACGTGTACGACAGACCTGCCCATGCCCCGACGCGCCCTGCGCGCATACCGGGCGCGCGCACGGCCGCCGACGAGCGCCGGGACATACCGGGCGCGCGAAAGGCCGGTCCCGCACCGGCCGCCGACGCCCGGCTCCTCGCGTCGGCACAGGGGCCCACGAGCCCACGGCCCTCCCTGGCGGACGAGCTCACGGGCGCCGGGTCCTCACAGGGCACCGGCCGCACCCGGCCCGCTGCGACACGCGATCCCGCACCGGCCGCCGGGCGCACCCGGCCCCGCCGCCGCAGCGTCGTCGCTGCCGCCACCGCACTCCTCGGCGCCGGCGTCCTCTCCTCGTGCTCCGTCCCCGCCTCCCGGCGCTCCACCCGCACCGCGGACCCCGCCCCCGGCCTGGCGATAGCCAGTACCCGCCGCGCCCAGCTGATGCAGATACTCGCCCACCCCGACGACGACCTGTACTTCATGAACCCGGACACCCAGCGGATGCTCGACGCCGGAGTGCCCCTCGTCTGCGTGTACGTCTCCGCCGGCGAGCACGACGGCCGCAATCACATACCCGGCGCTCCGGACGTCCCCGCCGACCGGCCGGCCTACTCCTCCGCCCGCCACCAGGGCCTGCGGCAGGCCTACGCCACGCTCCTCGGGCTCGACAGGTTCACCGACTGGACCAAGGGCATCGCCTCCCTGCGCGGTGACCGGCTCGCCGAGATCAACACCCTCACCAACGGCAACCGCCGGGTCGAGCTGATCTTCCTCAATCTGCCGATGCACACCACCCGCCGCTGGATGGCGCTGCCCAGCCTGTGGCGTGACCGGGCGCTGGGGCTCCAGACCGTCGTGGCCGAGGACTCCCCGCTGCGCAAGGCCGTCGCGTACGACTACGACAGCCTCATCGACGTCCTCGTCGGGCTGATGGAGCAGTACCGGCCGACCGTCGTCCAGACGCTCGATCCGGACCCGGACATCCAGCACAGCGACGAGGCCACTCGGAAGAAGGACAGCGAGCAGCGCGGCTACTCCGACCACGCCGACCACACGGCCGTCGCCTGCTTCAGCTGGGCCGCGATGGTGCGCTGGGTGGCCGACGCGACGGCGGACGGCGGGCAGGTGCCCGGGTTCGTGGCCACCGCCTTCCGCGGGTACTACAACCGGCACTGGCCCAAGAACCTCCCCGCCCCGGTCGTCCAGCACAAGGCCGCGCATCTCGTCCCGTACGGCGGCGACCCCGCCTGGGAGTGCGGCAACGCGTCCGGCTGCGGCGACTACAACGTGGGCGGCATGCGGCCCCTGACCAACAAGAAGGGCTGGGTCCGCTCCACCCACCACCGCTACCCCGGCGCGCGTCCTGTGGTCGCCACGGACCCCGACGGGCGCCTCGCGGCCTATGGAGTGCTCGGGCTGCGGGCGGTGCGCTGGCGCGAGACCCGGCCCGGCAGCGGCCAGTGGGGCGCCCCGGACGACCTGGGCGGTGGACCGCTCGCCCCCGCGCTCGGCTCGGCGGCGCTGCCCGACGGCCGGCAGCTCGTCTTCGGGCTGCGGTTCGCCTCCCTCGGCGGCCACGGCGGGCCGAACCGCCGCGAGGTGGTCCTGCTCGAACAGCGCGCCCCGGGCGGGGAGTTCCTCGCCTGGGACGGTCTCGGCAACCCCGAGCGGGACGAGGACCGCGGTCGCCGCATCGGCGTCCCGGTCGCGGTCACCGCCCCGGACGGCCGCGTGCATCTCTTCGTACGCAACGCGGACAAGGGCCTCAGCACGCGGGTACGGAGCACCGACGGGCGCTGGGACCGCTGGCGGGACCTGGGCGGCGAGGAGGTCCAGGACGGGCTGTCCGCGGTCGTCGACAGCTCGGGCCGCGTCCATGTGTTCGCGGCGGGCCGCGAGCGTGTGCACCACTGGGCGCAGGACGTCCTCGGCGAGGAGGTGGCCTTCCGCGCGGACGACGGCGCCGACCTGCCCGCGCCGGGGGACCCGGTCGCCGCGCTGCCGGCCCCGGGCGGCGGCATCGAGCTCTACTACCGCAGGCCGACCGCGGCGCCGGTGACGGCGGTCCGCGCCGGCGGGGCCCCGGCGCGCGCCCGGACCCTGCGGTTCGACGGCCACGGCCCCGTGAGCGCGGCCGCCGCGCCCGGCGGCCCGGTGCTGCTCGGCACCGATCTGCGCGGCCGGATCCAACTCCACACACCTCGGGGCGTGTTGACGCGTACCCAGGGAACCCAGCCGCTCTCGGGTCCGACGCTGGCGGTGACCCGCTCCGGGACCACGGCCGTCGGCCTGGGCGCGGACGCGCACCCCTGGCTCTGGTATCCGCAGGCCGGCACGGCCGGCTGACCACCGGCACCCGCCGACAACGCGAGGAGGCCCCGCACCTTTCGGTGCGGGGCCTCCTGCTTGGTGCTCGATAAGGAGCTACCAGGTCAGACCGACAAGATTTACTTGTTGATCTTGGTGACCTGGCCGGCGCCCACGGTCCGGCCACCCTCACGGATGGCGAACTTCAGGCCCTCCTCCATGGCGACGGGCTGGATCAGCTCGACCGTCATGACGGTGTTGTCGCCCGGCATGACCATCTCGGTGCCCTCGGGGAGGGTCACGACGCCGGTCACGTCCGTGGTACGGAAGTAGAACTGCGGGCGGTAGTTGTTGAAGAAGGGGGTGTGACGGCCACCCTCGTCCTTCGACAGGATGTAGGCCTGGGCCTCGAAGCTCGTGTGCGGCGTGACCGAACCCGGCTTGATGATGACCTGGCCGCGCTCGACGTCCTCGCGCTTGATGCCACGGAGGAGCAGACCGACGTTCTCACCGGCCTGGCCCTCGTCGAGCAGCTTGCGGAACATCTCGATGCCGGTGACCGTGGTGGTGGTCTTCTCGGTCTTGATACCGACGATGTCGACGGTCTCGTTGACCTTGAGGACACCACGCTCGATACGACCGGTGACGACGGTGCCACGACCGGTGATCGTGAAGACGTCCTCGATCGGCATCAGGAACGGCTTGTCGACGTCGCGCTCGGGCTGCGGGATCGACTCGTCGACGGCGGCCATCAGGTTCAGGACCGACTGGCCCCACTCCTTGTCGCCCTCGAGCGCCTTGAGCGCCGAGACACGCACGACCGGAAGGTCGTCGCCCGGGAACTCGTACTCGGAGAGGAGCTCACGGACCTCGAGCTCGACGAGCTCCATGATCTCCTCGTCGTCCACCATGTCGGCCTTGTTCAGGGCGACGACGATGTACGGAACGCCGACCTGGCGGGCCAGGAGCACGTGCTCCTTGGTCTGCGGCATCGGGCCGTCGGTGGCGGCAACCACGAGGATCGCGCCGTCCATCTGCGCGGCACCCGTGATCATGTTCTTGATGTAGTCAGCGTGACCCGGGCAGTCGACGTGCGCGTAGTGACGCGACTCCGTCTGGTACTCGACGTGCGCGATGGAGATGGTGATACCGCGCTGGCGCTCCTCAGGAGCCTTGTCGATCTGGTCGAAGGCCGAGGCCTCGTTCAGGTCCGGGTACGCGTCATGCAGCACCTTGGTAATGGCGGCCGTGAGGGTCGTCTTACCGTGGTCGATGTGACCGATGGTGCCGATGTTGACGTGCGGCTTAGTCCGCTCGAACTTCGCCTTCGCCACTGGGTCCTCCTGTGGAGTGGTTCTGTACGCCTTGCTTCATCGGCGCCAGGTGATCTTTGCTGGAATGCCGGGGCCCGGGGCATTCCTGCCGATTACTTGCGTAACGGCCGGAATGCCCCAGCAGGCTCCGGTGACAAGCCTAAAGCGTGAACTCGGAAGAGTTACTCGCCCTTGGCCTTCGCGATGATCTCCTCGGCGACGTTCCGCGGAACCTCGGCGTAGGAGTCGAACTGCATCGAGTAGCTTGCGCGACCCGAGGTCTTGCTGCGGAGGTCTCCGACGTAGCCGAACATCTCCGAGAGGGGCACGAGGCCCTTCACGACGCGAGCGCCGCTGCGCTCGTCCATGGCCTGGATCTGGCCACGGCGGGAGTTGAGGTCGCCGATGACATCACCCATGTAGTCCTCGGGCGTGGTGACCTCGACGGCCATCATCGGCTCGAGCAGCACGGGGGACGCCTTGCGGGCACCCTCCTTGAACGCCTGCGAACCGGCGATCTTGAACGCCAGCTCGGAGGAGTCGACCTCGTGGTAGCCACCGTCGAGGAGGGTGACGCGGACGCCCACCATCTCGTAGCCGGCCAGGATGCCGAACTGCATGGCTTCCTGCGCACCGGCGTCGACCGACGGAATGTACTCACGGGGGATACGGCCACCCGTGACCTTGTTCACGAACTCGTAGGTCGCGTCGCCGCCCTCGATGGGCTCCAGCGCGATCTGCACCTTCGCGAACTGACCGGTACCACCGGTCTGCTTCTTGTGCGTGTAGTCGATACGCTCGACGGCCTTGCGGATCGTCTCGCGGTACGCGACCTGCGGCTTGCCGACGTTCGCCTCGACGCGGAACTCGCGCCGCATGCGGTCGACGAGCACCTCGAGGTGAAGCTCGCCCATACCACCGATGATGGTCTGGCCGGTCTCCTCGTCCGAGTGCACCTGGAAGGAGGGGTCCTCCTCCGCGAGACGCTGGATGGCGACACCCAGCTTCTCCTGGTCACCCTTGGACTTGGGCTCGATCGCGACCTGGATGACCGGCGCCGGGAAGTCCATGGACTCCAGGATCACCGGGTTCTTGTCGTCGCACAGCGTCTCACCGGTGGTGGTCTGCTTCAGGCCCATGACGGCGACGATGTCGCCGGCACCCACCGACTCGATCTCCTCACGCTTGTTCGCGTGCATGCGGTAGATCTTGCCGATGCGCTCCTTCTTGCCCTTGGTGGGGTTCAGCACCGCGGTGCCGGACTCCAGGCGACCCGAGTAGACCCGGATGAAGGTGAGCTTGCCCAGGTGCGGGTCGCTCGCGATCTTGAAGGCCAGCGCGGCCAGCGGCTCGTCGTCGGACGGACGGCGCGTGATGACCTGCTCCGCGTCCTTGACGTCGTGGCCGTCAATGCCTTCGACGTCGAGGGGCGAGGGGAGGTAGCGCACAACCGCGTCGAGCAGGGGCTGAACGCCCTTGTTCTTGAACGCGGTACCGCAGAAGACGGGGGTGACGGTGGTGCCGCCGCCCTTGCCGGACGCGATGGTGATACGACGGATCGCCTGGTAGAGCTGCTCCTCGGTGGGCTCCTGGCCCTCGAGGTAGAGCTCCATCATCTCGTCGTCGTTCTCCGACACGGCTTCGAGCAGCTTGCCGCGCCACTCGTCGGCCGCCTCGGTGTGCGTGGCCGGGATGTCGACGACGTCGTACATCTCGCCCTTGGTGGCCTCTGCGGACCAGACAAGAGCCTTCATACGAACAAGGTCGATGACGCCCTTGAAGTCTGCCTCGGCACCGATCGGCAGCTGCATCACGATCGGGGTCGCGCCGAGGCGGTCCACGATCATGTCGACGCAGCGGTGGAACTCCGCGCCGGTGCGGTCGAGCTTGTTGACGAAGCAGATACGCGGCACGCCGTAGCGGTCCGCCTGACGCCAGACGGTCTCGGACTGCGGCTCAACACCGGCGACACCGTCGAACACGGTGACGGCACCGTCGAGGACGCGGAGCGAACGCTCCACCTCGACCGTGAAGTCCACGTGGCCCGGGGTGTCGATGATGTTGATGGTGTGATCGACGTCCTCGAGCGGCCAGTGACAGGTCGTCGCGGCGGACGTGATCGTGATGCCGCGCTCCTGCTCCTGCTCCATCCAGTCCATCGTGGCAGCGCCGTCGTGGACCTCACCGATCTTGTAGCTCACACCGGTGTAAAACAGGATGCGCTCGGTGGTCGTCGTCTTGCCCGCGTCGATGTGGGCCATGATCCCGATGTTGCGGACCTTGGCCAGGTCAAGCGAAGTGGTGGCCATAAGGCTCAATCTTCTCTCGGTCTCGATGTGGGTAGCGACTACCAGCGGTAGTGCGCGAAGGCCTTGTTGGACTCGGCCATCTTGTGCGTGTCCTCACGCTTCTTGACCGAAGCGCCGAGGCCGTTGGAGGCGTCGAGCAGTTCGTTCATGAGGCGCTCGGTCATGGTCTTCTCGCGACGGGCGCGGGAGTAACCGACGACCCAGCGCAGCGCGAGGGTGGCGGCGCGACCGGGCTTGACCTCGATCGGCACCTGGTAGGTGGCGCCACCGACACGGCGGGACTTGACCTCGAGAGACGGCTTGACGTTCTCGAGGGCGCGCTTCAGCGTGATGACCGGGTCAGCGCCGGTCTTCTCGCGGAGGCCTTCCATGGCGCCGTAGACGATCCGCTCGGCAGTGGAACGCTTGCCGTTGAGCAGGAGCTTGTTGATCAGCGACGTGACAAGAGGAGAACCGTAGACCGGGTCGATGATGACCGGGCGCTTCGGGGCGGGGCCCTTACGAGGCATTCTTACTTCTCCTTCTTGGCGCCGTAGCGGCTGCGGGCCTGCTTGCGGTTCTTGACACCCTGGGTGTCCAGGGAACCGCGGATGATCTTGTAACGAACACCCGGCAGGTCCTTCACACGGCCACCACGCACGAGCACGATGGAGTGCTCCTGCAGGTTGTGTCCCTCACCCGGAATGTAGGCCGTGACCTCGATGCCGGAGGTCAGACGCACACGCGCGACCTTCCGCAGGGCCGAGTTCGGCTTCTTCGGGGTGGTCGTGAACACACGCGTGCAGACGCCGCGGCGCTGAGGGGAACCCTCGAGTGCGGGCGTCTTGTTCTTCTCGACCTTGTCCTGCCGGCCCTTACGGACCAGCTGCTGGATCGTAGGCACTACTTCTCCGGTTTCTGTGTGCCGTGTAGTGAAACTAACCTGGAACATCTCCGACCCACGCGGTCGGGTGTGTCGGATACTGCATGCTCCTGCCGCTAAGCAGGGAGAGCACAGATCACGGTGGCCGATTCTGCAGACCCGTCATGCGGCTGAGGACACGCACACGAGCCCAGGCACACCCCAGGCACAAGGTCAGAGCGTACCTACCGCATCGGCTCCGGTCAAAACAACTGCACGCGCGCAGGACACACCTGCTCGCAACATATCCGCCGCGCTTCGCCGGGGACAGCCCACAGGGCGGCCACCTCGCGAGAGGTGACCGCCCTGTGGATGCGCTACCGCTTACTGGTTGTACGGACCGTAGTCGTAGTCCTCCAGCGGAACGGCCTGGCCGGAGCCGGTGCCGAACGGCGAGTAGTCGATGTCGTCGTAGCCGACGGCCGAGTACATCGCGGCCTTGGCCTCCTCGGTGGGCTCCACCCGGATGTTGCGGTAGCGGGACAGACCCGTACCGGCCGGGATGAGCTTACCGATGATGACGTTCTCCTTGAGGCCGATCAGGGAGTCCGACTTGGCGTTGATCGCCGCGTCGGTCAGAACCCTGGTCGTCTCCTGGAAGGACGCCGCCGACAGCCACGACTCGGTCGCGAGCGAGGCCTTGGTGATACCCATCAGCTGCGGACGGCCGGAGGCGGGGTGACCGCCCTCGGTGACCACACGACGGTTCTCGGTCTCGAACTTCGACCGCTCGACGAGCTCGCCCGGAAGCAGCTCGGCGTCGCCGGACTCGATGATCGTCACTCGGCGGAGCATCTGCCGGATGATGATCTCGATGTGCTTGTCGTGGATCGACACACCCTGCGAGTTGTAGACCTTCTGGACCTCGCCGACCAGGTGGACCTGGACCGCGCGCTGACCGAGGATCCGCAGCACGTCGTGCGGGTTGGTGGCACCCACGGTGAGCTTCTGGCCCACCTCGACGTGGTCGCCCTCGCCCACCAGGAGACGGGCACGCTTCGAGATCGGGAACGGCGTCTCGTCGCTGCCGTCGTCCGGGGTGACGACGAGCTTCTTGGTCTTCTCGGTCTCCTCGATACGGACGCGGCCGGCCGCCTCCGAGATCGGGGCGACACCCTTGGGCGTACGAGCCTCGAAGAGCTCGACGACACGGGGCAGACCCTGGGTGATGTCGTCACCGGCCACACCACCGGTGTGGAAGGTACGCATCGTCAGCTGGGTACCGGGCTCACCGATGGACTGGGCGGCGATGATGCCGACCGCCTCACCGATGTCGACCAGCTTGCCGGTGGCCAGCGAGCGTCCGTAGCAGAAGGCACAGGTGCCGACCGCGGACTCACAGGTCAGGACCGAGCGGGTCTTGACCTCCTCGACACCGGCGCCCACCAGGGCGTCGATGAGCACGTCACCCAGGTCGACGTTGGCCGGCGCGATGACCTTGCCGTCGACGACGACGTCCTCGGCGAGCATCCGCGCGTACACGGAGGTCTCGACGTCCTCGGTCTTGCGCAGGGAGCCGTCGGCACCCCGCTCGGCGATCTTCAGCTTGAGGCCACGGTCGGTGCCGCAGTCCTCCTCGCGAATGATCACGTCCTGCGAGACGTCCACCAGACGACGGGTCAGGTAACCCGAGTCGGCGGTACGCAGGGCGGTGTCCGCCAGACCCTTACGGGCACCGTGCGTGGAGATGAAGTACTCCAGCACGGACAGGCCCTCACGGAACGACGCCTTGATGGGACGCGGAATCGTCTCGTTCTTGGCGTTGGACACCAGACCACGCATACCGGCGATCTGACGCATCTGCATCATGTTTCCGCGAGCACCCGAGTTCACCATCATGAAGATGGGGTTGGTCTTCGGGAAGTTCGCGTTCATCGCCTCGGCAACCTCGTTGGTCGCCTTGGTCCAGATGGTGATGAGCTCCTGCGTGCGCTCCTGCTTGGTGATCAGACCGCGCTCGTACTGCTTCTGGACCTTCTCGTCCTGCTCCTCGTAGCCCCTGACGATCGCCTTCTTGGCCTCGGGGACCACGACGTCGGAGATGGCCACGGTGACACCGGAACGGGTCGCCCAGAAGAAGCCCGCGGACTTCAGGTTGTCGAGCGTCGCCGCCACGATGACCTTGGGGTAGCGCTCGGCGAGGTCGTTCACGATCTCGGAGAGCTGCTTCTTGCCCACCGAGTAGTCGACGAACGGGTAGTCCTCGGGCAGCAGCTCGTTGAAGAGCGCGCGGCCCAGCGTCGTGCGCAGCCGGAAGCTGTCGCCCTGCTGGTACACCCGCTCGCCGACGCCGTCCTCGCCCTCCTCGACGGCCGGCGGGGTCCAGCCGCGCGGCGGGATGGTGCCCACCGGGAAGCGGATGTCGACCTTCGCCTGGAGCGAGAGCTCCTTGGCGTCGAACGCCATGATCGCCTCGGCGGTGGAGCCGAAGGACCGGCCCTCGCCCTTGACCTCGCGCTCCTCCTCGTCCGTGGTGAGGAAGAAGAGGCCGAGCACCATGTCCTGGGTGGGCATGGTGACCGGACGGCCGTCGGCCGGCTTGAGGATGTTGTTCGAGGACAGCATCAGGATGCGGGCCTCGGCCTGCGCCTCCGCGGAGAGCGGCAGGTGCACGGCCATCTGGTCACCGTCGAAGTCCGCGTTGAACGCGGTGCAGACGAGCGGGTGGATCTGAATGGCCTTGCCCTCGACCAGTTGCGGCTCGAAGGCCTGGATGCCGAGGCGGTGCAGGGTCGGCGCACGGTTCAGCAGCACCGGGTGTTCGGCGATGACCTCTTCGAGGACGTCGTACACGACGGTGCGGCCACGCTCGACCATGCGCTTGGCCGACTTGATGTTCTGCGCGTGGTTCAGGTCCACCAGGCGCTTCATCACGAACGGCTTGAAGAGCTCCAGCGCCATGGCCTTGGGCAGACCGCACTGGTGCAGCTTCAGCTGCGGACCGACGACGATGACGGAACGCGCCGAGTAGTCGACTCGCTTGCCGAGCAGGTTCTGACGGAAACGACCCTGCTTGCCCTTCAGCATGTCGCTGAGGGACTTCAGCGGGCGGTTACCGGGACCGGTGACCGGGCGACCGCGGCGGCCGTTGTCGAACAGCGCGTCGACGGCCTCCTGCAGCATCCGCTTCTCGTTGTTCACGATGATCTCGGGGGCACCGAGGTCAAGGAGACGCTTGAGGCGGTTGTTGCGGTTGATCACACGGCGGTACAGGTCGTTCAGGTCGGAGGTCGCGAAGCGGCCACCGTCCAGCTGCACCATCGGACGCAGGTCCGGCGGGATGACCGGCACGCAGTCCAGCACCATGCCCTTGGGGCTGTTGCTGGTCTGGAGGAACGCGGAGACGACCTTGAGGCGCTTGAGCGCACGGGTCTTCTTCTGGCCCTTGCCGGTACGGATGATCTCGCGGAGGCGCTCGGCCTCCTCGTCGAGGTCGAAGGACTCCAGGCGCTTCTGCAGCGCCGCGGCACCCATCGAGCCGTCGAAGTACGTGCCGAAGCGGTCACGCAGCTCGCGGTAGAGCAGCTCGTCACCCTCAAGGTCCTGGACCTTGAGGTTCTTGAAGCGGCTCCACACCTCGTCGAGGCGGTCGATCTCGCGCTGCGCACGGTCGCGCAGCTGCTTCATCTCACGCTCGGCACCCTCGCGCACCTTGCGGCGCACGTCGGCCTTCGCGCCCTCGGCCTCGAGCTCGGCCAGGTCGGTCTCGAGCTTCTTGGCACGGGCCTCGAGGTCGGAGTCGCGACGGTTCTCGACCTGCTGGCGCTCGACGGAGACGTGAGCCTCCAGCGAGGGCAGGTCGCGCGTACGGCGCTCCTCGTCCACGAACGTGATCATGTACGCGGCGAAGTAGATGACCTTCTCGAGGTCCTTCGGCGCCAGGTCCAGCAGGTAGCCCAGGCGGGACGGGACACCCTTGAAGTACCAGATGTGGGTGACGGGCGCGGCCAGTTCGATGTGGCCCATCCGCTCACGGCGCACCTTGGCGCGCGTGACCTCGACGCCACAGCGCTCACAGATGATGCCCTTGAAGCGGACACGCTTGTACTTGCCGCAGTAGCACTCCCAGTCCCGGGTCGGACCGAAGATCTTCTCGCAGAAGAGTCCGTCCTTTTCGGGCTTGAGCGTGCGGTAGTTGATGGTCTCCGGCTTCTTGACCTCGCCGTGCGACCAGGTTCGGATGTCGTCCGCGGTGGCAAGGCCGATCCGCAGCTCGTCGAAGAAGTTGACGTCGAGCACTGTGCGTCAATCCCTCTTTCGGGGTCGAGTCTCAATCATGGTCTGAACGGTCCCGGGGATGACGGGGGGCTCTTGAGCGAGCCCCCCGTCAGGCCCGTCAGACCTCTTCGACGCTGCTCGGCTCGCGCCGGGACAGGTCGATACCGAGCTCCTCCGCCGCGCGGAAGACGTCCTCGTCGGTGTCGCGCATCTCGATGGACATGCCGTCCGAGGACAGCACCTCCACGTTGAGGCAGAGCGACTGCATTTCCTTGATGAGCACCTTGAAGGACTCGGGAATGCCCGGCTCGGGGATGTTCTCGCCCTTGACGATGGCCTCGTAGACCTTCACGCGGCCGGTCACGTCGTCGGACTTGATGGTCAGCAGCTCCTGGAGGGCGTAGGCGGCTCCATAAGCCTCGAGCGCCCACACCTCCATCTCACCGAAGCGCTGGCCACCGAACTGTGCCTTACCACCCAGCGGCTGCTGCGTGATCATCGAGTACGGACCGGTCGAACGGGCGTGGAGCTTGTCGTCGACCAGGTGGTGGAGCTTGAGGATGTACATGTACCCGACCGAAACCGGGTCCGGGAACGGCTCACCGGAGCGGCCGTCGAACAGGTTGGCCTTGCCGGACGGCTGGACCATCCGGTTGCCGTCGCGGTTCGGGATCGTGGACTCGAAGAGACCCGAGATCTCGTCCTCGCGCGCACCGTCGAAGACCGGGGTGGCGACGTTGGTACCGGCAGCGACCTCGTCGGCGCCGATGACCTTCAGCCGCTCCATCCACTCTTCGCTGCCCTCGACCTTCCAGCCCTGGCTGGCGAGCCAGCCGAGGTGGATCTCGAGGACCTGTCCCGGGTTCATTCGGGACGGGACACCCAGCGGGTTGAGGATGATGTCGACCGGGGTGCCGTCCTCCAGGAACGGCATGTCCTCGATCGGCAGGATCTTCGAGATGACGCCCTTGTTGCCGTGACGGCCGGCGAGCTTGTCACCGTCGGTGATCTTGCGCTTCTGCGCGACGTAGACGCGGACCAGCTGGTTCACGCCCGGCGGCAGCTCGTCGCCCTCTTCGCGGTCGAAGACGCGGACGCCGATGACCTTGCCGATCTCGCCGTGAGGCACCTTCAGCGAGGTGTCACGCACTTCGCGCGCCTTCTCACCGAAGATCGCGCGGAGCAGACGCTCCTCCGGGGTCAGCTCGGTCTCACCCTTGGGCGTGACCTTGCCGACGAGGATGTCGCCGGCGACGACCTCGGCACCGATACGGATGATGCCGCGCTCGTCGAGGTCGGCGAGGACCTCCTCGGAGACGTTCGGGATGTCCCGGGTGATCTCCTCCGGACCGAGCTTGGTGTCACGGGCGTCGACCTCGTGCTCCTCGATGTGGATCGAGGAGAGGACGTCGTCCTGCACGAGGCGCTGCGACAGGATGATCGCGTCCTCGTAGTTGTGGCCCTCCCACGGCATGAAGGCGACGAGCAGGTTCTTGCCCAGCGCCATCTCGCCCTGCTCGGTGGCCGGACCGTCGGCGAGAACCTGGTTCTCGACGACGCGGTCGCCCTCGTTGACGACGACCTTCTGGTTGACCGAGGTGCCCTGATTGGAGCGGGAGAACTTGGCGACGCGGTACGTGGTGTACGTGCCGTCGTCGTTGGCGACCGTGACGTAGTCCGCGGAGACCTCCTGGACCACACCGTCCTTCTCGGCCTTGATGACGTCACCGGCGTCGACCGCACAGCGGTACTCCATGCCGGTACCGACCAGCGGCGCCTCCGCCGTGATCAGCGGAACGGCCTGACGCATCATGTTCGCGCCCATGAGGGCACGGTTGGCGTCGTCGTGCTCGAGGAACGGGATCATGGCGGTCGCGACCGACACCATCTGGCGCGGCGAGACGTCCATGTAGTCCACGTCGGAGCCCGGGACGTAGTCGACCTCTCCGCCACGACGGCGGACCAGCACGCGGTTCTCGGCGAATCGCATGTCGTCGGTCAGCGCGGCGTTGGCCTGCGCGATGACGAAGCGGTCCTCCTCGTCGGCGGTCAGGTAGTCGACGTCGTCGGTCACCTGGTCGTCGACGACACGGCGGTACGGCGTCTCGACGAAGCCGAACGCGTTGACGCGGCCGTAGGACGCGAGCGAGCCGATCAGACCGATGTTCGGGCCTTCAGGGGTCTCGATCGGGCACATGCGGCCGTAGTGCGACGGGTGAACGTCTCGGACCTCGAAGCCGGCCCGCTCACGGGAGAGACCACCCGGACCGAGCGCCGACAGACGGCGCTTGTGGGTGAGACCCGACAGCGGGTTGTTCTGGTCCATGAACTGCGACAGCTGGCTGGTGCCGAAGAACTCCTTGATGGAGGCGACGACCGGCCGGATGTTGATCAGGGTCTGCGGCGTGATCGCCTCGACGTCCTGGGTCGTCATGCGCTCACGCACGACGCGCTCCATACGAGCCAGACCCGTGCGGACCTGGTTCTGGATGAGCTCGCCGACGTTGCGCAGACGACGGTTGCCGAAGTGGTCGATGTCGTCGGTCTCGACGACGATCTGGGTGCCACTCTCGCCGACCGTGTCGGTCTCACCGGCGTGCAGCTTGACCAGGTACTTGATGGTCGCGATGACGTCGTCGGTGGTGAGCACGCCGGCGTCCAGCGGCTCGTCCGCGCCGAGCTTCTTGTTCACCTTGTAGCGGCCGACCTTGGCGAGGTCGTAGCGCTTCGGGTTGAAGTAGAGGTTCTCGAGCAGCGTCTGAGCAGCCTCACGCGTGGGCGGCTCGCCCGGGCGGAGCTTGCGGTAGATGTCGAGCAGCGCGTCGTCCTGGCCCTGGGTGTGGTCCTTCTCCAGGGTGGCGCGCATCGACTCGTACTCGCCGAACTCCTCGAGGATCTGCTCGGTGGTCCAGCCGAGAGCCTTCAGGAGGACGGTGACGGACTGCTTGCGCTTGCGGTCGATGCGGACACCGACCATGTCGCGCTTGTCGATCTCCATCTCGAGCCAGGCACCCCGGGACGGGATGATCTTGGCCGTGAAGATGTCCTTGTCGGACGTCTTGTCGATGTTGGAGTCGAAGTAGACACCCGGCGAGCGGACCAGCTGCGACACCACGACACGCTCGGTGCCGTTGATGACGAACGTGCCCTTGTTGGTCATGAGCGGGAAGTCGCCCATGAAGACCGTCTGGGACTTGATCTCGCCGGTCTCGTTGTTGGTGAACTCGGCGGTGACGAAGAGCGGGGCCGCGTACGTGAAGTCGCGCTCCTTGCACTCGTCGATGGAGTTCTTCGGAGGCTCGAAGCGGTGGTCGCGGAAGGTCAGGGACATCGACCCGGAGAAGTCCTCGATCGGGGAGATCTCCTCGAAGATCTCCTCCAGACCGGACTTCGTGGGGACGTCCTGTCCGCTGTCCAGGGCCGCCTCGACTCGAGACTTCCAAGCGGCATTGCCGAGAAGCCAGTCAAAGCTCTCGGTCTGCAGCGCGAGGAGGTTCGGAACCTCGAGGGGCTCCTTGATCTTTGCAAAAGAGATGCGCAGCGGGGCGGTGCTGGCGCCGTTGTTCGTATTCGCGGTCGAGGCGTTGCGCGAGGCGGCCAAGAGGGGGTCCTTCCGAGGGCTCGGACTCACTACGCGCGTACCGGTCCCATGCCGGACACAGAGGAAGAAATCCCAGCTGGGGGATGTTCAGTCCACTGTGCTCATGCGTGGGGATGCCCCTGGTGACGGGCAGGAGGCAGCTAACAGGCAGCGCAAAGGGTCAGTGTAGCCACTTGGCACACTGATGTCCAGTGCGGGTTTTCGAGACCCTCGTTGTTCTCAACTCCGCGTAAGCCCTCGCGCCGGGAGGCGCACATCCTTACTGCCCGTTCGGTCGTCGATCCATGCCTCGGATCCGGATCGTTGTGACGACGCGTCCTGAGAATTGCGCGCTCCGTGCGGTTCGTCAAGGCCCCCCAACCCAACCGGCTGACGAGATCGTCACTGACCAGGGTGCGGGACGCACGGCGAAGATCACGATACTCGTCGCCAACAGAAGCGCAATGCGCCCTGTCCACAACGCCGAAGGGCGACCACCCGGATGGGTGATCGCCCTTCGCTGTGCCTCCCGCGGAACCTGAGCGGAACCGACGGTGGGAGGCTCAGAAGGTCACTTGACCTCGACGGAGGCGCCGGCGGCCTTGAGGGACTCGGCAGCCTTCTCAGCGGCCTCCTTGGCGACCTTCTCGAGGACAGGCTTCGGGGTGCCGTCGACGAGGTCCTTGGCCTCCTTCAGACCCAGGGAGGTCAGCTCACGCACGACCTTGATGACCTGGATCTTCTTGTCGCCGGCGCCGGTGAGGATGACGTCGAACTCGTCCTGCTCCTCGGCAACCTCGGCGGCAGCGGCCGGGCCGGCGGGGGCGGCGGCAACCGCAGCGGCGGCGGTGACGTCGAACTTCTCCTCGAAGGCCTTCACGAACTCGGAGAGCTCGATGAGGGTCATCTCTTCGAACTGCGCGAGCAGGTCGTCCTGGCTGAGCTTCGCCATGATGGCGGTCCTTCCACTAAATCGGCGGGTGCCGGATGTACATGAAGGCGGGCGTACAGGCCCGCTACGACCGGTGCGTCACATAGCCCCGGTCAATGCGCGAGCCGACTACTCGGCACCGCCCTGCTCGGCCTTCTTGGCGCGAAGCGCTTCCGCGGTGCGGACGAACTTCGACGGGAGCGCCTGGAAGAGCGTGGCAGCCTGCGACTGCTTGCCCTTCATGGCGCCCGCCAGCTTGGCGAGCAGAACCTCGCGGGACTCGAGGTCCGCAAGCTTCTTGATCTCGTCGGCGGACAGCGCCTTACCGTCAAGGACACCGCCCTTGATGACGAGAGCGGGGTTGTCCTTGGCGAAGTCACGCAGTCCCTTCGCCGCCACCACCGGGTCACCGGTGACGAAGGCAACAGCCGTCGAGCCCTTGAGGTGCTCGTCCAGCTCGATCCCGGCCTCCTTGGCCGCGATCTGGGTCAGCGTGTTCTTCACCACTCGGTACTGAGCGTTCTCGCCGAGAGAACGGCGAAGCTCCTTGAGCTGCGCCACGGTCAGTCCGGTGTAGGACGTCACAACAGCTGCATGGGAACCGCGGAGCTTCTCCGTGATTTCTGCAACGGCTGCGACCTTGTCGGACGTCGCCATGTGCCTCGGCCTCCTTCCGGGGTGATGATCCTCGGCTGACCTTTCGATCAACCGCACGTCGCCGGACCGCCTGAATCAGGCACGTGAAGAAGGGGCTCTGCACAAAACGAAACGCCCCGGCACAGGTGCACGGGGCGTGAACTCGACCGGACGGAACCGTCTGGGAGTACTTCCACAGTCACCTGCGCGGGTCGTTCGCAGTTCAGCGAATCCTTCGGCCGCCGCACCCTCTTGCGAAGGCGCAGCAACGACCAGCGGTCTTTGGCTTCTGGGGAAGAATACGTGAAGCGGTCCAGGTCAAGCAAATCGGGCCTACGGCTCCTGACCGGCGCCCTTGAACATCTCGGCCAGGTCAGCGGTTTCGGACGCGGGAGGCGCCGTCACCACGACGGGCTTGTTGTAGTCGAGGAACGTCATCGTCAGGTCCAGCGGCCCCTTGGTGCCCTTGGCCCGGATGCGGAACTGCTTGGTCTGGTCGTTCCCGTCGATCCACATGTCCATCGTGAGCGACGAGACCCCCATCTTCTCGTACTCCTCGAGGCTCTTCTCCCGGCGCTTCCTGGTCGCCGCGTCCTCGTTCACGAGACTCTGGCGCATCGTCGCCAGCTGCACGGTGCCGGTGTAGTGCGTCGTGGCCACGCCGTCGACTCTCTGCGGGCCGACCTTCCGGAGGTCCTTGGCAGCGGTCAGGGACTCGGAGTCCTCGGCAGGGTTCCGGTCGGCCCGGCCCACGCCGGCGAACGGATCCTGGCCGCCTGCGCCCTTGCCCATCGCGGACAGGTCGAACTTGATCCAGCTCTTGCCGTCCAGCTCGGCGGCCGCCTCCTTGCCGCCGTTGACGTAGAAGGCACCCCCGACGAGCCGCATCTCCACGTCGCCGCTCTGGGCGGCATCCTTCTGCGTCATGCTCATCCGCATGACGGCCGGCTTGAAGCCGATCGCGGCCCGGGCCTCGAGCGAGCCCTGCCCGGGGATCCGCCCCGTCATGCGGTACGAGACGGAGGTCAGCTTCTCGTTCTTCGCCGCGGCACGCTCGATGGCCGCGGCCAACGTGACCCGTACCGGCTTCGAGACGCTCTTGCGGTCCGGCTGTGCCGAACTGTCCCCCGAGCAGGCCACAGCGCCGCCCAGCAGCGCTCCGGCGAGCGCGAGCCCGGCCGCCTTCCGGTACATCGGATGCACGTTCCCCCCACAGGTGTACGCATGGACTTCACAAATCCCCGTGACCCTACCGTCAGGGACTGACAGCGCCCCAGCGAATAAAGCCGGCCCCCACACCTCCTGGGAGGTGTGGGGGCCGGCTTCAGTGCGCGAGACCCGCGGCTGCCGTCAGGATCAGACGGAGGCCGGGTCCTCCTCGACGAGGAGGTTGCGGGTGCGGTTGGAGTCCAGCGGGATGCCGGGGCCCATCGTCGTGGTCAGGGTCGCCTTCTTGATGTAGCGGCCCTTCGCGGCGGACGGCTTCAGACGGAGGATCTCCTCCAGGGCCGCGGCGTAGTTCTCGACCAGCTTCGTCTCGTCGAAGGAGACCTTGCCGATGATGAAGTGCAGGTTCGAGTGCTTGTCGACGCGGAACTCGATCTTGCCGCCCTTGATGTCGTTCACAGCCTTGGTGACATCGGGGGTGACCGTGCCGGTCTTCGGGTTCGGCATCAGACCACGCGGACCGAGCACGCGGCCGAGGCGGCCGACCTTGCCCATGAGGTCCGGGGTGGCGACGACGGCGTCGAAGTCCAGACGGCCCTTCGCAACCTCGTCGATCAGTTCGTCGGAGCCGACGATGTCGGCGCCCGCGGCTTCCGCGGCCGCAGCACGGTCACCGGTCGCGAAGACCAGGACCCGGGCGGTCTTGCCGGTGCCGTGCGGAAGGTTGACGGTGCCACGGACCATCTGGTCGGCCTTGCGCGGGTCGACACCCAGGCGGAAGGCGACCTCGACGGTTCCGTCGAACTTG
The DNA here is from genome assembly GCF_050952975.1 of Streptomyces sp. CA-251247. Lineage (NCBI taxonomy): Bacteria > Bacillati > Actinomycetota > Actinomycetes > Kitasatosporales > Streptomycetaceae > Streptomyces > Streptomyces sp. CA-251247. The sequence continues at coordinate 4,855,075 of NZ_CP191861.1, read as the reverse complement.
GTGGCGGCGGTGTCCTTGGCGATACGGACGGCCTCGAGCGGGGCGTAGTTGCGCTCCCGGTCGATCTTGGCCTCCGCAGCGCGGAGGTTCTTGCTGCGCTTCACTTCTGCTCCTGTTGTGTGTTCAGGCGTGGAGTCGTGGTTCGGACCAGCGCTTGGCCCTACCACTGAGGTCGTACGGGGACTGTCAGCCCTCGACCGTGATGCCCATGGAACGGGCGGTGCCGGCGATGATCTTCTCGGCGGCGTCCAGGTCGTTGGCGTTCAGGTCGGGCATCTTCGTCGTGGCGATGTCACGGACCTGGTCGCGCGTCAGCTTGGCGACCTTCGTCTTGTGCGGCTCGCCAGAGCCCTTGTCCACACCCGCGGCCTTGAGGATCAGCTTGGCGGCCGGCGGAGTCTTGGTGATGAAGGTGAAGGAACGGTCCTCGTAGACCGTGATCTCCACCGGCACGACCATGCCACGCTGCGACTCGGTCGCGGCGTTGTAGGCCTTGCAGAACTCCATGATGTTGACGCCGTGCTGACCCAGTGCGGGGCCGACCGGCGGAGCCGGGTTGGCCGCGCCGGCCTGGATCTGGAGCTTGATAAGCCCCGTGACCTTCTTCTTCTTGGGAGGCATTGCTCTCTCCGGGTCCTAGTGAGAGTTTCCAGCGCTCCAGCCGATCATCCGGATGGAGGCATACCGCACAACGATAACGGGTATGACTGTGCGGCCAAAAACCGAGCAGGTCAGAGCGGCTGTGAGAGCCGTTCTGACCTGTTCGGAGGCGTGTGTTCCAGAATCAGTTCTTCTGGATCTGGTCGAAGCTGAGCTCGACCGGGGTCTCGCGGCCGAAGATCTCGACGAGACCCTTGACCTTCTTCGAGTCCGGGTTGATCTCGTTGATCGTCGCCTGGAGCGTCGCGAAGGGACCGTCGGTGACGGTGACCGAGTCGCCGACCTCGAAGTCCAGCACCTGGACCTCGACCTTGCGGGCCGGAGCCGGCTTGCCCTCGGCCTCTGCGGCCTCGCGGGCGGCCTTCTCCTCGGCCTCGGGGGCGAGCATCTTGACGATCTCGTCCAGCGTCAGCGGGTACGGGTCGTAGGCGTTGCCCACGAAGCCGGTGACACCGGGGGTATTACGGACGACGCCCCAGGACTCGTTCGTCAGATCCATGCGGACGAGCACATAGCCGGGCAGCTTGTTCTGCCGGACGTTCTTGCGCTCGCCGTTCTTGATCTGGACGATCTCTTCCTCGGGCACTTCGGCCTGGTAGATGAAGTCCTCGACGTTCAGCGAGACGGCACGCTGCTCCAGGTTCGCCTTCACGCGCTTCTCGTAGCCCGCGTAGGTGTGGATGACGTACCACTCACCGGGGAGACCGCGGAGCTCGTCGCGGAGCGCGGCGACCGGGTCGGCCGGGGCTTCCTCGACGAGGGGCTCCTCGTCGGCGGCAGCGTCCTCGTCGGACTCGTCCTCGGCGTCAGCGTCGGCTTCGCCCTCGGACTCATCCTCGTCGACCTCGGCCTCGGCCTCGGCGGCAGCGTCGTCGACGGCGTGGACCGCTTCTTCCTCGGCGGGCTCGCCCGCGGCGGCGTCAGCAAGTTCCGCCTGGTCCTCGTCGGCCGCCTCGACGATGTCGAGCTCGTCCTCAGGGGACTCGAGGCTGTCGCTCGGCTCAACGGCGTCGTTCACGTTCGGGTCAGACACGGTGGCTGCTTCTTCCTGACTACAGACGGGGTGGAACATGCGAAAGGGGCGCCGCTACCGGCGCCCTTCGCGGGCATCAGCCGAAGACGTACTTGACGGCTTCCTGGAACCCATAGTCAATCACGGTCACCAGACCAATCATGACGACTACGAAGACAATCACCACTGTGGTGTACGTCGTCAGCTGGTTCCGAGTCGGCCAGACGACCTTGCGAAGCTCGGCGACGATCTGCCGGTAGAAGAGCGCGAGGCGGCCCAGAGGGCCCTTCTTCCCGCGCTTTCCGCCCTTGCGGGACTTCTTCGAGGGCGCCTCGTCCTCGGCATCAGGCGTGTCGATGGAGCCCACGGCGTCCGTCACGTTCTTTCACCTGATTCCGGGTCGTGGCCGTGCCGCGCCCGGTGGAGCCGCACGGCGGTTCATTGAATAACGTACATGCGCACACAACCTGGCGAAGGTGTGTGTAGCAGGGCCGGAGGGACTTGAACCCCCAACCGCTGGTTTTGGAGACCAGTGCTCTACCAATTGAGCTACGACCCTTTGTGGTTTCCCCAACCTACCGCATCCGCAGACGTGGTCGGTGTGGGCCAACGACGAGTGAGTGTACGTGGTCAGGGGCCCCGCGTCGAACAGATAGCTCCGGAGCGGTTCCTGTCCGCTACGCGAAACACGTGTGCCGGGTGCGTTTGCCGTCTGGGACGATGGCCGTATGAGCGCTGCAACCCCTCCGACCGAGCGCCGGGTCTCCGCCCGCATCGGTGCGATCTCCGAGTCCGCCACCCTCGCCGTCGACGCCAAGGCCAAGGCCCTCAAGGCCGCCGGGCGTCCGGTGATCGGCTTCGGCGCGGGTGAGCCCGACTTCCCCACGCCCGACTACATCGTCGAGGCTGCGATCGAGGCCTGCCGCAACCCGAAGTACCACCGCTATACGCCCGCCGGCGGTCTGCCCGAGCTGAAGAAGGCCATCGCCGACAAGACGCTGCGGGATTCCGGTTACACCGTGGACCCCGCGCAGATCCTGGTGACCAACGGCGGCAAGCAGGCGATCTACGAGGCGTTCGCGGCGATCCTGGACCCGGGTGACGAGGTCATCGTCCCCGCTCCGTACTGGACGACGTACCCCGAGTCGATCCGGCTCGCGGGCGGCGTCCCGGTCGAGGTGGTGGCCGACGAGACGACCGGTTACCGGGTCTCCGTCGAGCAGCTGGAGGCCGCGCGCACCGAGCGCACGAAGGTCGTCCTGTTCGTCTCCCCGTCCAACCCGACCGGCGCCGTCTACAGCCGCGAGGACTCCGAGGCCATCGGCCGCTGGGCCGTCGAGCACGGCTTGTGGGTGATGACGGACGAGATCTACGAGCACCTGGTGTACGGCGACGCCACCTTCTCCTCGCTGCCCGCGCTGGTTCCCGAGCTGCGCGACAAGTGCATCGTCGTCAACGGTGTGGCCAAGACCTATGCCATGACCGGCTGGCGTGTGGGGTGGATTCTCGGTCCGAAGGACGTGGTCAAGGCCGCGACCAACCTCCAGTCGCACGCGACGTCCAACGTGTCCAACGTCGCCCAGATCGCGGCGCTGGCCGCGGTGTCCGGCAGCCTGGACGCGGTGGCCGAGATGCGCACCGCCTTCGACCGCCGCCGGCAGACGATCGTGCGGATGCTCAACGAGATCGACGGCGTGGTCTGCCCGGAGCCGGAGGGCGCGTTCTACGTGTACCCGTCGGTGAAGGGGCTGCTGGGCAAGGAGATCCGCGGACAGCGGCCGAAGTCGTCGGTGGAGCTGGCGGCGCTGATCCTGGACGAGGCCGAGGTCGCGGTCGTTCCGGGCGAGGCCTTCGGTACGCCGGGCTACCTGCGGCTTTCCTACGCGCTGGGCGACGAGGACCTGGTGGAGGGCGTCTCCCGCCTCCAGAAGCTCCTCGCGGAAGCGCGCGACTGACCTTCGCTGTCGCGACAAGCGGGTCCGGGCTGCTGCCCGGGCCCGCTTCTTCGTTCGGGCAAGGCCACGATCAGGGAAAGGGGCTGCCCGGACAGGGCGAGGTGCGGCAAGATCCTGGAATGCTGGACTTTTCCGAGGGACACTCCCCGAACCCCCCTCCCGTACGAGATGTGAGCCTGCTGCCCAAGGCGCATCTGCACCTGCACTTCACCGGCTCGATGCGGCCCGGCACCCTGCTCGAACTGGCCGACAAGTACGGCGTGCACCTGCCGGACGCACTGACCGGCGGCGAGCCGCCGAAGCTGCGGGCCACCGACGAGCGCGGGTGGTTCCGCTTCCAGCGGCTCTACGACATGGCGCGGTCCTGTCTGCGCTCCCCCGAGGACATCCAGAGACTGGTGCGCGAGGCCGCCGAGGAGGACGTCCGGGACGGCTCCGGCTGGCTGGAGATCCAGGTCGACCCCACCTCGTACGCCCCGATGCTGGGCGGACTGATCCCCGCGCTGGAGATCATCCTGGACGCGGTGGACAGCGCGGCGCGGGAGACCGGGCTCGGGATGCGCGTGCTGGTGGCCGCGAACCGTATGAAACACCCGCTGGACGCGCGGACGCTCGCCCGGCTGGCCGTGCGGTACGCCGACCGCGGGGTGGTGGGTTTCGGGCTCTCCAACGACGAACGCCGGGGCATGGCACGGGACTTCGACCGCGCCTTCGCGATCGCGCGGGAGGGCGGACTGCTGGCGGCGCCGCACGGCGGCGAGCTGTCGGGCCCGGCGTCCGTACGCGACTGCCTGGACGACCTGGACGCCTCCCGCGTCGGCCACGGGGTCCGGGCGGCGGAGGATCCCCGGCTGCTGCGCAAGCTCGCCGAGCGCGGGATCACCTGCGAGGTGTGCCCGTCCTCCAACGTGGCGCTGGGGGTGTACGAGAAGCCCTCGGACGTACCGCTGCGGACGCTGTACGACGCGGGCGTACCGATGGCGCTCGGCGCGGACGACCCGCTGCTCTTCGGCTCGCGCCTGGCCGCCCAGTACGAGCTGGCCCGCAGGCACCACGGCTTCACCGACGAGGAGCTGGCGGAACTGGCCCGCCAGTCGGTGCGCGGCTCCGCCGCCCCGGCCGAGACCCAGCAGAAGCTGCTGACCGGGATCGACGACTGGCTGGCCGCCCCGGGGGCCTGAAGTCGGCCTCCCGCGGCGGTACTCGGACGGTCGTGCGGCGGGTGGAGGCGTGCGGCCTCCGGCGGTTCAGAGGCTGACGCCGACCGTCACCGGCTCGTTGACCAGCGTCACCCCGAAGGCCTCGCGCACCCCGGCCACGACCTCGCGGGCGAGCGCCAGCAGGTCCTCGGTGGTGGCCTCGCCGCGGTTGGTGAGCGCGAGGGTGTGCTTCGTGGAGATGCGGGCGGGGCCCGTGCCGTAGCCCTTGGTGAAGCCGGCCTTGTCGATCAGCCAGGCGGCCGACGTCTTCGTGCGGCCGTCACCCGCCGGATACGCGGGCGGGGCGGTCTCGTCGCCGAGGCGCTCGCGGACGCGGTCGAGGAAGGCGGCGTACTGGCCGGCCTCCAGGATCGGGTTGGTGAAGAAGGACCCGGCCGACCAGGTGTCGTGGTCCTCGGGGTCCAGGACCATGCCCTTGCCCGCGCGCAGGCCGAGGACGGCTCGGCGGACCTCCGCGAGCTCCTTGCGGTCACCGGGCTCCACACCGAGCACGCGGGCGGTCTCCGCGTACTTCAGAGGGGCGCTCAGGCCTTCCGCATCCTCCAGTTCGAAGCGGACGCGCAGCACGACGTAGCGCTCGGGGTGCTCCTTGAAACGGCTGTGACGGTAGGAGAAGGCGCACTCGGCGTTGGAGAGGGTGACCGCCTCACCGCTGCTGCGGTCGTAGGCGACGACCTCGGTGATGGTCGAGGAGACCTCCTGGCCGTACGCGCCGACGTTCTGGATGGGGGTCGCGCCGGCCGAGCCGGGGATGCCGGCCAGGCACTCGATGCCCGCGAGTCCCGCATCGACGGTGCGGGCGACCGCCTCGGTCCAGACCTCACCGGCGGCGAGCTCCAGCTGGTTGCCCTCCAGCCGGAAGCCCTCGGTCGCGATGCGCAGCGCCGTACCGTCGAAGCCCTTGTCGCCGATGACGAGGTTGCTGCCGCCGCCGATGATCAGCAGCGGGGTGCCCGCCGTGTCCGCCGCACGTACGGCGGCGATCACCTCGTCGTCGGTCGTGGCCGTGACGAGCCGGGTGGCGGGGCCGCCGAGCCGGAAGGTGGTCAGGGGGGCGAGGGGAGCGTCGTGGAGTTCCTGCACGGGGACAAGGGTACGGTCCGTGGCCGCGCCGCTCGGCGGGGCCACGGACCGGGGGTGGGTACGGCAGGAGGCACGGGTCACGCGACGGCCGGGGTCGGGTGCGTGCGCCCGGCGGCCGCGGTCACGCCACGGCCGGCTCCCGCTCCTTGAGATCCGGCGCCGTCTCCCCCACGGGCCCGCCCGAGCGCCCGCGGCCCGGGATCATCAGCGCGATCACCGCGGCGAGTGCGACGGCCGCTGCGCCGATCCACAGCGCCGGGACGGTGCCGTCGCTGAACGCGTCGGGGGTCTCGTACCCGCCCTGGGCGGCGAAGACCGCACCCAGCACCGCGACACCGAGCGCCCCGCCGACCTCGCGCAGGGCGTTGTTGGCGCCCGAGGCGATGCCCTGCTCGCCCGGGCTGACGCTGGACATGACCACGCTGGCGGCGGGGGCGAAGTACATCGCCATGCCGACGCCGCTGAGGATCAGGCCGGGAAGCTGGGCCGCGTACGACACCCCCGGCTCCAGGACCATGGCGAACAGACCGAGGCCGACCGCCTGGAGGGCCAGACCGGTGGCGACGACGGGCCGGCCGCCGATCCGGTCGGAGAGGTATCCGGCGATGGGCGCGACGATCAGCGGCATTCCGGTCCAGGGGAGCATCCGCAGTCCGGCCTCGGTGGGCGAGTAGCCGACCACGCCCTGGAGGAACTGGCTGAGCAGGAATATCGATCCGAACATGCCGAGGAACATCAGCAGGGAGGCGATGTTGATCCCGAAGAAGGCACGGTCACGGAAGAGGCGCATGGGGAGCATGGGGTTCTTGGCGATCATGCCGTGGCGTATGAACACCAGGATCAGCACCGTGCCCACGATCAGCCCGGTCAGGATCGGGAAGCTGCTCCAGCCGTCCGCCTGCCCGTTGACGAGTGCGTAGACGATGCCGAACAGGCCGCCGCTGACGAGCAGGGTGCCGGGGACGTCGAGCCGGGCGTTCGGCGCGTACGACTCGTCGAGACGCAGCCGGGCGAGCGGCAGCAGGGCGATCCCGATCGGCACGTTCAGCCAGAAGATCCACTGCCAGGAAATGTGTTCGGTGAGGCTGCCGCCGATGAGCGGCCCGCTGGCGACGGCGAGACCGGTCACGGCGCCGAATATGCCGAGTGCGGCTCCGCGTCGCGCGGCGGGGACGGCGGCCGTGAGCAGCGTGAGGGTGAGCGGCATCATGACGGCCGCGCCGACGCCCTGCACGGCCCGGGCGGCGATGAGGGAGTCGATGCCGGGCGCGAGCGCTGCCGCGGCCGAGGCGCCGGTGAAGATCGCGAGGCCGGCCATGAACAGCCGGCGGCGGCCGAACCGGTCGCCGAGCGCCGCGCCGAACATCAGCAGGACGGCGAAGGTGAGGGTGTACGCGCTCACCGTCCACTCGAGGTCCTCCAGCGCCCCGCCGAGATCCTCGCGGATGGACGGCAGAGCGGTGGTGACGACGAGATTGTCGAGTGCCGCCATGAAGCCGGCGACGCTGGTGATGACAAGCGCCCAGACGGCGGAACCGCCCCGGACGGACTGCTGGCCCATAACTCCCCCACTGGATTAGTTATTGATTACTAACTTTTAGGGACAGACGTCACCCCGGCACAGGGCGAGGCATCCGTCACCGGCGAACAGCATCCAGCTCGGCCATGTTGAGCCCGGACCACACCCGGTGATCCCGGGGAAAGCCCAACGCCACCAGCACGCAGATCAGCATTCCGCAGCCCGCGAAGTCGGCCGTGTCGCGTGCTCCCCCCAGCGCGACATGCGCCTGGTCCCAGATCTCCGCCCAGGCGGCCCGGATCGCGTCCCCGAATTCGTGATCGCCCGCCGCTTCGGCCGAGGCCACCGCGACATAGGTCTGCATCTGCATCAGCAGCTGCTCCCGGTCGTCGATCAGCCCCATGTACGCCGCGGCCATCGCCTCCTTGGGCGTGACGTCCGACCGCACCTCCAGAGCATCGGCCAGCGCCCTGGGCGTCTCTTCGAGGCAGCGCTGCGCCGCGGCGAGGAACAGCTCCCTCTTGTTCTTGAAGAGACGGAAGAGATACGGCTGCGAGACGCCGACCCGCTTGGCGATCGCCTCGGTGGAGGTGCCGTGGTAGCCACCCAGCGCGAACTCCGAGATCGCCGCACGGATGACGCTCTCGCGTCGCTCTTCTGCGCTCATCCTGACCATGCGAGCAAAGTTAGTGACCAATCACTAGCTTGGCAAGCAGTGAGGGACATCACGTACGAAAACGCGGAGCGTGACATGGCGAGGGGCGCCCGCGGTCGCGAGCGCCCCTCGTATGTCCTCTGCTGCGTACCGGAGATCAGGCCAGCTGAACGACGGCGCGGGACATGCTCAGCACCTTCTCGCCCTCGCTGATGGCGACCAGGTCCACCCGCACCCGCTTGTCGTCCAGCAGCGCCGAGACCTTGCCACTGACCTCGATCAGCGCGCCCTTCTCGTCGTTCGGCACGACGACGGGCCTGGTGAAGCGGACTCCGTACTCGACGACCGCGCCCGGGTCGCCGACCCAGTCCGTCACCACGCGGACCGCCTCGGCCATGGTGAACATGCCGTGCGCGATCACATCGGGCAGCCCGACCTCGGTCGCGAACTTCTCGTTCCAGTGGATCGGGTTGAAGTCCCCCGAGGCACCCGCGTACTGCACCAGCGTCGCCCGGGTCACCGGGAAGCTCTGCGCCGGCAGTTCGGTGCCGACCTCGACGTCCGCGTAAGAGATCTTCGCCGTCATCACGCCTCCTCGGCGGCGCGCGCCACCAGCTTCGTCCACGCGGTCACCACGTGCTCGCCGGTCTCGTCGTGCACCTCGCCGCGGACTTCCACGACGTCGTTGCCCGCAAGGGACTTGATGCTCTCGATGGTCGACACGACGGTCAGCCGGTCGCCCGCCCGCACCGGCCGGGTGTACGCGAATCGCTGGTCGCGGTGCACCACACGCGAGTAGTCCAGGCCCAGCTGCGGATCCGCGACGACGTCCTCCGCGGCCCGGAAGGTGATCGCGAAGGCGAACGTCGGCGGAGCGATCACATCGGCGTGCCCGAGCGCCTTCGCGGCCTCCGGGTCGGTGTACGCGGCATTGGCGTCGCCCACCGCCTCGGCGAACTCGCGGATCTTTTCCCGGCCGACCTCATAGGACGAGGTGGGCGGATAGGACCGCCCCACGAAGGACTGGTCGAGCGCCATGGACTGGCTCCCTCCTGACAGATTGACCATACAAACGACACGAGGCCGCCCCCGAGTGGGGACGGCCTCGTATACGAGCCTGATTCAGCGCGTTTCGCGGTGCGCCGTGTGCGAGTTGCAGCGCGGGCAGTGCTTCTTCATCTCAAGACGGTCCGGGTTGTTACGCCGGTTCTTCTTGGTGATGTAGTTCCGCTCCTTGCACTCCACGCAGGCCAGCGTGATCTTCGGGCGGACGTCGGTGGCAGCCACGTGAGTGCTCCTTGGACGGACTATTGGACGGATGAACGCATAAAAGAGTAGCCGATCGAAGGACCGACCCCGCAATCGGCTACTGTGTGTAGCGGTGACCGGACTTGAACCGGTGACACAGCGATTATGAGCCGCTTGCTCTACCGACTGAGCTACACCGCTGCGATACCGGATCCCCTCGCCCGGAGGCGAGGATCACCGACATCAGAGCCCCAATACGGAATCGAACCGTAGACCTTCTCCTTACCATGGAGACGCTCTACCGACTGAGCTATTGGGGCGAGCGATGAAGACATTACACGGTCTCTCGCCGTTCGCCCAAATCCGTTTCGTGGCCCCCTGTCCGGCCTCCGACCCGCCGCGCGGACAGCTCTGAGCGGGTGTGAGACGCGGACCTCGCCCCGCCCGTCCCGTACGCCACACGAGGCCACTCCAGTACGACTATTGCGCTCCTCCTCGAAGCGCGGTCGGTGCGCCCCTAGGCTCGAGCACACGCTGCGTGATCATGCCTCTCCGTCCCGCGGCCCGAGCCCCACCGCCCCACACAGGAGCGCGATGCCCGACAGCCAGCCGCAGCCCTCCGACGGCGCCACCGCTGACACCGCCGCGCTGCTGCTGTGCGGCGCCAGGCTGACCGACGGCCGCATCGTCGACGTACGGCTCAGCCGCGGGCTCATCGAGGCGGTCGGCACGGCAGGCAGCCTCACCGCGCACTCCTCCCGCGTCGATCTCAGCGGCTATCTCCTGCTGCCCGCACCGGCCGAGGCGCACGGCCACGGCGACACCGCCCTCACCGCGGACTCCCCCGGCCCCGTCTCGTACGAGACCGAGGATGTCCAGCGGCGGGCCACCGAAGCCGCGTTGCTCCAGCTCGGGCACGGGGCGACGGCACTGCGCTCGCATGTACGCATCGGAGACGTGCAGGGACTCGGCCCGCTGGAGGCGGTGCTCCAGGCTCGGCGTTCGCTGCGCGGGCTCACCGATCTGACGGCCGTCGCCGTCCCCCGGCTGCTCACCGGCACGGCGGGCGCGGACGGGCTGGCGATGCTGCGGGACGCGGTGAAGATGGGCGCGGGCGTGGTGGGCGGCTGCCCGGACGCCGACCCCGACCCGAGCGGGTACGCGGAAGCCGTCCTGGAGGTCGCGGCCGAACACGGCTGCCCGGTCGACCTGCACACCCACGGCGACGACCCCGCCCGGCTGACCCGGCTGGCGGCGATGGCGGGCGGGCTGCGGCCCGGCGTGGTGATCGGGCCGTGCGCGGGACTCACCCGGCTGCCGCGCGACATCGCCTCCCGGGCCGCCGACCAGCTCGCGGCCGCGGGCGTGACCGTCGTCTGTCTGCCGCAGGGCGGCTGCGCCGCCGTGGAACAGCGCGGCAACGCGCCGGTCCGGCTGCTCCGCGCCGCCGGCGTCCGGGTGGCCGCCGGCGGCGGGACGCTGCGGGACGTCTCGAACCCGGTGGGCCGCGGCGATCCGCTGGAACCCGCGTATCTGCTGGCCTCTCAGGGCGGAATGCGCCCGCAGGAGGCGTACGGGACGGTGTCGGCCGACGCACGCGAGGCGATGGGCCTGCCGGAGGTACGGGTGGAGGCCGGCTTCCCCGCCGAACTGCTCGCGGTACGCGGCGAACGGCTCTCCGGCGTGCTGTCACTCGCCTACAGCCGGATCGTCATCCACCGGGGGCGGGTGGTCGCGCGGACGAGCGCGGTGCGGGAGTACTGCGACTCGGCGGTGGCGGTCGCGCTCGAACTGCCCCGGCAGGGGCGGTCGGACACCTGCCCGTGAACGGGGGGCGTGTGCCTTTGCGGGCGGGTGGCCATGGACGGCCGGTGGATATTGCGGGCGGGTCGGCGGCGTGCGGCGGGTGCGTGTTGCGCGCGGGTCGGCCGCGGGCGGCCGGTGCGTGTTGCGCGCGGGTCGGCCGCGTGCGGCCGGTGAGTGTTGCGCGGGTCGGCCGCGTGCGGCGGCGGCTGTCCGTGTGAGCTGCCGGCCGGCGGCTTCCGCGTGAGCTGACCGCGTGCGGACCGTGTCTGTCCGTGCGCGCGAGGGGCGCATCGGACGTACCGTCGTACTCATGCGCATTGTCATCGCAGGAGGACACGGTCAGATCGCCCTGCGCCTGGAGCGGCTGCTCTCGGCGCGCGGACACGAGCCGGTGGGCCTCATCCGCAAACCGGAATACGCCGACGACCTGCGGGATGCGGGAGCCGAACCGGTCCTGCTGGACCTGGAGTCGGCCTCGGTCGACGAGGTGGCCGAGGTCCTCAAGGGCGCGGACGGCGCGGTCTTCGCGGCGGGCGCCGGCCCGGGCAGCAGCGTGGACCGCAAGTACACGGTGGACCGGGACGCGGCAGTGCTGCTCGCGGACGCGGCGGAACGCGCGGGCGCGCGGCGGTTCGTCGTGGTGTCGTCGATGGGCGCGGACCCTCAGCACGCGGGTGACGACGTCTTCGACCACTACCTGCGGGCGAAGGGCGAGGCGGACGCGTACGTCAGCTCCCGCACCGGCCTGGACTGGACGATCCTGCGACCGGGTTCGCTGACGAACGACGCCGGCACGGGCCTGGTCCAGCTGGCACCGTCGACGGGCCGCGGGCCGATCCCACGGGACGATGTGGCGGCGGTCCTCGCGGAGTTGCTGGAGACCCCGGGCACGGCCAAGCAGACGCTGGAGCTCATCGGCGGCACGGTTCCGGTGATCGAGGCAGTGAAGGCGGTCGCGGGCCGCTGAGCGTCCGGCGGCCCTGTCCCGTTCCGCATCCCGTTCCGCTTCCGGTCCGCGGAAGCCGATGAATCCGCCTCCAGTGGACAGTCGTTGATGTCATGAGGAAAGACATGCCTGAGATTCAACCCGCGGTTGTCGAGCTCGAGGAGCAGCCGTACGTGTTCATCCGCGGTTCCGTGCGGATGGACTCCTTCGCCGCGATCGCCGACCGGCTGGGCGAGTTGATCGCCTGGCTGACCGGCCAGGGCATCGAGTTCGCCGGTGCCCCCTTCTTCCGCTTCAACAGCATCGACATGGAAGGGGAGTCGGAGGTCGAGGCCGGTCTGCCCGTCGACTCCCTGCCGGAGCCCGAGGGCGACATCAGGGTCGGAATGCTGCCCGGGGGCCGCTACGCGACCGTCACCCATGTCGGCCACCCGGACCAGCTGTTCGACGTCATCACGGCGCTGCGGGAGTGGGCCGGGCAGGAAGGCCTCGTCTGGGACATGAGGGAGGTGGGCGGCTCCGAGCTGTGGGGCTGCCGGCTGGAGTCGTATCTGACAGACCCGCGCGTCGAGCCGGACATGAACAAGTGGGAGATGGAGCTGGCCTTCCGGCTGGCCGACTGAGGCGGCCCGTCCGGCCCGAGCCGCCACCGGTCCGAAATCCGGTGGCGGGCCTGCCGGCTGCTCGTGAGGATGCGGCCATGCGCATCTTCCTGGAGACCGAACGGCTCGTCCTGCGTGCGTTCACCCAGGCCGACGAGGACAGCCTGCTGGACCTGGACAACGATCCCGCCGTGATGCGCTTCATCAACGGCGGCCGTCCGACGAGCCGCGAGGCGATCCGGGAACAGACGCTGCCCCGGCTGCTCCACGAATACCCCTGCTTCGGCGCCCGCGGCTACTGGGCGGCTGAGGAGAAGGCCACGGGGACCTTCCTGGGCTGGTTCGCCTTCCGTCCGCTGTCGGACGACAGCCCCGCCGTCGTCGAACTCGGCTACCGCCTGAACACCTCGGCCTGGGGCACCGGCTACGCCACGGAGGGCTCGCGCGCCCTGATCCGGAAGGGGTTCACGGACCTCGGGGTGGAGCGGGTGACCGCGAACACCATGACCGTCAACGCGCGGTCCCGCCGGGTGATGGAGAAGGCCGGCCTGTCGTACGTCCGCAGCTTCACCGAGGACTGGCCGGATGTGATCGAGGGGTCGGAGCACGGCGATGTCGAGTACGAACTGACCCGCGCGGAATGGGAGCGGCAGGCCGTTCGGTAGGGCTGTGCCCGGCTGTACACCGCTGTCCCCGGCTGTGCCCGGCCGCTGCGGACGGCGGTGGCCGCGCACCGCGCGCGCTGTCACCCGTCCTCTGTTCTCGGGGACCTGTCAGCCGGGGGCTTCGACGTACGACGCGAGGTTGGCCAGCGAGGAGGCGATGCCTGCCTCGTGATCCCCTTGGTCGATGCCGGGTGGCACGTCCGTGGCGGTGACGGTCACCTCGGTCCCGTCACCGGCGGCAGTGAGATCCCAGGTCATCGTCATGGTGCCCGCGTACGCCGGGTCGTCGGCCTCGAAGACCGCCGTCTGCACCACACGCTCCGACGGCACCAGCTCGGCGAACCCGACGTCGACGACATCCGTCGCGTCCGAGGTCTTGCCGGGGCTGTCGGCGGGGTCGAGGTAGGTGAGGACCATCCGGAACCCGCCGCCGGGCCGGGGATCCCACTGCTCGATCCGCCCGCGCATACCGTCCGGCGGCAGCCAGGCTTCGAGGGACTCCCGGTCGAGGAGGGCACCGTAGACGGTCGCCTCGGGGGCTGCGATCACACGACTGCCACGGTCGGTCCGACTCATGGCCCGATCCTAGGAGGAAGGAGAGCCGGCCGGAGGTCTGTCGCCTTCGACCGGGCCGGCGAAGAGAGCACGGGTCCGGTGCAGTTCGGGCCGGAGAGTCCCGTCCATGGCCTGTCCCCGACTGCGGGGTGGTGAGCGCGACCGGGCCAGCGCGGGACGGCCCCGCCAGGGGTGAACGACGATGGCCCCTGGCCTGCGTTTCCGCAGATCAGGGGCCATCACTTCGCGTGGCGGCGCCAGGATTCGAACCTGGGTAGGCTAAGCCGACGGATTTACAGTCCGCTCCCATTGGCCACTCGGGCACACCGCCATGGGATGTCGCCTCAGGAGGGCCGCTTGTTCGGCGGTGCTCCGTGGCAACGACGTAAACGATACCTGATGCCCGGGGGTGCTCCGCCACCGGATTGATCAGCGCTCGGGGCGGGTGCGGGTGGCTAGGCTTGCCCGTGCGGTTCGGGGATTCCGGCCGCTCCTCCACGCACCCGATACAAGGAGCCACAGGACATGGCCGACTCCAGTTTCGACATCGTCTCGAAGGTCGAGCGGCAGGAGGTCGACAACGCCCTCAACCAGGCCGCCAAGGAGATCTCTCAGCGCTACGACTTCAAGAACGTCGGGGCTTCGATCGCCTGGTCCGGCGAGAAGATCCTCATGCAGGCGAACTCCGAGGAGCGGGTCACGGCCATCCTCGACGTCTTCCAGTCCAAGCTGGTCAAGCGCGGGATCTCGCTGAAGGCGCTGGACGCGGGCGAGCCGCAGCTGTCCGGCAAGGAGTACAAGATCTTCGCCTCCATCGAGGAGGGCATCTCGCAGGAGAACGCCAAGAAGGTCGCGAAGATCATCCGTGACGAGGGCCCCAAGGGCGTCAAGGCTCAGGTCCAGGGCGAGGAGCTGCGCGTCAGCTCCAAGAGCCGGGACGACCTTCAGGCAGTGCAGGCGCTGCTGAAGGGGCAGGACTTCGACTTCGCCCTTCAGTTCGTGAACTACCGCTGACCACGGGTGCTCGCCGGGCGGACCGGGGGCGGAGCGGCCGGACCGCTCCTCCCCCGCCTCGTCCGGGCGGGCGTGCAGGGCCGGGACGCAAGCGGCGGGCGGGGTCGCGGCGCGAGAGACGGTGGGGACCGCTGTGCGAGACGCGGTCGGGGCGGGGCCGCGGCGCGGGCGTCGAGAGCTCGGGCGGGCGGGTCGGGAGCTCGGGCGGGCGCCTGGCGTGACGTCCGAATCCCGCCAGCTTCGGCCGTCCCGGCGGCGCAGACTCGTAGGCGTAGGACGCAGAACATGCCGCGAGGAAAGGACAGGGCCATGACCGCCACGACGGTCTACACGACCATCGACAGCCCGCTGGGCGAACTGCTGCTGGTCGGCGAGGAGTCGGCGACGGCGAACGGCGGCATCGCGCTCGCCTCCCTCTCCCTGCCGGAGCAGAAGGGCGGCGCCGTCGTCCTGGACGGCTGGCGGCACGATCCCGTCGCCTTCGAGGAGATCGGCCGCCAGCTGACCGCGTACTTCGACGGCAGCCTCACCCACTTCGACATCGAGTACGTGGACGGCGGCACGGAGTTCCAGCGGCGGGTGTGGGCAGCGCTGGAGGAGATTCCGTACGGGGCGACGGCGACGTACGCGGATATCGCTTCCCGTGTCGGTACGTCGCGGGTCGGCGTGCGGGCTGTGGGTACCGCGATCGGGCGCAATCCGCTGCTGGTCGTCCGGCCGTGCCACCGGGTGATCGGCTCGGACGGAGCGCTGCGCGGCTACGCCGCCGGAGTGGAGCGCAAGGAACGGCTCCTCGGTCTCGAGGGCGCGCCGGCGTCGTGAGCGGCGCGGCCCTGTTCCCCAGGGACCCGGCTGTGGTCGCGCCCGGCGCGGTGCATGTGCCGGGGTGGCTGACGCCGGAAGGCCAGCGGGAACTGGTGGAGGCGTGCCGGTCCTGGGCGCGCGGCCCCGTCCCGCTCCGGCACACCGCGCTGCCGGGCGGGGGCGTCATGTCGGTGCAGACGGTGTGTCTCGGCTGGCACTGGCAGCCGTACCGCTACACCCGCACGGCGGACGATGTGAACGGTGCCCGGGTCGCCCCGTTCCCGAGCTGGCTGGTCGAGCTGGGCCGTACCGCTGTGCAGGCGGCGTACGGCGAGGGCGGTGCGTACGGCCAGGACGGCGCAGAGGGCGGTGACGTGGCGACATGCACCGGGTACACCCCCGACACCGCGCTCATCAACTTCTACGACGGCTCGGCGCGGATGGGGATGCACCAGGACAAGGAGGAGCGGTCCGCTGCGCCGGTGGTGTCGCTGAGCATCGGCGACACCTGCGTGTTCCGCTTCGGCAACACCGAGACGCGGGGCCGCCCTTACCACGATGTGGAGCTGGTCTCCGGCGATCTGTTCGTCTTCGGCGGGCCGGCACGTTTCGCGTACCACGGGGTGCCGAAGGTGTACCCGGGCACGGCCGACCCCGCGACGGGTATGAGCAGCGGGCGGCTGAACATCACCCTGCGGGAGACGGGCCTGCCCGACTGAGGCTTCGGCTCCGTGGCACGGCCGTCGACAGGTCGGCGCGAGCGCGGGCTCGGACCGTGGCACGCCCCGCCGGCGGGTCAGCGCGAGCGCGAGTGGCCGAACAGCAGCCGGTAGACGATCAGCAGCACGAGCGATCCGCCGATCGCGGCGGCCCAGGTCGGCCCGTCGTAGAACTCGTTGCTGATCGACCGGTCCAGGAAGCGGGCCGATATCCAGCCGCCGAGGAACGCTCCCGCGACGCCTATGAGCGTGGTGCCGATCAGGCCGCCCGGGTCGCGGCCCGGCAGCAGGATCTTGGCTATGGCCCCGGCGAGCAGTCCGAGGATGATCCAGCCGATGATGCTCATGCCGTGACCTGCCTTTCGTACGGTGGTGTTCTCGAAGACGTCCCGCCGTCGGGCCGCGGTTGCAGAGATCCGTAAGGTGCGGCACATGACACAGCAGCTGAGACGGTCGCTCGGCTTGTCCGATGCCGTGGTGATCGGCCTGGGGTCGATGGTCGGGGCGGGCATTTTCGCCGCGCTGGGCCCGGCGGCACAGGCCGCCGGCTCAGGGCTGCTGCTGGGACTGGCGCTGGCTGCTGCCGTGGCGTACTGCAATGCGATGTCGTCCGCGCGGCTGGCCGCTCGCTACCCGGCGTCGGGCGGGACCTATGTGTACGGACGTGAGCGGCTCGGCGAGTTCTGGGGCTATCTGGCGGGCTGGGCGTTCATCGTCGGAAAGACGGCCTCGTGTGCGGCCATGGCGCTGACGGTGGGGACATACGCCTGGCCGGATCAGGCGCATGCGGTGGCGGTCGCCGCGGTGGTCGCCCTGACGGCCGTGAACTACACCGGTGTTCAGAAATCGGCGCTGCTGACACGGGTGATCGTCGCGGTCGTGCTGGCTGTCCTGGCGGCGGTCGTTGTCTCCTCTCTCACGTCGGCCTCGGCCGACTTCGGGCGTCTCGGTGTGAAGGCGGATGTCTCGGCGGGCGGTGTGCTCCAGGCGGCCGGCCTGCTGTTCTTCGCGTTCGCGGGGTACGCCCGGATCGCCACGCTCGGCGAGGAGGTGCGCGATCCGGCGCGGACGATCCCGCGCGCGGTCCCGCTGGCGCTCGGCATCGCTCTGGTCGTCTATGCGTGTGTGGCGGTCTCGGTCCTTTCCGTTCTGGGCGCTGGTGAGTTGGGGCGGGCCACCGCTCCGCTCGCGGAGGCGGCGCGGGCCGCGGACGCGCAGTGGCTCGTACCGGTGGTGCGGGTGGGTGCCGTGGTGGCGGCGCTCGGGTCGTTGCTCTCGCTGATTCTCGGCGTCTCACGAACGACGCTGGCCATGGCACGGGACGGCCACCTGCCGACCGCTCTGGCGGCCGTGCACCCGCGCTTCCAGGTGCCCCACCGGGCGGAGTTGGCGGTGGGAGCCGTCGTCACGGTGGTGGCGGCGACGGCCGATGTGCGGGGTGCCATCGGGTTCTCGTCGTTCGCCGTGCTCATGTACTACGCAATTGCCAACGCCTCGGCTTGGACGCTCGGTTCCCGATGGCGAGTGCTCGCCATTCTGGGCTTCGCGGGCTGTGTGCTGCTCGCCTTCGCGCTGCCCCTGGCATCGGTGGTGTCCGGGGCGGCCGTCGTGGGGGCGGGCGCGCTCGTCCACGGAATGCGTCGCCGCAGCTGAGGCGCCGGGGCGCACCGCCTGTGCGATGACGAGCGCCTGACGGTGTTCCCTGCCCGTCAGCGGACCCCGAACGCCTCGTCCGAGGGGACGATTTCCTTGCCGAACGGCACCAGGGAGACCGGGATCAGCTTGAAGTTCGCGATGCCCAGCGGGATGCCGATGATCGTGATGCACAGGGCGATGCCCGTGAAGATGTGGCCGAGCGCCAGCCACCAGCCGGCGAGGATCAGCCACAGGATGTTGCCGACGAAGGACGGGGCGCCCGCGTCCCGGCGGTCGATCACGGTGTAACCGAAGGGCCAGAGCGCGTAGATGCCGATCCGGAACGCGGCCAGACCGAACGGGATGCCGATGATGGTGATGCAGAGCACCAGGCCCGCCACCATGTATCCGAGGAACATCCAGAAGCCGCACAGGATGAGCCAAATGACGTTCAGGATTGTCTTCACGGTCGATGACCTGCCATCTGTTCGAGTCGGGCGATGCGCTCCGCCATCGGTGGGTGCGTGGAGAACATCTTGGACAGACCCCTGCCCGGCCGGAAGGGGTTCGCGATCATCATGTGGCTGGCGGTCTCGAGCCGCGGCTCGGGAGGCAGGGGGAGCTGTTTCGTACCGGCGTCGAGCTTGCGCAGGGCGCTCGCCAGGGCCAGCGGATCGCCGGTGATCTGGGCGCCCGAGGCGTCCGCCTCGTACTCCCGGGAACGGCTGACGGCGAGCTGGATGATGGAGGCGGCCAGCGGCCCGAGGATCAGGATCAGAAGGAAGCCCAGGATGCCGGGGCCGTCGTCGTCGTCCGAGCGGCCGACGGGGATCAGCCACGCGAAGTTCACCAGGAACATCACCACGGAAGCGAGCGCTCCGGCGACGGAGGAGATCAGGATGTCGCGGTTGTAGACATGGCTGAGCTCGTGGCCGAGGACGCCGCGCAGCTCCCGCTCGTCGAGGATCTGCAGAATGCCCTCGGTGCAGCAGACCGCGGCGTTGCGCGGGTTGCGGCCGGTGGCGAACGCGTTGGGCGCCTGCGTGGGCGAGATGTAGAGCCGGGGCATGGGCTGGCGGGCGGCGGTGGAGAGCTCGCGGACGATCCGGTAGAGCTGCGGGGCCTCGAATTCGCTGACCGGGCGGGCCCGCATGGCCCGCAGCGCGAGCTTGTCGCTGTTCCAGTAGGCGTACGCATTGGTGCCGATCGCCACGAGGAGAGCGACGAGCAGGCCCGTACGGCCGAAGAAGCTGCCGATGACGAGGATGAGTGCGGACAGTCCCCCGAGGAGTACGGCGGTCTTCAGCCCATTGTGCCGGCGGTGCACGGTACGCCCTCCAAGTGGTGCGGCAGGGGACCCTTTGCGTGGTGGTGCTCCACTGTCCAGTGGACCCTTCTGTACTGGTCAACGCCAGGCGAAGGACGCTAGTTCCCTTGTGCTACCGGCCTCGGAGTGAGCCGATCGGGTGACCCTCAGAACAGGGTGCCCGCGGCGAAGCGCAGAATCAGCTGGGGGTATCCGGAGAGAGCGACGCCGGCGACGGCGGCCAGCACGATGACGACGGTGACCGCGGCCGGGGCTCCCTTGTGGACGGGTTCGGCCTCGTCGGCACCTGCCGCGGCGCCTTCCGCGACACCCTCGGGGGCCCGGAAGAGAACCGCCGTCCACTTCAGGTAGTAGTACAGGGCGATCACGACGTTGACGGCCATGACGACCGCCAGCCACCCCAGGCCCGCGTCGACCGCCGAGGAGAAGACGGTCACCTTGGCGAACAGGCCGATGATGCCGGGCGGCAGACCCGCCAGGCAGAGCAGGAAGAAGCCCATGGCGAGGGCGGCCAGCGGACGGGTGGCGTAGAGACCGCGGTAGTCGGCGATGCGGTTGAGCGGCCGGCTGCGGGCGACCAGCGCCGCCACGGCGAAGGCACCGAGGTTCACGACGGCGTACATCAGGGCGTACGCGACCGTGGCACCGATCTGGTCGTCGCTGGAATAGGCGGCGGCAGCGATCGGCACCAGGAGGTAGCCGGCCTGGGCCACGGAGGACCAGGCCAGCAGGCGTACCGCGCTCCACGCGCGCGTGGCCGACTGCCGCAGGGCGGCCACATTGCCTGCGGTCATGGTGAGGGCTGCCAGTACGGCGATCGCGGGGCCCCAGACGTCCGCGTAGCCCGGGAAGGCGATGACGGTGACCAGGATGAGGCCGGAGAAGCCGACGGCCTTTCCGATGACGGAGAGGTAGGCGGCGATGGGCAGCGGCGCGCCCACATAGGTGTCGGGGACCCAGAAGTGGAACGGGACGGCGGCCGTCTTGAACGCGAAGCCCACGAGGGTCAGCGCGACCCCTGCCTGCGCCAGCGTGTCGAGCTGTCCGGGGACGTCGTCGAGCTCGGTGGCGATCCGCGTGAGGTGGAGGGTGCCCGTCGTGGCGTACACAAAGCTGACGCCCAGGAGCATGACGGCGGTCGCGGTGACCGAGGAGAGGAAGAACTTGAGCGCCGCCTCGCTGGAGAGCCGGTCGCCGCGGCGGAGGCCGACGAGGGCGAAGGCGGGCAGCGAGGCGACTTCGAGGGCGACGACGAGGGTGGCGAGGTCCCGGGACGCGGGCAGCAGGGCGGCTCCGGCGGCGGACGACAGCAGCAGGAACCAGAACTCGCCCGCGGGGAGCTTGGTGCGCGTCTCGTGGAGCGACAGCAGGGCCGTGAGCAGCGCGCCGCCGAGCACCAGGAACTGGATGACCAGGGTGAAGTGGTCCGCGGTGTAGCTGCATGCCGCCGTGTCGGTGGTCAGGCAGAAGGTTTCCCGGTCGCCCTTGCGCAGCGGTACGAGCGTGACGAGCGCGGCGGCCAGACCGGCGATCGCGACGAAGCCGAGCAGGTGCTTCCGCTTCTCCGGCGTGAACAGGTCGGCCACCAGGACGATCAGACCGACGACCGCCACGATGGTCGGCGGTGCGATCGCGAGCCAGTCGACGGACTGGACGAGGCTGGTGCCGCTGTCGGCTGCCACGGTCACGACTTGCCTCCTGCGAGGAGCTTCTGCACGGCCGGGTCGGTGAGGCCGAGGAGGACCGCGGGCCACAGTCCCGCGAGGACGGTGAGGGCGACGAGCGGTGTCCAGGCGGCGAACTCGTACGTCTGGACGTCGGCGAGGGGCCGGGTCTCCTGCTCCTCGGCCCGCAGCGCGCCCATGCAGACACGGCGAACGACGACCAGGAGGTACGCGGCGGTGAGCAGCGTGCCGAACGCGGCGATCGCCATGAAGGTGAGGAACGCGGGCCGGCTGAGGCCGTCGGCGGGGTCGAAGGCGCCGAACAGCGCGAGCATCTCGCCCCAGAACCCGGCGAGTCCGGGCAGACCGAGGGAGGCGACGGCGGCGAAGGCGATGAGGGCGCCGAGGCGGGGGGCGCGGCCGTAGAGGGCGGCTCCGGTGGCGCCGGCGAGGGTGTCGAGGTCGGCGGTTCCGTAGCGGTCCTTGAGGGCGCCGACCAGGAAGAAGAGCAGGCCGGTGATGAGGCCGTGGGCGATGTTCGCGAACAGCGCGCCGTTGACGCCGGTGGGGGTCATCGTCGCGATGCCGAGGAGGACGAAGCCCATGTGACCGACGGAGGAGTAGGCGATCAGGCGCTTGAGGTCGCCGCCGGCGCCCTCTTTGGCCAGGGCGAGGCAGGCGAGCGACCCGTAGATGATGCCCGCGACGGCGAAGGCCGCGAGGTACGGCGCGAAGGTGTGCATGCCATCGGGCGCGATCGGCAGCACGATACGGACGAAGCCGTACGTACCCATCTTCAGCAGGACCCCGGCGAGCAGGACGGATCCGACGGTCGGGGCGGCGGTGTGGGCATCGGGGAGCCAGCTGTGCAGCGGCCACATCGGGGTCTTCACCGCGAGGCCGAGCCCGATCGCCAGAACGGCGATGACCTGCACGGACGAGGTGAGTCCACGGCCGTTGTCAGTGGCGAGTGCCACCATGTCGAATGTGCCGGTCTTCAGCCCGATCAGCAGCAGGCCGAGCAGCATGACGACGGAGCCGAGCAGCGTGTAGAGGATGAATTTCCAGGCGGCGGCCTGCCGCGCCTCCCCGCCCCAGCGGGCGATGAGGAAGTACATCGGGATGAGGACCATCTCGAACGCCAGGAAGAACAGCAGCAGATCGAGTACGGCGAAGGTCGCGAGCGTCCCGGATTCGAGGACGAGCAGCAGCGCGACGAAGGCTTTCGGGGACGGGCCCGAAGGCATCTTGAAGTAGCTGTAGAGAGCGCAGAGGAAGGTCAGCAGCGCGGTCAGCACGACAAGGGGGAGGGAAATGCCGTCGATGCCGAGGTGGATCCGCACATCGAGTGCCGGGATCCAGCTGATGTCCGTCGTGGCCTGCATCGTCGACGGGTGGTCGTGGTCGAAGCCGAGCGCCAGCACGATGGTGGCGACGAGGACGGCTCCGGTGACGGTCATGCCGTGGCGCAGGACCGCCTGGTCGGGCCCGGTGCCGCGGAGGCCGGGCGGGGCGGGCAGCAGCGCCGCGGCCGCGCCGGCGAGCGGGGCGACGACGATGAACGCCAGAAGGAACTGCATCACGGACTCGCTGATATCGATCACGGCTCACGATCCCGCGTTGACGGTGGACAGGATGACGGCGGCGATGGCGAGGACGGCCGAGCCGGCGAGCAGGGCGCCGAGGTAGGTCTGCACATTGCCGGTCTGGGCGCGCCGGACGAGCCATCCGAGCCAGTTGCTGCCGGTGCCCGCCCCGCGGACGTAGGTGTCGACGACCTCGCGGTCGAGGAAGCGCACCAGTACGGCGGCAGCCCGGACGGGCCGGACGAACAGCGCGCGGTAGACGGCATCCAGATGGAAGCCGGTGGCCGCCGCGCCGTGCAGCGGGCCGAGCAGCAAGCGGCCCGGGTCGGACGGGTCGGGGGCGGATGCGATGTCGCCGTAGGCGGGGGTGTGGGTCGCGACGGCCTCGGCCTCGGAGACCGAGGGAGCCGCGTCGGGGTGGGCGGCGACGGCGCCCATGGGCGGGCGGGCGGGGCCCCGGCGGAACTGCAGCGCGCGCCAGGCGGCGTAGGTGATCAGTCCGCCGACCAGAGCGACTCCCGTGCCGAGGACGGCGGTTGTCACGGTCGGGGTGAGGCTGTGTCCGTCGAACCAGTCGTCGAAGTAGCCGACCGTGAGACCGAAACCGAGAGAGGGGACGGCCAGTACCCAGAGCACGGCGTTCATGGAGAGGGGTTCGCGGCCGTGGTCGGGGGCTTCGGCTCCGCGTCCGTGGAAGGCGAGCAGCCACAGGCGCATCGCGTACGCGGCGGTCAGCAGGGCCGTCACCAGGCCGGCGACGAGGACGATCCAGCCCGCGCCGACCGGGGCGACGTCCGAGTCTCCGAGCGCGGTGTGCTCGGCGGCCACGAGAACGGCTTCCTTGGAGAAGAAGCCGGCGAAGGGAGGGATCGCGGCAAGTGCCAGCAGGGCGACGGTCATCGTCCAGTAGGCGTCGGGGATGCGCTTGGGGAGGCCTGTCATGCGGGACATGGCGGCCAGGGAGTTGGTACCGGCGGCATGGATGATCACGCCGGCGGCGAGGAAGAGCAGCGCCTTGAACGCACCGTGCGCCATGAGGTGGAAGACGGCCGCACCTCGGTCTCCGACGGCCAGGGCGCCCGACATGTAGCCGAGTTGGCCGATGGTCGAGTAGGCGAGGACGCGCTTGATGTCGTCCTGGGCGAGGGCGGCGAGGCCCGAACCGACCATCGTGACGGCGGCCATGACGGCAAGGACGGTGAGGGCAGCGGCGGAGGCCGCGAAGACGGGAAGGAGTCGGGCGACGAAGTAGATACCGGCGGCGACCATGGTCGCCGCGTGGATCAGCGCGGAGACGGGGGTGGGGCCCGCCATCGCGTCGGGCAGCCAGGTGTGCAGCGGGAACTGCGCCGACTTGCCCGCCACACCCGCGAGGAGCAGCAGCGCCACCAGCGTCGGGTGGTCGAGGCCACCGGCCGCGACGGAGCCGAGGATCCCGGTGATCCGGAACGTGCCGGCGTCGGCGGCGAGCGCGAACAGGCCGATCAGAAAGGGGACATCGCCGAGCTTGGTGACCAGGAATGCCTTGAGGGAGGCGGCGCGCGCCTCGGGCGTCTCCCAGTAGTGGCCCACGAGGAAGTACGAGCAGATGCCCATGATCTCCCAGCCGACCAGGAGCACCATCAGATCGCCGGAGTAGACGACGAGCAGCATCGCGGAGGTGAAGAGGGAGACGAGAGCCGCGTACGAGGGGTAGCGCGGGTCGTCGCGCAGATAGCCCGTCGAGTAGATCTGCACACAGGTCGCGACGAAGCCGACGAGGACGGCGACCAGGACCGCGAAGCCGTCGAGGTACAGCGCGAGGTCGATGGGGACCGAACCCGTGGGCGTGAGCTGGGTCGAGGCGTCGATCGCCTTGCCCCCGCCCTGGCGCACGGCGACCACCACGGCGAGCGCGAAAGCGGTCAGGGTGGGCAGGACCGCGAGGGGCCGGACGAAGCCGGGGGCGGTGCGGCCGAGCAGCAGTCCGGCCGCCGCGCCGAGAAAGGGGAGAAGAGGGACGAGGACGGCGAGGGTCGTGGTCGTCACGCGGTGGCCTCAGCCTTCTGCGCCGAAGCGGTGGCGTCAGGTTCGTCGGAACTGCCGTCGTGGCCTTCGGCGGTGTCGCGGAGCCTGTCGACGTCCGAGGACCCGCGGTTGCGGTAGACCATCAGGACGATCGCCAGGCCGATGCCGATCTCCGCAGCCGCGATGGCGATGGTGAAAAGGGTGAGCGCCTGTCCGGCGTGCACGGTGTCGCGCAGCCAGACGTCGAAGGCGACGAGATTGAGGTTGACCGCGTTGAGCATCAACTCGACGGACATCAGGACCAGGATCGCGTTGCGCCGGGCGAGCACGCCGTACAGGCCGACGCAGAAGAGGAGGACGGCGAGCACGGCGGGATAGGCGAGGTGCATCAGCTCTCCCCCTGGGGGTCCTTGGAGCCCTTGCGGGACAGGACGATGGCGCCGACGAGCGCGGCGAGCAGCAGGACGGAGAGCGCCTCGAAGGGCAGCACCCAGTGCCGGAAGAGGTATTCGCCGGACACCTTGGTGGAGCCCTGCGCGGGTCCGTCCAGGTTGATCCAGGTGGCCCGGAAGGCGTCCACGACCACCCAGACCAGGGCGGCCGCGGCGACGCCGGCGACGGCCAGGGCCACGTAGCGGTTGCCCGAATCGGCGTCCGGGGAGCGGCCGATGGGTGCCTTGGTGAGCATCAGCCCGAAGAGAAGGAGGACGACGACGGAACCGACGTAGATGAGAACCTGCACCCAGGCGATGAACTCGGCTGTCAGCAGCAGGTATTCGACGGCCAGGCCGCCGAGCGCCACGACCAGCCAGAGCGCGGCGTGCACCAGCTGTTTGGTGGTGACCGTGATGGCGGCGGCGCCGAGGGTGGCGAGGCCGACGAGCAGGAAGGCGATCTCGACGCCTGTCGGCGAGAGGAAGCCCTGGGGTGCGGCGGCGAGCATCATGCCGTGCCTCCTTCACCCGGGGGCGGCGATGCGGGACGCTCCGGGGCCGGGGCGCCGGGGGCAGGATCGGCCGCCGGTGCCTGCTCCCCTGCCTGCGCCTGCTCCTGGGCCTGCTCCTGTGCCGCGGCGAGCTTCTCGGCAGCCTTGCGGGCCGCCGCGATCTCCTTCGGCTCCTCCGCACGCGGGTCGAGGGCGGGCGGCGCGGGTACCGTCCACATCCACTCGCGGAGCTTGTCCCGCTCGTGGGTGAGTTCGCGGATGTCGGTCTCCGCGTACTCGAACTCCGGTGACCAGAACAGTGCGTCGAAAGGACAGACCTCGATGCAGATACCGCAGTACATGCAGAGCGAGAAGTCGATCGCGAAGCGGTCGAGGACATTGCGGCTGCGCTCCCGGCCACCGGGGGCGGCGGCCGGGACCGTCTCCTTGTGGGAGTCGATGTAGATGCACCAGTCGGGGCACTCACGGGCGCAGAGCATGCAGACCGTGCAGTTCTCCTCGAACAGGCCGATCACGCCGCGGGAGCGCGGCGGGAGTTCGGGCTGCGCGTCGGGGTACTGGTGGGTGACCGTCTTCTTGGTCATCGTCCGCAGCGTGACGGCCAGGCCCTTGGCGAGGCCGGATCCGGGAATCGGCGGCATTACTGGATCACCACCTTCACGATGCCGGTGAGAGCGATCTGGGCGAGAGCGAGCGGGACGAGCGTCGTCCAGGCGAGCTTCTGCAACTGGTCCTCGCGCATCCGGGGATAGGTGACGCGCAGCCAGATGACGACGAACGCGAGCACACCGGTCTTGAGCAGGGTCCACACCCAGCCGAGTCCGTCGGCGCCCATCGGGCCGTGCCAGCCCCCGAGGAACAGGACAGTGGTCAGGCCGCAGAGCACGACGATGCCCGCGTATTCGGCGAGCAGGAACAGCGCGAACCGCAGCCCGGTGTACTCGGTGTAGGCGCCGAAGATGATCTCGGAGTCGGCGACCGGCATGTCGAAGGGCGGGCGCTGGAGTTCGGCCAGCCCGGCGATGAAGAAGACGAGGGCGCCCACGATCTGCCAGGGCAGCCACCACCACTCGAAGGCGTTGAGGATGCCCGGCAGCGAGACCGTACCGGCGGCCATGGCGACGGAGGCGGCGGTGAGCAGCATGGGCAGTTCGTACGCCAGCAACTGCGCCGCGGTCCGCAGACCGCCGAGAAGGGAGAACTTGTTGGCGGACGCCCAGCCCGCCATGAGCGAGCCGAGCACGCCGACGCCCATGACGGCGAGCACGAAGAAGATGCCCGCGTCGACGACCTCACCGACCGCGCCCTCGCTCGGGCCGATCGGGATGGCGACCAGCACGAGGAGGTACGGGAGGAGGGCGACGGCGGGGGCGAGCTGGAAGATGCGGCGGTCGGCGTTGGCCGGGACCACGTCCTCCTTCTGCGCGAACTTGACGCCGTCCGCGACGAGCTGGGCCCAGCCGTGGAACCCGCCCGCGTACATGGGACCGAGGCGGCCCTGCATATGGGCCATCACCTTGTGCTCGGTCTGCCCGATGACGAGGGGAAGGACGAGGAAGACGGCGAAGACGACGAGCAGCCGGAAGGCGACGTCGAGAGCGTCGTTCACGCGGGGTCGCCTCCGGCGGTCTCTTGGGGCCCGCCCTCGGGCCTGTCCGGGGGGCGGGGCGTACGGGTGTCGTCGTTGCCGTGGGACGGGGCGTCCGGCTCGGCGGCGGTGTCTCCGGCGCTGTCGTCCGGCGGCTCCGTGCGGGGGCCGGCGTCCGTGCCGGGGTCCGTGTCCGTGCCGGGGTCCGTGTCGCAGGCCGGGGCCGGCTCGGGGTCCGTACTCGGCTCGGGCGCTGTGGCCGGTTCGGGGTCCGCGCCCGCGCCTGTGGCGGCTTCCGCACCCGTGTCCGGCTCTTCGAATGCCGGGCGGGCGTGGTGCCACGGGGCGTCGGAGCTGCCGGCGGCGCGCCGGGGCCTGGCCTCTCCGGACGCCGCTTCTTCCGCCGGTGCGGTGGTGGTTGCCGGGGTCTCCGCGGCAGCTGCTTCGGGCGCGGGTGCCTCGGCCGCAGCTGCTTCGGGCGCGGGTGCCTCGGCCGCAGCTGCTTCGGGCGCAGGTGCCTCGGGCGTCGGTGCCTCGGCCGCATGTGCCTCGGCCGCCGGTGCCGCGGGCGTCGGTGCCTCGGCCGCTGGTGTCTCGGGCGCCGGGTCCCGAGGCGCCTCCGGGGGCCGACTCGCCGAGTCTTCGCTCGCGCTCCGGTCCACGCGCGGTGCGCTCGGAGCGCCCTCCGCCTCCGGGGGCGTGGCCGCTCCTGCGGCCGCCTGACTCACCGAGCCCTCGCTGACACTGCGCGAACGACGTGCGGGAGCACCCTCGCCGCTCGCCTGGCTCGCCGAACCCTCGCTCACACTGCGCGAACGCCGTGCGGGAGCACCCTCCGCGGCCGCCTGGCTCGCCGAGCCCTCCCCCGCCGTACGGGTGCGACGGGCCGGGCGGTCCGCTGCACCGGCCGCGGCTCCGGCTGCGCCTGCCGCTCGGGGCGTACGGGCCGGGCGGCTCGGGGCGGGCGGGAGTTGGCCCTTGAGCGGGCCCCACTCGTTGGGGTCGGGCACGCCCGGCGGGAGCATCTGGCGGCGCTTGGGGCCGCCGTGTTCCGACTCCCCCGGCTCCTTCGCACCCGGCCAGGCCTTCGCGACCCGGGCGGCGAGGACGAAGTCCTTGCGCAGCGGATGGCCCTCGAACTCCTCCGGCAGAAGCAGCGGTACGAGATGCGGATGGCCGGTGAAGCTCACGCCGAACATCTCGTGGGTCTCGCGTTCGTGCCAGGCCGCTCCCGCGTACACGGTCACGGCGGAGGCGAGTACGGGTGCCTCGTGCGGGACCGTCGTCCGCAGCAGCAGCCGGCGGACCCGGCCGCCTTCCAGGGAGACCACGTGCGCGCAGACCCGGAAGCCGGTGCCCGGCTCGTCGACCGCGCTCAGCCAGTCGAAGTAGGTGCAGGCCAGCTGCGTACGGGCGATCTCCAGGGACGGGATCCAGGACTCCGCGGGCACGTCGACCGTGAGCAGTTCGTATGCCAGCTCGGCCGTGGCCTCCTCGCCGAAGATGTCCGTGACGGCGTCGGGGAGACGGTCGTATGCGGTCACCGGTCGCCTCCCGGCGCGGCCGGCGGGGTCACCAGAGGGCTGCGCAGTTCGCCCACGGAGGGGCGGGCGGTCCCGTAGCGCTCGCCGAGCGACTCCCGTGCGATCTTCTCCTGGAGCTTGAGAATCCCCTGGAGCAGTGCTTCGGGCCGCGGCGGGCAGCCCGGCACGTAGACGTCGACGGGAATGATCTGGTCGACGCCCTTGGTCACGGAGTAGGAATCCCAGTACGGGCCGCCGCAGTTGGAGCAGGCACCGAAGGAGATGACGTACTTGGGCTCCGGCATCTGCTCGTAGAGCCGCTTGACCGCGGGCGCCATCTTGTCGGTGACCGTGCCGGAGACGACCATCAGATCCGCCTGCCGCGGGCCGGGCGCGAACGGGATCACCCCGAGGCGGATGAAGTCGTGCCGGGCCATCGACGCGGCGATGAACTCGATCGCGCAGCAGGCGAGTCCGAAGTTGAAGACCCACAGGCTGTAGCGGCGGCCCCAGTTGAGGACCACCTTCATCGGTTCGGGCGCCAGCCGGGAGAGAACTCCGAGTCGGCGGGGCTCCGGCAGCAGCTCCTGATCCGCGTGCGCGGCCGGATGCGAGGTGGGGGTCGGGGTCACGTCCATGTCAGGACGTCCTTCTTCCATGCGTAGAGCAGTCCCACAGCCAGGAAGCCGAGGAAGATGAACATCTCCACGAGCGTCGTCGCGCCGTATCCCGCCGCCGCGAACACTGTGGCCCAGGGGAAGAGGAAGATCGAGTCGACGGCGAAGATCACGTACAGGAAGGCGTACACGTAGTAGCGGACCTGGGTGTGGGCCCAGCCCTCGCCGACGGGGTCGACGCCGCATTCGTACGTCAGCAGTTTCTCCGGCGTGGGCACCACGGGCCTCAGCAGCCGGCCCGCTCCGAAGGCCACGGCGACGAACAGCACGCCGATCACCGCGAGCAGTCCGACAACCGAATAGCTCTCGAAGTAGTCCGCCGCGAGCACGGCCACGGTCGGTTCCGGCACGTCCGCCCCTCGCTCCCTGACGTCGTTGGCGATCTGATCGACGATCTGTATGCACGGGAGTCTAGGCCTGCTAAAGGGACCGTAAGAAGTCGCGTCGCGCATCGGGTGGGGTTATCCCTACTTCATCCCACCCATCCACCCCATGGCGCGCGGCGGCACGGCCCGGCAGGCTGGCCCGTATGACCGTGAGCAGCACCGCATCCGACCATGACCGGCCGCCACCCGCGCAATTCGCGTTCGGCAGTCACACCTGGAAGGAGATCGCGCATCTCCTCTGCAATCTGCCGGTGTCACTGGTCGGATTCGTTTACGTGACGTTGCTGATCTTCAACGGTGTGCTGTTGTCGGTGACGGTCATCGGCCTGCCGCTGCTCGCCCTCGGTCTCATGGGGGCGCGCGGGCTCGGCAGGGCGGAGCGCGCGCGGACGCGGGCGCTGCTCGGCGTACGGATCGACGAGCCGAGCACGTTGTCGGGGATGCATCGCAGCGGCGGAATGTTCCCCCGCCTGTGGGCGACCCTGAAGGACCCGGTCGCCTGGCGCACGGTGCTGTACTGCTTCATCCGGCTGCCGTGGGGGGTCCTCACCTTCTCCACCACGCTGGTCAGCCTGTTCGTCCTGTGGCCCGTACTGCCCTTCATCGCGCGCGGACTCGCCAACGCCGACCGCGCGATGGCGCGGGGGCTGCTCTCGCCGTCCGACGAACTGGAGCAGCGGATCGCCGAGTTGGAGTCCGATCGCGGGGTCGTCGTGGACACCGCCGCCGCCGATCTCCGCCGCATCGAACGCGACCTCCACGACGGCGCCCAGGCCCGGCTGGTCGCCCTCGCCATGGGCCTCGGCCTCGCCAAGGAGAAGCTCAGCGGAGACGAACTGGACAGGACGGCGGCCGCGGCGATGGTCGACGAGGCGCACGGCGAGGTGAAGCTCGCCCTCCAGGAGCTGCGCGACCTGGCCCGCGGCATCCACCCGGCGGTCCTGACCGACCGCGGTCTCGACGCCGCGCTCTCCTCCGTCGCCTCCCGCTGCACGGCACCGGTGAAGGTGACGGTGGACCTCGTGGAGCGGCCGGCCGAGGCGATCGAGGGCATCGCGTACTTCACCGTGTCCGAGCTGCTGCAGAACGTCAGCAAGCACGCGCAGGCGAAGAGCGTGACGGTGGATGTCTGGCGATCGCGGGACCGCCTGCTGATCCAGGTCACGGACGACGGCAAGGGCGGCGCGCGGCTGGACGGCGGTACGGGGATGGCGGGGCTCGCGGAGCGGCTGGGGGCGGTGGACGGGCTGTTCGTCCTGGAGTCGCCGGTGGGGGGCCCGACGACGGTCACGGTGGAAGTGCCGTGGCGTTCGCGCACGACGCACTGAGCAGTGATGGCCTGGGGGTTTTGTGGGGCCGGCGCCCCACGCCCGCTGGGCTGCGACAGCTTCGCGCCGCCCTGACCGCACCTGTTCGGTGCGGGTGGGAAAGGTTTGGTGGGGCTGCGCCCCACCGCCCCCTGCCGACGGCAGCTTCGCGCCGGCGCGGTGATACGCCCCCACGGCGGTCGGCGGGCCGAGCTGACCGCCACTGTCCGGTGCGGGCGGGAAGAGGTGTTCTGGGGCCGGCGCCCACGCCCTTTGCCTGCGGCAGCTTCGCGACGCGGAGGCTGGCGGCACGTGTCCCGTGCGGGTGAGGGGAAGGGGTTGGGCGGGGCCGGCGCCCCACCGCCCCAGGCGACGGCAGCTTCGCGCCACCTGGGCCGGGCGCGCCGTTCAGTGCAGGTGAGGGGAAGAGGTACTTGTGGGGCTGGCGCCCCACACCCGGGTCAGCGGCAGCTTCGCGCCGCGTTCCATCGGCTGCCCCTACCGGTCCGGATTCGCTTCCGGGCGCACGCCAACAGGTCACGTCCTCGACCGCCCGCAGGGGGCGTGCAGGGTCGTCCCCGCAGGGGATCGGCGGCAACACCCGGGTACGCAATGCACCACAGCTGTACGCCGCCGACCCCGAGGAGTCGAGCCCGGAGGGCCCCCGGACCCGACGCCGCACAAGGGCCTGAGGCTCAAGCACCCGCCCCCGGACCCGACGCCGGACAAGAACCCGAGGCTCAAGCACCCGACCCCGGGCTCAGGGACCCGACGCCGCACAAGAACCCGAAGCTCAAGCACCCGACCCCTGCCCCAAGCACCCGACCCCGGGCTCAGGGACCCGACGCCGGACAAGGACCCGCACCCGCACCCGCACCCGCACCCGCACCCATGGTGGGGAAAACCCCCCACCCAAGAGGGCAACCCCCCTCATGGTGCACGCCCTCCCGGCGCAGCAGGCTTGTTCTCATGACAGCCCGCAGCCCAGAACGGACGACGCCGATGGCCACGGATTCCCGACCGGAGCAGCACGACCGGTACGACACGCGGGACCACAGCCTTCCCGCGGCCCTGCGTGCGCCCCTCGAGGGCCGCACCTGGCGTGAGTTCGGGTACCTGATGCTGAGTCTGCCGATCAGCATCATCTTCTTCACCTTCGCCATCGTGACGATCTCGCTCGGCGCCGGCCTGCTGGTCACCTTCCTCGGCATCCCCGTCCTCGCCGCCGGTCTGGCCGGCTGCCGTGCCTTCGGCGCGCTGGAGCGGACCCGTGCCCGTTCGCTGCTCCGCCTCGACGTGGACAACCCCGAGCCGGTCCGCCCCCGGACGAACGGGCTGATGTCGTGGGTCGGCGCCGTCCTCAAGAGCGGTACCTCCTGGCGGCACCTGCTCTACGCGGTGGTGCACTTCCCGTGGGCGGTCACCGCGTTCTCCGTCGCTCTCACCTTCTGGGTCACGGGCTGGTCCCTGCTGCTGTACCCGCTGTGGCAGTGGACCTTCCCCGCGTACCTCGACCAGCCGGGCATCTCGCTCTACGGCGACAGCACCGGCACCCAGTTCTACCTCGACACCTCCTTCGAGATCGGCGTGACCGCCGCCGCGGGCCTGGTCGTCGTCATGGCGACCGCGTGGCTGATCCGCGGCCTCGCGTACGTCGACCGGCTGATGATCGGCGGGCTGCTCGGACCGTCCAGCCTGGCCACGCGGGTCGTCGAGCTGGAATCGGACCGCGGCGTCGTCGTGGACACCGCGGCTGCCGACCTGCGGCGCATCGAGCGCGATCTGCACGACGGCGCCCAGGCCCGGCTGGTCGCCCTCGCCATGGACCTGGGTCTCGCCAAGGAGAAGCTGAACGAGGACCCGGAGGCCGCGGCCCGCATGGTGGACGAGGCGCACGGTGAGGTGAAGACGGCGCTCCAGGAGCTGCGGGACCTGGCGCGCGGCATCCACCCGGCGGTCCTGACCGACCGTGGCCTCGACGCGGCGCTGTCGGCCGTGGCCTCCCGGTGCACCGTCCCCGTGGCCGTCGACGTGGACCTGGCGTCCCGGCCGGCCCCGGCGATCGAGGGGATCGCGTACTTCACCGTGTCCGAGCTGCTGCAGAACGTCAGCAAGCACGCCCGGGCCCGTCGGGCGACCGTGGACGTCTGGCGGTCCGAGGACCGGCTGATGCTTCAGGTCACGGACGACGGCACGGGCGGCGCGGACCTCAGCGCGGGCAGCGGCCTGGCGGGACTCGCCGAGCGGCTGGACGCGGTGGACGGAATCCTGGCCCTGGACTCGCCGTCCGGAGGCCCGACCACGGTGACGGCGGAGCTGCCCTGGCGCGGCTGACACCCGGGGACGGGCCGCACCCCGCCCCCGTACCGTCGCGACACCGGCCGCAACAGCTCCGTACCGTCGCGACACCGGCCGCAACACCTCGTACCGCCCCGCCCTCCCGCCGTACGGCACCGGTCCACCGACCCCACAGCCACCCACGCCCCGCCCACACCCACGCCCCCGAGACCCGTACGCCCACCCGCTCAACGCCCCGCCCCCGTTTGCCGTCTATTCCCAGAGCCTGGCCGCAGTGCGGAGCCAATACTGCGATGCTGGTGAATACAGGGGTGGAAGCGGATCGACAGGGGGGCTTCAGGGCTGTGGAGGACAGAGTGCGGGTCGTCATCGCCGAGGATTCAGTGCTGCTTCGGGAGGGCCTGACCCGGCTGCTGACCGACCGCGGGCACGACGTCGTGGCCGGCGTGGGCGACGCGGAGGCGCTGATCAAGACGATCGGGGAGCTGGCCGCGCAGGAGCAGCTGCCGGACGTGGTGGTCGCCGACGTGCGGATGCCGCCGACACACACGGACGAGGGCGTCCGGGCGGCGGTGCGGCTGCGCAAGGACTACCCGGGGATCGGGGTGCTGGTGCTCTCCCAGTACGTGGAGGAGCAGTACGCCACCGAACTCCTGGCGGGGAGCAGCCGCGGGGTGGGCTATCTGCTGAAAGACCGGGTAGCCGAAGTGCGCGAGTTCGTGGACGCCGTGGTGCGGGTGGCCCGTGGCGGTACGGCACTGGATCCCGAGGTCGTGGCCCAGCTGCTGGGCCGCAGCCGCAAGCAGGACGTGCTGGCCGGTCTCACCCCCCGTGAGCGGGAGGTTCTCGGTCTGATGGCCGAGGGCCGGACGAATTCTGCGGTGGCCAAGCAGCTGGTGGTGAGTGACGGAGCGGTCGAGAAGCACGTCAGCAACATCTTCCTGAAGCTCGGGCTGTCCCCGAGCGACGGTGATCACCGGCGTGTTCTGGCGGTGCTGACCTACTTGAACTCATAATCGTCTGACACTCTGTCAGATATTGAGCGGGGCTCCAGCCCCAGAACCGAACAATGAGCGGGGAGCGTCTTACCACAAGCATTCGGGGGGCGAACGCATGAAGGCACACGAGGGCACGGCGTCTCACACGGACGTCCGAAATGTGAGCGGTCCAAGGAAGGCCACCCTCACGGTCGTAGGGTGGCACGTGGGACGGCCGGTGGGCCGGCCGGGCCCGAGCAGCCGCCTCGAGGGAGGTCCAGTTCAGTGACCAGCCAGGTCAGTAGCCCAGCCGAGAACGCCGATGAGGCCGACGAGGGCGATACGACACTCGTCGGCGGGCAGCGGAAGCCCACGGAGCCGAAGGAAGTCCGCCGACTGGACCGGGTCATCATCCGCTTCGCGGGTGACTCGGGCGACGGCATGCAGCTCACGGGTGACCGGTTCACCTCGGAGACCGCGACCTTCGGGAACGACCTCTCCACGCTGCCGAACTTCCCCGCCGAGATCCGGGCGCCTGCCGGCACCCTCCCCGGCGTCTCCAGCTTCCAGCTCCATTTCGCCGACCACGACATCCTCACCCCCGGCGACGCGCCGAACGTGCTGGTCGCGATGAATCCGGCCGCGCTGAAGGCCAACATCGCCGACGTGCCGCGCGGCGGCGACATCATCGTCAACACGGACGAATTCGCCAAGCGGGCCATGGCCAAGGTCGGCTACGCCACCTCCCCGCTGGAGGACGGCTCACTGGACGGCTTCCACGTCCACCCCGTGCCGCTGACGACGCTGACCATCGAGGCGCTCAAGGACTTCGGTCTCCCCCGCAAGGAGGCCGAGCGCTCGAAGAACATGTTCGCGCTGGGGCTGCTGTCCTGGATGTACAACCGTCCCACCGAGGGCACCGAGAAATTCCTGCGGAGCAAGTTCGCCAAGAAGCCGCAGATCGCCGAGGCGAACATCGCGGCCTTCCGTGCCGGGTGGAACTTCGGGGAGACGACCGAGGACTTCGCCGTCTCCTACGAGGTCGCCCCGGCGAGCGCCGCATTCCCGGCCGGCACCTACCGCAACATCTCCGGGAACCTCGCCCTGTCCTACGGGCTCATCGCCGCCGGCAAGCAGGCGGACCTGCCGCTCTATCTGGGCTCGTACCCCATCACTCCCGCCTCCGACATCCTGCACGAGCTGTCGAAGCACAAGAACTTCGGTGTGCGGACCTTCCAGGCCGAGGACGAGATCGCGGGTATCGGGGCGGCGCTGGGGGCGGCCTTCGGCGGCGCGCTCGCCGTGACCACCACCTCCGGCCCCGGTGTGGCGCTCAAGTCGGAGACGATCGGTCTCGCGGTCTCGCTGGAACTGCCACTGCTCGTGGTGGACATCCAGCGGGGCGGCCCCTCGACCGGTCTGCCGACCAAGACCGAGCAGGCGGACCTGCTCCAGGCCATGTTCGGCCGCAACGGCGAGGCGCCGGTGCCGATCGTGGCGCCCCGCACCCCCGCGGACTGCTTCGACGCGGCCCTGGACGCGGCACGGATCGCCCTGGCCTACCGCACCCCCGTCTTCCTGCTGAGCGACGGCTACCTCGCCAACGGCTCGGAGCCCTGGCGGATCCCCGACATCGACGAACTCCCCGACCTGCGGGTGCAGTTCGCGACCGGCCCGAACCACGAGCTGGCGGACGGTACGGAGGTGTTCTGGCCGTACAAGCGTGATCCGCAGACCCTCGCGCGTCCCTGGGCGGTTCCGGGGACGCCCGGACTCGAGCACAGGATCGGCGGCATCGAGAAGCAGGACGGCACCGGCAACATCTCCTACGACCCCGCCAACCACGACCTGATGGTCCGCACCCGCCAGGCCAAGATCGACGGCATCGAGGTGCCCGACGTCGAGGTCGACGATCCCGACGACGCGACCACGCTGGTGCTGGGCTGGGGTTCGACGTACGGACCGATCACCGCCGCCGTACGGCGGCTGCGGGCCGCGGGCATCCCCATCGCCCAGGCCCATCTGCGCCATCTCAACCCGTTCCCGCGGAATCTCGGGGACGTGCTGGGGCGTTACCAGAAGGTAGTGGTACCGGAGATGAACCTCGGCCAGCTCGCCACCCTGATCCGGGCGAGGTATCTGGTCGACGCGCACAGCTACAACCAGGTCAACGGCATGCCGTTCAAGGCCGAGCAGCTGGCCACGGCTCTCAAGGAGGCCATCAATGACTGAGACGGTGTCCGGTCTTCTCTCCCTGGTTCCCAAGGCCGAAGCCCAGCAGTCCATGAAGGACTTCAAGTCCGATCAGGAAGTGCGCTGGTGCCCCGGCTGCGGTGACTACGCGATCCTCGCCGCCGTGCAGGGCTTCATGCCCGAGCTCGGCCTGGCGAAGGAGAACATCGTCTTCGTCTCCGGGATCGGCTGCTCGTCCCGCTTCCCGTACTACATGAACACCTACGGGATGCACTCCATCCACGGCCGCGCGCCCGCCATCGCCACCGGGCTCGCGTCCTCGCGGCGGGACCTGAGCGTCTGGGTCGTCACCGGTGACGGAGACGCGCTCTCCATCGGCGGCAACCATCTGATCCACGCCCTGCGCCGCAATGTGAACCTGAAGATCCTGCTCTTCAACAACCGGATCTACGGACTCACCAAGGGCCAGTACAGCCCCACCTCCGAGGTCGGCAAGATCACCAAGTCGACGCCGATGGGCTCGCTCGACGCGCCCTTCAACCCGGTGTCACTGGCGATCGGCGCCGAGGCCTCCTTCGTGGCCCGCACCGTCGACTCCGACCGCAAGCACCTGACCGAGGTACTGCGCCAGGCCGCCGACCACCAGGGCACGGCGCTGGTCGAGATCTACCAGAACTGCAACATCTTCAACGACGGCGCCTTCGAGGCCCTGAAGGACAAGCAGCAGGCTGAGGAGGCGGTCATCCGCCTCGAACACGGGCAGCCGATCCTCTTCGGCACCGACAACGCCAAGGGGGTCGTACGGGATCCGGCCACCGGGGACCTCACGGTGGTCGAGGTGACGCCCGCGAACGAGTCGCAGATCCTCGTCCACGACGCGCACGCCACCAGCCCGACCACGGCGTTCGCGCTGTCCCGGCTGGCCGACCCGGACACCCTGCACCACACGCCCATCGGCGTGCTGCGCAGCGTCGAACGGCCGGTCTACGACACGCTGATGTCGGACCAGCTCGACACGGCGATCGAGCGGGACGGCAAGGGGGATCTGAGCGCGCTGCTCGCGGGCAACGACACCTGGACGGTCGGGGGCTGACCCGCGGTCGGGGTGTGTGGAGGGGTCGGGGTCGCTGAGGCCCCGGCCCCTCTTGCTGTTCGCCGGGCCGGCCGTCGTTCGCCGGGCCGGTCATCGTTCGCCGTGCTGGGGCCGTCGTTCGTCGTCCTGGGGACGCTGTTGTCCGGCTGTGCCCACCGCGGCTGGGCGCCCCCCGTCCCGTCAGGCCGGCTCCGCCTGGAGCGATGTCTTCGCCTCGTCGTACTCGGCGCGCGCCCGCTCGACCGCTTCGAGCTGCCGTTCCGTCCAGCGCGCCAGCGACCACACCTGCTCGGCGGCCTCCCTGCCCAGCTCCGTGAGCGTGTAGTCCACGCGTGGCGGGATGACGGGCTTGGCATCGCGGTGCACGAACCCGTCGCGTTCCAGGGTCTGCAGCGTCTGCGCCAGCATCTTCTCGCTGACACCGCCCACGGTCCGCCGCAGCTCGCTGAAGCGGTACGAACGCTCCAGCAGCGCGGCCAGGACGAGGACGCCCCAGCGGCTGGTGACGTGCTCCAGCACGATGCGGGAGGGACACATCTTGTCGTTCACATCGGGCGTCCAGCTTACGTTCATGCCAGTACCTTACGTCAAAGTGGGTACTTTCGCTTGGTTAGTACCCCTCCTAGGGTGAGCGAGCAGCCTGACGCACCCTACGAACGGAACCAACCATGAGCATCGTCGTCACCGGAGCCACGGGATCCCTCGGCCGACTCGTCATCGGCGAGCTGCTGACGAAGGTCCCGGCAGCAGAGGTCGCCGCCGTCGTCCGCTTCAAGGAGAAGGCCGCGGACCTCGCCGCGCGGGGCGTGGAACTGCGGATCGCCGACTACGACGAGCCCGCGACACTCGCCGAAGCCTTCCGGGCGGGCGACCGGGTCCTGCTGATCTCCGGCAGCGAGGTGGGCCGGCGCGTACCGCAGCACACCGCCGTGATCGAGGCGGCGAAGGCGGCGGGCGTCACGCAGCTCGCGTACACCGGGGTCCTCGGCGGGCCCGCCGCCGACTTCCTGCTCGCCGCCGAGCACAAGGTCACCGAGCAGCTGATCCTCGACTCGGGTCTGCCGTACACGTTCCTGCGCAACGGCTGGTACACCGAGAACTACACCGAGCAGCTCGCGCCTGTCCTCGCGCACGGCGCCGTCGTCGCGAGCGCCGGCGCGGGCCGGGTCGCCTCGGCCTCCCGCGCCGACTACGCCGCCGCGGCGGCCGCAGTGCTGACCGGCGAGGGGCATCTCGGGCAGGCGTACGAGCTGAGCGGGGACGTCGCGTGGTCCTTCGCCGAGTACGCGGCGGAGCTCTCCGCGCAGAGCGGGCGCACCATCGTCCACAACGACGTCCCGGCCGCCGCGCATCTGGAGATCCTGACCGGAGCCGGGGTGCCCGCGCCGTTCGCCGAGATCCTCGTCGACGTCGACGCGGCGGTGGGCCGAGGGCTGCTCGCCACGACGAGCGGCGACCTGTCGCGTCTCGCCGGGCGGCCGACGACGCCGCTGGCGGACTCGGTCAAGGCGGCGCTGGCTGCGGTCTGAGGCGATGGGGCCGCGTCGTGGGTGCCGCCGTCTTGGGCTGGGCGGCTGCCGCGTAGTCCTGCGCGGCCGCCCCCGTTGTCCTGCGTGGCCGCCGCGTCGTTCCGGGGCGCCGCGTCGTTCCGGGTGATCGGCGCTCCCTTCCCGGTGATCGCCGCGTCCCTCCGGGCGGCCGTGGGCGCCCCGAGTTTCGTCATGACCGTATGGCGATACGGGCATGACAGGCCCGGCCTCCGGCGCGTACCTTTCGACGAGGTGAAGCGCGCAGGGCGGGAGGGGCAGTGACGTCGGACGGTGAACAGCGGGCAGGACTGCTGTACGGGATCGGGGCCTACGGGATGTGGGGCCTGGTCCCCCTCTTCTGGCCCCTGCTGAAGCCCTCGGGTGCGGCGGAGATCCTCGCCCACCGCATGGTGTGGTCGCTGGCCGTCGTGGCCGTCGCCCTGCTGGTGGTGAGGCGTTGGGGATGGGTACGGGAGCTGATGCGCAGCCCCCGGAAGCTCGGGCTGATCACCGTCGCCGCGGCGGTCATCACCGTCAACTGGGGCGTCTACATCTGGGCCGTGAACTCCGGCCACGTCGTCGAGGCGTCTCTCGGCTACTTCATCAATCCGCTGGTCACCATCGCGATGGGCGTCCTGCTGCTGAAGGAACGACTGAGGCCCGCGCAGTGGGTGGCGGTCGGCACCGGGTTCGCGGCGGTGCTGGTGCTGGCGATCGGGTACGGACAGCCGCCGTGGATCTCGCTGACGCTGGCGTTCTCGTTCGCGACGTACGGGCTGGCGAAGAAGAAGGTCAACATCGGGGGGCTGGAGTCGCTTGCGGCCGAGACCGCGATCCAGTTCCTGCCGGCGCTCGGGTTTCTGTTGTGGCTCGGGGCGGACGGAGCGGCGACGTTCGGGGCGCACGGGGTGGGGCACGCGGCGCTCCTGGCCGCGACGGGTGTGGTGACGGCGGCGCCGCTGGTGTGCTTCGGCGCGGCGGCGATCCGGGTTCCGCTGTCGACGCTGGGGCTGCTCC
Source organism: Streptomyces sp. CA-251247 (assembly GCF_050952975.1). Taxonomy (NCBI): domain Bacteria; kingdom Bacillati; phylum Actinomycetota; class Actinomycetes; order Kitasatosporales; family Streptomycetaceae; genus Streptomyces; species Streptomyces sp. CA-251247. The sequence continues at coordinate 4,814,859 of NZ_CP191861.1, read as the reverse complement.
AGTACCTGGCGCCGGTGTTCCAGTTCCTGCTGGGGATCCTGTACTTCCACGAGGCGATGCCGGCGGAGAGGTGGGCAGGGTTCGGGCTGGTGTGGCTGGCGCTGAGCTGCTTGACGTGGGATGCGTTGAGGACGGCGAGGAGGACGAGGGCGGAGGCGGCGAGGTTGTCGAGGGAGGCGGCGCTGAGGGTGGCGGTTGTGGCCCCGGCGACGGGGGTTGCTCCGACGGCGGCTCCGGCGGCCGGCCCGGCTTCGGTGAAGCCGACGTCCTGAGGTGCTTGAGCCTCAGGCCCTTGTGCGGCGACGGGTCCCTGGGGCAGGGGTCGGGTGCTTGAACCTCGGGTCCTTGTCCGGCGGCGGGTCCGGGGGCCCTCCGGGCTCGACTCCTCGGGGTCGGCGGCATACAGCTGCGATGCATTGCGTACCCGGGTGTTGCCGCCGATCCCCTGCGGGGACGACCCTGCACGCCCCCTCCCGAGCGGTCGAGCACGCGACCCGTTGGCGTGCGCCCGGAAGCGAACCCGAGCCCGTTCGGGGGCTGAGGTGCTTGAGCCTCAGGCCCTTGCCCCGCGTCGGGTCCAGGGGCCCTCCGGGCTCGACTCCTCGGGGTCGGCCGCCTACAGCTGCGATGCATCGAGCACCCAGGTCCTGCCGCCGATCCCCTGCGGGGACGACCCTGCACGCCCCCTCCCGAGCGGTCGAGCACGCGACCCCTTGATGTGCGCCCGGAAGCGAACCCGAGCCCGTTCGGGGGCTGGGGAGCTTGAGCCTCAGGCCCTTGCCCCGCGTCGGGTCCAGGGGCCCTCCGGGCTCGACTCCTCGGGGTCGGCGGCCTAGAGCTCCCTTGCATGGAGCACCCAGGTACTGCCGCCGATCCCCTGCGGGGACGACCCTGCACACCCCCTCCCGAGCGGTCGAGCACGCGACCCGTTGGCGTGCGCCCGGAAGCGAGCCTGAGCCTGTTCGGATGCAGGGCATGCGGCGCGAAGCTGCCGCAAGCGGGGCGTGGGGCCGCAGCCCCACAGGTGCCGTCCGCCTCCGCGGCGCGGAGCCGCCGGACGGGACGAGGTGCGAAGCTGCCGCGGAGCAAGGGGGCGTGGGGCGCAGCCCCACATGAACTCCAAGGGGTGGCGGCTCTCAGGAGACACCCAGGGCCTGCACCACCTCGGCCGTCACGGCCTTCCAGTGGGCCCGCTGCCGCTCGCGCTCCACCGCGTCGGCGAGATGCTCCTGGTGGAAGCGGAGGACGGCCTTTCCGGAGCCCGACGCGGAGACCGCGACCTGGAGTGTGGTGGTGCCGTACGTCAGCCGGACGCGGTCGCCCGGGCGGTAGCTGCGCAGCTCACCCGTGACGCCCTCGGCCGTCGCGTACTCCTCGCCCTTCTCGGTGGGCAGGTCAACGCCCTTCCCGAGCCAGAGGGCGACGCCCTCCGGGCTCACGATGAAGTCCCACACCGCGTCGACGGGCAGGGGAAGCGTCTTCGAGACGCCGATCTCCCATCCCGCGTCCTGCGTGAGGCCCGTCGTGTCGCCGGGCTGCCGGCGGCTCGGTTCGCTCGTCATCACTCGTCTCCCTCCGATTCGGTGTGGCGGGCGCGGTGCGCCCTGACCTTGCTGCGATTGCCGCAGTTCTCCATCGCGCACCAGCGACGGCGTCCCGGCCGGGACGTGTCGACGAAGAGCAGGGAGCAGTCGTGCGCGCCGCATTCGCGGATGCGATGTGCGTACGGCCCGGTGAACAGGTCCACCCCATCGCGCGCGACGGCGGACAGCAACTGGGTGCCGGTGGCCCCGGGGACCCAGCCGTGGCCCCCGCGCTGGGTGAACCGCGGGACGGGCGGGGCCTTCGCCGCCGCGGCGTTGACCACGGCGAGGTCCGCCGGGGACAGCTGCTCGCCGCGCGTCCGGCCGGCGGCCAGCCGCCACAGGGCGTCGCGGAGTGCCCGCGCTCCCGCGACCTCGTCAGGGGTCACGACCGGCTCCAGCCCGGCGGGCAGCCGGCTCTGCCGCGCCCAGCGCACCAGGTCGGCGGGCTCGTGCAGCACCTCCCACCGCGCGTAGCTTCCAGGCCCTCCGGTCGGCAGCAGCTCGAGGCAGAGCGCGCCGGGGTCGAAACGATAGGGACGCCCATCCGGCGTACGCAGGGTCAGTCCTCTTGCGACCTCGCTCATGTAACCATTATAAGTGGTTACATGACCGTGCACTGGAAACTTGTGGTGGACTGCTCCGACCCGCACGTGCAGGCCGACTTCTGGGCCGCGGCGCTGGAGTACCGGCGAGAGGACCACAGCGCGCTGATCGAGAGCCTGCGGCAAGCCGGACAACTGCCGGACGGCTCGACCACCCAGGCCCACGGCCGGGACGCCTGGCTCGATTACACCGCCGTCCGGCATCCGGACGACGAGTTCGAGAAGGACACCGACATCGGTCTCGGCCGCCGACTGCTGTTCCAGCGCGTGCCCGAGGGGAAGACGGTCAAGAACCGGCTCCATCTCGACCTGCACGTGGGTCCGGAGAAGCGCGAGGCTGAGGTCGCGCGGCTGGAGGGGCTCGGTGCGACCGTCCTCTACCGGCAGGACCAGCCGATCGGCGTGTGGACGACCATGGCGGACCCCGAAGGGAACGAATTCTGCGTGGAGTAGCACCGCGTTCCGCGGGGAGCGGCGGGCAGGCCTCCTCGGCTAGTCCGCATCCCGCCAGGTGAAGAACTCGAGCCCGTGGCCCTCCTCCTCCGCCGCCACGTACCGCCGGCGCACGCGCCGTGTCAGCAGGGCGAACACGCCGACGAGGAGGGCCATCGCGGCCACGGTCGCGAACAGCGTGGCGACCCCCACGGGCAGCAGAATCCTGATCGCGGCGCCCAGCAGCAGAAACGGATCCAGGTTCATACGGCGCACCCTTGCTCGGCGATGGTCACAGCGTGAACCCCTGCCACACCGTTGACGCCCGCCGTGCGCCAGTTGTGCCCGAAAGGCGCCGCGGCGTTGGCCGTTCCGTGACGGAGACGAAGTCCTATATACGAACGCGGCTGACCGATTTCCGCCCTTGACGGTAGGTCAAAGTCTCGCTGAACTCTCAGCACGCACACCGCGCCACCCGTACCGCAGCGTCACCACCGCATACCCACGCGCCCGCATCGCTCTTCTTCTGTTCAGCGCCACTGCTCCAACGCCCTGGAACGAGCCGTTCCGGGGCGTCTCGCACGTTCCGTCATGTCCCCGTACGGAATCCGGAGCCCCCACATGAAGTTCTCCGCCTTTCCCAGACGCACGGCCGCGGCCGCCGCGATAGCTCTGGCCGGTCTGCTCGCCTCCGCCGCTCCCGCGGCCACGGCGGCACCGGCCGCGCCGGCAGCCCCGACGTCCGCACTGGCCGCCCCCGACATACCGCTCGCCAACGTCAAGGCACACCTCACCCAGCTCCAGTCGATCGCCACCGCCAACGGCGGCAACCGCGCCCACGGCCGGGCCGGCTACAAGGCGTCCCTCGACCATGTGAAGGCGAAGCTGGACGCGGCCGGATTCACCACGGCCATCCAGCAGTTCACCTCCAGCGGCGCCACCGGGTACAACCTCATCGCCGACTGGCCCGGCGGCGACGCCAACCAGATCGTGATGGCCGGTGCGCACCTCGACTCCGTCTCCTCCGGCGCCGGCATCAACGACAACGGCTCGGGCTCCGCAGGTGTCCTGGAGACCGCGCTCGCCGTCTCCCGCGCCCAGCTGCAGCCCACGAAGCATCTGCGGTTCGCCTGGTGGGGCGCCGAGGAGCTGGGCCTGGTCGGGTCGAAGTACTACGTCAACAACCTTCCCGCCGCCGAGCGTTCGAAGATCTCCGGCTATCTCAACTTCGACATGATCGGCTCGCCCAACCCGGGCTACTTCGTCTACGACGACGACCCGGCGATCGAGAAGGTCCTCAAGGACTACTTCGCCGGCCTCGGCGTCGCGACCGAGATCGAGACCGAAGGCGACGGCCGCTCCGACCACGCCTCGTTCAAGAACGTGGGCATACCGGTCGGCGGTCTGTTCACCGGCGCCGGGCGCACGAAGACCGCGGCGCAGGTCCAGAAGTGGGGCGGCACCGCCGGCCAGGCCTTCGACCGCTGCTACCACTCCTCGTGCGACACGACGGCGAACATCAACGACACGGCGCTCGACCGCAACAGCGACGCGCTCGCCCATGCCGTCTGGACGCTCTCGACGGGAACGACCGTCCCGCCCGGCGAGGCGTACGAGAGCACCACCGACGTGGCGATCCCGGACAACGGCGCGGCCGTCACCTCCACGGTCACCGTCACCGGCCGCACCGGAAACGCCCCGGCCACCCTCTCGGTGGGCGTCGACATCCGGCACACCTGGCGCGGCGACCTGGTCGTGGACCTGGTGGCCCCCGACGGCAGCGCGTACCGGCTGAAGAACTCCAGCAGCAACGATTCGGCGGACAACGTCGTCGCCACCTACACCGTGAACGCGTCGAGCGAGCCGGCCAACGGCGCCTGGAAGCTGCGGGTGCAGGACGTCGCCGCGCAGGACACGGGCTACATCAACAGCTGGAAGCTGACCTTCTGACCGGCTGACCCGGCTGTCCCGAAGACCGCCACCCCCCACCGACTGCATGCGTGTGCATATACTGCGCACGCATGCAGTCACGTTCGCGGACAGCTGTCCGCGGTACGAGCGGTACGAGGGGGAGAACGCGATGACCCGGAAGTTCCTGTTCCTGCTGGGCAGCAGCCGCACCGACGGCAACACCGAGGCACTGGCCCGGCTCGCGGCCGAGCAGCTTCCCGCGGGCGCCGAGCAGCGCTGGCTCCATCTGGCCGACCTCGCGCTGCCGGACTTCGAGGACGCGCGGCACGAGGACGACGGCGCCTATCCCGCGCCCACCGGGCACGGCGCCACCCTGCTGGACGCCACCCTGGAGGCGACCGACCTGGTCATCGCCTCACCGCTGTACTGGTACACCGTCTCGACCTCCACCAAGCGCTATCTCGACCACTGGTCGGGCTGGATGCGGGTGCCGGGCGTGGACTTCCGGGCCCGGATGGCGGGGCGCACGCTGTGGGGCGTGACCGCGCTCGCCGACGCGGACCGCGCGGCGGCCGACCCGCTGGTGGGCACGCTCGACACCATCGCCGCCTATCTGAAGATGGAGCGGGGCGGCGTACTCCTCGGCAACGGCTCCCGGCCCGGTGACGTCCTGAACGACGAAGCGGCCGTGCGGGACGCCAAGCGGTTCTTCGCCACGGTGACGTGAGCGTCCTCGTCGCGCGTCCCGGCCTCGGCGGGGACGGCCGCAGCGCCTACGCCGTGATGTCCTTCGACGTGAAGCGCGCCCAGGCCGCCGACCCGAACACCGCCGCGTACAGCGCCTGGAGCCCCAGGTTCTTCTGTACGTCGTCCCAGTAGAGCGGCTCCCGCAGCAGGTCCGAGAACGACAGCCAGTAGTGCGGGAAGAGATACGGGTGGATCGCGTCCAGCTGCGGGATCGTGTCCAGGATCTGCACGGTGATCAGCAGGCCGACCGTGGTCGCCATGGCCGCGATGCCGCTGCCGGTGAGCGTCGAGACGAACAGGCCGAGCGCCGCGAGTCCGGCCAGCGATGCCGCGACGACGACCGCGATCAGGGCGGCCCGCAGCAGGCCGTCCCCGAACGAGATGGTGGTGCCGGAGATCGTCGTGACATCGCCGAGGGGGAAGAGCACAGCCCCGACCGCGAGCGCGGACGCGGCGACCACCAGGGTGGCCACCAGAGTGAACGTGAGGACGGTGGCGTACTTGGCGAGGAGCAGCCGCGTCCGGCCCGCCGGTGCGACCAGCAGATAGCGCAGGGTGCCCGCGTTGGCCTCACCGGCGATCGCGTCGCCCGCGACGACCCCGACCGCCATCGGGAGGAATACGGGCAGGGTCGCGGCGAGCGCGGCGAAGACCAGGAACAGGCCGTTGTTGGTGATCTGGGTGATGAAGGCGGGTCCCTCGCCGCCGCCTCCGCCGGAGGAGCCCCCGTCGCCGGTCTCGATCTTCACGGCGATTCCGATCAGGACCGGCACGGCGGCCAGCACGGCCAGCAGAGCGAGCGTCCGCCAGCGGCGCAGCGTGGTGACGAGCTCGGAGCGGAAGAGCCCGAGGGTCCACAGCGCCCGCGGTCCGGCGTCCGACCCGGCAGCCGCGCCGGCCCCGCCCGAACGGTCGGAGCCGTCGGCCCCGCCCGTCCCGATCACCTCAGCCTGCGACATCGAATCCCTCTCCGGTCAGCGCGACGAACGCGTCCTCCAGGGAAGCGCGCTCGACGCCGAACCCCCGTACCCGCACCCCGCCCCCGACCAGGGCGGCGTTCAGCTCGGCCAGGTCCACATCGGGCCCCGGCGGCTCGCCCGTCACCCGCTCGTCCTCGACGTTCACCCCGGCGACTCCCTGCTCCTTGAGGAGCCGGGCGGCGTCGCCCGGGTCGGGGGTGAGGACCACCAGACGGCCCCTGGCCCCGGCGGCGAGGTCGGCCACCGGGCCCTGGATGAGCAGCCGCCCCTGCGCCATGACGGCCGCATGGGTGCAGACCTGCTCGATCTCGTCGAGGAGGTGCGAGGAGAGGAAGACCGTGGTGCCGTCGGCGGCCAGCGCCCGGACCAGGGCGCGGATCTCCCGCATGCCCTGCGGGTCGAGGCCGTTGGTGGGCTCGTCGAGCACCAGCAGCTTGCGTGGCTGGAGCAGCGCGGCCGCGAGCCCGAGCCGCTGTTTCATGCCGAGGGAGTACGCCTTGGCCTTCTTGCCCCCGGCCGAGGTCAGCCCCACCCGGTCCAGGGCGGAGGCGACGCGGGCCGCGCGGGTGCGGGGATCGGCGTTCGGGTCGGCGGAGTCGTAGCGCACCAGGTTGTCCCGGCCGCTCAGGAACCCGTACAGCGCCGGTCCCTCGATCAGCGCGCCCACATGCGGCAGGACCGTCCGTACGGCACGCGGCATGGTGCCGCCGAGGACGGTCGCGCTGCCGGCGGTGGGCTCGATGAGGCCCATCAGCATCCGGATGGTGGTGGTCTTGCCCGACCCGTTGGGGCCGAGGAATCCGAAGACGCTGCCCGCGGGCACGGCAAGGTCGAGCCGGTCGACGGCGAGCTGGCCGCCGCGGTAGCGCTTGGTGAGTCCGTGCGTCTCGATCACAGCTGCCATACCGGCCCCCGTTCACTCGCTCAGGCTTCCGCCCCACCGTACGGAGCGTACGGCGGGGCGGGCGACAACCACGATCGGGCTGGATGCCCTCGTTACTTGCCTGCGTCGGCGGCCTTCACGAGGGCGTCCTTGGTGACCGCTCCGACGTACACGGTGCCGTCATCCGTCATCAGGGCGTTGACGAGGCGGGTCTTGAAGACCGTGCCCGAGCCGAACTTGCCCTTCACCGGGTCGCCCAGGGCATCCAGGAAGCCCTGTGCCTCCGGCGGGACGTCGCCCTCCTTCGGAGCGGCGGAGCCCTCGCCGGCGGGGCCCTCGATCTTCGCGATGGAGGTCCAGCCCTCACCGATGACGTTCAGGCCCTGGAACTCCTCGAGGCCCTTGACGTCCTTCTCGTGCTTCGGGGCTCCCTGGTCCTTGCCGAGCTCGTCGGCCTCGGTCACCTTCGCGCCCTTGGGCGGGCTGAAGTCGAAGGTGGACGCGGCCGGCTTGGAGAAGTCGACCTTGGTGAAGCCGACGTCGACGGCGGCCTTGCCCCCGCCGCTCGGCGTGAGCGTGAACTTCAGCGGGGTGCCCGTCTTCGCGTCCACCGCCACCTTGATCGAGCCGATGGTGGAGCCGCTCTGCTTGGGCTTGATCAGCAGCTGGTAGGCGTCGCGGCCGGCCACCTGGGCGGTGCCGTCGACGGTGATGGACGTGGTGTCGCCGGCCGCCTCGAGGGCCTCGTCCGCGAACTCCTTGGGCGTGGACGGCAGATCCCCGGGCGCCGCCTGGTCCTTGCCGTGCTGCTCGGCGCTGCCCTTCGCCGCGTCCTTGGAGTGGTACGCCTCGTTGGTCGCGCTGTCGTAGGCCCAGACCTCGTCGCCGTTGTGGATCAGGCTGTACTCGGCCGCGTCCTCGAGGATCGACACCTTCTGCCGGTCCGGACCGTCGGCCGCGACCCTCAGCGTGTGCGAGCCGGTGGCGAGCTCCATCAGCTTGCCGTCGGGGGCCGCGGACGAGCCCTGCTCGTCCCCGCGGTCGCCGCCCTTGGGCGCGAAGGAGTCGGCGAGACCGCCGATGGCCGGGATGCCCAGGTCCGTGTTGACCTTGACGGTGCCGGACAGCTGCTGCGTGTCCGATGCGGCGATCTTCTCGATGAGCTCCTGCGCGCTGATCTTCGGCAGATCGGGATCACCGGAAGCAGCGAGCGCCGGGACGAGCCCGATGGTCGCCGCCGCCACCCCGGCCACCGCGACCGGGACGATGTAGCGAGCGGCCTTGCGGCGGCCCACTGCGAGGTCCTTGGCCTCTTCGGTGGTCTGTGCGCTGTCGTTCGGTGCCATGGTGTGCCCTACCTCCGTGGTTGGTCAGGCCTGGTACTGCCAATCTGACCAAATCGGCCGCACTCAGGCGTCAGACCCCGGGAGCAACTTGTCGTACTGCTCTGGGATGACGCAGAGGCGCGACGCCTCCCCCGTCCAGTAGGGGAAGCGCCGCGCCCGTGGCGCAAGGGCTGTGCGGAGGTTCTTTCGGATACGGCCGGTCCGGCCGGTCCGGGTCCGGTTACTTCTGGACGAAGACGTAGTCCGCGCCGTACGGGACGCCGACGATCGCACCCTGGTCGCAACTGCCGGCCGGGGCGACGCCGCCCACCGTGTTCAGCCGGAAGATCTCCTGGGTGTGGGCGAACAGGCCCCGCTTGTTGCCGGACTGCGTGGCCTTGAGGTCCAGCTCGGGGATGTTCGCCTCGCCGTTCGGCGTCTTGCTGATCAGTGCACCGGTGACGGCGCTGCGGTCAGGAGCGATCCACTGCGGCGTACCGGAGTTGGGAGCGATGAAGGAGTGGGCGATGTTCCCGCCCAGCACGGCACGGACATCGCGCTGCTGGAAGGAGAGCGTGCCGTCGGCGGACTTCTTGCACTCGTAGATCTGCTTGCCCGTCACCACGGACGCCTGGACGTTGCCGAGGGCCCGGTCGAACGGGAAGGAACCGGTCACCTTGTGGAACTGGCCCCGGACGGCGCCGCCCGGGAACGCCGCGGTGTGCAGATTGGCGTAGAAGCCGTTCGGGCCGGTCCTGAACGCGTCGAGCACGGTCTTGTCCTTGACCTTGACGCTGCCGGTGACGGCTCCCGTCCAGCCGGCGGCCTCGGTCCGGCCCTTGCCGATCAGCTCGGTGAAATCGATCTTGATGCCTCCGTTCGTGCCCTTCGCACCCTGGTGGATGTGGAGAGCGGTCGGCTTGTCGGTGCCGCGGAACTTCACCGCGACCGACACCTTGTCCCCCTGGACCTTGACGAACTGGAGCGCCGCGCCGTCGCGGTCACCGACGGCGGGCCCTCCCTGCACCGGAACCTCGTTGGCACCGTTCAAGCTCGCCACGAAGAGCGCGGCGCTCCCGCCCGAACCGCCCGCGCCGCTCTGGACGGCCAGGTCCGAACTGCTGCCGCCCTGCCCGGCGGAACGGTGGGCGGAGCCGTCGCCGTCGGCCGCGAAGGCCGGCAGGACGGCGAGGGCGACGCCCGCGGCGGCGGCGACAGCAGTGGTACCGACAAGGATGGTCTTGGTGCGCTTCATCAGTAAGTCTCCCCGTACCGATGCCAACGCCCTGTGCGTCAGCTTCTGCACTGGAGTACGGAGCGGATCTCAGACTGGACCCAATCCAATTCTGTGATGCCGGTCACACCTGTACGGAGGCGGCGCGGACCCCGTCCGCACGGCGTACGGCGGATGTCCTGCCGGTCTGGAGAGGTACGAGTACTGCCCGCGGGCACGTCGAAGCGCCGCCCATCCGGACGTCGGTGCAGGTGGGGAGGGGTCTGGCGGGGTGCGTCAGCCCGCTCGGTGCACGACCAGGTCGCAGAGCTCCACGAGCGCCGCCTTCGCATCGCATTCCGGCAACGGCGCGAGCATCGCCCGCGCCTCCTCCGCGTAGCGCACGGTGTCGCGTCGCGCCTGCTCCAGTGCGGGGTGCACCCGCAGCCGGCGCAGCGCGTCGGCGTGCAGCTCGTCGTCCGAGAGGTCGCTCTCCAGCAGCGCGACCAGTTCCAGGTCCTCGGGGAGCCCCTGCGCCTCGGCCCGCGCGCGCAGATGCAGCACGGGAAGCGTCGGAATGCCCTCCCGCAGGTCCGTGCCCGGCGTCTTGCCGGACTCGTGCGAGTCGCTGGCGATGTCGAGGACGTCGTCGGCCAGCTGGAACGCCACGCCGAGCCGCTCGCCGTACTGCGTCAGGATGTCCACGACACCCTCGTCGGCACCCGACATCATCGCGCCGAACCGGCCCGAGACGGCGATCAGGGAGCCCGTCTTGCCGCCGATGACGTCGAGATAGTGCTCCACCGGGTCACGGCCGTCGCGCGGGCCCGCCGTCTCCAGGATCTGGCCGGTGACCAGTCGCTCGAAGGCCTCGGCCTGGATGCGTACGGCCTCCGGACCCAGGTCGGCCAGTATGTGGCTGGCCCGGGCGAAGAGGAAGTCGCCGGTCAGGACGGCAACCGAGTTGCCCCAGCGGGCGTTCGCGCTGTCCACACCGCGCCGTACGTCCGCCTCGTCCATCACGTCGTCGTGGTAGAGCGTCGCGAGATGCGTGAGCTCCACGACCACGGCGGAGGGCACCACACCGGGCGCGTGGGGGTCGCCGAACTGGGCCGCCAGCATCACCAGAAGTGGCCGGAACCGCTTACCTCCGGCCCGTACGAGATGCTGCGCGGCCTCCGTGATGAAGGGCACCTCGCTCTTGGTGGCATCGAGCAGACCCGCCTCCACGGCCGACAGTCCGGTCTGGACATCGGCCTCAAGAGCCTGGTCCCGCACGCTCAGCCCGAACGGCCCGACGACGCTCACGAGGGGGTCTCCTGTCTGCTGACGATCACACGGATTGTCGATGTGTCGCTCGATTCACTCAAGTCAGCGTATCCGGTCGCCTTTCGATCACCATGGGCGGCTTCCCGCTGCCGCCGGTATGTTCGTGATCAGCACGTACGCCCAGGGGTGAGCCCTTTCGCCGGGTTCGGCGACCGGTTCCGACGTGACCGGCGCACCCCGTGCACCGAGGTCTCCGCCATGGACCAGCACCAGCATGCCCCGTATGAAACCAGCCACGAGGACGTCCGGATTCCGCTGACCGACGGAACTCGGCTGTATGCACGGATGTGGCGGCCGTACACCGATGCGCCTGTCCCCGTCCTGCTCGAGTATTCGCCGGAAAGGCTGACCGATACGACCGCCGCGCGTGACGCGCAGCGTCACCCTTGGTACGCCGCTCACGGTTACGCGTCCGTCCGTGTGGAGGTGCGCGGACACGGCAACAGCGAGGGTCTGCCCGGCCCCGAGGGCGATCCCGGCGCGGTGGCGGACGGCGCCGAGGTGGTCGAGTGGCTGGCCGCGCAGTCGTGGTCCACGGGCCGGGTCGGCATGTTCGGGATCGGCGCCGGAGGCACCCTGGCCCTGCGCGTCGCGGCCCTCGGCCCGGAACCGCTGAAAGCGGTCGTCACGGTGTGCGCCACCGACGATCCGGACGACAACGGCGCGTACCACCCGGGCGGTTCGGTGCTCGCCGAGGGCCTGCTCAGCCGGTCCGCCGCCCTGCTGTCCGCCCTCTGCCGTCCGCCCGACCCGCTCTTCGCCGGCGAGGAGTGGCGCGGCATGTGGATGAAGCGCCTGGAGGCCGTCGAGCCGCCCGCCCATGCCTGGCTCGCGCCCCGGCCCCGCGAGATGGACCGGCCGCAGGAGGACACTCGCGGGACCCTGGTTGACATCACCGCGGCCGTCCTGGCCGTGGGCGGGCTGTACGACCCCTACCGCGACGCCGTCCTGCGGCTGGTGACGCAGCTGCCGCCCGATCGCGTCCGCGGGCTGATCGGCCCCTGGCCGCACCGCTATCCGGACCACGCCGACCACCCGGGGCCCGCGATCGGCTTTCTCGGCGAGACCCTGGCGTGGTGGGACCGCCATATGAAGGACGACGAGGGCGGCGAGGCGCCGGCCGCAGAGCCGCTGCTCCGCGCCTGGATCAGCACGCCGCACCTCCCCCACCCCTCGGGTCACTGGGTCGCCGAACCGGGCCTGCCGTCACCGCACATCCGCACGGTCGCGTACGCGCTCGGCGGCGCACCCCTCGTCGTCGACTCGCCCCAGCACACCGGGCTGGACGCGGGCCGGCCCGTCCCCACCGGGAACGACGCCGATCCGCCGCCCGACCAGCGCGCGGAGGACGCGCACTCCGCCTGCTTCGACTTTCCCGTCACGGACGAGCCGGTCGAGATCCTGGGCCGGGCCCGGGTCGCTCTGCGGCTGCGCCCGGACGGTCCGCACGGCCAGGTGGTCGCCCGGCTGTGCGACATCGCGCCCGACGGCTCGTCCGCACTCGTCGCCCGGGGCGGCGTCGACCTCACCGCCCACCGCGGCGGCGGCCGGCAGGACGCGTGGTCGCCGGGCCGGGCGGAGGACGTGACGTTCGAACTCGGCACGGCCGGCCACGCCTTCCCGCCGGGGCACCGCGTCCGGCTCGCCGTCTCCTCCGCGTACTGGCCGTGGCTCTGGCCCGCGGGCGACTCCGCGGGCTTCACGCTCGACCCCGAGGGCTCCTTCCTCGAACTCCCGGTACGCGAAACGCTCCCCACGACGGGTGACCGGATCACGTTCGGGGAGCCCGACCCGTATGAGCCGCTCGGCGTCAGCTCCCCCGCCACACTCGACGTGGAACGCCCGGAGCGCCTGGTGGTGCGGGACGTCGCCCGGGGCGAGTGGCGCGTGGAGACCGACCCCCGGCCGGGCGGCCGGCGCATCCACCCGGACGGCCTCGAACTCACCGAGGAGGCGCGGGAGACGTGCACGATTGTGGAGCACGACCCGCACTCCGCCCGTGTCAGCGCCGAGTGGACGGCCCGGCTCCACCGGCCCGACAGGGCCTGGGACGTGACGGTCGAGAGCCGCTGCGACATCAGCTGCGACGCGGCCGGCTTCCTCGTCGAGGACGAGGTGGTGTGCCGCGACGGGGAGGAGATCGTCTTCCACCGGACCTGGGAGAAGCGTCTGCCGCGAGAGGCCGGCCGAACGCCCTGCCGGGGCGGGTCCGCGTCCACGTAACGTGTCACCCACACCCGTGGAAAGCGAGGCAGGCACCGATGTCCGAGCAGAGCCCGCTCGATCTGGCCGAGGGCGATCCCTTCGGCCCGCACAACCTCCCGTACGGCGTCTTCAGCACGGCCGACGACCCCGGTCGCCGTCGGGTCGGCGTACGCATCGGGGACCATGTGCTCGATGCCGGTGCGGCGGCCCACACCCTCGGCTCGCCCTACGCCGCCCTGCTGGCCCGGCCGAGCCTCAACCCCCTGCTCGCGGCGGGCCGTACCGCCTGGCGCGACGTGCGGCGCGCGATCACCGCCTGGGTGACCGTGCCGGGGCACCGGGCGGACATGGAGCCGCTGCTGCATCCCCTGGACGCGGTCACGCTGCACCTTCCCTACGAGGTCGCCGACTACGTCGACTTCTACGCGAGCGAGCACCACGCCACCAACGTCGGCCGGATCTTCCGGCCGGACGGGGACGCGCTCACCCCCAACTGGAAGCACCTCCCGATCGGTTACCACGGCCGCTCGGGCACCGTCGTGGTCTCCGGCACCGATGTCGTACGCCCCTCGGGGCAGCGCAAGGCGCCGGCCGACGCCGCTCCCGTGTTCGGGCCGTCCGTGAAGCTCGACATCGAGGCGGAGGTCGGCTTCGTCGTCGGCACCCCCTCCCGGATGGGTACGCCGGTGGCCCTCGGCGACTTCGGCGACCACGTCTTCGGTCTGTCGCTGCTCAACGACTGGTCGGCCAGGGACATCCAGGCCTGGGAGTACGTGCCGCTCGGCCCGTTCCTCGGCAAGTCCTTCGCCACCTCCGTCTCCGCCTGGGTGACGCCGCTGGAGGCCCTGGACGCCGCCCGGACCGATCCGCCGGCCCGCGACCGCGAACTGCTGCCCTACCTCGACGACTCCGCCGAGGACGAGAAGGGCGGCTTCGACCTGCGTATCAGCGTGGCGGTCAACGGACATGTGATCGCCGAGCCGCCGTTCGCCACGATGTACTGGACGGCCGCCCAGCAGCTGGCGCACATGACGGTCAACGGCGCCTCCCTGCGCACCGGTGACCTCTACGGCTCCGGCACGGTCAGCGGGCCGGAGGTCGGCCAGCGCGGTTCGCTGCTGGAGCTGACCTGGAACGGCCGGGACGCGCTCGAACTCCCCGAGGGCAAGCGGACCTTCCTGGAGGACGGCGATGTGGTGACGATGACCGCCTGGGCTCCGGGCCCGGACGGCGTACGTGTGGGGCTCGGCGAGGTCTCCGGCCGGATCGTCCCCTCGGCCTGACCGTCGGGGCACCGGCCGGCCGGCGGGGCAGGACCTGACCGGTACCGCGGGGCACCGGCGGTACCGGCAGGGCGGGGGCACCACGTCCCCGCCCCGTCGCGTGCCGTCCGGTGGCAGATCTTCCCCGAGGCCGGACAGAACCGCAGGTCACCGCGGTGCGCCCGGTTGCGGGCATGGCGCAACACTCTGGCAACACCACCGTCGACACTCCGTCGGTATCGTCCACCGCATGCCAGCCGAACGCATCCGTGACCACGCCGTGCCGGTCGCCGCCGCCCGACGGCGGCTGCTGCGCGCGGACCGGGCACGGCAGCTCGCCGACCTGTTGCGGCACCAGGTGCGCACGGGCGGCTTCCCCGGCGG